>JACRPQ010000006.1 GCA_016223135.1 Chloroflexota bacterium | reverse complement strand
TGGCCTTCGACTTGGACGACTTGACGGTTGAGGCGATCACAGGTTTACAGCCATCTATGATATGAATTGTTAAAGTTCCGACAGGTACAACTTTTCTGGTTTTTCTTATGGGTACGAGTTTACCGTGACTTACAACAGGTACACAAGTACACATGTACACACGTGTTTACCTGTCTACGTGTCTACCTGTCTACCTGTGTACCTGTTACCTATCCGCTCACACAAACAGTGCCGTTCCCATCCGCTTGAGCATTTCCACGCCGCGCACTTCGGTTTCGTAGAGCGGAAGGATGGCGCGCACCATGCCGTTGAATTTCTGCCACACATCGTCCATGTAACGATCCTGCATTGCTACACGGTTTTTGACGAATTCGGGCGAGTTCTCGTTGACCTGCGCGCGGTCAATCAGCATGTTGACGATCACGCCGCCGACGGGGATGCCGAAGTCGTGGAACCAGCCGATGAAGCGGGTGATGACCGCGATGGGCAGCGCCTCTGCCAGGGTCACGAAGAAGAACGCCGTCAACTGTTCGTCGGTGAGGAGTTTCTGCGCCTGTCCCATGCGGTCGCGGAACGAGACGAGGTAATCCATCAGCGGGTCGGCTTCCTTCTTCTTGGTAAACGAGAGCAGTTCGCGCAGGGAACGCGCCTCTTCGCGGCTCTTCAACATCTTGTTGACCCACAGCGAGTAGACCTTGGACATGCCCAAAAGGCGGCGCGCGTTTGCAGTCGGCGCGGTGTCGAAGACGTACACGTCGTATTCGTTCTTGAGCATCAAGTCCACCATGTTTTCGAACATGGCGGATTCTTCGAAGGCGGGATTCATCGTGGCGGACTCAACGAAGTCCTCGGCTTTGGTGGAAATATCGGCGAACTTCAAAAACCACTGAATCTTTTCGCGGATTTCCTGCTTGGAGCGTTCGATGGTGTCCTTCGTGTCAATTTCGTATGCCCACAGGTTCTGCGCCCCTTCGACGGGAGTCGCCTTGCCGAAGACGTTCTGCCCCAGCAAGCCGCTCAAACTATGGACGGGATTCGTAGAGGCGAGCATCACGCGCCGTCCCTGCTGGGCAAGGGAAAGGGCGGTCGCGCCCGCCAGCACCGTCTTGCCGACGCCGCCCTTGCCGCCGAAGAAGATGTAGCGCAGGCGCTGATGGTCGGCAATGTATTTTCGCATGGAGGTTTCGATTTGTGTTGTCATGGCATCCTCCTATTCGCCGTACATAATTTCGGAAAGTTTGCGGATCATTTCCAACCCCGTCACGTCGCGTTCCAGTTCAGGGACGCGCGCCGCGACCTGCTTGCCGAAGAAATCGTCAATCTGGGCGAGATACTTGTCCTGCATCTCGATGCGGTTCTTCAAATAGGGCGGGATATTCTCCTTGAGCAGTTCGCGCGGCACCACACGGTTGACCACGTAGCCCGAAATCGGCACGTCGAATTTGGCGAACAGTTCCGCCGCCTTCTTGGTGTCAATCAGGATCATCTCTTCGGGGATGACCACAAAGAAGAAGGCGGTCTTCTCTTTGTCGGTCAGGATTTGAGACGAGGCGTTGATGCGTCCGCGAATGTACTGCAACTCGCTGAGAATCTGATCCTCCTCCGTCTCCTTTTCCCGCTTCAGCCGCGAGACCATTTCCTCGTACTCGCGCATCTCCTCGCGCAGTTTGGTGATCTTGTTGATCCACTCGTCATAGACCTTTGCCATGCTCAGGTAGTAGAGCGCGTGACCGAGCGGGACGAGGTCGTAGATGTAGTAATCGTAGTTGCCCTCCACCACGATGTCCACCACCGCGTCGAAGATGGCGCTTTCCTCCATCGCGGGTTCTGCGGACGCGGCTTGGATGTACTGCTCGATCTCGTCGGGCACGGAGTCGAAGCCGTACATATCCAAAATCTTTTTGCGGATCTCGCCCTGATATGCCTTGATGTGCTGGTCGGCGTCAATCTCCTGCGCCCACAGGTTGTCCATGATTTTGACGGGACCCTTGCCGAAGATGTCCTTCTGGAAAATATCCGAAAGGCTTGCCTGCGGGTCCACCGAAAAGACCAGCACCTTCTTGCCCTGCTTTGCCAGCCAGTAGGCGGTGGCGGCGGAGAAGGTAGTCTTTCCCAATCCGCCCTTGCCGCCGAACATGATGTAACGCCGTTCAGGGTGTTCTTCGAAGATTCGTTTGAGTGTCATTGGGGCTCCTTGGTGTTTTTGGCGTCGCGTATGGCGTATGGCTTATCGCGTATGGCGTATCGCGTATGGCGCTTGCGATATGCGATACGCGACTCACCTCAACGTGTTTCGAAACGCATTGATTTTCCTTGCCAGCGCGTCGCCCCATTCATACATTTCCTTTTGTGTTTCGGGAGTGAGATACTTGCGGTCAAGCGCCAGAAATGAGCCTGCCACCACTTCAAAGGTTTCGCCGACCGCCAGTCCGAGCCGATGATTGAATAGCGCGTCCGTTTGCAGACCAGACCCTTCAGCGATAAGCAGGGCAACCGCGTCGGACGCTCGGTTGATTTGGTCGGTGAGAGCGTACATCTCCTGTCGCGGAAATTTTACAGTCACCTCGTGTATTCTGGCTGAAAACTCACGCGCCCTGTGCCAGATTTCAAGTCCCTCGAATCGGAATGGCATGTTTGACTCCTTCTTGGGTATGTTGTTGGTTGACAAATTGTCGCGCATCGCGCATTGCATATTGTGTATGGTATATGGGGTGTCGCGTATCGCGTATGGCGTGTCGCGTGTCGCGGATGGAGTATGATCCTTTCAAGTCGCGATAAGCGATATGCGATATGCGAATCAAAACATCGCATCCGACACATCCTTCTCGCGCAGGAGGCGCCGCTTCCAGGTGGAAATCTGCGGCACGACGTAGGGCAGAAGGCGCAGGCTGTAATACGGCGGCAGGATGGGAATCCCGATCATATCTCCCATCGTAATCAGGATGAAGAGATGCTCCATGCTGGCGCGCGTTCGCAGGGCGTAGCGGCTCATGTCGTGCGACGCCATGCCGTAGAGGATTTCCTTCATGTTCTGCCAAAAGCTCTTCTTTTGCTCTTCAGTCATGTTCGTTTTCCTTTCATTTCATCGCTGCGCAGGCGGCGTTCTCACGGCTCAGGACAGGCTTGCGCCGACTGACATGGTAGAGAACGCACCCTCCGCATAAAATATTTACAGACCTTCCAAGTGATAATCATGCTCGTCGCTGAACTCGCGTTCGCGCAGAACGCGCCGTTTCCACGTCGAAATATGAGGCACAAGATAAGGCAATAATCGCAAACTGTAATACGGAGGCAAAATAGGCACGCCGAGCATGTCGCCGACCGTTCCCAACATGAACAGGTTTTCAAGGCTGGCGCGCATCTCCAAGGCGTGTTCAGCAAACTCCATGCCCGTCATGCCATAGAAAAATTCCCGTGCCGCCTGCCAGAACGATTTCTTTTCTGGTTGAGTTGATGTTTGTTTCATATTATACTGACGCCTATCATATAAGCCCTCGAGGTGCTCATGAACTATCAAACCATTCTCGCCATCATCGGCGGTGTCATCGTAGGCTGGTTTGCCATTGGCATGATCTACAACCTGCGCCGCGGCGACAAACTTCTCAAGTGGATGCAGGACGGCCTGCCGCTCATCGGTCAGCGCACCACCTTTCGCTGGCTGGGTTCCTCCGTCGCCGAGATGGGCATTTCCAAAGCGAAGCGTCCCTTTCAGCGCATGGACGTTCTGCTCGTCCTCAAGCCGCGCGATATTTTTTGGATGACCATCATCGCGCTCCTTCAAAGACGGAACGACTTCCTGATCTTTCGCGCCGCGCTCAGCACGCCTCCACTTCTGGACCTCGAACTGGCGGACCCCAAAACCTGGAGCGGGCGCGAAGCCCTGAGCAAAGCCGCCAAACGAAATTGGGAAGCGACCGACTATCACGGTCTGCGGCTCATGGCGCCAAAGGGGCTTCTTAATCTGGCGGTCGAAACCGTTGACCGGCTTTCCCTTCCCATGCATACACTTTCAGCGCGCTATATTCGTCTCAGTCTGCGGAAAACCGCGCCGAACATGGAACTTCACCTGCCATTCCCAGATCCAAACGCGACGAATGCCAAAACCTACTTCCAATCACTGCTCGATTTGGGACACGCTGTAGGCGAACGTTAGGATTCGCTATCGTCAATCGCGTATCGCCTTTGTACGATTCGCATATCGCAGATCGCGCATCGCCGTTTTGTCAGGCTATACGCGATCTGCGAACCATTTAAGCGACACGCGAGAAGCGATACGCTATACGCGAATCTCCTAATCCGCCGCCGCAGGGGCTTTTTGAGTCGTGCCGCCTTTGGCGTAGCGTTGATAGGCGTTGTACCCGTCCCAGCCAATGACCAGGGCGGTGACGAACAGCAGTATCGCAATCACGATCATTGCCCACGCGCCCGCCGCCGCCGCGCCGCCTTTCGGCACGATGGTCGCATACAAGTTGCGCGCGGTAACGAGTGTCGCCGCCAGCGTGGTGACATACATGAACACAGTGGGCCACAGGGCAAACGACGGATTCTTCTTCTGCTCGCGCAGCCAGACCGTGACGATCAGCAGGCTGAGCGCCGCCATCAACTGATTCGCCGCGCCGAACAACTGCCACAGATACACCCAGGTTCCGGTCAGCACCAGCAGCATGGTCAACACCATCGAAGTGATGGTCGAGATGTGCATGTTCTTGAAGGCAGGCACAGCCTCACCGACCCACTCCGAAAGCGTGACGCGCATGACGCGGAAGATCAACTGCGTCACCGTCAGCACGATGACCATAAACGCGCCAAAGCCAAGCGCCGTGCCGAAGGTCTTGAAGCCGGGACCGAAGAGCACCGTCAGCAGTGTGCCGACGCCTGCCGCGAAGCGCCCCGCGCCGCCGCCTGTGCCAACGATGGATACCGCAACCAGCGAAAGCAGACCGAGCGTATTCTCGGTGAACATTGCGCCGCCGCCCACAGGCAGACCGTCGGTCTCATATTCCAACTGACGCGCGGTGCCAATCGAACCGATCAGCGCGTGCCAGCCCGAAATCGAGCCGCAGGCGATGGTCACGAACAACATGGGCCACAATGGCTGCCAGGCTTTGGTGGGGTCGTAGGCGAAGCCCCAGGTGATGAGCGGCTTGAGGGCGAAGTCTGCCACCTTGACGGTCTCGCCCGCTGCGTTCACGGCGGTTGTCCCAAGAATCGGCGCCAGCACTGCGCCGAGGGCGCTCAAGCCGATGGTAATCAGCGTAATCCAAAAGCCGATGTAGTTCACAGGCTGGGCAAAACGCCAAATCGGTAGTGTGGCTGCGAGGTACGAGAAGGCGAGAATGAACAGCGCCCAGAACAGATAGGCTGGCATGGTTTTGATCGCGCCAGTCTCAGCGTCATAGACGGCGGTGCTGGGGCGCTTGCCATCTGCGCCAGGGGCGGGGATGCGCGGGTCGGCATTGGTCGGGTCGTACACCGTCATCACTGCATTACCGCCCGTGATTTTGTTCACCGCGCCATTAAAGGCGACTACTGCGCCATTGATGGGACCTTGCCACTGCATGGCTTTGGTTTCGGGATTGACCGTCGCGCCGAAGGGACCGAAAACCATCGCCGCGATGGTTACCACGACCACAATGGCGGTGACGACGATCAAGTCCATCTTCCACTTATAGAGCATTTGCCCTGCGAGGAAGCCCATGATGCCCAGCATCAAAATGCCAAAAGGCACATCGGGGCGGGCTGCCATCAGCGCAGACATGATGCCCATGAATGCGCCTGCCACCAGCAGCAGGTAGAAGAAGATGAACACGAACAAAATGGAGCGGGTGCGCGGCGCGATCAATTTGTGGCTGATGGCACTCAGGCTGTTACCGTCATTGCGGACGGCGACCATGATGGCGGTGTAATCGCTCACCCAGCCGATGAACGACACGCCGATGAGCAGCCAGAGCAGGGCGGGCGCCCAGCCCCAGATGTTCGCCGCCGTGATGGGACCCACGATCGGACCCGCCGCCGCAATGGACTTGAAGTGATAGCCGTACAATACGTTGCGGCTGGTGGGCATGAAGTCCACGCCGTCCATATACATCTTGGCAGGGGTGGCTTTTTTGGGGTCCGCCTTGATGATGTCCCTGTCAATGCGCTTGGCATAGAAATTGTATGCCGCATAGATGACGACCGTTGCCAGGATAACGATCCATAGAGTATTCATAACACGATCCTCCTTTTGAGTTTGGCATGACCACGTACAAACCGGCAGACAGGCCTATCGGATGGCTCCTCCTTTTGCACATCCTCGGCGTGAAGTGAAATACAATCTTCCTTCCATTCACCTCCTCTCTGCGCTCTGCGCAACCGTCGCGTCTGCCGCCACCCCTGTCAACAGACGGTCAATTTCCCCGCCGGCAGTCTCCAGCCCTTGGCTCCCTACAAAACGGGATTTGCCATTGACGATCACTGCCGGATAACGGCGGACGCCATATTTCAGCGATTTGTAAAAACCCTCTACGGACGCTGCGTCTATCACTTTGACAACAACCCTGTCGCAATGCCTCTGGAATATTTCCCTCACCCAATCCGACACGGCAAGGTATTCCCGCTGCAAATCCTCGGGCAGGCTGCTTTCCAACTGCTCCTCCTGCACACGGTTCGACTTGCCCATCTCGCGCCAGGCGACCTCGCAGTGGGTACAGTGGTAAAAAGCGGTTGGCGCGTAGGCGATAATCTCGACCAGTAACGGCTGCCGTGTGGCTTTTTCGCTAAATTGTTCCATCAGATGCTCCTGTCAAGAAAACAAAAACGCCATGAGCACATGGCTCAATGGCGCTATCCTGCTCTGACAGCAAAAATTACAACCAGTCCAGCCTGGAAGAACTCCCCAACCCCTAAAAGTTTTGAAAAGACGGACATTCAGCAACCTCCAAAGCGGGAGATAGATGACTTGTCAAAAAATCCGTCGCTGGAACAATAAGGTACCGATATGCTATTTTACGAACCTGTCCGCTGAAAGTCAACCTGATTTTGTAAATAATCCATAAAAACTGCCACTACAGCGCAAGGTAACCCAAACGATAGGGAATTCACTACTCTACACGAAGATTAGTACAAATTAGTGGATACTCCTCTCGACCTGGCGCTGTCATATACTACGCCGCAACAGAAAACCCGCGAACTGCCTTCAACTCAATGGGCAGCAGCGAGGCGTACACAAAATCTGCCGTCGGGGTCGGGACGCCCAATTCGCGTCCCTTGCGCCCGATGACACCCACCATCGATTCCAATTCCGTGCGGCGTCCGTTCTCCACGTCCAACTGCATCGAGGCTTTGATGTGCGGCGCGGAGGCGTCTATAAAATCGAGGGACTTCTGCACGGCATCCTCATCCAGCGCAATTCCCTGCGCCCGCGCCAATGCCTCCACCTCACGCATCAGACTGACAACCATTTGCCGCGTCTCCGGCGCTGTCCGCCATTCGCCAATCGGCAGGCGCGTCAGCGACCCCAGACTGCTCGCCGCAGAAATGAACACGAACTTCGTCCATAAAACCTTCAGAATGTTTTCTGAGACTTCAACGTCTATACCCGTACTTTTCAACACCTCATAAATGGATTGGATGCGTTCCGAACGCGCCCCGTTCAACTCCCCGATAACTATCCTCCGAAACTGAGAGACCTGTTTGATCACCCCCGGCGCTTCCACCGCCGACGAAAGCCAGGTTGCGCCTCCCAAAACATGCTCCACCCCGACAATTTTCCCGATCCGCTCCACCGAGTCCACGCCGTTTTGCAGGCTCAGCACGGCGGTCTGCGGTCCAATGGCGGGGAGAAGCGCCTGGGCGGCTTCTTCGGTACTATAGGTTTTGGTGCAGAAAAGAATCAAATCTGCGATGCCCGCCTCCGCCGGCTTGTCCGTCGCTTTGGCGGGGCTGACGGTGAAATCCCCATGGATGCTTTTCACCTGCAAACCCTTCGAGCGGATGGCTTCCAGGTGCGCCCCGCGGGCAATAAATGTCACGTCATTGCCTTCTCGCGCCAGCAGTCCGCCGTAATATCCCCCAACTCCTCCAGTTCCCATGACTATGATTTTCATGTTTTACCTCCTGTTCACCTCTACCCTACCTCAATTCTCTGCTCGATCACATCCCCATCCGTCCAGTGAGCCTCCACCCATTTCGAGACGGTTTGCAATGCCGCTTCCAAGTGACTGTGTCCGTTTCCCACCATGGCGCAGACGATAACCGCCTCCTGCCATGCATCCTGCAAGCCCATCTCTGCCACCGAGACGTTGAACTCGCGGTGCAGGCGCGCCATCAGCGGCTTGATGCGCCCGCGCTTTTCCTTGAGCGAAGCGCAAGCGGGGAGGTGAAGGTGGATGGTGAGAGTAGCGAGCATGGGGATTGTAGATTTACGATTTTCGATTTGCGATTTACAATCTCTTTCATGAGTGATATTGAAATCGCCTACAACAACGCCTTGGATTATCTCTACTCTTTCGTAGATTATAGCCTGAAACACGCCTCCGAACTCGCCAAGGCGGAGTTCAATTTGGACCGCATGTTTGCCTTGATGGAAGCGCTTGGCAATCCGCAGAACGCTTATCCCATCATTCACGTGGCGGGGACGAAGGGCAAAGGCTCGGTTTCGGCTTTGTGTGCTTCGGCGCTGCAGGCGGCAGGCTACAAGGTGGGGTTGTACACCTCGCCGCATTTGCTGGATTACTGCGAGCGGATTCAAGTCAATGGCGAGCCGATTTCCCATCAACTGCTGGTCGAATTGGTGGAGGATGTCAAGCCGTTTGTGGCAAAAATCCCCAAACTCACAACCTTTGAAATTACGACTGCGCTCGGTTTCCTCGCCTTTGCGCGGCAGGGATGTAACGCCGCTGTGGTCGAAGTTGGTCTCGGCGGGCGGCTCGACGCGACGAACGTGGTCACGCCGAAGGTTTCGGTGATTACCTCGCTTTCAATGGATCACATGGCAGTGCTGGGCGATACATTGGCAAAGATTGCCGGCGAGAAGGCGGGGATTATTAAAGAGGGCATCCCTGTGGCCTCCTCTCCCCAAAAAGAGGAAGCCCTCGAGGTTATTCTACGCGTAGCCAGAGAGAAAAATTCGCCGTTGACGGTCGTGGGACGGGATGTGACGTTTGAACCGAAGAGCGCCTCGTTGGAGGAACAAAAATTCAGAATTCAGAATTCTGAATTCAGCATTCCATTGCTTGGAACTCACCAAGTTGAAAACGCTGCCGTTGCCTATGCCGCTCTTCAAGCCAGCGGGATTCCTGTTTCCGACGAATCCATCCAAAAGGGGTTTTCTCAGGTAAAATGGCGTGCCCGCTTCGAGATTGCACGGCGCGATCCGCCCGTCATCTTCGACTCGGCGCACAATCAGGATTCGTTTGCCAAACTGCGGCAGACGCTCGAAGAATATTTTCCCGGTAAAGAGGTGTATCTCATCTTCGGCGCGTCGGAGGATAAGAACATCCCCGGCATGTTTGCGGAGATGAAGCCGAAAATCAAACGGCTCATCGCCACGCGCGCCGACCATCCGCGGGCGCTGGAGGTGGAGAAAATTCTCGATTTGGCAGAACAGGCTGGGGTGGAGGTGGAAGCGGTCACTCCGGTTGAATCCGCTTTGGCGCGAGCGTTGGAGTTGTCAAAAAATGATGGTAGCATTGTCCTGTCTGCCGGCAGTATGTTCGTGACGGCAGAAGTTATGCAGGCATGGAACAAATTTGCCCTTGCCCCCGCCTCTCTCCTCACGGTAGAGGGGCGAAGGGGTGAGGAGAGGTAATATGAGTCATCCAAAAGAATGGTACGAAGAAGAAGATTTTGATCTGACCCTCTCGCAGCGCACGGAGGAGTTGTATCGCATTCCCAACCGCGAGCCGGATGCCGATGGCATGATCGAAGCCGCAGTTTTGCCGCTGCGCGACTTGATTATTTTCCCGCACATGGTTTCGCCCATTTTTGTGGGGCGCGAGGGCTCTCTGCTTGCGGTGGAAGAAGCGCAGCGCAAAGGGCTGACCGTCATCGGGTTGACGCAGACCGACCCCGAACAGGACCGCCCCGGCGTGAATGACTTCCTGCCGGTGGGTGTGGAACTGGCGGTGGGACGCCTGCTGGCGATGCCGGACGGTTCGCGTTCCGCCCTGGTACAGGGACGCCGCCGCGTGGAAGTGGTGGAATTCGTCCGCACGACGCCGTATTTGGTGGTGCGCGCCCGCGTCGTTCACGAACCTCCCACCGCCGACCGCCAAACGCAGGCGCTCATGCGCTCGGCGCTTGACCTGTTCGACCGCTGTGTGCAGTTGGACCGCACCATCCCTGAAGAGGCGCATCTCTTTGCGTTGAACATCTCGGAGCCCGGCTGGCTGGCGGATATGATTGCCACCTCGCTGGCGTTGAAATACGAAATAAAGCAGAACCTGCTCATGATCCTCGATGTGCGTGAACGTCTGCAGGCATTGAACAAGATTCTGGCGCAGGAAGTGGATGTGCTGGAACTGGAAGACGAAATCCACGCGCGCGTGCAGGATGAAGTGGACCGCAGTCAGCGGGAATTTTATCTGCGCGAGCAAATGCGGCAGATTCAAAACGAACTGGGGGAGGGCGATGTCTTTACCAAAGACGCCGATGAATTGCGGAAGAAAATCGAGGCGGCAAACCTGCCTCCCGAACCGAAGGCGGTGGCGCTCAAGGAGTTGGAACGCCTGAGTCAGATGCCGCCGATGGCGCCCGAAGTGGGCATCATCCGCTCATACATTGACTGGATTGTGGAATTGCCCTGGTCGGTCTATACGCCGGACAATCTCGACGTGAAGAACGCCGCAAAAATCCTGGACCGTGACCATTACGGCTTGAAGAAAGCCAAAGAGCGCATCCTGGAGTACATCGCCGTCCGTTCGCTCAAACCCAAGAAGGAACGCCAGCCCATTTTATGCTTCGTCGGTCCGCCCGGCACCGGCAAGACCTCGCTGGGGCGTTCGATTGCCGAAGCGCTGGGGCGCAAGTTCGTGCGCGTCTCACTGGGCGGCGTGCGGGACGAGGCGGAAATTCGCGGACACCGCCGCACCTACATCGGCGCACTGCCCGGACGCATCATCCAGACCATGAAGCGGGCGGGGACGTCCAACCCGCTGTTCATGCTGGATGAGATTGATAAACTATATTCGGACTTTCGCGGCGATCCCGCCTCGGCGATGCTCGAAGTGCTGGACCCGGAACAGAACCACGCCTTCAGCGATCATTACCTCGAACTGCCGTTCGACCTCTCGAAGGTCGTGTTCGTGACGACCGCCAATTACCTGGGCAGCATCCCGCCGGCGCTGCTCGACCGCATGGAAGTCATCGAGTTTCCCGGCTATATCGAAGAAGAGAAACTGGAGATTGCCAACCGTTACTTGATTCCGCGTCAGATTGAAGAAAATGGATTGGACGGGATCAACCTTCAGTTTGAGGTGGAAGCGATCCGGCGCATCATCCGCGAGTACACCTATGAAGCGGGCGTCCGCAATTTGGAGCGCGAGATCGGTAAAGTCTGCCGTAAGGTGGCGCGCCTGAAGGCGGAAGGGAAGAAGTTCCCGCAGGTCATTACTGCCGAGGCGGTGGAGAAACTGCTCGGACCGCAGCAATTCTTCCAGCCTGAAGCCGAGCGCGAGGACGAGGTGGGAGTGGTCACCTCGCTGGCGTGGACGGAAAACGGCGGCGAAATCATGCCGGTGGAAGTGGCGGTGTTGGAAGGCAAGGGCTCGCTGCAAATGACCGGACAGATGGGCGAGGTAATGCAGGAATCCGGTCAGGCGGCGCTGACGTACACCAAATCGCGCGCCGCGCAGTTGAATATTGACATGGAAGTCTTTGAACGCATGGACATCCATGTTCACATGCCGGAAGGCGCCATCCCCAAGGATGGACCCTCGGCTGGGATTACCATAGCGACCGCCATCATCTCCGCGTTGACGGGACGCCCGGTCTACAAAGACGTGGGGATGACCGGCGAAATCACCCTGCGCGGACGGGTGCTGCCCATCGGCGGCGTGCGCGAGAAAGTGCTTGCCGCCCATCGCGCCGGCTTGAAGGTGGTCATCCTGCCGGAGAAAAACCTCAAAGACCTGGTGGACTTGCCCAAAGCCGCCCGCAGCGAGTTGAAGATTGTGCCGGTCAAACACATGGATGACGTGTTGAAAATCGCCCTCTCGCCGGAGGTGACGGTGGAGCCGCCGCGCCCACGCAAGCAGAAGAACGAAGAGAGCGAAGAAGAACAATAGAAAGTCAAACGTCGAAGGTCTTTCTGATTTTCGACGTTTGATTTTTGACTTTCGACCTGATAACGAGGGTACATGATTGCTTTGAAAGATAAAGTCGTTCTTATCACCGGCGCTTCTTCCGGTTTTGGGGAGGATGCTGCCCGTCTGTTTGCAAAGGAAGGATGCAAAGTGGTATTGGCTGCCCGCCGGCTTGACCGCCTTCAGGCGCTGGCAGCCGAAATCCAAAGCGCCGGCGGCGAGGCGCTCGCCGTGCCGGTGGATTTGAACGTCACTGCCGAAATCAAAGTCATGGTGCAGACCGCGCTCGACATCTACGAACACATTGACATCCTCTTCAACAACGCCGGCTTTGGCAGCATTGACTGGTTTGAAAACCTCGACCCCGAGCGCAGCATCGAAACCATCATCCGCGTCAATCTCATCGGC
Source organism: Chloroflexota bacterium (assembly GCA_016223135.1). Classification (GTDB taxonomy): domain Bacteria; phylum Chloroflexota; class Anaerolineae; order Anaerolineales; family Villigracilaceae; genus Defluviilinea. The sequence goes on along the minus strand of JACRPQ010000006.1, from coordinate 404,107 downwards.
ACCATGCTGGTCACGCGCGAAGTGCTGCCGCACATGCTCAAACGGCGTCAGGGTCACATCATCAACATGGTGTCGGTGGCGGGGCTGATTTCCCCGCCGCTCATCACCACCTACTCAGCCGGCAAATACGGCGTGCGCGCCTTCACCGACGCTCTGCGCCGCGAAGTGCATCCCTTCGGCATTCACGTCAGCGGTATCTATCCGGGTCCCGCCGTCACCGAATTCGGCAAAAAACTCAAACACACAAAATCGCGCGAAACCATCAAACGTCTGCCCTACTCGCACCTGACCTCCGCCTACGTCGCCAAGCGTGTGGTGGACGTGGCGAAACGTCCGCGCCGCACGCTGGTCATCCCCTGGTGGTTCCGCATCATCACCGGCTTCGATACGCTCTTCCCCGTTGTGGTGGATTGGATACTCTACCTCTTCAGCCGCCTCAATCACCGTTTGGATTCAGGAGACTCCCATGACTCAAACCCGCTTTGACAAACTCAACGCCTCTCTGCGGACCTCGGACCTGGATGCCGTGATTCTCAATCCTGGTCCTACGCTGAAATATCTGAGCGGGCTGAGTTTTCACCTGATGGAACGCCCGGTCGTCCTGTTCGCGGCAAAAGACCAGACTCCTGCCCTCGTACTGCCGGAGTTGGAACTGCAGAAGGTGGCGTCTCTGCCGTATGCGCTGCAGGTGTTCGCGTATGGCGAGAATCCGTCGGGGTGGGGGGAGGTGTTTCGGAAGGCGGTCCAGGCTCTCGGTCTGGATGGGAAGCGGATTGGCGTCGAGCCGCGCGCTTTGCGTTTGCTGGAATTCCAGTATGTCAAAGCCAGCGCGCCCGAAGCCGAATTCCCCGATGCAAGTGATGTGTTGGCTGGGTTGCGGTTGAGGAAGGATGCGGCGGAGGTCGAAGCGATGCGCAGGGCGGTGCAAATTGCCCAGTCTGCGCTCGAGGCGGTCATTCCACAAATCAAAATCGGCATGACGGAAAAGGAACTCGCCGCCGAGTTGGTGATGCAGTTACTGCGTCACGGCTCCGAGCCGGAGATGCCGTTCAGTCCCATCGTCTCTGCCGGACCGAATTCGGCGAACCCGCACGCCTCGCCATCCGACCGTAAACTGCAGGCAGGCGACCTGCTGGTGGTGGACTGGGGCGCGGCGTATGACGGCTACATCTCCGACCTGACGCGCACTTTTGCGGTGGGCGAGGTGGACGCCGAATATCAGAAGATTCACAAGATTGTGCAGGAGGCAAGCGCCGCCGGGCGCGCCGCCGCCAAGCCCGGCGTGCCATGCGCCGACGTGGATAAAGCCGCACGCGAGGTCATCGAGAGGGCAGGGTACGGAAAGTACTTCACACACCGCACCGGACACGGCATCGGCATGGAAGGACACGAAGACCCCTACATGCGCGGCGACAACATGCAAATTCTGGAGCCTGGCATGGCGTTCACGGTGGAGCCGGGCATTTATCTGCCGGGGCGGAACGGCGTGCGCATCGAGGATAATGTGGTCATCACCGCAACCGGCGCGGATGTGCTTTCGGATATGCCGAGGGAAATAAGGGTGGTGGGGTAAAAGGGCGTCACCAGTTGCAGCCGGGGGTGGTGTTCAACCCCGCCGATTTGCCCACATACTTGTACATGGTCACGTTGGTGAACGGCTCCCCCAGAATGCCGTCGTGGATTGCCCATGAGCGCAGGCGGATGCTGTTCGCCGCTTCGGGGGAACGGAAGGGTGTGGAGCCGTCCAACTTTTGACGAAGTTCGCCTCCCTCCATAAACCCGAGGTGGATACTCTCCATGCGGCGTTTTCCCATCTGATAACTGAATCCGTGCCGCTCGAAGATGACGGCGTTGTGATAGTAAAGCGGTTCGGCAAAGTACATGTCGTGCCCCAGGCTGACGACGAATTCCTCGAACTTTGCCACAGCTTGTTTGAAGAGATGCAAGCCGCGCCGCACCTGACCGGGCGCCAAGCCAGCCCGCATGGCGGCGAGTTCGGCTTCAAGGTTGCGACTTTGGATGCCGAAACGGGTGGAGTTTCCGTCGGGCATTTTGTCCACGTCGAAGCGGGGGGAGTCGGGGTCGTTGAGGATGTAGAGCAGAACGTGAATCTGCCCGTTGAGGGTATCTGTCAGGTGGGCGTAGAGGACGGGGTCAGGGAAGCCTGCCTGATGGTAGAGCCTCATTTCCACATCGCTGGAGCCTTCGGCGTAGCGGAATTGCAGGAGTTCATGATTCTGTACCAGGTCCGAGAGATGGAAGCGTTGGATGAGTTCCGCAGGGATGTAGCGGGCGTAGATTTCCCTTTTTTGAGGTTCAGGGAGCCTGTTGATACCGCCAATGGTGGAAGGGGGCATGGTATGTTCTTTCGTTGACTTGCGGGGTGATGGGTTAGCGTACGCGGGTTTCGCGTTCGGCGCTGCGGGCTTCGTCGCGTTTGGCGATGGAAGCGCGTTTATCGTAAGCCTTTTTGCCTTTTGCCAGCGCAATTTCGACTTTGGCGCGCCCGTTCTTGAGGTAGACGCGGGTCGGCACGATGGTCATGCCTTTGATGCGCACCTGGTCCCACAGTTTGCGAATTTCCTTTTTGTGGAGGAGCAGGCGGCGTTTGCGGCGCGGGTCATGGTTGAAGCGGTTGGCTTGTTCGTAGGGGGCAATGTGCGCCTCGACGAGGAAGGCTTGTTCGCCATTTTCGATTTCCACATAGGATTCCTGTATGCTGATTTGCCCGGCGCGAATGGATTTAATTTCGCTGCCCTGCAGGGCAATTCCTGCTTCGATCTTGTCGAGCAGGAAGTATTCGAACCCAGCCTTTCGATTGGTGGCAACCACTTTAATGTCTTCAGTCATGGTATTGATTTTACCGCTTGTTTGACTGTTCCTGCTGAACGTGTGCTATGGCTTTCTCATTATCGCTCGACGGAATCAATTTTTGTACACGGATCGCACGGATGATGCGGAATTCTCCGTGAAAAACGGAAAGAAATCCGTTCATTCCGCGAAATCCGTGTACAAAGGAGGCTCGTATCCAGACTTTGAGAAAACCATAACGTATGCCCCCAAACATGTCAGCGGACATTAGAGTACGTCCGCCCTGTAACTGTGTCATGCTGTCATTGCGAGTGCAGCGAAGAAATCGCCTCCTCTGGAAAGCAAAAACGCTCTGGGGAGGGCGTTTTCTCTGGCGGAGAGGGCGGGATTTGAATACCATCCCCTGAATGGGGGCGCGCGTTCCCATGAAAGCAAAAACGCCCTGGGGAGGGCGTTTTCTCTGGCGGAGAGGGCGGGATTTGAACCCGCGTTCCCTTTCGGGAAACACGCTCTCCAGGCGTGCGCGCTAAACCGGACTACGCGACCTCTCCAAAGAGCGACGGGCATTATACCAGAAATTAAAATCATGCCGGCGCAAGGTGGCATGCCTGTATTGGGATCTATCGAATCGACTTACTGTTTGCGCTATCCTTCTCATAATGACAAGACCCTGTGAGTTCAGGGTCTTGTGTTATTAACCTCCATTCGGGATAAACGTTCGCGTCCGAAAATTTACTGCCGAGACGTTGAGTTCGCAGAGATTTTTTGGGTTTTCTCAGCGTTCTCCGCGTCTTTGCGGTGAGAAATCCTTATCCCGAACTGACGTTGGTTATGCGTCGGTTTTCGAGATGGGCGGTTGCGGCTCGTTTGTCTGACGCGTGATGCGCCACCCGCTTTTAGCGAACAGCCAGTACACGAACCAGGCGATGAGTGCGAGTACCGCAATGTTCCAGAGGAGGCGGAGCGGCGTGAAAAGGCTAAAGCCGAAAATGCCGCGTCCCATCATGGGAGCATGGTAGGGCTGCCGCCAGAGACCGAAGTCACGGCGAAAGCCGGGCATATAATTTGGATTCATGCGGTCGGGGCGCATGAACAAGGGGGCGTTGCCGTCTGCGGCGGCGCCTTGAACGTAGCCAATGCGGTAACCGGCGAAACCGATGCCCGCCGCCGCGCCGAGGATTACAACCACTGCCAAGAGCGTAAGCAAAAACTTTTTCATAGGTAGACTCCTTGTCTTTGTTTCTTTACCGTGCACAGAAACCCTAAAGGTCTGCCTTCCCTTCGTAAATTTGAGAATTTCCACCTTTAGGGTTTTTCACGAGAGAAATGTACGGTAGAGAGGTCTTTGTTGTATTTCGTTGATTACTTTACCATTCGGGCGTGAACGGTCTGTGTGAAAAGTATGGGGAATTTGTGACAGTTCAATGAGAGCGGAATTAATGTTTTCTTCGCAACATATTCACAAGTCGGACGTAATTTCCTCACCATTAAGTTTTTGCGGCGGCTACAATCCGCCGATATTTATACAGGAGGTACTATGTCTGAACTTCAATCTTCGTCATCCAAAAATTTGACGCGGGTCAAACTGGCAGTTGATTTGACGATCTTTTTCGCGTTTTTGATTGCCATGGATCCGCGTTCGAGCGGCATTGCCGTGCATGAATGGCTGGCGACCGCCGCGCTTGCTGCGCTGATTGTCCATTTGCTGTTGAGTTGGGATTGGATCGTGCAGATTTCACGCCGCTTCATGGGACGGGTGAATTTGCAGACCCGCATCAATTACATCCTGAACTGGCTGTTGTTCATTGACGGCTCGGTGATGATGCTTTCCGGGTTCATGATTTCGGAGGCGGTATTCCCCTCGCTGGGCATTGAGTTGCCGCGCAACTTTGCCTGGCGTTCGCTGCACGATATGACCGCCAATCTGTTCCTGCTCTTGCTGGGCTTGCACACAGCGCTGCACTGGGGCTGGGTGGTGGATACGTTCAAACGGTATGTCTTCAAGCCGCTGGGCGGGCTGATTTTCTCCCGCAAAAGAAAGGATGTTGCCGCATGAAAACGCTGGCTAGAATTTTCATCATTGTGGCAGTTATGGCGCTCGTCATGGGCGTCACGTATGCGGCGGTCAGCGCAAGCGGGTCGTCTGGTTTGCCTGGCGCAGAGCCGCGCTTCGAGGAGGGAGGACGTCCGCCTTTCCGTGAGGGGCGGTTTGAGGGAGAGCGTCCCGAAGGTTTTGAAGGCGGCGGATGGATGTTTGGCTTGATTAAGAATGTGGGAGTGATTACCGTACTGGTGACGCTGATTGTTTTACCGAAAAACGTCCGTCGAAAGCGCAAACGCGCCGCAGTAGCAGGTTAAGAAACCTGAATTCGGGATAAGGTTTTTGAATCGTCCCGAAGGCTTTTGACGCAGCGGGTTCGAGAGCCGAATCAGCCTTCGGGACGCTTATCCCGAACTGACGTTAAGAACAAATCGGAAGCGGTTGCACGCTTCCGATTTTTGTTTGTGTGAACGGATCGCTACGCGCCAGATTCAGACTGTTGCGGCAGGGAGATGACGATCTTCAGCCCCTTGCCCGGTTCAGACTCCGCCCAAACCTGACCGTTGTGCGCCTGAACAATGGACTTGGCGATTGCCAGCCCCAAGCCCGAGCCGCCTTCGTCGCGTCGACGGGAGGCGTCGGCGCGGTAGAAGCGCTCGAAAATGCGTTCAGTCTCCTCTTTGGGAAGCCCGGGACCGCTGTCTTGAATGGCGAGTTCAACTCTCTCGCCTGCCTGTTTGGCTGAGAGAGTGATGCGTCCGCCTTCGGGGGTGTGACGCAGGGCGTTGTCCAAAATGTTCGTGAGGACCTGAGTCATTCGTCCGGGATCAACTTCCAGCGTGGGAAGATGCGGGGCGATGTCCAATTGGAGAGAGATGTTTTTCTTCTGAGCCTGATATTGGAAGAGCGAAGTTACTTCGCGGAGCAGACGGTCGGGTTCGGTGGGTTGAGGCAGGATGGAGAGTTCGCCGGCGTCGGCAAGGGAAAGGGTGCGCAGGTCTTCCACCAGATGTTCGAGGCGGGCGGCTTCCTCGCGGATGATTTCAAAGTTTTCTTTGGTGGGAGGCAGGACGCCATCGTGAACCGCCTCGGCGTGACCGAGGATGAGGCTGAGGGGCGTGCGCAGTTCGTGAGCGATGTCGGCGGTCATTTGTTTGCGGGCATTGACGGAACGCGAAAGTTCGGCGCTCATCTTGTTGAAGGCGCGGGCGAGTTCGCCCAGTTCGTCGTTGGTGCGGACGGGAACCTGTTGGGAGAGGTCGCCTGCGGAGATGGCGTGGGTGGCGCGGGTCAGTTCGCGGATGGGGCGGGTGATGGCGCGCGAAAGGAAAACGCCCAGCACGAGCGCAATGACCGCGCCAATCAGCGCGCCGTAGAACAAGGTGCGGTTGGTGCGTTCGATGAATTCAAGTTCACGCGGGCTTTGCTGAAAAGCGCCGCCGAGCGGGATGAGGATGCCGATGATTTTGCCGTCCTCCATGAGCAGGGTGCCGATTTCGAGTTGTTCGCCGGAGAGCCTTTCCCCGATTTTGTACCTCCCGTTTGCCACAATGACATAGCCGTTGGGGTCGGCGAGCAGATAGGGTTGCATCATGTCTATGTGCGGTCCCGGTCCCATGCCCAAGCCGGGGCGGTCGCCCTTGATGAAGAGCGCTTCCACGCCTTCCCATGAACCGTATTGCCGGTGGTACTCCATGAGGCTTGTGACGACGACAGACTGGCTCTGGTCGGAGAGAAAGCGGATGAATTCCAGGCGGGTGTTCCAGCGAGCGGTGAGAAAGATGATGGCGACGCTGACAACGCCGATGCTGAGGAAGGCAAGGATAAGTTTTGTGGAAATGGAGCGCATTGGTTACTCTCTCTTGAAACGGTAGCCGACGCCATAGACGGTTTCGATGTATTTCGGCGCGCGCGGGTCGTCTTCGATTTTGCCGCGCAGGTTTTTGATGTGGGTGTCTATGGTGCGCTCGTAGCCTTCGTAACGGATGCCCTGAATGATGTCGAGCAGGTCGAGGCGGGAATAGACGCGCCCGGGGTAGGACATGAGCGCGGTCAGGATGTCGAACTCGGAGGGGGTGAGGTCCACGAAGCGTTCTCCCACTTTAACGGTGCGGCTGTCGCGGTCGAGGACAATATCCGCGGCTTTCAGGACTTTTGCAGCGGGTTCCCGTTCGCCGGCGCGGCGCAGCACGGCTTTGACGCGCGCCATCAGTTCGCGCGGGCGGAACGGCTTGGTGATGTAATCGTCTGCGCCCACTTCCAAGCCGATGACCTTTTCCTCGTCGTCCACGCGGGCGGTGAGCAGGATGATGGGGGTGTTGTGTTCGGCGCGATGGCGGCGCATGAATTCGTAGCCGTCCATTTCGGGCATCATCACGTCGAGGATGATGAGGTCGGGTTTTTCCTTTTGGGCGACGGTGAGGGCTTCGGCGCCGTTGTAGGCGCTGACTACGCGGTAGCCTTCCTGCGTCAGATAACTTTCGACGAGGGAGACCAGCCGCTTTTCGTCATCCACAACCATGATTGTTTTTGCCATAGTGAACCTTCTGGTTTGATATTGCCAGTTGGAGTTGCTCTGTTGCAATCATCAAAAAATCTGCGTAGTTTGCGCTCTCTTGCGCAAACCCGGCGGTAGAGACCGCCGAGTACGCTCGGAAAAATCCTTGCAACAGAGCGATTTACCATGCCTATCTCATGTGTGCAACAAAGCAAGTTGGAGTATATAACAGGAGTATCAATGTAACGTCGTGGAATTGTGAAGACATTATGTTGATTTAAACGAAACAAGCCCCTGTAACAGGGCTTGTTCGGCGAGAGCAAGGTTCACTTTTTGGCGTGGTGAGCAGACGGCAGTTCGCGCGGCGCGACCATGCCCCAGCGGGAAGCGCCGAGGTAGAGAATCTCCAGAATCAGGTCTTCGTAGCGGATGCCTTCGGCTTTGGCTTGCAGGCACAGGTCGCTGTAATCGGGGGTGAGACCGGGCAAGGTGTTGATCTCAAGCAGGCGCGGATTGCCTTCCTCGTCGAGGCGGATGTCGGTGCGGGAGATGTCGAGTGCGTATAGCAGTTGATGGGCGCGCAGGGCGAAATGTTTGAGTTTTCTTTCGAGTTCGGGGTCAATATTGGCAGGGCAGACGTAGTCCGGCGCGCCCTCCTCGCCGACCTCCTTGGATTTCGACGCCTGGCTGTAAACGTTGGGCGTGACGGAACGGGAACTATCCAATTCGAGGATGGGGAAGCGGTGAAAGCCGTCTTTTTCGTACCATTCGGGGTGACGTGAGTAGAGTTTGGCGTCTGCCCGTCCGAGAATGCCTACGGTAAATTCGCGCCCTGGCAGGAAGGTCTCAACGAGAGCCGGTTGCTGATAGGTGTTGATGATGTACAGGACTCTTTCGCGCATTTCCTTTTCGTTTTTGACGATGGCTTTGAGATCCACGCCCATGCCTGTCCCTTCGCGGGCGGGCTTGACGAAGAGGGGGAATTTGAGCTCGGGGCGGAGCGCTTCGTCGCCGATGGTGAATTCCTGAAAGGGGGCAACGGGCAGGCGTCGGTCGCGCCAGATGCGTTTGGTGAGGGTCTTATCGAGAGAGATGCCGTTGGTGAGGACGCGCGAACCGGTGTAAGGGATGCGCAGGAGTTCGAGCAAGGCAGGGACTTGCGCCTCGCGCGCGTCGCCCCCCAGACCTTCGGCAATATTGAAACAAATATCGGGTTTGACCTCCCGCAGGGCGTAGGGCAAATCGGCGTCAGCGTGGAGGAAGACCGTTTGATGGCCGTCCGTTTCGATGGCGGCGCGAATCGCATCCACTGTCTCGATGTGGTCGAAGTCGGCAAAGGCATCCGGGGGAACGCCTTCGGGCCGGGGTTTACTGTCGTCTTTGATATTAGCAATTACAGCAACCTTCCAATATCGTTTCATGGGACGAGAGGGAGGCTTGTCTTCTCCACGCGGGATCATGTTTGCTCCTTGAAAATGAGTTTGGTTGCGAGTATATTACAAGCCCTATCCTTGACAAGGGTATGATGATTGTAACTAGACAATGATGAGCCTTTCAGGTATCATTGGCGAGATTGTGCGCCTCCTCACGAAGGCGCGGCATAAAACGCCATACGCCCGGATAAATCTTATCCGGGTTCTTGTACGTAAATCGAATTTTGGCATGGAGGAATAATGACAGATCTGATCAAGCAGATTGCAGGCGACTTGCAGAGGCAAATCGAGACGTTCGAGCCCGAAATCGGTGTCAGCGATATTGGCACCGTGGTGGAAGCGGGCGACGGTATTGCCCGCGTGAAGGGGCTGGCGAACATCCGCTCTCAGGAACTCGTGCAGTTTGCCAATGGGGTGATGGGGACGGCGTTCAACCTTGAAAAGGACAGCGTTGGCGTGATTGTGATGGGTGAGTACGAGGGCATCGTCGAAGGGATGACGGTGCGCGGGACGGGACGCATCGCTTCGGTGCCGGTGGGGGATGCGCTGATCGGGCGCGTGGTCAATGCTTTGGGCGAGCCGATTGACGGCAAGGGTCCCATTGCGACGACCGGCTTCCGTCCGTTGGAGCGCATTGCTCCGGGCGTGGTGGAACGTCAGGACGTGGATACCCCGGTGCAGACCGGCATCAAATCCATCGACTCGATGATCCCCATCGGACGCGGTCAGCGCGAGTTGATCATCGGCGACCGTCAGACCGGCAAGACCGCCATTGCGATTGACACCATCATCAACCAGAAAGGCAAAGACCTGATCTGCATTTACGTGGCAATCGGTCAAAAGAAAGCCGCAGTTGCCCGCACGGTGGGCATCCTCGAGAAGTATGGCGCAATGGATCATACGATCGTGGTGATGGCTTCCGCTGAAGAGTCCGCGGCGCTGCAATACATCGCTCCGTATGCAGGCTGCGCCATCGGCGAGGAATTCATGGAAACCGGACGCGACGCGCTCGTCATCTATGATGACCTCTCGAAACATGCCTGGGCGTATCGTCAGGTTTCTTTGCTCCTGCGCCGCCCGCCCGGACGTGAAGCGTATCCCGGTGATGTGTTCTACCTGCACTCCCGCCTGCTCGAACGTGCGGCGCGCCTTGCGAATCAGTATGTGATTGTGAAGAAGGATTTCAGCGGCGAACTCGCCTCCGCCAGCGATGGCGTGGATGGCAAGGTGTACGGTGGACCGATGTCTTTGCATGACGCCGAACAGGCGCTCAAAGCCATGCCGAATGCGGAGAATCACAAGATCGTCAAGGTGAAAGGCACCGGCGGTTCGCTGACCGCCCTGCCCATCATCGAAACCCTGTTGGGCGACGTTTCCGCCTACATTCCCACCAACGTCATTTCCATTACCGACGGTCAAATTTATCTGGAAAGCAACCTGTTCAACGCCGGCATCCGTCCTGCGGTGAACGTGGGTATCTCAGTCTCGCGCGTGGGCGGCGACGCCCAGACAAAAGCCATGAAGCAGGTGGCGGGACGTCTGCGCCTCGACATGGCGGCGTACCGTGAATTGGCGGCGTTTGCGCTGATGGCGTCGGACCTTGATAAGAACACGCAGAATCAACTCAATCAGGGTCAGCGCATGCAGGAAATTCTCAAACAGCCGCAGTACTCGCCGGTGGCGCTCGAAAATCAGGTCATCCTCATTTTTGCCGGTACGAACGGCTTTGCCAGCAGTGTGCCCGTTGAAAAGATGGGACAATGGCAGACCGACCTCATCCGCTATATGGAAACCTCGCATCCTGAAATCGGCAAAGATATTGCCGAGAAGAAGCGCATCACCGACGAGACGCGCGAAAAGATGATTAAGGCGCTGGAAAGTTTCCGCGCAGGATGGCAGGCATAGGACATGGCATCGGCTCGTGAAATGCGGCTCCGCATTCGGAGCGTAAAAAACATTTCGCAGGTCACGCGCGCCCTCGAAACTGTCAGCGCGAGCAAAGTCCGCAAAGCGATTGCGGCAGTGACTGCCACGCGCCCATACGCGACCAAAGCCTGGCAGGTGCTCAAGCATGTGGCTCAACAGCCGGGACGCGAAAGCCTGCACCCACTCCTTGCCGAGCGGGCAAATGTGAACAACGCGCTTGTCGTCGTCATCACCGGCGACCGGGGACTGGCGGGCGCTTACAACTCGAACGTGATTCGCTTTGTCGCTTCACGTTTCGATAACCATCCGGTTCCGGTCAAATACATTGCGGTGGGACGCAAAGGGCGCGATCTGCTCATCCGCCGCCGCAAAAACGTGATTGCCGATTTCAGCAACCTGCCCCCCGCGCCTGCCTTTGCGGACGTATCTGCCATTGGGCGGCTTGCGGTGGATGAATTCATGAAGGGCGAAGTGGATGAGGTGTACCTCGTCTATACCGACTTCGTCAACATGGCGCGCCAGGTGACCACCGTCAAGAAACTCCTGCCGCTGGAACTTGTCGGCGAGGGATTGGTCGAAGATTTTGGCGGTCAGCACAACGGTCCGCAGGCTGCGTATGAGTATGAGCCGGAGATGAACGAGATTCTGGATGAAATCATCCCGCGCTTTACGGCACTGCAGGTCTATCAGGCGGTGCTTGAATCGCTGGCGAGCGAACATGCCGCCCGTATGATTGCCATGCGCAACGCCACCGACAACGCCAAGGAGCTGGTCGGTGAACTGCAGCTGGCATACAACAAAATCAGACAGCAAACCATTACAAACGATATTCTCGATATTGTCGGCGGCGCAGAAGCGCTTGCCGCGAAATAATTGGAGGTTTTCATGGCAAACGCAAACGGCCGTGTCGTACAAATTCTGGGGGGTGTGGTGGATGTGGAATTTCCCGAAGGCAACATCCCCGAGCTCTTTGAAGCCGTGGAGGTGGATCGCGAAGGCAAAGAGCCGCTGGTGCTGGAAGTACAAAAACACCTTGGCAATGGCTGGGTCCGTACGGTCTCAATGGACTCGACCGACGGCTTGCAGCGCGGCGTACCTGCCCGCGCTACCGGGGCGCCCATCATGGTTCCCGTGGGACCGGCAACCTTGGGTCGCATTTTCAACGTGTTAGGCAAACCCGTTGACCAAAAAGGCGAGGTGCATGCCAGCCTGCGTTATCCCATTCACCGCCCGGCGCCGCCGTTCTCGGAACAATCCACCCGCGTGGAAGTGTTCGAGACCGGCATCAAGGTCATTGACCTGATTGCGCCGTTCACCAAAGGCGGCAAGACCGGCATCTTTGGCGGTGCAGGCACCGGCAAAACCGTCATCATCATGGAACTCATCCGCTCTGTGGCGACCGAACACGAAGGCAACTCGGTCTTTGCCGGGGTGGGCGAACGCACTCGCGAAGGCACTCAACTCTACCGTGAAATGCTCGAATCCGGCGTGATGAAAGATACCGTCATGGTCTATGGGCAGATGAACGAACCCTCCGGTGTGCGTCTGCGCGTGGCGCTTTCCGCGCTTTCGATGGCGGAGTACTTCCGCGACCAGGGACGCGACGTGCTGCTCTTCATTGATAACATCTTCCGCTTCTCCATGTCCGGCTCCGAAGTCTCGGCTCTGCTGGGGCGCATGCCCTCCGCAGTAGGCTACCAGCCGACCCTCGCCACCGAGATGGGCGAGCTGCAGGAGCGCATCACCTCCACCCGCACCGGCTCGATTACCTCCATGCAGGCGGTGTACGTGCCTGCCGACGACTATTCCGACCCGGCGCCTGTGGCAACCTTCACCCACCTCGACGCCACCATCGCCCTCGAACGCTCCATCGTGGAAAAGGGCATTTACCCCGCTGTGGACCCGCTCGCTTCCACCTCCCGCATCCTGGATCCCAACATCGTGGGCGAAGACCATTACCGCACCGCCCGCGAAGTGCAGCGTGTGTTGCAGCGCTACAAAGACCTGCAGGACATCATCGCCATCCTCGGCATTGACGAACTCTCCGAAGACGACAAACTCATCGTCTCGCGCGCCCGCAAAATCGAACGCTTCTTCTCCCAGCCGTTCTTCGTGGCAGAGCGCTTCACCGGCATCCCCGGTCGCTATGTCCCGCTAAAGGAAACCGTCCGCGGCTTCCGTGAAATCCTCGACGGCAAATGCGACGACCTGCCCGAACAGGCGTTCATGATGGCAGGTACCATCGAAGATGTGCGTGAGAAGGCGGAGAAGCTCGCCAAGTCGGCGTAGCCGTAGTTACCAATTCCCAATCGCTAATTACTGTAACTGGTAACTGGCAATTGGGAATTGGTGAGGCTTGACACTATGACCATTCGTTGTGAAATCGTTTCGCAAGACCGCACCGTGTTCGAAGGCGACGTGGATATCGTCGTCCTGCCCGGCGCGGATGGGGAGATGGGTATCCTTCCCAAACACTCGCCGGTGCTCACCACGCTGAAATACGGCATTGTCAAGATTCGCAGAGGCGGTAAAGAAGAATTGTTCACCGTAGCCGGCGGCGTAGCGGAAGTTCAGCCGGATATTGTCACTGTGCTGGCAGATGCCGCCGAAAACATCGAAGAGATTGATGTCGAACGTGCAGAAGCCGCCCGCAAACGCGCCGAGGAAGTCCTTGCCAAAGGCGTGCCTGCCGATACTGACGCCTATCTTGCCATAGAAGCGGCGCTTCGCCGTTCCAACCTGCGCATTGACGCGGTGCGCCGCTATCGCCGCGGCTCGCGCATCCCCACTTCGGAGTCTTAGATTCGCGTGGCAATGTTCTCGAAAGACCTGGGCATAGACTTGGGCACCATGTTCACCCGTCTCGCCGACAGCACGAAAGTGCTGCTGGATGAGCCGACCATTGTTGCCATCGAAGTGGAAGACCAAAAGATGGTAGCGGTGGGGCAGGAGGCGCGTGATATGTACGGACGCGTCCCCGAAAGCATCGAGGTGGCGCGTCCTCTCAAGAACGGCGTCATTGCCGATTACGAGATTACCGAAGCGCTCCTCACCTACCTGCTTCAACGTGTCAGCGGTTCGATGCGCATCTTTCGCCCGCGGGTGATGATTTCGGTGCCCTACGGCGTAACCAGCGTGGAACGGCGCGCGGTCTATGCAGCAATTTTGGAAGCGGGAAGCCGCGACGCCTCCCTCATTCAACAGCCGCTGGCGGCGGCTCTCGGCGTGGACCTGCCAATTAATTCCCCCTCCGGGAACATGGTCATCTGCCTGGGCGGCGGCTGCACAGAGGCGGCGGTCATGGCGATGTATGGCATCGTTTCGGCAGAGACGTTACGCGCCGGCGGTTTGGAACTTGACGAAGCCATCATCAACTACGTGCGCAGAAAGTACGGAGTAGTGATCGGTCAGGTGACGGCGGAACAGTTGAAAATCAAAATCGGAGCCGCCGTGCCGCAGGATGTGGAAAACAGCATGGAAGTGCAGGGGCAGGATCAGGTCACGGGTCTGCCGCGTCCGGTCACGCTGACGACGGGTGAGATCGTCGAGGCTCTTCAAGAGCCGCTCAAGGCAGTGATCGAAACGGGCCGCCGTGTGCTTGAGAAGACCCCGCCCGAACTCGTCTCCGACATCATTGACCGTGGTGTAGCGTTGTGCGGCGGCGGTGCCCTTCTGCGCGGCATTGACAAACTGCTGACCAAATCCCTCGGCGTGCCTGCCTACCTGGTGGATAACCCCACCACCTGCGTGGCGGAGGGGGCGGTCAAGGCAATTCCCATGTACAATATTTTGCGGCGCAACCTGCCGCAGGTATAAAAACGAAGCGGTCGCGCAACAGCGCGACCGCTTTTTTTACTGACGCCGCCTGACATCCCGTTGGAGACATCAGGCGGCGAACCGTTGCCAAACTTCTATAAATAATAAGTCATTCTTTGCAAATGTGCGGCGGGATCAATGTGCTGCACTTGCACATCTTTTGGCACGTTCAAATGAATCGGCGCATAATTCAAAATCGCCTTGATGCCCGCCTTCACCAGCAAATCCGCCACTTCCTGCGCCGCAGAGGCAGGCACAGTGAGCATGGCGATCTTGACTTTGCTTTGCTTTACTTTTTCCACCAGCGTATCTGTGCTGAAGATTTCGAGGTTGTTTACTTTTTGACCAATCTTGGCGGGGTCGTTGTCGAACAACATGGTTACCTGATAGCCGCGGTTGACAAAGCCATTGTAGCGGGCAAGCGCGTGACCCATATCGCCCATGCCTACGATGATTACATCCCACACACGATTGACCTTCAAAATATTCTGTAAACGTTCGATCAGGAACGGCACCGAATACCCCGTTCCCTGTTTGCCAAACTCGCCAAACTGCGAAATATCCTTGCGGATCTGGGCGGCGGAAATGCCAATCATCTCCCCCAGTTCCTGTGAAGAGGTGTTGTAGATTCCCTTCTCTGCCAGGCGCTGGAGCGCGCGCAGATAGATGGGCAGTCTTCCTATGATAATGTCGGGGATTTTTTCAGCGTTCATGCAGGAATACCCTCGCCAGTGTGAAATTTC
This sequence comes from Chloroflexota bacterium, assembly GCA_016223135.1. Classification (GTDB taxonomy): domain Bacteria; phylum Chloroflexota; class Anaerolineae; order Anaerolineales; family Villigracilaceae; genus Defluviilinea. Next base: position 388,840 of record JACRPQ010000006.1, on the reverse strand, counting down.
GCATTAACTCTACCATAAATGGATGTTTTGTACAATCAGGCACAAATGGGACATTTGTCACTGTATGCTACCCCTTACGCTAATAGACCTCTTGCAAAGGTGCGCTAGAGAGCCCACAATACGGCTTTGCGTAAGAGACGTTCTCTAACGTCGGTTTACTTATGTAAGAGGTCAAATGTTTTTTCGAGAAAATCCGCGCAATCTGCCTAATCAGCGTCATCCGCGTTGAGGTTCTGGCTCTGGTACGGTACCGTTAACTTTCGGCGCCAAATTACGGCGTCTTCCCCACCGCCTTGCATGAAATTGGCTGGTTGTAGATAACCTGACATTCCACCCAATCCCTCTCGAACTTTACAAGAATGTTTATCTCTATAAACTCACTGTCATACCCGCTGACGAACAAACGATAATTGGGCGTCACGGACGTATCCACTGCGCGAAACGCGCCTGTGTGCATCCTCCGCGCTTCTGCCGCATCCACTTCCTGCCCGCGATTTTCCACAATGAATCGCAGGGTGCTGTCCACTGCCAGCGTGGAGTCGCGCAGGGGTTGATTGAACAGCCCGTTGTCCAGAATGGAGCCGGCGGTGCTCATCAAAATCAGGACGATGAAAAGCGGTCCCGTTTTTCCAAACACGGAGGTGGAAAACACCGCTGAGTCGCTTAGCGGAATTTGCAAAATTCCCGCTACTGCCAGGAAAATGCCCAGCCAGAGATACGCCACCCCCACAACGCGCGGGAAATTGACAAAATATTCGTAATGGAGCAGGTCATCAAGAGCAGGCTCGAACAGGGGCATTGCCTTCGGCAGGAGCGTCAGCGGCAGATGAACTGCCAGCCATGCAAACGCCGAACCGGCGATTAACCAAACCAGCATCGCCGCCAGCGACTTTCCCGTTACTGCCGCCGCCCAGCCTGCGGCTGCGCCCACCGCCATACAAATGACCGCGCCAATGACGAACTTAAGCCACGGCAGCAGTCCATTGTGCATGCTCAAAAAGTAAGAATCCACCCCCCATGTAAAGAAGGCAAAGCCAAGCCCCAACACCAGCCCATACCAAATGCCATACCGATGCTTTTCTTTCAGAACATCGGCGCGTTCCAGATGTGGGTTCAGTGGTTGAAGTTTCATGGTTTCAGGGTCTCGCTTGGATGGTGAGAGTGTATTGAATGGATTGCAGCACGCCGCTGGTCGAAACCGCCTCAAAGTGGAGGAGATGCGCCGTGCCCGCTGTGACGGGAACAACGCTCCCAGCCTCGTTACAGGCAAAGGTCAGATCGCTGGCTGTAATTTCTGCGCGGAGTGAGCCGTTGCCTGTGCATTGCAGGCTGATGAAGACGAACCCGCCATAAGGCGTGAAGGCAATCCAATCCTCGTGGTCGCCCTCGGGCACGGAGACTTCGCCATTGTATATCAGGGTGTGCGTCCCGGCACGCTCAAAAAGGATGGTTTTCAGCGGGGCGTCAGCGGAGTCGAAATCAAGGGGCGCAGGGACAACTGTCGGCGGAGGAGGAAGCGGCGTATCCGCTGGGGTGGCGGTGCCTGCCACCTCGCCCGTCTCGGCGATGATGGGCAGCGCATCCACACCATCCGCCCGCACAAAAGCGGCATTGACCCAGCCTTTTCCATCGGCGCCGCCGGCAAATTCGATCTGCAGCCAGGAGCCGTCGCGGTTTTTACCCGTCAGGCGGACAACATCATTCGCATTGAGGACGCCGAGGGAATTGAAGCCGGTGCCGGGACCGCTGCGGACGTTCAACTGCTGGATGACCACCGCAACCGCCCCTGCCTCTCCGCTTCCAATCACCGGGACCTCGGGCTGGGTCGCCGTCCGAACATATTGCGCTGTGACCCAGCCTTTCCCCTCCGAGCCTGCCTCGTAGAGAATTTGCCACCAGTTCCCGCCGGGGTCTCGCCCGACGATTTGCACGCTGACGTTTGCCGGCAGAATACCCAGTACCTCGCCTGTGGTGGAAGGTTCCGCGCGGACGTTCACTTGTGTGGAGGTGGTGCCGGCAACAGGGGCAACTGTCGGCGGGGGAGGAAGCGGAGTTGATGTCGCCGAGGGGGGAGGCGTGAGGGAGGGCGGGAGCGTCGCGGTGATGAGGGTCGTTGGAATGACGGTCGGCAGTTCGGTTTGGATGGTGATGCTGCAGCCGGCGGTCAGCAGACATACTGCCAGAAGGGAAAGAATGGGTTTGGTTGACACGGGATGATTCTAACCCAACCGCGGCTCAGACGTGCGCCATGCCCTGCGCTCTGTGGTCTGTGATGCTCCTCCGCAACCCAAAGCGGTAGCCGAGCCAGCCGGTCAGAGCGCCGGCGAGCACGTCGGCAGTATAGTGCTGCTGGGTGAACAGCGTCGAGAGCGTCACGATGAACACAATTGCCGCCCACAGTTTCCCATATTGCGGATACCAATCCCGGTACAACAGGGCAAGCACAACAGTGATGTACACGTGTGCGCTGGGCAGAGCGTCATGGTCGCCTGTCGCTTGGAGGGCGCGCAGCAGGTTGGAGAGAAGGTCAGTTCCATGCAGTTCGGGCGGAACGACATAGGTGGGGAAGAGCAAATACACCGATACGCCCAACGCGCATGTGAAAAAAAGCGCCGCGATGGCAGTGTGGAATTGGTCATCGCTTGCCTTCCACACCAGCCAGACCAGCGCTCCTATCCAAAGCGGGTAGCACAGCACGTAAGGAATCACCCAAACCGTCCATAGCGGGAAAATGTCAATCGGCAGTTTGGGGGCGATGCCGCCCTCCATCAGCAGGCTGGTGGGGAGGTAGATGGATTGAATGAGCAGCACTCCCAGCATCAGGCGCATCCGTTTCTTGCGCAGCGGTTTCATGCTCCCTCACGAATGAGGTCTCGCCCACCCTGCGATGACCTGAATATCCTCGGGCGAGGTGCGGCAGCATCCGCCAATCAACCGCGCCCCCGCCTCATACCAGACCTTTGCCTCCTCGCCAAACGAGGCATACACGGGACGCCCGTCCCAATCGCTTTTCGAGGCGTCGTAGGTTTCGCCCGAATTCGGGTATACCAGAATGGGTTTGCCGGTCGCTTTTTTCGCCTCGCGGATGAGTGATGGGATGAACTTTGGCGAGGTGCAATTGACCCCCACCGCCGCCACCTGCGGACTCGCCTCGACTTGTCGGATGCACACTTCGAGCCTTTCCCCCTCACAGACGTGCGCTTCATCCTTACAACTGAAACTGATCCACGCGCTCACGCCGGGAAACTCGCCCAAAAGTTTCACCAGCGCCCGCGCCTCGATGGGGGAGGGAATCGTCTCGCAGGCGAGCAACTCGGCGCCAGCTTCAATCAACGCCTTCATGCGCGGGCGGTGAAAATCGATTAATTGCTCTTCGGTCAAGCCATAGTTCCCGCGATACTCCGAGCCGTCTGCCAGGTAGGCGCCATACGGTCCGATCGAGGCGGCGACGAACGGCTTGGCTCTTCCCGTTCGATTTGTCTCGTCTGCCCAGAATTCATCGCGCGCTTCACCTGCCAGCCGCACCGACTTTTGAAGCAGGGCATAGGCTTGCGCTTCGGTCAAGCCGCGTTTCATAAAACCTTGGAGGGTGGCTTGGTAACTGGCGGTGATGGCGCAGTCCGCGCCGGCTTTGAAATAGTCGTAGTGGAGTTGTTTGATGGCTTCGGGTTTTTCCAACAGCACCTTCGCCGACCACAACTCATCTTTCAGATTGTGTCCGCGGCGTTCCAGTTCGGTGGCAAGCGCCCCGTCTATGACGAGGACTGGATAACGGTCAAGGATGGAAGCGATTGGGTTCATATGCGGGAGGATACCATAACTGGTTCCAGCCTCAGGAATTAAATTTTGTGCTGAAAGATGAACTGTCCTTTACTCTGGCGATTTGGCTCTGGCTGGACTGCGACTTTTTTGAGAGCGCTGACTGTATAATGTAAGGGTTGGAAACGGACGTACACAACGCCAAGGCAGATGAATTGTTCGCACACTCCACTGATTACGGGCTGCCCTTTGCCTCCCTGGAAAACAAATACCTGCGCCTCGATTATCTGACCACCACCGGTCCGCGCGTGGTGGGACTTTACGTCCTCGGGGGAAAAGGCAATTTGCTGGCTGTCACGCCTGAGGTCCATTGGGAAACGCCGCACGGGGAATTTTTTCTGCGCGGCGGGCATCGTTTATGGATTGCGCCGGAGAATCCCTTCTTCACGCCTCCAGAGGAAGGTGTGACCGTCACAGAGCGAGATGGCAGCGTAGTCCTGCACAGCGCGGCGGACGCTTCGGGCTTGGAAAAGGAAATTGCCGTGCGGCTGGAGGCGAATCGCGTTCATCTCTCCCATCGCATCACATGGCAGGGAAGCGCGCCGCTCGAACTGGCGCCCTGGGGCATCACGCAACTGCGTTTGGGCGGCATGGGAATTTTGCCCCTGCCCGATCCAGTGGAAGGGTTTACTCCAAACCGCAACCTGGTGTTGTGGTCCTACTCACGCTTGAACGATGACCGCCTGGAACTGTATGATGATATGATCCTTTTGCATGGCAGGGCGGCGGCGCAGGCGTTCAAAATCGGCGCACGCAACACGCACGGATGGATTGCCTGCGCATTGGGCGATGCGCTGTTTGTCAAGCGCTTTATGGTGCAGGAGGGCAGACTCACCGATTTGGGTTGTAATGCGGAAATGTACGTCAGGGATGTATGCCTCGAACTCGAAACGCTCGCGCCTCTGGTAACATTACAGCGCGGAGAGTGCGTCACGCACGAAGAAACCTGGCAGGTGTTTACAGGGGAATATCCTGCTACGCCGGAGGGGGCGCGGCGCGTCAAACAAATGCTTTCAGAATGACGAAAGGATGAACATGGCAAATAAAATCACCTTCCCTCACAACTTTCTGTGGGGAGCGGCAACCTCCGCCTACCAAATCGAAGGCGCGTGGAACAAACACGGCAAAGGCGAATCCATCTGGGATCGCTTCAGCCATACGCCCGGCAATATCCTGAACGGCGATCATGGCGATGTGGCAGCCGATCACTACCGCCTGTGGAAAAAAGACATCGCCCTGATGAAGCGCATCGGTCTGCGGGCATACCGCTTCTCGATTGCCTGGACCCGCATCCTGCCGGGCGGGCGCGGCAAAGCCAATCAAAAGGGACTCGATTTTTACAGCCGCCTTGTGGACGGCTTGCTGGAAGCAGGCATCGTTCCCTTCGTCACCCTCTATCATTGGGACCTGCCGCAGGCTTTGCAGGACGAGGGCGGCTGGGCTGTCCGCTCCACCGCCGAAGCATTCGCAGATTACGCCAATGTCGTGTCGCGCGCACTTGGCGACCGCGTACAGCATTGGATCACCCACAACGAACCCGCCGTAGTCACCTGGCTGGGGCATGAAGACGGCGTCCATGCACCGGGCATTCGCAATTCTGCCGAGGCGGTGCGCGCTTCGCATCACCTCCTGCTTTCACATGGCTGGGCGGTTCCCCTTATCCGCCGCAACAGCCCCGGCGCAGAAGTGGGCATCACGCTCAACATCAACTGGAAGGCGGCGGCGTCCAACAGCGCGGCGGATCGCAATCTCACCCGCGAACAGGACGGCAAATGGTTCCGCTGGTTTGCCGATCCCCTTTACGGACGCGGCTACCCTTCCGACATGGTCGAATACTTTGCCCGCTGCGGGGCGCTTCCCCAAGGGTTGGACTTTGTTCAAGCAGGGGATATGGACTCAATCGCCTCGCCCACCGACTTCATCGGCTTGAATTATTACGCCCGCGAACTCTTCCGCGCCGACGCCTCCCCCAACGACCCGCAGACCGTCTTCTCTTACCCTCAAACTCCCGAACACTGGACGGAGATGGGCTGGGAAAATTATCCCGATGGGTTGACCGGCATCCTTTGCCGCGTCTATTTCGACTACCAGCCGCCCAAACTTTACATCACCGAAAACGGCGCCAGCTACTCCACGCCGCCCGATGAAAACGGCAATGTCCCCGATGAGTTGCGTACCCGTTACTTGCAAACTCACTTTGCCGCCGCACACCGCGCCATACAGGCAGGGGTTCCGCTGGCGGGGTACTTTGTCTGGTCGCTGTTGGATAATTTCGAATGGGCATTCGGTTACAGCCAGCGCTTTGGCATTATCTGGGTGGATTTTCAAACCCAAAAGCGCATCCTCAAAGACAGTGCGAAATGGTATCGCAGCGTCATCAGAAAGAACGGCATTTCGTAGCGCGGCTTCCCAGTCACGATCCAAATGACGACATGACTGGCGCATTGCAGTATCTTCATGGTTGCAATCAATTCACGAGTAATCCCATCGTTTTTCCCGTCGAAACTATAGCATCTTCATGGTGTTATAGCGGATATGATTTATAAGGAGTACGCATGATTACTGAAACTTCCACTTCCACCAACACATCTTTCTATGATCGCCCCGGAGTGGTGAAGGAGATTTTGCCGATTGCAGATGGCATCCCCTTTGGCATGGAACGGGTGACCAACCCCTTGGTCGGCATTGGAGGCGTGTATGGGACTTGGGGAACCAGTTACGACAACGACACTTTGCCCCAGTTTCTCGAACAACGACTCGGACATCCGCTTCCTCCTACCGAGAGGCTGAATCTGTCCGAATTGGGTTTTCTCAACCGACAACATCTTCCCCTTCACCTCACCCGCGAGGAACACACCCGCCTGGAGGTCGAAGTGGGAAGGCGGTTTCTGGTTGAAGCGATCCACGCCTGCGGCTGGCAGCCCTCCGAAGTGGACGCCGTGCTGATTGGCATGAGCGCCCCGCTGGCGGAGGATTACCTCAACCGCATCACAAAGGCGGCTGGAATTCCCGAAAGCGCCCTGAAGATTGCCATCCACAAAGCGTGTGATGGCTCCACGAGCAGCCTGCATTTGGCGCTGAATCCCGACCTGCCCGAAAATCAGCAGTTGGACAGGAACATTGCCGAATCGCTGCGAGGGAAAAAAGTGTTGGTTGGCGGCATCGAAGGCTTGAGCCGTTTCGTCGGCTCTTCGCGTGATTCCAATGCCCTGCAATTGTTTGGGAATGCAGCGGGGATTATTGGCGTCATCCCCGGCAAGACCATGAAATTCCTGGCGGGCAAGTCGCGTGAAGTGTTCGATGACGACGGCGTCTTGCAGGTTGCCATGTATTATCCCCATTCCCGCAACTCCAGCCATGGAACGAACGTGGACGTGACCCAGCCGTTCGAAAACAACATCCGCGTGGCGGGGTTGATGCACGAACCGCACGACGGCTCGTCCATTGTCATGGCGGGACCGATGGGCATGGTCAAGTTGTTCGTGCGCACGGGCGTGCAGGTGGTGCGCGATGTGTATGCCGCCTATCAGGCGCGCTTGAACGAATTGGGCATGGCGGGCAGGTCGCTGGCGGTGGCGATTGTGCATCACGCCAATTACAAGATCAACAAGTTGAAGGAAAAGCATTTGCAAAACGAGGGCATTACCCTGCCCATGCCCTGGCTGTTGAGCGAGTTCGGAAACGTCAGCGCCGCCTCGAATATGATTGCCTTCCTGCGCGAACTCCCCAACCTGAAACCGTTCGATCACATTTTGATTGACGGCTTTGGCGCAGGAACGTATTACGATGCGCTGGCTGTGGAACTCGGAGGGTAGAAAAACTTCGTCGAAACAGTGTCAGCTGTCCCGAAGTATGAAGCGGACCGTCCCATCAAAATAAGATGGGACGGTCTTTTTGTAACCTTCGTTACAAGTTTATCGTCATGGATTTGAAATGATCCAAACAGAAGGCGAGCGAACGGCGGATGTATCGTACCAACCGGAACACGGCAGTCATCCGACTGCTTTTACAACTCAAAACCTACGAAAGCGATTATCCGGATAATTTGTTTTCCATGAGGCGGTCGTATTTTGTCAGGTTGTTGTATCGGGTTTTATCTATGGTGTTTCGCTCGTAAGGGACGCTCCAAAAGGGGGCGTCTTTTTTTATGGTTTGTTGACCGTTTCGAGCAGGAAGGCATACTCGGCGGCAACTTCTTTCAGAAAGTCGTACCGTCCCGAAGCGCCGGCGTGACCGGCGTTGAAATTGACTTTGAGCAGGAGCAGGTTATCGTCGGTTTTGAGTTCGCGCAGTTTGGCGGCAAATTTGGCAGGTTCCCAATAACCCACGCGCGGATCGTTGAAGCCGGCTGTAAGAAGCAGATGGGGATAGGCGGCTGACTTGAGATTGTCGTAAGGCGAGTAGGAAAGCATGTATTCGAATTGTTCGCGCTGGGCAGGGTTGCCCCATTCGTCGTATTCATGAGTGGTCAGCGGAATGGACGGGTCGCTCATGGAGTTGATGACATCCACGAAGGGGACCTTGGCGATGACCGTTTTGAAGAGGTCGGGGCGCATGGTCATGCAGGCAGTGACGAGCAAGCCGCCCGCCGAAACGCCCAGAATGGCGAGCCGTTCTTTGGATGTGTACCCTTCGCGGATGAGGTGTTCGGCGCAGGCAATGAAATCGGTGAAGGAATTTTTCTTGCGGAGCAGTTTGCCGTCTTCGTACCATTCGCGTCCCAGCACCGAGGAGCCGCGGACGTGCGCGATGGCATAGACAAAGCCCCTCTCCAGCAGGCTGATGCGGCTGGCGTTGAACTCCGGCTCGAGGTTTGCGCCGTATGCCCCGTAGCCGTGTAAGAGAGCCGGGCTGTTTCCATCCCGCTTGAGGTCTTTTTTGTAGGCGATGGAAATGGGGATGCGCCTGCCGTCCGGCGCTGTGGCGTGGATTTGATCACAGACGTATTGCGACTTGTCGTAGCCGAGGACCGCCTCCTCTTTTTTGATTTCCCATTCGCCGCTGTCGAGATGGATGTCCACGATGGTGTGGGGGGTGACGAGAGAGGAATATTTGATGCGCAGTTTGCCGGCGTGAAAATCGGGATTGTGGTCTGTTTCAAAATGATAGGCTGGTTCGGGGAAGTGGACGTAGTGAACATCGCTCGTGCCGTCGGCGCGGCTGATGCGGATGTGCGGCAAACCGTCACGGTACTCGTACAACACGAGATGGTTTTCGAACGTCTCGATGCCGCTGAGCATCACTTGCGGGCGATGGGGAATGATCTCCTGCCAGCGTGCCGGGTCTGTTTTGCCGACCGGCGCCTTCATGAGTTTGAAATTTTTGGCGTTCTCGTTGGTGAGGATGAAAAAGGTTCCCTTGTGATGCGCGGCGTAATACTCGATGCCGCGCCTGCGCGGCGCAATGACCTTCCACTCGCCATCGGGCTGGTCGGCGGAGAGGTAACGCATCTCGGATGTCGTCGTGCTGTGATGTTCCGTGAGGATGTAGCGCTCGTCGCGTGTTTTGTGCAGAAACAGGAAGAAGGTCTCGTCTTCTTCGGTGAAGAGCAGAACGTCGCTGGCAGGGGCGGTTCCAAGCCTGTGACGGTAAAGTTTGCAGGGGCGCTTTGCCGCATCCAGCGTGATGTAGAAAAACGTTTCGCTGTCGTTTGCCCATTCAACGCCTGTATGAAAATACACACTGCCATAGGTGTTGGGAATTGTTTCGGGGTAGGGCTGTCCGCGTTTCAAGTCCAGGATGTGAATGGTATAGGTTTCATTGCCTTCATAATCCACAGCATAAGCAAGTTTATTGCCGTCGGGGCTGACGGCGAATGCGCTGACACTGCAAAAGGATTTGCCCTCCGCCAGGCGGTTCTGATCGAGCAGGATTTCTTCGGGAGCGTCCGCTGCGTCCCTTCGGCGGCAAAAAATCGGATACTGTTTGCCTGCCTCCGTCCTTTGATAATACCAATACCCGCCTCTCTTCTCAGGGACGGTGGAATCGGTTTCCTGAATCCTGCCCTTCATCTCGGAGAACAGGCTCTCCTGGAGGGGCTGGGTGCGGCTCATGACCTGCTCGAAATAAGACATTTCCGCTTTGAGATATTTCAAAGTGTCGGGGTCTTCGCGGTTGCGCAGCCAGTGATAATCGTCCACACGGGTGATGCCGTGCTGGGTGATGCGGTGAGGTTTTTGAGGGGCGATGGGTTTCATGATTTTCTTTTTTTGGGGGAATACATGTGAATGCCGTCTGTTTGGCGCAGCGGCAAATGGAGGATGACCTTTCGCGCAAACCTTCAAGCAGGGGCGGCTTGCGTTTGATAGATGTTGGCAATCACCTCTTCGAGCGGCGGGTCGGAGATGGTGATGTCTGCCACACTGCCTGCGCCCGTCAGGTGGGCAAGTACCTTTTCCACCGGCGTGGTGCGCGTGTCGAAGCGCAGTTTCACGCCGTAGGTGCCAACCTTCAACACCTCTGCACCCTCCACGCGAAAGGACTTGGGAACCTGCTCGGCGTAACGCACCTCGACGAGTTTGGAGGTCAGGAAGCGGCGTTTGAGATTCGAGACCTTATCCTCGTACACGATTTGCCCATGGTTGATGATGATGACCCGCTTGCACAGCGCCTCGAGGTCACCGGCATCGTGCGAGGTAAGCAGCACGCCCACTTTTTCGACTTGCGCCATTTCGCGGATGGCGTCGCGGATGCGCCCTTTGGCGACCACGTCCAAGCCAATGGAAGGCTCATCGAGCAGGAGCAGTTTTGGGCGGTGAAGAAGCGAGGCTGCCACTTCACAGCGCATTCGCTGTCCGAGCGAAAGTTTGCGGACGGGGGTCTCCAGCAGGTCTCCAATCTCGAAGGCTTCGGCGAGGAAGGCGATGCGCTTCTTCGTCTCGTTGTCGTCCATCTCGAAGATTTTTCCGAAAAGACGAAACGTGTCTATGGCGGGGAGGTGATACCACAACTGCGGACGCTGACCGAACACTGTGCCGATGTGATAGGCGAGTTTTTGCCGCTCTTTCCACGGGACGAAACCCAGCACCCGCGCCTCGCCGCCCGAAGGATGCAGGATGCCCGTCAGCATTTTGATGGTGGTGGATTTGCCTGCGCCATTGGGACCGATGAAGCCGAGCAGTTCGCCCGCCTCCATCTCGAACGAAATGCCGCGCACCGCTTCGATGGAACTGTATTGCGGCTGAAACAGCGACCGCACCGAGCCGCTCAGCCCGCCGGCTTTGCGCTTGGTCTGAAAAGTCTTGCGGAGGTTGTGAACTTCGATGGATGGCATGACTAATTTTAGCACGCCAGCGGGATGCCCCCTGGCGTTTTTTTTCCGCAAAGCCGCGAAACATTACAAATTCATTACTTGCAAAGTTGAAAACATCTCTATGCGTGAATTTTGATACACTTTGGCATAGGCACGCCGATGAGATTGAAACTGGGAAGGGAAATGTAAGCCGTTGTCTTTTGCACTGGCGCAAAGGCAAAATCTGACAGACAAGCATCATGTCCAAGGAAAAAATTTTCATCGCCGAAAATAATCCATTTACCGCACGGGAAATTGTCTCCATGCTGGAGCAGACAGGGTATGTCGTTGCCGGGCAGGCAGAGCGGGGAGAGATGGTTATACAGATGGTTGAAGAACTGCGCCCGGATCTGGTTTTGATGGAGATGCAGCTGCGGGGACAGATCAATGGGTTGGAATCCGCCCGAAAAATTCACGACGATTTTGATATTCCCGTTCTGTTTATCAGCACCCAAGCCGATACGCTCACCATGCAAACCGCCATGCTGGCACGCGCCTATGGCGTGCTGTTTACGCCTTTCGATGCGCGCGAACTGAAATTTCACATTACCATGACGCTCTACAAGCACCGCATGGAGCGCAAACTGCGCGAAAGCGAAGAACGCTATGCCCTGGCAGTGCGCGCCGCCAATGACGGCATTTGGGATTGGAATCTCGAAACAAACGAGATTTATTATTCACCGCGCTGGAAGGAAATACTGGGGCACAAGGACGATGAAATTGCCCCCAATCCCATTGAATGGTTTCAGCGTATTCACCCCGATGACCAGGCGCAGGTACAGGCGGAACTCGTGGCGCACATCAAGGGCGTCACATCTCAATTTCAGCAGGAGTATCGCATCCAGCATGCCAACGGTTCTTATATTTGGGTGCTCACGCGTGGATTGGCGGTGCGGAACGCCAAGGGGGCGGCGTACCGCATGGCAGGCTCGCAATCGGATATTACCGCCCGCAAACTGGCGGAAGAACGGCTGGCGCACGACGCTGTTCACGATGCGCTGACAGGCTTGCCCAATCGCCTGCTCTTTTTGGACCGTTTGCAAAACCGCATCGAGCGCACAAAGCGCAATCCCAACGACCTGTTTGCGGTCATGTTTCTTGACCTTGACCGTTTCAAAGTGGTCAATGACAGCCTTGGGCATGTGGTGGGCGATGAATTGCTCATCACCACGGCGAACCGCTTGAAGCACAGCCTGCGCCCGGAAGATACTGTCTCGCGTCTGGGCGGAGACGAATTTGCCATCCTGCTCGACTCCGTGCGCGATGTTGCCGATGCCCGCCATGTGGCGGATCGCATCAAAGGAAAATTGATGACCACCACTCTGCTGGGCAACGTCGAACGCTCCACCACCGCCAGTGTGGGCATTGTCATCTCCAACCCGCGTTATACCTCCGCCGGCGAACTCCTGCGCGATGCCGACGCCGCCATGTACCGGGCAAAGGCGCTGGGCGGTAATCAGCATCAGGTCTTCGACGATACCATGCACATCAGTGCTGTGGATTTGATTCGGCTGGAGGGCGAACTCAAACGCGCGGTGGAACGCAAAGAATGGCTGATACACTACCAACCGGTCATCTCCCTCACTACCGGTAAGCCTGTGGGAGTGGAGGCTTTGATCCGCTGGCAGCATCCGCAAAAAGGGGTTCTTCTCCCCACAGAATTTATTCAAGTAGCGGAGGATACCGCACTGATTATGCCCATTGGCGAGTATATTTTGCGGGCAGCCTGCCGCCAAACCAAAATCTGGCGTGAATCGAGAAATCCCCATCTTTGGGTATCGGTCAACATTTCGCCGCGCCAGTTTCAGGATAAAGGCTTGGTGGATAAAGTGGCTCAGATTCTTTCAGAAACGGATTTGCCCGGCAGCAGCCTGCGTCTCGAAATCACCGAGAGCCTTGCCATGCGGGATGTCAACCACACCATGAAACTCATCACCGAACTGAAAACCCTGGGCGTGGAAATCGTACTGGACGACTTTGGCACCGGCTACTCCTCTCTCAGTTACCTGAAGCAATTCCCCTTCCGAGCGCTCAAAATTGACCGTTCCTTCATCCGCGACATTCAGCCCGGGCAAAACACCCAATCCCTCGTCACTGCGATTCTTGCGATGGGGCGTTCCCTCCATCTCGAAATCATTGCCGAAGGCGTGGAAACCGACGAGCAGCTTGCCTTCCTGCGCTCCCTTTCCTGCGACAGCGTGCAGGGCTTCCTGCTCAGTCACCCCCTCATTCCCGATGACTTGAACGGACTGCTTGGCTGAAATATCGCCAAAGGACGCCCCCGTTTGGACAGGAGAAGGTAAAATTTCTCCATGTCCCAACGGCGCATCTTTTCGAGACGACACTCCCCCCGTTTCCGCCTGCCTGTTGGCTTATTGCTCGTCCTGACTGCGCTCGGGCTGTGCCTGCTCGTCCCTTCCGTAAACATTACCCTGGGGGACTTCAACGCCTCCGCCCCCGACCTGCCAACTGCTCTGCCGACCTTCACGCCTCTCCCCCCGCCGACAAAACCCAACATCGGACGCCTCATCTTCACCTGCACGCGCGGTGACTTCAACCAATTATGCATGGTCAACGCCGACGGCACAGGCTACCGCCAAATTACCAACGTGCAGGCGCACAACTACTACCCTGCTTATTCCCCGCAGGGAGGCTCCATCGTATATGCCTCCAACCAAAACGGCGGATATTTTGACCTTTTCCTCTTCATTTTCGAGGGAGCGCGTCTCCTTCGCCTCACCGAAAATATTGGCAACGTCATCTCCCCGCGTTTTTCCCCCGATGGAAAAACCATCCTCTTCGTCAACCGCGCCGGCGAAACCCCCGCCTCCTTGTGGATGGTGGACGTGACCGGCAAAAACCCCAGGCTGCTCTACAACGGTCCCGCCGACATCGTCGCCGCAGACTGGGCGCCCGACGGCAGCGCCATCGCCTTTGCGATGGCAGGGAGCCGCCCCGACTCTTACGAAATCTTCCTCATGGACCCCGACGCCGCGAACGTCCGTCAACTGACGCGGGGATTGGAGGGCATTGGCGGCAGCCTCGACTGGTCGCCAGACGGCAGGTTCCTGCTCATCTACGCCGGTCCGCCCGGCGACAAGGACATCTTCCGCATTGATGTAGAGGCACAAACCGCCGCTCAACTCACCGACGGCGGCAACAACGCCGCCGCCGCCTACTCCCCCGATGGACAGTGGATTGCCTTCAACTCCCTGCGCAACAATGACCAGGCAGACCTGTTCATCATGCGCGCCGACGGCTCAGACCTCCGTCAAATCACCGATAACCCCGAACCCGACTGGCAGCCGCAATGGGAGCCGTGACGTTTATGTAATGCTCCCAACAAACGCGTATGCGTTGCGCTAGAGAGCGCCCACCACGCGGGTTCTTCGTGACTGCTGATTCCCAACAAACGCGTAGCGGACGTTCTCTAACGTCCGCGCGCTGATCGGGCATAAGCCAAAGCTTGTTTGCCGATTCAATTGTCGGGGCGGTATGATGCGTATGTCCCAACAAGGAAGCAAGGTCAAGGGGCGGTCAATCCTCCCTCAAACAGGATACAATAGAGGCAATCGTTCCGCCGATACGTTCGAGGCAGCCATGCACAGCCCTTTCATAAAAACCATCATCATTCTTCTCGTCCTTGCGCTCAGCGGATGTTCTGCGATTCCCTTTGATTTTGCCCTGCCGGCTTCCGCCACACCCGCCCCCACCGATACGCCTGCGCCGACTGTCACCCGCTTCCCTTCGCCAACCGCCACGCGCGACCCGTTTGCGCTCAACACGCAAGCGCCCACCGAACTGCCTGCCACGCTTGCTCCCGGCGTCCTGCCGACCCGCACGCCCACCCTCACCCGCACACCCCGCCCCACCATCACCATCGAAACACTGCCCCCCATCCTGAATACCCCTTCGCCTTTCATATTCTCGTTCGTTCAGCATTCCACCAATCAACTGGTATGGGGAGGTGATTGTCAGGGCAGCCGCTCCATTCTGTTTACTGCCACTGTCAACCGTGTGCGCCGTCTCAAGTATGTACTCCTCTACTATCGCCTGCAGGATAAATACAGCGCGCGCGGCACCGAGTGGGGCGGCATCGTCATTATGAAAGACAACGACCAGGGAACATACTTCTACAAACTCGAGCTTGACCAGATTCGGGATTACGACCAATTTCAGGATGCCTGGCTTCAATACCAATTGGTCGCCTCCACCGCCGCAGGCACCGTGCTGGGACGCTCAGCGGTGAACCGCACCAGCATTTCTGTCACCCATTGCAGCGCCTTGCCATGACAGGACCCGCCATGAAAAAGACTCTTCCCTTTCTCCTGCTCCTTGTTCTGCTTGCCGGCTGTTCCGGCTTTCAACTGCCGGAGCTGACCCAGCTCCTGGCGACACCTACTCCCACCACGCCGCGCGACACCCCCACGCCTCAACCGACCGTCACCCTGATTCCCACCGTTGACTTTTTCGCTGTCCCCACCGCCACGCCGCTCCCCTCCATCCCTGGCGAAGGCGGCGAAGCGTTTGCCACCCCTCAATTGCCTCCCACCCAAACGCTGGTGCCCCTGCCCACCTTCTCGGAAGAATTCATCAACGACATGAGCAAAGTCACCTTCTTCGAGCAGAATGTCGGCTTTCGGGGCATTCTCTTCTCTGCGCCCACTCTCTATTGGGGCGAGGGCGCCTGTACCACCCGTAGCATCAAAATGACCGTCTTCGTCGAAGACCCCGTCCGCACCGACCGCGTTTACATGTTCCTGCGGCTGCGCGACAAACAAAACACCCTCAACGTCGGCGAATGGAACGCCGGCTCCGAAATGATCAAACTGGAAGACGGTTCGTTTAATTACAACATCGAGCCCCGTCACCTGCGGCGCTACTTCTATTACAAAAACGCCTGGATCGAATATCAGTTCGTCTCCGTCAACGAAAAGAACGAAATCCTCGGACGCACCCAAATCTACGACCACACGCTCTCCCTCGTCAAGTGCGGACTGTGACCTTCCCTGTTGACCTCCTCGCGCTTCTTCTTCGGACCTCAAAACTTGCCGCGTTGACCGGAGCCGGCGTCTCCCAGGAAAGCGGACTCCGTACCTTCCGCGACGCGCAAAACGGTTTATGGGCGCAATACCGCCCCGAAGACCTCGCCTCCCCCCAAGCCTTTGCCCGCGACCCCAAACTCGTCTGGGATTGGTATGCCTGGCGGCGTGAAGCCGTCAAAGCCGTGCGCCCCAACCCCGGACATTACGCGCTGGTCGAAATCGAAAAGCGCGTGCCTTACTTCACCCTCATCACCCAAAACGTGGACGGTTTGCACCGCATGGCGGGAAGCCAAAATGTGCTGGAGTTGCACGGGAACATCCAGCGCGTGCGCTGCGCCGAATGCGCCCTGCCTGCCGAAACCTGGGGCGACGACACCGAGTCCGTTCCAACGTGTGCGGCATGCGGCGGCTTGCTCCGCCCGGATGTCGTCTGGTTTGGCGAGGCGCTGCCGCGCGACCAACTTGAGGCGGCGGTGGAGGCGGCGCGCGCTTGTCAGGTCTTCTTTTCGATTGGCACGTCGGGCGTTGTCCAGCCTGCTGCCTCGCTGGCGTATGCCGCCCGCAACCGCGGCGCGGTGTTGGTCGAGGTTAATCTCGATCCCACGCCGCTCACCCCCAAAGCCGATTTCTTCCTGCAGGGCAAATCGGGGGAGATTTTGCCCGAACTCGTCCGCGCAGTGTGGGGATAAAAAAAACGGCGCAAGGCATTTGCCCTGCGCCGTGATTCATCAAGCCGTAGGTGTCAGAGAACGCATTCTACGCGCTCTTGAGCATCACACCACTGCGCGGCGGGATCGTGAACCACAACCGCCCTTCCCGAATCGAAATCTCGGACGCTTCGCCGAGGAGCGGCTTGGGAGCCTTCCCCGCCTCATACATGACGTGGACCGTCTGCGGCGTCTCCGATACATTCAGCCCCACCACGAACGTCTTCCCCTCGAGCGAGCGCGAGAATGCATACGTGCCGTTTGCCGACCACAGCCGTTTGTAGTCGCCGCGCCGCAAGGCGGGATTTTTCTTGCGCAGGGCAATGAGTTCTTTGACATATCCGCGCAGGTTGTGATCCCATTTGCTCTCGTCCCACGGGAAGGAACGGCGGCAGTCCGGGTCGTGTTGACCTTCCATGCCGATTTCATCGCCGTAGTAAATGCACGGCGCGCCGGGGTAGGTGAACAGGAACAACCACGCCAGTTTGAGCGAAGCCTTGTCCCCGCCCACGCACGAGAGGAAACGCGGCGTATCGTGACTGTCGAGCAGATTCAACTGGGCGTAGGTGATGTCCTTTTTGTACAGCCCCAGGTTGTGGTCAATGCGGTCGGCGAATTCGTGGGCGTCAATGGAGTGATGAATGCCGTGATAGTTGGCTTGCTGGTGCAGAACCTTCAAATCGAGGTGACCGTTCGAGAAAAAGGCGATGACGGGCTTGGTCACGTCGTAGTTCATAATGGCGTCGAACTGGTCGCCTTGCAGCCAGCGCTGCGCCTCGTGCCAGATTTCGCCGACGATATATGCCTCGGGGTTGATCTTTCGCACGCGCTGACGGAACTCCTGCCAGAACGAGTCGTCGTCAATCTCGGTCGGCACGTCCAGCCGCCAGCCGTCTGCGCCGAAGCGAATCCAGTGTTCGGCAACGCCAAAGAGGAACTCGCGCACGGCGGGGGTGTCCGTCTTGAACTTGGGCAGGGCAGGCAAATTCCACCATGCGCCATAGCCGATGGCAGTCAGGCTTGGTTCGCCGTGACTCAACGCCTTCTGTTCCTGCGGACCGGGGTATGCGCCCCAGTGTCTTTTGCGGGTCAGGCGGTCAGGGTCGAAGTGAAACCAATCCTTGTAGGGCGAGCCGTCGCCGCATTCGAGGACGTGGTGAAACTGCCAAAAGCCGCGCGAAGCGTGATTGAAGACTCCATCCAGCACAATGCGGATGTCCTTTTTATGCGCTTTCTCCAGCAAGTGGCGGAAGGCATCGTTCCCGCCGAGGAGCGGATCCACCGTGTAATAGTCGTAGGCGTGGTAGCGGTGATTCGAAGCGGAGGCAAAAATCGGGTTCAGGTAAAGAGCCGTGATTCCCAAATCCTTCAGATAGTCCAATTTTTCGGCGACGCCGTACAGGTCGCCGCCTTTGAAGCCGTGCGGAGTGGGCGGCGTGTCCCATGCTTCGAACGGCAGATTGCGGGCGGGGTTGCGCTCGCTTCTGGCGAAACGGTCGGGGAAGATTTGGTAGAAGACGGCGTCTTGTACCCAGTCGGGCGCTGTGATGGTCATGGCAAAACCTCGGTGTTCTTAGATTCAAGCAGGACAAGATCTTCTCTTGTCCTGCGAGAGCGATTCTACTTCAATTCGTTTGCGGCAGTGAGATGACAATGAAACCTTTACGTTCATTTGACGAGCATCCCGCTGAACGGCGGAAGGATGAACCGCTTCTTTCCACCCTCAGCCTGAATCCTGCAATTGGGGTTGGTCATCAGCTTTGGGCTTGACTCTGCAACCTCCAACTCGAACTCCATCGCCTTCTCCGAAATGTTCAGCGCGCACAGGAGACTTCCGTTCCCGTCGGCGCGGCGATAGACGAGGATTTCCTCTGCGGCAAGGATGGTTTCGCGCGTCCCATACCGCAGCGCAGATTCGTCCTTTCGGATTTGAATGAGTTGACGGTAGAACTCAAACAAGTCCCTGTTTTGGTCGTTGCCCCACAGCATGGGCATGCGCGCTTCTTCGTGGAGGGCGCGTCCGTGCTGCATGACATCGGCGGGTTGGGAGAGACCGACCTCCGTGCCGTAGTAGAGGATGGGCGCGCCCGCCAGCGTGAATTGACACATCGCCGCCAGTTTAAGTTTTTGCACGTCATTGTGCGCCGTCCACAGAAAGCGGTTCATGTCGTGGTTGTCAAGGAAGGACGGGCGCGAGAAGGAGGCGGGGAAATACGCCTCATGGCGGTCAAGGAAGTCGGCGAACTGCCTGGCATTCCATGTGCCGAAAGCGAAGGTCTTGCGCAGGGCTTCGAGCAGCATGAAGTCGAGCGCGCCGTCCATGCCGCCCTCGAAGGTCAGTTGCGAGTCGGGCGGGTCCACGGCTTCGCCGAAGGTCCAGGAATCGGGTTTGGTCGTGCGCGTGACGCGGCGGAAGTCGGCGTAGAAATCGGGGGTGGGACCGATGCAGTAATCCACGCGGTAGCCGTCCACGCCAAAGTCCAGCCAGTATTTGGCGGCGTCGAGCACATGCTGGCGGGCGGGCGGGTAGCGCAGGTTGATCTGCGGCAGGGTTTTCACGCCGAAGAAGGTCTTGTACTTGTCGGGGTACTGCTCGAAGGTGTACCACTTCACGTATTCGCTGTTCGGGTCTTGCGTGGCTTCGATGAAAGTCGGATGCTGGTTCGACCAGTGATTGGGGACAAAGTCCATGAGCAGGCGGATGCCGCGCGCGTGCGCCCCCTCGATGAGCGCTTTGAAATCGTCCTTCGTGCCGAGGCGGGGATTGATTTCAAAAAAGTCTGTGGCGTCGTAGCCGTGATAACTGGGACTGGGGAAGATGGGCGTGAGCCACAGGCAATTGACGCCGAGTTCGGCGAGATAATCGAGTTTCTCTGTAATGCCGCGCAGGGTGCCGTTGCATTTGAGCGAGGGCTTGGGTTCGACGGTGGGGAAGTGGGGGGCGGGGGAAAAGAAGCGGTCGGCAAAGATTTGGTAGATGACGGCGTCTTTCGTCCAGGCGGGAGGCGGGTCGTTGTCCACGTAGAAGGCGTAGTGTGCGCCGCTGTCGGCGAACGTCTCTGCGCCATTCCCTCCCGCTGACACGCGATAACGGACGACGGTCCCCGCTTCCTGCGCGGGAATTTCGCCGCGAAACGTGCGGACATAGCCCCACAGGAAGGTGTGCCACTCGGTGGCGATGGGTTCGAGCGGGGCGGCATAACCGTTGGAGGCGCGTCCATTTGCGCCGGCCGGGTCGGAGCCGTCGGTGGTCCAATAGACCCAGGCGCGGGGGTGAGGGTGGTCAGGTCCGAGCGTGAGAAAGATTTGGATGGGCTGACCCGGCTGAGGGTCGCGCGGGAGGCGTTTGTGGGCGTGGGTCACGCCGCCGAGGGTTTGGCGCAGATGTTTGATGCGCGATTCGTCTGTGGCGAGGGTTCCGAAGATAAAGTCTTCCATGTGGTTCCTAAATTAAACCCTAAAGGTTTTACAAACCTTTGGGGTCTTGGTTTATTTTGTAAATTGAATGACGTAAATGCTATACGGCGGGAGTTCGGGCAGTGGAACGTAGCCGTCGAAGCCGCCTTTGTCGTTGGCGGTGAGCGGATTGATGGGCGAGGCGTCGAGCAGGGAGGCGGCGGTGTATTGACCCGCGAGTGGACCGACGGAGAGGTCGAGTTTGTAATCGCTCAACGGCGCACTGCCGATGTGGATGAGAACGAGGAGCGTCTCATCACTGCTGGCGCGCAGGTAGGAGAGGATTTTGTTGGAGTTGGATTCCGCCACGTAGGTCTTGCCGATGCGCAGGGCGGAGTGCGCGTTTCGCAGTTGGATGAGCGCGCGGTAATGTTCGAGCAGAGAATTGCTTACGCCTGTCTGGCTGGCAACGTTGACAAAGGGGAAGTCCGAGTTGACCGCCTGCCAGGGTCTGCCGCTGGTGAAGCCTGCGTTGGGTGAATTGTCCCACTGCATGGGCGTGCGGATGTGTTCATCGGGCTTGGCGCCGCTCATGCCGATTTCTTCGCCGTAGTAGATGAAGGGGATGCCGGGCGCGGTGAGCAGGATGCCCGCGGCAACTTTGGCGCGCTGTTCCTTATCGGCGCTGAGTTGGGTCATGACGCGCGGCATGTCGTGGTTGGTGATGAAGTTGGCGTTGTCCTGTTCGGGGAAGTCGCGGATGGTGGTCTGCAGGATGAAGCGCAGGCTGGAGACATTGCCTTCGTTGAGTTTGAGGATGGCGTCGGAGAGGTCGAAGTTGAAGGCGGAGTCGAGTTCGCGGTCGGTGTTGGTGTATTTTTTGACGTTGGCGTTGTCGGTCCACGCCTCGCCGACGGTGAACGCCTGCGGGTCGAGGCTGCGGTAATACTGCCCCCATTCTTCGAGGAAGGCGTGATTGGCTTTGGAATCCGCCAGTTGGTCGCCTTCGACGAGATAACGGACGGCATCGAGGCGGAAGCCATCCACGCCGACCTCTTGGAGCCAGAAGGCAGTGACCTTTTTCATCTCCTCGCGCACGGCGGGATTCTCGTAGTTGAGGTCGGGCATTTGGTCCCAGAAGATGGCGTAGTAGTACAGTCCATTGGCGGCGCGGTGCCAGGCTTTGGCGCCCCACGGACCTGGCGTGCCGGGGTCGGTCTCGCTCCAGATGTACCAGTCATGGTAGGGGCTGGTGGGGGTGAGCGCCTGCTGAAACCAGGGGTGCCGGGCGGAGGTGTGGTTCATGACAAAGTCAATGATGACCTTGATGCCGCGTTTGTGCGCCTTATCGAGCAGGTGTTTGAAGTCGTCCAGTGTGCCGTAATCGGGGTTGACGGCGTAGTAATCGGTCACGTCATAGCCGTGATAGGAAGGGGAGGGGTGGATGGGCATGAGCCAGATGCCGCGAATTCCCAGGCTTTCGAGATAGTCCAATTTTTCGGTGATGCCGTTGAAGTCGCCGATGCCGTCGCCGTCGCTGTCGTAGAACGAGCGGACGAAGATTTCATAGAAGACCGTGTCGTTCCACCACGGGAATCCCTCCGTGCCGGCGTATGGGTCGGGCGCGGCGGTCGGCGTGATGGTTGGGGGCGGCGCAGTGGGAGTCGGCGAGGCGCAGCCCATCAGCAGGGAGATGAGCAAGAGGAACGGGATAAGTTTGGATGGAATTTTCAACCTTGAGAAACCTTTCCTGACATTCAGACCGTCTGCGCTTCAAACCTACGGGACGGCTGATCCTGTTTCGATATTCTGGATATTCCCCCCGACGGGCAATCCGCTGGGGACGGAGGCGGGGATGGTGTGACTGAGGTCCAGCGCGGAGGGCGAAGTGAGCGACTCGAGAAAGGCGAGCAGCCGGCGCATCTCTTCGTCTGTGAGGGTCACGCCTTCGCTGGGGTTATGAGGCGTGTACCATTGCAGGATGGCGGCGATGGTTTCGGGCTGATTCTGGCAGGTATCCTTCAGCAGTTCGCTCAACTGGCTGGGGTCGTAGTTTTGCAGGCTGGTCTTCGGGTCGAGGTGGTGGCGGACGGCTGCCTCGAGCGTGGTGAACGCGCCGTTGTGCATCCAGGGTCCCGTAATGGCGACGTTGCGAAGCGGCGGGGTGCGGAAGGCAAAACGGTCGCAGTCGCTGCCGGTTTCGCGGGCGCGCCCGAGGTCGAGGGGCTGCTCGCGTCCCTTCCCATCGCCGATTTGCGGGACGGCGAGGTTGTAGAATTTTTGGTCGGTGAGCAGACCGGTCGAGTGGCAGGACGCGCAGCCTGCCTTGCCGTAGAACAACATCGCGCCCTGTTTGGCTTCCTCCGAAAGAGCGGATTGATCACCGCGAAGGTAACGGTCGAAGGGACTGTCTTCAAAGGTGAAGACGGCGATTTCATACGCCGCCATGGCGTTGGCGGCATGTTGAAAGCCGAGTTCGTCGAGCGGAACTTCAGGGTAGGCGGCGCGGAACAGGTCCACGTAGCCGGGGATTGCCAGCAGGCGCGCCATCAACGCTTCCCAGACGGGACGCGCCTTGTAATCCACAATGACGGCGAGTTCGTTGGGCTGACCGAAGATGTCCACGTCGCCGCGGTAGCCGCGCATTTCGTCGCGCGAGGTGACGGGGAACATGGCTTGCGCGGCGAGGACGCTGTCGAGTCCGTCCGGGAGGCGGTCGGAGGCTGGGGTGTGGAATCCAGTTTCAGGGTCCGCAGAGACGCGCCCGTCCCAGAAGATGACGCGCCATTCTTTGTATCCGAGATTGTAGAGCGGAGTCGCATTGCGCGGGACGAGTTCGCGGGCGTTCCCGAATTGCCGCTGTTGACCAAGCCCAAATCCGTTTGTGCCGATGGAGACGGAGAGGGCATCGCCGGTGCCGAGGTTCGGGTGGTGACAGGTGGCGCAGGAGATGTCGCGGTTGCCGCTCAGGATGGGGTCCCAGAAGAGCGCTTCGCCGAGTTTGACGAGCGCGGGCGGGGGCGGCGGGGGAGGGGTCGGGAGTTGGACGCCAGCCTTGTCCATGAGGCGGGCGAGTTGGGCGTCGGGATCGGTGGTAAATGGTAATTGGTAATTGGTAAGGGTACGGAGGTAGGCGAGGAAGGACGGCTTGCCGATTTTCGCGACGGGGGTGGTGGGGATGGGCTGTAATGCCGTCTCGCCATATTGGATTTGGTAGCGGCGGTCTGCGCGGACGTTGGGGATGACTTGTTCCGTGCCGTCGCTCCAGCGGATGCGGACTTGCGCGCTTCGCTCTTTGCCGAGACCGAAATACTGGGCGAGGTCGTTGCCTGCCATGACGCTCGAACCGAGGATGACCTCCTGCATTTGCGTCACGCCGCCCGCCGTAACGTAGACCCGCGCTCCGACGGCATCGCGGTTGACGGGTCCCGCGCCGATGAGTTGGATGGCGAGCCAGTGGTTGGCGGAGGTCTGCCCCTGTTGGTTTTTGTAGAGGCGGTAGCCTTCGTCGAGGTTGCCGACGAGCAGGTCCACCCAGCCGTCGTGGTTGTAGTCGGCATAGGCGGCGCTGATGCTCATGCGGACGTCCGCCGCTTCGTTGCGGCAGGCGGCGGGGGTGAATGTACCGTCGGCGTTGTTGCGGAAGAGTTGGTTGGCGCCGATGTCTTTGTGGTCGGTAGTGTCGGCGACGGCGAGGTAGAGGTCGCGCCAGCCGTCGTTGTCGTAATCGAGGAAGATGGCGCCCCAGCCGATGCCCCTGGGGAAGTTCACGCCCGCTTCTTTCGCAACGTTTTTGAACGTGCCATCGCCCTGGTTTTGCAGTAGTTCCATGGGACCGACGTTGGAGTAGTAGTAGTCCATGTCGCCGTCGTTGTCGTAATCGCCGGCGGCGAGTCCCATGCCGAAGACTTTGGAGTCCGCATTGGCTTCTTTGGCGACTTGCGTAAAGCACCAGCCGCCGCAGCCTGCGCCGTCGTTGCGCCAGAGTTTGTTGCCAATGGGGTTGATGAATTCGTCGTTGACGAGGTAAATGTCGAGGTCGCCGTCGTTGTCGTAGTCGGTGAAAGAAGCGATGAAACCCGCGCCCGTCACGCCGCCCTTGAGCAGGTCAGTGACTTCGGTGAAGGTTCCGTCGCCGTTGTTGTGGTAGAGGCGGTCGGCTTCGCCGTCGAACTGACGCCCGCATTTGGGGTAGCAGGACCAGTTGGCGATGTAGAGGTCGAGGAAGCCGTCGTTGTCGTAATCGCCCCACGAAGCGGACTTGCTGTTGCGGTCGTCCACGATGCCCGCCTGATGGGAGACCTCCACAAAGCCTTTGCCTTGCTCGTTGTGAAAGAGGTGATCCTGTCCCCAGTTGACGACGAGCAGGTCTTTCCAGCCGTCGTTGTCGTAATCTGCAAAGGTTGCGCCCTGCGAGTAAGTATTGAAGAGGGCAACCTGCCCCGCAAAGGGCGAGAGGCTGAACGTGCCGTCGCCGTTGTTGCGGTAAAGCGTGTTTTTGCCGATGGGGTCGGTGACGTAGAGGTCAATCCAGCCGTCGTTGTCGTAATCGCCCCAGGCAATGCCCGCCGACATTTCAATGCCCGCGATGCGGTTATTCACGACGCCCGCCTCGCGGCTGACATCCGCAAAGACGGGCGGTTCTTCGAGGGGATGTTGAGCGGCGTAGCGCAGATAGCCCTGTCCGAGGAACAGGGTTATCGCGGTAAACATCAGCGCCAAAACGACAAAGAGACGGCGCATCCTATCCTTTGACTGCGCCCTGCGTCAGCCCGCCGACGATTTGGTCTTGCAGGAGTAGATAAATGATCATGATGGGCAGCGCGCCAATCAATGCGCCGGCGGCGAAGACGCCCCACTTTTGATCGAATTGACCGGCGGTGAAGATTTGCAATCCCACCATGAGGGTGTATTGGTTCACGTCATTGAGCAGGATGCGGGCGAGAATAAAGTCGCCGTAGGTGCCGATGAAGGAGAGAATGCCGATGACCACCAGGATGGGGCGCAGAAGCGGCAAAATGAGATGCCAGAAGATTTGAAAGTGAGAAGCGCCGTCCACCATGCCCGATTCGTCAATGTCGCGCGGGATGGTGTCGAGGAAGCCTTTCATCAGCCAAATGTTCATGCCCATCGAGCCGCCGAGGTACACCATAATCAAGCCGGCGTGGGTATTCAGTCCCAGCGCAGGGATGATTTCACCGAACTGGAAGATCAGCACGTAGATGGCGACGAGCGCCAGCAGGTTGGGGAAGACCTGGATGAGCAGGATGCCCTTGAGCATGGCGACGCGTCCCTTGAAGCGCATGCGCGAGAAGGCATACGCCGCCATGGTGGTGATTGTCAGGCTGAGGATGGTGGAGATGCCCGAGACTTTCACAGAATTCCGAATCCATTTCTGGAAGACCAGGTCGCCGAACTTGTAGTTTGGGTCCTTGCCGAACAATCTCTGATAATTTTGCAGGCTGGCGTTGCGCGGGATGAGGGAAGTTTGCGTGGCAAGCGATTGCGACGGGTCGAAGGAGGCGGAGACGATCCACAGCACCGGGAAGATGGAGAAAGCAATCAGGAACACCGCAATGACCAGCCGTACAGCGACGCTAAATCGCTTTTGGAATTTTTGCGAGGAGCGCAGAGCGCCGAAGGTTTGAGCAAGGTTAGACATTTTCGCTTACCTCCTCCCACATGTTGGTGAAGCGATATTGGAACAGCGTAATCGCGCCTACGATAATGAATACCACGATGGAAATGGCGGATGCCAGTCCATATTGCACGCCGCGCCCGCCGCTTTCGAACGCCAGTTTATAGACGTAACTGATGAGAATGTCAGTGTAGCCAGCCTGTGTGGCGGCGCCCGGAATGGGGGGACCGCCTGCGATGAAAAGATAAATCAGGTTGAAGTTGTTGAAGTTGAAAACGTAGGACGCGATGAGGAGCGGTCCTACGGCAATTAACAACAGAGGCAGGGTAATATGGCGGAAACGCTGCCAGGGAGTCGCCCCGTCAATCACCGCCGCTTCGTAGATGTCAGAAGGGATGGATTGCAGTGCGCCGCTGCTGATCAACATCATGTAGGGATAACCCAGCCAGAGGTTGACGAGCAGGATGGCAACCTGCGCCCAAAACGGTTCCGTTGTCCAGCGCGGGGCGGTGCCAATGACGGCGTTTAGCATTTTGTTGATGATGCCAAATTCCGAGTTCAGCAAGCCGCGCCAGATGATGATGCTAATCAGACCGGGGATGGTGTAGGGGATGATGAGCAGAGAACGAATCAACTTCTTGAACGGGAATTGCGGGTCATTGAACATGATGGCGATGGCAAGACCCAACGCAAAGGTGGAGACGACGCTGACCGTCGGGAAGATGAAGTTCCAAGAGATGATTTGAACCAACGGTCCGCGCAGCGCCGGGCTGGTGAGAAACTCTCTGAAATTTTTGAGTCCCACCACCGTGCGGAAGCCGGGCGAGATGGTCTTGCCGCTGCGGGAAGTGAACGTGCCGTTCACGTTGTAGTAGATTTCGCCGTTCGACTGGTCCACCACCGTATCGGTCGCCTCATCGTATTTGAAGCGGATTTGCAGTTCGGCGGCTTCGTTTGGGTTACGAATTTGGATGATCTGATCGCCCTCCAAACCAAACTTGATGTTGGGGAGGTTTTTGTCTGTGGCAGCAAGCAGGGTGTTGAGGCGCTGATAGCCTTCGAGGGAGACGGGAATGCCTTTACTGTCCGCTTCGCCGACGCCGGGATCGCCGGGCTTGGCAGGCAGAATTTCCTCGCCGGGTTTTGCTAGGAACGTTTCACCCTCCGGGCTGATCAACCACAGCGCATATTCGCCGGCTTCGTTTCGGTAGGCTGTCCATGAATACGATCTGCCGCCTTCAGGCAGATAGACCTGTTTTTCGATGAGCGGGATTGCCTGTTCTTTGGTGAGCAGATGACCATCGCCGTAATTGGTGAACGCCACGTACACCGTGAAAATGATTGGATAGATGGTGAAGAGAATGAGGAACCCCAGTCCAACCGCCATCCAGCGCAGCGGGTATGCTTGGGGAAGCAGGAAAATGATGTTGAACATGACGGCAATCACGCCGATGATGATTGCCAGTTGATCGAAGCCTTTGGAGAGAGCGTTCTGGATGAACCAAACGGCTCCGGCATCGAACAAGACCAACAGAACGACCCGCATCAATCTGGACAAGAGGGATTCTTCGGTCATCCCGGACCTTTTCTTTGGCTGTTGCGGCAGGACTTGGCTCATGGGATCTCCTTTGTGCAAAGCAGACGGCGCAGTCAAGAAAGAAAAGGGCTGAGAGACAGCAGCCTGTCCCTCAGCCCATGCACACTTACTTGACGATGATCTCGAGCAGTTTGGTTTCGGGGTTGAAGACGAATTCCACGGTGCCGTCGGCAGTCAGCGAGAACTTGTAGTTGTCGCCGTTTTCCTTGCCGTCCACGCCGTAGTTGAGCGTCCAACCGCCATCCAGCGCAACCTTGGCTTCGTAATCGCCAGCCTTCAGGTTGAACGGACCGCTGTGATACAAGCCGTCTTCGCCTTTGGTCATGAAGGTGGCTTCACAATCGGGCTGCCAATCGCCGGGGCATCCCGCCTGCGCCTGGTAGGAACCTGGCACGTTGATCATGCCGGCATACTTGTTGGCAATGATGGCGCGGATCTTGGCGGCGGCTTCCTTCATGGCGGTTTCGGGATCCTGTTTGCCGTCGCGGGCGAGGACGACGCCGTCATTCCAGTTGCCCCACACCGAACCCATGGCGGGGATGGCGGGCATCATGGTGGCGTTTTTACCAGCCTCGGCAAAAGCCTTGAGGTCGGGGTCGTCAATCTTTTCCAGAGCGGGCAGGTAGGCGGGCGCGCGCTGACCGACTTCATACAGTTTGAGCATGACATCTTCGGTCGCAATGAACTCGTTCAGGAACGCCTGGGCGAGCAGCACGTTTTCGCTCTGGGCGTTGATGAAGAAGCCCTGCGTGCCGGCGAACGGATAACCGCCGCTGGGGAAGTTGGTGATGGCGTAGGGAACGCCCGATTCGCGGATGCGGCTCAAAGCCCACGGTCCAGCCATGATGAACGGCACTTTGCCGGTTTCGAACAAGGCATGGTTGTTCGCCCAATCCCAGTCGGCGGGCAGGTCGCCGTTTTTGACGCCGTCCGCCAGCCACTTGACGCCTTCAATCATGCCGGGGCTGTCCACGCCGAGGTCTTCGGGGTTCCAGTCGCCGTTGGGGAGTTTGCCGAAGATGTAGCCGCCGAAGGAGGTAAAGATCGGATAGGCGTCGTAGGTGGTGCCGGTAACCGCCATTACATAATCCACTTTGCCCGCTTCTTTGAGGGCGCGTCCCATTTCGAGGACTTCATCCCAAGTGGTGGGAGGCGTCGGCACGAGGTCTTTGTTGTAGAAGAAAGCCAGGTTTTCGGTGGCGTAGGGCATGCAGTAAAGTTTGCCATCGAAGGTGCAGGCTTGAAGCGCCACAGGGGCAAAGTCGGCGGCTTTGTCGCCCAGGTCCACTTCAGCGAGCAGACCGTTGGCAACGAGGGTGCCAGCCTGGTCGTGAGGGATCACGATGATGTCGGGACCTTCGCCGAGCGGAGCGGCAGTTTTGAAGTCATCGGCGATGTTGCTTTTCAGCTCAACGACGAGTTCGAGATTGTAGGCAGCCAGCACTTCATCCGCCAAGTCCTGCAGGATGGGGGCGCGGGTGTCATCCGCCCAGATGCGCAGGGTGCCGGCGGGAGCGGCGGCAGTGGGTTCCTGGGTGGGTTCGGGCGCTTTGGTGGGCTCGGGAGCCTTGGTCGGCGCGGGCGCTTCGGTGGTCGCTCCGCCGCCGCAGGCGGCAAGCACAAAGGCTGAGATCAGCAAAAGGCTGAGCAGCAGACTAAATTTGGTCTTCATTACTTCTTCTCCTTGTAGGAATTTAGTTTAGGGTCAAAATTGTGACGGTTCATTCAGTGGTATCGGTTTCGTTGATTATAAAGGCATCACCTCCTTATCCTGGGATTAATTCACTTCGGTGGATTCCATGAAAACGGCTTTGGAAGTGGAATTTTTATTTTCAGCGGCGGCGTGAATAGCGACGTTCACCGCTTGAACGATGGCGCCAATCAGCACGGAGCGGCGTCCGAGCATGGCGGTGGTGATGCGCACGCCCTGTTCGGAGGCGCGCATTGCCCGCTCGCGGACCGCCTGGCGAATCGGCGCGGTGAGCATGTCGCCGACCTGCGCCACACCGCCGCCGATGATAACCACGCTGGGGTTGAAAAGATTGATTAAGCCGGCAATGGCAATGCCGATGTAAGCGCCGGCGCGGTTCAAAATCTCCTGTGCATGGAGGTCGCCGCGGCGGGCGGCTTCTGCCACCTCCCGCGCTGTGATGCTTTCCACAGGCAGGCTGGCGAGCAGGGTTCGTTTGCCCGAGGCTGCCAACGCTTGTCCCTGCTGCGCAATGGCGTGACCGCCGGCAAACGCCTCCAGACAGCCATGATTGCCGCAGTTGCAAAGCGGTCCATTTTCGTCAATGGTCAAGTGACCGATCTCGCCCGCCGCCCCGGTTGTCCCGCCGTAGATTTGTTTGTTGAGGATCAACCCTGCGCCAATGCCGCTTCCCACTTTGATATAGGCGATATTCTTCTCGCCGCGTCCTGCGCCGTATGCCCATTCGCCCAACGCGCCCAGTTCGGCGTCGTTGTTGAGCGTGACCGGGCATCCCCAAATCTTTTCGAGACTTGCCCGAATGGGATAGTGGTCCCAGCCCGGCATGATGGGAGGCGCCACCACCATTCCCGCTTCGGTGATGACCGGTCCTGGCACGCCTACGCCAATGGCGGCAAGATCCGAAACAGACAAGCCCTTGTCAGCAAGAACCTGTTTCAGCGTTTGGTCTGCCCGCGCAAGGCAAATTTCGGGTCCGGCTTTAATATCGAGAGAAATTTCTGTTTCCTGGTGAATGCGGGCGGCAAAATCTGCTATCGCAATGCTCATGTGAGTCGCCCCCATGTCTATGGCGCCGACCAAACCCCGCTCGGGATTAATTTCAAGAACAATCGGCGGGCGTCCGCTGGGCGCGGAGCGGCTCTCTGTCTCTAAGACAACCTTGCTTTCGAGTAAATCGTTCACAATCAAACTGACGGCAGCGCGCGTCAACCCCATTTGTTCTGCCAGCTCGGTTCTCGACATTCCCGCCCCCGAAAAACGAATCAAATCAAGAGCGGCATGTTTGTTAAAACTCTTGACATTATAGTCTGCGGGGAGCCAGAAAAAGGTACTCAAAGCAGCCTTCTCGTGTTGAGAAACTGAGAAGATAATAGCACACACTCGTTGTTTTTTCAAGCATTTTAACAAATTCAGCCGGGAATAAAAAATCGGCATCCGCCGCCTGCGAATGCCGACCTGAAAACAGGAAAACCAACCTCACCGAATGGCTTGCTCGGTGGCGGCGTCGAAGATGTGGAAGTTATCCATGTCGAACGCCACTTGCGCCTGCTGACCGATGCGCAGTTTCGAGCGCGGGTCAACGCGGGCGACAAACGTGTTCCTTCCGCTGACGAGGTACAGGAAGATTTCGTTGCCCATCAATTCGGTCACATCCACCTTGACCGAGACTCTTTCCGCCACAATGTTCGGCGGGATAAAGTCCACGTCATGGACGTTCTCCGGGCGGATGCCAAAGATGATGTCCTTGCCGGCGTGCGCTTCATACGTCTGAACGTGGCTGGGCGGAATTGTCAGTGCAAAGTCGCCGGTATCCACCAGCAGTTTGCCGTCCTGCCTGCGCAATTTGCCGGGGAAAAAGTTCATGGCGGGCGAGCCGATGAAACCGGCGACGAACAGGTTGTTCGGTTTATCGTACAAGTTTTGCGGCGTGTCGAGCTGCTGCAAAATTCCCTTGTTAATGACCGCGATGCGGGTCGCCATGGTCATGGCTTCCGTTTGGTCGTGGGTGACGTAGATAAAGGTGGTCTGCAGGCGCTGGTGCAGTTTGCTGATTTCGGCGCGCATTGCCACGCGTAATTTGGCGTCCAGGTTTGAAAGCGGCTCATCGAACAAAAAGACCTTTGGCTCGCGCACAATGGCGCGCCCCACCGCCACACGCTGACGCTGACCGCCCGAAAGTTGGCGCGGCTTGCGATCCAACAAATCGCGGATGCCGAGGATGTCTGCCGCTTCATTCACGCGGCGGCGGATTTCCTCCTTCGGCACCTTGCGCAGTTTCAAGCCGAACGCCATGTTGTCATACACCGAAAGATGCGGATACAACGCGTAGGACTGGAAGACCATGGCAATGTCACGGTCTTTGGGCGGGACATCGTTCACCACCCGGTCACCAATCAAAATCTCGCCCTCGCTGACTTCCTCCAACCCCGCCAGACAGCGCAGAGCGGTCGTCTTGCCGCAGCCCGAAGGACCGACCAGCACCAAAAATTCCTTGTCGCCAACTTCGAGGTTCAGGTTGTTGACGGCAATCACGTCTCCAAACCGCTTGTAGACGTTTCTGAACGTAACACTAGCCATGGTTCATTCCTCCGTTTCGTGAGAGTATAGTGGCTGCATTATACTCCCCCCTTTTTTGAACAACGGAATGAATTTTGGAAGACGAAAAACCCGCCTCAGACTCCGCCCATGCCTGCTCTGCCTTCCACAGCCTTTTCTCCCCGCAGGCTGTTACCGGTTTACCAGCCACACCCCAAAGAGGATGACCCCACCCCCCAGCAGTGAAATGAGCGTAATCGGTTCGCCCAGCACGAAGAACGCCACCACCACTGCCACCAGCGGCTCGATGTATAAAAACACCCCCGTCTGCGCCGCGGAGAGCGCCTGCAATGCGTCGTACCAGGCAATGTACGCCAGCCCCGAACAGAACACGCCGAGAAAGGCAATGCCCAGCCAACCGTTGAAAGTCAGTCTGGTCACTTCGGCAATGTTTGCCCCTGCAAAGAACAGAAGCGAGGTGAACAGCCAACCCAGCGTCATCACGTAGAACATCATCAAACCAGCCGGATACGATTTCAAGCCGCGCCGTGAAAGCACGGAGAACACCGCCCAGTTGACCGCGCTGACCAGAATCAACTTGTCGCCGGGCGCGCCGAATCTGCCGACTGAAACGGAAGAAAGGTCGCCTTTGGAGACGACCAGCAGAACCCCGCCAAAGGCGAGGAAAATGCCCAGGGTCTTGAGCCAGCCCAGCCGTTCCTTGAGAATGAAGCGTCCGAGTATTGCCATGAAGACCGGCGTAGTGGCGACAATCCAGGCGGTGGTTGCCGCTTCGGATGTCTGCAATCCGTTCGATTGCAGCCACTGGTGAAAGGTAATTCCCAAAAAACCGAGCAGGGCAAAATACGCCCATTCGCCTTTGCGGGGAAGCGCAAACTCTCCGCGCATGGCGACCGCCGCGCCGAGGATGAGTACGCCCATCGAAAAACGGAGCCACACCACAGTAACGGGGGAAACATCCTGCAGGGCAACTTTGGTGGCGATGAACGACGCCCCCCACACAACAACAGCGAAGAAGGCTTCCAGATAAGGGATGATTTTGGTCTTTGCCATGGACTTTTCTCCTGAGCAGTCGGCACATTATAAAGCCAAGTTTTATTTCAACTGCCAATTTCCTCAAGCGGCGTTCCGTGTATAATACCCCCCGGAGGTTTACGCTTCATGGAAATTACCTGGTATGGACATTCCTGTTTCCGTCTGACCGAACGCAGTTACGCCACAGTGGTCACGGACCCGTTCGATAGCAAAACCATCGGTTATGCTCCGCTCAAACTCAAGGCGGATATTGTCACCGTCAGCCACGACGCGCCCGGACATAACTACACTGATGCCGTCAAGGGCGCTTCGCATGTCATTGACGGAGCGGGTGAATTTGAAATCGGCGGCGTCTTTATTACCGGCGTCTCCACCGACGGCGCTTCAACCGCTAAAAAGCGCAAAGATGCGTCGAGCCGTAACACCATTTACGTCTTCGACTACGACGGCATCACCGTCGCACACTTGGGCGATTTGCAGCAAGTGCCAACCCAGTCTGAAATCGAATCGCTTGGCACGATCAACGTGGCGCTTGTCCCTGTGGGAGGGGGAGGCGGGTTGAACGCCGCCAAAGCCGCCGAAGTCATCAGCCTGATCGAGCCGAACATCGTCATCCCCATGCACTACGCCACGCCCGATGTGAAGGTCCCGCTCGATTCCATCAACAAATTCCTCAAGGAAATGGGTCTCTCGAAGCCGGAAACCCAACCCTCCCTGAAAGTCGCGCGCAGCAGCCTGCCCGAAGAAACCAAGGTTGTTGTGCTCGAATACCAAGCGAGTTAACATGCCCGTCAAAGTCCTCATGACTTGGGATATCGCCGCAGAACGCGATCAGGAATACTTTGAATTCGTCATCGGCGAATTCATCCCCGGCGTTCAGCGGTTGGGGTTACAGCCTGCCGAAGCGTGGGCGACGCTCTACGGTTCCTATCCCCAAATCCAAGTGGGGCTGGTCGCGGCGGACGCTGAACAGGCGCACCGTATCCTCAAATCGCAAGACTGGCTGCTCCTGCAGGAGCGGCTGTTCAACTACGTCAAAAACTTTTCTTACAAGATCGTCAAAGCGCGCGGCGGATTCCAGTTTTAGAAGATGAATCACGGAGACGGGACAAGTCTCCGTGATTTTCATTTAGAACGTCCCGAAGGTTCCCTCAAAACCTTCGGGACGGTGCGTAACATCCGTTAATCATGCCTCTCCCCTCGCTTCAAACCAGACTGTTAGCCTGGTACCACAAAAACAAGCGGACTCTCCCCTGGCGCGGTCACCCCAATCCTTACGCGGTGTGGGTCTCCGAAATCATGCTTCAGCAGACGCGCGTGGAGACGGTCATCCCCTATTTCGAAAAATGGATGCAGCGGTTTCCAACCGTGCAGGCGTTGGCAGATGCCTCCGAGCAGGAGGCGCTTAACGCCTGGGAGGGACTTGGCTATTATAGCCGCGCCCGCAGCCTGCACAAGGCGGCGCAGGTCGTCGTCCGTGATTTTGGCGGGAAGCTGCCTCAAAGCATGGACGAACTCATGAAACTGCCGGGGATTGGCAGGTACACCGCCGGCGCGATTGCCTCCATCGCCTTTGGCGCGGACGAGCCCGCTCTCGACGGGAACCTCAAGCGCGTCTATGCCCGCCTGTTCGATGTGACGGAGCCGGTCGACTCACCGAAAGGCGAAAAACTTCTGTGGGAGATTGCCAGGCAAAACCTGCCCAAAGGGAGGGCGGGCGATTTCAACCAGGCGCTCATGGATTTGGGCGCGGCACTTTGCCTCCCGAAAAATCCGCGCTGTTTGCTCTGCCCGCTTATGGATTTGTGCAGGGCGCGGCAGAATGGCACGCAGGAACTGCGTCCGGTCAAGAAGCCGAAGAAGGCTGTACCGCACCACATCCACGCGGCGGGGGTGATCGTGCGGAGGGGAAAAGTCCTGTTGGCGCAGCGTCCGGCGAGGGGATTGCTGGGGGGAATGTGGGAATTCCCGAATGGGCGGGTGGAGGCAGATCCGGCCGGGGAGTTGGCTCAAGTCCTTGAGGCGGGGTATAGGCTCAAGGTCCAGAGAAAAGAGGCGCTGGGGGTTGTCCAGCATGCCTATACCCATTTTCGGGTGACCGTCCATGTGTTTCAGTGCGATTTGCTCGCGATGTCCGATGCGTCTTCTGTTGTGCGGTGGGTCGCCATCGGGAAATTGGAGGAATACCCTATGGGGAAAATAGACCGTTGGATTGCGAGGGCTCTCTTATAACAAATTGGTACTTGAGTATGGGGTGGCTTTGTCGTAGAATAAGGAAAATTTGCGGCAGGAAGAAAGGGCTACGGCGATGACCAAAAAAGAGAAACCCGCAGCAGATAAAAAAGACGACAGCAAAGGTCCAAACGTCGGATTGATTTCGGTTATTCTCTCTTTTGTGGTAGGAGTGCTTACCATTCTGGCTGGTATTTTTGGTCCCATCATCCAGGAGCAGATCAAAGCGCGCAGCCAGCCCACCCAAACGCCGATTGTGATTGTGGCGACTGCCACTGATGTGCCCGCCACGCCGACGGCGGTCCCAACCGACGCCGTGCCGCCCGGTGCGCCCACCTCCACGCCTGCGCCGACGGATACGCCTGTGCCAACCGCCGCTTTCACGGCGACGCCAATCCCTGTGGGCGCAGATTGGGCAAGAGATTGTATCAGCACGCTTTGGGTGCCGTATCCTGCCTCTGCCCAAACGCCAATAAGGGATGGGTGTTATTCTCAACCGCTGGATGTGTTTTTTGCGAGTAACGGGCGGCTCTCCTTTCTGTACGATAGCCGGCTTTCGAGCGCGGAGGTGCATGGGCTGTTTGCGCCGCTTCCCGCCAGCGGGACGGTGGATTTGCAGGTCTATTTGCGCGACTTGAAGAACGGCAACTTGTGGATGGGTGTGTTTGCCGAGCCTTCGCTTTCTGCAAAGGGACTGTTGATGTCCATTCCTTCCGGCGATGTGAAGAGGCGCCCGTTCGTGCAGTGGGATATGCCGGGTCCGGTCAAGATTCTGGATACGGTGACCTTCCAGCAGAGTCCGCCCATTTACAGTATTCGATTTGAGTTCAATAACTTGTCTGTGCGGGCGGTGGTGATGAAGAACGCCTTTGCCACCAGCAATGTTTCGGTGCAATCCAGCCAAAAATGGCTGTTCCTCGGCTTTCAGGGCGTCGCTGGCACCAATCGGCTGGAGGCGGAGTTCTTCAATTTGACGATTGCCCCCTGAAATCTTTCCATGAAGAAAAAACATCCCGCTCGGTATGGGCGGGATGTTTTTTTGGTGTGGGGAAGCCGTGATTGCCGGCGTTAGAGAACGCCGATTACACATCAACTGCCGATTACCCGTCAACTTTTGCTCAACGTGACCAGCACCATCGGCCGGCGTTTGGTGTACTCGTAGAGGTACGACTTGACCGTGTTGGCGATGTCTTTTTCGCTGTCCCAGCCGCCGTTGTTGACTACATCCATGATGTGGCGGCGGACTTCGGGCAGTAGTTCCTCCGCTTCTTCCTGCGAGACGAAGCCGCGCGTGATGATTTCCGGTTCGTGCAGCAGCTTGCCGTTGAGCTTATCCACGCTGATGTCAATCAGGAAGATGCCGTTGCGCGCCAACTGTTCGCGCTCGCGCATGACGCTGAAATCCACTTCGCCAATGGACTGCCCGTCCACAAAGACGTAGCCGCCGGGAATGCGCTCGCCGATTTTGATATTTTTGCCGGAGAGTTCCACAATCTGTCCGTTTTCGACCACGATGACATTTTCCTTGGGAATGCCCACCTCCACCGCCAATTGACCGTGACGCTTCAACTGCCGCAGTTCGCCGTGAATGGGAATGAAATATTTTGGCTTGACCATGTTGAGCAGCAGTTTCAATTCCTCCTGGCTGGCATGACCTGAGACGTGAATCGGCAGGATGGCGTCGTAAATCACGTTTGCGCCGCGCCGCAGGAGACGGTTGATGGTCTTGCTGATGGTTTCCTCGTTGCCGGGGATGGGATGCGATGACAGCACCACCGTATCGTTCGGTTTGATGTCGAACTGACGATTCGTCCCCGCCGACAGCCGCCCCACAATGGACGACGGCTCTCCCTGCGAGCCCGTGCACATGATGGTGACTTTGTGATCCTGCATTTGCAGCGCCTGCTCGATTGGCACAAGCAGTTCGTCGGGGATTTCGAGATAGCCCAGTTTGCGGGCGATTTTCACGTTGTCAATCATGCTGGAGCCAGCCAGCGCCATTTTGCGCCCGTGCCTGGCGGTGGCGTCTGCCACCTGTTGGATGCGCGAAATCAGCGACGCAAACGTCGCCACGATGACGCGCCCGGGCGCTTCGGTGAAGACCTTGTCGAAGGCGGGACCGATAATTTTTTCGGAAGGAGTCCAGCCGGGGCGTTCGGCGTTGGTCGAATCGGCGAGCAGAATATCCACGCCGCGCTTCGAAAACTCCGCCAGTTTGGCAAAGTCGGTGGGCCAGCCGTCCACCGGGGTTTGGTCGAACTTGAAGTCGCTCATGTGGACGACGAGACCGGCGGGGGTGGTGATGCCCAGTCCCACCGCGTCGGGGATGGAATGGCAAATGTGAAAGAACTCCACCTCGAAGGGTCCAATCTTTGCGGATTTGCCGGCTTCGATGGTGTGAAGTTGGACCAAGCCCGAGGCGTTGTTGCGCGCCAATTTGACCTCGATCAAGCCGCGGGTCAGGGGTGTGGCGTAGATGGGGGCGGGGACTTCGCGCACGAGGTGATGAATCGCGCCGATGTGGTCCTCGTGTCCGTGCGTGATGATGATTCCCACCACCTTGTCGGCTTTATCGAGCAGATATTCGAAATCGGGGATGATGTAGTCAATCCCCATCATGTCGTTGTGTGGGAACATGATGCCCGCGTCCACCACCAGAATCTGGTTTTGGTATTCGTAGGCGGTCATGTTCTTGCCCACTTCCCCCAGCCCCCCCAGGGGAATGATTTTCAGTTTTCCGTGCTTACTCATGGATGTTATAGTTCCTTTAGTTAAAGATAGTTATCCGCCTTGAGCGGTTAAGGTCATGTTTCACCCTGCCCTCTCCCCAAAGGAGAGGAAAAGATAGAAAAGACCTCCGCTGACTTGCTCGCGAAGGTCCTGCCGTACCATTGCGATTGCTGCTTACAAACAAACGACGCCTTTGCGCCGCGAAAGTCAAATTCAACGATGGGAAGTATAGCAGGGCAGGGACGATTTGTAAAGCCAGCAATTTTCAATTTGGATTCTAACCGTCCCGAAGGTTTCTGCGGATTACTTGAACTGCGCCCCGAAAACCTTCGGGACATTCTCTTGCCCCACACGCCTCTTTCTCCGCCCCCGCCTGTTTCCGTCCGAGTCATTTTTGCTTCCGCTGACGCCTTTGCCTCTCCATCATCAGGCTGAACTCGATCTGTTTCTGCTCGATCTCCTTGTGGAGTTTCTTCTTCTTTTCCTCGTCCAGCATTGCGGCATGGACCTGCTTCAACTCGGCGATCTCCTTGAGCAATTCCACCTCGCGCGAGGTCATCCCGGCGTTCTTTAACACCGAATACGCCACGCGGAGGTCTTCCGGTGTGTCGAAATACGCCGAAAGGTCAATCGGTTTGCCTTTGCCGGGCAGGTTGTCGAGCTCCCCGCGCTCCATCGCCTCTTTGATGATGGATTCCACAAGTTTGTCGAAATTCATGGTTTCATGGAATTCCTGAAACCCATTGTAACTTACTAACTGATGTTACGCGGTAGCGCGAGATTTATCTCGCGTTTTCAGGCGACATGTACCCCCTTCGGGAACGATGTGTCGCGCTACGAAGAAACTACGTAAGGTGAGTTACTTAATTTGCGCGCTGCACCCCTTGGGGCGACTCTCTTGAATTGCATGGAACAGGCAACCTTACCTTCGGCTGCCCTTCGATTGCACTCAGGGCAGGCTTCGGCGGCGTGCCGGATGCCGCGACGGGCTTGCTGTACATGGGGGATGGGCATCACACCTGCACTTGTGCAGATGCAAGTGTGATGAGTTGATTGTCGTTGCAGGGTTTGTATTTCGCCATCGAGGCTCCTCGCAAGGATAGAACTCAGCGGCTTTAAGATGGATTCGCCCCTTTTTCGACAGTTTCAACGTTGCGGTTCAGTTGCCGCGAAGTGCAGCAGAGCGGCGTCAGGTGGAAGCGCTTGTTGGGCGCTCTTCTCACCTTAAAAGTTACTTTGGTTGTCGCCAAATCGGCAAAGGCTTACGCCAGACTTCTCCTGTGCAATATTCACCAAAGCGTTCAAATACAAACAAAACTATTAGATTGTCAACCAAATTCCATTCAGTAAATGGCAAATCAGAGAATGGAGCGTCACCGTGACCATCAAATGATGGCTCCCCTATCACTCGAATAAGATGTTCCTTCAAACTTCGGTGCTGCTCCCGTGGATTTTGATTGCGATGACCAGAAAAATTTAGCGAAACAAGAGACAGCCGTCCATCAGTATTTGGATAATCTAATGGTAAATTCTTTCTGTTCTTCTTGAAGAAAGTGGCTGTGACTTGACATCGTATCCCCCCAAATATAGAGTGATCATTCCAAAACAGCGCAATCCTATCTGAATGTTCTTGCACAAGGGGATTCGCTATACGCCGAAGTTCTTCAACTGAGGCGCCCCAAGGTATCTCTACATTTGCATCTTCAAGCAACAACCCGCTCGCAAGATAACTTATTTCCATTTTTGTGAGCATTCCCTATTGAACGCTGCTTCACTTTAGCGCCCAACGAATCTGTCGAAAAAGTCCTTTTTACAAAGCCGCGCTGCCGGGCGGCGAATCAATTTTTATGATGAAGGCGCTTTCATTCGGCATAGTGCGTCTGATGACTGTCTCGGGGCGCTCGTGGCGACTTGGTTTCTGAGAGCGCTTTGTTGGGCGTTTTTGTGTTGCGCAAGACTCTTTAATCACTTTACAGAACTAAACTGAACTGACAATATCTTTGTAATACGACATTCTTTTTGGCAACAGACTGGAAAACATGGTCGCGTTTTTGCTTGAAAAAGTCTATGGCTTGGAATCGCCATCACTATTTGTCTGTTTACTTGCGTCTTTGCTCGCCCAATACATATCCATTCTATACACGCCTAAAGTTGACCCAGCAATTGCTATCAATGCAAACCATTTAAAAGGCGCCCCTGTGAACAAGAATTGATTAACAAGGGACATTACAACGCAAAAGAACAATGATGCTAATGAACGATTCGGAGCCTTGCCTGTCTTTCCTAGCCAATATCCTAGAATCAGCGCGGGTATTGCCAACAAAAAACCAACGCCGAAGGATATTAAGATTGACATCATTATTTCTGTCATAAGTTTGACGCTTTACCCATTCTTGCTGCAATGTTCATCACGTTTTTGGATGCAATTTCTCAAACCATTATTGAGTATATTGAGGGAACAGTAAATCCATCAAGCAGAAGTTAGGAGTTTCAAAGATAAACGCACCAACGAGACTGTCGAAAAAGTCCTTTTTTCAAAGCCGCGCGCCGCCAGGCGGAGTGACTTTTGCACTGTGTTGGGATTATACCCTCGCCATTTCCCTCACGTGGATGGCTAATTAATCCCCCCCGAAGGCGTGGATTTTACCGATGTTGTGAACCATCGCATACAATCTCCACTGCACATCCACCTTGGGTTTTGTGCGGAGCGTAAAGCGATTTATGTGCTTGTGGAAACAGATGTTGGCAAAGACCGGGTTTCGACAGGCTCAACCCACAACTCGATAATTTTCAGCCGCCCGGCATAGATTTTCCTGCCGGGCGGCGAGTCAATCTTTATGATGAGGGCGCTTTCATTCATTCGGCATAGTGCGTCTGCTGACTGTCTCAGGGCGCTCGTGGCGACTTGGTCAGGACTTTCGCTTTGAGCGGCGAGATGATACCATGAGGTCATGATCACCAAACAACAATATGTCGAATATCTGATTTGCACAATCGGCAACTACACAGGTTCAAATCTAGCCGAGCATTTGGATGAAGTCAGCCACGATGTCATCACCGACTATCTGCGCAACGAACGCCATACAGCACGCGGCTTATGGGAACTGGTGGAAGGGCTAATCCAAGACAGTCCTGAAGCCTTTCTGCTGGTAGATGATAGCGTCCAAGACAAACGTTACTCGCGGTTCATTGAGTTGGTCAAGCTGCAGTACAGTGGTGCAGAACATGGTCTTGTACGTGGCATCGGCATTGTCAATCTGGTGCATAGCGCTGGTGACAAGCAAGATTTCTATCCAATCGATTACCGCATTTATGCGCCCGATCAGGACGGCAGGACCAAGAATGAGCACTTCTCCTGCATAAGCGAAAGCCCTGTAACTGTTTTCATAAGCATTTAAGAAGATTTTGTGTGTTTCTTAATGATGGAATTCGTGTATTCCTGAATTTTTTCTCGGTAGATTAGTTGCACGTATGTGCCAACCGATACCACTAGGAGAATGGCTGGGGCTCCAAATAGTAGTAGTGGTATAGCAATTAGCACAGATTGGAAGTTGCCCGAATTAATCCAGAAATATATTCCTAGGTCAATACACATTGTTGCCCATAGCACAATGGAAGCGGATGCTACTCCGATGGAAATAGCCATTTTGGTCTTAGGTCTTTGCGTTTTTTTAAAAACAAAATAGATTATTCCTCCGGTTAACATGATGCCTATAATATTGACTACAATCAAGGCAATTAAATGCTCAATCGACATGTTCTCTATCATCCCATTGAAGCTCATGCTCATAGTACCTTTTCTCCCCCCCCCAATTCAGCTTGACATTAAGGTTTATCACCGGAAACGATTTTGGTGCTGTTGAGAAAGGCCCAATATATAGTAAGTCAAAATCGTTTGCAAACGCGGCCGCTGCTAATGGGACAGATGTTAAGCCGATAGGAGAAAGCCAGCCTGATACCATCAAAGTTTCACTTGTCAATGTGTCTCTCCCGACAGTCATTGTATTGTTAAATTCGACACCACTATCAGAAGATATTGCAAGAGATCCGAAAGAGTTAGTCTCTCCTGTGATTACATCAGAAAACTGCGTAGCGAGGAAGGAGAATGTAGCTGCGACATTCCCTGCGCCTAAGGCTAATCCTGTCACGAGATTTGCCTCAAATAACCCCATTCCAACGGCAGCACCTGCGTGTACTGTTACTACTGATGGAGCACCTGCTTCGGATATGGAGAGAAATCCGCCAGTTAATGCACCGCCTACTGCTGATGCAACATCACCAACTGCCACTGCTGTGTCAATTGCTAATCCAATGCCATCTAGAACCTTTGCTGTATTATCTAATACCTTTGCGGCATCCGCACCGTTTATTCCAATTGAAT
The DNA here is from genome assembly GCA_016223135.1 of Chloroflexota bacterium. Classification (GTDB taxonomy): domain Bacteria; phylum Chloroflexota; class Anaerolineae; order Anaerolineales; family Villigracilaceae; genus Defluviilinea. The sequence continues at coordinate 346,702 of JACRPQ010000006.1, read as the reverse complement.
TAAGCCTGGCATTGACAGCAGCGGAAAGGTTGTACGAAATTGAGAAATTCCAGTTACAGAAAATGCAATGTCCAGTCGGATCTGTATATCGAACAGGGTTATTATTGACATACGCATACCGATCCCACGCTTGGACTCCCTGCATCTGCTCGGGAATGAGCGTGTCGGGCTGGGCAAAGCGCCCCAGCGACGGGTCATACCATCTGGCGTTGTAGGACATCAAGCCGAAGCCTTCGGTGATGCCTGCCGCGGACGGGTCGTCTATGTACAAATATTGCCCGGTGTAGGTGTATTTTGTCAGTTCGTAGGCGGGGGTGGCCGGAGAGGGACGCGGTCCATGCGTAGCGTATCTCATCCCACGGCTTGTAGCGCAGTTCGGAAGTCTTCGCGCTGTTGGCGTCCGTCGTGATAGACGTCGACCCCAGATGGTCGCCGAGCAAATACTCAACAGACATTGACTGTGGGGTGGTGTACTTGCGCATCACGATGCGAGTCGCTCCGGTGAAATAATACTTTGTAACCTGGCTGCCCTTTTGTTCGTAGTAGCTGCCCACGAACAACGTGGTCTCGCCATCCACAACTGATTTTACCCGTTTCCCGTCGCCGTCGTAGGTGAATTGGGTGAGGCTTGCGCCAATGAGGGTCTTCAATAATGAATGATTGAAGTCAACACCCATTAGCAAATTATCGAAACTGCGTGAGTTCTTTCCCTGAATTAGGATCTACATCAACAAACACTGAGTCAGTAATGTTCTCACAATCATATAAATACACTCTCCAAAAAAGATTTCTGGAGGTTGAATCGTATTCAAAATGATACTTTAAAATCATACGCCCACAAACGGGATCTTTTCGGTTCTTAAAAAACTCTTCAATTCTTGTAAAACTAGAAACTTGATTTGCTATTTCTTGACTGTCTAAAATCCAGTCTTCATCCTTAATCTCTTTCTTTCTTGAATTGTAGCCTGAAGTATTTTCAATTGTAATTATTTCACCATCTAAATCCTGTTGAACTAACAATTCCTTATTATTCTCATTTGTGGACTCATAACTTACGGCAATGGCATAGGGAACATAACCTGGGGGACCGATGGGAATGCTTATGGAAACAAGATAAACGTCTTTATCCCAGTTGATCGCAGAATTATACAATGCAGGGAGGGCGTCTTTGGCAGACGGCACCACAATATTAATGCCTGAGTATCCTTTTGGTGAACACGAGCTGGACAATAATGATAATAGTGCCATGATACATATTAATTTCATAAGAGTCCTCACAGGTCGAATCTCCAATTTGACAGTGTAGTATTCCGACCAATCTATGTTAATCACCTCTGCCAGGAACTGGGGCATCGTTCGTCACAAAATCATAACTAGCATTGCCAGAAGTTATCCATAGAAACGTTGTGTATTCGGCTTTCAACAATTCTGCCTGGTGATTGAGCATTAACGCATTCATAAAATGAGGTTCAAAATTCATTGGGTTTGTTGGATCTAATCCCATTTCTTGTATAAAGAACATAAGAGGAATGAGTGGCAGCTCTCATAACGAGATCTCCAATAGGCAAGTGGCTATCTATAAAAATATCTATACCGAGTGAATTGTCAAGCCCTAAACGCCCTACTTCGCCCAGCTCTATATCATTTTCTTTATAGAGTTGCAAATACCTATCGAATAATTTTGATCTTTCAAAGTATGCTTCAAATTTGTCCTGATCTGAGAAGGTTGGGTTGCCAATAATATCTCCCATAAAGGGATTCATTATCATTTCCATCATTAGCCGAAAAAAATCCATTGTTGACCCTAAAGTTTGGGGCTTCAGTAGATACTATGGCTTTGGTTTTCCATTCTCGCAGTGGATTGGATCAGAACATCGTTATTGACATACGCATACCGATCCAACCCCTGCGCCCCGCCAGGGACGATGCTATCCGCCTGCGCGAACCTGCCTAGGGACGGGTCGTATCCCCTCCACTCCGTTACGGGGACGCTGCGCAGCCATCTGGCGTTGTAGAACATCAAGCCGAAGCCTTCGGTGACGCCTGCCGTGGCGGGGTTGTCCATGTGCGAATATTGCCCGGTGTAGGTGTATTTCGTCAGTTCGTAGGCGGGGGTGGTGGAGAGGGACGCTGTCCATGCGTAGCGGACTTCACCCTCGCGTAGCACCCCCGAAGTATAACGAAGGGGGCACGGCTTGTAGCGCAGTTCGGAGACTTTTGCGCCGTTCGCGTCCGTCGTAATAGACGTTGACCCCAAATGGTTTCCGAGGAAGTATTCGACGCTCATGGATTGGGGGATGGTGTATTTTTGCATCGCAACGCGGCTTGTTCCAGCCCTTTAACCGGCTCAGGGTAAACTATACTTCGTCGCTTGATAACTTCAATCAGCTGGTTTTCGGCAGCACGCCGTCTCTAGCGAATCATGGAAAACGGACTTCTCCTGTATATGGATCAATCAGAATGTCGAAAAACAACGTACGGTCATCGCTTCGAGCATAATATACTCTCCAATGCAATTTGCCTGTCCGATACAGGGTAAGCAACAAAGATATGCCACATGCATTTTTTACTGAGGCACGCTTTTCTTCTCCACCGTTACTTTCAGCAATTTGGAGTGCTTGGTCGGCAGAAATTTTGATTTGCGTCAGATCAATGATTTTCAAATCTATCAAGTTAGGGGAATATTTCGTTTCCGACACATGTATAAAATTATTGCTTGGGTCAATATTGATAGAACGCTCCAAGCGCGATTCTTGGTCGTTGTCCGCTACTACGCTAAAGAAACCGAATCGTCCGTTCTGAAATCCATTTTGCACGTCGGAGCAGCCTAAACTGAAACCCATGCCGCTGAGCTGCCAGCCTTGCAGGGTTTTCCCCAAAACACCTTCATACAAAGCGTTCGCAACATAAAAATAATCTGCCTGATGCCAGTTTACGGTGACCTTTTGATCGACAGGAATGAGTTCAGGTCTCTGGCTCACAGGAGTAAATGCCGCCTCTCCACGTTGGAGTGATTCCAGCAGGGAGGTTGGTTCAATGGTGTAATATAGAGAATACAGATTGGCTCGCTCTTCCCTTTTCCCTATATTACAGGACAACACAGCTGCAAATAGCATTGCAAATGCCAAGGCGATAGAAATAGTAGGACGAAGCCGTTTCATCGTCTGTTATCCTTATTTGTTTAAGAAGTGATCCTCGATATATTTCACATCATCTTCCGAGATCCATTGGGCAATTTACAGCACGCCGCCCATGCGCATGGCAATGCGAGGTTGTACAAGTAAAACAATATTTGGGAACTTGACTTAATGCCTCGTCAGTTCCCGAAGGCGGTTCTGTCTAGGTAGAAGCACGCCTCATTTGCGTTGCTGGTCATGGCGTTATAAAAATCGTCAATGCTTATCGATGATACCTCTTGTAGAGGTTTCCCATTTGTTGGTTTTAGCTCGAGATTGTCACCAAGGTAAATGTAAACAGATTCAATGTAACGATCTTTAAGAGGGCATATAAAAAGTTTGGTTTGATTGAGAGTCCTTTGTCCTGTGTAATCAATAACAAATTTTCTGCTTTCGTAACGGAATCGAAATTCATAGCCTATCGTATGATCTGTTGTTTGTTCGGTTGGGTAACTCAAAAAGAACTCTACGCCAGAAGGTTTTCCGTAAATTCTCAAAATATTATCTGGTCTGAATGCTTCCCAGTCAGCATAAGCAATTTCTGGATAATACAACCCACCAATGGTTGCATATATGTTCAACAGTGAGTTCGATTTTTCATCAAAGGTGAATGTGGCGCTGACAGATATTCGTTCTTTGTAACCAATTGATGCAATATACTGAGTATATTTACTTTCTTTTATTATTTTAGGTTTTTCACGTATGTAGGTCAAGAAGTTAAGAAGTTGCGCCTCTTTTATACCAGCCGTTGGACTGAACCCTCAGAAGCAAGGTTCAGTGCAACTACCATTTTTTGCCAATAATTCACCTATCACTTCTTGAGCCTCTTCTTTTGTCAGGGTAAGCTGAGGAGATGGTGTAATCATTGGTACTTCTGTTTGGGTTGGAGGAACCGTTGGCAATAAAGTTGCGACCGGTGACGGTGGGAGCCGCATGGAAATGGTTGGTAACGGTGTGCTTGATTTGTATTCACACGACGTCAACGCCCATAGCATAAGCAAGGTGGTTAGTGTCTTAATTATCGGCTTGCCCATTTTATATACTCCTATTGCACATTGGCTGGAAGAGCAAAAAATGTATCCAAAATGTTACTCAGCCAGTTTGCCCTTGCAGCACCATAATCATCATTTGAGATATTGCCTGAAACATAGTTGGCGATTAAGTCCGCCCATTCTTCGTCAGCAGTATTTCCGGTTTGATCCCATATCGAGGTAGAGTTAATGGTCCCAGGATGTTGTTCCGCATCTATTGAACAACCACTCCAGTAAGGGTCGCAAACATCCCGTGCTGAGTGCCCAATTCCTACTTGTCGGTCATAATTTCCATTTCTTCTCCCCATTACAAAATCGCCATCTTCGGTATATACCGAACTACTATCCAAGGTGTCAGTAAAATAATTACCAAATCGTATGTCTATTAGAGGGGCAACTTCGTGATAAACATTCTGATTAGGAACGGTTGCCTTTGGATCAAACCGAAAGGTTATGCCTGCGCCACTTAACCATGTTGTACCACCATAAGTCCCTGCGGCTTTGTTTTCGTGAAGGAAAATTGCGCCATTGATTAATGACTTTAGTGCACCCTTGAATTTGTTATTCATAGCAAAGTATATTGCACTTGCACTTTTGCTGCTCCAATTTCCAGAAAATATTACACCAAATTTTTCTTTAACCAAGTCTTTCCAAGAATTTAATGGGTCTTGTGCTTGTCCATAGTATTCACCGCAATATCCACCATCCATGCAAATCTCATGCCCACTGGGATCGGTGAACCGCGTCGGCGCGTTGTTGACATATGCATACCAATCCCACGCCTGGACGCCCTGCGTCTGCTCGGGGGTGAGCGTGTCGGGCTGGGCGAAGCGCCCCAGCGACGGGTCATACCACTGTGCATTATAGAACATCAAGCCGAGGCCTTTGGTGACGCCTGCCGTGGCGGGGTTGTCCATGTGCGAATATTGCCTGGTGTAGGTGTATTTTGTCAGTTCGTAAGCGGGGCTGGTGGAGAGGGACGCGGTCCATGCGTAGCAGACTTCGCCCTCGCGTAGCACCCCCGAAGTGTAACGAAGGGGGCAGGGCTTGTATCTCATCTCAGAGACTTTGACGCCGTTCGCGTCGGTGGTGAGGCTGGTGGAGCCGCGACTTGTGTTGAGCATAGTCGAAGCATGGTCACCGAAATGATGTTGCCGGAAAGACGGACTGAACTGTAACTTTCGGTTCGTCTTTTTGCGTGGGATCTTGAATTCCAAAACTCGGCTACTTGGCGAGATCGTTGTTCAACAAGGTATGTTTTTTGACACCTCTCATTTATTCACGGCTTAATTCGCAGGTCAGTGACCAAGTCTTTTAAACATCTCAGCTACCCGTTTTTCCTCAACTTTTTTGATTTCTGTCTTCATCAATGGTTCTCCCGCTAGTAATGGTTCACAATATTGTCGGAGGATAGCAGCCAATCTATTAAGTTGAGATTCAACAACATCATCCCAAGTAGTGGTTTCTGGCTTTTCTTCGGGAAAATCATATACGTTATCTATAAAAGGAGCAAGGAACTGAACAACATCGCCGAATTCAAACCAATACTTTCTCGGATCTGATTGGTCGCCTATACTAAGCAATGCCTGATCTCTATCAATGACTATTTCAATTCCAATTTTTGTGGATTTGAATATCACAATGGCATTGCCCATCATGCTGGAATCGAATTCCTTTCGCTCGATTTTAAATCCATATTCATCGATCAGATAACTGAAACATTGAACGATTAAATCAGATCTGTCGTTCATTGTTGTGAACCTCCATAATCTAATCACAGGATCACTTTGGAATTAGATATTGTTGATTAGAAGTAATTGTATATCCTAGTTTAAAAAAAGTAATCAAGCTTTTTAGCATACCATGAACCACGTACAGCTTCGCTAATCGGGCTTGCTGGAGGAAATACAGCTCCTCTAATAACAGCTTCTTGAAGCCACTGCTTATTACGTGCTCATCTTTCTGCATTGCTCATCGCTTGCTACACAGCGTCTTGGATGTTGAGCCAATTAGCTCCAATTGATTCTGCAAGTTCTTTATTAGCAGGATATCTGCCTATCACAGTCGTAATTTGTTGGGTGCCATCTTTCACCTCACTGGCGCACATATCGCCGCCACAGACTTGATTAGCAGTCTGAATCGCCTTTGATGCATCTTGTACCTCACTTGCACACATATCCCCACCACACGCAGCATTTGCAGTTATTGCTACAGTGCCAGCTTCTAGTGCCGCTGTAGCGGCTCCCGCTGTGCTTACTCCAACGGCAGAACCAACGCCCGTGCCAATCAGTGCGCCAGCTAATGCTCCGCCCCCGGTTGCTGTCCAAAAGTGGGTAGCATTCCACTCGCGCCCAGTGGCAGCTACATAAGCAGTGTATCTAATTGCGCCAATTATTCCGCCAAAAGCCCCACCAATAACCGCTGTGAGGCAAAATGGGCAATGTCCCGTCGGATCCGTATATCTGACAGGATTGTTGCTCGTATACGCATACCGATCCCACGCCTGGACGTCCTGCGTTTGGGTCGGGACAATAGTATCCGCCTGGGCGAACCTCCCCAGCGACGGGTCATACCACCGTGCGTTATAGAACATCAAGCCGAAGCCTTCGGTGACGCCTGCCGTGGACGGATCGTCCATGTGCGAATATTGCCCGGTGTAAGTGTATTTCGTCAGTTCGTAGGCGGGGGTGGTGGAGAGGGACGCTGTCCATGTGTAGCATATCTCCCCCCACGGCTTGTAACGCAGTTCGGAAGTCTTCGCGCCGTTGGCGTCCGTCGTGATAGACGTCGCCCCCAAATGGTCGCCGAGGAAGTATTCGACGCTCATGGATTGGGGGACGGTGTATTTTCGCATCGCGATGCGAGTCGCTCCGGCGAAATAATACTTGGTGACTTGGGAACCTGTCAATTCGTAGTGTGCGCCGACGAAGTGGATGGTCGTTCCATTGACAACCGATTTCACCCTTCGCCCGTCGCCGTCGTAGGTGAATTGGGCAATCGTGACGCCGTTCCTCTTCACTTCCACTCAAAAACAGACTGAACTGCAAAGTCCAGTTTGTCCTTCGTTGGGGCACGAGATCAATTAGCGTATTCCCACCAGAACTCTTCAAGATGCTTCTCGTCGCTTTCATTTAAAACCCATTTACCAGATTCTTTCAAGTTATTGAAAATCAAGAAGGCTTGGCGATACTTTTTTTGCTCTAATTTTTCAGTGAGTTCTTTAATAATTTGAGAATCTTGCACTTGTGATTTAACACTTTCAACTAGGAGAGGAATTATGTTGTTCATTTCAACCACCACCATCCGCTAATCTGGATTGGACTATACATGACAACCTGAGTTGCACCGCCTGCGCCAAATTGTGGAAAATCCACAGCAATTGGCTCCAATATACTCACTCAAAAGTAAAATATGTACCATCGGGCCGCGCTGGCAATGTACTATTTGCTATTGCAGTGTCAAACCCACCACCTGCACTATATCTATAACCGGTGGAAGGAATAACTTGTCCATTCGGTGACGAAGGAACTGCCCAAAATGACTTTCCCGCACCTGACAGAACGCGATACACTCACTCTTTTGGTTCATAATCTGAGTTCTTTAGCGACGCCACGCATCCAAGGGACTATCGAAGCAAGTATTTCCGTCGTTTTGTGAAACTGTCTCGTAGAACTCATCAACGCTCATCCCAAAAGCCTTTTCAGCAGAAATGTAATAATTGGGAAGTGTCCAAAATGGCTGCACAAGGGTTTCAGGAGTGCTGGTTTGGCTCTCTTCTCCCACATACAGACTCACATTTCCACTGAGAGGATCTACTGCAGTGCTATCTGCGTTCGGTCGAGAGGGACAAAAATGGTAGGCATTTCCAACCTTGGTTGCGGTTCCGACATATTCAACCAGGATATTCTTGGACTCGTAATAAAGCAAAAGCTCAAATGAGGTTTCATCAGGTTCTAGAATACCTGGATTGGCGCCAATGAAAACAAGTACTTCCGTTGGCTTTCTATACACCTTAAGAATATTCTCGAAAGAAAGGTACTTGACTAGGCTTAGGAAGTTTTTCCCGCCAATTCCAATCTGCACTTTTTCTACGACCTCATTCTCTGCATAGATACCAACTCTGTTCGATAAAGAAACACTCTCCAGATCTTTTCCGGTGTAATAAACACCATGCGATTCGCTTCCTTTCCAACCCAAAGACTCAAAGAATCGCTGAGATTCACTATATGATGTTTTGCCCGGAACGATACCCCAAACGCAAGGGAAGTCACAGCCTGCATTGCTTTCAAGGAGTTCTTTGACATAGGTTTCGCTCTCAATACTTGAGAGCGTGGGTATCGGAGTACTTTCAGCAGCAGTTGTGGTTGGCGTAGGTGACTCAGCTGCATTCAGCATTTCAGTCGATGAAACTGAACTTGCCGGCGTTACCATAGGTGTGCTTGTTGGCATTTCACTTGCCAAAGTATTGCACCCAGCAAGAACAACAACCATAAACATGAAAATACTTGATGCTATCTTTTTTAGTTTCATTGCATCACCTGTTAGCCTTATCTCAGCCACGACTCCATATTGGTCTCAACCCAATTATACAAAGCGTCACCTGCAGGGTTGGGAGCAAAGTACCCAAACGTCCAGTTCATGAAAATGTCTGCCCAATCTTCATCTTCGTTGCTCCAATCATCTACATCACGAGAATGCCACTGACATTCTCCAATATAACGATCACAAGCATATCCATTATTTGGAGCAAATAGTCCGTTGTACCGATTACTTAAGCCTTTACCAGTTACTAAGTTGTTATTGGCATCATATATTCCTTGACTGATAAACATCACGAGTGGGCAGTCATCCGCATAAACGCCTCCGTTATTGGCCTTCATATGCATTTCAAAGGAATGTCCCAATTTATGTGCCGTCAATCTTGCTGTCACCCGACCTGCTTGAAAATCTATGTTACCATCCGATGCTATCCCAAAATATCTCATATCATTTCTTATGGTAAATGTCATTGGTTCAAATGCCTGTTTAAAGATCGTTGTGGCTTCTTGTCCTGATACTCGAGATAATGCAGACCCTACAGCGCTGACACCTAGGTATGCGGAATAAGCATCATTAAATGACCATGTCGCTGAATCCTTATTTCTTAATTTAACTCCGTAAGATCGTAGGGCAATTCGTACTTGACTTAAGGTATCAGGAATACCTGACTGGTCACAACCTCCATTAATCCCATCGCCATCGCAAGCCTTGTGTCCACTAGGGTCAACAAAATTGACCGGCGCGTTATTCACATACGCATACCTATCCACCCCCTGCACCCCGCCAGGGACGATGGTATCCGCCTGCGCGAACCTGCCCAGCGACGGGTCGTATCCCCTCCACTCCGTTACGGGAACGCTGCGCAGCTATCGCGTGTTTTTGTTGTCAAATTGATTTTTGGTCAACATTTTGTTTGTAAATGCTATTGCTTGGGTTAGTTCCTCTCTGATATTTAGCAATAAGGATAAGGGGCTTCGCAAAAGTCTTATTAAATCTTGTCTTAATAAGCTCAATATTTCACCAGCCATGACGCCTGCAACCATATCGCTTTCCAAAGTTTGACTCCATTTGTGAAAGCCAAACTGTCTCAACTTCTTTATTATTTTTTCTACGCCATCATAAAATTCTTCTAGAGTATTAGTCATACTTCACATCCTATCTCATCTCACGGTGCCGGCATTGTGGACGGCATGAGAAATAATTGTAATTTAACTTGGAAAGGATCAACAACAATTTCAATTGCACCGCCCGGATTTGTACCATATCCAACAGACGATTCAGTTATAACTATAGTGTTGGGTGTATCTATTCGCCCCACTATAACAAAGTTCATGCTCTGTACATTCAACGGAGGAATTCCATGTTCACTTATATACCCTGGTATATATGGATGCACCAAAGACCAATGTTGCGACTCGATTGTTCGGCTTACGCCTAGCGTTCCTATTTTGTATAGTGGATGGCCCTGCCTTGTAAGATTGCGTGCTATAAGTGCTTCCTCGCTATAATCTTGGAAAATCAATCCTCTATCAGGCGTAAAAACAGCATTTTCCATTGATGGCGGTATCCCATACGTACAATAACCTCCTGAACAAACAATGTTGACATCATGTACTGATTGTAAGGCATATTTACTCAACCAGTTAGAGAACCAGCCTCTTGTAATTTGAAGGTAACTCAACTCTCCATTCAACAGCATTGGCGTGATTGCCATATTTGTTACAGTGAAGCTGTTCCCACCCCCCAGATTCAAACCATCATCCGATGAACCACCTAAAGGAAAACCGCCTCCGCCTTCTGTCCACTCAACTTCTCTATGCCCGCTGGGATCGGTAAACCGCGTCGGCGTGTTGTTGACGTACGCATACTTATCCAGTCCCTGCACCCCGCCAGGGACGATGGTATCCGCCTGCGCGAACCTGCCCAGGGACGGGTCGTATCCCCTCCACTTCGTTACGGGGACGCTGCGCAACCAGCGGGCGTTGTAGAACATCAAGCCGAAGCCTTCGGTCACGCCTGCCGTGGCGGGGTCGTCCATGTGCGAATATTGCCCGGTGTAGGTGTATTTCGTCAGTTCGTAGGCGGGGCTGGTGGAGAGGGACGCGGTCCATGCGTAGCGAACTTCGCTATCAAGCAACATGGCAGAATTGTCATTGCGACATAATTTCTCCGGTTATTGGATCAACATTTATCTCAAATAGATTCACTATATCGCTATTGGAGTAACGCACATTCCAGCCGCGATAACTTGGTGAATTAGGAGAAAGCAACAACAAAGTTATTTCACATACATTATCGACAGATAAGCGTTTTTCTTTTCCTCCATTGTTTTCTGCAAGAACAAGCACATCATCGGCAGAGAAGTTTAATCGTTTCAAGTCAATAAAACCCCAATCCGCCAATCGGGGAGAGTAGATCCGTTCCGTGACGTATACAGATTTATTTCTTGGGTCAATATGTATGAATCTCACGATACGACTATCTTCTTCTGTCTTTTCATTTCGAAAGTACTGAAAACTTGCATTTTGAAAACCGTTGTCGATTTTTGTGCAACCCAATGCAAAGAAAATACTATTGAGTGACCAACCATCGGTTGTTTCTCCCCAAATATCCTCAAAAAGTGCGTTGGCAATTTGTAGATAGTCTGCCTGCTTCCAGTCAACAGGTATTTGCTGATCTGGTGGCGGCAATTCAGGCCGGTCATCTATAGGGGTAAATGGTGTATCTCCATTTTGGCTGGTGGATCTCAGTAACGACGGCGGATCAATAGAGTAATGTTGATCATAGGTAATTATGCTAGGCTCGCGCGTTTCAAAATTAAAGTCGCAGGCAAGGGTTGCGGCCAAAAGCATTCCTGCCGAAAGGAGTATAGGAATGGATAATCGTCTAGGGCTTATCATTTATAGTTTCCTATGGTTCTGTCTCATAATTGTCACCTGTTAGCCCTTGTCTCAATTTGGCAATCCTGTCAGACGGGTTCCTGCCACACGTGTTTAAAAAGGTGCTCCAATTTAAAGTGCCATCGCTATTTTCTATTAGTTCACTGAAAAGCGACGTATCAAATCCATTTTGAGCCAGTGCAGGAACTATCAAGGCATCAACCCTCGAATCACACAACTTATTACAGTCGGCTAGTCCGTTTTGAATGCGAGCCGCGATTATATCGTCCGCTAAAGCGATGTCCCAGGGATTGCATTCTTCGCAAATCCCAAGACTTTTTCTCCATTTTATCGCTGTTTGTTTGAGCAAGACCGTAATTATGGGAATCAGGATCAGTTTCCGTAATGCGGTCGTAAACAGACATTACAGCAGGGACGTCTTGTGGTCCCAACCGCTCACTCTGTACGGCAATCCCAGCCGCAACCGTTGCATCATTTATGTCTGTCAATGCCACAGTGAGCACAACATCTTTCACGTCGGGTAGAACTCCCGTGAGAGTTAGGTAATTGACTGCTATAACTCCAACTGCTATCAACCATGGTAAATGCCCGGAGGGTCTATATATCTTGACGGTTTGTTATTTGCGTAAGCATACCGATCCAGCCCCTGCGTCCCACTTCGTTACGGAGACGCTGCGCAGCCAGCGGGCGTTGTAGAACATCAAGCCGAAGCCTTCGGTGATGCCTGCCGTGGACGAGTCGTCCTTATACGATATTGCCCGGGGTGTAGGTGTATTCGTCAGTTCGTAGGCAGGGATGGTGGAGATGGGCGCTGTCCATGCGTATCTCACTTTGTCCCAAGGGCTTATATCTCATCTCAGTTGGCTCCGTCCGCGTCAGCGGTGAGACTGGTGGAGCCGAGCCGCTGGGTTGAGCCTTCTCGAAACCTATGTTGAGGATACAACACCACTATCCCACACGAAGGCGAGCAGGCCGGTTTCTAATCGGCTTGCTCGCCTTCGTGTCTGGGGAAATATGACCACCAAGTCTGACCTAAACAAGAGCAGCTATTATGGGACGATGCGGCTACAATCGATCGTGTAAAGATTCTGATGGTCTTTATCAATAAAGGCTATTGTTCTGAAATTTGGAGAAATCTGTATTGCACTTTTAATATAAGGATGTGCTTTCACTTCAAACGGCAACAAATATCGAACTGTGTTGTCATCAATATTATAAATAAAAATAGAAGGATTGAGAGAACTATTCTGGTATCCCACCGCTATAAATTCCTGATTGTTAGGTAACCATTTGAATGTCAAAGGTGCCTGAACTTTTGTAGTGACAGTTGAATTATCTTTCAGATTCCAGAGTCGAAGCAATCTGTTATTTCCCGAATAGCTAGTGAAGATCACCCTGCTTTCATCAGGCGTCACTCCAAAATAGGTGATATCCTCGTATTCAGACGTGTGTGGAATTATCACTTTTAACTCTTTCTTTAAAATGTCAACCAAGTAAATATAAGCTTCTGGAGCCCCTAATGGTGAAGACCAGTCTATTGAAAGAATCAGTTTTGTTCCCTTGTCAAGCCAAGTGTTTTGATCGACACGCCCTTTGATATTACCTAAAAACACAGACTCTCGTTCATCCCAGTTTTTGAGATAAACTGCATAACCGCTTTGAATCGATTGTGTGTAGACAATATATCGCCCTTCGGGAGGTGTAAAAAAGTCCACGTAGTTCTGGATGCCAAAAACATCTGGCGTCTCGGTTAAATCAAATTCCGATGCATATTCCCTGGTTTCACCAGTGGAGAGAGTGTAAACATACCATTTTTCATTACCATTTTTTTCCCTGTACATAAGAACTGTGCCATCCTCTGACCAATAAAAGCTGGACACTTCAATTTCTGAGACTTGGACAGGTGGCCAATTACAAACATTACTTTGTGATGTTTCGATTACTGGTGAAAATGTGGCAGGGACGAATGTATTATTTACAATTGGTGTTTGTGGCGCGAAATTTTGATCACACCCGGGCAAAAGAATCAACACTATAAGCAACAACACTTTCCATGATGACCAACTTAGTCGTCCCATAATATCGGTCCTCCTCTTATGATTGGAGATATTTGTTTAAAAAGGATCTGTTTTCGAAACATGAAAAGCGATATTGTTAATTGGTGAATCGGGAACCTTGCTCTTTAATTGCTCGTATTCTGACATATTCACGAAAATAAGTGGATTCGCTGTTCGATCTTTATACTACTTATACCTGACATCGAGGGGTAAATGTACATTGCCTCCATTCGGATTGGCAGAGTGGTTACCTACACCTGTAATAATTGTATCAGGGGTAACAATAGCCTCTGCTCCCCTTTCTTCATAGGCTTCTTTGGCGCCTTTCATTACATTGGCGGACTGATATATATCGTACCTAGTCCAACCATAATCAATGAAATTCAGAATAATTATTCCTGCCGCAACTAGACAGTCCCACGTGAACCTCCCACTCACCGGATCATACCAACGCGCATTGTAGAACAGCAACCCAAATCCTTCCATGACTGCGGTCGTCGGGTCGTCCATGTGCGAAAATTGCCCGGTGTAGGTGTATTTTGTCAGTTCGAGGCGAGGGTGGCGGAGAGGGACGCTGTCCATGCGTAGCGGATTTCGCCCTCGCGTAGCCCCCCCGAAGTGTAATAAAGGGGGCAGGGGTTTGTCCCACAGGGATGCTTCGCAATATCTCATATCAGAGACTTTGGCGCCGTTCGCGTCGGTGGTGAGGCTGGTGGAGCTGAGATGATCACCGAGGAAGTATTCCACCGTCATGTTCTGCGGGATGACGTATTTTTGCAGGGCAATGCGCGTGGAACCGGCGAAATAGTACTTTGTCACTTGGCTACCCTTCTTCTCGTAGTAGCTGCCCACGAACAACGTGGGCTCGCCATCCACAACTGATTTTACCCGTTTCCCGTCGCCGTCATAAGTAAACTGCGCGAAGGGTATCGTAGGTTATATTGGTAGCATGGCTGTGCCAACCATATTGGCTTATGATGCAACCTTATAGCGATATCTCTTAACCAAAACCGATGTCAATATTCTGCTAGTGATTATGCTGGCAAAAATCACAATTAATGAACCTATTGGGTTATTCAAGGAAATGCTTATAAGGAAGCCATAAAGCAGCAATAACCATCCTGTTAATTGGATCCAGACTCCAGCTGCTTGGAAAACGCCTCGCTGCAATTCCTTCGATTTTGGATATCCACACAATATAGCAATCCAATAAGGAGGCAATATTAAGATTTCATCCATTCTTGTCGCGATCATTGTCCTATAATAGCCTAGGCACCATATGACTAGTCCAAGAAAGAACCATGTTTTGTGGAAACAGATGTTGGCAAAGACCGGGTTTCGACAGGCTCAACCCACAACTCGATAATTTTCAGCCGCCCGGCGTAGATTTTCCTGCCGGGCGGCGGTCGATCTTTATGATGAGGGGGCTTTCATTCGGCATAGTGCGCCTGATGACTGTCTCAGGGCGCTCGTGGTGACTTGGTTTCTGGGAACGCCGTGTTAGCTGGCGTTGTTTGTCATGACCATATTACCTGAAGTGTGACATGCCTTACATATCAAGTTCATCATTCGTAATTTCATCTAGCAATGGTTCCAAAGAAGCACTTACCCAATTATGAGTTGAAATCAGTTTTTGTCCTCTTTCCAAGGAAGAGAGTTGCCACAGCAGATGAAACATAAATTTCCACTTCTCATATCTGTTGACATCTGGACAATCCCAATCAATTGGTTCTCCAGTCTTTATGTTGGTCAGACGACAACCTGAACCATGCAAAAAATATCTCCACTCATTATTTTCACTATCACGCCAAAAACCACTTTGCGGCAACGCTCGTTCTGAGGCTCGAAGCGCGAGTTGCAACATTTTCTGAGTACGAGGATCATTAGCTTTGGCAATTTCTTGCTTAATTTTATCTTGTGCGCTAAGTTTATCGGACTCTGGATTTGATGCCCAGGCAATCGGTCCGAATTCTCCAACTTCATTCAAATCTAAGCCCAATTCGGTCATAGCTTGAGCAACCAATTTTTGACGTTCAATAAAATATGCCAATGCCTCTCTTAACTCGGCTTTCACTTGCGCTTTGAATTCGTCTTGGCTCATGACCATTATGTTTCCCTACTTTGTTAATGACAGCCAGCCAACGAGACTATCGAAAAAGTCCTTTTTTCAAAACCGCGCCGCCGGGCGGAGTGACTTTTTCACTATGCTGGGATTATACCCCCGCCATTTCCATCACGTGGAGGGCTAATTCAGCCTCCTGAAGGCGTGGATTTTACCGATGTTGTGGACTATCGCATACAACATCCACTGCACATCCACTTTGGGTTTGGTGCGGAGCGTAAAGCGGTTCATGCGCTTGTGGAAACAGATGTTGGCAAAGACCGGCTCGACAATTTTCAGCCGCCCGGCATAGATTTTCCTGCCGGGCGGCGAGTCAATCTTTATGATGAGGGTGCTTTCATTCGGCATAGTGCGTCTGCTGACTGTCTCAGGGCGCTCGTGGTGACTTGGTTTCTGAGAACACTTTGTTGGGCGCTTAATCTTTTTGACTTCAATCAACATAAATCCATAGACGCAAATTGTCCTTTCTAGCTAACATACTCATGAAGAATCGGAAAAGGCATCCCATAGTTTTTTGCTCCAGGGGCTAACTCTTTCTTTGATCTGTGAAAACCATTTCTGCCAGTCTTCTGGAAATTGGCTTTCTTTTGGAACTTTAGGAAGCGATATATTTGCGTAAACAACTACATCTCCGAAATAGTTATGATAAAAACTCGATTTGACCAAGCCAAACTCGCCTACGTGCTGGCGCGCTGCTTCTTCAGATATTCGGTCCATCGCAATCCACAAATCGATTTTTCTTGGATCAATCAGTTTGTAATAATAACTTTCCTGCAGGTGTATCCCATACTTCTGAGCCATTAGAAGAAAAGTTTTATCAAGTTTACTAATGGTTCCATGCATACATGTTGAGACAAGGTATGGTGAGATTCCTCCTATATAACCTGGACCACCCAGTGCGGCTGTCACGATAGATGATGTTTCAAAATCGTAAGAAATTATTGCTACGTAGAACTGTTGTGGCATGCTCATAGGATGTCACTTTATGTTAGATGCGCCCAACGAGACTGTTGAAAAACTCCCTTTTTTCAAAGCCGCGCCGCCCGCTTGGGGTTTTTGCTAGCACGCGGCGCATACCTTCAGCGGCAAAGCCGCTGTCCGCTGCAAACGGTGTTGGGCGCGGTCACATAGCTAGAAAGTTCTCCAGGACAATAAGCATGACAGCAACTAAACAGTTCAGAAGCACAATCCCTATGATTGTGGCTAGAATAATTATGGCAAGAGGATTGTTTCTTAAGTCAAGCGCGCTTTGGTGAACTTTGGGGATTTTTGTGTATAGAAGTTTCTGAAAGGCTAGTTTGTCATTACTGGACTTAAAAGCGCGCTTCGGGATAATATGAAACATATTTTTGTTCGATGAATATATGAGAATGAAATATTCTGGGATTTCGATAACTTCTTGAAAACTTCCCCAATCTAGTTTTGTTTCCACAAATTGATCTTTGAGCACAATTCGATCTTCGCTGGCTTCACCCTCGACCATGCTGCGAAGCCGTTCATTACGTTCTACCATTTGAGCTGCTCGATACGGATTAACTAGAAGTGCGAATATTAGAATAAATGTGATTACAAGCGCAAAAAAGGCTGGTAAAGGTGCCAAATAGCCGGTCTCAATGTCACGACGGATACTTGCGAACAATCCACTGGCGGTGAAAAAGAGAGCAAGGAAGAGCAATCCTGCCCATTGTTTCCACTGCCGGAAGTAGAAAGCCCAAAAGGACATCAGATAATCAGTTTTTGATGGCAAGAACTTGAAAGAAATCATTTTTGACTCCACTGCAATAACCTGCACCTTACCGACCAAACGCTAAGCCGCGAAGCGCCTAACGAGACTGTCGAAAAAGTCCCTTTTGCAAAAGCGCACCACCGGGCGGAGTGACTTTTTCACTGTGTTGGGATTATTTGTGGAAACAGATGTTGGCAAAGACCGGGTTTCGACAGGCTCAACCCACAACTCGATAATTTTCAGCCGCCCGGCGTAGATTTTCCTGCCGGGCGGCGGTCGATCTTTATGATGAGGGGGCTTTCATTCGGCATAGTGCGTCTGCTGACTGTCTCGGGGCGCTCGTGGTGACTTGGTTTCTGAGAACGCTGTGTTAGCCCGCTTTTTATAGGATTAAGAAATATTATTCTTAGTAAAATGTCGCGGCGAATTGCAATAAGGCGCCCATAATAAATAAGACTAAACCTGCACGAACAACTAACTTTCTAATAACGTTTTTTCCTGACATAATACGCATTGCAATGCTAACGAAGAAACGTAGAAGTTGTAATGTTATTGTGCTTACTCCCATTATTAGACCAAAGTATAAAAAAGCACCTAAGGAAAGTGCAAGAAGAACAAGCACAATTGGCAGAGTTATTATACTGAAAGCTATCGAGGCAAGGTAAAAAAATACTTCTTTCTTTGTTGCTATGCCAAATACAACACTAATAAGGATGACAATGCATAAGATTATGATGATAGACCCTACCGTTTCCTGCGTTTGGTTATCTGGTTTCGCGTCCCAAATACCACCACGAGAAAAAATTGCTCCAAAAATCAATGATGCTGAAACTAACATTATACAAAAAAGGATAAGACAATTAAAGAATTCACTATCAACCTTTCCACTGATTATTTGGGACAGGTGGTGGATGCTGTTTTTTACTGTCATTAAGCGCTTTTTTATCCAAGAGTCGAGTAAGTTTAAACGGCGAAGACCTATAAGTTCAGGGACAATAAGTAATGACCCTATCAAATTTAAGATTATCCCTACTCTATTTAGAAATACAGCGGTCATTCGTTGAATAATTCCCTATCATACTTTCGTTTGGCGGCAGCGGGCTAACGAGACTGTCGAAAAAGTCCTTTTTTCAAAGCCGCGCTGCCGGGCGGAGTGACTTTTGCACTGTGTTGGGATTATATCCCCGCCATTTTCCCGTTTGGGAGGGCTAATTCAACATCCCGAAGGCATGGATTTTGCCGATATTGTGAACCATTGCATACAACCTCCACTGCACATCCACCTTGGGTTTTGTGCGGAGCGTAAAGCGGTGCATGTGCTTGTGGAAACAGATGTTGGCAAAGACCGGGTTTCGACAGGCTCAACCCACAACTCGACAATTTTCAGCCGCCCGGCGTAGATTTCCCTGCCGGGCGGCGGTCGATCTTTATGATGAGGCGCTTTCATTCGGCATAGTGCGCCTGATGACTATCTCAGGGCGCTCGTGGTGACTTGGTTTCTGGGAACGCCGTGTTGGCACGCTTTGACCATACAGACCACTAGTCTTAGTCTGGAATTTTGCCTATTGCTCTCAAAATAACATCAAGGCTTTGCTCAAAATTATGTTTAATATCATATTCCCAAAGGCGAATAACGATCCAGCCGTTATCACTTAATTCTTTGTTTACTTGTTTATCTCTCTTGCGATTACCTGCAATTTTTTGAGACCAGTATTCAGGATTTGTTTTGGGCATAATACATCTTTCGGGATGTCCATGCCAGAAGTCAGAGTCAATAAAAACTGCCACTTTCTTTCGCCGAAATACAATATCTGGCTTTCCTGTAATTTTTGAAACATAAGCCGCAAAATAAATTCGGCGTTTTTTCAATGCGTCCATTACCATTCGCTCTGGCTTTGTGCCTGTGGAGCGGATGTGTTGCATGTTTTTTTGTCTTTGCTCCTTAGTTAAGTTGTCCATTTACAATTTTGCAGTAAGTTTTTGCCAATTTGCAATTCCGTAACTAAAAGAACCTGTGTTTGCGTAAAAATGGTCTTTGTTATCAACTTCTTTTTCGATACCTTCAATAATGACCTTTAGTTTATTTCCTGGGTCAAGTTCTTGAAATTGTGGAAGGGCATATAAATTGTTTCTGGTAAATACCCCCACCCCCTCCCTTATATAGATTTTTCTGGTGTCTCGTCCCTTGTAATTTTCACTACCCCTCATTTCCGCTGTAACAGAATGAATAGGATATTTTAAATCTTGGCACATTAGAAAGCCAGAGATATAAGCAGGGATTGGTTCAAATTCAGGAATTGAATCCCATAGGGCAGAGCTTGAAACAGTTGTAAGTTCCCCAAGTTCTATTGCTTTCGGAAAAAGCTTTGTCCTCAAAAAGCTTATGTCTTTGAGATATGCTACAAAGTGCTCTTTTGGTGTTCCTAACCGAACAAAAATAAAAGCGTCAATTTGGGTAATTTTTGGAGCGCTATACTCATCAAGCCAGCGGGCATTAAATTTTCCAGTCTTAATACTAGTGTTTATCTTGGCTTGCCGATATTTACCAGAAGGTTCTTCAACAAATTTTATATCTGTTGAAATATAGTCGTTCAAATCTTGGCCAAGGCTGGTGTCTTGTTGTATTTGCAAACCTAATTTTTCAGTAAAAAAGCGTTGTACGGCTATTTCTCCAAGTAACCCCCTTGCTGTATCAGTCCATAATTGCCCCAAATCCCTTTGTTTGGAGCTCCCAAAGTCTGATCTTGCAAAAGTTAATGCTTGCGGTAATGCCCGTGTGATTCCCCTTGCATAATCATCGCTTGAAAGCCAAATAGTCTGCGGAATAAAACGGTCATTCAGCCAAGAAACAAAATTTCCTTCGTCAAATTCGTGTCCACCTTCTGCCCCTCTTATAATTTGCTTTGCTAATTCAATTGCATTTACTTTGGATATTTGTTGACTTAAGAAGTTTGCAACTTCCCGCACTCTTGTATCAAAAATTGCCAATTCTTTTTTATTCATATTTAGTATTCTCCGTTTTTCTCGTTGACAATGTAATGTGTTTGTTCAAATAGATTTTCAATTGCTACTATGTTAGGAGAGATAAACGGGTAATCAATTCCCAGTAAACTGGCAAGAAGAGCATTGAACACAATTTCTGCGCCTTTGGGAGGAACTGCCATTCCAATCTGTTTTCTTACACTCTCCTTTGAGCCGCAAAAAATAAAGTCATCAGGAAATGTCTGTAATCTAGCTCTTTCTCGGTTTGTTAATGCACGGTTTTCAGCCCAATGATAAACATGTGTTCCGCCACCACCACTTCCCGTAACAGTATAAGATGGTTTATCTGGATCAAGGCGTTTGTAAATCTGACTAATTTTTGCACCTTTGACATTTAGTTTTAAGTGGTCAGGTAAATTTGCATTAAAAGCATTTTCTCCAGGTTTGATGTGTTGTAACCGCTCTATTACTGTTTTTGACTGCTTTGTAAATTCATGATTGGGAGCATTGTCAGGAATCGGCGGGTTTTCAATGGCATTGCGAGACGATACGTCAATGTTTGCGTAAGGCTCAGGCGATGGAACGCGAAATTCTTGAGGAATGTCCTCTCGAATACCAATGATTATTATTCTGTGCCTAGCTTGTGGTACACCATATTTTTCAAATTTATATAAGTGAGGGACTATTTTGTATCCCGCATCTCTGAAGGAGTTAAGAATAATATCAAATGCTTTTCCATCATTGGCATTGCGTAGTCCGCCGACATTTTCAGCAAAGAACCATTTTGGACGGAACATTTTTAATGCTTTAACTCCATAAGAAAAAAGTGGCCCAAAGTTGCCGTGAATTCCTTTTTGCTCGCCAATTGCACTAAAATCATTACATGGAAAGCCAAAAGCTAATCCGTCAATTTCAGATATTGCCGCTAGCATTTCGTAATCTAAAGTTCTAATGTCATGACAAATCACAGAGTTTGGATTTTCAGGGCATATATTTTTTCGATACGTATTACAAGAATCAGGGTCATAATCGGTTGCCCACGCATGAGTAATTGTGTAAGCAGTGCCGTTCAGACATGCTTTTGCATTTCTGGCTCCGAGGGCAATTCCGCCTGGACCGCAAAACAATTCACCGAGCCGATAAGTTATATTTTCCATGCTTTTATTTTACCCTACCTATAACCCCTTTTACCCTCATTATGGGCGGAACTGCCGAACTATTGCCTATACGGATGTCCGAATTCCTTTTGGCTGGAAACTTCCATCTACTCCCCCAAATCGTTTGGGCACATGGACGGAATGGGTTGAACCAGATAAACAAATTATATAGCCCTCTTTTCCAACAGGTCAATATCTGTTCTCTTGTCCGTGAGGTCGGAGGGTCAAATCCGCGTACGCCGACAGATAAAAAAAGACTCCCGTGCGATGGAGTCTTTTTGGTCTCACCTGAGGTAGTTTCTTTGCAGTGTTGCCTGCGGGCATGGGAGAAATCTCACACGAAGGCGCATTACCCTGCCGCTATTTCTCCGCGGCAATCGGCAGCGTGAAGGTGAATGTGCTTCCCGTGCCTTCCCCTTTCGACTCCGCCCAAATTCTCCCTCCCTGCGCTTCGACGAGAGCGCGGGCAATCGTCAAGCCGATGCCGCTCCCGCCGCCCGCCTGACGTGAGCGCGATTTGTCCACGCGGTAGAAACGGTCGAAGATGTGGGGGAGATGCTCGGGCGGAATCCCAATGCCGGTATCGCGGACTGAAATTTGCACCTCATGATTGACGCATTTCGCAGAAATCGAGACACTACCACCTTCCGGCGTATATTGAATTGCATTGCTGACGAGATTGGTCAATATCTGCACCACACGGTCTTCGTCGGCGAGGAGCGGCGGAAGGTCAGGAGACAGGTCAAGGTCCAGAGAGATGCGTTTGGATTGGGTGTGAGGCGCGAGTCGTTTGGTCACCGTCTGCACGAGGGGGATAACGTCCAATGGGTGAATATCCAATGGATAAGCGCGCGCTTCGACGCGGCTGAGTTCCTGCAAATCGTCCACGAGACGATTGAGGCGCTCCGCCTCGGCGTGAATTTGCTGAAAGGTGTCGTCCTCGGCTGGCAGAACGCCATCCATCAGCCCCTCCATCGAGCCTTTGATGGCGGTGAGCGGCGTGCGCAGTTCATGGCTGACATCGCCGATGAGCCGCCGCCGCATGGTTTCCACCTGATTTAATTTTTCAGCCATTTCATTGAAGCGCAGTGCGAGTTGCGCGAGTTCGTCATTGCCGTTGACCTGCACGCGTTCGTCATAACGTCCTGCCGCAATGCGTTGTGTGGCATGCGACATTGCCAGCACAGGCGCGACCACGCTTCTGCTGAATAAAAGACTCAAGGCAAGCGCCGCCGCCATGGCGGCGAGCGTGGCATACATCAGCGCCTCATTGAAACTGGCGCGAAAGTCGGCATACAACTGCGGCAGCGAAGTGTATCCGCCCATCATGTTGTTCATCATCCCGTCATTCATCATGGGACCCATGCCCATCATGTGACGATTGAATGCAGACGGCAGGATGAACTGACTGGCGATGAATAGAACCGCCACGTTTACAACGATGATGACCAAATACGAAAAAAATATTTTTGCGCCCAAACGGCTTCGTAAAGATGCGTTCATAATGGTTCATCCTCAAAACGATAGCCCACGCCGCGCACGGTGGCAATCAAATCCTCCCGCCCAAGTTTTTGTCGGACGTGACCCAGATGCACATCCACCACGCGTATCTCGCCGAAATATTCGCCGCCCCATACCTTCTCGAGCAGTTGTTCGCGCGTCAGGACGCGACCGTGATTTTCTGCCAGGGCTTTGAGCAAATCAAACTCGATGGTTGTCAATTCGACGGGCTTCTCATCCACACTGACTTTGCGCGCGCCCACGTCTATGCGGACGTGCTTGAACGAAAGCACGCTTCTTTCCCCGCCCAAACCTGCTCCTGTTTCGATGCGCCGCAGCGCCGCCTTGACCCTCGCCACCAACTCGCGCGGGCTGAACGGTTTGGTCACGTAATCGTCCGCCCCGATGGTAAGACCGACGATCTTATCCGTCTCTTCGGTCTTTGCCGTCAGCATGATTACATACACATCCGATTCGCGGCGCAAACGCGAGAGCAGTTCGATGCCGTCCATGCCGGGCAGCATGATGTCGAGAATGATCAGGTCGGGCTTGAATGCCCGCGCGGCTTTGAGCCCTGCATTTCCATCCGACGCAGTGAATACCTCGTATCCTTCCGGTTTGAGGTATGCGCTGACCAGTTTGGTGATGGAGGGCTCGTCGTCAATGACCAGGATTTTCGCCATGTTGTGATTTTACCTATAAAAACAGGCGGCAGTCACTTTTGCCGAGCGAAGCGACTGCCGCCTTTGATTGAAGATTATTCGTACTCCGTCTCTTCGATGAACGTGCCGTGCCAGGTGTGCAGGAAGACCTGTCCGCTGTAACCATTGACGCTCAGCATACCGGCGATTTTGCCGTCCTTTTCAAAGTCGAGGGTGTAATAACCGTAGAACTGTGTGGGGTGTTCGACGGTCGCGCCGGCAAAATTGGCATCGAGATATTTCTGGGCGTATTCCACTGCCTGTTCGGGAGTGACGGTCATCTCGGCGGAAACATCAAGAGGGGCTGCGCTGTTCCAGCCTTGCATCATCCCGCCGCCCATCATGCCGTAGCCGCGTCCACCCATCATGTACTGGTGGTTGGTGCCGCTGTATTTCAGATTCCACATCATGTTGGGACCGTGTTCGGGGTAGGCGGTTTGCGAAACGGGGTCAACGAGCAGTTCGAATGCGCCGATGCCTGTGCTGCTTTCCTTGACGATGACATAACCGCCGTTATCGAAGATCATGACCTCGGCGATTTCCAGGTCGGCGTTGTTGAGATTCGCCAGGTACTTTTCGGCGGCGGCTTTTGTCTGGTCAATGGTCAAGACGGGGAGGTTGGCGGTGTTGTAGCCGTAGCCACCCATCATTGACGGTCCGCGTCCATTCATCATGCCAGCTCCACGACCGTTCATCATGGAAGGTCCGTAGGCATTGTTGTTGTTCCAGCCGTAGCCGAACATCATGGAGGGTCCAAAGGCGTTCGCGCGGGCGTACATGCTCCCGGCAAAAAAGACGACTGCCGCTAATGCGATGACTGCAAGGACAATCAGGGTTGTGCTTAGAATTTTGTTCATTTCTGTGGTCTCCTTTTCACACGTCTGTGTGTAATCTATGACCACAGTTTACTTTTGTGAATTGAAGGCGGAGTAAAGCGATTATAAAAATTTGGTAAAGATTCGGGAGGCGGAAAGCGTCCCCTTCAAAGCCGCTTTTCTCGGAGAGGGGCAATTTTCAACGGGCGCAAACGTTTTCAATACCTCTCGCCCGCTTCCACGCGGAAAGGCAGGGTGTTTTGCAGTGGAGCAAAAATGCACGTGGCGTATGGGGTGAACGCGCAAGGCGGGTTGTAGGCAAAGTTGAAGTCGAGCGTCACTCTGCCGTTTTTGACCGGCTCCGTGTAACAATAGCGGCTGGGCGGATACGTTTCGACGCCGCTCGTCTGGTCGCGAAAACGGATGAAGAGCGAGCCGTCGGCTTTTTCGGTGGCGTCCAGTTTGAAGGTCGAGGAGGCGAAGCGGAAGGTCACATATCCGTCGAGGCGGTCTTCCACCACGTCGCCGAATGTATCCGGGTGTTCCGTCATCAGCGGCTGTTCGTAACGTGTGTAACGCGCCGGGATGCGAAACTGCCGGTTGATGGGGAACCACTTGAGGGGCGGGAAGTTGAGGCGTTCCTTTTGGGCGTTATCCCAGATGCGGATGGCGAATCTGCCTGCATGTTCGTGGACGACCATCCGCAGGGTTTCCTCCCAGGTGATGAAACTGGGCTTCGCCTCCTGGCTGGACCTCAGAACGGCTTTGTCCACCAACCGTCCGTTGACCTTCACCCGCACCCCCTCCGCCGCCGTAAAGCGGACTTTCTGCCCTTTGAGTTCTGCAACGCCGATGAAGGTGGGGGCGCGTTCCGGCAGAATGACCTCGCACATGGGGTTGGAGCCAATCAGGTTTCTGCCTTCGTTCAGCCAGAACAAGCCCGCCAGCGCCAGCCAGCCGTTTTCACGGACGAGTTCATCGTATTTCCTCGCCCGCCACTGTAAAACTTTTTCTTCGTATTCGCGGTCTGTTCTTGTGGACATGGCTGTTATTATACTCTTGTGCGCAATTGGCGTCGCACGGGGATTAACCCCCGTGCTATTCCTGCCAAGTCCGCTCAAGCGGACTAGTCCCGCCTTGGCGGGGCTTTGTACGAATAGCGCGGACGCCCGCCCTGAGCCGCCGGGCTGAGTTTATCGAAGCCCTGTCGAAGGGTTCACGTCCGTGCGGGCTCTGCGTTGTAAAAAATATCCAGCGACCTGACAGTTTCAAATGGGACGCTGAAAAACGCAGAAAAAAAACAACTAAATCAGCGCAAATCAGCGTTCATCTGCGTCCCAAAACAAAAGTGTCGGGTGGCTAGAAAAATATTATCATCGAAAAAGCCCCGCGATACTCTTTCGCAAAAGACTGTCGCGGGGCAATTACCAATTACCAATCCCTACTCTTCCAGCGTGCTGATGTCTCCTTCCGGCAGTCCCTGCGCGCGCGCCTTGAGCACGCGGCGCATGATTTTACCGGAGCGCGTCTTGGGGAGTTTATCCACGAATTTGACATCCTCTGGTCTGGCAATGGCGCCGAGGTGTGTGGCAACGTGCTGGCGCAATTCCTCCGCCAGGTCGGGCGAGGGGCTGAAGCCGGCGCGCAGCAGCACAAAGCAATGGATACCCTGTCCCTTGACCTCGTGCGGAAGCCCGATGGCTGCCGCCTCTGCCACGGCGGGATGGCTGACCAGCGCCGATTCGATTTCTGCCGTGCCAAGCCGGTGCCCGCTGACCTTGATGACATCGTCCACGCGCCCGATGATCCAGAAGTAGCCGTCCTTGTCGCGTTTGGCGGAGTCGCCGGTGGTGTATTTGCCGGGGTTCTTGGACCAGTATTGGGTCACGTAGCGATCCGGGTCGCCGTAGATGGTTCTCAGCATGGCGGGCCAGGGATTCTTCAGAACCAGGTATCCCTCCGTTCCGTCTGGGACGGGGTTGCCGTTTTCGTCCACCACTTCGGCTTCCTGTCCAAAGAAGGGACGCGTGGCGGAGCCGGGCTTGAGCGGCACGGTGGGCGTCGGCGTAATCATGAACATGCCGGTTTCGGTCTGCCACCAGGTATCTATGATGGGGCAGCGTTCCTTGCCGATGACGCGGTAATACCAGCGCCAGGCTTCGGGATTGATCGGCTCGCCGACAGTGCCGAGCAGGCGCAGGGAGGAGAGGTCGTGTTTATTGGGCCAGGCTTCGCCAAAGCGCATCAGCCCGCGGATGGCGGTGGGGGCGGTGTAGAGGATGGTGATGCCGTAACGTTCGACGCACTGCCACCAGCGGTTGGGGTAGGGGTAGGTCGGTCCGCCTTCGAACAGGAAGGTGGTGGCGCCATTGAGCAAGGGACCATAGACGATGTAGGAGTGTCCGGTCACCCAGCCGGGGTCGGCGGCGCACCACCAGCGGTCGTCGTCTTTGATGTCGAAAACGTATTTGAGGGTGGTGTAAGTGCCGACCATGTAGCCGCCGTGCGTGTGCAGAATGGCTTTGGGTTTGCCGGTGGAGCCGGAAGTGTAGAGGATGTAGAGCGGGTCTTCGGCGTCCATCACTTCGGTGGGACATTTGCCGTTGGCAATGGGCAGGGCGCACAGGTCATGGTACCAGTGGTCGCGCCCGGCTTCCATGGGCACGTCTTCGTTCACGCGTTTGACGACGATGACGTTCTCCACGCTGGGACAGCGCTTGAGCGCCTCGTCCACGGTGCGCTTCAGCTCGACGACCTTGCCGTTGTTGAAACTGCGATCCATGGTGATGACCAGTTTCGACTGGCTGTCTTCGATGCGTCCCTGCAGGGCGTCCACCGAAAAACCGCCGAACACCACCGAGTGAATTGCGCCGATTTTAGCGCATGCCAGCATGGCAAAGACAATCTCCGGGATGCGCCCCATGTAAATGGTGACGCGGTCGCCCTTTTGGATGCCCATCGCTTTTATGATATTTGCCATGCGGCTGACTTCGCGGTTCATGGCGAAATACGAAAAGGTGCGGTGCTCCTTGCCGTCTTCGCTTTCCCACATCAGCGCCAGTTTGTTCTTACGGTAAGTCTTGAGGTGGCGGTCAATGGCATTGTGGACGATGTTGACTTTGGCGCCGACAAACCACTTGAAGAACGGCTTGTTCGAGTCGTCCAGCACTTTGTCCCATTTTTTGAACCATTCCAGTTCCTCGGCTTCCTTTGCCCAAAAGCCTTGCAGGTCTCTGCGGGCAAATTCAGCCAAGGCGTCCCAGTCTTGCACTACCGCCTGCGCCACCACCTGCTCGGACGGGTAATAGACTTCCCCTTCCAGTTCCTTCTGTGTTTTTGCCATCATATTCGCTCTCCTTTGACGTGGAATTTGGGTTTGAGTTTTACCCTTGCTGAGTGCGTCGCACCTTTCTTTATGAAAGCCGTGGGTTGCGCTTTTTGATAAAACGCTTCCCTGCCATACAAATTTTGGACAGCAACGCGAATGCCGCGGGTTTTGCGGATTACGCTGATGTTTTTTTTTTCGAAAAATCCGCGCAATTTTCCCAATCAGCGTAATCTGCGTTGAGGGGTTGGCTCTTGTAAGGTACCAAAATAAGACGCTTGATTTTGTATCAAAACACCTCTGCGCTGTAAAAGTCACAGCCGCCTGCCTGTCGTTGAGGTTAGAGAACGTCCGCTACTCGATCCAATCCAAAAACTTATACCATGCGCCTGCCAGCGGCAGAAACCATGGAAAGCCGTTATACAATCCCAGTGGCGCGCCGGGAAATTTGAATTGCGCGAAGGGGTGTTCGCCGATGTTTCCTTTGAGCATTGCCTCGGCAACGGTCTTGCCCAGATACGTCCCCATTGCCACGCCGTGACCGGCATAACCCAGCGAATAATACACCCCGTTCTCCTCGCCCACATGCGTCATCATATCGAAGGCAAAATCGAGCGTGCCGCCCCAGGCATATTCCACCTTCACGTCCCGCAGCTGCGGAAACACCTGCACCATCTCGCGGCGCAAAATCTCTGCGCTCCTCTGAATTGTATTCGCAGTCTCAGGGAAAAACGCCGCGCGCCCGCCAAAAATCAAGCGGTTCTCCCACAGCCTGAAGTAATTCAGATAATGTTTGAAATCGAAAATCATGCGGTTGTTGGGGCTGAGTTCACGAGCGAGTTTATCGGGCAGTTGTTCGGTGGCGATGATGAACGACCCGATTGGAATAACCTTTCTCTGCAATCTCTTGGTGACATTCCCCGTATAACCAGCCGTTGCCACAAAAATGGATTCCGCGCTCAAGGCGCCTCTTTCGGTCTCGACGAAGAACCGCATCCCTCTCCGCTCGAGCCTGTTGACCCGCGCCCGGGCATGGAGCCTCGCCCCAGCCTGTTCTGCCGCGCGCGCCAATCCCGCCACATACTGCGCCGGGTTCAACCCCCCGCTGACCTCATCCACCAGCCCGCCGTAATAGACCGCCGAGCCAATTTCGTTCTTCAACTCACGCGGCGGCACTAGCCGTACTTTGTGGTTGAATTCCTTTGCCATGAATTCAACTTCGCCTTTGAGCGCTTCGTAATGTTGGGGTTTGTTTGCCGTCAGCAAATGACCCGTGCGGGCAAACCCGCAGTCAATGTTTTCCTCCCGCACAATCTCCTCCACCAGGCTGACCGAATCCAGCGAGCATTGGAACAACTGCCTTGCCAAGTCGCGCCCGTAACGCTTGAGGACGGTCTGCATGGGGAGTTTGAGCCCGGTCAACACCATGCCGCCGTTGCGCGAACTCGCCCCCCAGCCGATGCTTTCCGCTTCTAGCACAACGACATGAGCGCCCTCTTTCGCCAGCGTCCGCGCCGCGCTCAACCCGGTGTACCCTCCGCCGATGACAGCGACATCCACCTTTTCGGGCAGAGGGGTGATGGTGTTTTCTTCGCCCGGCATTTGGGCGGTGGTAAGCCAGTAGTTGAGTTGATTCATGGAACTCCGAAATGAAAAGACCTGACGGGTCTCTGGGTGGGCGCACCTGTCAGGTCTGTCTATGCGAGAATGGTCTTCCAGTCCAACTCCTGCACTGTTTTGTGCAGGCGGTGGTCGTCTTCCACAATGTGATAGGTCAGGTTGGTGAAGAGACGTTGGGCAACCTCCCGGACCGCTTCGAGCGGGACGACAGTATCCAGCGTCCCGTGGATGAGGATGGTTGGGACGGAAACAGGCTCGAGGCGTTGTCCTGAGCCGGTCGAAGGATCCAGATAAGAACCGAAGGGGTCGCGCAGCAGGGCAGGGGCAAGCAGGATGAGTTTCCGCACGCGAGTCGGATGTTTGCAGGTATAGACCGTTCCCATCAATCCGCCAAAGGACGAGCCGATGATGGTCCAGTTATCTTTGGCGGCGAGGATGGGTTCGAGTTGGGTCATGCGTTCTTCGAACGAGCCTTTGAAGTCGGGCGTGAGCATGCCGGGGAACCACTCGCGGAAGAGGCGCGCTTTGCCGCTGTTGCTGTCGCTTTCGAGACCGTGAAGGTAGATGAGACGGCTGGTGTCCATGTTCATCTGTCTGCGTGTTTTTGCATTTGGAACATGATAACCTGTGCCAGCGCGCCGATGATGAACAGTCCGGCGCTGAGGAGGATGCGGGCAATGCCCGCGACCGGCAGGACGCCGTAGAGGAGGTAGGCGCCAATCAGGCAGGAGACGAGAATCAGCGCCCATTCTTTGAGCAAGCCGATGATGATTGCGCCAAGGACGCTCCCCACCACGAAAGGCAAAATGGAGAGGGCGGCGCTGCCCGGCGTAAAGTATTCATTGAAGGCAAAGCCGCCCACCAGAAAGCCAGTGACGTAATACCCCGTGTCTTTGTTGATGAGCGTCAACACCGCGCCCAGGATTGCCATGAACAGCAGGAAGGCAGTGTCTGCCCAGGCGGGCAAGCCGGGCGGCAGGAGATGGGTGAGGCGGGCGCCAAGGAAAGCCGCCAGCGCCGCGGAAAAGAGGAAACTGAGTTCGCGTCCCAGGAACAAGATGATGACTCCTGCAACGCCTCTTACAGCAAGTAGATTCATGATTCGCTCCTTTCTTTTTGCCGGCGGCTGCGCAGAATTTCGCGCAGGCTGGCTTGGAGCGCTTCCGGCAATTCGGGCGACATGCGCCGCAGGGAGACCGCCGGAAGCGGGCTTTTGGTTTTCGTCACGATCTGCTGGAGGAAGAAGATGGTCTCCTCTGGAAAAGCCTGATAGAGCGCCTTGATGAGTTCCTGCAGGTCGAATTGTAAAGCGGCTGGGGATGCTTTGAAGATTGGTTCGACGATGTCCAGCACGGGCGGGAGGTTATCGAAATCGGGCGCTCTGACCAGCGGCACGAGCGCCTGGATGCCATTGGACCACATGCGCTGACGGGCGGGATGCAGCCACTCCCGCACGAGGACGAGGAACAGATCGGGTGTTTCGCTGCGCAGGCGGGTGAGGCTGGTGGTAAGCAGGGCGGCGCGGACCGATGGGTCGCGCACAGCTTGTGTCCAGGCGGTGAGGCGGGCGAGCAGACGTTCCTCCTGCGGAGGGATGCGTCCCAGCAGGAAGGCAGCGAGCAGACGCGTTTCCAGCCAGCCTTCGTCCCAGAGGGTGTCGGCAAGTTCAAGCGCCTGGATGGGTCGCTGCTCCGCCACTGGACCTAATTCCGTTTCGATTTGCCGCAGCACGACGGACGGCGTCCGATAGGTGGGCAAAACGGACGATGGCGCCACGCCCTGACTGCGCAGTGTGCGGTTGACGTAGTAATCCAGCACTTCGCGCAGTTCGCGCACGAAGCCGTCGGGCTGGTCAAAGAGGTCCGCCAGATGCGCGGTTTGTTTTTTGAGGCGGGCGAGGTCTATGGCGGGCATGATTCAGTAATCAGTAATCAGTGAACAGTAATCAGTGAATAGTGAATAGCCACTGATTACTGTTCACTGTTCACGGGTTTAGTAGGCTCTGCCGAACAGCACTTTTTTCTCGGCTTCGCTGCCGCAGACAATACACTTGCCTTTGGAGTCGGGCTGTCCTTCGAGAGGGATGCAGCGGGAGGTGGCTTTAGTGTCTTCCTTGATTTTCGCTTCGCAGTCCTTGTTGCCGCACCAATAGGAGAACGCCCAGCCATCGGCGACGACCTGCTTGAGTTCGTCGTAGGTCTTGGGGTCGTGGATGTTGGCGTCGCGGAAGGCGGTGGCGCGTTTGAGGAGGGAAGCATGAATCTCGGACAGGAGCCCGCTCACGGTCGAGGGGAGAGCCGTTTGCGAGACGAAGGATTTGCCCTCGCGTCCCACCACGTCCCGTCTTGCCAGCGCGACCGAGCCTTTTTCCACATCCTTGGGTCCGATCTCGATGCGTACCGGCACGCCGCGCATTTCCCAGTCGTTGAATTTGAAGCCCGGCGTAACGCCCTCACGGTCGTCCATTTTGACGCGGATGCCGGCGGCTTTGAGTTCGGCGAAGACCCTGTCCGCCGTTTCCATGACCTTGCTCTTTTCGGCGTCGGTTTTGTAGATGGGAACGATGACCGCCTGGATGGGCGCGACTTTGGGAGGCAGGATGAGCCCCTGGTCGTCGCCGTGCGTCATGATGATGGCGCCAATCATGCGCGTGGAGAGACCCCACGAGGTGGTGTAGGCGTATTCGAGCGTATTTTCCTTGTTGAGAAACTGGATGTTGAACGCCTTGGCAAAGTTTTGCCCAAAGTAGTGCGACGTGCCGGATTGCAGCGCTTTCTTGTCCTGCATCATCGCTTCGATGGTGGTGGACATGACCGCGCCGGCGAATTTTTCGGTCTCGGTTTTGATGCCCTTGATGACGGGGACGGCGCAGTCGTTGATGGCAAAGTCGGCGTACACATCCAACATGCGGAAGGTCTCCTCTTTGGCTTCTTCGGCGGTGGCGTGTGCGGTGTGACCTTCCTGCCAGTAGAACTCGGCAGTGCGCAGGAAGAGTTTGGTGCGCAGTTCCCAGCGCAGCACCGACCCCCATTGGTTGATGAGGATGGGCAGGTCGCGCCACGATTTGATCCACTTGGAGTACATGTATCCGATGATGGTCTCGGAGGTGGGGCGCACGACCAAAGGCTCTTCCAATTTTTCGCCGCCGCCATGCGTCACCACCGCCAGTTCAGGCGCAAAGCCTTCCACGTGTTCCTTTTCCTTTTCAAAGAACGACATGGGGATGAGTGTGGGGAATGCCGCATTGACGTGACCCGTCTCCTTGAAGCGCCGGTCCAACCCCGCCTGCATGTTTTCC
Organism: Chloroflexota bacterium; assembly: GCA_016223135.1. Classification (GTDB taxonomy): domain Bacteria; phylum Chloroflexota; class Anaerolineae; order Anaerolineales; family Villigracilaceae; genus Defluviilinea. The sequence goes on along the minus strand of JACRPQ010000006.1, from coordinate 313,753 downwards.
CACAGCGTCCAGCCGTAGGGTTTGACGACCATGCAGCCGCGCACGGGGGCATAATCCGCCATGTCCGCTTTCAGGACGAGTTTGTTGTACCATTCTGAAAAGTCTTCGGCACGGGTGGGTAATTTGTCTTCAGCCATTTTTTGCTCCGTTTGGAATTGGTCATTGAAGAATGGTAATGGAATTACCGCTTACCACTCTCTATTTTCTCTACGGCAGTTTTCACATCCTCTGCAAACTGAAGCAGCTCACGCTGTTGTGCAGAGACGTATTCGTCGAATTCCTTGAAGAACTGATCGAACGTGGACTGCCAACCGCGTCCGACCAGTATCAACGGGCTCCGGTGACGGGACTCCACGATCATGAGATTCCATGTCAGCGCGATTTCCGTCAACGTGCCGGGACCGCCCGGCAGCGCAATCGCCGCATCGCATTCCTCGACCAGAACCTGCAGCCGCTCCATCAGGCTTTTTCTCCGCCGTTCCTCTTTCACCCAGCGGTTCGGTCTGACGGGTCGCCACGCTTCGATGTCCTCGCACGTCACGCCGACGACATGTCCGCCCGCTTCATGCGCGCCCCGCGAGACCGCCTCCATTGTGCCAATGTAGCCGCCGGTCAGCACGGTATGTCCGCGCTGGGCGAGCAGCCGCCCGAGGAGCATTGCCTCCTCGTAGGCTTTGTCGCCTTCTTTGGGTTGTGAACCGCCAAATACAGAGATGTTCATTTCAAATTCTCGTCAAAGGTCAAAGGTTGAAAGTCAAAGGTCGAAGGGCGCAAGTCAGTCAGCCGATTTTTGACCTTTGACGTTCGACTCTTCTTGATCCCATGTTCTAGTCTTGTTGATCTCAATTTTCTTCAACACCGCCTCCTCCAGGTCAATCCCTGAAACGGAAGCCAGTTGCAGGAGGTACAGGGTCACATCCGCCAATTCGCTTCCCAATTCATCCTTGTCTTTGATCTCATCGGTGAATTGAAAATGTTCCAAAATCTCCGCCGCCTCGATTGCCAGCGAAACCGCCAGATTGCGCGGCGTCTGCGGTCGTTTGCTGTTCGGGTCGTACCAGCCTTTCGAGCGGACGAAACGGTGCATTTCGGCTGTCAGCTCTTTGATGTCCACGTCTTTCTTCTTTCTCTCTTTCCTTTTTGCGTGCCATGCCTTCGCGTGAGAAACAAAAAACGGCTCGCCATAGTCTGGGAGCCGCTCGCGGGAATGCCGAACTGAACCTAACCAGACCAGGCAGGTGTATGGTCGCTCGCAGGGGACGGCAGCGGGTTCAGCATAAACAAAGCAGTCCTGTACATGATGCGCCGATTATACCTGAAAAAACTTTTGTGATGAGACTTGGATTACGGGTAAAATGGGCTTGACCTCATGAACCTCAAATCGCAGCTCGAAGCCTCTCTTTCACCGAGTCAGCTTCGCCTCATTCATCTGATTGCAGATTCCGCCGCCCAAAGCGGATTTCCGCTCTACATCATCGGCGGCTCCGTGCGGGACCTGATCCTTGGCTCTGCCATCCAGGACCTTGACCTCACCGTCGAAGGGGATGCCATCGCGCTGGCGCGCGCGCTTGCCAAACGGCATGGCGGCAGAGTGACCGCCCATTCCAAATTCGGCACCGCCAAATGGTTCCTGCCCAAAGACCTGCAGACCGAATCATCCGACACCCTCGACCTCATCTCGGCGCGCTCCGAAACCTATAAACATCCCGCCGCCCTGCCCACTGTGATGCCGGGCAGCATGGACGACGACATCCGCCGCCGCGACTTCACCATCAACACCCTCGCCATCCGTCTCGACGGCGCACACTTCGGCGAATTGCGCGACGACCTCGGCGGCATGGACGATTTGAAACAAGGGATTGTCCGCGTTCTGCACGCAAAGTCATTCATAGACGACCCCACGCGCATGTACCGCGCCGTCCGTTATGCGGAACGATACGGCTTCACAATTGTGGAGGAGACGCTGGCATTGATTCCCCCCGCCCGCCCGCTGATTGAAAAACTCTCCGCCCAGCGCATCCGCCACGAACTGGACCTCATCCTCGAAGAATGGAACGCCGCCGCCATGCTTGCCCGCCTCGCCGAGTTGAACCTGCTCCAGCCCATTCATCCCGCCCTGACCTTCGATGAATCCATGCGGCAGCGGCTGACAAACCTGCACACCTATCGCAGTTTGCAACACCTCTCTCCCTGGAACATCACCAAGGGCGAACAGATGCGCGCCTCCGACCTCGGCTGGCTGCTGTGGCTCATGTCCCTTTCGCAGGAGCAGGTGTCGGCGCTGAATGACCGCCTCCACTTCACCGCAGATTTGCTCGCTGCCTTGTTCGCCGCCTCGAAAATGTATGCCGTCCAGTTGTCTTTTGTCGGCTTGAAGCCCAGTCAATGCGTCGAACGGCTGGAGGCGTATCCCCTTGCCGCCGTCGAAGCGGTGGGATACGCGGCAAAAGACCCTCGCGTGAAGGAATGCTTCGACGAATACATCTCGAAGTGGCGTTACATCAAACCGCACATCAACGGAGATGACCTGAAAGCCCTCGGCGTCGAGCCGGGACCGCGTTACGCCATCCTTCTGCGCCGTCTCCGCAATGCCTGGCTGGATGGGGAGGTGAAAACGAAAGAGGAGGAAAAAGCGTTGCTGCAAACGCTGCTCAACTCCTCTTCCGCCTCACCTTGACCGTGCTGTGCGCCCCAGCCTCAAGTCATGGAATGGATGCGCAGCGCGTAACTCCGCCTGCTATAATGGGTTGGAAAATCCAAATGCCCGACCGCAAGCCGCCGCTCAAGTCTTTTGACCGTCTCCCTTACCGTCTGCGGGAACCGTTTCTCTCCGTGACGGAGTTGGCATTACTGCGCGTCCTGCAGAAAATGGCGGGCGGGCATTATGTCGTCTGCCCGAAGGTGGCGCTCACCGATATTTTCTACATCGTCCGCCCGAACGAAAACGTACATTTCTTCCATAAATTCTTTCGCAAGCATGTGGACTTTTTGCTCTGCGAGCCGGAGAAGTTCAAACCCGCCATCGGCGTGGAATTGGTCAAACCGGTTGCCCGCAGCGAAACGCGCGAAGCCGACCAGTTCATGGAAGACCTCTTCCTGAGCGCTGGTCTGCCGCTGGTGCATGTCCCTTCGAGCGACTCTTATTCGGAAGACGACCTGGAAGAATTGATTAAACTCGCCGTCCTGAAAGTTCGGGAAACCGGACCGCTTCGCGCCTCGACCGAAACTGACTCTGTCCCGATGTGCCCCCTCTGCGGGAAAATGATGGTGCTGCGCATCCACCGCAGCGGACCCAACGCCGGGCGGAAGTATTACGGGTGTATGGACAGTCCCAACTGCAGTGGGGTGGTGGAGATCGGGTAATATCAATTCGGGAAGAACGCTCGCCTCCGAAAATTTACCCCCGAGGCGCTGAGTTCGCAGAGGTGTTTTGGGTTCCTCAGCGTTCATCTGCGTTTATCTGTGGTGAATCTCGATTTATAAAACACTCTTTTAGGGCTTCTGTGTACGGTAAAGAATAAAAAATCCGTGCGCTTCCGTGTAAAAAGGTTTTAACTCAAAGCGAACGCTAAACTCAAGTCAGGCGTAATGACGCTTTAACTCCGAAGCGTACTTTGTCCCAATCTGGTCTTTATTTTGCTTCAGCCAATCCCTGAACAGGGTCTTGCCGCGCGGTGGTTCTTTGGAAACCAACAGGTTTGCCATCAAGCCGTCCACCTCCTCGGGGGTAAGCACCACATCCCTCACGAACAGGCTGATGACTTGCGCCGCGAACAGCGCCAGTCTCGGCGGGACGGAAATCAACGGTCGTCTCGCCCCGATGGTTTCACCGATAAGTTGAACCAATTCCTTGAACGTGTAACTATCTGAACCCACCGCGTCAATGACGTAACTCTCCCTGCTGTACACAGCCTCCACAGCAAGGTCTGCCAAATCCTCCACATGGACAGGTTGGATGCCATACGACCCGTCGCCGGGGATGAAAAAGACAGGGAACCGCCGCAGGAAAAAAGCGATATTGTTGATAAGGACATCTTCCCCGCCGCCGTATAGCACCGTGGGGCGCAGGATGGCATACGACAGCCCCGACTCGATGACTGCTTTTTCGTTTGCCGCCTTGCCCCAGTAATACGGCAAATGCGAGTCCGCCGACGGGTTGGCGATGCTGATATGCACAATCCGTTTGACGCCAGCGGCTTTGGCGGCGTTGACCAGTTTGCGGGTGTTCTCCACCGCGCGCGGTTGGGTGTTCCTGCCTTTATCGAACCGTACCCAATATGTGTTGACCAATACATCCACCCCCTGCAGTGACTTTGTCATAGCCGCCTCATTGAAATCCAACGGATACGCTTTGACCTTTCCGCCGAACGGGTCGGGGCGGTTTGGGTGACCCGTCAATGTGATGATCTCCTCGCCGCGTTCCAAAAGCCGCCTGGCGATGTACTTGCCCGAATAACTGAACGCGCCTGTTACTGCAATTTTCATTTTGTCTCCGATCATTTCAACACGCTCAAAATCTTCGTCACATTTGAGAGCCCCAAACTCTCCAGCCGAATGACCGCCTTTGCCAGGCTGTCAATCGCGTCGAAAAACTCCTGCAGCGCCTTCACCCGCTCATAGACGAAATTCCACTCCTCGTTTTCCACCCAATTTTCCTCCAACGCTGTCAGCGTCTCTTTCACGGAACGCACTGCGCGGTCGAATTCCGAATTCTGCCGTTCCTGCAAAATCGAGCGGATGGCGGCGTAAAAATCCGTTTCGGCGGTGTAATAATCCTTGCGGTCGCCAAGTTTGGATGAGCGATGCACCAGCCCCATCCGCGCCAGCGTGCGCACCTCCGTGCTGACCGCGCCTTTTGTCAACCCCGTCCTTTCGACAATCTCATCCAGCGAGAGTGCAGTGGGGGAGAGATATAGCACGGCGAAGATGGCGCCCATCCCTTTGGGGAAGCCCCAAAAGCGGCTGATCTGGCTGAGCCCTTCGGTGAAATTCTTTTTGATTTGGTTGAGAGAGTTCGACATGATTTTTTATTGTTATATATGTTTAGTATTTACTAAACGTAATATACAATATAGAGCGATGACTGTCAAGGCGCAAATTTATGCGCGTAGGCAAATTGGGAGATTCGGGCAGATTGGAGATTGAGGGAGACGGAGATTTTGGGATTTGATGCTGCTTTGGCTATTGGATAAATCTGATGCCCGCTTCACACCTACGGGACGGCTGATTCTGCTTCGGATAGCGAATGCGCGTCTTGGGGCGGTCGCTGCCGATAAGTAGGGCGACATTAATGTCGCCCTACCCCTGTGATGTATCGGCATGTGGAGGTTAGAGAGCGCCCACTACACTTTATGGGGCGGGGTAGAACAGTCGAAACAGTTCTTCCCCTGTTTTTTCGCCTGCTGTTTCGAAATATCCCTGCATTGGCACGCGGAAGGTGATGTTTTCGACGGGGCTTTTCTCGAAGCGAAATTCGACGAACCCCGCCTGTGGAGCCGCCAAATCTTCGGGCGGAATGCCGTCCACAATCAACATGACGTCGTAGAGCCAGTTTCCAAAGGTTTCGTAGTCGTCCAGGGTTTCGACGGTCACGGTGATGTAGAAGTCGGTTTCCATTGGCGAGAAGAAGATGACTTGCCCATCTGCGGCAACGCAGTTTTCGCCATAGGTTGTGGCGCGCGAGATGGAATTGGGAATGATGGGTTGAATCATTCCGTTGAATTGGGCGGTGAGGTCGGGAAGTTCATGGTATGCCCATTGGTAGGCGCATTGAGTGGAGGCAGTGTCCTGTGAGGGCGGCGGGGCTGTCTCGGTGGAGGGGTGGGCAGATAAAGGCTGAGGGGTGGAAACAGCCTGGGAACACGCGCCCAGGATGAGGGTCAGAAAGAGAAGCGTGAGTTTCGTCTTCACTTGAGTAAGTCTGCGGCGGCTGTCGCCATTAGCGCTACGCCGTGAATGAGCGCTTGTTCGTCAAAGTCGAATTTGGGGTGGTGATGGTTGTAGTTGAGGTTCTTCTCGGCGTTGGCTGAGCCAATGAAGAAGTAACAGCCGTCCACTTTTTCCTGCATCCAGCCCATGTCTTCGGCGCCCATGGTGAGGTAGGCGTAGTCGGCGATGGGCGTATCGGGGAAGATTGCCTGCGCCGAGCGTTGGACGCTGGCGGCGACATCTTCGTTGTTGATGACGGGAGCGGTGACTTGTTGGGTGGCGATTTCAGCGGCGCATCCGAAGGACGAGGCGATGCCCGTGACGATTTGGTGGAAACGTTCGAGGACAAGTTGGCGGACTTCGGGGTCGAAGGTGCGGATGGTGCCGTTGAGTTCGGCGGTTTGGGGGATGATGTTGAAGGCGGTGCCGGCGTGAATGGATGTGACGCTGACGACGGCCGGCTTGAGGGGCGGGACGTTGCGCGCAACGATGGTTTGCAGGGCGGCGGTGATGTGCGCGACGCAGACGACCGGGTCCACGGCAGTATCGGGCGCGGCGCCATGACCGCCTTTGCCGGTCAATTTGACGTTGAAGAGTTCCGCTCCCGCCATGACGGGTCCTTTGGCGACGTGAATCCAGCCGAGGGGGTTGTCGTTCCACAGGTGCAGGGCGAGGGTTTTTTCGACTTTGGGCGAGTCGAGCACGCCGTCGCGCATCATCATGAGTGCGCCGCCGACCTCTTCGCCGTTCGTGCCTTCTTCGGAGGGTTGGAAGCAGAATTTGACGCTGCCCGCGAGTTCGCTTTTGTGTTCGTTGAGGATTTTGGCGACGGTCAAGCCGATGGCGGTATGACCGTCGTGTCCGCAGGCGTGCATGACGCCGGGGTTGGTGGAGGCGTATTCTGCGCCGGTCTCTTCGGTGATGGGAAGGGCATCCATGTCGAAGCGGAGCAGGATGGTGGGACCCGGCTTGCCGCCTTCGAGATAGCCGACGACGCCCGTCTTGCCGACGCCTTTGGTGACTTCGATGCCGAGCGCTTCGAGTTCTTTGGCGACAATGCCGCTGGTGCGAATTTCCCGGAAGCCGAGTTCGGGGTGGCGGTGGAAGTCACGGCGCAGGGCTTGGGTGTAGGGGAAGAGGTCTTTGGCTTGTTGGAGGAAGTTGGGCATGGGAGGCTCCGGGAGGGGTTGGAGGTTGAAAGGCTCAGGTCTAAAGTCGAAAGTCGAAAGTCTCTGGTCTAAAGTCGAAAGTCGAAAGTCTCAGGTCGAAAGTTAGAGGCTGGATGTCGAAAGCGGCTGTGTGAGACTTTTGATGTTTGATCTGCAACCTTTGACCTGCGACTTTTACTCACTCACCTTACGCGGTAGCGCGAGATTTATCTCGCGTTTTCGGGCGACATAAATGTCGCCCTACGAAGGAACTGCGTAAGGTGAGTTACTCACTGGTATTTGACTACTCTGAATTTTTCCTCGTATCGCGGGTTTTCTTCCGTGCTGTCTTCGGCGCGGCGGGATTTGAAGCGTTCGATGAGGCTGGCAGGGTCTTGAACCTGTGTCTTATGCTGGAGGATTGCCTGGATTTTGATTTCCCATGTGTCGGTGACGTCAACGGTGACGTTGGGCTGCATGGTCAGCGAACACCAGACTTCCCTGGGCATGTGCGGCGGAAAGCCTTCCTCAAGCAGTTCAGGGAAGTAGACCGGGTTGCCGGCGGCGGGGAAGACGGCGTCGAGCACAACCTGTCCGGCGGCGCGGTGGTCGGGGTGGTTGATGCCGTAGGTGGCGAATAGGTTTTGCGGGTCGCAGGTGACGAGGATGTCGGGTTTGTGGCGGCGGATTTCACGGACAACTTCGCGGCGCAGGTTCAGGTCTGGAACGAGGTAGCCGTCGGGATGGTCAAGGATGTGGACGGATTCCGCGCCGATGATTTTTGCCGCGGCGTGCTGTTCTTCGTGACGGATGGCGCACAGCCTGGCGGGCGTCATGCCGGGGTCGGTGGTAGGGTTGAAGCCCTTGTCGCCGCAGGTGAGGAGGAGGTAGGTGATGCGGTGTCCCTGGCGCGCCCATTTGGCGAGGGTCGCTCCGCAGAAGAATTCAGGGTCGTCGGGGTGGGCGAGGATGACGAGGATGTGTTGAGGGGATTCCCAGGTTTCAAGCGTCACGTTTCAAGTTCCACGTTCCAAGTTTCATGTTCCAAGGGTCAGTTGTTGCGGTCGAGCGGGCTTTTCTTGCCGCAGGTGCATCCGCCTGTGTTGTGTCTGTCGCAGGGGGCTTCGGATTTGCGCCGCAGCGCCTCAAGTTCGTCCCAGGGTTGGATGTCTTCGCGGGAGAAGGTTTCGCGCGTGCGTTTGCCTTCCGCATCTTCGATTTGGACGATGACCTGGTTGCTCATGGGGAGGACGTCAATCACTTTGCCTTCACCCTTGGGTGTGACGACTCTCTTGTTGCGTTTGGGCAGCTGTTTGCGGGCTTCGACGTATTGTTCGTATTCGTAGATGAGGCAGCAGCGCAGGCGTCCGCACATACCCGTGATTTCTTCGGGCGTGAGCGAGATGCCCTGTTCTTTTGCCATTTTGATGGAGATGGGCGAGAACTCGGTCAGGAATTTGGAGCAGCAGCGCGTCTCGATGCCGCAGGCGCCCATGCCGCCCAGCAGTTTTGCCACGTCGCGCGGACCGATTTGCCGCATCTCGATGTAGGTGTTGGGGTAGAGGTCGCTCATATCCTTTTTGAGCGATTTGAGATCCACCTTGTCTTCGCTTTCGGTACTGAACAGGAAGGCAAGGCGTGTGCCGTCGTAGTTGTATTCGGCGGCGACGATTTTGATGTCCTTGAGACCCAGTTCTGCGGCGCGGGCGCGGCAGTTGATCATGGCTTCGGTCTGTTTGGACTGCCACGACTGAAGCAGGAGCAGGTCGCGGGGGGTGGCGCGCCGCTCCACCGACCTCCAGCCGCCCTCCGGCGGGGGAGGCGGTTCGTGCAATTTCTGTACCACTTCGCCGAGGTGTTTGCCGCGGGATGTATCCACGATGACGCGCTCGCCGATCTCCACATCGGGGATGGCAGAGGAATCAAAGTGATAGATTTTGCCAACTTTGGTGAAACGTACACCGATAATTTGTTTGTCCATGACGGGGAATTATACCGTATGTACTATTTCCTTCTTGGAGAGTAGCTAACCTGAATTCGGGATAAGGCTTTTGAATCGTCCCGAAGGCTTTTGACGCAGCGGGTTTGAGAGCAGAATCAGCCTTCGGGACGCTTATCCCGAGCTGACGTTAGCTACATTGGGAAAAGGGCAAAGGGGAGGGGTGGCAAAATCCAGCCAGGCAAGTTACCTTGGAGAGCGTTTTACAATCACAGATAAGCGCAGATGCCGTGAACACTCTGACACAGGTATGCTACAATGAAAATAAAATCGTGCATTCACGATCAGGAGACCAGCATGAGCAGAGACGACAACATTCGCGAGATTCTCGAGGAGTCCGTCCGCGAAATCGTGCAGGCGTATGACAATCCACGCACCTGGCTATCGTGGATGGTGTATCTGCTGTCCAAACTGGAGGAAAAAGCCACCCAGCAGGGACCCGTCAACCGCGCATCTTATGTCGAGATGCTCGACGCGCTGATGGATGAAATCCGTAACCGCAAGCGGACGGGTGGCTGGAATTGAATTGGCGGGCAGACGTTGGAGAACGTCTGCTTCAAAAATTTACCGCTGAGGCGCTGAGTTCGCAGAGATTTTTTGGCTCATTGGAAATTGACGTGGTTAAAAAAACTTTGGGTACACGGATTTCACGGAAAACATGGAAAAAGTGCGGATTTTTCTAGCCACCCGACACTTTTGTTTTGGGACGCAGATGAACGCTGATTTGCGCTGATTTAGTTGTTTTTTTTCTGCGTTTATCTGCGTTTTTCAGCGTCCCATTTGAAACTGTCAGGTCGCTAGGGATCTTTTAGGTTTTTTTTTCGTGAAAGATATCTCGGCGGTAAAAAAATCCTTATCCCGAACTGACGTTTTTATTTTCGCCGGTTGAGGAAGGAGGGTCAACAGGAAGTTGCAGATAGAAAGTGCTGCCGGTGAAGTTCATTTCGTCGTGACCAGCGCTTTCTGCCCAGGTTTTGCCGCCGTGCGCCCGCGCCACGCCTTTGACGATGGCAAGCCCAAGCCCAGGTCCGCCGCCCTTGTAACTGGTTTTGCCGGAAGAATGCAAGTCCACGCTGCCTACTTGGTAGAACTTTTCGAAGATTAATTCGAGGTGTTCGGCGTCTATGCCGATGCCGCGGTCTCTCACCGCCACTTCGACGCCAGGCGCTCCATCGTTCATCCGCACCGGGCGCGTGGTGACGAGGATCATGCTTCCATCGGGGGAATATTTGATGGCATTGATGATCAACTGATAGAGCGCCTTTTGAATCAAGCCCGGGTCGCCGTTGATGATGGGGACGCCTTCGGCGTGCTGGGCATAGATGCGGATTTTCCGCTCGGAGGCGGCTTTTTCGAAGTTGTGAATCAGGTCGTCAATGATGCGTTTCAGCGGGACGGGGACGACGGCGATTTTCAAGGTCTCGACGCCGATGCGGCTCACATCCAGCATCAGGTTGACCACCTCGTGGATGCGTTCGGTCCCTTTGAGAATGCCCTGAATGACCTCCTCCAGCGCCCCATTTGTCCCGTTTCCCGACATGGCGCGCAGGACGTTGACGTAGCCGTTCAACACTGTCAGCGGGGTGCGCAGTTCATGCGCGGCGACTTGGATGAATTCCATTTTGTTGCGGTCCAATTGACGGAGAACCTTGTTTGACTTTTGCAGTTCCTCGATCATCGTCTGGTCGTTGGCGCGGATGCGGTCCAGCGTGATGCGGATGATGTCCATTGCCATGTGCGGGCTGCGGCTGAGGATGGTTTCGAAATCCCGCTTTTCCATCTCCAGCACGGTGCATTCGGTGAGGGTTCGCACGGTGGCGGCGCGGGGCGCGTTCTGAATCAAAGCCATTTCGCCCACCACGTCGCCCCGCCGCGCCACGCGCAAAAGTCGGTCTTCCCCGCCATCAATCATTTTCTTGGTGATTTCCGCATTACCGTCGGCGATGATATAGAAGGCGTTCTCATAAGCGCCTTCACTGCACAGCACGTGACCGGGCGGGTAGGTGCGGATTTCGGTGAGAGCCGCCATGTCCTGCAGTTCGCGGTCGTCCAGCCCTTTGAATGCCAGCCGCAGAAGGGAGATTTTGTCGTAGGAAGAGGTGGCGTCCATGCTGAGAAGAGTATACCCACCCCCTTGCCCGGCAAATACAACAACTCGATTGCAAATGGATTTGCAGTTTTGTATGTAAAAAAAGACCCGCTCGGCTGGCGGGTCTTTCAGGGTGATAATGCGATCTGCTTACTCAACGATATTGATGGGCATTTCATTCTTTGCGCTCAGCGCCGCCACACTGACCTGCGCCGCGATCTTCTGTGCGATCTCGATCAGCGCTTTGGCGGTGGGGGAATCGGGATGGCTTACCACAATCGGCTTGCCGCTGTCGCCCCCGATGCGCACGTTCTGGTCAATCGGCACTTTGCCGAGGAAGGTTGCCTGGGTTGCCAGCGCCAGTTGTTCGCCGCCGCCCGAGCCGAAGATGTCCATGCGGGTGCCGTCGGGCAGGTCGAGGTACGACATGTTCTCGATGATGCCCAGTATCGGCACTTCCAGCGTGCGGAACATGTTCAGCCCGCGCCCGGCGTCTTCGAGCGATACCAGCTGCGGCAGGGTCACGATGACCGCGCCGCTGAGAGGCAGCGCCTGCGCCAGCGAGAGCGCCGCGTCGCCGGTGCCGGGCGGCAGGTCCACGATGAGGTAATCGAGTTCGCCCCATTCCACGTCGCCCAAAAACTGGCGGATGGCGGAGTTGAGCATCGGTCCGCGCCAGATGAGCGGCTGACCGGGCTTGACCAGCAGCCCCATTGAAATCATCTTGATCCCATATGCCTGCGCAGGGATAAGTTTTTGACCCTGAGGCGGAGGGAGTTTTTCCACGCCGAGCATGGTGGGGATGTTGGGACCGTAGATGTCCGCATCCATCAACCCGACGCGCGCGCCAGCCTGCGCCAGCGCCACCGCCAGGTTGACCGAGACGGTGGATTTGCCCACGCCGCCCTTGCCCGAACCGACGGCGATGGCGTTGCGGATGGGCATGTTGACCAGCCCACGCATGCGCCCGTCGTTGGGGACGTCCGAATCCATCTTGATGATAACTTCCTTCACGCCTCCCAGCGACATGACCGCCTGCCGCGCTTCCTTTTCAATCTGTCCGCGCAGGGGGCAGGCGGGAGTGGTGAGCATAACAGTAAACGAGACCTTATCTCCCTGAATGTCCAGTTCGCGGATCATGTTCAGCGTGACCAAGTCTTGATGCAATTCGGGCTCTTGCACTTTGCTGAGCGCCGCCAGTACTGCTTCTTTTGTGATTGGGTTTGTCATTTCAATCTACCTGTCTAAAAAGTTTTATCATGCATCTCTGCTGTGCATCCGCGTTGACGTTACAGAACCTCGCCTGCACACATTAAACATAAAGGGCACAAAGTGTAACACTGCACCAACTTTGTGCCCCTGTGTGTGTTGCAGCGGGTTATGCCGGTTTGGCAGCAGTCTTTGCCGCTTTTGCCGCTTCCTTTGCCTTGCGGGCTTCTTCCTCGCGGGCGTAATTCTGCGGGCGAATGCTCGCGTAATACGAGGCGGGTTTAAGCAGTTTTTCGAGATTATACACGTTCCGTCCGTAGGATGCGATCTCAAAATCGTGATCCATCTTGATGGCGTCGAAGGGGCAGTATTCGGCGCAGAAACCGCAGTTCATGCAGATGTCCATGTCAATGTAGAACTCGGTCGGTTCGGGGATGGGACGCCCGGTGTTCGGGTCGTTCGAGCGCACAATCCAGATGCACTGCGGCGGGCAGACTTTGGCGCAAATGCCGCAGGAGGTGCAGCGCACTTCCTTCTTTCCGCCCTCTCCTTCATCATAGACGAGGAACGGCACATAGCGGAATTCTTCCGGCAGAATCAATCTTTCTTCCGGATATTGCACGGTGAAAATGCCGCGCGCGTGTTTGCTTGCGCGATGCTTCACGCCTTCTTCAGTAAAGTAACGCTTCTTGCCGCTCAACAGCCAGGAAATATCTTCAAGGTAGGTGTTCCAGAACCGCTTCCAGGTGACGCCCAGTCCTTTGAGTATGCCTTTTCCGTACATGTTTATGCTCTCCTTTTAGCGATCCAATTCGCCCATCACAATGTCCAGCACGCCAAGCAGGGCGACGAAGTCCGCAATCTTGGCGCCGAGGCAGATTTTTTCCAGACACGTGATGTTCACGAACGAGGCGGGACGCACATGATAGCGCCACGGATTGGGCTTGCCATTCGAGACGACGTAGAACGCCAACTCGCCCTTCGGCGACTCAATGCGCCCATACGCCTCGCCTGCCGGGACCCGAACCTGATACTGCGGTTTCTGGGAGTTGATCGGTCCATCGGGGATTTGCTTGACCGCCTGCTGAAGGATGCGCAGCGACTGGCGAATCTCATCCAAACGGATGAGATAGTTGTCATATAAATCGCCGTTGTATCGAACCGCCACGTCGAAATCGAAGCGGTCGTAGATGCTGTACGGGTCGGCGCGGCGGATGTCATACGGCACGCCCGCGGCGCGCAGGACGGGACCTGTGACCGAGTATTTGATGGCAGTCTCGCCGTCAATGACCGGCACGCCCTTGAGACGGGCAACCAGCACTTCATTTTCGGTGAGGAGGCGATCCATTTCATCGGTCTTGGCGGGCAGGCGGTCGAAGACCAGGTCTTTGATTTTCTGCATCACGTAGGGCGGAATGTCGCGCACCACGCCGCCGAAGCGCAGGTAGTTGCACATCATGCGCGCGCCGGAGACCGCTTCGAACACGTCGAGGATGAGTTCGCGTTCCTCGAAGGCATACAGGGCGGGGGTGTACATGGCGCCCAGGTCGTTGAGCAGCATGCCGATGAAGACGAGGTGGTTCTGGATACGGCTGAGTTCCGCCATGATGACGCGAATGTACTCGGCGCGCTCTGCCACCGGGATGTTCATCAGTTTCTCGACTGTGATGGCGTAGGCAAGGTTGTTGCTCATCGAGTTGAAGTAGTCGAGACGGTCGGTGTAGGGCATGTTTTGCAGGAAGGTGTTGCGCTCGCCGATTTTGTCGTGGTTGCGATGCAGGTAACCGACGACCGGCTTCAGCCCGACGATGGTCTCGCCTTCGAGGGTGATGGCGGCGCGGAACACGCCATGCGTGGAGGGATGCTGCGGTCCCATGTTGACGACGATGTGATCGGTTTCCAAGCCGTCTTCGTTCTTCATGGTGTAGCGCTTGAGGGACTGATACAGCATATTGTCGTTGTCGGGAATCCACTTTTCGGGGTCGAAGTTTTCGGGGAACTTCAGGTTGTCCTTGTATGGATTCCTGTCCTCCGCCATGACGTGCCTGCCTTCGGGCCAGCGGCTCTTGAAGGGTTTGGCGTCTTCTTCGTAGAAGGGTTCCTTCCAGTCCTTGCGAAGAGGGTGACCATCGAAGCCTTCCCACATGAGGATGCGGCGCAGGTCGGGGTGACCGGTGAAGCGGATGCCCATCAGGTCCCAGGCTTCGCGTTCCTGCAGGTCGGCGCCGGGATAGACGTTGATGAGGGATGGCACTTCGATGGGGTCCACGCGCGGAACTTGCACGCGGAAGACAAGCCCGGGTCCGCCGGTGGTTTTGTAGGCGTGATAGACCACTTCCATTTTGCCTTCGGGGAGGTAGTCCACAGCGGTGACGGCGGTAAGCAAGTCGTAGCCGAATTCGTCGCGGATGGCGGTGGCGACTTCGACGAGTTTGTCCTTTTCGACGATGAAGCCGGAGTAGCCGGGGCGGGTGTCGGCGGTGACGATGCCCGGGAAACGGGCAGCCAGGTCAACGGTCTGGGTGGAAGCGGGGGCGGTCATGAAGCACCTTCCTTGACTGCGGCGGCAATCTGTTTGATTTCAGCGCTGCGGCGAGGGTCAATCAGGTCGGGTCCCAAAATGGGGACGGGGATTTCCACCGCATCCGGTCCCTTGCGGTACCAGCGCACTTTTTTGAGCGATTCTTTGTCAATCTTTTCCTGCAGTTTGATCAAGCCCGCGATCAGCGCCTGGGGGGTGGGAGGGCAGCCGGGAATGTACACGTCCACCGGAATGAATTTGTCAATGCCTGCCACGACGTTGTAGCCCTCCTTAAAGGGTCCGCCGCCGGAGGCACAGGCGCCCATGGCGACGACGTATTTCGGCTCGGGCATTTGGTTGTAGAGGCGCACGATGGCTGGCACCATCTTTTTGGTGACGGTGCCGGAGACGAGCATCAGGTCTGCCTGGCGGGGGGTGGGGCGCATGACTTCCATGCCGAAGCGCGCCATGTCGTAGCGGGCGGCTTGGGCGGCAATCATTTCGATGGCGCAGCAGGCGAGACCGAACATGAGGGGCCACACCGACGAACGCCGCCCCCAGTTGTAGAGGCGGTCGAGCGTGGTGATGGCAACGGCATTCTGGATGTCATCAGGAATGTCGTATTGGGGGAGGTTTAGTTTTTCATTGTCCATGAATGTTTTCCTCGAACCAGTCTTGGTAGATTGCGTAAAGGATGTCGTCGTTCGCGAGAGCGGGATCATCCTCGAATTCCGGGAGTTGCAGGGTCCACTCGTAGATTTGCTGCAGGCTGACTTCTTCGATGTTGATGTGCGGGTGGCGGCGGCGGAGTTCCAGGGCGATGGCGTAAGTGGATTCCCAGGTGAGGGTCATGAGATAACTGGTAAATGGTAATTGGTGCTTTCCGTCACGAGTTTCGATTATACCTGTGGATGCGGCGGCGTCAACCGAATTACGTAAAAATATTTTTATGAAAATTGGAAAGTGAGTATAATCATACCCGCAGGATGACAAACCCGCTTCATTCCCCGCCGATGCCTGACTCGATTTCGAGTCGCCTTTTCCACCCCGAAAGCGAATCCCATGACCACTGCCCGCCAGAGAGTTCTCCATTACATCACCAAAACCCGCACGGCTTCGGCGCGGGAGATTGCGCGCGGGTTGAAGATGTCTGCGGAGACGGTGCGTCATCACCTGCGGGTGCTGGTCGCGGAGGGGCGGTTGGAGGTGGAAGCGGTGCGGGAGCGCGAGAGGCGCGGCAGACCGGCGAAGGTCTATTCGCTTCCGCAAGCGGCGCTGGGGGATAATTTGTCGACGTTGACAGAGGCTCTTTTGGCGGAGGCAGGATCGTCGGTCCGGGTGGAGGCGCTGGCGAAGCGGCTGGCGGGGGAGGTCAGTTTTGGCGGTCAGCCTGTTGCGAAGCGGTTGATTTTCCTCGTCGAGAAGTTGAATCGAATGCACTATCACGCGCACTGGGAGGCGGGCGCCGAGGGACCGCGCGTGTTATTTGGGCATTGTCCGTATGCGGCGGTGGTGGGCGGGCATCCCGAATTATGCGAGATGGATGCGAGCCTGCTCTCTCTGCTGGCGGGGCGCCCGGTAGTGCGTGAAGCGAGACCGGAAACACCGAGGAACGCCTGTCCGTTTGTTTTCCTTGTGCGTTGATTGACACCCGCTTTTGCGCCGATGAGCGTTTCTTGCGCTGTGCTTTGCATTTATTCCGGGATGAATTCCTTTTGTACCACTTCGATATTTGCTGCTTTCAGGAAGTTGATGGCGTTTTCGTCCGTGCGGTAAGCGATGCTGTACACAATGCGCGTGATGCCGGCATTGATGAGCGCCTTGGTGCAGTGGATGCAGGGCAGGTGGGTGACATAGCAGGTTGCGCCTTTGGTGGAGACGCCGTGCAAAGCCGCCTGGATGATGGCGTTGGTCTCGGCATGAATGGTACGGACGCAATGCCCGTCCACCAAGAGATGACCGGCTTCGTCGCAATGCGCCTGCCCGGCGGGCGAGCCGTTGAAGCCGGTGGTGAGGATGCGTTTGTCGAGCACGAGCACACAGCCGACGAAGGCGCGGTCACAGGTGCTGCGCTCTGAGACGGCAAAGGCGATTTTCATGAAGTAGGAATCCCAATCGGGGCGCATGAGACTGGCTCCTGTGTAAAGGGTTTCAAAAAGAGCCTGAGTTATTTCAGGCTCCAAGGTTGTTTCTCAAGATTATGGATTGGGGGTCTGTGATGGAGCAATGATGGTGGCAGCCGGCTCGATTGTGGCTCCCAGCAGGCGCGCCAGTTCGAGGGTGTAGCGGTCGTGCTGGTCGCGCGCGAGGGCGATGCCTTGATCTACGGTTGCCTGGTCTGCTCCGCCCATGAAAGCAATCAGCGTGTTGATGACGGTGTTCATGTGTGAGACCTGGTAGAGTTTGAGTGTGGCAAGGCAGGATGGAGTGGCTTGGTCTTCGGCGGCGCGGCGAATCCGCTGAAGGTCCGCGATGGAGGCGGCGAGTTCTTCGCGCGGGCGGTTGGCGGCAAGGGTGGAGGCGTCGTCGAATTCACGCATATAGGCGTGAATCTTCAGCACTTCCGCTTTGATGTTTTCGGCGGCGCAGGGGTCGGGGGTGGATGTGGCAGGCGGCGGCGTGGCAGTGATGACGATGTATTCGATTTGAGGGGACGGAGGCGGGGTGGCTGCGGCAGGAGGGGTGACACAGGCAGAGAGGAGTGAAAACGCCAGCAGGAGCAAGGCGGCAGTGAGAATGCGTGTTTTGAATGTCATGGGGTTGTCCTTATACAAGAAATTGAGGAACAGCAGGGCTGTTCCTCAATTACACAAGCTGCAAAGCGATGTTTGTTACTTTGCTGCGCGGCGGAATTTCACCACTGCTTTTTTATTGACTTTTTTGAGAGCGGTCTTTTTGTGTTTGGACTTTTTATCCACATTTGTATTTTTGCTTTTCTTTTCGACGATCTGGGTGCTTTGAGAGGGATTGGACGGTGTCAGTGTTGTTCCCTGACTACCAGTGGTGGTAGCGACGATGGTAGTGGTGGTGGTGGGAACGATCACACAGGTGCTTGTGTCGTTGAACACGTTGCCGGAACCGTTGTTGGCGAAGGTCTGCCCCCCGTCGAGGTTGAGGGTGGCGTTGATGACCTTGATGCCGTAGAGGGCATTATCCGTGTAGGTGCCGCCATTGACCTGCACAATCTTTTGGCAAACGCCGTTGACTTCCACGCCGCTGCCGCCGTTGTTGGTGGCGGTGACGTTGGTCAGCGTGACGTTGTCGGTGGCGTTGACGGTGAGCCCATTGCCGAATTGGTTGTTGGCGAAGATGCTGTTTTCGACCAGGATGGTGCTGCCGTTCAACTCCGCTCCGAACAGGTTGTTGTTGCTGGCGTTGACGCCGGAAAGTTCAATGGTGCCCGGCGTGGTGACCTGCAGACCGAAGCCGTGATAGACGAGGCTTCCCTCGGGACACCAACTGTAGACGCAGGTATAGCCGCGGTTGTCGGTGAAAGTGCTGTCGGTGATGAAGACGTCGCCCTGGGCGTTGATGGTCGCGCCAATCAGGCGGTTCTCTTTCGCTTCGACGCGGAAGATATCCACGTAGCCGCTGGCGTTGATGATCAAGCCGGTGTCGTCAATGAAGATGTTCGAGTCCGACACGTTGTTGTTGAACTGGCTGTTGTAGACCGTGACGTTGTTGCCGGTCAGACTGGCGCCCCACAGGTTGTTGAAGTTGGCGGCGACGCCATTCAAGGTGATGTTATCCTGCGTGTTGACGGTCAGACCGTAGCCGTAGAAGGTCAGCCCTGTGTCGGGGGAGAAGGTAACCGTCTGGTGACCGGAGAAGAAGGAATTGGTGATGACGACAGCCTTCGCCGCTTGGATGTCTGCGCCAAAGAGTTGATTGTTGCTGGCGTTGACCCCGATGAGCGTCACCTTGTCGGTGCTGTTGATCTTCAAGCCGTAGGCGGTGGGACTGGTGATTACGCCTGATCCGTTGTTCGTGAACACGCTGTTTTCAACCGTTGTGTTGCCGCCTTCCAGATGGGCGCCATAGAGGTAGTTGCCCTGGGCTTCGACATCTTTGAGGGCGATGGGACCGAGGGTGACCACGTGCAGACCGTAGCCGCCGTCGCGCTGCAGAATTTCGCCGGTGAAGTAGTCGTGGTAGTAGGCGATCTGCCCGTTGAAGAAGGACGCCTGGATGGCGACAGCGCCGGTGGCTTGAATATCCGCGCCGAATTTCTGGTTGTTGTTGGCGGTAACGCGGATGAGGGCAACGTCGTTTTCGCTGACAACTTTCAGTCCGTAGCCGGTCAGGGCAAGGGCGTCGCCGGAACCGTTGTTGCTGAAGTTGGCAGTGTCAACGGCGACATCGTTGGCTTCGAGCAGCGCGCCGTAGAGGTTGTTATCGGTGGCTTCGACGTTGATGAGGGAGATGTCGTCGGTGGTGAAGATGTGAAGCCCGTAACCGTAGTAACTCTTTTCGCCGTCCTGCGAGTAGGTGTAGGACTTGTTGCCGTTGAAGAAACTGTTGGTTACGTTGACTTCGCCAGCGGTGTTGATGTCCGCGCCGAAGATTTGGTTGTTGTTGGCGGTGACGCCGGCGAGGGTTACGTCGCTCGTGCTGACGACCTTCAAACCGGAACCAGTGGAATGCTCATGCCAGTCGGATTGGTTGTTGCTGAAGGAACTGTCGGAGACGTTGACTAGCGCGCCTTCGAGGGATGCGCCGAAGAGGTAGTTATCATCGGCTGTAACGCTGCTCAGGCTGACGTTCCCGCTGGTGACGATTTTCAAGCCGTAGCCTTCATAGACCCAGCCGTTCAGGTAGTAATAGCCCTGGTTGCTGTTGAAGAAGCCGTTCGTGACAGTGACGTTCCCAACCGCCTGGATGTCGGCTCCGTAAATCTGGTTGTAATTCGCTTCGACAGAGGCAAGCGTGACTGAACCGCCGCTCACCACTTCCAGACCTTTACCAACCGGATCTTCAACATTGCCGGAGCCATTGTTGTTGAACTTCGAACGCTGGACGTTGACATTTTGTCCTGCGTGCAAACTGGCGCCGGATTGGGAGTTGGTAACCTCGACATCATTGAGATTGACGTCACCGTTTGAATAGAGGGTCAGAGCGGTCTGATCGGAGACGCCGGAGATGAAGATGTTATTCAGGGTCAGCGAGCCGCCCCAAGGGTTGGAACTGGAGCCGATGATGATGGGAACGTTGAAGTTGGTGGTGGTGAAGACCGGCGCACCGTCGGACGGTTGGTAGTTTGTATCCCAGCCGCCTTGCAGGGTCAGGTCGTAGTTGTTGAATTGGGTGAAGCTGTAAGCGTTGAAGTCAATCGTCGTTTCCCCACCCATGTAATTGCCTTGCTGGATATAGATTGTACCCGCCTGTTGGTAAGCGGCAGCGCTTTCGTTGGCTTGCAGGAAGGCGAGCAGTTCATCGAAACTGCTGAAGGATGGGGTACAGCCGTTTTCGCCGGGGGTGGGAACCTGACCGGCCGGGCACCAGATGGGGTCGTAGCCTGCGGCGATGGTTTCAGCGGCTTGTTGGGATACGAGCGGAAGCGCCTCTCCTTCAGTGTTGAGGACGGTCACGGTGGTGTTATCCGGTACCTGTGCGAGAATGACCTCGATGGTTTCAGCCGGCGCCGCCTCTTCTGTGACGGGAGTTTCTGCCGGCGGGGTCGCTTCGGTGGGCGCAGGAGTTTCTACCGCAGGTGGAGTTTCCTCAGTTGGCGGAGGAGTCTCATCTGCAGCAGGTTCTTCCGGCTGGGTTTCCTCCGTCGGCGTGGTGGTTTCCGCCGCAGAGGGATCGGTTCCGCTGCCGTCATCGGCATAGACGGTGGTCGTGCCGATGGTGCTGAACAGCAGGAACGCTAGTATGGAAAAAGAAAGGAAAAATGTGCGTAAAGTTTTGATCATATTGTCTCCTCTTATTACAAAATCTTGCAATCGCCTATTTCTATAACGATAAAGAAAAATAGAGATGCCTGATGCCAGTCAGGCATCTCTATTGTACGGGCTTCAAGAGAATAAGGTAAACATTTAAAATTAGAAAAGGTTACAGGCGTCTATTCTATAATTTCAACGCTGGGGTTGGGCGGCGGAGAATAGACGTAAGTGGTATCGTAGTAAATGTCGCCGCCGGTGTTACCGTTGATTTTGAAGGTTTCGGCGATGACCTGACCATAAAGTTTGAAACCAGAGCCGCCGTTGTAGGTAACTTGGGCGGTAGGCATCAGAATGGTGCCGCGCCAGATGTTTCCCGAACCGCCGTTCAGGATGAAATCGTTGGGGTTGTCCCAAGGCATATACATTAGCAAACCGCCGAAGGTATCTCCCTGAGGCGGGGCGGTGATGTCCACATCGGCGCCTGCCTGAATGTCAATTTGACCCGTTTCGGAGTAAATATAGATATCGCCGGAGGTAAGAACGCCCTGCGCCTGCACACTAAAGGAACTGTTTCCTTCTCCGAAGAAACGCATGCGGTCGGCGTTCAAGACACCCTGGGCGGCAATAGAGAAGTTCGAATTTTTGGCGTAGATTTCCAAGTTGGTGAAATTGTTGGCAGAACCTTTGAGATCCAAATCGTTCGATAGAACCAACTTTACTGGTCCGGTGGCACGGATGCTGGCGCCGGCAATCAGACTTAGCGGTCCGCTGAAGCAGTAGGTGCCGGGCATCAGGAGAGTGTCTTTTTTGAGTGTTTTGCTGGTGAAGGCGCCAGGATACATGACGTTGTTCGTCGTGTCATGGCTGCCCGCTGTAGAGCAAGTGGGGCGGGGCAGGGTGGTGGGAACTTTGGCGAAGGTGTTTTTATTCACATTATGTTCAATTGCGCCGCAGTCAATTTTGCCGGTGCCTTTGATTTGGAAATTCAAGTCATCCGAACAGCCGACCACTTGTGCGTTGGCGTCCATGTAGATGTTGGCAGAGCCGCCGAAGCTCAAGGCGTCGCTCCCACTGCAGTTGACGTAGATACCCGTGTTATGAAAGGCGAGACCGGCACTGCCCAGCACTTTGAAACAATCGTTGTAGTTGCCTTTCTTGGTCGAGTACATCCCTGCGCCGGCAGTAAATGGATCGGGTTCCCCTGTACCTTTTGCGCGGGCAATCGCCTGAACGACATTCGTTACGGTATCCCGCCCAAGGATGCGCGCAAAAGTCATCGGAACGACCGAGGTGATCCGCACGCGGACAAATTCCGGGTTATTTGCGGCTTCGCCGGGGCAGGGGTCGCTGACAGCAACTTCATCGCAGAATTCTACGGTGACTGTATGGGATGCGTCGGTTTGGTAACCGTTACTTGTGGCGCGCTGCACCGCTTCTGACTTTGCCGCCGTCCTGTCGTTGTTTGAACGGATATATTTCACCACCGCAGCCATGGCGGAAGTGTCGGCGGCGTTTTGGGCATTGCGGCGGTCCGAAAAGACCCGCCCCCCGTCCACAGCCAGGGCGGTAAAACCAATCAGCGCTACGATTCCGAATGCAATCAGAATGAGCGCCTGTCCTTTTTGTGAGTTGAACCCTTTCATATCTGAACTCCTTTTCTTTGTCTGAGAGCCTGAAAAAAAATGGATGGAAAACAAAAATAAATAAATGAGAACCTGCGGCTCCGTGACTTCTCGCGGGTTCGGCGAGGTTTCTTCTATTTTAAGCCCAATCTTGCAAATTTCAATCACTCAATCGCCCAACAGTATTGATATGTACCCTCCCCTAAAGGTACTAACCTGAATTCGGGATAAGGCTTTTGAATCGTCCCGAAGGCTTTTGACACAGCGGGTTCGAGAGCAGAATCAGCCTTCGGGACGATTATCCCGAACTGACGGTACTAGACTGCGAGGACTGGTATAGGTCACGTTTGCAAGGCAGCCTGCGCTTCAAACGTGACCTGTACGTGCTACTCCACCGTAACGCTTTTGGCAAGATTCCGAGGCTGATCCACATCCAGCCCGCGCAGTGCGGCAATGTGATACGCCAGCAGCTGCAGCGGAATGACGGTGATGACCGGCGAAAGCATCCACGGCGTTTCCGGTATCCAAAGAACGTGGTCTGCCATGCTTTTGACCAGTTCGTCGCCGTCGGTGGCGACGGCGATCACTGCGCCGCCGCGCGCCTTTGCCTGCTGAATTTGTGAAATCATCTTTTCGTGCCAGGGGTCTTTCGGTGCGAGGCACAACACAGGCATGTGTTCGTCAATCAATGCAATGGGACCGTGCTTCATCTCGCCGGCCGGGTAGCCTTCGGCGTGGATGTAGGAAATTTCCTTCAACTTCAACGCGCCCTCGTAGGCGATGGGCATGTTGATGCCGCGCCCAAGATACAGGCAGTTGCGGATGTCCTTGAGAATGTGGGCGACTGCCTCGACTTCGCTTTCGCGTTCGAGAGTCCTGCCCACCAGGTCGGGGATGAGGCGCAGGTCAGCGACGAGCGCGCGGCGGGTTTTGTCGTCGAGCGTGCCGCGCAGGTCGGCGAGCAGAATCGCCAGCATGTACTGATCCACCAGCGGGGCGGTGAAGGCTTTGGTCGAGGCGACGCCGATTTCAGGTCCGGTTTGCATCGAGATGTAGCCGTCGGCGATGCGCATGGCTTGTGAGCCAATCGCGTTGACGATGCTCCAAAGAATCGCGCCTTTGCGGCGTCCCTCTTCCATGGCGGCGAGGGTGTCGGCGGTCTCGCCGGATTGCGAAATGGCAAGGACCACCGTGCGGTCGTTCAGGATGGGGTCGCTGTATCGGAACTCCGAGCCAATCACCACCTCGACGGGGATGCGGGCGATTTTCTCGATGAGGTACTTGCCGACCATGCCCGCGTAGGCGGCGGTGCCGCATGCGGTGATGTAAATCCGTTCGATTTTTTTCGCCAGGTCTTCGGTCAGGTGAAGATCGGGCAGACGGATTTTTCCGTTGGCGAAGTCCACGCGTCCAGCCAGAGTGTCGGTGAGGGCGCGCGCTTGTTCATGGATTTCCTTCTGCATGAAGTGGCGGTACTCGCCCTTCTCCGCCGCGACCGGGTCCCACGAAACGGTATGAACCTGCGGTTTGACTTTTGCGCCGTCGAGCGTCTCCACATGGACCGCCTCGCGCGTGACCACTGCCATTTGCCGCGATTCCAAAAAGATGACGTTGCGTGTGTGTTCCATGATGGCGGGAATGTCGCTGGCGACGAAATTCTCGCCCTCCCCCAAGCCAATCACCACGCCGCCGGCGTTGCCGATGCGCGCCGTCACGATTTTATCCGGCTCGTCGGCAGACATCAGCACCACCACATTGGCGCCCTGAATGTCGTTGAACGTTTTGCGCGCCGCCTCCACCAGCCCGATGCCGCTGGCAAGGTAATGCTCCACGAGATGTACGATGGTTTCGGTGTCAGTCTCCGATTGAAACTCCGCGCCTTCGGCGGTCAGTTCATCCTTGAGTTCAAGGAAGTTTTCGACGATGCCGTTTTGCACGACGACCACGCGCTTGGTCTGCCCGAGATGCGGGTGGGCGTTGCGCGCCGACGGCGCTCCGTGCGTTGCCCAACGCGTGTGACCGATGCCCGGCGCGCCGGCGATGGGCGACTTGGCAACGAGGTCAATCAACTGGGATAACTTCCCCGCGTCTCTGCGGACCTCGATCCGGTCTCCGCTCAAAACAGCGACTCCCGCCGAGTCATAACCGCGGTATTCGAGCCGTTTCAAGCCGTTGATGATAATCGGCACCGCGTCGCGCGGTCCGATGTAGCCTACGATTCCACACATGGGATTCCTCCGAAAGTAAGATTTTGTCATTGCGATGGCGTCCTGACGCCATGAAGCAATCTCCTCTATGTGGGGAAGATTGCTTTGGTATTGTGCTTTTCGCAATGATGTATTTGCCACTCCCTGAGGCTTTGTCCGCGCGGTTTCCCGTGCGGCGTTGTGACAGGGTTTTTTGTTCGGAGGGAAAGAAAACGGGCGATGGCGCGCCCGAAGGGCTTCCGCTGATCTTTCGATTTTTTCCAACCCTCACCCTGTCCTTCGAACATCCCTCTCCCAGTGGGAGAGGGGCAGGGGTGAGGGAAGGATTAACTCCATCCTGCGATGGAGAACCCTTATCCTCGTCAACCCCGCGATACGCGGGGTCCGTGCGCTGTCTTTCCCGTGAAATTGTGCCGCTTCACCTCCAAGTGAAAATATGCGCCGAGATTATACCCGATGGGTGGCAAAAAAGAACCTCCCAACATGGGAGGCTCTTTTTTCAAAATCAAAACGTCCCGAAGGCTCCTTGAAACCTTCGGGACGGCGCATAACATCAGTTACTGACAGGCTGGCTTGCTCATGTCAACGTCAAGAATTGTGTTGATGACCCGCGCCTGGATGAGAATGGTGTTCTTCGGGGCGGTGAACAAGGTGCCAAACGGCATGAAGACTTGATGGTTGTAGGACACTTCCACAGAGATGCCGTCGCCGCCTTCGCCATCGTTGCCTTCCACCTTGACAGTTACGGCTTCGGAACCGCTGCTAACAGAAAGGTCAACAGGAGACGAAGAGTGGTTGCGCACCCGTGCTTCAATTTTTGCTGGGTCTCTGGGGCAGATCGAGCCATACACCGCGCCCTCCTGCGCCGCGTCGCGCAGTTGGATGTATTGGAAGAGCGCGAGACCAAATTCCACCGCCCCCGCCAGCAGGAAAAGAATCACTACCAGGCTGATGGCAAATTCCACCAGCGATTGTCCGCGTTCGGAACGGTTTATTTTCATTCTCATCTGACACACTCTCTTTTATTCACTCACCTTATACGGTAGCGCGAGATTTATCTCGCGTTTTCAGGCGACATAAATGTTGCGCTACGAATGGATTGCATAGGGTGAGTTATTCATGTTGATTCTGGAACAAAACCACACTCTCGCAGCCCGGGGTGGACAAGTTGATGGTGACTTGTTCTGTGTTATCCCAGCGGTCGAAGACCTGATGGAAGGTGAACGTCAGCGTGGATGTACCGGGAGGAATGAAAATCGCAGAAGTAGGCGTGATGGTGGAGGTCGGTCCCGGTTCATCTCCGGTCCAGAACACGCTGCCAAGACTGACGCTTTGCAGGCGCAGGGTTTTGTCGCTGCCGGTTTGATGACCCTTGTCATGGTTCCAGGTGACGGTCACGTTGGCGATTTGCAGGAACTCGGTGAGCGGGTTGTTGATGGTGACAGTCATACTGCCGCCGCTTTGCCGCAGCAAGCCAAGTGTGACGGTATTGCATCCTGTAACCGCCGAGGTCGTTACGGTGAGGGTCAGCGTGCCGGTGCTGGCAGCGTGACCGGCGTCACCGCTGTAGGTGGCGGTCAGCGTTTTGGAGCCGGCTGTGCTAAAGGTCACGGTGCAGGAGCCGCTGCCATTGACCAGCGTGATGGGCGTCGTACAGCCCGAACTTTGTCCGCTGATGGTCACCGTGCCTGTGGGGGTGACGGTAGAACCGCCGGGCGCATTTTGAACGGTCACATTCAGGTTGATGGTTTGCCCGACCAGATATGGCGGCGCATTGGTGGTGGTGAGGGTGGTAGTGGTGGGCGGCAGTTGGACGCTGTGATTGACGCTTCCGCTGCTGCCCAGGAAGAAGGCTGAATCCGGGGTGTAGGTGGCGGTCAATGTGCGGTTGCCGACGGTGCTGAAGGTGGTAGTGCAGGTGCCTGTTCCGCCGGAAAGGTTGATGGTGCAGACCGGTGTTCCGCCGGTGGTCACCGCTACAGTGCCGGTAGGCGTGGAGGTGCTGGTGACGTTGACCGTAATGGTCACCTGCTGATTGACCAGCGAGGGCGAAGGCGAGGTGGTAATGGTGGTGGTGGTTTCGCCGGGCAGGAACACACGGTGCGTATGCGTATCGGAGCTATTGAAGAAAAAGGCATCGTTTGCGCGGTTGTACGAGGCGGTCAATATTTTGTCGCCGTCGCTGGTAAAGGTGTAAGTGCAGGAGCCCGTCCCGCCGGAGAGGGTGATGGTGCAAATAGACGTACTGCCCATGGTGATGTCCACCGTGCCGGTGGGGGTTCCGTAGGCGCTGGTTACGCTGACCTGCAGAGTGACCGAGGTGTTGATGAGCGAGGGATTGGGCGATGTGGTCAGGGTTGTTGTCGTCGGTCCCCAGACACTATGAGTCTCGGTGTCATCGCTGGGATCGTGTTTGGAATCGCCGGTGTACGTAGCAGTGAGGGTCTTGTCGCCGATGGAATCGAAGCGCACAAAGCAGCTGCCGGAGCTTGTGTTGTTGGAACCGCTGACGAGCGTGATGGTACAGTTCTGGTCTGCGCCGGTGATTTCCACTGTGCCTGTAGGGGGTGTCTTGGTGCCGCTGACCTCGACGACGATTTCCACCAATTGCCCCGGCTCGGAGGGCTCGGGCTGATCACTGAGAATTGTCGTGATGGTGGGTTCCTTTGGCGGTTGGACCAAAACTTCCAGGAGCAGTGTGCGCGCACTCGTGGCGGTGATGGGGTTGCCGCCGGCTACCGTGCGTGAAAGGATTGGCACAATGTCGGGGACAATGGTGTTGTAGTCGGCTTGGACGCTCACGACGATGCGGTCGCCTTGAGCGGGAGTCACGCCCGTGTCCACTGATCCGTCGCAGGTGTCGTAAGAGGTTGTTCCGGGACCATGGTCGTAGGTGATGGTGATGTCTACGTCATCGAAGGCGTTTAAAAAATCGCCGGCTTGGGCGGCAGCGCGAATGCCGGCGCAGTCTTGATAGTGCGGTATGCTTCCGCCGGAAGTTGAACCCCAGCGCGCGGCTTGACGAGTGGCGTTGTTGACGGAGGAATAAATGAATAACAGCCGCCCTGTTTCAATCAAACCATACACCAGCAACAATAAAACTGGCAGGACAATTGCAAACTCAACAATTGCCTGCGCTTTGCTTTTTGGGGGATTGAATTTCAAGAGGTTCATGGTCGTTCCTGTTCTCTAGTAGTCCTGTTTCTAGTTTAACGGCTCAGTTGTCCAGCCCAATAAGACATTCGTACTAAATTACTTACACTTTTGTAAATCAATCAGCTAGTGGAAATTAGACATTATCGGAAATAAGAGGATCTTCCACGAAGGACACGAATTTTCACAAAAAATAAGAGAAATTCGTGTTCCTTCGTGAACTTCGTGGATAAAAAGTTAATTCCGATAAAGTCTATTAGAAGAAATACAAAATGTAAAATGCTCCCAGCACGAGCGCGGGACCGTAGGGCATGAAGGTCATCAGGCTGTTTTCGGCGTAACGGCGCTGAATGAGGTAGGCAGCAATTGCGAGCAGCCCCATCGCGCCGCCCGCCAGCGCCCCGGCAGTGATGCCCAAAATGACGTTGGGCCAACCGAGCATCAGCCCGAGCACGCCGCTCAAGTACACGTCTCCGCCGCCGAGCGCTTCCTCGTCATCTTCGGCTTGTCCTGCCGCGCGCATCCGGCGGGCGCGATAACGGGCAACCGCCTCGCCGAGTTTGTAAAAGAGGAACATGATGGCGAAGCCAGCCACTCCGCCCAAAACGGACGTGAACAGGCCCGCGAGAATGCCGTCCTGTTTGCTGAAAAGATACGTGCCGGTGATCAGTCCAAGCACAGCGCCGGCGATCACGGTGGGGAACAGGATGAGGCGGTGTTCGAGGTCAATCACGATGATGACGCCGAAATAGGTGAGGACGATCAGGCTGAGGGGCAGACCCAGCCCGGGGCGGGGGAACAGCCACAGGTACAGAAAAGAAGCGGCGGCGAGAATCGGCACAATCCATGCGCGCAGGCTGCGCCGCGTCCCACAGGTGCGGCAGGCGCGCAGGGTCAGATAATCGCTCCACGCGAAGGGCGTCTGACAGTGCAGACAGGCAGGCTGACTCAGGCGGCGGGTGAGGGGCAAGACATCTGCCAGGTAATTCACCAGCCAACCCGCCAGCCAGCCAAGAAAGATGGGAACAAGCCAAGTAAACTGCATTTTTATTATTATAGTCTAAAGCAGGGGGCGCGCCTCCTGCCGGTTTTCGTGTAAGTCAACTGTAATGTGCTTGCATGAGATTGTGAACTGCCTTACAATTTTCAGCAACTTTCCCAGGAGATGATCATGGAAAAATTCGTTATCGAAGGCGGGGTGCCGCTGAACGGCGAGGTTTCACCCGCAGGAAACAAAAACGCCGCACTGCCCCTGCTCGCCGCATGTTTGCTGACCGAAGAGCCTGTCGTTTTGCGGAACATTCCGCGCATCAAAGATGTGTTGGTGATGCGGCATCTTATCGAAAGCCTCGGCGCGCAGGTGGAGGAATTGGACGCCACTGCGTGGCGCATCACCACCCGGGACCTGAGACCGGCTGACCTCGACCCGGACCTTTGCCGCCGCATTCGCGCTTCCATCCTCGTGGCGGGACCGATGTCGGCGCGGGTGGGCGAGTTCAAACTGCCTCCCCCCGGCGGCGATGTCATCGGACGCCGCCGCCTCGACACGCACATTCTCGCCTTGCGCGCGCTCGGCGCGGAGGTGCAATACGAGCGCGGCTTTTTCTTCAAATCAAAAGGATTGCGCGGCGCGGATTTCCTGATGGATGAAGCCAGCGTCACTGCGACGGAGAATGCCATTATGGCGGCGGTGACGGCGAAGGGAGAGACGATCATCCGCAACGCCGCCTCAGAGCCGCACGTGCAGGAGTTATGTCATTTTCTGAATGCGCTGGGCGCGCAGATCGAAGAGATTGGCTCGAATACGCTCCGCATTCACGGTGTGCCAAAACTGCACGGCGGCGAATTTACGATTGGACCCGATTATCTGGAGGTGGTCAGTTTCATCGGCGCGGCGGCGGTGACGCACGGCACGGTGCGCATCAAAAACGCCGGCGTGGAAAACCTGGGGATGATTGCCCACGTCTTCGAGCGGATGGGCGTGCGCTGGAATGTGGAAGGCGACGACATCATCGTGCCAGCCGAACAGGAACTTTGCATTGTGCCTGATTTGGATGGCGCGATTCCCGAAGTCAAAACCAACGTGTGGCCCGCCTTCCCAACCGACTTGATTAGCATTGCCATCACGGTGGCGACTCAAGCCAGCGGTTCGATTATGTTCCATGACTGGATGTTTTCCGGGCGCATGTATTTCACCGATAAACTGGTGGGCATGGGCGCGCGCATCATCTTGTGCGACCCCTATCGCTGCCTGGTGCAGGGACCGAATCAACTCTACGGTGAAAACCTCGAAAGCCCCGATATTCGCGCTGGCATGTCCCTGCTGCTGGCGGCGCTGGCGGCAAAGGGCACGTCGGTGGTACGCAACATCGGTCAAATCGAGCGCGGCTATCAGGACGTGGACAAGAAGTTGCAGGCGCTGGGCGCCAAGTTGGAACGGGTGAAGGAATAGCGGACTCCGCTGCAAAAAATCACCGCGGAGAGCGCAGAGTTTTTTTATTATTGTTGTATTCTTTACCGTACACAGAAACCCTAAAGGTCTGCTTTCCCTTCGTGAATTTGAGAATTTCCAAAAAGACCTTTAGGGTTTTTCACGAGAGAAATGTACGGTAGAGAGTTGTTGTCTTGACTTACGCAAAACCTGAACTTAATCCCTCAATCTTCGCTAATCTGCGCTAATTCGTTCAAAATTCGCGAAGATTGGTGCAGATTAGCGGACAAGAAAGCAATTTTTCGTAAGTCCAGATTGTATATCTCCGCGTGTTCTGCGGCTTGGCGGTAAACGACCTTTTTGCAGTAAAGCCATACGCGAGCCGCAACTTTTCGCTTTTGTGTGCATCCAAAGAAAGGCAAGCCGTAATGAACGCTTGAGAAGCGTTGTCTTGACTACGGTTAACGCGATATTTCGGGCGGAAACGCCTTTACAACAAGAGGAATAAAGAATGGCTGAAAACGGAAATGCAAAACACGTCAAAGTATTGATTTTGGGATCGGGACCGACCGGCTATGCCGCCGCGTTGTATGCCGCACGCGCAGAACTCCAGCCTGTGGTGCTGACCGGCACGCAGTTGGGCGGTCAGGCGGCGCTGACGCACATCATCGAAAATTATCCGGGCTTTCCGGAGGGGGTGGGCGGCGCCGAACTGGGCGAGTTGTTCCAAAAGCAGGCGGAACGCTTTGGCGCAGTGACCGAGTTCGATACGGCAAACGCTGTGGACCTCTCGAAGCGTCCCTTCCGGGTGACGACCGATAGCGGCGAGTATCTTGCCGATGTGCTGATCATCGCCACCGGCGCCAGCCCGAATCACCTCAACATTCCCGGCGAGGTGGAGTTGACCGGGCGGGGCGTGTCGTATTGCGCCACCTGCGACGGCTGGTTCT
Organism: Chloroflexota bacterium; assembly: GCA_016223135.1. Taxonomy (GTDB): domain Bacteria; phylum Chloroflexota; class Anaerolineae; order Anaerolineales; family Villigracilaceae; genus Defluviilinea. The sequence continues at coordinate 282,611 of JACRPQ010000006.1, read as the reverse complement.
TCAAGGATAAAAAGGTGGTTGTGGTGGGCGGCGGCGACAGCGCGCTCGAAGAAGGGCTGTTCATCACGCGCTACGCCTCTTCTGTGACCATTATCCATCGCCGCGACACCCTGCGCGCCGGCGCCATCCTTCAGAAGCGCGCCATGAATCACCCAAAGATCAAGTTCATCTGGGATACGGTGGTCACCGAGGCGATTGGCACGGAAAAACTCGAAGGCGTGAAACTCAAGAATGTGAAGACCGGCGAAGAGTCCACGCTGGAGACGGATGGTCTCTTCATCTTCATCGGTCATACGCCAAACACGCAGATGTTCAAGGGACAGTTGGAGATGACCGACCTGGGCTATATCAAGGTCAATGAAAAGATGGAGACGAACGTCCGCGGGGTGTTTGCGGCGGGAGAGGCGGCAGATCCGCATTTCCGCCAGGTCATCACCTCGGCGGGGATGGGGGCGGCGGCAGCGATTTCTGCGACAAGGCTCCTCGAAGCAGAATCGGAATAAGGTCAGGAAAGAAGCGAACGGTGACGCCCGCAGGCGTCACCGTTTTCTTGTCGGTAGTGAGTCACGTCAAACCAATGACAAATTATACTGTGTCAGGGCTGGTTTTCGGATAAAATTCGTATACATCGTATTATCTGGAGGATCCATGAAGAAGATTTCCATTATCGGCGCTGGGATGACCGGCGCAACTACGGCACACTGGCTGGCGGAGCGCGAACTGGCTGACCTGGTTTTGGTGGATGTGGTGGAGGGGATGCCCCAAGGCAAAGCGCTCGACATGCTGGAAGCGATGCCGATTATCGGTAAGGATGTGGAGATTGTGGGCGCAAACGATTATGCCGCCACCAAGGGCTCCGACATCATCATCATCACGGCAGGCTTGCCGCGCAAGCCGGGTATGAGCCGTGATGATTTGTTGTCTGCCAATGCCGAGATCGTCGGGAAAGCCGCAACGGAGACGTTGAAATATTCGCCGGACGCTTTCTACATCGTACTGACCAACCCGCTCGACACGATGGCGTATCTGACGATGAAGAAGACCGGTTTGCCGCGCAACCGCGTGGTGGGGCAGGCGGGGATTTTGGATTCCGCCCGCATGCGGGCATTCGTGGCGATGGAAACCGGCGTGAGTGTGGAAAACATTGACTGTTACGTTCTGGGCGGTCACGGCGACGAGATGGTTCCGCTCACGCGGCATTCGAACATCGCCGGGATTCCGCTGCGGGAATATCTGCCCGCTGATCGCTTGGAGGCAATCGTCAATCGCACGCGCAAGGGCGGCGGTGAGATTGTCAACCTGCTCAAGACCGGCTCGGCGTTCTACGCCCCTTCTGCCGCCTGCGCTCAAATGGCGGAAGCCATTCTCAAGAACAAGCATTTGATCGTTCCGTGCGCGGCGTATATGGACGGCGAATATGGCTTGCGTGATATGTTCTTCGGCGTGCCGGTCATGCTTGGCGCCAACGGCATGGAGAAAATCATCGAGTACACGCTGGATGACGCAGAAAAAGCCATGCTCGAAAAATCCGCCGCAGCGGTGAAGGAAACGCACGAGGCGTTGAAGAAGTTGGTTTCGCTGTAAAAACCCCAGGTTTGAAAGTTGAAAGTCAAAGGTCAAAAAACGACTTTTGACTTTCAACTTTTGACCACATCTCTGCATTTATCTCAAAGGAGAACCTCCCATGATTCTGCACGAAAAGATTGCCGAACAATTACCCGCCTGGCGCGAACGGATGAAAGCCCTTGCCAAAGAACATGCCGATGTTGTTGTGGACCATGTGACGGTGGGACAGGTGGTCGGCGGCATGCGCGATGTCAAAGCGCTGGTGACCGATATTTCGTATGTGGACCCTGCCGAGGGCATTCGCTTTCGCGGCATGTCCATCCCTGAAGTGCTGAAAGCGCTGCCCAAGGCGCGCGGCGGCAAAATGCCGTTGGTTGGCGGTCTGTATTACCTGTTGATGGTGGGTGAAGTGCCAACCAGGGAACAGGCGCTGGAAGTGGAAGCCGAGTGGGCGCGCCGCGCCGAGATTCCCGACTACGTCTATAAGATGCTCAAGTCCATGCCGAAGGAAACGCATCCGATGACGCTTTTCTCGCAGGCGGTCCTTGCCTTGCAGAACAGCTCGGTGTTTGCGGCAAAGTATCATGAGATGAAAAAGGACGTCTATTGGGAAGCCGCGCTGGAGGACAGCCTGAACCTGACCGCCAAACTGCCGCTCCTCGCCGCCTTCATCTACCGCATGAAATACTTTGGCGAGACCAAGAAGATGAAATACAACCCGCGGCAGGATTACGGCATGAACTTTGCCCGCATGATGAAAGTGGAGGACAAAAAAGGCTATGCCGACCTTGCCCGCCTGTACTTCATCCTGCACTCCGATCACGAATCCGGCAACGCCTCGGCTCACGCCATGCATTTGACTGGTTCCACGCTTTCGGACGCTTACTACGCCTTTTCCGCTGCGCTGAACGCCCTTGCCGGTCCGCTGCACGGGTTGGCAAACCAAGAGTGTCTTGCCTGGTTGTTGGATGTATATAAGAAGTTCGGCGGCGTCCCCTCGCGCGATGACCTTTACAAGTATGCCTGGGATACCCTCAACAGCGGACATGTCATCCCCGGTTACGGTCATGCTGTTCTGCGTGTGCCGGATCCGCGCTTCACCGCGCAGATGGAATTCGCAAAGAAGAACTTCCCGCAAGACGACCTCGTCCGCCTGGCTGACCTGGTCTTTGAAGTGGTCCCGCAGGTATTGCGCGAACAGGGCAAGGCAAAGAACCCCGCTCCGAATGTGGACGCCATCAGCGGCACACTGCAATACTACTACGGCGTGCGCGAGTTCGACTTCTACACCGTGCTGTTTGGCGTCGGTCGCGCCCTCGGCGTCACCGCCAACTACGTTTGGGCTCGCGCCCTCGGCTGGCCCATCGAGCGTCCCAAGTCACTGACCACGAAGATGCTCGAAGACATCGTGGCGAAGGCGAAGCAAGCAGTGAATTAACACCCGCTGGATTAATTCCAAACGCGGAAACTCCCGAAATCGAAAGATTTTGGGAGTTTTTCATTCCTGCAAAAAAGAGGTGCAGCCGCTTTGCTTAAATTCGGATAAGAATGGTAAACTTTGCGGCAGTGGAGCGTCACCACTCATCTTATTGGTTGGATAAAGGAGATTGCAGTATGAAAAAGGTGTTCAAATGGCTTGGGATTGTACTTGGTTCACTTGTCGGGGTCATTTTGCTTGCTGCGATTGTGCTGTTTCTGGTTGGGAATGCCCGCCTTACGAAAAATTATGACTTTGCACCTTCGAATCTCACTTTGCCCACCGATGCCGCCAGTATTGAATTTGGAAAGCATCGCGTGGAGACTCTCTGCCAAGGCTGCCACGGCCCGGACCTCGGGGGAATCGTCGGCTGGTTCAGCGACCCGGCGCTCGGCTCGATTGACTCCGCCAATCTGACATCGGGCGAGGGTGGGATCGGCGACGACTTTACAACAGAGGACTTTGTCCGCGCGATTCGCCATGGCGTCCGGCAAAACGGTGAGCCGCTCTTCATGCCTGCTGTCGCTTCCACAGCCTACCTCAGCGACGAGGATCTGGCGGCAATCATCGCCTATGTGAAGACCGTCCCGCCGGTGGATCGTGTGACGCATGGCAAGAACTTCACGCCATTGGCAAAGATTCTGTATGCTGCCGGTGTATTGCCAGCGCTCCCTGTGGAATATGTCAGCCACGATGTCCACGTGACCGCGCCGGAGCGCGGCGCAAGCGCGGCATATGGCGAGTATCTCATCAATACGAATGATTGCCGCATCTGCCACGGGCAGGAACTCAACGGCGCGAAATCTCCCGACCCAACCAAGACTTGGATTTCCCCCAACCTGACGCCCGGCGGTGAACTTGGCTTTTGGACGGAAGAGCAGTTTATTCAGACCCTTCGAACCGGCATCACGCCGAGCGGCCGCCAACTGACAGATGAAATGCCGTGGAAGGATTATCGCAATTTCTACGACGAGGAGCTGAGAGCCATCTGGCTGTATTTGCAATCCCTCCCGAAACTTTCTCAGTTCACAAATTAACTCAAACCTCCCGAGGCTGATAAGGCTTCGGGAGGTTTTTATTTGTTCGGCAACTGGATGATGAACGTTGTGCCTTTGCCTACTTCGCTTTGGGCTTCGATGGTCCCGCCGTGAGCGTGGACGAGTTGTTTGGTAATCGCCAGCCCCAGCCCGCTATGGGTTCGTTCCGTGCGCGATTTGTCGCCGCGCCAGAAACGGTCGAAGATGAAAGGAAGGTCGGCGGGAGGGATGCCGTTGCCGGTGTCGCGGATGGTAATTCGTAAATGGTAATTGGCATTGCCCTCGATTGGTTCGCTGTGGATGGAGATGGTCCCGCCGGCTGGAGTATGGCGAAGGGCGTTTGAAATCAGGTTGGAGAGGACCTGGTTCAGCCGGTCGTAGTCGGCGGTGAGTTCGAGGTTCGGGTCGGCGAGACGGGTTTGCAGGTCAATGCCGAGGGAGGCGGCTTGAGAGGCAAAACTTGAAGTAAGATCCGCTGCCAGATCGGCGAGCAGGAAACGGGTGGGGTGAAGCGGCAGTTGTCCGGTTTCAGCGAGGGAGAGGGTCTGCAAGTCGTTGACGAGGCGCGTGAGCAGTCGCGTTTCATCCAATGTGGCGTTGATGTGTTCGGGCGTCGGTTGATAGACGCCATCCAGAACGCCTTCGAGATTGCCTTGAATGATGTGCAGCGGCGTGCGCAGTTCGTGGGCGATGTCGGCGGTGAGGTTGCGGCGCTGTTGTTCGGCGCGTTCAAGTTCGCCCACCATTTTGTTGAAGCGTTTGATGAGGTCGCTGAACATGTCGGATTTGTTCTCCGGCACGCGGGCGGAGAGGTCGCCTTCCTCCACTTTGTTGATTGTGTTAAAAAGCTGTTCGAGCGGACGACCAAAGCGGGTGTACAGGTTGAAGATGGTGACAAGGACAATTGCAATTAGGACAATGGGCGCACCACAGATGAGAATCCAGATGTTCTGAATGCCGGAGTATTTTGAAAAGAGGAGATAAAGGATTGCCGCAACGCCTCCAACAAAAATGACAGCGGAGATAACAAAGAAGATGGTGAACGCCAGCGCGCGGCTGACACGGCGTGTTTTTGAGGGAGGGGAGGTGGACATGGGTGGTGGTTGGTAGGTGGTAATTGGTAATTGCCATTTACCACTTACCTTTCTCTAAAACGATAGCCGACACCATAGACGGTCTCGATCAAGGACTCTCCCGATGCGGCTTCGAGTTTCTTTCTCAAGTTCTTGATGTGCGAATCCACGCTGCGGTCGAGGCTGGATGCCGTGCCGTGCAGGTCTTCGAGCAGTTGCTCGCGGGTGAAGATTTGACCTGCACGGCTGGCGAGCAGATGCAAGAGTTTGAATTCGTTCGGGGTGAGTTTGAGCGGAGCGCCGTTATACGTCACTGTGTGTTTTTCGGCATTGATTTCCAGCCCGCCTAGACGGATGACGCTCGGCGCTTTGACCTCTCCGCGCGTGCGGCGCAGGAGAGCGCGTACACGCGCCACCAACGCACGGACAGAGAACGGTTTGGTGATGTAATCGTCCGCGCCAATCTCGAGACCGGTCACTTGATCTATCTCTTCCGAGAGGGCGGTCAACATGATGATAGGCACGTCACTTTCACGGCGCAGAATGCGGCAGACTTCGCGCCCGTCAATGTGGGGGAGCATCAGGTCGAGGATGATGAGGTCCGGTTTGTCGCGGCGGGCAAGCGTCAGGGCAGATTGACCGTCGCCCGCCGTCAACACACGGAAGCCATTCTTCTCCAGATAGTCGCGTGCGAGGCGGGCAACTTTGGGTTCGTCGTCAACGACGAGGATGAGTTGGGGCATGAGGCGAGTATAAAATAGAACGCGGCGCGCGTGTTGTGCCTGTTAGGCGGGCTGCTTCCAGATTTCCCATTTGCCGTTCCCTGTGACAGGCAGACCCTCTCCCATCCATTCGAACAGCGAGCCGTCGTACACAGCGACATTTTCCTGCCCAATCAGGAGGTGTGCTATCGCATTGACCGTCGCTGCGATGCCGCCGCCGCAGTAGGTGATGATGCGTTTGTACGCGGCTTTTTCCTGCAAACGCAAGGCAATCTTATCGTCTGGCAGGAAGTAATCCAAGCCCTGCATCAGGTCCATGGAAGAGAGGCAGGTGGAGCCTGTGATGTGCGCGCCTTCATAACTTTCGGGAGGCAATACATCCACCACAGAGACCGCGCTGTCCTTAAGCGCTTCCATGACTTCCTCTTTATCGGCGAACATACCCGCTCTGAACTGCGGATGAAAAACCGCCGCTTCATACCGACGGGCAGCCTGCTCGATGTTCCCCCCGGCATTCTTCCACGCGGACAGCCCTCCGTTGAGGATGCGCACGTTGTTGTGACCTGCGTAGCGCAGCACCCACCAGGCGCGGGCGGCGTAGGGAAGCATTCCGCAGGCATACACGACCACCTCATTTTCGTTTGAGATGCCGATGTCTCCAATGTGTGCGGCGAGTTTGTCGTCAGGCAGCAGCATGTACTCGTAGGCGTTATGGGGGTCTGAAAACCCCTCATGGTCGAAAAACGCTGCGCCGGGAATATGTTCCTGTTGGTACATAGCGTCCACAATAGATGCGTCGAAGATGCGGATGTTTTCACTGCCCAATTTTGTCAGCAGTTCGTCTGCTTCGATCAAGATGTCGCTGCGGTTCATGGTAAAGCCTCCAGTTGTTTGTTGATGTCCAAACTATATCAATCCTTTGTGGATGAATTATGGAGGAAGGAGCGAGAGTTTGTGGAGACAGCCCGGAGAGGCGACGGGCATATCCATGAATGCAATCGAGCCGGGGAACCGCCCGGCTCGATTTTTGCGCCAACTTCCTATCACGGAATGGTGACATGTGTTTTTGAATTTTGCTGGTGTTTCTCCTGTTTCAGTTTCCTCTTCTCCTTGATGGTGTGTTTGGCTTTCTTCTTCTTTTCCTTTTGCTCTTTGTCTCTTTTGCCGGAGTGACTCATAAGGTTCTCCTTTCTGCAATTGTTTCGAGATCCACTGAAACGACCATCTTTAGCATACAACCAAAGCGCCTCTCTTGCAAGTGGTTTCTTTCATGCGCCTCCCGCCTCCATTGACGCTTCGCTGTATACCTGTCCGTGAGAAAAAGTTACACAAAATGTTTTGCATATTGACATCCGCCCACGCGCAGGTAAAATGAAATTGCGTTCTATCGCTTGTGTTGCTGGCTCGAACATTGTAGAAGGGAAATTTGTTCCGAGACAGCCGCTCTGGCAGGCGGCAACCGCAACCAGACCATTTTGTTGGATATCGAGGAGAATATCTATGAACATCAATGCAAATGTCCGTCAATGGTTTTTCACGGGGGTGAGCCTTTTGGCAATGCTTGCTCAACTTGTCTCTCCCATTCCCGCACTCGCAGATCACACCCCAGACCCGGCAACAGTCACTGTTACCGGGTCTTTGCAATCTGAATTGGGATGCGGCGGAGATTGGGATCCCTCTTGTGCCGCCACATTCCTGACCTACGACGCGGCGGATACGGTCTGGCAGGGGACGTGGACCGTTCCCGCCGGCAATTGGGAATACAAAGCCGCCCTCAACGGCAGTTGGGATGAGAACTACGGCGCGAACGCCATCCAAAACGGCGCCAACATCCTGCTCAACCTGGCGGCAGGTACATCGGTCAAATTCTATTATTCCCATGTCACTCATTGGATTACCAGCAATCAGAACGCGGTGATTGCGGTCGCGCCGGGCAGTTTCCAGTCGGAGTTGGGATGCCCCGGCGACTGGGACCCATCCTGTCTGCGCTCGTGGCTTCAGGACCCGGATGGCGACGGCAACTATTCCTTCCAGACCACGGCAATTCCCGCTGGGAACTATGAAGCCAAGGTGGCGCTCAACGAAAGTTGGGACGTGAACTATGGTCAGGGCGGCGTGCAGAACGGCGCAAACTACGCCTTCACCGTCCCCTCGAACGGCGACCATGTCACGTTCACCTACAACTCAACCACGCACGTTTTGGAGATTCAGGTTCAGGCGGCGGTTACGCCTGTGACGCTGGTGGGCAGTTTGCAGTCCGAATTGGGATGCGCCGGCGATTGGGACCCGACCTGTTCCGCAACCAATCTTGTTTATGACGCCGAAGACGATGTCTATCATCGTGCCTTCACCGTTCCCGCCGGCGGGTATGAGTACAAGGTCGCGTTGAATAACAGTTGGGCGGAAAACTACGGTCGCTTCGCCGCGCGCGACGGCGCGAACATCGCCCTGAATGCCGATGGCTCGCCCGTCAAATTTTATTTTGACCCGAAAAGCAAGTGGATTACCGACAACAAACGTTCGGTCATTGCGGTGGCGCCCGGCAGCTTCCAATCTGAATTGGGCTGTGCCGGCGACTGGGACCCATCCTGTCTGCGCTCGTGGCTGCAAGACCCCGACGAGGACGGCATCTACGTCTTCGAAACCACTGCTCTGCCTGCCGGCAGTTACGAAGGCAAGGTGGCAATCAACGAAAGTTGGGATGAAAACTACGGTCAAGGCGGCGCGCCGGATGGAGCCAACATTCCGTTCTTCGTGCCGTTCAACGGCGCAAAGGTGACGTTCACCTACAATGCCTCGACCAAAATCCTCACCATCCAGGCGGGCTTCGCTCCTGATAACGACATCGCCTGGGATGGCTTGCGCCACGACTCACGCGACCTGCTCTATCGCACGCCGGGCGGTGCGGTTCCCGCCGGGACCGAGGTCCTGATCCGCTTCCGAACCTTCCACAACGACGTGACCGGCGTCTCCCTGCGCGTTTATGACCTCAACGCCGGCGCCCAGCGCATCCTCTCAATGACTCCCGTCGCAACGGACGTTTCGTGTTACCAGCCGGGTCTCGAACAGTTCTCCTGCGATTTCTGGCAGGCATCTCTCAAGGAAACCTCGCCGAACAACCTATGGTACCGCTTCATCGTCCATGACGGCACAGACATCAACTACTATGCCGACAACACCGCCGCACTGGACGGCGGTTTGGGGAGCGTCACCGATAATCTCGTGGACAACAGTTACGCCCTGATGTTCTATGACCCGTCCTTCACCGCTCCCGACTGGGCGAAGAGCGCCAGCATCTACCAGATCTTCCCCGACCGCTTCCGCGATGGACGTTCCAACAACAACCCCAAGACCGGCGACATCCGCTACGACGACCCGGTCCTCAAACTAAAGTGGGGCATCCTGCCCGAGGGCTATTGCCGCGGCTATGCAGATGCCGCGACCAACTGTCCATGGCGGTTCGACGCGACGCCTCCCGATTGGAGTCCCACCGTCGAAGGTCCGCGCGGACGCGATTACTTCGGCGGCGACCTCAAGGGTGTGGATCAATATCTCGATTACCTGCAATCGCTGGGCGTCAATACGTTGTACTTCAACCCCATCTTCGACGGCGGCTCCAATCACGGCTACGACACGCAGGATTACTACTCGATTGATCCCTACTTCGGCACGCAAAAGGATTGGAAGAATCTCGTCAAACATGCCGAACAGCGCGGCATGAAGATCGTCCTCGACGGTGTGTTCAACCACATGTCGTCCGACAGCCCCATCTTCGACCGCTACCATCACTATGCCGCAGTTGGCGCCTGCGAATCGCTCGCCTCCCCTTACCGCAACTGGTTCTACTTCCATGACGTGGCTCCGGGCACCGGCGCATGTGTCGGCAGCAGCGGATTGCCCAATTCCGCCAACTACGACTCGTGGTTCGGTTTCGACTCGATTCCCGTCATCAACAAATCCAGACCCGAAGTTCAGGCTTACTTCCTCACAAACGACGACAGCGTGACCAATTACTGGCTGAACAAGGGCGCCAGCGGCTGGCGCATGGACGTGATGGGCGACGCATCCTTCCCGAACGGTTACTGGGAAACCTTCCGCACCGAAGTGAAGCAAACCAAGCCCGACGCCATCATCATCAGCGAAACCTGGCAAAAAGACTCCACCATCCTGCGCATGTTGCGCGGCGACCGCGCCGACACCACCATGAACTATCGCCTGCGCGATGCGGTACTTGGCTTGCTCTCCACCAGCGGCTTCGACTCGAAAGGCTTTGGCGACAGTGGGCGCATCCTCACGCCCTCCGAATTTGCCTCCCGCCTCGAATCCATCCGTGAGGACTACCCGGACGCCGCCTACTACTCGCTCATGAACCTGCTCGACAGCCACGACACCGAGCGCATCCTGTGGGCGCTGACCCCTAGCAACCAGACCCGCGCAGACAAGGAATTCAACGCCGCCAACCTGGCTGAGGGTAAACAGCGTCAGCGCATCGCCTCCCTCATCCAGTTCACCGTGCCTGGCGCGCCGACCGTCTTCTATGGCGATGAGGTCGGTCTGACCGGCGACGACGACCCGGACGACCGCCGCACCTATCCCTGGGCAGATAAAGGCGGCTCGCCCGATATGGCAATGTTCGCTCACTACCAGACCCTCAATTCGCTCCGCAGCGCAAACGATGTCCTCGTCAACGGCGACTTCAAAGTCCTGCTGGCAGACGACGCCTCCGGCGTGATCGTTTACGGACGCAAAACGGAAAGCCAAGCCGCGTTGGTCATCATCAACCGCAGCGACCAGACCCAGACGAGCGTCATCCCGGTTGCCGGGTACCTGCCGAACGGCGTCAGTTTGTACCGGGCGTATGCTGTGGGAACAGGCTCCAGCGCGTCCCTGACCGTGACCGACGGCGCAGTCAACGGCTCGATTGGACCTCTCAGCGCAGTCCTGTTCCTCACTCACACCATTGACCTGCAAGCGGCTCCCGCTCCTGCAAACCTGCGCGTCACCCACGAAGGCGACGCCACCGTCAGCCTGGCATGGGACGCCGTCCCCGGCGCGGCGGGCTACAACCTCTACCGCAGTCCCGTCAGCGGCGGCGGCTGGGTCAAACTCAACAGCGCCCCTCTGACCGGCACCGCCTACACCGACAACGGTCTGCGCAACGCTCAACCCTACTTCTACACGGTGACCTCGCTCGATGCCGCCGGCAACGAGAGCGGATACTCCAATGAAGTCCGCGCCCTCCCGCGCCTCGCCATCGGCTGGGCAAACCTGCAATGGCCCCCCGCAATTACTCACACCATCAGCGCAATCAACCGCACCGACACGGTGTACGGTCAGGTGTGGATTGACGGCTACACCAATCAGCCCGGTCCCACTCCCAACCTGCGCGCCCAACTTGGCTTCGGTCCCGCAAACAGCGACCCGAACAACAACCCCGCCTGGACTTGGTACGACGCCTCCTTCAACGTGGACGCCGGCAACAACGACGAGTTCAAAGCCACCATGTTGCCTGAGGCGGTTGGCAGTTACGACTATGCCTTCCGCTACTCCACTTCGGGCGGCTACGATTGGGTCTATGCCGACCTCGACGGAATCGGGAACGGATACGACTCCGCCCAAGCTGGCAAGATGACCGTGAACCCAAGCGGCGACCTCACCCCGCCGGCGGCTCCCACCGGACTGACGGTTGTCTCTGCCTCCCCAGCCGGCATCACCCTGACGTGGAATCCCGTCACCGGCGACCCCAGCCTCTACGGCTACGAAGTCCTGCGCAGTGACATCCCCGGCGGACCCTATACCCAAATCGCCCGCGTGACCGCCGCCTCCTACACCGACACCTCGGTCATAGAAGCCGCCACCTACTACTACGTTGTCCGCGCGTTGGATCAGTCCTTCAACCGTTCCGGCTATTCAAACGAAGTCTCCGCCACCGCCGAACTGCGGACGGTTACTGTCGTGTTCACCGTCACAGTCCCTGCCAGCACCGACGCAACCGGTTTCTCCGTGTACATCGCCGGCACGCTCAACCGTCTCGACGGCGGCTTGCCCGAATGGAATCCGGGCGGTGTGGTGCTGACCCGCCTCAACGCCACCACTTGGACCATCACCCTGACCGGTAAAGAATCCACCTCCATCGAGTACAAATACACACTCGGCTCATGGGATTACGTGGAGAAGGGCGCGAGTTGCGACGAAATCGCCAACCGCCAACTGACCCTTGTCTATGGCGGCACAGGAACCATGAACGTGAACGATACCGTGCTCAACTGGCGCAACGTCAGTCCGTGCGGGAATTAGCAAGTTCATGCAATAAAAAGGGCAGGTGCGCAACTGCACCTGCCCTTTTTGTATCGAGCCGCTCTGTTCAAGCCTGTCCATCACCAAGCAGTTTCTCCCGAATCTCCCGCCTCGACAGCACTGCCTCCAGCGCCCCGCCGCCGATGGCAAGCGCCTTGTCTGACACCAGATAGCAGTACGACGGATCGTTCCGCGGGTCCACGTCGCCGATTTTCATTCCACGTTTCACCATCAAGCCATCGTGAATAATTCCTCGCAGCACTCCCGCAAATGGACTGATCACTGAATGCTGATTACCGATCACCGCCACCACTTCCCCCTCCTCCACATGTTCTCCAATTTTTTTCACACCCCAAAGCACGCCATCAACGGGCGCGCGCAGCACGCGGCGCGGGTCGCCTTCGGGTTCGCCGCTGTCGGGTTGTGTGGGTCCCTGCCAAATCACCCGTCCCAGCGTGTGACTGCGGCGGGTTTCGATGACAGCGTGGCAGTCGCTTCCTGCGGTGAAACCGGGTCCCAGTCCGATGTGAAGCGGGACGGGGACAGGCAGGGGAGGGGGAGGGGTCTTCAAAAGGCGGGCGTCTATTACAACTGGAAAGTGGAAAAAAGAAGAAAGCAGGATGCTTGCCTGCGGATCAATCAGGACGGGGATTTCTCCCGCTTCCAGCGCCGCCGCTAGCTGCTCTGCCTCAACACGCCTTGCCCTCACCCCTTCGACCTCCCACACCCCCTCGTACACCGCCTCCGCAAACGAGACCGTCCGCCGTACTGCCAGCGGTTGAGGAAGTTCGGTGATGACGACGCCAATGCCCGCGCGATACAGACGAAGCGCAACGCCCGTCGCCAGGTCGCCGCCGCCGCGCACCAGCACGAGGTTATCTTTGAACATTGGTCTTCTGCGTAGGTTCGAGTTGTTCAGGCAATGCCTTCGCCCGGTTGGTTTGCTCCTGCAGTAAGTGACCGAACGAATACAACAGGAGATAAACAAACAGGAAGAAGAACGCGTACAGAAACGTGAACGCGGCAAGCCTGCGGCTGGGGTCAATGACCAGACCGAGGATGTTCATGGCGGTCTCGGCGGGGTTTTGCAGGATGTCCCACGAGTTCAGGCGCACAAAGCGACCGATATACATGCCAAAACTGCTCAACCCCGAAATGACAAAGACAAATGCCCAGCCGAGGAAACGCCCAAACGTTCGCATGACAATATCCTGCATGAGATAGAGGGAGACCACGCCGAGCAGCATGGCGGTCCACGAACACCAGACGACGATGATGACATCGTACCAGAGCGGCGCGCCGCTGGAGGCGCGGGCGAGGTCCTGCAGGTCGGTCAGCATGTAGGGCGCGTTGGGGAAGAAGATCAGCCACAGGAAGGCAACGAACGGAATGACGAGATACAGCCAGACGCGCCGCCACGAAACAGCGTGGGCGATGTAGGCAAGGATGAAAGGTATCCACGCCAGGAAGAGATTCCAAATCAAGCCGAGGTGTCTGCCTGTTTCGGTGTACACCACACGCGCTGCCACCAGAGCGATGGACACCGCGCAGGCAAGGTTGAGCAGGCTGAAGACCGCGATGTGGTAGCGGTTGCGAATGAAGAAGTTACGGAGTCGGTTGAACATGGTTTTCCATAGATGTAATGCGCAGCCGACGTTCTCTTACGTCGGCGGAGAACGTCTCTTTCAAATGATTGATCACATCTCGTTCAAAAAATAGACGAAATCCACATCGCCGGGCGAGTGACCAAAGTCCGTGAGCAGTGCGGCGGCTTCGGCTCGGTGCTGTGTTCCGTGATTGACGAGATGTACCATCGTATGCCACAGGATTCTTTCATACGGCTCGCCCTGCGTGGAAGTATAGGAGAAGCGGCTGTTCAGACGTTCGTCTGTCAGACCATTCACAAATGCCATGAGCTGCTTTTCCTCCTCCGCCCAGCGCGTTCGCAGCGCGTCGAAGGTGGGGAAGTCTGCGGCTTTGAGCCTTGTCGCTGGGGAATTTCCCTCCCAGCGCTTACGCCAAATCCATTCAGCAAACAGCGTATGCGTGAGCGTCCCGCGCAAGCCACCGTGCGGGAAGGAAGCGGGCGCAAGAAATTGTTCGTCCGTTACGTTTGCGGCAGCGTTCAAAATCTTCGCATTTGCCCATTGATTGTACTTGTAAAGCAGGGTGATGTCTTGTTTATTCATGGCGTTTCAAAAACTCCAGCAAAATGGGGTTGAACTCATCGGGCTTCTCGTAGTGCGGAATATGCCCGCAATCTTCGATGACGTGAAATTCCGCCTGCGGGATGGCGGCGCGCAGGTCGTCACTATGAACGAAAGGAACCGTCGTATCGTTCCGCCCCCAAACCAGCAGCACGGGCTTGTCCATCTTTCCAACCGCTTGATATACCTCGATGAACGACCCCAGCATATTGCTGCGAATGGTCGAAAGGATGGCGCGTTTGAAGCCCTTGTATTGCATCTGGACTTTGTATCTTTCGATGAAAAGACCGACCAGTTCGGGATCGAAAAAATCCTTCGCCGCGCTCTTGAGCAAACTCTCGCTTCCTGCCAGACCGAAAACCGCCTCCGCCAACCCGGGCAGTTTCATCGCCTTGAGCATGGGCGAAAGGGATATTGCCCTTGCTCCCGCCGGGTCAATCAACGTCAGCGACTTGACCCGCTCTGGATGGCGCGCGGTAAAAGCCGCAGTGATGGGTCCGCCCATCGAAAGCCCGACCAGGTTTACGGGTAGGTTGAAGCGCAGCGCATCCAACAGGTCATGCAGTTGGCGGACGAAGAGGTCCATGTTGTAGCGCAGGCGCGGGCGGTCCGAAAATCCGCGTCCGAAGAGATCGTAGCGCAGCGTGCGAAACCCGCTTTGGGTGAGGAAGTCAAAGGTGGGGTCGAAGATGAAATACGGAACGGAAAAGCCGTGAACGAGGACGACGGTTTGCCCCTCTTCGGGGTTTGACAATTCGTAATGGGTGATGCCGTCGGTCAGGGTAACGAACGAACCGCCCGCAAACTTGCGGGCTTCGTCGTTCAAGGATTTGGTCTCAAAGAGAGGAAATGGCATGGCTTGTTTGTATAAAAGACGTTCTCTCCCGTGTCCGTCGGCGTAAGAGAACGCCGAGTACGCACCAAAATAATCCTTTAGAGAGTGCTTTGAAGTTCATTTTCCAATCACAGATTCCAACCACAGACAGACCTTTAGGGTTTCTGTGTACGGTAAAGAAACAGGAATCAAATCTTCCCCAGCGCGCGCAGCACGCGCTCCGGCGTGAACGGGAACTCGTCAATCCACACGCCCGTCGCGTCATGGATGGCGGCGGCGATGGCGGGAACCACCGGCAGGTAAGGAAGTTCACCCACGCCGCGCGCGCCCCAAGGTCCGTTTGGATCAGGCACTTCGACAAGGACAGTCTCGACCTTTTCGGGAATATCCAACACGGTGGGGATGAGGTAAGTGCTGAGTTGGTCGGTGAGGACGTAGCCGTTTTTGGTCTTGTACTCTTCCTGAATGGCGTAGCCCTGCGCCTGCACCACCGCGCCTTCCACCTGTCCCTGCACGAGGGCGGGGTTGATTGCCTGCCCTACATCGTCTGCAGAGACAAAGCGGATGACGCGCACGTGACCGGTTTCGGTGTCCACTTCCACTTCGGCGGCTTGGGCAACCCAGGCGTAGGCGAAGTTGGGAGTCGAGTAACCCGTCTCCGGCTCGAAGGTGGTGGTGCGCGGCGCGAGGTACTTGAACTCGCCAACCGCAGGACGTTCCTCCGCTTTCCATTTTTTGAGCGCAATCTCCGCCGCGCCGCGGATGGCGTTGCCAGACATGAAGGTCATGCGCGAGGCGGAGACCGAACCGGAGGTGTTGGTCGTTGCTGTATCTGACGCAACCAACCGCACCTTTTCCAGCGGGATGCCCAACGCCTCCGCCGCCATCTGCGCCATGACCGTGTGCGTACCCTGCCCGACCTCCGCGCTGGCATGGTAGAGAATCGCTTCGTCCACCTCTGCCTTGCCGCGCAGCTCAATCTTTGCCCAGCAGTTCTCTTGATAGCCGAACGAAAAACCGATGTTCTTGAACCCAGCCGCGAAGCCTCTACCCCTTTTTATGTGGGAGGCGCTTTCCGCTTTCCGTTTTCCGCCATCCCACCCAAACCTCTGCCTCGCCGCTTCGATGCATTCAATCACGCTGACCGGACCCGGCGCCGGCGTGCCGACGCCCAGCGTGTCGCCGTCTTTGAGCGCATTCTTCAGACGAAATTCCACCGGGTCCATGCCGAGTTTTTCGGCGAGTTTGTTCATCTGCATTTCCGCCATGAACAACGCTTGGGGGGCGCCAAAGCCGCGGAATGCCGCGCTGGGAACGTTGTTGGTATAAACGCCGTACACATCCGTCTTCACGTTGGGGATGAAGTACGGACCTGTGGAGGTAATCGTGGAATTCCCTAGCACTTTGTTGGTGGTGTACATGTACGCGCCGCCATCGCCGATGATTTCGTTTTGGATGGCGATGACCTTGCCGTCTTTCGTCGCTCCCCATTTTGCGCGCAAAATGACTGGATGACGTTTCCCATGCCCGATGATGGATTCCTGCCGCGACCAAATAATGCGCACCGGCTTGCGCAGTTTCCACGCCGCCAGCGCCAGAACAATCTGGACCGACATATCCTCGCGCCCGCCGAACGCCCCGCCGATGGCAGGATAAATCACGCGGATGTGGTCTTCCGGCAAGCCCAACGCATGGGCAATTTGCTCCTGGTCTTCGTGCGTCCACTGCCCGCCGCAGACCACCGTCACACGCCCCTCATCGTCAATATATGCCAGCCCCGCTTCCGGCTGGAGGTAGGCATGTTCCTGCACCGGCGTGCGGTACTCGCTTTCAACAATGACATCGGCTTTGGCAAACGCCTCGTCCACGTTGCCTTTGCGGATTTTGTAATGGACGCAGATGTTTGAATCCCCAATCTCTTCGTGAACGCGCGGCGCGCCGGGCTTCATCGCCTCGAGCGGATCGGTGACGACGGGCAGGTCCTCATACTCGACCTTAATCAACTTCACCGCCGCCGCGGCTTGCGCTTCGCTTTCCGCCACGACGACCGCCACCTGGTCCCCGACGAAGCGCACCACGTCCGCGCCGGGCTTCGATGAGCCGGGTCCGCACAAGACAGGCTGATCCTGCCACTGCAAGCCGTACTCGTTGACCGGCACGTCCTTTGCGGTGAACACCGCAACCACGCCGGGCGCGGCTTCCGCTTTGCTGGTGTCAATGGATTTAATCCGTGCGTGCGGACGCCCGGCAAACAGAACCTTCATGTGCAGCATGCCCGGCATCGAAAGGTCGCCGGAATAGGGTGTCTCGCCGGTCACTTTGCCGCGCGCATCCACACGCGCGAGGGATTTGCCAATGTGGTTGTAGGTGGTCATGGTTTTTAGGTCTGCTCTTGGGTAACTGCCTGCTGTATCAAACAGGAGAGATATTCAGGGCTCTTTGGGATTTTCCGTGAAATCCGTGTACCAAAGTCAATTCCCAATGAGCCATAATCAGCGTAAGCCTTCACTGTTTAGCGTTTGTACTTTCGGGTCTTCACGCGCGGCGGCGGTACATCCATCGGTCCGTAGGGAGAAGGGGCGAGGAGCGAATATGCCCACCCAAAAATGACCGACATGAGACCGCCGACGACAATCATTACGATAACGGCAATCGCCAGCGTGGCGGGCAGGTGAGGAATGCGCGCCAGAAATTGCAGCACGATATTCAAGCCCGCCAGATTCGACAGCCAGGCTGGGAAGGTGATGACGCCGTACCATTCGCGCGGGATGACCGGGTAGCCAAATCCCTGCCCGGCAAGCCAATCGCCCACTCCATAGGAAAACACCGGCACAATGATCATGAGCAAACAACCGATGCCGCGCATATATGGATTGACTGTGTTGCGCTTCGGCATGGAGGGTTTGACAACCCGCGAACTATACTTGCCCATCTGTCACCTTCCTTTGCGCCGCATGTTCAATCGCTTGAACAATCTTGTAATAGCCCGTGCAGCGACACAGATTGCCGGTAATTGCCTGCTCGATTTCCTCCCGCTTGGGGTTGGGTTTCTCTTCCAGCAGTTTCGCCGCCGACATGATAAAGCCCGGCGTGCAATACCCGCACTGCACCGCGCCGTCCTGAATGAAAGCCTCCTGCACGGGGTGCAGCCTGTCTGTCGTAGAGAGGGCAGGGGTGAGGTCTGCCAAACCTTCAACGGTGACAATCTCCGCTCCGTGCGCACGCGGCGCAGGGACAAGACACGCCATCACCGCCTTGCCGTCCAGGAACACGGTGCAGGCGCCGCATTCGCCCTCGGCGCAGCCTTCCTTCGTGCCAGTCAAGCCCAAGTCTTCACGAAGAAATCTTAGCAGGGTTTTATCGTGTCCGCTGTTGACTGTGTATTTTTTGCCGTTGACCGTTGTCTCGATGGGGCTGGCGGGAAATTCCGACCTTTGACTTTTGATCTTTGACGACTCATTTCCCCACA
Organism: Chloroflexota bacterium; assembly: GCA_016223135.1. Classification (GTDB taxonomy): domain Bacteria; phylum Chloroflexota; class Anaerolineae; order Anaerolineales; family Villigracilaceae; genus Defluviilinea. Next base: position 263,928 of record JACRPQ010000006.1, on the reverse strand, counting down.
ACAGCACCGCATCTTCCGGGACCTGAGCCTGAGTCTCCCCATCACGCAGTGACCTCAACCCGCGCCGCGTGCAAACGCGTACCATCTCGCGGCGGTACGCGGCGGAACCGCGGATGTCGTCAATCGGGCGAGCGGCTTGCATTGTCAGGCGGGCGGATTCTTCGATGACTTCATCGGTGAGCCGCTTGCCGGCGAGGAAAGTCTCCGCTTCGGCAGCGTGGATGATGGTGGGGGCAACCGCTCCCAGCGTGATGGAGGCTGATTGGACAGTATCAGCCTCCAGATTAAGAATGACCGCCACGTTGACCACAGAGATTGCCTGGGCGCGGCGCAGCGCCAGTTTGATGAATGTCCCGCGCTGAGTCTCTTTCATCGCCGGGAAGGAAATCTCGATGAGCATTTCATCGGGCTGCATCACCGTTTTGCGGACGCCGGTGTAGAAGTCTTGGAGTGGAATTGTGCGCGTGCCGCGCGTGGATGCGAGGGTGACGGATGCGCCAAGCGCCATGAGGGGCGTGATGGTGTCGTTGGCGGGCGAAGCGGTGATGAGGTTGCCTGCCACCGTGCCGCGGTTGCGGATTTGCGGCGCGCCCACTTCCCACGCCGCGCGCGCCAGTGGTGCCGCCCGTTCGCGGATGAGTTTCGATGCGACGCAGTGGTTGTGTGTGACGAGTGCGCCGAGGTGAATGACGCGGTCTTCGTCGAGGGTAATCTGGTCGAGGCGAGGGATGCGCGAGATGTCTATGACGGTGTGAATGCCTGTGCGGACGCCGCGTTCGAGTTCGAGGAGGAGGTCAGTGCCGCCGGCGATGAGGCGGGCGCGCTCTCCCTCTTTGGCTAAGACAGCCAGCGCTTCGTCAATTGTGGTTGCGTTGATGTAGTTGTGCCACATGGGTGAACTTACAGGAGCCTCTGCCCTGGTTGGTTATGAACTTGATCCGGTGATGGCTTCGGCGCGCTTATCGTAGGTTTCGTTGGCAAGGCGCGCCAAGGTAACAAGGTTGCGGATGGCGGCGGGCAGGGCAGATTCGTCGCCCATGCTGGCTTCCACGTTGTCGTTGGCGCGCGCCACCTGCTCGGCGAGGTCAAAGAACGCCGCGTCGAACTGGTAGATTGCTTCGAGTTCTTTTTCGTTGATTTTGACCGCATCGAACAGACCGGAATAGCCGCGCGGCGCGGTGCGAATGCGGTCAATGAAGGTGCGCAATTGGATGGCGGCTTTTTCCATGTCGTCCACATAAGCAATCATGCCGCTGCCGACCATCTCTTCCTGCAATTGAGATGCGCGCTGCCATTGTTCCTCGAAGCGGCGCGCGACAGTGTCCCGCAGGAGTTTGTCGGCGTCGCGCCGGTGTTGTCGTTCCACGTACCCGCTGAAGCCGGGGATGTAGGACGCCAGTTTTTTGAAAGGGTCCTGCATGCTGGTTACTTTCTCAAAGAAATCGTTCATGGATGCCTCCTGTATGTAGTTGGCGCGATAGCGCTACGAGGATATACGGCTGCTGCTCGATTTTGTCGCACGAACCCATTATAGCCGTACTTTCTGGTTATAATCAAGTTGAAGCGGTTTGCTGGAGTTTTAGGGGGCGAAGCCCTCCGCCGAAACCAAATCAAATTATTAGCGGCGCGAAGCGCGCCGGTCAAGGAGAGCAACCATGACGACAGATATTCAATCCCTGCTGGGCGATAAGGCGGAATACCTGCTTGGATTCAATTCGCCCAAGATTCCCAAAGAGCGCCTGCACTTGCCGGGTCCCGATTTCGTGGACCGCATCTTTGCACAGTCGGACCGTAACAACCGCGTGCTGGGTAACCTGCAGCGAATGTACAACCATGGACGCCTCGGCGGGACGGGATACCTCTCGATCCTGCCGGTGGATCAGGGCATCGAGCATTCGGGCGGCGCCAGTTTTGCCAAGAACCCCGATTACTTCGACCCGGAAAAGATCATCGAACTTGCCATCGAAGGCGGGTGCAATGCGGTCGCATCCACGTTTGGCGTGCTGGGCATCATGTCCCGCAAGTATGCGCACAAAATCCCGTTCATCGTCAAAATCAACCACAATGAACTGCTGACCTATCCCAACAACTTCGAGCAGATTTTGTTCGGGACGGTGGAGCAGGCTTACGACATGGGCGCGGCGGCAGTCGGCGCGACCATTTACTTCGGTTCGGAAGACTCGCACCGTGAACTGATCGAAATTGCCGAAGCCTTTGCCCTTGCCCATCAACTTGGCATGGCGACCATCTTGTGGTGTTATTTGCGCAATCCCGCCTTCAAAAAGGATAAGGATTACCATGTCTCGGCGGATTTGACCGGGCAGGCGAATCATCTCGGCGTCACGCTCGAAGCGGACATCATCAAGCAGAAACTGCCGGAGAACAACGGCGGTTACCTCGCTCTGAACACCGGCGACAGTTCCTACGGCAAGCACGACAAGCGCATCTACAGCGAACTGACCAGCGACCATCCCATTGACCTGTGCCGCTATCAGGTGGCGAACAATTACATGGGGCGCATCGGTTTGATCAACAGCGGCGGCGCTTCGGGCGCGAACGATTTCGGTGACGCCGCGGCGACAGCGGTCATCAACAAGCGCGCCGGCGGTATGGGGCTTATCTCCGGGCGCAAAGCCTTCCAGCGACCGATGGCGGAAGGCGTGAAACTGCTCAACACCATCCAGGATGTGTATTTGGACAAGAGCATCACGGTGGCGTAGATTTATACACGGCGGTTGATCGAGCGGCGGGGTCTCGATATGGACTTCGTCCTGCTCGACGACCGCCGCCATATTGAAACCATGCCTCAATCCGACCAGGGCGTAACGAAGGATAGATACACCGTCATTCCCCGCACCGCCATCTTCCTGCGGCGCGGGGAATCGTATTTATTGCTCAAGGGCGCGCCGACAAAACGTTTGTGGGCAAACCGATACAACGGTCTCGGCGGACATGTGGAGCGCGGAGAGGATGTCCTCTCGGCGGCGAAGCGCGAACTGCTCGAGGAGACCGGTCTCAGCGCGGACCTCTGGCTGTGCGGCACGCTGATGGTGGACGCCGGGGAGACGGGGATTGCGTTGTATGTTTTCAGCGGCGAGGGGGATGGCGAGCCGCAGCCCTCGAGGGAAGGCTTGGCGGAATGGATTCCCTTTGAGCGCATTGGCGAATTGCCCGTTGTGGAAGACCTGCCTGTCCTCTTGGGCAAAATCCATGCGATGAAGCGGGGGGATGCGCCGTTCAGCGGGCGGTCATATTACGATGACGAAGGGAAGTTGACGGTGGTGTTTGGAGAGTGAAAAGAATTGCTATGCCGAAGAGTGGGGATGGTCAGCGCGTTTCAGGATGATGGTAAACGTGGTGCCGTGTTCGGGCTCGCTTACCACTTCGAGCGAGCCGTGATGCTGTTCGATAACCTGGCGCGTAATGGCAAGTCCCAGCCCGATGCCGCTGAAGAGATTCTCCTCATGTTTGTCGAGGTGATAGAAGCGGTCGAAGATTTTGCGAAGATTCTCTTTGGGGATGCCAATGCCGTGGTCATGCACGTCAATCAGCAGAGTCTCCGGCTCGGCGATGATGCGAATCTCCACATCGCCGCCTTTGGGACTGAACTTGATGGCGTTATCCACCAGCGCCATGAGCGCCCGTTCGAGCGATTTGAAATCTCCCCAAGCGGGAGGCAGGTTGGGGGTCGGGGTGAAGCGCAGGATGACGCCGCGCTCGCGGGCTTTGTCTTCGTAGCGTTCAATCACCGCCCGCGCCACCTGATTCATATCCACTTTCTGAAAATCGGGCAGGACGAGATCCAACTCCTGGAGGAACAGGATGTCATTGACGAGTGTGGCGATCTGCTGGATGTTGCGGGAAATCGTTTCGATGCCCGCCGATAACTGGTCGCCGCTCAAGACGCCGTTTTGAATCATCTGCAGATACCCCAGCGCCACCATAAGCGGCGTGCGGAGTTCGTGGGCGATGTTGGTGAGAAACTCGCGGCGGGCAAGTTCCTGCTCGGCGAGTTTTTGATATGCCTGGGCGAGTTCGCCTGCGCGCATGCGCAAATCTTCCACCGCCATCTGGTCGTTCGTGCGCAGACGTTCGCTGATTTCGCTGACCATCGCCATGGCGATGCTGCTGGAGTTTTTGAGGACGCGGTCAAAGGAGGCTTTATCGAGTTCGAGGGTGGTAAGGGATGTGCGGGCAGTGACGGTGGCGGCGCGCGGCGCGTTGTGGATGAGCGCCATTTCGCCGAAAAAGTCCCCAGGTCCCAGTGTTTTGAGCAAACGCTTTTCAGCGTTGTTGATGACCTTGGTGACCTCCACTTCGCCTTCGAGTATCATGTAGAACGTATCTTCGACGGCGTTTTCCTGGCAGAGAATGGAGCCGGGCGTGTAGGAGCGCACTTTGCTGCGGGCAATCAATTCTTCGATTTCGTCCGGCTTGATGCCCGGAAACGCGCGCGGGATGATTCGAGAGGGGGCGCGGCGAGTGGTCATGGCGTTCTCCAAAATGATTTGTGAGTCCACTGCAAAAACTCATCGCAGAGACGCGGAGGCGCAGAGTTTTTTATTGTAAACCTCCGCGCATTTTGCGGCTTGGCGGTGAAATGACCTTTTGCAATAAAGTCATGTATATCATTGTAGCATGGCGGCGCTTTGGCGTTCAAGGAGGCCGGAATTTATATGATTTTGCAAGGCGGGCGGGCATTGCCATGCCAGAATTCGTGAAGATTGGCAAAGATTTAGCCACCCGACACTTTTGTTTTGGGACGCAGATGAACGCTGATTTACGCTGATTTAAGTTGTTTTTTTCTGCGTTTATCTGTGTTTTTCAGCGTCCCATTTGAAACTGTCAGGTCGCTAGGCAAAGATTAGCAGAGAAAATCTACGCAATCTTGTAACCGAACCGGCGCAGGAGGTTCTTACGCCAGGCGATGCCGTTTTCGTCCTCCACGCCTTTGGGGGAGAAGCCGTCCACCACGCCCAGGATGCCGCGTCCCTGCCCGGTTTGGGCAACCAGCACCTCGACGGGGTTGGCGGTGGCGCAGAAGATACGCGCCACCTCCGGCACGTTTTTGACCGCGTTCAAGACGTTGATGGGGTAGAACCCCTCGCCCAAAAACACGATGAACGAATGTCCCGCGCCGATTGCCAGGGCGTTCTTCTTCGCCAGTTCGATCATCGCCTCGTCCGTTCCCGTCCAACGCACGAGACATTCCCCCGACGCTTCGCAAAACGCCAGCCCAAACTTGATGCCCGGCACCGACGTGACCAGCGCCTCGTGAATATCTTCCACAGTTTTGATGAAGTGCGACTGCCCAAGGATGAAATTGACGGCTTCCGGTTTTTCGATTTTCACGCTTTGGATGTCCATGCTGCCTCCTTATCTACGTGTAGGGGGATGTTCTCTAAACTTAGGCGGCTTTTTCTTTCCGCTGGTAAAAGACCAGCAGTGTACTGCCGTATTTCCGCTGGTCGAATTCTTCGAGGTTTACGATGGCGGGCGCGGAGGTCTTATATTCCCTGGGGGCAATCTGCACAATGACCCAGCCATCCTCCGCCAGCCAGCCGGGGTTCTCATCCAGCAACTCCAGCGCCTTGACCCACATCTCCTTGTATTGCGGCGGGGCGATGTAGATGTACTCGAATGTCCGGTCAGGCTCTGCCGCGAGATACGCGAACGCATCCGCGCGGCGCACCTCTGCCTGCGATTCAAATTGACAATGCTTGAGGTTCTCCTTGATGACTTCCACCGGCGTGCGGTTCAAGTCCGTAAAGCGCACAAACGACGCGCCGCGGCTCAACGCCTCGATGCCCACCGCGCCCGTGCCGCCGAACAAGTCCCACCAAGTCGAATCAATCACATCGGCGCCAAGAATATTGAACAACGCCTCCTTCACGCGGTCGGTGATGGGACGGGTGGTCTCGCCCTCCACCGACTTCAACTTGCGTCCCTTTGCCTTGCCGGCAATGACTCTTAAACTCATAGTGATTTCCTCATCCCTAACCCTTCTCCCAGCGGGAGAAGGGGACTCGCGCCGCCATGAGATTACCATGCGGCGCAATGACCGGGACGACGCAGCCCGTGCCGAGAATGAATCGTTTGCCGCCGATCTGCTGAAGGGCATCCGCCGCTTCTTTCTGGACCTCAGCCTGATTCCCATAAACGAGCGTATCCTGCCTCATGCCTCCGCACACCACGCCGTTGAATTGTTTTTGCGCTTCGGCAAGAGAGGGGGGCGTTTCCCGGTCATGCCAGTTGACGATGGGAAAGTCGAAAGAGGCAAGCAGGGAAAAGTACACATCGCTTCCGTGCAGATGGAGCAGATTGCACCAAAGTCCCCGCGCCGGTTCGAGCGCTTTGAGGTCATTCGGCAGACCGAAGGTGCGATACTCCTCGAGCGAGAGTAAACTGGCTTGTGCGTGCTGTACGGCGTAGAACACGCCGTCTATGCCGGCGGCAAGACAGGCTTCCACAAAGCGGCGGGTGGTCTCGGCGATGACGGCGAGTCCCTTCAGCACGGCTTCGGGGTAGAGGCGCAGGTGCGCGAGCAGGGTCTCGCTGCCAGCCAGGTTCTTCGCCTGCGCCAGCGGACTGAACACCGTCTGGATCAGGGGCGTTTCGGGGTCGAGTTCGGCGCGGATCAGGCGCAGGCATTCCAACTGCGCGGCAAGATGCCGGGAGGTTGGATCAAGCACAGGGAGGCGCTCCCAGTCTCGAGGTCCGTGAATGACGCGTGTGGTGTATTGGCGCGTCCCTTCGGTGTGACCTGTCCACTCGTCCGCCGCGCCCCAGTCCTTCAAACAAAACGAGGAGGCAGGCGTGACTTTGACGAGGTCGAAGTCATAGGTGCGTTGAAAGTGGAGCGTGGCTTGGGCGAGCGTCTGCGGCGATTGGTCGTCCACCGGGAAGTGCCGCCACAATGCCACAGGCGGGCGGTCAATGATTTCGCCTTGCAGGCTGGCTTGGATGCGTTCCTTGTGTGTGGTCATGGAATTTGCCGTATGGTGCAGAACTTTGCGCCGACGCGCGAGATTTCGAGCACAAGAGGCTCTTTGGGGTAGGTGGTGAGGTTATCGTTGGTGCGCGAGTTGGCAAGCACATAATCGCCGGAGCGGATTTCCACCGACGGATCGTTCAACTGAAAAACCTGTATGTTTTCGCCGGCAAACGGCTTCGCCAGATACGCCTCGCGCTTGACGAACAGGCGGACGGGCGAGTCCACTTGTTCATTGAGCGCCTGCACGGCGTCTTTGTAGCAGGTGAGCCAGTAATCGGTCTCGTAGGTGCGGAAGGCGCGGCTGGTGCCGCCGATGTAGAAATTGTAATACGTATATTCGTAAGGATGAAGTTTGAAGATGCCATACAAACCGGGGAGGAGAAGTACCGCACCCAGGAGGGCATACAACCAACGTGATGAAATTTTCAGCCGCGCGAGCAGGGCGGCGCTTTGTGTCACAATGACCTCATACGCCAGCCCGATGAAGACAAACACGGGCGGCAGGATGAACAGGAAGTGGCGGATGCCGTCGTACATGGACGGGCGGCGCAAGAGGATATAAGCCAGCAGGGTGAGAAACCACACCAGCGTCAACGTCAGCGAAACCACCCGCTCTTTCCGGACCTGGAGAGGGGGCGCGTCATCCCGAAGCAGTTTCCAAAACCCAAGCATTACCCCCAGCGCCGAGAGCGGGATGGCAGGTTCGGTCAATGTGGTGACGAGCATGAAGGGAAAATAGTGCAGCGGCAGGTTGTTGGCGCGGTAAATCTCACCCTCGAACAGCAAGCCCAAATGTGTAGGGTTATTGGACATGAAGCGCAGGACTGCCAAAAAATTGCCGATGGGGTTTTCCCACAGGTAGGGCCAAGTTGCCACCATGACCGCTATCGCAGCAAAGCCGTACCCGAAGAAAGTGCGCCAGGCAGATTTATCTCTGCGGAGGCTGGGCTTCGAGAGAAAGTAGAGGAAGACCAGCAGCCCGGCGAACGGTCCCAGCACGCGGATGGAGGTGGCAATGCCGAGGAAGAACGCCGCCAGAAACATCTTGCGGGTTGTGTTTTTTGCGCCTGACGCGGCGGCATCCACCATTTCGAATCCGAAACAGACGGCGCCAAGGAAGAACGTCAGAAAGGGCGGGTCTTTGGGGTTGATGAAGGCGTGTTCCCAAAGCAGGGGCTGGTAGGTGAAGAAGACAGCGGTGAAGAGGGCGGCGGGTTTCCCCATCCAGCGGCGGGCGAAGCGGTAGAGCAGGTAAATGCCGAGTTGAAAGAAAAGGAAGTTGACGAGGTGCCAGGCTTCGGCGGAGTCTGCGCCGAGGGCGGTCAATCCATAAACGAAGTTGCGGGCGAGGAACAGATAGGCGGGTCCGCGATTTTTGTGGTCGTAGGCGCTGGCGCCATAGGAGTTGTAGAGGTCGAAGTGACCGCTGAACCATTCCTTCGGCGAGTAGGCGTAGCCAAGCGCGTCGGCGTAACTGTAGAAGAGGGGTTCATCCCAGGCAACGCCGTAATCGCGATAGACGAACAGACCGGCAAGGATGTTGACGGCGAGGAGCAGCAGGATGGGTTTTTCGGCGAGGCGTTTGAAGGCGGAGGTCATAAGAGCGGAGCGCCGAAAGCGTCGAAGACCTTGATCTTTGCCTGCGCGGCTGGGCTGGCGGGATATTCCTCTTCGAGCAATCCCCAGATCATCGAGTCGCTCCAGTGATCGCGGAAGGGGGTTTTTTGGCGCAGGGTGCCTTCGTGCGTAAAGCCGAGTTTGCGCGGGATGGCGGCAGAGGCGTGGTTGTGCGGGTCGCAGTGAATTTCAACGCGGTGGATGTGGATGATTTCGAAGGCGACTTTGATGAGCGCGGCGGCGGTTTCGGTGATTAAGCCGCGCCTGGTGTAATCCTTGTGAATCCAGTAGCCGATTTCCAACTGCTGTTCGCCAATGCGCGTGTGCAAGCCTGTGCCGCCGAGCAGGCGGGTCTCTTCGGGGTTGAAGATGCCATAGATGTAGTCTTCCTGCAGGTCGAACTTGCCGCGGAAGCGCTGAATGCTTTGCAGCCGCATTTGAAAGGAGCGCGGTTCGTCGTGCGCCCAGGGCAGCCAGGGTTTGAGGTGGTCGAGGCTTTCGAGGACGGAATTTGCCAGCAGTTGGGTGTCGGAGGGCTGGTAACAGCGGATGACCAGCCGTTCGGTCTCGATGCGGTAGGCGGGGTTGAGGATTTTTGGTTCGGTCATTTGCGTCGGGTCTTCTTTGATGTCTTTGTAGGGCGTTTCTTTTTGCCGAACTTTTCGAGCAGGGTTTGCATTTCGTGTTCTTCGCCCTGCTGTCCCTTGAAATACTCGGTCATGTAGGACGAGCGGCGCAGGCGCAGCGCCATCGGGGCGACGGCTTTGAGGTCGGCGAGGGTGACTTCGTCGCGGTTGTCGGCGGCGGCGTAGGCGCGGGCGGCTTCGAACCAGGTGATTTCGGCGCGCAGGGAATCCACGCCCATTTTTTGCACCAGTTGAATGGCAGGATGAGCGACTTCATCCGGCAAGCGGACGGATTTGACGCGCTCGCGCGCCATCTTGATCTCTGCCGCCGCCGCTTCCATCTCCGCCGCAAACTGGGCAATCATCTGACGCGGATTCGCCAGATAGGCATTGACCCGGCGGTACGCCTCCAGCCTTTGGCTGGCATCCTCCAGTCCGCGCACGATGACGCGCAGACCGAAACGGTCGAGGATTTGCGGGCGCAGGCGTCCCTCCTCGGGGTTCATCGAGCCGATGAGGACGAAGCGCGAGCGATAGGTCGCCGCCAACGGACCGCGCCGCACGGTGTAGGAACCTTGGGCGGCGGCGTCGAGGATGGAATCGATGATTTCATCGCTGAGCAGGTTGATTTCGTCAATGTAGAGGATGTTGCGGTCTGCTTGGGCGAGGATGCCGCGGCGGATCCTCATGCGATGATGGGCGGCGGCGTGTTCGTCTATGCCGCCAACCACGTCTTCGAGGCGGGCGTTGAGCGGCAGTTCCACCAGCCGCACCGGGTCGGGGGCGGTGAGGGGAATGCCTTCGCCGTATTTTTTGGCGCAATCGGGGCAGACGGCGTCTATGCCGCCGAGTTCGATGTCTTCGGGCAGACAGCCGTAGAAGCAGGTGCTGCGTTCCACCTGCGGAAGCAGGTTGAGCAGGCTGCGGACGGCGGTGGTCTTGGCTGTGCCGCGCGGACCGATGAGGAGAATCCCGCCAACGTTGGGGTTGATGAGTCCCAACAGGAGGGCGAGTTTCATTTCGGTTTGCCCGACGATGGCGAGGAAGGGGAAGGGCGTGGGTTCGGTGATGCGCCCGTCGTCGGGGGGAAGAGGCGGGAGCGATTTGCCGGCGACGTAATCAATCAGTTCGCGCAGGCTGCGAATGGGATGCGCGACGCGTTCCTTCGGTTCGGGCGGGGCTTCGAGGGGAGGAAGTTCAGGCGTGGTCATTTTTTCTGCTGCAGTCGGCGTTCCTGACGTTGAAGGGCTTCAGCCATTTTGCGTTTTTCATCGTCGGTCTCGGCTTTGAGCGGAGGAACGGGAGCGGGCTTGCCTTCATCGTCAAGGGCGACATAAACAAGCCAGGCGGTGTTGGTGTGCGTGCGTTCGCCGGTGATGGGGTTTTCCGCCAGCACCTGCACTTCGGCTTCCATGGAGGTGCGCCCGGTGTAGGTGACTTCGGCGTTGAGGATGATGAGGTCGCCAATGCGGATGGGTTCGCGGAAGGTCATCGAGTCAATGGCGACGGTGACGACTTTTTTCTGGGCATGGCGCATGCAGGCAAGCGCGCCGGCTTCGTCCACCAGTTTCATGATCCAGCCGCCGTGAACGTTGCCCAGCAGATTGGCGTGTTCGGGGTGCATCAGTTGGGAGATGGTCACGCGCGAGGCGCGCATGGTTTTGGGTGCGAGGGTGTCGGTCATGTTTTGCTCGCCATGAGTTTACCATTTTTTGGAAGGAAACGCTTCCCGCGCAAAGCCCAACGTACGCTGTGGCGTAGTCTCTTCTTGGCTTATTGACTTACGCAAAACCTGAACTTAATCCACCAATCTTCGCTAATCTGCGCTAACTCGTTCAAAATTCACGAAGATTGGGCAGATTAGCGGACAAGAAAGCAATTTGCGTAAGTCCAGTCTCTTGCACGGTGGTGTCGTAGACGTTCTCTAACGTCCGCCCAACACGGTTTGCGTGCACACGAGAGCGTCTCTACGCGGTAGCACAGGAGGAAAGAAAACAGGCAAACCGCCTTCGGCTTGCCTGTTTGTTGTTTGGTGCGCTGTTGATGTTACAGTCCGGCGGCGCTGCGGAGGACGTCCGCTTTGTCGGTGCGCTCCCACGGGAACTCGATGTCGTCGCGCCCAAAGTGACCGTAGGCGGCGGTTTTGCGGTAGATGGGTTTGCGCAGTCCCAGGTCGCGGATGATGGCGCCGGGGCGCAGGTCGAAGTAATCGTGGATGAGGGCGATGATGTGGTCATCGGAGATTTTGGCGGTGCCAAAGGTTTCCACGTTGATCGAGAGCGGATGCGCCACGCCGATGGCGTAGGCAACCTGCACTTCGACGCGGTCGGCGATGCCGGCGGCGACGATGTTCTTGGCGACGTAGCGCGCAGCGTAAGCGGCGGAACGGTCCACTTTGGTGGGGTCTTTGCCGCTGAAGGCGCCGCCGCCGTGGCGTCCCATGCCGCCGTAGGTGTCCACGATGATTTTACGTCCGGTTACGCCGGCGTCGCCCATCGGGCCGCCGACGACGAAGCGCCCGGTCGGGTTGACGTAGATCTTGATGTTCTTGTCCACCATGTCTTGAGGCAGAGTGGGCATGATGATTTGCTCGGTGACGATTTCGGCGATTTCGGCTTGGGAAACGTCCGGCGCGTGCTGGGTGGAGATGAGGACGGTATCCACGCGGACGGGTTTGCCGTGCGAGTATTCGATGGTGACCTGACTCTTGGCGTCGGGGCGCAGCCAGGGAATGGCGCCGCTCTTGCGCAGCTCGCTCTGACGGCGGGTGAGTTTGTGTGCCAGATAAATGGGTAGGGGCATGAGGGTGGGCGTTTCGTTGCAGGCGAAGCCGAACATCATCCCCTGGTCGCCAGCGCCAATGGACTCGACTTCTTCATCGGTCATTTCGCCGGCTTTGGCTTCGAGCGCTTTGTCCACGCCCATGGCAATGTCACCAGATTGTTTGGCGATGGCGACCAGCACGCCGCAGGAGTTGCCGTCGAAGCCTTTTTCGCTCGAGTCGTAACCGATTTCGGTGATGACCTTGCGCGCCAGTTCGTCGTAGTTGATGATGGCTTTGGTGGTGATTTCACCGAGTAGGGCGACGAAACCGGTCTTGGTGGCGGTTTCGCAGGCGACGCGCGAGCGGGGATCCTGCTCGAGGCAGGCATCCAGCACGGCATCCGAGATTTGGTCGCAGAGTTTATCGGGGTGCCCTTCGGAAACTGATTCGGAGGTGAACATCAGTTTGGGGGCGGTCATGAAAGTGTTACTCATTGTATGTGGGTCTCCTTGAGAAATAAAATTGCCCCTTCGGACGTGCAGAAAGGGCAATTGCATATTTGCAGTCAGCCCTCTCATCTCCCAGAACATCCGTCTGTCGGAATTGGCACCTTTTCAGCGTGGTCTAATGGAAACCATTGCTGAGAGGTTGTCGAGGCATCACAGGGCCGTTCCCTCCGCCTCTCTGGATAAGAGCGCCTTTTGGGGCTATTGAGTTGCGATGGATATTACCACATGGAAAGTAACGAGTCAATTTAATTAACTCGCTTTACGCAGTAACGCGAGATTTATCTCGCGTTTTCAGGCGACATAAATGTCGCACTACAATGTCGCGCTACAATGTCGCACTACGAATAAACTGCATAACATCAGTTATAACGTCCGTTTGAGTTGAACGTCACGGCGCTGCGCCGACGAAATCAAGCGCATATAAAGCGTCCTCATAGCCGGGACGAATGGAGAGCGCCTTGCGCCAGTCGTTGATGGCGCCGTTCACATCGCCTTTGCGGTAGAGCGCCCAGCCGTGCCATAGCCATGCCTCCTCCGACATTTGCGTCCGCTGGAGGGAGTACTCGGTGAGGGCGAGCAGGTCGTCAATGCGGTTGGCATGGAAGTTGGCAAGGAACGGACCGAACTGGTAGCGGAACATGCGCTGAGGCAAGCCGATTTCGCGCGCTTTGTCGTAGGCGGCGTTGGCTTCGTCGTAGCGCCCGAAGTACACGAGGTTGCTGCCCACGTTGAACCAGGCAAACGCATCGGATGGGTCAGTGGCGACGGCGGCTTCAGCGAGGGAAAGGGCATTTTGCCGATTCCGGTCCGGGTCCCAGTTTGAACCGAGCAGTTGTCGAATCTCTTCCTCCTGTTCGGGCAGGTACACGATCAGGTAGAGGTAGTTGAACGGCTTCCATTCCGATTCGAGTTGCGTATACGGAACTTGTTTGTCGGGTCCGCGATAGGTGTCTTGCGCGAGGAAGGTCTGGGTGGTATCGTCGTAGCCGTTCAGCAGGAGAAAGTGTGCCGCCCACAGGTCGTCATCGGGCCAGCCGGTATCGTCGGGGTTGAGGGCGGTGGTGGATTCGATGATGACCGGGTATCCCGCCGCGATGAAACGCTTGAGCGTTTCGAGGTCGCCGCCCACGCGATATTCGATGCGCAGCCAGCCGGCGTAGTTGCGCACCCAATACGCCAGTTCTTCGGGGTTGACGTTGCGGTCACCGTTGACCGGCTTGATGACATCCGAGATGTCTTTCTGCGAGCCGTTCCAGCCGAACATGCGAAGCATCATCGAAAGCGCGGCGGGACCGCAGTTGTTGGGCGTTTGTTTTTCGTAGGGCGGGGAGGTGAGCGACGCCTGCGGCGGAAGCGGTTCAAGCGTGGACGTGGGGACTGCCACTGTTTCTACAGCCATTGCCGTCGGGACGGCGGTATGGGTGAGCGGCAGAGGCAAAGGCGTGGCAATGCTGGTGGAATTGGGAATGGCGGTCGGCACTTCGCCGACGGGGTTGAGGACGTTTCGCAGATAGGTCTTTGCCACCTCATAACGCCACGCCAAGCGTTCGTTGACGGCAGGGATTTGAAGGAACAAGATGCCCAGCGCAAGGACGCCTGCGCCGGTCAGCAAAAAGTTTCGTTTTGTCATTTGAAAAAGTGTACCAGAGGCGGATGAGTCGAATTTAATCCGACCCCCACCCAGCCTTCCCCAACACGACTGTGGTTCGTCGTATTGGGGGAAGGCGCCCGTAAGGGCGGAGGGGGTCATTTATGCCCCAGCAACTCCAACGCCGCCGCAACCGATGGGTCGGTCTCGAAGCGGAAGGTGTCCCATTCGGCGTATGCTTCCAGGTCGGGGATGATGCCGTCGCGTTCCCAGTCGTCTTCCGAGAAGGCGGAGTCGAAGGTTTCGGAGGCAATCCACATCACCGAGCCGTCGTCGAAGTCGTAGCCGTGCAGCACTTCCACATTGCCCAGGCTGGTTTCGCCGCTGATTTTTGCGCCGCGCGCATCGCGCAATACGCCGGCGAAGATTTCGCCAAAACTGGCGGTTTCCCTGCTGACCAACACCACCAGCGGAACGGTCTGGGAGTTATGAACCGGCGTTGCCCGAAGGACAAGTGGACGCGAGTTGCTGCGGCTGACGAATTCGCCGAGTTTGCCTTTCGTGAAGAAGGAAAGGATGGGATAAACGACTGTACTGCTTCCGCCGCCATTGAGGCGCACGTCGAGGATGAGCCCATCCAAAGCGCCAAAGTCCTTCAGCGCTTGTTCAATTTGACGCGGGAGAGTTTCGTCGAAGAAGGATGGGATGAAGAGGTAGCCGATTTTGGAGCCGTCGCTGGTGGGGACGAGGCGGGCGTCAATTGGCACGCTGCCCTGAATGGCGGCGCGGACCAGCATCACGTCGCGCGGCGACTCGCCCGGCGATTGCACGGTCAGACGGACGGCGGTGCATTCCGGTCCGAGCGTGCGGATGCCCGTCTCGAGCGTAATCGGTTTTCCGTCCACCAGCAGGATGCTGTCGTGCGGTTTCAAGCCGGCATGGTCGGCGGGGGAACCGGGGAACGTGGATATGACTACGATTTTCCCGCGCTCGAAGTCCACGTCGCTGTACACGCCCACGCCAACGAACTTAATCCTGCCCTTCAATTCCTCTTCCGATTGCCGCACTTCCACCGGCGAGATAAAGGATGAGTGTTCGTCTCCCAATTCGTTGATCATATTTTGCATTTCAAGGTAAAACTGTTCCGTCTCCAGTCCGGCTTCCACCATGGCACGGTAACGCGCCACGATGCCCTTCCAGTCTTTGCCGTTGAAATCGGGGTACACGTACACCTGCTCCACGATGCGCCCCACCTCATCCACAATTTGCAATTGCATTTGCTTTGAGATGGGTTGGGTCTCGAATTGCGGCGTGGGGAAAATGGCAACATCAGGAGAAATCGTCGCCAGCGGCGTGGAAGCGTCGCACTGCGGCGGGATGTAGGCAGGGACGAGCGGGGTCGCTGTGGGCGTGGGGGAAGCGGTGACGGTGGGGGTCAGGGTTGGGATCGGCGTTGCCGTCGGCGGGAAGATCATCTGCGTGACGAAATTGCACGCCATCAGCGACAGAATTGCGAATACAAATAAAATGCGCTTTGTTTTCATTTGCTCCATTCCTTTGTGCGTTCCAATAATTCCGCGATGGGTTTCAGTTTGTGGACGGGCGCTGCCAGATTCTTCGTGCGGGTTTTTTCGTACTGAAAGACGCGCGTCCCTTCCGGCAGCGGCGCGGCTTGTTGCATGAACTCTGCGCGCGAGAGCCAGCCTGCCAGCCAAATTTCCATGCCATAGACCCAAATGTTACCCCATTCCTGCGCGCCGATCAGGTAAGTTTGTTTGCGGGCAGGGCTGTGGATTCCGATGCGGGCATTCGGCAAAGCCTTACTGTGGATGTATGCCACGGAAAAATATTCCGTCTCGATCTGAACGCGCCGGCGCGGGGGCAGTTCCACCGCCAGCGGACGCATCTCACCTCCCTCAGCCTGACCGTTGATCTCGATGACCTGCCTCTCCGCCGATTCCGATTTGAAGACCAACCTGCCCAACGGTGTCCACTCCACCGGTCGCCGCCACGTCTGCGGCATGACATGCACCAAATACAGCGGCTGCTGTTTTGCGGCTGCTTTTTGAATGTCAGTCAGCGAGATGGCGGTCAGTCCGGTCAGAAATGCGAAGAGATAGATGTCCTTGTCCGAATGTCCCTCTGCGGCGTTTTGATCGGAAGGTACCAGCGCCGGCGCATCGAGAATGATTTGCGGATTGCGCTTCATTTCGGTGATTTGCCGGCGGTAGGAAATAAAGAAGGATTTGATGTCGCACCTGCGCCCGCCCAGCGCCACGTCATAACGGTCGGGGTCGGTGAACGGGGTTGCCCCTTTTACATCGAAGGGTATCTTTTGTTCCGTCAGATACCGCCGGAAAGCAAGTTCCACTGCGATGCCTGCCGTGATGCGCCGCAGGCGGTCGTATGGCGAGCCTGCCATGCGATTGTAGGTGTAGGGGAGAGAACGGAGCGCATAGGCAATTCCGCCTTCGGTCAGGTCGCGGGTGTAGGGCAGGCGTATGAAATCGGAGATCTTGACCACGAGCGGAAAGGTCTATTCGTTGCGGAATTGCAAACAATAATGATGAAACGTATTGCTCACCCACGCCGACCCCAGCCCAAACGGCGCGAGGGGCTGGTTATCCTGCAGCCAGATTTTTTCGTCTTTGAGGGTGTACCATTTGCCAAGTTCCCGTCCAATGTCCCATGCCAGCGGATACATCTTCCCGCCTTTTTTTACGTTCTTGACGATGATGGTGAGGTACGCCTTTGGGCGCAGGAGGGGTTTCAAGCCTTTGTAAATTTCGATCAGCCGGGCAAGAAATTCTTCGTAATCGGTTATGTTGCCCAGGTCGTTGGGATCGTCGGAGTAATGGACGTCCAGGTTGGCGGCGCGGCGTTTTTTTTGAGTCTCGGCGCCTCGTGCGCGCAGCATGTCCCAGTAAGGAGGCGAGGTGAGGACGTAATCTATCGTGGGTAATTGGTAATTGGTAATTTGAGCGGCGTCGCCGTTGATGATTTCGGATGTTAGATTTTCGATTTCGGATTTTCGATGGGCTGTGGCTGTGCAGAGCGCTTTTCGTTCCTCTGCGATGATTTGCCCGGCAATTTTTGCGTATTTGGGATTCAACTCGATGCCGTAACTGTTGCGTCCCGCGCGCAGTGCGGCGACGAGGGTGGAGCCGGTGCCTGCCATCGGGTCGAGGACGGTCTCGCCGCGCTTGGTGAAGAACTCGATGAATTCCTGCGCCATCGTCTCTGGAAACTTGGCGGGATGCATCAATACGCCCTTTTTGCGCGGCGGCGGGTTGTGGATGAACCACGATTTTTGGAACTTCAGCCATTCCTTGTTGGTGAGGTCGTTCAATTTATTCTTTGGCATATTTCGTTTCATGGTTGCGCCGCAGCTTCACGGAGAGGGCGTCAGCGTCGGCGGGATGTAGTCCACATCATACACGCTTAATTCCGAAAACGTAACGCTGACCGGCGCATCGCCTGCGCCTCGCACGAACACTCCCAATGCTCCGCTGGGAGAACTGGGGTCGCTGATGCTGAATTGATAGCGCCCGTTGAGGAAGAGGCGCATCTCACTGCCCGCCGCCCACATTCCAATACGGACTTCGCCCGGCGCGCCCGGCGGCGCATCTCCGCTGGGGATGGGAGGCTGCATCACCAGCCGCACGTTGTTGCGTATCCGTTCGGCGTATATCATGGAGTTGCAGGTCAGCGTGAAGCGGTAGAACGAACTGCCGCTGAAGCGGATGATAATGCCGTAACTGTCGTCTCCGCGGCATAGACTGAGCCGCGCTGTAATTTCGGCGTAAAAATCACCGAACGTTTCTTCACGGTTCATACTGGCGAGATAGACGCCCGGCTCGGCGACGAGCGTCAGGCGGTTGCGGCTGACGGCAGCGCTCGCTTGTTCGGATGCGGCAGTGTCCCAGGCGGAGGCGTTCGAGAAGTCGTCGCGGAAGAGGAGCGCACCTACGCCGGGATTCATCTCCGGCGTGGCGGTGGGGGTGGGAAAAACTTTCAGCGTGGGGGTGGCTGAAGGGGGGAACCAGACGATGGTCGGAGAAGGAGGCGGAGTGTCGGAGGGCGGAGGCGTTTCGGTAGGCGGCGCTGCTTCGAGGGGCAGGCAGGCGTTCAGAAGCAGAAGTCCAATAAAGAAAAGAGAAGGCTGAAAATGTCGCATGGAATGATGACAATCTGCGCGGTGATTTTGTTTCATGGTGTTGTACAATACTTGTAAAATTCTACCGCGTAATGCGGAAACTTCACGGCTCACAAGGAGAATTTATGACTGAACGGCTTGTGCTGGTAACCGGCGCCTGCGGTGAAATCGGACAGGCATTGGTGCAAGGGTTGGCAAAACAGGGCGGATACAAAATTGTAACGGCAGACCTCGCTCCACTGCCGGAAAGCATCAAAAGCATGTCATCGGAACACGCGCAGGGGGATTTGGTGTACAAAATCAAAACCTTTTATGATTATGATTTCGATGTGATTTTCCACCTGGCGGCTTCGCTTTCCTCCAAGGCGGAGGTGGCAAGCGAGGAGGCGCATCGCATCAACGTGGAAGGGACGATGCAGTTGCTGATGATGGCGGCGTATCGCTCGGAGAAGTATCGCAAGTCTGTGAAGTTTCTCTTCCCCAGTTCGATTGCCGCTTATGGCATGCCCGACCCGGCGACCAAGCAGGCGGCGGGCGCGGTGAAGGAAGACGAATACAACACGCCGCATACCATGTACGGCTGTAACAAACTGTATTGCGAAAAACTGGGGATTTATTACAGCAAGTATTATGGGCAAAAACATTTGGATGAAAACCCGCCTCACTTTTTGGACTTTCGGGCGATTCGCTTCCCCGGCTTGATCTCCGCTTTTACCGTTCCCAGCGGCGGGACGAGCGATTATGGTCCCGAAATGCTGCACGCCGCGGCGCAGGGAAAACCCTATGCGTGTTTCGTGCGCGAAGATACGAAGATTTCGTTCATGGCAATGCCCGATGCCATCAAATCCCTGCTGATGCTGTTGGATGTGCCGCGTGAGCAGTTGAAGCATCAAGTCTATAACATCGCCGCCTTTGCCATTACCGCCGGCGAATTCCGTGAGCGCGCGCTCAAGGCATTTCCCGATGCAAAGATTACCTTCGAGCCGAACCCACGCCGCCAGGGAATTGTGGATTCCTGGCCCGAAGATGTGGATGACACCCTCGCCCGCACCGAATGGGGCTGGAAACCCGACTACGACGTGGATCGCTTCTTCGACGAATACTTCCTGCCGGAGATTCGCAAACGGTACGGCAGATAGAGAACAAACGTCCTGAAGGTCTGGATTTGTGCAGCCTTCAGGACGTTTTGATTTTCCGCTTTCCGAGGCGCTCATCCGCCAAACGTTTCGTTGAGCCAGTCCAAAAATCCCTTTTCCTTCGGTTTGACCGTCGTGCCGAGCGATTGCGCCAGTTTCTCGAACAACTCGCGCTGCTCCTTGGTGAGTTTCGTTGGAATTTCCACGTTCACGATGACCAACTGGTCGCCGCGCTCTTTCCGCCGCAGATAAGGAACGCCCTTGCCTCGAATCGTAAAGACTCTGCCGGGCTGTGTGCCGGCGGGGATTTTTAGTTTCTCGCTGCCATCCAGCGTTGGCACTTCAATCTCTGCGCCCAGCGTTGCCTGCGCCACGTTGATGTCTATGTTCAGAATGATGTCGTTTTCCCGCCGCTTGAAGAACTTGTGCGGTTCGACATTCAAAATCAGGAACAAATTTCCGTTTGGTCCGCCATAGACGCCGGGTCCGCCTTCGCCTGCCAAACGAATCTGCGTCCCGTGATCCACGCCGCCCGGAATCTGCACCTTCTTGGTGACGGTTTTACGTTCCAGCCCGCTGCCGCGGCAGGTTTTGCAGGGCGTCGAAATGATTTCGCCGCGTCCGTTGCAGGATGGGCAAGTGGCGGTCTGCACCATCTGACCGAGGAAGGTTTGCCGCACCTGGCGCACTTCACCCTGCCCGTTGCACGTGGAGCAGCGCACGGGCGACGTGCCCGGCTCCGCCCCCGAACCGTTACAGCGCGAGCACACCTCCTCGCGTTGAAATTCAATTTCCTTTTCGACGCCGAAGACCGCCTCCTCAAACGTCAGATTGACCTGCATTTGCAGGTCGCGTCCGCGGCGCGGCGAACGGCGCGAACTCCTGCCGGTGGAGAAGCCGAAACTTCCGAAGAGTTCCTCGAAGAGGTCGCTGAAGTCCATGGTGTAATCATGGAAGCCGCCCAGATTGCCCAGCCCTTCCCTGCCAAAGCGGTCGTAGCGGGCGCGCTTCTCGCGGTCCGACAGTACACCGTATGCCTCGTTGATTTCCTTGAACTTCTCCTCAGCGCCGGGGTCCTTGTTTACGTCGGGGTGATACTGACGCGCAAGTTTGCGGAACGCCGCTTTGATTTCGTCGTCGCTGGCGTTCCGTCCCACACCGAGGACGTCATAGTAATCGCGGTTACTCATAACAGTTAAAAGTCAAAGGTCAAACGTCAAAGGACGTTCGACTTTTGACGCATTATTCTTTCACCTCTCCCTCCACCACGTCGGGACCGTCGTCCTTGGAGGATGAACCCGCTTCGCCTCCGCCCGCGGAGGGATTTTGTTCATAGACGCTGACGCCAATCTTTTGCACTGCCTGTCCGAGCGCTTCTGTGGCGGCTTTGATGGCGGCGGCGTCTTCGCCCTCCGCCGCACGCTTGACCTCAGCCACTTTCGACTCCACTTCGCCCTTTACCTCCGCCGGAACCTTATCGCCAAATTCGCGCAGCGCCTTCTCGGCGGCATAGACGGTGTTATCGGCGTGGTTGCGGGCTTCGATGAGTTCCCTGCGCTTGCGGTCTTCTTCAGCGTGCGCTTCGGCATCCTTGCGCATGCGCTCGATTTCCGCTTCGCTCAAACCGGACGACGCCGTGATGGTGATGTGCTGTGAGCGTCCCGTCGCCTTGTCCTGCGCTGTGACCTTGAGGATGCCGTTCGCGTCAATGTCGAACGTCACCTCGATTTGCGGCACGCCGCGCGGAGCGGGCGGAATGCCATCCAGGATGAATTTACCCAGCGATTTATTATCCGCCGCCATCGGGCGTTCGCCTTGCAGAACGTGAATTTCCACTTGTGTTTGATTATCGGTGGCGGTGGAGAAGATTTGGCTCTTGCGGGTGGGGATGGTGGTGTTGCGTTCGATTTGAGGCGTAGCCACCCCGCCCAGCGTTTCGATGGAAAGCGTCAGCGGCGTGACGTCGAGCAGGAGGATATCCTTCACTTCGCCGCCCAGCACGCCCGCTTGAATCGCCGCGCCAATGGCAACCACCTCATCCGGGTTTACGCCTTTATGAGGCTCCTTGCCAAAGAACGCGCGGACGCGGTCTTGAATGGCAGGCATGCGTGTCATGCCGCCGACCAGCACCACTTCATCAATATCGCCGGCGGTTAAGTTGGCGTCTGCCAGCGCTTGTTTGAGCGGGGCAATTGTGCGGTCAACGAGGTCCGTTGTCAGCTGTTCGAGTTTGGCGCGGGTGAGGGTCATCACCAAGTGTTTGGGACCGCTGGCATCCGCCGTGAGATACGGCAGGTTGATTTCGGTCTGCATTGTCGTCGAGAGTTCGATTTTCGCCTTTTCGGCGGCTTCCTTCAGGCGCTGCAATGCCTGGCGGTCGTTGTGCAGGTCAATGCCGTTGTCTTTTTTGAACTGCTCGATCAGATAATCCATGATGCGCAGGTCGAAATCGTCGCCGCCGAGGAAGGTGTCGCCGCTGGTGGAGCGCACTTGGAACACGCCGTCGCCCACTTCCAGAATCGAAACGTCGAACGTGCCGCCGCCCAGGTCATAGACCGCGATGATTTCGTTTTTCTTTTTATCCAAGCCATACGCCAGCGAAGAGGCGGTCGGTTCGTTGATGATGCGCAACACTTCCAGACCGGCAATCTTGCCGGCGTCCTTGGTGGCGTTGCGCTGGGCATCGTTGAAGTAAGCCGGCACGGTGATGACTGCTTGCGTGACCGGTTCGCCCAAATACGCCTCGGCGTCGCGTTTGATTTTGGCGAGAATCATCGCCGAAATTTCAGGCGGGGAATATTCCTTGCCTGCCAGTTCCACGCGCACGTCGCCGTTGGGCGCTTCGCGCACGGCGTACGGCACGCGCTTCTTCGTGCGTTCCACTTCGGGGTCATCCGCCTTGCGTCCCATGAAGCGCTTCACCGAAAAAATTGTGTTCTGCGGGTTGGTAATCGCCTGGTTGCGCGCCACACGCCCGACCAGCCGTTCGTTGTTTTTGTTGACTGCCACCACCGACGGAACAAGCCGTTCGCCTTCCGCCGAGGGAATCACAATCGGCTCGCCGCCCTGCATCACCGCCGCTACCGAGTTGGTCGTGCCGAGGTCAATGCCAATAATTTTTGCCATGAAATAAGTTCTCCTTTGAAAATTGGTAATTGGTAAATGGTTATTACCATTTACCAATTACGTTCATTGCGCCACCCTCACGAGGGCAGGGCGAATGACGTGATCGCCCAGCATGTAACCGTTCCGCACGACCTCGATTACATGTCCGCTTTCGAAATCCTCATGATGCTCGCTTGAAATTGCCTCGTGGAAGTTGGGATCGAACACCGCGCCTTCCGCTTCAATCCGTTTCACGCCCTCGCTTTCCAGCGTGGACTGGAATTTTCGCACAATCAACGCAATGCCTTCCGCCCAAGCGTCATTTGATGGGCGGTTTTGCAGGGCGCGCTCCAGATCGTCCAGCACGGGCAAAATCCGTTTGATGATGTCGCCCTTCATGTGGAGGCGCATTGTTTCATTGTCACGCTCGAGGCGTTTTTTGTAATTTTGGAACTCTGCCTGGGATCGTATCCAGGAATCCTTGTATTCGGATGCTTTTGCCTCGGCTTCCTCGATTTGCTTTTTCAGCGCTTCGACCTCCGCCTCAGCCTGCGCGGCGGTTTCAGCCTCTGCCACCGCCTCGGCTTGAGTCTCCTGGGTTTCTTCTGGTTGATGTTCTTGGTGTTGTTTTTTCTTTTCGGTCATGCTTTCACTCTCAAATTGGATGTTCGAGTTACGCGGTGTGTTGCACTCTCAGCGTAACTTCGGTTATTCGCTTGTGATGGTGTCGCTTATCAAATCGCTCAACAAGCCGGCTACAAACCGCACGGTGGGAATCGTCCGTGCATAGGACATGCGCATCGGTCCCAGCACGCCCAATGCGCCGGTGGCTAACCCCGGCACGCCATAGCGCGCCACCACCATCGAACACTGACGCAGTTCCTCCCACACGCCTTCGCCGCCAATCAGCACTTGGAGCCCCCCCACATTACCGCCTGCAATGGTACGGTCGAGAAGTTCCTTCAACGTGGCAGGCTCGCCGAAGAGTTTCAAGGCGCGGCGGGCTTCCTCCTTCTCGATAAATTCAGGTTCGGTGAGGACGTTGCTCAAACCGTCCGTGTAAATTTCGCCGGAAACACGTTCGGCGCTGCGGCGCATATCCTGCACGATGAGGGTCAAAATGTCCCTATCGAGCGCGTCGGAGGGGGTGGGGAGCGCCGTCAGGGCGTCCAAGGTGAGACCCGCCAGGAGGGTGTTGAGGCGCGCTGCCGTCTGGCTGAGGCGTTCCTGAGGGACGGGTTCGTTCAGAGTCAGAATCTGCTGACTGACCTCGCCTCCGACCAGCACCAGCACCATCAGCACCTGCCGCCCCTGGGTGGAAATAAGTTCCACATGTTTGAACTTGACCTGTTGGATGTGCGGCGCCGTGACCACCGATACGCCCTGCGATTGATGGGCAAGGATGGATGCCGCCAGCGTCATCCATTGGTTCATGTCCGCGCCCGATTGATGAAACTGATGCGAGATGGTTCGCTGCACCGTTTCGGGCAGAACTGCCTGATCCATCATCTGGCTGACGAAGTAGCGGTACCCCGCTTCGGTGGGGATGCGCCCTGCGGAGGTGTGCGGCTGGCGCAGATAACCCATCTCGGTCAGCGCCGCCATCTCGTTGCGGATGGTGGCGGGAGAGAGTTTGAGGTGGTAATGCTCCACCAGCCGCTTCGAGCCAACCGGCTGGGCGGTTTCAATGTGATCACGGATGATCAACAAGAGCAGGGTTTTTTGGCGCTCAGTCAGGTCTGTCATGGTTTTACATAGTTAGCACTCTCAATGCGAGAGTGCTAACAACTCGCAATCAATAATAACATGCCCAAAAGTTTATAGTCAATAAGAGAAGTATAAGAAAACAGCCCATCGCTTGCAGAAGCGACAGGCTGAAGGCAGGATACAGAACGGTTAGGGAGCGGGACGCCACGCCGGGTCAAAGTCCACGGCAGGGGCAGTGGTGAGGCGGGTGCGGTGTTCGCCGCCGAGGGTCATCAGATAGATGTCGCGGTTGCCGTTGCTGTCAAAGGATTCAAATACGATCCACTGCCCATCGGGAGAAACATCCACGTCTTCGATGGGGCGCGGCAGATTCAGCCGAGTGGGGGTTTTGGCGGCGATGTCCTCGTAGCGGATGCTCATCAGCCAGGCGCGCGAGGGAGCGCCGGCGTCTTTCTGGCTGAAGAGGATGGTTTCGCCGTCGGCTGTCCATGTGGGCAGGTAGTCGGAATAACTTTGTCCGCTGCGGGCAACTTGGACGTTGCCTTGCCCGGCGCTGTTCATGACCCAAACCTGATATGCGTTGAAGCGCTTGACCATATAGAGAATCTGTTCTCCCGAAGGCGACCAGGCAGGCTGGCTGTTTTCCTGCACGTCGCCGCGGACGGTGGTCAGGCGGGTGATGACGCCGCTTTCAAGCGTCAGTACGTAAATGTCCTTTTTGCCGTCGCGCAGGGATGTGAAGGCGATGGACTTCCCGTCCGGCGACCAGGCGGGGTCGAAGGCAGTGCCGGCGTTGAGCGGTTGGACGTTCGAACCGTCTGCGTTCATCACATAGAGGCTGGAGTCTTTGTAGATGGTTTCTGTGAAATCCGCGCGCGCCGGGCAGGGAGAGATGAATACAATCTGTTTGCCGTCTGGCGACCAGTCGGGCTGGCATGCGCCGCCCTCCATGTTGGTGAGTTGGGTCAACCCACTGGCGTCCAGGTTGATGAGGTAGATTTGCGGGATGCCCGAAGTGGAGGATGCAAATGTAACTTGCCCGCCTCCGCCGCCCAGCAAGGTGGCGACGGGGATGGGGGTGTTGGTGGGTGTGGCGGTCATCTCTACCACAGGCGGCAGGGTGGCGGTGGGCGCCAGCGTCGGCGTGGATGTGACGGTGGGGGGCAGCGTGGCGGTGGGACTCGGTTCGGTCACAGCCACTACCGGGAACGCCTCGGTGGAGGTGGCTGAGAAGACCGCCGTTTCTGTAGCAGTGGCGGGCGGGTTGAGGAACGAAATGACCGGCGGAGGAATAAGGTCCTTGATGAGAGGCGGAAGGAGGGCTGGCGCGAAGCGCACCGTTCCAACCAGAGCCGCCGAGAGCAGGAACAAGGTCAGCAGGATGGCAGGGACGAGGCGGTTCTTTTTCCGCTTCTTTTTGGGCGGCTTGAAGACCGGCAGTTCCTCGGCGGAGGCTCCTTCGCGCAGATCGGCAAGCGGCTTGATTTCCTTTTCGTCCGCAGGTTGTTTTTCACGCCCATTACTTTCGGAGGGGGATGGCGGGATGACGTATTCGCCTGGCAGGCGCTGTGTCTTTGATTTGGAGCCGAGCAGGGCGCGTTTGAATTCCTCCGCTGTTTGGAAGCGGTCGGCAGGGTCAATGCCCATGGCTTTTTCGATGGCGGCGGCAAGGCGGCGCGAGATTTTGCTGTTGCGTTTGCGCAGCGGCGTGAGTTGGGTGTTGTCCATGGCGCGCGCCAAACCGTCTTCGGGAATGATGCCGGTCAGCGCGGCGTAGAGCGTGGCGCCCAGCGAGTAGATGTCGGTGCGCGGGTCGGTGCGGGCGGTGCCGTATTGTTCGGGCGGAGAGTAGCCCGGCGTCATGGCGCGCGCGCCGGTGGTGGTTGCCTGATTGCCGTGCAGCACTTTGGCAAGACCAAAGTCCACCAGGAAGATATGACCATCGGGCGTGATTTTGACGTTGCCGGGTTTGATGTCGCGGTGCAGGATGGGAGGCTTGCGCGTGTGCAGATAGGTCAATGCGTCGCAGATGGAAGCGCCAAGCAGGATGGCTTCGTCCTCCGTGATATTGCCCATCCGTTCCATGCGCTGACGCAGGTCTTCGCCCTCGATGTAATCCATGACGAGGTATTGTCCCTGATCGCCAATGACAAAATGATCGGTAACGCGCGGCAGATTGGGATGCCTCAAATTTGCCAGGATGACCGCCTCCAGGCGGAACTGGCGCGCGTATTCATCGGTGGTGAAGAGGTTCTCTTTGACCGCCACATCCACACCGAGATTTTCGTCCACGGCGCGGTAGACCGAGCCCATGCCGCCCTGCCCGAGAATTTCGACGATGCGATAACGTTTGTGTAATAATGTGCCGCGTTCGAGTGTCATGGATATAAGAATATGCTCCGAAAAAATAGCGCTAGATTTGGCATTATATCAGAGCAAACGCCCGCCTGTGGGGTTTGCCTTCCAATTTGAAACGGAACGATAACTCCCCCGCGCCTCTTTGTCTGGACCTTTGGCAGACTCTGCTTTGAGGGAGTAAAAGCCCGTTCGGACGGAATCAGGGCTCAGGTCTGGCATGATGCGGTTGATTTGTATTACTGACTCACCTTACGCAGTTCCTTTGTAGGGCGGGTTATGTCGCCCGAAAACGCGAGATAAATCTCGCGCTACCGCGTAAGATGAGTTACTGACCGATGTTGCGCACCGTCCCGAAGGTTTTGGTCAAAATTTCTTTACCGTACACAAATTTGAGAATTTCCAAAAAGACCTTTAGGGTTTTTCATTCTGCATAAGGTGAGTTACCGAGAACCCCTCCCTAGTGTCTGATTCCAGGAGCGTTATTTGATGTACACTTCTGACATGCAAAAAACATCCTCCCGTTGGTGGGATTGGACTTCGATTGTGCTCTTGTTTTTTCTGGTGGAGACTGCCGCTTCGCGCCTCGTCAGCACGAACTGGACGAAGTTCCTTTATCTTGGACAGACGGCGGCATACATCGGCTTTACTGTTGGGGCGGCGTTGGGGTATTCGCGTTTTTCGAAGCGAGCCTCGCGCTGGATTTCGTTCCTTTACATGCTTTTGTATTTGCCCTTGTTGTGGACATTGTTGGTGGACCAGAAGGCATCGCTGGAGGAACAGTTTTTGAAGATGGGCGGGCGTGTGGCTGCAGCGTATGCTGATTTTCTGGCGGGGCGGCCCGTGGACGATGCCATCTTTTTCATTTCATTGATTACGCTGGGCTTTTGGATGATTGGCGCTTCGGCGGCGTTTCAACTGGTGCGGCGACAGCATTACCTTGCAGCGGTAACGCCATCGGCGGTGGTGCTGCTGGTCATTCAAAGTTACGATAATTTTCAGCAGGGGCGCATCTGGTTCATCGCCTTTTTCTTTCTATTGGCTTTGTTCCTTTTGGGGCGGCTGACCTTCCTTGCAAACCGCGCCTCCTGGCGCGAACGCCGCATCTTCCTTTCCCCCGATACTGCCGTTGACCTGACGGGCATCATGACCGCTGCCGCCGTGTTCATCCTGTTTGTTTCATGGACGCCGCCCGCCTCGCTTGCCGGAGTGAATTCTGCCGTCCGCGCTTGGAACCGCCTCACCGAACCCTGGCGCGAATTGACCGAACGCTTGGACAATGCCGTCTCGGCATTGGAGTCGCCCAGCGGGGGCGTCAGCGGCGAATTCTACGGCACGGAAATTGCGCTGGGGCGCGGCTTCCCGCTCTCCGATACGGTCATGTTCCGCGTGCGGCTTCCCGATGACCTGCCCGAAGGCGCAGAACCGCCGCGTTATTACTGGCGCGGCTATTTCTACGACTACTTTACAAATGGGCAGTGGTACACCACCGACTCTTTGCTGGTGGAATACGCGCCTGACGATACGCTCCTCATTCCATTGCCGTTCAATGCGCCGAAACCGGCGCGTTTCCTCTTCCAAACCAGCGACCAGACTTTTTCGCTGCTCTATGCTCCTTCGCAACCAGTCTGGCTCAGCCGGGATGCATCTCTGCGCGTACGCGCCGCCGGCGGACGGGCGGAAATCATCGGCTGGTATGCTTCGCCTCCCTTGCGCGGCAGCGAGACGTATGAGGTGGATGCCGTCCTCCTCAACCCCAATACCCAGCAGCTGCGTGAAGCCTCTCCGGTATACCCTCCCTGGGTCATGGATAAATACCTGCAACTTCCGCCCGATTTTTCGCCGCGCATCGCCGCCCTCGCGCAGGAAATTACAAGAAACGCTGAAACTCCCTACGACAAAGCAGTTGCCATCACACGCTACCTGCGCGACAACATCAAATACGCCGAAACCCTTCCCCCGCCGCCGCGCAACCGCGATCCCCTCGAATGGATGCTCTTCGAAAACCGCCAGGCATACTGCCTCTATTACGCCTCCGCCGAAGCACTCATGCTGCGCTCGGTTGGCGTCCCTGCGCGGGTGGCAGTCGGTTTTGCGCAAGGCGAAGGCAGGTTCAGCGAAGAGACAGGCGCGGAATATATCGTCCGCAAAAAGGACGCGCACGCCTGGCCCGAAGTGTACTTCCGCGGCATCGGCTGGGTTGAGTTCGAACCAACGGCTGCTCAGCCTGCTCTTTCCCGCCCCCTGCCGCCGAGCGAGCCGGGCGACCTCGGCGCTCCCATTCGTGAGCTGCCTCAATTGGACGACGCCCAAAACACGCGCGAAGATTTTCGAGGCTTGCAGGAAGAAGGCGACGTTGCCATTCCCGAACAGACAGCGGCTGCGCCGCCGCTCGCTCCCCGCCTCTACCTGCTCCTGTTCCTCCTCGCCTTTGCCTCGCTGACAGTGTACTTCAGCCGCCGCTACGCTGTGCCAGAGCGGGCGCCGGCGCTCCTGCGCGCCGCCTACGAACGCAGCGGCGTCCCTGCTCCCGCCTGGATTCTCCGCTGGGAGCGCTGGGTTGCTGCCCCGCCCACCGGCCGCGCTTTTGAAAGCGTCAACTTTAGCCTGCGCCTGTTGGGCAGCCCCATGCCGCCGAATGCCACCCCCATCGAACGCGCGGTGCGTCTCACTGCCCTGCTTCCCGCCGCAAAAAATGAAATCACAATCCTTCTGGACGAACATCAAACATCACTTTATACTTCCCGCACAGCAAACGTCCGGCGCGCACAACGTTCCGCCCTGCGCCTGCGCTGGCGGGCAGTGTTCGAACGAATTCGTTATATTTTTGAAGGCAAGCCTCTCGAAAACCCCTGAAAAGCCCTACCCCAGAGTACAATTTAGCGCGTAAAATCTGCGCAACAGATGTGTATTCAAGCATTGTAGCGCGACATTAATGTCGCGCTACCGCCATGGTAGGCAGTTCGCAAAGGATTCAAAATGGCTACGGCAAAACAAAAATCCATCACCATCAATGACCAGTTAGTTGCTGTCACACAACGCGCTGCCAAATTGCGCGCCTCGCTGGATGCCAATCACTGCGCCGCAGCCATTGAAGGGCTGAAAGAACTCGAAAACTCCCTCTCGCTCATCAGCGAATCGTTGGTGCCTTTTGAACTGCGCTTCAGCCATTTGCAGGCGCTGGCAAGCATCGGACAGGTGGTCAACTCCACCCTCGAAATTGACGAAGTGCTCCAAATCGTGATGGATACCATCGTGCGTCTGACCGGCGCCGAACGCGGCTTCCTCATGTTGCGCGACAAGGACGGCGAAATGCACACCCGCATCGCCCGCAACTGGGAGCAGGAATCCATCAACAAGAACGAGTTCGCCATCAGCCGCACCATCGTCCAGCGCGTCATTGACACGGGCGAAGCCGTGCTGACCACCAATGCCCGCGAAGACCCGCGCTTTGGCGGGCAGGAATCCATCATCGCCTTCAACCTGCGCTCCATCCTGTGCGTGCCGCTCATGGTCAAGACCGATCTGATCGGCGTCATCTACACCGACAACCGCATCCGCACCGGCATTTTTACCGAAGCAGACCGCGACTTGATGATTGCCTTTGCCAACCAGGCGGCGGTCGCCATCGAGAACGCGCGTCTCTTCTCCTCCCTCAAACAGACCCTCGCCGAGGTGACTGAACTCAAGAACCTGATGGACGACGTGTTCGCCTCCATCGCTTCGGGCGTGATCACTGCCGATGTGCAGGATCAGATTACCCTGTGTAATCGAGCCGCCGCGTCCATTTTGGGGCATGCCTCGGTGGAAATCGTCGGCAGAAAGTTCGAGGAGATCATCCCCGCCTTCGCTTCCGACATCCAACCGCACCTGCAAGCCGTGCGCGAAAAGGAACAGCCCATTGTGGGGCTCGAATTCAGCCGCAAACTGCCCGAACGCGGCAGCGTGGACTGGCGGCTGAACCTCTCTCCTCTCAAAGACGCTGGACAAAAGACGCAAGGCGTAGCCATTGTGTTGGACGACCTGACCGAGCAAAAACGCCTCGAGGCGCAGCGCAAACTCTTCGAGCGCATGGTCTCGCCTGCTGTCATCCAACAGCTCGACCCGGACAGTCTGCAGCTGGGCGGCAAGCGCACCGACATCACCGTCCTGTTTGCCGACGTGCGCGGTTTTACTTCCTTTAGCGAATCGCAGGAACCGGAAAAACTCGTCTCCATTCTGAACCGTTACCTTGCCGCCATGGCAGAGGCAGTGCTTTCTCAGGAAGGCACCATTGACAAGTTCATGGGCGACGCCATCATGGCTTGGTTCAACGCCCCCATTCCGCAGCCCGATCACACCCTGCGGGCGGTCAAGGCTGCGCTTGCCATCCGTGAGGCGTTCGAGAGGCTTTACCAGGAACTGCCTCCGCAGGAACATCTCGCTTTCGGCGCGGGCATCCACTATGGCGACGCCGTGCTGGGTTTGATTGGCACCGAAAAACGCTTGGAATATACCGCCATCAGCGACAGCGTCAACACCGCCAAGCGCCTGCAGGAGAACTCCGCCAAAAATCAAATCATCCTCAGCAGGGTGGCATACGACCGCGTAAAAGATCAGGTGGAGGTTACTCCTATTGCACCGATTGCCGCCAAAGGGAAGACCGTTCCGCTCGAAGTGTTCGAAGTGCTGGGGCTGAGGGGATTGTAGATTTTCGATTTTTGATTTTCGATTTTGGATTTGCGATTGGGAGAGTCGAGCAAGTAACTAGCGCCCCGTGACCCAATTACCAATTACCAATCACTAATCACCGCCCTCACAAACCTCACCAACTGCTCCATTCCCTTCGTTACTGGCGCTGTCTCGATAAACTCGCCTTTGGTGTGCGCGCCGCCGCCCTGCGTCACCCCCAGCACCAGCGCGGGATAGCCTTTACTCAGCGGGATATTTGCATCCGTCGAACCGGAAGTCAGGACGGGCTCCAAACCGACTTCACGGACACATGCCTCTGCCAGCTTCACCAGCGGATGTTCCGCGCTCATCTCCCCGGCGGGACGTTGACCGATGACCTCCGCCTCAATCTGGACCCCCTGCCTGTTTGCCGCTTCGATCAACCTCTCCACCTCCTCGACCAATTCTGCCAACTCTGCCTGTCCTTCCGAGCGCAGGTCCAGTTCCATCCATGCTTCTGCTGGAATGGTGTTGATTGATGTCCCGCCTTGAATTTTGCCGACGTTCATCGTCGTGCGCGGTTTGGATGGCAGTTTCAATGTCGAAAGTTGTACCACCAATTTCGACAACTCCACCACCGCCGAGGGCTGACCATAATCCGACCACGAATGCCCGCCCTGTGTCCGTGCCGTGATGCGGTATCGCTTCACCCCCACCGCGCGGTGATAAACATGTCCCAGCGCCATACCCTCCAGCACAAGGTAAGCGGTCACATCGCCGCCGAAACGTTCCACCACCGACTTCATCCCGCGCAAATCGCCCAATCCCTCCTCGCAGGTATTCGCCACGAACCAGATGTCACGCTTTCCCTCTCCCTCGGGGAGATGAGGTAGGGGTGAGGGATTTTTCAACATCCACAATAAACCAAACAACGCCGCCACACCGATCGAATTGTCGCCAATGCCGATGCCGTAAATTTTTCCCGCCTCTTTGCGGATGCTCAAATCCATGTCGAACGGGAAGACTGTATCCAAATGCGCTGAAATCACCAGAGGCTTGACTGGTGACCTTTGACCCTTCGACAAGTTCAGGGCGGTGCCTTTAACCTGTGACCACAATCCATACACATTTCCCGCCTCGTCCATCGTCACATCCTGCAATCCCTCCTGGATGAATAACCCGCGCACAAACTCCGCCCGCTTCTGCTCGTGAAACGTCGGCGCAGGGATTTGCTGAATCTGAATGGCAAGCTCGATGATACGTTCGATTATGTCCGTCATGACTGCTATTGTACCAACTCCTCACCTCCACTTTGCTGCTAACTGATCACTGATAACTGATCACTGCCTCACTGATCACTGCCTACACCCTCCTCACCAGTTCCCTCAACGCCTCCAGCCTTGCCTCTGCCAGTCCCGGTAAAGCGTCCATCGGATGAAACGCGCCCAGCCCCTCCAACTTCAAGGAAGCCGAAACGTTGCCGTGCAGAACACCCTCCAGCGGATCGTAATTTTTGCAGAAGCCCGCCATGAACCCGCCGCCAAACGCATCGCCGGCGCCGGTGACATCCTCCACCCGCGCCGGGTAGGCGGGAATCTCCCAGCGGCGTTTTGCGTCTGCGTCATAAAGAAATTGTCCGTGTTCGCCGCGTTTGATGACCACATACTCACAGCCATACAGGGAAACCGCCTCCGCCATTTCCCACAGGTCGTGCGTTTCGGCTTGGAAGAGGTTGCGCAATTCATCCTCGGAGGGCAGGAATGCCGTCACACCGTTGAGCAGGGCGGGGAGTTCACGGCGTGCAGCGGGAGTCATGGCGGCAGGCGCGGGGTCAAGGATGAAGGTATGCACGGCGCCGCGTTTGAGTCCGGCGATGAGTTGGGTTTGCGTGACCAAGTCCATTGGGCAGAGATAGGCGGCACGGGCGGTCAGGTACTCTTCGGGAATGTCACGCACGGTGAGGCGGAGCGCCTCCTCTGGCGCTTTCTCTGCCTGATACCCCAACAGGGACTTGGGAACGGTCATCCCGCGCCGCGCAAAATGTGCCACCGGATTGATGCGGCTCGCCTCGAACGACTCGCTATAGGCGATGAACTCGCGCACATCCAACGCCTGCGGCTGGATGCGAATGCCGCTCGTATCGAAGCCGCGCTTTTTGACCTCGTTCAGCCAGGCGCGCGGATAATCATCGCCGGCGCGTCCCACCAGACCGACCCCTGATTCCCACGCCCCCAGCCCTCCCGCCGCATAAAGCAGACTGCCTCCCGGCACGTCGAGCCGCGGCTGACCCACAGCCGGAAGGATAAATTCGCGCGTCAGTTTGCCGATGACGATAAAGCGAATATCCATCACGGTCCCCAGCGCGGTTGGTAGTCGCAGTAATCGTTGTTCGTGAGGCGGCGCAGGTCGGTGCCGTCGGTGCGGACGACGTAGATTTCGCAGCCGTGGTCGTCGCCGTAGCGGTCGAAGTAGGCGGTGAAGACCACCCACTTGCCATCGGGCGAGAAGGAGGGTCCCTGGCTGTTGCCGCCGCTGGGCGTGAGTTGACGCACGTTCGTGCCGTCGGCGTTCATGAGGTAGAGTTCGCGGTTCCAAGCGGGACCGGAATAGGTGACGATGTAATTGCCATCGGCTGACCAGTCGCTGCGTCCGCGAATGGCAGGCAGGCTGGTAATGGCTTGCAGGTCGCTGCCATCCAGCCGCACGGTGTAGAGTTGCACGGCGCCGCGGCGGTCAGAGGCGAACAGGATGCGCTTGCCGTCCGGCGACCAGGTGGGGTCCCAGCCGTTGACGCGCGGAATGTTGCCAGCCTCGCTGCCGTCGCGGCGGGCGATGATGATTTGATAGTTGCCGGTGGAGGGGTTGAATTTTGTGTAGGCGATGAAATTCCCGTCGGGGGAGATTTCGGGCGCGGTTTCCACGCCGTAACTGTGGGTCAGGCGCTTGACTGTGCCGTCGGCGAGGGTGAGTTCGTAGATTTCAAAGTTGTTGGTTTCAAAGAAAGCGGCATAGATTACGCTCTTGCCATCGGGGGAGAGGGAAGGGTAGAAGTGCTGGCGCGAGTCGTCGGTGGTCAGGCGGCGGTAGCCGCTGCCGTCGGCGTTCATGATGCAGATTTGGTTGCTGGCTTGCACTTTGAAGATTTGACAGGTGAAGACGATCTGACCGCTCAAGCCGTCGGCAGGGGTGGGGGAGGGAACGCCGTCCGTCGGGAGGCTGGCAGGGGTGATGGTAATGGTGAACGGCGTGGGGGAAGCGGAGGGCGTTTCCAGCGGGGCGGGCGTGGAAACCGTCAGCGGGGTGGAGGCTTGGAGGGTGGCGAGCAGGTCCGGGGTCGGGGTGGAAGCGGCGGGCAGGTTGCAGCCTGCGAGCACGAGGAGGAGCAGAAGCGTCCCTGCTTTCCCGATATTATTCTTCTGTCTCAATGTGTTCCACATGAAATTCCTCACCACTTAGGATTTTTGCGCCGAAACTTCCGCAATTGGGGCAGCGGATTTCGCCGCTGGCAGGGCGGTATTTTTTGAAACAAGCCATGCACTGGACTTCGGCAGGGATAAGACGGAACTGAAGTTGCGCCCGTTCCAGCGGCGTATTGGCGGCAAGTTCCTGCCACAATGCCTGCGCTTCGGCTGGGCGGATTTCGGCAATTTCCCCCACCGCGATGACGATCTGTCTCACGCGCTTGCCGTGGGTTTGTTGCAGGATGGCGTCGAAGAGCGTTTTGATGGTTTCTCTTTTCAGCATGTTGCAGCGGATTATACGATATGCGGCGGCGGTTGTTTTTGTTCTAGCCACCCGACACTTTTGTTTTGGGACGCAGATGAACGCTGATTTACGCTGATTCAGTTTTTTTCTGCGTTTATCTGCGTTTTTCAGCGTCCCATTTGAAACTGTCAGGTCGCTAGTTTTTGTTTTCAGCCTTTTATTTGAGGGTGCTATAATCCCGCTTCAGTATGCACGCGGGATGGGCAAAAACCTTCGGGATAAGGACGTTCTCACCGTCGAGACGAAGAGAACGCTGAGACCCCCAAAAATCTCTGTGAACTCAGCGTCTTGGCGGTATATTGTCAGATGCGAGCGTTTACCCCGAATTGAGGTTTCTTACAATTCTGTTCATCCTGTAAATCCCGTTTGTTAGGAGGGCAGTCATGCCGCAAACCAAAAACCCTGCCGTGATGAAGTGGCTGTTTTTCTTCGCCGGCGTTGTCGCTTTTCTTGTTGTCTTCGGCGGATTCGTCCGCCTGACCCGTTCCGGTCTCTCCATTGTGGAGTGGAATCCGGTCAGCGGGTCGCTTCCGCCCATGGGGGAGGCGGCTTGGCAGGAGGAGTTCGCCAAATACCAGCAAACGCCCGAATATCTCAAGGTCAATTTTGGGATGACGCTGGAGGAGTACAAGTACATCTTCTACATGGAGTGGATTCACCGCAACGTTGCCCGCCTGGCGGGATTGGCGTATGCCATTCCGGTGTTTTATTTTCTCTTCAAGGGAGCAATTCCGCGGCGGGAGTTCGGCGTCTATTTTGTGATGGGGCTGTTGTTCATTTCGCAAGCGGTGGCAGGCTGGATCATGGTTGCCAGCGGATTGGTGGATCGTCCGTCCGTCAGTCACTTCAACCTGACGATACATCTGCTGTTGGCGCTCACGCTCTTCAGCCTGGCTTTGTGGACGGCGCTGGGGCATCGCTTTGGTTTTCCTGAAGCGGGCAAAAAGGTGAAGTGGTCGCTGCCCTCGAAACTGGCGGCGGTTTCGTTTGCCCTGCTCATCGTTCAAATCACCTATGGCGGCTTCACGGCGGGACTGAAAGCGGGGCATGTGTCCGATACCTGGCCCCTCATGTTCGGCAAGTGGATTCCGCCCGGTTTGTTCGGCTCGTTTGTCAATTTGTTCGAGTCGCCGCAGACCATCGTCTTCATTCACCGCTGGTTTGCATGGGTGGGACTGCTCGCCGTGCCGTTTGTGTTCTGGGTGGTGAAAAAGCAAAACTATCCTGCCGACATTCAAAACGGACTCAAGTTGCTCATCGGCGTGGTGGCTTTGCAAATCACGCTCGGCGTGTGGACAGTGCTTTCCTACGTGAATATCGTGGTTGCGCTCATTCATCAGGCAAACGCCATTGTGCTGGTGGGGCTGGCGGTTTATTTCCTTCACCGCTTCCGCGCGCTGGACGCGCAAAGGACAGGTTGAGCCGCGCTGAGCGGTTCATGCAAGGGGGAGGTTATGGGCTATACTTTGGGTATGAGAAGAAGCAAGCAATTGACCTTCTTCCGCCTTTTGGGACTCTTCCTGGCGCTGACGCTGGCTTCGTGCGGGAGCGGGAATCCGCTTCCAGCCGCGCCCGAGGCTGCTTCAGCGCCGACCAGCCTTCCCGAAGTCCCGAGCCGCATCTCCCCCAATTCCCTGCCGGAGATTTGTAACTGCGTCCCGCGTTTCGACCATCTCGGTCTCGAACAGGGATTGTCGCAAAATTCGGTGCATGTCATTTTTCAGGACAGCGCCGGCTTTTTGTGGTTTGGGACGGAGGACGGCTTAAACCGCTACGACGGTTACACGTTCAAGACGTTCAAACCCGAACCTGACTCGCCCAACAGCCTGAGCGACCGCTGGATTACTGCCATAGTGGAGGACCGCGAAGGGTATTTGTGGGTTGGCACACGGCAGGGCGGTTTGAATCGTTACGACCCGCGCAGTGAGACATTCGCCGTGTTTCGTCACGACCGCGAAAATCCCGCCAGCATTGGCGACAATCACATCAATGTCCTTTACCTGGATCGAAACGATAACTTGTGGATTGGCACCGAGCAGGGACTGGAATTGTTCGACCGCAAGAGCGGAGGCTTCAAGCGTTATAGCTACAATCCGCTTACTCCTGACGGGTTGACGGGGAAGAGCGTCACGGCGATTTTGCAGGACAGCCGGGGCAGGTATTGGATTGGCACCTCCTCCGGCGGGTTGAATCAGTTCGACCCGCAGAGCGGGATTTTCACCGCCTACCAAAACAACCCGGAGGATGTAACCTCCATCAGCAACGATCACATTACCGCCATTCTGGACGCGGGCAATTCGACGTTGTGGGTTGGTACTTGGTTCGGCTTGAACCGCTTTGATCCTGCCTCAGGCAAGTTTCAGCGCTTCATCCATTCGGATAATGACCCGCAAAGCATTGCCGGCAACCGTGTCAACACCTTGCATTTGGACAGCGGCGGCAATTTGTGGATTGGCACCAGCAGCGGGCTGGATCGTTTGAGCCGCGCGGGAGGACGTTTTATTCATTATGTCAACGACCCGTCTTTCATTCAGAGTCTGAGCAATAATTTTATTCTTTCCATCCATGAAGATCGCGGCGGGGTGTTGTGGTTTGGCACGTACGGCGGCGGCGTCAACAAGTATGACCGCCTGCGCGACAATTTTGCCTATTACCGGCATGTTCCTTCAGACCCTAACTCATTGAGCGGGAACTTGATTTTTCCCATCCATGTCGATTCGCAGGGCTACGCCTGGATCGGCGCTTTTGGCGGGGGCTTGAACCGCCTCACCTGGTCTACGGGGCAAGTCATCCGCTATCAGTACGACGAGCGGCGTCCTGCCAGCATCGCCTCGAATATCCTCTATGCGATTGACGAGGATCAGGACGGCATTTTATGGATTGGCACTGCCAATGGACTGGATCGTTTCGACCGGCGGACCTCCCGTTTTACCCATTATCAGCGCAACCCGCAAAATCCTGCCAGCCTGAGCGCCAACACAGTGCAGGAGGTCTTTGTGGACAGCGCAAACAACGTTTGGGTGGGAACCGTGGCGGGGCTCGACCTGCTGGATCGCGCCAGCGGCACGTTCAAACATTACGCCCCCCGCGTGGGCGATCCGACCAGCCTGAGCGGTTCCTCGGTGAGTGTGATTTACGAGGATCGCGACGGCTATTTATGGGTTGGCACGTCCGAGAACGGCTTGAACCGCTTCGACCGCGCGGCGCAAACGTTCAAGCAATATCACGCCGACCCCAATGACAAAAAGTCGTTGAGCAACGAGTCCATCCTTGATGTGTACCAGGATTCCCAGGGTCGTTTGTGGATTGGGACGAACGGCGGCGGCTTGAATCTGTTCGATCCCGTCACCGAGACATTCACCTATTTTCTGGAAAAAGACGGATTGCCCAACGGCGTGGTGTATGGCATCCTCGAGGACGATTTGGGGTATCTATGGCTCAGCACCAACTTCGGCATTTCGCGCTTCGACCCGCAGAAGAAGACGTTTCGCAACTTCGACGCCGGCGACGGCTTGCAGAGCAATCAATTCAACGCGGCGGCTTTTGCCAAAGGGCGCGAGGGAGAATTCTATTTTGGCGGCGTCAACGGGCTGACCGTTTTTCATCCTTTGAGCGTTCTCGATAATCCGTATCCGCCGCAAGTGGTGTTGACGTCACTGACGCAGGACGGTCAGCCGTTGGCATTGAATGCAAGTGTTTCGACGTTGTCCAGTGTGGTGTTGGAATGGCCCCACAACTCTCTGGAGTTTGAATTCGCTGCACTGAATTACAACCAGCCTGGCAAGAATCAATATGCCTATTACCTGGAAGGCTTCGACCCGGACTGGCAGTATATCGGCATGAAGCGCAACGGGCGTTACACCAACCTGCCGGGCGGCGAATATACCCTCCACCTGAAAGCCGCCAACAGCAACGGCGTTTGGAGCGAAACTCCACTCAGCATTTCTGTGAAGGTGATTCCGCCTTTTTGGCAGACGGCTTGGTTCCGGCTGTTTCTGGTTGTTGCGCTGGCGGGGGTGGTGGCGGTGGGAATTGGTCTGCGCACAAGGGCAATTCAGGATCGCAACCGTCAATTGGAACGTTTGGTCCGTGAACGAACCAGCGCGCTCGAAAAACGCAATCAAGAGATTCAAGCGCTCTATCAGGCAGACGAACGCATCCTTCGCAATGTGAGTTTGAACCAGGTCTTCCAGACTCTGGTGGATGTGGCGGTGGACGTGCTTAATGCAGACCGCAGTATGGTACTTGCCTGGGATGAGAAGCGGGCGCGCATCATTCCGCGCGTCAGCCGGGGTTATTCGCCGCAGACTCTTCAAGTCATGGAATTTGCGCGGGGGGAAGGCGTTGTGGGCAATGTGCTGGATACAGGTCGAGCGGTGATTGTCCGCCAAATCGAACTGAACGAATTCCGTCCGCAGCTCCGCGAAGCGCTGATTGCCGAGGGCATTCGTTCGTTTGTACATTTGCCCATCAGCGTGGATAACAAGGTGGTGGCAGTGTTCAACGTCGGCTTTACAAAACCTCACCTGCTTGGAGATGACACAGTGCGGCTGTTTTCGGCGCTGACCCAGCGCGCCGCCATTTCGATTGCGAACATGCAGCTTTTCGAACAGACCAAGGACCTGGCGGTGATGGAAGAACGAAACCGCCTCGCGCGCGACCTGCACGACAGCGCCAAGCAAAAAGCCTTTGCCGCCCTCGCCCAGCTGGGCGCGGCGCGCGGTATGTTGAACGGCGATGGCGAGAAGGCGGCGCTGCATCTTCACGAGGCGGAAAACCTCGTTTCGGATGTCATTCAGGAATTGACTTTTCTCGTGCAGGAGATCTACCCGGTGGCTCTGCA
This sequence comes from Chloroflexota bacterium, assembly GCA_016223135.1. Classification (GTDB taxonomy): domain Bacteria; phylum Chloroflexota; class Anaerolineae; order Anaerolineales; family Villigracilaceae; genus Defluviilinea. The sequence continues at coordinate 224,113 of JACRPQ010000006.1, read as the reverse complement.
GGAAAAGGGACTGGCGGCTGTGCTGCGCGAATATGTCTATGAATGGGAAAACCGCAACGATATCAAGGTGAATCTGACCCTCGAAAGGGAGCGGCGTCTGCCGCTCAACATCGAGCAGGCAATTTACCGCGTTACGCAGGAGGCGCTGGCGAATGTGGCGCGTCACAGTCATGCAAGCCGCGTGGATGTTTCTCTGGTCTATAATGGCGGAACTCTGCAACTGTGCGTATCAGACGATGGGCGCGGTTTTGACATGAACCTGAGAGGGCAGGGGCTGGGTCTGCGTTCGATTCGCGAGCGGGTGGGCAGTGTCCACGGCTCGGTACAGGTGCAGAGCGCGCCGGGGCGAGGTACCAAGGTCATTGTGCAGGTGCCGGCGAAAGATTAAGAAAGAGGCGAATATGGCGAAAAGCAATGTCATCAGTATTTTGATTGTGGACGATCACGAAGTGGTGCGGAACGGCATCCGCTCCTATCTCGAAACGCTCAAGGAGTTCGATGTGGTGGGGGAGGCGGAGTCGGGCGAGCAGGCGGTCAAGATGGTCGCGGAGTTGATTCCCGATGTTGTTTTGTTGGACCTGATCATGCCTGGCATGGACGGCGTGGAAACGACGCGCCAAATCAAAAAGATTAGTCCGCGCACGCAGGTGGTGATATTGACCTCCTATCATGAGGACGTGCATATCTTCCCGGCATTGAAGGCAGGGGCGACTTCCTACATCCTCAAGGATATGAAAATGGAAAAGCTGGTGGAGGTGTTACAGCGCGCCGTGCGCCATGAAGTGACTCTGCATCCGCTGGTGGCGGAGCGCGTTTTGCAAAACCTGCGCGGCGAAAGTGAAGAACCTCTGTTTACGGAACTAACCGAGCGTGAGCTGGACGTCCTGCGCCTGATTGCCAAAGGAATGACCAACAGCCAGATTGCCGAGAAACTCGTCATCAGCGAAAACACGGTCAAGGGACACGTGAGCAACATCCTGAGTAAACTGCACCTGGCAGACCGCACGCAGGTGGCGGTGTATGCCTGGCAGAGGGGAATTGTCAATCGTGAGCAGATGAAGTAGCCCCATAAATCAACTACCGCAGGGTTTGGAGAATCCCTGCGGTAGTTTTATTTTTCCGTCCGCCAGTATTCGCCGCCCCCGCCTTCGCGCGCCATCAGCCCCGCGCCGACCAATTCACGCCGCAGGGTGGCGGTATCCTCATGAAACTGTGAGAGTATTTCGTTCATCCTCTTTTCGCTGTAACGCTTGCCGACCTCAAAGGCTTTTACCACATGGCGCAGGATCGCTTCAAGTTTCTTGCGTTGGGAAGGGATGGTTTTCAAACTTCCATTGGGACGCGAGTAATCGCGGATGACCTTTTTGTCGTAAGCGTCTGCATCCACATCTGCCGCCGCGCTGGAGAGTTCCGTTTGTGAGAACATCCTGCGCGATTTTTCTTCCAGCGTTTCCTTGTTCAATTGATAGACGGTGTAATAGCTCTCCGCGTGCGCCTGAACCAGCCCCGCCTCTGATAGTTTGGAAAGATGATGCGAAACCGTCGAAGGTTTGAGTTGTAACAGCGCGGCAAGTTCCTCCACGCTGTACGATTTCTCCGCCAGCAAGCCGACGATTTTGAGACGATTGGCATCTGCCAGCGCCTTGAAGAAGGCGACCAATTCCTCGCTCATGCCGCCTCCAGTTTCACGCGCCAATACCTCGACCCATCGCCCTCCCGCGCCATGAAGCCCTCATCCACAAGATAGCGGCGCAGAGCGGCGGTGTCCACATGAAAACGGCGCAGGATGGCATTCACTTCCTTTTCCGTGAAGGTAGCGTCGAAAGGAAATACATCAACGATGAACTTCAGGACAATTCGCAATTTTCGGCTATCCGTTGGGATATGTGCCAGCGTTCCATCGGATTTCAAATACGCTCTCAGGATTTTGCGGACATCGTTTGACTCGCTCTCGACCAAATCAGGCTCCGCGCGCTTCCCCTCAAACTGACTCTTGACCAGCGCTTCGATGGACTTTTCGTCCACCCGATACCGTCCCTCCTCCTCCCGCACCGCGCCTACTGACACCAGAAAGGCAAGATGGTCATGCACTTCCCGCACGGGAAGGTGCACCTGCGCAGCCACTTCCGCCTGCGTGGCAGGTCCGCGCACCAGTGCGCCGATCAGCCTCAACCGCTCAACTGAAGCCATCGCTTTGGCAAACTCCAACATGGGATTTTGTGTACTCATCTCTTGCACCTGAAATTTAATTCGATAAATATCGAAATGGATTGTACCGCTTTTCTGGCGCGCGTCAAGCGTTTTCATGGGGTTGTGTATGGCTTTCTCAAAGTCTGAATGCGAGCCTTCTTTGTACACGGATTTCGCGGAATGAACGGATTTCTTTCTGTTTTTCACGGAGAATTCCGTATCATCCGTGCGATCCGTGTACAAAAATTGATTCCGTCGAGCGATAATAGACCTCTTGCAAAAGTGCGCTAGAGAGCACACAATACGCCTTTGCGTAAGAGACGTTCTCTAACGTCGGCTGACTTATGCAAGAGATCAAATAAGAAAACCATATGGGGGCTGTGAAGAAAGTGTCGGAACTTCATGACCTTTGTGTCCTTTATGGTTGAAAATGATTGTCCTGTTAACACGGTAGAACCATAATTTTTGGATGAACAACTGCTTTGTTGCTGTTAGGATGTTGTAACTGGCAAGAACTCGGTATGATAAAATCGACAAAATAAATCATCTTTCCTTGAGGTATTGCCATGTCGTCACAGAAACTCTCCCGCCGCGAAGCGCTCAAATTGCTGGCTGCCGCCACTGGCGCCGCTGCCTTGTCCACCCTGCCCCCGGCGTGGAGCAAACCCGACTTGCAAATGGGCGTTTTGCCTGTCCACGCCCAAACTTCCGCCGGCATTCATACAGTGACCGCCGGCGCATCTGACCCCGCTGCGAATTACTGTTTCCCCCTTATCAGCACCGCCACCATTACGCCTCCCACACCGGGAATTGTGATGCGCTATAACATTACCACCAGCGGTACTCCTCCCACGGTTACTTCACCGGCTGCACTGACCGGAACAGTGGTAACCGATGGGAAAGGCTCCGTCAGCCTGACCATCAATGTTGATACCACTCCTGGCGCCTTCGACTTTGGCGACATTATTTCAGTGACTTGGAGTTTCGATAACCCTGCCGATGGCTCCGGCAGTGACGTTCAAACGTTTATGAGTGATACTGGCGGTTGTTAGCGGGTTGATGTTCCACCATGCGCGATGCAATTGTTCCCGTAGCGGTTGATGGATTTCAAATCGAGATGATGGATGGAGAAATGGTTCTTCTCCATCCATCCCGCAATATCATCATTCACGGCAATCAAACCAGCGCGCTCATCTGGCAATTGTGCGACGGCAAGCGCACAGTGGATGAGATCGTAGAACTGTTAAGCGCGGCGTACGCGGATGCTGCCAATGACATCCGAAACGATGTCCCTGCCGCCATTCAAACTTTGATGGATCAGGGCGCATTGACAACCAGGTGAGCATCTGTTCCTCCAGCGACCGCTTCATTCACTTTGCGGGCAATACGATTTGTGTTTCATCCACCTGCCCGCAGGTGTGCCGAGCAATCGAAACGCACTTTGCGCATTGTCTGGGCAAAACTGGATCGCTGCTGGCAACCTATAAAATCACTGCCATTGATGGAAGCGGCGTTTCCGTTTCAGTCAACAGCAGTGATTTGCTTTTGAATGTCAGCCTCGCGCAGGCGCTGCAATTTCTGATGCAAGACAGCCTGATCCGCTTAAACGGCGCTTCAGTGACGCATCTCATCTTCCATGCTGCCGCTCTGGGGTATCGTGAACGGGGAGTGATTTTGTGTGGAAAAAGCGGCAGCGGAAAATCCACCCTGGCGGCATGGTTCACTGCTGCGGGAATGCAATATCTCACCGATGAAGTCATTTCACTCCCCTTGGATGGAGAAGAAATCAGCGGTTTTTGTCGTTCGGTCATCCTCAAACAAGGTTCAGCCTTTGTGTGGCGGAATTTGGCGGCTGGAAACAACATACTCCATCTCGATGATGGCAGCGCGTGGGTCCCGCCGACGCTGCTCAATCCCGCCGCCGTTTGCGCGAGCATTACGCCGCGCATTCTTCTCTTCCCTCAATACACAGCCGGCGCGCCTCTCCGTGTTCAGCGGCTCACGCCGGCAGAAGCCTTATTCCAGCTTATGCAGTGTCTGGTCAACGCCCGCAACTTCACTGACGGTGGTATGAGCGCCGCCGCCCGCCTCGCCCGGCAGGTTGCTGTGTACTCGTTGACATATTCCGATATTGAATCTGCCGCACAATGGATAACTCGAACCGTTTCGAATCCATAGATTCGACGTATCGCCTCCTTGCGTTGTGCGCTCGTGCCGCCGGGCATCCTGTTTTTTATGAACGGTTAGCCAATCAGGTCGAGCGTTTCGATGCCTGGCATATTCTGCCGTCGCAAGCCGAACTGCATGGCATGGCGCCTTTGCTTTGGCACCACGTCCATACTGCCGGCATTTCCCTGCCTGCCGGTGTTGAACAAACCTTGCGCGGACTGCACTTGCGTCACCGCCTGTTTAACCACACACACTTGACGGTACTCAAAAAGATCAATGCGCTGTTTGAGCAGGCGGGCATCCGCGCGGTGCTTCTCAAGGGGTTGGCGCTTGCACTGCAATACTACCCTGAGCCTGCTCTGCGCCCGGTCAGCGATATTGACCTGCTGCTCGAACGCAAAGACATGCCGCTTGCCGTGAATGTACTTACGGACGCAGGATTTTTTCTTTACCCGCCTCATGCTTCGCGGACCTCAGACCTGCTGCCCAGCGAACTCAAAATGGATTCCCCTCTCACCGACGGCATTCGCGTTCAAGTGGAACTGCACACTCCATCTACCCGCGATCACACATACGAAGAATTCAAAAACCTTGACGCTGCTCACCCCCTCGCCAGTGTGGGGAATGCCATTTACATTTCCACCCCTTTGAACACACTTCGTTATCTCTCCCGCCATCTCAGGCGGCATTTATTTGCTGCAACAGAAGCCAAGCCGCTGCCGCTCAAATGGATGGCAGACATGGTCAGTCTGGTGGAACAGAATGCAGAAATTCTGGATTGGGCTTCTTTGCAACGATTCGACTCCGTTCTTCTCAATCAACTGGAGGTTTTTTACAACCTTACCCCGCTTCCCGCGCATTTGAAAGTAGTGATACCCCTCCGTCAAAGTTCCTCGCCGCAAGGGGTCAATCAATATCCTTGCGGCTGGCCCCAGCATTCTTTTTCTGACTGGCGGCATGTTGGGGTATTCGAATTCCTTCGCCGTACCTTTTCTTCTCCCTCTGAGTGGTGGTTGAGATTGTATTATGGCATTGGCGGCGGGAAAATGGTTTGGTATGGGCGCATCATTTATCCCCTGCAAATCATCAAAAGAATTCTCTTGATCTTGCTTCAGCGGCAATTCTTTACCGTGCAGAAACCCTAAAGGTCTGCTTTCCCTTCGTGAATTTGAGAATTTCCAAAATTTAGGGTTTTTCACGAGAGAAATGTACGGTAGAGAGAGCGGCAATAAAAAGACTTCGGAAGTCTCCAGGACTTCCGAAGTCTGAGTTTCTCACACCAGCATCCTGACGGGATTTTCCAAAAACTCCGCCAGTTTTTGCATGAACTGCGCGGCTTCCGCCCCGTCGCTGACGCGGTGATCAACAGAAATGGTGGCTTTCATCCGCCAACCCGTTTTGATTTGACCGTTTTCCACAACAGGGACTTCCTTCGCCGAGCCAATTGCCAAAATCGCCGCTTCGGGCGGATTGATGATGGCGATGAATTCGTCCACGTCGTACATGCCGAGATTGGACGTGGAGAACGTCGAGCCGTCCACATCCTCCGGCTTGACCTTGCCCTCGCGGGCGCGCGCCGCCATGGCTTTGATTTCACTGGAGATTTGACGCATCGGCTTTACATCCGCATCCTTCACAACGACGGTCATCAGCCCGCCGGGGACGGTCACTGCCACGCCGACGTTGACGTGACCGAACTGGATGATTTCGCTGCCTTTGATGGTCGCGTTGAGATTCGGAAACTGCCGCAGCGCGAGCGCCACAGCCTTGACGATGAAATCGTTGACCGAGAGTTTTTCGTTATCGGGCAGGAAGGCATTGGCTTGCTTGCGCATCTCCATCAGCGCATCCATCTTGTATTCGTGCGTGACGTAGAAGTGGGGGATGGTCTGCTTGGATTCAACCAGGCGGCGTCCGATGGCTTGGCGCAACTTTGTAGTGGGAACGACTTTGTCTTCGGTGGAGGTTGGCAATTGGTAAGTGGTAATTGGCTGCGCGGACTGAACACCGATCACTGATGACTGATTACTGGATAGCGCCGCTTCAACATCCTTCCGAACCACGCGCCCGCCGGGACCTGTGCCTTGAATGGATGCAAGGTTGATGTTGTGATCGCGGGCGATTTTCTTGGCAAGCGGACTGGCTTTCACGAATCCGCTTTCAGCGGGGGCAGAGGCTTGGGGCGTTGGAGCAGGCGCGGGCGGAGTCTGAACCGCCGCGTCCGACTTTCGACTTTCGACTTTTGACGGTGTCGCCGAAGGCACATCCACTTTCTCTCCCGCCGCTCCCACTACCGCAATCGGCGCGTTGACGGGAACGACCGTCCCCTGCTCGACGATATGCTGAAGGACAACCCCGCTGGCGGGAGATTCCACCTCAACGGTGGCTTTGTCGGTTTCGATTTCGGCGAGCACTTCGCCCTTTTTGATTTCTTCGCCCACCTGCTTCACCCAGCGGACGAGCATGCCTTCCGCCATGTCGAAGCCGAGTTTGGGCATGTTGATGGTTTCAGCCATTATTTCAACACCTCCTTTGCCGCGGCGATGATGTCTGGCACTTGCGGCAATGCGGCTTGTTCGAGTGTGCGGTTGTAGGGAAGCGGCACTTCCTTTTGCGCCACGCGCAGGATGGGTGCGTCCACGTAGTCGAAGGCTTCCTCGTAGATGCGGCTGACGATCTCTGCGCCGACGCCGTAGGATTTCCAGCCTTCTTCGACAACGATGGCGCGGTTGGTCTTCTTGAAGGATTCGAGGACGGGTTCCATGTCGAGCGGGCGGAGCGTGCGCAGGTCAACGATTTCGGCTTCGATGCCTTCTTTGGCAAGTTCATCCGCCGCTTTCATCGAGAGTTCGAGTCCTTTGCAGTAGGTGACGATGGTCAGGTCGCTGCCCTCGCGTTGGACTTTGGATTTGCCAATCGGGATGAGAACCTCGCCTTCGGGGACTTCGCCGCGCACCTGATACATGGTGGCGTGTTCGATGAAGAGAATCGGGTCATTCGAACGGATGGCAGATTTGAGCAATCCCTTCGCGTCGGCAGGTGTGCCGGGGCTGACGACTTTCAAACCGGGGAAATGCGCGAAGATCGCGTCGGGAGTCTGCGAGTGCGTCGCGCCGAGTTGACGTCCGCCGCCGCCGACCGCACGAATCACGAGCGGCAGGGTGAACTGCCCACCGAACATGTAGCGCAGTTTTGCCGCCTGATTGACGATGTAATCCATTGCCGAGAAGGCAAAGTTGATGGTCATCAATTCCGCAACGGGACGCTGACCGACCATCGCTGCACCGATCGCCGCGCCGATGATGGCGTTCTCCGCGATGGGCGTATCTTTGACGCGCTGCGGTCCGTACTTGTCGTAAAAGCCTTTGGTAACGGCATACGTGCCGCCCCACACGCCGACCTCCTCGCCGAGGATGAAGACGGCGGGATCGCGGTCCATTTCTTCCATAAGTGCTTGCGAGATTGCCTCGCGCATGGTGATTTTGGTCATGTTATATTAACTTCCTTGTGTGGTTGTGGGAAACGTATACAAGTAGACACGTACACACGTACACACGTAGACACGTAAACAAGTGACTTGTATACCTGTATACCTGTGTACCTGTATACCTGTGTACTTGTGTACCACCTGCCCACCTACTCCGCATACACATCCGTGAACAACTCTTCCAGCGCGGGTTCGGGACTTGCCTCCGCAAACTCCACCGCCTTCTGCACTTCCTCTTCCACGCGCGCTTCGATTTCGTCCAGCGCTTTGCGGGAGGCGATTTTCTTGTCGAGCAGGTACTTGTTGAAAATCCCGATGGGATCATTCTCCTGCCATTTCTTCACTTCTTCCGCCTTGCGGTAACGTTCGGGGTCGCCCATAGAGTGACCGCGGAAACGGTAGGTGTTCACCTCGAGGAAGTACGGCTGGCTTTCCGTGCGGACGTAGGCAATCGCCTCCTTCGCCGCTTCATAGACCGCCATCACGTCCATGCCGTTGACCGCCGCGTTCTTCATCCTGTAGCCTTCGGCTTTCTGGCGGATTTCATCCACCGCCGAGGCGCGCTCCACGCTCGTCCCCATGCCATACTGGTTGTTCTCGCACACCCACAGCACGCGCAGCCCCCAAACCTTGGACAGGTTCAAGCCTTCGTGGAAATAACCGATGTTGGTCGCGCCGTCGCCGAACATGCAGATAGTAACGTTGTCATTGCCCGCGTACTGGTCGCCGAGGGCGAGTCCCGCCGCGATGGGGATGTGTCCGCCCACGATGGCGTGACCGCCCCACATGTTCTTTTCCACGCTTGCCATGTGCATCGAGCCGCCCTTGCCCTTCGACATGCCCGTCGCCTTGCCGAGCAGTTCCGCCATCACTTGATTGGCAGAGATGCCGCAGTTGAGCGCCACGCCATGATCGCGGTAGGCGGTAATCACGCGGTCGCGCGGCTCACGCGCCGCAATCAACCCCGTCGAGACGGCTTCCTGCCCGATGTACAAGTGCATGAAACCGCCGATCTTGCCAGCCTGGTACAGTTCCGCACCGCGTTCTTCCACGCGGCGGATGAGCACCATCTGGTAATACAAATCTAAAAGTTGTTCTTTCTTCATTACTCTCTCCGGAAATTCAGGCAAAATAACATGGCGCTCAAAACGCCATGATGTGCTTTGCTAATTCCAAACGGCGCATTATATCAGACATTTTCCATCCAATTTTCTCTCAAAACCTGTCGCCTTTGTTGTAAAATAGCTGCATGGCATGGTTCATCGGCGGTAAGCAAGCGGAGGCAAAACGACTCGTCAGTCAATTGGCAGATGTGGGGACTCGTGACCACGCCATGCAGGGTTTGATTCGTCTTGATACCGACGCCCTGCCCGCACTCCTCGAAGCGCTTCAAACCCGCGACCTGAACCTGCTCGCCATCTATGAGCAGATTCTCACCCGCATCCCCTCCGCCTCTCCCGAACTTGTGAAACTGCTTGCCACAGCCCACCCCATCCTGCGCGCCCGCGCCGCGGACATATTGGGGCTTCGCAAGGATAAATCCGCCGTCCCCGCCCTGTTGGACGCCATAAAGGGCGAGTTTTATACCGTGCGGGCGCGCGCCGCCATCGCCCTCGGGCGCATTGGCGAAAAACAGGCGATACCGGCGTTATTGAATACCCTGAAAGACCCCGAAAGTGACGTTCGAATCGCCGCTTGTTTGGGACTGGGCTTCTTCAAAGACCCCTCCACCTTCGATGACATTGCCAACCTTCTGCTCGATGACCCAAAGATCGAAGTGCGGCAAGCGGCGGCAAAAGCATTGGGAGAAAGCCATCACCCCGCCGCACTCCCTTTCCTGATGGAAGCCCTGCGCGACCCTTACTGGTGGTATGAGCGTGAGGTTGCCGCCGGCGACCTGTTGAACGCCATCGAACAGATGGGCGCAGCCGCCGTCGAACCGTTGATTGAGGCGTTGAAAGACCGCGAGGGCGCCGTCCGTAAATACGCCGCCATCCTGTTGGGGCGCATTGGCGACCGGCGCGCCATCGAGCCGCTGGGCATGGCGCTCTACGACCTGCATCACGATGTGGGAAAGGCGTCAGCGGAGGCGCTGGCTCGTTTTGGCGCGGCAAGTTTCGAGGTCCTGGTGGAGGCGCTGGAGCATCCCGAAATGTGGATTCGCATTCATTCCGTGGATGTCCTGCCGAAGGTGAAAGAGCCGCGCGTCGCTCTCGTCCTGTTGGAGATGTTGAAGGATCCCGAGCGTGAGGTGAAAAAGCATGTCATCGAAGCGATGGGGGAGTTGGGCGACCCGCGCACCCTGCCTGCCCTGCAGGAGATTGCTGCAAACCGCGCAGACAGGGAGATGCACGCGCTGGCAAAGGCGGCGCTGAATCGATTCCAATTGTAGATTGCTATTAACTTTGTTTGAGAGTAAACTGTCTGAAATTCTTTATCGGTTGGAGGCAGAATGAATACTTTAATATTGGTTTTGCGGATCGTTCACATCAGTGCAGGAATTGTCTGGGGAGGGGGAAGCATCGTCATGTACTTCTTCTTCGGGCCGGCGGTTAAAGCGACCAATCAAATAGGACAGCAATTCGCGGGATACCTGATGCTAAAGAGCAAATTCGTAATGGTCATGACGACAATGGCGACATTGACCGTTCTTGCGGGCGCGATTCTGTATTGGTTGGAGTCGGATGGCTTCACATCAGGATGGATGAAATCCAGCGCGGGAATCGGTTTCGCCGTCGGCGGGCTGTTTGGGCTTGTAGCATTTATCTCTGGCGTCGTCTTTGGTCAGATGAACAAGAAACTTGCCTTCATTGGCAGTCAGGTGCAGGGAAAGCCAACCCCTGAACAACTTACCGAGATTCAATCCCTCCAGAAGAAAATTGCGATTGCCACGCGCTTTCATGTCCCTTCAATCATCATTACCATTCTGTTGATGTCTGCTTCGCGCTATTTGCTGTTCTAAAACACAAGACCTGGCAACAGCCAGGTCTCGTCGTAATTTCTACTTGATCCGTCCGCCCTTCATTTCGCTCTGTAATTTCTTCAAACCGTCCATGTCGCCTTTGGCGGCAAGTTTTGCCTGCTCGATCCAGCCTTCGGGGTTCAGCATTTGCAGTCCTGCCGCATCGAGGATCTTTTGCACGCTGGCGGCGTTTGCCTTTGCGAGGTCGGCGAACGAGTGGATGCCCGCCTCCTTTAGGGCTTTGGCGACTTTGGGACCGATGCCCTCGATGACAGTGAGGTCGTCTGGCTGAATGGCGATGGAATGCACGCGCGATTCATGCCCCGCCTCAGCCTGCTCCGCGCTTCGACGGCTGGTCAGCCAGCCGACAATGATTATGAGGAGAAAAAATCCCAGAGCGAGGTACAACAGCCACGCCAGTTCTGTGTTTGGACCTTCTTCAGCAAGAATATTTATCACGTACATGTGCGCCTCCGTTGAAAAGACTGATTCACTTATACGTGAAACAGGAAGACATGTCAATTATGATTTCCTTCCTGACTTTATGACTGCAGAATTGGACATTATCCGGAATTAACTTGTTGCTCGACAAATCTCACGAAGAACGAAGTACGAATGCTTCGGTCTCTTTTGCGTGAAAATTCGTGTGCTTTGTGGGCAACTTTTCTTTTTTCGGTTGGGTTATTTCATTTTGGTTTGATTTTTTGGGGGGAAAGTATTGTACAATGAAAAAAAGTTTTCCCCACCACGCCAAAGGAGATTGACATGCCCACCATTCAATATCAGGCTTTTTTTCAAGGAGAGGCAGGAACAGGCTGGATAGATGACGGAAAATCGGTGAGCCGCGCCGGCTCCGGGCGCTTGTTGCAAGCCATTCAGGTTCGCCTTATCGATTCCTTTACTACTTTTGTTGTGACCTACGATGTCCGTTTTGCTGATGCGGACTGGCAGGGTACTGTGACCGGCGATACCCTGCGCGGCGATACGGGGTCGCCTTTTCGCTTCATAGACGGCTTCTGTGTGGACCTGGTCAACCGTCCCTTTCCTTTTATTGACACCTCGATATTTTATCGTGTCAAATGGGCGAATGACCCGCAAAACTGGTCGGAATATAAATGGGACGGCTCATCATTGGGAAGGCGCGGTGTCGGGATTGTCGCTCTTGAAATTGATGCTGGCTGAGCCATGCCGCCCAAAAAACGGACCGTTAAAACGCCTCCCGTTGAAGAGAAGCCTTCCTGGTGGAAGACCTTGCCCGGTGTCATTACCGGCATTACTGCGTTCATTGTGGCTGTGACCGGATTGATCACCGCGCTTGCCTCCGTTCAATTGCCCGAATTGTTTCGAGTCAAAGGTGATTGTGGCAGGTACGGCGAGGGGGTGCAGGCATCATCCATCCGCGTGGGAAGCATGGATGCGCCCGTATTTGAATATGCCTCAGACGAGTCGCTTGCCCGCGCCCGCATTTTGGAAGTGACTGACAATGGCTCGAAGATCCTGGGCAGGGTGCAATTCAAGTTCGACCCGACAGGAAACCGCTTTGAAATCATTTCCGTGGTGGACGACACCTGCCTGGCTACAACCGAGGAACCGTTTTTTGTGGATGCAGGAAGCGAATTCCCCGTTAAGTTCAAGGATGCCTATGTGGCTACTCTGAATCTAAAAGATGGGGTTATCATTGCCGCCATCCAAGCTGTTGGTAAGTAAACTATCCTGATACACGGAGCATGAAGACAGGTACTATGAAGAAAATGTTGCGCATGCTGTTGATTTTGCTTTTAACTACCCTCCTCCTGTTTCTTGTATTCACACCCGGCGCACCCGCACACCCCTATTACGAGAACGCGACTGCCCCGCAGGTGATTGCCCACCAGGGCGGCGACGGAATCTGGCCCGGCGACACGCTCTTTGCTTTCGAGAAAGCCGTTGAAGTCGGCGCGGACGTGCTCGAGATGGACGCGCACATCACGAAGGACGGGCAGATTGTCCTCATGCACGATGAAACGGTGGACGACACCACCGACGGCACGGGGCTCATCGAGGAGATGACTCTGGAAGAGTTGAAGCGCCTCGATGCGGCGTATGACTGGTCGCAGGATGGCGGGCAGACTTTTCCCTATCGCGGGCAGGGGATTCGAGTGCCGGCGCTGGCGGAGGTATTCGAGAAATTCCCCCAAATGCGCTATGTTATCGAAATCAAGAAGAGCGGCATCCCGGTCGAACAGCCGCTGTGCGATTTGATTCGCCGCTACAACATGCAGGATAAAGTTCTGGTCGCCTCCTTCCACGACGCGGTCATGCAAACCTTCCGCGCGGCATGTCCGGAAGTGGCAACCTCCGCCTCGCGCGGTGAAGTGACGAAGTTCGTCCTGCTTGGAAAAATCTTCCTCAGCGGGCTGGTCGCGCCGGACTATCAAGCCATCCAGCCGCCCTACGACCCGGCCGAGTCGTACAACATCCCCGTCATGACGCAGCGTTTCATCCGCGAGGCGCACAGGAAGAACATCAAAGTCGAGCCATGGACGGTGGACGACCCCGCCCTGATGCGGCAATACATCGAATGGGGCGTGGACGGCATCATCACCGACCGCCCCGACCTGATGGTGGAACTCTTGAAAGAGATGGGATTGAAGTAAGCAGTTTTACCACTGAGACACGGAGGCACAGAGTTTTTACGGTATTTTTTTCTCCGTGTCTCAGTGGCTCAGTGGTTTAAGAAAATGGGCGGGCTGATCCTAGTCAATACAGAATTCGTGCAAGCCGCGGCAAACTACTTTCCACTTCCCACTTTTACTCCACCCACACCGTGCGGTCCTCAAAGGACGGGCGCTGATGCGGTTCGGGGTTGAATTCGGGGTATCCGACGTAGATAAACCCGACGATATGCTGGTCTGGCGCGAAGCCGAGAAATTCCTTGACCTTCGGGTCGCGCGCCCATTCGCCCGTGCGCCAGATGGCGCCCAGCCCCAGCGCGTGCGCCGCGAGCAGCATGTTCTGGCACGCCGCCGCTGCTGCGCAGATATTTTCGATTTCCAGCACCTTCTCTTCGGTGGGCTTGTCCACGCCGACGGCAATCACGGCAGGCGCGCGGAGCGGCAATGCCCGGGTCTTGTCCAATGCTTCGGGCGGCAGGTCCGGCTTACGGTCCGCTTGTGAAGCGGCCATCACATCCCCCAGCCGTTTGCGCCCATCCCCGGTCAACACCACGAACCGCCACGGACGCACCTTGTAATGATTCGGAGCCTGCACCGCCGCGCCTAGCAGTTTCTCGATGGTCTCGCGCGGCAGCGGGTCGGGCTTCACTTTGCCCTGTGTTTGTCTGGTGTAGATTGCTTCGAATAGTTCCATGGTTTCCTCCGCACTATTGATACAATTGCCGCGCCTCATCTTACGGAGACGCCGTGAAGATATTTTATTCCGAAACGCACCGCCGCCACAACCCGCCATTTGAAATTTTCGACGGCGGGCTGCGCGTGCCTTATCTCGAAAACCCCGACCGCATGGATCGGATTCTCGCCGCTTTGCATCGTGTGGGTTGGACGGAGATTTACGAACCGTCGGATTTTGGGCTTGACCCCATCCTGGCTGTGCATGACCGCGAGTATCTGGACTTTCTCGCCTCTGCCTGGACCGAGTGGCTGGCTTCTGCCCCCCAAGACCCTTCCACGCTGATACCTGCCACCTTTGCCCTGCGGCGTCAGCCTCGTAAGCCAGCGAGTCTGCTCGGACGGGCTGGCTACTACATCATGGACTTGAGCGCCTGCATTGTCGAGGGGACGTATCCCGCCGCGCTGGCTTCCGCCAATTGCGCCTTGAACGCCGCGCAGGCTGTGACGGAGGGTGAACGCTCGGCGTTTGCACTCTGCCGTCCGCCGGGGCATCACGCCGGGCGTGATTATGCGGGCGGCTACTGCTTCATCAACAATGCCGCCGTTGCCGCCGACTGGCTTTCGGCAAAAGGGCGCGTTGCCATCCTTGACGTGGACTATCACGCCGGCAACGGCACGCAGGGCATCTTCTACGAACGCGGTGATGTGCTGACCATCTCCATTCACGCTGACCCCAATTTCGAGTATCCGCATTTCATCGGTTTTGCGGAGGAACGGGGGAAGGGACAGGGCTTGGGATTCCATCACAACTTCCCGCTTTCCGCCGGGACAGGCGACGCCGAATATCTGCACATGCTCGACAGCGCGCTCGCTGTAATCCGCGAGTTCGCGCCCGCCTTTTTGGTCATCTCCGCCGGCATGGACATCTACGCCGATGACCCGCTTGGCACAATCAAAGTATCCACGCAGGGAATCGGTGAGATTGGCAGGCGCATCGCTTCGCTGGGACTGCCCTCTGTCATTGTGATGGAAGGGGGATACGCCAACGAGGCGCTTGGGCGTAACATTCTGGCGTTCCTGTCGAACTTTAATTCGTAACGCTCAACGGAGACCCGCTGTGAAAAAACTCATCCCGCTCTTGATTCTGATGACTTCCCTTCTCTCGTGTAACCTGCCCTCCCCACAAAGCGAAGCAACTGCTGTTGCCGAGGCGCTCTCTGCGACCGCCGCTTCATGGACGGCGACGCCCACCTTCACACTCACTTTCACGCCCACCGCAACCCTTACTCCTACTCTCACGCTTACTCCCACCCTGACTCTGACTCCCACCGTCACCGCCACCCCGACCTATGCCTTTCCCACAGTGACGGTCAACAAGCAGGCGCACTGCCGTTACGGTCCCTCGGTTGCCTATCTCCACGCCGCTGACTTGTACGCCGGCGACACGGGAACTGTCCGCGGGCGGTTTCTTTATAGCAAGTGGCTGTACGTCAAATTTGATAAGTTGAATTACTTCTGCTGGGTTGCCCCGTCGGTGGTGGACGTGGTGGGGGATATTTCGCAGATTGGCTACACAGAACTGAATTTGCAATCCGTCGGTAGCAATCTGTACGGTTCGCCCAGGAATGTGATGGCAGTGCGGGACGGGGACCGAGTGACGATTACCTGGGATCGCGTCGAGATGACAAAAGACGACGACCGCGGGTATCTGCTCGAATTGTTTGTCTGTCAGAATGGCGCCTATATCTGGTGGACGGACTCCTATCCGGATCAATTTACCACTACGTACACCGTCAAGGATGAAGCGGGCTGCGCCCTGCCGTCTTCGGGGAAGTTGTACACGGTTGAGAAGCACGGATTTTCAAAGCCGGCAGTCATTCCGTGGCCCCCGCCGTAACCTGCCATAAACCAACCCCGCCCTCCGACTTGAGAGGGCGGGGTTGGTTTTAGTCGTCTCTTCTAATTATCTTACACTTTCAAAATTTGGACGCAGATGAACGCTGACTTACGCAAAACCTGAATTTAATCCACCAAGCTTGACTGGACTGCGCTAATTCGTTCAAAATTCACGAAGATTGGCGTAGATTAGCGGACAAGAAAGCCATTTTGCGTAAGTCCAGAAGTTGTTTTTATCTGCGTTTATCTGCGTTTTTCAGCGTCCCGAATCAAAGTGTAAAGTACTCAATCATCTCCTTTGGTTTTTCTCAATTGTCTTTTGGCGATGGCTTCGAGCATTTCGAGCAGGGGACGCATGTCGGCGGGAAGTGCGGACTCGCCAGCGGTGACAGTGTAGGCTTTCTTGTCTTTGGCAATGACTGAAATCGTGTAAGAAAATTCGTCGGGGCGGGGCGTTTGGTGGGCGAGTTTTTCGGGCAGTTCCTCGAAGTCCAGTTCATCGAGCAGGTGAAGGAGCTCGCGCCGCTGGTCTTCCGGCAGTTCGTCCAATTCGATCTCTGCCGTCAGGCGAATGCCTGCGAAGCCGCCGGTGCGCTCGAACTTGATTTTTTCGATTTTCATGGCTATCTCGATTTAGCGGGCGCGGCTCCGATGAGGCGTAGTAAAGATTCCAGGCAGCCGCCGCCCGGTTCGGGCGGGGGAGGAGGCGGGGTGGTTCCATCGTCAACCGTAATGCCTACGTCCGCCCATCCCTTTTTGACAGCGAGTTGTTCGATGCTTCCCTTTCCGAAGAGTTCGCCGGCGGTGAGATAGGTGAGGTTGGCGCAATCCTGGAATTGGGAGTTGGCGGTGAGTTTGTCGCGCAGGGTCACATACCAGATTTGACCAGCCTTTTCCCAGGCATAGCCGCCAAGCTCCATGGCGGTGATGTAAAAGGCGCGGTTGGGGATGCCGGAGTTAATGTGCACGCCGCCGTTGTCGCTGGTGGTGTTGACGTAGTCCTTCATGTGACCGGGCTGAGGGTCTTTGCCGAGGACGGGGTCGTTGTAGGCGGTTCCCGGTTCTTTCATGGACCGTATGCCGACTCCGTTGACGTTGGGCGTGAACAACCCCTCCCCGATGATCCAGTCCGCCTGGACGGCGCTCTGATTGCGGACGCGCTGTTTGACCAGCGAGCCGAACACGTCGGACATGGATTCGTTGAGCGCGCCGGGCTGATAGGAATAGACGAGCTTGGCTTCGAACTGCGTGACGCCGTGCGTCAGTTCGTGACCGATGATGTCAATCGAGATGGTGAAGCGGTTGAAGAGACGATCCTGTTCCGGCAGGTCTTCATCGCCGTCGCCATAGACCATCTGCTCGCCGTTCCAAAAGGCGTTGTCGTAGCCCTTGCGGTAATGGACGGTGGATTTCAACTGCATGCCGCCGCCGTCAATCGAGTCGCGGCTATAGACTTCCTTGAAGAGGTCGTAGGTGGCGCCGCTTCCGTCGTATGCCTCATTGACCGCCGCGTCCGCAGTGGGCGCATCGCCTTCCTGCCGTACCAGCGTGCCAGGCAGGCTGACGCCGGTCTTGGCATCATAAATAAGGCGGGATTTTCCACCGGGGGCGGCTTGCCGCATGGCGGCGGCAAGGTACTCGGAGAGAGCGAGCCGCCTGCCGCGCATTTCGGCGGAGGTGACCAGAGTTTGAACCGCCATATTCCTTTGTGCGGGGGTGCCGTTGGCGGCGATGGTCTCGAGCATGTGCGGCGGGACGATACAATTCATGGGATGATTATGTTTGTGCATGGAGGGAATCCTTTCCTTTGGCGGCTAAGGCGTTTGAACAGTGTCAGTATACGTTGTTTTGAAGTGAAATTCAATGGGATGGTTGGGGAGTTTTCTCCCACATTAGTCATCTGACGGGCAAACGGACAGGTCTTCGGCGGTGATGGTCATTCCTTGCAGAGCGGCAAATGAGAGGTCGGCTGCGTCGAGGGCGGGGTATTTTCTGCATAGTCTGTCAAAAAGGACGTGATAACTTGTGGGAATGGCGCACTCCCATTTCAGGGCAAGTTTTTCGGCAGCGGCTTGGATTGATTCGACAGTTTCTCCTTCGATTTCCACGAAGGTCCCATAGGGCAATTCATCGAGCATGACATGAACCGAACCTTCCGAAGCCTCGAAGACTTCGGAAGGCTGTGTAAGCCCATACGTGGTTCGATATTTTTCATAATAGAACAACCTGCGATACCCCAGCGCTTCGAGAAATTGCCTTGCCTTCTCGAAATCCTCCGCCACAAACTCGATTTCAGTACGCTTCAGAACGCCCTGATGATTGGCGCTTTTGCCCTTGTAGGTGAGGCGCGCGGCGGTATCCTGCCGCAGGCGCAGCACGCGCCCCTCGGAACGGAGGCGGTTATCGGGGAGGTCGAAGCGGATATTTCTTTCGAGTAGGCGCGGTTGAATCAAACGCGCCTCCCATTGTCGAAGGCGCGATTCGATGCGTTTCAAATCCCTTACATAAAACTTTGCTTCTGTTTCTTCCATCTTACTGCTACTGATTACTGTTCACTGTTCACTGATCACTGATCACTGTTTCCTCTTCACTGCTCACTGAACACTCAGCAATGCCTGTTTCTGCTCCACGCTTTCGCCCGCCTTCACGCGGATGCGCGCGACTGTGCCGTCGCGGGGCGATTTCAACTCGTTCTGCATCTTCATGGATTCGAGAATGACCAGCACCTGTCCTTTTTTGACCTGCTGACCTTCCGTCACGGGAACAGCGACCACCAGCCCCGGCATGGGCGCTTTGAGGTGAAACTCGCCGGTCTCTGCCACGCCGCCGCCTGCCGCCGCCCGCAGACGTTTCTCGCGTTCATCCTCCACCTTGACCGGGTACAAGCGTCCGCGCAAAAGCACCTGCCAGCCTTCGTCGCTTTCGTTCACGTATGCCTCGTGCGATTTGCCGTCCACAATCAGGGAATAGACCGGCTGTCCGCTGACCGAGACGAAATCCACCTCGTAAGTCTTGCCGTCAATGCTGACGTGATGTTCGTCAATGATTTCGACGAGAAATTCTCTTTCGCCGACTGTCGTAATGTATCTCATGGCAGATTACCTGTGCATTCTTTCCCAGCGCCCCACCCATTTCCAGTTGCTGGTGTCGCGCGCGTTGCGCTGGACGATTTGAGCCGAACGTTCGGTTGCCCGATGCGCCACCAGCGTGGCGAGCAGGGCGGCGGTTTCATCGTGATTTTTGCGGTTGTCCTCCGCATCATCCATCGAGAAACGTTCCTCGACGAAGCGCGTATCATATTGCCCGCCCATGAAGCGGTGCGAATCCATCATGGTCTGGTGGAAGGGGATGTTTGTACGCACTCCAACGATGCGGTATTCTTCCAGCGCGCGGCGCATGCGCAAGATGGCTTGCGCGCGCGTCTCGCCCCAGACGATTAGTTTGGCAATCATCGGGTCGTAGAACGGCGTGATTTCGAAGCCGGGGTACACGCCCGTATCCACACGCACGCCGGGACCGGTGGGCAGGATGCTGTGTGTGATGCGCCCGGTGGACGGCATGAAGTTGTTATAGGGGTCTTCGGCATTGATGCGGCATTCGATGGCGTGTCCGTTGAAACGCACATCCTCCTGCCGGTAACTGAGCGCCCGTCCGCGCGCGATGCGGATTTGTTCCTTCACGATGTCAATGCCGGTCACCATTTCGGTGACGGGATGCTCCACTTGCAGGCGCGTGTTCATTTCCAGGAAGTAAAAGTTATGTTCCTTGTCGAGCAGGAATTCGATGGTGCCTGCGTTGACGTAATTGACCGCCTGCGCGGCTTTGACTGCCACCGCTCCCATGCGCGCCCGTAGTTCCTCGTCCAATTCGGGCGAGAGCGCCTCCTCCAACAGTTTTTGATGCCTGCGCTGCAGAGAACATTCGCGCTCGCCCAGGTGGATGACGTTCCCTTGCGCATCCGCCAGGATTTGGATTTCGATATGCCGCGCCCCCTCGACCAGTTTTTCGAGATACACATTTCCATCCCCAAATGCCGACTCCGCCTCCCGCCTCGCGGACTCAAGAAGGGCTGGCATCTCCTCGAGCGACCTCACCTCCCTCATGCCTTTTCCGCCTCCGCCGGCTGTGGCTTTGATCAACAGCGGAAAGCCAATCTGCGGCGCAACGGCAAGCAGATCCTCGTTGGAAAGCGCCCCTTCGCCTTCCGTGCCCGGCACCACCGGCACGCCAGCCGCCATGACCGTGTTACGGGCGGTCATCTTATCGCCCATTGCAGCAATGGCAGAAGGCTTGGGACCGATAAACGCGATGCCTCTCTCTTCGCAGGCGGCGGCGAAATCCTCGCGCTCTGCCAGAAAACCATAGCCGGGATGAATGGCGTCTGCCCCCGACTTTTTGGCAATGTCAAGGATCTTGTCCATGCGCAGATACGACTCGCGCGAAGGCGCCGGTCCCAGCAAATACGCCTCATCCGCATAGCGGACATGCAGTGCGTGCCGGTCTGCCTCCGAGAAAACGGCGACGGTCTCAATCCCCAGTTCGCGGCAAGCGCGGATGATGCGCACCGCAATCTCTCCTCGGTTGGCAATCAATACTTTATTGAACATGGCTCCTCAAGGGTACGTTGAGTAAACAGGTGGACGGGAGGTACACAAGTACACAGGTAAACAGGTAAACAGATGTCTATCTATGTGTGTACGTGTCTACGTGTGTACTTATCTCCATACATTCAATCACAAATCACAACGGAATATTCCCGTGTTTCTTGGCTGGATTGGAGTCGCGTTTGTTGCTCAGCATCTCCAGAGCGTTGATCAGGCGCGGACGTGTTTCTTTCGGCTCGATCACATCGTCAATATAGCCGCGTTCTGCCGCCACATAGGGGCTGGCGAATTTCTCACGGTATTCCGCCACCAACTCCGCCTTACGCTGGGCGGGGTCTTGGGCTTTTTCCAATTCCTTGCGGAAGATGATATTGACCGCTCCCTCCGGTCCCATCACGGCGATTTCGGCGGAGGGCCAGGCAATATTGAAGTCTCCGCGAATGTGCTTGCTGCTCATCACGTCATAAGCGCCGCCGTATGCCTTGCGGGTGATGACCGTCAGTTTGGGGACGGTCGCTTCGCAGTAAGCGTACAGCAGTTTTGCGCCCGAGCGGATGATGCCGTTATGTTCCTGGTACGTGCCGGGCAAAAAGCCTGGCACATCCTCCAAGGTCAAAATCGGGATGTTGAAGGCGTCACAGAAACGCACGAAACGCGCCGCCTTCTCGCTGGCGTCAATATCCAGCACGCCTGCCAACACCGCCGGCTGATTTGCCACAATCCCAATCGAGTGACCGCCCAGCCGCGCAAAGCCGACGACGATGTTCTGGGCGTAATTTTCGTGAATCTCAAAAAACTGCCCGTTATCCACAATCAGGCGGATGACGTCTTTCATGTCGTAGGGCTTGTTGGGGTCGTCGGGGATGATGTCGTTCAGCGCCTCATCCATGCGGAGCGGATCGTCGCCGGTCGGCACGAAGGGTGGGTCTTCCATGTTGTTTTGCGGCAGATACCCAAGCAGTTTGCGGATGAGGTACAGCGTGTCGGCTTCACTGTCGGCGGCGACGTGACACACACCCGATTTTTCAGAGTGGACGCTCGCGCCGCCCAGTTCCTCCTGTGTCACCTCTTCGTGAGTCACTGCCTTGACGACATCCGGTCCTGTCACGAACATATAGGACGTGTTGCGCGTCATGAAGATGAAATCCGTCAGGGCAGGGGAGTACACTGCGCCGCCGGCGCACGGTCCCATGATGGCGGAAATCTGCGGGATGACGCCGGATGCCAGCGTGTTGCGCAGAAAAATATCGGCATAGCCCGCCAGCGACACCACGCCTTCCTGAATGCGCGCGCCGCCCGAATCGTTCAAGCCGATGATGGGAGCGCCGTTCTTCATCGCCATATCCATGATTTTGCAGACCTTCTCGGCGTGTACTTCGCCCAGGCTGCCGCCGAACACGGTGAAATCCTGCGAGAAGACATATACCAATCTTCCGTCAATCGTCCCCCAGCCGGTCACCACCGAGTCGCTCATGAACTTTTGCTTATCCAGCCCGAAATCGTGCGTGCGGTGCTGGACGAAAGCGTCTATCTCGCGGAAGGAACCTTTATCGAGCAGCAGGTCAATGCGTTCGCGCGCTGTCAGGCGTCCCTTTTTGTGCTGCGCTTCGATGCGTTCCGCTCCGCCGCCCAACCTCGAACGGGCGCGTTTTTCATGCAATATCTGGTTTTTCAACTGGTTGCTCATGTGCCTCACTTTTTGTGAAGTAGGATTGGGTTTGCGGAAGATTTGCCAGCAGCCCTGCCAGCGCGATGAACAGCGCCGAAACTGTCAGCGCGAAGGGCAGGTTGGCGCGGGAGGTCTCGAAGAAGAGCCGTTCGATCCAGTATTCGCTTACCCATAAAACGATGACTGCGAACGAACCTGCCGCCGCCCAGCGTTTTCGGCGCAGGATGCCCAACGCCAGCGCGCCTCCAGCCGCGCCCCAGCCTGCTCCTGTTGCTGACAGATACAGCACGCTGAGGCTGGAGTCGAATTCCGTCAGTACGTTCCGCCAGCGCAGCGCCGCTGTAAAGCGGGTTGCGCCCCAAACTGCTACCAATAACACCATCACTAGGAGCAAGGTTACACTGAACGGGCGTCGTTTTTCAGACATGGCTCAGGCTCATTGGAACTGAATCAGGCTTGAGCGGAGAAAGAGGCGGGTGTTTGCTGTCATTCATCCTATCTCCAGGGTAATCTTGCCAAAGTTCTCGTTTTTCTCCAGCCGTTCCTGAGCGCGCGCGGCGTCTTTCAAGGGAAAGGTTGAATCCATTACGGGGCGCAGTTTCCCCGCCACCACCAAATCCATCACCTGCCGGAATTCCTCCAGCGTGCTCATCGTGGAACCGAGGATGCTCAGGTGTTTGGCGAACAGGTAGCGGTTGTCAATCTCGAACTTTGGTCCGCCGCTGTTGCCGACGGTGAGGAGCCTGCCGCCTTTGCGCAGCGCGCGCAGGCTGTGCATAAATGTCGTGCCGACGTTATCCACCACCACGTCCACGCCGCGTTTGTTCGTGGCGAGATAGACGGCTTTCGACCAATCCTCTTCCTTCGAGCGGTCAATCAGGATGTCTGCGCCAAGCGCTTCTGCCTTTTCCAACTTCTTCGCATCGCTTCCAACGACGATGACCTGCGCCCCCATGAATTTGGCGATTTGCACGCTGGCAGTATTGACGCCTCCTCCCGCTCCCACCACGAGGACCGTTTCCCCTTTTTGCAGTCTGCCGCGCGTGACGAGCGAATGCCACGCGGTTTGATAGACCAATGCTGCCGCCGCCGCTTGATGGAAGTCAAAATGGGAGGGCAGTTTGTAAAGTTGTCTTACCGGCAAGGCGATGTATTCTGCATACGTTCCGCGCACCGTCTCGCCGAGCAGATGCCAGTTGGCGCACATGTTGTCTTTGCCGGCGAGACAAAACTCGCATTGACCGCATCCGAGGTTGGCGTTGATGACGACGCGGTCGCCTGCCATCAGCCCCCCTTTCATCCCCCCCAAGGTTGGGGGGGATGAAAGGGGGGGTAAAGCCACCACCTCTCCCGCGCCGTCTGCGCCGGGGATGTGGGGAAGTTCCAGTTTCAAGCCCGCCCAGCCTTTGCGAACGAAGACATCCACGCGGTTGAGCGCGGCGGCGCGCAGGCGAATCAGCGCCTCGCCGGGTTTGGGTTCAGGGGCGGGGAAGTCTGTGTATTCGAGAACTTCCGGTCCGCCGTGCTGGTGGAAGAGAACGGCTTTCATGGATGACTACTTCAATCCCATCTCACTTCTTGAAATGACCAAGCGCTGAATCTCGCTTGTCCCCTCGTAGATTTCGGTGATCTTTGCATCGCGGAAGTAGCGCTCGACGGGCAGTTCCTTGCTGTAGCCCATGCCGCCATGGATTTGAACCGCCTGATGGGTAACCCACATGGCGGTTTCGCTGGCGAACAATTTTGCCATCGAAGCCTCCAGCGAATAGCGGCTGCCGTTCTTTTTGGCTTTCTCTTTTGCGAGGGCGGCGTTGTAAATCAGCAGGCGGGATGCCTCGATGCGTGTCTTCATATCCGCGATTTTGAAGCCCGTTCCCTGAAACGCGCCAATCGGCTGACCAAACGCTTCGCGCGTGACCGCGTACTGGCGCGCCGCTTCATAAGCCGCTTCTGCAATCCCCAGCGCCTGCGTCGCAATGCCGATGCGACCCGCGTCCAGTACGGTCATGGCTATCTTGAACCCTTCGCCTTCCTCACCGAGGCGGTTTTCGGCAGGCACGCGGCAATCTTCGAAAATCAATTCGCTGGTGGCTGAAGCGCGGATGCCGAGTTTGGGTTCCTTTTTGCCGCGCGTGAGACCGGGCGTGTTCCCCTCCACAAGAAACGCCGTGATGCCTTTGTGTTTCTTCTCCGGCTCGGTCATCATGAAGACGACGAAATAATCCGCCACCGGTCCGCTGGTGACCCAGGATTTGCGCCCGTTCAGGATGTAGGAGTTGCCGTCGCGCACGGCGCGCGATTTCATCGTTCCGGCGTCCGAGCCGCTCATCGGTTCGGTCAGCGAATACGCGCCGATGGACTTTCCTGAAGCGACGGGGGTGACGAATTTCCGTTTTTGCTCCTCCGTCCCAAACTTCATGATGCCGTGGCAGTACAGCGAGTTGTTCACCGACATGATGACGCCGTGTGCCGCGTCGGCTTTGGAGATTTCCTCGAGGGCGAGTACGTAGGCAAGAGTGTCCATGCCGGCGCCGCCATATTCTTCGGGGATTTCGATGCCCATGAAGCCCATCTCGCCCATCTTTTGGATGGTCTTGTGAGGAAATTCGCCGCTTTCATCGAACTCCGCCGCAATCGGGACAATCTCTTTTTGTGCAAAATCCCGCGCCGTATCGCGGATCATTTTGTGTTCATCGCTCAAAGGGTACAAGGCAAGTTCGCTCATTCTATTCCTCCGGATGTGATGAGGGGATTATACCCCGCTGGGCGCATGTGCCGCTTTGAAGTTCTGCTGATAAAATTTATGTTCAGTAACTCACCTTATACAGTGCGTCGCACCATACGGGCAGATATGCCCATAATAACAATCAAAATGCCGCTTGGGACCTTCTTTGGCGGCGATGGTGCGACGCACCCTCTGCGTAACATCAGTTCAGTAATAGCGCAGCGCAAAATCAGATATAACCAGACCCTAAAGGTTTTTTCTTGTCAATCTGTATCTTGTCTGGCAAAATGCGCTGGTTTACCACTCATTTGGCTGTCCAAGCAAACCTTTAGGGTCTACCCACAAAACGCGACTTGGCGTTGTAATGGTAGATCACGAATTCAAGAAAGATGACGCTATGACTCCCAAACCTTCTTCTCAAGAACGCATCTGGGCGGTGCTCGCCCACCTCTCCGCCCTGGCAATGGGCATTGGACTGCCGCTCCCGCTCATCGGGTGGTCGGAGAATCGGCGCAAGTCCAATTATGCGGCGTTCCAGTCCCTGCAGGCGCTGGGATACCAGACACTGGGGTACACCCTCTGGCTGATTGGTATGCTCGTTGTGGTGATGGTCTCTTCGATAGGATTTGCCGCCACTTTGAGCACCATTGAGACGCTCGAAGCCGATCTCGTTGCCTGGACGGCAGGCTACTCCCTCTTCATTTTCGGTCTCATCGCCCTGTATCTTGTTCCTCCTGTCCTCGCGGCGGCAGCCTGCGCCTTCGGCATGGACTTTCGCTATCCCGTCCTTGGCAGCCGCCTCGCCCGTTATCTGGGTTATGACCCCTCACGCCCGTCGGATGAACCCCTCTGGTTGAATGAGGAACACGAAGACCGCTGGGTTGCGGCGGCAGGACATTTTTCTGTCATCATCATGCTGTGGGGACTGCTGACGCCCATCATCGCCTGGGCGTTGCAGGGAAAGCGGAGCCTGTTCCTCAAGTTTCAGTCCGCGCAGACGCTGGTGTATCAAATCGGGGTGTCGCTGTTGTATGTGGTGGCGGGATTTTTCTATGTCTTTGGGTTTGTTGTCTTTATACTGACCGTCGGCTTTACAGGCGACGCGGCGCTCGATTCAGCGGGCAGTATGATGGGTGCGATTGTGTTTCTCGTTTCGCTGTTATTTTCTTTGCTGGTTGTCCTGATTATGCCGCTGCTGCACATTCTCGGTCAATGGGCGGGATACCGTGTGCTGAAGGGACACAACTTTCGCTATCCGATTGCAGGGAGGTTGGTGGAAAAGTGGATTGTCCCCACAGATGCCTCTGGCAAGGACGGTTAACTGATGTTGCGCACTGTCCCGAAGGCTTGTCCTGAGAGAGTGTGTTTTATAAAGCGAGATTCGCCACAGATAAACGCAGATGAACGCTGATTTTGATGAAAAACGTGATGAAATCACCCTAAATCCAATTTATCTGTGTTCATCTGTGGTTGGAAAATGAATTTCAAAACACTCTCTGATCCTGTCGAAGGGTTTTGGTCAAAATCAAAGCCGAACTCAAGAAACCTTCGGGACGTTCGGGGGTAATTCATGTTTGGAAATTATCAGATGCGCAGGGAACGTTGGAGAACGTTCCCGCGCTCTCGGCGTCGCTGTGGCAAGTTTTTGCAGTGGATACCCTGCTAACAAGCCCGTTTTGAGGAGAAGCCATGAAAATTCTAATTGCAACCGATATGGAGGGAGTGACAGGGGTGACGACGTGGGACCAGGTTACGCCGGGACATGCAGAGTATGCGCGTTTTCGCCGCTTGATGACGCAGGACGTGAACGCTGCGGTTCGCGGGGCAATGGAAGCGGGCGCAGACGAGGTCATCGTGGCGGATGGACATTGGAACGGGTCGAACATTCTGATCGAGGAACTCGATCCACGCGCGAGGTTGAATAGCGGCTCTCCCAGTCCGTTTTCGATGATGCAGGGCATTGACGAGACGGTGGATGCCGTGTTCTTTGTCGGTTATCACGCCCGCAACGGTTCGCCAGACGCGGTTCTCGACCATACGTGGTCATCAAAGACGGTGGCGAATGTGTGGCTGAATGACATTTTGACAGGGGAATATGGCTTGAATGCGGCGCTGGCGGGTCATTTCGGAGTCCCGGTGGTCATGGCAACAGGAGATCAGACAGCGTGCAGTCAAATCGTGGAGTTGTTAGGGGATTTGGAAACGGCGGTCGTCAAGCAGGCGAGTGGACGTTTTGCGGCGGAGTGTCTGCCGCCGGCTGTGACGCAAGGGATGATTTCGGATGCGGCTTCGCGGGCGGTGTCCCGTTTGCTGGAAGGCGATGTGCCGGACCCGTTCGTGCTGGATACGCCGCTGCGCGTGACGGTGGAGTTTTTCACGTCCGATATGGCGGACAGGGCTTCGCGCATTCCTTTCACGCGCCGGGATGGGACGCGCGTTTCGCTGGAGGCGGAGGAAATGGCGTCGGCGTATAACGGCTTCCGGGCGATGGTGATGCTGGCGAGCGGCTGAGGGGAGGAAAAGGCTTGAAGACAGAAGCAGCCGTCAGTTTGGGAAAGAAGCGGCGCGCAGCGCGTCCCTATCGGAAATTGCTGATTGACGCTACCCTGTATTTTCTTATAATAAGCCTGTTTATGCGTAACAAGGCTTGCGGTTCGATTTGAGGAAGGAGGTGGCGGCGCAGGGATTGTTTTCCATCGGTTTGTTCTTTGCCAATCCAAAAATTCCCAAAGGAGAGAGATATGAAATCCAAGTGGTTCATAATGGTGAGCCTGCTGATGGTGGCAAGCATTGCCCTTTCGGCGTGCGCAGGAACGGGCGGCGGCGAGGAAGCCGCCGGTGGACCGTTGAAGCAAGTGGGTGAGGGGGAAGGCGCGCTTTCGATTGTCGCTTGGGCGGGCTACATCGAACGCGGCGAGACCGACCCGGCGTATGACTGGGTGACGCAGTTCGAGAAGGACACCGGCTGTATTGTGAGTGTGAAGACCGCCGCCACCTCGGACGAGATGGTTGCGCTGATGAACGAAGGCGGCTTCGATCTGGTGACCGCTTCGGGCGACGCTTCCAATCGTTTGATTGCCGCCAAGCGCGTCCAGCCAATCAACATTGACCTCATCCCCAGTTACAGCAAGATCGACTCGCGTTTGCAGAACGCCCCCTGGCACACCGTAGATACGGATGGCGACGGTGTGGCGGAACATTACGGCGTGCCGTATTCCTCCGGGCAGAATATTTTGATGTACCGCACCGATGTGTTCGGCGATCAGCCGCCCGATAGTTGGAACGTGGTGTTCGAGGAAATGACACTGCCGGACGGCAAATCGAACAAGGGACGCATTCAGGCGTACGATGGTCCCATCTATGTGGCGGATGCGGCGCTCTACTTGATGTATCACCGCCCCGAACTGGGTATTACCAACCCCTACGCCCTCAACCGCGATCAGTTCAACGCGGCGATTGACCTGCTGCGCCAGCAGCGTCAGTTGATCAACCGCTACTGGCACGATGCCTTCATCCAGATGGACGACTTCACCAACGAAGGCGTGGCGGCTTCCAGCTCGTGGCCCTTCCAGGCGAACCTGTTGAAATTCGGCGGCGCGCCGATTGATAAAGTGGTTCCGAAGGAAGGCGCGACCGGCTGGGCGGATACGACCATGCTGCATGTGGATGCCGCGCATCCCAACTGCGCGTACAAATGGATGGAATGGTCGCTCAACCCCAAGGTGCAGGGCGATTTGGCGGCATGGTTCCAGAACATCCCCGTCCGTTTGGATGCGTGCGATGGCAACGACCTGCTCGGTCCCGATGGATGTGTGAACAACGGTTTGAACGACTTCGACAAGATTTGGTGGTGGCGTACTCCCACCGCGGATTGCGGCGATAACGATCCCGCTACGGAGTGTGTGCCTTACCACGAATGGGTCACGAATTACGTTGCCGTCATCGGCGGACGCTAATCCCATTTTACATACGGCGTCAGGCGGGGAAACCCGCCTGACGTCCCTTTTCAATCAGTGAGTTATTCAACAACATGACCGGTCAGACACAATCAGCCATTCGGTTCGAAAACGTCAGCAAATATTTCGGCAATGTAAAGGCAGTGGATCAAGCCAACCTGGAGATTCGAGACGGCGAATTTTTCTCCCTGCTCGGTCCTTCCGGCTCTGGCAAGACCACCTGTCTGCGAATGATTGCTGGATTCGAGGTGCCCAGTTCGGGGCATATCTATCTTTACGGGCAGGACGTTTCCAACCTGCCGCCCTATGAGCGCGACGTGAACACGGTCTTTCAGGACTACGCCTTGTTCCCGCACATGAGCGTGGGCGATAACATCGCCTATGGACTGATGGTAAAGGGCGTGCCGAAGCCTGAGCGGATGAAACGGGTGGACGAAATGCTCGAGCTCGTTCAACTGACAGGATACGCCGCCCGCAAACCTTCCCAACTCTCCGGCGGACAACGCCAGCGCGTCGCTCTCGCCCGCGCCTTGATCAATCACCCCAAAGTTTTGCTTCTCGATGAACCGCTCGGCGCCCTCGACTTGAAACTGCGCCAGCAGATGCAGGTGGAACTCAAGGCGATTCAAAAACGCGTCGGCATTACCTTCATCTTCGTCACGCACGACCAGGAAGAAGCGTTGACCATGAGCGACCGCATTGCGGTATTCAACGAGGGGAAAATCGTGCAGGTCGGCACGCCGGCGGAAATCTACGAACATCCCGCCACCGCTTTTGTGGCTGGCTTTGTGGGAACCTCCAACCTGGTGAGCGGCGAGGTGGCAAAACGCATCACGGGACGCGAGATTCGTTTTTCCATCCGTCCGGAAAAGATTCACTTGGGGACCATGGATACCAACATCGAAGCGGATAGTTACAGCGCCGACGGCGTGGTGCGCGACGTGATTTATCTTGGTCTCTACACCCGTTATCTTGTCGAACTGAACGGCGGCGGCGACCTGGTGGTGGTGGAACAAAACCTCAAAACCACCTCCATGGACGTGCTGAAGGTCAAGGGTCAGGCGGTGCGCCTGCACTGGAAAAAGGAACATATCCGTGAAGTGGGAGGTTCGTGATGCTCCAGCGCCTTTCCACGTTTCTATACCAACGTCCGCGTCTCGTTCTGGCGCTCCTGCTCGGACCGCCGATGCTCTACATGACGGTCGTTTATCTGGGGTCTTTGTTCATCCTGCTGCTGAACAGTTTTTATTACCTCGAAGAGTTCACGGGGTTGATTGTCCGTGAGTTTACGCTGCGGACATATGCGCAAATCTTCGAGCCTGCCAACCGCGATATTTTTGCCCGCACGGCAAGCATGGCGGCGGCAGTGACGGTTGCCGATGCGCTGATTGCCTTTCCGCTTGCCTATTACATCGCCAAGTTCGCCTCGCCCCGCCTGAAGACCTGGCTCATCATTGCCGTGACCATACCGCTCTGGTCGAGTTACCTCGTGCGCGTGTATGCCTGGAAGTTGATTTTGGCGCAGGAGGGCATCCTCTCGTGGTTTATCAGACTTCTGCATCTCGACGGGGCGCTGAACTGGCTGTTGAGCCTGCCCGGCATTGGCGGCTCCTCGCTGGCGCTTTCGCCGATTGGCATGTTCATCGTCTTTGTGTATATCTGGCTGCCCTATATGATCATCCCCATTCAAACGGCGCTGGAACGCGTACCTTCATCCCTGCTCGAAGCCTCCAGCGATTTGGGCGCAAAGCCGTTTCAGACCTTCCGAACGGTGATCCTGCCGCTGGCGTTTCCGGGCGTGGTGGCGGGTTCGATTTTCACCTTTTCGTTGACGCTGGGCGATTTCATCGTGCCGCTTTCGCTCGGCAATTCTAAATTTTTCATCGGGCAGGCGGTCTATTCGTATCAAGGCACGGCGGGAAACATTCCCCTCGCCGCCGCCATGACGATGGGACCCGTCATCATCATGATTGTTTACCTGCTGATTGCAAGAAAATTGGGAGCCTTCGATGCCCTCTAACGTTTCCTACGGTCAAAAAGCCTCCTGGGGATTGACCCTTGCGGCGTGGGGCGGGCTGTTGTTCCTGCACGTTCCCATCCTGATTATTTTCCTCTACACCCTCACCCCCGACGAGACCACCTACACCTTTCCGCTGCCGGGCATTACCTTCAAATGGTTTGGCGTCGCCCTCCAGCGCACGGACCTATGGCGGGCGCTGACGCTCTCCCTGCGGGTGGCGGCGGTTGCCACCGTCGCGGCGCTGGTTCTCGGCACACTTGCCGCGGCGGCAGTGTATCGCAGTCAGTTCTTTGGCAGGGAGGCGGTCTCTTTTCTCCTCGTCCTACCCATTGCCCTGCCCGGCATCGTGACCGGCATCGCCCTGCGCACCAGCATTGGCGCGCTGGATATTCCTTTTTCTTATTGGACGATTGTTGTGGGTCATGCCACGTTTTGCGTGGTGGTGGTGTATAACAACGTGCTGGCGCGCTTTCGCAGAATGCAGGGTTCGCAAATCGAAGCCTCGATGGACCTCGGCGCGAATGCGTTTCAAACGTTCCGCTATGTGGTCTTTCCCAACATCGCCACGGCGCTGTTGGCTGGCGGGATGCTGGCATTTGCCCTCTCGTTCGATGAGGTCATCGTGACGACCTTTACCGCCGGTCAACAGACCACGCTGCCCATCTGGATCTTCAGCCAGTTGACCCGTCCGCGCGACCGACCTGTGACGAACGTGGTGGCGTTGTTCGTCATGCTCATCACATTCCTGCCGATTTTCTTCGCGCAGAAGATCACGGCGCAAAGCGCGGATACGGAAGGCGGCTCGAAGTGAATCGCTTTCAGCGTGGCGGCGGCGCGATGGACAGGATCAGCCTCCAGTCCGGAAAGAGGCGGAGATTTAATCCCAAAATTCCCGCCTCGAAAAGATTGACATCACGTCAATAGCCGTTACAATTGCGTCAAATTCCAAAAGGAGCGTTCGATATCGCAACGACTCGCACGAGTGTGAATGAAGCAATACTTGTGCCGCTTTTCTAATTTGATACGCCACGAATAAAATCTGGCTTCCGCCGCCCTCCAACTCAGACTTGGTGAGGCGGCGGGACTGCTTAAGGTTAGCGCAGTCAACACAGTGGTTCAGAGCTGTTGTGCTTTGGCTGTTTTTGTTTTTCTATAAAGAGAAGCGTGAACGCTCCCGCAGCATCCGTGTAGTTACTTTGGCGTTGTTTGCCAAAGAATCATTTTGGGCGAAATGCCTTTAACAAAGAAAGGAAAGAATGGCCGGTCAATATTATTCCTACCTGAACCCGAAATGCGCTTCGGGTGAATTCGAAGAAAAGGGCGGATGCGGCGTGTTTGCCCGCGAGCCGATTCGGAAGGGCGAGTTGATCTGTCTGTGGGGCGGACGGATCGTGGCAGCCAGCGAACTCGACCCCAACATGCAATACTTTACCCAGCGCATTCTCCAGATCGAAGAAGGGTTTTATCTGGAGGCGCCCCTGCCGCTCGAACCCAGCGATTGTTTCAATCACTCGTGCGACCCGAACGCCGGCTTCACCGGGCAGATTGGTCTGGTCGCCATGCGCGACATCCACGCTGGCGAGGAAATCACCTTTGATTACGCCATGTGCGACGGCTCGGATTACGACGAATTCACCTGCTACTGCGGCAGTCCCAATTGCCGCGGGCAAATCAAAGGCACCGACTGGTCGCGCCCCGAACTGTGGGAAAAATACGACGGCTACTTCATGCCCTATCTGGCGAGGCGCATCGAAAAGCTCAAAGCCAAATCGCCTGTGACGGCGTAGAAAAAAACGGATTGCGCGGTACAATCGTGCAATCCGTTTTATGTTTAAGTCCTTTGCCTTCCGCATTTATTTCGCTGCCCTTCTTCTGCGCCTGATTCCCGTCCTGCTCTCACGCGGATTGGGCATTGGACTCGACGACATGTTTCAATACGACATGCTGGCGCGCAGCCTGGCTGGCGGACACGGCTTCCGCTGGTACGCCGCAGCGGATTTGGAACAGCTCGCCTCTTTCGTGGACTTTGACCTGACCAGCCTCCCCAACTATGATCCACGCCTCGGCATTCCCACCTCCTTTCGCGCGCCGCTCTATCCTGCCTTTCTGGCGGTGGTGTATTTCTTCAGCGGGACGGGGTTCTCCCGTTTCTTCGCCGCGCGGCTGGCGCAGGCAATTTTCCTCGGCGCGCCCCTCGCACCCTTGACCTACTGGGCGGCGAAGCGTTTCTTCTCTTCTCTGCCGGGCGCTTTCCATTCTCCGCCTTTCACAAAAACAGAAACCGCACAGCGGCTCGAACGCGCCGCCCGTATCTCTGCATGGGCGGTTGCCATTTACCCGCTCCTTCTCGTCTATCCCCTTGGGCTTGGGACGGAAAACCCGTTCTTCGTCCTCCTCCTCGCCTCGTTCCTCTTTCTTCTTGCCTCCATCGAAGAACCAACAAATTCCCACTTTCTACTTGCTGGAATTTTCCTCGCCCTCACCGCCCTCACCCGGTCCGTCATCCTGCCCTTTGCCTTCGCCGCCTTCTGCCTTTTACTCTACCTGCATGGACGCCGTGCGTTGATAGCGGTGATTTCCTTTGCCCTGCTCGTCTCTCCCTGGATCGTCCGTAACTCGCTTCTCCATCACAAACTGACCGGCATCGAGACCTCCATGGGTTACAACCTATACCTCGGCTATCATCCGCAGGGAAACGGCTCCTTTGTCTTCGGTCCCTCACTGGATTTATTGACCATCCTCGACGACGCTGAACGCGACCGTGTCGGCACACAGCGGGCAATCGAGTTTATCAAAGCGCAGCCGGAGCGTTTCCTTCCTTTGGCAATCAACCGCCTGGGCTTTTTCTTCGGTCTCGAAAAGCGCGTCCTGATGTACTTCTACTCGAACAACCTCATCGGTTTCGTTCCACTGCCGCTCCTGCTGACTATTTCGGCGGTTTTGTTACTGCCCTTCGTCATCGTCTCGACCTCCGCTGCGTTGGGGCTGTCCCTTCTGCGCTGGTCGCCTCAGACTTGCTTGCTTGTCCTTTTGCTCATCGGTTACACCCTTCCGCACATCCTCATCCTCTCCGAAGACCGCTTTCACCTGGCGCTTGTGCCATATCTCGCCATCCTTGCCGCGCAATTTTGGACGAACGGCTGGAGCGCGTTCTCTGCCCGCTGGCGGGAAGGGCAGAGCGGAAGGCTTCTCATCGCGCTTTCTGTTCTGGCTGTGTTTTTCCTTGCAGCCAACTGGGGTCTCGAACTCCACCGCGACTGGGATAAAATCACTCAACTCCTCGGACCAAACGGCAACCAAACCTACTTCAATTACTGACCACTTTCCACTTTCCCCTCACCCCTATGAAAACCCTCCTCGGTGAACGCCTCCACTTCGACTGGAAAATCGTCTCCATCACCATCCTCTCGACCCTCTTGCTGATGGTGAATTACTATCACCTCTTTACGCCCTATTACTACTGGGACCGCGTCATCCTTTACCTGTTCGTTCCGCTCTTCGTCATTCTCGTCTTCTTTCGGGAACACCCCAAAGAATACGGCTTCTCTCTCGGCGACTGGAAGGCTGGACTTGTGCTGACTGCGCTTGGCATTCTCCTTATGGCTCCCATCATCTACTATCTGGGCAGCGGCGATGCGTCCATGCGGGAGTATTACAAACCCTTCACCAAGGGACTCCCATGGACCACCTTCCTCGACCTCATTGGCTGGGAATTCCTCTTCCGCGGCTGGATCTTGTTCGGTTACGCCCGCAAATTTGGACCCGAATCCCTCTGGCTGCAAGCCGTCCCGTTTGCATTGATGCACAACGGCAAACCGGAAGTCGAGACCCTCTCCACCATCTTCGGCGGCTTTGCCTTCGGCTGGCTGGCATGGAGGACAAAATCGTTCGTCTGGCCCTTCCTCATCCACTGGTTCATCGCCACGTTTATCATCATTGTCGCGGCAGGACTCATCTAACCTTTTCGCTCGCCCCATCACCCTATTTGACCATTTGACCATTCGACTATTAGACTCCCAGACTCTCAGACTCTCTATGCCCTCCTTCACCCTCCGCCCCGCCCGTGAATCCGAATCCCGCCAAATTCGAGACCTGATTCATTTGGTCGGGATCAATCCCACAGGTCTGGATTGGAGGCGTTTCATTGTGGCGGTGAACGAGCGGGATGAAATGATCGGCTGCGGTCAGTTGAAGCCTCATGGGGCAGGCATCCTGGAACTGGCTTCATTGACAGTCTATCCCGAACATCGCGGGAAAGGTGTGGCGCGCGCCATCGTTGAGTATTTGCTGGCAAACAGCCCGCGTCCGTTGTATCTCATGTGCGCCTCGCCGCTGGGCGCGTTCTACGAAAGATTCGGCTTTCGCCGTATACCCTATGAGGAGATGCCGCACTATTTCCAGCGGATTGTCCGCCTGGCAGGACTTTTGACCTCTCTTGCCCGGCGGCAGGAACGGCTGCTGGTGATGAAGTTGCAGTAAAATTGCCCCAATGCAAAATCTGAAATTTATTCTCAATTTGGTGGCGGGAATTCTATTTGGATTATTCCTTGCCGCCCTCGTCTGGGTGGTGACCCGCAACCCCAGCGGACAGGCGGTGATGCTCCGCCCGGCGCCGACCGAAAAACCCATCATCGTGCATGTGACCGGCGCCGTGCCGCGCCCGGGCGTCTATGCCCTGCCCAAAGGCGCGCGCGTGCAGGATGCGGTTTCCGCCGCCGGCGGCTTTCTCGCCGAGGCAGATAAAGCCTCCCTCAACCTGGCGCAGGAACTTGAAGACGGGCAAAGGCTGGATATTCCCTTCCTGGAGGGATTTTCTCCCGTGCTTCCCACTGCCGTCGCTCCGCCCGTTTCGCCGGCAGATACCGACCTCGTCAACATCAACACCGCCTCTGCCGCCGAGCTCGAAACTTTGCCCGGCATCGGTCCCACCATTGCTCAGAAAATCATCGAATACCGCGAACAAAACGGTCCCTTCCTTTCCACCGAAGACATTATCAATGTTTCCGGCATCGGTCCTGGCACCTATGAGCGCATCAAGGACCTCATCACGGTAGGACCATAACCATGCCGTTTGATCATTTCGACCTCATCGCTCCCCTCTATGCGCGGGTGACTTATTCTGCGCGCGAGAAAATGCGAGAACTTGCCGCCCTGCCCGTCAAGGGACGTTTGCTCGACATCGGCGGCGGCACGGGACGCGTCGCTTCCGCTCTTTTGAACGACGTGGACGAGGTCATCGTCGCCGACGTTTCGATGGGCATGCTGCGACAGACGCCTCGCTCTGCGCTCAAGCCTGTTTGCTCCCTCTCCGAAACGCTTCCCTTCCCCGACAACTTCTTCGAGCGCGTCATCATGGTGGATGCCCTGCACCACGTAATTGACCAGCCTGTCACAGCGCGCGAAATGTTCCGCGTGCTAAAGCCCGGCGGGCGCATCGTCATCGAAGAACCCGACATCAACACCTTCGCCGTCAAACTGATTGCGCTGGCGGAAAAACTGCTGCTCATGCGGAGTCATTTCCTTTCCCCCTTGCAAATTGCCTCGTTGTTTTCCGGCGGGAGCGCCGAAATCGTTTCGGAAGATTTCAGCGCGTGGGTGATCATTTCCAAAATGCAGTAATGCGACTTTTGCGGTATCTGCCATGCCCGCACAGACGTGAACCCTTCGGCAGGGCTTCGATAAACTCAGCTCGGCGGCTCAGGGCGGGCGTCCGTGCTATTCATACAAAGTCCCGCCTCGGCGGGACTAGTCCGCTTGAGCGGGCTTGGCAGGAATAGCACGGGGGGGAATCCCCATGCGGCGCTTCGCTAATCTGCGCTAATGCGTTCAAAATTCGCGAAGATTGGTGCAGATTAGCAGACAAGAAAGCAATTTGCGTAAGTCCAGACTATAAAACCACCGCCCGGTCTGACCGGGCGGTGGTTTTATTCGATTCTGCCATCCCACGTATTCCACCTGCGCCCATCGCGGGCGAGCAGTTCGTCCGCTTCGATGGGACCCCATGTGCCCGGCTCATACACCGCCAGCGGCTGACCGTTTGACTTCCACGCCTCCAAAATCGGGTCCATCAGCCCCCAGGCGGTCTCCACCTCGTCGGCGCGGGTGAACAGGGAGGCGTCCCCCGTCAGCGTGTCCAGCAGGAGGCGTTCGTAGGCGTCGGGAATCGCCGTCTTGCCGAATGAGTCCGCGTAATGGAATTCCATATCCACCGAGCGCAAATCCGAAACCGTATCGGGAACCTTCGCCTCAAACCGCCAGTGAATGCCCTCGTCGGGCTGAAGATACAGCACCAGCATGTTCGGCGTGATGCGCCCCTCTTTGGTGGGGAAGAGCAGATGCGGCGGTTCCTTGAATTGAATCGTCACCTGCGAAAGTTTTTCCTTGAGGTTCTTACCCGAGCGCAGATAAAACGGCACGCCCTGCCAGCGCCAGTTGTCAACCTGCAGCTTGATTGCCGCGTAGGTGGGCGTGGTGGATTCGGGATCCACGCCGCTTTCCTGACGATAGCCTGCGTACTGCGCCCGCACCGTTTTCTGCGCCACCTCCTCCGCCTTCATCGGGCGGATGGAACTCAACACCTTGACCTTTTCGTTGCGCAGGGCGTTCGCCTCGAAGGAAGCGGGCGGCTCCATGGCGACCAGCGTCAGCAGTTGCAGCAAATGATTTTGGAACATATCGCGCAGGACGCCAACGCTGTCATAGAACCGTCCGCGGTGTTCCACGCCGACCTTTTCGGCGACGGTGATTTCCACGTGGTCAATGTAATTGCGGTTCCAGAGCGGCTCGAAGATGGTATTGGCAAAGCGCGTCACCAGGATGTTTTGAACCGTTTCCTTGCCGAGATAGTGGTCAATGCGATAAATCTGCTTTTCGTTCAGCGTCTTGTGGATTTGCTGATTCAAACTGCGGGCAGATTCGAGGTCTGTGCCGAACGGTTTCTCGATGACCACCCGCCGCCAGCCGTTGTACTCGGTCAACTGGTCGGTGAGACCGAGCAGGTCAATAATATTGGGGAAGACGCCGGGCGGCGTTGCCATGTAGTAGATGCGGTTGCCCGAACTGATTTCCCAGTCCTTGAGGAAACCAGCGAGTTTTTTGAAATCGGCGAGGTCGGTGTAGCGTCCCTGCAGGTAGGCGAGATTGGCGGCAAACGCCCGCCAGTCGTCATCCTTGTATTCAAAGGGCGCAAACTGTTTCATCCCCTTTTCAAGATGCGCGCGAAACTCCTCATCCGAAAAGGCGGTATTGCCGTAACCGACGATGCGGAACTGCTTCGGCAGGCGTCCCTTGCGGTACAGGTTGAACAGCGACGGCACGAGTTTACGCTGTGTCAGGTCGCCGGAAGCGCCGAAAATAACGATGGTGGTGGGTAAACCGTTGCTCATAATAATCACAACTCGTCATTGGGAGGAGTGGCGACACAATCTCGAACAACGCAAGGGGATTGCTTGGCTCACTGCATTTGCTCGCATGACGTTACTCTGCTTTCTTGATTGCATGCCCGCCAAATTGATTCCTCAAGGCTGCCAACATCCGCGCCGCGTAGTTTTCCTCGTCGCGGCTGACGAAGCGCATCTGCAAAGCCAGCGTGATGACCGGCGCCGGCACGTCGAGGTCAATCGATTCGAACACCGTCCAGCGTCCCTCGCCCGAATCCGCCACCCAGGGCTTGATGTCCGTGAGTTGAGCGTCTTCGTCCAGAGCGTTGGCGGCGAGGTCCAACAGCCACGAGCGCACCACGCTGCCATGCTGCCAGACGTGCGAAATCTTCGCCAAGTCGAGGTTGAATTCCTTCTTTGCCTTCATGATACTGAAGCCCTCGGCAAACGCCTGCATCATGCCATACTCGATGCCGTTATGCACCATCTTGACGAAATGACCGGCGCCATGCGGACCCATCCAGCCCCAGCCTTTATCGGGCGCGGGAGCCAGCGCCTCGAAAATGGGACGCATCTTTTCCACGACCTCGGGCTTGCCTCCGATCATCAGGCTGTAGCCTTCGCTGAGACCCCAAATGCCGCCGCTGGTGCCGCAATCCAAAAACTCGATGCCCTTCGGCTCCAACTCTGCGGCGTGACGGGCGGAATCCTTGTAATTCGAGTTGCCGCCGTCAATGATGATGTCGCCTTTGCCCAGTAAATTCGAGAGTTGATGAATCGTGTCGTCGGTGGCTTTGCCTGCCGGCACCATCACCCACACGATGCGCGGCGCATGGAGTTTGCCCACCGCCTCCTCAAGCGAATACGCCCCCTCGATGCCGTGGCTGACCGCTTCGTCCACAGTCGCAGCGGTGCGCGCGAATCCGACCACGCGATGACCGCCGCGCACGAGGCGGGTTGCCATGTTCATACCCATCTTTCCCAAACCGATGATTGCAAGTTCCATTGAGTTGCTCCTTGATTTTTTATCACCGCGAAGCCGCAATTTGTGTCCTTTGCGGTGAAAGATTATCCTTCACAAAAACCTCTTGTCAATTCCCTTGGCAGTCTGCCTGCCGCCTCCTCGTCCGCCAGCCAGAGCAAATTGCCGTTCTTCGGGTTGATGCGTTGGGCGGGCAATCGTTCGGGGTCATACCTGTCGCTCAACACCTCCGCCAGTGTTTTTGCTTTCTTTTCGCCGCTCACCATGAACGCCACATTCCGCGCCTGATTGAAGACGAGCGGCGTCAGGGTGACGCGATCGGCGGGGCGGTCTTGATACTGCGCAGTGACGGGGAGCGCCGGTTCGCTCACATCCAGCGGCGAGCCGGGGAAGAGCGAGGCGGTGTGCCCGTCCTCGCCCATGCCGAGATAGACCAGGTCGAAGCGCGGAAACGCCAGCGGCGGGGAGGCGAAGCGGCTCAAAGTGAGGGCATAGTCCCTCGCTGCCTCCGCCGGTTCCAGTTCCCCTTTGATGCGATGGATGTTCGCCTGGGGGATGGGAACGCGGCTGAGGAACGCATCCCATGCCTGCCGGTAATTCGATCCGACATCTTCCGGAGGAACGCAGCGTTCATCGCCCCAAAACACATGGACGTGCTGCCAATCCACTTTGTCGGCGTAGTTCGCCGCAAGCAGTTGAAAGAGGCGGGTTGGAGCGCTGCCACCGCTGAGCGCCACCAGAAAGCGCCCGCGTGCGCTAATGGATTCGTCGGCTGTCTCGGTGAAAAGTTCCGCCGCGGCGCGGCTCAATTTTTCCATGTCTTTGAAGATGCGGATTTGGAAATTCATACGCCGTTATTTTTTACCACGAAGAACACGAAGAGATTCAAGACTTTTGAAATAGAAACCATGCGGAGGGACGCCCGCGGCGGTCGAAGCCGTCTTGGCGGGAGCGGAGGAGAAGCACAGGGGAGATAAGGTTGAGGTCCGCCTCGGTAAGCCCAGGTCCGGGTTGAAGCGTGTCTGTTTTGAAGAAGGCATACAGGAGCCAGAATCCGCCGGGGGCGAGAATACGCTCCAGTTGAGTCAGATAATCCCGTTTTCCTGCTGCGCTGAGGCTGTGAAAACATCCGATGTCGAGAGCGAGGTCGAAGGGAGCGTTGATGCCGTTCAGGCGGGT
The DNA here is from genome assembly GCA_016223135.1 of Chloroflexota bacterium. Taxonomy (GTDB): domain Bacteria; phylum Chloroflexota; class Anaerolineae; order Anaerolineales; family Villigracilaceae; genus Defluviilinea. Next base: position 183,566 of record JACRPQ010000006.1, on the reverse strand, counting down.
CACATCGCCCACGCGCAAGTCTGCCGTGAGGCGTTCGCGTTTGAGTTTTGTTTTTGCCAGACGGATGGCGCGGGAAGCAAAATCCACGCCGCAGACTTGCCAGCCTGCCTTTGCCAGCGTGATGACGTTGGTGCCGGTGCCGCAGCCGAGGTCAATGGCTCGACCGGGCGGATGAGTTCGGATGAATTCGATGAGTTCGGGAGGGGAAATGCCGCTGTCCCAGGGCGGCTTGCGAAGATACCAGAGGTTGAAAAGCAGGCGTTGAAACATGAGGCTGTAAAGTTTATTGCGCTTGCCGCGCCTGCCGCGCTCGCGGCGTCACACAAAATTTGCGAAGGTTGTCACTTTGACAATTCAAATGAGTTCTTTTACAATCACTCGGCTTTACTTACATCCTACGTCAGGAAGGGCTGCTCATGAAAGAGTATACCACTGAGTTTCTCCGCAACGTTGCACTGGTCTCGCATGGGGGAGCGGGAAAGACGATGCTGGCGGAGGCGTTTCTTCATGCGACGGGGGCTACCACCAGGTTGGGCAGAGTGGAGGATGGGACCACGGTGTCGGATTATGACGACGAGGAACACCGCCGCAAGATCTCCCTCTATGCAAGCGTAATTCCCGTCGAACACCGCGATCACAAGATCAACGTCATTGACGCGCCGGGCTACACCGATTTCGTGGGCGAGATGATTTCCGCCCTGAGTGTAGCTGACGGCGCGGTTCTTTTGGTGGACGCGGTGGCAGGCATTGAAGTCGGCACTGAACTGGCGTGGAAATACGCCGACCAGTTCAACCTGCCGCGCTTCATCGTCATCAACAAGATGGACCGTGAAAACGCCGACTTCGCAAAGGTCTATGCGGCAGTGGAGGAGTTCGTGCGCGGGCGCGGCAAACGCACAATCAAGGTGCATCTGCCCATCGGCGAAAAGCAGGATTTCAAAGGCGTGGTGGATGTCATTGGCATGAAGGCGTACATGGGCGACGGTAAGACGATTGCCGAAATCCCCGCCAACTTGAAGGAAGCGGCGGATAAAGCCCACTTTGACCTTGTGGAAGCCGCGGCGGAGGGGGAAGACGAACTGATGGAGAAGTATCTCGAAAACGGTTCTCTCTCAGACGAAGAAATGGTGCGCGGACTCAAAGACATTGTCTACTCTGGAGCCTTTGTCCCGGTCTTTTGCGCGGCGGGCGGGCGCGAGATTGGCATCATTGCCCTGCTCAACGACATCATTGACCTCATGCCCTCGCCGTTGAACGCCCCCAAGCGCACCGCCCAGGGCAAAGATGGGGAGGAGGAACTGAAGCCTTCCGACTCCGCTCCGCTGGCGGCTTATGTGTGGAAGACCACCGCCGACCCGTTCGTCGGCAAGATGACCTATTTCCGTCTCTTCTCCGGCAGCATTCAGGCAGATGCGCACGTGTGGAATCAAAACAAAGGCGCAGACGAACGCATGTCGGGTCTGCATTTCCAGCGCGGCAAGGAAGCCATCCCGACGAAAATTGTCCATGCCGGCGATCTTGCTGTTGTCTCCAAGTTGACCGTTACCGTGACGGGCGACACCTTCTGCGATAAAGGTCACCCGTTGACCATTGCGCCGCCCAAATATCCTGCGGCGCTCTACCGCGTGGCGGTCTCGCCCAAGACTCAGGCAGACGCCGCAAAAATCACGCCGACCCTCACCCGCCTGTGCGAAGAGGATATGACCCTCTCATGGTTCAACGACCCCATCACACACGAGACGGTCTTACAAGGCATGGGCGACCAGCACATTGACGTTGCCATCACCCGCGCCCAGACCAAGTTCCAGGTGGGCTTGAACATTCACGAACCGAAGATTCCCTACCGCGAAGGTATCACCCGCAAAGCCTCCGCCCAATACCGTCACAAAAAGCAGACCGGCGGCGCGGGTCAATTTGGCGAAGTGCATCTGCGCATCGAACCTTTGCCGGATGCCGAATTCGAATTTACCGACGAACTGGTTGGTATGAACCTTTCCCGTTCCTACCTGCCGTCCATCGAAAAAGGCATCAAAGCGACGATGGAACGCGGCGCGTTTGCCGGCTACCCGATGAGCAACGTCAAGGTCATCGTCTATGACGGCAAGGAACACGAAGTGGACTCGAAGCCGGTGGCGTTCGAAATCGCCGGGCGCGAAGCGTTCAAATTGGCAGTACAGGATGCGGGTCCGGTGCTGTTCGAGCCGATTATGAACGTCCGCGTGACGGTGCCGGATGCGAACATGGGCGACGTGATGAGCGATCTCAACAGCCGCCGCGGGCGCGTTCAAGGCACAGAATCGGAACATGGTATGACGGTCATCATTGCCCACGTTCCACTGGCAGAGATGACCCGCTACACCACCCAAATCCGTTCGTTGACCGGCGGGCGCGGCTACTTCACGATGGAGTTCGACCACTACGACATCGTCCCGAACCACATCGCCCAGCAAATCATCGAAGCGCACAAGAAGGAAATGGAAGCCAAGAAGGAAGAATAGGCTGGTAATTGGCGATTTGGTCATTGAATCAAAAAGTCCCGAAGCGGCTGCTGCGGGACTTTTCTTTTGTACTTGTATACTTGTATACCTGTATACCTGTATACCTGTGTACCTGTATACCCGTGTACCTGCTTCTCTCACTTCGGCGCGAACAAAATATCCTCCACAGGGGTCTTCATCAGAATACGCCTGCCCTTGAACTCCATCAAATCGGCAAACGATTTTTTCTTCGTGCCGTCCCACAGGACGAGATTATCACGCTGTTTTGCCATGTAAGCCGGCAGTTTGTCGAATTCGGCGTATTGGTCGAAGAACCCAACCAGGCGGCGGAACAACTTGGGCAGAAGCAAAATGTCCTCCTGAATGGTGCGGACATCCCACATCGTAAAATCGGAGGTGCGGTCAATGGACCAGATGCCGCGCTTGGTCTTGCGGGCGCGGGCAACCACAGCGCGAATCTTCTCGGCAAAGGTGCGGTCGGTGGTGGTGTAAAACGTCGGGTAAGCCAATCCCTCGCGCGCCAGCAAAAAGTTGACCGATTTTTCGACCGGCAGGTCGGCGGAATCGAGAACCGCGCCGTCGGTGAGTTTTGCCGATTTGGGGAAGACGTAACTTACGGGGCGCCCGTAGCGGTCGGTGGTGGCGGAAGCGATGTAGCCCGCTTTGCCGTCGTTGGCGTCCACGATCTGCGTCACGCTCAGGCTGTACACCACCTCGGTGATGTTGAGCAGTTCCAGCAGCGATTCGAGCGCCGCCAGCGCAAACGGACGCGGCTGATGCCAGCCTTCGTAGTGAGTCTCCAGCGCGTCAATTGCCTCGATGCGCAGCTGTTTCTTTTTTGCGCTTTTCTCCGCTTCGCTGCTCCATTTGAAAAAATCCCAATGCTCGGGTTTATTTGCCTGAAAGCGGATTGAGTCGCCGTCGGGCTGAAACCCCTTGACGTGAAATGTCCCTGCGATGACTTTATATTGCGCCATGCCTGCCTCCTTTGGATGATCTCTCTACCGTACCTTTCTCTCGTGAAAAACCCTAAAGGTCTTTTTGGAAATTCTCAAATTCACGAAGGGAAAGCAGACCTTTAGGGTTTCTGTGTACGGTAAAGAATGGATGATGAGATTATAAGCGCAAACCCTTGAACCACGAGGACAAACAGTCACGGAGTTCCTTTTCCTTGTCATCTCGGTGTCTCCGTGTCTTTGTGGTTCGTTTTCTAGCCACCTGACACTTTTGTTTTGGGACGCAGATGAACCCTGATTTACGCTGATTTAAGTTTTTTTCTGCGTTTATCTGCGTTTTTCAGCGTCCCATTTGAAACTGTCAGGTCGCTGGTTCGTTTTTGACCTTTGCATTTCTGCATTAAAATACCGCCATGCCCATTGTCAAAATCCCTGCCCCGCTGAAATTTTACGTGGACAACCAGAATGAGTTCGAGATACAGGGCGCGACGGTTGCCGAACTCCTCGAGAACGTTGCCGCTCGGTATCCCTCCTTCAAAACCCACCTGTTCGACTCAAACGGCAAACTGCGCCGCTACTTCAATGTGTTCGTCAACGGCGTGCATGTCCGCGAACTGAAGGGCGTGGAAACGCCTCTGCAGGAGAGCGACAAGGTCGTCCTCATGGCGTCGGCGGCAGGCGGGTAATTTTTATGTTGACAAAATTGGTAAGATTCATAAAATAGCAGTCATCAAGTACAACACCATGAACACATTTACCTATTGCTTGTGTCTCCGGCGGGGTTCGTAACCGCCGCCTGAGACCTCACCGCAGTCAGCAGACCTCAGACGGCAGGACGACCCCGCGTGCAAAACATTGCAGCGTGTGGCGTTCGTTCGCCGTCTTTTTGTTTCCCTGCTGGCTGCTTTTGATTTAATGCACGGCTGACGTTAGAGAACGTCGCCTGCGCAAAGAGGATTTTATGACCCTGTTTGACTACCGAATTACCGAAACAACTTCTCTGGAATTGGACGGACTTGCCGCCTGTGTGGGCAACACGCCTCTTCTTCCGCTTCGCCGCCTGACCCGGGACCTGTCGCCTCGTATCCAGGTCTTTGCCAAGGCTGAATGGTTCAACCCCGGCGGTTCCGTCAAGGATAGACCCGCCCTGAACATCATCCAAACCGCATTGGCAAACGGAGACCTTGGCAAAGGCAAGCGCCTGCTCGACTCAACCTCCGGCAACATGGGCATTTCCTACGCCACCTTTGGCGCGGCGCTGGGCATTCCGGTGACGATTGTCATTCCTGCCAACGCCAGCCCGGAGCGGATGTCCATTTTGAAAGCCTTGGGCGCCGAATTGATTCTCTCCGATCCGCTGGAAGGCTCGGACGGCGCAATCCTCAAAGCGCGTGAACTTGCCGCGAAGCACCCAAATCTGTATTGGTATGCAGACCAGTACAACAACCCCGCCAACTGGGAGGCACATTACAAATCCACAGGACCCGAGATTCTCCGCCAGACCGACGGACGCGTCACACACTTTGTCGCCGGGCTTGGCACGTCGGGAACGCTGATGGGGACAGGACGTTATCTGCGCGAACATCTGCCGCAGGTGAAAATTATCGCCTTTCAGCCGGATGCTCCCTTTCACGGACTGGAAGGCTTGAAGCACATGCCTACGGCGATCAAGCCGGGGATTTATGATGAGTCCTTGGCGGATGAGCAGATTGAGGTCCAGACCGAAGCGGCGCACGAGATGGTGAAGCGGCTGGCGCGGGAGGAGGGTCTGTTCGTGGGAATTTCGTCCGGCGCGGCGGCAGTCGCCGCTTTGCGCGTAGCCAGTAAGTTGGAAGAGGGGATTGTAGTCACCGTCTTCCCCGATGCGGGCTATAAATATTTGAGCGACAAGGCATTGTGGGAGGCAAAATGAAATTGCGAATTTGGCGTGAAGCGCTGGCGCAAATCCACGCGCATGGGGAGCAGGCATATCCCGAAGAGGGCGCGGGCTTTCTGCTCGGCATGGACGGCGAAGAAAAGACCGTGACGAATGTCCTGGCTTTGCCGAATGTGCGCGAGGACGGCGCGAGGCACAATCGTTATTTGATCGCCCCCGAAGATTATCTCCAAGCAGAATTGGAGGCGGAGCGGCTGGGATTGAGTTTGATTGGCGTCTTCCATTCGCATCCCGATCATCCAAACCAGCCGTCTGAGTTCGACCGCGAATGGGCGCAGCCCCACTTTTCGTATGTGATTACGAGCGTGGAAAAAGGAAAGGCGCGCGGAAGCCGTTCGTGGTTGTTGAAGGAAGACCGCTCGCAGTTTGAGGAAGAAAAAATTGAAATCTTATAGATGGTCTTGATATGGCGGCGTTGATCGAGTAACTCACCTTACACAGTTTCTTCGTAGGGCGACATTTATGTCGCCTGAAAACGCGAGATAAATCTCGCGCTACCGCGTAAGGTGAACGAGCAAGATGAAATTTATATGGAAAGCCCGCCGCTGGTTCCATTACCATCAAAACCAAAGGAGAAACTATCATGTCACTCTATTTTGTTCGTCATCAGCATGCGGCAGAGACCTGCCCGGCGAAAAATCCTGAAATGGGTCAGATGCTTATTCAGCACGTGAACAGGAAAAACGCCCGCAAATTCGGCGTGGAAATCCTCGGCGACGCCGTGCTGGATGGTCAGCACACATTCGTATTGATTGTCGAAGCCGAAGATCAACAACATGTTGAGCAGTTTATGCAGCCGTTTGCAATGGCTGGCTCCGTGGAAATTCATCCCGCATCCACATGCGAAGCCGTCGTCGAGCGCCAGGGCTGCGATCCAGTACCGGCGTGAAAGAAGTAAAATTCTGCAGCAGAATGAGAAAGATGATTATGTCCATTTTGAAAATACCCACACCTTTGCGTTCTTACACTAACGGCCGGGCGGAAGTCTCGGTTAACGGCGGGACGGTCGCTTCGGCGCTCTCCAGTTTGATCGAGCAGTATCCCGCGCTCAAGCCTCATCTCTTCAACGAGCAGGGCGAACTGCGCCCCTTCGTCAATTTGTTTTTGGGCGAGCATAACGTCAAAGACTTGCAGGGACTCGATACACCCCTGAGCGAAGACGACCGCCTGATTTTGATTCCCTCAATTGCAGGAGGCTGATATGCTTCCAAATCTGACACACGATGAAATTTTGCGCTATTCACGCCATTTGCTCATCCCTGAAGTGGGGCTGGAGGGACAGCGCAAGCTCAAGGCGTCGTCGGCGCTGGTGATTGGCACGGGCGGACTGGGTTCGCCGGTTGCGCTCTATCTGGCGGCGGCGGGCGTGGGTCGCATCGGGCTGGTGGACTACGATGTGGTCGATTCGTCCAACCTTCAGCGGCAGGTCATTCACGGCACATCCACGATTGGGAAGTTGAAGGTGGAAAGCGCAAAAGCCAAATTGCTGGACTTGAATCCCGATATTGAAGTAGATGTCTATAACGAGCCGTACACTTCTGCGAACGCCATGCGCATCGCCGCGGACTACGACATCATCATTGACGGCACCGACAATTTTCCTACCCGCTACCTTACCAACGACGTGTCGGTCTTCCTCGGCAAGCCGAACATCTATGGCTCCATCTTCCGCTTTGACGGGCAGGTGAGCGTCTTCTACGCCAAGGAAGGACCGTGCTACCGCTGTCTCTTCCCCGAGCCGCCTCCGCCGGGGCTTGTCCCTTCGTGTGCGGAGGGAGGCGTGCTGGGCGTCCTGCCGGGCACCATCGGCACCATTCAGGCGACCGAAGCGTTGAAGGTTTTGCTGGGCATTGGCACGCCGCTCATCGGTAAACTGCTTCTCTACAACGCGCTCGACATGTCGTTCGATTTTGTCACGCTCAAGAAGAATCCCAACTGCCGCGTGTGCGGACCAAACGCCGACATCAAGGAGTTGATTGATTACGAGGAGTTTTGCGGCGTGCCGGGTCACGATCACGGTGAGGAAGGTTCTGCCGGCGAGGGTCTCGACATTACCGCCGCGGAACTCGCCGAGCGCCTGCAGACGAACCATCTCAAACTGCTGGATGTGCGCGAGCCGCATGAGTTGGAGATCTCCGCTTTACCGGGCGCGGTGAACATCCCGTTGGGTCAACTCGCGGCGCGGCTCTCCGAACTGGATTCGGCGGAGGAGATGGTGGTCTTCTGCAAAGGCGGCACACGCTCGGCGCGGGCGCTGGAACTGCTGGCGAGCGCCGGCTTCAAGAAGGTCAAGAATCTCAAAGGCGGAATCAACGCCTGGGCAAGGGAAGTGGATCCTTCTCTGCCAATATATTAGTGACTCATGTTACGCGGTTTCTTCGTAGTGCGACATTCATGTCGCCTGAAAACGCGAGATAAATCTCGCGCTACGGCGTAAGGTGAGTTAGTGAGTGTTTTGAGAATCAGGATTTGCCACAGATAAACACCGACAATAAGACTTCCGAGTTTGCCAAGAACTCGGAAGTTTCTTTATCGGTGCGGTAAAATACCCTCACTTCACTAAAGGAGAGAGAATGGGATTGCCCGTATCTTCGGAAAAAAGAGTCTTTGACAATATCTTGGGCGCGATTGGAAATACGCCGCTTGTGCGGCTGAAACGGATTGGGCGCGATTTGCCCTGTCCGCTGTATGCAAAATTGGAGTTGATGAATCCGGGCGGCTCCATCAAGGACCGGGTGGGGGCGTTCATCATCGAACAGGCGGAAAAACGCGGGGAACTCAGGCAGGGCGGGACGATTGTTGAAGCGACCAGCGGCAACACTGGCGTCGGTCTTGCCATTGCCGCAGCCCTCAAGGGCTATCACACCATCTTCGTTATGCCCGACAAAATGAGCAACGAGAAAATATTGCTTTTGCGGGCTTATGGAGCAAAAGTAGTCATCACCCCCACAGCCGTTGCGCCCGATGACCCGCGCTCGTATTACGAAGTGGCAAAGCGGTTGGCGCGCGAGACCCCCAATGCAATTTTGGCAAACCAATATCACAACCCCGACAATCCCCTCACGCACGAATTAAGCACCGGTCCCGAAATCTGGGAACAGACCGATGGGCGCGTGACCGATGTCATCATCGGAATGGGCACCGGCGGGACGATTTCCGGCGTGGGGCGGTATCTCAAATCCAAAAATCCGAATGTCAAAATCGTCGGTGTGGATATCGAGGGGTCCATTCTTACGGAGATCTGGCAAAACAAAGGGAAAATCCCGGAAGGCGCGTATCCGAAGACGTACAAAGTCGAGGGTATCGGCGAGGACTTTTTACCCTCTGCAACCGACCTTTCGGTGGTGGATTGGATTGAGCGCGCAGGCGACAAGGAATCCTTTTTGTGGGCGCGTCAATTGGTTCGGCAGGAGGGAATTTTTGCGGGCGGCTCGTCTGGCTCTGCCATTGCGGGCGCGCTCAAATACTGCCGCCGCCTCACCCCGGACCGTCTGGCTGTGGTCATCCTGCCCGATTCGGGTTCGCGCTACCTCTCGAAGTTTTACGACGACAAATGGATGCGCGAATTCGGCTTTCTCTCGATGGAATTCGGCGAAACCGCCCTCGGCGATCTGTTGATTGCCAAGCCAAACAAGGCTTTGTTCACCGCTGCATTGGGCGATTCAATCCGTAAGGTGGTATCGGTCATGCACCAGAACGCTGTTTCGCAGATGCCGGTTGTTGGCGCAGACGGCACGCTGGTTGGTCTCATCGAGGAGGTGGATTTGCTCAATCACATGCTTGAGAGGCATGAGCACAGCCACGATGAGCCGATTGATGCGCTTGTGCAAAATGCCAACGCTGTCTTTCCCGCCGAAACTTCCCTGGAAGAAGCCATGCCCTCGCTGAAATTGGGGCTGGCTTTGATCGTCGTTGAGAATAGCAAGCCCATCGGCATTTTGACAAAGATAGATGTGCTGGATTATGTGGCGGGGAAGATATAGGCGGTAGCGCGACATTTTGCAGATTAACAATTTTCTCCCTGCTCTTGGCGCCGCACGGGGATTAATCCTCGTGCGGGCATGGCAGATACTGGTTTTGTCAGAATAATTGGGAAAAGCACAAAATGTCGCGCTGCACTGTCTGAATACCTGCCTGTTGCTCAGATTTTACGCGCCAAATTGTGCTCCTCTATTGCCTGCCGGATGGCGTCGCAGGCTGGGGCGGCGTTTCGAGATAGACCAGCGCTTTATCGTCGTTATACGACAGTAATTCGGCATAGCGTCCCCAGTTGATGAGAGTGTCGAGCTGTTTCTCGGCTTCATCTTTGGGAAATTCCAGTTCCAGCGCGGTGTGGATCACGTCCCAATCGAGCGCGTGATTTTCGGCGCGCGATAACAGCGTTGTCAGCCAGCGGAAGAGCGGCAGGCGGCGGATGCGGGTGGCGAAGATTTCCTTGCGCGCCTGAATGCTGGCTTCGGCAAAGGTCTCGCCGAGGGAGGTCAGGATGATGTCGCCTTTTTCAACGTAAGCAAAGCCCAAAATCTCCGCCGCTTCGGTCAGGCTGAAGATGTGGTTGGGGTCAACGTTCAGTTCTTCAGGCAGGCGGTAGATGTCCTGCCTGTTGGAGGGGAGTTCGGAGAGATATTCGAGCAAGCCAGCCAGATCGGAGATGGCGATCTTGGGCAAGGCGCGGGTGTGTCCCTGCTCACCGGGCGCGCTCCCCAATTCCACGGCTTCGGGCTGCGTTTGACCAGCCAGCATGGCATAGACTTCATCCACCATTTTTTGAAACTCCTCCGATTTGCGCTGGCGCGGATGCGGCAATGCCACCTTCACTTCTGCGATGATGCGCCCCGGTTCTTTGTCCATGACGACGATGCGATCTGCCATGAAGACCGCTTCTTCGATGTTGTGGCTCACCATGAGAATCGCTTTGGTGGGAATGCTGCCGCTTGTCCACAGTTCCAGCAGCTCGCCGCGCAGGGATTCGGCGGAAAGCACATCCAGCGCGGAGAACGGTTCGTCGAGGCAGAGCAGTTCGGGCTCCACCGCCATGGCGCGCGCAAAACCCACTTTCTGGCGCATCCCGCCGGAAAGTTCTCGCGGGTAGGCGGTCTCGAAGCCGTCCAAGCCGACGCGGTCAATCAAGTCAAGGGCGCGAGGCGTGCGGATGTTCGCCGGGAGCCCGCGCGCTTTCAGCGCCAAGTCCACATTCTCAAACACCGTCAGCCAGGGGAACAGGGCAAAGGTCTGGAAAACGATGGTTGCATGTGGATTGACCCCGCGCAGCGGCTGGTCGCGATATAGCACTTTTCCTTCGGACGGTTTCTGAAGCCCGGTGATAATCCGCAGGAGGGTGCTTTTACCGCAGCCGGAAGGTCCGAGTAAAGCGACGAATTCACCCTCGGAGATGGTCAGATTGACATCCTGCACGGCGATGAAACGGCGCTGTCCGTTGGTATAAACCTGCTGGACGTGACGCAGTTTGAGCAAAGCAGCGTTGGCGATATTGGTTGCCATAAAAATTACTCCATCATGTTTGCACCGTCCCGAAGGCTTTGACAGAAAACCAAGCCTGATTTACGAAAGCCTTCGGGACGTTTTGTGTAAGTTATTCCAGACGATATTTTTCTTCGGCGATCCGATACAGCCGCCGCCAGAACAGACGATTGGCAAGGACGACTGCCAAAATCATGCTCAGCGTGGAGGCAAGCAGCAAAGGGTAATCGCCATGGGCGGTTGCTTGCGAGATCAGCGAGCCGATGCCTGTGGCAAACAACGTCTGCCCGCCGAAGTGAACATACTCTGCCACGATGCTGGCGTTCCATGCGCCGCCGCTGGCGGTGATGGAACCCGTGATGATGTATGGAAATAACGCGGGCAGGATCAGCGTGCGCCACCGTTCCCAGCGCGAAAGACCCAGTAAAGAAGACGTGTGCTTCAAATCCTGCGGAATGGCGCTTGCGCCCGCAATGACGTTGAAGAGCAGATACCACTGCGTGCCCATCAGCATCAGGAAGATGGCGGCGAGGTTCAATCCGCCTGTCATGTTGATGAAGAAGAGCAGAAGGATGGGGAAAATGGCGGTTGCTGGCACCGCGGCAGTGACCTGAACAATGGGCTGGAGGACTGTGGCGACGCGGCGATTCGTTCCGATGGCGACGCCGACGGGGATGGTCCACAATAGCGCGATGACCAGCGAGACGCCCACGCGCAGGGCTGTAGCCAGCACGCCCGTCCCAATCTGACCCCATTGCGGCAGGGGGACGGAGAGCAGCATCTCTACGGCGCGATAGCCGCCGTAGATGATAAAGGCGCCGATCAGCAAATAGAAGGCGACCAACCTCCAGTTCAGTTTCGAGCCGTTTTCGTCCCAGTCCGCTTTCATCGGCGCGCGGCGAATCATCCAGTGATCGAATCCTTCATTTGCCTTTTCGAATAGCGAACCAAACCATAGGAACAAGCGGGATGTGTGAATCAGATCATAAAACCACGAGGTTGGCGGTTCATCGCTCTCCGTCATTTCCACTTTGAAGCGGTCTGCCCAAACCAGGAGCGGACGCCATAGAAACTGATCGAGGGCGACGATGGTGAGTATCAAAGCAATCAAGCCGAAGGCGATTGCGCGAAAGTCGCCCTGGTTGGCGGCTTCGTGAAGATACGCGCCTAAACCGGGCAGGCGAAAGTCCTTCGATCCCACTGTGAAAATCTCCGCCGCCATGAGGAAAAACCAGCCGCCTGCCCATGACATGATGCTGTTCCAAATCAGCCCGATCATGGCGAAGGGCAGTTCCAGCCGCTTGAAACGCAGCCAGGCATTCAGGCGGAAGATTGAACTTGCCTCGCGCAATTCTTTTGGAATTGTGGTGAGCGATTGATACCAGCCGAAGGTCATGTTCCATGCCTGACTGGTAAAGATCAACACAATGGACGCCAGTTCGGCGGCAGTCCGCTGGGGCAGGATGGCGTTCAAGCCCAGCAGGACGACAGGCAGGAAGGAAAGAATCGGCACGCTCTGCAAGACATCCAGCAAAGGCATGAGGATGGATTCGGCGCGGCGATTGTATGCCGCCATCCGTCCATAGGTGAGCGTGAATAATAGCGAGAGGAGGTATGCCGCCAGCATCCGTCCCACCGAAAGCAGGGTGTACCACGGCAGAGTGGACGGTTTCAGCGAAATCTGCGGACCTTCAATGAAAGCGGGCGCGTCAAACGCGAGCCGCGCGCCTCCATAAAGCAGCGCGACAAGAAAAAGGATGACGATTGCGTCGCCCCCTGTGAAGGAACGCTCGAGGCGTTCTTTGGGCGGTACTGCTGTGTTTTGAAGCAATCCCATGTCACCTCCAAATAAAATGCCCTGCGCCAGTTGGGGCACAGGGCAGGAGGCGACCTGTTCGAGGCAGGTTAAACCCGCCCCAGCGTTTCCAACTGGCTGGGATTTCGAGTGGTACTATGATCAGAATCAAGCGAAGGCAAGCTATCCATAATCTGCGCGACTATACTCCCGCTCACGAGAATTCGTCAAGGGACACTTTTTATTGGTGTGCCTGCAAGAGGTGCCGACGTTCATTCGCTTCCAGCGCTCCATGCTTTGCCGCCACCATCGCCGCCAGAATGGACAACGCAATTTCCTCCGCGTCCACTGCCCCAAGCCGCAGCCCAATCGGCGCCTGCAAACGGGATAACTGCTCCTCCGTCACGCCCATTTCGCGCAGCGCATCCAGCCGTTTGCTGATGTTCTTGCGCGCGCCCAACACCCCCACATAACGCGCGGGACTCGAAAGCGCAACCTGCAAGGCAGGATTATCCAACTTTTCATCATGGCTGAGCGCGGCGACATACGTATTCTCGTCGAGGCGCAGCCTCTTCAGCGCATCAGAGGTCCACTCAACAAGCAATTCGTCCGCATGAGGAAAACGTTCGCGTGTGGCGAAGGCTGTGCGCGGATCCACCACAATCGTGCGGAAGCCGAGCGTCTTTGCCAGCGTCACCAACGGGATGGCAATATGCACTGCCCCAATGATGATCAGACGCGCCGGCGGCGGCAGGACATCCACAAAGACCTGCCGCGCCTCGAACTCCCTCCAGCCTGATTCTTGAACCCTCATCTGTTCCTGCGCCCAAGCCGCCGCATCCGCATCCAGCGCTGCCGACCCGAGACTCCCCAGCCTGCGCCCATCCGAGCGGACGAGAAGTTTATTCCCCAGCCCCTCTCCCGCAATGACTGTCACCACTGCCGCCAGTTGATTTTCATCGAGGCAGGCTTTCAGCGGCGGATACAGCGCGCGCCATGCGGGCGAATCCAACGATTCAATGAACACTTCCAGCGAACTGCCGCAGCTCAGACCGATTTCCCAGGGACGTTCATCGTCTGGCACGCCATAACGAATCAACCTCGGCGTCCCCTCCCGCATGACAACCTGCGCCTCCTCATACACCGCCCCTTCGATACAGCCGCCCGTCAGCGAGCCGGCAATTTCCATATTGCTGGTCATTGCCATTTTGGCGCCCAGCGGACGCAGCGACGTGCCGTCTTTTCGGACATTCATTGCCAGGGCAATTTGTTTGCCTGCCTTGCGCCAGGTCTCGATTTCTGCAATCACTTCTCGCATCTCTGCCTCGCTGTTCTAAAATTACTCTGTTACTAACCCGACACTTTTGTTTTGGGACGCAGATGAACGCTGATTTACGCTGAGTTAGTTTTTTTTTCTGCGTTTATCTGCGTTTTTCAGCGTCCCATTTGAAACTGTCGGGTCGCTAGCTCTGTTGCAAACAAAAATTTTCCAAGCGCATACTCGGCGGTCTCTGCCGCCGCTTTTGTGTGCTGCGCAAAGAGTGCAAAATACACAACTGAGCGTTCTACAATTTTCAACCCCCTGGCAACTTTCTGAAGATTATACCCATGCTTTGCGGCAAAGGTTTTTGAGAATTCTTTACCGTACACAAAACCCTAAAAGTTTGCTTTCCCTCCCATTGCGATTGAACAGACAAATATACTTGCGGAACTGACTGAATTGTATATAATCAACCCATCCAATCGCTGCGAAAAGAGACCATGCGTCCCCTTCATAACATTCGAATTTTAGACATCACCCGCGCCCTTGCTGGTCCCTACTGCACCATGATGCTGGGGGACTTGGGCGCGGATGTAATTAAAGTTGAGCGTCCCATCAGCGGCGACGAAAGCCGCGGCTGGGGTCCGCCGTTTGTCGGCAAGCCCTACGGTCCGTATCCGGGCGAATCGGCGTATTTCATCGCCGCCAACCGCAACAAGCGCAGCATCACCGTCAACATCCAAAGCGCCGAAGGGCAGGAGATCGTCCGCCGGCTGGCGGGCATCTCAGATGTGCTGGTTGAGAACTATCGCACGGGCGATTTGGATAAACTTGGGCTTGGGTACAACGATTTGCATCGTCTGTATCCCACATTGATTTACTGCTCCATCAGCGGCTACGGTCGCACGGGACCTTACGCCGAGCGCCCCGGCTACGACGCCATTCTCCAAGCGGAAGGCGGGATGATGAGCATCACCGGTCCCGTGGAGGGACCTCCCTCACGCGTCGGCATTCCCATCATTGACATCACCGCCGGCATGTTTGCCGCCACCGCCATCCTCGCCGCACTGCGCGCCCGCGACCTGACCGGCGAAGGGCAGTTGGTGGATATTTCCCTCTTCGATTCGCACCTGGCTCTGCTGACCAACGTCGCCTCCAACTATCTGGTGGGAGGCAACCCGCCCCGCCGACTCGGCAACGCGCATCCCAACCTTGCGCCATACGAAGCGTTCACCGCGCGCGACGGCTGGTTCATTTTGGGAGTTGCCAACGAGCGCCAATGGGATACCCTGTGCAATCTTCTCAATCACCCGGAATTAAAAGCCGACCCCCGCTTCGCCACCAACGGGGCGCGGGTTGCCCACCGCGAAGTCCTTGTGGAGGAACTCAACAAAATCTTTTCCCAGCGCTGCGTGGACGAATGGCTGGCGGATATTGCCAAAGCAGGTCTGCCCTGCGGACCCATCAACTCCATCCCGCAAGCGTTCGCCCACCCACAAACGCAGGCGCGGGACATGATACTCGAAACGGAACATCCGACAGCGGGCGCGGTCAAACTGACGGGCTTTCCCTATAAACTTTCGGAAACGCCCGCCGAAATCCACGCTCCTCCGCCGGCGCTGGGACAGCACACCGAAGAAGTGCTTTCTGCTTTGCTCGGTTATGCCCCCGAAGAAATCGAATCGTTGAAAGCCCAAAAAGCAATTTAGCAGAATAACCCCTTATAGATGTTACGCAGAAAGTGCGTAGCGCTTTCATGGTCAAAGTAAATATCAACCGTGTAGTGCGGCGCACTGCTGCAGGAATGGATTCCATTATGACCTTCATCAAATCTGAAATTCGTTCTGGTGTTTATTACGATTCTGCCGTGCTGATGAAATTGCAGCGCTCGCTGGCAGACCTGCCCGGCGTGCTGGACGCCGGGGTGGTGATGGCAACCGAAGCCAACAAGGACCTGCTGGCGCAAGCCGGCTTGCTGGCGGATGAAATCAAAGGGGCGGGCGTCAACGACTTGGCGATCGTCGTCAAAGGCGAGAGCGAAGCGGCGGCGCAAATGGCTCTGCAAAGAGTGGACGAACTCATCGCGGCGCGGCGCAGCGAGGGCGTCTCGCAGGAGTACCGCTCGCAGAGCATGGAATCCGCCGCCAAGCGCCTGCCCTCGGCGGGATGGGTGCTCGTCTCCGTCCCCGGGCGTTACGCCGCCGGCGTGACCCGCGAAGCGCTCGGCATGAACAAGCACGTCTTCCTTTACAGCGACAACGTTCCCCTCGAGGATGAAATTTCATTGAAACAGGAAGCCGCGCAAAAAGGCTTGCTGGTGATGGGACCCGACTGCGGCACCGCCATCGTCAACGGTGTTGGCTTGGGATTTGCCAACAAGGTTCGGCGCGGACCGATTGGCTTGGTCGCCGCTTCGGGGACGGGACTCCAGCAGGTGACGGTTCGCATCCACCAGATGGGCGGCGGCGTCACCCACGCGCTCGGCACCGGCGGACGCGACCTCTCCGAGGCGGTCAATGCCATCACGGCGCGCCAGGCATTGGACTTGCTGCGCCGCGACCCCGACACCCGCGTCATTGTGCTTGTCTCCAAGCCGCCCTCGCCCAAAGTGGCGGGTGAACTCATCGAAGCCGCGCGCCGGACGGGAAAGCCCGTCGTTGTGGATTTCATCGGGTACGCCACCGCCATGCGCAGAGTTGACAACGTCACCTTCGTGACGACCTTCGACGAAGCCGCCGAACTCGCCGTTCATCTTTCCAAAACGACCGCGCAGAAAGAAGACGATTTCAACCCCGCCCTGTTTGCGCCGGGACAGCGTTACCTGCGCGGGTTGTTTTCGGGAGGCACGCTGGCATACGAGGCGCAACTGGTTTTGCGCGAATATCTGCCCGCCGTCTATTCCAACGCGCCGCTGAACAAGGAACTGCGCCTGAAAGATTCCCTGACCAGCCAGGAACACACGCTGATTGATTTGGGCGAAGACGAATTCACCGTCGGGCGGCTGCACCCGATGATGGACAACGACCTGCGCATCCGCCGCCTGGAAAAGGAAGCGGCTGACCCTGAAGTGGCGGTCATCCTGCTGGATGTGGTCCTCGGCTATGGCGCGCATCCCGACCCCGCCGGCGAACTGGCGCCTGCCATTGCCAAAGCCCGCCGCGCCGCTGCGGAGAACGGACGTCACCTGGAGGTGGTGGCGGTCGTCTCAGGCACGGATGAGGATCCGCAAAATATGGCGGAGCAGGTTCGGGCGTTGAAAGAAGCGGGCGCGGTCGTCGAGACGAGCAATGACGCCGCGGCGCGCCGCGTCGGTCGTTTGCTGCGGGCGTTGAATCCCGCAGGTCAGACCGCGCCGTCCGCATTTGCGGAGGTAAATCTTTCCGCCATCAAAGAGCCGCTGGCGGCGATCAACGTCGGGCTGGAGTCGTTTACCGAGAGCCTTGCCGCGCAAAAAGCCGAAGTGGTTCACGTGGACTGGAGACCGGCGGCGGGCGGCAATGAAAAATTGATGAACATTCTGGCGCGCATGAAAAGCAAGACGTAACGCGAGTCTCTGACTCGCACAAGCAACTCGTAGCGCAAGTCTTTGACTTGCGCAGGCAAATCGGAGATTTGCCCCACAAGCCAAAAGGAGAGAGAGCATGAAAGAATTTATCGCCGCGTGCGTACAAATCGCAATCGCACCCAATGACATCAAGGCAAACATTGAAAAGTCGGTGGTGTGGCTGGAGAAAGCCGTCAAGGAAAACGACGCCGAGTTGATTGTTTTCCCCGAAACGGTGACGACGGGCTTCGTGACCAATCTCGAAGTCAACGAACTCTGGGATTTGCTGGACGACGCGCCCGGACGCATCACCGCCGATATTCAAAAGGCGGCAAAGGCGCATGGCGTTCATGTGGTGTGGCCCACGTATCGCCGCGGACCCGAACGGGGGATTATCTACAACTCGTCCATCCTGATCGGTCCCGATGGTGAAATCATCGGCATCTACGATAAAACGCATCCGTTTCCGTTGGAGCGCGCCATGTGCGGCGGCTGGGTGACGGTGGGCAACCGCGCCGAGGTCTATGAAACCGCGCTTGGCAGTATCGGCATGATTATCTGCTACGACGGCGACTTTCCCGAACTCTCGCGCATTTTGGCGGTGAAGGGCGCGGAGGTCATCACGCGCCCCTCGGCGCTGCTCAGGAGTTTCGATATTTGGCACCTGACCAACAGCGCCCGCGCCTACGACAATCATGTGTACATGGTGGCGACCAACTCGGTCGGTCCGGACGCCGGGGGCGGGTACTACTTCGGACACAGCATGATCGTCAACCCGATTGCCTGGCGGCTGGCGCAGGCGCGCGGCTCGGAGGAAATCATCGCCGCCAAACTGGACCCCGATCCGCTGCGCTATGTGACGACGGGCAGCAAAAGCCTGCAAATGTTCGACCATCTCGAAGACCGCAACCTGGAACTGTACCGCGAAAGCCTGGTGGAGGCGCGTTCGCGCTTCGAGATTGGGAAGCGCCTGCCGCGGCTCGAAACAGAAGAGAGGAAACCCTAAAGGTTTCTTGAAAACATCTTGGGTTTACTGCGAAAAGTTCGTAGCGCGACATTCATGTCGCCGTTGGGTGCCTGACTGCGGCAGACAGGCAGAATAAATTCTGCGCTACGGATAACCACATAAAAGGAGATGCGACCATGGATATCGAGAAAGCCAACAGCGAGGCGGTCAATCGCATGATGGAGGGGCGTCCCGTTGTCATCACGCTGGGGAAAGCGCTGGAGACCGTGCCGGGCATGCACGAGAACATGCTGCTGCACGCCGGTCCGCCGGTGACGTGGGAGCGGATGTCGGGTCCGATGCGAGGCGCGATGATCGGGGCGTTGATTTTCGAGGGCAAAGCCAAAAACGCTGAAGAAGCGGAGAAACTGCTTGCTTCGGGCAAGATCGAGTTTTCGCCGTGCCATGAACACATGTGCACCGGTCCCATGGCAGGCGTGATTTCGCCTTCGATGCAGGTGTACGTGGTGGAGAATCAAACGCACGGCATCAAGTGTTTCTCCAATCTCAACGAGGGACGCGGCAAAGTCCTGCGGATGGGCGCCTACAGTCCGGAAGTCATCGAAAAACTGCACTGGATGGAATCCACTTTGGGACCGACCATCAAAGCCGCGCTGGAGGCGATGGGCGGCGTGGACATTCGCACCCTGCTCGCCAAGGCACTGCACATGGGCGATGACGGGCATAACCGCCTGGACGCCGCTTCCATTCTTTGGACGACGCAACTGGCGCCCTATATCGCCAAAACCGCCAAAGACAGCGCCACTGCTTATGAAACCATCAAGTTCCTGGGCGAGAATGCCCTGAGCGTTCTCAACCCTGTCATGGCGGGCTGCAAGTCCATGACCGCCGCGGCGCACAACATCGAGGGCAGCACCATCGTGACCATCATGGCGCGCAACGGCACCGACTTTGGTCTCAAGGTCAGCGGGTTGGGGGATCGGTGGTTCACGGCGCAAGCGCCGGTGGTCAAGGCGCTGTACTTCCCTGGCTTCACCGAAGCGGACGCCTGCCGCGACATCGGTGACAGCGTCATCACCGAAACAGCCGGCATCGGCGGCTTTGCCATGGCGACCGCTCCCGCCCTGGTGACGTTCATCGGCGGCAAGCCACAGGACGCCATCAACACCACGCTCGACATGTACGAAATCACTCACACTGAACACAAGTATTTCACCATCCCCTTCCTGGATTTCCGAGGCACGCCGACCGGCATTGACATCCGCAAGGTGGTCGAGAAGCAGATCACTCCGCGCGTCAATACCGGCGTCGCTCACAAAGACCCCGGTATCGGACAGGTCGGCGCGGGCGTTGTCTCGATGCCGATGGGTCCATTCGAAGAGGCGCTGGTCGCGTTTGCGGAGAAGTACGGCTTCTAAGAACTTCACCGCGAAGGTCACGAAGAAACACAAAGGAAAAAACAAACGTTGGCGTTAGAGAACGCCAACTACGCGACGCGGTTACGGCATTGATTTGCCGCGCATCCAAAGCGACATAAATGTCGCGTTACAAATGGAATCCACTGCAAAAAGGCAAAAATCAAACCACGAAGACACGGAGACACCGAGACAAAGATGAAAAAGAACTTCGTGACTCTGTGTCTCAGTGGTGAGAATGCAAGGTTTTTGCAGTAGAGTCACAAACAAAAACGGAGGCTGCGATGGACCGAGAGAGTTTCATCAAAATGATGAGCGAGGCAAAACTCTATGACCTCACTCAGGATTGCAGTATCTTCACCCCGCCGTGGCCCGGCGAAAAGGCGCTGGAGGTGCATTTCTTCAAGCGCGTCACGGGCGCATACGGCGGCGGGCAGGGAGCGAATGGACAGATCCTCAATTGGAGCAACACGGTCGGCACGCACCTGGTGGGGGAGCGCGCCTTCCACTCCGGCGGACGTGCCATTGCCGACATTCCGCTGAGAGACCTGAACGGTCCGGGCGTGATCGTGGACATCTCGGACATGGTTTCGGATTACAGCATCATCACGCCGGAGATGATTACGAAGAAAGCCGAAGTCAAACAAGGCGACATTCTGATCATCAACACCGGCTATCACAAATATTCCTGGGATCAGCCGCAGGTCAACAACCCCAAGGCGCAGGGCGGCGTGGAATCGATGGAATTTGGTTTCCTCGTCCGCCATCCGGGTCCCTCGATGGAGTTCTATCGCTGGGCGCTGGATATGAAGCTCAAGGTCATCGGTGTGGATTGCGGCGCGGCAGAACATCCCATGAACACGCCCATCCGCCGCATGCACGAAAACCACTTCAAACTGGCGGAGGAAAAACTCAAAAAGGAAACCGGCAAAAGCTGGGACGAGACCTTCCCGCAGGGCGAATATTATGAACTCACGCACATCACCATGCCGAAGGCGCATCTCCTCCTGGTGGAATCCATCGTGGGCGAAATTGACAAACTGAAGAACAAACGCGCCTGGATTCAAATCATGCCCATCCCCTTCATGGAAGTGGAAACCGCTTGGGCGCGCGTCTCTGCCTTGACGGCGCCCGACGGCATGAGCGACGATGAATTCTTTGCCGCGATGGAAAAAGCCGAAATGCTTGATCTGACCGTCCCATTCAGCGTTCAGACTCCGCAGTGGCTGAACTATGTCCCGTTGAGCGTCACGTACACCAAGCGCGTCGGCGGACAATACTTTGGCATGGGGCGCAACGGCTCGATTTGCAACGCCAGCATTCACCTTGCCACGCACATGGACGGCGAAAAGCATTTCTATCCCAACGGACGCACCATCGGGCAAGTGCCGCTCTCGGAGTGGGTCGGTCCCGGCGTGATTGCCGACATCTCTCATCTCGTCAGCGATTCGAGCGTCTATACGCCGAAGATGATTCAGGATGTGGTGGACATCCGCAAAGGCGATATTCTGGTCATCAAGACGGGCTGGAACAAGTACGGCTGGTACAGCCCGGACTCGGACGAGTTCCGCTACATGGTCAAGCACCCGGGTCCCTCCGCCGATTTTTCGCGCTGGGCGGCGGAGATGCAGCTCAAATGGATCGGCGTGGATGCCGTCTCTGCCGATCACCCCATGAACACCATCATGCGCATCTGGCATCCCAAGACCTTTGCCGAAGCCAATGCCAAACTCAAACACGACTTTGGCAAGGATTGGGATGAGATGTATCCGCTGGAAGACTACTACCAGGATATGCACCTCAACCTGTTCCCGAAGAAGATCGTCCACGCCGAGAACCTGGGCGGCGACATCGCCAATGCTCCAAGCGGACGCTACTACATCGGCTGTTATCCGCAGAAAGCCATGGAAGCCGAATCCATGTGGGCGCGCTTCGTGGCGTTCAAGGAAGGCGCGTGAGAGACCAGAGCCGAAAATTCGGGCTGTGGCGCAAATCTCCGATTTGTGCGGGCAAGTCAGAGACTTGCCCTACACTAGTCTCATGATCCTCATCACAGGCGCGGCTGGAAAGACGGGGCAGGCAATCATTCGCGCGCTTCGCAAACGCGGTGAAGCGCTGCGGGCTGTGGCGCGCCGCCCCGAACAGGCAGACGCTCTCAAAGCCTTGGGCGTGGAAGAGGTCATTGTCGGCGACCTGCTTGACGGTCCAGAGATGAAGCGGGCGGTTCAGGGGGCGCGGGCGGTGTATCACATCGCGCCCAATGTCAATCCACATGAGGTTGCCATCGGCAGGAACGTCATCGCCGCCGCAAAGTCCGCACAGGTGGAGCGCTTCGTCTTCCACTCGGTGCTGCATCCGCAAGTCGAAGCCATGCCGCATCACTGGCAGAAGATGCGCGTGGAGGAACTGCTCTTTGAATCGGGTCTGCCCTTTACCATCCTGCAGCCGACGGCGTACATGCAGAACATCCTTGCCTATTGGCAAAGCATCCGCGAGCAGGGCGTGTACGCCGTCCCTTACCCGCCGCAGACGCGCCTGAGCCTGGTGGATTTGGAAGATGTGGCGGAAGCCGCCGCGCTGGTCCTGACGGAGGGCGGCTGGCTTGGCGCTACGCTCGAATTGGTGGGGACGGCGCCTCTTTCACAGACCGATTTGGCGGAGATATTGAGCCGGCGGCTGAATCGCCCCGTCCGCGCCGCCGCCGTTCCGCTGGAAACGTGGGAGCAAAACGCCCGTTCCAGCGGCATGGGCGAGTATCAGATAACGGCGCTGATGCAGATGTTCCGTTATTACGCCCGGCACGGGTTGATTGGCAGCCCCAGCGTGTTGAAATGTCTGCTGCGGCGTCCGCCTGCCTCATTCGAGGATTTTATAGAAAGAACCATTTGGGAACAAAACCATGCTTACTGAATTGAATAACTACCTCCAACGCATCGAAGACCTGCGCGGACAAATGACCCGCCTGATCGCCGATCTGCCCGCCGAGGCTTTGAACTGGCGTCCCATTCAGGGCGGGGACGAACACGTCACCAACTCGCTGGCGGTGTTGACCGCCCACGCCGCCGGCGCGGAACATTTCTGGATTGCCGAAGTGGTGGGAGGTCGCCCCGCGACGCGCAACCGCGAGGCGGAGTTTGCCGCAACCGCTGTCTCCGCCTCCGAACTCGTCCAACTGCTGGAGCGGACGGCGCAGGAGACCCGCGAGGTGCTTTCCACGCTGAGCGAATCGGATTTGAACGCCACGCGCCAGGTACAGGAACGTATCGTTCCCGTGCGTTGGTGTGTTTTACATGTCATTGACCACACCTCCCTGCACCTGGGACACATGCAAATCACTTATCAATTATGGGCGGGCGGCAAAGCCGTTCCCTCGCCGTGGTGGACGGAACGCCTGCCGCCCGGATGATGTAAGGCTCGTCTGGAAAAATTCTGGCGCGTAGGGGACGTTCTCTAACGTCCCTGAATGCGCTAGAGAGCGCATTCTACGCAAAAACAAGAGCGATTCTTTGCCTCAACGAAACGACCAATCGAGGAGAAATTTCATGAAGCCAGCGCCATTCGAATATTTCGCCCCTGCCAGCACGGACGAAGCCCTGTCTCTGTTGGCGGAACACGGCTACGACGCCAAAGTGTTGGCAGGCGGACAAAGCCTGATTCCCATGATGAACTTCCGCCTGGTTCAACCGTCCATTCTGGTGGATTTGAACAACATTGCGGAACTCGCCTACATCCGCGAGGGGGATGATGGCGGTTTACGCATTGGAGCGATGACCCGTCATCGCCAGGTGGAGACCAGCCCGCTGGCGGCGGAACGCGCCCCCCTCATCCATGTCGCCATGTCCAAGATTGCCTATCCACAGGTGCGCACGCGCGGCACGTTTGGCGGGAGCGTTTCTCACGCGGACCCTTCGGCGGAACTGCCCGCGCTCAGCCTTGCGCTGGGAGGCAAATTCCGCCTCCGCAGTCAACGGGGGGAGCGCTGGGTGGCGGCGGAAGATTTCTTCGTCAGCCTGTTCACCACCGTGCTCGAACCCGATGAATTGCTGGTGGAGGCGTCCATCCCGCCCATGCCGCCGCGCTCAGGCTGGTCTTTGCAGGAAGTTGCCCGCCGCCCGCATGACTTCGCGTTGATGGGCGTGGCGGCGGTGGTCACGCTGAACGAAAAGGGGGTGTGCGATGGAGCGCGGCTGGTCTTCATCAGCGCGGGCGACCGCCCGATTGCGGCGGAACGAGCCGCCGAGTCGCTCAAGGGTCAGGCGCCCAGTTCAAAGGTCATGGAAGAAGCGGCGGAAATCGCTTCGATGCAGGAAATTGACCCCAGCAGCGACATCCACGCCACGGCGGAATTCCGCCGTCATCTGGCAAACGTTCTCACCCGCCGCGCACTCGAGCAGGCTTTTCAACGCGCCGCAGAAACCAAGCAGGAGGGCTGATATGCCAACTACATTCGACCTGACCATCACCGTCAACGGAACGCGCTACGAGCGCAGCGTGGAACCGCGCACGCTGTTGAGCGATTTTCTGCGCCACAACCTGGGGCTGACCGGCACGCACGTCGGCTGTGAGCATGGGGTGTGCGGCGCCTGTTCGGTGCTGATGGACGGACAACCCGTTCGCTCGTGCCTGATGTTCGCTGTGCAGGCGCACGGACATGAAATCACCACCGTGGAAGGACTGGGGACGAGAGATGAACTCCACCCCATTCAGCAAGCCTTTCAGGAGGCGCATGGACTGCAATGCGGCTTTTGCACGCCCGGCATTCTGACCACCGTCAAAGCGTTTCTGGAACAGAACCCCAACCCCAGCGAGGAAGAAATCCGCGAGGCGCTTTCGGGTAATCTCTGCCGCTGTACGGGGTATCAACATATCATCGAAGCCGTCGAATTAGCCGCTGAGAAGATGAGGGGCTAGGAGGAAGCGATGGATAGAAAACTGATTGGCAAACGTGTCGTCCGCAATGAAGATCCCCGCCTGCTGACCGGTCACGCGCAATTTGTGGACGATGTGCATCTGCCCGGTATGCTGCACGCCGCCTTCCTGCGCAGTGAATACGCTCACGCCCGCCTGCTCAAAGTGGACGTCTCAAAAGCGCGGCAACATCCTGGCGTGGTGGCAGTGTTCACGGCGGAAGATATGGGCAAGGACTGGTTCCCCGGTCCGCCGCTGGTTTCGCCTCCGCCGACGGTCAAGGATGTGGTCTTCCACTCGCGGCGGCAGGTTCCGCTCGCCAAAGACAAGATTCGGCACGCGGGCGAAGCGATTGCGGTGGTCATCGCCGAAAGCCGCTATATTGCCGAGGACGCGGTGGAAGAGATCGAGGTCGAGTATGAACCGCTGCCGGTCGTTCTGGACCTCGAACAGGCTCTGCAACCAGACAGCCCCCTCGTCCATGACGATTTGGAGTCCAACCTTGCGGCGCGGCTCAGCCAGAAGAAAGGCGATTACGAAGCGGCGCGCCGGCAGGCGGATGTGATCGTCAAACGCCGCATCGTCATCGAACGCGGCGCGGCGGCGGCGATGGAAAATCGCGGCATCGTGGCGCACTGGGATGCGCAGAGCGAACATCTCACCATCTGGGATACCACGCAGGCGCCCATCCCCATCCGCAACGGGACGGCGGCGCGGCTGGGTCTCTCGGAACATCAGGTGCGGGTCATCGCGCCGTTTATCGGCGGCGGGTTCGGTCCCAAAATCATGATGTTCTACCCCGAAGAGATGGTCATCCCGTGGGCGGCGAAGCAGCTCAACCGCCCGGTCAAATGGATCGAAGACCGCCGCGAAAACTTCTACGCCACCACGCAGGAGCGCGGTCAGATTCACGATGTGGAAATGGCGCTCAGCCGCGACGGACGCGTGCTGGGCTTGAAGGACGACTTCCTGCACGACACCGGCGCCTACGACCCCTACGGCTTGACCATTCCGCTCAACACGCAAAGCCACAACATGGGCGGCTACGACATCCGCAACTACTCGTCGGAATTCAAGGTGGTCTTCACCAACCGCATCATTGCCACGCCGGTGCGCGGCGCGGGCAGACCGCACGGCATCTTCGTCATCGAGCGCATGATGGATGCCGCCGCCCGCGAACTGGGCATGGACCCAATCGAACTTCGCAAGCGCAACCTGATTCCGCCGGACGCCTTCCCCTACGAGCATCAAATCATTGACCAGGCGTTTGCGCCGCTCATTCTGGACAGCGGAAACTACAAAGCCGTGGTGGACAAAGCGCTGGAAATCATCGGCTACGAAAAATTCATCAAGGAGGAACAACCCCGCCTGCGCCGCGAAGGGAAGTATGTGGGCATCGGCGTGGTTCCCTTCATCGAGACGACGGGCGTCGGTCCGTACGAAGGGGCGCGGGTGACGGTGGAAGCCAGCGGCAAGGTCAACGTCACGACCGGCATCGGCACACAGGGGCAGGGACATTTCACCTCCTTTGCCCAAATCGTCGCCGAGCAGTTGGGCGTGAAGGTCAGCGATGTGCGTATTGTGACCGGTGATACCTCCGAGTTTCATTGGGGCACCGGCACGTTTGCCAGCCGCGGGGCGGTGGTGGCGGGCAGCGCTGTCCATGCCGCGGCAAAGTCGGTGCGGCAAAAAGTGCTGAAACTTGCCAGCAAGGTCTTGGAAGCGCCCGAAGAGGAATTGGAACTGGAAGACGGCGCAGTGCGCGTGGCAGACATTCCGCAGAAATCCATCAGCCTGGGCGAGTTGGCGGTTTTGGCGAACCCGCTGCGGGGAGCGGTCGAACCGGGCACCGAGCCGGGGTTGGAATCCACATCCTATTACGGTCCGCAATATGGAGCGACGGCGTTCGGAACCCATGCCATGATTTTGGAGGTGGATCCGCAGACGATGATGATCAAAATCCGCCGCTACGTGGTGGCGGAGGACTGCGGTACGGTTCTCAACCCGTTGATTTTGGAGGGGCAGATTCACGGCGGCGTTTCGATGGGATTGGGCAACGCCTACTACGAAAAACTTCACGTGGACGAAAACGGGCAGCTGCTCAACGCCTCTTTCGCGGACTATCTGCTGGTCTCGTCCACCGAAATGCCGCGCATCGAGGTGGCGCATCTCGAAACGCCCTCGCCGCTCAACGAACTGGGCGCCAAGGGCGTGGGCGAGGCGGGAGCCATTCCCGTGCCTGCCCTGTTTGCCCAGGCGCTGGAGAATGCGTTCTATGACCGCAAACTGGAAGTGCTGGAAATGCCGCTCAGCCCCAACCGTCTGTTCGAATTGCTGCGTGAAGCGCAAGAGAACGAGAAATCCGTGTAATTGGCGTTCTCTAACGCCAATGGTCTGCTCAACGCGTTAGAGAACGCGCACTGTGCAAAGTTTGGCGTAAAGCCTGGAGGAGAAACCTGAATGAAAATCGAAGGCGAATATGTGTTTGACGCTCCGCGCGAGGAAGTCTGGAAAGTGGTGCGCGACCCGGAGGTGCTGACGACCTGCGTCCCCAGCGTACAGAGCGTCAGCAAGGTGAACGAGAATGAATTTACCGGCGAAATTGTCCTGCGCATCGGTCCGCTCAGCGGCGCGTTCGGTGGTCGCGTTACGGTCGGCAACGAAGTTCCGCCCGAGAGTTGCACGCTGACCGTGGAAGGGACCGGCAAAATCGGCTTCCTGAAAGGTGTGGGCAATGTCGTGCTGGTGGAGCAGGACGGCGGCAAAACGCTGATGAAATACAGCGGCGAAGCGCAAATTGGCGGCAAGGTTGCCAGCGTGGGGCAGCGTCTGTTCGATTCGGTCAGCAAGGGCATGATTAAGCAGGGGCTCGATAAACTGAACGATATTCTGGTCAAGAGGATGGCGGCTTGAGCCATGCTCTTATCATCTCGTCATTGCGAGTGGCGCCTTGGCGTCACGAAGCCATCCCTGCCCATGGGGAAATTGTGTCGCCACGGCGCCACGCGACGCTTCGTCGTGGCGCCCTGCGCCACTCCTCGCAATGACAGGCAAGTTTGGTCGCGGCTGGATGCTACACTATGATTACGAAAGGAGAGTGCTTATCGCCATCAAATAGACAAGACACGCCCCTCACTAAAACTTCGTTTTCAACCAATCTCAAGGAGGAAGAAAGTATGAAACGCAACAACCTTTACACACTCGCCGCGTTGCTGGTCGTGCTCAGCATGATTCTGGCGGCGTGCGGCGGGAAGGCTGCTACTACACAAGCGCCTGCCGAAGAACCAGTGGCAACTCAGCCTGCCAGCGGCGGCGAACAACCGCCCGCGGGCGAGCCGAAGGTCACCCTGGCAATCGAACACTTCAGCGTCATCGCCGGAACCACCTGGTCTGGCGCGCACGACCGCGCCGGCAAGCGGTTGGCGGAGACCTATGACAACGTCGAATACATCTACCGCGAGAGCGTGGCGCCCGATCAGTCGGTGCCGTTTGCGGAAGAGATGATCGCCCAGGGCGCCAACATCGTGGTCGGCAACGCCGAATTCATGGGCATGCCCCTCAAAGACATCGCCGCCAAATATCCGGATGTGTACTTTGTCTCCATCATCGCCAGCGATTTAAGCACCGAGCCAAACTTCATCCGTTACTTCCCGCGCCAGTATCAGGCGTTGTACCTCGAAGGTTTGATTGCCGGCGCGTTGACCCAGACGGGTAACATCGGTATCGTCTCTGCCTTCCCCAACGTTCAGGTGCTGCGCCGCACAGCCGGCTTTGTGCTGGGCGTGCAGGATGCGGCAAAACTGCTGAACAAGGAAGTCAATGTCTACGTCAAATACGCCGGTGACTGGTATCTGCCGCAGGAAGAGCGCGACATCGCCACCACGCTGGTAGATCAATACAACGTGGACGTGCTGACCCAGCAAACCGACTCCGGCTCCGCGCTGGACGTGGCGCAGGAGAAGGGCATCTGGTTTGTGGGCAAGGATATGGACATTGTCGGCGAGTACGGCTGGTCCAGCACCGATACGGTGGCGGTTTCCTTCGATACGCGCTGGGAGGTCGGCTACAACCTCATCCTTCAGGAATTCATGAAGGGCAACAAGACGCCGCCCACCATCCTCTATCCCGGCATGGAAACCACCATGACCTTGAAGGACGGCACGGTCATCCCGACGGTGGACCTGATGAACGACGGCAAGGTCGGCGTGGATGCCATCAGCCCCAAGGCGCTGCCGCTCATCCCGCAATCCATCATTGACTTGGTCAAACAGCGCCGCGAGCAGATGATGAAAGGCGAGTGGGACCCCTTCACTGACCACGAACTGGTGAGCAACGGCACAGGGCTGGAACTCAGCGGCTTGCCGATTCCTCCCGAAGGCACCGTTGTCAAGCCGGCCGGTCAGGAAGCCACGATTGAATTCCTGCTTTCGCAGTTCAACTTTGACCTGCTAGGGACAATCATCCTGAAATAACCGTCGCCTTTTGTAACCCTCACCCTGACCCTTTCCCTTATGGGAGATGGGACGGGGTGAGGGAAAGCGCACTGGAAAACTCAGCAGGCGCGCGGGAGGATTGGCAAGACGTGCGCCTGCTGAATAGACTTCTTGCAAAAGCGCGCTAGAGAGCGCACAATACGCTCTTGCGTAGAAGACGTTCTCTAACGTCGGCTGACTTATGCAAGAGGTCAAATATCATATCGGTTTGGCAACCGTGAGTTGAGGACGAGCATGGACGTTTTGAGTACCAACGAGATAAAACATGGCGATGTCGTTTTGGAGGCGCGCGGCATTACCAAACGCTATCCGGGGCTGGTTGCAAACGACCACGTGGATTTTGAAGTCCGCGCCGGCGAAATTCATGCCATTTTGGGCGAAAACGGGGCGGGCAAAACCACGCTGATGAGCATCCTTTTTGGGCTGGTGCGCCCGGACGAAGGCGAGATTTACGTCTTCGGCAAGAAGGTCAATTTCAAGTCGCCGCTGGACGCGATCAAACTGGGCATCGGGATGGTGCATCAGACCCGCAAACTGGTGGCGGCGCATACCGTTCTGGAAAATATCCTGCTGGGACATCCCAAAACCGGCGTCATCCTGGATTTCAAAAAGGCGGCTGAAGAGGTGGCGCGCTTGTGCGACCGCTATGAATACAAACTTAACTTGAACGACAAGGTTTGGCATCTTTCGGAGGGGGAAAAGCAGATGGTGGAAATTCTCAAGGCGCTTTATCGCGGCGCGCGGATTCTTATCCTGGACGAACCGACCTCCTCGCTTGCCCCGCCGGAAACGAAGAAACTGCTGGAGACCATCCAGATCATGACGAGGGATGAACTTGCCATCGTCCCCTTCATCACGCATAAACTGCCGGTGGTGTTGTCGGTCAGTCAGCGTGTGACGGTGCTGCGGCGCGGCAAAGTGGTGGCGCGGCTGAATACGCGCGAAGCCACCGAGCAGATGCTCGCCCGCGAAATGGTCGGGCGCGAAGTGATGTTCAACCTGGAGCGCGCCCAAGTGGAGCGCGGCAAAGCGGTTTTGGAAGTCCAAAATCTTTCGGTCTATGACGAAAAGGGGATGAAAGCAGTCAAGGACGTTTCGTTCAGCGTGCATGAGGGCGAAATCTTCGGCATTGCCGGCGTGTCGGGCAACGGGCAGCAGCCGCTGGCGGAGGCGCTGGCAGGTCTGCGCAAGGCGGCGGAAGGCAGGGTATTGCTGGATGGCAGCGAGATTACCCGCCTTTCGAGCATGGAACGCTGGAAGCGAGGCATCGGCTACATTCCCTCCGAGCAAAGGGCGGTGGGTTCGATTGGCGATTTCTCGCTGGTGGAAAATATCCTGATGAGTTATTACTATGACGATGAATTTTGCAGGCGCGGCGTCATTGACGCCAAAAAGATCCGCGCCCGCGCCGAAGAACTCGTTGCCGAGTATGGCGTGGCGACTCCCAGCGTGGATGTGCTTGCAAAAAACCTTTCGGGCGGAAACCTGCAAAAATTGATTCTGGCGCGCGTTCTCTCGCGTCAACCGCGCCTGATCATCGCCAACCTGCCCACCCAGGGCTTGGACGTGGGCGCGACCGAATTTGTGCAAAACAAACTGTTGGAAGCGAAAAAAGCCGGGGCGGCGGTTTTGCTCATTTCGGAGGACCTGGATGAGGTCCTGGCATTGAGCGACCGCATCGCGCCGATGTATGAGGGGCGCTTTATGGACATCCTGCCCGGCGGCGAAGCGGAACGGGAAATCGTCGGCGCATTGATGGCTGGAATCCGGCAAAAGGCGGCAGAGCAATGAACATCGCAGGCTACAAAATCAAACTCGAGAAAAAAACAAGTTTCAGCGGGCTGGAAGCGGCGGCGCTCTCCGTCCTTGCGGTGGTGGTGGCGCTCTTCCTGGTCGGCTTTATCTTTTTGCAGGCGGGCGTGGATCCCGCCAAAGGCTATGCGGAAATTTTCTCCTATGCCTTTATCAATTCGTTTGGCGTGCCGCTTACCATCAACCGCGCCATCTTCCTGCTGCTTTGCACGTTCGCGTTCATTTTGCCGATGCGGGCGGGGTTGTGGAACATCGGCATGGCGGGACAGTTGTACGCGGGCGCGCTGGCGGCTTTCGGAGTGGCGTATGCTTTTGGAGCGCGCACCAACCCGGACGTCCCGGCGGGAATCGTCCTGCCGCTGATGATCCTGGCGGCGATGGCAGGCGGCGGGTTGATGGGGCTGATCCCCGGTTTCTTGAAGGGCAAATTCAACACCAATGAAATCGTCGTGACCATGATGCTGAATTTCATCGCCTTCTGGGTGACGGCGCACATGATCAAGGAAGGCGGTCCGTTTATGGGTTCCGGCGGCGAAGGAGAGGGCTTCAAACTTCCGCCCGTGTTGCAGCCGGGGCTGTTCCTGGGCATGCCTTTCACCATTTGGTTTGCGCTCGGCTTGACCGCTTTGCTCCAATTCGTATTCACCAAAACCCGCATCGGCTATGAGATTCGGTCGTTTGGCGCCAGTCCTGCCGCGGCGCGTTACGCCGGCGTGGACCCGTTCAAGATTTCCGTGCTGGTGTTCGTTGCCGGCGGGGTGATTGCCGGCTTGGCGGGCTATCATTACTTCGCCA
The DNA here is from genome assembly GCA_016223135.1 of Chloroflexota bacterium. Lineage (GTDB taxonomy): Bacteria > Chloroflexota > Anaerolineae > Anaerolineales > Villigracilaceae > Defluviilinea. The sequence goes on along the minus strand of JACRPQ010000006.1, from coordinate 151,705 downwards.
CCGTGCCGGGACTGTTCAAAATCCCCAAGAATTACGGCGACTTCGGCGACCTGGCATTTTACGGCATCATCTGCGGTTTGATCTCGCAGGGCAACCCGCTGGCTGCCATTCCGCTGGCGGTGTTATTCGGCGGCTTGACCAGCGGCGGGCGCTTTGTGCAGGGCAAATTGCAGTTGGGCTTTGGCATTGATTACGCCATGCTGGGCGTGCTGATGATCATCCTGGTGGCGTTTCAATTTTTCTTCCGTTATCGGGTTGTCTTCAAAAAAGAGAAGGAGGCATAGCATGTGGGAATTTTGGGTGCGGAGCCTGAACGCTTCGACGATTTTCACCGTTGCCGCGCTGGGCGAAATTATCGGTCAGCGCGCCGGCATCATGAACGTGGGCGTGGAAGGCGCCATGCTCTTTGGCGCCACCATCAGTTTTATTGTCACCAAGACCACCGGGAGTTACCTGCTGGGCTTTTTGGCGGGCATCGCCGTCGGCGCATTGATTGGATTGCTGCACGCCTTTTTCTCGGTCACGCTAGGCGGCGACCAGGTAGTGAACGGCATGGGCATTTGGATTCTCGGCTTTGGGTTAACCGCCTACATCGGCTACCCTTACACGGGTCCGCTCGGACTGCCGCGCCTGCCAGCCATTAACGGGCTTTCGCCTTTCTTTTTGCTTTCTCTCCTTCTGGCGGCGGGCATTTGGTTTTTCCTGTTCAAGACGCACGCCGGGTTGAAACTGCGTTCGGTGGGCGAAAATCCCTCGGTGGCGGAGGTTTCGGGCATCAATGTGGTGCGCACGCGCTATGCCAGCGTCATGTTCAGCGGCGCGCTGATGGGACTGGCTGGCTCCATCTACGCATTGGATTACAATCCGGTCTGGAACTACAACTTTCTGATGGGCTGGGGCTTCATCGCCTTGGCGCTCGTCTTCTTCTCGATGTGGAATCCCTTCCTGCTGCTGGGCGGTTCGATTTTGTTCGGCGCGTTGTGGCAGGTTTCCCTCAATCCCGAGGCGCTCTTGCCCAACATCTTCTCGCGCTACATCTGGCGAACCTTTCCCTTTGTCATCACCGTCATCGTGCTGATTTTGATGTCCACCAAATGGTTCAGTTCCCGCTGGGGCGCCGCCAGACCCGAAGCGCTGGGACTGCCGTATGAAAAGTAGTCTTATAGTCGGATAGTTTCAGAGTCTCATAGTCTCATAAGTGTAGTCGGGCGTCTCCACAGACTGTTCGCCAGCAAAGGCAGATGGCTGCATGATGTGACCATGAGCCAACGAGACTATCAGCCTATAAGACTATAAGACTAGAGACTATAAGACGAAAGACTAACAAGGAGCCTTCCATGAAATTCATTGACCTCACCATCCCTCTCGGCGTCGCCACGCCGCCTTGGCCCACCTACGAGCCGCTGCAAGTGAAGTACTTCAAGCGGCTGGCTCCCAACGGCGCCAATGGACAATTGCTCACCCATTCCAACCACCTCGGCACCCACCTGGATGGCGAAATCCACTTCCACACCCCCGGCAAAGACATCGCCTCGCTCGACATGGATTTCCTCGTTCATGAAGCCGCGGTCGTGGACTTGAGCGACGCGTGCGGCGATTACGACGTGTACACCAGCAAAATGGTGGAGGAACGCGTCGAAGTGCGCGAAGGCGACATCCTCATCATCCACACCGGCTACCATCACTTTGGCTGGGATTCGCCTTTCGCCAACGAAGTCCGCTACATGGTACAGCACCCCGGTCCCGACCGTGAATTCGCCGATTGGGCAAAAGCCAAAAAACTGCGCTGGATCGGCGTGGATTGCGGCAGCGCCGACCACCCCATGAACACCATCATCCGCGATTGGATGCCGCGTCAGGCGCGGCAGGCGGAACGCGTCTTCCAAAAGAAATTCGGCAAGCCGCTGGCAGAGTTCTTCGACGACAGCAAATACCAACTCATGCACCTCGAAATGTTCCCCTATGGCATCATCCACGCCGAATGCCTGGGCGGCGACATTGACCTGCTGCTCAACCGCCGCGTCACGGTCGGATTCTTCCCCTGGCGCTTTGTGGATGGCGAAGCCAGCATCGGGCGCTGTGTGGCGATGGTGGACGATGTCGAATATGAGGCGCTGATGGCGAAGAAAGCCTCCCTGCCGAAGACCAAATTCGGCGACGCCTATGACCCGGCGCATGTCGAACGCCTCAACAAACTCAGCCGCCAAAATCTCGAATAACCCAACTTCACCGCCAATGCCCCTTATGAGAGATGTTGCCATCATCGGCGCGGGCATGATTCCCTTTGGCAGGCGCTACGAAGATTCCCTGCTCGATATGCTGGCATCTGCCTCGCTCAAAGCCTTGGATGACGCCGGGCTGGGCAATCAAAGCGTGGACGCGCTGTACGTCGCCAACGTGGGCGGCGGAATACTCCAGCATCAAACCGCCATCGCCAGTTCGCTGGCAGACCGCCTCAGCCTGCTGCCCGCCGCCGCCGAAACCATCGAAAACGGACCCGCCTCCGGCTCATCCGCCGTCAAGGCGGGTCTGTTGGGGATTGCTTCCGGCTATTACGAAACCGTCCTGGTGGCGGGCGGCGAAAAAATGCGCGCAGGCGATGGGGCGCACACCACCGACTTCGCCTCCACCATGACCCATCCGCAGGCAGAATATCCCTACGGCGTCACCATGCCCGGGCTGGCAGGCATGTTCGCCCGCCTCTACATGCAAAAATACAACCTGACCGCCGAACACCTGCAAGCCGTCTCCATCAAAAATCACGAGATGGGCGCGTTGAATCCGTACGCCCACTTCCGTAAACCCATCAACCGCCAGGAAATCTTCGACGGACCGCAAGCCGCTCTCCATAACCCGATTGTGGCGGACCCTCTGCGGCTGTATGACCTTTGCCCCACCAGCGACGGCGCCGCCGCCCTCGTCCTATCGAGCGTGGACGTTGCCCGCAAGCTGGGCAGACCCTATGTTGTCATCGCGGGATTCGGTCAAGCCACCGACACCCAGACCCTCGCCGAACGCGCCGACCCCACCGAGCTCAAAGCCGTCACTCTCGCCGCACAGCAAGCCTTTACCCAGGCAAACCTGCGCCCGTCCGACATCCACGTGGCGGAACTGCATGACGCCTTTACCATCCTCGAAATTGCCGAAAGCGAATGCGTGGGCTTCTTTCCAAAAGGCGCAGGCGGCGAGGCTGCCCTCAAAGGGCAGACCCGCCTCGGAGGTTCGATACCGATCAACATCTCAGGCGGGCTGAAAGCGCGCGGTCATCCCATGGGCGCAACGGGCGTGGCGCAAATCGTCGAAATCGTCTGGCAATTGCGCCATGAACTGCCCGAAAACCGTCAGGTGCCAAACGCCCAAACCGGACTCACCCTCAACTTTGGCGGTTTTGCCAACAACGTCCTGTGCTTCATCCTCAGGAGAGCAGAGCCGTGAGCGAACTCCCCCTGACCGCCTATCGCTGCAAAAACTGCGGACACATTCACTATCCCTTTCATGACCGCTGCCTCGAATGCAGAGGGCGCGAGTTCGAAGAAATTCACCCACAAGGCAGCGCCAGGCTTCTGACCTACACCGCCATCTTCAACCTGCCCTACGGCTTCGACCAGCAATCCCTTATCCTCGGCATCGCGGAGTTCGAAAACAAAGTCAAAGCCCTCGGGCAAATCAAAGCCCAATCGGTGAATCAACTCAAGGCGGGCATGACCGTCAAAGCCGTCTGGGAACCGATTCGCTCCCAGCCCGAGGGCGTCGTGTTTGGGCTGAAGTTCGAACCGCTGGAAACATGAACCTCGCCGCCCTCACCATTGGCGAAGCAGTTCCGGCGGAGTTCGACGCCGTCGTCCACAGCGTTTTCCGCTCCGCCGTAAATTTGCGTTTGAATAGGGGAGATGGTTTGCTCACGCTGGTCACATCAGACGAAGCGGATTTGCCGCAGGGGATTCGCGTGGACACGCCCGCCGCCTTTTCCTTCGAGACGCTTCAGCCTGCCGAACCCGCCTCCTGCCATGACGGATTGCTGCACCTCGCCTCCCTGACCATTGACCTGCGCCCCGCCTCCCGCTGGACCTGCAGCCTGCCAGCCCTCCGAACCGACTTAACCAACCCGCAAGTGACCGCCGCCTGGCGAATCGTCTGGCGTGCGCTCAACGCACGGCAGATTCAAACGCAGGCAGACATTATCGCAGAGAATTTGTTGACCGCTGATTTGTCCCGCTCGTCAGTATCCAGCATCGCCGCATCCGCCCTGCGTTCGCTCATCACTGCCGCCCGTCATCTCGACACAGCCGCCCTGCCTCCGCCGCTGACTGCGCTGATTGGTCTTGGCTCCGGTCTCACCCCCAGCGGCGACGATTTGGTGGTGGGCTTTCTGGCGGGGCTGTGGTGTGCGATCTTGGAACAAAAGGAACGTCTTGATTTTCTTTCACGGCTGGGCGAAGCCGTGATTGCCCTCTCGCCTCGCACGAACGACATCAGCCGCACCTACTTGATACATGCCGCGCGCGGCAAAGTCTCCAGCCGCCTGCTGGATTTGGCGCAGGTCATCTCGCATGGCGAAAATAGCGAGCGCCTGCTCACCGCCGCCCAAGCCGTCATGCAGACCGGTCACACTTCAGGGATGGACGCGGTTACCGGTTTGTTGATGGGAATGACTGTTTGGAATGAGGTCTTTCAGGTTTCGGTATGATCTATTATCCATAATAAGCGGAATGGATCCCAGATAAATTCTACTTGAAAATCACGGTCTCTTACGACCTGCCCGTTTTTCTTGTAATACGTCATTTCAACTAGAATTTTTGCTTTGGTAGGTGAAATTTCCAAAAGAGCAGTTTGGTCAATGCTAACAGATTCAATTGTGTTCCAAAAACCTACATAGCCTTTCTCGTAATCAACCCCACTTCTAAATCGTTCGCTTAGCCAAGTCCATGCCTGTGCATAATTCCGTGAATTGATTAAGGAGTAATAGTCTCGAATTGCCAGTTCTGGCGAGTATGCCGGTATCGTAAATGTTGGGGATGGGGTGTTCGTTGGCGCTGGGGTAAAGCTGGGAGTGACAGTTAATGTTGGTAAAACAATCACTGGAGTGTTGGTTGGAGGTACTTGAGGATTGAATGGGGTGAATGTACTTGTTGGAGGCGCCGGAGTGGGAGTGATGGAAGCAGTGGGAGTAAGTGCATTTGCGGCAATAAGGCTTTGTTGTTGATGGAGAAAAATATCTCCTATGAGAAAAAATACTCCAACAAAGGTGAGCAAAGAGCCAGTGATGACTGTCTTTTTTCCGGGCACGATCGAGATTTTTTCAATCTTTAGAATGTTGACGCCAATTAGCAGGAGAAAAACGCCGCCTGCAATAAAAATGGTCGCCAGAGTTGGAAGCGGACTGGTAATATCTGGGATCATATCCTTCCTCCGTCATTTTAAAGTTGCACCCTGCTTGCTCGTCCATTATAAGCCCGCCAGTCCATGCCATAAAGTCAACATGGGACTCGCAGAAACGAGTCCCATGTTCGATTCACTACTTTCTACTTTCCGCTCCTACTTCTCTTCTGCAATACTCTTTCCGCTGTGCTTCAGCGCCGCATGTGCTGCGGCAAGACGCGCCACCGGCACACGGAACGGTGAACACGAAACGTAGTTGTTACCGATGATGTGGCACCATTCGATGGAGTCGGGGTCGCCGCCGTGTTCGCCGCAGATGCCCACTTCAAGGTTCGGGCGGGTCTTGCGTCCTTCGGTGATTGCCCATTGCATCAACCTGCCCACGCCCGCGCGGTCGAGCGTCTGGAAGGGGTTCTTTTCGAGGATACCCTGTTCCTGATAGGTGATGAGGAAGTTGCGCTCGGCGTCGTCGCGGGAATAGCCGTAGGTCATCTGCGTCAGGTCGTTTGTGCCGAAGGAGAAGAATTCGGCGCGCTGGGCAATTTCTTCCGCCGTGACTGCCGCGCGCGGGATTTCAATCATCGTGCCGAACTTGTAATCGAACTTGACCTTCTTCTCTTCCATCACGGTCGTGGCAATGCGCTCCAGTCTCGGCTGAATCCATTCCAATTCCTTGACCGTGCCGGTCAGCGGGATCATGACCTCAGGCTTGACCACAATGCCGCGCAGGGTGCAATCTGCCGCCGCTTCGAAGATGGCGCGGACCTGCATCTCCACGATTTCGGGCATGGCAATGCTCAGGCGCACGCCGCGCAGACCCATCATCGGGTTCGATTCGTGCATTCCCTTGACGGCGCGCAGGAGGTCTTCCTTTTCTTTCAGTCCCTCGGTTTCGCCTTTGACGCGCATCGTGATGACCTCTTCGAGGAGTTTTTCCTCATCGGGCATGAACTCATGCAGAGGCGGGTCAATCAGGCGGATGATGACCGGGTAACCGTCCATCGCCTCAAAGAGACCGTCGAAGTCGCGGCGCTGGTAGGGGAGCAGTTCGTTCAGGGCGGCGGTGCGCTCGTCGCTGGTCTTTGCCAGAATCATGCGCTGGACGATGGGCAGACGCTCGGGTTCGAAGAACATGTGCTCGGTCCGGCACAGACCGATGCCCACAGCGCCATACGAGCGGGCGCGGCGCGCGTCCTTCGGATAATCCGCATTTGCCCAAACCTGCAATCCGCGCGTGGGCCAGCCTTTGGGCGCTTTGCGGATGTCTTTGCGGGCGCAAATTTCATCTGCCCATTTCAACAGGGTGAGCAGGTCGGTCTGTTCCTCGAGGGAGGGCGAGGTGGTGGGGATTTTGCCGATGAAGACTTTGCCGGTCGTGCCGTCCACTGAAATCCAAGCCCCTTCACGGACGACCTTGCCGTTTACGGACATCATGCGCTTCTCAAGGTCTATCTTGATTGCCGATGCGCCGACTACGCAAGGGATGCCGAACTGACGGGCGACCACCGCCGCGTGCGAGGTGGCGCCGCCTTCGCTGGTGAGCACGCCCTGCGAGGCAATCATGCCGTGAACGTCATCGGGCTTGGTGAAGGGACGCACCATGATGGTCTGTTGTTTTTCTTCCTTTGCCATTCTCTCGGCGGTGTCGGCGTCGAAATAGACCTGACCGACTGCCGCGCCGGGCGACGCGTTGACGCCCTTGGCAAAGAAGGAACCGTCGCTCTCGGCTTTTTTCATCGCCGCATCATCGAATTGCGGGTGGAGGAGAGAATCCACGTTCTCGGGTGTGACGCGCAAAACGGCTTCTTCTTTGGTGATGAGTTTTTCCTTCGCCATGTCCACCGCAATTTTGACGGCGGCTTTGGCGGTGCGCTTGCCGTTGCGGGTCTGGAGCATCCACAGTTTGCCGCGTTCGATGGTGAACTCGACATCCTGCATGTCTTTGTAGTGCTTCTCCAATTTTTTGGTAATGTCCATGAACTGCTTGTAGGCTTTGGGCATCTCTTTGGCAAGTTTTTCAATGGGTTCCGCATTGCGGATGCCCGCCACGACGTCCTCGCCCTGTGCGTTCAACAGGTATTCGCCCAGCATCTTTTTCTCGCCGGTGGACGGGTCGCGCGTGAACGCCACGCCCGTGCCTGAATCGTTGCCCATATTGCCAAAGACCATCGTCACAATGTTGACGGCGGTACCCAGGTCGTCCGAAATGCCGGTGGCGCGGCGGTAATCCACGGCGCGTTTGCCGTTCCAGGATTCGAACACGGCTTTGGTGGCGAGTTCGAGCTGTTTGTACACATCCTGCGGGAAGTCGAAGCCCACTAATTCTTTGAAGACATTCTTGAACGTGTGGGTGAGTTCCTTCCAGTCCTCCGCGGTCATGTCGGTGTCCACCTTGTAGCCGCGCTTTTCCTTGTACTCCGCCATTGGGTGTTCAAAGACCTCATCCTCGAGGTTGAAGACGGTGGTGCCGAACATTTCGACCAGGCGGCGGTACAAGTCCCACACGAAGCGCGGATTGTTTGTCAACTTGATCATGCCCTCAACGACTTCATCGTTCAAACCGATGTTGAGGATGGTGTTCATCATGCCGGGCATCGAGAACTTCGCCCCCGAGCGGCAGGAAACCAGCAGAGGATTGTTCGGGTCGCCAAATTTCTTGCCGGTTGCCTTTTCGATTTGCTTCATGGCGTTGAGCGCTTGCTCCCACATTCCGGGCGGGAACTTGCCATTCTTGCGGTACTCGTTGCACGCCTCGGTCGTGACCGTGAAACCGGGCGGGACGGGAACCCCTGCGCGGGTCATATCTGCCAGCCCGGAGCCTTTTCCACCCAACAGAGCGCGGACACCCTCCCATGAGCCGGCATATTTCTCGGCAGCCTTCACCTCTCCAAAAAGATAAACCCATTTGTGCGCAGCCGTCTTCTTTGCGGCTGGAGTTTGTTTGACTACTTTTTTCCCGGTCTTTTTGGGTGAGATTTTTGCTTTCATGTGACCTCCAACATGGATAAGAATTTCTACTAATTGTGTGAAGTTTACCACAAACAACCAGAACAAAAGTTATTTTTTTGGTGTTCATTTGTCAGGGGTAAATGAAAAATTGTGACTGCCTGCCCCAGATGTAGCGCGACATGTTGTATTTTTCCCAATTATTCTGATAAAACCAGTGCGGTATCTGCCATGCCCGCACGGACGTGAACCCTTCGACAGGGCTTCGATAAACTCAGCCCGGCGGCTCAGGGCAGGCGTCCGTGCTATTCGTGCAAAGTCCCGCCTTGGCGGGACTAGTCCGCTTGAGCGGACTTGGTAAGAATAGCACGGGGATTAATCCCCGTGCGATGCCAAAAAAAGGGGGCAGGTTAAATTGTTAATCTGCAATATATCGCGCTACAATTGAAAAGCATGTTTTTAACTGTCTTGTCCCCCAAAACATCGTAAAACGAAGCATGAAAGACGTTTTCTGAAGAGCGCAAATTTCATAGAGTTTTCTCATGATTGCAAATGAACAAATCGCCTATAATTCTGTAAATATCCTGCAAAGTGCATCTGTGAAAAATTAGAGGATAATAGACGCGTATAGGAAAACGCTATGACCACAAAAATCATTGTCATTGACGACGATACTGCAGTAACTGACCTTCTCTCTGCGCTTTTGCGCTCGCATGGTTTCGAGGTGCGCGCCACCAACAGCAGCACCGAAGGCATGAGCCTCATTCGGGAGGAGCATTTCGACCTTGTCGTCCTCGACTTGATGATGCCCGATATGGACGGTTGGGAAATCTGCAAAGAAGTACGTTCCTTCAGCCAGGTGCCCATCATTGTGCTTTCTGCACTCAATGATCCCTCCATGGTGGCGAGCGTCCTCGATGCCGGCGCAGACGATTACCTCACCAAACCGACTCCCAGCCGCATCCTGGTGGCGCATATTAATCGTCTTCTTCGCCGCAACGGGACTGCGCCGCTTTCAGCCGATGTCAGCATAAAGACCAATCCTTCAAAACCGCTTCCCGCGACATAGACTCGACGCTTCATTCCCCGCCCGAGCCTGATTCTACAAAACAAACCATCCCGCCGCCCAAGCCGCGACGGGATGGTTGCTGTATGAAACGGTACTCGTTGACGTTAGAGAACGTCCACTGCTCACGTATGCAGGGCGGATAATGCCCGCGCGGTTTCCTCTTTTGCCTCCAGCATGGGCAAATGCCCGACGCCCGCCAACTCGACCAGCAGAGCATGAGGCGCCGCTTCTTTTGCCTCCCGCGCCCGCTCGATGGGAATCAACACATCCGTATCGCCGTGGATGATGACCAGCGGACAGGTCAGGGACGCCAGCAGGGAGGTGGAATCGGGGCGTTCTGCCATTGCCTTGAGCGCGCCAATGCAGGCTTGAGGAGTTTGACGCTCCATTATCTGGCGGGCAAAGGCTTGAAGAGTGGGGCTGCTGGTGAATTTGGGGGTCATTGCCTCCACGATGCCAGTGGTGCCTTTCTCTGCCGCTTCCGCCGCAGACTTGTAGCGTCCCTCTTTGCGGTCGGGGGAATCTGCCAGCGTTTGAGAGGCGATTAGTCCGAGACCCGTCAGACGGTCCGGAAAGAGGCGGGCAAATGCCAGCGCCACGTAGCCGCCCATCGAGTGACCCGCCAGGGCAGTCTTCTCGATGCCGAGGGAATCCAGCAGGGCGGCGATGTCTGAAGCGTAGGTGTCCATCGTAGGCGGTGTGTCCACGCTGGTGGAGTCTCCAAAGCCGCGCAGGTCTGGGAGGAGCAGGTCGAATTTGTCTTCGAGCAGCGGGGCGATTTCATCCCAGATGTGGTGGTCGAGGGGGTAACCGTGCAGAAGTACGAGCGGTCGTCCATGCCCGCGGCGGACGTATGCCAGTTCGATGCCGTTGACGCGTACCTTTTGCATGATGTTCCTTTCACTTCCAGTTGACGGGCACTTTCAGTTTGCTGCCCAGTTTGGAGTAGTAATGAATGTAGCCATGCTCCCGCCCGAATTCATAGACGCGGCGGGTGATGTCCACATCTGACTTGCAGTATTCCGCCACCTTGTCCAATTCGCCGTTCCGAAACCACTGCACGGATTGCAATCCGTCGGCGGTTTTGGTTGCGCCGAGGGTGGCTTTGGCAACGCTATCCAGGCTCAGGCGGAAGCCGAGCGCGCGGAAGATGTCTTGCAGCATGTCGGTGGAGCGGATGGCGCGGAAGTTTTCGTTTGGGGCATAGGGCTTGAGGACTTCGTAGTCGAAGTTGAGGATGTTGAAGCCGATGACGCGGTCGGCGGCTTTGAGTTCGGCGATAAGCGCCGGCGCATCTGCTTCCCAATAGACGGCAAAGTCGCTGCGGGCGGTGGACCAGGTCACGCCACAGGCGAGACGGAGTTTGCCTGCCTCGCGTCCGCCGATTTCGTCGAAGGTCTTCTGCGTTTCCAAATCAAAGTACACAATGTTCATTTTTGATTTCCGATTTTCTTTACTGTTACATAGAAACCCTAAAGGTCTGCTTTCCCTTCGTGAATTTGAGAATTTCCAAAAAGACCTTTAGAGAGTGTTTTGAAATTCATTTTCCAACCACAGATGAACACAGATAAATTGGATTTAATGGTGAGTTCATCACGTTTTTCATCAAAATCAGCGTTCATCTGCGTTTAGCTGTGGTGAATCTCGATTTATAAAAAACTCTCTTAGGGTTTTTCACGAGAGAAATGTACGGTAGAGAGTTCCGATTTTCGATTTATGATTGACGGTTGTCAGAAAGCCAGTCGCGGGCGAATTGCAAGGCTTCCTCACGGGTGGAAATTTTTCCTGTTGCCTGCGCTTCCTGAATGGCTTCGAGCAGCTGCCCGATGATTCTTCCCGGCTGGAGGTGTAATTCTTTCATCAATTCGTTTCCATCCAGCAGACGCGGCGGCGCGACGGTTTCTTGCGGCTTTTCCCAGTAGTTCTCGAGCAGGAGGCGGGCGATGTCGAGCGCAGCGCTCCAGGTTTCCTGCGTGAGCGTCGGTCCGCGGGTGCCGCGCAGGTCGGCGAGACCGAACAGGACGAGGTCCACGCCTGCTTCGCCTGTGTCGCGGAAGAAGCGGTAGATGGCTTTGCGCGAGGGTTCCTGCCCTTCGTTTTCGAGGCGGTTGGTGAAGAAGTGAAAGCGCATGTGATGACGGACGATTTTTTCGATGCGCTCGATTTCGTCGTTGCTGAGATTGAAGTCGCGCGCCCGGCGGGAGGCGGTTTCCGCGCCGCGGATGTCGTGATCGAAAAAGCGGATTCGCCCCGCTTCATCCACGGACCTCGAGGCGGGCTTCTCCACATCGTGATACAACGCCGCGAAAAACAACGCCGCGCGGACGGAACGGTCGGCGTTGAGGGATTGGGCGAAGTGCGCGGCGATTTGTTCTCGAAACCTGCCCAGCCGCAGGGTAAGCAGACCGGTGAACAGGTCGTTGGTCTCTTCGGCGGAGTAGCCGATGCGCAGGGCGGCGAGGAGACTTTCGAGATGTTTGAGCGCGCTCAGGGTGTGTTCCCACACGTCGTAGATGTGCGGTTCGGATTGGGTCACGCCTTTCATGGCGGCGAGTTCGGGGAGAAGGTGAGGGAAGATACCGAGCATGTCGAGCGCGCGCAGGGCGGCATCGGGTTTGGGACCTGCGAGGATTTTGAACAACTCGTCTCTTTTGCGCTCGGCGGAAACTTTGGGGAGAAGGGCGGCGGCTGCCTTCATCGCTTGGCGGGCGGAGGGTTCGATTTTGAGGTCGAATTCCGCTGCCTGGCGGACGGCGCGCAGGATGCGGACGGGGTCGTCGGTGAAGGATGCGGGGGTGCAGGGGCGAATCACTTTGGCGTGCAGGTCGGAGGCGCCGTTGAGGGGGTCGTGGATGGTTTGGGTGTGAATGTCGAAGGCGATGGCGTTGAGGGTAAAGTCGCGGTTGCGGAGGTCTTCTTCGAGGGTTGCGCCGCGCCAGGAGGCAAAGTCGAGGAAGGTGCGCGAGCCGTCGGCGTCGGTGAGGATAACGCGCCCGGTGTCGCGCTCTTTGTCGAGCGGCATGAAGTCGGCGTGGAGGGCGTTGGCAACTTTTCGGGCGGAGGCAATGCCGTTGGATGGCAGGACAAAGTCGAGGTCCCGTGAGAGGCGGTTGAGGAGCATGTCTCGCACGGCGCCGCCGACGAGGAATACTTCCGCCTCCGCCAGGATGTCGCGGATTTTATCGAGTAGAGGAGGGAGGGGAAGAGGCGTAGGCATGTAGAGAATGTCGGGTTTTTCCTTGTGCCGGCTTTTTTGCGCGGCGCGTAATGCCTGTTCGGGCGTTCCCCCCTGGGCAATGATCTGACCGTGTACTCGGGCGACCCAGCGCCCGGCGTATGCTGATGAGGCTTGAGGGTCGTCTGGCATGACCTATTTGGGCGGCTGGTATTTTTTCAAATCCACCACGCCAATAAAGGGCAGGTTGCGATAGTATTCGTCAATATCGAGCCCGTAGCCGAAGACGAATTTGTTGGGAATGCTGAAGCCGCGATAGTGAATGGGGACGACGGCTTCGCGGCGTTCGGCTTTGTCGAGCAGGGCGCAGACTTTGAGGCTTTTGGGCTGGCGCAGTTGAAGCATTTCGAGGACGTAGGCGATGGTGTGACCGCTGTCCACGATGTCTTCGACGAGGAGTACGTCCTTGTCCTTGATGTCGGTTTGCAGGTCCATCGCCACACGGACGGTGCCACTCGATTCGCGTTTGCCGACGCCGTAGGAGGAAACCGCCATGTAGTCCACTGTGTGAGGGGAAGTGATGCAGCGGCTGAGGTCCACCAAGAAGGGGACGCCGCCGCGCAGAATGCAGATGAGGAGCAGGTTGCCGTCGGGATAGTCGGCGCTGATTTGCGCTCCCAATTCCTTGACGCGGGCTTGCAGCGTTTTTTCGTCTATCAGAATTTCGGCGAGGATGTCTTTATAGTCTTGCATGATTGACCTCCCTTTTCTAGCGTGGAACTTCGTGGTGTTTGCGGCAGCGCGCTTCGTAGAGCTCAGACGCGCCGACGATGACGACGGGGTCGTTGTAGCGGGCAGGCTTGCCGTTGACCAGCCTTTGTGTGCGGGAGGCTTCGTCGCCGCAGACCATGCAGATGGCATGGAGTTTATCCACTCGTTCCGCCATGGACATGAGGATTGGCATGGGTCCAAACGGTTCGCCGCGGAAGTCCATATCGAGCCCGGCGATGATGACGCGGATGCCGCGTTCCGCCAGTTTCTGCGTCACGATGACGATTTCGGGGTCGAAGAACTGCGCTTCGTCTATGCCGACGACGGTGGTGTCTGCTTCGAGTTTTTTGGGGATGTCGGCGGCTTTTTCCACAGGGATGGCGTCGAAGTTCGAGCCGGTGTGGGAGGTGACTTTTTCGAGGGCATAGCGCACGTCTATGGCGGGTTTGAAGACCTGCACCTTTTGTTTGGCGATCACTGCCCGCACGAGGCGGCGGATCAATTCGTCCGTTTTACCGCTGAACATCGAACCGCAGACTACTTCAATGGAACCGTTGGTGTGCCGCATATCTTCTCCTGCCCCGCATGGAGGGGCAAAAAATCAGGCACGGCGTTCTGCGCCATGCCTGTAAGTTTACCTGAGATTAAGTTTTCTGCAACCCTTGGGGAAATCTCCCGCCGCAGAGTTACGCCGCGGCTTCGGGGATTTCGTAGCCGAGCGCGCGCAGTTTTTTCTTTGCGGCGGTCAGCGAAGCCTGACCAAAGCCGGCAATTGCCAACACTGCCTGGTTGCCGCCGCTGAGGCGTTCGAGGAACTGACCGACGTTTTCGATGCCGGCTGCCTTGAGCGCTTCGGTGGCGCGGGTGGGAAGACCAAGTTCGGCAATCGGGCGTTCGGGGGAACCCTTCAGTTCTTCCTTGACCCGCTGCTGTTCCACATACGCCTGGCGCACTGACAACTTCTTGTAGAAGCGGTCCACCTGACCTTCAGTGTCGAGGATGCGCTGGGCTTCGCCGGTAAAGAACGGGTGGCAGTTCGAGCACAAATCCACGCGGATTTCTTTTTTGGTGGAGCCGGTTGTCCAAGTGTGCCCGCAGGAGGAGCAAATGACCTTGGCTTCGGGGTAGTAAGTGGGATGGATGTCTTTCTTCATGATTAGCCTTCCGCCTGCGGCAGGACGTTCGCGCGCTTCTGTCCGCGGACGATGTCGTACATCACGACGCCATCTGTGGTCGCAAACAGGGTATCGTCTTTGCCAACTTTGACATTCAGCCCCGGCTTGATTTTGGTGCCGCGCTGACGCACAAGGATATGACCGGAAAGCACAAACTCACCGGCAAAACGCTTCACGCCCAAACGCTGGGCATTGGAATCTCGTCCGTTGCGGCTGGAGCCGCCGCCTTTTTTATGTGCCATGGCTACCTCTGCTTATTCTGACTTCGTTTCTTTCTTCGCTCGGGCTGGTTTCTTCTCTTCAGCCTTTGCCTCGCCCGCTTTTCCGATGAAATCCACCATCAGGCGGGTGTATTGCTGGCGGTGACCGCCGCGCACGCGGATGCGCTTCTTCGGGCGGTATTTGAATGACAGCAATTTGGGACCTTTGACATGGTCCACCACTGTGGCTTTGACTTCCACGCCGTCCACAGTGGGCGTTCCGACCAGCACATCGTCGCCGTCTGCCACGAGCAGAACGCGCTCGAGGTTGAGTTGTTCGCCCGCTTCCACGGGCAGGCGATCCACCTCGATAACTCGCCCTTCGACGGCGCGGTATTGCTTGCCGCCGCTTTCCACGATTGCAAATTTCATTTTTGTTCTCCAGTCATTCACTTCACCGCATGCCTGCGGAGCGTGAGCGCTCGTCGCCGGCGGGCGGGGAAGCTGGGATGTGGTTTGCCTTTCGACAAACAAGCGCCTCAGCGCATCGTACTGCTGAGGCAGAAGCGGACGGTATTATACATGCCCGCCGGGGATGTGTCAACGGCTGCACAACAAAATTCGGGCTGCCGTATCAGGCATCCCGTAGGAATGAAGCGGGCTACTGATTGGGCAGGATGAAGCATAGGACGCCGGTCAGATTTTACAGTTGGCTGGCATATTGACAAACATCTCTCTCTCCTGTACCCTCGCTTCATGCCTAGCCCTTCGACTTCGCTCAGGACAAGCCTGAGCCTGCTTCAACGTCAAATTGTCGAATCTCCCCTTGACCGGAAACTCTTCCTCTCCGGTCCCGCCGGCTGCGGCAAAACAACCGTTGCCGTCGAGCGGATGCGGCATTTGCTGGCGCAGGGCGTCCCCGGCGAGGAGATTCTTTTGCTCACCCCCCAGCGTTCTTTGCAGGAACCGTATCTCGATCTGCTTTACAGCCCCGAGCGAAGCGCAGGCGGCGAAGTGACGCCCGCAACCTTTGGCGGTTTGGCGCGCCGCATGTGCGACTTGTTCTGGTCACTGGCGGCGGAGGCGGCTGGCTTTGCCCATCCCGACCAGCCGCCCGTGTTTCTCACGCTGGAGACCGCGCAATATTACATGGCGCATCTCGTCCGCCCATTGCTGGACGCGGGTTATTTCGAGTCGGTGACGATTGACCGCAACCGTCTGTATTCGCAGATCATTGACAACCTCAATAAAGCGGCGGTGATTGGATTCCCGCACACGGAAATTGGCGCACGGCTCGATGCCGCTTATTTCGGCGACCCCGCTCAGCGCCGCGTCTATGCCGATGCGCAGGACTGCGCCAATCGCTTTCGTCAGTATTGCCTCGACCATAATCTGCTCGATTTTTCCCTGCAGTTCGAGATATTTACCAATATCTTGTGGGAGCATAATATTGTCCGCGATTACCTTATGCGGACATACCGTCACTTGATCTATGACAATGTGGAGGAGGATGTTCCCCGCGCGCACGATATTCTCCGCGAGTGGCTGCCGTCATTTGATTCGGCGCTTCTGATCTATGACGAAAGTGCGGGCTTCCGCTACTTCCTCGGCGCGGATGTTCACACCGGCTGGGCGCTGCGCGAATTGTGTGACGAGCATGTGCGCCTGCAGGAGAGTTTTGTGATGTCGGAGAGTGTGGCGGGGTTGAGCGACTCGCTCGCCAAAGCGATACTTCCGAATTTTGAGTCGGACGTCAATAGTCAAGGGGTGAGCGACTCTTTGGAAATTGTTTCCAGACATTTTTATCCTGAGCTCCTTGATGCGGTTGTGGACGAGATTGAGCAACTGGTTTCTGCTCCCGGCATTCCGCCTTCCGAGATTGTGATTCTTGCTCCCTATCTTTCCGATGCTCTGCGTTTTTCCATTACGAATCGCCTTGATGCACGCAAAATTCCCTGGCGCTCGCACCGCCCTTCCCGTTCCCTGCGCGATGAACCGGCTTCTCATGCGTTGATTACCCTTGCCGCCTTGGCGCATCCGCATTGGGGTATTCACCCGCCCAAATTCGACGTGGCATACGCGCTGATGCAATCCATTGATGGGCTCGACCTGGTGCGCGCCCAACTCCTTACGGAAATTGTCTATCGTCAACGCGACCTTCGGCTTTCCGCTTTCGACGAGATAAAACAGGAAGTTCAAGACCGCATCACTTTTTCCGTTGGCAACCGCTACTCCATTCTGCGGGATTGGTTGTTGGCTTACCGTGAAAGCGATCCATTGTCGCTCGACCACTTCTTCCGTAAATTGTTTGGCGAGGTGCTCTCACAGCCCGGCTTCGGCTATCACCGCAACTTCGACTCGGTGCGCGTGGCGGCAAGCCTCGTGGAATCGGTGAAGAAGTTCCGCCAATCGCTCGAAGCCACCTTCAATGAGACCCTTACCGCTGACCCATTGCCCAATCTTGGACGCGAATACATCCAAATGCTGCAAGATGGCGTCATTGCTTCGTCTTATGTGGAGGCTTGGCAGTCGGAGGAGAAAGATGCGGTTTTGGTCGCCCCCGCTCACACGTTCCTGATGATGAACCGCCCGGTGACGGTTCAATTTTGGCTCGACGTCGGTTCGAGCGGATGGTACGAACGGTTGTCCCAGCCCTTGACCCACCCTTATGTGTTGGCACGCGGCTGGAAAACAGGAACGCAATGGACGGACGCCGATGACGTTCAATACGGCAAAGAGGCGCTGGCGCGGCTGGTTTCGGGGCTGCTGCATCGCTGCCGCGAGCGCGTCTATGTCTGTCTCTCTGAACTTGGCGAAAGCGGATTCGAGCAGCGCGGCGAGTTATTGCGGGCATTCCAAAAAGTGTTGAGCATGTCGGGCTTCAAGGAAACATGACAGAAAACAACCGCTCCTATCCCCGTTGGCTCGCGGCTGTTGTTATCGTTGGCGTGATTGGCATTGTCGTCATTGCCGCCGCCTTTCCAACCATTGTTTCGCCGCTGGATATTCCCCCGACGCCAACCCTTTGGCAGGCGATTTCGAGCCCGACGGAGACCTTCTCCGATTCGTACCAGCCGGAGGTTTTGCCGCCTCTCACCTACACTCCGCCTCCCACACGGACCTCAACGCCTACGCCAACCAATACGCCTCTTCCCACACGGACGCCGTTCATCCTGCCCACCATCGCGTTTGACAGCCCGCTATTGCTCCTGCCCGATCTCACCGTGACCGGCATCAGCAACCCAACATGCGTGCCAGACCGTAAAGGCACGATTTTGGAAATCGGCATTTTCATTCGGAACATTGGGCGCGCCGGCACGCGGTATTTCGGTTCGTTTCGCGTGGATGTGTTTCTGTTGTTGGGTCAGCAGCGCTATACATTAGACGAATGGGCGCAGAAGTTCAACGGCGTGATTGGCGTTTCAAATTTGGAAATTTCAAGCCTCGATGCCAATTCAGACATCAAATTGACCGTAGTGCTTGATTTGAAAGGAAACAAAAACTTTGGCATCGAAGTGCTCGTCAATTCAGGAGATGACCCCATGCGCGAAGAAGACATGACGAACAACTCGTTGACGAGATATTTTTCGCCATATTGCTATTAGCATCTGTCAAGTCCGGAAAAGGCTAACTGTGCCATACTGGAAACTTTACTATCATTTTGTTTGGGGCACGAAAACCCGACTTCCATTGATCCACTCGTCTCTTGAGCCTGAGTTATACCGCGCGATTGCGGCAAAGGCTCAGGATATGGGCGGATTGGTTCATGCCATCGGCGGGATGGAAGACCACGTACATCTCGCTGTTTCCCTTCCTCCAAAACTTGCGCCCGCAAAATTTATCGGCGATGTGAAAGGGAACAGTTCGCATTACGTGAACCACGTCATCAAACCTGATTTTGAATTCTATTGGCAGGATGAATACGGCGTGTTGTCTTTCGGCGAAAGAAATCTCGCTTCGGTGGTACGATATATTCATAACCAGAAACAGCACCACGCAGACGGGACGCTGATCGCGGCGATGGAGCGGATGGATGATGTGTAGCCCGCACGGGGATGAACCCCCGTGCTGTTTCTACAAAGCCCGCTCAAGCGGGCTGAGCGCGGGAGAGGCGGCTTTAGCCGCCTTCGTAGGCATAGCCCGACGGTTTATCGTCGGGCTTACCGAAAGCATGTCCTGTCCATTGGGCATTGCCCTCGCCTGCTGTCCGCACGGGGATGAACCCCCGTGCTATCCATACAAACCCCGCTAAAGCGGACTAGGTCTCCGAAAAAAAACTGCCCACTGATCACTGATCACTGATGACTGATGACTAACTTCACCCCTCGCCCCTCCCAACAACAAATCCTCCGCTACACCGGCGGACGCCTCGGCATCGCCGCGGTCCCCGGCGCAGGCAAGACGCAAATCCTCTCCGCGCTGGCAGCGAAGATCATCCGCGAAGGCTGGCTTGGCGACGACCAGGAAGTGCTCATCGTCACCCTCGTCAACTCGGCGGTGGACAACTTCGAAGCGCGCATCAAAAAATTCTTCGATAACCCTCTGCAAGCCCTCTACAAATACCGCGTCCGCACCCTGCACGGACTGGCGCACGACATCGTCCGCGAGAAGCCGGCGCGCGTGGGACTGGAGGAACGCTTCAGCATCATTGACGAGCGTGAGGCTGGCTTCATCCGCCGCGATGCGGTCAATGCCTGGCTGGCGTCGAATTCATTGGATGACTACCTCGACCCCGCCCTCGAAGATTCCAAACGGGATTGGGTCAAACGCGAGCAACTACCTGATTTGCTGGACTCCCTCGCCCTGGCTTTTATCCGCTCCGCCAAAGACCGCCTCCTGACTCCCGAAAGCCTGCGCGCCAAACTCGACACCTCTCCCGCCCCCCTGCCTCTCGCCGAACTCGGCTGGAGCATCTACGCCGACTACCAGCGCGCCCTCGCCTATCGCGGCGCCGTGGATTTCGACGACTTGATTCGCCTCGCCCTCACTCTGCTTGAAACCGACGAAGAATACCTTGCGCGTCTGCAATACCGCTATCCGTTCATCCTCGAAGATGAAGCGCAGGATTCAAGTTTGACGCAGGAGAGGATATTATCTCTGTTATCTGGTGGATCCGCTGGTCGAGTAGGTCGAGGCGATAGCCGAGACCGTACCGAGACCAGCGGGTTGCATGAAACTGCTGGTTTCGATGCGCTCGCAGCGAGCGCTCGCTACTCAACCAGCAATTTAGGAGGAAATTGGGTTAGAGTCGGCGACCCCAATCAAGCCATCTTTGAGACCTTCACCACCGCCTCCCCCGACCTCCTGCGCGCGTTCATCGAGAGCAACCCCAGCATCCCCATGCCCGAGTCGGGACGCTCACAGCCGTCTATTATCGCTATTGCCAACCACCTCATTGACTGGGTGATGACCTCCCATCCCGTCCCCGCAGCGCGGACAGCGTTATCCCTGCCGCACATCGAGCCTGTCCCAGCCGATGACCCCCAGCAGAATCCGCCCGATAACCCCGAAGCCATCAAATTCATCCCCACCAAGTTCACGCCCGAACAGGAGCTCGAAGCGGTGGTCAAGTCGGTCAAGAACTATCTCGATTCGTTTGCGGAGCGTCCCATCGAAGAACAGCCGACGGTTGCCATCCTTGTCCCGCGCAACCAGCGCGGCGTGGAAGTGGTCAATGCACTGCGTCAGCGCGGCATCGAACCGATTGAGTTGATTTCATCCACGTCTGAGACGCGCGCCGCGGCGGGGTCGTTGAGTCATCTCCTGTCATACCTGGCGGACCCAGGCTCTGCAAAAAAGTTGGCGAAAGCGTATGAAGTGTGGAGGAGGGATTGGAGAGAAGACTCGGAAAAGATGGCTCTCCTGAGCGATGTAGAGCGCGTGCTGAGGAAGATTGGAAAGGTGGAAGAGTATGTCAGCCCTCACCCTGCCGCGAATTCCCCTCTCCCACAGGAAGAGGGGGTAGGGGTGAGGGAAGAAATGGAGCGCGTCATCGAAGAATTTAACGCGTTCCGCGTCGTCGTCCAGCGCTGGTTGAACGCGGTCACGCTTCCCATTGACCAGTTGATTCTCACGCTCGCGCAGGATGTCTTCACCGAAGCATCGGATTTGGCGCTGGCGCATAAACTGGCGCTCGTGCTCAGGCAGGCGGCGGACGATCATCCCGACTGGCGGCTGCCCGAGTTGACCGCAGAACTGGCAGTGATTGCCAAAAACGAACGGCGCTTCATCGGCTTCTCGTCGAACGATTCGGGCTTCGACCCCGAGTATTATCGCGGGCGCGTGGTGGTGACGACAATGCACAAGGCGAAGGGATTAGAGTGGGACCGCGTGTACTTGATGTCGGTCAACAATTACGACTTTCCCTCGAACATGCCGGGCGACAGATTTATTTCGGAAAAGTGGTTTATTCGCGGCGGGTTGAATCTCGAAGCGGAGGCGCTCGCGCAGTTAACCGCCCTGGAGTCAACAAGCGAGTATGATTGGTACGAAGAAGGCACAGCAACCCTGCGCTCGCGGCTGGATTACGTCAAGGAACGCCTGCGTCTGTTCTACGTGGGCATTACGCGCGCCAAACGCGAATTGATCGTGACGTGGAATACCGGCAGGCAGGGCGATGCGACGCCGAGTTTGCCGTTGAGCGAGTTGATGGGATGGTGGGAAAATGATGCAGAATAAATTCGTAAACCTGTTATTTGGATTTAGGAGGTTAAAGTTATAATATAACCATAATGTTATCGTTTTATCGTGGGTAGGGTTGGCTAGGAGGACTGAAATGGTACAAGATCGGGCTTCAAATAATACTCCACGACAAGCAATATTATTAGATCTGTCACTTTTTATCCTTGATTTGCTTGATGCAAATAAAATAAAGGAGAATGCATCGGTTCGCGATCGTATTCTTGAAGTTCCGAGCGCACTTGTGCAAATGCTTCGAGATTCGAAGGTGGGTAGCCCAATATTGTTCTTGTTTATCTATGCATTGTTGGTAAAAACTATTAATAAATATAGGACAAAACAAATTACCGATCCACGGATCGCCAGATTGGTTAATAGTAGTGATTATGAAGTGAGGTGGGAATCTTGGAGAATTACTCAAAGGTTTTTTGAAGAATTCTCGTCACTTATTGATATTGCGCCAAAAGCTACTTTGCTAGACGATATAAATAAGCCAGAATATAAATATGAGAGTGATGATTCGGAATACCCAATTAGGCGATATGATTTTATTGGATCATTTTCATACGAAGAACAATTGCAGTTACAACAAATCTATACCCGTGAATTGAATCTTCCTGTACATCCTCTTTACGATCAGTATTTCTCTCAAGTGTTTTATGCAGAGTCAGTTGGGGCAGCAAATGTGTCATCTCCTCGCCGTATGTGTGTGTCTTTAGGTGAGGAAACCTTTAAGATCATTTCAGATTGGAAGAGCAAACGTGAACTTCACGAGAAATTGGATGGTAATATTATTCAATATAGTAGAAATCTTCTGAAATGGTTTACACTAACCTGTATAAAAGATGAGTGGAAGGGATTAGTTTTTGATGAAACTTTAGAACTTGCCGTGACTGGTGTGATGACTGGTACTATAGGCAGTTTTGGTCTTAGCTTAGTTACATTGACAGGTGGGACAATTCTAAAAGCAATTATTAACGCTCCTCCAACAGTACTTCCCGCTGAATTCAAGCCTGTCATTTTCATCTCTGTTTTATTGGTGATGATTGTGTGCATAATAATTTTGTTTAAGCCTGTGTGGTTTCTAAAACCATTACCAACACCTACAGTTGCATTACCTTTAAACACACCAAGTAATTTGTTGCATCAAGATGTCGCGCAGACATCTACGGCAACCTCAGTTGCGCTTGTAACAGTAGTCGCGCCCTTGGAGATTGCGACAACTGCTACTGCAACATTTGCCCCAGCAACTTCCAACATTAGTAATTCGCCCAATTATTGTTTGTATCTTGTTCAGCCTAATGATATTTTGCAGAGTGTCGCATCTTGGTTTTATATTTCAGAAGCTGATATTCGAAGCAGTGATGCTCGTGTCAGTCAAGGTGTGTTTGTAGTAAATCAATTGGTGAGGATAAGCGCCCCTTGCTGTACCCATATTGGCATTGAAAATGGAGGTTCGTATTTGGTTCAGCCAAAAGATAATGTTTTTAGATTGGCAATAAATTTCTCGACATCCGTTGACAAAATTGTTGCTGCCAATAATCTCAGTGATTCACGCTATATTCAAGCAGGGCAAATGCTTTGTATTCCGTATCCCTAAATAATAGTTTTGGGAGGTATGGGAGAGCACCTTGCCCAGGCTGAATTTTGAAAAAAGAAAACCCCATTTAAAAACACTTTTGCTTTAGAACATATACTATTCGAAAATTAGTAAAGAGAATAGCATGGTGTCGAGTTTTTTGTGTGTAGTGGGTTATTGACTTTCTAAGGATAGATTTTGCTTGACATGTCTTGGCTTCTCACCTTTGGGGGAGATGAGAGATGGTCACGCGAAATAGTCTGGAGATGTACTATTTACGTGACCGTTTACTTTTTGGCAACTTATGCAATAAAACCCCTTTTGAGCGAGTCGCGTAGTACAATAGTCAAGTAAGAGTTTGACAATTTTGTTCGCGCCGATTCAAATGGGGGAATGGATGGTCAGCAGGAAACGAAATCTCGCAAACTCCAAACTGAGGCTAGCCAATTTTATGCTCTATGAGGAGATTGTAATGAAAGTGCAAAAATCGAAATTCGACCAAAAATGGAAAATCATCCGCGGGCAAACTGCGGAATGGTTCAGCCTTTTGGGTGAGCACGATTTGAAGAAAATAGACAAAGCGGCAGACAAGCAGGACAAGTTCCTGACCATGCTCCAGGTCAAATACGGATACACGCGTCAGCAAGCCACGGAAGAGGTCAACAGGCGTTGGGCGGCGTTTTATCGGGCGAAGGGCGGAGAGGTGAGTAAAAGGCATCAGAGTAGGGGCGGCGGTTCGTGACCGAATCTGCCTCCGTCGAGGGAAGAAGCGGGAAAATGTCCGGAAACTCTCTACCGTACATTTCTCTCGTGGAAAACCCTAAAGGTCTTTTTGGAAATTCTCAAATTCACGAAGGGAAAGCAGACCTTTAGGGTTTCTGTGTGTACAGTAAAGAATCCGGAAATAAAAAGACTCCGGAGTTGCCTCCGGAGCCGTCCTAATGAAACCAATTCCAGTTTACAGATAAACGGCTGGTTCCTTGCCTGCCTCGCGCTCGCTTTCGCGGATGGCAAGCACTTTCTCGGTGGTTTTAGAAAGCGCCCAAAGGATAATCGCAATGGGCAGGATGAAAAGTATTGTTGTGTACATGGCTTGCTCCTGTTTCGCCGCCATTGTACCACGAAAATTATATATAATTTGTAAGAGGGTGCCAGGCTATTTTAAGCCCTCGATTGCCGCTTGCTGGTCGTAGTAAATGGGGATGACATTGGGGATGCCCACCAAATCCAGCACTTTGGTCACATTTTCTTGGGGATTGAGGAACGCCATCTTGCCGCCCCGGTTGACGACCGACTTGGCGGCGTTGACCAGCATGGGGATTCCTACGGATGACACATAACTGACGCCGGACAGGTCCACGAGAACGCGGACGCCGTCGCCCGCACAGCGGTTCACAAATTGGACCTCGATACTGTACGTCCCACTCAAATCGAGTCTCCCTTCGAGTTTGATGAGGCGGATGCCGTTTTCCAATTCGGTGTAATCGAGTTTCATGGTTTATTTCCCTGTGGTGTGAGTGGTATCAGCCAAACCTGAAGACTTTGTCGAAGCCGCCGATTTCGAAAATTTCGCGCAAGTGCGAATTGCAATTGACCAGCACCAGAGCCCTGCCTGCCGCATCCGCTCGTTTTTGGAGGTCGAGCAGGGCGCGGATGCCGGAGGAGTCCAAAAATGTTGCGTGAGCAAAGTCCACGCAAATTTCACGCACGCCCTCTACAGAAAGCGCCTGTTGATTGGCGCGCTTGAATTCCTCCTGGGAAGCATAGTCTATCCCGCCTGAGAGGTGGATGCGCGCTGTGGCACCCTGCACTTCGACCGCGATGGTCATGGTCAACTCCTTGAGTGGCTTTAAGCATACCACAGGAGTTTTTTCCTGATGACTTTCGTTCTCTTAGAATGAAGTTTCAGCGCCTCACGAAAGCGCCTATTTGGCGGTCTCTGCTGTTGAAAATGGATTGTGACTTGCTCTGTTGCAAACATGAGATAGGCATGGTAAATCGCTCTGTTGCAAACATGAGATAGGCATGGTAAATCGCTCTGTTGCAAGGATTTTTCCGAGCGTACTCGGCGGTCTCTACCGCCGGGTTTGCGCAAGAGAGCGCAAACTACGCAGATTTTTTTGATGATTGCAACAGAGCAATTGTGACTGGCTGAAAAAGTTGTAAAATAAGTTTGAAATCGCCGTCCGGCAGAAAGGAGAATGCCTATGCCAGAACAAAGGCTCCGCGAACTGCTCGAACAGTTGCACGAGGAACTCGCCCGAACTCAGTCGGTGGATGAAATGGGACGCGAAATGCTTGCCCGCCTCAGAGCCGACATCCAAAAATTCCTTGATCCCACCCAGGAAAATCCGGAATCATTGCTGGAGCGCGTGCAGGCGGCGATTGACTATTTCGAAGCGAAGCATCCCGCCATCACTGCCGCGCTCTCACAAATGCTCCGCACTCTGAGCAACGCAGGGATTTAGCCAGCCCGATTCAAAAACGAAGCGGACGAGTCGCAACTCGTCCGCTTTTTGCTGTCCGGCGCCAGATTATTGCTAAGGCGTGGAAATGGGGGGTATAGGCGTTTCCGTCGCTGTAGGCGGGGCGGTGGTGCTGGTGCTGGTGGCGGTGGGCGGGACCGTTGTGTTGGTGGGTGTGCCTTTTGTGGGCGTGAGCGTCGCTCCGCCAACGACAATGATCACATATACCTCGTCGCCGAACCACTGTCCTGTGGCGGTTTGCATGCGCCAGTTGCCGCGCAGAGCGCCGGTCTTATTCGTCGGTGCAACCATGGCAATGGAAATGTCAATTTCGGTGTTGGCAGGCACAGCCGAAGGCAGAGTGTAGGTCGCGCCGTTCATCTGCTCCCCGCCGACGAAGGTAAATTTGAAGCCCGCCTCCCAAGCGCAAGAACCGGTGTTTCGCACCCGCCAGGTCTTGGTGAAGGCTTGCCCCGGCGCCATGGGGGTATTGTCGGGGATGGTCACGTCGCTGACGAAGCGCAGTTGGTAACAGGATGCCGTAGGTGCAGCGCCTGCCACCGTTTGAGTGACGGCAGGCAGGGTCATGACGGCGCTGGTGGAAAATGGGGCAAAGGTGGGCGAGGCGGTCAGAGTGGGAAGAGGGGTTTGGGTGGGCGCGGCAAGCGCGGTCTGAGTCAGAACCGCCGAAAAAGTCTCGATTGCCTGGGTTTGAATCAGATTCGCATCCAGCGTTGGCGTAGGTTCCGCTTTGCCGCCTCCGCAGGCTGTTAGAATGAGAAGGCTTGCAAGTAGAAAAATGGTCAGTTTTTGTTTCATGGTCACTCCTTATCAATGAGCCGCAATTTTAAGCGGATTTGTTCGGCATTAAACGTACGATTCCCCTACGAAGTTCCTACGCTCCACATGCTATAATCGCTTCCATGATTTATCTGGATTACTCCGCCACAACCCCTGTGGATGCCCGCGTTCTGGATGCCATGAAGCCGTATTTCTCTGATTCGTTCGGCAATCCTTCATCGGTGCATCGCTACGGACAGCAAGCCGAAGCCGCTGTGGATGCCGCGCGCGAGACGGTGGCGCGCATCCTCAACTGCCGCCCCGATGAAATCATCTTTACTTCCTGCGGCTCCGAGTCAGATAACCTTGCGATTCGCGGCGCGGCGTATGCCATGCGCGAAAAAAACGGCGCCCGCTGGATTCTCGCTTCGCGCGCCGAACATCCCGCCGTGACGAAAACGTTATTGCAATTGGAAAAATACGACGGATTTCAAATCGAATGGCTGGATGTGAACGAACAGGGGATGGTGACGCCGGAGGTTGTCTCGAGGGCGATTTGTGAAGAGACCGCCCTCGTCTCTGTGATGTATGCCAATAATGAGATTGGAACCATCAACCCGATTCGGGACATCGCCGAAATCTGCCGCGCCCGCCAAATCCTTTTCCACACCGACGCCGTGCAAGCCGCCGCCTATTTGTCGTTGGATGTGCAAGAATTGGGCGTGGATATGATGTCGCTGGGGGCGCACAAGTTCTACGGTCCGAAAGGAGTCGGCGTGTTGTACGTTCGCAAGGGGACGCCGCTGGTTCCTCATCTGACGGGCGGCGGGCAGGAGTTCGGTCTGCGGGCGGGGACACAGAACGTGCCGTACATCGTCGGCTTTGCGGAAGCGCTGCGCCTGACGCACGAAGAACGCGAGCAGCGTGCGGCGCACGTCCAACCGCTACGCGACAAAATTATCGGCACAGTGCTTGAAACCATCCCCAACTCGCGCCTGACCGGCGATATGAATATCCGCCTCCCGCATCACGCCAGTTTTGTCTTCAAGGGCGTGGATGGCAACCTTCTGCTCACCCTGCTGGATGCGGCTGGCTTTGCCTGTTCTTCCGGCTCCGCCTGCAAGACTGGCAATCCCGAACCCAGCGAGGTGATGAATGCCATCGGTCTGGAGCGGGAGTGGGGATTGGGGTCGCTGCGGGTGACGCTGGGTATGGGGACAACCGCCGAGGATGTCGAGTCATTTCTTGCCGTTCTGCCGGGTATTGTCGAAAGAGCCCGCCTCTTGAACCACGGATGAAAGAGATGGAATAAGTATGACCGAGGAGAAGGATCTTCTCGACGAACTTACCAAGAAAATCATCGGTTGTGCGTACGAAGTGAGTAATACGCTGGGCAGCGGCTTCCTCGAGAGCGTCTATGAAAAGGCACTTTATCATCAACTTCAAAAGGATGGATTGTTTGCTGAACGGCAATGTCCGTTGAAAATTTTCTACGATGGCATTCTTCTTGGCGAGTTTTTTGTCGATATCGTGGTTGAAAAGAAAGTTCTTGTGGAATTGAAAGCGGTACGAGAGTTGGACGAAATTCATGTCGCACAGGCGATGAATTACTTGAAAGCCAGTGGAATGCCTGTATGTCTGTTGATTAATTTTGGCAGGCCCAAAATGGAAATCCGCCGGTTGGTTCCTTATGATGTTTGGAAGGAGAAAAAGACGCATGCGATATCGCATCGCCATAGTTAATTTTGCCTGTTTCCTTTTATCCCTTTCATCGGTGGTTTATGAATAAAGTGGTTGTTGCCATGTCGGGAGGGGTGGATTCCTCCGTTGCCGCCGCTTTGCTGAAAGAGCAGGGGTATGAAGTGATTGGCATGATGCTGCGGCTGTGGAGCGAGCCGGGTAAAGAGGATTCCAACCGCTGCTGCACGCCCGATTCGATGGCGCAAGCCCGGCGCGTGGCAGCGATGCTGGGCATTCCCTTCTATGTCATTGATGCGAAGAATGTTTTCCGCGAAACGGTGGTGGACTATTTTCTCGAGGGATATGCGCGCGGCGAGACGCCCAATCCTTGTTTGATTTGCAACCGCAAAATCCGCTGGACGTTTTTGCTGGAACACGCCCTGGCGGTTGGTGCGGAGTACATGGCAACCGGGCATTATGCACGAGTAAGAAAAGATGAAAATGGAACGATCGAGTTGTTGAGGGCGGTGGATCGCTCGAAAGATCAGTCTTATGTCTTGCATGTTTTGAAGCAGGAGCAATTGAAGTACGCTCTTTTTCCTGTTGGCGGTTACACAAAGGCGGAGATTCGCGCCATTGCAGAGAAACACGGGCTTCCTACCGCCTCGCGCAAAGACTCGCAGGATTTGTGCTTTCTGGCAGGCGAAGATTACCGCAACTTCATCCAGCGAAATGCGGCGGAGATGCTGAAGCCAGGCGAGATTGTCACGCGCGATGGGAAGGCGCTGGGACGGCATACGGGTTTGGCGAATTACACCATTGGGCAGAGAAAAGGTCTCGGCATTGCGTTTCCCGTGCCTTTGTACGTGCTCGCCAAAGATGCGGCGCGGAACGCACTGGTGGTTGGCACGCAGGAGGAATTAGGCTCCCTCGAGTTATCAGCCCATTCCGTCAACTGGCTGAGCGGGGAGGCGCCGCGTGAGCCGTTCCGCGCGGAGGTGAAGATTCGCTACACGGCAAAGGAGGCGGAGGCGTGGGTGATGCCGATGGGGGCGGATCAGGTTCAGGTCAAGTTTGATGCGCCGCAGCGCGATGTGACAGCTGGGCAGGCGGCGGTCTTTTATCAGGGTGATGTGTTGGTCGGCGGCGGTATCATTCAGTAATAAATTTGCGTGTAGCCAAGATGTAGGGATGATGTAGGAGAGAAAGAAAGAGAGCGCATATGACCGCTCGGAAATTTCTTCGTGTCCTTCGTGGATGATTGTCTTTTTGTACTGCACTCATGTAACCTTGTGAATTCATTTCCCTCATGACTGTACCTTCGCTTCGGAAATTTCTTGGTGTTCTTCGTGTCCTTCGTGGATGATTGTCTTTTTGTACGCACTCATGTAACCTTGTGAATTCATTCCCCTCATGACTGTACCTTCGCTTTTGCTTGCCCTGCTCATTGCCCTGAGTTACGGCGTGCTGTATCACCTGCTGCGCGGCGGAGGGGGTGGGCGCTTGCTGTTGTATCTCCTCTTGAGCGTTTTGGGATTTACAGCCGGGCATTTGTTCGGCGCGTGGCGCGGATGGGTTTTTCTGCCGTTGGGCTTGTTGAATTTGGGAATGTCATCTCTGGGCAGCGTCCTCTTTCTTCTCGCGGGCGATTGGTTCAGCCGCACTGAGACGAAACCATAAAGCAAAGCAAGGTATAATCTGCGCCTGTTCGCAAACCTGACCTTCCGCTTGAGTAGGTGAATCCTCTGCCGGGCATCCTGGCATTGAAAGTGAGCAAAGCACATGGAGTTTCTGAAAAACACGCTGGACCTGTTCCTGCATCTGGATGAGTATCTGTCGGGCATTATTGCTGCCTACGGCGCATGGACGTATGGCATCCTCTTCGTGGTCATCTTTATCGAGACCGGGCTGGTGGTCACGCCCTTCCTGCCGGGTGATTCGCTGCTCTTTGCGGCAGGAACCTTTGCCGCACTGGGGTCTTTGAACGTCTGGGGATTAATCGGCTTGTTGATTGCAGCGGCTGTTCTGGGGGATGCCATGAATTATTCCATCGGTCATTATCTGGGTGAACGCGCCTATAACATCAAGTGGGTTAAGAAGGAATATCTCGAAAAAACTCATGCCTTCTTCGAGAAGCACGGCGGCAAAGCGATTTTTCTGGCACGCTTTGTGCCGATTGTGCGCACCTTTGCTCCCTTTGTGGCGGGCATCGGAAAAATGACTTACGGATATTTCGCCACGTATAACATCGTGGGTGGGATCACCTGGGTTGCCTTGTTTACCATGCTCGGTTATTTCTTCGGCAACATTCCATTTGTAAAGGCGAATTTTGAGATTGTCATCATCGCCATCATCCTGATCTCCGTGATCCCCATGTTCGTGGAATGGTGGAAGGCTCGCCACGAGGCAAAAGCCGGTCAGCCTGTTTCCTGATCCCGCCCCAAATTTGATTGTCAACATCTGTGCAATCCCAATTGAATCGCTGAGATACAGAGTCACGGGGCTTTTAAGGACTTTTCTCCGTGACTCCGTGGTTTGATTTTGTCTTTCGTAAGCCGGTTTTATTGCTCGATTGATTTGGAAAAACGCAAAATATCGCTAAACAAGGTGATTGATTACCTTACACGTTTATTCGGGATGCTGAAAAACGCAGACGAGCGCAGATTTTTAAGCGGAACCGCCAAGAAAATCAAGAAGAATCAGCGTTTTCAGCGTTTATCTGCGTACAATTTTGAAAGTGCAAGATATTCAGACAAGGTGAGTAATTTAATGGAAGAACATATTTACCTGACTCAGGCTGAAGAGGAGGAACTCAATGCCGAATCGCTTGGCGAAAAAATCGAACTGATTGCCAGGAAACTGCCGCCTCACGAAGTCACCCTGAATGAGATCATGGACATCGTCGGCGTGGACAGTTTGATGCTCCTCACCATTTTCATGTCGTTGATTTTCCTGGTGCCGGTTTCGATTCCCGGCGTCAGCACTGTGTTTGGCACAGGCATCTTGCTATTTGGCGTCACGCACTTATTTGCGCGGAAACTCTGGCTGCCCGGTTTCATTGCCCATCGCAAACTTTCTGCGCCCAAACTTCGCGAAGCCCTCGGGCGTGCACTCACTTGGATTCATCGCCTTGAGCGGATCAGCCGCCCGCACCGTTTGCCGCGGCTCACAAACGGTCGCGTTGTGAATACGTTCAATAACCTGGCGTTCATCCTTGCCGCGCTTCTGCTCATGGCGCCGTTTGGTTTCATCCCCTTTAGCAACACATTGCCCGCCCTGGCGTTGATTTTTCTTGCCATCGGCATGATGGACAGGGACGGCGGTTCGATCCTCCTCGGTCATCTTTCCAACCTCGCCACGGTCATCTATTTTGGTTTCCTGATTGCAGGCGGGGGTTTTTCCCTCGTTGAACTCTTACAACGCCTCCAATAAACAGGTGTGGCACAGCCTGCACCTTATGAAATACCTTGCCGTTCTCTTTGCGCTTTTCATCATTCTCATCATTATCCTTGCCGATGGCGGACGGCTCGGCGTCTTGCGCTTTGTGAACGGGATACCCTTCGGCGATAAACTGGGACATTTTCTCCTCTTCGGCATCCTCACCCTGCTCATTGACCTTGCCCTCCTCCGTTCGCGTCCGGACTTAAACCCGAGCCTGATTGCCCGACGAGTTGCCTTGATCCTCGCCCTGTTCATCGGTCTCGAGGAATTCTCCCAGCGATATTTCTCCGCCCGTTCTTTCGACCTGGTGGATTTGACCTTCAGTTATTTTGGGGTGTGCTTCTTTTCCCTTCTGGCGTTAAAAACTGTAGGGCGAGATTAATCTCGCCCTACACGCTGACAGTGCTGTTTATTTTGGCTTCAGCACCAAATGCCCTTCGGCATCGCTGGTGATTGACGCTTCATCCCACAGCATCGGATAATACTGAACATTTGCCCATAACGGCGCCATGTCAATGTAGTGCGGGTGATAGGCATGACCGGACTGTCCCGTTGTGTGAACCGTGATGGAATTGTTCAAGTTGCCCAAATCCACAATCATGCGCATGGAGGGCAGCCAGTCCACCTGGAAGCCGACGCCCACATCCCAGCCGGTGGCGTTGACGATGCTCTTGCCGCCGCCCGTCTCGAACGGACCGCGATTGAACAAGTTTTCAATCAGCCCAATGCCCGATTCGCCCAGTGTCCCATTGCGGAAGGTGGCGGTGTGCAGTTCGCCCCAGCGGGGCCATTTGGCGGTGTCTTTGCCGTATTCTTTTTCGATTTGTTCTGCGGTCTCCGCCAGCGAAGCGATGTAAATATCGTCGCGCGTTTCGACGACTTCCGCCGAGTTCTTATCGTCCCAGAAGGGATCGTTGGGAGTTTGAATCAGCCGTCGCATGATTTCAAAGTCGGGGCTGCCGCCGCTTCTGCCGCCCATCTTTTGGGTGCGTTCCGGCAATTCGTCGTTGAGCGTATTTTGCAGGAGATTCCACCAGAACCACTGATACACTGCCGCGCTTTGTGAATCGGCGGTGCATTGATAGTCCCAGTTGAGCATCATGTCGAGGACCGCCTGCTGGACGGGCGTTTCGGCTTTGTAATCAATTTCCTTCCAGACGGGCAGAAGCGCCTTTGCGCCCAAGTCCATCGCGTCGCCCTGCATGGATTGAATGTAGGGAATGTCAATCTTGCCAGGCGCGTTCTCGATCATCTCCACGATGCGGGCGGCACGGTAGCCGTAATCCCAGTTGTTGGTGATGAGGTAGGGATAATCGCGCGGCGATGCCTGGTTGTTGGCAGTGACGATGTAGCCTTCGACGGGGTTGAAGGTGTAGGGCAGTTCCTCGAAGGGGATGAAGCCCGTCCATTCGTAATCGTCCGTCCAGCCGGGGACGGGAAGCGAGCCGTCGCCGTTGGCGCGGATGGGGATGTCGCCCGGCGCCTGGTAGCCGATATTACCGTCCACATCGGCATAGAGCAGGTTCTGCGCCGGCACGTGGAAGCCGCGCGCCGCCTCGCGGAAATCTTCCCAGTTCTGCGCGCGGTTGAAGCCCCAAATTGCCTGGAACGGGGTGGATGGACTCAACGCCGTCCACTTGAGGGCGATGACGTATTGCTCAGGCAGTTCGATGCCCGCCCGCTCTTTGAATGGAACGAACTCCTTGTCTTTCGGATCGCCTTCATTTTTGAGCGGACCATATACCTCCGAGATGACCGGTCCGTGCCGGGTGGACTTGATGGTAATTTCCACCGGCTCGCCGCCCACCACGTTGACCGTTTCGGTGCGGACCTCGAAGTCCACCCATTTGCCGTTGACTTCGTACTGGTTCGGGTTTTCGGGGTTGACGCGTTCGATATACAGGTCCATCACATCGGGACCGAGATTGGTGAAGCCCCAGGCAATGCGGTCGTTGTGACCAATGATCACGCCCGGCACGCCGGCGAAGGTGAAGCCAGCCACGTTGAAGGGACAGTCATCGCTGACGGGTTTGCATTCCAAGTGCGCTTGATACCAAATGGAAGGCATTTGAATGCCCAGGTGCGGGTCGTTGGCGAGCAGCGGCATGCCGCTGGCGGTCAGTTTGCCGGAGACTGCCCAGGAGTTGGAACCAATTCCATCGCCCACGCGCCCCAGCCAAGGGTCCAGGAGAGCGAGGCGTTCCTGCGCAGGTTGAAAGTCGAAAGTCGAAAGTTGAATGATGGGCGATAGGGAGGACGCTTGACCCTCGACATTCGACTGTCCCTCTCCAATCTTGTTGACGATGACGGGATGGTCGGCAGGATAGTCGGGGAAGAATTTGGCGGCTTGTTCGGGCGGCATCACTTTCAGGAGTTCCGCCCGTTCGATTTCCTCGCCCATGTTGCCGCGCAGGTCCCACGCCATGGCTTTGCCCCAGGTGAGGCTGTGGACGGGCGTCCACGGTTCGATTTTGTAATCGGGGCTGAGCAAGCCGAGGATGGCATATTCCAAACTCAGGGCTTCGGCGGAACGGTCTTTGAGGTAGGCGTTGACGCCCGCCGCGTAGGAGTCGAGGATGGCTTTGGATGCGGGGTCGAGTTGGGCGTATTCGGCTTCGGCGGTGCGCCGCCAACCGAGGGTGCGCAGGAAGGTATCGGTTTTCACCTGCCCCTTGCCGAACATTTCGCTGAGCGTTCCCGAACCGATGTGCCGCCATGTGTCCATCTGCCAGAAGCGGTCTTGCGCGTGGACATAGCCCTGCGCGAAGAACAAGTCGTGGGCGGTGCTGGCGTAGATATGCGGGATGCCCATCGAGTCGCGGTAGATGCTGACGGGCGCGTCGAGACCTTCGAGTTGAATTTCCCCGTCAATTTGGGGGAAGGACTTCCGCGCGACGATGTTCGGCAAGTAACTTTTGAAGTAATACCCTCCGCCTGCTCCCAGCGCGATAAGCAGGACGAGCAGACCAATGCCTGCTCGTTTCAAATGGATTTTTATCTTTGACATTTCTCCTCCGACGAATTGAAGTTTTGATACCCAAAGGTCTTTCCGAAGACCTTTAGGGTATGGGGTAATTAACCTGAATTCGGGATAAGGCTTTTGAATCGTCCCGAAGGCTTTTGACGCAGCGGGTTCGAGAGCAGAATCAGCCTTCGGGACGCTTATCCCGAACTGACGTTAGTTACATTCTATTTGACATTTCCCAGCAGACGCGGGAACCAATACCAGAGCAGGTCGGCGGCAGGTTTGCCATGCACCGAGGCGGATTTGTCCTGCAGCGCCGCCGGCGGGAAGTAGCCGCGGCTGACGATGCCGTTCACCCATGTGCGTCCGTTGACGGCGTTCAGGACGGCGTCGTAGATGTCGAACTGCTGCTGAAGGTCAAGGTTGAGGGAAGGGATGTCGGCATTGGGGCGGTCGAGCGAGGTCCAATCCAGGCAGCCCCCCACCGGGTTGGGAAGACAGCCGGTAGCGGAGTAGGATGCGGATGGGTAGGAAAGCCCGATGATGACCGGTTTGCCCACCTGCGCCTGCACAGGGAAGATGTTTTCGTCGAGCAGGCGCCCGGCTTCGGCGGTCATCGCCGCCTTGTCGGGCGAGGCGGAGTCGCTGAGTTTGGCAAACCACAGCAGGTACATGGCGTCGGCGGCTTTGAGCAGGTTGACCGGCGGCTGGAGGTCGGCGTTGGTGTAAGGGATGGCGAACAGCACCCGCCCGGTATAGTGCTGGCGCACTTCGGCGAGGATCGTCAGCCAGCGGGCTTCGGCGTCAGCGGGGACTGCGCTGGGGTTGCCGTCGGCAAGTTTCCCGTTCGGAAGAGCCGGGGCGATCCAGTCGCCGCCCAGGATGAGCGCCTGCGCGTCGGCTTTGGTCGCCAAATCCGCAAAATGAACGGCGAAGGCGCGGTAATGATTAAACCAAGCGTCCCACCAGGCGGAGTTGCGGGGAGCGCTCTTCCAGAAATCATTTGCGCTTTGAGGGAAGCGGGGCTGCGGGAAGAGCGCCACGTTCATGTTGAGGGAGCGGGCGTAGGCGGCGGCGCTTTTCGTGTCGCCGGCGAAGGGGTCCAAGCCCGGCTGCTGGCGGAAGGTGAGCGGGTCGCTGGCGGCGTAGGTCCAGGATGGGGAGAGGAACACCCAGTTGCCGCCGATGGCTTGGATGTTTTGCAGGGCAGTCGGCGCAAAGACGTGCATGGCTGGGCTGTAGTAACGTTGAAATTCGACGCCCGCCACAAAGCCTGCGCCGCGTGCGGGAATGTCGGTCTGGACGAGGGTGGCGGTTTGGGGGTTATTCCACGCCCACTGGTTGACGGTGTCGAGAATATCTTGCGGAGTGAGAGCGGGGGTCACGTTACGCCCGGGCGGATCTGCGCCGGGGGTGGCGGCGTCGTCAGCGGCGCCGCATTGGGCGTTGCGGCAGTAGCGGTAACGGAAGGAGCCGAGGATGTTGAGCGGTCCGTAGAGCTTATATGCCCAGCGGTTGGCGCCGGTCTTCCACATGGGCAGCGGCTCTGCCCAGCCAAAGGAATTGAACTGGATATAGACCACGTCGCTTACCGGCGTATCTTGCGGGACCTGCACTTCAAAGGTGATGGGCGCGTTGGGTCCCGCTTGCCAGGATTGGACGGTGTCCTCAACAGTGGTGTTCTGGGATGGAATAATCAAGTTGCGGATGACGTATTGCCCGGCGGTGTTGAACTCGGAGTTCCAGAAACCATCGCCCAATGTGTATTTGTAGGAAAGATGCGCCCCTGCCGGCAGGAACAGGGAGACGGAGTAGCGCCCGTCGGGCAGTTCCGTCATGACGGGCATGCGGTCGGCAACAGCGCTCAGCCCCCCTTTCAAGTTGGCGAAGGTATTGCCAAACTGGAGCAGGCTGCCGGCAATACGCAGAGGAACATTCCTTTGCGTGTTCTGCGGCACGGAGACAACAAAGATGACGTTGACCAGCGGGGCGGGCTTCATCTGAATTTCAACCGGCGTGCTTTTGTTCCCCTCCACCATGGCGCCCTGTTGAAAGGTTTGATACGTCCCGTCGAGCGCATAAGCGACCAGGTTGTGCATCCCGCCGCGCAGACCGCTCAATGTGAAGCGCCCGGCAGAGTCGGTCAGCGTTTGCACGCCGCCGGCGGCGACCATGATTTCTCCCAGCGGTTCGCCGCTCTCGGCGTTTCGGACTGTCCCGAAGATGGAGCCGGAAAGGGTGTTGACCGGCTTATCGCTCCAGGAACTGACCGTATCCACAATCTCCGTGTTGCCGTTGACGTAGAGCAAGCGGTAGCGGATGCCCAGGTCGGCGTTGGTGTCTTCCACAATCCGCGAAGCGCCGCGCCGCACATAACGGTATTTGATGACTGCCTTATCGGGAATGGGGAAGGAGGCGGAGTACGTAATCGCATCCAGCGGGTCCATCTGATAGTCCACGCTGTTCAACTCCAGCCCGGTCACCTCGTCCAGCACGCTGAGCGCCAAAATTTCGCCGGGCTGCAGCGGCTCCGGCAATTGCACGGTGATTTTGACCTGCGCGCGCGGCAGAGGGGTGGGCGGCGCGCCGACGGGCGTGTTGGGGGTGGGATTGCCAAAAGGCAGTTCCAACAGGCTGATATTGCACGCCTGAGCGGTCAGCGCCAGAATCAGGATGAAGAACAGGATGGGACGCGAAACTCTGTGACGGAAACTCATGACTCCTCCAACGCTTCCTGCCGGACCTCAGGACGGCATCCGGCTAAACAGCCTTTGTCTCCTCTGCGGCTTTTGCTTCCCTGCGGCGGCGTCCGGCATAGGCGATATAACTCAACCCGATGCTGATGAAATAGAGCAGGGTCATGGGGAGCATGACCAGTCCCATGTTGACCGGGTCCACGGTGGGGGTGATGACGGCGGCGATGACGGCGATGATGACCACTGCCAGCCTCCACTGCTGAAGCAGAATGTGCGGCTTAACGAACCCGATGGAGGTGAGGATATAAACCACCAGCGGGAACTCGAAGAACAGACCAATCCACAGCATCAACCCGGTGACGAATTTGAAGTATTCGCGCGCCGTCCAAAATTCGGAAATTTTCGTGAAGCCTTTCAGGAAGGGCAGGGCGGCAGGCAGGAGCGCATAGAACGTGAATGCCATGCCGCTCAGGAAGAGGATGGTTGCCAGCGGGATGCCTGCCAAGCCCATCTTGCGTTCGCGCGGGCGCAGTCCCGGCGCGGTAAACAGCCACAATTCAAAGGCAAGGTAGGGAAGCGCGATGGCAATGCCGCTCATCAACGCCACGCGCATGAAGACGCCGATTTCTTCGGTAACCTGGATGGCTTGCAGTTTTTCCAGCCCGCCGGCGGGAACGGCAAGGTATTCCATGAGGGGGATGGTGAAGTAGAAGGAGACGCCCACACCGATTGCCAGGGCAATCACCATTCGCAGCAGGTGCATGCGGAAGACTTCGACATGTTCCCACAGGCTGGCGCGCGCCTGCTGTTCCGATGCGATGGCGGCGAAGGTGTCCATCAACGGGCGGTCTTCATCCAGTTCGCGGTTGAGGAATTCGTGCGCACGGTGAATCAGCCGAAAGGGGAAGGCAAGGATGTTAAAGACGAGAACGAACGGGAATGTGATGACCCGCCAGAGGAATTTAAGAAGTCTTTTCATTGGGTTCGGTTGCGTTGTCGGCAGGAGTGGCAGAAGGAGGCTGAGGCGGAGTGGCGGCCGGTTGGGAGGGCAGCGGGCTGGAGGTCGGGCGCGAAGCGGGGCGAGGGGGAGCGCCTGCGATGGTCTTGTGGATGTCCTTTTCCGTCTCGGCAAGTTCCATGTTTGCCTCGCGCATCAGTTTGGTCGGCAGGGTGCGGAGTTCGCGCGAGGTCTGCTGAAAGGTTTTCCACCCTTCGGAGCGCACGAGATTGTTGAGCCAGCGTCCGATGGTCTTGCCCGCCTGCTGCATGTCTTTGGGTCCCAGCACAATGAGGGCGATGATGATGATAAAGAGGAGTTCGGATGGTCCGATGCCAAGAATTTCCATGAAGGGTCAGGCTTTCTGCAGGGCTTGTTTGAGTTCGTATTGGTGTTCTGCCAGACTGCCCAGCACGCCGTTGATGAAGCGCGGAGCGGAGTCGGAGCCGAAGAGTTTGGCGAGTTCCACCGCCTCGTTGATGGCGACTTTGACGGGGGTATCGTGAGAGACGGCGAATTCCCAGCATGCCATGCGCAGGATGTTGCGGTCTATGGCGGCGATTTGGTCAAAGGGCCATTCGGGGGCGTATTGGGAGATGGCGGCGTCGAGGAGGTGAACGATGGGGAGCACGCCAAAGACAATCTGGCGGGCAAACTCGACCAGTTCCGGCGAGAGCGGCGTTCCGTCCATGTCCTCCAGGCGTGCTTTGAAGACCTCGCCGGGAGGATGGTTCGCCATGTCAACTTCGTAAAGTACCTGCAGGGCGAGCGCGCGCGCCCTGGTGCGGGGTTTCATGCGGGCGACACCTCTTCGTCGTAGTCTATGTCTTCGACGTGAATGTCTATGCGGTCCACATCCATGCCAATCATTTCCTGAATGGCGCGCGCCACCTGCGTCTGTACGTTGCGGCTCACTTCGCGGATGTTGACGTCCTGTTTGAGGACGAGATACAGGCTGGCGGCGGCGACGTTGTCTTCCACGTCAATTCGCACGCCGTCGTGGATGCCGCGTTTGAACAGGCGGTTCACGCCTCCGCTGACCTCTGCCATGCGGCTGACGCCCGGCACGCTCAACGCTGCCATTTTGGCGATGGCGGTCAGCACATCTGGCGCAACGGTGGTTTTTCCTGTTTCTTGTTCTTCGGTCATATTGTCTCCATTTGAGCCGCGAAGCCGCAAAGATGCTTTTCTTCTAGCCACCCGACACTTTTGTTTTGGGACGCAGATGAACGCTGATTTACGCTGATTTAAGTTGTTTTTTTCTGCGTTTATCTGCGTTTTTCAGCGTCCCATTTGAAACTGTCAGGTCGCTAACTTTTCTTTTATCCTTCGCGTTCTTCGGTTCTTCGCGGTGAAAAACTCACATCATCGCCATGCCGCCGTCCACCGCCAGTACCTGCCCGGTGATAAAGGCAGCTTGGTCGGAGGCGAGGAAGGCGGCGGCGTATGCCACTTCTTCGGGTTTTGCCTTGCGCCCGAGCGGCACCATCTTCAGCGCGGCTTCGAGGGTTTCGGGCGGCATGGCGTCGAGAATTTCGGTATCCACAAAGCCGGGCGCGATGGCGTTGACCGTGATGTTGCGCGACGCCACCTCCCGCGCCAGCGCCTTGGTGAAGGCAATCTGCCCGCCCTTGGAGGCGGAGTAGTTCGTCTGCCCGGCGTTGCCCATCTGCCCCGCCACCGACGCCATGTTGATGATGCGCCCGTAGCGTTTGCGCATCATGTGTTTGACGGCGGCTTTCGAGCAGTTGAACGTGGATTTGAGGTTGGTGTTGATGACCGCGTCCCAATCGGCTTCGGACATCATCATGATGAGTGTGTCGCGGGTGATGCCGGCGTTGTTGACGAGGATGCTCAAGTCGCCGAACGTTTCGAT
Organism: Chloroflexota bacterium; assembly: GCA_016223135.1. GTDB lineage: Bacteria > Chloroflexota > Anaerolineae > Anaerolineales > Villigracilaceae > Defluviilinea. The sequence goes on along the minus strand of JACRPQ010000006.1, from coordinate 111,833 downwards.
GGCGAACTTGATGAGCGCCTCCGCCTGCTTGAAATCGGATACATCGGCTTGAAAAGCGGCGGCTTTCCCGCCCGCTGCCTGAATCTTTTGCACCACTTCCTCGGCGGCTTCGGGCGATTTGTTGTAGTTTACCACCACCGCCGCGCCGCGCGCCGCAAATTCCAGCGCCACCGCCCGCCCAATGCCGCGCGAGCCGCCGGTCACCACTGCCACTCGATTTTCAAGCGATAACGTCTCTGTCATGTAGTTCTCCTCGGCGAAATTATACATCATGTGTTGTCCGCTACTCTTTGCGAATTTGCGCGCATAAAGCCCATTCGTGTGGATTAGGGTAGATTCGTAGATTTCAACCCCAGCCCCAAAGCCGCGCCTCCGCCCAGCGCGATGACCGCCGCCCACAGGAAGGCATCCTGCCAGAAGCGCAAGGGGAACAGGCGGATGAGCGTATCCGAATACAAGAACAGCCACGAGTCGCCTTCAAAGAACAGGGTGTGGAATCCCGCAAAGAAATTCCAGAAGACGTTCGGATTGACTGCGATGCCGATGACGACGACCAACCCGATCGCTCCCGCCAGACCGACCATCAACCAGCCGCCCCGCCTCAGCCCTTGACGATACGCCTGAGTCCACACCCCGCGCCATGACCAAATCCCGAGCAGGGTCAGCAGCGCCAGCGAGATGTACCAGGCGTTCAGCGCGCCCCGCGTCACGCGCTTGACATCTTCCATGTGACTCAACTCGCGTTTGTTGTAGAGCGGAGTGCCATCGTCGAATTTCAAGTCGCCGAGGTAGGAAATGTCTGCACTGTTGACGAGGTACTCTAGTGCGTAGGGCGCCCACTTCAGGCGGTCTTCTTTTGTAAAGCCGTACTCGTCGGGCGGGAAGTAGGGCATGTTGTATTCCACTTGCAGGAAGAGCGGCGTGAGCAGAACGCGCAGTCCCAGCCCGATGAGGGCGAGAGGGACAAGGATAGCAACGAGCCAGGAGAGGAGTTGGAACTTTATGTTTGTCATGGTAGTCTTATTGTAAGCGATTTGGATTCATGTTTCAAAAAGGGTAACGCATTCATCGGATGAATAATTATAGGTAGAGAAAGCAGGTTACCATGGCTTCCGATATTCGACCTAAAGGCAAACTTCTCCTGATTTTGATCGTTCTGCTTATTCAGGGTTGTGGCGTAAGTCCATCCCCTGCCGAATTGCCGGTGATACAAACTGCGACAAAGCCAATGACATTTACCATGACGCCCTCCCGCACCCCTCTGCTGTCCGCCACCGAAACCCCCACTCCCGATTTTGCGGCTACTCTGCATATCATCGAAACAGCGCATGTGGGCGCCATACTCTCGACCGTCCAGCCTGTAATCCTTGCGCAGTATCCATCCCCGAATGGAAGATGGCGGGTGGATGTGATCCGCTATGAATGCACCAATTTCCCCGGCGCGGTTGATGCGATGGCGTATGAACAATTGAAACTCGTCAACGTTGCCGATGGAACAGAAAAAATCATCGTTGACGAACTGCAAAACTGCGGGGGCATAGGCACTTATGGTTTCAAGGGTCTCTATTGGTCACCGAGCAGCCGCTATTTTTACTACACCAACTGGCGTGAAGGTTACCCCGAAACTTGTGGCAACTATCTTGTACACTTTATCTACAGGCTGGATGTGATCTCTCAAGAAAGTTTTCCGCTTGGCGGGGGGCACCTTTCACCAGATGGAACAAGGCTTGCCATGTGGGATGGTGATGATATTGTGATTTGGGACCTTGACAGGGGTGAAATCGGGCGGGTGCGCAGTCTGGTTCCCGGGTTCTTGGCGGGAGAAATCGCCTGGGCGCCGGACTCTCAATCTCTTGTGTATTTGCAAACGGAGTTCGATTGCGCGCCAGACTATGGCGTTTCATATCTGATACTGATGGACCTTGGCAAAATGTCGCAAACCCTGCTTGTAAAATATCCGCCGCCGGGTTTTGGAGGAGTGGATTGGCATTCTGCGGGGCAGGTTACCTTGCGGGATGGCGATGGGAATTACTGGACGTATGATTTGTCCACAAAGGAAAAATTGTTTCTGGGGCGCACCCCGTTTACGCCAACGCCTGTCCCGTTGGGTATCTTTGCGTTGAAGTTTTATCCACCTTTGATTGTGAATTATGACCCATCTGAATGGAAGGACGAATCACGTTATACCGACTTCAAATTCATGGAAAATTTTTTGCAGTCACGGCGTTTAAGTACGTGCATCATTGGAGTGCAGGGACCAACGGATTTCAACGGTCCTCAGCCGGAGTTTGTCCCTGCTCTACTGGGTGACATTCGCTATTCTGTGATTTTCTGGGGAGAAACAACACCATCTGTCATATCTGCCTGGTACATTGAAGATCAGTCACTGGTTGATTATGACTATGTAGCAGGTTTGCCTATTTTAGCGGTTCAGGCAAGCGTCAGCGAATGGGATGCATGCAAGGCGCAAGCAGAGAAGGTGTTATCCACTCTGCATGTCCCCTAACGACCATTACTGCAAATACTCTGTCCCGCCGCCGATGATGAAGCGCAGGACCATGTCATTGACAATCCACTCGATGGGGGCGTGGTCGTCGGTGAAGATGGTCGTCGTTTCGTAGTCTGTGCGGAGGTTTGAGAAGGTCACCTGCATGGTGTGAATGAGCAGCGGGTGGACGTTTGGATCAGCGCTCAGTTTCATCAGGTTTGCGGCGAAGTTCTCAGGCTGGGTCGGTTGTTTGGTGGCGAAGATGACCGTGTTCAGCGAGCCGGGGATGTCCACCATGTAAATGGAGGGGAAGACCGTCGCCATGGTAGTTGCCAGCCCGTTGATGAGGCGGCGGTCGCCGGGGACGGAGGCAGAGTTGATGGTCAGGACTCCGCCGTCCGTTAAGTGCGAAGCGGCGATGCGGAAGAATTCCTGCGTGGTCATGTGCGGAGGAATGTACGGGGGACGGTAGGCGTCCACAGAGATGATGTCGTATTTGTGTTCGCTGCGTTCGAGGTTCAAGCGTCCGTCGCCGATGATGACGTTCAGGTTGGGCATCGTCATGCCAAAGTATTCGCGCCCTACGCGGACGATCTCGGGGTCGAGTTCGTAGCCGTCAATGGGGATGTCCCCGTAAACGGCGGTGAGTTGACGCGCGGTGGTGCCGGCGGCAAGTCCCACGATGGCGACACGCTTTATATCCGATGGGTTTTTGTCCGCGTAAAAATAGGGACCGGCGAGTACCTGATCCCATGGACCGTCATATTGCAGGGTGTTGGGGCTGTAAATGGAATGCACGCCTTGTCCCTCGTTCAGGCGCAGAAGCGTGAACTCGCCCTGCTGCTTGACCTGAATGTAGTTGTACGCCGACTCGGTCTCGTAGATTTGCCCGAGGTTATTTTTGACCGCTTGGTTCGCCGCGACAATTGCGATGACCGCAAGCAGTACGGGCATCCAAAGATATTTGAGCGTCTCTTTGCGCCCCGCGGATTTTCCCAGCCCTGCCAGCGCAACGAACAGCAGGACGAGGCTGAACAATAAAAATGTGCGCGTGGTGCCGATTGCGGGGATGAAGACCAGTGTGGGCAGAAACGTCCCGATGAAGGAGCCGAGCGTGGAGATGGCGTAAATCTGCCCGGAGACTTGTCCCGCGCGCGAGGTGTCGTCAACGCTTAAGCGGATGGCGAAGGGCGAGATTGTGCCGAGCAATGTGATGGGGACAATGAACAGGATCAGTACGGCGATGAACGACGCGCCCAAGATGCCGATGTTCAGCGCGTCGAAAGCGTTCGCCGCGGACCTGAGGACGGGTCCGGCGACATACGGAACGAGTCCCAGCGTGAACGCGCCCCACGCCAGGACGCGGTACATCGCGACGGCGGTTGGGTTGGAGTCCGCCCATTTGCCGCCGAGGAAGTAGCCGAACGTGAGGTAGATAAGGATCAGCCCGATGATGCTCGCCCAGACGATGTTGCTCGTGCCGAACACGTTGCCGATCAACCGCCCGGCGGCAAGTTCCGCGGCGAGGGTGGTCATGCCAGAGATGAAGACCGTGAAGAGGATGTAGCGTTTCATAGAATGAGGATTATACCGTCCATACAGAAACCCTAAAGGTCTGCTTTCCCTTCATGAATTTGAGAATTTCAAAAAGACCTTTAGGGTTTTTCAGAACGTTGCGAGTTAACTTCTGCGCGGGAGTTTCCACCAAAGCAATCCACCGCCGCCGATGACGAGCACGATGATGACAAAGAAAAGTCCCAAGTTGAATCCGCGCGCTGGAGGCTCGGCAGCGACAACCGTTGGGGTCATAGTTGGAGGGGCTGGGGTGTGGGAAGCGGTTGGGGAGGGCGTGGCAGTTATCGGGGCGGGCGTGAACGTCGCTGTGGCGGGCGGGGTGACGAGCAGCAGCAATTTCTGTCCGGGGTAGATGACTGAGTTGTTGTTCAATCCGTTCCAACTCATCAAATCGGCAAGTGGAATGTTGTACAGGTTCGCGATCCACAACGGGGTTTCACCGCTTTGAACGGTGTGGTAGTACTTGCCATCGGCTTCGGGAGTGAGGCGCTGGATGGCGCTCAACGTGGGGCTGGGGGTGACGTTGCCCGGCGAAATCAACAGTTTTTGCCCAATGGAAAGGGGCCAATCTGCCTGAAGTCCGTTCAATGCCAAAATCCGCTCCACCGTGACGTTGTAAGCGCTGGCAATGGTAATCAGTGTTTGATACGGCTGGACCTCGTGAACGATTCTGCCGTCGGCGTCGGGGGTGGCGATGGCGACCATGTCGCGCGGCGTCGGCGTGGCGTAGCCTTCGGTATTTTTGTTGGGGATGAACAATTTCTGCCCGGCTTGGAGCGGTACGTTGCGGGAGATGTTGTTCCAGGTTTCGATGTCTTGAATGGTGATTTGATAGGCGACAGCAATCGCCCAAAGCGACTGTCCCTGCTGGACGACGTGATAGACCCTGCCTTCGGAGTCGGGCGTGGCGATCTGCACCGGGACGATAATCTGCGGCACGTACCCCGAACCGCTTCCACCCCCCGGCTGGGACGTGCCGCCCGGCGCCGAGGGTGACCCGCTTCCGCACGCCTGCCCGCCGACATACGCCGCCTGAAGGATGTAATACGTTTTGCCATTGTAGGTGGCGACGCCGGCTCCTACGTGACAGTAGGCGGGGTCCACTGCCGGGCGCATGTGGTCGGGGTCAGCCCAGACCGCCATGATTTCGTCAATGCCCATGCCGCCCCAACTCACGGCAAAGTTTTCGGTTGCCCACACGGTGCCGCCGCCGCCATAGCCAGCCGCGGCGAGACGTCCGCGCACGTTGCCGATATGCCAGGACATGTTGTTGACCGCCATGGTCTCTGCGGTGGATTGGGCGACGGCATTGATGATGGGGTCTTCGATGAGCGGCGGCAGCCCATAGGAGACGCGCAAAGTGTTCATGGCGAGGATTAACTCGTAAGCGCTGACCTGACCTGCCGGCGCGAGAGGTTGTTCCGCACGGGCAGGTTGAGGATGGGCGAGCGCTCCCATTCCAAACGCTAAAAGAGAGAGCCAGCCAAAGAAACGTTGAAAACGCATGAAGTAATTATAATTCCCCGCCAGGCTGCGCCGCCAAATTGAAGCTCTCTGGGAGCTGCCGTGATTCTGTACACGGATTTCACGGATTCGCAAAGAAAAAGCCCAGAAAATCCTCGCCACCCGACGCTTTTGTTTTGGGACGCAGATGAACGCTGATTTAACCACGGCGATTCCCAAATCCCAAAATGAAAATGGCTGATGCGTGTGGTTTGTGTGGTAAAATCCTGCCCGCCTTGTTGGAGTGCAGCGGCGGCTTTCGCCGCTGGTAACAGAAATTCTATTTCATAGAGCGAAGGTAATCCCGCCTGAGGCGGGGTGAGAGGCGCTCGAGGAGTAAAGATGGAAAAAGTAGTACTCAAAGCAACCAAACGCGATGTGATTGGCAAGCAGGTGAAAGCTCTGCGCCGCGAAGGCAAACTGCCGGCGGTCATCTATGGCAGGCACACCGAGCCGGTCAACATCTTGTTGGATGCGCATACCGCCTCGCTGGCGTTGGCAAAGGCGAGTTCATCCACACTGGTCACTGTGGATGTGGACGGCAAGGAATACCCGGTATTGGTGCGCGAAAAGCAGCGCGACTTTATCAAGAACCGCCTCCTGCACGTGGACTTCCTGGCGGTGTCGCTGACAGAAAAACTGCGCGCGACCGTCTCGCTCAATTTCGTGGGCGTGTCGCCGGCGGTCAAGGACTACAACGCCGTGTTCGTGCATAACCTCGAACAGTTCCATGTGGAATGTCTGCCTGCCGACCTGCCCGAACACATTGATATTGACATCTCCATGCTCAAGCGCGTGGGCGATGCCATCCGCGTGGGAGATATTGCCCTCTCGGATAAAATCCGCGTGCTGGAAAACCCCGACACCGTGGTATGTGTGGCGAGCGCGCCAAAGGTGGAAGAAGTTACTGCTGCAGGCGCCGAAGCCGGCGCTCCGACCGCTACAGAGCCCGAACTGGCGGTGGAACGCGGCAAGAAGGAAGAAGAGGAAGAATAATTTTGCTCTTCACGAACTGGGACGCGCGAGCGTCCCAGTTTTTTTAATACCCCAAGACGTTCAAAAAATCCACCGTGATGCGCGCCGTGGCGCCCCACAGCAATTCCCCGTCGTAGGGATGATAAGCAATCAGCGGGCGCTTCATACCAGACCGTTCGAACTGCCAGCGGTTCGACGGATCTGCCAGCCACCTCAGCGGAATCGTGAATACGCGCGCCACCTCGTTTCCCTCCACCCGCAGGACGGTGGGCCATTTGACCACGCCCACCACCGGCGTCACGCGGAAGTAGGTGATGGTGATGAGGTTGGCAAGCCTGCCTAAAATTCTTACATCCTGCGGGCGGGTGCCAATTTCCTCCTCGGCTTCGCGCAGGGCGGTTTCTTCGGGGGTGGTCTCGCCGTCGTCACATGCGCCGCCGGGGAAAGAAACCTGTCCCTTGTGTGATTCGACCTTCTCAGTGCGGCGCGTGTAGAGCAAATGCCATTCCTCATCCTGCCAGACGAGCGGCACCAAAACCGCCGCGCATTTGAGGCGCGTCTCATCGGTGAGCGTCACTTCCGAAAAGCCGTCGGAAGAGGGTCCGGCGGATTGAAGCGCTTCACGCAGCCGCCGGGCGATGAATTCTTCGCTGAGTCGGAGCGTCATGGATTTTCACGAACGGGGCTGCCGCAGTAGCCGCATTCGGCAGTCCTCTCATCCAGCCATTCCACATCGCTGGGGCGGAGCGGCGCGCCGCAGGCAGGGCAATGCGTGGGCAGTACGCCCCGTTCAACAGAAGACATTTCGATGGGGATGCCCGCAGGCAGAACAGAACCGAGCCAGGCTTCGATTGCCGATGCCTCTGCGTTCAGTCCCTGCTCGACCAGTTCGCGGACGGTGCGCTTTCCTGCTTGGTTCAGCCGCTGAAACTGTCCGCGCTGCGCCAGCAGTTCCAGCCCGCGTTGGAGAGAGGGGATGCCCAGCGCGGCTTGCCCGGCAAGGAGACGCGCGCGCCCGGCTTGCAGATAAAATAATGGAGCGCGCGGTCCGCCGCGTCCCTCCGCTGTGCGGGCAAGCTGCTCAAACAGTTCGGCAGCGCGACCATATTCCCCTTTCGAGAAGACGAAATTTGCCTCCTGCAAAATCGGCGGCACGTTTTGCGCAAGCGACTTTCGGATTTGACGGCGAAACAGACGGTGCATAGAAACTCCTTTGCAAAAATTTTACCTGCTTGCCCTTTCCACCAGATACGCAATCGAAACGTAGTCCTTTCCCGTTGCTTCGGACATGCCGATTTCGCAGGGGATGTTGGATGAATAATAGCCGTGGTAGTCACCGCCAAGGACTTCAGCGGATTCTTTTTCGGTGGCAGAGGCGGTTAGTTCGGGATAAAGCAATCCGCGGTCGCCGGCGAAGGCGCAGCAACCAAGATTCAACGGTACGTGCGCGGACCTCGCACATTGCTTCGCGATGGACAGCATTTTCCCCTCCAAGCCAAGCCTGCGCAGAGAACAGTTGGGGTGCAGCGTCACATCTTCGTCCAAGCGGTGGAGGCGGAGTTTGGGAAGAACGTGGTCGTGCAGAAATTCGATGCCGTCAAGAAGCGTGAGTTTTTCCCACAGGGCTTTGTCTTCGATGCTGAGGTCATCTCCGCAGATGCGCAGGGAGTGGGTACAGGAGGTGGTGTCAATCACGATGGGGTACTTGCCCTGCTCCGACCACTCCCACATGGCGAGCAGTGTTTTGTGAAGCGCGGTCTGATATGCCCGCGTATAGCCCTTTGAGTGGAAGGGCATGCCGCAACAGAGACCGGTCACGTTTGTGGGAATGTGGAGGCGGATGTTGGCGCGGTTGGCGATGACGGTGAAGGTTTGGGCGAGAGATTGGCGATTGGTAAATGGTAATTGAGGCTGCCCCAATTGGCGCGAGATGCAGGAGGGGAAATAAATGAAATTACCCTCACCCCCAACCCCTCTCCCATTGGGAGAGGGGAGACGAGCGGAGCGAGTGGGGTGAGGGATGGAATCGTTCCACTTTGGCAAAGTTGTCTTTGAGATTTTTTCCGCTGCCCGCAGGACGGAATTCAATCCGTTCACACCGATGACTTTTTCAGCAATGTGCCCAAGGGTCACGCCGGCGCCGATGGTCTTTTCAGCCAAAGCGAAATGATCCGCCATCCATGCCGCCCATTTTCCACCCTTCGACTTGCTCAGGGCGGCGCTTTGCACTTTCTTTGCTCTTAATTTCTTGATGTATTCTCCCGTGTTGATGCCCACAGGGCAGGCGGTGGCGCACAACCCATCGGCGGCGCAGGTTTCGATGCCAGCGTAGAGAAAGTCTTTCGAGAGGGAGACAGCCTCGGGTGAGTCCGAAGCGGCGAGGCGAAGGGAGGCGAGTTCACGCTGAACGACGATGCGCTGGCGGGGAGTCAATGTCAGGCGGCGGCTTGGACACTTCGACTCGCAAAATCCACATTCGATGCACTTGTCAATTTCCGGCGCGACCATCGCGATGCTTTTGACATGGGTCACATGCGCCTGCGGGTCAGTGTTGATGATGACGCCGGGGTTGAGCATGGTATCGGGGTCGAGCAGCGATTTGAGGTCGCGCATGATGGCGTAAGCCTCCGCGCCCCATTCGGTTTCGACGAACGGCGCGGTGTTGCGCCCCGTGCCATGCTCGGCTTTGAGCGCGCCGTCGTATTTGCCGCTGACCACGCGCACGAGGTCGTCCATGAACGCGGCAAAGCGGCGGGTTTCGGCTTCGGTGTTGAACGATTGCGCGATGAGGAAGTGCAGGTTGCCGTCCTTGGCGTGACCGAAGATGACACCTTCCTCGTAACCGTGTTCGTTGAAAAGACACTGCAAGTTAGTGACGCCGTCAGCCAGCGATTGCACGGGGAAAACGATGTCTTCGCACAGCAGCGTAGTGGCGGGCGGACGCATCGCGCCGACCGAGGGGATGATGCCCTTGCGTAGTTTCCAAAGCGACGCCTGCTCTACAGGGTCGTCTGTAAAGCGGACATCGTGAATCACTTTGAGATTCTTGACGACGCGCTGCGCTTCTTTGCTAAATCTGGAAATTGATTCTGCATCTTCAGCCTGATACTCCACCAGAATGGCAGTCGCTTTGCCGGGCAGTTCCTTGAGGAGGGGCGGCGCGCCGGGCAGGTCTTCGACCGAACGCAGTGAGGGACGATCCATGATTTCAGCGGCGCGCGCTCCCGATTGTGCAAGCGGGTAGATGGCGTCGGCGGCGTCCTGCGTGTTCTTGAAATACAGTTGTCCCGTGTATTTGTAGCTGTAATCGGGCAGGGTATGGAGTACGGCTTCGGCGATAAACCCCAGCGTGCCTTCCGAGCCGATGAGCAGATGGACAAGGATGTCGAGCGGCGAGTCGAAATCGAGAAAGGCGTTGAGCAGATAGCCGTTGGTGTTCTTCATCTGGTAGCGGCGGCGGATGCGCTGCGCGAGGGTCTCGCCCTCACCCCCATCCCCTCTCCCACTGGGAGAGGGGCGCAGGGGTGAGGGCGCTTCGAGGATTCTCCGCTTAAGTTCGAGCAATCCTTTGGCGATGTGCGGCTGTTCGTTCTCGAAGATTTGACGGGCATTCGGCGCGGCGGTGTCGAGGGTAAAGCCGTTGGGCAAAACAAAGGTCATCGAGTGGATGGTGCGGTAGGCGTTTTCGGTCACGCCGCAGCACATGCCGCTGGAGTTGTTGGCGAGGATGCCGCCCATCATGCAGGCGTCAATCGATGCAGGATCAGGTCCGATGCGGCGTCGGTGGGGCTTCAGCGCCGTGTTGAGGAATCCGCCCACCAGTCCAGGTTGGAAGCGGATGTGTTTTGCGTCGTCTTCGATGCTGTATTTGTCCCAATGCTTGGAGATGTCCACGAGGATACCGTCCGTGACCGCCTGCCCCGAAAGGCTTGTCCCGGCGGCGCGGAAGGTCATGGGAATTTTGTGTTGTTGAGTGAATTTGAACAGCGCCTGAATTTCCCCGATGGAGTTGGGCTGTACCACTGCCTGCGGCACCAGCCGAAAATACGACGCGTCGTTGGCGTAGGCGATGCGGTCAATCAGGCGGGTATGGACGCGGGACGGGTGGATGATTTGGGAGAGCCGCGCGGCGAATTCCATGCTCCCATTGTACATTTATTTGGAATCGCTCACAACCTGGGTGGTTAATAACCTGAATTCGGGATAAGGCTTTTGAATCGTCCCGAAGGCTTTTGACGCAGCGGGTTCGAGAACAGAATCAGCCTTCGGGACGCTTATCCCGAACTGACGTTAATATTTTCGGTTTCCAAACGACTCGTTCAAATCGGTGAAGAGGGTTTCCGCCTGGTACGTGCGATCGGTGACAGGGCTGAGGCGTGCCGCCATGCTTTTGGTAATGAGGGGAATGGGTTTCCGCCCGTAGAAGTGTTTGTGGTACAGGATGTTTGCCCCAGTCTCATCCCACGCCCAGTTGAGGTGAGTGTAGCGCGAAGCGTCGAAGGGACGCAGGTAGCCGGTCAGCACCTTTCGTTTGTGGATGCTGACGTAATGCTCGAAGTAGGTCATTACCAATTCGCGGAAGTTTTTATAGACCGGCTCGCGGAAACCGAGGAAGATGTAATTGGTCTTTGCCACGGCTCCCCAGCGACCTTCAATCTGATACAACGCCAGGACATGGTCATCGTCCACGCCGGGGTCGGGGACAATGTCGAGCAGGAGCGGTTTGAATCCGATGCGCCACAGGCAAAGCGCGGCGAGGAATCCGCCGTCGAGGCAATGCCCTTGATTATCGAGCATCACGTTGAGGGGGGAGCGGTCGCGCTCTTCGCCTTTGTAGGTGATGGTGTCGAGATAATTTTGGATGGCAAAGGGCGTGTCGAGGCTGCGGAAGAGGCGGCGAAGAGATTCGGGCAGGCGGGATTCGAATTGAGCGATGAAGTCCATGGTTTTTTGGGGCGCATTATATCTCACTCTGGCATTTGGCAGTTTCTGGTATTGTTTCTGCTCTTGTGCTAGAATCGCTTTGCAAGTGCATGAGGTTTGGTGGTCCGGCAATCAGAAGGGGAAAGTTGTTTCACTTCCTGGCGCCTGGGTGTCTGGGATCCCGTCGTCATGCATCGTCGTTCCGTTTTGCCGCAGGCGGTTGCTTCACCGCCCGGCGTACACCTAGGAGAAGAGTCACTCTATGGAAGCGAAACTTTATGTTGGAAACCTGCCGTACAGCACTGAAGATGCTGACTTGCAGAATTTATTTTCGCAGGCTGGCACGGTAAAGTCGGCGCAGGTCATCAAGGATCGCGCAAGCGGACGCTCGAAGGGCTTTGGCTTTGTCGAGATGTCCAGCGCAGAGGAAGCCCAGGCTGCCATCAACAGGTTCCATGGGCAGGATTTTGGCGGGCGCGCACTGACGGTGAACCTTGCCCGTCCGCGCGAGGAACGCCCAGGCGGCTTTCGCAGTGGCGGAGGACGCGGGCAGGGCGGTAACCGCGATCGCAGACGCGATTACTAAGCCGCATTTTTTTCTCGTCCGCTTTGAGCCAAATGGACAGGCGCCATCCATTTGGCTCAAAATTTTGCATCGTTGTCTGTATGCCTGATTTGACCCGACCCGTTTATCTGGAAGTTCGCCTTTCCCAACTCAAGAAAAATCTCGAAGCGATCCGGGCGCATGTCGCGCCGGCGAAGGTCATGCCGATGGTCAAGGCAAACGCCTATGGTCATGGCGTGGACGGGGTGGCGCCGTTCATCGAGCCGTATGTGGATTATTTCGGCGTGGCTTTGATGGAGGAGGCGATTCATCTGCGGCGGCTGGGGATTACCAAGCCGATTCTCGTCGCCGGCGGGACACTGCCGGAACAGCTCTCTCTATTTGCGGAACATGACCTGACCTTGACCGGCTCCTCCGTCGAATTACTCGACGCCGCCGAGAAAATTGCCCGGCAGACCGGCAGACGCATCAAGACCCACTTGAAGATTGATACCGGCATGGAACGGGTGGGCGTCCATGAATACGAAGCGGAGGGACTCATCCTGAAAGCGGCGGCGTGCCCTCATTTGGACGTGGAGGGGATTTATACGCATCTCGCCAACTCCGAACTGGGAGACCGTTCATTTTCCCTGTTGCAATTGGAGCGGTTTCAGGAAGTCCTGCATCTGTACGAAAGGTTGAGTCTGCCCGTTCCATCACTGCGGCATGTGTGCAACTCGGGCGGCATCCTCAACCTGCCGCAGGCGCACTTCGACATGGTACGTCCGGGGATTTTGTTCTACGGCGTCTATCCGGGTCCAGAAGCGGAGCGGGTGGTGAACGTTCAGCCGGCAGTCACCTGGCGCGCGCGCGTCTCGTATTCCAAGCGGATTCAGCCGGGGCGGCCGGTCAGTTATGGGTCGTTGTGGCAGGCTGAGGCGGAGTCCCGAATCGTCACCATCCCGTGCGGTTATGGGGATGGCTACTTCCGCCGCATGACGAACCGCGCGCAAGTGCTGATCCGCGGAAAGAAATATCCGCAGGTGGGGCGCATCTGCATGGATCAGTTCATGGTCAACGTCGGCGATGACGAGATTGGCGTTGGCGAGGAAGTCATCCTGCTGGGCGGCGATATTCGCCCGGAAGACCTGGCGGAGTGGAGCGGCACAAACGAATACGAAGTGTTGACGAACATCAGCGCCCGCGTGCCGCGCGTGTACGTGCGGGAGTGGTAGAATGGGGCGGCTTGAGGTGACCCTTGAAAACTTTGTTTCAACGTTATTGGCAGATTCTCTTGATTGCAGTTGTCATCATCGCGCTCGATCAGTGGACGAAAAACCTGGTGCGCGCCAACCTTCCGCTCGGCGGCACATGGCTTCCTGAATCGCTTGCTTGGCTTAGCCCTTACGCGCGTATTGTGCATTGGTATAACACCGGCGCGGCATTCGGAATTTTTCAGCAGGGCGGCATGGTCTTTACCGTGCTTGCCTTTCTTGTCATCGGCTTGATTCTTTACTACTATCCCCATGTCGAGCAGGCGGACTGGTCTCTGCGCCTTGCCATGTCCATGCAGTTGGGCGGCGCGGCTGGCAACCTGATTGACCGCCTGACCATTGGGCATGTGACCGATTTCATTTCGGTTGGCACTTTCCCCGTTTTCAATCTGGCAGATGCCAGCATCACGGTCGGCGCGGCGGTCTTGTTCCTCGGCGTCTGGCTGACGGAACGCGCCGAAAAGCGACGCAAACAGGAAACCCCGCCCGCCGAGAAACCCAGCGAAACCTCCAGTGACTGAACGCATCGTCACCCTTCGTTTTGAAAGCGATACCCCGCAGCGACTCGATAAATTCCTCACCGCACAACTGCCGGAATTTTCCCGTTCGCGGATTCAGAGCCTGATCGCCAACGGCTGTGTGGACGTAAACGGTCGTCCCGCGCGGAAGGCTGGTCAGCCTCTCGAGGCTGGCTTCACGCTGACGGTTCGGATTCCTCCCCCCGCCCCCAGCGGGCTGCTCCCCGAAAACATTCCCCTCGACATCCTCTTTGAAAACGATGACCTGCTCGTGGTCAATAAACCAGCCGGGATGGTTGTTCATCCTGCGGCGGGACATGCCTCCGGCACGCTGGTCAATGCGGTGTTGGGGTACGACCCCGACCTCGAAGGCATCGGCGGCGAGGAACGCCCCGGCGTCGTTCACCGCCTCGATAAAGAGACCTCGGGACTCATCCTGCTTGCCAAAAACGAACGCGCCCACCGCTGGCTGCAAGACCAGTTCCGCCTGCGGAACGTGGAAAAAACGTACCTTGCTCTCGTGGACGGCAGACCGCCCACTCCCTCCGGGCGGGTGGAAGCGCCCATCGGGCGCGACCCGAAAAACCGCAAGCGCATGGCAATCGTCCCACTTGGCAAAGGGCGGGAGGCGGTTTCGGAATACAAAACCATCGAAGAGTTCGATAAACATACCCTGCTGGAATTTCATCCGCACACCGGGCGCACGCATCAAATCCGCCTGCATTGTGCGTTTTTGAAATGTCCGATTGTGGGCGATGAAGTGTATGGGCGCAAAACGCCGACCCTCGACATTGGGCGTCACTTCCTGCATGCCTGGCGGCTGAAAATCCTTTTGCCGAACGAAAAAGAGCCAAGAACGTTCGAAGCGCCCCTGCCGGAAGAACTCGAAAATGTCCTTCAATTTTTGCGAAAAGGGAGTTGATATGGATTACATTGACCTTCGTTCCGATACTGTCACCAAGCCCACCGCCGAAATGCGCGCAGCGATGGCAGAGGCGGAAGTGGGCGACGATGTCTTTCGTGACGATCCAACCGTCAACAAGTTGGAGGCGATGGCGGCGGAACGGATTGGCAAGGAAGCCGCACTGTTCGTCCCCTCGGGGACAATGGGTAATTTGATTGCCTTGCTGGTTCACTGTCAGCGCGGCGATGAGGTCATTTTGGGGAACAAGTCTCACATCTACTTGAACGAAGCGGGCGGCATGTCGGCTTTGGGTGGGATTCAGCCCTGCCCGGTCCCGAATCAAAAAGACGGGACGCTGGCGCTGGATGACATTCTCGCCTCCATCCGCACCGAGGACGTGCATCACCCCATCACGCGTTTGATTTGCCTCGAAAATACCCAAAACATTTGCGGCGGCGTGCCGTTGACAGCCGAATACACCCGTCAGGTGGCGGAGATTGCCCGCGCTCACAACCTTGCGCTGCACATTGACGGGGCACGCCTTTTCAATGCGGCGGCGGCGCAGCATGTGGATGTGAAAGAACTGGCGGCGCCGGCTGATTCGGTGATGTTCTGCCTGAGCAAAGGGCTGGCATCGCCCATTGGCTCGCTGCTGGTGGGAACAGAAAAGTTCATTGCGCGGGCGCGTCACATCCGCAAGATGCTGGGCGGGGGGATGCGGCAGGTGGGGGTGATTGCCGCGGCGGGAATTATTTCGCTCGAAAAGATGACTGTCCGCCTGGGTGAAGATCACATCCGCGCTAAAAAACTGGCGGATGGTTTACGTCAACTACCCGGCATCCTGCTGGATGAAGGCACGCCTTACACCAACATGGTGTATTTCAACATTGGCGAAGAAATCCGCTGGAACGCATGGGAGCTGACCGAGAGACTCAAGGCGTTGGGCGTCCTCGTGGATGCGGACGGTCTGCGTCGTTTTCGCCTGGTGACGCATTACTGGATTGACGATGCGGCGGTGGAAAAGACGGTCGCTGCGTTTGCGCAGGCATTGAAGTAGCGGCGTTTCATTCCCGCCAAAAATCGGCGCCCGGCTCGATTTGATTCCTACCCCGTTCTTTGGCAACATACAAACGCCGGTCGGCGACATCTATCAGATGGTAGATTTCGTCTGCTTCCTCGGGATAGACTGCGATTCCCTGACTGACGGTGGGGATGGGGATGGTCTGGTGGTCGCGGTCTTCCACGCGCAGGATTCTCATTGTTTCGGCGATTCGGTTGGCAATTTGATAAGCCTGAGAGCCACTTGCGCCGGGCAGCGAAATGGCAAACTCCTCGCCGCCCCATCTGCCGATGGCGTCTGTGTGCTTGATATTGTGGCGAATCGCCGTACAGATGGCTGTAAGAATATTGTCTCCCACGAGGTGACCGTAGGCGTCGTTGTATTGTTTGAAATAATCAATATCGAGCATGATCAGGCTGAGGGGGGTATGGGACTGCGCCGCTTGTTCGGTTTGTTCTCCCAGTAGTTTGAGAAAATAGCCGTGATTGTACACGCCGGTCAGACTGTCGAGGCGCGCCTGTTCTTCCACTTGAGCATGACGCAGGGCGTTATCCAGCGCGAGGGTGACATGCTGTCCCAGGCTGGTGAGCAGTTCCAAGTCGGCGCGGTCGAAGGCGTTGGCGGTATAGGATGCGAGGGTGAGGATGCCGGTCACATTTTCGGCGCTGAGCGGCACACCCATCCAGGAAAGGCTGGCTTTCTCCTTGCCGATGACTTGCAGGCTGACGCCCTCCATGCTCACGTCTTCGCGCAAGTCGGGCAGGAACAGCACTTTTTGGTTTCTGATCACCCACCCGGAAAGTGTGCCGGCGAGAGGAACACGGGCGCCGTTGAAATACTCGCCGTCGTCGTAAAAAAGTTCAAGCTGCAACTGGTCGTTGTCAACAAAACCGATGAAGTAAGTGTCGGCGCGGAGCGTGTTCTGCAGGGCTGTATTTAACAGGGCAAGGGTCTTGTCCTTGTCGAGCGTCTGCATGATTTGGCGGCTGATGTTATTGATGGTTTCGAGACGGTGAATATGCTGATGAGTGGTGTCTTGCAGGCGGACGATTACTTCCAGGACGATGGCGGCAATAAAATAGGGCACGAAAGTCCTGAGTGTATCTTCGGGGGCATTATGTTGGATGCGGATGAGGGGTAGATTGATTGCGCCAATAAGAAGGAGGGTGACATAGGCAAGCGAGCGGTCGGTAACGACTGTAGTCACAATGACGCCGAAGACAATTAACGCCCCAGTGATTTCCGTGCGGTTGGCAGGCAGGAGAGTGGAGAAAATGCCAATGCCGATGCCGGTCAGCAGGGCGTTCAGCAATTTGTAGGTTGTGTATCGAAAGGCGGAGCGCACAATCAAATAATGCGCCACACCAATGTAAGCAATG
This sequence comes from Chloroflexota bacterium, assembly GCA_016223135.1. Taxonomy (GTDB): domain Bacteria; phylum Chloroflexota; class Anaerolineae; order Anaerolineales; family Villigracilaceae; genus Defluviilinea. Next base: position 94,690 of record JACRPQ010000006.1, on the reverse strand, counting down.
CCCAGTATGCTGAAAAATGCCAGCAGGAGGTTGGGGGCGGGCGAAGCCGTAATGGCGTCGGCGAAGATGGCGGTCATGAGGGCAATGGAGGCAACTGTCAGCGGGGAAACGAAGCGTCTCACCTCGTGGGGGGCAAAAGGCACAATTGGTTTTGTGCTTTTCATGGGATTCTGTGTTCCTCCACAAATTCATGGTAGGGCAATTCTGCCAGCGCTTCGACAATTTCGCGGTCAAACAAGATGCCAGCCTGGTCGCGCAGGTATTGCAATGCTTCCTGTGGGGTGGACTTTTTACGATAGTTGCGGCTGCTGGTCAGGGCGTCGAAGACATCTGCCACTGCAAAAATCCGGGCGTGAAGGGGGATTTCCTCACCTCGAACGCCAAGCGGGTAGCCGCTCCCGTCCCAGCGCTCATGGTGGTAGCGGACGACTGCCATGCTTTCCTGCAGAAAGGGGATGCGTTCCACAATGCGCGCTCCGATTTCGGGATGCATGCGCATGATTTTCCATTCTTCTTCGGTTAATCGGCCGGGCTTGTGGAGGATAACGTCGCTGATTCCAATTTTGCCGATGTCGTGCAGGAGCGCGCCTCGTTCCAGGGCTTTGAGTTGGTCGCTGTTCAACCCCATCTTTTCCCCCAGCAGACAAGCCAACCGGCTGACGCGCGTGCTGTGCCCTTCGGTCTCGCGGTCGCGCGCGTCCAGCGCAGACATCAGCGCTTTGAGGGTTTGATCGTACGTTTTTTCCAATTCTTCGTAGGCGGCTTCCAGTTCTTTTGCCTGCCGCCGCGATTCTGCCAGCAAATTGACGCGCTCCAGCGTCACTGCCGCCTGATTCGCCAGCAACTGTACGTTGGCAAAGTTTTGTCCGCGAATTTCGGGGATCAACACCCACAATGCCCCAATCGGGCGGGAACGGGTGATCATGGGGTAGCAGGCGAGTTCGCCTTGTTCGATGGTGACGAAGATGCTTTGCCCCGTTTGAATTGCCTGTTGAATGCGTTCCATGGGGTGCCGCCCGCGGGTGTGGGCGCCTCGATGGTCGAGTTGTACTTCTGTTTGAATGTCGCCGTTGGGCGCGATGAGAACAATGCCGGTTTCGATGGCGTTTGCCGTTTTATGTGCTGCTCGCGCGATAGTCTCCGCCGCCTTGCCCACGTCATCGGTCATCAAGACTTCTTCGCTCAACTGACGGAGCATGGATGTGACGCTTTCCTTGTTCCTTAATTCCTGATACAGCCACGAACTTTCCACCGATGCCGCCGCTTGTGAGCCGAGCAAACCTGCGAGCGCCTCGTCTTTTTCCGTGAAAAATACGCCGCTTTGTTTTCCGAACGCCAGGATGGTGCCAATGCTCAGGCGGTGCAAGCGGATGGGAATTGCCAGGGCGCTGCGCAGAGCAGGGTGGTCGAGTTCGATGGTGTTGGGGCTGGTGTACTTGCGTACATCGCGGACGCGAAAGGGGTTGGCGGCGTTGAGCGCGGCTTGCAGCAGGGGGTCGCTGGCGGGATTTTTGTTCAGCGAATCGAGCAAACGGGGAGCATCGCCGGCGTGAGCGGTGCGGGAGTAGCCGCCCTGATGGTCGAGCAGGGTGACGAACACAAAGCGCGCATCGAAGGTCTTGCGGGCGAGCAGGGCAATTTCCTGCACGGCGGCTTCCGGGTCGAGTAGGGAGGCGAGGGAAACGCCGGATTGGATGAGTTCGGAAAGTCTCTGTTGGTGGCGGGCGCGCTCCCAAGCGCGCGTCAATTCGAGCGCCACGCCCTCCACGCTGGCAATGTCCATGTTGTTGAAAGCGTGCGGTTTATCGGAGCGGACTTCGATGACGCCGGTCAATTGTCCCTGAGAAAACATGGGGGTGATAATCAGCGAGCGGGTGTTTTCATTGTTGACGGCAATGAAATCGGCATCCTGCGTTGTGTCGTTTAGGACGATGGTTTTTTTTGAGCGGATGACGCGGGCGTGTATCCCCTGCTGCGCGTTCTGACGATGCCCCGGCGGAAGGATGCTGGTCATGGGTCCGCCCGATGCCAGAGCCACCAAGTCCCGCGTTTCTGCTTCGTACATCAGCAAGGAAACAACGGCGCCTTTTACCACCCGTTCCAGAGCGTTGACGGCAATCTGCGCGGCGACCGGCGGATCGAGCTCCTCATTCAGTTGATGGCTCAATTCAATGAGGTAGGTCAACTGGGTGGTGCGCTGTTTTTCAATATTCAGTTTTTGATGCGCGAGCGCCAGCTGTTCCTTGAGCGCTCCGGTGTTTTGGGCAAGTTCCTGCAGGCGCAAGGTCTCCTGTTCCAGTTTCTTTGCCTGGGCTTCCATTGCATTCGAAAGCGAAGGAGTGGCGGTATTCGCCATTATGCCGTACACCGTCAGAGCGGTGATCAGGCTGGTGAGCAGGAATCCGCCCGCCCGTGCGAAAGAATCGGACGAGTCTGACAGGAGCAGGATGCCAATGACGATGATGGCTTGGTTGAGGATGAAATGGGCGTTGCCGCGCCATCCCGCGTTGAGCATGCGGATGACGGAAACCGTCCAAATGGTGGCGGCGGCAAAAAGGGTCGCGCCAATGGCAATACCTCCCCAATCGGGCAGCGGCAAGCGCGAGAAGAAGCTGGCGGGTAGAATCAGCAGGCTTTGCGCAAGGATGGAAAGAATTCCAGCGGCAGTCAATTGGATTTGGCTGGCTCGTTCGATGTTTGGAGATGACATCATTTTGTAGGTCATATTTTACCTGCAAGACAACCCACCCGGGAATCGGTTACTTACAACGTTGCAAGTTGTTCTCTGATATAATTTTTCGAGGGGCGCTGTCCCACATCCTAAACGAAAAGAAGCACCCATGACGAATCAATTCATTACTTTACAACAAATAGACGAAGCGGCGGATTCGATCCGCGCACGCACCTCTTACAAGCCGCGCGTGGGATTAATTCTCGGTTCGGGGCTTAACGCGCTGGCTGATTCCGTCCGAGATGCCGTGATCATCCCGTATGCTGATCTGCCCCATTGGCCCCGCTCGACAGTGCAGGGTCATGTCGGACGGCTGGTCATTGGCGTTCTGGAAGGGCAGCCGGTGCTGGTCATGCAGGGGCGTGTTCATTTTTATGAAGGCTACAGCATGGCGCAGGTGACTCTGCCCGTGCGGGTGATGACACGCCTGGGCATTCCCATGCTGTTTGTAACCAACGCCGCCGGCGGCATTAACCCTGAATTTGTCCCCGGCGACGTGATGCTCATCACCGATAATCTGAATCTAATCGGCATGGCGGGCGCCAACCCTCTGATGGGACCGAACATTGACGAACTCGGTCCACGCTTTCCCGATATGAGTCGTTCCTATGACCCCGACCTGATGCAGATTGCCAGAAATGTTGCTGCTGAAAATAAAATTTCTCTGCGCGAGGGTGTGTATTGCGGGTTGAGCGGTCCCTCCTTTGAAACCCCGGCAGATTTGCGTTTTCTGCGCCTGGCGGGCGCAGATGCGGTGGGCATGTCCACTGTGCCGGAAGTGATCGTTGCCCGGCATGGGGGGATGCGGGTGCTGGGTTTTTCGGGCATCAGCAACAAAGCCAACCTGGATGGTTCCACCATCACCACACATGAAGAAGTGATGGAGGCGGGTAAGGTCATCACCCCCAAAATCGAAACCATCATCCGCGGCGTGTTGCGCGCACTATAGGTGATCGCCTGTGAGTGTAATTTATCGTTCGCTTGCCGCGTATAGCCCGCTCATTTACATTTTGCTTGCGATTGCGGCTTTGTACGCCTTCCGCTGGATGTGGAAGGCGTGGCGGGAATGGCGCGATGCTGTGTATTCGCTGGAGCGCGAGTTTGCGCTCAATCGCCTGAGGGGCGCAACCGCCTTTGGCTTTTTGATTCTGATCCTTTTTTTTGCCGAGTTCTATGTTGCGGCGCTGATTGTGCCATCCCTGCCCGCCGCCGATGCCTTTGTCACCCCTACGCTGGACCTCCTTGCCACGCCCGCAGGCACTTTGCCTCCCGGCACGGCGCTTCCGCTTGAGACGCCGGCGGTTCAGAGCGGGATGAGCGGCTGTGAAAAGGACAAGATTATGCTGACCTCTCCCAAGCCGGGCGAGGTCATCAAAGGGACGGTGACATTGACCGGCACGGCGAACGTTCCCAATTTCGGCTTTTACAAGTATGAGATTGCCCCGGTCGGCACCGACCTGTGGACGACGATTGCGGCGGGCTCCAAGCCGGTCAAGGACGGTGAACTGGGACAATGGGATACCACCGCGCTGACAAACGGCGATTACTTTTTGCAATTGGTCATTATTGACAACATTGGCAAGACCCTCGAGCCATGCGTCATCGCGGTGCGTGTGGCAAATCAGTGACGGAGGGTATGTGGATACTTTCGATATTCGACCTGCCAGCGTGCATGACATTCCCAGCCTGATGGCGATGGATCACACCTGTTCGAGCGAGTACGTCTGGCAGTTGGAACTGCGCAGTGAACCGAAACGGGTCATGGCAAATTTTCATGAGGTGCGCCTGCCGCGCGCAGTGACGGTGATGTATCCGCGCGATCCAGCCAGCCTGTTGGAGGAATGGGAGCGGCTCGATGTGTTTTTAGTGGCGGCGCAGGAGGGACGTGCGGTGGGATATATCGCCGCGATGGAAGAACCCGCCTCGAGCCTTGTGCGGGTGACGGATCTGGTTGTGGCGGCGGCGGCGCGGCGTCAGGGTGTGGCATCGGCTCTTTTGACGGCGGTCCAGGCTTGGGCGTTGGATCGAGGCGTCCGCCGCATCCTGCTGGAGATGCAAGCCAAAAATCATGCCTGCATCCGCCTGGCGCAGAAATTTGGCTATGAGTTCTGCGGGTATAATGACCGTTACTATCCAACCCAGGATGTTGCCCTGTTTTTTGGGAGAGCATTAAAATAGCCGTGGAAGGAACGCATGTTTAACGGTTGGTACGAAGGTTTACTGGCGGGGCTGCAGGTTCTTAATAACATTCTAACGGCGGGGATTGCCATCACCGCCTTTTCTTTGTTGTTATACGCCCTGTCGTTCAATTTGCGCGACCGTGTTGCGCGCTCGTTTGCCATTATTCTGTTGTGCGTGGTGGTGGTGTTCACCACCGAAGCCCTGCAGAACAAAACCGTGCCAGACTGGGGAATCGAGCTCCTTTTGCGTTTGCAGTGGCTGGGTATTATCTTTCTTCCGCCCGCTTATTTGCATCTTTCCGACGCTCTGCTGGTAACGGCGGGACGTCCCTCACGCGGACGCCGGCGGATGGCGGTGCGTCTGGTTTACGGGGTGGCGGTTGGCTTTCTGATTTTGCTTGCCTTGGGGCTTCTCGTCGGCGGGCTGGTGCCGAACGGCAAGCCTGCTCCTTATCTCCATCGAACCCTGTGGACTGAAATTTTTACGCTGTTCTATATTGGTATCATCGGTTGGGCGGGATACAACTTCATCCGCGCCTACCGCCTGATGTTGACGCGTTCCGGCCGGCGGCGGATGTTGTACCTCATGGCTGGTGCGACAGCGCCGGCGCTCGGCTCATACCCGTACCTGTTGTACGGTTCCGGTTTTGCGGCGCAGTATCCTCTTGTTTTCTGGTCTGCCGTTCTCATCAATAATCTGCTGGTCGCCGTGCTGGTGGTGACCATGGCATACGCTGTGGCATTCTTTGGCGTTTCCTGGCCCGACCGTGTGGTCAAAAGCCGGCTCTTCAAATGGCTCCTGCGCGGACCGGTGACCGCCTCCACCGCGCTGGCATTCATGACCATCGTCCGCCGTGCAGGGGAGTTCTTTGGCGGCGACCCGTATTCGGGCTTTGTGCCGCTGGTAATGGTGGCGACGGTGCTTCTGTTCGAACATGCCATTACCCTGCTTTCGCCGCTGTGGGAACGCGTCTTGTTCTTTGGGCGCGACCGCCAGGAAATTCAACTCTTGCAAAACATCGAAGAACGCTTGTTGACGCAAAGCGACCTCCAGCAGTTTCTGGAAAACGTGCTGGCGGCGGTGCGCGATCACTTGCAGTCACCCTGCGCCTTTGTTGCGGCGCTGGATGGCGATGACCTCTCCCTGACGGTGGTGGCTGGAAACCGCGCCCTACTGGAACGTGAGGACCTGAGCGACGCCTTGCAGGTTGTCAACCATAATGGCGAGAGCGGAAGACAGGAATTTGTGTGGGATGGGTTTTGGATTCTGCCGCTTCACCAGCGCAAGGTCAACGGCGACCGGGATGAGGCGCCGCCTCTGCTGGGATTGCTGGGCATTGCGCGAAGGTCTGACCGTCCGTTGGAGAACGACCAGCGCGACGCCCTCTGGCTTTTGGCAGACCGTGTGGCGCTGGCGCTGGAGGACCGCCGCTTGCAGCAGCGCGTCTTCCGCTCGCTCGAAGACCTCCAGCCGCAAATGGATATGCTCCAGCGCATCCGCGCGGCAGGGCGATATGACACCACCCACACCTTGTTGACCGAGCCGGTCTTTGAAGAATCAGACCTGGCGGAATGGGTCAAGGATGCGCTGACACATTATTGGGGAGGTCCCAAACTGACGAACAGCCCGCTGATGCGCTTGCGTGTGGTGCGGGAGTTCATGCAGCACTATGACGGCAACGCCTCGAATGCTCTGCGCGCTTTGCTTCGTCAGGCGGTGGAGCAAATCAAACCGGAAGGCGACCGCAAATTCACCAGCGAATGGATCCTTTACAACATTCTGGAGATGAAATTCATCGAAGGACGCAAGGTGCGCGAAGTGGCGGCGCGCCTGGCGATGTCGGAAGCGGATCTTTATCGGAAACAACGCGTGGCGGTGGAAGCCGTGGCGCGCGCCATCCTCACAATGGAAAAAGGCGAAAATTATTTATCGGGAGGGCAGAATGAACGAGCCAAAAAATAACAAAAGAAAGCAGTACAGCGAAATGCCGGCGTTGGATGAGGGATGGTGGGAATCCGTCCTGGCGGACGAGCAAAAATACGCCTCTGCACATGCAAAGCCCGTGAGTCGCGCCGCGGCTTTGCAGGAGGCGCCAACGCCCAAAGCCCAGCCTGAACCGCCGGACTGGGAAGCCATCAAGCAGTTTTACAAGAACGACCATGTCCTGGAGATGAAGGTAGTGGGGCATAATCGCGGCGGTTTGCTGGTGGAGGGCAGCGGGCTGAACGGATTTGTGCCGCTTTCGCATTTGGTCGAACTGACGGGTAAGGAAAAAAGCGGAGATCTTCTGCAAAGCCTCGAAGGCTACATCGGCAAAACCCTTAAAGTCAAGGTCATTGAGTGCATGCCGGAGGACGAGCGCATCATCTTTTCGGAGCGCGCCGCACTTGCCGAACCCGGCAAACGCGTGGAACTGTTCCATACCCTCGCGCCGGGCATGCGCGTCGTTGGCAAAGTTACAAACATCACCGATTTCGGCGTGTTCGTTGACCTGGGCGGCGTGGAAGGATTGATCCACATTTCGGAACTTTCCTGGGGACGCGTTATTCACCCCGCGCATCTGGTGAAACTTGGCGAGGAAATCGAAGTGCAGGTGCTGGACCTTTCCGCAGAGCGCTGCCGCGTGGCGCTCAGCCGCAAGCGCCTGCTTCCCAACCCGTGGGAGCGCGCCGCCGAAGAATTTCCGCAGGGCAAAATTGTTTCTGCCACTGTCACCAACGTCCTTTCTTACGGCGCATTTGCCAGCCTGGATGTCGGCGTGGAAGGGCTGATCCATGCCACACAAATGCCGCTTGCCGAAGGTCAATCGCCGCGCGACCTGCTGAGCGTGGGACAGCGGCTTCAACTGCGCGTCCTGCATGTGGACCCGGCGCATCAACGCCTCGGCTTCAGCATGATTTTGGATAGCCAATGACCAACCATCTCCCGCCGGAGCCCGCCCCCGAACGCGAGCCCGATTGGCTCGACCGCCTGGCGGTCTTCCGTCAGCACTTTGGGCGTTTTGCAGGCGATATTTTCGGCGTTCTGCTGATTGCCTTTGCAGTGATGACGCTGCTCGCCGTGCCCGGTTACACCGGGGGCGTTTTGTTGACGCTTTGGGCTGGGTTTCTTTCCCTCTGGTTTGGATGGGGGGCATATCTTGTCGTGATGTGGATGGGATATGGCGGATTCACCCTGCTGCGGCGCGGCGGCAGTTTCTTACGCTGGACGCAGCTCTTCGCGCTCGAAATCGCTTCGCTCCTGACCTTGGGGCTGCTGGCTGCAACTGGAGGCAATTCCGTCCTCGAAGCGGAATCGGGCAACTACGGCGGGCGCATCGGCTGGGGTATCACGGCTTTGTTCTGGCGGTATTTGGGGGAACTGGGGGGGACGCTGACGATGTTTGCGCTATGGCTGTTGGCGGTCATGGGCGGGTTCAATCTGTGGGCGTGGATCGAGCGCTGGCTGGCAAAGGTCGCAGAGGAGAATCCGCCGCTTGAAACGGTGACCCAGCCTGAGGTCCAGGAAGAAGCGCCTGAAGAAAAGCAGGAAAAGCCGCGGGTGGAGAAGAAGAAGTCGGTGCCTCTGCCGCCCGAGTTTAGGAAATCCCTGAAGATGTCGGAGCAGAAGGAGAAGAAGGTCGAGCCGAAAAATCGCGATGAACGTCTGCCGCCGCTCAACATTCTGCTGGCAGACCAAGCCGCACGCCCCGACGAGCGCACCATCAACCAGACGGCGGGCATGATCGAAAAGACGCTGGCGGAGTTTGGCATTTCGGCGACGGTCATTGGCTTTCGGGTGGGACCGACGGTGACGCAGTTTGCCGTGCAGCCCGGCTTTATGAAGCGGGCGGGCGCGAGCGAAGAGGAAGAGAAGCAAATCAAGGTGCGCGTGGCGCAAATTGCGTCCTTGCAGAAGGATTTGGCGCTGGCGCTTTCGGCGGAGCGGCTGCGCATCGAGGCGCCGGTGCCGGGCAAGCCGTATATCGGCATTGAGGTGCCGAATTCCCATCAATCGAACGTGCGTCTGCGCCCCCTGCTGGAGACGGAAGCGTTTCACAAGATTGGGACGCCGCTGGCGTTGGCGCTGGGGCGCGATGTTTCGGGTCAGCCTGTGGTGGCGGATTTGGCGCGTATGCCGCATCTGTTGATTGCCGGCACGACGGGTTCCGGCAAGTCCATCTGCATCACGTCGCTGGCGACGTGCCTGGCGATGAACAACACGCCGGAAGACCTGCGGATGGTGATGATTGACGCGAAGATGGTCGAGTTGCTGCGCTTCAACGGTCTGCCGCATTTGTATGGCAAGGTGGAGACGAACGTGGAGCGCATTCTGGGCGTGCTGCGCTGGGTGGTGGTGGAGATGGAGCATCGTTACCGCCTGTTGGAAGCCGTCCATGCGCGTGATTTGGAGAGTTACAATCGCAAGGTCTCCCGCAAAAAAGAGGGGCAGCCTCTTCCGCGCATTGTGGTGTTCATTGACGAACTGGCAGACTTGATGATGTCGGCGCCCGACCAGACCGAGCATAACCTGGTGCGCCTGGCGCAAATGGCGCGCGCCACCGGCATTCACCTGATCGTCGCCACACAGCGTCCCTCCACCGATGTGGTGACGGGTCTCATCAAGGCGAACTTTCCGGCGCGGTTGGCGTTTGCGGTTGCCTCCAGCGTGGACAGCCGCGTCATTCTGGATACCACCGGTGCGGAAAACCTGCTGGGGCGCGGCGATATGCTTTTCCTCAACCCGGAGGTGGGCAACCCCATCCGCGCGCAGGGTGTGTTTGTCACTGATATGGAAATCGAGCGCGTGATTGCTCATTGGCAGAAGACAGCGGAAAAATCGGACGCGCCGCCACCTTGGGAAAAACTGCTGACCGAACCGGATGAGAACGAGGATGAAAGCCTGATCGAACAGGCGGTTTCGATTGTGCGGCAAAGCCAGCGGGCTTCGGCTTCGCTGTTGCAGAGGCGTCTGCGCATCGGCTATCCGCGTGCGGCGCGACTGCTGGATCAACTGGAGGAGATGGGTGTGGTAGGTCCCTCACAGGGCGGCGGCAAGGAGCGTGATGTGCTGTTGGGTCCGTTGGATGAGGATGAAGAGGAATCGAATGGCGAAGACCGTTGATACAATGACCTCGAAGAAAACTTTCACAGATTATCTGCGCTTGTGGTTCAAGTGGGTGCTCGACCCGTTGGGAAGATTGTTTCTTCGTCTCGGGCTGACGCCCAACATGGTCACCATGCTGGGGCTGGCAGGGAATACCGCCGGCGCATACTTTCTGGCGCGCGGCGATTTATTGACCGGCGGCATCCTCATCGCAGTGATGACGCCCATTGACGCGCTGGACGGTACGATGGCGCGTTTGCGCGGTGAAGCGAGCGACTGGGGCGCTTATGTCGACTCCGTTTCCGACCGTTATTCCGAGTTGATTATCTATGGCGGTTTGATGTATCACTTCCTCTCGGTGGGAGACGTGACGGGCGGCATGCTCGCGTTTGGCGCGGCGGCGGGGTCGGTGCTGGTGTCGTATGTCAAGGCGCGGGCGGAAGGGTTGGGATATGAGGCGCGGGTTGGGCTGTTGACGCGGGCGGAGCGGTATCTTGTTCTTGCGCCGGCGTTGGTGTTCAACCTTATCTATGTGGGCTTGGGTATCCTGGCTGTGTTTGCCAACCTGACGGCGCTGCAGCGCATTTGGCATGTCCGCCGTCTTGTACATGAAAGAATGAAAAGAAAGAATTAGAGGTGAATATGCCCGAAGGCTTTAGCATTGGTCCTTTGTTTGTGCGGTTTTACGGCATCATCCTGATGACCGGCGCGGTGGCGGGGGCGTTTCTTGCGCGGCGGGAGGCAAAACGCCGCGGTTACGACCCTGAAATCGTGTGGGATATATTCGTCTATTTGCTCGTCGGCGGCATCATTGGCGCGCGGCTCTGGCATATCCTGACGCCCTCTCCCTCCACAGGTGTGACCGCCGCGTGGTACTTTTCCCATCCGTTGGATGCGCTGGCGGTTTGGAAGGGCGGGCTGGGAATCCCCGGCGCGATTATCGGCGGGCTGATTGCGTTGTATCTGTATTCCCGCAAAACGGGCATCAACTTTGCGGAGTGGACCGACATCGGCGCGCCGGGGCTGGCGCTGGGACAGGCAATCGGTCGCTGGGGGAACTTCTTCAATCAGGAACTCTACGGCGCGCCCACCAGCCTGCCGTGGAAACTCTACATTGACCCCGCCCACCGCCTGCCGGGTTACCTCGACGTGGAGTATTACCATCCGCTCTTCCTCTACGAGGCGTTGTGGAACCTGATGAACATGTTCCTGCTGTTGTGGATTTCGCGCCGATTCGCCTCTTCTCTGAAAACCGGCGACATCTTCCTTACCTACCTGATCGTGTACCCCGTTGGGCGCTTCTTACTGGACTTTTTGCGACTCGACGCCTCTCTCGTTGCGGGCATCAACATCAATCAGACTGTCATGGGCGTGGTGGCAATTTGTGCGGCTGCGGCGCTTTACTTGCGGCATCGTAAGGTGTGACATCGTCCTTTGATGATAAGATAATCGGGGTGACCGTTGTCTTATTGACCATAAGATTGTCTATGCTATGCTCCCATTGAGAGAGAGCCATGATCGAGTGTGAAGACCTGAGCAAGAAATACAATGGCAGTTTTTGGGCGGTGGACGGGGTTTCGCTGCGTGTCCAGCCTGGGCAAATTCTGGCGTTACTAGGGCAGAACGGCGCCGGGAAAACCACCACCGTCCGCATGTTGACCGCGCTCATTTCGCCGACGCGCGGCTGGGCGCGTGTGGCTGGCTATGATGTCGTCAGACAGCCGCAGGAGGTGCGCGCGAACGTGGGCATGCTGACCGAACAGCACGGCTTGTACATGCGCATGACGGGGGAGGAATACCTCGAATTCTTCGGCAAAGTCTATGGGCTGGATGCCGAAACCCGCCGCAAGCGAAGTCAGTATTTGCTGGAATATTTTGGTCTGACGGATGCGGCGCGCAAACGCTGCGGAGAATATTCCAAAGGCATGAAGCAAAAATTGGCGCTGGCGCGCGCACTCATTCACGACCCCTCTGTGCTTTTGCTGGATGAGCCGACTTCCGCCATGGACCCCGAGTCCGCGCAGTTGGTGCGGAACGAGATTGCCCGTCTGCGCTCCTCCAAGCGAACCATCATCATTTGCACGCATAATCTTGCCGAGGCGGAAGCGCTGGCGGACGAGATTGCCATCATCTATCGCGGGCGCATCCTGCTGAACGGACCGCTGGATGAGTTGAAACGCCGCGTGCTGGGACCAGTGGAATATGAAGCGCAGTTTGCTGAACCGTTTGAGGTGGGTGAGTTGCGTTTGCCTGAGGGGGTGGAAGTGGCGTTTCGCAGCGCGACCAGTTTACGGTTCCGGGTGGAGGCGCCGCTGGCGGTCAATCCCCAAATCGTGCAGGAGTTGACTTCCCGGCGCGCACCTTTGGTGTCGTTTCAGGAGGTCTCCCGAAAATTGGAACAGGTCTATTTGAAGACGATGGCAGAGGCACAGGGAGGCGCGTATGCGGCGTAATTGGGAAGCGATTTGGCTGGTGGCGCAGCGCGAATTCAAAGATCAACTGCGCGACTGGCGCATTATCGTGCCGATGGCGCTGTTGGTGCTGGTGTTTCCCTTTATTGCGGATGACACCACCCGCCAGGCAGTCAGTTTCATGAACCGTTATGGCGGCGATCTGATACTGGATCGCTTGGTGCCGTTTGTCATTTTGATCATCGGCTTCTTTCCGTTGTCGTTTACGCTGGTGGTGGCGCTGGAGGCGTTTGTAGGGGAAAAAGAACGCGGCACCATCGAACCGCTTCTTTCTTCGCCGCTGGAAGATACGCAGTTGTATTTGGGGAAATTATTGGTGGGTGTGACGACGCCTCTTGTCTTCAGTTATCTCTCCATGGGAATTTACCTGCTTCTGGTTTCGCGGCGGGACGTGGAATTTCCCAGCGCTTACATGCTGGCGCTGATTTTTCTGCTAACGCTGGCGCACGCTGTGCTGATGGTGAGTGCCGCGATTGTGATTTCAGTGCAGGCGACGACCATCCGCGCGGCAAATTTGATGGCTTCCTTTGTGGTGGTGCCGGTGGCGTTCCTCCTGCAGGGCGAGACGATGCTGATTTTTTGGGGCAATGAGGATGTGCTTTGGTTTGCCATCCTTGCCGTGATATTGCTGTCGGGTCTGCTGGTTCGCTTGGGACTTGCCCATTTCAAACGTGAATACCTGCTTGGGCGGGAAATTGACACGCTCGATTTCAAGGGTATGTACCGCCTCTTCCGCAATCAATTTGTGGGCGGAGCCAGGTCCATCCTGGAATGGTATCGTGTGTCGGTCTTCGACGCGGTGGGAAAGATGAAACAGCCCATTTTCATCGTGATTGCCTTGGGCGCAATCGCCGTGTTGGCGGCTTACTTCTGGGTGGTGGCTGAACTTCCCTCCTACCTTTCACACTCGCCCGAGCGGATGGAGGATCTTCAGAAAATGGTGGGCGATAACATCGCTCTTCTGGAACAATTTCAGGAACATCTCCCCGCGCCGCTTCTGTTTTTCTACAATACCCGTACGACAATTGTCTTCCTGCTCATGGGACTCGTCTCTTTTGGGACGCTGGGGCTGACGCTGTTCCTGATGAATTTTGCGCTCATCGGCGGGGTGTTGGGTATTGCTCAACTGATTGGTTTTTCACCCGTGCTGGCTTTTGCCGCTGGCGTATTGCCTCACGGTCTTTTCGAACTGACGGCAGTCATCCTTGCCACAGCCGGCACATTGAAAGTTGGCGCGCTGCTGGTTTCACCCAACACCGAGCGCAGCGTTGGCGAGGTTCTTCTCATCGCACTGGCAGACTGGTTTAAGGTGTTTATTGGTTTGGTTGTGCCTTTACTGGCGATTGCTGCAGTCATCGAAATCTATCTCACGCCTGTGCTAATCAAATTGGCGTTTCCGTTTTTATAGGAGTGTGCCATTTTGGCTAAAGTCATTATCCTGGGCTCGTCCAATGCCGTGCCAAGCAGGGATCACGAAAACACCCACTTGGTAATCATCGGAAAAAAACGCGCCATTCTAGTGGATTGTGTCAGCAACCCTATCATCCGCTTGGAACAGGCTGGCGTGGATTTCAACGAACTGACCGACATCATCATCACCCACTTTCATCCCGACCATGTCTCCGGCGTGCCGCTTCTGCTCATGGACATGTGGCTGCTGGGACGCACCAAGCCGATCAACATCTATGGGCTTCACTTCACTATGGACCGCCTCGAAGACCTGATGGGCTTCTACGGCTGGGCGGACTGGCCCAATTTCTTCCCCGTCGCCTTTTACCGCCTGCCGGAATCCGAAATGGCTTTTGTGTTGGACTGTGATGAATTCAAAGTCACCTCCTCGCCGGTTCATCACATCATCCCCACCATCGGCATCCGCGTGGAGGCAAAACAATCGGGAAAGGTCCTGGCTTATTCTTGCGACACCGAGCCTTGCGAACAAACTGTGCGGCTGGCAGATGGAGCGGACATCCTCATCCATGAAGCCGGCGGCGCTGTCTATGGACATTCCTCCGCCGAGCAGGCGGGGGAGATTGCCGCCAGAGCGGAGGTGGATACGCTATACCTGATTCACTATCCCACCGGCCGCTTTGCCAAAGGCGACCTTGCCGCCGAAGCCCGCAAAAATTTCCAGGGCGATATTCTTATCGCTAAAGACTTCATGACCATTGACTTGTAATTGACGTTATTGGTAATCCGTGTCCAGAGTTTTTTACAGCGCAGGCATGATTTGGTTCAGACCATTGCAGTCTTATTTTTGGTGGTAAGATTCGCGTGATGAAACTGAACCTCGCTCTCGCTCAAATTTCAACCAAACTGGGGGATGTCGAAGCCAATCTCGACAAACACCTGCATTACATCCAGGAAGCCCAAAAGCAAAAGGCAGACCTGCTCGTCTTCCCCGAACTTTCCCTCACCGGTTACGTCCTGCAAGACCTGGTCGCCTCCGTTGCTCACAAACCGACAGAAGATGACCCGATTTTCAAGCGGCTCATCGAGGCGTCTCGCAGCCTGGACCTCGTGGTCGGATTCGTGGACGAGGACTCCCGTCACCGCTTTTACATCGCCTCCGCCTACCTTTCGGGCGGAAAAGTCCTCCATGTCCATCACAAGGTGTACCTGCCCACCTACGGACTCTTCGACGAGGGACGTTTCTTCGCTTGGGGCGATTCAATCCGCTCCTTCGATACTCGTTTTGGACGCGCCGGGATGCTCATCTGCGAAGACTTCTGGCACGCTTCGCCCCCGTACCTGCTCTGGCTCGATGGCGCCGACCTCATGCTTTTCTCCTCCGCCTCCCCTGGCCGCGGATTGAACGACCGCGAAAAACTCGAATCTGCCCGCTGGGTGGAACGCGTCAGCAAGGCGTATGCCAGCATGTTCACGTCCTTTGTGGCGCACTGCAACCGCGTCGGCTTTGAGGACGGCTTGTTGTTCTGGGGCGGGGCGACGGTCAACGACCCGAACGGCGAACTCATCGCTCAGGGACCGTACTTTGAGGAATCGCTCACCGTCGCTGAACTGGACCTCAATCAACTCCGCCGCACGCGCGCCCGTCTGCCGCTTCTGCGCGACGAACGGACGGCGCTCGTCCAAAAAGAACTGAACAGGATATTATCTCGTGGTTGACCTGACCATTAACACCGATGTTGCCCGTCAAATTTTGACTGCGTTCATCCGTTCGGAGGTGATGCGCGTGGGCTACTCCCGCGCCGTCATCAACCTCTCCGGCGGTTTGGATTCGGCGCTTTCCTGCGTGCTGGCGGTCGAGGCGCTGGGCGCGGAAAACGTCCTTGCTTTGCGCCTGCCCTACCGCGCCTCCTCGCCCGATTCGCTGGAGCATGCCCAACTGTTGATTGACCAACTCCACATCCCCAGCGAAACGATTGACATTACCCCCATGGCAGAGCCGCTCATCCAGCGCGACCCGTCCATCTCCAATGTCCGCAAGGGAAATATTTTGGCGCGCATGCGCATGATTGTGCTGTACGACAAAAGTGAAGTGTTCAAGGGACTGCCCATCGGCACGAGCAACAAGACTGAGATTTTGCTCGGCTACTCCACCTTGTGGGGCGATATGGCATCTGCCCTCAACCCCATCGGCGACCTGTACAAGACGCAGGTGCGGCAATTGGCGCGCGCCCTCGGCGTCCCTGCGCCCATCATTGACAAGCCGCCCTCCGCCGACCTGTGGCAGGGACAGACCGACGAAAACGAACTGGGCTTCACCTATGACCAGGTGGACAAACTCCTTTACCTGTTGGTGGATCAGCGTTACAGCCCGCAGGAGTGCATTGCTGAAGGCTTCGACGAAAAATTTGTCAGCACAGTCATTGCGCGCGTCCGCCGCAATCAGTTCAAACGGATGATGCCGCCCATCGCCAAACTCAGCAACCGCACCATCGGCTACGATTTCCTCTACCTGCGCGATTGGGGAACTTGAACCAGTTATCAGTAATCAGTAATCAGTGAACAGTGATCAGTCATCAGTGAACAGTTACTTGTTGTAGTGAGCCACTGATTCCTGCGCACTGATCACTACTCACTACCTTCTGTCAATACCAAAGAACCCGCACTAAAACATGCACCTCCGCATTCCTCCTTCCCTCAAACACCGCCGCTTTTTCTACCTCTGGCTTGGTCTTCTCATTTCCATCGCCGGCACCCAAATGCAGATTTGGGCAATCTTCTGGCACATCCGCACGTTGACCGATGAACCCATCGCCCTCGGCGGCGTGGGCTTGGCGCGCATCCTGCCGGTGATTGTCTTTTCGCTCATTGGCGGCGCAATCGCCGACTCGTTCAACCGCCGCCGCATTCTCTTCCTCACGCAAAGTTCTGCCGCGCTCATCGCCCTCTCCCTGGGATTGTTCACCCAATTTGGACATATCACTGTCTGGCACATTTACGCCCTGACCGCCCTCCAGGCGATTGCCGTCGCCTTCGACGGACCGGCGCGCCAGGCTCTTGTCCCCAACCTGGTCCCCGCCAAAGACCTGCCCAACGCCTTCAGTATGACCTCCCTCGCCTTCCAAAGCGGTTCCATCATCGGACCGGCGCTTTCGGGTTTTGCCATCGCCTATGGCGGGCAGGAAGCGGTGTACTACATCAACGCCGGCTCCTTTGTGGCGGTCATTCTTGCGCTGATTCTCATCGGCGAAATTCCGCAGAAGACCGTCGCACGCGCAAAGGCGGTCAGTTGGGAGGCCATCCGTGAAGGGATTGTGTTCATCCTCAACAAACCCGTCATTCTCTCCACCATGTTGCTGGACTTTGTCGCCACTTTCTTCGCCTCTGCCAACACCCTCATGCCCATTGTCGCTGTGGACATACTCAAAGTTGGCGTGGTGGAATACGGCTGGCTCTCCGCAGCGCAATCGGTGGGGGCGGTGCTGGCGGCGTTGATCGTTTCCCAGGTCCATGAATTGAAGCGCCAGGGACCGATCTTCCTCGGGTCTGTGGTCGTTTTCGGCGCGGCAACCATCGTCTTTGGATTGAGCAGTTCCTTCGTCGTGGCATGGATCGCATTGGCGGTCACCGGGGCGGCGGATTCGGTCAGCACTATTATCCGCAACACCATCCGTCAACTACAGACCCCCGATCACATTCGCGGGCGCATGACCAGCATCAACCAGATTTTCTTCCAAGGCGGACCGCAATTGGGAGAAGTGGAAGCGGGGCTCGTGGCGCAGTTGTTCGGCGCGCCCTTTGCCATCGTCAGCGGAGGGATTGCGTGTATCCTTGGCATGGCGCTGATTGTCCGCAAGTGGCCCGCCTTGCTCACCTACAACGGCGACGAACCCGCCCTGGCGGGCGCAACGGCAGATTGACGATTTCCTTACGATTTCTATACGATTTCGATTCCCACGTTGACTTGCACCGGGAAACGTACTATACTGACGGCATGCGAACGATGGTTCACATACCTACTTGGTGAAAAAGGCACGCGCCTTGCTGCGTGCCTTTTTGTTTCCAACCCTATAAAAGGAGTGCCCTATGGACTACGGACTGATTGGAAAACGCGAAAAGGCGAAACGCTATGCCGAGGAACCTAAACGCTTCCGATTCAATACGTTCGATCTTACCTTCCATGGCGACAACAACGACCATCATGTCACCTTCGACAACGGCGTTTTCAACTGCGATTGCGAATTCTTCATTACCCATCAACGCTGTGCCCATACCATGGCTTTGGAAGATTACCTGCTCAAGGGGATGATCGCCGAGCCGACTCAATCCTGACCCGACAACTGAACCCACACCCGCTGCCCTCCCGCCCCGGAGGGCAGTTGTTTTTACGCCTTTGCCTGCTCATTGGAAATTAAAGGATTTCGAGTAGAATGTACCCGCTATGAACAAACTATCCCGGCGCGACTTCCTCAAATTGGGCGGCTTGAGTCTCGGCGCTCTTGCCTTTACTCCCTCCCTGCGCGGCGCGCTCAACTTCGACGACAGCAATCTGGTGCGCGTAGCGACTAATTCGGTCAGTGTTCACAGCCAGCCCGATGACAAGAGCCGCATCGTTGCCACGTGGTACCGCGACGAACTCGTTCACACTTACGGCGAAGTGATTGCCGAGGCGCCGACCTACAACCCCGTCTGGTACCGCGTGTGGGGCGGGTACATGCACCGCGCCCGTTTGCAAAAGGTCAAAGTGCTGTTCAACCAGCCGCTGACTGCACTGGAAGGGGGCGTCCCTCGCCTGGCGGAAATCACCGTCCCTTACACCCAACCTTGGCGCAGCACCAAAACCTACGGCTGGCAGCAACTTGGTTTCCGCCTGTATTATGGATCCGTCCACTGGGTGGAAGCCATCGAGGCAGGTCCGAGCGGCGAACCTTGGTACCGCATCTATGACGACCTGACCGGCTATCCCTATCACATTGACCCGCTTCACGCCCGTCCCATTCCGCTGGAAGAATTGACCCCCATCAGTCCCGAGGTGGAGCCGCAAAACAAACGCATCGAGGTCAACCTCACCACCCAAACCCTGACCGCCTACGAATACGACAAAGCGGTTTTCCAAGCCATCATTTCCTCCGGCATCCCCAACGGCTCACGCGAGGTGAATGGCATCCCTACCAAAACCCCCGAAGGCGAATTCCGCATCCTCGATAAAATGCCCGCCAAACACATGGGTAACGGCAACCTCTTCTCCGACTTCACCGATTACGAACTGCCCGGCGTCCCCTGGACCTGCTTCTTCACCACACAGGGACACGCCTTTCACGGCACCTATTGGCACGAAAACTTCGGCGTTCCCATGAGCCGCGGCTGTATCAACATGCGCACCGAAGAAGCCAAATGGCTCTTCCGTTGGGCATTGCCGCCCCATCAAATCGGGAAATCCTTTAATCGCGGCTTTGGCACACAGGTGCGGATTCATTACTAACTGATGTTACGCACCGTCCCGAAGGTTTTGGTAAAAATCAATGCCGAACTCAAGGAACCTTCGGGACGTTCTGCGTAAGGTGAGTTACTAGACCATGCCAACTCTTCACTGGACAGGAAAGCATCTTTCTCCGCCTCAGCCTGCCGTGCTGACGACCGACTCTCTCCTTCACCCCAACGGACTTGGCTATTCCAAGACCGCTCCGTCCAGCCGTTTAATTTTGGGGGATAATCTCGCCGTCATGGCGGCGCTGCTTCCCGAGTATGAAGGGAAAATCAACCTGATTTACGCTGATCCGCCCTTCTTCACCAACCGAAAATTCAATGCCCGCATCGGCAGGGGGGAAGACTCCCGCAAGCCTGACCAATGGAAACTTGTCGAAGGCTATGGCGACGACTGGAACGGGTTGGACGAATATCTTGACTTTCTCTACCAACGCCTGGCGCTGATGTATCGCCTGCTGGCTCCCAACGGCACCCTCTATCTTCACCTTGACTGGCACGCCGATGCCTACGCCCGCCTCCTGCTGGACGAGTTGTTTGGTGCCGACAACCTTTTGAACGAAATTATTTGGGTGTATCACGGACCATCGCCCATTCGCAGCGCCTTCAATCGCAAGCACGACACGATCCTTTCCTATGTCAAAGGGAAGGGATACACTTTCAACGCAGATGCTGTCCGTGAGCCATATCATCACAACACAGTGAACACTTTCAAATCCTCCCCCAAGGCGGGATTTGGAAAAGTCCCAGACCTTGAGCGCGGCAAGGTCCCCGAAGACTGGTGGTATTTCCCAGTCGTGGCGCGCCTTCACAGCGAGCGGACAGGGTACCCCACGCAAAAGCCGCAAGCCTTGCTGGAGCGCATTATTTTAGCGTCCTCCAATCCTGGCGACCTGGTGGCGGATTTTTTTTGCGGCTCAGGCACAACCCCCTTCGTCGCCGCTAAACACGGACGCCGCTTCATCGCCTGCGATGAGAACTTCCGTGCAATACACACAACCCGTTCACGTTTATTGGATGTCCACACCGTGTTTTCGATTGAATGTGATGAGTCTCTGCGCTTTCCGCTTTCTGCTGCGTCAAGGTCAGTAAAAGCAACGGTTTCCAAAGAGACGGTGTCGTTAAAGACAAATCTCGATCTTGATTATTGGGAAGTGGATCCCGATTGGGACGGGAAAATCTTCCGAAGTGCGGCGCAGGCAAAACGTCCAGCGCGAAGCGGAGAGATTCCATTGGAACTAAAAATAAAAGCCGGGCGCAATATCTGCATCCGGCTTGTGACTGCAAAGGGAAGGCAGTATCAATTACACGTCCAGCCTGTAGCCGACGCCGCGGATGGTCTTTAGAAACTTGGGGTTGTTGGGGTCGAGTTCGATGGCGCGCCTGAGCCATGAGATGTGAACATCCAGCGTGCGTGTGTCGCCCGTATAGTTGGTTTCCCACACCTTTTTGAAAAGCGATTCGCGTTCCACCACTTCGCCATGCTTCTCCATCAGAATTTGAAGAAGCGTAATCAGGCGCGGGGTGAGTTTGGCATTCTTACTCAGGCAGCGGACACGTTTGTGATCGAGATCGAGTTGAATGGGACCCGCTGTTACAACATTTTTCCCGTCGCTTGGCAGCAGGGCTTTGATGCGGTTGACAAGTTTTTGCACGGTGAACGGCAGGACAAGCACGGCTTCTGCCACCTCTTTATCCACCGCTTTTTCGGATTCGAGGATGAGGATAATGGGAAGTTTGGGATCCTTTTTGCGAACAGCCAGGCAAATGCGAATGCCTGTGCTTCTGAGGGAGGCGGCGTTGATGACCACCAAACTGGGGTTGGTTTGTTTCATCTTTGAAACTGCCTGACTCCCATTTTGAAAGGAGCGAATATCAAATCCCTTCTTTTGCAAGTCTGTGGCAAAAGAAGGGATTTCTGCATGTCTTCCCTCGATGACAAGTATGGTTGTGTTTTTCATTGGGTTGAAAAATGATTGAAAAAATTACTTATGGTTCGAATACTATGAACCGCAGCCATTATACCTTAAATCTTAACAAAAGATTTCTTTCAAAACCATTTGGATTTTTAAGGCGGCGCTGATTAAACTACACTTCCTCGATCTGAGCAAGGCGCACGACATGTGAGTTTAGTACCATGACATTTTGCTTCAGGTTGACTGCCTTTTGTCCGGCTTGTCATCTCTTCTTTTTCCGTCTATACTCTGAGCGGAGTGAAACATGACAGTCACTGAACCTTCCCCTCTCTACACTGCAATCGAACCTTATATTCCTTTGGGCCGCTCGGGGCTGTTGCCTGCCCTGCACGCGGCTCAAAAATTATACGGCTGGGTCCCCGAAGCAGCCGCAGCGGAAATTGCCAAAGCCCTGCGCGTTCCGCTGGCAGATGTGCATGGCGTCATCGAGTTCTACTCCCTCTTCTACGATATGCCGACATCCAAGCATGTCATTCGCGTGTGCACGGATGTGGCGTGTGCGCTCAAAGGCGGAGAGGGGATTCTCGATCGCCTTTGTAAAAAGCATGGACTTAAAGCGGGTCAAACGACCGATGACCTGTCTCTGACCATTGAGCCGAGTCCCTGCCTGGGGCTTTGTGAACATGCGCCGGCGGTGTGGGAGACGGGCGGTGAGCAGTCATCACTGAACAGTGAAGATGGCGCGACCTCCGTGTCATTAAATCGTCGTCCGCCCTCTCGGGTTTATGGCTCGGTTCGTATTTTGACTGCGAATTGCGGAAACGGCACGACTTCGCTGGCAAAGTACGGTGAGTATGCCGGGCTGAAGAAGGCGAAAGCGATGACGCCCGAAGAGGTTGTTGCGGAGGTCAAGGCTTCAGGTCTGGTTGGACGCGGCGGGGCGGCGTTTCCCACCGGCGTCAAATGGGAGGGGGCGGCAAAAGCCGAGGGGACGCCCAAATATGTTATCTGCAATGCGGACGAGTCCGAGCCCGGCACGTTCAAAGACCGCGTGTTACTACTCGACGATCCGCACCGTGTCATCGAAGGGATGTGCATTGCCGCGTATGCCATCGGTGCGGTGAAAGGCTATATTTATATTCGGGGCGAGTATCCGTACATTGTCCCCGTTTTGGAGGATGCGCTGCAGGAGGCAAGAAGGGCGGGGTATTTGGGGAACGGCTTCGATATTGAAATTCGCGTCGGCGCTGGCGCTTACATTTGCGGCGAGGAGACGGCGCTGTTTGAGTCGATTGAGGGAAAGCGCGGCTTCCCGCGCATCAAGCCGCCTTTCCCCACGACTCACGGCGTTTTTGGCAAGCCCACCGTCATTAACAATGTGGAGACGCTTTGCACTGTGCCGATGATTCTTGCGCAGGGTGCGGCGGAATACCGCAAACTTGGCACGGAAAAATCGCCCGGCTCGAAGTTATTCTGCGTTTCCGGTGACGTGGCACAGACGGGAGTGTACGAGGTTCCGTTTGGCGTGACCCTGCGCGAATTGCTGGAAATGGCAGGCGGTGTGCAGGGCGGAAAGCGGCTGCAAGCGGTTTTGTTCGGCGGCGCTGCCGGTGCGTTTGCCACTTCTGAACATCTGGACGTGAAGTTGACCTTTGAAGACCTGCGTGCGGCAGGCTTGCCTCTCGGCTCCGGCGTGGTGATGGTCTTCGACGAAACGCGCGACATGCGACAGGTGCTCAAGAGTTTGGGTCACTTCTTTGCGCATGAATCGTGCGGCAAGTGCTATCCCTGCCAGATGGGAACACAGCGCCAAAAGGAAATTTTGGATCGTATTGCCGACGGCAACATCTCGGAGGGTGACTTCGAGCGCCTGCAGGATGTCGGTTGGACGATGACGGACGCCTCCTTGTGCGGCTTGGGGCAGACGGCGGCGAGCGCGGTGCTTTCGGCGATGAAGTTGTGGCCCGGGCTTTTCGTTGAAGGTCAAACGTCAAAGGTCTAATGTTTTACCGGCGTTTGACCTTCGACTCTTGACTCTAAAGGTGAAACTATGACGGTTACATTCGTAATGGATGGCAAGGAAATTACCGTAGAAGATGGGCAGACTCTGCTGGATGCCGCCCGCGAGAACGGCATGGATATTCCCACCATCTGCTGGCATGAGGCAACCACAGCGAACGGCTTATGCCGCATGTGTGTTGTCGAAGTGGAGGGGTGGAGAACGCTTCAGCCGGCGTGCGTTGTCAAGGCGGGCGCAGGTATGAAGGTCCAGACGCGAAGCGAGAAGGTTGTGCGCGCGCGAAAAACCATCCTTGAGATGCTGGCGTCCACGCTGGATTTGTCGGACGCGCCGGAAATTCTCACGATGATGGACGAGTACGGCGCGGACGCATCCCGTTTCCCGGATGCTGTGCGCCGCGAGTCGGAAGTCAAGGACGACAATCCGATGTACATCCGCGATTACTCGAAATGCCTGTTGTGCTGGCGCTGCGTGCAGGTTTGCGCGGACGACGCGCAGTACACCTATGCCATCAACTTCGAGGGGCGCGGTTATGAGACGCAAATCGGCACGTTCTTCGATAAGCCCATTCCTGAAACGACCTGTGTGCTGTGCGGTCAGTGTGTGGGCGTCTGCCCGACCGGCGCGCTGAAACCGAAGCGGCAGTATTTGTTGGAGCAGGGGGTAAGCCCTGAAGAGATTAGCGTGTTGAATACGGGAAGGAAGAGACGGAAATAGTAATTGGTAAATGGCAATTACCAATATGGAGCGAACATGATCAAGCCTGACCGAATTGTCACCACCATCTGTCCCTATTGCGGCGTGGGATGCACATTGAACCTGCACATCAAGAGCGATGTTGTTTATCGCGTCACATCGCCGTTCGATGCGCCCGCCAATCACGGCAATTTGTGCGTGAAGGGACGCTTCGGATATGACTTTGTCCATGCGAAGGATAGGTTGACCCAGCCGTTTATGAGAAAGGACGGCAAACTTGTTCCTGCGGCATGGAATGATGCGATGGGATATGTTGCGGAGCGTTTGCTCGAAATCCGCGACAAGTACGGACCCGACTCGATTGGTTTTCTCGTCTCGGCGAAATGTACGAACGAGGAAAATTATCTCCTGCAAAAGGCGGCGCGCGGATTGATCGGCACGAACAACGTGGATCACTGCGCGCGGCTCTGACACTCCAGTTCTGTCGCCGGTCTGGCGGCAACCCTGGGGTCGGGCGCGATGACCAATTCCATCGCGGATATTCACCTCGCCGATGTTCTGCTCGTCACAGGCAGCAACACCACCGAGGCGCATCCGGTCATCAGCCTGGAGATGAAGAAGGCGGTTCGCAAACGCGGCGCAAAGTTGATCCTGATTGACCCGCGCGAGATTGAATTGTCGAATTTCGCCGCCATCCATATCCGCCCGCGTTCCGGCACGGATGTGGCTTTGCTCAACGCCATGGCGCACGTCATCCTTGCGGAAGGATTGGAAGATAAAGAATTCATTGCGGCGCGCACTGAGAACTTTGACGCTTTCAAAGAGGCGGTCAAAGGCTGCACGCCGCAGTGGGCGGAGGATATTAGCGGCGTCCCGGCGGAAATGATTGTTGAGGCGGCACGGGTTTACGGTCAGGCGGGAAGCGCAGCCATTTTCTGGGCGATGGGCATCACGCAGTCATCGCACGGCGTGGATAACGTTCAGGCGCTGGCAAATCTCGCGCTGCTGACCGGTAACTTCGGCAGACCCGGCACGGGCGTCAATCCCCTGCGCGGACAGAATAACGTGCAGGGCGCGTGCGACGTGGGCGGCTTGCCGAATGTGCTGACGGGCTATCAGCCGGTCACGGATGAAGCGGTGCGCGCCAAGTTTGAAAACGCCTGGCAGACGAAGGTAAAGATTCCTCCAACGCCCGGTCTAACGGTCACCGAGATGATGAACGGCGTGCTGGAGGGACGCATCAAGGCGCTCTATATCATGGGCGAGAATCCGATTCTCTCCGATCCAAACACCAATCACGTGCGCGAGGCGCTGGAGGAAATCGAGTTCCTTGCCGTGCAGGATATTTTCCTCAACGAGACCGCGCAGATGGCGCATGTGGTTTTGCCTGGCGTGAGTTTCGCCGAGAAGGAAGGCACGTTCACCAACACCGAACGGCGTGTGCAGTTGGTGCGCCCGGCACTTCCCATTCGCGGCGGCGCGCGGCGTGACCTCGACATCCTCTGCGATTTGGGACAGCGTTTGAGCGGCGTCTCTCCAGATGACTCGGCGGATGTCGTTCACCCCGTGACGAACTGGAAGTACGCCGGCGCCTCTGCCGTATGGGACGAGATTGCGGCTCTGACTCCGACGATGGCTGGAATCCGTCACGAACGGCTTGTTCCACACGGACTGCAATGGCCCTGCCCCGCGCCCGATCACCCCGGCACGCCCATCTTGCACAAGGAAAAATTCACACGCGGACTTGGCAAGTTCACGCCGTTGACCTTCCGTGAGCCCATTGAGAACCCGGACGAGGAATATCCGTTCATCCTGAACACGGGACGCATCCTCCAGCACTGGCATGGCGGGACGTTGAGCCGTCGTTCTGAAGGACTCGATTGGGTTGTGCCAGAGGGTGAGATCCAGATCAACGAGGAAGACGGCTCAAATCTCGGCATCGCCAGCGGTGATATGGTTCGGGTTTCGTCCCGCCGCGGCGAGGCGACCGGCAGAGTGCGCCTCACCAGCAAACTGCCGCGCGGCATGGTCTTCATGAATTTCCACTTTGCCGAAGTGCCCACCAACGCGCTGACCGGCGCAGGCGTGGACCCGGTGGCGAAGATACCCGAATACAAGGTCAGTGCGGTGAAGATTGAGAGAGTGTAGGTTGTTGTAAATATAGCGTCCTGAAGGTTTGGTGTGCGATTTCAGCCCGCTCAACGTGAACCTTCGGGACGTTCATAATATTGTGAGAGTATAATTGCGCTCAGCGCATGAATCCGCTCCGTGCAGGTGATGCGCGGAGCGATTTTTGACCTATTTCTCAGCCCCTTCCCTGACCTATCCCCTAACCCTTTCCCTGGAAGAGAAGGGGAACAGCGAGACTCCCTCTTTCCTTCAAGGAAAGGGGGGCTGGGGGGATAGGTCCGATGCAACGATGAACATATTTGCCGGAGGAGAGCATTATGGTTACTGAAATTAAACTGGATACCAATCGAGTTGTCGCTGATCGTGTCGTCACAACCACCTGTCCCTATTGCGGCGTGGGATGCAATCTTGAATTGCATGTCAAGGACGATTTCATCTTCAAAGTCACCTCGCCGTTTGATTCGCCGGTCAATAAGGGGAATCTATGCGTCAAAGGGCGCTTCGGCTACGATTTTATTTATCACCCCAAGCGTGTGACGGTGCCATTGGTAAGAAGATACCTTTTGGAAAATAATCAGTCGTCAGTTATCAGTGATCAGTGGCGAAGTCGTAACGACGCGCCCGAACTTGGCAACCGCTCGCTGAAGGCTGATCACTCATCACACTCTCCCTGGGATTGGGTGGAAACCGACTGGGACACCGCCCTCGACATCGTTGCTGATAATCTCGTCCGCATCTACCGGCGCGACGGTTCCGATGCGATGGCGGTCTATTGCTGTGCCAAAGCCACGAACGAAGATAATTACCTGCTGCAAAAAATGTGGCGCGCCTTGTTCCGCACCAACAACGTGGATCACTGCACGCGTCTGTGTCACGCCGGTTCGGTGGTGGCGCTGCAAAAGGCGATTGGTTCTTCTGCGATGAGTAACACCGCATCGCAGGTGATTCAGAATGACGTGTTCATCGTCACAGGCTCGAACACGGGCGAGAATCATCCCATCATTGCGCTGCAGATGAAGGAAGCGGTGCAGAAGCACGGCGCGAAGATGATTGTCGTGGACCCGCGCCGCATTGACCTCGTTGACTTTGCCGCGTTGTGGCTGCCGCTCAAGCCGGGGACGAACGTGCCGGTCTTCAGCGCGATGGCGCATGTGATTGTCAAGGAAAATCTGGTCAATTGGGATTTTGTCAATCGCCGAACCGAAGGCTTCGATGTGTTCGTTGAATCGCTGGAGAAATTTACGCCGGAATATGCCGAAGAGATTTCGGGTGTGCCTGCTGATGATATTCGCAAAGCGGCGCGCATGTATGCGACCGCAAAAAACGGCGCGATTTATTGGGGTATGGGCATCTCACAACTCTCGCATGGAACTGCCAGCGCGATGGCGCTTATCCATCTGGCGTTCCTCACCGGTCACATCGGGCGCGATGGCACGGGACTGAATCCCTTGCGCGGACAGAACAACGTGCAGGGCGCGAGCGACATGGGCGCGATGCCGTTCCACTATCCTGGCTATATGCGTGTGGATAACGAAGAGAACGCCCGCAAGTGGGAAGCGGCATGGAACATCGAACCGGGCGGTCTTTCGCGCAAACTTGGTCTGACCACCACCGAGATTTTGTCCCATGCGCATCCGGGCGGCGTGCGGGCATTGTACATCATGGGTGAGAACCCGATGATGTCTGAGCCGAACCTCAACGAGACGCGCAAGCACATGGCGCAACTTGAATTTCTCGTCGCGCAGGATTTGTTCATCAACGAGAGCGGTGCGTTTGCGGATGTCTTCCTGCCTGCGACTCCGTTCGCGGAAAAGGATGGGACGTTCACCAACACCGACCGACGAGTCCAACGGGTGCGGGCGGCTATTGCGCCGCGCGGGCAGGCGCGTCCAGACTGGAAAATACTTTGTGATTTGGCGACCAGGCTCGAGGTCCGTTTGGGACGCGAGCGGTCCGCCAAATGGGATTACGCCTCGCCGGAGGAAATCCTGCGTGAGATGGCGTCCGTCAACAAGGATTACGCGGGCGTGACATATGAGCGCATCGAAAAGGTCGGGTTGATCTATCCCGTGCCTGATATGGATCATCCCGGTACGCCGACGCTGTTCACCGAGACCTTCCCCAGCGGGCGCGGAAAATTTCACGTGCTCGATTATGTGCCCGTGATGGAGGAAGCCGATGACGAGTATCCGTTCGTTTTGACGACGGGACGCCTGCTCGAACACTGGCACGGCGGCACGATGACGCGCAACTCGGCACTGAATGAGGCGTACCCCGAAGCGCGCGTGGAGATGCACCCCGCGGACGCGGAGATGCACGGCATCACGAATAACATGCCCGTGCGCGTGACGTCACGCCGCGGCGAAATTGTTCTGCGCGCCACCGTCACCGAGAAGACGTCGGTGGGTGTGGTGTTCATCCCTTGGCATTTCGCCGAAGCCGCCGCGAACTTGCTCACGAACGACGCGCTCGACCCCGAGGCGAAGATTCCTGAATACAAGGCGTGCGCGGTGCAGGTCTTTCCGGCGAGGGAGGATGAGTTGGCGAATCCTGAGGTTGAGGTAAGGAGGGGAAGGTATTAGTGGAGCATGGGCGTGTTGCGTAAAGATTCAAAAATTGGTGCTTGAATTGCAATGGGGTTTGTTGTATAGTAAGGAAAGTTGTTGCCGTAAATCAGGTTTTTGGAGGGTGCAATGCTTTCAAATGTTGCTTGTTCGTCGCCTGGGTGTACGAATCCTGTAATCGGTCAATGTGGGGGATATAAAAGGAGTTGCGGGAGTTTCTATTGCGCTGTCCATTCCAAGGATAAACTTTGCAGTGAATGCTCTGAGCGAAAGATGCAGGATGATTTAATTGAAGAGTATTACAAGCTTGCGCAACATGTTGAGTATTATCCGACGCAGCAATTAATTAAATGGATGAGACCATTAGGCTTTATGGTCTTAATTGCAATGTTTGTGTATTTTGGAGTGAAAAAACCAGAAGATTATTTTACATCGTTCTTTTGCGCCCTCCTTCCAATAGGATTAGTGTTCAGTGTATTTAGGTATGTAGCTGAGAATATCTTGAGAAATAAGATTCTTGCAGAACAGGTTAGTTCCAAACCACATTTTTCTGAATTTTATAAAATCTATAAATCAGAGAGACGAAAAGAAAAGCTTCGAATGGCGGGAAGCTTAGCAATAGAACTTGTTGCGCTGGCAGCTGCCGACATTCAGAGAAGTTATGAGCGTCAACGTCAGGAAGAAATGATTCGTAGGGCAGTTAATGATGAGTTGAAGCGTCATGGGATGTGACGGAAGTTTGTAATTGTCACGTTGAATAAACAAAGAGTGGAAATAAAAACAAAGCAACTACTGATTTTTGAATAAAGTAAGTCACAAAATGAGGCTAAATTTACTCGTGTTTTTGGCTAAAAGTAAGACATTCAATTTTCAAAAATCAGTAATAAACCTGCTTTTAACTTTAGGGTTGTTTTCAGCTTGCTCTGGAGGAACAAATACAGCCCTTGTACCTACCGCTCAAAAAACACCCACTCCACTGCTTGAAGAAACTTTTGAGAGACCGCTAGATGTAGATAATCCAACACCTGGTTGTGGTTACGGCGATTCTCCATGCGCTGCTAATCCCAAAGAAACATTGAATATTGTTCATGCAGGGGTTGATTATTGGGGAGATCCTAAACAAACATATCCAGAAGATGAAAAGCGACCAGTAATTTTTTCATCTGCTCCGGGGTATGTTGTTGCTATTATCCACAACGAAATTGGGTGTAAGCCGCCCCCAGCAAAAGGAGATTGTGACGATCATGGTTTGGGCAATACAGTGATAATGAAACACGTATTAGCCGATAGCCGAGAAGAAATTTATACCCTGTATGCTCATCTTGAAAAAATAGATTCGAGTTTAGAAGAAAATTTCAAATCGCTATCCGAAGGGGAAAGCCTTTGTGTTGATCAGCATACCACTCTTGGAATAATGGGAGCAAGCGGTTATGGACAACAAAATTGGTGGACAAAATTGGATCCTCCAATGCCGCATTTGCATTTAGAGTTTAAGATCAGAGGAATACTTAGCAACCCATCTGGAGGTGGCACGAAATATGGTTATGTAAGCAGCAATCCACCTGATGATTGGGGATATCGTAATCCCAATAATTATATAGGTAAGAAATCTGCATTGACGTGTTATGCTCTTACTAATTCTTTGGCACCTATTCCCACATTTACCCCCTCTGTTCTTGGAGTAACGCCGATACGAATGCTAACTCCAACGCCCACGCCTAATGACGAGTCTAATAATGGCCAAACAGAGCAACCAACGCAATCGTGGTTAGATAAGAAATGGTCAAAAATAAAGAATATAATTAAAAATTGGTGGGATGAACAAGTTCAAAAACTGCAAACTTGGTGGAATAATCAAATGGAAAAATTGAGAACTTGGTGGGCGAAGCAATTAGAAAATATTCAGCGCCGTCTTGAAGAGTGGGCAAGAGAACAGTGGGAAGCCTTTTGGCGTGAACTTGAAGCACAAATTATTATTTGGTTACAACAATGTTTGGGCGTAAGCGCAATAGTTTTCTTACCTCTTGTGGTTTATTTGCTAAATAACAGGAAATACACTCCATAAAGTAGTTCTATTAGACGAAAACGGACTTTTCGATGCGTGGGGTCATGACCTCACCCCGATTGCGACGGTTTATGGCGGGACAAATTCCCCCTCTCCTGCTGGGAGATGGCAGGGTGATGGCGTTTCCCTCTACCCCACCTCCTCCGCCAATTCCTTTCCGCGCGGGTCTTCGCTGGGTTCAATGCGGCGTCCGAAGACGAGGAAGCCGGTGTGCGCCACCATGCGGTCGGTGGGACGCAGGCGGGTGGGTTCGGGTTTGTAGTAGCGCAATAAAATCTCGCAGACCTCAATAAAGGCAAATTTGTTCTGCCGCATGGCAAACAGTGTCTTCTCCACCTGATTGAAAGTGGGAATCAGACAACACAGAAACCCGCCGGGTTTGAGCGCGGCGCGCACCTGAGCGATGTAGTCATAAGGATTTGGCACGTCGAGGAAGAAAGAGTCGGCGTCGGTTTCGTCGAAGCCCTGTTGGATGTCGCGCAGTTTGAAGTCCACGCGCGAAGCGAGCCCGAAGCGGGTGAGATTCTTGCGGGCGAGATTCTGCATATCGGGGCGGATTTCATAAGAGACGACTCGTCCCTCATTCCCAACAGCATACGCCAGCGCGGTCGTCATGGACCCGGAGCCTGTTCCCGCTTCGAGGACCTTTTGCCCCGGTCCGACGCCCATTGTGACGAGGATGAAGCCAATGTCTTTCGGGTAAAGGATTTGAGTGGTGCGGGGCAGGTCCACCAGCAGATCGGCGAGCGACGGCTGAAGCAGGAAGAACGGCGCGCCGAGATGGCTGAAGACCTGCGAGCCCCAGGGTTTGCCAATCAAGTCGTCGTGCAAAAGGATGCCGCGATGTGTCTCGAACTTGGCGCCCGCTTGCAGCGTGATGATAAAGTGCTTGTGCCGCAAGCCGACCAGTTCAGCCAGATCGCCTTCGCGGGCAATGGAGGAGGGAGGATGAAATGTCATGCGCTTATCTTACCAGATGACTTTTAGTACCACAGATAAAAGGGATGCGAGGGCGAGGCAACTTCAGGCTTCCGCTGGATATGGCGCGTCCATGGTTTGTTGCGTCGCAGCCGCCTGACGGAGTTTGCGGTTCGTGACAATTAGCAGCGCCAACAATGCCATGACAAGGATGACCACTCCCCCCTTCGCTATCCATTTCAAGGGCAGGTAGCCGTCTGCCTGCATGTACATCAACGACAACTCCGAAAACGAGACCGTGATGGCGGCGGCGTTCCAAACACCATGCAGCAGCACGACCAAGAGGTAGGTGCCAAGCAGACGCAGATAGCGGCGTTCCCGTCAGGCAAGGTAGATTGCCATTCCCATGAGCCCAGAGGTGGTGATGTGCAGAAGCCCGGTTCCGATGCGGCTAAAGAGGATGCTGCCCCACTCTGCCATCTGCCCGCTGACGTTGAAAGTTTCCCACATAGCAAAGCCGGCGCCGCTCAATGCTCCAAAAGCGAACCCCTGCGCCGGTGAATCCAGCCGCCTCGCAAAAAACCAGACCACCAGCGGCTTGATAAGTTCCTCCACCAGCGGGATGAGTAGAGAAAACATCACCAGCATGGGGATGAACACGACGGGCTTCATCAAAAAGGGAGTAATCAGTTTCAAAATTTCCTCCGCCCCCGCCTCCGTTTCGACATCGAGAAACATGAATTGCGTGCCGAGTCTCTTGAACTCCGCCACCAGATCGGGCTGGGTTCCGGCATACAAAAAAACCAGCACAATGATGCCGATGATCATAACAATTTCGATGACCACCAACACAAACGGCGTGAGCGTCAGGCTGATCCCCAACACCCCCCACGTGCGCCAGCGCGGACCGAGTGAAATGCCCCGTATGCCCAGCCCCACGATGGTCCACAGAGGGAGCATAACGGCGGGAATGGTCAATAGCGGCAAAATCAGCCAGTTGACCGCTTCGTTATTCTGAAACGAATACCCAACAAGCAGGGCAAGCCCTCCGCCCAGAATCGCAGCGGCAATTTGCCAGGCGGGGAACGCAGTCGAGACAGGCGCATCTGCCAGCGGATTGTTCAAAAACCTCAGCAATACAATCACTGCGGCAATGCTGACCAGAACCCCGAGGAAGGCGGTGCTGAAGGAATAAATCACCGTTGGCGTGGCAATCTTCCCTGTGTTCACATACGCAGGCAACAGCGAAACCGCCAGGAAGAATGCCATGATGAACAAAAACAGCGCCGAAAAGGCGAACAGGAAAAAACCAAGCAGGGAACCGTAATGTGTTTGTGCGTTGTTCATTTTTCCTCGATTTCAATGCTGAGCAGTTTATCGCCCGGCAGGGTTTCGACCCCCGGCTGGGCGTTGCGCGGCGTGAGCATGCGGAGAACCTCCATGCCGCTCAAGACCTCGCCAAAGATGGTGTACCTGCCGTCGAACTCCGGCGCCGGCGCAAGCGTAATGAAAAACTGACTTCCGCTGGTATCCGGTCCCGAATTGACCATCGCCACCATGCCGGGTTTATCGAACTTCAGGTCGGGCAGAATTTCGGTCATCACATAATAACCGGGCGTGCCTTTGCCGGTGCCGCTGGGGTCGCCGGTTTGGACATACAGGTCGGGGATGACGCGGTGAAAGGTGATATTGTCGTACCAGCCGCTGCGCGCCAGAAACACGAACGAATTCACCGTGAAGGGCGCTTTATCGGCAAAGAGTTGAATCACCACATCGCCCTTTTCGGTGTGCAGCGTGGCGAGATACTGCCTGGTCTTCTCCACAAAAAACGGCGGGCATTCAGTGAACTGCCGCCTGCCCAGCAGGATCAACTCCACGATGTCCCGCAAACTGCCATAGTCCTGCGGACCCAGATAAATTTCGCTGTTGATAAGGATAAGCGGAACGGCGAACGGACCGAACTGCCGCGCCGTCTCGAAATTGTCCTGCACCTGCTGAATCACCGCTTCGCTCTTGACCTCAGCCTGATACCGCTCCACATCCATTCCCAACGCCGACGCCTGCGCCGCGCTCCATTGCTCAAAGTCCTCGGGCGGCAGGTTTACCCAATTTGCCTGTTGGGCATAGAGCAGGTCGTGCATCTCCCAAAATTTCCCCTGACGGCTGGCGGCTTCCACTGCCTGCGCGGCAAGGAGAGCCTTGTCGTTACGTCCCACCAGCGGAAAGACCCGGCTGACGTAGCGCACATCGTTTGGATAATCTGTGATAAGCCGCTGCATCACGCCGGCAAAAAGGGCGCTCGTCCCGTCCTGTAAATCGCCGTAAACGAGGAAGGTGACAGCGGCATCCTCCCGCCCGCGGATGTGGTCGGCGGCAGACACAGGCGGGATAAGCGAGGGGGCATCAGCGGCGGGTGTGGGAGCGGTAGGAATGGAATCGCAGGGCGGCGCGGCAGCCTGTGGAATGAGGGTGACGGTTGGGTTTGCCGGCGCTGGTGTTGCGGGCGCGGAGGTACAGGCAGCAAGCAAAAGCAAACAGAGCGAGAATGGTAGCAGTGATATTTGAAGTCGGCGCATGGGGTTATTGTTGAATGGCTTGCTGGAGCTGCTCGAAGGAGGTCATCCAGGCGATGGTGTGCAGAAAGTCTGCCAGGGAGGCGCTTTGTTCGCGCAGAGCGCGCACGGCGGGACCGACGGGGTCCTCGCCAGCTGCGCCGCCGGGCTGGTCGGCGTAGGCGCCGTGGAAGGCGAAGTATGCCTGGTTGAGTTTGCGGATGAGGTAGCCGTTTTGCCAGAAGACTTGACGGCGCGCTTCCATGTACGCTTCCGCCTCCTCGATTTTTCCCTCCGCCAGCAGTTTATCCACGGTGACGCGGGTTTCGCGCATCTCGGCGCGGAAGTCGAAGGTGGGAGGGTCGTTGAAAAGGCTGGAGGGTGGAATCTGCCCTTTGAGGGCAACCAGGCTCAAGTCTGAGGATGAGGCGAGGAGTTCCGGGTAGTAGGTCTGTAGGAGGAGATGTCCTACTTCGTCGCCGACGATGTTGGCAGTGGTCTCGTTCATGGTGCGGAGTTCGGGGGTGGTGCTGTAGTTGAGTCCAAGCGGGCGCAAGGTGAGGTAGTTGTGGGTCCATTCGTGAGCGACGGTGTTGAGCATCCACGGCAGGTTGGTGGTTTCCATCACCATGGTGGGATAGACGCCTACGCCGCCGACCGGCACGACGAGGGTGGAGACGTTGAGGGAGCGCGCCACCTGGTCTTCGAGGGCGATTTGTTCGTCGAGGGTGAGGGTGGGCAGGACGGAAATGTTGGCAACTTGGACGATTTGCTCGCGCTTGGATACGATGAGGGCAAGCGGTGTGGGGGAACTGTGGTAGAGGACGGGCGGTATCGGCTGACCGAGCGTGGTGAGACCGAGCCGGGCGAGTGTTTCGCTGACTTGATTTTGCAGGATGGCTTCGGCAAAGGGCGCGAGTTGTTTTTGACGGGCAGCGAGTTCGCGGCGTTGATCGCGCAGGAAGGCGCTGGCGGATTCTTTGTCGGTGATTTGCGGGTCGGCGTAGATCTGTTCGATGCGGTTTTCGGTTTGCAGCAGGGCTTGTGTGACGCGCAGGTATTCGAAGACGATGCTTTTGGCTGTGCCGCGCTCGAAGAGGAAAGGTGAGTGAAGGGAGGCTTGTTCGAGTTTGAGCCAGAGGGCATTCTGCACCCAATTGGGGTAGTCGAATTCGATTTCACGGGTGTAGTAACGGGTGCGGTCGGCGCTGTCGGTGAAGCGCGGCGCGTCGCTGCTGCCGGCAATGAGGAGCAGGAGGAGTACGCTGAAGAGGTCGAGGGCTCGTCCGATTTTGTATCGCATGGCGGGAATTATACCCGTGGGGCGGCGGCGAAAAGCAGAGACTCCCCGTGGTTTACGGGGAGTCTCCTTCTTGCACCTGCCCTCAGCGGTGTTATTTTTTGTTTCTCAAGTATTCGTCAATTGCCCAGGCGGCTTTGCGCCCGCCAACCATGGCGGTGACGACGAGGTCGGGACCGGTGACGCAGTCGCCGCCGGAGAAGACGCCCTCGCGCGAAGTGGCGCCGGTGCGTTTGTCGGCTTTGATCAAGCCCCAGTTGTGAGTTTCGAGGTTGGGCGTGGTTTTTCCGATAATGGGATCGGGCCAGTAGCCCAGGGCAAGGATGGCGGTATCGCAGGCGATGCTGAAGTTCGAGCCTTCGACGGGTACTGGCTTGCGCCTGCCTTTGGCGTCGGGTTCGCCCAGTTTCATTTCGATACATTCGACGGCGGCAAGCCTGCCGTCTTCGCCGGCGATAAATTTGACGGGTTGGGTAAGGAAGCGATACTTCGCCCCTTCTTGTTTGGCGAGTTTACGATCTTTTTTGCCGCCGGGCATTTCCTTTTCGGTGCGGCGGTAGAGGCAGGTTACTTCTTCGGCGCCCAAGCGGATGGCAGAGCGCAGGCAGTCGGAGGCGGTGTCGCCGCCGCCCACGACGACCACGCGCTTGCCAATTTCGAGCGGCTGGCGTTTATCGGGCGGCAGGAGTCGCGGGTCCACGTTGGCGCGGATGAGGAAATCGGTCGCTTCGTACACGCCGGGCAGGTCGGTGCCGGGTGTGTCTTCCATCTTGGCGTCCACTTCCGAGCCGACGCCGATGAAGACGGCGTCGAAGCCCTCGGCAAAGAGGTCGTCAATGGTTTTGTCTTTGCCAATGTAAGTGTTCGGGACGAATTTGACGCCGGCGCGTTCGAACTCTTTCCACTTTTCCTGCCAGATTTCCTTTGGCAGTTTGAAGTTGGGGATGCCATAGACGAGCAGACCGCCGGGCGCGGGCTTGGCGTCGAAGATGGTGACTTCGTGTCCGCGCTGGACGAGTTGGTCGGCGCAGCCCAAACCGGCCGGTCCCGCCCCGATAATGGCAACCCGCTTCCCCGTCGGCGGTGCGACCGGGATGTTGTGTCCCTCATGGCGGCGTTTGTAGTCCACGGTAAACGCTTCCAGTTCGCCGCACAGGACCGGCGTGTGGTGTTTGTTGAGGACACAGGAACCCTGGCAGAGTTGTTCGTGCGGGCAGACGCGTCCGCAAATCTCCGGCAGAGAACTGGTCTGGTGATAGAGGTCGGCGGCTTCGGAGAAGCGCCCCTGCTCGATCAGCCACATGGCGGAGGGGATGTCGTTGTGGGTGGGGCAGGCGAGCATGCAGGGCGCGGGATCCGGACAGTGGATACAGCGGGATGCCTCGACCATGGCGCGTTCGGGGGCGAACTCAATGACCACATCGTCGAAATCGCAGATGCGCTCTTCGGGAGAGCGCAGGTCGAGATCGAAGAACGGCATGTTGGCTCTTGCCTTACGGTCAACGGTGAGGGTCTCACTCGGTATAAACTGCATGAATTCCTCCGAAAAAAGGTTCCAGTCAAGGTAACAGCGTAATCATACCCAAACCCAAAACCCGTCCACAGGCTTAAATGTCACCTAACTGGACGACAATCGTCACAATTGTCATGTTGGAGTTTTGTAAAATCTACACAATCCGTCCACACTGAATCGGCGCTTTCAGGGTATAACTTTGGCTGGGTTTTTCCGTATAAACAGATGATACGTCACCGCAGAGCCGTGCCGATGTGCGGCAGCGCGAGATTCTTGCCCTGAGCACGCCGAAGGGCATCTCGCGTTTTCAGGTGACATAACCCGCCCTACGAAGGAACTGCGTAAGGTGAGTTACTGGATTTTGAATATTTGCAGTACGACGAGATTTTTTCTTTGCAGAGGTACAACATGGGAAAATTTTTGAAGAAAAACTGGGCATGGCTGCTCCTGCTGAGTGCAGTAGTTGTCGGGGGAATTTTTTGGTTCAATCGCAGCCGCAATGCCGCCGCGCAAAACACGTTTCAAACCGCTGTTATCGAACGCGGCAAATTGACCGCCACCATCGGCGCCACCGGCACTGTGCGCGCCAGGCAGAGCGCCATTCTGGTTTGGCAGACGGCTGGTACGGTGGACACGGTGAACGTGAAAGTGGGCGATAACGTCCCGGCCGGGTTTGTGATGGCATATCTTTCCAAGTCGTCTTTGCCGCAAAGCATCATTCTGGCGGAAGCGGACCTGGTCAGCGCGCAGAAGACGCTCGATGATTTGCTCAATTCGGATACGGCGCGCGCTCAGGCTGCCATTGCCCTGCGCGACGCTCAAGCGGCGTATGACCGCGCCAGAAAAAAACGTGAAGGCTTGAACGGGCTGATTGACATTCAAGAGATTGTCACCAAGACGAAGAATACCCCGTTCGGAAAAATCGAGGTCCGCGAGGTCAAGACCTATAAGGGCTACGCCGACGCAACCACCATTGCCAAAGCCGATGAAGAACTGGCGCTTGCCAAGGCAAAACTGGACGACGCCCAGCGGACGTATGACCGCCTGATTAGCGGCAACGTGGTGGAGATTACCGCTGCGCAGGCGCGCATTGACGCCGCCAAGGCGACCCTGAACCTGGCGCGTGTCATTGCGCCTTTCAACGGCATTGTGACCGAGGCGTATCCGCTGCCCGGCGATTTGGTCAATGCCGGGATGGCGGCATTCCGCCTCGACGACCTCTCCAGCCTGCTGGTGGACGTGAGCGTTTCGGAGGTGGATATCAACAGCGTGGAAGTGGGTCAGCCGGTCAAACTGACCTTCGATGCCATTCTCGGCAGGGAATACAACGGCGTGGTGGTGGAGGTTGCCAAGACCGGCACCGTCACAGCTGGGGTGGTCAGTTTCAAGGTCACGGTCGAGTTGACCGATGCGGATGCGCTGGTCAAGCCGGGGATGACGGCGGCGGTCAATATCACAGTCAAGGAACTGGATGATGTTTTGCTTGTACCGAACCGCGCCGTCCGCCTTTCGGAAGGGGAACGGGTGGTGTATGTGTTGGAAAACGGTCAGCCGGTCAAAAAAATCATTCGCTTGGGGTTATCTTCCGACACGATGAGCGTGCTGGCGGGCGGCGAGTTGCAGGAGAGCGACCTGGTCATCTTGAACCCGCCGACGGAGTTCTTCGGTCCGCGAGGCGGCGGTCCGTTTGGGAATTAATGACATGACGAACGTCATCGAAACGCGCGACCTGCGCAAGATTTACAAGATGGGCGAGGTGGAAGTTCATGCCTTACGCGGCGTGTCTTTCACCATTCGGCGGGGAGAGGTGGTCTCGATTATGGGACCTTCCGGTTCGGGCAAATCCACGCTGATGAACACACTGGGCTGTCTCGACCGCCCC
Source organism: Chloroflexota bacterium (assembly GCA_016223135.1). Taxonomy (GTDB): domain Bacteria; phylum Chloroflexota; class Anaerolineae; order Anaerolineales; family Villigracilaceae; genus Defluviilinea. Next base: position 55,775 of record JACRPQ010000006.1, on the reverse strand, counting down.
ACCTCCGGCGAGTATTGGCTGGACGGTGAGGCGGTCGCTTCGCTGAGCGACGACCAACTGGCGAATATCCGCAACCGCAAGGTGGGCTTTGTCTTTCAAAGTTTCAACCTGCTTTCGCGGCAGACGGCGGTGACCAATGTGGAACTTCCCCTGCGCTATGCCGGTATTCGGGAAGGGCGGCGCGAACGCGCCATGGAAGCGCTGCGGGCGGTGGGTTTGGAAGACCGCATGATGCACCGTCCCTACGAACTCTCCGGCGGACAGCAGCAGCGCGTCGCCATTGCGCGCGCCATCGTCAACAACCCCGCCATCATCATGGCAGACGAGCCGACGGGCAACCTCGACTCGAAAGTGGGGCAGGAAATCATGAACCTTCTGCTCAACCTGAACAAGGAACTGGGGACGACGCTTATCATCGTGACACACGACCCGAAAATCGCCGAGCAGACGCAGCGCGTGATTCGCCTGCGCGACGGCTTACTGGATGGTGACGCATGACACTGGGACAGGCTTTTCTCGAAGCATTGGAAAGTTTGAGCGGCAATAAACTCAGGTCCGGTTTGACCGTGCTTGGGATTGTCATCGGCGTGGCGGCGGTCATTGCCATGCTTGCGGTGGGACGCGGCGCGGAAGCGTCCATCACCGGTTCCATCAGCGGCATCGGCACGAACCTGTTGTTCGTCTTTCGCGGCGATCCCGCCGATACTATTCGCAACCCCAAACCGCTTACGCTGGGGGATGCCGAGGCGCTGCGCGATCAGTTTGCAGCGCCCTCGATAGAGGCGGTGGCGCCTGCTTTGCGGGGCAGCGGCGTCGTCTCGTTTGGCGGCGAACAGGCTATGCCGGAGGTTTTGGGTGTGACGCCGGAATATTTTCAAGTGCGCAATTATTCCATCACGGAGGGCGAATACATCCGCGAAGAGCATATTTTGGGACGCGCTTCGGTTGTCCTGCTCGGTCCTGAAGTGGCGGAGAAACTTTTCGGTCATGCCGATGGCGTGACCGGCGAAACCGTCCGCATCGAGGGACAGCCCTTCCGCGTGCTGGGCGTGCTGGAGTCGAAGGGCGGCGGCTCGTTTGGAAGTCAGGATAACGTGGTGATCGTCCCATTCACCACCGCGCAGGCGCGCCTGATCCGCCGCAGCACCAGCGACCGCGTGGACATTATCTTTGTGCAGGCGGTCAGCGGCGACCAGGTGACTCAAGCAGCCGAGGAAATCGCCGCCATTCTGCGAACGCGTCACCGCACGCCGGTCGGCGCAGATGATTTCACAATCTTCACTCAACAGGATTTGCTCGCCACATTCCAGACCATCACCGGCATCTTAACCATTTTCCTGGGCGGCATTGCCGGCATTTCCCTGCTGGTGGGCGGCATCGGCATCATGAACATTATGCTGGTCTCGGTCACAGAGCGCACACGCGAAATCGGTTTGCGCAAGGCGCTGGGTGCCCGCAAACGCGACATCCTTACGCAATTCCTGACCGAATCCTCCTTGCTGAGTCTCATTGGCGGCTTGATAGGTATTGCTTTTGGCTGGTTGATTTCCTATATTGTCGGTCGAATTGCGGAGGCGAGCGGCACGGCATTTATTCCGCTTGTTGGTTTGGATGCCGTTCTGCTTGCCACCATTTTCTCCGCCGCAGTAGGGCTGTTCTTTGGCATTTACCCTGCGAGCCGCGCCGCCAACCTCGAACCGGTCGAAGCTTTGCGCTATGAGTAAACAGACTTGACTCATCTGTTCTGTATACCCTGCGCGCCGTACCTTTCAGTTTTGTTTTTATACTCTTGCCAATACAGCGAAAACAGGAGTATAGTTATCGTGTTCCTAATACCAGTAAGGAGACAAAAATGAAAGCCAAATATTTTTCATTGGTCGGGGCGCTTGTGCTGTCGCTTGTTCTTGCGGCATGCAGCGGCGGGGGCGCATCCACCACCATCAACGTCACCATGACCGATTTCAAGTTCGAGCCGATGGAGTTCACGGTGCCGGCCGGACAGGAAATCACCATCAACGCCGTCAACAACGGCGCAGTGGAGCATGAGTTCGTCATCTTCAAACTCGGCACAAACGCCGGCGAAAAATTCGGCGATGAGGATGAGGAAAACATCTACTGGGAGGTGGAGGTTCTGCCCGGTCAAACTACCTCTGCCACGTTTACCGCGCCCTCCGCGCCTGGTGAATATTATGTCACCTGCGGCATCGAAGGTCACTTGGAAGCGGGGATGAGCGGCAAGTTGATTGTTGTGGCTGGCAAGTAATTCTGTCTGTACGAGGAGAAACCCCCGCGGTCTTTGAGACTTCGGGGGTTTCTTTTACAATGGGGCTATGAAAAAGCCATTGATTGCCAGTCTCAGTAACCCGCTCGTCAAACAGGTGCGCGCCTTGCGCCAGAAAAAAGCGCGGCGCGAAAGCGGATTGTTTCTTGTGGAGGGCATCCATCACGTAGGCGAGGCGGTTGAAGCCGGCTGGGAAGTGGAAAATGTGCTTTATGCGCCGGACCTGCTCACGAGCAAATTCGCTCACGAACTGATGACGCGCCTCCCTTCTCCGCCTCAGCCTGTCACTCCGCAAGTGATGGAATCCCTCGCCGACAAGGAAAACCCGCAAGGCATCCTCGCCATTGTCCGTCAGCGGCAGACCCCATTGAGCGACCTGCGGAATGTCCGCCGGGCGGTTGCGCTGGTTTCCCCTCAAGACCCCGGCAACGTCGGAACGATTTTGCGGACGATGGACGGCATCGGCGCGGACGTTTTGTTTCTGCTGGAGGGCGGGGTGGAGTTATATCATCCTGCGGTGGTGCGCTCCAGCATGGGCGCTTTGTTCTGGAAGCCGGTCGTCCAAACTTCCTTTGGGGAGTTCGTGGCATGGGCGCGCGAGCGGAAGTTTCAATTAATTGGCACGTCGGCGCATGGCGAGGTGGAGTATCACACTCTCGTTCCTCAAATCCCTTGGGCGCTGGTGTTGGGCAATGAGCAGAAGGGTCTCTCGCGCGAGCAAATGGACGCCTGCGATGTGACGGTCTCCCTGCCCATGCGGGGACGATGCAGTTCGTTGAACCTTTCGGTGGCGGCGGGAATTTTGCTCTATCAATTTGGGAAATGAAAAGGACACAGCACAGGCTGTGTCCCGTATAAAAAGGTTCGAGGGAGAAGCGGTTCTTTTGGGCGGATCAGGCTGCAGGTCGGATGTGATGCGTTAGAACTCGTCCTCGTCTTCATCCCACAGGTCTTCTTCCTCTTCTTCTTCATCCTCCCATTCCAGCTCCTCTTCCTCATCCCATTCCTCTTCGGCTTCATCGGAGGGGGTGTAGGTGGCGCAGCCGGTGTCGGGGTCAATTTCCACTGCTGCGGCGCTGCAATATCCTTCGTCCAAGAACACACAATCGGCGTAATGACACTTGATGCGGGGCATTCATTCCTCCTGATGGATTAGGGTTGGCGAACCACTCGAATAACAGAGAGAATAAAGATAATTGTCATGGTGATTTGGGATGTAACGCAGAAGGGGCAGAGCGCTTTGAGGAGCGCAATTTCCACATACACCAGCCAGAGCGTGAAGAGGAAGCCGATGAGCGAAAATCCAAATAAAATCAAACTGCTGTTTTCTTCGAGGAAGGCGTTGCGCCGTTCGAGCCAGTGAACGCCGATGATGGCGGCGTAACCGATGACGCCAATCAACGCCACCGGGATGCCGTTGATTTCGGAATAGCGGCTGGCGTTGACGGTGCTGCAATCGCCGGAACCCAGGCACATCTTGTTGTTGGATGTGATTTTGTAAACGGTCATGTATATCGAAACCAGCAGACCCAGAATGGCAAGGGCAACGGTGATTTGTGAAAGGCGTTTTTCCATGTTTCCTCAGAGCAGCCAGGCATCCACTTCCTGGCGAGCAGGCACGCATTTTACCCCAGCGGGGATGATTAGTAAAGCATTCGCCTGTACCAGTGAGAGCAGATTTCCTGACCCCTGGTGCCCCGTGAGTTTGGCGATGAATTGACCGTCTGCCTCGCGGACAACGGCGCGCAGATAACTTTCCCGCCCGTCGGAGGTGATTTCCTCCTCGCTTCTTACGCGGACCTTCAGCCTGTTTCTGAACAATCGTCCGCCCAGCCGCCCGATGGCATCGCGCACGAAGACTTCGAATCCCACAAACGCCGAAACCGGGTTGCCCGGCAGTCCAATAAAGGGAATGCCCTTATATTCGCCAAAGGCGAGCGGTTTACCGGGGCGCATGTTGACGCGCCAAAAATCGAGCTGTCCGCCTGCTTCGACAACTTCCTTGACGTAATCGAACGCGCCTACGCTCACCCCTGCCGAGGAAAGGATCATATCGGCGCGATGTTGGACAGCCTGTTCGATTAAGCCATGCACCGATTCGCGCGAGTCTTTGGCAATGCCCAGGCGCAGGATTTCTGCGCCGGCGCTTTCGACCAGCGAGGCAAGCATGTAGGAGTTCGAGTCGCGGATTTTGCCCGGTTGGAGGGGCGCGCCGGCTTTGAGCAGTTCGTCGCCCGAAGAGAGCAGGGCAACCAGCGGCTTTTTGTACACTTCCACCTGCGCGAAACCAAGCATCACCAGCAAGCCGATGCCCTGGGGGTTGAGGACAGCGCCTTTTTGGAGCGCAATCTCTCCGGCGTGAATGTCCATGCCGCGTGGGCGGACGTTTTCGCCGGGCTGCAGGGCTTTTTCGATGGTGATGGTTGGGGGGAGGGGGGCGCCGGCAGAGCGGTCATGGAAGTCGGTGTTTTCGACGGGGATGACGGCGTCGGCGCCGGCGGGCAGGGGCGCGCCGGTCATGATGCGGGCGGCTTGACCGGGCGCGAGGGAAATTGTCGGGGTGGAACCAGCCGGGATGTCGGCGACCACGCGCAGGGTCACGGGGGAGGCGGGGGCGGCGCGGGCGGTGTCGGCGGCGCGCAGAGCAAAGCCGTCCATTGAGGAATTGTCGAAGGGCGGCAGGTCATTTGCCGCAATGATGTCTTCCGCCAACACCCGCTGGGTGCAGGCGGTCAGAGGGATGGTTTCTGTACCAACGGGAGTGAGGCGGGCGAGAATTCTTTCCCGCGCCTCGTCAACGCTGAGTAAAGGCATGGGCAGTTTCCTATCTTCAATTGAAAATCGCAAATCGCAAATCGTAAATCGCAAATCCAAAATCTAAAATCACCTGAATTCGGGATAAGGCTTTTGAATCGTCCCGAAGGCTTTTGACGCAGCGGGTTCGAGAGCAGAATCAGCCTTCGGGACGCTTATCCCGAACTGACGTTAAAATCCAAAATCCAATCACCCCGGTTTGACGCGGTGCGCTTCGATGACATTGGGCAGGTTTTCGATGCGAGTGAGGATGCGGCTGAGTTGGTCGAGATTCTTGACCTCGATGGTCAGGTCCAGGCTGGCGATTGTGTGATTGGCGTTGACCGAGACATCGGCGATGTTGACGCCTTCGCTATCGAGCAGGGTGGAGATGTCGCTCATCAAGCCCTTGCGATCATAGGCGCGAATCTTGATGTGCACCGGATAGGTATGTTCCACTTTTCCCCAGCCGACCTGAAGGAGGCGTTCCTTGTCTTTGAGGCGCAGGATGTTGGGGCAGTCTTGGCGGTGGATGGTGGCGCCGCGTCCGCGGGTGATGTAGCCGACGATTTGGTCGCCGGGCATGGGGGTACAGCATTTTGCCATTTGCGAGAGCAGACCCTTCAAGCCGACGACTTCAATGGCGTTGGCGCTGGGGCTTTCTTTGGGCTGTGCGCCAATCACCAGCGTGTCGGCGTTTTCTTCGGATTCGGCAAAGCGGCGGATGACGCGGCTGATGGACAGGTCGCCGGTGCCGATGGCAATGAAGAGTTCATCCGGGGTTTTATAGCCAAGCTCACGCGCCAGGTTCTCGAAGTTCGTTTCGGTGATGCCAAGCCGATGAAGTTCGTGTTCGAGGGCGGCGCGTCCTTGGGCGAGGTTTTGTTCCACCTCCTGTTTTTTGAACCAGGCTTTGATTTTGGAACGGGCGCGCTGGGTTTTGACGAGTCCCAGGTTGGGATTGAGCCAGTCGCGGCTGGGACCGCCTCGCTTCGCCGTCAGGATTTCGACCTGGTCGCCGGTTTTCAATTCCTGATACAACGGGACGAGTTTTCCGTTGACACGCGCGCCGCGGCAGCGGTGACCGATGTCGGTGTGGACGTGGTAGGCAAAGTCTATGGGGGTGGAGCCGGCGGCGAGGTCAATGATGTCGCCACGCGGGGTGAAGACGTACACGCGATCTTGGAAGACATCCGTCTTCATGCCTTCCACGAATTCCTGTGCGTCGCTCACCTCCGAGCGCCATTCCATCATGCGGCGCAGCCAGTTGATGCGTTCTTCAAATGCCTTGTCGGAGACGCGCCCGCCTTCCTTGTAACGCCAGTGCGAGGCGATGCCGTACTCCGCGTTCATGTGCATTTCGGGTGTGCGGATTTGTACCTCCAGCGGGCGCTTGTCGTCGTAGATGACGGCGGTGTGCAGCGACTGGTAGAAATTGTCCTTCGGGGCGGCGATGTAATCGTCGAATTCGCCGGGGATGGGTCGCCAGTGGGTGTGGATGACGCCCAGGGCGGCGTAGCAGGAGGGGATGTCTGGCACGATGAGGCGCACGGCGCGCACGTCGCGCACGAGGTCGAACGGTTTCCCCTTCTGGGTCATCTTTTTGTAGATGGAGTAGATGTGTTTGGGCCTGCCGCTGATTTCGGCGTGGATGTTGTGCTTGGCGAGCAATTGGCTGAGGTTTTTCTTGATGGCTTCGATTTGGGCTTCGCGGTCGGGGCGCTTTTCGCTGAGTTGGCTGGCGATTTCCTTGTATTTTTCCGGGTTGACGTAGCGAAAACTGAGGTCTTCCAATTCCCACTTGATTTGCCAGATTCCGAGGCGGTTGGCGAGCGGCGCAAAAATGTCGAGGGTCTCTTTGGCGATGCGCTTTTGCTTTTCTTCCGGTGCGGCGTATAGCGTGCGCATGTTGTGCAGGCGGTCTGCCAGTTTGATCAACACCACGCGCACGTCCTCGCCCATGGCGAGGAAGGTTTTGCGCAGGGTTTCGGATTTCAAATCCTGCTTACGGGTTTTGGCAGCCTCGATTTCTTCGGGAAGTTGAGAGCCGTTGCCGCCGTCGGCAGCGTGCTGGTCGCCGCGTGAGACGCGGGGCAGGTTGGTGAGTTTGGTCACGCCGTTGACCAGGTTGGCGACCGTGTCGCCGAAATCCCGCCGGATGTCTTCCAGCGTGAGAGGGGTGTCTTCGACGGTGTCGTGCAGGAGCCCGGCGATGATCACTTCCGGCGGCATGCGCAAGTCGGCGAGGATGCTTGCCACAGCCACGCAGTGATTGATATAGGGTTCGCCGGAGTGGCGTTTTTGTCCGCGATGCGCCTCTTCCGCCACACGATAGGCGCGCTGAACCAACTCCCGATCTGCCACGGTGTAATGTTCAGGGAGTTGTTCCATCAGTTTTTCAAAGGTGATTACCTTGATTGTTTCCTGCATGACAAGTATTTTACTACGCGGGGTTAAACAAATCAGCCCTTCTCAGGGAAGGCTGATTTCCGAATGGTTTTGTAATAGAGAAGTTATAGGGTTTTCAGCAGCGCCTGTCGGCTGTTGCGCAGGCGGTCAGAGACGATGGCGGCAATGCGGAGCATGACCTTGAATCCGTCGGCGGGGTGCTGTTCGAGGATTTTCATGAACTTGTCGGCGGGGATGGCGACCAGTTCGGAGTCTTCTTCGCAAACGGCGGAGGCGGTGTAGTGGTGGGGGGAAACCACGCCCGACCAGCCCAGAGTCTGATGCGGGCGGTTGACAAAGGAAACGGTGACAGAATCGGGCCTCGAGGTCAGTTTGACGCGCAGGGCAATGCTTCCGTTGACGAGCAGGTGTAGTTTGTCTGCCCGTTCGCCCTCGCGGAAGACCATGTCGTCCTTTTTCACTTGAATGGTTTCACTGATGGCGGCGACTTCTCTCAAAGTATCTTTGGAAACTTCCTTGAAAAGGTCGAACTCTGCCAGCATTTCCGGTGTGAGCATAACTTCCTCCAAGGCGGTAAAATTTGGTGAATTCAGTATAACATGGATGCTCACATGCCCCCTGTGAATAACGTCACCCGTTTTTTGGACTCTCGTAAGATAACCTACACCGCTTTTGAAACGCCCCCGGAAAAACTCGGCGCGCTGGAAGTGGCGCATCTTCTTAACGTCGAGCCTGCTACTGTTTTCAAGACGATTGTAGTCACCCGCGAAAAGCCGAAGAAGCCGGTGCTGGCGGTTGTGCCGGGTCCTGCCCAAGTGGATTTGAAACTGCTTGCCGCGGCGCTGGGAGAAAAGAAGGTTTATCTGCCCACCGAGCGCGAAGCCGAGCAATTGACCGGCTTGCAGGCGGGCGGCATTTCTCCGCTGGCGCTCATCAATAAAGGGTTTCAGGTGGTGATTGACGCCTCCGCCCAACAACTGCCGCACATTCATATCTCCGGTGGTCAGCGCGGATTGAACATCCGCCTCTCTCCTCACGACCTCGCCGCATTGACGCATGCCCGCTTCGCCGTCATCGCCTCGAATTTATGAATTTTTTAGCGGTCTGGAGCAATTCTTTGCTATAATGCGGAACAAGTTTTGAAAGGAGGTGGATGGCAAAGATACGATTGGCTGATTTGTGTGCTGTGAGCAAGTGAATCAACTCAAATTCTCTCAAGGAGGAGAACATGCGTAAAATCTTTGCGATCATGGGGATATTGGTTGTTGCAAGCCTGGTGCTTGCCGCCTGCGGCGGAGCCGCCACGCCCGCGCCTTCCGGCGGGGAAACTGTCACCGTCAAAGAGACCGTTGTCGTCACCGTCGTTGCGCCTGCATCGCCGGCAGTGGTAGCGCCCACCGGCTATGGCGTGACGCTCGAAACCGTCAAAGCGCGCGGCAAACTGATTTGCGGCGTCAACTCGCAAGTGCCCGGCTTCGGCTATGTGGATGCCAACGGTAATTTCTCCGGCTTCGACGTGGATTACTGCCGCGCCCTTGCCGCCGCCATCTTTGGCGATCCGACCAAAGTGGAATTCCGCCCGGTGACCGCCGCCGAACGCTTCACCGCTTTGCAATCCGGCGAAATTGACATCCTCAGCCGCAACACCACCTGGACCCTCGTGCGCGATACCGAACTGGGCGGCAACTTCGTCCACACCACCTTCTATGATGGTCAGGGCATGATGGTTCCCGCCGACAGCGGCATCACCACCCTGCAAGACCTGGAAGGCGGCACCATCTGCGTTCAGACCGGCACCACCACCGAACTCAACCTTGCCGACGTGATGGCATCGCTGGGTGTCTCCTACACCCCGGCTGTTTTTGAAGACGCCGATTCCACCTTTGCCGCCTATTCCGAAGGACGCTGTGACGCCGTCACCACCGACAAATCCGGTCTGGTTGCCCGCCGCACCGTCCTCGCCGACCCGACGGCGCACGTCATCCTCGATGTGACCATGTCCAAGGAACCGCTCGGACCGATGGTCCGTCACGGCGACGACCAATGGTTTGACATTGCCCAGTGGACAGTCTTTGCCCTGTTTTCCGCTGAAGAATTTGGCATCACCTCCGCCAACGTGGATGAGGTCAAAGCCACCGCCACCGCCCCCGAAGTCAAACGCATGCTTGGCGTGGAAGGCGACCTGGGCTTGAAACTCGGTCTCACCAACGACTGGGCGTACAACATCATCAAACTGGTCGGCAACTATGAGGAAGTGTACAACCGCAACCTCGGTCCCGACACCCCCACCTACATCCCGCGCGGTTTGAACAACCTGTACATCAACGGCGGTCTGCTCTACGCTCCGCCCTTCCGCTAAAATCCAACGTACCATACTTCGAGGGCGGGGAACTTTCCCTGCCCTCGAACTTTACAAGGCAGGCTCATGCAGCGCGAAACATCCCAAACGACCATCCCGTTCTGGCGCGATGAACGCGTCCTCAAAGTCCTCGGGCAGATTGCCTTTGTTGTGCTTGTTTTCATCTTCTTCTCCTTCATCTTTCAGAATATGAAGGCAGGGCTGGCAAAACAAGGCATCACCCTGAGCCTGAATTTCATCCGCGGCGTTTCCGGCTTCGACATCGCCGAAACGCTCTTCCCCTACGACCGCAGCTCCACCTACCTTCAGGCATATCAAATCGGCTTGCTCAACACACTGTTGGTGAGTGTGGTGGGTATCTTCTTTGCCACCATCCTCGGGGTGATTCTCGGCGTTGCGCGTCTTTCCACCAACTTCATCATCAACCGGTTGGCGGCTTTCTACCTCGAACTCATCCGCAACCTTTCCTTGCTCGTATTTCTCATCTTCTGGTATCTCGGCGTTTTCCTCAAACTTCCCAAAGTGAAGGAAGCCATCATCTGGCCTGGGGACATCTTCCTCTCAAACCGCGGCGTGGGGATTCCGTGGGGGATACCCACCGCTTCCTTCCCGACCTTCCGCCTGATCCTGCTCTTTGGCTTTTTCCTCGCTTTGGCTGTTTTCTTCTCCCTGCGCGCCTACAGCCAGCGCACGGGACGCGCCCCGCTCACCCTGCTGTGGACGTTTCTGACCTTCGTCGTGGTTGCACTGCTGGGCTGGGTCATCCTGCCCGAAAAACCGCTGATGATTGACCTGCCCCGCGTGGAAGGGCTGCGCCTGACCGGCGGCAAAATCCTCACGCCCGAATTCATGGCGTTGACCTCCGGGCTGACGCTCTACACAGCCGCCTTCATCGGAGAGGTGGTGCGGGCTGGCATTCAATCGGTCTCGAAGGGACAGGTGGAGGCGGCGCGCGCGCTTGGCTTGAACGGCTTCCAAACCTTGCGGCTGGTGGTTTTTCCGCAGGCGCTGCGCGTCATCGTTCCGCCGTTGACCAGTCAATACCTGAACCTCATCAAGAACTCATCGCTTGCCATTTCAGTGGGCTATCCCGATGTCTTCTATGTCTCGAACACCATCCAAAACCAGACCGGGCGCGCCGTGGAAATGATTGGCATGGTCATGCTGACCTATCTGGCGTTCAGCCTGATTACCTCTCTGCTGATGAATTGGTACAACAAGAAAATCCGCCTGGTGGAGCGTTGAGATGGCAAACATTGACAATGTACTCCCTCCTCTGACGGAACGTTCCACCATTCTGCGCTGGCTGCGCAAGAACCTGTTCGGCTCCTGGCTGGATTCTTTGCTGACGGTAGTGGGGCTGCTCATCGTGTATTGGGCGGTCAAAGGATTTCTGACGTGGGCTTTCACGGTTGCCGAATGGAGGGTCATTTCCGCCAATCTGCGCCTGCTGATGATCGGGCAGTATCCCATCGAGCAGGTGGGCAGGTTGTGGCTGTGGCTGGCTTTTTTGGCGTTCCTGGCTGGCAATTCGTTTGGAATCTGGGCGCGGCGTTCCTGGCTGGCGGTTGGCGTCTTGGCGCTGCCGGCTGTGCTGGCGTTGGTTTTCCCGTTTGAAGGGTCGGCTCGGAATTGGCTGTTAGCGCTGACAGTCATCGGGGCGGCGGGATGGCTGGGTGGGTGGACCAAGCCCGAGGTCCTGAAAAGAAGCGTGATTGTGGGCTGGGTGATCGCCCTGCCGGTCATCATCCTGCTGACGCATGGTTTTTCCGAATCCACTACAGGGTTTTGGACGGTGGCAAGGACCAATCTCTGGGGCGGCTTGCTGCTCACGTTCCTGCTCACGGTGGTTGCCATTCTGTTTTCGTTTCCTCTTGGCGTTTTGCTGGCGCTGGGACGGCGGTCGGAATTGCCGGTGGTGCGCTGGTTCAGCGTGTTGTATATCGAGTTGGTGCGCGGCGTGCCGCTGATTACGATTTTGTTCATGGCGCAGTTGATGCTGCCGCTCTTCCTGCCGCAAGGCATGACGATTGACCGCGTGCTGCGCGCTATGGTGGGGATTACGCTGTTCAGCGCGGCGTACTTGGCGGAGAATGTGCGCGGCGGTTTGCAAGCCATCCCGAAGGGACAATATGAAGCGGCGCAGGCGCTGGGCTTGAGCGGCGCGCAGACCATGATTTTCATCATCCTGCCGCAGGCGTTGCGTCTGGTCATCCCCATTCTGGTGGGGCAGTTCATTGCCGTGTTCAAAGATACGGCGCTGGTGGCGATTGTGGGCTTGCTCGATTTGGTGGGCATCGCCAAGACCGTGCTGGCGCAGCCGGAGTTCCTGGGCTTGCAGCGCGAGGTATATGTGTTCGTTTCGCTGGTTTACTGGGTATTGAGTTATGGCATGTCGTATCTCAGCCAGCGGCTGGAAGAACGCCTGGGTGTTGGAAAGCGATAACTTTGAGGAGCATTCAATGACACACGAAGCCGAAACCATCATTAGCGTTCAGGATGTTCACAAATGGTATGGTGACTTCCACGCCTTGCGGGGCATCAACATGGAGGTGAAGCGGCGCGAGGTGATTGTGATTTTCGGTCCCTCGGGGTCGGGTAAATCCACCTTCATCCGCACCATCAACCGCTTGGAGGAACACCAGCGCGGAAAAATCATTGTAGATGGCATCGAGTTGAGCCATGATGTGCGTAACATTGAGCAAATCCGCATGGAGACGGGGATGGTGTTTCAGCAGTTCAACCTCTTCCCGCATTTGACCGTGCTGCAAAATATCACGCTCGCGCCCATTCAGGTGCGCAAGTGGACGAAGCAGAAAGCCGAAGAAATCGCCATGCAACTGCTGGAGCGGGTGGGCATCCCGGAACAGGCGCACAAGTATCCCGGTCAACTCTCCGGTGGGCAACAGCAGCGCGTTGCCATTGCGCGCTCGCTGGCGATGCAGCCGAAGATTATGCTGTTTGATGAGCCGACTTCGGCGCTCGACCCGGAAATGATCAAAGAAGTGCTGGATGTGATGATTGAACTGGCGAAATCGGGCATGACCATGCTGGTGGTTACGCATGAAATGGGCTTTGCCCGCGCCGTGGCAGACCGTATGTTCTTCTTCGATCAGGGTCAAATTGTGGAAAGCGGCACGCCGGACGAGATTTTCAAAAGCCCCAAGGAAGAGCGAACAAAATTGTTCCTTTCGCAAATCCTTTCGCATTAGAATCACTAGCCACCCGACACTCTTGTTTTGGGACGCAGATGAACGCTGATTTACGCTGATTTAAGTTGTTTTTTTCTGCGTTTATCTGCGTTTTTCAGCGTCCCATTTGAAACTGTCAGGTCGCTAATAACCTGAATTCGGGATAAGGCTTTTGAATCGTCCCGAAGGCTTTTGACGCAGCGGGTTCGAAAGCAGAATCAGCCTTCGGGACGCTTATCCCGAACTGACGTTAATAGAATCAAAAAAAGCCGGCAAGTTCTGCCGGCTTTTTGTTTGCGTGTCTGAACTACGGGCTTAACAAAACCGCTTTGTCTTCGTAGATTTTGAATTCCCACAAGTCGGTGTTGTTGATGCAGCCATAACCAAAGGCTTTCGAGTTTTTATTCGGCAGGGTGACGAATACGCTGATGTTGTAGCATCCAGTCACCAGGTCGGTGATGATCACTGAGCCGCCTTTTTCAAGGTTGTAGCCGCGGTAGCCGCATTCGCCAAACGGCGTCAGGTTCAAGTAGAGGGAAATGACGAGACTGCCTTTTGTCTCATTGCTCAGTCTGATTTTGGTTTGAGTGCCAGAAACCGAGCTGCCAAGCGCCTTGTTGCAGGGGTCGCCGCCTGCGGTGGGAGGCAGAGGCGTAAAAGTCGGCACAAGCGCAGGGTCAAGCGTGGGCGAGGGGAGAGGCGTCTCTGTGGGGGTGGGGGAGGGTTCCGGCGTGTTGGTTGGCGGGATGGGAGTGTTGGTGGGAATTGCGGCTTGGGTCTGAGCCACAATGGTAAAGGCTGCGGCAACCGCTGTCGCTTGAATATCCTGCGCGCTCATAGTCGGTGCAGCAGGAGTGCCTCCGCAGGCGCTGAGGACAACCGTAAGGGTGATGAGTAGAACGAGTTTTGGGAAGAGTTTCATTTTAGTTATATCCTTCTAACAGTTGGGGTAACAAACGCCCAGGGCAACGATTCGGTCGTTTCGGATGACGATTTTCCATGCTCCTGTGGTGATGCGAAAACCGCCCGAAACGTTAAAGTTTTTGGCGCCTGATACATACGCGATTACCGAATATTGCCCAACAGGACCAGTGGACAGATTATACAGGTATCCACATTCGCCAAGGTCGGTCATCACCCAAATGGATACGATCACTTTGTCGTCTTTCTTTCGCGGCGTGTAGTCATAGACAATATTCAGGCTTGCAGAAGGTCCCTGCCAGGAAGTGAGAGGTTTATTGCAAGGATCGGCAGTGGGAGTGAATGCGACGGCTTGCGCGGTCGGTGTGACGGCAATCGTTGGCTCGAGGGTTGGGGAGGGTGGGAGAGGGGTCTCGGTGGGCGGAAGGGGGGTGAAGGTTGGCGGCGGTGTGAGGGTGGGAAGCGCCGCCAGGGTTTGTGCAACGGCGGTAAACGCTCCCGCCATGGCGGTTTCCTGCATGTCTTGTGGGTTTTCGGATGGCGCAGGTGTTGTTCCGCACGCATTCAAGAATAGGCTGAGTACGAGAAGACCCGCCCAGTGCTGTTTTTTCATATTTTGTTCCGTTATTTGCTTATTTGACTTCTCTCTACCGTACATTTCTCTCGTGAAAAACCCCAAGAGCGTGTTTTGAAATTCATTTTCCAACCACAGATGAACACAGATAAATTGGATTTAAGGGTGATTGCATCACGTTTTTCATCAAAATCAGCGTTCATCTGCGTTTAGCTGTGGTGAATCTCGATTTATAAAACACTCTCTTTCACGAAGGGAAAGTAGACCTTTAGGGTTTCTGTACGGTAAAGAATTTGGCTCTTTGCTTACTTGATTACAACCCGGTCTTTGAAAATGACAATGGTGAGACTGTCGCCATTGTGCAGCCTGAAACTGCCCACAATCTGTTTGCCGTCCACCCAGACGACGTACACATAATAGCCGAGCGGCGCATCCACCTGAACCTGCCTTTTGACCGGATATTCCAGAAACGCCGCGGGCCTATGAGGCGGATAATTTTGCAGGGAGATGTACACCGGCGTCTTGGATTTGTTGATGATGGTAATGCTGGCAGAAGGCACCGCCGGCGGCAAAGTGCCATACAGAAGAGGTCCCGGCGTAGGGGTTTGAGTGGGCTTGGCAGAAGAGGCAGGCGTTGGCGTGTCGCTCGGTCCGCTGGTGGCGGTGGCGGGTGTTGTCGTCAGGTTGGGGAGAGGAGTCCCGGAAGGCGCGCTGGTGGGGCTGGCGGTGACGGTGAGGGGGAGCGGAGAAGCGGTTGAGGCGGCGGTCTCTGTTGGGGTGGGCGGAGCAGGCGTCGGCGAGGGTTGAACCGCAGCGGTCTGTTCGGCGGCAGTTTGCACAATCGCGTCAATGGTCGCTTGCGTGTCAATGTTGACGGCGGGCGTCTGTTCCAATCCTATGGCGGAGCAGGAACTGACGAACACCGTCAGCAGGAAAAGAACGCCGAACAGTCTTTTCATCGCGCCCTCCTCTCAGGGCTAGGACTGGCTGACGACCTCGAGGAACTGATTCACGGTATCACGCAGCATACGCTCAGGCAATGCACCCACCTGGCGGTGGACGACCTTGCCGCCGGCAATGAACAGCATGGTGGGAATGCCCTGAATGCCGTATTTCATCATCCATTCGGGATTTTCGTCGGTGTTGACTTTTGCGACGAGCAGCTTGCCTTCATATTCTTTGGCAAGTTTTTCGAGAATAGGCGCCACCATTCGGCAGGGTCCGCACCACGGCGCCCAAAAATCCACGATGACGGGAATGGGCGATTGCAGGACGGTCTTTTCGAAAGCGGCATCGGTTACGTTGATTGGTTCACTTGGCATGTTGCACCTTTATGGAAAGATTAATTGAACGGTCAAAAAGTATAACACAATCGTCGTGTTATAATCCGCCCGCTATGGCTGAAATGTTTGCAAAATGGCGAAGCGGTCTCGCCAAGACCAGCAAGGCAACGTTTGGACGGTTGAAGTCCATTTTAGGCGCGACGGAGATTACTCAGGAAACCTGGGATGATTTGGAAGCGCTTCTCGTGCAAGCCGACTTGGGAATCGAGACCGCCGCCGAAATTTTGGATGCCCTGCGCCGCTTCGTGCGGACCGAGGGACTGACCCGCTCCGAGGAACTTTGGGAGGCGCTCCGAGCCGAACTCCGCTCCCGCCTCACCCCGCCGCCTCCGTTGACATGGACGAATAAACCTTCCGTCATCATGATGGTCGGCGTCAACGGTTCCGGCAAGACGACCACCATTGCCAAACTGGGTCAGCGCTTTCAGGCAGAGGGGAAAACGGTGTTGTTCGGCGCGGCAGACACCTTCCGCGCTGCAGCAGTGGACCAACTTCAGGTATGGGGCGACAGACTCGGCGTGGACGTGATCGCCGGCGCGCCGGAATCGGATCCCGGCGCGGTGGCTTTCAACGCCGTCCAAGCGGGTGTGGCGCGCGGCGTGGACCTTGTCCTGATCGATACGGCGGGACGCCTCCAGACAAAGTTCAACCTGATGGAAGAGTTGAAGAAAGTACACCGCGTCATCGGCAAAGCGCTGCCCGGCGCGCCGCACGCCGTCTGGCTGGTGCTGGATGCGACCACCGGGCAGAATGCCATGGCGCAGGCAAAAGCGTTCAAAGAGGCGGTGGGCGTTGGCGGCATCATCCTCTCGAAGTTGGATTCATCGGCGCGCGGCGGTATGGTGTTTGCCATACGACGCGAACTGGGGCTGCCCATTCTATTTGCCGGGCTCGGCGAAAAACCCGAAGACCTGACTCCCTTTGACCCTGACGCCTTCGTGCAGGGAATTTTGAATCAAAATTAATGCAGGAGATACCATGCAAGACCTTGTCAACCGCTTACAATCCGCGCAGGAATTAACCCAGCAGTTACTGGTGCGTCTTTGACTTCGCCGGTAAAGAAGCCCAACTTTCACAACTCGAAAAAGAAATCGAAGCGCCGGACTTGTGGGGGAATCCCTCCGAAGCCCAAAAATTGATGAAGCAGTACAACGCCGTCAAGACGGAGGTCGAATCTTGGCGGAATTTTTCGCGCCGTCTGCATGACGCCCTCGAACTCGCCCGCATGGAAGACGAAAGCCTGCGGGAGGAACTGGAGAGCGAAATCGCCGCCATCGAAGCGGAGTTGGAGAAGCGCTCGTTTACGACGATGTTTTCAGGCAAGTACGATTCCGACTCCGCCATCCTTGCCATTCACGCTGGGGCGGGCGGCACTGACTCACAGGATTGGGCGGCTATGCTCCAGCGCATGTACCTGCGTTGGGCGGAGGCGCACGGCTACGAAACCGAAATTCTCGACATGACCGAGGGAGAAGAAGCCGGCATCAAAAGCGTCACCATTGCGGTCAACGGCGAATATGCCTACGGCTACCTGCGCTCGGAAAAGGGCGTTCACCGCCTCGTGCGCCTGTCGCCATTCGATGCTGCCCACCGCCGGCACACCTCCTTTGCGTTGGTTGAAGTGCTGCCCCAGGTGGCAATGGACGACGCTGAAATCGAGATTGACCCAAGCGACATCAAAATGGATGTCTATCGCTCCTCCGGCGCGGGCGGACAAAACGTCCAAAAGAACGCCACCGCCGTGCGCCTGACGCACATCCCAACCGGTATCGTCGTCACCTGTCAAAACGAGCGTTCCCAAACCCAAAACCGTGAATTTGCCATGCGCATTCTGCGCGCCCGCCTGCTCGAACTCAAACAGGCGGAAAAAGAAGAAGAACGCGCCATCCTGCGCGGCGAATACACCAAAGCCGAATGGGGCAGTCAGATCCGCTCCTACGTCCTGCATCCCTACCAACTGGTCAAAGACCACCGCACCGAATACGAAAGCGGCAACGCCCAGGCGGTGTTGGATGGCGAACTCAACGAGTTTATGGAAGCCTATCTGCGTTCCGCAAAGTGAGGAGTTTCATGTCCAATTTGATTTCAAACCTGTCGTCTTTTCTTGCAGAAAAAATTCTCAAACAACCCGGCCGTGTCATTGCTCCCGATGAGCCGCTCATCTCCAGCGGGCTGATTGACTCCTTCAGCCTGATGGATGTTGCTCTGTTCGTCGAAGATACCTTTGGCGTCCGCATCGAGGATACCGAACTCAACGCGGACACCTTCGATAACCTGACGCAGCTTGCCGCCCTGATCGAATCCCGCCGCTCATGATTTTCCCTGAACGATTACAAGCGCTTCATTCTCAGGACCCTCAGCGGGTTGCCGTCACCCTGCAATTTCCCGCCGCCGACGACTTGCCCGTCACGCTCGATGGGTTGCTGCGCGGTTCCCAATCCTTTGCTCATGCCTACGCCCGCGAGGGAATTCAGCCGGGGGAAGTGGTTATCTTAATTCTCCAGCATGGCGAAGACCTGCTCTACGCCTTTTGGGGCGCCATCCTGCATGGGGCAATTCCCTCCATCATGCCGTTCCTCACGGAGAAACTTTCGCCTGAGCGTTACCGCGCCGACCTCGCCTCGCTGATGGAAGTGACAAAACCCGCCGCCATCGTGACCTATCCCGACTTCGAGGGCGAAGTCCGCATGGCAATCCGTGATGGATCATCGGTCCGCGCGGTCATTGTCACCGATCAAATCCCGCCAGCCGCAGAAGTGGACTTTGACTCACTGGAAGGCTTCCAGAGAAAGCCGGAAGACATTGTTCTTTTACAACACTCTTCCGGCACCACCGGTCTGCAAAAAGGAGTGGCGCTTTCGCATCAGGCGGTCTTTAATCAATTGAATGCATACAGCCGCGCTTTGAACTTGCAGGGAGACGATGTCGTCGTTTCATGGCTGCCGTTGTATCACGACATGGGGTTGATTGCCGGCTTTCTCATGCCCATTTTGTCGGGGATTCATCTGGTGTTGATGTCTCCGTTCGATTGGGTGCGCGCCCCGTACAAGTTGATGCAGGCTGTCACGAAATATCGCGGCACGCTCACCTGGCTCCCCAACTTTGCGTACAATTTCTGCGCCCAAAAAATTCGTGACCGCCATCTGGAAGGTGTGGATTTATCCTCCTGGCGGGCGGTTATCAATTGTTCGGAACCTGTGCGGTGGGAAAGCCACCGGGCGTTTTATGACCGTTTCAAGGACTATGGCTTGCGGTGGGAAGCGCTGCAAACGTCGTATGCCATGGCAGAGAACGTTTTCGGCGTGACCCAAAGCCGCTTGGGGAGCGAGCCAACCGTCCATGAGATTGACCGCGAGGCGTTCATGGTCGAGCGTGTGGCGAAAAGTCCGTTCGATGGGCGTCCGTCTATGAAGATGCTATCGTCCGGATATCCGCTTGAAAATGTCGAGATTCGGATTCTCGACGAACATGGGAACGTTCTGCCGGAACGCTTCATCGGTGAAATTGCGCTGAAAAGCGATTGTATGTTGACGGGCTATTACAATCGCAGCGACCTGACGGAAAAGGCGTTTCGAGATGGCTGGTATGTGACGGGCGATTACGGCTATATGGCTGACGGGGAAATTTTTGTTTCGGGCCGCAAAAAGGATATGATTATTGTGGGCGGCAGGAATGTGTATCCGCAGGACCTGGAAGCGCTGACGTATGAAGTGCCGGGCGTCCATGCCGGACGTTCGGTGGCGTTTGGCATCTTCAACGAAGAACAGGGCACGGAGGATGTGGTCATCATTGCGGAGGTGGATACTGAAGATCCGTTGGAACAGCAGAAAATTGCCGATGCCATCCGCCTGCACGTGACGAAAAACTCCGCCATTGCCCTGCGGCACGTCAAAGTGGTGGATCCGAAATGGATCATCAAAACATCCAGCGGCAAGACTGCGCGCTCGGCGAACAGAGAGAAGTTTCTAAAAGAACTGCAGGAAACAAAAAAAACATGAGGCATCTGGTTGAATCAAAAAAAGCAGGCTCGTGCCTGCTTTTTTTGATTTTGTTTTCGTTCTATCCGCCGGTGGGCAGACGTTTCTCCAAGGTGCGGTTCAACAGGTCTTCCTGCTCGCGTGAAACGGCTGCTTTGGTCTTTCGGAGTTTTAAATCCTTGCCTGCGCCGGAGCGACTGAGGGCTTCCTGCCAGGCAATTTGCATGGCGGTCAATTCAGGTTCCTGCGGTTCCTTTGTTTCGACGACTTCCGCATTGTCCTTCCTGGAGCCAGCCTTGCTTCCCTTGCGGTTTTCCTTCTTTGCCGGTTTGAACTCTTCAATTTCCGGTTCCAAAGCCTTAATGCTTAATTTGATTTGTTTCTTCTTGCGATTAACTTCCAGGACTTTTGCCTCGACTTCATCGCCTTCCTTGACGACCTCGCTTGGGGTCTTCACGTAGCCGTGTGCCAGCTCGCTGACGTGGATCATGCCGGGGCGCTCCGCTCCGATATCAACAAAGGCTCCATACGGTTCCAGGCGGACAATCTTGCCTTTTACAATCATATCCGGCTCGATCTCTTTCCATTCGAGCGCCAGCGGTTCGATCATGGTCAACTCGATGCGGTCCTTCTTTGCGCGGCGCACCCACACGTCAACAATCTGACCTTCCTTTACAACGTCTTCAACCTTGTTTACAGGATCTTTGCTGAGTTGTGAAATGTGAACCACACCGGGCAACGGTTGACCTATGTCAATAATTGCTCCTGCCAGTGTTGTTTTGATTACCTTGCCCGAAAGTTTCGTTTTTGGTGCCAGCGTTGTTTCCAACGCGAGATTGTTTGCTTCCATTATATACTCCTTGAATGGGGATAATGCCGAAAAACGATTATACCCACTGAGTATATATGCGTCAATGTGAAATTCGTATCAATTTACGATTGTGGCAAGGTCAGGGAAAAGGAAAGGGGGAAGTCCTTTTGGCGGTTTAGCCTGCTAAAGTGGCAAGAAACTCTGCAATGGCGGCGGTTACTGCAGCCGGCTCCTCGACAGTGGTGGTGTGTCCTGCACCGGGAATGATAACCAGCTTGGAATTGGGGATACGCGCGTGCATGAGTTTTGCTTTGGCTGGCGGGGTGGCAACATCCTGATCGCCGACAACGATCAAAGTCGGCGTTTTAATTCGATCAAGTTGATCTGCCACTCCAGCGCGAGTGATGACGCCGACGACTGCACGTGTGATCCCGATGCGATGATTTGCCACCAGGCGTTCTTTCCACTCATTTCTCAGATTTGCGCGGGCTGGGTCGGTCAAAAACTTCTGCCCAAACATGATGTCCATGACACGGTTGGCAACCACTCTCAATCCCATCCAGCGTGCAACAAAATTGAGCATTCGATACCGACCAACATTTTCCGCCGGCTCTGGCTCGGCGGAACTCTCTAAAAGAATCAGCGACTTGAGCAAATCGGGACGCCGAATAGCCAGGCGCAAGCCAACAAAGCCGCCCATGGACAGCCCCACGAAATGACAAGGTGAACATCCAAGCCTTTCAATCAACGCCACCGCGTCTTCGTATAGGCTTTCGATATCATAGCCAGATTGGGTGACCTCGCTTTGCCCTTGTCCACGAAAGTCGAAAGTGATACAACGATACTGATTTTTCAGCGCGGCAATCTGGTCGAAAAACATGCGCCCGCTCCATAGCAGCCCGTGTGAGAAGACAATTGTCTCTTGACCAGCGCCATGTTCTTCATAATAGAGATTGGCTCCGTTAATTTCTAAATGGGGCATTCTAACCTCCTGTTTCGCTCATGTTTTTCACCCGCACCCCAGCAGTCAGACGGTTTGCGGTAAAGTCTTGCCTGCGAGCGTGAAAAGTGTAGCATGAAACCTCCCAAAAATACAAACAGTACAAACAGAATGAACGAACCATACATGTACGCCGCATCTCTCTTGACCCGAATCGGCTTCGCCACTACAATCCTTGTCCTGCCCTGAAAAGGGTTTCTATCGCTCAATGAACATACCAAGATTGATATAAACAAACGCCATGTTTGAAACCCTCACCAACCGACTTAATCAGGTCTTCGACCAACTCCGCCGCCGCGGCAAACTCACCGAAGCGGACGTGGACGCTGCCATGCGCGAAGTGCGCCTCGCTCTGCTCGAGGCAGACGTGCATTTCAGCGTCGTCAAAACCTTCATTGCGCGTGTGCGCGAACGCGCCATTGGCGCCGAGGTCTCCAAAGCGCTGGCGCCGGGACAGCAGGTCATCAAAATCGTTCACGAGGAGTTAATCAAAACGCTCGGCGAACCGGCTCCGCTCAATTTGACGGGACCCAAGCCGCGCGTCATTATGATGGTTGGCTTGCAAGGTTCGGGTAAAACGACCGGCGCGGGGAAACTGGCGCGTCTGCTCCGCTCCAAAGGCGAACGGGTGATGCTTGTCGCCGGTGACCCCTACCGCCCTGCCGCCGTGACGCAGTTGCAGCAACTCGGTGAACGAATTGATGTGCCGGTGGAGGCGGATCTCAACCTCAAGCCTCCGGAGCTTGCCCGGCGCGCGTTCGAGAAAGCCGAAAAGGGTGGGTACAGCGTCGTGATTGTGGATACTGCCGGTCGGTCGCAGTTGGATGCGCAGTTGATGGACGAGTTGAAAGCCATCGTGGCGAAAGTCCCGCCGGTGGAAATCCTGCTCGTGGTTGATTCCATGATTGGTCAGGAGGCGTTGAACATCGCGCAGGGATTCCGCGATGCCGTGTCCATCACCGGTTTGATGCTGACCAAAATGGATGGCGATTCGCGCGGCGGCGCGGCGATCTCCATTCGTTCGGTGACGGGCGTTCCCATCAAATTCATCGGCACCGGCGAGAAACTGGATGCGCTCGAGACCTTCGACCCGGCGCGTTTGTCGTCCCGTATTTTGGGCATGGGCGACATGATTGGCTTGATCGAAAAAGCCGAAGCCGCCTTCGACCAGGCAACCGCACAGCAAACCGCCGAGCGCATGATGAAGGGACAGTTCACGCTCGAAGACTGGCTCGAACAGATGCGCCAGATGAAAAAGATGGGACCGCTGGCGCAAATCATGGAAATGCTGCCGGGGCAGTTGGGGCAGGCGGCGCGTCAGATTGACCCGCGCGATATTGAAAAGAATTTCAAACAGACCGAAGCCATCATCAACTCGATGACCCGTCAGGAACGCCGCGATCCTGATATTTTGAACGCCTCCCGCAGGCGGCGCATCGCGGCTGGATCGGGCATGGAAGTGCAGGATGTGAATCGCCTCATCAAGCAATTCCGCGAAGCGCAGAAGATGATGAAAATGCTGCAAAAGACCGGCGGCAAAGGGCTGGGAAGACTGTTTGGATAAGCGCCTGCCGCTGGTGCGGCGGAAATCTCTGGTAAAATAGCGCCTGCGATTTCAGCCCGCATGCGTCCTTTCCGCACCCCTCTATGCCTGTCTGAAACGCAAATCAACATGTTGTGTAGGCTACGCTCTCCAACGCAATCGTTGACATAAGAGAACGCCGGCTGCACAGAAAAACAGGAGAAAAAGCAAGATGGTTCGTTTACGTTTACGCCGTATCGGGTTGAAGGGTCAGCCCACCTATCGTGTCGTCGCCGCGGACAGTGAGTCCCCTCGCGACGGGCGCTTCCTGGAGATTTTGGGCTTCTACAACCCCCGCACCCAGCCTGCGACCATCCGTTTGAAGGAAGACCGCATCTTCCACTGGATGAAGAACGGTGCACTGCCGACCGAATCGGTGGCGCAGGTTTTCAAGACCGCCGGAACGCTGGAACGCTGGGAACGCTTCAAGAAGGGCGAAGCGATTGAAACGCTCCTGAAAGAAGCGGAAGAAGCCGAAGTCAAGCGCGGTGCAACTGCCAGGACGAGTAAGTAAAGGGTTTACGCAGTACGCAGTGGATTATGTTGCGTACTGCGTAACATAAGGCATTCATATGAAAGAACTCATCGAATATATTGCCAGGTCGCTCGTGGATCATCCGGAAGAAGTGCAGGTGCGCGAAATGGGCAGTGGTTCGCGCATCCGCATCGAATTGAGCGTTGCCAAGGATGACATGGGACGCGTCATTGGCAAGGGCGGCAAGGTTGCCAACTCCATCCGTACCCTGCTGAGAGTGGCGGCGGAGCGGGAGGGCAAGCAAGTCACCCTCGATGTGGTAGAGCCAGAGTAATGGCTGATACAAAGAAACCGGGCTCGCCAACTGGCGAGCCTCTTTATTTGAGTGTTGGATTCTTGCGGCGCCCGCATGGTGTGCGCGGCGAAATCATCATGGACTTGCACACCGATTTTCCTGAACGCATGAAGAAGGGCAGACGGCTCTTTGTGGGCGAAGACTACAAGCCGGTCACCCTGACCAGCGTACGCCCATATAAAACCGGAATGCTTGTAAAATTCGAAAACATTGACACGCCCGAAGAAGCGGGCATGTTTCGCAATCAATGGGTGTATGTTTTGGCGAAGGATGTCCCATTGCCTGAGGGACAACATTACAAACACGAGCTTCTTGGATTGCGTGTGGTGGACGAAGACGGGAAACCGCTGGGCGAACTGGTTGAAATTTTGGAGACCGGTGCAAACGATGTGTACGTTGTGGCGGGTGACAGCGGCAAAGAAATCCTTCTGCCCGCCATCCCTTCGGTCATTCTGGACCTGGATTTTGAGCGCGGTATTCTGAAAGTTCATCTACTTGACGGCTTGATAGATTCCAGCGGGTAGATGCTCGAAGGCATGGACGCGTTTACTGCAAAAAGGTGGTTCTGCCGCCAAGTAAGCGGAGACATGAGGATGAAGAACTCTGCGCTCTCCGCCTCTCTGCAGTGAGTTTTTTCAGTGGGCTCATGGATTCGACAACTGCAAGCCGGAATATCGAATGCAGCGCCGCTTATGGATGAGAAAAAATACTGGGTCGGCTTCAATTTGATCAAAGGCATCGGCGCGGTACGCATGCAGGGTCTTGTTGCGTACTTCGGCGATTTGGAGTCTGCCTGGGCGGCGTCGCCAGCCGAATTGGCGGCGGCAGGCTTGGGGTCCAAATTGATCGAACGCGTCATTCAGGCGCGGGCAGGCGTGGATTTGGACAAGGTCTGGGAGCGTATCGAGCAGCAGGGTATTAAAATCCTGACCTGGCAGGACGAAGCGTATCCTCAGCGCTTGAAGGAAATTGACCAGCCTCCGCCAGTGTTGTATCTGCGCGGCGAGTATCTGCCCGACGATTTGTTCGCAGTGGCGATTGTTGGCACACGCAGGGTAACGCCTTACGGAAGACAAATCACAGAAGAACTCTCGGCGTTTCTTGCCGCGCACGGCATAACGGTGGTCAGCGGTTTGGCGCGCGGCGTAGATGCGATTGCGCATCAGGCGGCGCTCAAAGCAGGCGGGCGGACGCTTGCCGTATTGGGCTCAGGTGTGGATAAAATCTATCCTCCCGAACACCGCGCGCTGGCGGAGCAAATCATGGCGCATGGCGCTCTGCTGAGCGATTATGCTCCCGGCACGCCGCCGGATGCGTCGAATTTTCCGCCGCGCAACCGCATCATTTCCGGCTTGTCGCTGGCGGTTGTGGTGGTAGAGGCTGGCGAAACCAGCGGCGCCCTGATTACGGCGGAGTTTGCCGCAGAACAGGGGCGCGAGGTCTTTGCAGTGCCTGGCAGTATCCTTGCGCCTCAAAGCAAGGGTACGAACAAGTTGATTCAAAACGGCGCGCTCCCGCTGTTGAGCGTCAACGATCTGATGCAGGCGCTGGATTTGACGCGTGTGGGCGAGCACAAAGCCGCCCGCAAGATCATGCCGGGCGACCCAACCGAAGCCCAATTGTTGAGCGTGATTGGCAGCGAGCCTTTACATGTGGATGAAATTCGCAATCAGTCGGGCTTGCCGATTGAAAAGGTCTCTGCTGCGCTGGCGTTGATGGAATTGAAAGGCATGGTGCGTCAGGTTGGCGGTATGCAGTATGTGGCAGTACGCGAGGAGCGAGCCGATTACAATGTGAATACTTTGAACGGTGAATGAGATGAATGAACATACCTATGCAGTCATCATGGCAGGCGGCGGCGGGACGCGCTTGTGGCCCGTTTCCAGAAAGGAAACGCCCAAGCAGCTGCTTCCGCTGCTGGGCAAGGAGACGTTGTTCCAAAGCACTGTTGCCCGCTTGGAGCGTCTGTTTCCACCCGAACGTATTCTGGTTGTTACCGTTGAAGAGCAGGCGCGGGTCATGCAAGAGCAGGCGCCTTCCATTCCAAAAGAGAACTATTTGATTGAACCGGCGCCGCGCGGTACAGCATCTGTGGTAGCATTGGCGGCTGCCGTGCTCAAAAAGCGCGATCCTCAGGCGGTGATGACGATACAAACCGCTGACCATCACATCCGCAACCTGGATTTGTTCCAATATCTGCTCCGCACCGCTTTTGAAGTGGCGGAAAAAAATTATCTGGTCACGCTGGGGATTACGCCCACCTTTCCCTCTACGGGGTATGGGTATATTCAGCAGGGCGAACCGCTGGATGGCGATTACAAGTATCCCGTCTATAAAGTGAAGCGCTTCAAAGAGAAGCCCGATCAGGCAACCGCACAGGAACTTCTGCGCCGCGGCGATCATTCCTGGAACAGCGGCATGTTCGTCTGGCGGGCAGATGTCATCCTGGCGGAGATCGAGCGGCAGATGCCCGATTTATTCCGGGCAGTTGAGGAAATTGCCTCCGCCTGGGATACGCCCCAAAGGGACGCCGTCATCCAGAAACTTTGGTATGATTTGCGCTCTCAAACCATAGACTATGGTGTGATGGAAAAGGCAGAACGCGTGGCGGTCCTGCCGGCAGGCGGCTTGGGTTGGAGCGATGTGGGCTCGTGGGATTCGCTTTTTGAGGTGCTGCTGCCGGATCTGAACGGAAACGTTTCGGTCAACTCCCAGCATTTGCCGCTCGATACGCACAACGCCCTGGTGTACAGCGTGAATGATGAACGTCTGATTGTCACCATCGGCTTGGACGATGTAGTAGTGGTGGACGCCGGCGATGTACTGCTGGTTTGCAAAACCGATCAATCACAAAAGGTCAAGAATATCGTGGAGCACTTGAAGAAACACCATCAGGAGAAATATTTATAAACGACTCTCGCTCTTCAAGGAGATGCGCGAGGCAGGAGTGTACATGGAAGCATATTGTATGAAATGCAAAACCAAGCGTGAGATGAAAGACCCTGCGGCGGGTTTCAACGCCAAAGGTTCTCCCGTCACAATTGGTGTTTGCCCTGTTTGTGGCACAAAGCTTTATAAGATGGGACGCACCGACGCACACGCCGGTCTGACGCCTCCGCCGAAGCCCGAAAAGCAGATCAAGGAAGAGAAGCGCAACGGAAAACTGGTCATTGTTGAATCGCCCGCCAAAGCGAAGACGATCAGCCGTTACCTCGGCAAGGGATTCACCGTCCGCGCTTCGGTGGGGCACGTGCGCGATTTGTTGAAGTCGCAATTGTCGGTGGACGTCGAGAATAACTTTACACCCAAATACCGCGTGCCCAACGAAAAGAAGGAAGTCGTTCGGGAAATCAAGAAACTTGCCCAAAAGGCGGAGGAAATCTACCTCGCCACCGACCCCGACCGGGAAGGCGAATCCATTTCGTGGCATTTGATGGAAGCGGCGGAGATTGACCCGCAGCGCGCCAGACGCGTCGTCTTCCACGAAATTACCGAGCCTGCCATCAAAGAAGCCTTTTCTCATCCGCGCCAGATCAACATGGATTTGGTGGACGCTCAACAAGCGCGCCGCATCCTGGACCGTTTGGTGGGGTACAGCATCAGCCCGATTCTGTGGGAGAAGGTGCGCAGCCGCCTTTCGGCTGGGAGAGTTCAATCGGTGGCGCTCAGGCTCATCGTCGAGAGAGAACGCGAGATTGAGGCGTTCGTGCCGACAGAGTATTGGTCCATTCACGGTGAATTTAAGCCTGAAGGATTGAAGTCCACCTTCACGGCAAAACTGGCAAAAATGGACGACCAGGAGCCGCAGCTCCCCAACGAAGAGACGGTCAAGCCCATTCTCATGGATATGGAGACCGCCGCTTATACCATCACCAAAATCAAACGCGGCGAGCGCCGGCGCAAGCCCGCTGCGCCGTTCACCACTTCGACCCTTCAGCAGGAGGCTTCACGCAAACTTGGCTTTACCGCCAAGCGCACCATGGCGCTGGCGCAGGCGCTCTATGAAGGTCAGGATGTGGGCAACGGCGGCGAGACCGGTTTGATTACCTACATGCGAACCGACTCGACCAATGTCTCCGCCCTTGCCCAACAGGAGGCGCGTCAGTATGTGACCCAAAAATACGGCGCGGACTTCCTGCCGCCCGAGCCGCCGCAATATACCAAGCGCTCCGCCAACGCCCAAGAAGCGCACGAAGCCATCCGTCCCACCTCCGTGATGCGCACGCCCGAACAGGTGCAGAAGTATTTGGACCCTGCCATGTTCAAGTTGTACCGTCTGATCTGGCAGCGATTTGTGGCGTCACAGATGGAAGCGGCAGTCTATGACACCCTCCAGGTGGAGGTGACCGGCAAGTCGAACGCTCACGAATATCTTTTGCGCGCCTCCGGTTCGGCGGTGAAATTTGCCGGTTTCCTGGTGGTGTATGAAGAAGCAAAAAGTGAAGACGCGCGGGTTGAGGAAGAGGAAGAGAACGTGAAAATTCCCGCCGGCATCGAGGAAGGACAGCGGCAGGAACTCATCCGCCTCATCCCCGAACAGCATTTCACCCAACCGCCTCCGCGATACACCGAAGCCTCCCTGGTGCAGGCGCTGGAAGAAGAGGGAATCGGGCGTCCCTCCACCTATGCGCCCACCATTTCGACCATTCAACAGCGCGGCTATGTTGTCCGTGAGGATAAACGCCTCGTGCCGACAGAGATTGGCATGCAGGTCAACGACCTGATGGTCAAGTATTTTTCGGATATTGTGGATTACAAATTCACCGCCCGCATGGAAGAGGACCTGGATATGATTGCCAACGGTCAGGCGGAGTGGACGGAAGTCATCCATGAGTTCTACCATCCCTTCACAGAAGACTTGAAGCGGGCGCAGGCGGAAATGCCCGTCACCAAGAGCGGACCCGAAAAAATCGGGCGCACTTGCCCCGAAGACGGCGGCGAACTGGTCATCCGCTATGGGCGCTTTGGAAAGTTCATTTCCTGCTCCAATTTCCCGTCCTGCCGTTACACCGAACCCTGGCTGGAAAAAATCGGTGTACAGTGTCCCAAAGACGGCGGCGAAATTGTCGAGAAAAAAACCCGCAAGGGACGCACGTTCTACGGCTGCGCCAATTATCCGAATTGTGATTTCACATCCTGGAAGCGCCCGCTTCAGACGCCCTGCCCAAAATGCGGCGGATTGCTGGTGGCTGCCAGCAAACGGGAAGCGCAATGCACCCAATGCCAGGAAACCTTCTTGTTGGAGGCAATCCTTCCCGAAGCGGTTGAATAGGCTCAATCTGGTCATTGAAAATGGTTTGCATTGCCGACGGCATGTTACCTTGCAAGAAGACCAATTTCGCCTGACAAAAGGAAATGCGGGACGTGTCATGATTTGCCTCATGTGACGATACTCCCGCGCTTGGTGGATGGAAATCATCCATGCCGCTTTTCTTCCAGCGGTATAATTTCGCCCATGCACGCAACTGCGGACAATTCTATTGTCCCTGCCGCTTCTTTGCGGTTCTCACATCCTATCTGGTCTGAGCGCCTCGCCCAGACCAGATAATTTCTTAAGCGGAGTAGATATGAGATTAAGTAAACTTGCAAGCGAAATTGCCGAGTCGCCGACGCTGGCGCTCAACGAGGAAGCCCGTCTCCTTCGAGAGCGCGGCGAAGCCGTCATTAACCTGGGCATCGGCGAGCCCAAAAACAAGACGCCCATCAACGCCATCCTTGCCTCTGCCGCCAAACTGACCAGCGGCGAGGTGAAGTACGTGCCGGCGGATGGCTTGCCCTCATTGAAAAAGGCGATCATCCGTTATACGGAAGAAAATTATGACCGCCTGGCTGCGCCGGAAAACGTCATCGTCACCAATGGCGCGAAACAGTCCCTGTTCAACATCATGTACAGCATCCTGAACCCGCAGGATGAAGTCATTGTTCTCGCGCCCTATTGGGTCTCGTATCCGGAAATCATCAAGATGTGCATGGGCAGACCTGTCATCGTCACACCCGAAGACGGCACATTCACGCCGCGCTTCGAGGAGATCGAAAGAGCGGTCACATCCTACACGCGGGCGATCATCGTCAACAGTCCGAACAACCCTTCCGGCGTCATTTATCCGCCGGCGCTGATTGAGAAACTGGTGGACTTTTGCGAACGCAAAGGCATCTACCTGATTTGCGACGACATCTACCACAAATTGACCTTCGACGACAACACAGCGGCGCCAGCCTACCGCTTCACCAAAAAGGACATCGAAGATTCCCACATCATCGTCGTCAATGGCGTGGCGAAGTTGTACGGCATGACCGGCTTTCGGGTGGGGTGGGTGGTCGCTCCGCGCGAACTGGTGCGGGTGATGACCAACGTCACCGCGCAGACGACTTCGGGAGTCAGCCCCGTCAGCCAGGCGGCGGCGGAGGGCGCGCTGAACGGCTTGCAGTCGGTGGTGGAGGCGCTGCGTCTCCACATCCAAAACAACCGCGACGTACTGCTTCAGGAGTTCAAATCCTTCAGCGGCGTTCGTCTGATTGAACCGCAGGGAACCTTCTACGCGCTGCCCGACATCCGCGCTTTCAACGGCAATTCGGTGGAGGTCTCACGCTTCCTGCTCAAAAAGGCGATGGTGGTGACGGTGCCGGGCAGGGAGTTCGGCATGGAGGGACACATCCGCATCTCGTTCTCCGGCTCGGTCAAAGATGTGACCGAAGGCATTGCCCGCATCAAATGGGCGCTCGACCCCACCAGCCCGAATGAAATTTATATTGGCGATAAGAAAATGATCCGGGATTGGATGTAACCATGAACAATTTACTGAACATCAAAACCCCTGCTGAATCCATTGCCCAAATCCGCAAGGCGGACTTAAATCTCTCCGCCATCGGCGTTTCGAATTTGCGTCTGGCGTATTGGAACCTGATGACCGAAGCCTTGTATGAAGAAGCCGTTTTTCGCGGCGAGGGCGTCACCGTGCGCGGCGGTCCGTTTGTGGCGCACACCGGCAAACACACGGCGCGCGCTGCCAATGATAAGTTTGTGGTGCGTCACACCGATTCAGAGAACAATGTCTGGTGGGGGGTCTATAACCGCCCCTTTGAAATCGAAAAATTCGATGCGCTCTACGCCCGTCTGCTTGGATACTTGCAGGGCAGGGACGTCTTCGTGCAGGACGTGTACGCCGGCGCGGACGAAAAATACCGCCTTGCCGTGCGCTTTGCGACCGAACATGCCTGGCATTCCATGTTCATTCGCAACATGTTCATCGCGCCTCAGTCGCTGGAGGAATACAAACGCTTCGTGCCAGACTTTACGATTATTGCCGCGCCCGGTTTCAAATCTGCCCCCGCAGTGGATAACACCAACAGCGACACGTTCATCATCCTGAATTTCGAAAAACGACTGGCAATTGTCGGCAACACGCTCTATGCCGGCGAATTGAAAAAATCGGTGTTCACGCTGTTGAATTACCTGCTCCCGTTGGATGGCGTGCTTTCGATGCACTGTTCGGCAAACGTCAACCCTGAGGACCCGAACGACGTGGCGCTGTTCTTCGGCTTGAGCGGCACCGGCAAGACCACCCTCTCCGCCGACCCCACCCGCCGCCTCATTGGGGACGATGAGCACGGCTGGAGCGACGACGGCGTGTTCAACTTCGAAAACGGATGCTATGCCAAAGTCATCGGTTTGTCTGCCGAGGCGGAACCGCAAATCTACGCCACCACCAAGATGTTTGGAACCATCCTCGAAAACGTCCCCTTTGACCCGGTCACCCGCTTCATTGACCTGGACGACGACTCGCTTACCGAAAACACCCGCGCCTCCTACCCTCTGGATTTCATCGCCAACGCCGTCCCCGAAAAGAAAGCCGGTCACCCCAAAAACATCATCCTGTTGACCTGCGACGCCAACGGCGTCATGCCGCCGATTGCGCGGCTGACTCCCAATCAGGCGCTGTACCAGTTCATTTCCGGATACACCTCCAAAGTGGGCGGCACGGAAATCGGTCTGCGCGACGAACCGGAGATGACCTTCTCCGCCTGCTTTGGCGGTCCGTTCATGGTGCATCATCCGTACAAGTACGCCGAACTGCTCAAAAACAAAATCGAACGCTACGGCGTCAAATGCTGGCTGGTCAACACCGGCTGGGTGGGAGGTCCCTACGGCGTGGGCAAGCGCATTTCCATCCGCTACACCCGCGCTCTGCTCAACGCCGCCCTGACCGGCAAACTGGAGAACGTGCCGTACAAAACCGACCCAATCTTTGGCTTCCAAGTTCCCACTGAATGCCCGGGCGTGCCATCCGAAGTGCTCGACCCGTCTTCCTCGTGGAGCGACAAAAAGGAATACGACCGCCGCTACCGCGACTTGGCGATGCGCTTCAAACAGAACTTTGCCAAATTTGAAGACCAAACACCCAAAGAAGTGATTGCCGCTGGTCCGAAGGTGTAGGTTATCCGGCTAATTTAACCTGAATTCGGGATAAGGCTTTTGAATCGTCCCGAAGGCTTTTGACGCAGCGGGTTCGAGAGCAGAATCAGCCTTCGGGACGCTTATCCCGAACTGACGTTAATTTACGTTAATCTACGCCAATCCGTTTGAAATTCCTGAAGATTGGCGTAGATTAGCGGATTGGAAAAACGGGCGCATCCCTTTCCGTCAAATTGACCACAATGGCATTGCTCGCACGGATGAGGTTCTGCGGCGTAATCATAATCTCCTCCCCCCATTGACCTGCGCCCGTACCAAGAACTGCCTCGTTGAGGAGAGACGCCTCGAGGAAGGAACGGAAGCCTTGCGGCTGCCAGCCAAAGGCGGGGATCGAACCGATGACGTAGCCGGTGACCTGCTTCACGGTTTCGGGGTCAGCCATCTTGATATTGCGTGAGCCGATCGCCTTCTTGAGATTTCCCGAAATGGCGTTTTGGTCTGCCCCCAGCATCACCAGCACGCACTCGCCCGTCTCCACCACCTGAAAAATGAGCGTCTTCACCGCCTGCCGCTCGGGAATGCCCAACACATGAGCAACATTCGCCGCGCCTTTTTCGGTTTCGGGCGAGAAGCTCCTTCGCTCATAGGGGATGCCATGTTCGTCCAAATACGTGTGAGCCGGCAGTTGAATCATTTCGAACTCCGTGATGCAAGATAAATGCCAAGCAAAATCAGGATGCCGCCAAAGATGGTCGCCGCGGCGGGTGTTTCCTGCAAAATGAAATATGCCAGAATCGCGGAGCCGATGGGTTCGCCCAGCGTGGTCACTGCCACAAAGGCGGCGGGCAGATAACGCAGCGCCCAGTTGTAGGTGGAATGCCCAATCAACTGCGGCAGCGCCGCCAGCAGGAAAATCCAACCGTAGGTAGTAGGTGCATATCCCAACGGCGAATATCCCGCCGTCAGCATGATGACGATCAACGCCGCCGCCGCCATGCCATACACAAGGAAAATATACGGAATGAGCGACATCCCTGCGCGCAGTTTCCGCCCGATGATGAGATACCCCGTCACTGCCCACGCCCCTGCCAGCGCCAGGAAGTTTCCCCACATCGCGCGCCCCTGCAGGACGTGACTCAGTTCCGGGCATTGCACCCCGTTCTGGATGACGCACGCATCGGACAACCCGATGACTGTTCCGCCCAAAATTGCCAGCCCCAACCCGATAATTGCCGCGCGCGTCAACCGCTCGTTGAGCAGCATCGGCGAGAGCAGCGCCACCCATAACGGACCCGTTGACACGAACACCACCGAACTTGCCACTGAGGTGTATTCAAGGGAGGAAATCCACGTGGCAAAATGGACGGCGAGGAACAGCCCGGAAATCACCCCCAGAATAATCTGGCGGCGGGTGAGCGCCTGAAGTTCGGCGCGGTGACGCGTCAATGCAATGGGGGCAAGCAGGAGCGTGGCGAACGTCAGCCGCAAGGCGGCAATGACGAGCGACGGCGTCCCGTCCGCTTGCGCGAAGCGGATGAAAATCGAAGCGGTGGAGACAGCCAGGATGGCAATGAACAGGCTGAAGGGCAGGAGGAGGCGGAGTCGTTGTGGTTGCATCCGCCCATTTTAACCGCATCTTGTTTTGCCTGTAGAACAAGTCTATAGACTTGTTCTACAAGGCTGTTTCTTCCATGCGCGGCGTGCGGCGGTATTCAGGACGCTTGCCGCCCAACAGCGTGCTGAGCCGGTCTGCCAGTTCTTCGAGAACGTAGGTATCCTGATGTTCGAGAACCGTTTGAAGTTTGGTGAGATGCTCGGTGAGTTCCGCCATTTGTGCGCGGAATTGGTCGAGCGTTTCGCGGCTGGCGTTTTCGCGCAGACCGTTGGCGGCGTCGTGTGCCTTGTCCACGGCTTGCATGGCGTTTTGAATATATTCGGTAATCAGATCCCAGTCCGTCATAGCTTGCTCCTTTCTGGAAGGAACCTGTTCCGTTCATAGAATAGCACAAAAGGATATGACGGAGGTTAGAAAGAGCAGATTGAATATTTTTCTTGACATGCCTCCCCGGCGGGGCTACAATTTTTTGCGAACCAATTCCGTCCCATCTGCCTGAGGGCAGATCAACTCAACAAAGGAGAGAACCAAATGGCATTTGAACTTCCCAAACTTCCCTACGCGTACGACGCGCTCGAACCCTATATTGATGCCCGCACGATGGAAATCCATCACACCAAGCATCATCAGGCATACATTACCAACCTTAATGGCGCAATCGAAAAGACCCCCGAACTGGCTGGCAAATCGCTGGAAGAATTGCTGGGCAATCTGAACGCTGTCCCCGAAGCGGTGCGGACGGTGGTGCGCAATCACGGCGGCGGCACCTACAACCACAATCTGTTCTGGGAGATGATGGCGCCCAAGGCAGGCGGCGCTCCCCGCGGCGAACTGGCAAAGGCGATTGACGCATCCTTCGGTTCGTTCGAGGCGTTCAAGGATGAATTCACCAAAGCCGCCATCGGTCGTTTCGGCTCCGGCTGGGCGTGGCTGGTCAAGAAGGGCAGCGGTCTGGCGGTCGTTTCCACCGCCAATCAGGATAATCCCATCTCCGAAGGCATGACTCCCATCCTGGGCATTGACGTATGGGAACACGCCTACTACCTGCTCTATCAAAACCGCCGTCCCGATTACGTCGCCGCCTGGTGGAACGTGGTCAACTGGGATGTGGTCGCCGACAAATTCGGCAAAT
Source organism: Chloroflexota bacterium (assembly GCA_016223135.1). Classification (GTDB taxonomy): domain Bacteria; phylum Chloroflexota; class Anaerolineae; order Anaerolineales; family Villigracilaceae; genus Defluviilinea. Next base: position 20,544 of record JACRPQ010000006.1, on the reverse strand, counting down.
AACCGTCCATTGTGACAAAGTACACCTTGCCCGAAAGTTGAAGCAAGATATAATACGCACATCCGTCAATTCACAATCCAAGAAGGAGAACCTCCATGACTCACATAATCACCAGTTTGTGTTTGCGGGACCGCGGCTGTATCGAAGTCTGTCCTGTTGAATGCATCGTCCCTGGTCAACCCGTTGCCGAGTGGCCCTGGATGTACATTGATCCCGACACCTGCATTGACTGCGGCGCCTGCGTGCCGGAATGCCCCTATGCCGCCATCTTCCCCGAAGATGAAGTCCCCTCCGCTTACACCGCCAAGGGCGGCGAATACATCAGCAACGTCGGCTTGACCGGTCACTACGAAGGCACGAACCATCACGGCAAGCAGGTGGTGCTTGATTGCGTCCGTCAACTGTCTGCCGGTGAAGTTGTTGACCTCACCCCCGATATCCAGAAGAACTACGAATTCTTCAAGAGCGGTCCTGGCTACAGCGCCAAGGACGCTGACAACGGCGTGTAGTCTCCATGAAAGCGAGAGCCAGGCTGAAAACCTGGCTCTTTTCATTTTAGGGGGTCATTGCCGCGCTCAACAGTTCGCGCCCAATCTGCGCCGCCGCGGCTGGAGTATCCTCTTCGAGCAGGACGACCACTGCCAGCGGCGAAGCCTGCCAGTCCGGCAAAGTCCCGCCGATGAACCAGACAACAGACGATTCCGCTCCCTGCGCCCGGCTGACGTGCGACCAGACATTTTCTCCCGCCTCGACAAACGACCGCGCCGCTTCTTCCGCCGCCGAAGCCTGACACGCTTCGAGAGGCATTCCCTCCTCCCGAAGCACCACCCAGCCCTCACGCGGAATGTTGACTGCCAGCGCAATGCGCGGCGCAGGGATGGTTCCCCGATTGCTCAAGGCAGCTGAAGCCAGCGCCATTTGCAGCGGCGAGACGTAAAAATCCTGCCCGTCGCTGGCGGAAGAAGAGGCATTCATTCTCACCTGCGGCGTGCGGAGAAACCCAAACGCCTCATACACCGTCTGCCATTGCGCCGGGGTGAGGTTTGAACTTCCGAAGAGCGCGCGGGCAAATGGTTCCATGATTGAATCGGTGGGATATACGCCCAACGCAGCGCGGTTGATGAGCGGCTTGTGCGGGTCGCTCAGCAGGTCGGCGGCGGTTTCGTTCAGCCGATTGGGGTCGAAGGTGGGATGCGACGCCATGACCAAAACCTCGCCGCTCTGTGCATTGAGCAGGATGACCGCGCCGCGCCGTCCCGCCATCAACTCATCGGCGCGGGCTTGCAGCGAGAGGTCAATGCTCAGGCGCACATCCAAGCCGTGCGGCGACGTGCCATAGAGCAGATGATTCAGCCAGATGGTCGAGGCGGGGTTTCCGTCCAGACCGCGCAGGTAGCCGTCCAGCGCGGCTTCCAGCCCTGCCTGTCCGTAAGTCGGCTCGTCATAACCTGTTACCGGAGACAAAGCGGGATAGAGATAACTGCGTTTGAAGGAGCCGATTTCGCCGCTGGTGATGGTGATGGGCGTATTGGAACGGTCAAGCAATGCGCCTCGCGGCACATAACGCTCCTCGATGACGCGGCGCAGGTTGTCGCTGCGGGCAAGCAGGTCGGGGCTGCGGATTACCGCCCACCAGCCGGTTGCCAGGGCGGCGGCGAACAAGCCAATCAGAAGCGCGCTGTTCAACGCCACATAGGGGAATGCGTTTTCGAGGGGGGCGGGATCCTCGTCCATGTGGTTGCTGATGAAGAGCAGGACGAGCAGGGCGGAGAAGGAAGTCAGCAGGGATGAGCCGCCGTAGGAAACAAAAGGAAGCGTCACGCCGGTGAGCGGCAGGAGGCGGATGTTGCCTCCCACAATCAGGATGGCTTGCACGCCGATGTACGCCGATATGCCGGCGGCAAGCAGGCGGCGGAAGAGGTCGGGGGCGCGCAGGGCGATGCGCAAGCCTCGGGTGATGAGAATGCCAAAGAGGGCAAGCAAGCCCAAGGTCCCGAAAAGACCCGTTTGTTCCGCAATCGCGGCATAGATGAAGTCGGAGATGGCGACAGGGATGAGGCGCGGCGCCCCCAGCCCGGGTCCTCGTCCTTCCACGCCGCCGTTGGCAATGGCAATCAGCCCCTGCACGACCTGATAGGAGCCGCCCTGCGGGTCGTTCCACGGGTTGAGCCAGGTTTCGATGCGGATTTGGACGATGTTGACGAAGTAATATCCTGCCGCGCCGACCACCATCAGCGCCAGAACGCTGACGATGGGAATGACTTTGCGGCTGGTGGCGAGATAGGCGAGAATGGTGTAGAGCGCGAGGAAAATGGAGGCAGTGCCGAGGTCACGCTGGGCGATGAGGAGCAGGACGGCAATGCCGCCGAGGACGATGGTGGGATAAAGGATGTGGATGATGCGCAGGCGGTAAGGAAGTTTATCGGAAAAATAGGCGGCAAGATAGGCAATGAGCAGAAGCTTTAGCGGTTCGGACGGCTGGATGTAGATGTCGCAGCATCCCAGCCACAGGCGCGGACCAAAGCCCGATGGGTTGACGCCGAAGAGCAGGGTGAGCGCAGTGAGCGCCAAGCCGCTTCCCAGCAGGACGTATTTGTAGCGCTGCAGGAATTGAAGCGAGCGCAGGCGGAGCGCTGCCCGAAAGGTGAGCAGGCTGATGGCGAACCAGAGCGCCTGCCGTGCGCCAAAGTCCGCGTCAATGCTCCAGATGGCAAGCATGCCCCAGCCGGTCAGCAGGGCGGCGACGGGGAAGAGGTAGGGGTCGGCTTCGGGCAGACGTTTTTCGAGGTCGGCGTGGATGCGCGCCGCAAACCCCGCCCAAAGGAGGAACGCCAGCCAATGTGTCCACGGCAGGCTGACGTTCCACGTCCGTTCGCGGACGGCGGGCGCAAGGGTGATGAGCAGGGCTTGCAGAAAGAGAAATCCCCCTGCGAGTTTCAGCAGGCTGCCTTGAAGAGTGCGTTTCATGAGGCGGGCGGCGTCACATGTACTTGCCGACGAGCAGGTCCAGTTTTTGAAGCGTTTCGGGGGGGATGACGTCGCGGCGCGTGATCATGGCGGTTGCAAGGGCATGCCCGCACTCGCATTTTCGTTCGTGCCTGAAGTTGCGGACAAGGAGTCGCACCGCTTCCTGCGCGAGTTCGGTGTTGCGGTTCAAGGTCTGGATGACCATTTCGACGGTGACCGGCGCTTCACTGACATGCCAAACGTCGTAATCAGTGACGTGCGCCATGGTGGCATAGCAGATTTCCGCTTCGCGCGCCAGGAAGGCTTCCGGCGAGGCGGTCATGCCGATGATGGACATGCCCCAGGCGCGGTAGGTGTTGGATTCGGCTTTGGTGGAAAAGCGCGGACCTTCGATGGTGATGAGGCTTCCGCCGCGATGAACGACGCCTCCCGCCGCCCTGACGGCTGATTCCACCTGCCCGGAAAGGTCGCTGCAAAATGGCTCTGCCACGCCAACGTGCGCCACGAAGCCTTCGCCGAAGAACGAACGCGCACGTTTGTGGGTGTTATCGTAGATTTGGTCGGGGATGACGATGTGACCGGGGGCAAGTTCCTCTTTGAGGGAACCGCAGGCGCTGATGCTGACAATGCGCTGTGCGCCCAGGGATTTCAAGGCGTAGATGTTGGCGCGATAAGGCACTTCACTTGGGGTGATGTGATGCCCAATGCCATGACGGGCAAGGAAGGCAACCCGCAGCCCTTCGAGGGTGCCGACGACGATGGGCGCGCTGGGTTTACCGAAGGGGGTATCTATGTTCAGTTCTTTGGTGTTGGCAAGCCCCTGCATGGCATACAGCCCTGAGCCGCCAATGATTGCCAGGCTTACTTGTTCGGTCATTGCAAGTCTCCAATTTCGTTGTGGACGATGGGGGATATTTGGTCAATGCGAAGGGAGAAGAACGTGTTGCCGCATTGGAATTGGTCGCCAGTGATGATGACGGTTGGCACCTTGATGCGGTCTTTGTTGAGGAAGGTGCCATTGGTCGAGCCGAGGTCTTCGAGCCACCATTGCCCGTGATGAAAGGACAGACGGGCATGGCGGGCGGAGAGGGCTTCGTCGTTCAGGGTGATGTCGCAGTTTGCGCCGCGCCCGATGATGATTTCCGTCTGGCGGAAGTGGTGATTGAGTTCTGCGCCGCCTTCCGTGTGGGCATTTACAAGGATGCCGGGCGTTCTTTGCGAGAGGAGAAATGTACTTTGCCCTTTGAGGTCCTGCCAGAGTGATTGCATAACCCGCCAGAGAAACGCGTAGAGAAGGACGGCAAGCCCAATCCGCAAAACAAGAACGACAGTGGCAGTCATTTGTGCGATTTGGTGTCTTTGAGGCTGCCGGTTCGAATATCTACCGTATCCTGATCGAGGGCGGCGGTGGGACGCTCGCTGGAGTCGGCGTCTTTGAGAGGCAGGGTGTCGTTGAGGTCGAGGCGGGGAGGGGGAGTATCCTGTCCAAAGATGAGGGCGACGCCGGCAAGGGAGATGACGTCACCGGGGTATAGCACGGTCTGGCTGGTGCGCTGTCCGTTGACGAAGGTGCCGCCGGTGGAGTTCAGGTCGAAGATGACATACCGTCCGTTGATGGCGCGCAGTTGGGCATGGTTGCGGGAGATGCGAGGGTCATCAATGACCAGGTGGTTTTCGAGCCGCCGCCCCACGTTGATCACGGGTTCTTTAAGAGGGAAGACTTTGACGCCTTCCACAATCAGAAACGCATTTTCAGGAAAGGGTTCGGCGTTTCCGCTGGATTTTTCCGATTCCATAGCCATGCCTTTCGTATCCTCCACAGGTTCAAGCGTATGGGAAGCGATGATGGAGACATCCTTTTCTGAGTAAGTCTCATCGGTGGTAATCGTGATGATGGGCTGGGATTCCATTTTCAGTCCCACTTCTTTTACCGCCGCGCTGATGACGTTTTTGAGGGCGTTCATCACGCGCGGTTCTTTCCAGCGCTGTTCGGCTCCTTTGGCGACAATAAGGGTGAAGGTGTTGGGGGCAAAAGCGCCCTCTTCCTTTTGCTCGACGATATTTTGCCGCAATGCCAGCGCCAGTTTCTGAATCAGACGCTCCTCCCGTGACACCCCCGGCAAAATGGAGAGGATTTGGTTCTCGAACAGCGCCTGAAGTCTGGCTTCCAGTTGATCGAAGTTTATATTCATAATCCGGGTCCGCGTGATCTTTTTGACCTGTTGTTTATGACTTTACTGCAAAAAGGTCATTCACCGCTGAGCCGCAGAGTAACGCGGAGATATACAGTAATGAATGACTCTGCGTTTTTGGCGTCTCTGCGGTGAGTTTTTACTGGACTCATCTGTAGATGACGCAGATTTTCGTTTGAAGTCTATTATAGGGGGTTGGGAGGAAAACTGCAAGCGCAGCGTTTGCCTTTTTGGTTTAAAAGACTACAACTTCTGACCGCAATTGGGGCAGGCGGCGTCTTTTTGACCGACGACAAAGCCGCAGCGAGGACAGGTGGATGGCTGTACATTTCCCAGCGGGGCGCCGCATGCCAGGCAGGAGCCCTCGCCGAGCGGGTTGGCGGTTTGACAATATTCGCACACAACGCGCTGAAAGCGTTCCGAAAGTTCCTGAGAGACGCCAAGCGCCGCGGCTGTGCGGTCAATCACACGCCAGACGCGTTCCTGAAGTTGCAGGTTTTCAATGTCTTGCGCCAAATCGTCCAGCCGCCCCAGCAGGCTGAGGGGATTGCGCAGGGCGGAGAAGGCGGTCATTCCCAAACTTGCCGCCACTCCCAGCCAGGCTTGCTGACCGATTTCGATCATCACGCCGTCTTCCACTTTTTGAATCGAGACGGTGAGAGCGGTCTGCCCGCCGGCGCTGGCATTGTCGCGGGTGGCGATTTGAACGGCAAGTTTTTCCGCCTGCCCGATGGTTTGTGCGTGCAGATTGCCGCGGTTGAATTCCGCCATAAGCGCCTGGGCAATGTCGCTGGGGGTGATGCTGCCGTGAAAAATTCGACGTTCCATGTTTTCGATTATAATCCTTTTGCAAACGGCGACGATTGTCGTCGTATTTCATGTATATCCTATCTATGTACGATATGAAGCGAATTTGGTTTGAAGTTGTCGGTTTGCTGGCAGCCGGAGTCATCGTCGGGGCGGTGATGCTTGGGATGCCGAAGCAGGTTCAGGCGGAGGGCGAAGCGCAGAGTTCCGGTCCTGTGGCGACGGTTACGTATTCCGATCCGATCAACGTGCGCGGCGGTCCCAGCACGGTCTTTTATCCGATTGTCGGGCAAGTGTCGCCGGGCGATGTTTTGCCTGCGTTGGGGGTTTCGCCGGGGCGGGAATGGGTGCAGGTGGCGTTTCCCTCCGCGCCAGGCGGGGTGGGATGGGTGTATGCGGCGTATGTGACCATTTCGGGAGGGGAGTTGCGGGTGGTGGAGCCGCCGCCGACTCAAACGCCGATTGCCACCGCCACCGTTAACCCGACATTTGCCGCCGCATTCATTTTTCAACCTACGCCTTCGCGCGTTCCGACTTTTACACCGCCGCCGCCGCTGGAGGTGCCGCAATTTACCGAGGTTCCCCCCGCGCGAGCCAACGGCTTGGCGCCCGGTGCAGTGGCTGTGGGGTTGATGTTCATTGCGGCTGTGATTTTCTTTGTCTCGCTGGTTCTAGGCAAGCAATAACGTATGTTGTCGTTTCGCAAGACTATCCTGTTTGCGGCTGTCCTGGCTGGTTTGTTTCTTTTGGGAGCGCTTTTTCCGCATGAGCAGATTGCGCTGGCGCAGCAGCCGACCGGCTCCGTGCCAACGGTGACCAGCACGCCCAGCGGTCCCATGGTGCGGGTGGACCCCAGCCTGAATTTTATCTATGTTTATGCGGGACCCGGTTCCTTTGATTACCCTCGGATTGGGGTACTGCTGGCAAACGAAACCGCTCCTGCATTGGGGCGCGCCAAAGACAGGGATGATTGGATCCAGATTCGCTATCCGGGCGTGCCGGGCTCCACAGGGTGGGTGTATGCGTTGTATGTAAAACTTTCGGCCGGGGCTTTTTTGCCGCGGGTAGATGCGCCGCCCACGCCCACGCCGATTTCGACGCCCACCATCAACCCGACTTTGGAAGCCGCCTTTATCGGTCAACAGACGCCGACGCGTCTGCCGACCTTTACGCCTCCTCCGCCCCTCGAACTGCCCTCTTTCAATGAGCCGACCGCCACCGACGCCTCTCCCACGCGACTGCCTGCTGGTTTGCTGATTCTCAGCCTGGCGTTGTTTGGGCTGATGGGGGCAGTCATCTCGTATCTGCGCGGCAGGTAGAGCGGCTAATGGATAACAAAAAACTCGCCCCGTAAAAGGAGGCGAGTTTTTTTACAGCACAAAACCCCTCGTTATTGACATTCAGATTTTACGCGGCGTTTCTTTACCGTACACAGAAACCCTAAAGGTCTGCTTTCCCTTCGTGAATTTGAGAATTTCCAAAAAGACCTTTAGGGTTTTTCACGAGAGAAGTGTACGGTAGAGAGCGCGGCGTTTTATTTTTAGTGACCGCAACTGCAGGAGCCGCCGCAGGCGCAGGAACCTTCCGCTTCGCTGTGGCTTCCGCAAGCGCAGGCGCCTTCTCCATGGCTGTGACCTTTTGCAGATGGGCTGTCCACTGCAAAGCCGGAGCCGCGGACGGGGTCGTTGACAAAGTCAATGTTTGCGCCGCGCAGATAGTCAATGGAGACTTCGTCCACCACCACCTTGACGCCGTTGCTTTCGAAGGTGAGGTCCACGTCGCGGATGTTGTTATCAAGCGCCATGCCGAAGTTCACACTGCAGCAGCCTCCGCCAGCCACGTACACGCGCAGGGCGTAGCCTTCCAGATTGCGTTCGGTAAGGATGTTTTTAACCGCCTCTGCCGCAGCAGGCGTGAGGGAGATGGCGGGGGTGGTTTCGATGACCGTCTTGAAATTGAGTTCTTCCAGCATGTTGCTCTCCTTGGGAAGTGAATGGAAGTGAATTGGATTGATATTATCAAATTCACCCCCAAGTGTCAACAGCAGCATGATAGCGATATTAATGCTTGACACATCCCTATCCCGCCTGTACAATCCCCCTGCTATACGGGCGGAAGCCCAAAAATCATCCTTCGGGAGGAATGACCCCAAATGTACGCTATGCAAGGACTTACTCAATTGGAGGCAATCGCAATTTGGGCTGTGTTTGGCGTTGCCATTCTCGGTCTGCTCTATGCGATTTTCCTCCGTTCCCAGATTCTGCGTGAAGATAAAGGCACGGAAAAAATGCAGGAGGTCTGGGGAGCGATCCGGGACGGTGCGAACGCCTATTTGCAGAAGCAGTTGCGTTCCATCCTGCCCCTGATTGCCATTCTTACCATCGCTCTCTTTCTCTCGGTTTACATTGTCCCGCCGACGCCCGAGGCGCTGGAACGCTTCGAGGGCGTGCCTGCAGATACGGTGCGTCTCATCATCGGCGTCGCCCGGGCGCTGGCGTTTGTGATGGGCGCGGGCTTTTCGCTGGCAGTCGGTCAGATCGGCATGCGCATGGCGGTGGAAGGTAACGTGCGCGTGGCTTCGGCTTCCCGCAAGTCGTTTGGCGATGCGCTGCGCATTGCCTACCGCGCCGGGACGATTACGGGCATGTTGACTGACGGACTGGGGCTGCTTGGCGGTACGCTCATCTTCATTGTCTTGGGCATTGCCGCGCCGGATGCTTTGCTTGGCTTTGGCTTCGGCGGCACCCTGCTGGCGCTGTTCATGCGCGTGGGCGGCGGTATCTTTACCAAGGCGGCGGATGTCGGTGCAGACTTGGTTGGGAAGGTCGAAGCAGGCATCCCTGAGGATGATCCGCGCAACCCGGCGGTGGTGGCAGACCTCGTCGGCGATAACGTCGGCGATTGCGCCGGCATGGCGGCGGACATCTTCGAGTCCTATGAAGTGACCATCGTCTCCGGCTTGATCCTCGGGCTGGCGCTCTGGCACATCACCGGACGCCTCGAGTGGATCATCTTCCCGCTCATGGTGCGCGGTATCGGCGTTTTGTCGTCCATCTTTGGAACATACGCCGTGAAGGGCGGACCGGGCAAGAGCGGCGATGCGATGGCGGCGATCTTCCGCGGCTTTTTGACTTCCGCTGCGATTTCTGCCGCGTTGTTCTTCGGCGCCGGTTATCTCTACATGAAAGACACGATGGCGGATTACGGCGGCTGGTGGCGCACTCCGATGGCGGTTGCCGTGGGCGTTTTGCTGGCGATTTTGATTGACCGCCTGACCGAATATTTCACTGGCACGCATGCCTCGCCGGTCAATGACATCAAGAAGGCGGCGGATACCGGCCCTGCCACGCTGATTTTGCAGGGTGTGTCGGTCGGTTTTGAATCGTCGGTCTGGTCGGTGGTGGTGTTGGCGCTGACGATTGTCGCGTCGATCTTCATCTTCGGCACAATCCCCGGCATCGAAGGCGCACAGCGAGCCACTTTCGTCCTATACGGCGTGGCGATGACCGGCATCGGCATGTTGACGCTGACCGGCAACAACGTGGCGATGGATTCGTTCGGTCCCATTGCGGATAACGCCAACGGCATCGGCGAAATGTCCTGGTCGGGCAAAACCGATAAGGCGACGAAAGATGCCCAGCAAATCATGGCAGACCTCGATGCAGTGGGCAACACCACCAAAGCCATCACCAAAGGCGTTGCGATTGGCTCGGCGGTGATTGCGGCGGTCTCGCTCTTTGGCTCCTTCCTCGTGGACGTTTCCCGCGCGCAGACAACGCTGGGCGTTCCTCTGGCACAGCAGATTCAATCCATCGGCATCCGTGTGGATATTCCGCAAGTGTTCGTGGGTATGCTGTTGGGCGGCGCACTGCCCTGGTTGTTCTCCTCCTTTGCCATTCAGGCGGTCAGCCGCGCGGCTTCGTTGATTGTGATGGAAGTCCGCCGTCAGTTTAAATTGGGCGTGCTGGAAGGCAAAGTCAAACCCGATTACGCTCAGGCGGTTTCCATTTCCACCACTGCGGCGCAGAAGGAACTGGTCTCGCTGGCTTTGCTCGGCATCATCACACCGATTTTCGTCGGTTTGACGCTGAAGGTGGAAGCGCTGGGCGGTTTCCTGGCGGGCATCATCGTTTCGGGACAGCTGCTGGCGGTGTTCCTCAACAACTCCGGCGGTGCATGGGATAACGCCAAGAAGTTGATCGAAGACGAGCCGAAGGACCCGGCGAAGAACTTGGGCAAAGGCTCCGAACGTCACAAGGCGGGCGTGGTCGGCGATACGGTCGGCGATCCGTTCAAGGATACGGCTGGTCCTGCCCTCAACCCGATGATCAAGGTCGTGAATCTGGTGGCGGTCATCATTGCGCCGATTGTCGTCCAGTATGAAAACGTCAGCGGCGGCGCTCTCTTTACCATTTGGGCGATTGCTCTGGTGCTGCTCGGCGTGCTGGGCTGGGCGGTGACTCAATCCAAGAAGCCGGCGCCTTCCATGACGGCTGCGGCGGCTGATGTAAAGTCGCCTGCGGTCAAGCCTGTTGTAAAGGCAAAAAAGAAGAAAGCAAGTTCCTAGAAGAAAGACAGAGCCTGCCAGCCCGGCAGGCTCTGTTTCTTTTTGATCGAAGACCCTAAAGGTTCCCCGGGAAAACCTTTAGGGTCTTTGCTCTTAGGAACTTAGAAGTTAAATGCTTGCTTTTTGCCTGCACTGGGCACAGGCACACGTGTACAAGAATTTTTGCTAACCACGGAGGCACTGAGACACGGAATTCCTTCAAGTTTTTTTCTCTGTGCCTTCGTGTCTCCGTGATTCAAAACCTTTTTGGTTTCGGCTTGTCCGAGTTAGGGTTTGAGATATTTCTTCTGCCACTCGAACAACTTGTTCAGCGCCTCAATGGGCGACAGGCTGTTTACATCCACTGACTTCAACTCCTCCAGCAGCGGACTGGTTTCGGGGAACAAAGCGACCTGCTGTGCGGCATGAGGGCTGATGCGCATCGCCCGCCCGGACGACTTCTCCAACTCCGCCATGATTTCGTTTGCCCTCTGAATGACCGGCGCAGGCAGCCCCGCCAGCTGCGCCACGTGAATGCCGTAGGACTTGTCCGCGCCGCCCGGCACAATCTTGTGCAGGAACACAACCTTGCCATCCGCCTCGCTGACCGCCACATTGTAATTCCGCACGCCGGGCAGCAACTCCGCCAGTTGCGTCAACTCGTGATAATGCGTGGCGAACAAGGTCTTTGCCCGCAGGTGCGGATGGTTGTGGATGAACTCGATCATCCCCCAGGCAATCGAAAGCCCGTCATAGGTCGAGGTGCCGCGCCCGATCTCATCCAGAATCAAAAGCGAGCGCGGGGTGGCGTGATGAAGAATGTTTGCGGCTTCGATCATCTCCACCATGAAGGTGGACTGCCCGGCGTGAATCTCATCCTGCGCGCCGATGCGGGTGAAGATGCGGTCCACCAGCCCGATGCGCGCCGCCTCCGCCGGCACAAACGAGCCGATTTGCGCCATCAGCACAATCAGCGCCGTTTGCCGCAGATAGGTGGATTTGCCCGACATGTTCGGTCCCGTGATGACGCGCACGATTTCGCCCTTTTCGAAGATGACATCGTTGGGGATGTAGCGCTCGCCTTTGAGGGTCTGTTCGACGACGGGATGCCGCCCCTCGCGGATTTCCAACTCGCTTCCCTCATGGACCTCGGGCCTGCAATAGCCTCCCAAAGCCGCCGCCTCCGCCAGAGCCGCCAGCACATCCAACTCCGCCAGCGCCCGCGCCGTCTCCAACATCTTGAACGCAGACTTGGACAATTCCGCGCATACCTCCTTGAACAGCCTCAGTTCGATTTCGCGGATGCGCTCTTCGGCATTCAGCACAAGCGTCTCATATTCCTTCATCTCCGGCGTGATGAACCGCTCGGCGTTGACCAGCGTTTGTTTGCGAATGTAATGAGCGGGCGCCCGTTCCGCCGCGCCGCGCGAGATTTCGATGTAATAGCCGAAGACCTTGTTGTATCCCACCTTGAGCGTCTTGATGCCCGTCCGTTCGCGTTCGACCGCTTCGAGATTGGCAATCCAGTCGCGGGCATGTTTCGAGGCTTCGATGACCGAATCCAGTTCCTGCGAGTAACCCGGGCGAATGACGCCGACATTCTGCAGTGTGGCAGGCGGATCGTCGTCAATGGCAGATTGGAGGAGCGTCAGTTCCTCCGCACACACCGACCACTGATTGCTGATCACTGATGACTGCCCTTCAAGCGCTTCCTTCACTTCGGGCAACCGTCCCAACGTGTCGCGCATCGCCACCAAGTCGCGCGGCTGTGCTTGTCCCGCCATCACGCGGTTGACCAGCCTCTCCAGGTCTGCCAACGGTTTCAGCGCGTTGCGGATTTCAGCGCGTTTCATGCCGTTATCGAAGAAATACTGAACGCCGTCCTGCCGCCGCCGAATCTTTTCCACGCTGAGCAGCGGCTGGCTGATCCATTGGCGCATCAGACGTTTGCCCATCGGTGTGACGGTGCGGTCCAGCACGCCCAGCAGGGAACCTTTTCGTTCGCCGTGCAGGGAGTCGCCCTGAGCCTGTCGAAGGGTTTCCGTCAGTTCGAGGTTGCGGCGCGTGGAGGCGTCGAGAGTCATGAATTCGTTGATGCTGTAGAAGCGCAGGCTGGTCAGCAGTTTCAGCGAGTCGGGCTGTGTCTCTTTCAGATATTGCAGGATTGCCCCTGCCGCACGAATGGCGAGACTGTGTCCCTTGACGCCGAAGCCTTCCAGCGTGGAAGCGTTGAAGTGCGTGAGCAGCGTCTCTTCACATTTGCCGGGCTCGAACTTCCAGGCGGGGTAGGGGGTTAGATGTGACCCTCCCTCGCTCCTTCGCGCATCTCCATCGGGAAGAGAGGTCGGGGTGAGGGTTTGACTCTCCGGCAGGATGATTTCGGCGGGATGCAGGCGCGTCAGTTCGGCGCGCAGCGCCTCCAGCGGCAGTTCGGTGACGGCAAACTCTCCGGTGGTGATGTCGGCATAGGAAACAGAAGCAGTCTTCTCGTCTAGAACGACCGAGGCGAGGTAGTTGTTCGAGTCGCCGGGCAGCAGACCGGGCTCGGTCACTGTCCCCGGAGTCACCACCCGTACCACTTTGCGCGGGACGAGTCCCTTGATGGGCGTGTCGCCCATCTGTTCGCAGATGGCGACGTGATAACCTTTTTCGATGAGGCGTGCGAGGTAGTTGTCCACTGCATGGTAAGGGATGCCTGCCAGCGGCACGCGCACGCCTTTGCCGACGGGACGCGAGGTGAGGACGATGTCGAGTTCGCGCGCGGTGATTTCGGCGTCCTCGTCGAACGTCTCGTAAAAATCACCGAGGCGGAAGAACAGGATGGTGTTGGGATATTGGCGTTTGATTTCGAGGTATTGCTGTCGGCTGGGGGTAATATCGTCTTGGGGCATGGGTTGATTTTATGAGCAAGGCGTGAATTGAGCAAGGTTGATTATGGCGCTGCTGTATAATGTGCAAAACCTTTTCATCGCGGAGTACCTATGTACAAACTTGTGTTGGTCCGTCATGGACAAAGCATTTGGAACCTTGAAAACCGTTTTACCGGCTGGACGGATGTCGGGCTGACCGACTTGGGCAGAGCCGAGGCGCTGGAAGCGGGGAGACTGCTGAAGCAGGAAGGCTATGTCTTCGATGAGGCATATACGTCTGTGCTGCGGCGCGCCATTCAGACCCTGTGGATTATTTTGCAGGAGATGAATCTCGAATGGATTCCCGTCACGAAAGCCTGGCAGTTGAACGAGCGTCATTACGGCGCTTTGCAGGGATTGAATAAAGCCGAGATGGCGAAGAAATTCGGCGAAGAGCAGGTGAAGATTTGGCGGCGCAGTTACGACGTGCCGCCTCCTGCCCTGGACTGGAACGACGAACGCCATCCCCGCTTCGACCCACGCTACGCCTCGCTGCCGCCCGAACAGCTGCCCGCCACCGAATCGCTCAAGATTACGCTGGAACGTGTCCTGCCCTATTGGCATTCCACGCTGGTCCCTGCGATTCAATCGGGCAAGCGTCTTCTCGTTGCTGCGCACGGCAACAGCATTCGCGCGCTGGTGAAATACCTCGATAACATCTCCGACGCCGACATCACCGAGTTGAACATTCCCACCGGCTTGCCCCTCGTCTATGAATTGGACACGAATTTGAAACCGCTCAAGAGTTACTACCTTGGCGACCCCGAAGAAGCCGCCCGCAAAGCCGCCGCGGTGGCAAATCAGGGCAAGGCGCAATAGAACCAAGTAAATCAAGACTTCCGAAGTCTCTGAGATTTCGGAAGTCTTGGCGTTTGCTGTGCCTTCAAGGGGACTCGAATATCATCCCCCCTGCTATGGCTTTCTCAAAATCTGGATGCGAGCCTTCTTTGTACACGGATTTCGCGGAATGAACGGATTTCTTTCCGTTTTTCACGGAGAATTCCGTATCATCCGTGTGATCCGTGTACAAAAATTGATGTCAAGCGATAATGAGAAAGCCATATCCCCCCTGTGGGGACGCCTGTTTGAAAGAAAGAGTCGCTGGTATGGCGACTCTTTTACTGCTGTGCCCCCAAGGGGACTCGAATATCATCCCCCCTGCGGGGACGCCTGTTTGAAAAAAAAGAGCCGCTGGTATGGCGACTCTTTTACTGCTGTACCCCCAAAGGGGCTCGAATATCATCCCCCTGCGGGGACGCCTGTTTGAAAAAAAAGAGCCGCCTATGCCGGCGACTCTTTTACTGTGCCCCCAAGGGGACTCGAACCCCTGTTTGAGCCTTGAGAGGGCTCCGTCCTGGGCCGCTAGACGATGGGGGCGCAATTCAAGCGGGCGCGATTGTATCACTGCCTAATTCAATCGTCAACAAGAAAGACAACCACCTCGCCCGGTCCGTGCACGCCGATGGTATGCGACATTTCGATGTCGCCCGTGCGCGAGGGACCCGTGATAAAGACCGCAGATTTTGTACTGCGCGTGAGCGGAAGCGCATCTTTGAGTGAGGGATAAATATCCGACGCATCTAGAATGACCAGATGAATTGACGGCAGGAGCGAGGCGAACAGTTTATCTCCCTCGCCGTCCGCCTCCAAAACGGACCCGGTATCTGCCAGCCCGCAAAGGGCTTTTGTCACCCCGCACGTTTCACTATATCGAAAAGAGACGTGCGGGGTCACCCCGGCGCGGATGCCTGCATCCTGTTTGCGGCTGACAATAATACCTGCCTGCTGCAAAACATCTTCATTTAGCACATTCGGCTCGAGGTGAATGTGACGGATGCCTCTGTCTTGCAGAAATTCGATAACCTTGTTCGTCACTTCCTCCTTGCCTGCACGAATGACTTGTCCGCTCACCTTGGTCAATTCCTCGATAAATTGCTTTACTCGGTTCATGTCACGTTGAGGGAGCGCAGCAACTGCAGAGTCTTTTATGCGTAGCGTTTCCTCATTTACTTGTTTACCTGTGTACTTGTCTACCCGTGTCCCTGTGTACCTGTCTACTTGTCTACCTGTGTACGTGTGTACTTGTCTCCCTGTGTACCTCTCCCGAAACGTCCTCCCCGCGAACCTCGGCAAATCCTTGCTGTAACCCCAGCCGGTAAACGCCGGCAAACGGACATAGTCGCTGACCGGGGAGAGGAGAAAAGTTCCCAGCGAGGCAAATTTTTGGGAGAGAGCAAACAGCCTCGGGTGAGTCGCGATGCGGTTGTATGTCTTCAGGAAAAGCCGGCTGATCCAGGATAGTCCTCCACCGCTCACTGATAACTGATCACTGTCCACTGATAACTGCCCACTGCCCACTGCCCACTGATAACTGATCACTGATAACTGTTCACTATTCCCCGGCGCCAACCCCGCTCTCACGCGCGTCAGCAGCTTGGGTAAATCAATATCCACCGGGCAAGCCTCCTTGCACGCCCCGCACAGCGACGAGGCTTGCGCCAGCGGGACGAATTCGCTGCCAAACAGCCCCGCCGAAATGACCGAACCGATGGGTCCCGGATAAACGCTGTCGTAGGCGTGACCGCCGATTTCGCGGAAGACCGGGCAGGCGTTGAGACATGCGCCGCAGCGGATGCAGTAAAGCGACTCGCGGAGCGGCGAGCGGCGCAGGCGCGAACGTCCGTTGTCGAGGATGATGATGTGGCGCCGCTGACCGGGCAAGGGCTGATGGATGACTTGTGTGTAAACGCTGAGTTTTTGCCCGGTGGCAGAACGCGGCAGAAGCGAGAGCAGCAGGGCAAGGTCATCGAAGTTGCGGACAAGACGTTCCATGCCCATCAAGGCGATGTGGACCGGCGGCAGGCTGGTGACCATGCGTCCGTTGCCCTCGTTGGTGACGATGCAGATGCCGCCCGTCTCTGCCACGCCGAAGTTGACGCCGCTCACGCCGACGTCGGCGGTAAGGAAGACCTCCCGCAGGACTTTGCGGGCGGTGTTCGTCATGGTGGGGATGTCGTCGGTGTAGGGGACGCCGAGTTTTTCGTGAAAGAGTTGACCGACTTCGTGGCGGCGCAGATGCACGGCGGGCGTGATGATGTGGCTGGGTCTCTCGTTTCGCAATTGGATGATGTACTCGCCCAAGTCGGTCTCAACGACGCGCATCCCTTGAGCTTCAAGCGCGTGGTTGAGGTTGATCTCCTCCGAGACCATGGATTTGGACTTGGCAAAAAGAATTTTCGGGGACGCAGAGGAGCGCTGATGAATGCTGATTTCTTCGTTGTTCCCTTGGCGTTCTTCGCGCCTTTGCGGTAAAGATTTGGCGATTCCCAATACGATCTGTATCGCCTCGTCCGCGCCTTTGGCGCGATGGACGGTGATGCCGTTTTGCGTTGCGTTTTGAATGAACTGTTCGAGATAGGAATCAAGATGTTCGATGACCTCCGCTCGAATGGCGTGCGCCTTTAGCCTGCGTTCGCGCCAATCGGGCAGGGACGCAAAAGCGTTGACGCGCCCGGAGATACGACGCTCGGCGTTGGCATCCAGCGCCGCCTGAAGCGCCTCGTTCGATAACGACTTGCGGATCCGCGCCCGAAACTGATTACTGTCCACTGATCACTTCCTCACTGTCCCGCCAGCACTTCCGCAATATGCACAACCCTTTGCGGTTTCTTCTGCCTGTGCAGTCCGCCTGCGATGTGCATACGGCAGCCCGAATCTGCCACCACCAGCGTGGGCGCTTGAGTTGCCTCCAGATTGACAATTTTTCGCTTCAGCCACTCTGCCGAAAGTTCGGGATGTTCCATCGAGAAAATGCCGCCGAAGCCGCAGCACTCCTCGGCATGGGGCAGTTCGATAACCGTTGCGCCTCTCACGTTTGCCAGCAAAGCGCGCGGCTGACGGTCAATGTTCATACCGCGCAGGGTGTGGCAGGAGGGATGATATGTCAGCAAGCCGTCCCAGCGTGCGCCCAGGTCGGTCACGCCGAGTTTGTCCACCAGGTATTCGGTGAATTCATACACACGCCCTGCCAGCGCTTGCGCACGCGGAAGCCAAACGGGGTCATCGGCAAATAGCTCCAAATATCCGTGCTTAAGCATGTGCGCGCACGAACCTGAGGGGATCACAATGTCGCAGACTTCCGAAGTCTTCGAAGACTTCGGAGGTCGTTCCAATACGCGAATCGTATGTTCCGCAATTGGGCGCGCCTCCGCCCACAAGCCCGCGTTGAAGTTCGGCTGTCCGCAGCAGGTTTGGTCCCGCGGGAAGTCCACGTCAATGCCGAGGCGGTGGAGAATGTTCACTACCGCCTCGCCCGTTTTCGGGTAGAAAGAATCGATCAGGCAGGTGACGAATAATTGCACAGTTGTCATAAAGCAATTCTAATCCAAATGAAAAATTGGAGTATCATTATGCGCCTATGGATACTTTTCGCACTCAACTTCCTTTGTTTGACCTTCCCAAAAAACTATCCCGCCTCGGCGAACTTGCCTACAACCTGTGGTGGACATGGCAGCCCGAAGCCGCGCGTTTGTATTCACAGCTGGACCGCGACATGTGGGAGCGCCTCAACCACAACCCCATCCGCATGTTGCGCGAAATCAAACGCGCCCGTTTGAATGAAGTCCTCAAGGATAAAGATTACATGGACTCGTACAAGCGCGTCTTTGCGGACTTCGACGCCTACATGGCAAAACAAGAAACCTGGGCGCATCGGACTCAGCCGAAACTTGTCTCACATCCCATTGCTTATTTCTCCATGGAGTTTGGTCTGCACGAAACCCTCCCGATTTATTCGGGAGGGCTTGGCGTCTTGGCAGGCGACCACTTGAAAGAGGCAAGCGACCTGGGACTGCCCTTGGTAGGGGTGGGCTTCATGTACGCACAGGGATATTTCTCCCAGCGCATCAGCGAAGACGGCTGGCAGGAAGCGCTGAACAACCCATTGAAATTCGATGACCTGCCCGTCAATTTGGTGATGGAAAACGGCAAGCCTGTATCGGTCTCTGTGGAATTCCCTGACCGCCATGTTGCCTTGCAGGTGTGGGAAGTGCGCGTGGGACGGCTTCCGCTTTACCTGCTGGATTCAAACGTGGACGGCAACTCCGATTTCGACCGCCTGTTGACCGCCCGCCTCTATTGGTCGGACCTCGACCGCCGCATCATGCAGGAAGTTCTGCTCGGCATTGGCGGCGTGCGGATACTGCGGGCGTTGGGAATCAATCCCGCAGTCTGGCACATGAACGAAGGTCATGCCGCTTTTCTGACGCTCGAACGCGCCCGCGAATGGGTTGAAAAAGGCGAATCGTTCGAATCTGCCATTCAGAAAACACGCGGACAGAACGTCTTCACCACGCACACGCCTGTCCCGGCTGGCAACGACGAATTCCCCCTTTGGCTTATAGACAAATATCTCGCGGCGATTTGGCATCAACTGGGGTTGACGCAAGAGCAATTCTATGACCTGGCTCGTCACGACCAGCCGCATGGTCAGACCTTCAGCATGGGCATCCTTGCCTTGCGCTTTTCCGAGGGACGAAACGCTGTTTCGGAATTGCACGGGCACGTCTCGCGGGAGATGTGGCATTTCCTTTGGAAGGACCGCCGCGTGGAGGATGTGCCAATCACCTATATCACCAACGGCGTTCACACCGCCAATTGGATGGCGCGCCGTCTGCGCTTGCTGCTCGACCTTCATTTTGACGAAGGCTGGATGGAGCGGCTGGATGAACCGGAACTGTGGGATAAACTGGACACACTCCCCAACCAGGCGCTTTGGGAGGTGCATCAGCATCTCAAGCGGAAATTGAATTTCTACCTGCGCGAGCGCGTCCGTGACCGCTGGATTGTGGGCGGCTTTCATCCGGTGCAGGTGGTATCGGCGGGGGTTTTGCTCAATCCCTACATGCTGACCATCGGTTTTGCCCGCCGTTTTGCCACCTACAAACGCGCCAGCCTGATCCTTTCGGATGTGGAGCGCCTGCTGCACATCATCAACCGCCCGAACATGCCGGTGCAAATTGTCTTTGCCGGCAAGGCGCATCCTGCCGACGAACCGGGCAAGCAGTTAATCCAAAAGATTTACCGCACGGTCAAGCGCGCCGAAACGGGCGGCCGCCTGGTCTTCGTGGAAGATTACGATATGAACCTGGCGAGGTACCTCGTCCAGGGTGTGGATGTGTGGCTGAACACACCGCGCCGCCCCATGGAAGCCAGCGGCACCTCCGGCATGAAGGCAGGACTTAACGGCGTGTTGAATTTCTCCGTGCTGGACGGCTGGTGGCGCGAGGCGTATAACGGCAAGAACGGCTGGTCCATTGGCGAGGACAAGCAGATAGAATCGCAGGAAGTGCAGGATGCCATTGACGCACAGGATTTGTACAGCAAACTCGAAAACGAGATCATTCCGCTGTACTATAACCGCGACATCAACAATATCCCCCTCGGGTGGGTGGAGCGGATGAAAGAATCCATCAAGACCGTAGCGCCGCAGTTTTCCACCCGCCGCATGGTGAAGGAATATGTGGAGAAATTGTACTTGAAGGCGCTGGAATAAAGATTCGCGTCATCCTTGATGAGGTTGTTTATGTTTCCCGAAATTACCGTCGCTCAACTCGCCGAAAAACTGCAATCGGATGAACGCTTCATCCTGCTGGATGTGCGCGAGCTTTCAGAGTTGAATTACGTCAAATTGACAGATACCCGGCTCGAGGTCACGCCATTGAGCCGCCTGGCGCGGGAAGGGGTCAACGCGCTTTCCGAATCTGCCCGTTCGCAGGATGCGGTCATTTATGTCCTGTGTCATCACGGCAACCGCAGTATGCAAGTCACTGCCTGGCTTGCCGGGCAGGGATGGAAGAACGTCTTCAACGTGCGCGGAGGGATTGACGCGTATGCACGTGAGGTTGATCAAACGGTGGGGTTTTATTAGGGAGGTATACAAGTACACAGGTACACAGGTACACAGGTAGACACGTATTTTACTTGTATACCTGTTGTAAGACCTGTTAAACTCGTACCCGTTCGAGAATCTGGAAAAGTTGTAACAGGTTTGCACATTAACAATTTCATATCATAGATGCTGTCCCATAATCAGTGTGGGTCGTTTTCGCCACTGGAGCAGGAG
>JACRPQ010000003.1 GCA_016223135.1 Chloroflexota bacterium | reverse complement strand
TCAAGCCCGAGACCGTGACGGTCTTGCCCGCGCCGACGTACTTGTCGCTGAATGCGCCGCTTGCGCTGGCGGTGTTGAGGGTCACCGTGTCGCCGCTCACCACGCCCACCAGCGAGGCGGAGGCGGTGTTGAGCGTCGCGGTGGTGTTCCCGTCATAGGTCTTGTTTGAGGCGGTGATCCCGCTCACGGTCAGCGCCTTGGCGGTGATGTCGGCGGTCGTGGTCGGCTGGGTCAGGGAGTAGTTGCCCGCGTCCGCGCCGCTGAGGCTCAAGCCCGAGACCGTGACAGTCTTGCCCGTGCCGACGCTCTTGTCGCTGAATGCGCCGGTTGCGCTGGCGGTGTTGAGGGTCACCGTGTCGCCGCTCACCACGCCCACCAGCGAGGCGGAGGCGGTGTTGAGGGTCGCGGTGGTATTGCCGTCGTAGGTCTTGTTCGCGGCGGTAATTCCGCTCACGGTCAGCGCCTTGGCGGTGATGACCCCTGTAGAAACCGGCTGGAAGGTAACAGTGTAGTTATTCCCGCCATTGCCATCCGAAACTGTGCCTGCAGGCGTTATGGTTTTATTTGTTCCGGCATTTTTATTGTCAAAGGTCTGCGTCCAGACAGCCGTGTCACTTCCAACCAGATTGCCCGAAGTAATGGAGGGTACACCTGTGGAAGATGTAGTTCCATCGTACGTTTTGGTGTCGGTGGCGGCTGTCACGGTAATCGGACGAGGATTGACTGTCAGCGTATCCGTGTCACTGCCAGCGACGAAGATAGAGTCACCGGCAAAACTGGCACCTGTTCCGCTGCTCGCGCCGCCGGGATAGACGCCCGCATGGATCCCTGCAATACTGACCGCGTTGAGCGTCGCCACGCCGGCGGCATTTGTAACGGCGCTTCCGGCGCTGACGCCGTTCAGAGTGAAGTTGATGGTTTTTCCGCTCAGAGGCGTACCGTAGGATTCGAGTGTGGCGGACAAGTTGACGGTGCCACCGTATGTACCGCTGGCAGAAGAGACAGTGAGGGTGATGGCGCCATCGAATTCATAGGCGCCGATGTCGCACGCCGCCCCCTGAGGACGCGTCACACCGCGCTGGTCAGTGGCTGCACATGCGGTAACAGTTCCGCCCTGATTAATCGCCGAACTCCCCACGCCAAGCGCCATGGTCCGCGTAAAACCGCCGTTGTTTGCCAGGGGACCCAATTTGGGATCGGTGGTGATGATGTTTGTACCGGTAATGCCGCCTTTTACCACGCTGTCGGAGATGGTTACCGTGCTGGTGCCGTCGCTTTGAATTTCATCGTTTATATCATCCCAAAAGATGCTGTTCCTGATTTGGGGATTGCTGTTGACATTCCGCATGGCATCGCCGCCGACAAGTACGCTGTCATTGGCGCTGAAGGTGACATTGTTCAACGTGGGGTTGCTGTTGATATTCAGCATCCCACCGCCACCGCGCGGGTCTGCATACGTTGTGCTGTCGGTGGAGGTATTGTTGTAAAAGGTCACATTGGTCAATGTGGGAGTGCTGTCCTCATTCAACAAACCGCCGCCTCTTCTTGCGGCTGCGTTCCCGCTGAACGTGACGTTGGTCATGACCGCATTGCTGTTGGAGTTGAGCATGCCGCCGCCGCCCACAGCCGTATTCCCATTGAAGGTAACATTGTTGAGAGTCGGAACACTGGGGGGGTCAGTGGCGTTGGCAGTCTGGCTGTTCATCCCGCCGCCTGCGCCATTCGTGGCAGTATTCCCAGTAAAAATGACGTTGGTCAAAACGGGGTTGCTGTTCTGATTGAACAGTCCGCCTCCCCGTTCGGCTGTGTTGTTGCTGAAAGTGACACTGGTTATGGTAGGGCTGCTAGTTGTTTCCCCCGGATCCGTACCGATGAACATACCTCCCCCACCGCCGGTGGGAGATTGGTTATCGGTGATGATGAGATTTCTCAACGTTGGGCTGGCGTTAATGATATACACGCCTCCGCCGAAATGTCCATCTCCCTGCGTATTGCCGCCGGTAATGGTAAAGCCATCCAGAATGGCGGTGGCGGTCACATTGCTCGCCCAGACGACGTGATAGGCATTGTTTGTCTTGTCGAGGGGGGTACCGTCAATGTCACCGCTCAGAATGGTATTGTTGGTTGCAGGGTCGGAGTTGCGTTGGGTCAATGAAGTTTCGGTACCATTGAAACCGCCGTAAATTTCAACCCCGTTCTTGAGGGTAAATGTGCTATAGCGGTCATTGTTGGTGCTGCTGCCGCCTTCATCGGGATAATAGGTGCCTTGTGCCACCCAGATTTTGTCTCCGGCAGTGAGGGTCGGATCTGCCAACGCGTCTTGCAGGTACTTATATGCCAACGCCCAACTACAACCGGTGGGGCTGACGGCGGTCGAAGCGGCATTCACGTAAATTACCCCGCCGCATGCCGCTTTTGCCGGCTGGGGACTGCCTACTTGCGCCAAAATAATGGCTAATAAGGCAAATAAAATAAAACCGAACTTGTTGATGGGTCTCATAGCTGCTCCGTTTAGAGATATGATGGTGATAAAATGACGCCAATGATGCGTAGATTTATGCAGATTTCTGCCTGTTTCAGATGCGCTTCCGCCTCATATTGGAAATGGCGATAGGACTATAATGGCGTGACGAAAATTTAGGACAAACGTAACAGTTTCTCGGAGTTACAAAAGGTTACAAATTGATTGCGGGTTGTGATCGCACCTTTTAATAGGCAATTCCTTTCGACGTCTTTTTCCACCGTACAATTTTTGGCAAAGACCGTTTCCAACACGGATGTTACGGATTTTAGGAATGACGTTGATGTTTTTCGGAAAAAATCCACACAATTCATCTAATCAAAGTAATTCATAGGCTCACGTTCTTGTATGCTGCCAAATCGACACCTGCTGTTTTATAGGTAAAAAGCCGGCGTACGAGAATACAGACACTCCAAGTTTTCTAAAAGCTTATAGCTGTTCACATACTGGCGTTAAAAAACAGCAAGACCAGCTCAAACCTCTTTGAACCGGTCTTGCTGTTCGAATGAATGGTGCTTTTATGGGCGACTCACCAGAATGGTATTGTTCATATACACCGAGTCATACCAGGTGAACCAGTATTCGGTGGTGAGTTGCGAGGCAGGGATGCCCATGAACTCGTTGAAGGCATTGGTCGGCACGGTGAAGACACGCTCCGAGGCAAAGACCGGAATGTCGCTCACCACCCGCACCGGTCCACTCTGCACCCCCACCCAGCGCGGGGTGACATTTGCCCCCGGCGCGATGGAGTAACTGCCCTGCAGTACGCCGTCCATGTAGATTTCCACGTTGGCAGTCTGCGTGGTCGAGGGGTTGCCCACCAAAATCCACGTGCGCATGCTGCTGCCGCTCACATTGGGATAGCCGTGATCG
>JACRPQ010000014.1 GCA_016223135.1 Chloroflexota bacterium | reverse complement strand
TTCGCCGCAGTATGGGAATCTAATTATTACGGGCGATGCCCTGCGTGCGGTGCCTGGCGAGCCGGGCAACTGGACATGGCGGGTATCGGGCGCCGGGATTGTGAAGGTTGTGCTGGAGTTTGGTTCCGGCTTCGACCCGAACATTGGCTTCGATACCTTGTCCTATGCAACGGAATGTAAATAGGCTTTAGGCATAAGTAGCGTTCTCTAACGCCAGTTGCACGCCCGGCGTGTGAGGGAACGCGCTCTACGCAAGGTTTTGTAAAACTGCCCCCGATAAAGGGGGCAGTTTTCTTTCTCTGAAAGGCTGTTGGTAGAAGGCTTCGGTGTCAGATGAAGTTACCTCATCCCCTGTGCCTTTTCCGCCATGCCGATGACATATTCGAAGATTTCCAACGCTTCATCCATCTCGTTCTTTGTGATGGACAGCGGCGGTGCCAGGCGGATGACAGACTTTCCGCAGCCAAGCAGCAGCAGACCATGCTCGAATGCCATGTTTTCGATCATGTTGCGCACTTCTTCGTTCGGTTCTTTTGTCCCCTTGTCCTTCACAAATTCAATGCCGATCATCAGTCCCTTGCCGCGCACATCGCCGACCGATGTATGGCGTGCCTGTATTTCGTGCAGCGCATCCAGAGCATATTGACCGACTTCGGCGGCGTTTGCTAGGTATTGCTCCTCGAGCAACTCAATGGTTGCCAGCGATGCGGCGCAAGAGATGGGATTGCCGCCAAAGGTGTTGCCGTGAACGCCCTTGGGCCAGTCCATGACTGATTCGCGGGCAATGCAGGCGCCGAGCGGAAGTCCCGAAGCGATGCCCTTCGCCGAAGTGACGATATCCGGCTCCACGCCCCAATGCTCAATCGCCCACCATTTACCGGTGCGTCCCATGCCGCTTTGCACTTCATCGGCAATCAAAAGGATGCCGTACTTGTCGCACAACTTGCGCAGGGCTGGGAAAAACCCATCCGGCGGAACGATGTAACCGCCCTCACCCTGAATGGGTTCCACCAAAATCCCCGCCACCTCATCGCCGGGGACGTTATGCGCAAACACTTCCTCCTCGATAAAACGGACAACCGTTTCGCCATAGTCCTCGCCCATTTTGCGGTGCAGGATGGGACGGTACGGATCGGGGAACGGCACATGCGTCACGCCGGGCATCAGCGGATAAAACCCGCGATGATAATGCGGCTTGCTGGCAGTAAACGCCACCGACCCCATTGTGCGTCCGTGAAACGCGCCGAAGAAGCCGATGAAATTATGGCGCTTGGTCTTGTACTTTGCCAGTTTGATGGCGGTCTCCACCGCCTCAGTGCCGGAGTTGGTGAGAAACGTGCGGGCGTTTTCCTCGAACGGCGCAATCTCATCCAGTTTTTCGCTCAAGCGGATCCAATTCTCGTGATAAAAATCGGACGAAATGTGCAGGAACTTTTCAGCAGCCTCCTGCACTGCCTTGACCACTCTCGGGTTGGCGTGCCCTGTGGAGACCACCGCAATGCCGCCCATCAGGTCGAGGAAGCGGTTGCCGTCGGGATCCCAAACCTCCACTCCTTTGCCGTGATCCATCACGAAGGGATACCCGCGCGGATAAGATGAAGAAACCACCTTCTTGTCACGTTCAATCAAAGCCCGGGCTTTGGGACCCGGCACATTCAACTTTTTCATGGGAAACTCCTGCTTGGCAAGCCTGTGGTTAAATGCAACAACAGACTGCCTGTTGATAAATTGGAATAAAAAGAAAAGGAAAAACGTTTCGCCCTGCCTCAAAGAGGACAAAGCGCGGCTTTCTCAGCCGGAACCTGCTTCTACAAAATCAGCCTTATCCCACCCGTTCGGCTGTCCACCATTTGGTTGCCGCCCACAAGGGGGGCGAAAACAACTTTGACTTGCACATGGCTACCTGCTCTTGCTTATTTTTTCCCGTTCAGGGCGAGCCTTGCCAGCGCCAGCGCCCCCAATAGACCGGCATCATCGCCCAATGCGGCTCTGGTGATCGTCAAATTGTCCAAGTAATGCGGGTGAAAGACGTGCCGGCGCAGGCTTGCCTCAAAGGGCTTGAACAGCAAATCGCCCGCCTGCGACACACCGCCGCCGAAAATCAGAATGGACGGGTCGAAAATGGCGAGATAATTTGCCACAGCAATGCCCAGATATTCCCCGGCGCGCGCGTAAGCGGAAATCGCAAGCGCATCCCCTTTCAGCGCCGCCTCGGCAATTTGGGCAGGAGTCAGATTCGGGTCGGGTTGAAGCGTGGAGGTATCCCCCGCCTGAAGGCGTTCGTTGACGTAGCGCGCAATGGCAGGTCCAGAAGAGAACGACTCGACATGTCCGCGATGCCCGCATCCGCACAGGGGACCGTTTGGGTCAATCGTCATGTGACCGAGTTCCGCGCCCATGCCGTGATAGCCCTGAAGCAGTCGGTTGTTGCAAATCACGCCGCCGCCCACGCCGGTGCTGATGGTGAGGTACACCATGTCGCTGTGACCCTTGCCTGCGCCGAACTGCCATTCGGCAAGCCCAGCCAGGTTGGCGTCGTTATCGAGGTAGGCAGGGACGCCGAAGCGTTCGGTCAGTTTGGATGCGATGGGGAAGTTTGCCCATTCGGGGATGTTGGGCGTGTCGAGGATGGTACCGCTGTGCGGGTCGAGCGGACCCGGCGAGGCAATCCCAATGGCAGCGACGTTGCCCTCCTGCCAAATGGCTTCGACGGCTTCGACAAGACGGTCGAACACGCCGGGCGTTTGCGCCAGGGAACGAGTCTTGTGATGGGCGATGGGGCGTGTACTTTCGGGGGTATAAGCGGCAGCGCGGATGTGCGTTCCGCCAATATCTATGGCGACAATCAGGCTCATGGCGGCAATTATAACCGAGACACTCCCGGCAGCCGTCAGCGCTTCGATTGACTTTGCGCGCCCTCCCTGCTAGACTTGTTTACCATGAGAAGCAATAAAACGCGAAATAACGACCAATTTTGGAGAAACCTGCGCGGATTGGGGCGCTGGTTCGTGCCGGGCTTGGGGGTGAAGCGATGGTTTTTTCTGGTGTTGCTTGGAATTACACTGCTTGGGGTGGGGCTGGCAATCTTTTTGCTGGATTTATACCGCACCGACTCGACAAACCCCATTTTGCTCACCATCCTCTCCTATGCCTCCCTGCGGTTTTTACCGCGCGGGCTGCGTGTGGCAATTTTTACTATTTTGGGCGTGGGGCTGGCGGCGTATGGCATTTGGCAGTTGAACCGTTCCCTTCTGCGTCCCTATATTCGTCCGGGGCGGACAGTGGTGGAGGATTTGGAGAACTTTCGCCGCCGCGAGCGCGGACCGCGCATCGTCGCCATCGGCGGTGGTCATGGTCTTGCCACGCTTCTGCGTGGACTGAAAGCCTATACCCGCAACCTGACCGCAGTCGTCACTGTGGCAGATGACGGCGGGTCGTCGGGTCGCCTACGGGAGAGTTTTGGCATCCTGCCGCCGGGCGATATTCGCAACTGCCTGGCGGCGCTTTCCAATGATGAGCAAATGCTCACGCAACTCTTTCAGTATCGCTTCAGCGGCGCGGGGATTTTGGACGGTCACTCGTTCGGAAATCTGTTTATCACGGCGCTGGCGGAGATTACCGGCAGTTTCGAGAGCGCCATTGCCGAGTCGGGCAAGGTGCTCTCGGTGGGTGGGCGCGTGCTTCCTTCCACGTTGCATAACGTGAAGTTGGTGGCGGATATGCAATTGCCGCATTCGTTGAATCAGGTTCGGGTGGAGGGCGAGAGCCGCATCCCGCAAATGCAGGGACGCGTCCAGCGCGTCTGGCTCGAACCGAACGACGCCTCGGCGTATCCGCCGGTCATCCGTGCCCTGCTCAACGCCGATATGATTGTGGTGGGACCGGGCAGCCTCTACACCAGTCTTCTGCCCAATCTGCTGGTTCACGATCTGCTTGGCGCGCTGCGGGCAAGCCGGGCGCTCAAGGTGTATGTGAGCAACATCGCCACGCAAAAAGGCGAAACCGACCTCTATTCCTGCCATGACCATGTGCGGGTATTGGAAGAACATGCGGGGGGGCGTCTTTTCGATGTGGTGTTGTGCAACGACAATTACAATGGAAAACTGCTCGACGACTCGCAATGGGTGCAGGTGGACGAAAAGTCCCTGGAAGATGGACGCCTCCGCTGCGCCGATTTGGCAGATGCGGGCTACCCTTGGCGGCACGACTCAAAGAAACTGGCGGACATCTTGATGACCATTCTTGCCGAATACACCAGTCCGCTGGAATAAGTTACTTTCGTCATCATTTCCCTGCAAAATCTCTATGTTACAATCGTTTTGCAAACTTCATCACAAACCAACCCTGGAGGTTTTATCATGACTGTCAAAGTAGGTATTAATGGATTTGGACGCATCGGTCGTCAGGTGCTTAAGGCGATTCGTGACAGGCATTCCGACGAATTGGAAGTGGTAGCCTTCAACGACATCGGCGATATGAAGACCATGGCGCACCTGCTCAAATACGACTCGAATTATGGTCGTTTCAATGGCAGTGTGGAAGTGGCGGATGACGGCTTGCTGATTGACGGCAAGAAGATCAAAGCCTTCAAAGAGACCGACCCGGCGGCGATTCCCTGGGGCGATCTGGGCGTGGATATCGTCATCGAAGGCACCGGTCTGTTCACCGTCAAGGAAGACGGCGTGAACAAAAAAGGAAAAGCCGTCAAAGGCGCGGTCAATCACATCACCAAGGGCGGCGCGAAGAAGGTCATCATCACCGCTCCCGCCGAAGGCGAAGACCTGACCGTTGTGCTGGGCGTGAATGAGGACAAGTACGACCCGGCAAAGCATCATGTGATCTCGAACGCCTCCTGCACCACCAACTGTCTGGCGCCCGCCGCCAAGGTTGTCCACGACCTCTTCACCATCAAGCGCGGATTCATGACCACCGTCCACGCCTACACCAACGACCAGAAAATTCTTGATCTGCCGCACTCCGACCTGCGCCGCGCCCGTGCCGCCGCGATGAGCATCATCCCCACAACCACCGGCGCTGCCAAGGCGGTGGCGCTGGTCATCCCTGAACTCAAGGGTAAGTTCGACGGCTATGCCCTGCGCGTGCCGACCAGCACCGTCTCGATTGTGGATTTCACCGCCGAACTCGAAAAAGAGACCACCACCGAAGAACTCCGCCAGGCATTCCGCGATGCCGCCCAACAGCCCCGCTTCCGCGGCATTTTGCAGGCAGTGGATGAGCCGCTGGTCAGCATTGACTTCAAGGGCGACCCGCACTCGTCCTCTGTGGATTTGCAATTCACCATGGTGCTTGGCAAAGAGAAAAGTAACTTCGTCAAAGTCGTCACCTGGTACGATAACGAATGGGGCTACTCGTGCCGCACGGCTGACCTCGCGGCGTTGATGGCGAAGAGTCTTTAGACCCCCTCCCCAGCCCTCCCCCAATTTCTTCCAATGTGGGGGAGGGTGTGGGTGGGGGTAGGAGCAACCATGAACAAAAAGACCGTCAAAGACATTGACCTGAAGGGCAAACGCGTCTTCATGCGCGTGGATTTCAACGTTCCGATGGCAGACGGCAAAGTCACCGACGACAAGCGTATCCGCGCTGCCCTGCCAACCATCAAATATTGTCTCGAACAGGGCGCTTCACTTCTGCTTGCCAGCCACTTGGGGCGCCCGAAGGGCAGTCCCGACCCGCAATTCAGCCTGAAACCCGCTGCCGAAGTTTTAGCGTCATTGTTGGGGATTCCCGTCAAAATGGCGCCCGATTGCGTCGGTCCTGAAGTGGAAGCGATGGCGAAGGCGCTGCAACCCGGCGAAGTCATCATGCTGGAAAACACCCGCTTCCATCCCGGAGAGGAGAAGAACGATCCAGCGTTGGCAAAGCAAATGGCGGCGCTGGCAGACATCTATGTGAATGATGCGTTCGGCTCGGCGCACCGCGCTCACGCCTCCACGGAGGGAATCGCCCATTTCCTGCCGGCGGTTGCCGGTTTCCTGATGGAACAGGAACTTGAATATCTCGGTAAAGCCGTTGCCAATCCCGAACATCCTTACATTGCCATCCTCGGCGGGGCAAAAATTAGCGACAAGATTCTGGTCGTCGAAACTCTGCTCTCCAAGTGCGATAAATTGATTATCGGCGGCGGCATGGCGAACACCTTCCTTGCCGCGAAGGGCTTCAATATGCAGGACAGCCTGGTCGAGGAAGCCTCCATTGAAACCGCCAAGTCCATTATGGCAAAGTCTGGCGATAAACTCATCCTGCCGGTGGACGCGGTCATTGCAGATAGATTCGACGCCGAAGCAAACACGCAAATTGTGGACGTGGACAAAATCCCTGCCGGCTGGCGCATGCTCGATGTGGGACCGAAGACCATCGAGTTGTACAAGCAGGCATTGAACGGCGCGAAACTCATCGTGTGGAACGGACCCGTGGGCGTGTTTGAAATACCCAAGTTTGCCGAAGGGACGTTTGCCCTCGCCCGCATGTTGGCAGACTCCAGTGCGGTGACTGTCATCGGCGGCGGCGATTCGGCGAGCGCAGTTAAAAAGGCGGGCGTCGCCAAACAGATGACGCACGTCTCCACCGGCGGCGGCGCGTCGCTGGAATTTCTTGAAGGCAGGGAACTGCCCGGCGTGGCGGCGCTGATGGATAAATAGTACACAGGTACAAAGGTACACAAGGAAACAAGCACACAAGTACACAAGTACACAGGTAAACAGGTAAACAGGTAAACAGGTAAACAGGTTGAACTTATGTACCTGTGTACTTGTTTACCTGTATACATCAACATACAAAATCTGGAGGCGCCATGCGTACCCCCTTTGTCGCTGGGAACTGGAAGATGAACAAGACCGCCGCCGAGGCGCGCGAACTGGTTTCGCAACTGCTGGGTCCATTGACGGACGTTGCCGGCGTGGAGAAAGTCCTTTGCCCGCCGTTTACTTCGCTCTTTGCCGTCACTTCCATGCTGGAGGGGAGCGGCATTGGTCTTGGCGCGCAGAACATGCATTGGGAGGAGAAGGGCGCTTTCACCGGCGAGGTGTCGCCGGGCATGGTCAAAGAATTATGCGGCTATGTCATCATCGGTCACTCGGAACGGCGGACATATTTCGGCGAGACCGATGCGACGGTCAACAAGAAATTGCACGCCGCGCTCAAACACGACCTGACTCCCATCGTCTGCGTAGGAGAGACGCTGGAAGAATACGAATCGGGGCGGACCTCGGAAGTGGTCCTGCGCCAAATCACCTTGGGCTTGGCTGACGTCGCTCCTGCCAACGCTGCGCGCATTGTGGTCGCGTATGAACCCGTGTGGGCAATCGGCACGGGAAAAGCCTCCAGCGGGGAAAACGCCAATTTTGTGCATGGACAGGTCATTCGTCCAGCCCTGAGCCGTTTGTTCGGCGAGGAAACTGCACAAGCGATGCGCATCCTGTATGGTGGGTCGGTCACGGCGGCGAATGCCTCCGAATTCTTCCAGCAGCCCGAAATTGACGGGGCGCTGGTGGGCGGCGCAAGCCTGAAGGCGGGTGAGTTTGTCGCGATTGTGAGGGCGGCTGTGAAGTAGGTACAAATGTACACAGGTACACAGGTACACAAGTACACAGGTACATAGGTACACAAGTTCAACCTGTTTACTTGTTTACCTGTGTACTTGTATACTTGTACACTTATACCCCTCTTGCATTTACTTTCCCCATGACCCAACTTGCTGGCTTCTTCTGGTTTGTTGCCATGCTCGTGCCGCTGGTCTTTCTCCAGCGGTTTTTGCACCGCGAAATACAGGCGGTGTTTTTGCTCCTCACCCGCGATGCGCGTTTCACCATCGTATTCTTTCAAATTCTATTTTTGCCCGGCGTCTTTTTGCATGAACTCAGTCACTTCCTGACGGCAAAGCTCCTGCGCGTGCGCACGGGCGGCTTCTCCGTCATCCCGCGCGCCCTGCCGAACGGACGCCTGCAGCTGGGTTATGTGGAAACCGCCAAATCGGACATCGTGCGCGATTCGCTGATCGGCGCCGCGCCATTGATTTTCGGGACGTTGTTCGTCGCCTATGTTGCCATCTATCGCCTGGAGATGCGTGTGCTGTGGGATACGCTCCGCAGCGGGCAATTCGCTTTGTTTTGGCTGGGGGTTCGGCTTTTGCCAACAGTGAAAGACTTCTATCTCTGGTTTTACCTTGCGTTTACTGTGAGCAGCACCATGATGCCCTCCGAATCAGATCGCCATGCCTGGCTGGAGTTGTTAATTTCGGTGGGGATACTCTTCGCTTTTGCCCTGCTGGTCGGCGCGGGTCCGTGGATGTTGGCAAATGTCGCGCCGCGGGTGAGCGGTTTTCTCAATTCGGTGGCGGTGATTTTGGGGTTGAGTTCCGCCATTCACGCTTTGCTGCTTCTGCCGACCATGCTGGTCCATAAGTTGCTGTCGCGCCTCAGCGGGTTGGATGTGCAGTAGGCTGTAATTTACTTTTTCATCTCATCAGCCTATTCAAGGTATTCCTCACCCTGAATAGGCTGATCCTCCACGTCTGGTCTAGTTCTCACCCCGTCTTTTACTTCCCGATGTGTTGTACAACATCCCCAGTCAGGATGATCCTCTCTCCATCCATTCTGAACCCTCCAACAGGCATTGGAGGACCGTTATGGTCCCTGAAGTACAGCGGTAGCCCCTCTGCAAAATTGAGCGGATAGAGGTTGGGGTCTTGCCGCTGATGGTGGATGTGGATGTGCGGTTCGCTCGTGTTGCCGGAGTTGCCGCATGCGCCGATGACTTGTCCCTCCACGACAGTGTCACCGACTTTTACGCGCACACTGCCTGGCTTCAGATGGGCAATGATCAAATAGGTCCCGGTTTCCTTCAGTTGGATTGCGACAAAATTACCCTCAGGGGCGGTAAGGTTATTGGAGGAGATCCCCGGCACCTCGTCCGGTTCGCCGTCGCGGGTTTTTACCACCAATCCGTCCGCGGGTGCAAGGACTGGGACGCCGTAACAACCGTAATCTTCCACTTTGTCGCTCCCGTTTAAGAAAGGCGCCACGAGAAAGTCGTATGCCCAGCGTTGATCGGGCGCCGCGGCGTGGTAGTTTGTCTCGATCTTGTCTCCTCCCCAAGCCACTTGAAGCGGAACATCTGCGGGCAGGCGCACGGTTGCGGAAGGTGTCGTTTTCTCAAGCGAGGCAGGAAAAGCTATTGGCTTGACCAGCATAACAGCCGGTGACAGGCACACGAGCGCACTGATAACGGTCATGCCCATGAGGCGGTTGAACTTCCGTTTTGCGATGGCGTAGATGACGAGCGTAGTCAGCGAGAGCAGACCGAGAATGGGGAGCAGGAGTTGCGCCAAATACCATGCAGCAATCTTGATCATGCCGCCCATCAGGAACATGACCACAAGAATGCCCACGCTGAGGAGCATGAGAGCCAAGGGGATCAGGCGCAAGATTTGCCAGAGGCGGGAAGGTGTCGGTCTTGATTTAAAGTCTTCCGGGTTACCAGTGGTTTGGTTCATATTTTCTCTTTCATGATGACGTTACTTAAAATACGCACTTCGCCATGAATTGTTTCTCCGGTTTGTAGTCTTTCGAGACGATTTCCAGCTGGCAGTTATGACTTTCTCCACCTTGTCAGCAGCATCTTCGCCCGGATGCGGACGCGGCTGTCCGCGTCGCCCAGCGCCCAGGCGGAGCGGGTGGCACGCCTCGCCTCCTCATCGAGACCGATGAAGTTCGTCCATTCCTCATCCACCCATTTTTCCATGTCGCTGGCGGTGTCCCAGACGTAATGCAGCGGGAAGAACGTCTCTCTTTCGCGTGTGAACCAGCCATTGATTTCGGCTTCTTTCATGGCGTTGTTCGCGGCGGCGTCGTCTTCCAAGCCGAGCGGCAGGTCAGTAACGTGACCCGTCTCGCGCGTTTCGCGGGCGGAGAACACTTCGATGCTCCAGCGGTCACAAAGCGGACGCAGGTCAATCAGGACGCCGTCAGGCGCGAGCGTTCTGTGAATTTCAGCCAGGGCATGCACCATGCCCGCATGGGCAATTCATCAGAGCGACCAGGCGAGGACGGCGATGTCGAAAGTCTCTTTGCGGAAGGGGATATGTTCGGCGTGGGCGTTGACGAAGTGAACTCTCTTCGCCAAGTCGGAGGGGCGGTTGATGCGGGCGAGGCGCAAGGCATTTCGGTCAGGGTCCAGCCCAACGGTCAGGGACGAGGCGGAGGCGTAGCGCCAGGTCAGGCGTCCCTCGCCGCATCCAATTTCCAGCACACGTTTGCCTGCAAAGTCGGCAAACTGATGCAGATGCTTTATCTCGTTTCCTTCGGGGTCTTTGAGCGCGTGCGCCATCATTTCAATCTCCTATCGTTAATACTTTCGCGCCGCGAATTTTCCCCTGCTTCAATTCGAGCAATGCCCGGTTGGCATCCTTCAACTCGTATTCCTGAAACTCAGGCTTGATGCCCGCCTGCGCCGCCAACTCCAAAAACTCACGCACGTCGGCGCGCGTCACGTTTGCCACGCTCTTGATTTCCTTCTCCATCCACAACTGCGACGGATAATCCAATTGGGCGAGGACTTCTTTATCGGACTCTTCCTTGCGAATGGCGTTGATCACCAGCCTCCCGCCGGGACTCAAGACCTTCAGCGCTTCATTCACTGGACCCCAAACCGGCGTGGTGTCAATGACCGCATCCAACCCCTCGAGCGGACTCTGGTCAATCGCGCCCGCCCAAGCCGCCCCCAGCGACAGGGCAAACTCGCGCTCGGCGGGATTGCGGCTGAAGACAAAAATCTTTGCATTCGGAAACTTGTGCTTTGCCATCTTCAACACGAGATGGTTCGACCCGCCGAAGCCCATCAAGCCGAGATTTTGCCCGTCCTGAATGTTGCTCAAGCGCAGTGACCGATAGCCGATGGCGCCGGCGCACAACAGCGGCGCGGCTTCCGAGTCGCTGAATGCGTCGGGGAGGGGATGGGCAAATTCGGCGCGCACCTTCATGTACTCGGCGTAGCCGCCGTCCACGTCGCGCCCGGTGGCTTTGAAGTCGGCGCACAGGTTTTCGTTCCCTGTCAGGCAGTGATGGCACTTCCCGCACGCAGAGGCGATCCATGCCACGCCCACGCGTTGACCGATACGTGCCGTGTGCAGCGGACGTTCGCCAACATCCACCACCACGCCCACCACCTGATGCCCCAACACCACCGGCAGGCGCGGAGGCGGAGTCCGCCCCTCGATTTCGTCCAGTTCGGTGTGGCAGACCCCGCAGCGCGTGACGCGAATTAAGATTTCGCCCTCGCCCAGCCTGGGTTCGTCCATCTCCTCCAGCGCAAGCGGAGCTGGATTGTCTTTGAAAGATGCAATCTCTTTCAGAAGCATGGCTTTCATAGTGGCTCAATCGCTCCGGGCAGAATCAACTTTCCAATCTGCCAGTTACCAATTACCAATTACCAACCTACCCCGTCCCAAACTGCCTGTCTCCCGCGTCGCCCAGACCGGGGACGATGTAGGCTCTATCGTTGAGGTGGCTGTCAATCGCGGCGATGTGAATCGGAATGTCGGGATGCTGTTCCTGCATGGCGCGGATGCCCTCCGGCGCGGCAATCAACCCGACGAACTTGATTTTCTTCACGCCCCAGCGTTTCAAAATCTCTGCTGTTGCGGTTGCCGAACCGCCTGTAGCGAGCATGGGGTCGAGAATCAGACAAACCGAAACGCGCGGCTCGGTGGGCAGTTTGTTGTAGTATTCCACCGGCTTGAGCGTATGCTCATCGCGGTACAAACCGATGTGCCAGACCTCCGCGCTGGGCATCAGGCTCCACACGCCTTCCACCATTCCCAGCCCCGCCCGTAAAATGGGGACCAGCCCGATTTTCTCCTTGAGTTCGTAGCCGGTCATTTTGGCAAGCGGAGTCTCCAATTCGCGCGGCATCACCATCAGGTCGGCGGTGGCTTCGTAGGTGAGCAGTGCGGCGATTTCACGCACCAATTCGCGGAACTTTTTCGGCTCTGTGTTTTTATCTCTCAGACGGGAAAGTTTATGGGCAACAAGCGGATGTTTCGATGCGTATACGTTGGACATGAGCGCCTCCAAAAAAGGTTACTTTTATTATAGCCTCCCAAATGACTTTTGACCCGTGCTTTGTAATGACGGTCTCTGTAACTGAGGCAGGCAAAGGATGAAGAATGTTCAGGAGATATTTCCTCTTGCTCGCCTTGATTCTCGGCGCTTGCGCTCCTTCGGAAGATATAACCGATCAAGCGCGGCAGACCCTAAAGGTCTTGTCCACAAATCGAATGGATAAGTTCTGCAAAGAAGACCTTTAGGGTCTTAGGCGATGAAATCGGGTGGGCTGTTACGAAAATTGTCACAAGTTACCGAAGAGGGTAAAATGAATATCGTACGGCACGCCAGCGAAACGGTTGCCCGCAGCGACCGTTTTTGTATGTGTGTTGAAAATGTCACACCTGCACTTGCGGGCAGGCGCAAGTATTGCGAAGAGGGTCAAACCCGGCGAAGCAATCCTCGCGTATGACGATGATAACCTTGTTATGAAGCCCACCCTCCCATCCCAACCCATCATCGAACTGCGTGACGTGGTGAAAGTGTACTCCACCGCGGCGGGCGATTTTCCCGCGCTCAAAGGCATCACCATGCAGGTGCGGGCGGGGGAATTTCTTGGCATCATCGGAAAATCGGGGGCGGGGAAATCCACCCTGCTCAATATGATAACCGGCGTGGATCATCTCACCTCGGGCGAAGTCATCGTCCATGCAAACGGTTCGTCTGTCTCGGTACATAAGATGAAAGAAGACGAGATTGCCTTCTGGCGCGGGCGGACGATGGGTGTCGTCTTCCAGTCCTTTCAACTGCTTCCCATGCTGACGCTGGTGGAGAATATCACCCTGCCCATGGATTTATGCGGCAACTTTCATCCCAAACGTTCCCGCGAGCGCGCACTCGAACTGCTCCGCCTCATGGAAATCGAAGAACATGCGGATAAATTCCCCTCTCTCATCTCCGGCGGGCAGCAGCAGCGCGTTGCCATTGCCCGCGCGCTGGCAAACGATCCGCCCATCCTCGTCGCCGACGAACCGACGGGCAGTCTCGACTCGGTCACGGCGGATCACATCTTCGAACTCTTTCAGCGCCTCGTCGAAGAGCAGGGCAAGACCATCGTCATGGTGACGCACGATCAGTCGCTGGCGCCGCGCTTCTCGCGCACTTTGCGGATTACGGATGGGGAGTTGGATCAGGTTGATTTGGCGGAAGCCGGCTTCAGGTCCGGTGGGAGGCGGAAGAAATGAGCCCGCGCCGCTCTTCGCCTCAGCCTGTTTCCGTCCAGCATGTCATGTCCTCCGCTGACGCCATGATTGACATGCACGGCGTCGTCAAGACGTTCAAGAGCGCGGCGGGTGAGTTCACCGTCCTCAAAGGCATTGACCTGACCATCTATCGCGGCGAGTTCGTTTCGATTGTCGGCAAGTCGGGGAGCGGCAAGTCCACGCTGTTGAACATGATCACAGGCATTGACCATCCCAGCGCGGGGCGCGTGGTCATCGGCGGCACGGATATTTACAGCGGCGTGACCGAGAGCCAGCGTTCGAAATGGCGCGGGCGCAATCTGGGCATTGTCTTTCAATTCTTCCAGTTGATGCCCATGCTGACCCTGCTCGAGAACGTGATGCTCCCGATGGATTATGCCGAGATGTATGACTTCGACGAACGCCCCAAGCGCGCCATGGAACTGCTCGAACTGGTGGGGCTGGAAAAGTTTGCCAACAAACTGCCTGTGCTGGTTTCCACGGGACAGCAGCAACTGGCGGCGATTGCCCGAGCGCTTGCCTGCGACCCGCCTCTGCTGGTGGCGGACGAACCGACCGGCAACCTCGACACGAAATCGGCGGATGTCATCATTGACCTTTTCGAGGAACTCTCGCGGCGCGGCAAGACGATTGTGATGGTGACGCACGACCCCTCGCTGACCTCGCGCACCACCCGCAACATCATCATTTCGGACGGAGAGTTGATCAACGAGACGGTCGCCAAGGCGCTGCCCTGGCTCAGGCATCGGCACATGCTGGAGTTCACCAAACTGGCGCAGACCGAGGTTTATCCCGCCAAAGCCACCATCCTTTCGCGCGATGCGCATGTGGAGAAGTTCTTCATGATCCAGAAGGGCGAAGTGGAGGTGGTGCTGTTCGACCGCAAGGGCGGCGAGACCGTCATCTCGCGTCTCCAGCCCGGTGAGTTCTTCGGCGAGATCGAGTTGATGCGCGGCGGCAAGTCCATTGCCAATGTGCGCGCGGGCGCCGGCGGTCCCGTTGAAGTATTGACCATCAAACGTGAAGATTTTCAGCGTGTGATGGACCAATCGCCCATCACGGCGGAGGCGGTTGGGAAGATCGTGCAGGAGAGATTGAAAGAACACCGCGCGGCAGACAGCCGCTCCGGGCGCGGTCTGTTCTCCCTCTTCCGCAAACGTCCATAAATCGCAAATCGAAAATCGCAAATCGTAAATCGCAAATCGTAAATCGCAAATCCCATGAAACCTCGCTGGCGCAAAGTATTGCACGACCTGCTCGACAACAAAGGACGCACCCTGCTGGTGGTCTTCTCCATTGCAGTGGGCGTGTTTTCCATTGGCGTCATCGCGGGCGCATATCAAATCATCTCGAACGACATGAGCGTCTCGTTTGCGGCGAACCAGCCCGCCAACATCGAACTGCGCATGACCAATTTCGACGATGCCATCCTGTCGTCCATTCGCAATCACAGGGAAGTGGCGGATGCCGAGGCGCGGCGCGTCTTCAATATGCGCGTGCGCGTACCGGGCGCCGAGAAATGGACCGCCCTCGACATGGTCGCTTTCGAGAGTTTTGAAGACAACGCCATCAACCTGCTCAATCCTCTCGAAGGGAAGACCGCGCCTGCCAAGCGTGAAGTTCTGCTGGAAAAAGATGCGCTTCGCGACCTCGACGTGGGCGTGGGAGGTCTCCTTGAATTTCAACTCCCCGACGGCTCCACCAAAACCCTGACCGTCGCCGGCATTGTGCAGGACACGGCAGCCGGCGCAGGCGACTTCCTCGCTTCGCCGTTTGGCTACATCACCACCGACACTCTGCAATACCTGGGGCAGCCGAAACTCTACAACCGCATGTTGGTTCGTGTGGCTGGCGACGGCGACGACCCGCATTACATCCGTGAAGTGGGCGCGGAACTAAAAGACAAGATCGAAAAATCGGGCGGGGTGGTCATCCGCTCGCGCTTTGCAGAAACGCACAAACATCCGCTTGCCAGCACGGTCAACGCGATTTTGGGCATCCTGCTGGCGTTGGGCATCCTCATCGTCTTTCTCTCCAGTTCGTTGATTTCGAACACATTGAGCGCCCTGCTCAACCAGCATCTGCGTCACATTGGCGTGATGAAACTGGTCGGCGGGCAGAGACGTCAGGTCTTCGAGATGTACATCACGCTCATCATGGCGTTTGGCGTTCTGGCTTTGCTGATTGCCGTGCCGTTCGGAGGGATTGGAGCGTATCAACTGGCGTCCTTCATCGCCAGCCAGTTGGATTTCAACCTGCTGGGATACCGACTCCTGCCTCTGCCGTTCTTCATTCAAGTCGTGGTGGGGCTGCTCGTCCCGCTGATTGCGGGGCTGGCGCCGGTGGTCAACGGCTCGCGCATCACCGTCCTGCGTGCTCTCAGCGGAGATGCGGCTGAGGAGCCGATTCAGTTCAAAGACGGAGAGATGCGTCTCTCGTGGTTCGATTGGGCGCAGGTCAAGGCGACGCGTCTGCTCGCGGCGCGCGGCATCCACATCCCGCGTCCGTTCATCATTTCGCTGAGGAACACGTTCCGCCGCAAAAGCCGCCTGGCGCTGACGTTATTCACGCTGACGATGGGCGGCGCGATTTTCATTGCCGTCTTCAACGTGCGCGTGACCCTGCACGATTACATCGGGCAGATTGGCAAATACTTCCGCGCCGACGTGACGCTCGACTTTGACCAGCCGTACCGCGTGCAGGAGATCGAGCGCGTGGTGGGAAGCGTGGATGGGGTGGTGCAGGTGGAAGGCTGGCAGTTTGCCGGCGGCGAGTTGCTGGACGAACAGGGCAGGGTCGCCGAAAACATTACCCTGCTGTCGCCGCCCGCCGACAGCCGTTTGGTTCAGCCCATCCTTGTGGAGGGACGCTGGATACGCCCTGGCGATGTCCGCAAGATGGCGGTGAGCGAGGGACTGCGCAAATCGTTCCCCAGCCTGCGGGCGGGCGATTTCGTCACCCTGCGCATCAACGGGCGGGATGAAGCCTGGCAGGTGGTGGGTCTCTTCAAATTCGTGGATCAGGAAGGACTGATCGGATACGCGCCCTTTGAATACATCTCGGTGATGAACAAGCAGGCAAAGCGTTCCTTCTCCTATCGCGTCGTGACCGAACGTCATGACCGCGCCTATCAGGACGCCAAAGCCGAAGAGTTGGACAAGTACATGCGCGACAAGGGCTTCAAAGTGCGCCTTGCACAGGCAGGCAGCGCCTCGCTGGATGTGGCGGTGGAAAGCCTCGACATCCTCGTCACGTTCCTGCTCATCATGGCAATCCTGACCGCCATCGTCGGCTCGATGGGGCTGACGGGGACGATGGGTATGAACGTGCTGGAGCGCACCCGTGAAATCGGAATCACGCGCGCCATCGGCGCAGATGACCGCGCCGTCATGCGGACGGTCATTGCCGAAGGCGTGGTGATTGGTTTGATTTCGTTTGCGCTGGCAATCCTCCTCTCCATCCCGTTCACCTACGGACTCTCTTATATCGTCAGCCTGGCGGTGTTCCAAACCCCGATAGCCGTCGTCTTCACCTACATGGGCTATGCCATCTGGCTGGGCTTGGTGCTGATTCTCTCCGCTGTGGCAAGCGTTCTGCCTGCCCGCAATGCCGCGCGGTTGACCATTCGTGAAGTGCTGGCGTATGAATAATTTTCCCTCACCCCAACCCCTCTCCCAGTTTGGGAGAGGGGCAAGGGGAGAGGGTATAAGGAACAAACAATGAATAAAACAACAAGCAAACTGATGATGCTAATTGTCATCCTCGCGCTGGGGCTGACCGCCTGCGCGTCCCAAGCGACGACTCCTACACCGGAAAACGCCGCCGCACCCGCCGACTCGAACGAGGTGGTGGCGGAGGGACACCTCAAACCCGTCCGCGCCTCCAATCTGTCGTTTCAGGCGCGCGGAATTGTGGAACAGGTCAACGTGAAAATCGGTGACCGTGTCCGCAAGGGCGACGTGCTGGCGCGTCTCTCCAATGCGGCTCAAGCCGAAGCCGGGCTGGCTGCAGCAAGACTGGAACTCCTCACCGCCCAGCAGGCGCTCGACGCGCTCATCCGTAACGGCGATGCCAGCCGCGCCGCCGCCTGGGACGCCTACCAACGAGCGCAAATTGCCCGCGCCGCCGCGCAGAAAAAATGGAACGACCTCGACCCGCGCGACATTCAAAAGCGCCTCGACGACCAGCAGGCGACCGTCAACGAGCGCAAACAGGACTTGCAAGACGCGCAAACCGAGTTCGACAAATACAAAGACCTCGACCCCGACAACGCCAAACGCAAAACCGCCGAAGATAACCTGCGCGCCGCTCAGCGGGATTACGACAACGCCGTTGCCGAACTCGAAAAAATCCAGCGCGAACAAGATTCCCTCCGTGCCGCGCTCGACGCCGCCCTAGCCGCCGAAGCGGAGGCAAAATACCAATGGGAAATCTCCGCCGAAGGCGTCAACAAGGATCAACTCGCTGTGGCTGAGGCGCGTCTCGAAGCCGCCAAAGCGCAAGCCGCCGCGGCAGAAGCGGCGCTCGCCAACTACATCATCACCGCGCCGTTCGACGGCGTCGTCCTGGATGTGGCGGTGAGCGTGGGCGAGCAGGTCGGTCCCGAGGTCCGCGCCGTGAGCGTTGCCGACCCCTCCGCGTGGGTCATCGAAACCAGCGACATCACCGAACTCGAAGTCGTGAACGTCGCCGTCGGTCAGGCGGTCACCTTCACGCCCGACGCTCTGCCCGATCTTCGCCTCAAAGGCGTCGTCGCCGAAATCAGCGGCGCATCCTACCTCCAAAGCGGCGACGTGATTTACACCGTCTATATCCACGTGCAGGAGACCGACCCGCGCCTCAAATGGGGCATGACCGTCGAAGTGACTTTTGAACCTTTGAAATAACGGACGCCTCTCAAAGCAGGGACAGCCCGCGAGGCTGTCCCTTTTTCTTTGGATGCAAACCCGCTTCGCCCTCACCGACGCCTGACTCTGCTCAATCGAATTTTTCATCCCCTCAGCCGCGTTCTCCTCACTCTTCCTTATGGCTGTCTCAAAATCTGGATGCGAGCCTTCTTTGTACACGGATTTCGCGGAATGAATGGATTTCTTTCCGTTTTTCACGGAGAATTCCGCATCATCCGTGCGATCCGTGTACAAAAATTGATTCCGTCGAGCGATAATGAAAAAGCCATACACTCTTCCTTCCTCATCCTTTATTCCTCATCTCTTATCCTTTATAATCCTTTCCATGCCAACCCCTCGTCCCCTCGACCCCGAATCCAAACCCGACGACCGCGTGGACAATGCCCTGCGCCCGCAAAAACTCGCCGACCTCATCGGTCAGGATCAGGTCAAAGAGAACCTCTCCATCCTGATTTCTGCGGCGAAGAAACGCGGCGAAGCGCTCGACCACGTCCTGTTTTACGGACCGCCCGGCTTGGGCAAGACCACCCTCGCGCACGTCGTCGCCAACGAGATGGGCGTCAACGTCAAAGTGACGGCGGGACCCGCCATCGAGCGCGCCGGCGACCTCGCCGCCATCCTCACCAACCTGCGCCAGGGCGATGTGCTGTTCATTGACGAAATTCACCGCCTCGGGCGGGCTGTGGAGGAGGTGCTTTACCCCGCCATGGAGGACTTTTCGCTCGACATCGTCATTGGCAAGGGACCCTCGGCGCGTTCCATCCGCCTGAAACTGCCGCGCTTTACCGTCGTCGGCGCGACCACGCGGCTGGCGCTGGTCACCGCTCCATT
This sequence comes from Chloroflexota bacterium, assembly GCA_016223135.1. Classification (GTDB taxonomy): domain Bacteria; phylum Chloroflexota; class Anaerolineae; order Anaerolineales; family Villigracilaceae; genus Defluviilinea. The sequence goes on along the minus strand of JACRPQ010000014.1, from coordinate 16,013 downwards.
GCGGGCGCGCTTCGGCGCGGTGTATCGCCTCGATTACTACGACCTCGAAGCCATGCGTCAGATTGTAAGAAGGGCGGCGGGGATGCTCAAAGTCCAGGCAGACGAATCCGGCGTCGGCGAGGTGGCGAGGCGCGCGCGCGGCACGCCGCGCATTGCCCTGCGTCTGCTGCGCCGCGTCCGCGACTATGCTCAAGTCCGCGCGGATGGCGTCATCACCCAGGCGGTTGCGCGCGAAGCGCTCGACTTGCTGCAAGTGGACCCGCTCGGTCTCGATGACGTGGACCGCCGCGTCCTGCGCACCATCATCGAAAAATACGGCGGCGGACCCGTCGGCTTGAACACCATCGCCGCCTCCATCAGCGAGGAGCAGGATACGATCATGGACGTGGTCGAGCCGTACCTGCTGCAGCTTGGCTTCCTCGACCGCACTCCGCAGGGACGCGTGGCGACCAAATCCGCGTATGAGCATTTGGGGCTGGAGTGGAGGGAAGAGGGACAGCCGAGGCTGTTATGAGTTGGCAAGTTGGAACGTTTGCAAGTTAACCTGCCAACCTCTGAACCTTCCAACTTGCAACATCCCAACCTTCAAACCTGGAAACCCGATGAATATGGAAACCATTGCCCGTTACTTAATGCTTGGCGGACTCTTGCTCTTCCTCATCGGCGGGGGACTCTATCTTGCCGCCAAATTCGGTCTCCCGCTGGGACGCCTGCCCGGCGACATCCGCATCGAGGGCGAAAACTTCCGCTTCTACTTCCCCCTCGCCACCAGCCTGCTCATTTCGCTGGTGCTGACGGTGATTCTGAACCTGATTGCGCGGCTGTGGAGGAAGTAGCGTAGCGCAAGTCTGCAGACTTGCGCCACGAAAGACTTCGACGCAGACTTCCGAAGTGTGCGCACGCAAAGGTTGTCCATGCCCGCCCGACGACGAGCCGTCGGGCTATCATTACAAAGTCCGCTCAAGCGGACTAGTCCCGCCTTGGCGGGTCTTCGTAAAATAAGCGCGGGGGTTCATCCCCGTGCGGAGCGCCTGACATAGTTTGCGTGCACACTCCGAAGTCTTTGAGACTTCGGAAGTCTGCCCACCCTCATTCGTGGACGGTACCTCATGCCCAACGACAACGACCAGCGATTGGAGACTAACGACTCATGACTCTCGAAACCGCCCTCGCCCGCATCCGCCAAGCCGCCGAGACCGGCGACACCTCGCTTGACCTTTCCCGTCTCGGTCTCACCGCCCTGCCGCCCGAAATCGGCGCGCTCACCAGCCTGCAAGAATTAGACCTTCGGGGCAACCAGCTCACCGCCCTCCCGCCCGAATTATGGAAATTGCCTGCCCTCAAGCGGCTGGACATCTCAAGCAACCCGCTGACCGAAATCCCGCCTCAATTATGGCGCAAAACCGACTGGGAAGAATTGGGCTTGCGCAGCCTAAACCTCACCGCCCTGCCGCCCGAAATATGGGAACTGCCTGCCCTGAAGCGGCTGGACATCTCAGACAACCCGCTGCCCGAAATTCCACCTGAACTGTGGCGCAAAACTGACTGGGAAGCATTGGGCTTGAGCGGTCTGAATCTCACCTCCCTCCCGCCCGAAATCGGCGCGCTCACCAGCCTGCAAGAATTAGACCTTCGGGGCAACCAACTCACCGCCCTGCCGCCCGAAGTGTGGGGATTGCCCGCCCTGAAGCAGTTGGACATCTCTGGCAACCCGCTGCCCGAAATCCCGCCCGAATTGTGGCACAAAACCGACTGGGAAGAATTGGGCTTGCGCAGCCTAAACCTCACCGCCCTGCCGCCCGAAATCGGTCAACTTGCCAACCTGCAAGCGTTAGACCTTTCGAGTAACCAACTCACCGCCCTCCCGCCCGAAATCGGTCAACTTGCCAACTTGCAAACCTTGAACTTGCAACTCAACCACCTCACCGCCCTCCCGTCCGAAATCGGCGCGCTCATCCGTCTGCAAAAGTTAGACCTTTCGGGCAACCAACTCACCACCCTGCCGCCCGAAATCGGTCAACTTGCCAACTTGCAAACGTTACAACTTAGATATAACCGCCTGACCTCCCTCCCGCCCGAAATCGGCGCGCTGACCCGCCTGCAAGAATTAGGCCTTTGGAGCAACCAACTCACCGCCCTGCCGCCCGAAACCGGTCAACTTGCCAACTTGCAAACCTTGGACTTGAAAAGCAACCAACTTGCCGCCCTCCCGCCCGAAATCGGCGCACTGACCCGCCTGCAAGAATTAGACCTTTGGAGCAACCAACTCACCGCCCTCCCGCCCGAAGTGTGGAAACTGCCTGCCCTGAAGCAGCTGGACATCTCAGGTAACCAGCTACCCGAAATTCCACCTGAACTGTGGCGCAAAACCGATTGGGAAGAATTGGGCTTGAGCGGGCTGAATCTCACCGCCTTGCCGCGCGAAGTGTGGGAACTGCCTGCCCTGAAGCGGCTGGACATCTCAGACAACCCGCTGCCCGAAATTCCGCCCGAACTGTGGCGCAAAACCGACTGGGAAGAATTGGGCTTGGGCAGGCTGAACCTCACCGCCCTGCCGCCCGAAATCGGCGCACTGACCCGCCTGCAAGAGTTGAACCTTGGGCGCAACCAACTCACCGCCCTCCCGCCCGAAATTGGTCAACTTGCCAACTTGAAAACCTTACAACTTTGGAACAACCAACTCACCGCCCTGCTGCCCGAAATCGGTGCGCTCTCCAGCCTGCAAAGGTTAGACCTTCAAGACAATCAACTCACCGCCCTGCCGCCGGAAATCGGACAACTTGCGAACTTGCAACGCTTAAACCTGAACGGCAACCCGCTGACCCTCGCCCTGCCGCGCGCCCTGTTGGGGTATGAAATCTTCGGCGGCAACGCGCAAGAAATCTTCCGCTTCTACCGCGCCATCTGGCAGGAGGGGCGCACCCTCGGCGAAGCGCGCATTCTCTTCATCGGTCAGCCAGCCGCCGGCAAGACCTCGCTCGTCTGGCGCCTGAAGGACGGCAGTTACCGGGAGAACCGCCCCAGCACGATGACGGTGGAGACGCACGCCACGCCCTTTGGGGATTTCACCGCCCGGGTCTGGGACTTCGGCGGGCAGGACTTCATGCACGCCACCCATCCCTTCTTCTTCTCGGCGCGCTGCGTCTATGTCCTCGTCCTCAACGTGCGCCAGACCTACGAGCAGAACCGCGTCGAGTACTGGCTGCGCACCATCCGCGCCTTTGGCGGCGATTCGCCCGTCATCATCGTCGGCAATCACGCCGATGCCGAACAGCACGTCCTCGACCTGCCGCAAAACCGCCTAAAGCGCGACTTCCCGAACATCGCCGCCTTTGTGCAAACCTCTGCCAGCGAGAACGCAGGCATCAAGAGCCTGCGCGCCGCGTTGCAAGAGGCAATCGAGTCCCTGCCGCATGTGCGCGTGCTCTTTGCCCGTCCGCACCTGGCGGTCAAGGATGCGCTGGAGCGGGAGAAGGAACGCCGCGACATCATCCCCTACGCGCGTTACCGTGACCTGTGCGCCCAAGAGGGCATCGAAGATGAAGAAGACCAGAAGGCGCTGCTCGCCCTCTTGCACGACCTGGGCGTGGCACTGGATTTCCGCGACGAAGCCGGCGAGCCGCTCTGCCCGGATGGCGTGCTCAACCCCAACTGGGTGACGAACGCCGTCTATCGCCTGATCACCGACCAAGAACTGCGCTCCACCGCCGCCGGGCGGCTGACCGAAACGATGACCCGCCGCATCCTGAAAGATTACGAACCCTGGCATCGCAACCTCATCCTCAACCTTCTCCAGCGCTTCGAACTCGCCTACCCCGCCGCCGCAGACGGGACTCTGTACCTCCCCAACGCCATGCCGCAGGACGAACCCCCCGCCGCCTCCGACTCCGCCTGGTCCGCCGCGCTGACCTTCGAGTATGCCTACCCCGAACTGCCGGAGAGCGTCATCACCCGCTTTATCGTCCGCGCCCACGAGTGGATTGATTCCGGGCAGGTCTGGCGCTGGGGCGTGCTCCTGGCTTGGGATGAAAACCGCGCCCTGGTTCGGGCGAGTGCGGCGGATAAGAAAATCGAGATTCGCGTCACCGGGCAGGAGAACACCCGCCGCGAGATGCTGGCGTCCATCCGCGCTCACTTTGCCGCCATCCACAAGACCTTCACCGAGAGCGCCGGGCAGGAAGCCTTTCCCATTCAAGAATTCATCTGCCCGGCGCAGTACCCCAGTCTGCGGCTGGACTATCACAAACTGCTCACCTACGAGCGCGACGGTCTCGCCGAAATCCCCGAAACCTGGGACAGGCGCGTCATCCGCTTGAATGTCCACGAGGTGCTGAACGGCTTCGTCACCCCCGAATCCCGCCGCGAAGACCGGGAGCGATTATTCCCAGAGGAGAGAAGAATGAAGAAAGAAGAAGATAAATCTGTCCGTATCGAAGTGCATGGAAACCTCGAGGGTGGCAACATTATCATTGGCAAAGACAACCAGGTCAAGCAAACCATCCACGGCAGTTTCAACGCCGGGCTATCCCCCGAAGTCCAAGACACGCTGAAACAATTGACCGCCGCTGTGCAGGCAATGCTCAAGTCCATGCCCGCTGAGCAAGCCGAAGAAACCCGTGACAACCTCGAACACTTGCAAGAAGAACTGAAGAAACCCAAACCCAACCGCAAGTGGTACAGCGTCAGCATCGAAGGGCTGATTCAAGCCGCCGAAAACGTAGGCAAAGTCGGCGCGCCGGTGGTTGAACTGGCTGGAAAGCTGCTGAAGTTGTTAGGCTGATAGTACGTGGCGCAAATCGGAGATTTGCGCGGGCAAGTCAGAGACTTGCCCCACGCGGCTGGCGGGCCGCCGGCCCTGTCCCAACCCTTCCCGCGGCTTGGATTCGTTTCCGACGCGGGACTTTTTTGACCGTCAGACTTTTTGACTATCAGACTCTCAGACTCCTCGATCATCCGACGGGTGGTGTAAAATCCTCTCCATGAAAACCTCCGACTTCGACTACCATCTCCCCGAATCCCTCCCTCGCGCCGCTAGGATATAATTATCACATAGTGAAAGGTGTATCATGGCAACTCCGCGTTTAATTACTCCTGCGGGAAAAACAATCGAACTCTCGGCAGAAACGTATAAGCAAATCCAAAAAATCCTGCGCGCCAAAAAACGCACCATGACAAAAGCGCAGCGCATCAGGCACATTGAAGCGACTTTTGGAAAATACGCGGGGAAAACCTCCCTGACGCGCACATTGCTCGCTGAGCGTAAAGCGGAATTAGCGCGCGAAGAAGCCAGGATAAGGCGGAAACATGCCTGAAAAACCGGCTTTTGTGCTGGATACATTCGCCCTCATGGCTCATTTTGGCGCTGAGACTGGCGGAGAAAAAGTAAGAGACTTGTTAATACAGGCAGAAGATGGGAAAATTCTCCTCGCCATGAGTTTGATCAACATGGGGGAGTTGGCATACATCATCGGACGCGAGCAGGGAAAGGAAAAAGCCCTTGAGGCTTTGGATGATTTACGTTCTTTTCCCATCACATTTTATGAAGCGACCGAAGAACGTATCCTTGCTGCGGCATGGCTGAAAGCCAAATATCCAATTTCCTACGCCGATGCTTTTTCCGCATCTCTTGCACAGGAACTTGGCGCGTCGTTGGTGACAGGCGACCCCGAATTCAAAGCGATTAAAAAGAACCTTTCCCTGTTTTGGCTGGGCAGATAAACATTTGAACGCCGAAACAGTCTCGTTTGAACGTTATGCAAACCTCCGACTTCGACTACCATCTCCCCGAAGCCTCCATCGCCCAGACGCCCGTCGAGCCGCGCGATTCTTCGCGTCTGCTCGTCCTGCACCGCGACACGGGCAGGCTGGAACACCGCATCTTCCGCGAGATAGGGGAGTACCTCCGCCCAAACGACCTGCTCGTCCTCAACCAAACCCGCGTCATCCCGGCGCGCATCTACGCCCGCAAACCGACCGGCGGGCGTGTGGAACTGCTTTTACTGCGCCGCCGCGACGAGATCACATGGGAGGCGTTGGTAGGGGGCAAAGGTTTGCGCGTAGCCAGCAAACTACAAGTGGAAGAGGGACCCCAAGCCGAAATCATAGCGATGTTGAACGGTTCCGAGCGCCTCGTCCGTTTTGCCGAACCCATCGAGCCGTATTTTCCCAAAGTGGGGCATGTGCCGCTTCCGCCCTACATCCACGCCGAACTCAAAGACCCCGAACGTTACCAAACCGTCTATGCCAAAGAGCCGGGCTCTGCCGCCGCGCCGACTGCCGGTCTGCACTTTACTCCGCGCCTGCTTGACGAGTTGCAAGCCCAGGGCGTGAAGATTGCGTATGTCACCCTGCATGTTGGCTTGGACACCTTCGCGCCGGTCACGGAAGAAAATCCCGCAGAACACAAAATCCACACCGAGTGGTGCGAACTGCCGCAAGAGACCGCCGACCTCATCAACCAAACCCGCGAAGCGGGCAGACGCATCATTGCAGTTGGGACAACCTCAGTACGTACACTTGAATCGGCGGCAATCGAAAATCGTAAATCGAAAATCGGAAACACCGATCACTGGTCACCAATCACTGCCTTCACCGGTCCCACTTCCCTCTACATCCTGCCCGGCTATCAATTCAAAGTCGTGGACGCGATGATCACCAATTTCCATCTTCCTAAATCCACCCTGCTCATGCTCGTCAGCGCCTTCGCCGGACGCGAGAAAATTTTGGAGACCTATCAAACCGCCATCCAGGAAGGCTACCGCTTCTACTCGTTTGGCGACGCGATGCTCATTTTATAAACTGATGTTACGCAGTAGCGCGAGATTTTGTATTTTTCCCAATTATTCTGACAAAGCCAGTGCGGTATCTGCCATGCCCGCACGTGCTATTCGTACAAAGTCCCGCCAAGGCGGGACTAGTCCGCAGTTCGGGATAAGCGTCCCGAAGGCTGATTCGGCTCTCGAACCCGCTGCGTCAAAAGCCTTCGGGACGATTCAAAAACCTTATCCCGAATTCAGGTTAATCTACAATATCTCGCATTTTCAGGCGACATGACCCCCCTTCTTCGGGGACGATGTGTCACACTACGAAGGAACTGCGTAAGGCGGGTTATAAAAACTTCCGAAGCCTGTGAGCCTCGGAAGTCTTTATATTGCCTATCTGCGATCCCGTCCGCCGCGGCGGTCGTGACCATCTCTGCCGCCGCGTTCACCGCCGCGCCCACCACCGGGGCGTCCCCCGCCACCGCCGGGTTTGCGCTGGTCTTTCTCGCGCGCCTCTTCGGCAGTCCAGCCTTCGAGCACTGCCTGCCGCGAGAGGCGGATTTTACCTTGCGGGTCAATGTCGGTCACCATCACCGTGATTTCATCACCGAGGTTGACCACATCTTCCACTTTGTTGACACGATCGCTGTCAAGTTGTGAAATGTGAACGAGACCGTCCACACCGGGCAGAATCTCGACAAACGCGCCGAACGCTTCGATGCGCACCACCTTGCCGGTGTAGATATTGCCGATGACGGCGTTTTCTCCCAGCGCCTCGATGCGTTCCTGTGCAATCTTTGCGCCGGCGCTGTCGGTCGAAGCGATGTACACCGTGCCGTCTTCCTGCACGTCAATCTTTGCGCCGGTCTCTTCCTGCAAAGCGCGGATGTTCTTTCCGCCGGGACCGATGAGCGCGCCGATTTTGTCCACAGGGATTTTCACTGTGATGATGCGCGGCGCGTGTTCCTTGAGCTGCGGGCGCGGTGCGGGAATCACGGCGAGCATCTTTTCCAGAATGTGCATGCGCGCCTCACGCGCCTGTTCGAGCGCTTCTTTCATCATTTGAGCGCTCAGCCCGCTGATTTTGATGTCCATCTGCAGGGCGGTGATGCCCTTTGCCGTCCCCGCCACTTTGAAGTCCATGTCGCCGAGGTGGTCTTCGGTGCCTTGAATGTCGGTCAGGATTTTGTAGCGTCCGCTTGCATCGGTGATGAGACCCATCGCCACGCCCGAAACCGGGGCTTTGATCGGCACGCCGGCATCCATCAACGCCAATGTCGAACCGCAGACCGATCCCATCGAGGTCGAGCCGTTGGACGATAACGCCTCGGATACGACGCGGATGGCATACGGGAACGACTCTTCGCTCGGAATCACCGGCTCCAGCGCCCGCTCTGCGAGCGCTCCATGCCCGACCTCGCGCCGGCTCTGTCCGCGCAGAGGCTTGACCTCGCCCGTGCTGAACGGCGGGAAGTTGTAGTGGTGCATGTAGCGTTTTGTCTCAATGGGGGAGAGGTTGTCCAGTTCCTGCGCCTCGCCCAACGTGCCGAGCGTGACAAACGAGAGGATTTGGGTTTCGCCGCGGGTGAATAGACCGGTGCCATGCGCGCGCGGCGAGATGCCCACTTCGCACCAAATCGGGCGGATTTCGGTGGGCGTGCGTCCATCGGGGCGTTTGCCCAGAGTCAGAATACGCTCGCGGACGACCGCCTGCTCTGCCATTTCGAACGCCTCGCGGAACATGTTGACAGGAATGTAATCAGCCGGGTTGGCGCCTTCCGGCACGGTACAGAGTTCGGCTTCTGCCTGCTGCTTGATGGCTGCCATGCCGTTGTAGAACTCGCTCTTGGAGAGCGGCTTTTCGAGCAGTTCGTTCATCGGTCCGCTCACGCGGTCATAGACTTTTTTCTTGATTTCTTCGCTGGGCAGGAACAATTCCACCTGGCGTTTGGGTTTGCCCACTTCAGCCGCCATTTGCAGTTGCAGGTCAATCAACGGCTGGATGGCTTGATGCCCAAGTTCGAGCGCCTGCACCATCACGTCTTCGGGGATTTCATCTGCGCCGCACTCGACCATGAGGATGGCGTCTTTGGTGCCGGCAATCCGCAGGTCCAGATCCGAAGCGTCCATCTGGGCGAAGGTGGGGTTGATGACGAACTCGCCGTTCACGCGTCCCACGCGCACCGCGCCGATGGGTCCATTCCAGGGGATGTCTGAAATCATGATGGCGGCGGAGGCGGCGTTGATGGCGAGGATGTCCAGCGGGTTGACGCCATCGGACGAGTAGGAATAGACGATGACCTGCACTTCGTTGCGCATGCCGTCCTGAAACAGCGGGCGGATGGGGCGGTCGGTGAGCCGGGCGGTGAGGATGGCTTCGGTGGAGGCTCTGCCCTCCCGTCGGAAGAACGAACCGGGGATTTTTCCGCCGGCGTACAGTCTTTCTTCGTATTCCACGCTGAGCGGGAAGAAGTCTATGCCTTCGCGCACGTCGCCCATGGTGGCGGCGGCAAAGACGATGGACTCGGTCGTGCCGAAGGTCACGGCGCCGCCTGCCTGACCGGCCAGTTTGCCGGTTTCAAAGGTGAGAGTCTGACCTCCCACAACGGTTGAATATTTTTTTGATTCGGGTTTCATTTTGTCTCCTAAACTGCCTGCACCGATTATCTGCCGGCAAACGCAAAACGCGCAAAGCCGGTTGTCCTCTTCGCGCCTTCGCAGGTTTGACGGTTAGTTGATTGCGATCAATGCAAGCCCTACACTGGGTTTCCGCCTTAAGTCAGGGACTGAAGAGTGTGAATGACCGGCGGTCATTCGCGCTGTTCAATTCCTGACGGCGGATTTAATTAGACCCTAAAGGTCTCCGAGACCTTTAGGGTCTTGACTGACTTACTTGTGACGCAGGTTCAAACTTTCGGTCACAGCCAGGTACCGCTTGTAATCCACTTTACGCAGATACGTCAACATGCGGCGGCGCTGTCCGACCAGTTTGAGAAGCCCGCGGCGGCAGGACTCATCCTTTTTGTTGGCGCGCAGGTGATCGGTCAACTGCTGGATGCGCCCCGTCAGGATGGCGATTTGAACTTCGGGGGAGCCGGTGTCGCCGTCATGACGGTGGTACTTCGAGATGAGTTCCGCCTTTACTTCTTTCTGTAAGGGCATGACGTTTGCTTTCCTTTCTACAAGATTATGCAGGTCTCCGTACTTGCAGTCTCATGCGAAACCGCTTGCAGGACCAGTCACGAGCCGAGATTATACCAGAAATTCGCCGCCTAAAACCGCCTGGATGATGCCTCTGTAGCCTTCCGCCGCCTTCTCGAGCGCCTCCAAACTGAGACGTTCGTCCACCACATGGGCATCCGCCTCTGTGCCGGGACCGAAGCCGACCGTCGGCACCCCAGCCTGCCCCATGCTGTACGCCGCGTTCGTGCAAAAACGGTATGCCGAAAGTTGAGGGCTCAATCCCGCCTCGCGCAGTCCCTTCAATGCCATCTGGACAAAGGGATGCCGGGTATCCAACTCCCAAGCGGGGAAGAACTTGGTGCAGGTGAGGGTCGCGCCTGTATAAGAGCGATGTTCTCCCTGTGCAATGACTGCCTTGAAGGGAATGTCCTTGAGCGCAGGGAGGGAATTGATGCCGCCCAGCGCATCCTCCACCGTTTCGCCCGGCAAAAGGCGGCGGTCATACGTCACTTTGCAGCGCGAGGGGATGACGGAGTAGCCGGGGTATGGCTCGGAAATGATGTCGGTCAGGGCAAGGATGGCAGGTCCCAGAAGGGGATGTTCGCCCAGCGGGATTTTCTCCACCGCCTCGACGACCTTCATCATCAAATGCACGGCGTTGACGCCCAAGTGCGGGGATGATGAATGCGCCGGCTTGCCGATGGTTTCGATGTGAATCTCCGCCCGTCCGCGCCCGCCGTGAACCAGGTTCAGATTGCTCGCTTCGCCGATGACGACAAAATCCGGGTGAACGGCTTGCATCACGGTTTTGAGCGCGCCGCCCTCGTACACTTCCTCCAGGACCGAAGCAGAAACCACCACTCTGCCCGCGATCCTGTCCCTGTCCACGCTTGCGGCGGCATGGAGCATGGCGGCGAGCGCGCCCTTCATATCCGCCGCGCCGCGTCCGTAGAGATAGCCGTCAATAATCTCGCCGCCGAACGGTTCCTTCGTCCAGACCGAGCCGGGGGCGATGCCCACCGTATCCGTGTGCGCGTCGAACAAAATCGTTTTGCCGGGCTTTGTCCCTTCGATGACGCCGACGGCGGAGCCGTTTTCATCCACCCATACCTTATCAAAGCCGAGCGATTTCATCTCCTCGACGATCAACTGGGTGACTGGACCCTCTTCACCCGACAAACTTTGCTGGCGGACGAGTCTTTGGGTCAATTCGATAAGCGACTGTTTATTCATTTACACCTCGATTTGGATGGCGCTTCCCGATTCATACCGCTTCAACCCCGACCTGAAAACGGACACCGCCAGCCCAAGCAGAATCATCGCCCCAAGCAGGAGCTCTGCCAGCGTCTGCCAACTTGCGGCGCGGATGTACTCCGCCGGGACCGCGCCCATCAGCGCGGCAGGGATGACCGTGAAGAGGATGAGTTTGGCGTAGTTATCGAAAAGCGTGATGGGATAGATGCCGAAGGTCAGCATGGCATTGATCATCAGGTTGGTGAAGCTAGAGACGATACCCACCCAAAACGCCAGGCTGTTGACCAGGATGAGGAACGAGGCGAACACCACTGCCGCCAGAAGGATGGCAAGGATGAAACGCAAAAGTCCGTCCCATGCAAACTGACCTGAAAGTGCGTAACTGATGAAACCATAGGTGAAGTCGCCCATACCGCTGGTGATCATTCGGCTGGCAACGGCGTGAAGCAGAACAGGGCGGGGGAGCGAGAGATAATAGTCGAGCCGCCCGTTGTTGACGATGTCGCCGAGGACAAACGCATTGCCAAAAAACAACGAAACCAGCCCGAATGCGCTTGCCAGCACCCCAAAGGTGACGTACATGTCGCTGGCGCCCCAGCCGCGCACATCCTTGAACCGGTCGAAGAAGATGAGCCAAATGGCAAAGTAGATGAAGTTGTTGAGCATCATCCCGACGACTTGCGTCAAAAACGAGACGCGGTACTCCATGACCGATTGCAGATTTGCCTGCCAGATGGCGAGAAGAAACTTGAGGTGTTTCATAAAACTTTCTCCTCTCCCTTTGGGAGAGGGCAGGGTGAGGGTATCATCCTCCGTTGACTGTGAGGTACGCCACTCCGCGCCGATAGGACAGCACAAGGATCGCTCCCAGCGCGGCAATCCAAATCGCCTGCATGGAAAGCACATGAACCAACAATTCCATCGAAGGCGCCACGAATAATTTCGCTGGTCCGTAAATCATATAGGCAAACGGCAGGGATTTGGCAATTGCCTGCAGCCAATCCGGATAAAAGTCGAGCGGAATGAGGAACCCGCCCAGGATGAACACGAATTTCTGGTAAATCCACATAAACGGCGAAACCTCTTCCACGAGGAACGCCGACAATCCAATCAAACAGGCAATGCAAAAATTCATGATCCACGTGCCGAGCAGCGCAGGGACGGCGAATACCCAGCCCAGCGGCGCAGGCGGCAGACCTGCCAGCCACCAGACTACCAATCCGCCGAAGACGGCATTCATCACGGCGCGGAAGACTGTCTCGCCCATGGAGTTGCTGAACTGATAGAGCAGGAAGTTATAGGGTTTGTTGAGAATGTAGGCGATGGAACCGTCTTTCACGTTCTCGGAAATCGTCCGTGCGAGTTGCGGACGGCTCAGTTCGATGGTCTCTGCCATCATCAGATACCACATCGTGCTGTGGAGGGTCATGCCGTTGATGATGTCCGTTCCCGCTGCGCCAAAAGTGACCTTCCATAATTGGTGGAAGATCCACATGAACGGCACAATCATCAGGCTTCGCCCGATGAGTTCGCCGGGGTAGGCGAGGCTGTTGATGAGCGTGATTTGGAAAATCGCCCAATACTTGCGGAGGAAGTTCATCGGCTGTTCTCGTCCAGTAATGGCTGGTAATCTTCGTGGTCAGGGAAGGGATAGACGATCCAGCCGTTCTTCTTTACCTGAAGTTTGGAATAAAACATCGGATGGATGACACACTCGTCGTCGCTGGTCAGTGTGAGGCGGTCCTGCATCGCATATTCGAAATCGGCGCCAATGATCATGCTTGTCTCATCCTTGCTCCGCACCTTGCCGACGATCCCCAGTTCCGCCACCACACGGCGAAAGGCGGCAGTGGAGTATGTTCCTGGCGCCCATGCGCTGGAGGTCCGCTTGGCGACCTGATCGAGATAGTTTCCTTTGAAAATGATTGGCGCATTTGTCAGCGCGGTGATGATGTCTGCCACGTGAGGATAAATCAGGTCGTAGGAATTCAGGACTTCGTCTGCCAGGTCATACTCGCATTCGGAGATAATCTGAGGAATGGGAACCTCTTTGAAATGCGGGAATTTTCCGCTTCGCTCTGCCTGGCGGGCGATCTGATTGCAGATGACCACCAGTTGGCGGGGTCTCATTTGGGTGTGACGCAAAATATAGGGAAAACTGCGTTCCCATCCGCCCCGCAGGTTTTGCACCTTCTCGCCGAAAAACGGATTCCATAACTTTGCCAGAATATCACTAAAATTATCCCAGGCGGGTTCGTGGAGTGCGATGCGGTGTCCGCGCTCCTCCATGTAGCGGTAGAAGCGCCACATGATCAGGCGGATCAAATCCTTCGGCTTCCAACGCAGGTAGACCGGGTTGCGAATGAATTTGGTCGTGTTGGTGATGATGCTTTCCTTGATGTGCGGAAAAATCTCCGCCGAGACGAACGCTTTGACGTGAACGCCTCGATGGGCATAGGAGATATTGAATTCGTTGGCGCGTTGGATGAGCGCCGCAGTAACAATCATCATTGCCGTATCTTCGCGGTTGTAACGCTCGAACGTGTCAATCGCCACGATGACCGGCTCCTTGCGAGTGATCTCCAGCACTTTGGCTTTGGCGTTTTCGAACATGGGGGAAGAGGTGGTGGCGGAAATATCGCCGGCAACCCGTCCGCTTTCATCCACATACTTATTCAACAAACCCGTAAGAAGGTCGTAGACAAAGTGAGAGGCTGTCCCCTTGCGAACCATCAAACTGGCGGCTTTGATGGCGGAGTCCTTTTCGCGAAACTCATCAAAGATCAGAGACCAAATAAGGTAGTCCCAAATCTTTCCCACTTCAATGACCGCCAGGTCGGCGGATGTAGTGGGTCTTTCCGCCATGCCCTGCAGGATGCCGCTATAGATGTTCGGTTCGTCAACATCAATGCTGTGGGCGTTTTTGATGCGCTCTTGAAACCCAAAATATTTGGTGAGCGATGTCTTGCCTGACCCCCGCCGTCCGACAATCAAATAAACATCCTCCTCAAGAGACTCCGTGTTGAAGCGACTCTGGTTATAGTAAAATCTCTTATATTCATCCTGAAGAACCTTGAATTCATGCTCACAAGATTCTTCCCCAAACGGAAAGCGAAAGCCGCTTTGTTGTATAGACGTTGGTTCCATCGCCGCCTCGTCTTGCGTGAATTGTTTCTAGTATATATGAAAACCCGATGAAATACCACCGCCAATTTGATGCGCCCTTCTTGGGCGGTGGCTGTATAATCATGTCACAGATTGAAATGGAGTTTCCATGGATTTGAACACCCGTAACCCCGGCGCCCCCCTTGACCTCGATTGGGTGATGGGCGCGCACGTCAACAAAAGCGCAGTCGAGCGCCGCGTCGAGACCCTGCCCAAGCGCCGCACCGTCAAAAAGGATTGGCAGGCGGCGTGGCTCTTGCGCGCCGTCACCTGTATTGACCTGACGACTCTTTCCGGCGACGACACGCCCGGCCGCGTCCGCCGGCTGTGCGCCAAAGCCCGCCAGCCCATCCGCCCCGATATGCTGGAACGCCTCGGACTTAACGGAGAGCGGATTCACGTTGCCGCAGTCTGCGTCTACCCGAATCGCGTCCGCGACGCGGTGGAGGCGCTTCAAGGCACGGACATTCCCGTTGCCTCGGTTGCCACCGGCTTCCCCGCTGGTCAGACGCCGCTCCCACAACGGATTCAGGAAATCGAGCAGGCGGTGGAAGCGGGCGCGCGCGAGATTGATGTGGTCATTGCCCGTAACCACGTTTTGACGGGGAACTGGCGCGCCCTCTACGACGAACTGGTTCAATTTCGCAAAGCCTGCGGCGACGCCCACATGAAAACCATCCTTGCTACAGGCGACCTCGCCACGCTCAAACAGGTCTATCAAGCCAGCCTGGTGGCGATGATGGCAGGCTCGGACTTCATCAAGACTTCGACGGGCAAGGAATCGGTCAACGCCACGCTGGAAGTCAGTCTCGTCATGACGCGCGCCATCCGCGAATATCTGGAGCGTTTCGGTTACAAGGTCGGCTTCAAGCCCGCCGGCGGAATCAGCTCCGCCAAGCAGGCGATGAACTGGCAGTTCCTGATGAAGGAAGAACTCGGCGACGAGTGGTTGATGCCTCATCTCTTCCGCTTTGGCGCGTCCAGCCTGCTGACCGATTTGGAGCGGCAGTTGTATCACTATCTCACCGGTCACTACGCCGCCAAACATCACATGCCGATGGGATGATGCGCTGTTGGTCGAGTAGGACGGGGCGCTTTTTCCCGTCCATATCGAGACCAACAGGTTGCTTGAAGTCGTTTGTTTGATGTTTACTGGCAGCTCGATACGAGTACGAAGTACTCACTTTACTTGACCACTGAGTTTGATGGAGCAAGCGCTCACATGGCATGGATGTATATTCTCAAATGCGCCGATGGTTCTTATTATGTTGGCTCAACGAAAAACCTTGAGAAACGCATGGAACAACATCAATCTGGAAAGGGTTCGAGATATACATCGAGGCGGCTTCCAGTGGAACTGGTATACGGCGAAGAATATGAGCGCGTTGCCGACGCTTATTATCGAGAAAAGCAAGTTCAGAATTGGAGCAGAGCAAAGCGGGAAGCGTTGATCAACGGTGAATACGAAAAACTTCCCGCGCTGGCAAAAAAGAAGTTTCAAAAGTAATTCGTTGGTCGAGTAGGACGGGGCGCTTTTCCCCGTCCGTACCGAGACCAACAATAACTTGAAAACAGAAAATTACATGAAACGTTCTGGTCTCGATACGGGTCTCGGTATGCTTCGCTACTCGACCCTACTCGACCAGCGGA
>JACRPQ010000013.1 GCA_016223135.1 Chloroflexota bacterium | reverse complement strand
TTGCCTTGCGCCAATGCTTCCTCGGCTTTCCGCAAGAGTTTGACAATCTGTTCGGGCTTTTTTCGGTTCATAGAGTTTGGCTCCTTTTTAGGGCGCTCGACTCTCATTTTACTTGGTCACATTTTCCAGAGCAGGTCAGTTCTATCCTAAAGATTTTGATGGAAATGGAATTCAATAGTCGTGGTGCTGCAAAAACAAAAAACGCCTAACACACCGTTTCAAGAAACGCTCCCGCCTGCGCCGCTGGGAGTTGCGCCCGCCCCAGGCGGGCGGTCTTTGCAAAAGGGACTTTTTCAACAGATTTGTTAGCGATAAGAGTAAAAGCCCATGCACCATATTAAACAAGTGATAGGTTCTAGATTCGATATCAAATACAAGCGTTTTACAGTTTTTGCAATATTGTTCTTTTCAATTCTTAGGGGAATTCGATTTCCAAACATGTGGTCGTACAGTATTTTTTTGTTTAACTACGATTTTGGCTTTATCAAAAGAGGGCTCATTGGCGAAATTATTTATCAATTGAATAACCCCTATCTAATGTCATACGAATTTTTTGTCGTTTTCAGCATTGTGATATTTTCTATAAATATCATTCTGCTAAGTATGGTAATAAATGATTTTATTAATACCCAAAATTCAATCTTTATAGGATGTTCAGCTGTTTTTGCTTCAAGTTTTTCGATTGTTTTTCTGTCTCATACTGTTGGTTATTTTGATCACATAGGCTTGTTAATTTCCTTGATAACGTTAAAAATCAATGGTTTTTATAAAAAACTACTTTTTTCATCGCTGTTCATCCCTCTTGCTGTTCTAATTCATGAAGCTATTTTTATCATATTTTTTCCTGTTATCTTTATGTCTCTTCTATTTAGCATCGAGCCAGAGGAACAAACAAAAAAGATTTTGATGTTAGGGGGATGGACGGTAACACTGCTGATCTTGGTAGTAGTTATTGCCAATTTCACTTTACAACAATCAGAAGCGCACGAAATGTACATTCGCTTACAAGCCGAAGTTGCGCATCCTTTACGAGAAGACGCATTTGACGTGCTGGTGAGAGATTTGAACGATAATTTTAATATCATGAAAAACTTACAAACCAACAACTATTTCATACGCTTATCCAAATCATTTCTGATTACAGCTCCCACTTTTCTTGTTTTTATTTACTTCACAAGTTTAACCCTCAAACAAGCGGGGGCTAAATTTTATTTCATCGTATTAGCGATTCTAGCTTCTCTATCCCCGTTGGTAATGCATTTATGGGGCTGGGATATTTATCGGTGGAATACCCTGACAGGGACTGTCAGCTTTCTTATGCTGTCCGTTGCATACACTACAAACAAGAATCAACCTATCGAGACACCCAATTATATGTTTTTGATTGTAATCTCTGTAATCATTTTGAACGGAATGTCTTCAATTCCTCTCTTTGATAATTATTATGTTAAGCAATTTCCATTTCTCGAACACTGGCAATATCTTATTGATTTGATTGGTGGAAAAGCGACATTTCCTTATGTGCCGTCTCGCTAACACAGCGTTCTCAGAAACAAGATCATCATATTGGCAAAATACATGCCTTCGGGAGGCTGAATTCGCTAACACCAACGGGGAAATGGCGGGATTATAATCACAACACAGCGAAAGGGACTACTTCACATGGCGGCGTGTTTTTGAAAAAAGGCTTTTTTGACAGTTTCGTTGGTTTGTTTGCTCCAAATCACGTTCTACCTTCTTTTGCGCTGACGGACAAGGAGTTTCTCATGAATCCGACCACACCCAATCGCATCTCTACCGGCATCCCTGGTCTTGATGACATTCTGGAGGGCGGTCTCGTGCCGGGTCGTTCCTACCTTGTCCGTGGGGGACCAGGCACTGGCAAGACCACGCTTGGTTTGCACTTTCTGACTGCCGGAGCGGTTAACGGCGAAAAAGCGTTGTACATCACCCTGGAAGAGACCGAATCCAACATCCGACGCAATGCCGAAGTACGCGGCTTCGACTTGAAGGGCATTCAGTTCCTCGACCTCAGCCCCGTCTCCGAGTTCTTCGCCGAAGTACAAACCTACGACATCTTCTCCCCTGCTGAGGTGGAGCGGGAACCCCTTACACAGAAGATTGTCGAACGGGTCACGGCGCTCAAGCCGCAGCGTGTCTTCCTTGACCCAATGACGCAATTCCGTTACCTCGCCAGCGATGTCTATCAATATCGCCGCCAGGTGCTTTCGTTTCTGCGCTTCCTGACGGAACAGGGCGCTACCGTGCTATTTTCCTCCGAGAGCAGCGTCGAAGCGCCGGACGACGACCTGCAGTTCATGAGCGACAGCGTGATCGAACTCCACGCGGACGAGCAGGGAAGGGGTATCACCATCCGTAAGTTGCGCGGCTCGGATTTTCGCCACGGACGACATTCGCTGCGCCTGACCGCCACCGGCGTCGAAGTCTATCCCCGCCTCTTGCCGGATGAGCAGGTACGCACATTCGTGGCAG
Source organism: Chloroflexota bacterium (assembly GCA_016223135.1). Taxonomy (GTDB): domain Bacteria; phylum Chloroflexota; class Anaerolineae; order Anaerolineales; family Villigracilaceae; genus Defluviilinea. The sequence goes on along the minus strand of JACRPQ010000013.1, from coordinate 166,564 downwards.
AGCCAATTTCATCGGGCGCGCCGGAGTTGGACGAACTGCTGTATGGCGGGCTGGAACGCGGCACGGTGACCTTCATCACCGGTCCCAGCGGCGTGGGCAAGACCACGCTCGGCTTGCAGTTTATGAAGGAAGCGGCAGGGCGCGGCGAGCGGTCAGTAGTGTACACTTTCGAGGAAGAAGTGGACATCATGCTTCACCGATGCGAGTCGATCAACATCCCAGCCCGTACGATGGTCGAGCGTGGCACGCTCCACCTGATGAAAGTGGAGCCGCTGCGCTGGTCGCCGGACGAATTTGCTCAATTGGTGCGCCGCCAGGTGGAAATCGAAAAAGCGCGCATGGTGATGATTGACAGCGTAGCCGGTTACCAACTGGCTGTGCGCGGCGAAAACTTGGCCGGTCGCCTCCACACCCTGTGTAAATACTTACAGAATCGGGGCGTGGTAGTCCTATTGATTGCCGAGGTTTCCGATGTGGTCGGCGATTTCAGGGTCACTGACGCAAACATCAGTTACCTGGCGGATAACATTATCTTCCTGCGCTATCTGGAAATCAACGGCGAACTACGCAAAGCCATCGGCGTGCTGAAGAAACGCCTGAGCGACTTCGAGAAGACCCTGCGCGAATTCGAAATCACCCGTTATGGCATCAAAGTTGGCAAGCCGCTCACCGAACTGCGCGGTATTCTCAAAGGCGCGCCGGAGTGGATCAGACCGAAAGAGTAGGCAAGTCATGACCGCTCAACGATTTCTGTTGACCGTTGGAACAAACAAGCGTAACCTCGAACTACTCGCCGAGTTTCTTGGCAAAGAAGGGTATCTTACGCTGGCTGTCACAAGCATGGAGGAGTTCGACCACGTTCTAGACAAATCACAGGAAATCAGCTTGGCGCTGGTGGACATTAGCGGATTCGACTCGAACATCTGGGAACGATGCGATCACTTGCGCGAAAAAGATATTCCCCTGCTCGTCATCTCGCCCAAACACAGCGCCGCTATTCAGCAAGAGAGCATAGGGCGCGGCGCACGGGGCGTGCTGGTGAAACCGCTGGCTGTTCGGGAATTGATCGGGCTGGTGAATACACTGCTTGAGGGTTCAGAATGAGTCGCGTCTTGCTCTTGTTGGATCACCACGAAAATCGCCGCCTGTTGGCGGGGGCGCTCACGCCGCATTATGACGTGATTGCACATCCATCCGACGAAGCGCTTGCGGGTGATTTCGATGTAGGCATTGTGGACGGCGTTGCGCTCGACCGGCTGGGACCGCAATTGCAAGCCAGAAAGCAGGCGGAACTTCCTGCCTTCCTGCCATTTCTCTTTGTTGCCTCGCGCCGCGATGTGGGCATGGCTACCCGGCATCTCTGGAAGAGCATTGACGAGTTGATCTTCAGCCCCATCGAAAAGGTGGAATTGCTGGCACGCGTGCGCGGTTTGTACGAGCGGCGGCGGGCATCGCTGGAATATAACCGCTTCATCTTGCGCACCTCGACAAACGCTATTCTGCTGTTGGATCGCGAGGGACGCGTTATCCAATGGAATCCATCGGCAGAGCGCATCTTCGGCTGGAGCGAAACCGATGCATTGGGAAAATTGCCCTTATTTATTGAAAGAGAGGATGACGAGGAATTTCGCCAGATGCTCAACACTGTGCGGCAAGGTGGCGAGTATGAAGGCATTGAACAGCGCCGCTTAAGAAAAGATGGCTCCGCCGTAGATGTAATCAGTGCCGCTACGCCGCTGCGCGATGCCAACGGTATGATCACCCACGTCGTCTGCGTGCTCGCCGACATTACCCAAAGCAAACGGGCGCTCGAATTACAGAGGCGCCGCTTGCATGAACTTGAAGCCCTCGACCACATTACTTCCATCCTGAGGCAGGCGCGCACTGTGAACGAGGCGCTGCCCATCCTGCTGGACGAAACACTGGCTACGCTGGGGTTTCCGGCGGGTTGCATCTGGCTCTATTCCCCCTCGGAAGTATTGTCGCCGCCAGCGGCTGGTTTGAAGATTTGCGCGAAACGCCAATGCTGCCTGGGGAGGGGATTGCCGGGTCGGTCTTCGCCAGCGGCCGCGCTTATATCTCGCGCGAATTTGCCAGGGATGAACGCCTTCGCCTCTCGGACCGGGAACACGTTCCAGCCGGCTGGGGCGGCGCTTGCATTCCCGTTCAGGCAATGGATGAAGTTGTCGGCGTCTTCTTTGTTTCATGTCCATTGCCGCGCGAAATCCAACCCGACGAGGTTAAACTGCTCGAATCGCTGGCGCGCGTGGCTGGTATCACCCTGCAACGCATGGAATTACACGAAGCCACCGAGCGCCGCGCCCGGCAGTTGGAAGCGCTGCACGAGGTTGACCTGGCAATCAGTGGAACGCTAAAACTGGACATCATTCTGGATACGCTGTGCCGCCAGGCTACAGCCGAACTGGAGGTGGATGCGGCGGGCGTGCTGCTTCTCGATCCCAGTGACCTGACTTTGCGCCATACCGCCGGATACGGCTTTCGAACCCAGACTTACCAACGCTCACGGGTGCGACTGGGAGAAGGACTGGCTGGACTCGCTGCGGTAGAGCGCAAAGCGCTTCATTACCCGGACCTCCGTTCTGCCGCGCCGGAGTTTAATCGCAAGGAACTGCTCCAGGATGAAGAATTCAGCGCCTACGCCGTTGCGCCGCTCATCATCAAAGGGAATATCAAGGGCGTGCTGGAAATCTTCAAACGCACACCGTTCCATCCAAACCACGAGTGGCGAGGGTTTCTGGAAAAACTGGCGGTGCAGGGCGCGATTGGCATTGAGAACGCGCAATTATTCGAGGACTTGCAACTTTCCAATCTGAAACTCTCGCTTGCTTACAATGCCACCATTGAAGGTTGGGCGCACGCTCTGGAACTCCGCGACAAAGAAACCGAAGGGCACACGCGCCGTGTGACCGACCTGACTCTGCATCTGGCGCGCGCAATCGGCATGACCGAAGAAATGTTGGTGCATGTGCGACGCGGCGCACTTTTGCATGACATTGGCAAAATGGGTGTTCCCGATGAGATTTTACTCAAGCCTGGCAAACTGACAGAAGAAGAGTGGGGCATCATGCGCCAGCATCCCCAGTATGCCTACGACCTCCTTTCGCCTATCGCCTACCTGCATCCGGCGCTCGACATTCCCTACTGTCATCACGAAAAATGGGACGGGAGCGGCTACCCGCGCGGACTGAAGAGCGAAGAGATTCCTTTGTCGGCGCGCATCTTCGCGGTGGTGGACGTATGGGACGCCCTCACCAGCGATCGCCCATATCGCAAGGCGTGGTCGAAGGAAAAGGCGCTGGAATATCTCCAAGAGCAATCGGGCAAGCATTTCGATCCCAAGATCGTAGGATTGTTTTTAAACATGATAAACGAAGGCACAATCGGGGCGGGCTAACGAGCGCTTCCGATCGATAGCGCTCCGCGCGGAGGTATGAACTCGATCGTTGAAACTTTCGAAAAAGTAAGGCAAATCCATCTGCAAGCCGCGGGGTTCTATCCTTTTGAGGAACCCCTATGGCTAAATTCAAACCGCTCAACGAAAACCAGTTGATCATGCTGCCTATCTCCATCCAGAGTCAACTCGTCTCAGGCAACCTCGAACACACTATCAGCGAAGGCGGCTGTGGAGTGGAGATTGCATGCAATGGTTCACAATATCGGCAAAATCCACGCTTTCGGGAGGCTGAATTCGTTCGCTCCGAACCGGGAGCGGAGGAGTACAATCACGTCACAGCGGGAGAGCCGCTCCGCTTGACAACGTCTTTTTGAAAAGGACTTTTTCGATAGTTTCGTCAGGCGATTGTCAGCCACCGGCTTGTCCCTTCATTTCAAAAGAAGAGATGGCAGGATGTTACACAAGCTTCTAAAACGATTTGGCGTACTGAAAATGACCATTGCGGTCACTATTGCTTCTATTTTGATTTCAATCATCCTCACCACGGTTTTGACGATACTCTTGTCAGGAGGTATTGCAACGTCCAGCATGATTATTGCCACCGTGGTTCCCACCCTCATTGCGCCGCCCTTTGCATATATAACTTTGCGATTAACATATCAACTCGATCTCGCCGAAGAGAGACTGCGTCAGCTTGCAATCACCGATGAGCTAACCCAAGCCTATAACCGACGATATTTTATTGAAATCGCCACCAAGGTTTTAGCAGGCACAAAGCGATATGGCGATTCGTTTGCAATTATCATTTTTGATATCGATGATTTTAAGCGCATCAATGACACCTACGGTCACGCTGCCGGCGATCAGGTATTGCGCATGATAAGCGAAATCTGTACGACCCACATCCGCGATTCGGACATTTTCGCCCGCTACGGTGGAGAAGAATTTGTGATCCTGGTTCAGCGCTGTAGCCCTACGGACATCGTTAAATTTGCAGAGAGGATTCGGATAACGCTATCCCAAGCGCGAGTCCTTTACAACCAAGTCGAAATTCAATTTACCGTGAGCATGGGTGCCGGAATCTTCGATAGTCAAACTCCCGACCTGGATACTATTTTGACACGTGCAGATGCAGCACTTTATGCTGCCAAGAAACAAGGCAAAAACTGTACTGTTCTCATGTGAAGATGCATGGCTTGAGGAATCGCTTATATAGTCCTGCCTGCAAGGCAAAGTCTTAATGGCAACACACCGCCCAACACAGCGGCTCAAGAAACGGCTCCCGCCTGCGCTGATAGAACAAGTGCCAAGCCCAGTCGGGTGGCGTTGCGCGCCGCAAGGAATTCAACTCCCGCTCCGACAGCCCTTGATAGGGCTGTTTTTCTTTCAATATGACATACACATCCGCGCAACTTTGTAGGCGGCGCCTGCGATTCCCCCACCGCCCAACCTGCGGGAGGCTAAATTAGCCCTTTCAAACGGGAAAATGGCGGGGGTATAATTTCAACACAGTAAAAAAGGACCGCTCCGCCCGGCGGCGCGGTCTGAAAAAAGGACTTTTTCGACAGATTTGTTGGACACAGAATATATCGATGAGCGGACCTTATCCAACTTCGGTTACTTTAGTTAGCGGGCGACATGATGCCAACGAAATATTATTTGTGGCTGGCGCTTTTCTGCCATGTAGTTATAACAGTGTAGATTTGGTCAGCAGAAATGTTAAAGTAAAAAAAGACATATACCTCACACCTTTTATCGCTTTCAGCTTCTTATTTAATATTCAATATTGTGACAGAAAAATGCCGCTTATCGAAATAAGCCAAGCATCTCCAAACACGTTATTTTGGATCGCTCTTGATAAAGCAGGATTCAAATTAGCGAAAAAGTTCTTTGATAAACATCATGTGGATTTTGAAAAACCTATTTACAAAGAAGTAAGGAAGTTGAATTTATCCCATCAAAAAATGCCCCCTTACCCCTATTTGCAGAAACGCATATGGATGGGGATTCTTGATGAAATACTGTCCTATCGTCATGAGTATATGAAAATTCGGTCTTTGGCTGAAAGGCATGAGTTTTTACTGAAGCACATTTCTCTACCCTCTGAAGCAAAAAGTTACGTCGAATGGATGCAAACGGTTAAGGAAATTATGTCACCTTGGAAAAAGGTAATTGAAGATATTCAAAGCGATTGGTCATGAAGGGGCGCCCAACACCGTTTGCAGCGAACAGCGGCTTTGCCGCCCCGGGTATGCGCCGCGTGCTAGCGAAAACCCCAAGCGGGCGGCGCGGTCTGAAAAAAGGACTTTTTCGACAGCATCGTTGGCTGGCTGTGTCCGTAATTTAATCCTATAAAATTTGGAGTTGATGAGCAATGGAGAGAAAAAACAAAAGCAAATCAATCGCAGTAGTATTAGGTATTATTATGTTCCTACTCTGTACAAGCCTTGGTTTAGTCGGGTATTTTTTTCAGACAGAATTAAAATTTGCTCTGTGTATGGCTTCTAAAGATAAAAGCCAATGCCCAAAAATACTTTTGATTGAAAAAGGCAAAAGTGAAGAACTTGTATCTGGCGTTCCAATTCAGGGAAGCTCTGGCTTGTACACTATCACCCCACCGAGCGATAGATGGCTCAAAAACGGCTGGAGTGGTCGGCCAGCTGAGAATAAAGATTTAGGTATTCTTTCGGAAACTGGCACTGCATACCTTGACTTCACTATCGTTGTACGTGGTGAAGAAACAGCCGAAGCGTTATCAAAATCTGGAATACAATGGGCTATTAATCGCGATAAATCATCTAGTGGCGAATTAACAACAACGCCGGTTGAAGTAAAAAATGCTTCAGAAAAGGCATTTATATCAAGATATTGTGCAAAAGATGGCGATGTATTTAGTTGCGCATATAGTTTTGTTGTTCCAACTGGAAAGAGTTTCATAGTAGCATCAGGCTCATGTGTTAATGTGGGCAACCAACTGGTTGAGTTTGAAGAAATGCTTTTGTCCATAGAATTGACACACTCACAATAGTTCATGGGTTTGGCTTGCAATGCAGCCCAACACCGTTACAACGGACAGCGGCCTTGCCACCCGGGTATGCGCCGCGTGCTAGCGAAAACCCCAAGCGGGCGGCGTGGCTTTGAAAAAAGGACTTTTTCGACAGTCTCGTTTGGGTAGGCTGAAGTCACGAAAATCTCATCAAGGGAAGGACATGACACACTACGAACTTTACCATGATGAATCTATGGAAAATGGCTACTGGCATGGAATGCTACTTGTGCCAGTTGAGAAGAAAAGCGATTTTGTAGAATTGTTGAAACAAACAAGAAAAAACACAAATTACTATGAACCAATCAGTATCAAGCGTGTAAAAGAGCATAATCGCGTTTTTGAATGTGCCCAAGCTTGGATAGCACTTGGTTTTGGACTTTTGCGTTCTCGTTCAAAAGGACAACCTTATCCAGTAACTTTGGGAAGAAACAAAGGAAAACTTGTTTTTTATGATTTTCCCGCTTCGATGATTGGTGCTAAATTTATCTTGTTTCGAGAACGAGACAACCACCAACAAATGCAATACTATCCTGACCATGCGAGCAAAATTGAAACTACATTTAGATTTGCCATAAAAGGTGGAACACATTTTTTAGGTTCTGAGGAAAGCCCTATCTTTATAGAGAAAATGCATTTCGACGGCTATAAACATCATCATAGGCATTTAGATCGTACTCGCATTGTTGACAGATTGAATGGATTGCGAAATTATGTTCAAATATCTTCACGAACAGACCTGATAGAAGATGGCACCTCCGATCATCGTGAAGGAGAAGCACAGTCGTACGAAGACTGCCAGCTGTTGCAACTGACAGATCTCTTAATAGGCAGTTATAGAAGCGCATTAGGAATTATTACCCGCCCTATTCATCAAGAATTGGCGCGATTGCCAAAAGAATTGATTTACGACTATCAAAAAGGGTTCGTACGAATGAGAAATAGTAGATGGTTTAATTCTTTCTGGCTAAGCGAGTGCTATTTAGAACGTGGAAAATGGTTTTTTGACACCCTCGAGATTGAGAGTGAACAAGAGAATGGTCAATTAAGTTTTCTATAGCCTGCCCAACACCGTTTGCAGCGGACAGCGGCTCTGCCGCTCCGGGTATGCGCCGCGAGCCAGCGGAGTTGAGTATAGACAAAAGGAGTCTCACCTGCCCCGCTGTTGGACGTTCCTCCAAACAAAAATCAGAAAGCATCTAAATGTTCAAGAGAATAATTTTATTGGCTGGTGCAATTCTGGGGGTCGTTGTGGTATTCCGCCTGGCAGATTTATTTGGTTCGCCGGCACTATGGGTTATTGGCTTTGTCACGGTCAGCGCCTTAATTCGTTACGGCAGCCTTATTCTGACAGGCAGTAATTCTTTGCGCATTATTTCCTACTTCAAACGCCGCCCTGCTGTTCGTCTTGAATTGATCAATAACATTTTAGCCCGTAAGCAAACGAAAGTTACTGATCTGAGAACTGAAGAGGTAGCAGCATTACTGATAATCTCTCTGGCAAAGGAAAGCGTAGATATAACCCACATGAGAGCAGCTGAATTTCCAGAGGAAATTTTTAGCGATGATTTTTTGGATATTTTGTACAGATATTACATGACATCCGTGCTATTGGTCTGAGTCGTACATTTCAACTTCAATTGATTGGCTTTGGCGAAAACCTAGCCAAGAAACATCACTTGTTGGAATGGACGAATGAGTTTCGTAAACAGAAAGAACTAATCTTCAAGCGACATGCGGAGGAGATTCCTGTTATTCGTGCGCCGCGCTAAAATAAAATCTGCCCAACAAACGCTGCAGCCAACGGGCGAAATTTGTCTTTTTATTTAAAACTAGCCACCCGACACTTTTGTTGTAGGACGCAGATGAACGCCGACTTACGCTGATTTAAGTTCTTGACTTACGCAAAACCTGAATTCTGGACTGCGCTAATTCGTTCAAAATTCGCAAAGATTGGCGTAGATTAGCGGACAAGAAAGCCATTTTGCGTAAGTCCAGAAGTTGTTTTATCTGCGTTTATCTGCGTTTTTCAGCGTCCCGTTTGAAACTGTCAGGTCGCTAGTAAATTTTTCTTCAAAGTTTTCAGTAACCACTTATTTGCATGGGCTATAATCCACTGTAAACTCGCTTTTAATCTACTACAAAGAGTGTCCATGCCTAACCATCTTGTCTCAGAAAATTCCCCTTACCTTCTTCAACATGCAAACAATCCGGTGAACTGGTACCCCTGGGGCGAAGAAGCGCTTGCCAAAGCCCGGGCCGAGAACAAGCCCATCTTCCTCAGCATCGGATACGCCGCCTGCCATTGGTGTCACGTCATGGCGCATGAGTCCTTTGAAGACCCTGAAACGGCTGCACGGATGAACGAACATTTCGTCAACATCAAAGTGGACCGTGAAGAGCGCCCCGACCTCGACGCCATCTACATGCAAGCCGCCGTCGCCATGACCGGTTCCGGCGGCTGGCCCCTCTCTGTATTCCTGACCCCCGACCTGAAACCCTTCTACGCCGGCACCTACTTTCCTCCCGTACCTCGCTACAACATGCCGTCTTTCAAAGACATACTCGCGGGCATTATCCGCGCTTGGAAGGAACAGCCCGCTGAAATCTCCCGCATCAGCGAAGAAGTGACAGCACACCTCCAGCAGGCGCTCACCCCCCGCCTTTCCACAGACACAGCCTTCACAACAGCACACCTCGACGCCGCGCTCCAAAACCTGCTCGACTCCTACGACTGGGGCTACGGCGGCTGGGGCAGCGCGCCCAAATTCCCCCAACCGATGAGCATCGAGTTCCTCCTGCGCCGTTACAGCCAGGGCGCCAAAGATGCCCTCAAACCCGCCCTGCACGCTCTGCAAGCCATGGCGCGCGGCGGCATGTACGACGTGGTCGGCGGCGGCTTCTCACGCTACAGCACCGATAACTTCTGGCGCGTCCCTCACTTCGAGAAATAGGCGACCCAACCGATAACTTGTTTCGACCTAGAAAGCACCATACATCAATGAATTTTTGACCGTCTTCCACGGTCAGTAAAGCGCCAACATCGAGTAACTCAATCACGCGTCGCCGATCATCGAAGGTTTCATTTCCAGGCTCCAATCCTTCCGCAATATGTAAAGCAAACTCACGAATTTGCTGGATGTCTTTTTCTGTTATGGTTTCTGATTCCAAATTCAGATTCAAATCGTCGCGTTCTTTCTCCAACGAGGTGAGGGTGGTTTCTAATTGCTGTTTCTTATCAACCAACAATTCTCTTGGAATGTCACCAGAAATATATAGATCAAGTATCCGGTCCAGTTGACTCTTCGAGTCCTGCCAAAGATCATCAATAACGAGTAAACGGTCACGTATGGGTGCAATGAATTGCTCTCGGCTTTCCTGATATTCCGCAAGCCCAGTTTCCAGAGTTCCCGGTTGAGTAAGAAGCGCCTTCACCCAATCCCAGACCAACTTATCGACAACATCTACGCGAAAGCTTGGAAGATGGCACTTCACGTTGGCGATGGTACCCATGAGCGCATTACACTTGTAATACAGGTACAGTTTCCTTTCTTGAGGCACGGTAGCATAACAATTGACGCTGGTATGACACAGACCACATCGGACACGTCCTCTCAGTAAGTACTCTCTTTTTATATTGCGTTTGGAGACACTTACATTTGCTTTTCGCTGAAGCTTAGCTTTCTCCCACATTTCCTCAGAGACAATCGCCGGGACATCAAAGCTCAGCCACCATTCGCGGGCGTTGGGCTTGTGGTAACCCCCGAAAGTGTTACGTTTTCCATAGTGCCAGTGTCCGGCATATGTCTCTGATGCCAGAATTCGATACACGAGTCTCCCTGACCATTCCCCTTTCCCGCGCTTTTTGAACATTCCACGCAGGTCTGCCCAAGTTGGAACCCTCATTTGGGTGAGTCGCTTTGAAATCTCGCGTGTGGATAGGCGCCGCCCTTTTTCATCTCCTTCCACATACCATGTGTAAACCAACCGTACGACAGCTGCCTCCTCTTCATGAATCACCAAATTTTTTCCGTCTTCCGACAAGCGATAACCATACGGGGGTTTATTTCCATGAAGCATAATTTTCCCGTTTTTGACCACCTGCCGCCTTCCGCGAACCATGCGTTCGGCAATTTTTTCACGTTCATATTCGGCGATAGTCGCACGAATATGCTTGTTCAAACGCCCTTCCGGCGAGTTCTCGTAGCTGGCTAGAACATAAACAACTTCGACACCGGCCCGGTTCAATTGCTCTTCAACAATAAGTTGCTTCGCAAGCTTACGGCTGAGGCGGTCAATCTCACGAACCACCAACACATCAAACTCTCCCTTTTGCGCCATTTCGCGTGCGCGATTAAGCTCGGGCAACTCAAATGAAGCGCCAGATGCGCCACGGTCATCCTCGGACAATTCTGCAACGATTTGCCATCCATTGGCGAGTGCAAAATCCCGGCACATTTCCAATTGTCCCGCCAGATTACGTCCCTCCTTGCCGCGATCATCACTGGAGACTCTTGCATATAGCACAGCACGTTTAATTGTTTTCATGATCTTCCTTCATGGTAGTTCTTGTTACTTGGGGAATGGTATTGGATTAGCAGAGCCAGACCGGGCTGGCTGTCGCTTAGTTGCGGGACGGCTGGTAAAGGATGTCCTGCATTTCCTCGAAGAGTTGCGGTCCCAACACAAGGGATTGTTCATGGGAGGCAAGTTCAAAGGAATTCACAAGATCGGCTAATACCATGCCGATATTTCCTTCGACCTCCAGCAGGCTTTTTCCACTCGCCGCCTCTTGCCACTCCTGGCGGAACCTGGAAAGAATTGCAATTGCTTTCGTTCGTGGGCTTGGATTCGTATTCAACATCAGAAGGCTCCTTTTGATTATTGGAGCGATCTCATTCCGCCCGGTCAGAAAAGAAATCGCCCCGGTGAATCCCACCAGGGCGTGAAATCTGGGCTGATATAATGAAGTCAGCCCATCCCTCCGCTACAGTCGGTGGGTTGGGTCAGGGTCGTGCGTGTGTTGCTGCACATTCACGGCCCGTTACAAACAGCATAATTATCGTATTGGTACTATAATTATACTACATTTATACAGCGCGTCAATGTATTCTCACCAGTATTGGATTGGTTTAACGCCTCTTGGAACCAGGTCTCGGTTTTGCGCCGCGCCGTTCCCCCAGCTTCTCAGCTTTCTTCACATATTCTTCAAGAGATCGCCGGCTGACCTGCCAGGATAATCCCCACTTCCTGCCCCGCACTTTCTGAGAGCGAATCAACTGCCGAATGTAATCCGGGTTGTAACCGCTTACGCGAGCGGCTTCATAGGTCGTCAACCAATCTTCCATAATCTAATCAATTCTCCAATTGCAATTATAACTTTAATGATTGTCGTTAGGAGATTGTAAGTATTTTCACATATAAAGTTTGATTTTTTCTTGTACAATTTCCACCCTATGGCTGAAAATGTAACCAAACGCAGTCATATTCATCCCTTTTTTCGGGTCGTGCTGGTTTTCCTATTGATACTTTTCGGGGGTATGTTAGTTGCTTCAATCAATTGGATTTTTCATAAAGTTCATTACAGCCTGGGGATGGAACTGGCTGAAGTCACGGTTGCCATCATTTCCATCTTTATCCTGATATTGATCCTGGTGGGCTTGCGCACTGGTCTGAGCATGGACCGCTTCCTTCGACGGAGAAGGTATGAGGCATGCAGGATCTATCAGACTTTCCGTCAGGTGCGATATTTTCTTTCTTGGCTGGGGTACGAGGACCTTCAAACCGAACATCCGGCAGTGATAGGAGTGGATAATCAATCCCCCGAGGAAGTCCTTGCGCTTATTGACAGACCCATTCGTCGAGGCAGGACACCGACATACCCGCTGGATCGTTGGACCAAGGTGGTTTTGGCATGGGAGGGGCGCGATACGTGGCGTAATCCCATAACACTATCAGAATTTCTGGCTGAGGAATTCGGAACCTATGCGGATGGCTCACCGCGCATCTCCGATAGCAGGTTTTATGAAATTCGAAAAATCATACTGAAGGATCTCCGGAAAAAAATGGATCAAAAGAAGGCTCCTCGATAGAAATTGCGACGAAGAGGAGAGTCTTGTTCTAACAGCCGCACATCCTGCGGCTTTTTTTATGCTGAATAAAACAGAGGTCGGGAGGATCGCCGACAGTATCAAGATTGTGTACAGGAGGCGATATTCAAATTAGCCGGAGGAGATTACAAAGTTTATCCTTATCCCAAACACGCGAAATGCAACCTGGGTTATATTTTGACGAATACCAGCAAAAAAACAACGAGGGAGGCAGTACCGAAGCCAGACAAATGGCGAATTGCCTCAAGGCGTCTCGTTGAGAACCGTCTTACCTTATTCGTTCAAAAGGCCTACTAAAGAAAAACGACGACACAGCCTTCTTCAAATTAATTGCCATCCCGTTCTTAATGCCAACCGGACAGGTTATGTTGATCGAAATCCTTATTGGCATTCTTGTCGGCATCGCTTTAGTGCTTTTCCCACTCTTGATCGGAATCGTAGCATTCTTCTTCCTGGTCAAAAAACTAAGGACCGGACCCCCTAGAAAAGATAAAGAAAACGATTCCTCATAGAATCTATTAAGCTCCTCAACATCATTGTCGAGGGACTCCGTCAGGAATCCAAAATATGGGGTCATTATTGATTTGGGCTGGAAATCCCACCTGTTAATTTTCAATTTTGAGACCCACTCCATCCAGATTTTGTGTATGGGAATTTCCGTAGAATTCCCGTACTTCAAATCGGAGAATTTCTTGACTCCCGCCATGTAAAAGAGCCGCCGAGCGTGGCTCTTTTATCTTAACTCAAGAGAGGTTGAACATGGCAAGAGTTGTCATCTATCTGCTGGAGCCGGAAATGAATGCCCTCCAGCGATTAGCCCAGCAAGAATACCGCGCCGTGAAGGCTCAAGCGGCATTGATCATCCGAAACGAACTCAAACGCCTCGGGATGATTGTGGATCAGCCGGCTGGCAATGTACCAGACCCAAAGAAACTATCAAAACTTAATTCGGGAGGTATACATGACCGCGCAGGATCGTAACGAAGTCGTGCTTACGCCCGAACAACGGCGCATTCTTGGACAGGTGTACCAGTTGATCTTGAGCTGGCGGCGGGAACGCCTGAGCCGCGGTGAAAAACCGGTCCAACCCAAACCCACCGAGGAAAGAGATTCTCCCACTCAATGTGATTCCGGCCCAACAAGCCCGACGGAGGGAGAGTCTTGACATGGTTGCAGGAATGGCTATTGGCGTCGCGATCTTCATCGGAAGCATCCTGATTGGAGTGATCTGTTTCTTTCTGTTGTTCTGAACCATGACAGAAATAGTCGTAATGAATTCGATCTTGTTGAAAGAGTAATCCATGCCTACAAAGACAATTTGTATCGCCAACCAAAAAGGCGGGGTCGGCAAGACCACCACTGCCGTTTCCCTCGCACACGGTTTATCCCAAAAGGGACGAAGGGTTCTCCTGATCGATCTCGACCCTCAAGGTCAGTGCGCCACCGCGCTTGGACGAAGCCCAGAACCAGGCGCGTTCTACATGCTCACGATGGGCGCAACGCCGCAGGAGACCACCTTCGTGCAGTCGTGGCTGCGCTCCTCGGGTCGTGAAGGGCTGTATCTCCTGCCCGGCGACCAGCAGACGATGGCCGCCCAAACCGTGCTGAACGCGCAGGACCAACCCATCTCCGCCATCCGAAATTCGATCAGCCGCTTCTTCAAAGAGGGATTGCATTACATCATCTTTGACACTGCTCCAAGCGTGGGCGGCATCCAAGAGCGCGCGGTGTGGGCTTCCGATCTCGTGATCGTCCCCACCGCCACCGAGTTCCTGTCCGCAGACGGCGTCTCCAAAGTCTTGCTGATGATGAGCGTTCTGCAGGAGAAAAAGAACTGGCGCGGGAATCTGCTGGGGATTCTCCCGACCTTCTACGACGAAAACACCCGCGAGAGCAAGGCAACGATGGAGGATTTGCGCGAACGCTTCGACGCCAGCGTCCTGCCTCCCATCCACCGCGCCACCCTCTTGCGTGAATGCGCCGCGCAGGGACAGACCATCTTCGAGATGGACCTGTTGTGCCGCGCCGCCAAGGAATACCAGGCGCTGACCCAGCTGGTGATGAAGTTCTAGGGAGGCGGCATGTCGAAGAGGCGGAATCCATTTGAAACCTCAAAAGCAGCTGCGGTTCATCCGCCCAGCCTCTACGACTCTTTGCGCGTGGCTTCCCCGCGCAGACGCAGCCGGCAATGGGAAAAGGCACACCTGGACTTCAAGGTGGTGTACCGCGGTGTGGATCCCAAGTTGGCATTGAGAGTCAATACCCTCGCGGCTGAATTGCTCGTTCCCGAAGGCGAAGTGGCGAGGAGCATTCTGGAGTATGCGATGCGCGCCTACGAAGAAGGCGATCTGGATCTTCGCCCACGCCCAAATCCATACCGCATGCGCATGACATTGCATCCATCATCACAAATCTCAAGAGGCTATCCAATGAAAAGCAAATCCAGAGCGCGTAAATCAGCAGAACCATCCTGGCGGGCGATCACCTCCTGGCGTAATTTTTCTCCCGAACTCAAGAAGACGATTTCAGCATTAGCCTCTGAAGAAGGGTTGAATGTGCCGGTGGGAGAGTTGGTATCCGCTCTCCTTCGCTATGGACTGCGGGCGCATGAAGCAGGCCTGCTGAAACTCGAGCCGGTGGAAAAAGCCACTGTCCTGACATTGTTACAGGGAGGCGAGGAATGAATTTCGCCAGAAATTCTTTTGTTCATTTCCCGAATCGAAACAACGCAGGCGGCAACGTGGACGCGCCGCCCGCCTGCCGTCTACGCGCCGCCCACCGATCCGCCTGCCCTGCCGCCCGCGTCGCACGCACAGGAAGGCTCAGGAGACGCTCATTTCGCGAGACGGGTCTCGCAGGGCGGGGAATCGAAAACGGTTCTATTTGCCGCCTGGGGTGGCGCTTATGAATCCGGAGCACTCCAAGAACAAAAACGAGTGCCAGCAAGCTTGGGAATCTGTGCTGGGTCAACTCCAGCTGGACATGCCGCGCGCCTCCTTCGATACCTGGGTGCGCGACACGGAACCGCTTTCCTTTGAAGATGGCGTGATAACCGTTTCCACGCGCAACGTTTACGCGCGTGACTGGCTGGAGTCGCGGCTCACGAGCACGGCGCAGCGATTGTTGATCGGTATTCTCAATCAATCTGTTTCCGTTCGGTTCGTGGTTGGGGATAACCCCCAAGAGGAGATGGAATCTACAGACGAAGAGAACGATGAACCGGAAATTACCATCGAGCCGGTGCAGTGGCTGGATTACGACAAGATCGTGCAGCCGCACAAACAAGTGGTGGTGAAAGGGTATCTGCGAAGACTGGGAACGGAAATAGGTCCGAAGGCAATCTGGCTGTATATCGGTTTCCATCAAGCCGCATGGAAAGTGCATTCGAACGGAAATGATTCGGGATTGGCATTACACAGCCGCGAGGCTATGCGTTTCAGCGGGTTGAGCTTTGGCGCCTTCTGGAGATCCTTGCGGCATAAAGAGATTCAATCTGAATTACGCGGATTGGTGCAACGCGTGGACTCTCCGGGTGAGCACCACTACCGCCGCGGGCGGGATGGACGTCCGCATCGCCGGCCGGTCCGTTACCAGGTTTGCATGACTCCCAGATTGACGCGCGCCGATGCCGTGGCACTGTACGCACGGCTGAAAGAATTGCTAAACAGCGGAGCAACGCTGCCCAATGCTTTGCAGGAATTGCTCGACGCGGAAGATGTGATGAAACTGCTTCTACCAATGGAGTCCAAGCAATCCAATATTCAATTCAACACCGTAATGGACATGGCGCGCTTTGAAGCCAGCGAGACCTGCTCGTCCGAAGTAGATCGTCTCGCGCAGGAACTGCATCGCCGGATCGTCAACTCCCTGGGCGATATTCACATCCCGCATTACTTCATCACGAAGACAATCAAGCGATTCAACCTGACGCCGGCGCAGGCCTGGCTGGTGACGGTGGCGCGCGACATGGCGTACCTGAATTCACGCACAGGCGAGCGGCGGGAAGTGGTGACGTTCAAGCGGGGCTACGTGGAGATGGCAGAACTCATTGGGTCGAAGCGTTATAAGACCGTGCAGGCCTGGCTAAACAAGGAATGGGTTACAGAGCAACGCGGCGGAGATCTGACTCGTTTCCTGGTGGAGATCGAACCAAGGGAAACCGGGGCATATTCAGACTTGCGCGTGGATACGATGCCGCGCGCCTATCGTGTCCTTTTGGATGAGCCGCTGGACGCAAATGGCAGCAATAAGGTGGACGCAAGTGGCAGGAATAGGCTGGACGCAGATGGAAGCAATAGCGGGACGCAAATGGAAGCATTAGTGGACGCAAATGGCAGCAATATGGCGGACGCAAATGGCACTGATTTAAACTCTTTTAAACACCCCTTAAACACTTGTCAAGAGAACACTTCCACCACCCAACACGCCTGCGGCGAAAATGCGGCGGAGGTGGTCGCTCCTGATTTTTGGGAACTTGAAACGCTGCTTCAACAAAACGACGTGCATCCCAAAGTGCTGCGGGAACTGCTGGAAGTTCAGGCCTCGGTGCATGCCTTTGTCTCGTGGGTGCTGTACGTCGCCAGCCCGCAGAGCGGGAATCTGTCCGATCCGTTGGGCTACGCCATCAGCCGTTTGCGCGAACATCCCTTGCGCGAAGCGCGCGGGGTCTTCCAGCAATTCGCGGATTTGCCACCCGCGGAACTCTTGCTGTTGATTGACTCAACACCCACACGAGCATACGAACTCCCCAAACAAATCAATCACCCACTCGCGCCGGCCTGGAAGAAGGCGATGGGTTCCAACAATTCATTGTTGCCAGCCGTGCGAACCATCCTCTTTGGCGAAGGAGATAACGAATAACATGCAATTACGTTTCCTGGTTACTTCCGAACAACGCGCCTTCGGCGCGATGTTCATGCAAAACCTGAACCGCGACGTCCTGGCTTTCATCTATCCCACAGACGAAGCGCGCACCTTTCACACCTTCTTCTGCCCGCCGATGCGGATCGTTGCGCTGAGCGCGGATGGACGGGTGTTGTTCGACGAAGTCATTTCCAAATGGAGGTTCCTCAAATTGCCCGCCTGTCGTTACGTGATCGAGACCGGGCCGAAGGTGGATTACCGGCCTTATGTGAATACCATTCTTTCCGTCGCTCCCGATCTGCCTCAACTGGGAGCGATGGATGCCGGCTCACGAATTGACGGTTTGTTGTTCGCTTTGCTGGCGGAAGCCGTGGCTGACATCCGCCGCATCCGTGAGGCGCATCCTCGGGAGGTCAAACCTGAAATCCAAAGGAAAAAGTTCGAAGCCTGGGAGCGCGGGCAGATCGTGAGTTCGGCCGGGTTTCTCCTGGATTTCTCGCGCGCCTGGAACCTGCCTCACGGGGCGGTGAAACTTTCCTATTCCGTGTTGAAAGCGGAGGAGCCTTATCTGGACGAATTGGTGGCTGCCTCGGTCGCCGGCATCCCCTGGCGGCACGAATTTCCGAATCACTGCATGCGCTGCGGCAAACCGGGTTCGTGGCGTCCGGTCCTGAACCCTTCCCCAGACGCCCCGGTTGAAATGGCATGGCGCTACCAGCGACCCGAAAACGCTGTCTCAATCTGCCACCATTGCACTGAGACTCTGGATTTACTGCGAAACGAGTCATTGCAGATCGACATGGCGTGGGGACTCTGGGGTCCGCGCTTCGAGGCCTTTTGGCAGTGGCACCGAGCAGTGAAAAATAATCGCCTGCCCGAATGGGATCCATATTCCTTCCCGCTTTGGCCACGCGAATTCGGCGGAGAGACCTGGGAGGCCGGCAGCGGTTCTCTGAAGCACGCCGAGCCGCGCCCGCCGCACGGCATTGCGAGGAATGAGCAACACATGGAGGCCTTGCGCCGCGCGCTGTTCAGCAAGAAATTTCGCGGGCGACAGCCGGGCGAAGCCCCCTTGCAGAAACTACTAAACTTCCGCCTCGAACTTCACGAAGGAGAACCCTAATGACATTCTTTGCTTTCCTCGGCGCGCTCAGTTTGAGCGTGCTCATCTTTGAACTGATGTCAACGTTCCAAACTGCATTCAGCGCCTTTGGCAGCAATCGCCTAATGAATTTTCAGACAAACCACCCGACGAAGAGACGTTCGACCTGGGAGGCTTTGCTCGTTGCAATCCTGCCCGGGCGATTTGATCCGACTCAGGCGAAAAACACAGCTGATGTGATCAGCCTCCTGCGGCGCGCCGGTTATCCCTACGATACACCGGGCGAGTTTTACGCAGTTGCGATCCGCGACTTTTCGATTTTCCTGACAGTGGGAGGATTGCTGGCGGGCGCGCTGGCGGCCATGAACTTGATCGTGGTTGCGCCCGTGATTGCCTTGATCTTTGTCTTCCTGGGACTGCGCCGTCCCTATGTGCGGCTGAAAACTCTGGCAAAGAAACGCGCCGAGTCCTTGCGTAACAACATGTTGATCGGATTATCCGTGTTGAATTCACTGTTGTCTTCGGGTGTCGGTGTGCAGGAAGCATTACGGCGCGCGTCGACAGTCGGTGGTCCGTTTTGTAATCTGTTGGGACTATTGGTGGCCCGCATGGAGGTCGAAGATTTCGTCAAAGCCATTGAAGTGACACGCGCGCATCTTCCCGACCCTGCCGACGTGGAGGCCAATCTTTTCCTTCGTGACATCTACGACTTCTTCGCCAATAACCGTCCGGTGTTATCCAGCGTGCAGGGCTTGCAGGATTCCGTCCACCGTTCGGTGGTGGAGGCGACGGAGGCGCGCGCGGCATTAGTGCGCCAGCGCGCCGGTTTGTTCGGCGTGATGGCGGTGCTGGGACTGGTGCTGGCGATCCTTGCGCCATTTATGGGATCGGGGTTGTTGTAGCCCATGCCGCAGTCATCCGGAAAGCCCAGCTTCTATCATCCCTCCTGGAGGTCCATCGCGTATTGGTCCTTCGCCCTGATCGCAACCATAGGGGCTTTTTTGCTTGTGCGCCGTCTGACGGCCTGCTGGCGGCTGACCGCGCTCCCCGGCATTCCCCCCTCTTACTGTTCCGCAGAGCCTTCCAATCCATCCGGCTCGCCTGATCCCTACGATGTCAATCTACCGGCCGCACTTATTCTCCCTGAAGGTTCAGCGCCGGAAATGGAGATTCCCCAATGGGACGGCGGCAGCCGGGTCAACATCGCCTTCTTCGGCTTGCGCGGAGGCGACGCGGGCGGCGAAGACTGTCCGGCTTGCACAGATACCATCATCCTGTTGACGGTAGACCCGGTCACGAAAACGGCCGGCATGTTATCCATCCCACGCGACATGTGGGTCAATATTCCGGGGTTCGGTTACAGCCGCATCAATACTGCCTGGACCATCGGGGAGGCTGCCAAACTGCCGGGCAGCGGACCGGGTCTGGCGATGGAGACCGTCTCGCAATTCATCGGCGTTCCAGTTCATTACTATGTTCAGGTGGATTTTGGGACGTTCGTTTCGTTCATCAACCTGATTGGCGGGATTGATGTGTACGTCGAAGAACGGATGGTGCTCGATCCCGCAGGTCCCGGACAGGATCACTTTGTGTTGAAACCCGGGGACTACCGCCATCTGACCGGCAAGCGCGCCCTGGCGTATGCACGCTGCCGCGATGCGTCCAAGGGATGCAGCGGCGGCGATTTCGGCCGCGCCAAACGCCAGCAGCAGGTCATCCTGGCGATCCGCGACAAGGTGCTTGACCCAGCTTATTTTCCAAAACTCGTTGCGCAGGCTCCGCAGATCTATGCGGAGTTTTCGTCCGGCATTCACACCAATATGTCCTTTGAGGATGCCTTGAAACTGGCGATGTTGGTAAAGGACATTCCGGCTGAAAACATCCGGCAGGGTGTGATCGATTCCAGCATGGCGATCCCGGCTGATACGACCCTGGGCGGGGTTCCCGCCAGCGTCCTGCGCCCCGTTCCTGATCTGATCCGCATCCTGCGGGATGAGATATTTGTTCCAGGCGGACCGGTGAGCCCGCTGGCGCAGGGGGACTTGAGGACGTTGATGCAGGCGGAAGAGGCGAAGATCAGGATCATCAACAAAACCTACAGCGCCGGCCTGGAGGAACGCACCGCCAGATTTCTGACGGCTCAGGGAATGCAGATCGTGGAATTTGGCATGCCTACTGGAGCTTCCAATCAGACCAAATTGATTCTGTATTCCTCCAAGTTGTACACCCTGCGATATTTAGCAGAGCTGTTCGGGGTGGGAAGCCCACAGATCGTTATCCAGCCCGATCCAACCTCAAATGTGGATATCGAAATTCGCATTGGGGAGGATTGGGTGAGCAGGCTGCCAGTTGGGCATTAAGGGAAAAGCTAAGTTTGCCAATGTCTTTCCTTTATTCAATTTCCTACCCCTATTCGTTTGAGTTACTGAATTAAGCCACCTCTTCAAAAGCAACGGTCTCCAAAGCTGCATCAAATATCTTTAGCCAATCACTTTCGTCAATCACCAGGAGTCCGTAACCTAATTTATTCAGTAGCAACTGAACCGAATCGACGACCTCTTTTTTAACGGTATTCGGAATCGAGATTCCAATGACATCAAAATCAGCATCGCCCTTAAAGACTTGATAAGCAGAATAGAACACTTGGGTATACAAGGACTTTATTGGATAAATACTTTTTCCCAACCCTTCCGGGCGCGACTTTGTTCGGCTTTTTAAGTGAATACCCAAACTAATCCCTGTGCCATTATAGAAATCTTTATACTTTACGTCGGCGATTTCATAAGCATGATGAATGCCGTCAAATCGTTCTCCGATCGGCAATCCAAAAATCCTTGGCAAGCAGACCTCTTTTCTTTTGCGAATTTGTTTTTCAGTTATCTCAGACGCCTTGCATGTTTCGCAGCTCTCGACGGTCGGGGGAGTATTATTTCGATAGCATTTCTCCTTGGTCATGCCCAATAGTGGGAGATATTTTTGTCGAGCTCGCCGTCGTGAGTACTGGGCCCTTCCTTGCCACGAGGCTAGTTGGTTCAATCGCAATAACCCGGGCAACTCTTTCTTAGGAGATCTTTTTTCAAAGAGTTTTAGAACCAACCCATCGATAACAAAAATGCCGTGCCAGCTGAATTCATCTAGATTTTGACTTATAAAATCCTCAATTGACTGGATCAACAGCGCACCAGGATAAATCTGGATATGAGTCTCCACATCTGCTATCTCGATCTCAGTCCCACATTCACAAACAACAGTCTGTTCAGACTGCACTTCACGTTTGCACTTAGGACAAACAACCTTGATGACGTTATCCATAATCCTGACGTCGTAGGGAAGCAGGCAATCCGGGCATCTGCCAAGCCCGCCGCCGCAATTTGGACATTCATAGCAGAAAGACAATTGTAGATCAAGCTTCAACTGAAGATGAATCAAATCGTAGAGAAAATCGGAGCTAATCACCACTTCATTTCCATGTCGGTACGCGTTCAGCATTTCACTCAATAGCCTTTGGAACAATTCTCTGGCTTTACCATCAAGAGCTTTTCGGCCCACTATCACACCTACATTCGAAAAATAAGACAAGTAACTCAAATGGTCCGTCTCGTATTCCCTTGACAGTTCTTCTTCTGTTTTCTTGATAATCACTTTACTTGCATTTACGAGCCACGGTTTACTATAGTGCCAAGGTGTCCAAATCCTTGAATATCGCCTTGAGATTCCGAAGCTGAGGAATAGTTCACCAGCGTCATTGCGGAAGAAGCCTGCTGTCTGTTCTCGATCAGGATCTTCTTCGAGTTCCTGATACAACTCAGTTTGGTCAACATTTCTTGCATAAACGGTAACTGTTGGAATTCCAAGCGGTAAACCAGAAAAAGTTGCGCTACTTGGTTCACCTTTTTCAATGAGCCTCGAAAAAATATGGGAGGTCATATTGGGAATAGCCATGCGCAGAGAGAGTATCTCTCGACAATAACTGAGAATCGCCTGGAGCGCAGCCAAATCCGAGCAGCACACTATCCCATGCGAGTACTCATCCAGCAACCAAACAAAGGCATGTTCAAGAGAGTATGTCTGTTCGAATTCACCATAACGT
This sequence comes from Chloroflexota bacterium, assembly GCA_016223135.1. Lineage (GTDB taxonomy): Bacteria > Chloroflexota > Anaerolineae > Anaerolineales > Villigracilaceae > Defluviilinea. The sequence continues at coordinate 143,938 of JACRPQ010000013.1, read as the reverse complement.
TCCGATTCAGGAGGATTCCCAATTTGATATTCAAGTTTACGTTCATAGGCAATCGGCAATTCCAATAACCTCCACTCGTCCACTATATTTGCTTCATCTTCCAAATAAACAGCCCGGATTCTTGAATTTACCAGGAGTGCATTTTCTCGTTCTCTTTTGGCCAGTCTTGATACAACGATTTCCAATTCTTCAGTATATTTTCTGGGGGGTAGTTTTACAAGGAAAAATGTCCTTGGCATGTTATTCGGAAACCGTTCTTTAAGGTCCCTGAATAATGCCGATCCCTTGGCGGAGGATATCAAAAATTCCTCCAGACTGTCTTTTCGCATGTCGAGAAGTCGTTCAGCTATATTGGTTGTTGGCATTAATTTGAAGACTGAACGTATTTTGGGCTCGGAAAAAGTATCAATTATTGCTTTGATGAGGCGGGGTTTTGGAATTCCAGACGCCATTACTACTCCTTCGACAAAATAAACCTGCAAGAGCGCCTATTAACTTTGATCCTCTATTTTCAGTTGATTCATTTTACCTTACGAAAGGAAGCCGACGCAAGCTGGATCGAAAGTGACCATCAGACAAAATGTCTCAGTTGCCAATGGATTTCTCATAATACGCGATAACAACTTACCGACACTACAGTAAATCCCCTCCTTTCATTTATTTATGATCTCGGCTGGCAGAAACCTCTGCCAGCCGATTTTTCTATTACAAAAAGGAGTTTCCCATGTTCAAGTTGTTGCAACGTTTCATCCGCGAAGAGGATGGTCAGGACTTTGCAGAATACGCGCTGATCCTGGGCGCGGTCGGCGTGGTCGCGATTGCCGTGATCGCCCGCTATCGCAATGAACTGATCGCCGCCTTCGAAGCGGGCATCGAAGCCCTGCGCATGGCACGAGGCGGATAAATGGCACGCGGGAAGGAAAAGGGGCAAGCGATGGCGGAGTTTGCGCTGGTCATGCCGATCCTGATCCTGCTCCTGTTCGGCATGACCTTCGCCGCGTTCTACGCCTTTCGTTCCGCCGCCACGGATTGGGGTGTGTTCATCACCGGCGTCGCTTCTGGTTCGTACAACACCCCAGCGACGGAACACGCAAGGGAGAATGTTTTATGGCCCGACCTCGCGGATCGCATCCACGCCGGTCAGAGCGGCCCGCGCCAGGTGCGTTCGCTGATCAGCATCGAAGACTCACGCGACTGGATCTTTGGCATCCGCCTGATCGAAGCGCAACGCGCCGCGACCCATTTTCGCTTATGGCGGTTCTATCCCGGACCGCCCCCTGCTGGAGGCATCGAATGAGCGTTCGTCATCGAAAGGGTGAACGCGGTCAAGCGCTGGCGGAAACGGCTTTGTTCGCGATGCTGGCTGTGCTGATGGCTTTCGGTCTGCTCGCCTGGATTCCTACCCACCGCGCCCGCACCGCCGCGACCGCCGCGGCATACGCCTGTTCGCAGTTCCTGTCGCAGTCCCCTGATCCATCCCGCGCCCGACACAACGCGGTGAATGTCGCATGGAGAACGTTGAACGCGGATTGGTCCGCTACGGCGGGCGTGCAATACCGGGTGCAGGTCTCGCCGCCGAGCGGTCCGGGAATGCCGGGCCGCTGCCTGGTTTCTTTTCAAGCGCCAACCCTTTTTGATGGACTGCTTGGATTGAGTCACGGTGGCTGGAACAGCGAGTGGTTTATCTCGCGCTCCGAGACCTGGAAGGCAAGGTGGCGATGAGGAAGTATCAGGTACTTCGCACCCTACATCTTGAAACCGAGAGAGGGCAGTCCATTTTGTTGTTTGCGATCCTGATGCCCATCATGTCCCTCTTCCTGCTGGGCATCCTGGATTACATGGTGACCAACGCGCGCGTGATGGAGACTGTCGCCGTTGCCGACCTCGCCGCCCATGCGGGAGCGCAGGAAATCACGGTATTGCCGGATGGCACGATTACAGCCACGACCGCCGGGAACGGCATTGCCGCAACCTACTTCAACACTCAACGACCGGGTTATGCACAACTCAACTCGGTCTCCTGCGGAAGACATCAGGGACGACCGGCCTGTCTTGTCACTGCGAGGGTTCGTTCCGCAGGGTATCTACTGCCAACCCGCTGGGTGACTATCCGCGCCATTGGGTATCTGGCGCACGGCGTCACCCGCGGGGATCAATGATCTTAGGAGAAGAATGAATTCACTTTGGAAAACGATCCTGGATGGATTGACTTATCAAGACCTCGCCGGGAAGAGACAGCCCCGCATCTACACGGTCATCACCGGGCTGATCCTGCTTTTGCTGTTTGCGGCGGGAGGCATGGCTGGGCTGAACCGGTATTTGTTGATGAGCAGGGTGCAAGCCACGCCGGTATCTGTCTCGATGACAACACAAGTCATTGAATCATCAGAAACTGAACCGCCTGCAACTGTTCAATCGGAAGGAAATGTATCATCCGGCTGTCCAACCGATTCGACGGAGTGGTCTTTCAGCCCGACCTTGATCAGCGAGAATCATCAGGTCATCCAACCTGCCTGTGTGTATCAGGGACTGGAACGAACCATTGCCTGGGCGCTGGCGGTGAGGGAAGGGTACAGCCGCGCCGAAGCTACCCAACAACTCGGCTTCAGCGAAATGCCGATGAGACAGTTGGAGATGGTTACCATCCCCAGTGATGCGGATGAACTTGTGGATGTGCCGGTCAGTTTCATCCCGCCGAATCCCGACTTCACGGAATGGCGGCTGAATGCGCGCGGCGAACCCGCTGTGACCTACGCCCTGCGCGGCTGCTTCCGAACCTCCACCATCACCGGCAACCGCGTGGAAATCTGGGGCGGCGATTATCCGGTGGTCTGCATCGTGGTCGAGGATGCGGAAAACACGCATATCGTCTATTCGCTGAACGGTCATACCTATACCTCCCCGGCGACACCCATGCGTTCGTTCCTGTTGTTCGGTTATATCTCCGATGGTTATTGGGTCTGGCTTGGGACGCAGACCGAGCCGAAAATTGAGATCACCGACCCGCAGGAGAACGCCAGTGACCGCCTGACCGTAGCGACCCTATACGACTCACAGCCCTGGGATGCAAAATGGTTGATGAACTTTCACCACCTTCCTATGCGTCCACTGCCCAAGAACTGGCAGAGCCTGACGGATGAGAACGAAAAGCAGTTCATTCTCAGCGCATTATCCGCCAACCACGAAGGAGGGACGCCATGAAGCGTACCACTCTCCTTCTGCTGATTGCGCTGTTATCCATCCAGTCTTCCCCAGCTCAGGCGCAGTCTGCTCCTTCATGTGCCTTTCAGCCGGACGGGAGCATTATTTGCACCACCGGAGGCGGGAACGATGGAGGCGGAGGAAATGACGGCGGAGGGAGCGGCAACGATAACGGAGGCGCCTGCACACCCGGCAATCACATGGCGTTCAGAGTGCTCGAATATGACGCCAGCACCAGCACCTGCAAGGTGCATCCCATCCGGGTGGACAATTGCACGGGCGAGGTCATTGGCATTTCGGAGCAGATCGGCAACATTAGTTGCGAGATGCCAAACAGCTCGCCCCCTCAGCATCCCTGCACCAGCTTTTCCGTGGGCCCCGGCGGCATTACCTGTGAAAACAGCGGCTGGAAGGTGAGCGCGCGCGTCACATTCCCCGAAATCTATCTCGATGTGCGTCCGTATCCCGCGACGTTGGTCCGCTGGCCGACAGCGGTCCGGAATGGAGGCATGCCGGAGTCCAGCGGTTCAGGAGGCGTGGATTACATTCCCAATGGCGGCGGTTCACCGGGCAACCCGCACGTGGGCGATTGGCAGGATTTGCGTTTGATCCTCACCCTGCGGCCCGCCGGTCCGATGTTCGTGACCCTGCCTCACATCGGAGATTTGGTGTTGCCCAACGGCGCCAGCCAGTCCATTCAGTGGGAAGTGCCCTCGCATCCTGCAGTCGGCGCCGGTCCCCTTGCTGGAAGTATTGGCGGTCTCGAAGAACTCCCCGGTGACCTGCCTGTGTTTGTCGGCAGGGGACGCGCACCCTACAAGTTGTTCTGGGAATTGCGCTATTACGAATACGAGGCCATCGAGGAATGCGTGTCCGGTCCGAATGGCAATGGCAATTACAACTGCGGAGGCGGAACGGGTCACAAGGAAGTCGTCGGTTATGAATGGAAGCGGCATTCCAGCGGCGGCGAGATCCCGCCCTCCGCGGTCGCCAACCTGCCCGCCGCGCTGATGGCTGACGTCAACCAGGATGGCACACCCGACGCGTATTGGGACAACAACCTGACCCTGCGGCGTATGGATGAAGCGGGCAGTGTGAACAATCCGCAATACCAACGCTCATGGAATTGGGGCGGGATCATTTATTGGGCAGTGCGTGAAGGGCAGGGGCAGATCGGATGGCCGGGGCAATGATCCTTTCACAACAATCGTTCTGGAACACATGACCGTCTGTGCGGATCGAGCACAGTTTGTATCGCCCGGTCTAACAGCCTGCAGTATCTGACCGTATCGATTCTTCCGGGGTCCAACGCCTCGCCCAGTTCCCAGGCGTGGACCCCGGAGCCGCCGCGCGTAAACAGGAACTCCACCGCTTGACCGGGAGCGATCTCCCTGCCCATCGTTTTCAACTGCATCGCCGCGCGTGCCGCGGGCGAGGGGGATTTGTATCCATCCAGGACGCGGCTCAATTTCTGCCTGACGATCAACTCTTCGAGGGGAACGCGGCCGGCTCGCAGGTCGCGCCTGGCGCGTTCGACCAGCGCGGACACGTCCGGGACATACTCCGCCATTTCTTCCGGTGTGTCCGCCCTCGCGAGAATTTCCAGCGCCGCCAGCTGAATCCTTCGCACCCACGTGGTTGTGTCCCGTCTTCTCAATTCAATGCCGCGATATTTGATCGTCCCGTCCTGAAACGCGCCAAAGTACTGGTTAGGCACAGGTACACGCGCGTCCCTTTTGGATGACAGAAAAGCGACCCATTTGAACACGCCCTCCAATGCAATGGGGATTCCAGTTTTCTCTTCGATGGCGTCCAATAAAGGCGTGAAATCTGCCGGCCTGTGAAAGCCTTCCTGCTGGACGAACAGGCAGTCAATATACATGTGCAAGACAGTAAATCCCATGTCCTCCGCGATTTCCTTTGCCTGCAGCATCAATTCGCGGCTCATGGCGGTCACGGCTTCGTGCGATTCGATTTTTCCAAAGCGCGCATTCTTGTATCCCAAATATCCAAAGCAAACTACCAGCAGCCATTTGAGCGCCGCGGCACGCGCCTTGAGGATCTCGACGCGGCAATCCCGCGATTCGAGATCAGACAGGATATTTTTCAGCATCAGGCGCTTTTCCAGAAGCGGGCGCAGAGTTTTGGGTATCAACCCCTCCAGCGCATTCTCTACTGCAACAGTTTCCGGGGAGATATTGTGCTTTACCATGATCGCGGGATACATCGAGGAGAAATCGATCTGCGCCACGTCGCCGTGCAATCCAATCAGGGGCTGGTAGATCAAGCCGCCGTGATCGGCGCGGATCAATTCCGCCAGGGTCTTTTTGCCCTCCACTTGTTGCTTTTGTACGGGAATCATGATTCCGTTGCGCAAGGCAGTCAGCATCTGCATGGCGGTGATCCCTGCGCCGGGCGATTTGCGCGCCATCTCCTGCACTCCAAGACCTGTCACGCGCGCCTGCTCCATCGCCCCCTCCAAGCCGTATTCCCCGAACGACATGGCATTACGGCGGTCAATGTGCCAGCGACCGAACAAATGCGTCTGCGCGCCGCGATAGATCACCTGTCCGTATGCAAAGTAACTATCGGCGCGGCGCGTCAGGACCCGCTTGCCCTCATCGCGATTGGGATTCACATCAATCCCGCTTTCCTGCGACCAGATTTTCAACTGTGGGAACAACCACGTGTCGCCGTAGTCGGTCAGGATCAGGTCGGGGTCAAAGCGCTTCAAATCGGACTTCAGGCTGATCAGAAATACCCGCGTCGGCTCGAGCGGCAGGCTATATTCCTTCTGTTGAAATTGAACTCTGAGACTTCTGGGTTTGCGAACCGCCGGATTCTCATCCGGGCTGAGAGTCAGGATTCGCAGGGGGATGGGAGCCGGGTCAATCTCCCAGGGTGAGTCCAAAGACTCAATGGACTGGACCCGCTCACCGTCCAGTTTGACGCGGCAGCGTCCCAACAAGTGGGCATCCGTATGCGCGATAAACCGCAGGCTGAGCGGGATGTCGGCATCGTAGTAATCCAGCGACGGGAATCCCCGCGAGAGGTCTGCAAAGATTTTTGGGAGTTCCGAGGGATTGGATGTGGTAACCGCCAGCACATCGCGCTCGCCGAGAAAAAGATCGCGGCGGGCCGCGCGCTCCAGCTTTACATTTCTCTCTTTCAGGTATGTCCATGCCTGACGCAAAAGACCGAAATCCCCCGCGGCATAAAATGTAACGTCGAAGTTCATGCGCAGGCGCAGGCGTCTGTCGTCGTCCGACAGCAGCCACAGAACGACCCCATCTTCTTCACCTGCATACACATCCAGCAGCCAGCCGGTGACCTCATCCATGTTTCGACAAGCTCAACACAAGTGTTTCGACACGTCTACGCCATTCAACACGAGTTCTTCTTTCTCAGTTCGTCGAGTTCCTGCTGGAGAACCGCAATCTCCTTGGCTTGTTCCAGCAACATGGCGAGTAAAGCCGATTCGAACGGCAAGAGCGACTCCGCCTGCCCGATCGCGGCGATGTGCCGGCGCGCGGACGCAAGGAGACCGTCGAAAACATACTGATCACTGCGGCGCAAGGTACGCCGAAATGCCGACAAGTTGGCTTCGGTCTCATTCAGAAGTTGGGTGATGGTAATGAGGGTGCGGCCCATATCATTCAGAAGAGTGACGGTTGGGTGGGTTGGCAGACAGGCGCTTCCTTGACCATCACTTCATCCGCTTGTCCGCAGACCTGCTCAACCAGAGAACCACGCTCCTCCGCTAGAGGCGGAGCAAGCGTCACAACTACAGGTCCGGATAACACGAGGCGTTGAAGTTGATCCAGACAGGATTTTAGGAGCCGGCAGGCCTCATAAGCAGGTACATGATCGTCATAGAAGGTGTTCAATAAATCCAAAATCAAATATGGCTGATTGAGGGATGGAGTGGAATTTAGCAGGGTATTCATTTCATAGCAGGTGAAGGCGCGCCGGCTGAACAGTCGCTTGGCAACGCCTGAAATATCCACCGTTTTCCTGCGCAGTAATGTGGCAACCTGATACGGTCGATAGAGATTGCCTCCATCCAGGATGGTAACTGCCCCGCGCAAGCCAAGTTCGGCGATCAGAGTCATGCTTTCGGCGCATGCGGCGTCCGGTGCGTAGATCACGATCAGCCTGCCGGTTTTGAGAACGGGAAGAATATCCATGCTGTCAGGATACAGGCAGATGCAGAAAATAAAAAGTCCCCGGATGGGGACATTTCGGGTAAAAAACGGGTGCGCCAGATATGGGGATGTAGTTCGTTCGCAGCCTCACCTGGAAGGGATGAACTAAAAAATGCCTATCTCTCCCACGCGCTGAAATCCCAATGTGCCAGCAGGAGGCGCAGGTCCGAGCGCTTATGCACACCGAATTTTCGGAACGCATTTCCCAGCCGCGCCTTGACCGTATCGGGAGAGATGTTCAGCCGGGCTGCGATCTGGCTGTTGGTGTATTCCAGGCAGACTAGGGCAACCACATCCTTCTCGCGCGCGGAGAGAGTCTCCCACCTCTTCCACAACCTTTCTTGGGAGGTATATTGTGTCAGGCCGGCGTTCAGGAGTTCGGGAATCAATTCATGTTCAGGACGACCCTCGTCTTGGGCGATTGTCGAAAGGGTGACTTGCAGGCTGTCACTCACATCGAAACGATAGGTTCGGGGGCCGGGCGTAGGACGCAAGCCTATCAGGTACAGAAAGCGATCCCAGATAGACATACGCGGGATTATAGTAGAACAAATGTTCTTCCGTCAAGAACCTGCTTTGTTTGCAGCGCGTCGCACAACAAAGACAGCCGCCTTGCGGCGGCTGCTGCGGCCCGAGGGGGGCGGGTCGCAACGAGAATTATAGCCATCAACGCGCACACGTCAAGGCTGGCTGTCGCTAAGTTAAACCGACACCCCCCCCATACCTGTACACCAATCCAAATATCATGAGCAACCAATGATCTGGTTGTTCATGTACGCTCTGGCTATCAGCCTGTACGACCTGCGCACGCGGCGAATCCCAAACTGGTGCACGCTTCCTCTGCTTGCAACAGGAATGATTGCGCACTTCCCCAGTCGCCCCGAAGTATGGCTCGCCAGTTTTGGATTGTTGTGGGCCTGGGCAGGCGGCTGGATGGGCGCGGGGGACGTCAAACTCTGGATGGCGCTGTTGTGGGCATTGCCGGTCGAGGGATCTTCTCATGCGCTTCTTTTTATGTTCATTGCATTCCTCGTTACTGGTCTTGCACAGATCATCTGGCGAACCATCAGAAAACAAGCGATGACGGACGTGAACTCCCCCGCCGCATGGCGGACCCTCCCCTTCCTTCTGTTGTATTGGTATGTACACTGATCTCTTCCTTGCCCTGCTCAATCGCAATAATGCGCGTGGTCATCCGATCCTCTCGGCGATGTTGTACGCCTTCTGCCCGGCTGCGGCGCGCTGGTGGCTGGCTGGCGCGGACCCGACGCCGCCGTTCGATCCCGTCTGGCAGTCCCTGCAAGACCTGACCAGCGGCGGGACCCTGCTGGATCATCTTACGCGCTACGGCTTTGAAAACCTGATTGAAGATGTCCGTGAATATGTCCGGAAGGTCGAGGAGTATCGCAAACAAAACCCAGTTCCCGCGCCTGAGATCCTGCCCTTGTTTCGCGGCGGGAAGATCGACATGGCGCGCCGTTTTGGTTCGCAACACGCGATCAACAACTTCGGCGGAGACTGGCGTAATCTTTTCATTTATATCCGCACATGGGCATTCCTGTCCCAGGACTGGCGGATCGGGATGAAGATCGAACGCGACTCAGATTACATCCTCGCCAGCGAAAAAGTTCTGCTGGTCCTGCCCTTCGCCCGTCTGCCGGTGCAGTTCGATGTCCTGATGTGGAAGATTCCAGTCGGTCACGTAACGGAGACCAAAATCGGCTTGCTTGTGTCGCGCCTGGAGCAGGATCAACTTCGGTTCGCGCTCATGCGGCGCTGTCATTCCTCCAGCAAACAGCCGTGGCCGAACACCCCAACCATCTTTGCGTTGGACCGCGAAACCGGCGAAGTCCAGCATTGCGACCAGACTCTTGCCGACAAGGATTTGGAACGCATCGTTCAGTCTCTATCCGAGCTGGCAAAGAACGGACCGCACCCACCACTGAACGCCCTGCGCCAGCCTTCGATGTGCAAGAACTGCGGATACCAAAGCCTGTGTTTCGAGAAAAATCTCCTTTCCCCTCACGCCCTCTCCAGCATATGAAACGCGCTCGTCCCTTCATCGTCCTTGCCCTGTTCCTCGCCCTGATTTCGCTGAGCAGTCTGGCGATGGCCGCCGCGCCGGTTCATTCTTCCAGTCCGGCGTATGACATCACACCGACGCCTCCTCCAACGCCTCCTCCTGATCCTCCTGAAGAAGGCGGTTCGGTCGTTACCAGCATCTCACAAATCTTCCATCACCTGGTGTTTCCCGCCGAGACGATTTCCGAAGCGTTGGCTGGAATCTTCGACAAAGCCGCCGACAAGGAAGTGCGCGCCATGAGCGAGGAAGTGGCGCGCTGGACGCAGGTGATCGGCGAGATCGTGCAGGCTCCCAGCCAGGGCGATTACAGCAAGGTGGCTCAATCCAGTCTGCCGGTCGCCGCGGCATTGGCTCCGGCTTTGTTTCTCTTACGGCTGGCGCTCTATCATTGGGGACGACTGCTCGGCGACGATGACAGCGGATTGCGTGTGGTTGGCGATTGGGTCACAGCGGGCGTGCTGGCGGTCGTCTCCGGTCCTTTTCTCGATCTGATCGTCCGCCTCGGCTGGTGGATGGTTGGAAAGGTGATCGGCGAGACCGCTGTGTTGGCAGTGAGCTTCGTCGAGTCCACCACTGCGACCTCCGTCCTGCTCGGTCTTGCCAACTTGACCTTCCTCGGCAGTTTGCTCTCCATCGGCCTGTCCATCGGCTCTCTGCTTGCCATTGGCGGAATGTTGTTTGCCTTTGCGTCTGCGAATGCCGTCTTGTTCATCCTGGCGATTCTCGCTCCGCCGCTTGCGATTGCCAGCGTTCTTCCACAGGCGACCTGGTTGCGCTCGTTATGGTTGAAGGCGGTGATCCTGATTGCTCTCTTACCTGTTGTTGCCGGAGGGATCTTCAAGGCTGGCATGGCATCCAGCATCTGGCTAGGGCAACAAGGGCTGCTATCCGCCATTATCCGCGTGATCTGGTTGTGGGGCGCGACGGGACTGCTGTTGTCTCTCGCAGGCATTCTCGGCAAAATGACCATCTCCACCACAGCCGACGCGTTCGGACAACTGGTCAAAGCCGCGCAACAAATTATCGCCATTGGAGCATTGGCCGCCAGCGGCGCAGGCGCGGGAGCCGCAGGCGTTGCTGGAACGGGTGCGGCTGCAACAGAAACTGGGAGGACCGCGAGCGGACTAAGCGGCGGGGAAGCCGCGATGAACCATCTGAATGCGGCACAGCAACTCACTCAGCGCGCGGCGACATTCGAAGCAATGGGACTTCACGCGCCTGCATCATACAACCGTTCGCTTGCGCATGGACATGAACTGGCGGCAAGACAGGCGGAACTCGGAGAACGCATGCAGCGCTTTGGCGGTGTTCGGACTGAGTCGGCAGACTTTGGTTTTTCGCCTTCGGTGAACTCCGCCATTCAATCCAATTTCAAGGGTTCGACCGAGGATTTCCAGCGCGGGTTTCAAGCCTTATACCCGCACATCTCCCAACACGGTCTCGATCCAAATGCGCTTGCCGCGCAATATCCCGAAGACACCGCCCGCATGGTGCAGGCATATCTCGATCATCCAGAGGACATCAGCCAGGCGCGCGATCCGCTGTACCACGCCGCGGAACTCGGCAATGCGAGTAAGGTACAGGGCATGATCACCTTCATGCCCATCAAGGATGAAGACGATAAATCATGACACTTACCGAATCTTTTGCCCTGGCGTCCTTCACCTTGTTCAGCCTGGCTGATCTGCGTTACCGCCTCGTGCCTGGTATTGAATTATTTCTACTTGGAACGATTCTACTTACCTTGCCCGCAACTCCAATACAAACTGGAATTATCTTACTCGCCTGCGCCTGGGGATTATTCCGAAACATTTCCGGCTGGTTCGCCTTGCCACTTCTGTTTTATCCACCCGCCTGGCCCGTGTTGTTTAACGGGTATGGGTATCGAAAGGGTCTCATCGGCAGGGCGGATTTACTGGCCGTCAGCGGGCTTGCCTGTCTCTTCCCTTTGCCTGCTGTTCTTCTTTCTTTGTTTGGTCTGGAACTCTGGCGCAGAATTTGGATTCGCAGACAGACCGGTTCGATCCCTGCCATACCCGGCCTGCTGCTTGGATTGCTTGCTTTTCTTCTGCTGCGGCTGATCCTCCCCATTTCGTAGCGACACGATTTACCATCCCCGTTTTCCAATTGAATATCATGCCCCCATGCCGCGCTCTGGAACTCTGGGCAATCCCCAACCATACACTCCCTTTGGTGTCTTCGCTGGCCTGTCCTTCTGGAGCGGCGGCTTGACATTGCTTGCCGCAGCGCCGGGAATTGGCAAGACTTCCTGGCTGCTGCGGATGTTATTTGAGTCCGCTTCCAGCTACATCCCCTCCGCGATTGGATGTTATGAGCATACGCCCAAAGAATTGCGCTATCGCCTGTTCCTGCAAACCGAAGCGATGACCGCCGGTCCGCATGAGCAGTCTCCGCGGGAAAAGGTCGAAGCAGAATTGGCGCGCGCCAGCGAAGCCGTCCTGCTCTCCTTGAATTACCAGGAAGACACGGTGCGCGCGCTGGAAGATATGCTGATCCATGACTATGCTTTTCCTGTCAAGGGACCTGCGTTGATCGCCGTGGATTATCTCAACCGCGTGCCAGTGGTTGGCTTGACCGGGATGATGGACGAGGAGGGTCGCAGCGGCGAGGCGGCAGCCGCCTTGCGCGCGATGGCGCGTCATCATGGCTGGGCGGTGATCGCGGCCGCGGCGTTGAAATCGGAACATTTCAAGACCGGAGACGACCTGTCTGCGTTGATGGGCGATGAACGGGTCCCGTATGAGGCGGACCGTGTGCTGGTCGTCCAACGAAAAGGAAACGTGCGCGAATGCGGATGTGTTCCGCTCGAAGTCATTACTCTAAAAGACCGCACCGGACCGACACGCCGCTTCCCCATGCAATTCTGGGGCGAGCGGTTTTATCCCGCCCTCGAAGAGGAATTCCACAAGCACGACCCGATGGCGCTCACATGACCGAAGCATCATCCCTGTTACTCACCTTTCTGCGCGAAGCGTGGATGGCGCTCGCGGGCGCTTTCCTAGCATTTGCGCTTCTGGCTGGAATCGCCCAGATGCTGCGCGTGAGTTCCGCCAGCGTCTTGGGCGCGAACCTGTGGGTGTGGGAGTCCGTATCCGCGCTGTTGTCGATTGTTGTCATAGGCTTGTTTGCCTTCCTGGGAATCCCGCAAATCGTGAACGCCTTGCAGTCCTCCCTGCCGGGCGGAGGCGGGTGCGGGCCGATCAGTGAACTGGGAACACTTGCATCTGGATTGATCGGCGGGCTGGCGGCGCTGCGCATGCTCAAGGCGGCGTTCACCTCCATGCTCTCCGCCTCGATTGGCGGCGCGTCCACCTTTGCCAATGCGCTGATCGAATGCGGGGAAGCCATTTTCGGAATGATCTTGGCTGGCGCGGCGCTGCCCCTTGCCGCCTGGTTTCTCGGAACCTGTTGAAACGTGAAAGGAGAATGATTTTATGTTCGACCCCATCATGGAACAAATTCTGGCGATTGCCCGCGATGCCTGGGCGTTCATGGCCGGCTTGTTGATCGTCGTGGCATTGCTAGGTGGTTTGTATTTCGTTCTGCAAGGCACGGCCGGCATGGCTTTTGGAGGCAGCCGCATGACCTCGATGGCGATCATCGGCGTGGTCGGGCTGGTCATCATCGTTCTGTTTGCGTTTCTCTTTCTGCCGCAGATCGGCGAGTTACTAAAAAATTTCCAGCCTGAAGCGCCGTTTTGAGTCCATGTTTAACAATCGTGACATCGGCATCCTCGGCGCCGGGGCGCTCCTGGCAGTGCTGTGTTTATTCCTTCCGCTATCTTTTGCCGGAAAGGTGGTGATTGGTTTTCTGGTGCTGGTCGGGTTCATGGCGTTGGCGTTACTGCGACTTGGACCCGACCGCGTCCCGCCCGAAGTCTGGCTGACGCGCCGCTTCCGCTACGCCATGCAGACGAGGCAGTACGTCAACCAGCAGACCGCCACGCGCAGAACAGAATCGGTAAATCCACCAAAACAAAAATCCGAACGCCCAACGTTTGAACGTAACGCGCCATCCTTTGCCGCGCAAACGGTGATTCATCCCATTGACCTGGCTTGGAATGAAGTGGGAGTCTATCCATTGCTCACCGCCCTGCTCGGTGTCGTGGGCGTGTACTTTGCCGTTTGGCTGGCAAACGGCGGGGCGGAAGAACTTTCGATTTGGTTCAGGTAGGAGAAGAGAAATGATCACTTTGATTTCCCTGATTGCGGCGCTCGCGTTGGCCGCCATCCCCATCACGTTAGGCTGGCGGCGTACGGTGGATGAAGCGGGCATGGCGCGCGCGATGGGCATCGCCCAGCCGAAGAAGAAATTCGATCCGGAGAAGTTTGCGCGTCAGACCGGAACCGGGCTGACCTTCAACCAGATTGCCTACGGCTTTCTGGCATGGGTCGGCGGTGGACTGGCAGGCGGAATGTTTTTGGGACTCTTCCCTGCCATCCTGTTTGCGATTGCAGGCGGATTGCTGTATGCAGGGACTCTTTCAGATAAACGCCAGGAATTCCGCTTGAAGCAAGCCAAAGACATCCTGCGCGGTCTGGGCGTGGTGGAGACACTGCTTTCGCAAGGCAAACCCTTGGGCGACGCGCTGGACGACGCGGCGCAGGCTGTCGGTCCCGATGGGCGGATGGTGTTGGGTGATCTGGTCGTTCGCCTGCGGACTGCACCTGCCGATGAAGCCGCGCTCGCTGTGCGCGAGTGGACGACTGCCTGGGATAATCCCGCGGTGGACATTGTTGCCACCTCCCTTCTTGCCTCCATCGAAGGGCGCATCGAGATCGGACCTTTGGTTGCTTCGCTCCGAAAGACATTGGGCACTGTCGTGGAGGTTTTATCCCGTGCTCGCGCCGCGGCGAAGGGTGTGGAATGGCAAGCGCGCTTTCTTGCGCTCTTTCCGCCTGCCGTGCTTGTCTTGATTGCAATTACTACACCCGAGGTTGGGAAGTTGTATTCCGCCAATCCGTTGCTGTTGTCGCCTGTCATCATCGGCTCAGGCATTTCGTACTGGCTTTCCATGAGGATGATCCGCAATGGTCTATCCATCGAAGCCTCGATGGGCTTGCAGGCTGGTGGGCAGGGAGAGATTCGCCTGGACCGTCTGGGTCGGGTTCTCTAGTGAAGGGCTTCTTCCGTCTTTCCATCGCATTGATGACCGCCCCGTTGCTTTGCGGGGCGGCTTTGGTTGTGGGGTATGTGATGATTGTTGTTCTCACAATTCCCCAATTACCGTCCTGGGCGCAGCCGGGCGTCGAGCAGTGGCTGTTCGACGTGCCGCAATACAGCGAGACCAGCGACAATGGTTCTTACACGGACGACTCGGCTCCTGCCGGCCTGAGCGCCGTTTTGTGGGATGGATACACCGGTCCAGAATCGGATATCTACGGCTTGCCGCTCGTTGGACCTATCCAGCATTGGAGTACGTGGTATGACAAACCCTTGCTCGGTTGTACTTTCCATGACCCTAACTATAAGTCTCACACCGGGGATGATTTTCCCGTGAATGAGGGAACGCCCGTGCATACCACAATGGGCGGGAAGGTCGTGTGGGCAGGTTCGAATGGTCCCTGGGGAAATCTGGTCGTTATTGAAAACAACGGCTACCAAATCTGGCTGGCGCATCTGAGCAGTGTTCAGGCATCCACAGGTGATATTTTGCGTTACGGCGACGTGGTTGGTTTGAGCGGCAACACCGGTAACAGTACGGGCGCACACCTGCATTATGGCATCAAGCACAAGACCGGGGAAAAGAGTTACGTCTGGCTCAACCCGCAATCCTTCTTCACCGAAGAGGAATACATCAACATCGGGTGTTCGGATTAAGCATGACCGTCCGCATTGGAAATGTGACTTTCTCGGATTGGGTCAGCCTGCCATTTCAGAACGGTTGGACGGACACATTTATCTTCCGCATTGACGCCCGCGCATGTGTCCCGCCATTCTGCTATGAGGAACCCTTGGGGCGGATGGCGTCACACGCCAACAGAAAACGTCCAGGCGCATCATTATGGGTGCAGGTGGATGCGCCTGGCGAGTGGTTCATGCTGGAGGTCAGGCGTTCGCTGAAGGGGCTGGCATTGCCTTATGCTGTGACGATGGCAGACAAGATTCCGGACTGGTTGGATTTTTCTCGCCCGCCGCGCTTGTTTCATTCACCGCTTCCCCACCCCCCGGTTGTGGAGGAAAAACAAGCTCCCCTCCCTTTGGAGGAATTGCGTTGTTTGCAGGCGTTGGGCAGGATGGAAAAAGGGGATGAGGAGGAGATTGCATCGCTGGTAGGTTTGCCCGTTGACGTGACAAAAAACTTGCTTGCTCATCTTGAGGAGAAGGAACTGGTTGTGTACAAAACCAGCCCGAAAATACGTCGCGGCAAAGCCAGACCCGCTCAAATGGATCTGTTTCCGCTTTGGCATCTCCGCTCCAAGGGACTATCCCTGGCATTGCGGAGTTGGGGGATTCCGAAAGGGATAGAGTTTACCTCTCGAAAAGAAGAGAATCTCCAGCAGATCGGATATGAACACCGGCGGATCTCCCGCGTTTGGTCTACATGGTTGAATTCCGCGTGGCCCCAGGCAGAGATTTGGACGGGTTGGAGCGAAGTCCGTATCCCCGAACTCTCCGTGATCCCGGACGGGCTGGCGTGGGGGAGAATTCAGGGATATGAAACTTTGTTCTGGATGGAAGTCGGTGATGATCACAAGGATCGGAACGAAATCACAGAGATTACGACGAAGAGGCTGGCTCAGGCATGGAGGTTATGTGAACGAACCGGGGTGCGGTTGGTGTATGCGCAGTTGAGCACGAACTGGGTGCACGAGGCTGCGCACTGGGCGTGCGTGGATTTACCGAATGAGGTGGCAGTGGTGATGGGAAGTTCACGAAGGTTTGGGGAATTGCCAGTGATAGAGTGGGGTAAAGTGATTCCTAACTGATTATTGCTTTCCTGCAAAAACATTTCTACGGATTTCCCCAAGATGAGAATTACCAATCATCAATTTCCCCAAGGGGTTTGTGTACCCATAATAGACTCAAAACAGCCTCATATGATGGCATATGAATTGACCATTCCCGAATCACATCGGTTTTATCAAAGGCATCCCTGTTATCACGGAACCATTCAAGGGCTCTTACTTCGCGCCACTCACCCTTTATGTCCATGCCATTGAATAATCTTCTCGCATCGGTGTTGCTCCCCACCGGGTTTTTCACATCAGGAAAAACTCCAAGTTCAGCGAATCCTTCGGACGGCTGAAAATATTGGATATTACCGCGAACAGAATATACAACAGCCACCGGCTCAGGTGTAAATCGCGTAAATCTAAATGAGGTCGCGGTCAGGGATGTATCAAGCCGCATTGCCCATTCAGAAATAATGTCGAAGGAGGGTTCGTTTTCCACGAATGGCTTTTCCACAAATCTGGCTGGAAGCAAAAAGGCCGAGGCAAACTGATTTGCTTCCTGCTCAGTATCAACACCTGTGTCGTTAGGCATGTCCTGAATATCCCCTTTTGTGCAGTTTATCAGCAAGCCTGTGCCTCGATGCATCTCAAGATGACCAAGTTCGTGTGCAATGGAAAAACGTCGGCGATGATGGCTGATTAATGGCGAGGATGACACAGTAATGATCGGTCTGCCAGGCCCCACCAATAGGCACGCCTCAGCTCCTTCCAACGGATGCTCTCGGAGAATAGCACCACGGGCGTAGACAATTTCCTTCAACAGTAGAAGATCATCCACCCTAGAAATGTCAAGCCTGTCTAGGACCAGGTTTGCAATTGTTTCAGCAGAGCTCATCCTAACCTTGACTCAAATCAAAATCAACTCCACTAGCGCGAGCTTTATACTCAAGTTCCTGGAGGATGACTGCTAAGTCGGAGTCGGTTAGTTCTTCCAGATTCCGAAAAGCCAGAGAGGGTTGTTTTCCGCCGATAGTAAGGGCGGCCGACAATTTTTGGATCGCTTTCGTTAATTGACTGCGACTCCATTCCTTCCGGGTGGGTACTTCATCAATTTTGGTTACGGCTTCATCAATCTCATTGGAAGAAACAAAGCGCCAGTTGGTGGCTATTAAGTTGTGTACAAACTCCCTGCCTTGAGCCTTCAGAGCTTCAGGATCATATCCGGATTCCACCAAGAATTCCCGGATTTCCTCGTCGGTTTCTGGTTCCGGTATTTCATTAAACAAGCGGTCGAATTCGTTCGCGATATCCAGATCAGATCTCTTGGATTTATTCTCGTCCATTTTCGGCCTCTATTCTTATTTTGGATGCCCTTCGCCGCAACGCGCGCAGACGTTGGTTTATATTTTTGATTGGCCTGCCTAGATACTTGGACAAATCCTGTGGTTTAGCAGAACATTTACCGTCGCTTATAGCATAAACAATCTCTTCAAGTTCAGGTTTTCCACTGCACGCCTCCAACAACGAATCGATTTTCAATCTGGCGGAAGCCATCAGTTCATCTTCCGTCTCAACCGCAATCATTGCTTCTTCAGGAGAGGCGTCCTGAGGCCTGACACGTGACTCACGGCCCGCCTTGTACTCGATTTGGTCAACTGCCGGATCGTTACTGAGACTATCTAGACGCACGTCGCGTTTGTTGGCAGCCGATTCCGCTAAATGGCTGATATCGCTCTTAATCACCCATTTCAACCAATCGAGCAAGTCTCCCCTTTCAGGGTCCCAATTCCGCTTCCCAGTGAGGGTCTTCGTAATCACATCTTGTACGATGGTTTCCGCAGTTTGTCCTTTGGGAAGAACGCCGGAACTCCAGTTCTTCCCTTGAATAACCCACTCCGCAAACGCCACAAGTTTAGGGTAGGTTTCTTCCCACGGAAAATCATTTAGAAGTTGTCTTTTTTTCTCGTCCAAAATAACCTCCCTGTTGAAGATTTAGGTATGCCCTGGCATTGGATTCTTATTCCTTCTTTATGATTGGATAGATCAATTTTACGACAAATCACACAAATCAACGCGACCGTGTGATCCAATCAGTTAATACCGCCATCCGCCAGTTTTTGGTCAAAATGGCAAAAATTTGTAGCACGCCGGTATTAACAGGCATGAAAGCCGCTTCTCTAATTGGGCGGCAGAGGAGAATTCGGCAATGGCTTGTCAACATTGCGAATTCTTCCATTCCAACTTAGGAGAAATATCATGACAAAGAAAATCACTATTCATATCAACCAAAAACCGTACCACTTCGAGAAGTCCGAACTTACTCCACAGGATTTCAGAGACGCGGTGGGGGCTCCAAGCGACTATGAGGTATGGCTGGTCAACAAATCGCCGGACCCGGAGGGTCAGCTGCCAGTTGACGATATTCAGATTACTGCGCCTGTCCAAATTGAAAACGGTCAACGTTACCGCGTTGTGCCGCCTGGGACCTTCGGCTGATATGTTGACCGACATCCTGCTTCAAGAAATTGCGGGCTTGAGAGATGGTGGTTACAAGGTGGAATTGATCGAGGGGGATGGGTTTGCAAATATAATATTGGATGATTATCCACTGCCTCCAATGTATAACAAGCAAAGCACCAGATTGCTGTTACGCATACCCATATCATATCCAAACGGCAACCCAGACATGTTCTGGACGGCGCCAGACTTGTTGTGCGAAGATGGACGGACACCTACTAATGCAGATTCGCTTGAAGATCACCTCGGTCAACAGTGGCGGAGATTTTCTTGGCATCCTCAAGGTTGGAATCCTAGTATTGGAAATTTATCCATGTATCTGGAGTTTGTAAACAACGGTCTTGCTAGAGCTGTGAAGAGCAACCAATGAAAAAATACAGGTTAAAAATCTCTCGTAAAGATTTTGATAAACTGCGCAGTATGGTCTTGGCTGATTTACCGGATGAAGCGGGAGCTTTTGCATTAGCAGGAATCGCTGAATATGGCGATCAAACAGATATTCTCGTAAGACGACCCATTTCAGTTCCCAAACACATGATGTTGGTTCAAAACGAATATCGCCTTGAAGTTGCACCTCAGGCTATTAATGGCTTGATCGCCTTGTGTGAGGCAAACCAATTAGGGGCAGTGATATGTCATAGTCATCCAAGTGGACTAAGATATTCACAATCGGATGATTATGGGGAGGAGAGGATTGCAAATACCCTTCGACAATTCATCCTAGCAAGAGCGCCTATAGCAAGTCTGCTTTTTACTCCCGACAATACTACAGGCAGGATATGGCTTGCAAATAATTCCCAGCCTATCCACCTGGACGAGATTGTTGTGATAGGACACCACATTCAAAAAATTGAATTGCAAAAGGTTTCAAGCGGTTCAGCCAAACTGGATTTGTATGACCGTCAAGTAAGGGCATTTGGGAAAGATGGGCAATTGGCTATCTCCCGCGCCAAGGTGGGCATCATTGGGCTAGGAGGAACAGGTTCGCCCATTTCCGAACAATTAGTGCGACTTGGGGTTTTGGATCTCGTACTGATTGATCCTGATAAATTTTCTCCGACAAATCTTTCTCGTGTCTACGGTACGTATTATGGGTCAGTAAGGAAATCTAGATTCTTTTCTGAGTATAAGGTTAACCTGGTTGCTTCGAATCTAAGAAGGATAAATCCGAATGCGCAGATTCGTGCAGTCAGTCAAAATGTAGTGTTGGGTAAGACTGCTTCGCTACTACTGGGTCGAGATGTTCTCTTTCTCTGCACAGATGAACATTGGGGTCGTTCTATTGTCAACCAGATTGCCTATCAGTATATGATTCCAACCATCAACCTTGGTGTCCGAATCACATCTGATGCTGGTGTGATTTCTCACGCAATAGGCACAATGGATATTCTTCGACCGGATAAGCCCTGCCTGTGGTGCAAGCAATTCCTCCGATCCGAGAGAATTGCAACAGAGAGCATGCCGATTGAAGAGCGACGACACCTGCTTGAACAAGGATATGTCGAGGATATTGATTCCAAGACGCCGGCAGTAATAAGTTTTACATCAAGCGTAGCAAGTTCTGCCGTATCCCTGTTTATTCATCTACTCACAAATTTTATGGGCGACGCTGGAGAAATCAGCCGAATAAATTATGATTTCCTCACTGGTTTATCCAACCGAGGAACAACAAATTTCGATAAGAAGTGTATTTGTCAGAAGGTGAAGGGATTTGGCGATCTAGCCCTATTGCCAACACTGACCAAGCTGGCAAAATAGGACAGAGGAGAGTATTGCGTAGAATGGGGAAGGATTCAAGGATATGAAACTTTGTTCTGGTTGGAAGTAGGAGACGACCACAAGGATAGAGATGAAATCACAGAGGTTACGACAAAGAGGTTGGATCAGGCGCGGAATTTATGTGAACGGACAGGAGTACGGTTGGTGTTTGCGCAGTTGAGTACGAACTGGGTGCACGAGGCCGCGCGCTGGGCGTGCGTGGATTTGCCGGATGAGGTGGCTGTGGTGATGGGAAGTTCACGAAGGTTTGGGGAATTGCCTTTTTTGGAATGGGGTATAGTAATCATTTTGACAAATTGACGCCTGAACATTTCTGTCTTAAACTTATGAAACTGGAAAATGGAGGGTGAATATCACGCTCCGTTATTACTCATCTTCAACTGAATACAATAGCCGTAATGGGCATAGTATCTGTGGTCGAAATCAACAGCAATGCAACTGTCAAATAAACAAATCCCCGAGCAAGGTCAAATAGTAGCGGTGCGGCAGCACAGATTTGTGGTGGCTGGCGTACAACCAAGCGCGCTGGCTGATATTACTGAACAGCCACAGCATCTTATCTCATTGAATTCCATCGAGGATGATGCGTTGGGGGAAAGTTTGGAAGTGGTCTGGGAAATCGAACCAGATGCGCGGATAGACGAACGCGTTGGTCTGCCAGAGGCAACAGGTTTCGACACGCCCAGGAGATTTGACGCCTTCTTGAATGCAGTTCGTTGGGGAGCCATTTCGTCGGCGGATGCCCGCTTGTTGCAAGCCCCATTTCGAAGCGGCATCACAATCGAGGATTATCAACTTGACCCGCTGGTTCGCGCTGTGCAAATGCCGCGTGCTAATCTGTTGATCGCCGACGATGTTGGACTGGGAAAGACAATCGAAGCAGGTTTGATCGTGCAGGAACTACTGCTTCGCAATCGCGCTCGAACGGTGTTTATTGTATGCCCTTCGTCCCTGCAGATCCAGTGGCGGGACCAGATGCGGGATAAATTCGGGCTGGAATTCAGAATCGTGGACTCGGACTTGATGCGTGAGTTACGCAGGACGCGGGGACTACATACGAATCCATGGTCCCATTTTCCCCGCCTGATCACTTCCATTGACTTTATCAAGCGCGACCGCTCGATGAGGATGCTAAAAGAGTTGCTGCCCGCGGAGGGCGAATCAAAATATCCACGCAAGTTTGATGTCTTGATCGTGGACGAGGCGCACAACTGCGCGCCAGTGGGCCGCGGGCGATATGCAACCGACTCCCTTCGTACGGAGGCGATTCGCATGCTGGCTCCCCACTTTGAGCATAAGTTATTCCTGACGGCTACCCCCCATAACGGATACCAGGAGAGTTTTTCAGCCCTTTTGGAATTGCTCGACGACCAACGATTTGCAAGGGGAGTGACGCCCGACCGCCAGCAATTACAGGCTGTGATGGTGCGCAGGATGAAGTCTGAACTGCCGCCCCTGTTCGATGGAACTTCGAGATTCCCAAAGCGGGAGATTCAGGCGATTGAAGTTCCCTACACACAAGAAGAGCGCGAAGCTCATGACTGGCTGAGAGAGTATTCGGAGCTCCGTCAAAGGAACACCAGGGATACGACCGAGCAATATGCAACTGAGTTCGTGTTGAAACTGCTTAAGAAGAGACTGTTTTCGTCGCCTGCCGCTTTTCTGAGCACGCTACAGCAGCACGAAAGGTCATTAAATGCTGTACGAAAAACAGACGCTCAAAAGAAACCAAGAGTGAATTTTGGGATCCTGCGGCAGCAATTGGATCAGGCTGAGCAGGAAGATACCGACGATGAAGACGTTTCAGGCGATGCACTGGCAACCGCTTCCGAATTACTACCGAAACTAAGCGCGCAAGAGAAAGATTTGTTGAAAAAGATGCTTACCTGGGCAGAGAAAGCAGAACGCCGCCCCGACAGCAAGATGAACGAGTTGTTGAACTGGCTCAGGAAAAACATCAAGAGAGATGGCAAATGGACGGATGAACGGGTCGTGATCTTTACCGAGTACCGCGCGACCCTGAACTGGCTTCACCATATTCTGGCAATCGAAGGGTTCACGGAAGAGGGAAGGTTGATGACCCTGTATGGCGGCATGGAAAGCGACAAACGCGAGGCTATCAAGGCAGCGTTCCAAACGGCGCCCGACAAAAGCCCTGTGCGTATCCTGCTTGCCACCGACGCCGCCTCCGAAGGCATCGACCTGCAGAACCATTGTCATCAGATCATCCACATGGAAATCCCATGGAATCCAAATCGTCTGGAACAACGCAACGGACGCCTCGACCGTCATGGACAAAAGAAAAACGTGCTTGTGTATCATTTTGTGAGCAAGGGATACAGCAGACAAACGGAGATTTGGAATACTCCCACAGATGTGCTGGATGCAGACTTGGAATTCTTGATGGTTGCTGTTCGCAAGGTGGAACAAATCAGGGAGGATTTGGGCAAGGTGGGTCCCGTCATCGCTGCGCAAGTGGAGGAAGCCATGCTCGGCAGGCGCACCCGATTGCAGACCGAGCAAGCCGAGAAAGACAGCGAACCTGTGCGGCGCGTCTTGAAATTCGAACGGAATTTACGCGCACAAATTGCCCGCCACATGGAACAGCTTCAAGAAACGCGCCGCGATCTGAACTTTTCATCCGAGAATATCGCCTCGGTGGTGCAAACCGCCCTGGAACTTGCAGGGCAAAGACCGCTCATCGAAACAGAAGTCGAGGGGCTGTGGACGCGGAAATCCGACCACAATGCACCCTGCCCCGTTTTCGAATTGCCCGCTTTGACGGGTAGTTGGGCGGAGTCTACGAAGGGATTGGTTCACCCGCACACGAAGGAAACGCGCCCAATCGTCTTCGATCAAAACCTGGTCAAGGATCGGGACGATGTGGTGCTGGCGCACCTCAATCACAAACTGGTGCAGATGTCCTTACGGTTGCTGCGGGCAGAGGTCTGGTCACCGAGAAGCAAGAAGGGTTTGCATAGAATCACGTCGCGGCTGGTGCCTGATGCTGTGCTGGATACGCCTGCTGTAGTCGCTCATGCGCGACTGGTGGTGATCGGCGGGGATCAATATCGCCTGCATGAAGAAATCATTACGGCGGGTGGCGTCCTGCGAGAGGGGCGCTTCTCAAGGATGAATGTGAGCCAGGTTGCCAGGGCGCTGGAAAGCGCAACGGAAGCCGAGCCTTCAAAAGAAATGCGGGAGCGACTTCTGGGCATGTATGAAAAGATCATGCCTCAGTTGATGCAGTCGCTGGAGGCACGCAAGGCAGACCGAATGGATGGCGTACAAAAACTGCTCGATGAACGCGCCGAAATGGAAACAAAAAACATCGAAGCGATCCTCAATGAACTGGCGCAGGCAATCAAAAATGAACTGGATGAACCTGAAGTCCTTCAATTGGAATTGTTCTCTACTGATGAGAAGGATCAGTTGAACCGCAACATGGATGCCTTGCGCCGACGATTGCAGGAAATCCCGAATGAGATCAAAGCGGAGCAGGAACAAATCCGCAAACGTTTCGCAGACCCGCAACCGAGGATGTTCCCTGTGGCTGTGACGTTCCTCGTACCTGAAAAGTTGACGAAATAACTATGTCCATCGCGAAACATCACAACGAATGGTTATCCCTGCTTGATATTTCAGGTCCCTTCCTGAGCCTGCCTGTGTTGATGCGTGTATTTCCACAGGGATTGGAAGCGCATGATGCAGAGACGAGCCGTGAAGCGCGGCTGGCATATGAGGAGTGGCTGGACGACCAGCAGGGATTGCGTCCCGATCCCGCGATCCACACGCTTTGGGTACGGTATGTGCTTGAGCGTTTGCTCGGGTTTTCAAATGAGACGATTGCCGAGGGGATAGCAACCCCGCCGACGTTGCGAGTGACCTTTGCCGAACATGGGGAAACGTTGTCACCTGATCTGGTCCTGCATGAGCCGAAGAATCCTGCCAATCCACGTATGTTGGTGCAGGTATATTCTATCGGTCAAAACCTGGACAAGACGGTGGCGGAGAAACGCTGGAAGGCTTCGCCTGCGATGCGGATGATGGAGTTGCTGCGGGCAACGGGAGTCCGCTTGGGGTTGGTGACGAACGGTGAGCAGTGGATGTTGGTGGACGCTGCGCGCGGCGAGACATCTGCATTTGTTTCCTGGTATGCGAGTCTGTGGTTCGAGGAGCCGCTGACCTTACGTTCGTTTAGAAGCCTGTTGAGCGCGCGGCGGTTCTTCTCCGTGCAGGATAAAGATACGCTGGAAGGCATGCTCGCTGACAGCGTCAATGAACAGCAGGAAGTTACCGACCAGTTGGGGTATCAAGTGCGGCATGCGGTGGAGGTGCTCATCCGCTCGATTGACCGCGCTGACCAGGACCGTGGACGAAAGTTGTTGCAGGGCATTGGCGAATCGGAGTTGTACGAAGCCGCGTTGACGGTGATGATGCGCTTGGTCTTCCTGTTCTCGGCAGAAGAACGCGGACTGCTCCTGCTGGGCGACCCATTGTATGACCAGTATTATGCCGTTTCGACGTTGCGGGCACAGTTGCGCGAGATCGCCGATCAACATGGTGAAGAGGTGTTGGAACGTCGCTTCGATGCGTGGTGCAGATTGCTGGCGACCTTCCGCGCGGTGTATGGTGGGATACAACATGACCGATTGCGATTGCCTGCGTATGGTGGGAGTCTGTTCGATCCTAATCGGTTTCCGTTTTTGGAGGGGAGATCTGCCCTCACCCACCTCACCCCCGACCCTCCCTCGGCAAACACTCGGGATGCTTCGCGATCTCCTAAAAGGAGAGGGGAGAGCGAGGAGGAGACTCCGTTACCAATCAGCAACCGCACGGTGTTGCATTTGCTGGAGGCGCTGCAAAACCTGCGAATGCCTGTGCCTGGCGGCGGGAAGGAGCCGAGGCGTTTGAGTTTCCGTTCGCTGGATGTGGAGCAGATCGGGCACGTCTATGAGGGTTTGCTCGATCATACGGCGGTGCGGGCGAACGAAGTTGTTCTGGGACTGGTCGGGTCGCGCGACCGCGAGCCCGAGATTGGACTCTCTCAATTATCCGCCGAGCAGGCAAAGGGTCCAGAGCGATTCGCCAAATATCTGGCGGAAAACACGGGTCGCACGGAAAACGCCATCAAGCGGAGTCTGTCCACAGAGTTGGATTCCCTCCAAATCCAGCATTTGAAAAGCGCGTGTGGAAATGATCCGCAGGTCTTTCAGCAGGTACTGCCATTTGCGGGGCTGATCCGTGAGGACGATTTTGGGATGCCTGCGGTGTTCCTGCCTGGAAGTGTGTACGTGACGGCCGGAGTGACGCGACGGGCGACAGGAACGCATTACACACCACGCAGCCTGACTGAACCGATTGTGCAACACACGTTGGAGCCGCTGGTCTATATTGGACCTGCGGAGGGATTGCCGCGCGAGGAATGGAAACTACGCTCGCCTGCTGAAATTCTCTCATTGAAAGTTTGCGATATGGCGATGGGCTCGGCAGGATTTCTGGTACAGGCAGATCGTTATCTTGCTGAGCGGTTGATGGAAGCGTGGGCGACTGCTAGTGAGGGCGGGATTCAAATCACGCCCGAGGGTCAGCCTTCAAAAGGTTTGCCAGGCGAGACGCTGCTGCCAAAGGATGAAGACGAGCGGATGATCCTGGCGCGGCGGCTGGTAGCGGATCGCTGTCTCTATGGGGTGGATAAGAACCCGCTGGCAGTGGAGATCGCCAAACTGTCGCTGTGGCTGACGACGATGGCGAAGGGACGCCCGTTCAGTTTCCTTGACCACGCCTTGAAGTGCGGGGACTCGCTGGTAGGCGCGAGCGCGGATGACTTTTTGCGCTGGGCGCATGGCTATAAGGACGCGGCGATGACCTTGTTCGATGAGCAGTTGCGCCTGCAATTGGAGACCGCCCGCCAGAAACGGCGCGAACTGGAAGCCTTTGAAGTGAAGGACGTGCGCGACTCGGAGTTGAAAGCCGCGCTGTTGAAGGAAGCCGACGCCGCCATGCAGCACGTCAAACGCGGCTGTGACCTGTTGACGGGCGCACGCTTGTTGGGGTTGAACGATAACGAGATTGAGGAATTGCAATTGGGTTTGTTGTTCCCTTATATGGCAGGTGAATTGGATGGAGTCGTTGATATAGGAAAACATCCCGATGCCGCCCGTGCTTTGAATGTTGCCAAGAAAGAACGTGCCTTTCATTGGGAATTTGAATTTCCCGAAGTGTTTGAAAATGGTGGTTTTAGTGCGTTTGTTGGAAATCCGCCTTTTTTGGGCGGAAGAAATATTTTTGCACAGTACGGCGAAAAATATGTCAGTGCCTTGCATAATTTGTACCCTTCGTCTTCTGGTGGTGCGGATTTATGTTCCTACTTCTTTTTGCGCGGATTTGATTTTTTGCGGCAGAAAGGTACTTTAGGACTTATAGCAACAAACACAATTGCTCAAGGCGATACCCGAATGGCAGGTCTTGAGCACATCTCGAACAATAAAGGTGATATTTACTATGCGGTGAATACCTATGAATGGCCAGGCATTGCTGCTGTTTATGTAAGTATCGTTCACATTTTCAAGGGAACTTATAACGGTCACAAATTGTTAGACCAAAAACCAGTTGAGTTTATTTCTACACTTCTTGACAGCACCGTCTCTTTAGGAGAACCAAAACGTCTTGAGAAAAATGACAAAAAGAGTTTTCAGGGATCTATTGTTTTGGGCATGGGATTTATACTAGAACCTGAACAAGCATTATCTTTGATAAGAAAAGATGCCCGCAATCAAGAGGTTCTGTTTCCTTACCTAAACGGGGAGGATCTAAATAGCCGTTTTGACCAATCTCCACGAAGATGGGTTATTAACTTCGGGGAAATGACGAAGGAACAAGCGCAAAAATATCCTGATTGTTTTCAAATAGTAGAAGAAAATGTGTATCCTGAACGTGCCACAAAAGACGCAAAAAAATATCCCCGTATGGTATATGAATGGTGGAAGTTCTGGAATTTACGTTCAGAGTTGTATAAAGCCACAGACAATCTTGGAAAAGTGATTGTTAGGGCTCGTGTGTCCAAAACTCATGCGCCTTGCTTTGTGCCTAAAGACTGGGTCCTATCTGACCAAGTTGTAGTTTTTGCGTATGAAGATGGCGCTTCATATTCTATACTCCAATCTACAATTCACGAGTTGTGGGCTTGGAAATATAGTTCAACTTTGAAAACGGATTTGAGATATTCTCCAACGGATTGTTTTCAAACTTTTCCTTTCCCAATAAACCGTGAAGGTTTAGAAAAAATCGGTACAACATATCACGAACATCGCCGTCAAATCATGCTGGCACGTCAGGAAGGGTTGACGTCCACATACAACCGCTTCCACAACCCGAAAGAAAGCGCGTCAGACATTGTCCGCTTGCGGGAGTTGCATGTCGAGATGGACAATGCCGTTGCTGCCGCGTATGGCTGGAGCGATCTGGATTTGGAACATGGCTTCCACGAGACGGCACAGGGAATCCGCTACACCATCTCCGAATCCGCGCGGCGGGAAGTGCTGTCACGGCTGTTGAAGTTGAATCACGAGCGGTATGAGGAGGAGGTCAAGGCGGGGCTGCATGAGAAGGGAGGGAAGAAGAAAGAGGGTGGAGCGCGAAAGAGGAGCAAGAAATCCGAGTCTACGGATGGGCAAATGGAGTTGTTGTAATTATGGATAAGAGCGATTTGCAGGAGTTGCTTGCCACGCTGTACTTGCGGCTTAACGGGTATTTCACGTCGGGTTTTATTGCCCATGCGCCTGATGGCAATTTAACTGAAATTGATATCTTGGCTGTGCGCTTTCCTTACAATTCGGAGCGCGAGCGTGAAGTAGAGCCATCTCCGTGGCTGCAAATTCCCCGCGATCGCACCGATGTTTTGATTTGTGAGGTTAAAGGACAGGAGGAACATTTGCGCTTTAACTCTGCTCTTCGTAACAATCTGGAATCGATTCGCAAGGTTGTTCGTTGGATTGGTTTGTTCTCCGACCAAGAAGTTGAGCAAGTTGCTCAAAGGTTCCAGGATATTGTAGCAACGCAGGAGGTTCAAAGACCTGAGCATTTTCGCAGTATTGATTTTGAAGAAAAGAAGATAACCGTTCGGAGTATTCTCTTTGCTCCAGATAGAGGAGCACCTTCCCACAATCAACCGCGTTTCATTCCAGGGGATGAAATGCTTGGATTTATTTGGTCCTGTCTTTGCCCAGATCATGAACGTCCGCTTTGCGATGTCAGATATGACTTTGGCTTATGGGGTGGGTATAAAGAAGTTGTCGCTTATTTCAAAGGACGCAAGGTGAATGGAGAAGCGCAAGGAACGATGCAAGATATCTATAATCGCTTCGATGTGAATGATCCTTAAGAATCACCAAGCAACCCGAGGAAACGAAATGTCAGATGCGCTTACCGCTACACCAGTAAAGATCCGACAAGAATTGCTCGAAATTGTCATGCGCGACCTTCTTGGTCCTGCAAACGGTCCAGAAGAGATCATCACCGAACAAACTGTGCGGGATCGTTACATATTGGGTCTGCTTGCGCCCAAAGGACAAACTCCCCTGCCCGAAGAGGATGAAGACCTTGCTTTCGATGGAACTGATGGAGAAGATGGCAAGAGCGAGCCTGTCAACGTGCAAGGACGCACCATGTTGCCATCCTCCATGGGAATGACGTTTACGATCGCGCCTGAAGCCAGCGAAATTGTAGTCACTGCTCGATGGGGGCATTATGACCGAATTCCCAGCGCCGAACTCGGCTTGGATCTCGATCCACCCAAGCCTGTTTGGAAGCGCAAGCAAATCGAAGCCTCCAGCGAACCCATCCCCATCAAAGAAGGACGTATCCCCCGATGGATTCCAGACCAGGAATTTCCCGATGTCTATATAGATGGGCGCATTCGGCGGATTGCCGATCAGTGGGTAATCACCTTGTTCTTGGTCAATGGACAGCAGGAGCCGCGTCAACTCAAGGATACGGCGTGGATATTCCAACCCGAGTTGACTGTCGAAGCTCCAGACGGCGAGCCAATCTTCATCCGCCGCATGAATGTCCGCGGCGATGCAAATCCAGAAGACCTTGCCATGCAAATGGTGTATCGAAAGCAAGTTGAGTTTGCGGTGGGTCACGGAGTCGCCACCCATGTTGAACTGCTGGAGGGCAGTTTTGATCGCGCCGTGCGTATCAAAACGGATACCGCGCCGACTTACGAACTTCCCAAGACCATTGCGCCCGATCCCGATGATGTACCTGGTCTCAAAGGTGTTGTATTGGATATGAAGACACTGTCCGAGATTCCCGATGGTCAATTCAGCGTTGCACTTTCTCCTCTTTTGATTGCATACCGCATTTGGCTCGACTCAATTCAAGCCCGCGCTATTTCACCCGTACCTGACCTACAGCCCTATACTAATCAAGCCAAAACGGTCGTCGAAAACTGTCAGCGGATACTTTCCCGACTCGAGAATGCGATTGCCCTGTTGGATACAAATCCGCAGGCGGCGGATGCCTTCCGCTTTGCCAATCGCGCCATGTGGCAGCAACGTGTTCACTCCTTGTATACCTTATCAGTGAGGCAAAAGAAAAACCAAACACTGGAGGAAATTGACACGCCTCAAAATCGGACCTGGTACCTGTTCCAGCTTGCCTTTATCCTGATCAACCTTCCTGGCATGGTGGATCCAACTCATCCCGAACGAAGTGATCCCACCTCTGCGATTGCCGATGTTCTCTGGTTCCCCACTGGCGGCGGAAAAACAGAAGCTTATTTGGGGCTCACAGCCTTCACACTTGCCATCCGCCGTTTACAAGGCAGGATGGGAGAATATGATGGCAGCGCTGGAGTAACCGTCCTCATGCGTTACACGTTGCGCCTGCTGACATTGCAACAATTCCAACGCGCTACTGCCTTGATCTGTGCGTGCGAACTGATTCGTAAATCGGATATCGGAAAATGGGGGAACGAACCCTTCCGCATCGGTTTGTGGATCGGTATGCGCAGCACGCCAAACTGGACGGATGAGAGCGATCAGGTTGTCAAGGAATATCGACGGGGGGGAAGTTTTCGCAGTTCGGCAATCGGCGGCAGTGGCACACCTCATCAACTAACCAACTGCCCTTGGTGTGGCGAGACCTTAATCCCTGGTCGAGATATTCAGGTCGAGACGTTTAAGGCTGGCGCAGGCCGTACCTATGTGTATTGTCCATCATCCAAATGTGAGTTCAATGAACGGAATGCGAAGGGGGAAGGACTCCCCGTGGTAGTTGTGGACGAAGAAGTCTATCGTCGCCTGCCTTCCCTGTTGATAGCAACCGTGGATAAATTTGCCCAAATGCCCTGGAAGGGCGAAGTGCAAATGCTTTTTGGCAAAGTCAATGCTTATTGCCCGCGGCATGGCTTTCGCTCCCCGGACATCGATGATTCCGAATCCCACCCTGCACATAAGCAGAGCGGTCTGCCTGCCGTTAAGAGCGAAGAACGCGGTCCGCTCCGCCCGCCGGATTTGATTATCCAGGATGAACTTCACTTGATCAACGGTCCACTGGGGACATTGGTTGGTTTGTACGAAACGGCTATAGATGGTCTCTCCACATGGGAGTATCAACACAAGATCGTACGCCCAAAAGTGATTGCATCCAGCGCAACCATTCGGAGAGCATCCGAACAGGTCCATGCGCTATATATGCGGAAAGCCAATATATTCCCGCCCTCAGGCTTGGATATCGAGGATAACTTCTTCTCGCGTCAAATCTCTCCATCAGAGGAGACTCCAGGGCGTTTGTATTTTGGAGTTTGTGCTCCAGGCGTGCAGGCAAAAGTTGTCATGATCCGCGTCTATTCCGCCTTTTTGTCCGCTGCGCAATTCCTTTATAAAAAATACGGAGGAGCAGCCGATCCCTACATGACCTTGATCGGTTACTTCAACGCCATGCGTGAGCTTGGTGGGCTAAGGCGTCTTGTGGACGACGCGATTAGCACTCGCTTGCGTCAAATGGACAAACGCGGCATGGAAAACAGAAAGTTCCATACCAACAGCATTAAGGAATTAACATCTCGTGTTGGCGCGACCGATATTCCTGAAACCCTGGATCGCTTGAATGCGGTCTTCGATCCCAACACGGAAAAAGAAAGACAGACGAAATCCAAGACCAAGGAAAAGATTGATTACTCAGAAATACCGATCGACGTTCTTCTTGCCACGAATATGATCTCGGTCGGCGTGGACGTTCCGCGACTGGGATTGATGGTGGTTACAGGTCAACCGAAATACACTGCTGAATACATTCAAGCCACCAGCCGTATCGGGCGTCGTTTCCCGGGTCTGGTCTGTACCGTATACAACTGGGTGCGCCCACGCGATCTAAGCCATTTTGAGCGTTTCGAACATTATCATGCTACGTTGTATCAACAGGTGGAGCCGCTTTCTGTCACGCCATTTTCCGCCCGCGCCATGGATCGCGGCTTGAGCGCTTTGCTGGTCTCTTATGTGCGCCTCCTGGGTGATAAGTTCAACGGTAATCGAGATGCAGGCTCGTTGAAGGCAGGACACGACTTCATCATTCGCGCCATGAACGAAATCAGCCAACGGGCAGCCAATATTACATTCAATTCTGAATTGGAAGAAATCATCCGCGAAGAACTCAATCTTCGAATCTCGAACTGGCTTGCGAACGCTACAACAATCTCGCGGGGCGGGGGCTCGCTTGGGTATAAAACAGAGAATGATGGACATACCATAGGATTGCTGGTTCCACCCGGCAGGGAAAAAGATATGTTTACCTGTCTTACCAGCTTGCGGGATGTCGAGCCTCCTGTGACTTTGATCTTGAACAACTATGAGCTAAGAACCCCAGTAAAGATTGTGGAAGGGGAGGAACCTCAGGAATGACACCCAATAATTATCCCAACAACTTCCGCGTTGGAGAACTGAATCCAAGCCAGTTGCTTTACAGTTTTGGTGTTGGCGCGATCGTGGATTTACCTCAAATTTCGGTCATCGTATCTGGATTGGATGACTGGACACAGGATCCCAATTACGTTCACGAGATAAAAGAAGATCGACTCCTGCTCGGTTTGAGGGCAGCGATTGGTCCGCACATCCAAAGGATGTATTCCCTGCCTTCCAGCCCAGATCAATCTGTCAACCCACTGGAGCAGGAAGCCCTAATCGGCGTACCTGTGGGAACATTTCCCAAATGGATGGTTTGCCCGGCATGCCGGACCTTGGCATCACTGGACACAAATCTATTTGAACTCCACGCAAATCGTTATCGCCCAGATCGGACACGTTATGCTCATGCAAACTGCAAGTTTGCTAAAAACAAGGCTCCAACGGCATTACCCGCCCGTTTTCTTGTAGCGTGCGAAAAGGGTCATTTGGACGATTTTCCCTGGATGGAGTTTGTCCATTACTTTGGCGAGAAACTCTGTTCAGGAACTCCCAGCATAACCCTGCAGGAATACGGTCCCTCGGGCGAAGCGCGCGACCTGTTCATCCAATGTGAGACCTGTGGAATTCGTCGTCAAATGGCGGAAGCATTTGGGCGTGACAATCGCGAAAAAATGCCTGTTTGCACCGCCCGAAGACCTCATTTGCATGATTATGATCCCGATGGCTGTAACCTGAAAATGCGCCCTATTCTATTGGGCGCGTCCAACCTGTGGTTTCCACAGATTCTGAGTACGATTGCCATTCCCGCCACCACCGATAAATTATCTGTATTGGTGGATGATCATTGGGGAATACTAAATGACGTTGATAGTCTGGACGCCCTCAAGTATGCTCAGAAGAGAGGCGATCTTAAGTCCTTTGCAGGGTGTTCCCTGGAGGAAATTCTCGAGATCATCAAAAGCAAAAAGGAATCCCGTGCAGTCAATGAAGAAGTAGAACAATATCCAGATCTCGTGCTTCCCGAATGGGCTGCGTTTTCATCCGGCAACGATCAATTAAGGTCAACAGATTTCCAGATCAGGAAAATGCCTGCTCCTGAAAAATACAGATTTTTGATTTCGAAGGTTGTGTTGGCTGATCGCCTAAGAGAAGTAAAAGCATTGGCCGGCTTTACCCGAATCGATTCTCCCGGTGAATTGGATGAACTCGATGAGGAACAAAGAATTGATACCGCACCGTTGAGCCGCTCAAAACTGAATTGGGTTCCTGCTGTCGAGGTGCGCGGAGAAGGCATTTTTATCCAATTCGATGAATCAAAGATTCAATCCTGGCTTTCGAGGCCGGCGGTGCAAGAACAGGAACGTACTTTTTTTGCCGCGCACAAAGAATGGCGCAAGATGCGCAATTTTTCAAATCCATCTGCCAACTTCCCAGGAATGCGTTATATACTTCTACACACATTCAGTCATATCTTGATGAGACAGATTATCCTGGAAAGTGGTTATACACAAGCCAGCATTCGAGAGAGGATTTATTCCCGTGCCCCGGAAGACGATGGCGGCCCCATGGCAGGCATTCTACTTTACACTTCAGCGCCAGACAGCGAAGGGACCCTCGGCGGCTTGGTCAATCTGGGCTTGCCGGAATTATTGGGTTATCACATAGAATCCGCCTTGGAGGCCGCCACTCTTTGCACTTCCGATCCGACATGCTCCGAGCATAAACCTGAGTATGGAAACGCGACCCTACACGCTGCAGCCTGCCATGCCTGTACTTTTGCCCCTGAAACATCGTGTGAAAAGGGAAACAGATACCTTGATAGGGCAGTGCTGATAGGTACAATAAGTAATGCTAAGATTGCCTTCTTTGAATAATCAATCTATGGCTTTCTACTGCCATTCCTTTCACTGGGATGAAGAGCATAATACCTGTATCTGCGGTCATACCTAGGAGCGTGGAAATAACTAAAGCCGCGAAATAAGCGAAGAATGAAGAAGACGGAGGTTTGCAGTGAGCCAAGTGCAATTACAACCCGGCATTTATACCAACATTTTCCCGGTGATATTGCCTGATGAGCCTGTGCAGGTGATGGTCACCTCGCGGGCAAAAGCCGTTGACTTGCGGTCATTGAGGAACGAAATAGACAGCGCACAGGCACAGGTTTCCGTGTACGCCCATAACGACCGCGTGTACGGATACGGTCAGGAATCAGTCACATTTCTGTTAGCCAGGGGCTTTGAGAAGAGCCAGATGCTTCTAAAGGACACACCTGTGCTCGCCGCACGTGTGGTATTGGAGGGACTCATTGCATCAGCCTTATCCAAAGGCTTTTGGCAAAGAAGAAAAATTTCCCCGAAGGGTTTTGATGCTAGAGCGGAGATATTTCAACTGTCTCCAAAGGGGATAACAACACAGGGAAAGGTCAAAGTTTTCGCCGGGTATGATTTACGCTGCGCTTATTACCCTGCTGTAGAGTCCCTGGGATTGGTTGTGGACGCAACCTGGGCTTATCAGGATGAAAACGGCACTCCACTCAACATGCCGCAAATGCGCGCAAGAAACGCGCTAAACGAAGCATTGGTCGTTCAGGAAGAATTCCTGCGCGGCACAACCCGCTTCAACCTGCAAATCTCCCAAATACGCATGCACAGTTATCTGCTTCCATTTGCTCAGGAGTTTCACACTTTCCTTTTGCCGTGTGGTGGACAGGCGCAATTGGAATCCGTTCCCTTTCCTGTGATTTTGTAGCGAGGTAAGGTATGCTGTATTTTGTTGGCGAAAAACTTTCAGCCCCGGCTTTGCGATTCAGCGCTTCCTCCCTCAGTCAACGGGATTACTATCCACGCCGCGGCATCCAGAACTATGGTCCATACGATGCGATGACGTTGGGAAAAGACAAAGTGAACTGTCTGGTGATTTACCCCGCAAATCTACAAGGCGCGAAGCAAACCGTCGTTGGCGGTCTGCAAAACGGGAACGGGTCTTTTGCGGGCTTTCACAAATTGTTTCGGATTCCGTTAACCATTTGTGGTGAACGCGGCATTCCAGGAGAAACGCCGGAGCAACTGGATAAAAATATTCGTGGCCTGGTTCGGGACGCCCAGCCGGACATCGTGCTTCTGTTGGCTTCAACGCGCAACCCTGCCTTCTATACCAGCGCCAAGTCCATTTTGATTGGTCTTGGCATCCCCAGCCAATTTGTTACGCAGGAAAAACTCCGCAATCCATCTCAATTGCCCTGGACACTTGAAAACATTGCGCTACAAATGTACGCCAAAATTGGCGGAACACCCTGGACAGTTTTGTCTTCGCAGAAACAAAAGAGCCTGGTGCTAGGCATAAGCCGCGCTCAGGACGAACAAAAGCGAATGGTAGTCGGTTTCGTTACGCTTTTCAGCAGCGATGGAGATTACCTGTTCTTTTCGAGCATTGCTCCCCAGCCAGTTTATTGGGAAAATCGGGAAGCGTATCAAGAGTCGCTGGCAAGCGTTATCGTGAAGGCGTGTCGTGAATATACTCAACTAAACCGACAACCTGATGAAATCGTGATACACCTGTGTAAAAAGCCAGGGAAATTCCGCGAGTTCTATGCAGCAGAGCAAGCGATGAAATTGCTGGGCGCAAATATTCCCTATGCCATTCTCCACTTGAACGAATACAGCAGTTATCATCTGTTCGACACTGCACATGCGAGTTACGTTCCTCAACCTGGTATTAAAGTAAACCTTTCTGAAACGAGTGCCTTGCTCTTTCTAGATGGTCGCAAGCGAGATTTCCGAACAGGTGAAGAAACTCGCAACCGCAGGGGTGTCCCCCGCTTGTTTGAAATTGGCTTTGACACCCGGTCAACGCTGCCGATAAGCGAATTTCAACGATTGACGCGACAGGTTTATGAATTTGTTGCTGTAAACTGGCGCGGCTTTAATGCTCAATCGGTGCCGGCCACGTTGAACTATTCCCGCTTGATTGCGGATTTGATTGCCGAGATAGGCGTTGACACCTGGAGTCAACATGTAGCCCAACTGGGCTTGCTGGCGGACAAAGCATGGTTTCTTTAAACCTACTTCAATACCGCGGAGACGTTAAGCGTGCCTTGCTTGTGCGCAAAAACGAACTTGACCAGGAATGGGACCCTTTCGTAGCCTCCTGGCTGGCTTATGCTTTCGCTCATGAAAGAGGGGCGCAATCGCTGTTGCTTCAGGATGTGCTTCAGCGGTTGGATTCTTGGGTTCAGGAGGAGTCTGCCTGGGTATACAAACGCAATATCGGTCCTTTGCTTTTTTTCATCTGGCTTCGGAAACACCTTCAACTCTCGATAAGCGAGTCGTATGTGGAAAAGACCGTAAAGATGCTCCAAGAATTGAGTGTCGGTCAGGACGATAGATTTTCACCGTTCCGCTTTCCAGAACAGGTTTTCCTAATGGCGCTGGGTGCTTCCGCGCTGGAGAGCAGCGAAGCGAGAGAGACTCTGATCAGCGACATTTCTTCACACGTCAAAGGCTCTGTTGCGAGGCAAATGCTATTCAACGCCGCGCTTAGAGAACTGGGAGAGAAAATTGATTTACCCTTGTTGAAACCAGTTGATATAACGGACACCCTTGTTATTTTATGGTGGTCAGAAAGATATGGAGAAAAGGTTGATAAAAGCCAGTACTGGTCACAATTTGAAAGCATTTCTGACACCATCTTACTCAATAAGGCGGAGGAG
The DNA here is from genome assembly GCA_016223135.1 of Chloroflexota bacterium. GTDB lineage: Bacteria > Chloroflexota > Anaerolineae > Anaerolineales > Villigracilaceae > Defluviilinea. The sequence continues at coordinate 106,619 of JACRPQ010000013.1, read as the reverse complement.
TTCGACACCAGACGGATTTTATCTGAGTGGGAATTGGTTTTGCTCTATGAAGCACTGATGCAGCAAACAAGCAGACCTGACCCTATAATGCTGTTTGATTTTTATCCATTGCATCCCAGTATTAGAAAAATAGCCGAGGAAGATTTCAAGAACGGCAGTTACTTTAGTGCCGTCTTTGAGGCTTGCAAAGTCTTTTTCGATTTTCTTCGAAAATGTTCGGGCGACATTAATATTACTGAGGTCCAGGCTGTGAAAAAGATTTTGGGCGATCCGAATGCCAAAGATGAAAATCTAAAACCTGTGATAAGACTTAATCCTCTCGAATCAACATCGCCAGATTATCGTTCTCAACAAAACGAACAGAGAGGTTATGGTCATTTGGGAATTGGAGTTTTTATGGCTTTCCGACATCCAAAAGGGCATGAACCCAAAGATAAAGAATGGGTAAAGATTGGTCCTTATGAGGCTCTCGACCAACTGGTAGTTATCAGTCTAGTGATGAAGCGAATAGAAGATGCTGCGGGTTCAAACCCATAGAATGCTCTCCAGCGAGACCTTCCGCGTGCTGAAAGAGAAAGAAATCAAGCAATTTCGGGGAGTTTTTAAAAATATCATGTATAAGTGCTTAAAACAAAAAAGCCCCTGATTTTCACCATCAGGGGCTTGCTGTTTAGATGAACCGGTATCGCCTCAGATACTCCTGCAATCTTTCGTGTGAGATGACTCTGCCGCTTGGGGTTTCCTTCCAGTTGCCATCCTTCAGCGGAACGTACACCAGCGGCTTGCGCTGCGGCAACAGCAAGCCGCATTGGAACGCCTCACGCATTTCGAACATCCGTCTGCGTTCCTCCCGCCGCCGGCGATATTGCTCTCGCTTGCTCAATGGTTTAGCGGGTAATTCGCCAGGCAATAGAAGCATCTGTTTGCTCCTTGTGCCTATGCCCTGGTATACCTTTCCCGAACTCCGCTTCATTCTGACACGCACACTCTTTCCGCGCGCACCGGCAACTCCCGCGCATTTGGGTCCCATTCCCCTGGCGATGCTGGCAGGAGACTTCAAAGCCCGACCACACTTTTTGCATCTGGGTTTTCCTTCCATCGTGATCCTCCTGAATAGAATACACCAGCTCGGGCATCCCACCCGGGCTGGTGTCGTTTCCCCGCATTCTTCATAACCAATTTCGGCTATAGAATGCGGGACTTTAGAACAGCGAGATTTGATTTTGCGCCGCCTGCCTGGATCGTCCACGGTTGCCAGACCGCACTGCAACGTTCCTTTGTGACATCCAGTCTGCCCAGGATACGACTGTGGGTGCTTCTGGAACAGGCAGCGGCGCGCTCGGAGCCGTCGGGCATCCCATCGGTGAATTGGAGACAATCACTTCATCCGCAAACAGAGATTGCAGATCAGGCAAGTCGGCGGTCTCAAGCGCTTCGCGCGCCAGTTTCATCAAGATATCTCCATCTTCTTCAGGGACGATAGCGCCGCCGACCTCATCCCCATACAGAAGTTGCGCCGCTTTCATCTTCTGCCCCATCAACGCGAGTGCCCGCGCTTCCATCGCATCGCTGTAGACCGAGAAGATCGCCTTCACAGGTTTGGTCTGACCCAACCTCCACACCCTGCGAACAGCCTGCCACAACGTGTACAGACTGTACTCGATCTCGGCGAACACAACGGAAGAGAATGCGATCAGATCAAGCCCTGTCTCCACCAATCGTGGATTGACGACCAGCGCATCCAGCCCAACGACCCGCTTCGCGATCCATTCTTCACGCTTGCGGGGGTTGATGCCGCTGTGCAGCACCTCGGCGCGCACGCCTCCATCCCGCAGGATTTTCAAGATGCGATCCTGAATGTCGCGCGTTCCGGTCTGGCGGAGATAGATCAGCACCTTGCGTCCCTGCTGGCGTTCGGAGCGGCAGAAATCCACGAGCCAGCCTTCCTTCGGCATGGTTGCGCCGTCAACGACGGCGGGGAGCGCCATCAGCTGCCGCTTGCGCAGGAACTCACCTTTGCGATCCACTTCGTCAATCTCCACCACTTCATCGCGAAAGGCGGAGTTCGGACGAGCGAGAGTCCATTGCAGCCAGGTCGAGAGATAGCGGCGGTTATTGAGCGCCAGGTCGCGCAGTTTCTTCTCCATCGAGCGATACTGCCTGCCCTGCTCGTCCATCATATTCAGAGTGACGACTTCTTCGGCGTAATGAGGCAGAGCCAGCCCCAAATCCTTCAGCGACAGGAAGACCGTCGTATCGAGCAGACGGTTCACGATGGCGGGCGAGATGCCCGGCTGTTCCTTCGCCTGATTCTGGTAGCGGCGGTTGCCGGTGAAACCATCCTCGTCGCCATCATCGTCGGTGCGTTTACTTTTCCGGGTCGTTTCCAGCACGCCATATAATCTCGCCCAGCGTTTCTCATCGTTGAAGGCAAAGTCTCTTCGTACGCCAGCATTCAGGCGATGCAACAGCCAGAAAATGGAGGTCGAGCGCCCACCGAAGAACGTGCCGGTCAGAGTCAGTGCATATTTGGTCGCACCGACAAGTTGGTGAAATGCGATACCCCGATCCGAGGCTTTTGCAGAAAACTGGTGGCATTCATCCGCGATGAGCAACTTGAATTCACCTTTGGCATGTTTGGTGATGTAATCTGCGATCGCCCACCGCCGCCCAACGAACTGGAACAACGGCGTGCCGCAACTTCGTTTTCCCCAGACCGGGCTGCCATGTTCGTCGCGAACCAGCCGCCTGTGCTCATCCAGTTCATAGCCGGTGATTTCAGCCTGGCAGAATCGACGTTTATCGCCAAGTTCTTCAATGGTGGTTGCGGTAGTCACAAACCCGCCGGGTAGATCAATCTGGATCGGAAAGCCGCACGCAGGGCAGGACAAGGCTTCAAATACGCGACCATCCTCCTCATCCACAAACCTCTTGCGGATTACCGCGTGTTCCCAGCCCGCGCCATATTTTGCAGAGGTGTGGGCGATGACCGCAACAGGCTTTTGCCCCAATTTTCCTTCCTTATACATTTGCAGGAATCTGCGCACGTCATTCACATCGCCGGGGTCATCCGCATTCCGTCCGATGCGACTTAGCTCCATTGCCTTTGCGCCGGGAATGGTCTCCTCGATCTCGCGAATCCATTTGGGGACGAGATGCGGCGGGCAGAGGATAATGGCTGGGTAGGCACCCAGCAATTCCAAAACTGCCGCGCCCACGACAGTTTTCCCAACGCCCATCTCGCCTTGCACATTCCCAACGCCATGCTTTTTGATCGCCCTTGCAATTCCAGCAGCGATGTGACGTTGTGTCGGAAGCAGACCTGGCTTTTCCTGTCCGGGCAGCGGTTTACGCTTCATGCCCAATGTGTCTAGTATGGCAATCTCTTCCGGTTTGGGATCGAAGTTATACAGCGGGCGATACGTGGAGAGGATGTGCGCTCCGATCTGGTCGCCGTACTTGTGCATTAAGTTCGAGAGCGGCTCGACCTTGTCTATGATCTCGATCCCGCTCTGTCGCAGGATGGCAACCGTCGAGACAAAGCGATCTCGAAAGACCTCCGATGTTGTCTTACCCTTCTTGTCCATCGTCTCTTCAATCTTTTCCGTAACCTTCACCACGCGGCCCTTGACCAGCATGGGCTTGCCATCATCGTCATTCAGGCGCAGAGTACCCATCATGCCGGACGCCATCAGCATGGCGATATGTCCCTTTTTCAAAGGCATAACCGGCTGTTTGAATTCCCCCAATCCGCGCGAGGGGTTGAGCAGATCGAGCCATTCCTTCGAGGAATGAACGCCGCGTTTCTGCGTGGCATCCACGACCTCCTCCGGCTGCCAGTCCAGACGGGAGAAGCGGACCGGCTGACCGCTGGCGCTTTTGTCGGACGAAAGCAGGAGTGTGTACAACGGCTCGTCCACTTCTACCAACATCGGCGGCTCGATCTCCGCCCATGCCTGCACCTGTTGAACCTCCTCATTGGACGGCATCTTGAACTTCAACCGCTTCACCGCCATCACGATGACCTGATTGAATTCGGTTTCAGGGTAGCGATGAACGGTGATGTTTTCGTAATACCCAGCCAGATGGGAAGCCACATCCAGATCGCGCAGGAGCGGGTGCGGCACGATGTAGATCAACGCGCCACCGCGCATCAATTTGGGTGTGGTGGATTTCAGGAACTCGAGTTCCAGGCGTTTCTGGTCACCCAAGCGGTCATGGCTGTATGGTGGGTTGAGAAACAGCAGGGTGATGGACTCGTTGGTCAGGTGACAGGATTGCCAGGGCGCGTTGAACAGGTGGTCCATCTTTTCCGAGGCAAGCGCGGCGCGGGAGGGCGATAATTCCGCGCCCCAACTCTGGCAGTTCAAAGCTTTCGCCAGGATGGATGCTGCCGTGCCTTCGCCTGCGCAGGGATCGAGCAATCTGCCAGACTCGGCGGGTTTGAAATACGTTGTGAGCAATTCGGCAACGCGGGTGGATGTGGGATACCAACCCATTTTCTCTATAGCGGGAGGACGCATACCAATCTCCTTCTTGAAATGAAAATCCCCCACGCCGATTGGCATGGGGGATCGAGTTGAATTTTGGTTATTACTTCACACGGCAGAACAACCGCCCGGCGATGTTCACAAAACCCAGCGGCTCGCCTTTCCCCAAATGGACGAACTCCGCCATGCCGCGCGACCAGTCGGACTCGGAGTGGCGAAACTGGATGAGCAGGAGGCGATGCGTCTGGCGCAACTCTGTCCACAACTGCCAGACGTCCCCGCGTCTCTCGCAGACAACAAACTCGTAATGCTGCAAGGCAGCCTCCGCCATCGCCTGCTTCTTTGTTTTCACCGGCAATTTCACATCAATGAACGTCAGCAGGTATTGCCAGTCGGCTTTGCGCAACTGCGCCAGCCAGTAGGCGGCGTTGTCCTCCGAGACCTGCCAAAAACGCGGGTCGAAGATTTGTTGAGGTGAAACGGTTTGGAACATGACATCCTCCTACACTTTCAGGGCTTCCTGCGCGAGCAGGTTCTGCACCAGTTCCTGCCAGGGTTTGGTCAAATCAATTCTTACTCCGCCGCGGCAATCCCCACCGGTTTCCAGACGCTGGATGTATTCCGCCTCCAGCGCATGTTCCCACAGGGCCTTAGCCCACGTGTCCGGTATGGGAAATGCCAGGGCCTCCTGCAAGCGTTTCAACGCCAGCGACTGCAAATCCGACTCAACGTCTGTTCCTTGTTCAAAGACCAGGGCATAGACCGCATCGTCCTTTGCCTCCCACTTGCCGGGCAGAGCCTTGCGGCAGATGATGCCTGTGTGCAGGACATTGAATTCCGCCAATGGCTGGGTCACCATCTTCACCTCGCCATCTGCCAACACAGACGCGCCGCGCAGGGAACACCCGCCGCGTCCGCGGATCAGCGAAGCCCACAGACTCTCCACGCTGGTCTTGTGGGCGGCGATCCCAACGTAAACGAGCGTGCGCTGGTAGGGACGATCCGCCAGGAGGGCGAAACCGGTCACGTCGGCGCGCGTGTGCGCGTTGCTCAGAACGGGAATCCGTCCGTCAGGATACAGATGGCGCACGGGAGAGGCCTCATCCACCGGCTCGATCCTCCACACATACACGCCCGCATTGACGCGCACCAGTTCGCGGTTGATCTCCCTCAGCAGTTCATGCGCGTTCAGGCTGACGTCAATGCTGGTGAAGGTGATCTCGATCTCCTCCACCTGGATTTTCACCGTGCGGGCGTTCATGTCTACCACCGCGCCGGCGGGCATCCATTCCTTGATGTTTTTCAACGCAGGCGGGAGATCAGCGCCGGGTTCCGGGGTGAACCACAACGCGCCATGAAAAGGCATATCGGCCGCAGGTTCGAACGTCCCATAGGGCGCGCGGTGCGTTTGCCTACCAAGATATTCCACATCCGGCATGTCGTTCAAGACCGGAAGCCAGAATTGCTCGTAGGGGGCGACCAGGATTTTGCCGTTTCGCGCGGCGTTCTCCTGCGCCTGTCTCAATTCCTCGATCCGTTCCTTGATATAGTCGTCTTCGTAGGGTTGGGTCCAGTGATACATACTTCACTCCTTTGAATGTATGGTCAGGATGTGGGTGCGTTGTCCTGGCTTTACCGCGTGCATGGCTTCTCCTTTTCCTCGATCTGCGCGCCCTCCTCCGCCCGAATCACTTCCAGCCACGGCTCGACTTTGTCGGATTGCCGCGGCTCGCAGCCGATCAGGATCGGCGCACCGGGTTTTTCATCCGCCATGGATTTGGCAAGCGCGATGGCTTTCGGCAGGTTGCCCTCGATACGGTCCGGAAAGAGTCCAACCTGGTGGGCGACCGGGTTCCCCTGCCGCCAGACTTTGAAGACACCGATCACTTCGGTGTATTGATCAACAGGCAGTCGTTTCCAGTTCAGGTGATACTCCTGCAATTCAACCTCGAGGGTCGTCCATGTGATGCCCAGTTCGGAGTCGAGATCCTCGAAGATGTTCTGCAACAATTCCAGGGCGTCCGCCCTGGTGATCGGTTTTCCGGCATTCATGGCGCATTCCAGCACGTCGTCCACCTGCCAGACGTGGGCGATCTTGTCCTCCCAGAATTGATGGAGGACGCGAAGCGCATCGTTGTTGTCCACGCGGAGATCTTTTGTGATGGCATCCGCCATTTCTTCGATCATGTAGTCGTACATGGATTTCTCCTTTAGAGATGTAAATGGGAATGGGTGAGACAATCGTCGCCGTTGAGCGAATAGCGGATGGCATACGCCTTGCGGATATATGCCCGCGCGCCACGCTCGAAGCGGAAGAGCGGTTCGTTTTCGTAGAGGTATTTCACGGCAGTGCGGCGGAAGATCGTCCAGCCGAGGGCGTGCGGCGCGCCGGGGTAACTGCGCTCGATTTGCACCTGCGTTCCATCTCCCTTGCTCAACATCTCGATGGCCTGCTCGAACGTGAGATGAATGGATGTTCCCCGGATCAAGGCTATGAACGGCAGGATGACCAGATCGGGTTTGGATGCGTTCATTTCAGAACATCCTCCCCCGCCTCGAATCTCCGCTTCAACTCATCCTTTTGCCTCGCCAGCAGCCGGGCGACATCCGGGCGCACCCTCGTTTCGTCCCAGCCTGAGCGTCGCGCCGTTTCCAATTCCGCAATGAATTCCCGGATGTCTCTCTTGTGTTGGTGTTCGCTCCAGTTCTCGGGATCGAAGGCAGGCGCGGTTGTGGCTTCCACCCGGCTGAACTCGTGCCAGGGATGGTCGTCCTCATACAGGGCGTCGAAGAACCATTCCTCGATGTTCACCTGCTGAGCGATGAAGTATTCGCCCTCCTTCAGAAAGGCGCGGATTTGCTTCTCGATTTCCTCGACAGGCATGAGGTCGTGGTTGGTGAAAACCGCCTCGCCGTGCTGTTTGTAGTTGCTGGCATCGCGGTACAGGTAGCGAAAGCGGATGTTGGGTTCAGTCGCGTTCGTCATGGTGCACCTGTCCTTTCACCGCCCAACCCTGCGCCTTGATATTCCGCGCCCACAGCGCCAGGAAGGATGAGACTTCCTTGTGGAAGCGAGCGTCCACATAGGTCTTGCCATCGCGCTCGATGAATTTCCCACGGCGATATCCGAGAGCCTGGGTGATCGCAGTCGGTGTCCAGGATGGGTAATGCAGTTCTACATCTGGGTCAGCAATTAAGTCGCCGTTCTGTTCGTAATAGTGCGCGACGCTGATCAGTTCGCCGTGCCGCTCGATCACCAGGGGTTGGTATGGGGGCATGTCGAAGCGGACGTGAAAATCTTCCCGGGTCTGAAAGGCGTCCAGCAGATGGTGGGACTTCAACAGATGTTCAATGGTTTCTTGAAAGAGTGTGGTCATGGTTGGTTCTCCAAAAAGCTCGGAGGGCGACATCGGCGCCCTCCGAGCGGATTTTGATCTATTCGCTCCAGCCGCTGATACTGTCTTCGAACGCTGCTTCGAGCCAGCCGTCATCGCCGAGGCGGGAGGCGTTTTCATACTGTTCCACCAGCGGACCTTCGTCGGGTTCGGTATCCGCCTCCTGGTATTCGTAATCCGGACGCAGAGGCACGTCGGCGGGGAACTCGCCGGCTCGCCAAATCTCCAGCGTGCGCGCGACCTCATAACCGGGCTTGCAAAATTCCTGCGGATCCAATTCGGGCGAGACGATCACCACGTATTCATCTGCATCAGAGATGTAATGGGCGAGGATGTAGGGTCCGATTTGAGAAAGCGCCGCCTGCTCATACTCGAACGGTAGCAGAGGCGCTCCAGCCTCGGCGAACAGCCAGGTCACTTTTTCCTTGAGCCACTCGATGTCCGCGTCGCGGTTGAAGATCGTGCGGCGGTGATCGTTTAACGAGAGGTTCATGGACTGGGTGTATTCGTCCGGCTTCTGGTCTGCAAGCGCGTACGCCGTTGTTTCAATTTCGAGAGCCACGATTTTGTCATCCTCCCATTTCCAGTGCACGCTGCCCACGTATTCGCAGGGCTTGGAAAATGCACCGGAGTTCATCGTAATTCCGTTCCACCCCTGGGGATGATCCAATGGCGTGCACCAAACTTGAAAGCCACCGTTCCCAGCCTCGAAGATCGCGGCGGGATGCGGATTGGTGGCAATATCCAGTTTGCGCGCCAGGTCGAGCACGGGCTTCATGCGCTGGTGCTCAGTGTAATAATGGGACATGGAAATGCTCCTTTTGGATTTTTGTGGTTGAAGATTGAAATCATCCGCCGCGCGGGCCGCTGTATTCGTCCTGCTCGTGGAACTGTTCCTCGCCGCCGGACCAGCGGGCGTGACCGCAGAACCCGATCCCGCCCTCATAGTATTTCAGGTCGAACTCGTGGTCCGGAAACATGCCTGCCAGTTTTTCGATGACGGGTACGGGCGGGCTCCAGGCGGTGTCGAATTCCAGGAATGCCCGGATGGGCGGATCGTCCGGCAGTGGCGCGCCGCATTGCGCGCAGGTCAGGATTGTCATGCCTTCGATCTTGTGACTCGTTTTGCAGTGCGAGCAGGCGACGGTCTTGTGGAACGAATCCCGCGACGTGTCTTCGCGGGTTGTGAGATGGACGCGCGTTGCGTTCCATTTCGTCATCCAATTCTCACAGCACCACTCATAACCGCCGGAGTTGTAGCCGTCCTTAATCCAGGGCGCGCCGGGTTCTACGCCATATTCGGCGGCCAGGGATTCCAGTTTTTGCTTGCGGTGCGGATCATCCTTTGCGATTGCGGAGAGTCTTTCGCGGTAGACCTGCGCGCGCTGATCCATATCCTTGAATATCTTTGGGTAGGGAATGATCCGGTTGAAATCCAGGACGCGGGCATCCTCATCTGCATGTGATTCGGAGCGAATGGCTTCCAAGACTTTGCGTACATCGGGACCGGTGATGGTCAGTTCGTTCTCGCACCAGTTGGGCATGAGATTGCTCCTTGTGTTTGAAAAAATTCCTGCCGGGATTGAAACGGCAGGTTGAGTTGTGGGGAATATTCGGCTTGATCCTGCGCGTCGCACTCCAGCGCAATCGCCAGTTCCTCGTCGGTCATGCTTTCCTCGACGATTGCCTGTTCCATGCGCGGGTCTGCGCGCGCCAGGCGTTCGGCATCGTCTGCCGTGCGGATGTGCGGGTTGTTCCGTCCATAGCGGGCAAAGTAACTCGCCCCGACCTTGCTCTTGAACGGACCGATCACTGCCGTATACAGATGACCATGCGACTCTTTGGTTGGGATTGTAGAGGAGCGGAACAGGACGAGATCGTCCGGTCCGCGCCTGCCAAGATAGAAAGCCATGTTGCCTCCTAGAAATCTTGCGGCAAGCCGATCAGTACAAGCTGGTTTTGCTCTTCGACCCGCAATCGCAGGCTGGCCTCCGTCAACTTTCCGCCGCGCGAGTCTTCTCGCAGAAAGTCGAAGGTGAATGTGATGGATTGGCGTTGGTCCAGCGAGAGATAATGATGCGCGAGCCACAGGGCATCGTAGAGGCGCTGGTCGTACTCCGCTTCGTCCTCCGTTTGCAGGGGCGCAAGGGCATCGCTCAAGGACACGCTCACTTCAACTGGAAGTGTGAAACCCGTCCCTCTCGCAATATCGCTCACATCCACCCAGCTTGTGTTTCTGGCGACTGGCTTGGGCTGGAAAAGCGGTTTGGGAGTGAAGTCGAGCATCAGTTGCATCGGCATGGATCCTCCTACGTGAAGCCCATCCCGCGTTCCTTGAGGCTGACCCACCTGCCTTGGCCGATCACGAGGTGGTCGAGCACTTCGATGTCCAGCAACTTGCCCGCCTGCACGATGGCGCGCGTCACAGCGACATCATCGGGCGAAGGAGTCGGATCCCCCGATGGGTGATTGTGTACCACCACCAGGGCGGATGCCATTCGCCCCACGGCTGCCTGAAAGATTTCGCCCACGCGCACCTGTGAGGAATTCACCGACCCTTGATAGACCTCCACGATTTCCAGCACGCGATTGCGCCGGTCCAGAAGCAATGTGCGCAGGTGCTCCTTTTCCAGAAGGCTCATGTCGTGTTGAACGAGCGCGGCGGCGTCTGCGGGAGAATTGATCGTGGGGCGTTCTTCATTGGGAAGGTTGAGCCGCAAGCCCAGATTGAGCGCGGCTTTGATCCGAACCGCGGTCGCCTGGCTGATGCCCTTGACCTTCGCCAGTTCCATCGGGTGCGCCTGATACAAACGGCGGATGTCTCCCTCGAAACGCGCCAGCAGAGCCTGCGCGATCTCGATCTGCCTTTGCCCGCCAATCACCGCCGCCATGAGTTCCGTGAGATTGCAGGCGGTTGCGTTTTGCGCGACGCGATAGGCGGGCTGCTCGCGCAGGGGTATGGTCTTCAGTTTGGGCTGTTCGTAATGGGTGGGTGTGTGAAGGAGTAACTGGTTGTTGGTGGTAATCATGAGTCTCCTGGGAAACGAAGACGGCGTGACATCATCGACGCCACGCCGTCTCGAAACGATTTGTTTTCGGTGGTTATGCCATTGCCATTTCAGGCAGGCGGATCGCGATGGCTTCATCCTCCGGGAAGGGATCCTTGTTCCCCTCCACCATCATTGGCATGATGACCGCCGTGAAACTGCCCGCCTCGGTCAGGATGGGTTTCTGCCCGCCGCTGATCCGGATGGCTAGTTCGCCCTTGCAGGCTTCCGCCGCGCGTTTCAGAAAAACGGCGGACAGCCAGATACTGGTGTCTTCACCGCTGGCTGTACCTTCCAGGATGTTGCGCGCCTGTCCGGTCTCGGTTTCCGCAGAGGCGATCTTCGCCGCGCCGTTCACGGCCTTGATGAACGTGCTTTGCGTGCCCATCGCGTTCACCATGCGGATGGACTGCATCAGGCTGTTCTGTTGCACCTGAAGGTGAGCGATTGTATTGTTTCTCGCCTCTTCGATCAGGGTCGTGATCTGCGCGGAGGGAAAGTTCTCCGCGGAGGTGACGGTCGCCAGAGTCAGGTCTTTGGAACTCTCTGCATTCGTGATCTGGAAGATGTAGCGATTGGGTCCTGAAGTTCCCAGGCGAATCTTGTCGCGGTCATCCACCAGCGTGGACAGCACGCGGGCAAAACTCAGGGGCAGGGAAACCGAGGTGGGTTCTGCTGGTCCCTCGATGCTTTCGCGCACGTAACCGGCGGAGTATCCATCGGCTGTCTGTGCGATCACGGATTCCTGATCCAACATCAGATGCAGTACCTGTAAGACTGCACGCGCATCATCCGTGGAGGCAAAGGCCAGGACGCGTGCAAGACTCCGGAACGTGACGCCCGAGAGCGTGGCAATGGTTTGAATACTTTCCTCGCCGATGACGGGAAGCGGCTCGTCCACGATGCGCAGGGTGGTTTTTGTGGAGGCGCCTTGCAGGATGAGCGAGTTCTGTTCCACGGACAGGCAGATTTCGCCCGCGAGGGTCTCCACCACGGCTTTCAAGGTCATGGCATCCACGCTCACAGACAGATCTTCGTTGCAGTCCACGTTCACCGCGGCGCGCGCGGCGGTCTCGCCGTTGAAACAGGACAGGCGCATGACGCCGTTGGTGTTGGCGTCCAGCCGCACGAGCGAAAAGGCAGCCATCAGGGAACTCTTGAGGCTGGCGCGCGTCACAGCGTTCAGCGCGGCGTGCAAGGTATCTTGTTGAATGGTGATCATTATGTTGTCTCCTGGGTTTGAAACGGGAGTCCGGATGGACTCCCGTTTGCGTGATTGGTGTCTAGAATGGAATTTCGTCTTCGGACGGACCTTGCACATCGCTGGATTCGGAGCCTGATTCGGAACCGCTGTTCTTGTTATCCAGGAAGTGAATTTCAAGAATCTTCAGTTCATAATCGGCTTGCACTGTGCCGTCCTGACGCGTCCATAACCTCGGGCGACCTGTGTTTTTATCCGGTGTGAGCCTGCCCTCGATCAGCACTTTGCTGCCCTTACGCAAGTACTGGTTGCAGACCTCCGCCTGCTTCCCCCAGGCCGCGCAGCGAAACCAGGTGGTGGTCTTGATGACTTCACCCTTGTCGTTGGTGTACTGGTCGTTGTTGGCAACATTGAAGGACGTCACGGGCGTGCCGGAGGGCGTATAGCGCATTTCCGGGTCGGTTCCAAGATGACCGACGAATGTGGTTTTGTTGTATTGCTTGGACATTGTTTTCTCCTTGTTGAATTTGGTTTAGCGGCAGATGTCGCGCAGGCGTTTGTCCACATCGTACTGGCCGGAGGCGATGTAGCGGATCATGGCGATCACGAACCAGACCGCCCAGCCCAGGAAGAGGGCTGCGATCAGAAGGACGATAAGAGTGAACGTTGACATGATTGGTTCTCCTTGGGGAAATGAAATCGGGGAGCGATTTGCGATCGCTCCCCGATACAGGGAATGGGATGGATTAGATGGCGGACGGCCACCATCCGCTCAGGATGGCTTCGTCCGGGTCGAGCCGGTCGGGCGGTTTGATTGTGCGCACCTTCGCGCCGCCGCCTCGGATGGACGCCGATACAGTGTGCGCCCATTCGACGCCCGCCTTGTCGGGGTCGCGCAACAACACGTATTCGTATTCGCTGTGTTCGCTGAACCACCGGTGCATTTTTGCAGACGGACTGGCGCCGTTGGTGTACACCGCGACCGTGTCGGCATCGCGTCCGAGTTGGTGCAGTTTCTGCGCCGTGATGAGCATGTCGAACAGCCCTTCCAGCACAACCAGCGTGCGCGTGGAGGGAACGATGCGCCAGCTGCCAAGCGGCTGGATGCGGTTGCCCCAGGTCTTGTGATTCTTCTCCGGCTGGAAGGTGCGCGCGCCTTTGGGCAGTTGCTCTTCAGGGATGTAACGAACGTTCATCACTGTGGGGCGTGTCGGCGGATCGGCGTACACCACGCCGCCCGCCCACAACCAGGTCCCGTCACGGCGCACCATCATGGACTGTTTTGCGGCTTCGATGATTCCCCGATGGACTAGTGGAACGGGAATACCATAGCCAAGTCCATACACCAGCGCTGTGTACGGAAGCACGCCGCGTTGGGAGAGATAAGCCCATGCGGGTGAACGCTGGACATACGAACGCGCTTCCGACATGGCTTCATCCAGCATTTGCACCTGTGTCGGCGGCTTGGGAGGGCGTGTCGGCTGTATTGCCGATACAGGCGGTTTCCAGGCCTGCCCGAGTTTGATTCGCAAGGCATTCAGCGAACCGCCCGTGGCGCCACAGCGCAGGCACTTCCAGTATCCCTTTACCAGATGGACGCCAAAGTTGGGATGACCGCCTTGCCCTTCACGGCTTGCATCGTTATGGAAGGGGCACCAGAAGATGGCCCAGTCGCGGTGGCGTTCCACTCGAACCGCCTGACCCAGGATTTCTTCGGCGGCGGATAAGATATCTTCCATGTCCTTTCCTTCGACCTCCTCTTGATTGGAGTTTTCGTATGTGCACTATCCTCCCAGGCAATGGGCGAGGGCAGCCATGACGGCCGATAACCAGTGATGAGGCTGGCTCGCGGCGATGGCGACCAGGATGAGTAATAGTGCGAGGGTTCTCATGATCTGTCTCCTTGTTTGAAATGATTAAATCTTTCCAACCGGAGAGCATGATCACGCATCCTCGCGGACCGGCGTGTCGGGTTCGCTTCATCGGATTTCGACGCTTGCCCAGTCGGGCGCAGTCGTGTACACCGCCGCGTCCTCGCGCAGCAGTGTAACGGTGGCGGAATACAGGTAGTCGCCCTGCTGTCGTCCGGAAGGGGCGGCGACGTTGAGCAACCGGCCGTCCACGAGCACTTTGCGCTGCGCGGCGTTCAGGCGAAAGGGCGCGGAAATCTTGACAGTCTTGCTGGTTGTGGTATTATCGGAACACATGTTCTATGTCCTTTGAGATCGTTCGGTTGCAGCCGGGCGATCTCACTTTTTATCGGGCCTTTCACCCCGATGAGTCCTCGCTGGGAAACGAAAACGGGCGCCGCCTGGAAAAATCCAGGACAGCGCCCGTTTTTGCTTGCTTGATGGGGATATTCAGTTGTCGTGTTGGTGAGGTGAACCTCCTTTGAAGAGAAGGAACGGTTTATTCCGCGCGTTTATCGCCGATACAGTCCGCCAAACTCGAACTGTGTCGGGAATCGTCACGAGCATTTTGAGTAGAGGTCAAACTACTTGTTGTTGAAGCACTCATGTTCCTGCTTCCCATCGGTTTATGATTTGTTCTGGCGATTCAGGCAGTTGGATCCAGCATGCTCGTTACTTGTTGACTTTGGTGGAGAGATGAAGTTGTTTTGGTTCTTGAATTCGTGAATATGGTTTCCTTTCGTGTGCAGGTAGCTGGGGTTGTGAGACAGCGGTAGAAGCCCGGCGTTTGCCAGGCTTCTTGGGGAGAGGGGATGGATTGTGGGAAGTAGGAACAGTGCGGATTATATGGATGTGCGGGAATCTGTCAAAGCACGTAGGCGGCAGAATCGATTTTCTGGCGCGTTTTCACGCCCCTCTTACCTACGGGTGGATCTACAGTATGTCGTGAACCCTTCCAGAGGATGTAGCGTTATTTCCTGACCTATTCGCTTGATCATTTTGATTTAGCGCGAATTACACTCAGACGGCAGGCAAAATTCAGGTGGGGCAAACAGGGAATAGTTTCCATTCTTGTACCGGAATTTCTTCATGAGGCTGTTTGATTATGTGGGTTGTCCGCCTATGGATTTCATGCCTAAATCCATCAGCGCAAGACTGCCAACTCCCCTCTCGATACTGTAGCGACACGCGCCGCATACGCTGCGAAGCGGTTTCGTATTATTCGCCGTGCAGGTGAGACGTGGTTTTGTAACCACTTGTACCTCCTCTAAAAAACTCGAAAGGAATATTGATCGAAAGGATGAGCAACATGAAAATTCTTGTCTGGCTATTCGCGCCCCTGCTTTTATTACTCGGATTGAATTACCAGCAACTGTATTCTGCGTGGACGATCTGGAGTGAAACGAGGCGGCTCACGGACCTGTCGGCAAATGCCTCGCTGGAATTCCAAAACCCGGAACCGATCGAGGACGAATTTGCAGAAGGGTTGTCTCCGCGCTTTTGGGAGTTCTCCATCATCAACGGCGGTGGGCAGGTTTCGCAAGATCGCGCCTGGCATTCCGCTTCCATGACATTCGATCATAGACTCACTATCCAGCACTTTCCCGATCCGGATTTCCAAGAGGAAAACTCCAATCCGATGCAGAAACCGGCCGCGGGGCAATACAACAATGTCACCCTCATCGGCGGAAGAGGCTTTCGCCCGACGCCTTCGAGCGATGTGGTGTTGAAGTTCTCCTCCAAAGTCAGTGAGAATTTCTACGGAACTGCCGGCGTGATCTTCCAGCCGCATGGGACGCTCCAGGAAGACGGGATGTTCGCAAAGCCATTCGACATGTTCGGTTTTGCGGTCGCCGGGCAGGAGTCGTCCATCCAGGGCGTCAATGGCGCGCTGTGTTATCTCGCTCTGAATTGGATGCCCGTGGAAGTCGCTTCTCTCGACGTGGACGCGCACGCCTTGCATGAATACGAGATTCGCTTGCGCTGGATCAGCCCGACGGAGTGGATGGGTATCGTGAAGGTTGATGGAAACATCAATTGCCAGATGTCCATGCCCGCGTTTGGACCGGTGGAAGTCCACGTGTGGAGCGACAACTCATGGGTCGTTCACAAAACCCGCCGCTGGTTGGAGATTGGTCCAACGATGGAGTTGAAATACCAGAATGAAGGGGAGAAACAGTTTTTCATCAAAAATATCCAGATCATCGCTGAAGAAAGATAAGACAGCCGATACACCAAACGACAAAGACGCCACACCCACCGACACGCTTTTGTATCATGCGCCGCATGAGCGAGACGTACCAATCCAAACGGGAACGCTGGCAGCGGATGCTGGAGTCATTGCCTGAGGGTCTCCGCGGACACGTTTCCCTGCGCAACGTCGAAGCCGTTTCAGCCTTGACGCCGCAGGCGCAGGAGCGGCTGGAGGAGGCAATCCAAGCCGGACTCAAACGCATCCCGCGCGCATTGGAGCAATTGCGAACCAACCCAAACACTTCTGTTGCTGATCTACTAATCCCGCCAACTCAATTTGTCGCAGAACCTCCACAGCCAGAACCAGAATTTCCGGGACATATCCAAAAGCAATTGGCAGATTTGATCCAGGCATGTTTTCCAGACATGCCGCGCATTTCGGCGGAGGCTCTTGCAAATTCCGATGTGATGGATGTGGCTCGTAACGTTGCTCAAGCGCATGACCGATTGTTCAAGTCCAATCATGTACGAACCGATTTTGTGATGATGGTCCTGCACAGTCTCATGCGCCAAACGCTGGAACGTCTCGAAGAAGTGATCGAAGCAACCCCTGCCCTGCGGCATAATTTCAACCAGAGCCAACTGCCCTGGAAATCCAATGATAGGAGAAACACTAATGCTTAAACGAATCGCCTCGACCGGCCTCAACGTGGTCGTGCTCGGTGTGTCGGTCGCCGTCTTTCTGGTGGCATTCATCGCCCTGAATGCGCTGGGCGCGGCGCAAAGACCGCCCACGATTTCGGTTTTATCCGCCACGCGCGATCTCAACATCGGCGATGTCATCACTCCAAACGATCTCGCCGTCAAGACAGTCTTTCAGGATGACAGCGCTACCCTGTATATCCCTGGTGAGGAGGTCACAGCAGTCGTCGGCGGCGTGGCGGCGCAACCCATTTTCAGCGGTCAACCCATTTTTCGGTCTGCCATTCTCGCGCAGGCTGCGGAGGGGACGCGCCTTTCCGCCGTGCTCGCGCAGTATCCCGTATACAGTCTCTTCCCTCTGCCATTGGACGCAATGAACCTTATCGCGCCCGACGCAGAGGCGTTCCTGCCAGGCGATCTGATCGGCGTGACGGTCGTGATCACCAGCCGACCGCAACAGATGACGACTCCAACCGCCATGCCTGAGATCATCCTTCAACCCGGCTATGGAATCGAGCCAACCGCGACGCCTGCCCTGCAGGAGGTCGAACAGGCAGAAGCATTGAGCCGCGCCCTGCCGCCGCTGGCGAAGGATTTGTTCCCGATGGGCGTGCGCGTGATCGCCGTTCAGGGGTTGCCGCCTCAAACCGACTCGACCGATTCAAGCAATTCCGATTCTGCCTTCGCGACCTTCGACCAGCCGCAAATGCTGATCCTGCTCATCCCGAATGAAAGCCGCGAAGTATTGTCGCTCGCCTTGCAACAGGGAGATCGCCTGGTTGTCTCATTGATGGCGCGCGGGGATGAAACTCCGACTGCCGGTTTCACCTACTGGGACTTCGAGGACCTGTTCAAGTCGGATCGGGAAGAAGTGTTGGGAGGAGGACGGTAATGCAGGTCCTATTACTTGGCGCGGGAACCGTGACCTCGCGCCTGAACATGCAACTTGCAGAGCAGGGTCATTCGGTCATTGCGCAGATCGCTGCCTTTACGCCGCAGCACATTGATTTATTTGACTTTCGTGCTTTGATCGTGGTTTCGCCTGAATCATCCGTCTCGCCCGAGAGTCTGGTCAAGGCGGCGGAACGTGGCAAGTTGATCTTCGTCATCGCCGGTGTGGGCGATGGCATGTCGTCCTGGGCAAATGGTGTGGGCGTGCCGGCCTTGGCGTACCCGCCCTCGGATGTGGACATCAATAAACTGTATGAAGAATTGCGTCGTGCCGATGCCGGAAATCTGGCGGCGGACGATCAATATCGCCGTGCGGTGCTGGGCAGCGATATGTCGGCTCGCATTCAATCCGGGATGGCGGTACGAAAGATTGCCATCACTTCCCCGAAAGGTGGTACGGGTAAGACGACAGTGGCAGTTAATCTTGCTGTGGCGCTGGCTTTGTCGGGCATCACCACATATCTTGTGGACGCAGACGGCAATGCCGGCGCATTGCAATATCACATGCGGATGGAGCGCGTCAACACGACCATGATCGGTTTGCTCCGGCGCGAGATCGCGAAAGCCAATAAAGGCGTGATGAGCAATGTGGCTTCGGGAGCGGCCTATCTCAATGCCTTTACTCCGTTAGAAAATTTACCGACCCTGCGTGTCTTGCCGGGTCTCATCACTGATGATCTCGGCGATGAAGTCCTGCAACAGGAAGCGAAGGTTGCGGAAGTAATACAAGGTTTGTATGAAGCGGGGGTTGCGGCGGGAGGTGTGGTCATCATGGATGTGGGAATCAATCCTGCCCACGTGGTCCACCGCGCCGCGCTAAAAGCCGCTGAAGGTATTGCGATCGTCATCAAACCTGAAATTCCCGATCTGGCAGAAACCCGCCGCTGGATCGCAAGGATGATCAACTCCCTGGCAAGCGTAGTCGGCAAGGGCAGCGCGCATGAGTTCGTGGGGAGTCGCGTGAAGCTTTGCTACAACCAGGTGGTGGGCGACGGCTTCAAGGCGGCGCACAAGATGTTGCAACAAGCCTTGAGTGAAGACAAGATCGAACTGGCGCTCATCCCCAACGGCATCCTACCCATCGTGGATCCGCGTCTTGCGGCGCAGGCGGTGAACTCGGACCGCCGCGATGATATCCTGATCTGGAGATACAAGAAAGAAAAACTGGAAGAACTCGGTCCCTTCGCAGATTCGCTTCTGGGTTTTGCCGCGCATTTTGTCCCTGCCGTGCGGGAAGGCGCGTCGCGCGTTGGACTGTTGCCGAATCCCAATAAAAAACGCGGCTGGTTCGGAAAGGGATAGAAGACGATGTTCGATATTGCTGGCAAGACACTTAAACCTGTGACCGAAGCGCGCTCCGCGGATGAAATGGAACGCTGGTGGAATATTCTCGCGGAAGAGGGGCGTGCAAAGAAAGCCATTGAGTCCCTGCAACGCAGTATGACTTCGACCGAAATCGAAGCCCTGGCGCGCCAGGTCTTTGAAGAAGTGAGCGCGCGGGCGGTTGATGCGGGTGTGACATTACCGCCAGAATACATCCTGCGTTTGATCGGCGATCTCTCCGGCATGGGTCCCCTGCTCGAACTCATCGCCCGATCCGACATCGAAGACATCGCCATCAACCTGGGGCACATCTACGTGTACACTACATCAAACGGCTGGGAACACGTCGGCTCAGCTCCTGATGGGATTGGCGATGCTTTGCGCGTCATGATTGACCGCGCCGGCCAGCGCGCGCCGACGCCCGATTATCCGATTGCCGACGCCATGTTGCAGGTCATGGTTCCGCTCGCAGATGGAACGGTACGGAGAAAAGGCGTGCGCATCAATTACATCATGCCGCCGGCTTCGCCCTACGGAGATACGATCACCCTCCGTATCTCGAATTACCGCACGGAATCCGATCTCACGCAGGGGAGTTTGGCTACGCTTTGTCAGAACAGACTCCCCCCTGTTCCGCGCCCCAAATTCGATCTGAAAGACTTCCCGCGTGGGGACGGCATTCTCACGCCTGAAGCCGCCAACTACCTGTTGAGCGTGATGGTGCATGGGGGCACGCTGGTCATCGCTGGCACAACGGGTTCGGGCAAGACATTTGTCGGTCAAAGGATTTTGCAGGAGATGCTGGATTACTACCCGCGCGGGGCGATCCGTTTGTTCATTGTGGAGGACAGCAATGAGATCATTCTGAACGGCTGGAACGGCGATGGCAGGAGTGATACAGGGAATATCGTTTACACGGTAACCCGCCCTGAGATTCGCGGCGGTCCGCCGCCGGTGACCATGTATGACCTGATCCGTTCAGCTCTACGATCACGCCCGCACGGAGTCGTGATTGGCGAAGCGCGTGGAGCAGAAGCCTGGGAACTCATTCGCGCGGCAGCAACCGGACATGGTCATTCTGCCTTCACGATCCATGCTACCAGCGCCGAGCATGTCTGGCCGCGTTTCCTGCAAGTGGTGCAGGCACATCCCGACGCGGCGCGCATGTCCGATGTGCAGATCGCCCAATCCTTTGCGGAAGCGGTGACCGCGGCAGTGTATATCGAGCGCAATCCGCAGCATGGGCAGATCGTGCGCGAGATCGTGGAGGTATCTCCCATTGTGGAACGCACGGCGGGACGCCCCTCCTTTTCTCCGTTATTCCGTTATGAACAGGGCAAAGGCTTGATCCCAACCGGCAATCGTCCCATGCGCCCCGGCTTTCGCGCAACAGACTTGAACATTCCCGAAGCCATTTTCAAGGGAGGGATGTAATGGCGGAGCAGGTCGTTGGCTCGACGCGCACCTTTGTACTGGCGATGGGCTTTACACAGGTCGGCAATCATGCCGCGCTGATTGGCGAAGATGATACGCGCCGCCTGTTCGCAGAGTTGTATGCCGACCCGGATCGCCCCGACGTGCGACCGCAGGAGGCGTATCAGGCGATTCTGTCTTCTATGCAGCCGGGTTGGACACTGCGGCTTTTGCAATTATTCTGGCCCGATCCGGAACCAAGGCTGCGGTTTCAGGGAGAGGTGCAAAAATGGAGCGCGTCAAACACGGAAGGGATGGGCATTTTGCATCAAGGCCTGTTACTTGCTATACAGGAGTATCCATTACCGTTTGTACGCCGCACGATGTTGGAGTTTGTCTTACACGGCGATGAGGGAATCGCCTGGTGGGAGGGGCTGAGTGGATTATGTACTGGCTTTGGGCTACGGGTGAATTATCTTCGCCAAAACGAAATTGAAATCTTAACACACTGGATACTTAATCCTTGCCTGGAATATAGTTAAAAAGCTACCATAACCCGGATCTTTTTTTCGAAAGTATCAGCCTAGCAGCTCACCAAAATGTAGATGACCTCGTGCACCTAATTGGTTTATTAACTTCGATGCTGCTCTTCTTGCAGAATCGTCAGGGCTTGCTAATGCTGTTTGAAGAACTATTTTTGCATCGTCACGATAGACGTGAATTCCCCAACCCTTTTCATCCCCCTCTATCAATGCTCCAAGAATTGATACAGCTTTAAGCGGAAATTCCTGGGCAAGGCTGGAAAGTCGTTTCACAACTAAGTGCCCAGCTTCCACCTTGCCAAACAATTTCAAGACTTCAGCAAGGTGTTCAAACGCCCATTCGCTGTCGAACGCTCCAGAAGCAAACCACCAACCAAAAGCCTTGACCTCATCTGAGAAAGTTTCTTTTGCTTCGCTCTCCTTTGCCTGTTTCAGCCTTTCTTGAAACAGCAATTTGAACCTGTCAACGATTTCGCTGGGTAATTCGTCCGTAGTATTGTAAAGAATCCTTCCAATGAAATCAAATGCATGACCCCGCAACTCCTTCCAGGCCTTTTTCCAGAAGCTTCGGAGCTCGGGCGATTCTATGTTTATTATTCCTCGCCAGTAATACACCATTAAATGTTCGGCTAGTTTCTCATTTGCATTACCTGCCCATGATGCCAGGACGTTAATGCGGTCTAATCTATCAATAGCAGTCTGATAAACATCCTGGAGCATCTTCCAGTAATTGTCAGTGGGCCGATTGAACTGAACAAAAGCGTCCCAAGCGGCCCTCCAATATTTATGTAAACTTTTGTCGAGAACAAAAACGATATCCTTGATTGAGTCCGCCCAATCCTGGCTCAAATACATCAATGCCCCAAATCTCCAGCCGTAAACAGATCGGATCGCCAGTGCAGGTTCCTGGGCAATATCCAGATGCTTTTGGAGTAGGTCAATTGCTCTCTGAAGACAACGTGAGGCGTCTTCCTCTCGGGGATCTTGGAGAGTTAGGTGATGATTACACCATACTGCAAAGGCAATCAACGCATGAAATGCGGCGCCTCTAGTTGTATTTAGTGAAAGCGTTGCAGGATCCATGTTTGAACCGCCATACTGCTCTTCGTAGGAAGGGGAAGGTTCTGGATCCGCCGTCAAGCCCTCCAGAATTCCCCAGATTCTATCTCTATGCTTGAACGGAAGAATTTCTTTATCCAACTTCTCTAAGCATGCCTCTAGGAGGTAAGCGATCTCTTTTCGCGTCCAACCCCAATTTGGATCACGATCGCCGAGATCCTCCGAACTGCGCCCTAGGATTTCCCTAGGCTGTTTCATTACCCACTCAAATAGGTCAAGAACAGGGACCCAGTCAAAAGGTTGTGACCCACGGAAGGCTTCCCGTAGTCCCGAAATCAAGCCTCGAACATAAGTTGCGTCCAAGCCAACAAATTCTTCGATCTTATTTACATATTTGCCCGGATTTTTAGATACTGCTTCTACTAGCATCCGGCTAATACCCCCTGGTGATTCCATCGAAAAGCCCTCTGGTTGGTTCCATTCTTTGAGGAATTTCGACAATTCTTCGATCGGCATGTTTTCGATCTCTTCTGCACTGAGCGGACTTCGCGGCCCCCATTGAACACCGGATGACCACGATAGTAAATCAGGATGCTCGGGTTCCGAGTGCTTATTCATAAGTACTCCCCAAGTCTGCTTCCAGGGTTCAGGCAATACATCCTTAAGAACAGTCAACCGACGTAATTGCCAATACTCTTTTTGAGTCGTGAGGTCTTCTTCAGATGGTGGTTGACCTTTTTCTCTCGTTTCCCGTTCGGCATAATATGTAAGATATGGCCCGCGCCCAATCCAGCCAAGGATCTCATTTCGCTGCCCATCTTCCAGATCCCCGAAATAGCTTTGAGCCAGGTGAATGTATTCGTGATATACGTTATGATCATTAAACAATTCATAGTCAGTTAGCTTGGAGACCACCAATGCCATATCGGTTTTACCGAATTTATCGATCAAGTAGAGGGAAATCCTCTTAAAGACTATCCATTTCAATCCATCAAATTCATCCACAATTTCTCTCAATAATTCGGGTTGATTTTCAATAAGGTAAACCGCTGTATCTCGCACAGCTGACACCAAAAGATCCTTTATGTCATCATGGTCAGCATTTTGCACATGAGGTTCAATTGCAGGTCTCCAGATCTGCGAGTAATCAATGAATTCAGGGACCTGTTGATAAGTTCGTAACTCAAGCACCTGAAGTAAGACCTTACAAAGCAGGCTAAGAGCATCTCGAGGTGCAGCCTGTCTCAATTCATGAAACGCTCCCCTTAAGAATTCTTCAAAATCCCAAATCTCTATTTGCGGCCTTGGCTCGGGCAACCATGAGGGAGGTGCCCCGTCCTTCATGATTTCATCTGGTAATCGCCCTGGAACAATTTTTAGCAATACCTCGGTTACCTTAAGTGCTGCCGCGATATCCTTGCCGCGTATAAGGTATCCAATATAGTCTGCAACTCTCCTTGGGAGCAGTAAATAAGGTTTGTTGATCCATTCTTCCACAAAGGGTGCCAGCTTTGCGCCAAGATTGGGTGGCATAGCCATCGTCATATCTATAAGATCTATCTGTACCTGAGTATTGTTGGTGTTGGCAAAGCCTAGTGCGACTTCCATGACAAGTTCTGGCGCAAGAGGTGCGACCCTCATCAAATATCGCGATTCTGGCCACCGAGGAAACTGAATATGATTACCTTCTTCTATTGGTTCTGGCGCTTGTATCAAGAACCCTTTATCCTTCAGCGGTTTAATCCAGTCTGGGGATTGGATATGGTCAAAAAAATACTCATAGCTAGCCCCACGCTGCTTAATTTTTTCTACGATCTGCTCGATATACTTCGGATCAATCATTTCCCTCGGCCCGTCTTATGAGATTTTCGATATCCTTAATGTCTTCGAATGTCCTAGGTCGGAGTCGTGTAACTAAATATATCTCCAATCTGTTTACTTGCGATTGAAATTCCTCCATGTTGACGTGTTTCTCATGATGAGCAACGGCAGCAAAATAGGAATACAGCGCTTGCCATTCTTGCCAATGTTCCTGTTCAATGTGCGAAGGTAAATTTACAGGTGCTGGATCAAGCTTTCGCAGGGCACGCGTCACCACTTGTTTTCTACGGGGCCTAATTGAATCATACCAATCAAAAAATGTAGGGATTAGAGAAAGGAATTTGAGTAATGGAGGATCAATCTCACCATCCCAGGAATCTGAGCGCCGGCACTTGGAATTACGTTGTGCCCTATCCCATTGTTCCCTAAGCGAGAACAACTCGCTATCCAATTTTTCCTGGAAGGATTTTGTATCAAGACCTAATCGCTTTGGAAGCCTCGAAAGCAATTCTCGAAAATTATGAGCAGCAAGAGCAAGCCGATCCGGATTCTTGGAATCGCCCAAGACAAATATTGCGCCCAAATAGATTCGCGCCATTGGGTTATCAAATTCTCCCAATACCTCATAGAGCAGTTGCTGTTGCGAAGAAAGCGCAAAGGGTTCCTCTGACACAGGAGGCAAAATATGGTCGTGGCTTACGTAGTTTGAATTGGCCATAGGTCCATGCAGTATCACTGATTATACAGTCTGGGATGCTGGATTGTTAGATAGTTCGCGTCCAAGAAATCCCCTTAGCGGAGCAGTGCGGGGTGTTTTTTTCGGCTAAATTCAAGGTTTTCGCGCTCGACAACTACGGCACTGGCGGATTTCTTGGCAGAGCAGTACGGCTCGTTTTTTTCGGCTAATTTCAAGGTTTTGCACTCGTAAAGTACGCCCCTGGATTATTTCTTGGACACGAACTAGATAGGGAAGTTCCTCAAACCCCCAAGTGAACAGTACCTACGAATACTCAATGGAATTAGCGACACGGACGAAAGACCCGTCCGTATCTTTTTGTATCATGCCGCTCATGCCTGAACCCCAAGACCAGTTTGCCGCCTCCATCGCCTCCGAAGCCGTGGAAATCCTGGAAGACCACCTGCTCTTTCCGGGCGGGTATCTGCTTCCCTTGTCTGCGCGCGGCGCTGGCGTGCCTGGCATGACAGACCGCCCCTGGTCGCGCCTCACAGCCGATGTCTTCTATCCCAACCTGCCGGTGATCTACTCACTGGCTCTGCGCCGCGAACCGCCGGATGTCCTGCGCGGTTCCCTGCGTGCGCGCCGGACTCTCTTCGAAGGTTTCATGATGGCGCTGGCGGAAAAGACCGGTCGCCGCCCTTCGATGGCGGAACGTTCCGCCGATCATGCGATGGACGCCGCCGAATCGGAATTGACCTTTGGCAAGCCAGCTTTCCAAATTGCCTTGATGTCGGCGCTCTTTGTAGAGCGCAATCGCTTCGAGGAAGCTGAGGCTGCACGCAGAGTCATCGAATCGATTTTACGGGCGCGGGGACTTACCGCTCAGCGGCTCTTCTATATCGCCGAGCGCGCCCTGCATCATTTTCAGCCCGGAGGAAAACTGTTCCCTGGGCTGGACGAACCGACTCTTTTCCTCGAAGAAACACTTCCATTATTACCTGCACCTTCAAGGCAAGTATTGCCTGTTGAAGATTCAGTCTGGATCGGAACACATGCGCGCGATGGGCGGGATGTGCATTTCTCGTTCACGAAAGGCTTGGACCCTGCCGTCCCGCCTCCGCCTCATGCGACCACGTTGATCCTCGGTGAACCCGGCGCGGGCAAGACCAGTCTATTGCGCTGGATCATGCTGCAGCGGTTATTGCAGGGACGCACCGTTATCTCCATTGATCCGGAGGGAGAGAACAACAAACTGTGTGAAGCGGTCGGCGGCAAGGTCGTGCCGGCTGGCATTCCGGAAGATAAAGAAACATGCCTCATTCACCCGTTACAGGGTGAAAACCCGGCTGAACTTTTACTTGCTGTTCGTTTCCTAATCGCCGCCCTTGCCGGTGAGTCGGTCTTATCGCCTGGCGTTCAGGCTGCTTTACATGAAGCCGTAAAGCGCAGATGGGAACGCAGACCCGGCGCAATGTCCATTGCGGAATTCGTGGAGACACTGGGAACGATCAATGCGCCCGAAGCGGCGATGCCTCTGGCATTGTTGCGACCCTTCATGCGCGGCGGGTTGTTCGAGGGCTTCTTCGACAGACCTAAATCCCTCCTTTCACCTCACTTTCCAACCGGCCAATGGTGGAACTTCGATCTCTCTTCCCTGCGAGAAGAAAACCGCGCCATCGTGCATTCCGTGCTGGCATGGTTTCTGTATCACGCGGTCACGGTCGGCAAACAGCCGCCTGTCCTGAGCACAGTCGAAGGGATGGACATCTTCATTGACGAAGGCTGGCGTCTGTTGCGAAGTGGTCCGTTTACAGACTTATTGGACGAGCTCGGAAGACGGGCGCGCAAGCGCGGCGTAGGCGTAACACTGATCACTCACTTACCTGCCGACCTGATGAAGAATCCCACATCATTGAGTCTGGCGTCCACCGCCTTCATTGGCCGGCTCGGTCCGGACGAAGCCTTTGCCTTCTATCGCTCTCTGGGCGTTCCCGAAAGTGAAGCCCGCAGGAACGCAGAGACTACATCACGCTTGCCGCCGCGTGTGTTTCTCGCGGCTCCCTCTGCAGGACGCGGGGCGCTGTTCCCCGTACTGGTAGCCATTCCCCCAACGTGGATTCAATTCTGGAAGCAGTTGGGGGCAACAGGAGTCACGCGATGATCTACCCAAAGAACGGGTATGTATGTATCAAGTGCGGTTATGAGTTTGCCTCTAACCCTGACAACTGTCCCCTGTGTAATGGTCAATGGCAGGCTTGGGAATTGCTGTTTGCCCCTCATGCCCTGGATGATCTGCGCGCGCAGGTGATGAGCTGGATCGGGCAGTTACCGTTTCCATCCGTGGTCGAATGGCTCGCCTCGCCGAAAGGATTGCGCGTTCGCCTGTTCTTGCCTCCGAATGTCGTAGAGGGTGTCGTGCAGTCCTGGGCGGCCATGACCGGACAGCATTCCCGCTGGCGAAGGTTGGAAACGGTGAACATCCAGGAAAGCGGATACGTTTTGCATTCCTCCAACCGCCTGCCATCGCTCATTGCCTCCGCAAAGGACAGCGACCCCCTGCTTGCCATTGGCAGCCGCTTGATCAGCGCGGCGCAGGGTGGAGAGGAAGTGAGCTTGAGATTGTGGCTGCTGGGGAATGAAGATCAACTGCAGGAACAACTGCGAAGTCTTTCCGCCTATTCGTATGGAACGGAAGGCGGGGTGGAAAACAATACCCCGAATGCATGGGGACTGCAACTGGATTTCCTGCGCGCCGGGTTGTTTCTTGGCATGTTGATGTCAGGCATCAGCGGGGGCATCCTGTTCGCCGGCTGGTTCAACCCGTTGCCGGTTCTCTTGTTCGTGATCGCGGGTGTCGCGATCAGCCTCGCCTCCGCTTGGGGGATTCGCAATTGGCTGGATTGGCGCTCGATCCCCAAGGAGGTGTTGGAAAAGCGCGTTCAGGAGCCTTTGCTCAAAGCCGCGATGACGCTATCTTGCCGGATGGATTTGCCGCTCCTGGCAGGGAGACAGTCCTGGAAGCCGCTTGCCAACGAATGGCCCGAAATCCGCAAATATGGCTTTCCGCTGCCAGTCGGTGAACTGGCAGGTCTGATCGCTCCGCTTCAACTCGGTGAAGGTTCGGGGCTCCTGGATCGCGCTGTCTGGCAGGAGGTACCGGCCCCGCCTCCCTCCCAACCATTACTGGAAGCGGAATTCAAAATCGGGTGGAGCGTTGCCACAGGGGAGCGAATCGGTGTAGACCCGGATGGGCATGGACTCGCGACTGGCGGCAGCCGTTCGGGTAAATCCTCCTTTGTCTTTGCGATGTTGGAGCAATTGCTTGCCCGCGGGGATGACGCGCCCGGTATCTTCCTCACCGACCCGCACGTTTCACTGGCGGATGCCTTTCTGGATGCGATTGCCCAATTGCCTGATGAGCCGCGACAGAAGGCGATCCAGAGGCTGAGGATCATTACTCCCGACCAGCCGCAGGTCATTCCGTTGAATCTTCTCGCCGTCCCTGACTTTACCTGGTCCGGCAACGCCATTGTACAAATCGGTCGTCGCATCTGGGATGACTATTGGGGACCGCGCATGCAGGCGGCTTTGCTTGGATTATTCCGCCTGGCGCATGCCTGGAATCAGAAACATCCCGAAGACGGTCTCGGACTCCTGCACGTGGTTTTCATGGCTTTCAACAAGGAGTGGCGGCACAAGGCGATGGCGCTGTTGCCGCCCGGCGAACGCATGGGTGCGCTGGCGTTGGATGCCCTGCTCGGTCAAACCGGGGAGGTGGATAAGTGGAGTCAGGGCTGGGTGACGGAAGTGATCAGCCCGGTGCTCTCGAAGGTGATGGCGCTGGAACTCTCGCCCTGGTTATTTGCCGCCATGCACCAGGACCGCTTTGTGGATATGAGCCGCTGGGTGGAGGAAAAGGCTTGGGTTGTTCTACGCCTGCCATCGGGCGAGATGGGACGCGAAGGGTCGCGACTCACCGCCAGTGTCTTGTACAACGTCTTCGATGCGGCGTATCGCCGCGCCACGATGGATAAGTCCATTCCCTTTTACTTTATCGTGGATGAAGCGCAGGAGATCGGTTCGGGGATGAGGCTGGAGTCCATGCTGGCGGAGGGCGCCAAGTTCGGCGCGCGCATGTTCGTGCTCGCTCAATCGCTGTCATTGATGCGCAAGGTGGAGGGCATGGAGCCGGTCGTGCAGGCTTTGCTCGCCAACACCTCCACGCAGATGTTCTTCTCGCCCGACCCGGAAGACGCCGACCTGATCCGCGCAACATTGAGTTCGACGGTGCGCTATGGGAACATGACGCTTGACCTGCCCTCTTTGCAGTGCTGGCTCCGCGCCCGCATCGCCGGCCGCTGGCAGCCGCCCACGCTGACCCAGATCAAGCCCCTGCCGCGCGCCGATGGCGCCCGAGTCAAATCGCTGATTGAAGAAGTCATGGCCGCCCACCGTGCGGATTACCTGCCTGCCGACGGCTGGCAGGAAAAAGCCTCCAGGGTCCTGCAGGGCATGCTCCCCGCGGCCTTGTCCCATCTGCTGGAAGAGTTTCTGGCGGTCAGGTTGGAGAAGGAAAAAGCAAAGGTCACCCAACCTGCGGCGCAGGAGGATGAACGGAGGCTGGGTTTCTGATGGACACGATCATTCTCCGTTTCGTGTTGGTATTTTGCGGCGGCCCGCTTGCCTGTGCAGTTGTAGCCTTCGGAGTCGTTTACCTCGCTTGGGTCATGTCTCGCCCACACAATGGATGGGACCGATGAATGCTTTGAATATTCTGATCGAGCAGATGGCAGCGGATATATCCAGCCAAGCCCTGCGTCTGGACAACGTTCGCCTGAGACTGTTTCTGGAATGGTTGAACGCTCATAGTAGCAAAGTGAAGGCAGCTAACGAGCCTGAGGCGCAGTCGCTGCAACCATTTCAAATGGATATTGCCTTCATTCGAGAGGGGAAGATGGAGGAGGAACTCACAGCAGGTCTGAGGACGTGGTTTGAGTCTCTGCCCATGAAAGGAATGCTTGGGGAATACCATCTCATCCTGGACGAAATCGCCTGGTGGCGCGATCTCGATTCCCGCCGGCTGACCATGATCCTGAGGTCGGAGGCTGGGAAGTGAGATGTTCAAATTCGCCGCTGGAGTTGTCGTTGGTTTGTTTGCAGGTTACTTGCTGGGGCTCGTAGTTCCGGTCAAGTTCTTCCTGATCGCATGTCTGGTGCTGATGACACTGGCGGCTTTGCTGTTCTTCTTGTTTCATCTCGGTATTCGGGATTTCCAGGAATATTGATCCTGCGGGAGTTTGATATGCGATATGTGCGAATTGGTTTGATTACATTGTTTCTTCCAGTCCTCTTGCTATGGACGACAGTTTCTACAGGCGCGGCTCCACTGGCTGCCATTGCCTTGCAGGAAGGTCGCACCTACGACCAGGCGCATAATACTGGCTACATCGATTGGAGTGGTCCTGCTCAGTACGTGTACATCACCCATCGGGATGGTTCTTCCCTACCACCGGAGGAAGGTGGAACGTATTGCGGTTCAAGTTGTTCCGAGTGGGTCACCCGGTTGGGCAATGGCGGTGTGGCAAGCGGTTCCTTTGACCGAAACGTCTCTTACTTTGAGGTCATGGTGGGATTTACCCCGGACCCAGGGACGGGAAGCGCCACGCTTCGCGCTTGTTCTGCGGTCAAAACCTGGTATTTACAGACCGGCTCAGGGCTGCCAGGCTTCGTCAGTATGGACCTCACTGTACCTTCGGGTTGTCGAACGTGGTCCTTGACCGCCTCTGGCGGGTACGTAGATTTTCGTTCCATTGATGTGGAATATATCGGTCCGCCTTCCACAGCTACACCTACACCTTCGCGAACGCCCACATTTACACCGACTGTGACACGCACCCCAACTGCGACCGCTACAGCCACCTTCACTCCTACCATTACGAACACACCGACTTCGACCTTTACTCCGACTCTCACGCCAACGAACACAGCCACGGCGACGTTCACCTTTACGCCAACACCGACGTTTACACCGACCTTCACGCCGACCAATACACCCTCACCGACTCCAACGCCCTTGCCTCCCACAATCACCGGGCAGGTGATCTGTGATCTGTGGGGCGATGCCGGCTGGTGCAGAGGCAACGAGATTCTGGAATTGACCGCCAGTGATCCACAGGGATTTGACCTTCATATCAGTGGTGACTTAAATGGCGTTCCCTTCACGTGCGGAAGTTCTTGTAACGTCCCGTTGCCTGAAGGAATTGGAACGGCGAACTTCACTGCGCTTTCCACGAGCGGCAGGTCGGCTAGCGGATCGTCCACGTGGCAGCGGGATGGCACGCCGCCTGTTCTCAATCTGGGTCTTCCGACGGTGGACGGTAGAAATGGATGGTATATCTCAGAGGTGGATGTGTCGGCAACTGCAACGGATGAAGTTTCCGGGCTTTCTTTACTATCAGGAAGCACGGATGAAGGCGTAACCTGGGTTGCATTCCCGATCCACTTCACGGACGGAGTTCATCCAGTATTAGCCTATGCGCGTGATGTGGCTGGAAATGAATTAACTCTATCCGAAGTGATCCGCGTGGATACGGTTCCTCCTGTTTCGCAAATTAAATCTCACTTGAATGGAGAGGTAGTGCAAGGAGACGTGCTGTTGGGAGGAACGCTTCAAGATATAACGTCCGGTGCCATTGGCGGTGAATTATCTCTGGATGGTGGAACTACATGGCAAACAGTTTCAATGGGCGGCAGCGATGCCTGGTCTTTTGTCTGGCAATCCAATGAAGAGCCTAACGGGCAATATACGTTGCTAATGCGCGGGTGGGATCAGGCCAGTAATGTCGGCGATCCAGTTTCTATCGCACTGGTCGTTGATAATGGTCCGCCCAGTGTTTCCATTACTGAGCGTTGGTGGATATGGGAATCTGGCAAACTGAAAGTATCCCCCAATCACTTCCCGATTTCCAGCGTGAAGGTGACGATCCGCGACCCGCAAAATCGCTGGCCGGCGCTGGTGTTGAACTTTGATCCGGGGAAAGTCCCAGACTCCATATCCTGGGACAGGCGGTTCGCAGACGGGACACTGGCTCCATCAGAAGAGTATCCTGTCGAGGCGGTGGCTTGTGATATTCACGATCTGTGCGGCAGGGATACAGGCGTGATCGTGATCCCATTTGCAGCGACCTCGACCATTACAGTGACGCCCTCGCAAACACCAACACTCACCATAACACCGCGTGTCACACTTATACCCACGCAGAAGCCTGCCACCCCTACGATGGTGTTGGTAACGCCATTGCCGGAAACTCCCTCTGCGCCGGCTCAGCCGAGGAAGTCAATCCCATTCTGGCAGTTGCTTGGCTTGCTGGGCTTGTTCCTTGCGATTTCGTCTGCCAGTGTGGTGGATCCCCGTCCTGCGGCACTGGACCGGTTGAAGGAGAGTATCCGACTCATATCCAAACAAAACGATATTGACTCATCCAGAGATGATGAACAAATCCAACCGAAAGGAATGTAAAAAATGGAAATAATTCTTGCTCTTGTAGTAGCCGTTGCCGTGATCTTCTTCGGTGCGTTGATCAGCGCCGGAAATGAACGTCAGAGAAAGGCAATTGATGGTTTGCGTGATCAGGTGGTTATGTGGGCTACGCAGGACTTGCGGATCAAGCGTGAAAAACTAGCACGTGATGTGCGCGTGGATGATCCGCTTGGTTGGCTTAATAGGGTAGCAACAAAGGTCTGCGGCTATGATATGGATTTGCAAGTGGTGGAGGCGTTCGACACACCACAGGCGTTAATCTGTGGATCGGCTGAGGGCAACAGCAAGATAATCCTGAGTCCCCATTCGCCTAATGATATCCGCCTGATTCGTCGTGATAAACGTAGCCGGCTATCTCAATATGCAGAACGAAATCCGTTGTTCTCCCTGCCCCGAAATACAACTTGTCATGAGCTCTCTGTTTTGAGCTGCGGTATCCTGTTTGACTTGGAACTTCCCCTAGCTTGGAAGGGTCTGACAGGTCAAGTATTGGGACAATCGGATTGCCTATGGATGTACAGGATTTTATAATCGGCATACAGACTTCTGCATCGAAGACACAACTGAATATGCCACCTTACTCTGACCCCAAGAATGCCGAGGGTCGGTTAGTGTTTGGACCATTTGAAAATGCCCTTGATAGACGCATGCCCTTCTTGGTACACTAACCCGAGCAACCAATTAATTTTGCCAATGTGAAGACAGATATCAATGGGACCCAAATATGGTTTCCTTGTGAGAGTATATAAGGCGACATTGCTATGTGCAG
Source organism: Chloroflexota bacterium (assembly GCA_016223135.1). GTDB lineage: Bacteria > Chloroflexota > Anaerolineae > Anaerolineales > Villigracilaceae > Defluviilinea. The sequence goes on along the minus strand of JACRPQ010000013.1, from coordinate 73,584 downwards.
CAGAATTCGACACCGCCAGCATACCCGCCCAATCGATGCCTTATACTAAACCAACAAAGGTTCTGAATGACCCTGTATCCTCAAAAAGATCTACCCGCCGGGGTACATATCTGGCATACGGGTATAAGTTCCAATTGCGAACGTAGGCGGCACGCAGGCGGCGGAAGTGTATCTCTGCCGCTTTTATCTCGCCTCATGTTATTTCATGCAAGTTGAACCGTAAAAAGAGGGTCAAATAACTGAGCAACGGGGAAAATTCTCACAAACCATTCTTTATCATCATCTATCCTTAGGCTTTGACCTTCAGCTCAGTGCCTTTTCTGGGTGGCAATCCAATTCTTCCAACTGAAAGGGCTCCCACTATATTTCACACAACGTTGCCTACGCTCGTTCCATTGCTTATTTAGCATGGTGGGGAGTGAAAGCCAGGAGATAAAACGTCCCTCGGTTCAGGCGCTGTGCCCGGTTTTTTGTCCGTTTTTTTGTGCCGGTTTTACAGACCTGCGCAAGAACATTTTCTCGTATAACTTCGTTGGCTCATCTGTAAAAGATGTGCAAATCCTGATTGCGTAGTGGACGTTCTCTAACGTCCGCACAGGATTACACATGAGCCAAAAATCAACTCAGTTGAAGGAATAACCATGAAATTAGGAAGCCTATTCTTCATCGCATTAACCCTCACTTTGATCCTCGGCGCCTGTCCGCCGCTGGCGACGTCAACTCCGCCAACTCCACCGCCTCCGCCGGTATTCGGGGAGTACCAGCCGGTTCAGGTGGATCAGGTCGAAGTCGAAGTCGGAGTCGGTTCGCCGATCCCCGTGCATGTGATCGTACGTGGGAACCTGCCCGATCTCTGCTCGCAGGTTGAGTACACTGAAATCAAACAAGACGGCTCAAACTTCATCATCAAACTTTCCGCAACCCCCGACCTGGGCAGTCCCATGGTGGATGGCTGCATCAATGACCCGCTGCCATTCAGGATGAGCATCCCATTGAATGTGATCGGTTTGCCCGCAGGCGATTATAGTGTGGAAGCCAACGGCTCACGCGCCGACTTTAGCCTGGAGACCGGTTCTTCAGCCTCCTCCCCGCCGAGAGATAACTCCGCCCTCCATAAGGAAGACATCCAAGTGGCAAGCGTGGACATCGAGGTTGGGGAAGGCTCTCCAGTCCCGGTCCATGCCATAGTTGGTTTCAACCTGCCCAACTCCTGCGCGCAACTCGGCGAGATCCGCCTGCTCCGTGGCGGTGGAGCCACGTTCCTTGTGCGCCTGGATTCGTACGTTATGGAAGGTGAGGATTGTCTGACGGACAGCATCCCCTCCCGCGTGGCGATTCCGCTCAACCTTCTAAACCTGTCCGAACGATCGTACGAGGTAAACGCCAACGGTTTCATTGCAGCCTTTGAACTCCCCGCGCCATGATCGATTCCGGGTGATGCAAGCAAACTCGCGTGATTATTCTCATATCATTGAATGAATTCAGTAAAAGGAGCCTGCCATGAACGTATTGATAGTTGGAGCGACCGGCGTTTTGGGAAGAATTGTGATTCCGCGTTTATTGGAACGCGGACATCATGTTCGCGCAATTGTCCGGCGGAGTCAAAGCGTCAGATTGCTGGAACAGGCTGGGGTCGAGGTAAGAAGCGGGGATATCTTCGACCGCAGCAGCCTGGAAGCCGCTGCAGATGGGTGTGATGCCGCATTCCATCTCGCCACAGCGATTCCCAAAGATGGGAGCCAGGATTGGAGTCTGAATGACCGTGTCCGCCGCGAGGGGACGCGTAATCTCCTCGATGCCGTGTTGAAGAACGGCGTGAGGCGGTATATCCAACAGAGCATCACGCTGCTCTATGGCGATTACGGACAGCAGATTGTGGATGAATCCGCTCCCGTGCAGGTATCGCCAATCAGTGAATCGGCGGCAGACATGGAAGGGATGGTGCGTTCTTCCGGCATTGAATGGAGCATCCTGCGCGGAGGCATCTTTTATGGAGCAGGTACCGGCCGGGAGGATGGCTGGCGGCAGTCCGCGCGGGAGGGCAATTTAACAATACCGGGAGATGGAAGTGACTTGATTTCGCTAGTTCATGTCGTTGATATGGCTCGCGCTGCCGTCGCCGCGCTCGAACACGCGCCCGCCGGGAGCATCTACAACATCGTGGACGATGAACAGGTGAGTTACAAACGCCTATTCAATCACATCGCCGCGCAATTGGGCGCAGACCCGCCACAGTCTGGTGGACCCAAATTCCTGCCTTCGCTGGGATGCAGTAACGCCAAGGCTCGGCTGGAATTGGGTTGGAGCCCGGCTTATCCGAATTTCTTTTCAGGTTTGGCAAATGTGGAACTTCGATAATTCGATGGCGGCATCAAATTGGGTGTATTCCCCATTGTCACCAAAAATTTGATTACTCGCTAATAGGGAGAACCCATGCTTGAGCAAATCCTACTGATCATTGGCGCGGCGATAATCGGAATCCTGGGAACGCTCCATTTGCAGCGCTTGATATTTACGAACAGTTTCTCGTCTCACGACAGCCGGGTGATGGATGCAATGAAGGGCGACTCCCCAGTGCTTACGGAGGAGACATCCATGTGGAACGCATGGATCGGATTCAACGCCAGCCATAGTCTCGGCGCGATGATCTTTTCCGCTTCTCATATCCTGCTTGCCTCAAGGCACATGGACGTGATCCGCGACACAAAAGTTTTCAGCCTGCTGGCAGTAGTGATGGGCGCGGGTTATCTGTATCTTGCAAAGAAATACTGGTTTCGACTCCCTTTCACAGGAATCCTGATCGCAACCTTATGTTTCCTGGTTTCAGCGATATTGATATACGTCTGAAATCCGGGCAGTCGCCTGCTCAACAGACATGGCGCGTCCATCTGCCCAGGATGCCGCGAGAGTCGAATCATCCAGGGATCGCCTGAGACTCTCGAGACTGCGATCATATTCGATGCGATTCGCGGGCCAGAGGGAGGCGCCTGTTCTCTCGCGCAAGGCTTCAGCCACCCCAAACAGACAAGCCCCGTCTTCCACGCTGCCTTGCATTGTCAGCACAGAGGCAATTCCGGCTAGACACTCTGCAACGCCCGCCTGGTTTCCCATCCCGATGTGAATGGCAAGTCCCTCCCTGAACAATTCCATCGCTTTGGCATTCTCGCCCTGATGTAGTGCCACGTACCCCAGATTGTGGAGCACGCTTGGGATCCCGTCCCTGTCGCCTGTCTCGCGATGCATGAGTAGACTCTCCTCATAGTATTGTTTTGCTTTGTTGTAATCGTTCTGACAGCGTGCGACATCCCCCAGTCTATTCAGTGCCAGCGAGGCGCCTTCCACCTGTCCGAGTTCACGAAAGAACTCCAGACTTTTCTGGAGACGCGACAGCGCGGTTGGGAAATCCTGGCGCAAATATGCCAGAAGCCCCAGATCGCTCAATGCGGCATGAGCCTCGATCTGGTTATGGTGCTCGTGAAAAATGACCTGGCACTCCTCCAGATACATTTGAGCCGGTTCAAGGTCATCCTGATTTGTGGCAATATGTCCTAGGGCGCGCAGTGTGTCGGCAACATCGAGTGGTCTGTCCAGTTTGCGGAATTCAACCAGTGCCTGTTGGCAGTAAGAGCGCGCCGTGTCAAAATCCTTCTGTTTCCAAAACACCAGTCCCAGAGAATTGATGGCGCGGGCAAAGTCGTACGGATCGCCGATCCGCCGTGTCAGCGTGAGGTTTTCTTCCGCCAGTTGGCGCGCGGCCTGTGTGTCAGCCTGTTCGACAGCAAGAAGTACGGCAGCATCCAGCGCCTCGACGCGCTCACGGGTGACCGGCAACCTCGCCGACTGGGTCAAAGCACGCTGAAGCCATTTGCGGCCTTCACTCCATTTGCCCCCCCTTCGCCAAAACAGGTAAAGTGCGCCTGCCAGTTTGAGAGCCGCCTGCATGGTTTGTTCCACGGCAGGGGATATGTTATCCGTGGAGCCTTCATGTCTCAATGACCATTCAAGCGCCGCTCGAAAGTTATCCTGTTCATGCTCCAAACGGTTCAACCAACCCAGTTGTTCGGAGCCGCGCAATTCTGATTTGGATTCCTCGGCAAGTGACAAAAAGAAGGCGAGATGCCGGTCGCAGACATCGTCCAATTGACCGGATCGAATGAGATGGTCACGGGCATATTGCCGAATCAGCTCGTGCTGGTCGAACCTGCCGGTAGAGTCACGCCGGATCAGGGATTTTGCAGCCAGAGAGGAAAGCAGGGAGAGGGATGCCCCTGACACCTGCTCTGCCGCTGAACGCGTAAACCCGCCGCGAAATACGGAAAGATGCATGATCGTCGAGCGTTCTTCTTCAGAGAGCAGATTCCACGAATGGTCGAATACCGCGCGGATGGAGCGGTGGCGTTCCGGCACATCGCGCGCGGTTGTAGTGAGAAAATCCACGCTCCGTTCGATCTCGCGGGCGATTTCCCTCACCGACATCACCCGCACCCAGGTCGCGGCGAGTTCCAGTCCAAGCGGCAATCCATCAACAAGCTGGCAGATGCGTTTTAGCGGAGGCAAATCATCTGCCGCGAGAGAAAAGTCCAGATTCGTCTGCCTGGCCCGCCGGGCAAATAATGCCACGGCGCTGTTCGACTCAGGGTTGTCCGTTTCGATTGTTGCAGGGACAGGCAGCCCAGCCACCTCGAAGATCCATTCCGCGCGCAGATTGAGTCGCTCACGAGAGGTAACAAGCAGTTTGACGTTTGGCGCACGTTCGAGAAGGTCATCCAGCCACTCGATACCCTCCAACAGATGTTCCAGGTTATCAAGGACCAGCAAAATCTGTTTATCCCCCAGGAAATTCAGCAACTGCTCCCTGAGATCCGTTGCGCCGGAAAAATTGAGTCCCAGAGAATCGGCGATCGCGGGCACGATAAACGCGGGGGAACTTGTGCCAGCCAGTGAGGCCGCACAGGCGCCGTGACGAAAGGTGTCCCGCAGCTGATGCGCCGCTTCCAGCGCCAGGCATGTTTTGCCAACGCCTCCGGGTCCTGTCAAAGTCAATAGGCGGCTCTGGGGTTCTCGAAGACGCTGCTTCACCAGGTTTAGTTCATGTTCGCGGCCAATGATGGGAGTTAGCGGGAGCGGCACACTGTATGGACGAAATTCGGAATCGGAAATGGGGGCAGATTCCGAAATAGATGTCAATGCGAGCGAGTCAAGGCTGTCCACCGCCTTTTCGGCCCGGGCGATTTTCAAAAACAACCCCCGCTGATTCTCTGGAATATTCAAATGCGTTGCGAGCAGTTCAGCCAATTGACGCGAAGGGCGGCGCGTATCGCGCTCAATCTTTTGCAAAGCCGAGAGGGAGCATCCAATGCGGTCCGCCAATTGTTGCTGAGTCAGGTCAAGCGCTTTGCGGCGGCGCCTGAGCCAGGCGCCAAATGAAATTAGGCTGTCCATGCTCGATTTGTTCCCAATGGCATACCAATAATCCAACAATCTGGATAATTGTAATCGTTTTGTCCTCCTTTTTGTGCGGGTTTGCGACACCTACAACACCGGTTTTCGATTTTTAATCTGTCCATCGTTCGTTCCCCTGTTGGTCACAAATCTCTTTTACCTTGAGGAGGCAGTATGTTTGAAACTCAAATCAATCCCTATATGTTCACAGATGAGGAAGGACCGGCGTTCTGGAGTGTAGGGGTTCTCGCCCGGTTGAAAGCGACCGGCGCCCAAACCGAAGAAAGGTTTGACCTTGTTGAGGAGTGGTGCCCGCCTGGGTACGCCACCCCTTTGCACGTCCATCACGCCGAACACGAGGCCTTCTACGTCCTCGAGGGAGAACTCACCATATTTTGCGGCAATGAAAGAATCCATGCCAGGTCGGGCACCTATGTCTTCGGGCCCCGCGACATCCCCCATGGCTTCAGGGTCGTTGGAACAGAGTCAGCCCGCATCCTTATCCTGGCTACTCCTTCGGGTTTCGCCCAATTTCTGGTCGAGGCGGGTGAGCCGGCCAAAGATCTGACCTCCGTGCCCGATACACCGCTGGATCTGGAACGCATTGCCGCAGTGGGCGCTCAGTATCACATCGAAATCCTAGGTCCGCTCCCCGATTAAGCCGCAGGCTCGATCATATTGTTATTGAAGGTTTCAACGAGAGCAAGACACGCAACGAATACGAAGGCAGGTAGAGAATGGATTTAGTCATTGACCGTGTAGGAAAAAAATATTCGGGCAGCGTTTGGGGACTGAAAGATTTCAGCCTGCGGCTCGGACCGGGCATTCTGGGTTTGCTTGGACCCAACGGCGCAGGAAAATCAACCCTGATGAACATCCTCGCAACCATCATGCAGCCAACGGAAGGCAGGGTGCTTTGGAATGGGATCGACATCCTCCGCCGACCGGACGAACTCAGAAAAGTGCTGGGCTACCTGCCTCAATCATTCGGAGTGTATCCCAACCTGAGCGCGCAGGAATTCCTGGGGTATCTCGCCGCCCTCAAAGGACTCGACGCGCGTACTGCCCGGCGGAGGATTGAGGAGTTGCTGCAACTGGTCAACTTGACCGAAGCGCGCAAACGCCCTCTTGGTGGTTATTCAGGAGGCATGAAACAGCGGATTGGGATCGCCCAGGCGTTGCTCAACGATCCGCAATTGTTGATCGTGGATGAGCCAACAGTCGGCTTGGACCCCGAAGAGCGCGTCCGTTTTCGAAATCTCATCGCAGATCTGGCTGGGGAACGGATCGTGATCCTGTCTACGCACATTGTCTCAGATGTCGAAGCCACAGCTACGCAAATCGTCCTGGTCAATCACGGACGCCTGCTGATGAACACGCTGCCCGAGACTCTCCTGAGCAGTGTTGAGAATCGCGTTTGGGAGTGGACCATCCCCAGCCAGGAATTGATGCAAGCCAGACAGAAATATCTGGTCAGCGGCACACTGCGCCGGGCAGATGGGATCCAACTGCGCGTGATTGCAGACGACGCGCCGGATCGTTCCGCGCGTCGTGCTGCGCCCACGTTCGAGGATGCCTACCTCAAGATCATCTCTGCAAACGGACACTCCCCTTTTCCAGTAAAGGCGCAAACATGAATACACTGTCAGTGATCTATCACATGCTGCGCGCGGATTTTCTCGAGCGCGCCCGTCGAACCGGTTTCCTGATCATTCTTGGGCTGTCCATGCTGGCTGGGTATATCTACATTCCGCCGGTCGACTCCACGACTCTCGCGCTCGCACTCGGACCCTGGCGCGGCATCAACAACTCAGCCTGGATCGGAATCGTATTTGGAATTCTGACCGTCATCCTCTTTCCATTATTTGGTTACTTCCTGGTGAAGAACACCATCGAACGCGACCGATTGAGCCGCGTGGGTCAGATCGTTGCGACGACTCCGATCAGCAAGCCCGCCTATATCTTAGGCAAATGGCTGAGCAACCTGGCAACCCTCACAACGATGCTGGTCGTGTTCAATCTCATGGCGCTGGTCATGCAACTGGCACGCGCCGAAGTCCTGCAAATAGATTTTTGGGACCTCTTCGCCCCGATCTGGTTGATGGGGTTTCCGGTGCTTGCATTAACTGCCGCTGTTGCCATTTGGTTCGAGAGCGCACCGCCGCTAAGCGGGAGTTTTGGGAACGTGATCTATTTCATCGCATGGCTGCTTTTCATGGACTACGTCGGTCTGCCCGGAATGTTCAGGTATAACATTGGTACAATTCAACAGCATGCCGACGTACTGGGGCTTTCTTATCCGCTGGCAGCGCTCCAGGAAATTGGGCGACAGGTCAGCCCATCCTTCCACGGTCATTTCAACTTCGGCGGCGCGGAATATGGCGGGGTACCGCAAGTGATCGTTTGGTCTGGCTTGGAATGGTCACTGCCATACATCGGGGGGCGCATGTTCTGGTTGATATTCGCCATCGGGTTGGCAGCGACAGCCTCCATACCCTTTGATCGCTTCGATCCGGCTCGGGATTCTGGTACCAACCCAGGGTCCGGAGTGAAGCGCTTCTGGCGCTCGGTCCTGCCGGGTCGTCGCATCCCGAATCCTGCTCCTGAACCCAGTTTTGCCGCTCCCTCCAAAGTAAATCTTTCGCCCATCACAGATCGTGTCTCGCGCTCCCGGTTCGGCGCGATCCTTCTGGCTGAATTCAAGTTAATGCTGAAGGGCAGACGCTGGTGGTGGTATGCCATCGCGATTGCAATCTCATTGCTGGGATTGATCGGTCCTCCTGGAGGCAGGCGTGTCGTGCCCGTCCTGGCGATGCTCTGGCCCGTCCTGGCATGGTCCTCACTGGGAACCCGCGAGACCTACCACGAAACATATAAATTGATCTATTCGAGCGCCCATCCATTGCAGAGGCAAGTTCCAGCCGCCTGGCTGTCTGGTGTATTGCTTGGAATCCTGGCATTGGTGGGACCCGGCATGCGCATGTTGATCAACGATCAGACGGAACACTTTTCGGTATTCCTTGTCGCGGTTTTGTTTATCCCCTCACTGGCGTTTGCCCTGGGCACCTGGAGCGGCTCGCCGCGACTGTTCGAAGTGATCTACCTATCTTGGTGGTTCATGGGCGCGAACGGCGTCACTGCCTTTGACTTTATGCAAGTTCATCAAAAAGTTCCGAATCCGCAGATCAGTGCTATTTACGCGGGACTCACCGCGGTGTTATTCATCATTGGATTAGCAGGCCGCGGGAGGAGAATCAGGTGACATCTTCTGATCTTCCATTTCCAACGGAGGTCTGTGTGAAAACATCCTTAAAGATAAACTCCATGGGCTGGCGCACGACCGCGTCAGTATAGACGTGCTTGAGGACAGCATGCTTCTTTCCAACGCCTGAGCTTGTTTCTGGTTCAATACGCCTCCACGCCGCCTTGACTCTTGCTGCCAACACGCATGGGCTGAACTTCTTGGTCACGTGACCATCCGATCCGCAATGTAAGCGTGGAAGCAGGTCAATCCCAGCACATTATGGTTACTAAGCATGGCGAGACTTCCGAGTTCTTTCTGGAACCAGGCGATTTCAGCGACACCAGCACCTTGATCTTGCACAACTTTGAACTGTCTAAAGGCTGGTTTATTTTAGGATGACCAAGCCTACAACAACTACACAAATAACCCTATATCCCAATGAGATCTGACCAATGAGGTACAAATCATGTATATGGGTATAAGTTTCGTTTAAGAACGTAGGTGGCGGAAACACACCATTTCCCAGCATTTGCCGACTAAAATTTAGTTAACAAGCAGGTCAAAAATCGAAAGCGGCAGAGAACATCTCTGCCGCTTTCGATTCATTTACTTCACCAGCCTTTGTCTGAAGATGAGCATTGTTTGCAACAGTAGGAATGATGGGCAACAGATCGCTTATCCCGAAACATGCATACTCCTTGTACGCCACCTATTGCTTTCCAAACCAAATCGCGATGTGGCAAAATATTGGTTACGGGGTAATCGCCACCAGCGTTCCATAGCCAGGAGTATAGATACGATTAGCATCGTGCAATGGACGCGCCCAGCGACACAGCCATTCGGCTTCTTCAATACGCATGTTCACGCAGCCGCGGTTCATGAGTGTGCCAAAATTATCATGCCAGCCCCGTAAGCGTTGAGGCGCTTATTTTGAGAAAATCACGGCGGGACATGCGAGACATGGCTGATCTCGCTCAGGGCAAATAATCCAGCGGGTTGAGGAAAACGCCGTTGTACAGAATGCGGAAGTCGAGGTGATCGCCGGTGGAGTTCCCGGTGCTGCCCGCCTCGGCGATTTGCTGTCCCTGAACAACGGTTTGTCCAACCGATACCAGGTTTGCCTCATTGTGCCCGTAGGTGGTTTTATATCCGTTTCCATGATCGAGGATGATAAAGTAGCCATAACCGGTGTCATCCCAGCCGGAGAAGACCACCGTACCGCTGTCGGAGGCGAAGATGGGCTGACGGAAATCGGTCGCCAGATCGAGGCCGGGATGACCGCTCCAATATTCCTGCGTAAGGACGTATCCATTGACGGGCCAACTGAAATAACCGCTTCCCAAATTGGGGACATTCCCAGAATAACCGCCTCGGACTCCGCTTTGGGCGGCAATCGGCACCTGCGCCTCCGACCAGGCGATGGGGCTGATTCCGTTGGGAACGATGACCTGCTGCCCAGGCGTCAATTGTGGAGGCAGGGTCAAATCAAAGTCGTTACCAAAGTATTCATAAATTTCCTGCACAGTGGCTTCATGCTGGCTCGCAATTTTTTCAAGGGTATCCCCCTCTTCGGCAACATGCAGAACACCGTCCACCGGAAGAATTATCAGTACGTCGCCGGTTTTCAGACTGCCTGCCGCCGCGTTCAGTTTGGGATTCCCCCACAGGATCGTTTCCGGTTTGAGATCGAACTTCTGCGCAATGGACCAGGGCGAATCACCCCTTTTCACTACATATTCCGTTACTTCGTAACCGGCTCCATCCGTCCGGTTGGTTTTTAATTGCAGGAAGCGCGGGATGCCACCCTCTAGTGATACGGTGGAAGGATTTGTATCGAGTGGCGGCAGTGCGGGCGGGACAGTTGATTCCGGCGGAAGAGTCGGCGCGGCAACGGTTGAAGCGGGCTTTACCGAAACCACAAAGATGGCAGCCGCCACAGACGCAAGACTGCCAACCAGCAAAAGTATATTGAATATCCGTTTCATTTTTTGTCTGCCTGATGATATTTCCCCGGACATGAAAGTACTAGCGCCATTCTGCTAGTGCAACAAATAAGCAAAATGGCGCATGGCGGCGCTGGATTCACGAACTGTGCGATTTGGCAAGTATTATGAAACGACCGTGATGAACTTTTGCGGGTTACTCATGAATTCGTCCCGGCAGCCTTTCGCGCAAAACGAGTACGCTTTCCCCTTCCATTCCACGCTGACTGCCTTCTCCCGTTCCACCGACATGCCGCAGACTGGATCAATTGCCATGGTTACGGTTTCTTTGAACTCGCCATCCTCCAGCCACAGCACGCGGTCGGCGATGTCTTTGATGCGCTGGTCGTGCGAGACGATGACCACACTGCGACCTTGTTCCTTGGCGATTCGTCTGAGCAGGCGCATGATCTCGTGACCAATTTTTGAATCGAGATTCGCGGTCGGCTCGTCGGCAAGGATCAGGCTGGGGTCGTTGACCAGGGCGCGGGCGATGGCGACGCGCTGCTTTTCGCCGCCGGATAATTTTTCGGGGAGGAAATGCAGTCGTTCGCCGAGTCCCAATTCGGTCAGGAGCGAAGCGGCTTTTCGTCTCGCCTCACCCGATTTGACTCCCGCGAGTTCCGCCACAATGGCAACATTCTCCAATGCGGTCAACGCCGAGAGCAGGTTGAAATCCTGAAAGATGAAACCGAATTGTTTGAGGCGAATATCCGGCAGGCGGTTTTCTGCCAGCGCGCTGATGGTCGTGCCGTTCAACTGAATCGCGCCTTCGGTCGGTTTGAGCAGCGCGCCGAGCATTGAGAGCAGCGTGGTCTTGCCTGAACCGGAAGGACCCATGATGAGAACGATCTCGCCCGGGCGGACCGCGAGGGAGACGTCGCGCACGGCGGTGACTTCGGTAGAACCGGAACCATACCGCTTGGTCACGTGAGCAATCTGCAAAGTTTCGACCTGGGAGGATGTTGTCATTTTTACCTGCCTCGAAAGACCATCGCCGGGTCCAATCCGGCGATCTGGCGGATGGGGATCATCGCGGAGAGTCCGGCTGTCACCAGCGAAACCGCCGCCACTTTGAGCAGAGAGAAGCGGCTGATCTCCAGCGCGAGGTTCGATCCAAACAAGGGGATTACCAAAGTCAATAACAGCGTGATGCTCAAGCCGAAGAGAAAACCGAGGGTCACACTCAATAACGCCTGCGCCAGCACGGTACGATAGAGGTCGGTGTTGCGCGCGCCGAGGGCTTTCAACATGCCATACTCGCGGCGGCGCGAAAGCGTGGACGTGTACACGGTGAGCGCCATGACCGCCAAGCCGATCAGAAAGCCGATCAGGTTCATGATGGTGATCACATCGGTGCTCATATCCTTGACCACCTTGCGTTCCTGCGCGGCGAAATCACCCACCGTCTGAACGGTGACGTCCCTGATCCGCGCTTCGATCCGCGCGGCAACAACTTGCGGGGATTCGCCTTTCTCCACGTTCACCAGCAGGTAGCTGAACGTATCGTAACTGCCGCGCAGCGCTTCGAAATCCTTCATCGAGATGAACGCCACCGAATTGACCAAGCTTGCCGTGCCTTCGGAGAGACCAACGATCTCAAATTCTTCGCCGAGGATCTCGACCTCATCTCCCAATGCGATGCCGGACTTCTCCGCCACGCTTCGATCCATGATCGCTTCACCTTCGACGGGCAGGCTGCGTCCGGATGAAACCATCCACGGACCGCCGATGCTGGCGTCTTCCGTCAAGCCGATGATGTACGCCAGGTTGCGCTCGTCGCCCGCCACGATGTTGTTCGTCAAGTAGTGGATGGGGGTAACAGATTCAACCCCCGGCACGATTTTAACTTTCCTGGCGACGGAATCCGGCAGCGAAGAGAATGCCATGTGCATGTTGAACACATCCTCCTGCGAGACCCAGATGTCCGCGCCGCTCTTATCAATGTAGGCGGTGACCTGCCGCTCGACGCCCGTGAAGATGGCATCCAGCGCAAGGATCAACAGCAGGGCGAGCGCCACCCCTCCCACCGAGATCACGAGGCGCGCCTTGTTCTGAAACAGGTTGCGGAACGCAAGGCGGGTCATTTGCGGAAGACCTCCGCAGGTGCAAGGTTGGCTACCACGCGCGTCGGAAAGACAGAGGCGAGGAGCGCCATGCCCAAACCGGCAAGCAGCGCCTGCGCGCCATCTACAGGATCGAAAATAATCAGAAATTGAGGCTTGGCGGACATGATCCACTGCGCCGCACCGTTTGCCAGCAGGACGCCAAGCAGCGATCCCACAATGGAAGCGAACAATGCTTGCGCGACGACAATTCGATACAGGAAACGGTTTTGCGCACCGATGGCTTTGATGACGCCGTACTCGCGCTGGCGCTCGACGGTCGCGGTGTAGATGATCAGCCCGACGATCATCGTGCCGACCAAAAAGGCAATGCCAACCATCAACCGCAGCGGGGCGGAGAAGACCTTCGCAAACAGTTTAAGGTCATTGGCTGCCATTTCCTGCTTGGTGAGCGCATTGACGCCCGAGAAATCGTTCAGGCGTTGGAGGATTCGGTTTGTATCTGCACCTTCTTCTGTGGTCAGCAAAAGAAAACTCGTCGCGCCGGGCGCCATCAGCAAATTCTCCGCGTCGCGCTTGCGGACAAAGAAGAAACTGGTCATCCAGGAAGTGGTGCCGTTCGACAAGCCGACGATGGTGAAATCGGTTCCCATCACTTCGGCTTGATCGCCGAGATTCAAATCATGGCGCTGCGCCAGCACGCGGTCGAAAACAATCTCCTTTTTCGAGCGCGGCTCGCGTCCCGCAATCAGTTCCCAGGGTCCGCCGCCCTGATTTGGTTCATACCCGATCATGTAGGCGGGCTGCTTTTTGCCGTGCAGGTCGAGGATGATGAACTGGGAGAGGACGGGAACCGCCTCCTCCACGCCGCGAATTGCTTCTGCCTTTTGGAGGATTCCTTCCGGCAGGAGGGAGGTCGCCCCCAGCAGGTTGACCACGTCCTCCTGCGCCACGACGATCGAGCCGGGCGAACGGTCAATGTAAGAGGTGATCTGGCGATTCATCCCTGCCAGGAAACCTTTGAGGATGAGAATCAGCATAACTGCCAATGCCACGCCTCCAACGCTCAACGCCAGGCGGGTCTTGTCTTGAAAGAGATTGCGCCGCGCAAGGGACATGATTCAATCCTCTTGAAGCCTGCTGATGGATTTCCGCCAGCGCCAGCCGATGAAAGCCAGGGTCAACCCTCCAGCCAGACTGAGAACGGAGATCGTCAGAGTGGCATCGAACCAGAATTCCACCGGGAAGAGGCGGATCAGCGTATCGGAGTAGGAAAACAGCCACGAGCCAGGCTCGAAGAAGAGCAGGTGAAAATTATCGAACCAGACCTGCCAGGCAAAGAGCGCCAGCAGAGCGATGGATAAGATCAATCCAGAGGTCAGAAGTCCCCCGGATTGGATCGCGGCGGCAAGCGCCGCCCGGTCCCTGCCGCGCCACAGGAGGATACCCAGCAAAAGAAGCAGAATCAACGAAATCCGCCAAACGCGGAATACCAATTGGAAGACCGCCTGTACGTCCGCCATGTGCGATACTTCACGCGAGGTGTACACCGGCACACCGTACAGGGTCTGCTTTGCAAGTTCATCCCCGGGAAGGTGAGCGCGCACATAATGAATGTTCGTGGAGGCAAGGACGAAACGCTGCCGCAGGTTGTAACCATAGGGGTCGGGCGGGAAGGTATCCTTGCCGTATTCGAACGACAGATAGGAATCGGTGGCTAACAGATTCACCGCGCCGCCGATCACCAGGATGGGGATGAGCAGCGTGATGAGCCATTTCAGAATTTTGATCAATTGACCTGGCATCATGCCTCGCACAATGATGGGAGATGTTCTTTTTTAGAGTTGATGTTTATTCAATTGTATGAAGTCTGTGTGGAAAAACGAAGCGCGGATTTGCCCGTTCTGGAATAGGTGGTTTTGCTTATCAGGGATAGGCGCGCATCAACCATTCCACCGGGTTGACCTGTACGCCTCCCACCCACACTTCCCAGTGCAGGTGCGGACCGGTTGTGCGCCCTGTCGCCCCACCCAGCCCGATCAGTTGTCCGGGTTGAACCATGTCGCCGGGCTGGGCAAGGATCTCGGACAGGTGATCGTAAGCCGTATAAACGCCCCAGCCGTGATCAATCACCACCACCCCGCCGCGCACGATGAGCATGTCCGTGTAAACCACCCTGCCGGGCGCAGCCGCGTAGAGTTCCGTCCCGACCCTGCCGCAGAAATCCAGCCCACTGTGGAAGGAATCATAAGGTCCGCCGTTATACGAGCGGCGGTTGCCGAAAAACGAAGTCCAACAACTTGTGAAGTCCGGCGGGACGGGGCTGGCAAACAAGCCGTCCCACATTTTCTGAGGCGTGACCGGCTGCCCCAGTGAAGCCCACAATTCGCTTTCGGGTTCCGTCACGGCAGGGTCAACGGTTGCGGGATTCACATCCAGGCTTGGATCATACGGGAAGTTTGCATCCCGAATGAGTACGTTTTGCGAAAAGGCGAATCGTTCTCCATCGGGTAGTTCACCTTCCAGGGTCAGTGGATAGAGACCGGGCGGGGTCATGGCATGGATTCCCTGCAAGGCAACGTAGCCGTAATCCTGCGGGAAGAAATTGAGATTCCATTTGGACAGCGACCCGCGCAGGGTCAAGCCCGGAGGCGCATAGACTTTGACGACGGTCGTCCCGCCCTGAACCATCTCCAGCGGCTCCACCTCGACCTTTGTAATTGCTTCCGGCAAACCGGTTGGTGCGCCGATTGGATCGCCTGGCAACCCCGCCCATGTGCCAGGCAGATTGTTCCCCAAAACCAGCGACCAGG
Organism: Chloroflexota bacterium; assembly: GCA_016223135.1. GTDB lineage: Bacteria > Chloroflexota > Anaerolineae > Anaerolineales > Villigracilaceae > Defluviilinea. The sequence goes on along the minus strand of JACRPQ010000013.1, from coordinate 58,037 downwards.
CACCTGCATTGCGCAGCACAGCCAATTCCAGCAGCGATTGACCCGGCGACAAGTTGGCGCGTCCTGCAATGGAGGAGCTCTGATTGTCCGTTACCGGAATAATCAGGGTTGCGCCGGCATATAACTCCGCCGGGCTGAGGAGGCGGTTCAAGCGGGCGAACGTCGTTTCCGAAACGCCATATTGACGACTCAAACTGCGAAGAGTTTCGCCGTAAGCGACCGTGGTTGTATCCAATTGTCCGCTTACACCCTGCAGTCCCGGGATGATCAGACGAGCGCCGATCGCCACCTGTCCCGCATCGCTGATTTGATTGGCTTCCTGCAAATCTTCAAGGGTCACCCCAAAACGCGCCGCGATGCCCCAGAGCGAATCGCCTTCCTGGACGATGTAGTATGGTTTATCTTCCCCTTCATCCTGGGCGCCTACAGGCGAATAGAGGGTCAGGAGAAGAAAGAGGATCAACGATCGAAAAAGCAATCGCGGGAATCGCATTTCGGTGTGTTGCATGGATTTTGCCAGACAGGGATTATCAGCAAATCATTATAGCGCCGGACCCATTATCCAAAATCCGCCAATTGACGCATCCCGATATAGGCAATTTGATTTTTGTGTGAACTCCACTGCCCCGAATTTGACCAATACGCTAAATTGCCTACCGACCCCATGCGCCTTTTAGCGCTTGTGAGAAGGCGCGCGCGATTTGATAATCAGCGGGGATGAAACGGATTCTTCCCTTATTCCTGATTGGGCTGGGTATCCTGCTGGTTTTGGGACCCGCAGGCTGGCTGTATTTCGATGGTTTGATCAGCCGCCCGGCAGCCGTTTCATTGCCGGACGAGATCGCCGGTCTGCAAATCACCGTCCGCAGAACCGGCGCTCAAGCCGCGGCGGAGTTCGAGCAGCTGCACGGAAAACAATTCCCCCTGACGTCCGGCGCAATCGGCATCTATGGCGACAATCAAATCACCGTGTGGGCGGCAGGCGCGCCGTTGAATTTCATGGCTTCGCAGATGGTGGACGCCATGCGTGAGAAGATCGCAAAGGGAAATTCCCCGTTTACCCCCGTGAGCGAATTTAATGATAGCAACCGAATCGTGTATGTTCTGGAAGGCATGGGGCAAAGGCATTATTACTTCCAATCCCAAAATCTGGTCATCTGGCTGGCGGCTGACCCAGCCGTTGCCGATACCGCCATTCAACAAACCCTGGAGGCATTCCCATGAAAAAATCGCATCTTTGGATCATGATCCTATGCTGTCTGATTCCGATCGTCGCGCTGGGGGCGGTATTTTTGTTCAACATACCGTTGAGCAGCGTCCTGCTCTACGGCTTGATATTGCTCTGCCCGCTCTCCCACCTGCTGATGATGAAATATATGGGACATGAGCATTCTTCCGCGGATCAACACTCCCAACACCAACATCATTCCGCCCCGGCAGCGGCGCCCACACAAGAGAAGCCATCATGACCCAGGCGCCAATGAATGAACAGGGAGCGCAACCGCCTCCGACTCCTGGGCGCAAAAAATTCGGAGTTACCATCACCTTTACCATCATCCTGACCTTCCTGGCTTTGATGGCATGGGGGTTGAAAAGGGCGCAGGCGGGTCCTTTGGACAAGGGGTTGGCGCCCGATTTCACCATCACCGGCTTCGATGGCAAAACCGTCACATTGAGCGAACTGCGTGGACAGGTGGTCATCATCAACTTCTGGGCTTCGTGGTGCCCCCCCTGCCGCGAAGAGGCGGCATACCTGGAAGAAACATGGCGCAAGTACGAGGGCAAGGGTGTGATCTTCATCGGCGTGGATTGGGTGGATACGGAAAAAGAAGCGTTCGCTTACATTGACGAATTCGACATCACCTACATCAACGGTCCCGATATCGGCACGCGCATTGCCCAGGCATATAACATTCAGGGCGTGCCGGAGACGTTCTTCGTCGCCAAGAATGGAGAACTGCGCGGCGTCCACATCGGTCCGATGAAATACCCGCAACTCGACGAAAAGATTGACGAATTACTGGCAGAACAATATCCGTAAAATCCACTGTCATTGCGAGGAGGGTGTATTTCCCGACGAAGCAATCTCCTGCATCGGGTTGGGGATTGCTTTGGGAAGAGCACCCTCGCAATGACAAATACAAAGGTGATCTTACAAAAACTGGAGTCCTTCATGATCGAAGACATCGGCTTGATTACCCTGACCATTGCGTTCACCTTCAGCCTCTACGCCACTTTCGTCTCCGCTTATGGCGGCTGGCGCGGATATGAAGCATGGGTTGAAAGTGCGCGCAACGCGGTGTTGCTTGTCTTCCCTCTACTCACAATTTCGGTCGTCATAGTGGTGTATGCCCTCTACACGCTCGATTTCTCACTGGCTTATGTGTACGATGTTTCCAGCCAGGCAATGTCACCCTTCCTACGCGTCACCGCCCTGTGGGGTGGACAGCAAGGCTCGGTGCTTTTCTGGGCGTGGATGATGGCTGGTTTCGTCGCGGTCGTCCTGGTGCGGAAGTGGGAGCGCGACCGCGAGATGATGCCTTATTTCATCGCAACCGCCATGCTCACCACGACCTTCTTTGTGGGCGTGGTGTTGTTCATCACCAATCCGTTCATGCGCCTCTGGCACATCGAAGGCGCGGATGAACTGACAAAAGCCCTCTTCCAGCCAGCCAACTCGATGCCCTACTTTCCCGAAGATGGCGGCGGCTTGAATCCGCTCCTGCGTCACTTCGGCATGATCGGTCACCCGCCGACCACGTATCTGGGTTTCACAGGATTCGTCATCCCCTTTTCGTTTGCCATCGCGGCGTTGATCACGGGTCATTCGCGCGGCGATGAATGGATCCGCACCACGCGCCGCTGGACGCTGGTGGCGTGGATCTTCCTCTCCATCGGTTTGATCCTTGGCGGGCGCTGGGCTTATGACGTGCTGGGCTGGGGCGGCTTCTGGGGCTGGGACCCGGTCGAGAACGCCATGCTCATGCCCTGGCTCACAGGCACAGCCTTCCTTCACTCGGTGATGATGACCGAAAAGCGCGGCATGATGAAAAAGTGGAACATGATCCTGATCATCCTGACCTATTCGCTTTCACTGTTTGGCACGTTCATCACACGCACAGGAGTCATCAGTTCCGTCCATGCCTTCTCAAAATCCGCATTGGGTCCCGCCTTCTTTGCTTTCATCGGTCTTACATTCCTCGGCTCGGTGACCCTGCTCTACCTGCGCTGGGACACGCTGAAATCCGAGCATACGCTGGAGAGTTTCATCTCGCGCGAATCAGCCTTCGTTCTCCAGAACATGCTTTTCCTTGCGATCACCTTCGCCGTGTTCTGGGGCACCGTCTTCCCGCTGATCAGCGAACTGGTCACAGGCACCAAGATCACCGTCGGACCGCCGTATTTCCAAAAAGCCACCGGTCCGCTTTTCTTCGTACTGGTCTTGTTGATGGGCGTCGCCCCGCTCTTTGCCTGGCGCAAACAAGCCATGCGCGCGCTCGGAAAAGCCATCTGGATTCCGTTTGCGGGATCGCTGGGAATCACCGCCCTGTGGGGATACGTCCATCGGATGCACCCCGCCTCGATTCTTGGACTTTGGTTGGTCACGTTGACCCTGAGCCTGATCCTGGCTGAATTTTGGAAAGGCGTCCAGGCGCGCTGCGCGGCACGCGGAGAGAATCCCCTCACCGCGCTGTTCAATCTCATTGGGCGCAATCACCGCCGCTACGGAGGCTACATCATTCACATCGGCGTCGTGCTGATCGCGCTGGGATTCATCGGGGACGCGAACTTCAAGATGGAAACCCAAGGGACGGTTTCTTCGGGAGAATCGCTCACAGTCGGCGATTATCAATTGCGGTTCGAGCAATTGCGCGGCTACCACGGCTCGGACGGCCGCGAAATCGTCGAAGCGGTAACAACCCTCAGTCAGGGTGGTGAGGCGATACGCAATCTCAACCCGCGCCGCGACTATTTCGTCGTCCAGCAGCAGCCGGTCACAATACCAGGCGTCTATTCCACGCCGGGCAAGGATGTGTACGTCCTGCTGGTTGGCTGGGATGATACGGGGAAGTCTGCCACGTTCAGGATTTACGTCAACCCGCTCATCAACTGGGTTTGGATCGGCGGTGTGATGATGATCCTCGGGACGATCATCGCCGCGTGGAGCAACCCTGCTCAGCGTGAAGCCACGTATGTCATCCGCCCCGAAGTGTTGACCACGCAACCTGTCCCGCAGGAAGGCTGATATGCAAACCATGAGACGCAAACTGATGTCCGTGTTGTTGATCCTGGTGATGAGTCTGTACGCGGTCTCGACCGTTTCCGCGCAGGACGGCACAGGCTATCCCACCGACGACGATGTCAACCGCATTGCCAAGCAACTCTACTGTCCGGTCTGCCCCAACACCCCACTGGACGTGTGCGAGACCAAAGCCTGCGAAGACTGGCGCGCGCAGATTCGCGATCAGCTATCGTGGGGTTGGACGGATCAGCAGGTCATTGATTATTTTGTTGCCCAGTATGGTGAACGTGTGTTGGCTGAACCGCAGCGCAAAGGGTTTACCTCACTGGTGTGGTTCCTGCCGTTGATCGCCATCCTGGTGGGGGCAGGGATTGTGTACGAGATATTGAAAGGCTGGCGCGCACAACGGCTCGCGCCTCGGGCAACTGCGCCACCGCAGATCGCGCCGGAGGTGCTGGAAAAGATCGAACGTGAATTACGTGAAATGGATTGACCTGGAGTATAGGACATGGAACTTGGAGCAATTTTGATCGGTCTGGTAATTTTGATCCTCTCCCTGCTGTTCCTCATGGCGCCGTTCAAGCCGGGGAAGAGGAAAAAGGTAAAACCTGCGGCGGCGAATCCCGCTGCAGAACGAGCCGCCGCGCTTGCAGCATTGCGCGATCTCGATTTTGATTTCAAAACCGGCAAGGTGAGCGAGGAGGATTACCCATCTCTCCGCGTCCGGCTTCTGGCTGAGGCGGCTCGATATATCCAACAAGAGGAGGCAAACGAAGCGGACATCGAAGCCCGCATCCAGGCGCGCAAGCGGACGCAAGGCAAGTCGTCCACCGCGTATTGTCCGCACTGCGGCAAGCCAGTCATCGTCGGCGACCTCTTCTGCACCTCGTGCGGGAGCAGGCTGGAGGTCATGACCGCCGAAGCGAGTTAGTTTGGCAGGAAGATGTGAAAGGATGAAAAGACCCAAATTTACCCGCCCGGTTATCGCCTCACTGGCGATATTTTTCCTGGGCGCATTCGCCATCTATAACCTGCCCCCAGTTCAAGAACGGGTGGGCTGGAGGGTGGCTGAATTAATGGCGCGCGTCAAATACTCGATTTCGCCTCCCGAGGAGTCCATCTTTATCCCTCAGGAGGCGTCCATATTACCTGCGAAAACCGCCCCGCCAACATCGTCCGCACCTCCCGCTGGTAACAAAATAACGGTCACCCCTCCCGCCGCTCCTTCCGTGTTATCCACCCCCACCAAAACACCTACAAAAATACCCCAAAGCATCAACCTTGCCGGCTTCAGGCATGAGTATCAGACCTGGAACAATTGTGGACCCGCCACCCTGTCCATGGCGCTTTCCTATTGGGGATGGGAAGGCGACCAGCGCCCCATTGCCGCTTTCACCAAGCCCAACTCACGTGACAAGAACGTCATGCCTTACGAAATGACGGCTTACGTGGAAGAGGAGACCGATCTTGAAATTGTGTATCGCGTGGGCGGCGATGTGGATCTGCTCAAACGCTTCCTTGCTTCTAAGTTACCGGTCATCATCGAAAAAGGATTCGAGGGACCCGACTTCGATGGATGGATGGGTCATTACGTGCTTGTGACCGGCTACGACGATTCGGAACAGCGCTTCATCTTGCAGGATTCTTATTACGGTCCCGATCAAGTCATGGGATATGAGGACTTGGAATCCTACTGGCGGGCGTTTAATTTCACCTACCTTGTGGTTTTTCCCGATGAACGCCGGGCGGAGATCGAGTCCATTTTGGGAACTCACGTGGATGAAGAATACAACAACCATTACGCCGCTCAAAGAGCCTCCGACGATATTTTCACGCTTACAGGCCGGGATCAGTTCTTCGCGTGGTTCAACCGCGGCACCAACCTGGTGCGCTTACAGGATTATGCGGGCGCGGCGGAAGCCTACGATCAGGCATTTGCGCTTTACCCAACCATCCCGGAGAAAGAGCGACCCTGGCGGATGATGTGGTACCAGACCGGACCCTATTGGGCGTATTACTATACGGGCCGTTATCAGGACGTGATCAACCTGGCAACCACAACGCTGGAAGCGATGAGCGAGCCTGTCCTGGAGGAAAGTTATTACTGGCGCGCCCTGGCGCGCGAGGCTCTGGGCGATACCGAGGGAGCGATCAAAGACCTTCGATCTGCTTTGAAGGTTCATCCCGATTTCGAGCCGGCAGCAATGCAACTCGATCAAATGGGCGTCGAGCCATAGTGAACTTCAGAAACGCCAAGGATTGAAACGCGATGGAATCACGAAGCGGCAGGCAATATTGCCCGCCGCTCTTCTGGGTCAAGAAAGCCTTGCCAGCGCGGCTAGAAAATATCGCCGCGCCAGCGATACCACAACCAGCCCAGCGGGATCCCTGCAATTCCGCCGAGAAGCGCGGATAACCAATGATAGGGATGGGGATAAGTATCGAAGGCAAGCCTGGCAAACATGTAACCAAACAAAGCCATGCCCATCGCCCACAAGTAAACGACGGCGGGCCATTCCCTGCTTTTCCCTTTCTCATTCTTTGACATGGTTCTTGATACTCTGATTTTCCTCATATTTTCTCCTGATTGAGATCAACTGCATGAAAGTGATCTTCAATGAGTTGTTGAGTCAGGCGGCGCCTCGGCTATTCATATCACGGTCTGCATTAGAACTGTCGGAAAACAATGAATATGAGCAGTCCTGCCAACGCCAGCCAGCAGAACCAATACAACGCTTCCGCCCATCCCAGGCGAACGCTTTGGCTTTCCCGTTCCAGGTTATGTTTACGGGACATGCCCGCGGCATGGGAAAGGAGACCCAGCAGAAGGATCGGAATGGCGTAAGCCGCCAGGAAATTTGCCATGAGGAGCGCAATCCCAGCGCCCAATACGCCAGCGCCAACGGAGGACAAGAGTTCCGCTTTCTTGATTTGAGCCAGATGTTCGGTACCGATCATTTGTGTAACTCCTTGGTTATCGCAGGCTCAGATCGCCTGCTCCCACTTCACCAGATAGTTGTACGGGAAAGCGATCATCGCCGCGCTGTATGCACTGCAAACCGCGATCCACAATAAGCCCACCAGGAACCCGCTAAAAGTCAGGGGCCAGGTGAAACCGGGCAGGAAGGGAGCCAATGCCTGCAAGGTCCGAAATCCGAACCACAGGTCGGCGGCGATGCAAAGCAGATAACTCACTGTGAGCGCGATGAAAAATGTGATTGCCAGCGCTCGAAAACTAAGAGTCGCTTTCATTTCGGTCTCCTTTCAAAGATCAACCTTTGTTCTTCAATTGTTTTTTGACCCGCGAGATGACAATCGGCATCGAAACGATCAGGCTGAGCAAGCCCACCCAGACCGTGCCTCCAATGCGCGCCACGAGCGGGTAATTGCCCGCGAATGTGGTCGCTAAAAGAAAGAGCAATGCCGCGCCAATCGAAATTGGCAGATAAATCAACACGCTTTTCTGCGCGACTTCTTTTTCAACTTGTTCATGTTCCATGGGTTAAATCTCCTTGCCAGCGTATGCTGACAATTGTGCCGCCAGAAACTGTGCCACCTGCGCAACATCGAACGGCCAGACATAGGCAATCTCTACATTTGGATACTTCATCTGCGCCCTTTGGACGGTGTTTGGAATATCCACTTCGGAATGTTCCCCGCCGCGGGTCATCATGGGCGTGATCACGATCACTCTTTCAACTTCTTCTTTCACAGCCTGCTCAATTGCCTGATCGAGCGAAGGAGCGCAGAACTCATTGAATCCGAGGATCACTTCCAAGCCTGTGACCTTGCTGAGTTGCTCCGCTAACTCGAGCGAACCGGCATGGAAGGGATCATTGCCGGCTGTACGGGGCCAGGCGCGCATTTTCAATTCCAGTTCCTCGTGCCTTCGTTCAAGAGCTTCGCGCTCGGGTCCAGAGACATGTTCCAGACGGGAATGCAGTCCAAATAGCTCGCCTGCTTCCTTTACCGGGAAATCCTTTGGCGGAGCACCATGCATGGCAAGGACGATCACTGTTCCCATAGATTCTCCTTGTACCTAATCGTTTCCCACCGAAGCAGTTGCGTGACGCAATTGTTCACTGCCGCTGCCCAGCCGGGGTTTATGCTCGCCTCCCACCGACGGCTTGAAGCCCTTCAACAACAGGGTGTTCAAAGTGACCGACACCGAACTGACCGCCATGAGCAGCGCTGCCAGTTCCGGGCTGATGACCAGCGAAGCCAGCGGATAGAACAAGCCCGCGCCCAGCGGGATGCCCAACACGTTGTACACGAACGCCCAGAACAAATTCTGCTTGACCTTGCGCATGGTGGCTTTGGCGGTTTCGAGGGCGACAATCACATCGCGGATGTCGTCTTTGATCAGGATGATGTCTCCGGTCTCCTTGGCGACGTCCGTGCCGGAACCGATTGCCATGCCAACATCTGCCTGCGCCAGCGCGGGCGCATCATTCACACCATCGCCAATCATCGCTACTTTCCTGCCCTGCGCTTGCAGCTTCTTGATCTCTTCCGCTTTATCCTGCGGCAGGACTTCAGCCAGCACGCGGTCAATGCCAACCTTGCGGGCGATGGCTTCTGCTGTGCGGCGGTTGTCGCCAGTGATCATGGCGACTTCGAGTCCAAGTTTGTGCAGTCGCTTGACCGCCTCGACCGAATATTCCTTCAGCGTGTCTGCAACCGCGATCAAACCCGCCGCCCCTCCATTGACAGCCACAAACATGACCGTCTTGCCATCGGCTTCGAGCGCTTCCGCCTGTGACATCAACACGGAGAAGTCCACGCCGCGCTCTTTCATCAATTTGCGATTGCCCAGCAGGATTTCCATTCCCCCGGCTTTCGCCTCCACCCCGTGACCGGGAATGGAGTTGAACGAATCCGGTTCGACCACATCCAAGCCGCGCTCTTCCGCGCCGCGCACAATGGCTTCACCCAGCGGATGCTCGCTGTTTTTTTCGGCAGAAGCCGCGATGCGGAGCAACTGATCACTGACCACTGATAACTGATCACTGCTCACCACATCCGTCACCGAAGGCTCACCTTTTGTCAGCGTGCCGGTCTTGTCGAATACGATCGTTTGCAGTTTGCTGGTGTTCTCGATGGCTTCCGCGCCTTTGAAGAGCACGCCATGCTCCGCGCCTTTGCCCGTCCCTGCCATCATCGCCGAAGGTGTGGCTAAACCCACCGCACATGGACACGAAATCACCAGCACCGTGACGCTGAGCAGCAGCGAGAACCCAAACACACCGATCTCGCCCAGTTTATACGGCGAAAGGATGAAACTGGAATTCGGGTCGAAGAACATCTGGTAGCCAAAGAAGAACCAGAACAGGAACACCGCCACTGCCAGCATGTGAACGCCCAAAATGAAATGTCCCGCCACCCAGTCCGCCAGTTTTTGGATCGGCGCTTTGCTGGCTTGCGCGTCTTCCACCAGTTTGATGATCTGCGCCAGCGCGGTCTCTTTGCCCACGCGCGTGGCTTTGAACTTGAATGCGCCGGTCTTGTTGATCGTCCCGCCGATGACCGCGTCGCCCGCTTTCTTTTCGACGGGCAGGCTTTCACCGGTGAGCATGGATTCGTCCACGGCGGAATAACCCTCGATCACTTCGCCATCCACCGCAATGGACTCGCCGGGGCGGACAATTACCAACTCTCCAATCTCTACTTCATCTGCGGGGATTTCCTCCTCTCGCCCATTTTGCATCACGCGCGCGACCTTGGGCTGGAGTTTCATCAATTTGCGAATCGCCTCTGACGTTCTTCCGCGCGTCAACGCTTCGAGCCAGCGGCCCAGGATGATGAAGCCGGTCAGCAATGCCGCACTTTCAAAAAAGGTTGCTCCCTCGCCGCCGAAGCCAGCATTTGGAAACAAGGTGTTGATCACGGCGATCCCATACGCCGCGCCGATACCGGTCGCATACAGCAGGTTCATGTCAGTGACCCCGTGCTTGAGTCCGCGCCACGAGTTGGAGAAGAACTGCCGCCCCGGTCCAAAGACGACCGGCGTGGTCAGCAAGCCCAGCACCCACTTGTACGAGAGCCATTCAGGGATGAAAGCCTTAATAGGTCCAAGCATCTCATAGAACGTGCCGATCATGACAATCAAGCCGATGATTCCCGCGATGGTGAGGTTGCGCCCCTGGCGTTTGATCTCCTCCTCACGCACTTGGCGTTCGCGGTCGAGGGCGTCCGCGCCTTCACTGCGTTCCTGCGCTTCATAGCCAACTTCGCGCACGGCGCGCTTCATGGCAGAGGTAGAAACCACACCTGGGATATAGGTCACTTTCGCGGTGCCCAGCCCCAGGTTCACCACAGAGGCGGTTACTCCATCAAGTTCCTTGAGCGCGCCCTCCACATGATCCACACAAGAGGCGCAGGTCATGCCGCGCACGTCGAGAGTCAGTTCGGCGGTCGTGATGGCGTAGCCGACATCTTCAATGGCGCGCCGCATATCGTCCAGTTTGACGCGCTGCGGGTCATAGGAAAGATTGGCTTTGTTGGTCGCCAGGTTAACGGTCACGTTCGAGACGCCCGGCAATTCCTTGAGCGCGCCTTCCACATGCGAAACGCAGGAGGCACAGGTCATGCCCGCAATGGGCAATGTCAATTCAGAAAGTATTTCGGTCATGGGAAACCTCATTTTGGTGATGGAAGCGATGTACGAAATTCGTGTACAGGGATTGAAGCCGTTTCAACTCGACGACCCTCTCCTTGGACGAGGGGCTGTTCAAGATGATCGCCTCACTGGCTTGAACCTCGCTGGCAATCATCCTGTTCATCGCGGCGCGCAATGCACCTTGTACAGCATCGAGTTGGTGCAACATTTGCTCACTGGGCTTACCGCTCTCGGTCATTTCGACCACGGCGTTCAGGTGCCCTGCCGCACAGCGCAGCCGCCGGATGATTTCAGAGTGTGGATCGGGCGTCATATACCGTCTCGACGGGAGCGGGAATATTGGTGAGGCGAGGGATGAGGGCGCGTCGGATGGCTGTCTCCGTATGCTGGGTGGCGCCTCGTCCCGTTGATCCCGCGATCGAAATCCAAGTTTTGCCATCCTGACCATGGATCACCAACGTGGCAGGCTCGCGCTGCTTGCGATACACAAGCAGAACAACCATCTGGCAGGTGCAGTTCTCCGTTCCGTGATGCGGGCAGGGACATTCGGGGTGAGCCAGGCGGGCATCCTGCAAATCGAACGTTTGCACGACGCGGAAGCCGGCGCCTGCCAGCCTCTGCTTGACCCACACTTGTACCTGATCGCTGGTTTGATCGAGAACTAAAAACGGAATGAGAGCGCTCATTTGAATCCTGTTGAGGTTAGTATATTGGCGCAGAATGCCGGGGCATAGCGCCAAATCCCTCATTGAACGGTAGGCATTTTCGCTTATCGCGCGATGTGATTTGCGTTCTCACTGGAATGAAAAAGGGCTGACCAAAAAGGTCAGCCCTGCGGGAGAGGAAGAACGTTCGATTGTTATTTGTTTGCGCCGAGTTTGCTCACCAGCACGACGACGAGAAGGATCGGCAGAGCAAACAAAGCAAGCATGAAGAGAAATCCGAAGCCCATCATGAGATTTGACTCCTTTCGTGTTTTATCTTGATTTCAATATAAACTCCGCACGTAAAGGAGCGATAAAGGCGAGCGAAAGGTCTCGTGAAGATTGATAAAGGTTTTCAAACCGTTGCCAGGATCAAGAGTCCCATCACGACTACGCCTCCGCCGAGCGCCAGCCGCACCCATTCCTTGTGATGCAGGTTCCAGTGTGCAAGTCGATTCAAGGTTGGGCGGGCGGAAGCGGCGATGAGGATCACGACCAGCGGCAGGACGAAGATCACGTTATACAGGACGAGATAACCATATCCAAGCAGAGCCGAAGGCTGAAGCGCAAGCAGACTCAACACACCGAGATAGACCGCGCCGCTGCACGGGACCGTGCATAGACCGATCAGAAAGCCGCCCACGATCAAAGCCGGGACGGTGGCTTTTTTCGCCATCTCCCGTGCCATCATTCCGACCTGGGGCGGGGCTTGCAAACGCCAGCCCAGGTCGGGGAGGAAGAAGTCCTTGAGCATCCACAATCCAAACAGGATGGCAGCCAGCGCGCCGATCCTGGCAGGGAGATGCTGGCGCGTGAAGAAGTCCAGCGTCTTGAGCAGTCCGACGCCCAGCGCAAGATAAGTCAAAAAGATGGCGGCGATATAAATACCGCCCTGACCCAGCAAGCGCGCCCGAATGGCATTGACACTCTGCGCGCTCCCCTGCATGGTTGCGAGCATGGCTGTGATGAAGAGAAGCAGGACAGTGAACGCGCACGGATTGATGCCGTCCACCGCGGCGGCGGCGATGACTGTAGGCAGGGTGATTTTGGGCAGGTACATCTGCATGGCTTCGGCAGGCGCGTTGGGATGCCACCATCCCGTCAATGCAATTGCGCCCAAAGCCACTACAGCCAGCGTGGAAAGAATAACGATGCGGCGAAGCGGTGAAGTGACTGCCATATTATCCCTCGACGATGATCTGACCATTCATGGTCGGGTTGGCTTTCCCGCCGCAACAGATGTCGCAGTAGAACGTGTACGTGCCTGCTTTATCGGGCGTAAAGGTGGTGTAATTGGAACTCAAAGGCTGGGCAATGACGTTTACGCCCAGTTCATCCACCGCCCATTGATGCTTTCCGCCGCCATCGGTGTGATACTCGTTATCCAGACTGGTCAAACGAAGAGTGACAGGTTCGCCGACCTTGACGCGAATCTCGGTCTTGTCGAATCCGCTCATGGAGGCTTCCACGTCAATCACGTTTCCAGCCATCGGTTCGGGCGGCGGACGGAAGAAGGCTTCCTTGATGAAATAGCCTGCCAGCCCCAATACGCCGACGACGATCACAGCGAAGATCGTCGAGCGTATGCGCTGTTTTCTGAGACGCGCTTCTTTGCGAATTGCACGGGCAGATTTTTTCATATGTTCATCCTTTTTGAAAGAGTTCGGAATTCATGTGGCAATCAGTTGCGCCCGATATTCGTGGCGTCCATCGTTGCCCGCGCGGGCTACCGCTTCGACCAGACCCTGCGCGGTGATTTTCCTGCCGTCATAACTTACTTCTGCCATCGCCATATTGAGGTACACGTCCACGCCATAGACGCCTTCCAGCGAAAGCAGGCTGTTGCGGACGCGCGTGGCGCAGTTCGGGCAACCCATTCCCCAGATCGCCAGCAGGGCGCTGTCGGCTTTGCGCAATTCTTCGTTGCTTACTGCGTTTTTGTAGATCGGTTCGATGTAACAATTTTCGTCCATCTTTTTCTCCTTACATTGATTGTTTGTTTAGTTTGCGCGGTATGAGCGCCAGGAAAATCAGGCTGATGACCAATCCAAATATCGCCACGATCTGTGATTGCGTCAGCCCAAAGGCTATGATGCGATACGAACTGGTGAATGCCAGGAAGAAACGCTCAAGGCTGTACAGGGTCAAATAGACAAGGAACAGCCTCCCGTCGGGTCCGATGCGCTTACGTAGTCCCCAGAGAACGACGAAAATTCCAAGATTGATCACGAGTTCATAGACGGGCATGGGCGTATAGTACACGCCCAACTGCGGCACCATCACATTTGGATTGGTGTATGCAAAACCGAACGGACCGTCCGTCGGCTTGCCCATCGCATCGCCCGTGATCACACATGCGATGCGCCCGATCGCCTGTGCCAGCACCAAACCCGGAGCCGCGGCATCCAGCAATTTTGGAAAACGCCAGCCGCGCCGCCAGGCGACCAGAGCGCCAGTGATCAACCCGCCAATGAGCGCGCCCCAGATCGCCAGCCCGCCTTCCCAAATGTACAGGGCGCGGATGGGATCCGCCGCGTACTCATGCGACCAGTGATCAAGAACATGAAAAAGCCGCGCCCCAAGTAAACCGCCGACGATAATCCAAATGGCGGCATCGTATATGTCATCCTTCTTGAAACCTCTTCGTTCCGCCTCGCGGGCTGTCAGCCAGATGCCGATCCCGATGGCGATCAGGAGAATCAGGCTGTACCAGCGCACAGCAAAGTGACCAATATTGAAAATGATCGGATCAATGGAGATTGTGATCATTCGATTTGGAACCTCACGATTTGAATATTTTCCAGGTGCAGACGCCCCAGCAGACGACCATTACTGCGATGAACAAGACCACAGCCACGATCAGGCCGACCTTCAACCCAAAGAAAGGAATAACGAGCAGACCTATCAATGGAAGGGTACACAGCCAAATAAGGAATGCAAGCGCCATATCGTCAAAGTGGAGCGCAAATCTCTTCAACATGGATACTCCTTGGAATTTAAACTCTGCCTGATTCTATGACCTTGGACCAAGAAGCATGAAGCGCCGTTTATCGCATTCCAGGGTAGGCTTTTTTGCTTATTAAGCGGTCAGGCTCTGGAGTTGACCAGAGCCTGAGAAAGAGACTTTCATTTCAACAACCAGGACATTACTCGTCCTCTTCATGGATTGGATGATCGATCTCCCCTGACATGAACAGATCAGGATCCTGCTCAAAAACGCGCAGGCAGGCGCGGGTGCAGAAATAGATCCGCTCGCCGCGGTGCATGGCGCTGGGATAGTTCGTCGGGTCCTTCAGTTTGCCTCCGCAAACAGTTCTATATTCGGGCGATGGAGTGGCAGTAGTCTCAGGCACTATTGGTTTTCCCATTTTCGTGATTTTACCTACTCAACGATCAACTTGCCGCGTAACATACCCATCTGGCACTGGAACTCGAATTCGCCAGCCTTGTCGGCCATGAATTCAACGGGAACAGTCTCACCTTCGGGGAGTTTCGCGCTCTTGTTGAAGTCCGGGATCATCACCATCTCGGAGCAGGAGGCGGATTCTGCGCGGACAAAATTCAGCCGCACCGGCTTGCCCTTTTCCACCACGATCACATCCGGGGTGTATCCGCCCTTGACAAGCACCATCAGTTCCTGGTATCCGCTGCTGGATAAGGCAGCCTTTACGCCGGGCTTCTTCACCATCCAGAAGAACCAGACGATGAAGGCGATGGCTGCCAGTCCGCCAAGCGTGACGAAAATTTTATCGGGGGTCATAGTAAATCTCCAAAGGATGAAAGCTTGCATTGAGCGAAGTCGAAATGATGAAGGATGAGGGATGAAAGAATTTTCACTTCATTTTTCATCCTTCATCCTTCTAACTTTAGCTTGCCGGTTTCCATTTCTTGAGCCGGTTGGCGTTGCCGATGACCGTCACACTGCTGAACGACATCGCCAGCGCCGCGAGAAGCGGCGAGAGCAAAATTCCAAAGAACGGGTATAGCGCGCCCAGCGCAATGGGCAGACCTGCCGTGTTGTAGATGAACGCACCCACCAGGTTCTGATACACGTTCCGCATCGTGGCGCGGCTCAATTGAATGGCTGTCACGACGCCCATCAAACTGCCTTTGATCAGCGTTATATCCGAGGCTTCGATGGCTACGTCCGTACCGGTGCCAATCGCCATGCCGATGTCAGCCTGGGCAAGCGCGGGCGCGTCGTTGATACCATCGCCAACCATCGCCACCTTCTTGCCTTCGAGCTGCAGTTTCTGAACGTTGAAGGCTTTATCCTGCGGTAGGACCTCCGCCATCACGCGATCCACACCCACCTGACGCGCAATGGCATTGGCAGTGCGCTCGTTATCGCCGGTGATCATCACCACTTCCTGCCCCATCTTCTTCAGCGCGGCAATGGCGGTCTTTGAATCTTCCTTGACCGTGTCAGCCACGGCAATGATGCCCGCGGCTTTGTTGTCGAGCGCCACATACATTGGTGTTTTGCCATCGTCAGCCAGTGCTTTCGATTTCTCTTCCAGATCGCCAAGTGCGATCCCTTCGCGGTTCATCAGTTTGAGATTGCCGATCAGCACGCGCCGCCCCTCGACGGTGGCGGAGACGCCGTGACCAGGAATGGCATCGAACGTTTCGACATTGCTTAACTTGATGCCGCGCGCCTGTGCGCCCTCGACAATCGCCAGCGCCAGCGGATGCTCGGACGATCTCTCCACGGAGGCTGCCAGACGCAGAACATCCGCCTCATTCTGACCTAAAGCCAGCACTACGTCTGTGAGCGACGGCTTGCCGACGGTGATGGTCCCGGTCTTGTCGAGGATGATGGCGTTCAATTTTTCGGCAGCTTGCAGCGCGTCGCCGGAGCGGATGAGGATGCCGTTCTGCGCCCCCAGACCGATGCCGGTCGTCAGGCTCATGGGCGTTGCCATGCCAAGCGCGCACGGGCAGGCGATGATGAGCGTTGTCACCGCCACGATAAGAGCATAGGTCAGTGCCGGGCTGGGACCAAAGTCATACCAGATCACGAAGCCGATGGTCGCCAGGATCATGACTGAGGGTGTGAAGTACGCCGACACCTGATCCACGATGCGCTGGATCGGAACCTTGCTGCCCTGCGCGTCCTGCACAAGACGGATGATGTTCGAGAGCGCCGTATCCTTGCCCACTTTCGTGGCGCGGAACTTGAACGAGCCGGTCTTGTTGATTGTCGCGCCGATGACCTCATCGCCCACTTTCTTCGAGACAGGAAGCGATTCACCCGTGATCATGGATTCGTCAACAGCCGATTGTCCTTCGATCACATCACCATCCACCGGAATCTTCTCGCCGGGGCGCACGACCACAATATCGTTGACCAATACTTCTTCAACCGGAATATCCACCTCCTGTCCATCGCGCACGACGCGCGCAGTTTTGGCTTGCAAACCGATGAGTTTCTTGATGGCTTCCGACGTGCGTCCTTTGGCTTTGAGTTCCATCGCCAGACCGAGCACGACCAGGGCTGTGACCACCACGGTCACATCGTAGTACACCTCGGTGAAGCCTCCTTCGGGGAAGATCTGCGGGAACAGCAACGCAACTGTGGAGTACAGCCAGGCGACGCCGGTGCCCAGCGCAATGAGGGTGTGCATGTTTGCCGAGCGGTGTTTGAGGGCATCCCAGGCGCCCGTGAAGAACTGATTGCCGGAATAGATCAGCACCGCCAGACTGGCAACGCCCATCGCATACCACAAGTAAATAAGCTGCGGGCTTTCACGCGGAAACCAGTCGCGCAACACCGGAAACAGCCACGGAAAAGACAGGATCATGGTGGGAGCCCCGACTGCCGCTCCAAACCACCACTTGCGCATGAGCGAGCGGTATTCCCGTTCGGTGGCTTCCGCCTCCTTGTCCATTTCGGGTTCGGAGGCTTCCGCGGCGCGCGTGGCTTTGTAGGGACCCGCGTTTTCAACCGCTTTCGTGAGTTGACCCAAGTCGCCGATAATGGGCGAATACTCGACCTTCACTTCGTTGGTCGCGGCGTTCATGGTCGCATCCAGCACGCCGGGCACAGCCTTGACCGCATCTTCGATCCTCGCCACACACTCGGCGCAGTACAAACCGCTGACCTTCAGGCGCAGGGTCTGACCGCTCACATTGAAGCCCGCGCCGCGCACCGCATCCAATAGATCTGCCACACTGACCCACGACGGATCGTATTCCACAAAAACGCGGCTCTCCTTCGCGTTGGCAGTCACCTTGCTCACACCGGATAATGCGCGAAGCGCGCCTTCCAGCGCGGGTCCGCCATATTTTTGGAGTCCGCCTACGGGGAGGGCGATGCGAAGCGGTCCGCTTGTATCCGCCGCGATGCCCGTTGTCGCTGACGGAACCACCGAGGCGTAGCGATGCGGATCCGCGTCGAAGTTTTCGACGCAGGATTGGGAGCAAAAGTAGAATGTCTGTCCCATGTGTTCGCGTTTGGCAAACGCATTCTGGGAGTCGATTTCCATTCCACAAACTGGATCTCGGACAGTCATAGTTCACCTACCTTGTCACTCTGAGGGAGCGGTTCCCGCGACCGAAGAGTCTCAGATATGGCGCAGTTGAGATGCTTCGCTCTGCTCAGCATGACATTTTGAGATGACTTGTAGTGTATGCCGCTTTGACAACGCGTGCGAGCGGTTTCCTGCCTGATTCGATATAAGCAAAATGGCTTATCGTCGGATAAGCCATTTTCTTCACTTGCCCCTCGCCCAAGGGGAAAGGGAATCCACTAATGGTGGTGGGCGTGTTCGTCGGGCTTGGCAAGGTATTTCTCAGGGTCCTTGTCGAAGGATTTCTTGCAGCCAAGTGAGCAGAAGTAATAGGTCTGTCCTTTATACTCGGAGGTACCTGCGGCAGTGGCGGGGTCAATATCCATGCCGCAAACGGGATCGCGGACTGTGCCAGTCATTGTTTTTTCTCCTTTCTTTCAATTGATTATCATTCTGTTTGGACGTATTCGTTGAGAGCAAAATTACCCGAATCGCTGCGGGCATTTTTGCTTATTCAATTTCAATTCGCACAACTGCCGCCCTGACCGGGAGCCTGTGGCAGGAGACCGCTGGCTTGCAATTGCTGGTGAACGGCGGCGAATCCTGATCCGGAAGAGAATCTGACGCCAGTGACCAGACGCGCATCGGCATCTTCAAAGTCCATGTCTTGGGTTGACTTTAGATAGAGCGCAGTTTCAAGGTTTTGCTGCGGGAACCAGAACGCGTTGACGTATTTCGCGGCTTCGAACATATCATCCGTACTCGCGCCTTGTGAAGCCATCAACTCCAGCAGACCAAGCATCGCCATGCCGTGATTGCAGTCGGGAAAAAGAGTGGGGTTGTTGCAGCAGGGACGATACACCGCTGCCGCCACTTCCTCCACACGTTTTTGTTGTTCGGCAGTCAATGGGATCAAGTCCACGCTTGCATAGAGTTCAGTGATGGGTTTCGCGGCAAGCGTCCATCCACCTGTGGAGGCGAAGCGCTCGATTTGTCCGCCGCTGTTTTGTACAATGGGACCCTCTGTCAGTATCGGGTTCTTGTTGACCAGCCCAACTGCCCAAAAATAGTTGAGCAGGAAGTGGGCGTTTTCAGCGTTAATGACAATTGGCTCATCGCTGCCCTGCGTGAGCGCCTTAATTTGTGCCTCAGAAAGTGGAGTGCTTGAGTTTTCGTAGATCGCGGCAAATGCATCGTAGTCAATCACGCCACTCTCGAGCAGTTGTGGACCAATGTCCCCGTAGGAGACGGGCAGGGTGTACCCGTCCTTTGGGTTGACCTGCTCATAGAGCATAATCAATTCCTCTTGCTGTGTCGATTCCGCCGTCTCATCCTGTCCCCATTTCAGGTAACCGCTACCCACGCCGAATAGAAAAGCAACAGTGACGACGACGAAAAACGCCCCGACCTGCCTGATTCGTCTTTTTGCTGAAAGAATTTTATCCATTGGTTCGCGAGTCTTTTCCATATCTCACCTTATTTTTCCAATTCGTAACCGGCTTGTTCCCATTCCACCATCCCGCCGACAAGGTTCCAGATATTGGTATACCCAAGTGAAACAAGTTCTTCGGCGGCGATCTCGCTCATGCGCCCACTGCGGCAGTACAGGACGACTTTCGCGTTCTTATCTGCGGGCAGTTGCGAGAGATTCTCAGCCGCCCCGATCTGGTCATAGGGAATGGACAAATCTGTAATGGCAATGTCCCCTGCAAACGGGATATGAACATTGACAAGGACGAAGTCCTTGTCCTTCAACATGGTGTTCAATTCATCGGGAGAGATGTTTCGATACGAACCCTTCCCGTTGTTTACCGTTTCACCTGTCACTTGACTGGATTGACAGCCTGCCAGAAGGAGGGCGGACAATAATACAAAAATCAGACTTCTCATTCGTTATGCCTTTTGTATCGTGTGTCCACTCAGGTAACCGAGGTATGCGGGTACGAGCGGGAGTACGCAGGGTGATAAGAAGGATAACAAGCCCGCGAGGATGGCAGTGAAATAAGTCGGTGCGGCGGCGAAGAGGGTGAACTTCTCGATATAGAGTCCGTTTTTGAACGCCCAGATGGCGATCAGGCTCATTGTGTTTGTGAGAAGTAGAATGCCAATCGTGATGATAAACACCCCGCTGGCAATTTTGAAGTACTTTTGATATGGCCGCATGCGTTTGACCCAGCCCGAGGCGCGCTCGAGCCCCACCGCCATCGCAAGGAAAGGAATGCCCAGCCCAAGGGAATACCCGGATGCCAGCCACATTGCCTGCCCAACCGTTTGCTGGCTGAGACCCATCGTCAGGATCGCGCCCAGCGTGGCGCCGATGCACGGACTCCAGCCTGCGGCGAAGAAAATGCCCATCAGCGCCGAGCCGCCAAAAGTCCCGCGCTGACCCGAGTATTGGGTGCGCGTGTCTGCATAGAACCAGGGGATATGGATCACTTCCAGCGTCGCCAATCCAAATGCGATCACGACCACGCCCCCGATTTGTGCGATGACGCGTTTATACGTTCCGAACAATTGACCGAGTGCGGTCACCGATCCGCCCCAGCCGATGACGAAAACCAGCGAGAATCCAAACACAAATAACAAGGCGTGCAAAAAGATTTTCAGTCTTTCACTTTGATTTGGGAACAATGATGTTGTTTCAGTTGCCATACCTTCTCCTAACAAGAGGCCTGACATGTCTCCACGAATACTTGATGATTAAGGCCCGTGTCCCTGGATGTGTTTTGGTTGATGATGGCACGGATACGACACTTCGACAGGCTCAGTGCATCGCATGTCAGGTCTTGCTGTTTCGATAATAAGCAAAATCCCGCACCTGTATAAGCGCAGGATGACGGGACTCGGAATAGGCAAAATGGCTTATGACGTTTATCCCGTCACAACCTGCCTCTTGCAGTTTCGGATTCGACGGATCCGGTGCGACGGCTCAGGACAAGCCTGAGTCTGGTCCCCTTTCCCAAAGCGGATTCAATCTCGAGCCGTGCTCCGATCAAGTCCGCGCGTTCGCGGATGCCAAGCAAGCCAAAATGTCCACTTGGCGCAAAATCGGTGGGGCTCATTGGCATATCGAACCCTTTGCCATTGTCACTCACTTCCAGTTTGGTTTCCTTCTCTTTGAACGAAATGAGCAGTTCCGCGCGCTGCGCCTGTGAATGGCGTACCACATTACTTAATGCTTCCTGCGCAATGCGATACAACGCCAGTTCCACTTCACGCGAGAGGCGCTGTTCATCGCCCAATTTCCTGAAACCAATATACACCGGATGATTCTGGCTGGTCTCGCGCGCCAGCATTTCGAGCGCGGTGACAAGACCCAAATCCTCAAGATAAATTGGGCGAAGGGCGCGCGTCAAACGCCGAAGGTTTTCGATGGTTTGCTCGGCAAGCGTTTCGAGTTCTCTGAGAGCCTGATGGCCGTTCTCGGTCTTGACCGACTTGTGCGCGAGCTGGACGCGCTGCTTGAGGGCGATGACCGCCTGAATGGTATCGTCATGCAGTTCACGCGCCAGGCGTAGGCGTTCCTCCTCCTGGGCGGAGGTGATCGCGCCAATGTAATCGTGCAGTCCCTCCTGGGCGGCTTGCACCTTGCGCGCCATCTCCTTCAATTCGATTTGCAGGTGACGCACTTCCGAAATCCCGCCCACCGATGTTTTGATGGCGTCGAAGTCGCCCCACGCCAGCGCCGCAGACTTTGCTTCCAGTTGTTGCAGGGGCTGGACGATCTGCTTTGCCCCAAACCACAATGCAACCAGCGCAAGGATGAAGGCAGGCACAAGCACCAATGGCGCCATCTGGGTAATTTGCAGCGAAGGGCTGATCACTGCCTGCCAGGCTTCCTCTGTGATGAGCGCCCAGCCTGTCGAGGGAATGGGGCTGTAGGCGATTACATGCTCGCCGTCATCCACCTGGACGTAACGCGTCCCGCTTTCGCCGTGTAAAGCCTCTGCCACACCTGGGTGATCGGCAGACAGGCTTTGGGCTTCAGGTGCGCCGCTGAAAAAGAGAACACGGCGTGATGAATCCACGAGATAAATCATGACTTCACTGTCGGCAGGATAGGACGCCGACAGGGTTTGCGCGGCAAGCGCTTCAGGCGAGAACGCTCCAGCCGCGATCGCGTCGAGAGATGGCGAGTAAATCGAGATGATGACGAAGGTGTGATTCGAGTTTGGATCCATGAATGGGTTGGAGAAGACAGGATCGAGGCTTGTGCTGAGCGCAGTCGAAGCATCCAGTGGAGAGGCGATGCGGAGGTTTCTAGGATTTTGCGCGACCCAATCCCAAAGTCCGTCATGACTCGTATTTGCTATCAAACGTCCATCCAGATCCAGGAATGCCACTCCCCCGTCGAAATCCGACGTCAGATCGGTTGACGCAGTGAGGATCTTACCAATCGTCAAGTCCCTGGTTGCACCAGCGTATGCCACCATGCTGGAAATCGCTGCCAGGCGATGATGCAATTCAGATTCGAGCGCGGCTGCGGCGGATTGAACCGCGCGTTCATCGCGTTCGCCGACGAGGTCCCGCATATCCCTTTGATGAAGAGTTACACTGCCAAACGCGATAATCAACAGAAGGATCGTAAGCGGTAGTACGGTAACAGCGAATAATTGGGCAAGACCGCGCCAGCCTGGAAGGAACCTCTTCATCATCTGTTTATTCGTCTGAAATCTGTGCGGCATCTTGTGAAATCCAGCCGAGTGAGACGGCGCGCATCACCGCCTCGGTGCGGCTGGAGGCATGCATCTTGTCAAAGATGTGCGCTAGGTGTCCCTGGACGGTGCGGTCGCTGATGCCCAATTGAACGCCGATGGATTTGTTGGTGTATCCTTTGGCGGCCAGACGCAGTACGTCCAGTTCACGATCCGTGAGCGGCTCGGGAGCCACCGTTTCAGGGCGCTTGAACAGATTCGACATCAATTTGCGCGTGACCACAGGATCGAGCGCGGACTTGCCCTCGTTCACATCACGTACCGATTGAACGAGTTCGTCGGCTTGGGTGGTTTTGAGTACAAATCCGTTTGCGCCCGCCTGCAGGACAGCCATTACGTAGGGATCGTCATTATATGCGGTGAGGATCAATACACCCACTTCGGGTAAATGAGCGCGCACCCAGCGCGTGACCTCGATGCCGCTGGCTTTGGGCATTTGGATGTCCAACACAGCAACATCGGGCGTGTGTTTCTGGATGAGTGTCTGCGCCTCCTCCCCGTCCGCCGCCTCGGCAATGACCTGAAGGTCGCCCGCGCTTTCGAGCAGTTGGCGGATCCCCGCGCGAACGATGTGATGGTCGTCAGCCAACAGAACGCGAATTTTTGTCTTTGATTTGTTCAAGGACTTTTTCATAATTGAACTTTTCCAATTCCTGATTCAAGGCCTGAGTCTGGAAAATGTACGGGAAAGCAAGCCAGACGATGCCGAGACCAGCCAGAAGTCCGGTGATGAGGCGCATCCACGAATTGAACGAGCCAAGCGCATCACCCGCGTAGAACGTCGCGGGGAATGCGTTGTTTGTCAGCAGGGCGAGCCATTGATTGGTATCCCGAAATCCCAGCCCGATTCCTGCAAGGTCACTGGTGGCGTGCGTGCCGCCATCTATCACGAGAGGCAGTAGAAGCAGGACGAATCCCCACCACGATACTGGCTTGATTTTTCTGCGGAATGGATACCACGCAACAGCAATCAACCAAATACTGGTGTAAAACGAGATCATGCGATCAGACCAGGCGATCCTCCAGCCCATGGTCTCATTTCCTATGAACTGGCGAAGGATCAACGGATTGATGGTATCCTGCCAGGCGGCTTGAATTTCTTTCAGGGAATACATCACCGTTTCACCGAACAGAAAGTACGAACGTTCCGGTAATTGATGACAGAAAAACGAATAGATGAAGTATATGGCTTTCCCAGCGCCGGTCCAGCCGAGCTGCATGAACACGGGCGCGAGAAAGGGAGTGAATACCCACAAGCCGTAGACGACCAAAAAAGCCTCGAACCAATGACGTGTAATCCACTGGCTGAACGAAATCAACTTCGTTGTCTGAGTCTTTGCAATGCTGGAGCTCATTTGATCCTTCGGGAAAGAGGGTCTTCGGAAGTCTTCTTAAGACTTCCAAAGACATGGGCGTTACTGGACCGGGAACTCGATATCTTCCTTGTAATCCAATCCATCCTTGCGGAGGTAAACAGTCAATTTCCAGTTGCCGCTCATGCTGAAGTTGGCATTGATGGCATACCTGCCGCTCCCCTGTTCGGTGGCGACGCCGCTCATCCCCATCCCGGTCATATCGGTATGGTCAACAGAGACGTCCACCGTCGCGCCTTCAATGGGATTGCCGCTTGCGTCAGTGATCGTGAAAATCACTTCCATGTCGCCCATCATGGCGGGGTTGGGATTGGTTTCGACTTCGATGTTGACTAGCTTTGCCGGAGTCGTGGCAGCGGGTGTCGCTGCGCTCCCACAAGCCGCCAACAGGACGGACATCATAACGAGCATACTGGTAAAGATCAACTTGTAACGCATTCTGTACTATCTCCTTTGGCAAATAAATTATTCAACGACATTGATCATCAACATCAAGCCGCCCGGCTCGACGTTGTCGTTGGTTGTGTGGTGCAGGATGTGACAGTGCAATACCCATTGACCGGTTTCTGTTGCTGTGAATTCGATGTCGTATCGCTCGCCTGGCGCAACGCTGACCGTATCCTTGATCAATCGCGCTCCCTCCGGCACAGGATGTCCATCGGTTGCCACAATCTCAAACGGGAATCCGTGCAGATGCATGGGGTGAATGAACTGTCCGATCCCGACGAACCGCAATCGTACGCGCTCGCCCTTCTTCACTGTGATCGTCTCTGTGGCAGGGAAAGATTTGCCGTTGATGGTGAAGTAATTCGGTTCCATACCGCCCATGGGCATGGCGGCAAAGGTTTGTCCATCAATCATTCGCCATTCCGAGATCATCAGAGTCTCATCCACCGCAGGCGGATTGGTTTCGGGCGTCTTCGGGTCAATGATGAATGGGGCATACAGACCCGCACTCACCTGCACATCTCCCTCGAAGTGCGAGTGATACATGAATGTCCCTGCGGGCTTGGCAACGAACTCATACGTGAAGGTCTCGCCTGGCAGGATCGGATCCTGTGTGACGCCCGGCACGCCATCCATCGCGTTGGGGACTTCGACCCCGTGCCAGTGGATCGTGGTCGGGTCGGGCAGTTCATTCTTCACAATGACCCGAACCTGATCACCTTCGGTGATGCGGATCATGGGTCCCGGCACGGTCCCGTTATAGGTATAGGCGGTCACGTTCACACCATCCATGATGGGCCATTGCACGGCTTTCGTGGTGATCTCGAAAATCTTGACGCCGTTTTCCTCGCGAAACTCCAGTGGCTGTCCGCCTGTCGTTTCCGTGGCAGGCTGGACGTTCGGAGCGCTGATCGGTTCCATCATGTGCGCGGCTTCGGGGTTGTCCATCATCATACTGCCCGGTGTGGGAGTCATCATCGGGTTGCCGCCTATCGGCGTATCTCCTCCCGACATTTCACTGGGGTTGGGTCCGGCGGCAGGTGCGCAAGCAGCCAGTACAAGCGCCAGAATAATCGAGCCAGGAAACAATATTTTCTTCATCATTTTCCTCTTCTGAGTTGGATTAAGGTCTGGGCAACTATAAGAACCTCCTTCCATTCATGCCAGCGCAATATTACGCGTGTACTTATAGGCAATTTGGCTTATTCACGACTCGATCTAAAGAAATCCAAAAACGATGATGAATTGCACAGGCAATAATGCCTATGAATTTGCTGGCGATTTGGCGCAAGACACGCAAAAACATAAAGATTATCATGCATGGATAAGGAGACGAATTATGAAGCGCTATCTCATTCCGTTTGTCGCTTTTCTGCTTGGCTCCACGCTGATCGCGGGCATCTATTTCGGCATCCTCACCTGGGCGCAAGGCTGGGAGTACGCCGCCAGCCAGTTCTCGCTCAACCGCTGGTATGTCGTGCCAATCTGGGTCGCTTTTGGCATCCAAGCCGCGCTCTATTCCATTCTGCGCTTCCGCCTGTTTATCCCTGCTACATCCACAGGTCATGCGGGCGCAGTGATGGGAACCAGCGGTGGCACCTCCGTAACGGCGATGGTGGCTTGCTGTTTGCATCACGTTACCGATGTGCTTCCCATCCTCGGCGTGAGCGCCGCTGCCACTTTCCTCACGCGATATCAGCGTCCATTCATGCTGATCGGTCTCGGCATGGAAATTATTGGAATCATCGTTATGCTCGTTGTGCTTTATCGTGAACGCCGGAAACTACAACCCGTTCAAAAATTCCAGCCTGTTTTGGAGACAAATTGAGACGCCTTATCCTGCCTCTTCTTTTGACTCTGACCCTCATCCTCGCCGCGTGCGCTCCTGCGCAAGACGCTTCGCTTCAAACCGATCCCAAGCCTGCCTCTGTTTCGACAGAGCCTGCCCAGGCTGACGCAGGGCCCCTGACCCGCATTGACCAGCAGGGCGCGATCGTCGTGGCAGTTACGCCGCTGAACCTCGATAATCCTTCCACTCAACTGGAATTTGAGGTGGTTATGGATACTCACTCGGTTGACCTGAGTATGGATCTGGCGGTTCTCGCCACCCTCACAACCGATACCGGCATCACCGTCCAGGCGACCTTATGGGACGCGCCGCGCGGCGGTCACCACGTGGCAGGCAAACTCATATTTCCCTCAATGAAGGATGGAACTTCTGTACTGGAGGGCGCGGGCAAACTCACGCTCACGATAACGGACGTGGATGTTCCGACTCGTACATTCGAATGGGAATTGCAATAAAAACAGGAGACAATATGTCTGCTTCAGGCAGGAATCAACTCTCACGTCGTGATTTTATCAAAGCAACGGTTATCAGCATTGGCGGCTTGATCGGCGCAGTCATTGGGATGCCGTCCGTGGCATACCTGCTGTCACCCTCCCTGCGCGCTGAAGAAGACTCCGCTTCGATTGACCTGGGTCCGCTCGAAAAATATCCGATCGGAGTGCCGACCCGTTTTGAATTTACCCGCACAAAAGTCAACGGCTGGGAACGAACGACAACCAATTACGGCATGTATGTTGTCAGAAGAAGCGAAAGCGAAGTACGGGTCTTTTCGGATATTTGCACCCATCTGGGCTGCCGTGTGACCTGGCATCCCGATCAAGAACATTACGTCAGTCCCTGCCACGATGGGCACTTTGATATTGAAGGGAGTGTCATTAGCGGTCCCCCGCCGCGCCCATTGGATGAATTCGTCACAGAGATCGAAGACGGCAATTTGCTCATTCATTTGCCAGCCCTCAAACGAACTTCATAAATGACAGGCAGCAAACCTTCTTTCTCGCGCCGCGATTTTCTCAAACTGGCGGCGCTCGGCGCAGGTACGTTGGCATTTCGTCCAATTTCAAGGCTGGCTTTACCCGAATTTCCCGAGGCTGATAAATTGGGTCGCATCACCGTTGGCAAGATGGATGTCTATGCGCGCCCCGATACAGGCAGCCAGATCGTCGGCGCTTTGTATGAAGACAACGTATTCCCCTGGATTCGTGAGGCGGTTGGCTCGATGCCCGGACGCATCAATCAGCGCTTTGTGGAAACACCTTATGGATTCGTCTGGGGTGGATTTGTCCAACCAGTATTGAATCAACCCAACGTTCCGGTCACAAACCTGCCGCAGACGAGTCTCGGTTCAGGAATGTGGGTCGAAGTGACCATCCCCTACGTGGACTTGATCCTCGACAACCCGCCTTCGCGCGCGCCGTGGCTGCAATATCGTGAATCCATTGGATTGCCCGCGCGGTTTTTCTACAGCCAGATCGTCTGGGCGGATCAGATCCGCACGGATGAGTCGGGACAGGTTTGGTATCGGCTCAATGAGAAGTATGGCTCCGGAGATATTTTCTGGGGTCCGGCTGAAGCGTTTCGTCCCCTGACAGCGGAAGAGGTTTCTCCCCTCACCCCCGAAGCGCAGGATAAAAAAATCGTCGTGCGAATTTGGGATCAAACCCTTTCCTGTTTTGAGGGAGAAAAAGAAGTTTACTTCGCAAAAATTTCGAGCGGCGCGCTGTATGACGCCTGGGGTAATCGCGTGGACGCATGGGCAACACCGATCGGCGAATCTCCCATCTGGCGTAAAGCCATATCCTTACCATTGAGCGGGGGCAGCGCGTCTGCCGGATGGAGCTTGCCGGCTGTTGGCTGGGTCAGCCTGTTTGTAGGAACCGGAGTCGCGATTCACTCCACATTTTGGCACAATAACTATGGCGAGCCATCTTCGCGCGGTTGTGTCAACGCCAGCCCGGAGGATGCAAAATGGATCTTTCGTTGGAGCCTGCCCCAGGTCCCGTATGATCCGGGGGATGTCACCGTCGAGTGGCCGGGCGGAACGATCGTCAGCGTGGAAGATAAATCTTTATGAGCCTGAGAGTTATATGAAGGCTACATCCAAGAACGGAGAACATGAATTGGGCTGCAGGCCTGATATGAACTCGCTATTCTTTTTATTTGAATGGCTTCAACTCTGAAGGATTAGATTTTGTTGCACTATCCAAGCCCCCTATTTGCGCGAGTTGTAGGTTCTCCCAACTTTGAAGTGTTTGGTTTTCGTATTGCATCTTTTCGATGATTTCCGAACCAATTACAAGGTGAAACGCGACGGTTTTTTGGACATAACGTGCTGATGATCGGCCCAACCAGCCGCGGCATAGACCTTGCAAAATTGCTGGCCATCATTGCCTGCTGAATGCAGACAGGAATAATTAAATGACGGAATCCGATCAAGATCGTGTATCGGGTTTTCACCTCAACGAAACCATCTTCTCCGTATCCAGCCCTCCTTGTCCGAATTGGGCAAGTTCATGGGAGGAAGAAAACTGGCACAAGATCGGGGTCGTCGTGCGGGATGCTCGGGTCAAGCGAGTGACTCATTTGCACGGCAATCAAGCGCTTCATATTCTGGAGCAGTCGCGACAGTCCAAATCATGGAAGAAGAAAGGATTATTGGTGGGAAAGGTTGCATACCGCTTTACGAATCCTTCAAACAGGAAATCGAAAAGCAGAATTGCAGATCAACCCGAGTCGGAGCCATCGCAAGAAGATGGCTGGTGTTTGACAAATACGATTGAGTTGGCCCCATTCAAGCTCAACAATTCATATCCTTTTTGGAACAATACGAGTCCGATCTGAAAAAAGTCGTGATCGTGGAAGCGGCCGAAAGAAGGAAGTTATTGGGACAAGTCTATTCACTGATTCTGAGTTGGAGAAAAGAACGAAAGAAGTGCGATGCTTCCGTCAAGCCGAGCGCGGTCCAGGAAACAAACTCGGCACCAACCAGTGCAGTTACCATTCCTCACGGCAAATATCTCACGATAGCCCAAGTAGCCGAAATTTGTGGCGTGAAGGAGAAGACCGTCTCTGTATGGCTTAAAAAGGACTGTTGAAAGGACTCGATCTCCCAGGTTTGGGGCAAATCGTTGAAGAGAAAGACTTCGAGCAGTGTCTCGCGACAAACCGAAATCGCTCTTGATCGTGTTTGTGAAGACAGATATCAATGGGACCCAAATATGGTTTCCTTGTGTGAGTATATAAGACAACATTGCTAGGCGCAGCAGAATTCGACACTGCCGGCATACCAGCCCAATTGCTGCCTTATACTCAACCAACAAAGGTTCTGAATGATCCTATATTCTCAAAAAAATCTGACCAACGGGGTACAAATCTGGTATATGGGTATAAGTACCCGTATGCAATAACTCCCAACATAAATTTTTCTTCAAAATTTTCAGTAACCACTTATTTGCATGGGCTATAATCCGCTGTAAACTCGCTTTTAATCTACTACAAAGGTTGTCCATGCCTAACCATCTTGTCTCAGAAAATTCCCCTTACCTTCTTCAACATGCAAACAACCCCGTGGATTGGTATCCCTGGGGCGAAGAGGCATTAAGCAAGGCTAAATTTGAAAACAAGCCGATCTTTCTCAGCATTGGATACGCAGCTTGCCATTGGTGCCATGTAATGGAGCACGAATCGTTCGAAGATCCTGAGACTGCAGCGGTCATGAACGAGTATTTTGTGAACATAAAAGTAGACAGGGAAGAACGCCCTGAAATTGACTCCATCTACATGCAAGCAACAGTCGCGATGACTGGCTCTGGTGGCTGGCCAATGTCTGTCTTCTTAACTCCTGACCTTCGTCCGTTTTACGCCGGCACATACTTCCCACCTGTTCGGCGCTTTAACATGCCTTCCTTCAAGGAAGTGTTGTCAAACATTGCCAAAGTATGGCGTGAAAATGCTCAGGAAGTAGATCGGGTTGGGAATCAGGTACTTGGACATATCCGTCCGCCCATACACAAGCCCGAGAACAGGAATGAAATAACCACAGAAGCTCTTGAAGCAGCTATAAAGAACCTGCTTGATTCCTACGATTGGGAGTATGGAGGTTGGGGTTCGGCGCCAAAGTTTCCGCAACCCATGACCATCGAATTTCTTTTACGCCGAGCAACCACGGATACAACTCAACGTGAACAGATCATAAAGGCTGTCACCCATGTCCTTAATGCCATGTCTCGGGGAGGCATGTATGATGTTGTCGGAGGCGGTTTTTCCCGTTATAGTGTCGATAATTTTTGGAAAACGCCTCACTTTGAAAAAATGACATATGATAATGCCCAATTAGCCCTGGCATATCTACACGGATATTTGGTTACTGGCAACGCCGACTATCGCAGAATTTGCGAGGAGACGTTGGATTTTGTCATGCGCGAATTGACTCATTCAGAAGGTGGATTTTTTAGCAGTCTGGATGCAGACTCGGAAGGTGAAGAGGGAAAATTCTATGTCTGGACACAAGACGAACTCGAGGGAGTGCTCGGTTCGGAATTCGAATTTTTCAAAGCCGCATATGGCATTACCCCATCTGGGAACTGGGAAAGTAAAACCATCCTGCAACGTGCTCTGGATGATTCCACACTCTCAGCCCGCTTCAAAATGGAGCAAGAAGAACTTTGGCAGAAATTATCCAAATGTCACGCAAGACTTTTAGAAGCAAGAAGTTCACGCATTCGCCCCACTACCGATGACAAAGTGCTGGTGATGTGGAACTCCCTGATGCTCAAAGCCTTCGCAGAAGCAGGACGTTATCTGAATAGGCAGGATTATCTTCAAGTTGCCATTCGTAACGCACGCTTTCTGCTGGATAATCTTTATGCAAATAATCGGTTGCACCGATCCTGGCGCGAGGGACAGGCAAAGCATAACGCCTACTTGGAAGATTATGCTGGTCTGATTTTGGCGCTGTTGGCGTTGTACCAATCCGATCCGAATAAGGAATGGTATCTTTCGGCATTGAAACTTGCCGATGAAATGGTTGAACACTTTGCTGACCCCAATGGAGGTTTTTTCGATACCCGCGACGATCATGAAACCCTCCTTGTACGACCGAAGGATACTCAAGACAATGCTACTCCATCCGGGAATGCGCTTGCCGCTACCGCTCTGCTTGAGTTGGCAGCGTATGGAGATCGGACGGAATGGCGGGATATTGCCGAGGAAATGCTTTCCTCAGTATATGGAGCCATGCTTCGTTATCCAACTGCCTTTGCACAGTGGTTGTGCGCTGCTGATTTTGCTGTCGGTCCGACACGTGAAGTGGCAATTATTGGTGATTCACAGCATGCCGAAACCAGGGAATTATTGAACACTTTATGGAAAGCATACCGACCCCGACAGGTAACCGCGATTTCGCCTTACCCACCGGAGCCGGATGCACCAGCCTTGCTGAAGGACAGACCATTATTTAATGGTCTGCCGACAGCGTATGTTTGCCAAGGATTTGTTTGTTTACAGCCAGTCAATTCGCCAATTGAGATGGAGTCCCAACTGGCGGGCAACTCAAATCCTTAGTGAGCCATCAGACCATAACTACCGACTGATAACCGTGCTGAAAACACAACTCCGTTTGTACGATTGGGTACACCATTACGAAAAAATGCTCTACGACAACGCCCAACTTGTGCGCGCCTACCTGCATGCCTGGCAAATCACCGGCGACCCATTCTTTGAACGCATCGTCCGCGAAACCCTCGGCTTCATCGCCAGAGAAATGACGCATCCGCAAGGCGGCTTCTACTCCAGCCTCGACGCCGACTCGGAAGGCGAAGAAGGAAAATACTACACCTGGACACTCGAAGAAATCCGCGAAATATTGAAAGACGATACGGAATTTTTCGAAGCGGCTTACGGCATAACCATCAAAGGCAACTGGGAAGGCAAGACGGTTTTACAGCGCGCGCTGGACGACGCCTCGCTCGCCGCCCGCTTCAAACTGGACCTCGAAACTGTTCCCGCCAAATTGGCTGAGTGCCACGCCCGGCTTCTCACTGCCCGAAACACCCGCATCCGCCCCGCCACCGACGATAAGATACTCACCTCCTGGAACGGACTCATGCTGGCAGCCCTCGCAGAAGCGGCGCGCGTAATTGCTACCGCACGAAACGAGGAGATTGCTTCGGGCGCTTCGCTCTCTCACAACGACACTTATTACAAACTGGCTACGCGCAATGCAGAGTTTTTACTCTCCGCGCTCCGCCCCAACGGAAAGCTCAGGCACAGTTGGCGCGAAGGACGTGCCACAAACGAAGTCTTCCTTGAAGATTACGCCGCGCTCATCCTTGGCTTGCTCGAACTATACCAGACCGACTTCCAAAACAAATGGTTTGCCGCCGCCAAAGAACTGACCGATGAAATGATCGAACGTTTCAACGACCCAAGCGGCGGATTTTTCGACACCCCGCAAGATGGCGGTCAACTTCTCCTGCGCCCCAAAGACCTGCAAGACAACGCCACCCCATCGGGGAACGCCCTCGCGTGTGAGGCGCTGCTCAAACTTGCCGAGTTCACCGGCGAGGGGAAATACCGCGACCTGGCGGAAAAAGCGCTGCGGCTCGTCGTTGGCATGGCGACCCGCTACCCTGCTGCGTTCGCCAGATGGCTGTCGGCGGCGGATATGGCTTTGGGGAACGTGAAGCAGGTTGCAGTCGTGTACGATGCGAATGGGGAAAATGCGTCCGCGTTGATTCGGGCTGTCCAATCCCGTTTTCTGCCCAATGTCGTTTTGGCTGTGTCCGCCTATCCGCCTGCAGAGGACGCCCCTGCCCTTTTGAGAGACCGTCCGCCCAAAGAGAACAAACCAACGGCGTATGTGTGCGAGGGCTTCGTCTGCAAGACCCCCGTGACAAGCGTCGAAGAAGTGAAGCAACTGCTGTAATCAAAAGGCTCCGCGCGGGAGCCTTTTGATTTTATTTCGGTTCGATGTTGCCTTGAGAGTCGGTCGGGCTGTCTTTCTTCTCGTCTCCACTCAACCCCTCGCGAAAGGACTTGATGCCCTTGCCGAGTTCGCCGGCAATTTTGCCGATGCGGCCCGGCCCAAAAAGCAGAAGGATGATCACCAGCAGGATGATCAGTTCCGTAGGTCCAAGACGTGCCAACATGGTTTCTCCTTTTTCAACGTTTTGTGGTAACTACTCAGCCACAGGCAGGAGAGTCCACCAATCTACACTAATCTTTACGAATTTTTGTGTTCGGTGTGCGTATCACAACTTTCTCGAACAAGATTAGTAAAAATTCGTGCGGCTTAGTGGATAAGAGAGTTGGCTGAGCAGTTATGTTTTGTGTATCGTACCACAATCGAGGTTAATGCGCCATTATAGTTCGCGGCGGAAAATGATGCCCTCGATAAAGCGGATGACGCGGCGCACAAACGAGCGGATGCGTCCCAGCGCGCGGTACTGCGAGGGACGAACCTGCCCCTTGCTTGGGAGCGGTCCTGTCCATTCGGCGGCGAGGGCGCCCCAGGTCAAGCCGGCGCCAAAGCCCACCATCACAAATTTATCGCCGCTTTTGAGCTGTCCCTTTTCGACCGCTTCGACGACGGCAATGGGAATGGAGGCGGTGGAGGTGTTGCCGTAGCGGTCGAGGTTGACGATGAATTTATCCATCGGCTGTTTGAGCCCGCGCGCCGCCGCTTCGATGATGCGGATGTTGGCTTGATGCGGCACAATCCAGTGAACGTCTTCAATGGTCATGCCGGCTGCATCCAGCGCTTCAAGCGTCGCCTGCGTCATGACGCGGGTGGCAAAGCGAAAGACTTCCTTCCCATCCATTTCGATGTAGTGCCTGCCCGCATGCACTGTCGCTTCGCTGGCAGGGATGGCGCTTCCGCCACCCGGTATAGCCAGCAGGTCGCCGCCGGAACCGTCGGAGTGCATAACGGCAGAATGCACACCGCCGGGTTTTTCGCTTGCCTGCAGGACGAACGCGCCGGCGCCGTCGCCAAACAGGATGCAGGTGTTGCGGTCTTTCCAGTTGACGAAGCGGGAAAGGGTCTCTGCGCCGATGACGAGCGCGTTTTTGATGGAGCCGCTGCGGATTGCCTGCGCCGCCATGTTGGTGGCGTAAATGAAGCCGGAACAAGCCGCCAGCAGGTCGAAAGCGCCGGCTTTGGTGGCGCCAATTTGATCTTGGATCAGGCAGGCGGTGGCGGGGAAGATGTAATCTGGTGTGGAGGTGGAACAAATAATCAAGTCAAGATCGGTAGGACGGAGGTTGGCAACCGTCAGGGCTTTGAGAGCCGCTTCCACGCCCAGGGACGAGGTGGTCTCCCCGTCTTTGGCAATCCGCCGTTCGCGGATACCGGTGCGTTCCCGAATCCACTGGTCGTTGGTTTCGACCATTTTGGAGAGGTCGTCGTTGGTTAGAATTTTTTCAGGCACAGCCATCCCCCAGCCTGTAATGTGCGCGTATGGCATATCATACTCCTTGAATACATCGCGGGGCGGGAAAACGCCCGTAGATTTTTCTCTCACCCCTTGAATTGGCTGAATACCAATGTGGCGTTATGCCCGCCGAAACCGAATGAATTGGACATGACATGGCGGATGACCGCTTTGCGCGGCTGATTGGGGACATAGTCCAGGTCACATTCGGGGTCGGGGGTGTGATAGTTGATGGTGGGCGGGATGACGCCCTCGCGCATGGCAAGGATGCTGAACACCGCCTCCACCGCGCCGGAAGCGCCCAACAGATGCCCGGTCATGGATTTGGTGGAGGAGACGGGGATTTTATACGCCTGTTCACCGAAGACGGTCTTGATGGCGGCGGTTTCGCTTTTATCGTTCAACGGCGTGGACGTGCCATGCGCGTTGATGTAGTCAATATCCGTCACTTGCAAGCCCGCGTCTTCCAGCGCCAGCCGCATGGACATGGCTGCACCGGCGCCGTTCTCGGCGGGAGCCGAGATGTGATACGCGTCGTCGGTGGTGCCGTAGCCGCTGATTTCGCACAGGATTTCCGCGCCGCGCGCCTGCGCATGTTCCAGCGATTCGAGGACGAGAATGCCGGCGCCCTCCCCCATCAGAAAGCCGTCGCGGTCTTTGTCGAAGGGACGTGAGGCGGTGAGAGGGTCGTCGTTGCGGGTGGAAAGCGCGCCCATCACGTTCATGCCCGCCATTGCCAGAGGCACAAGCGCGCCCTCCGAGCCGCCAGCCAGCATGACATCTGCCGAACCGCGGCGAATCATTTCCACCGCCTCGCCGATGGCGTTATTGCCCGAGGCGCAGGCGGTTGCCAGCGCCATGTTCGGTCCGCGCGCGCCAAAACGGATGGCAAGCATGCCTGCCGCGCTGTCGGAAATCATCATGGGGACGAGGAATGGGCTGATGCGTTCCGGTCCGCGTTCACGCAGGACTTCCACCTGCTCCATAATCGTGCCAATCCCCCCGATGCCGGTGCCGATGACAATTCCCACACGGTGACGGTTGGAATCGTCAATGGTGAGGCGCGCGTGCGCCAGCGCTTCGATGGCGGCGACGGTGGCGAACTGAGTAAAGCGGTCCATTTTGCGCGCTTCGCGGTTGCCGAAGATTGCCACGGGGTCGAAGCCCTTTACTTCGGCGGCGAAGCGCGTCTTGTGGCGGCTGGCGTCGAATAAGGTAATCGGTCCCGCGCCGGATTTGCCTGCCAACAGGGATTTCCAGGTTTCTTCCACTGTATTGCCAACGGGACTGATGCACCCCATGCCCGTCACTACAACTCGTTTGCGCATAAAGCGGTCTCTCCTTAGGTAAGGTCAGGGATACTGTCCCCGCCGGGTCAACTGTTATAACACGCCTCACGCCTGTTAGACACGCTGCTCTCGCAGGCTTTTGAGTATCTTCCACGCCTGTTGGATGTGCATGCGGTCGTGGTCTGCCATGAAGCCGCACACTTCAAGGAAATTGGTAGGACCAAAGATGGCGTGACGCGCCCGGCGCGCCCATACTGTTTCGGCGGCATTTTTGAGGGTCTGCACTGTTTCGATGCGCGCGGCTGTGAATTCGCGCAGCGCCGCCGCTCCGTTCACATGCAGGTAGTCGCGTTCGCTTGCCCACACGGCGGTATCAGGGCGAGGGATGAAGGCATCTTCGCGTTCCAGCAGGAGTTTCAATTGCAGTTGATGGATTTCGCGTTCGGTATCGCGCAGGTGACAAACGATTTCGTTCAGCGCCCAGTCGCCGCGGGAAAGTTCGATGTTCCATTGTTCCGGCGGAAGGGAACAAGTGAGGGTACGTAAGACCGCCGGCGTGGATTGCAAAATCGCCAGCACGGCTTCGCGGGATTGGAAGGAAGGCTCCAAGGCGGCGAGGTCGGTGGATTCAAGCCAGGGACGAAGATCAGCCAGTTTGCCGCGCCCCGCTTCCAGTCCAGGACTTGAGGCGGGGTCGCCGTCTATGAAGTAAGTCTTCAGCCCCAGCCGACTCGCGGGAATCAAGTCTCGTTCGGCGTCGTTGCCCACCATCAAGACAGGTCCCTCGGGCCAGCCGAGTTGACCGAGGATTTCGGCGTAGTAGGCGGTGTGGGTCTTGGTGAAGTGAAAGGTCTCGAACGAGGAGACGATTTCAAATTGCGCCGGGTCGAAGCCTGCCCAGCGCAGGCGGTGATGGGTGGCTTTGCGAGGGAAGAGCGGGTCGGTGGCGATGGCAACGCGAAAGCCCTGTGCAAACGCCCACTCGATGAGAGGGACGGCTTCGGGACGCGGTTTGGTTTTGGATTGGATGCGCGGGAAGACGTTGTCGTAGAAGTCTTCGAGGGTTTCCGCCAAATCGGATTTGGAGACGCCCAGCCTATGGTAGAAGTCTGCTTCGAAGACTTCCTGCAGGGTGCGGGAGGGGTCTTCACTGCCGAGCATGAGGTTGGTGGCGGCAAGCAAAGAGGAAAGCAGAAGGGTGGGAGCAACGAAAGGGGCGAGGTGTTCGGCAAGCGCCTGGAAATAAGCGGGGACAAATGCCTGTGTGTTTGTATCGAGCAGGGTGTCATCGAGGTCGAAGAGAATGGTAAGCGTCATTGGGTGCGATGTTTCCTTTTGTAATTTTGCCCCGGCAGACGAGAAGATGCGTCAGGATTTGACTTCGAAGTTGAACGGCAATACGTGACATTCTCCGCAGCCGATGTGTGGTTCGTTTACAGGGCGGTGGGTCTTTTCGCAAAATGCCTGAACCTGAACGCGGCGCATGAAGGCGGCGGAAAGCGGACGCCCCACTTTTGCATGCAGTTTCATGAACTCGCAGGCGTTCGCCATGCTGATTTCAGGGACGGGGCAGGAGGCGCACAAGTCGCGCGTCCACGCCTGCCCGGCGGCTTTGAGCAGGCGGCATTCCTCTATGTTGCGTCCGCGAAAGTAATCGCCGTAGAAGTAGGGGCATTCCTTGCCGGCAGGGGTTTTCATGATGAGAAAGATTATAGTCCTTTCAGGGAAATGATGAGCGGGCGGCTGGTTTAATTACCAAACCGCCCGCTGTATTCCAGAAAAGACCGCTTGCTTATACGCGGGTGACGTACTCGCCCGTCTCGGTGTTGACGCGGATGACATCGCCGACTTTGACGAACTGAGGGCATTGCACTTCGAGTCCCGTTTCAGTTTTGACCTTTTTGGTCACGCCGGTGGCGGTGTCGCCGCGGATGGCGGTTTCGGCTTCGACCACTTTGAGGTCCACCGAGCTGGGCAGTTCCACGTCAATGGGGGTGCCGTTGTAGAAGGTGAGCTTGACTTCCATGCCTTCTTTGAGGTAGAGGGCGTCATCTCCCAGCATTTCGGCTTTGATGGCGGGCTGTTCGAAGGTTTCGTTGTCCATGAAGTGGTAAAACTCGCCGTCGGTGTAGAGGTAGGAGACGTTGTGGAAGTCGAGGCGCACATCCTGCACGGATTGTCCCGAGGTGAAGGTGCGCTCGATGTTGGCGCCGGTGAGCAGATTGCGCGCCTTGATGCGGATGGTGGCATTGCCGCGCCCGGATTTGTTGTGGCTGTAATCCAGCACTTTGTAGAGCGCCCCGTCCAGTTCAAAGGTGACGCCCTTGCGAAGTTCGTTTACATCAATCATGCCTGCAGTTTCCTTGAATGATTTGTTTAGAAGATGTGCAGCACAGATGCGTTAGAGAACGCATCCTGCGCATTTAGCGGCGGGATTATACTACGAGATGAATGTTCAGTGAGACGATTCAGACTGGGGGTCTTCGCGCAGGAGTTGGACGGCGTGCGGCAGCACCGGCAGGACAACCTGCAGATTTTCGACTGCACCTTTGGGGCTGCCCGGCAAGTTGATGATGAGCGTGCGTTTGCGGATGCCAGCCGCCACCCGCGAGAGCATGGCGTGAGGCGTGATTTTGAGGCTGGCGGCGCGCATGGCTTCGGCAAGACCGGGCGCTTCGCGTTCGATGACAGCCCGCGTGGCTTCAGGGGTGACATCGCGCGGGGCAAAGCCGGTGCCGCCGGTGGTGAGGATGACGTCCATTTCGCCGCTGTCTGCCCATTCGGCAAGCAGGGCGCGGATGGCAGATTCGTCGTCGGGGAGGAGGGATTGTCGGGCGACAGACCAGCCTTGCGTCTCGATCAGATGCGCCAAGGCAGGTCCGGAAGCGTCGGGACGTTCGCCGCGCGAGGAGCGGTCGGAGAGAGTCAGAATCCCAAATCGAATGGTCATATCAGTTCTTTGCCAAAGGGGCGGACGTAATCCATGAAATGCCAGCCGCGTTTTTCGTAGAAGCGTTCGGCTTCGGGGTTATCGGGGGTGACCATGAGGTAGCATTTGAGGCAGCCTTTGGCGCGCAGACGTTCTTCGATTTCATTGAGCAGGCGGCTGCCCAAACCGTTTTGACGAAAGTCCTTGTGGACGGCGAGATGGTAGAGCAAGCCGCGCCGCCCGTCGTAGCCGCCAATGATGGAGCCGACAATGCGCCCGTTCGCTTCGGCGAGGAGGAAGAGGTCGGGGTCGCGCGAAAGTTTCTTTTGGATTTCTTCAGGCTCATCCGAGCGCCCCAGATGAACGCCTTTTTCCATGCTCTCCCACAACGCGCGGACAGCAGGGTAATCCTGCGGGTATTGAAATTCGCGGATGGAAAAGACCATAAGTACCTTATCAATGAAATTCTTGTTTTTGTGCCTGCACTAGGCACAGGCACACGTGTGCAAGAATTTTGCGCTAACCACCGAGACACGGAGTCACGGAGTCTTTTTTTTTTTTCTCTGTGTCTCCGTGTTTCAGTGGTTCAGTGGTTCAAGCCTTTTTGGTTTCGGCTCGTCCGAGTTAGGAGAGGGTCAGTTTTTCAACAGGTTCAGCAGGTCATCGGGCATGAAGGGTTTGAGGAGAAAGTGGTCTGCGCCGCGCCGCAGGCATTCATCGCGCATATCCAAGCCCGAGGTCATGACGATGTTGACGCCGCTGTTGGATGGGTTTTTGCGGATGGCTTCGACGATGTCCATGCCGCTCTGCCCGCCGAGGTGAACGTCCATCAGGAGGAAGTCGGGTTTTTCCTGCGTAACCGCCGAGGCGACATCCTGGTGAACGTCCAATGCCACCACTTCATAACCTTCCATTTTGAGCAGGGTGGTCAAGAGGGCGACCATGGTGCGGTCATCTTCAGCGAGCAGTACTTTTGGCATTCCGCTTTTTCTCCCGCGCTGAAGTTTTGGTCTTTGATGTGGGCTTGGCGCTTTTCTTTTTGCTGGAACGAGGCGGCTCCAACGCGGCTTGGATGACCTCATCTACCATATCTACAAAGATGAATTTCATTTCCTGCTTGATGTCCTTCGGGACGTCGTCGAGGTCCTGCTCATTGCGGCGCGGCAGGATGACGGTCCGCAAGCCGGCGCGATGCGCGGCAAGGACTTTTTCCTTGACGCCGCCGATGGGAAGCACCTGACCGCGCAAGGTGATTTCACCGGTCATGCCCAAGTTGGGTTTAACCTTGCGCCCGGAAGCCAGCGAAACGAGCGCCGTTGCAATGGTGACGCCGGCGGAGGGTCCATCTTTGGGCTGGGCGCCGGAGGGGATGTGCAGATGAATATCGGATTTGTTGAAGAATTCGTCTTCCAAGCCAAGTTGTTTGGCGCGTGAACGCACGTAGGAGAGGGCGGCGCGCGCCGATTCGTTCATGACGTTGCCAACCGAACCGGTGATTTGGAAGCCTTTTGAACCGGGCATGGCGGTCGCTTCGACGAAGAGAATGTCGCCGCCGTAGGGCGTCCATGCCAAGCCTGGCACCACGCCGGGGATGGAAACGCGGCGGTTGAGTTCTTCGGTGGGCAGGTAGATGGGATGATCGAGATATTCCTCGACGCGTTCCGGCGTGATGACCGCCCGTTTCAACTTCTTTTCGGCAATGCGCGTGCCAACCTTGCGGCAGATGGCGCCAATCTTCCGCTCCAAATTACGCACGCCCGACTCGCGGGTGTATTCGCGGATGATTTTACGCAGTGCCTCATCCTTGAACTTGATTTCGTTCGGGTGCAGGCTGTTTTCGCGAATTTGCCGCGGAACAAGGTAGCCTTTTGCAATGGCAATCTTCTCGTTTTCGGTGTAGCCGGAGATGTAGATGATTTCCATGCGGTCGCGCAGAGGACCGGGGATGGTCTCCAGCGTGTTGGCAGTGGTGATGAAGAAGACCTGCGACAGGTCAAAGGCGACTTCGAGATAGTTGTCGCGGAATTCGCTGTTTTGTTCGGGGTCGAGCACTTCAAGGAGCGCCGAAGCGGGGTCGCCGTGAAAATCGAAGGTCAGTTTGTCAATCTCGTCGAGCATGAAGACGGGATTTTTCGATTCGACGCGGCGGAGCGCCTGCAGGATGCGTCCCGGCATGGCGCCAATGTACGTGCGGCGGTGACCGCGAATTTCCGCTTCATCGCGGACCCCGCCCAGGGAGGCGCGCACGAACTTTCTTTCCATCGCCCGGGCAATGGACTGCCCGAGGGAGGTCTTGCCAACGCCGGGCGGACCGACAAAGCACAGGATGACGCCTTCACGTTCGCGGCGGATCAGGTCATCGCTGGGGGCTTTTTCTTCATGCTGACGTTCCAGGCGCAGTTTGCGGATGGCAAGAAATTCGAGAATGCGCTCCTTGACATCCTCCAAGCCATAATGGTCTTTGTCCAAAATCTTGCGGGCATGCTCGATGTCGAGGTTGTCGGTGGTGGAAACCGACCACGGCAGGGAGACCAGCCAATCGAGGTAGGTACGGATGACGCCGTATTCTGCGGCGGCGGTGGGCAGGCGCGAGAGGCGGTCGAGCTCGCGTTTTGCCAGTTTTTCCGCCTCTTCGGGCATCTTCGCTTCCTCGATTTTTTTGCGGAACTCCTCCACCTCCACCGCTTGTTCGTCTTTTTCGCCGAGTTCGCGCTGGATGGCTTTCATTTGCTCGCGCAGGAAGAAATCGCGCTGGACTTTTTCGATTTCACCGCGCGCCTCGTTTTGAATCTTCTGCCCCAACTGCAGCACTTCGGCTTCGCGCACGAGCAAGCCAATCAGCTTTTTGAGTTTGGCGGAAACCGAATCAAGTTCGAGGATTTCCTGCGCGTCTTTCAAATCCATGCGCTGGAAGTTGGCGATGTTGTATGCCGTTTGAAGCGGGTCTTCAACGGAGGTGATGGACATCTCCAATTCTTCCGGGAAGGAGGGGATCATCTGCGTGATCTGGCGGAATTGGTCGCGGGCGTTGCGCGCCAGGGCGTCAATTTCCAATCCTTGCTCGACAATTTCGGGAGCCAGTTGGATGCGCGCCTTCAGGTAGGGTTCTTCTGCCACAAACTCGCCAAGGCGGAAGCGCGCCAAACCCTGCACCAACAGGCGGATGGTGCCATCGGGAGCGCGTAACAACCGATGAACGATGGCAATCGTCCCCGTCTGATAGAGGTCGGCGGGACCCGGCGTTTCAATTTCGGGATTCACGGCGGTCACCAATCCCACCAGTTTATCCCCGCTGACCACGTCATCCACCAGGCGGATGGAACGCGGCTGCCCCACCGTCAGCGGAACAGCCGTAAAGGGATAGACCACCACCCCGCGCAGCGGCAGGATGGGCAGCACTTCGGGATATTTGGGTCCGCTTTGTTGTTCGGCAGCAGATTCGCTTTCCGGCGGTTTGGGCTTTGGGGGATGAGAAAAGAAGGGAGGCGCCGCATTGAGAAGCAGGTCTGTATCGGTATCCTCCATCCAGCGAAACAGATCAATGAAACTGGTTTGCCACCTTGATGCAGGCATCGGTTATTTTTCCTTGGGGAATTGAATGGTCAGAAAACCATCCTTGTATTGGGCGCTGGCGTTCTCGATGTCAACTCGGACAGGCAGTTCGATGCTCACTGAAAATCTGCCAAAGGGAATTTCCATTTGATAATAGGCTTTCCGCTCCATTGAGTCGGAACGGGAACCGCTGACCATCAGGAAATTGCCCTGCACCGCCACTTCGAGATCTTCATCGCGCATGCCGGCAATTTCCATTTTGACGACAAAATTATCCTCCGTCTCATATACGTCAGTGGGCGGATGCCAGGCGTTGGGTCGAACCCGCCACGTAACAGCGCTCAGAATTTCGCGGCGGGTCTCAATAATCACGGGATGTGTTTTACGAACAATCGTGGGCATATTCAACTACCTTCCTGCCAGAAAAAAACGTGGGTCACCTGCAGTAAAGTCAAACGTTAATTCGCCAGGCGCCCTCGGCGGGATTCGAACCCACAACCAACAGCTTAGAAGGCTGGCGCTCTGTCCATTGAGCTACGAGGGCAGTTTTTTTATTTTATTTACTCACCCTACGCGGTAGCGCAAGATTTATCTCGCGTTTTCAGGCGACATGAACCCCTTTCGGGGACGATGTGTCGCGCTACGAAGAAACTGCATAAGGTGAGTTATTTAGAGCCTACGCAAAACCTTGTGTAGTGGGCGTTTTCTAACGTCAGTTAGGCGTAAGCTCTATTATTGTAGTACGTCTCTGCACAGCAGGCAAATGCGCCCGTCAGCTCGCGGCTCACCCGCCTACTGGACGAATGCCTTTATAGACGCGACCAGCCGTGAGCGTTCGCAGAATTGTCATAGCGGGGCGGTTGAGGCGGGCTCCCAGTTCTTCGGAAGACATGGGAAGATTGCCGTTGGTCAAGAAAAGGCGAAAGACTGCTTCGACCAGGGCGGTTTGCTCGGTCAGAAAATCGGGTTGTTTGGCGCAGTGGGTCATGAGGGTATTCTGCACGCCGTCCACCGGTTTGACTTCCGCCGTAAGCGGATCCACCCAGTCAATGGTTTGTCCTTCTTCCATGCTGGCGAAGACCTGCTGGTGTTCCGCACAAAGAAGGGAACGCAGATACACATGCCAATCGCGTTCGTTCTTCTGCCACCAGTCGAAGTCAATGTGGAAGGGCGTTTTGGAAGTGGGTTTTACCAGGCTGGTGCGTTTGCCTTCGGGCATGTTTGCGTTCTCCTACTCGATAATGCGGAAATGCAGATCGCCAACGTGGGCAATTTCGGGGCGGGATGCCAGCAAAGCAAACAACGGAGCGGGCGGCACCCGCCGCACAATGTTGACTGCTGCATACAATTCCTGTGCATGGACGTGTCCTTGCGGGGTGAGTTTGGAAATTTCCCGCGCCAGGTTCATGACCAGTTGCTCGAAGGGACGCCGCGCTTCCTGCTTCCATAATTGATCCACGGCTTCGAAGGAGGGAATGGCATACGCCATGCGGTCGTTGAACTCGGCGGAGATGGGCTGC
The DNA here is from genome assembly GCA_016223135.1 of Chloroflexota bacterium. Classification (GTDB taxonomy): domain Bacteria; phylum Chloroflexota; class Anaerolineae; order Anaerolineales; family Villigracilaceae; genus Defluviilinea. The sequence continues at coordinate 13,853 of JACRPQ010000013.1, read as the reverse complement.
TTAAGCATGGCAAAGACCACGCCTCCATCCGCGCCGACAATGACCGTCCGCAGCCAATCTTTGGTGGAGCGATGGGTCTTCGCCTCGATAACGACTTCGCCCGGCTTTTCGCCCTTGCGGATGTTGACCAGACTGCCGGGCATCAGACCATGCGCCTTGTACCAGGCTTGCAGACCATAAACGTACTTGTGCTCGCGAACCACCCAGCCGGGCATCTTTTGACCGGTCTTACCATCCACCAGCGTAAAGCGGACGCGCGGCGATTCGTAGGCGGTGGGAAAGAGCGAGCGTACCCGTTTCGAAAGCGGCAACGTACCTGCCCGCAGGTGCGGATAAATCAGGGCAATGGTGACTTCCCGCCGTTCGACATCTTCATCCGTTTCCACATCGCTCAATTCGTCGTCCAACTGCTTTTCCAGCGCAATCATTTCATCGCTAAGGACGGAGCGGTCATATTCGATGGGCGAATAGCGTAAATGCAAAGGCACTTCACGCACTTCCTGAGGTTCGAGGCGGTAGAGACACCATAACACCTCACCCGCCGGTCCCACTTCGTCGAACCGTCCATCTTCCTGCAAGGCGAGGTTGAGCGAAAATTCCGCCAGTTTGGGATTGACGCCTTCGGGCAAAGATACATCTTTCAACAATGCCAAGGTCGGCAGCGGCTCACCGCCAGCCATATCCAGCACGGCTTCCGCCAGATTGAGATGCCCCACATTGACATCCACCAGCAAGGCGCGCGGGAACCAGCGCCCTGCAATCCTTACGATTTCCTCGTTTTCTTTCAACGCCGCTTCGAGTTTTTTCTCCAGCAGTGCGCCATAAGAGCGCAAAATGGCATCGGGGTCGAATTCGCCCTCTTCTTCGGGGACCGGCTTGTCGTTCAGGGCGTGAACCGCCAGCCGTCCCGCAAAGAGGCGTTCAGCGCCGTCTTCCATTTCCACGGTCAGCACATCGAATTCGCCCAACTCAGGGTTATTGCCCGGGCGAACATTGACGACTTTTCCGTGCTTCCAATTCAGGAAGGGAAAGACCACTCCATCGCCAGCCTGAAAACTTTCTTTGGGAAAATAGACCTTGCCGCCCGCCTGCCTGCGCTGCTGCAACGCCAACCGTTCCACACGGTTACGCTCATGAATGAGGACAGTCACCAGCTCGCGCGTGGTCAGGGGTGTTTCGGTTTCAAAAAGATAATTGTGCAGGAACTCAACATCCTGCGAAGTGATTTGCAAATTTTTCCAATAGTCGGGTGAAAGGATCGTCTCGCCTGTCATTCCAAAGCCTTGATGTGGATTTTCTCGTTTCAGCGAATGAAGCGAAGCAATTATACCTTACTTGCATGGCATGACCAATTCGCGGCGCGATTTTCACGAGCCTTCCTATTTTCTCAGCCTCATCATCAGCCGCACCAGCCCGAACGCCGTGAGCAGACTCAAACCTACTGCCACCTCGAACGCCAGCCGCCTGACCTGGAGAACCGTGCTCCAATAGGCAAGCCCTGCGCCAAGCAAAGCGACCATTCCTGCGCGGGCTAAATGTCTGCGCTCCATTTCTGCGACATCCTCCGTCGGCGCGGCGTAGCGGAGACAGCGCGCAAAATCCGAGAGGTCCCAGCCCAGCAAACCGCCCAGCGCGCCCAGAAACATCCAAACCAGCGGAAACTCCCGCCAGACGCCAAACGCGGCTGAGAAGACCATCATTAGCAAGGCAGCCGACGCAAACCAGTATAGCCGCCTCCATTCTGCCAGCAGCCAGGCAATTCCCAGCAAGGCAATCCACAAGGCGGGGCGGGAATATCCCTCCTGCCAATAACCATAGGCGAGAGAACCGATGCCTGCAAGGATGCTCAAAACCATTGCAACGCGTGTCATACAACTCCTGTTTTTACCTGCTGTGCCCCAATGATATACTTCTCTCATGAGCGGCTGTACCGGCACATTGCATCCACAAGCCCGCGAGGGACTGCGTCACTTCAACGCGGGGGAATACTTCGATGCGCACGAGGCGCTCGAACATGCCTGGAACGCGGAGGAAGGCGAAGCGAAGAACCTCTATCGAGGCATTTTGCAGGTTGCCGTCACATATTTGCACATCAGGCGCGGAAATTATAACGGCGCGGTCAAGGTCTATGAACGGAGCCGAAAATGGCTGGACGGCTTGCCCGCCATCTGCAAGGGAGTGGATGTGGAGGGGCTGCGCAGGGACGTGGAAAAGGTCATGGAGGCGATTCAACGCCTCGGTCCCGAACGAATCGGGGAATTTGATCCTGCCCTGCTAAAACCTGTAAAGTGGGAAAAAAAGCAAATTTATACTTGCGATCGCTGCGGCAGCGAGATGTACGAAAAGAACTGCAAGGTCATCTGCCCCAACTGCGGCAACCGCTTCGACTGCTCGGATTTGAATCTCTATTTCGATTGAGAGGCGCATCAAATTCGGTTAATACTTCACCGTCCGAAACGTCTGGATGCTTTGCTCGAAGATGGGGAGATTTTCGAAGAACTCGCCAATCTGCGCCACATACTCCACATACCAGACCGTGTTGCCGTCCAGGAACACATAGACCATGTCGTTGATGTCAATGTTGCTGGCGCGCAATTCGACCATCACCCGCCGGGCTTCAACGGTGTTGACATATACCGTGCGGCGGTCGGTGACGCGGATATCGGGGGGAAGTTGCGAAATCTTATTTTGCAGGAACTCGTCCAGCGAACCGCCGGTCAGCAGGTCGTAGGAAACGCTGACCAGCATGTTGTAGGTGGAGGTTTTGCTAGGGACTTCCGTGATGAAGAGTTCGTTGAAAGCAAGCTGCGCCGTCTGATTGAGGGCTTTCTTGTCGCCCAGTTTGAAATTCGAGGGCAGCCAGATTTCAACCAGCGAGGTCTTGAATTGTTTCCAGCCGGCCGGGATGAGTTGTTCGTAGGGAATCGCCGTCGGCGCAAGGGTGGGAGTCATCGTCGGCGGAGTTGCCACCACTGAGGTCACAGTCGGCAAAGGCGTGGAAGTCGCCTGCGGTGCAGAGGCGGAGGGCGCAAAATTCCGAAAGATAAGAAATGCACCCGCACAAACAATCAGGATGAGCACCCCTGCCAGCCCGGCGAGAATGCCAATTTGCAGACGGGTCATGCCAAAGTATTTTTGTTCTTTGTCCATGTTTCCTCCGCTTTCATTTGAATTTGAATAATCTTACCCTTGCCTTTGGCGTAACGACCGTTTTAATCTCATGGCTGAATCAGGATTGCCCGCGCCGGGGAGCCGTCGGAGCCGGCGATTTTGAGCGGCAGGCAATACAGGTTGTAGAAGCCGCGCATCACGTTCGAGAGGTTCAAGCCTTCCACAATGACCACGCCGGCGCCAAGTAAAATCTTGTGCGTGGGCTGCGGGTCGCCATACGGCGCAACCGAGAGGTAATCCACGCCCACCAGCTGCACGCCGTGATCCACCAGCCACTGCGCCCCATCCTCCGTGATGGCAACGAAATCGGTTTGGAATTCCTTTACGCCCCTCGCCCAGAGATGGGAATTGCTCGTCCCAAACAGGATGCGCTTCATGGTAGCGGTGATTTCGGAGCGTTCCAGCACTTCGGCGGTGATGGCGTCCACGCCATCGGGCAATTGCAGTACATAACAGGGACCGGTCAACACCTCAAGCGGAAGCGACTCAACCGTGCGCCCATCGTTGAGGAAGTGATGCGGCGCATCCACGTGAGTGCCGATGTGTACGGCGGCGCTGAGGCGCGTTACGTTGGCTTGCGCCCCTTTGTCCATGGAGGCGATTTGTTCGAGTTCGATGCGCGGGTCGCCGGGCCAGGTGGGCAGATCGGGGGTGATGGTCAGGGAAATGTCGTAGATGGTCATGGAGTCTCCTTTTGATTCATCGAACAACACAGAGGAAAGGGATGTATGAAACCGTTCTGGGGGTCACACTAAAGAAGGCATGGGACATGGCGCAGGCGTTGGGGTCAGGAGCAGGCTTGAGGTCCCGGTTTGAGGCGGGAGGGACAAGGAAGCTAAGGTGAGCGTATGTCCGAGCATAGCGGCAAGTTCTATTCTCTTGTCTTGAGCGTCAGTTGAGCAAGTGTGAATTGTTTGAGCGCATCTTCATCCATCGTCACGCCCAGGCCGGGTTTATCGGGGACGGTGATGGTGCTGTCGTCGTTCAAGAGGAAGCGCTCATTGGTGATGTCGCGGTGGTAGTAGCGGTCGGAGGCGGAGATGTCGCCGGGCAGGACGTAGCCCGGCAGAGAGGCAATTGCCAAATTGGAGGCGCGCCCGACACCCGTTTCGAGCATCCCGCCGCACCAGACCGGCACACCGCGCTCGTAACAGTAATCATGAATCATGATTGCTTGACTCAAGCCGCCCACGCGCGCCGGTTTGATGTTGATGTTGCGGCAGGCTTCCATTTCGAGGGCGTAGCGGGCATGACGCGGCGTGAGGATGCTTTCATCGAGGCAGATGGCGGTTTTGAAGCGCGCCTGAAGTTTGCGGTGGTCCCAAATGTCGTCCTCAAAGAGCGGCTGTTCGATTAACAATAAGCTGAGTTCGTCGAGCGGGTCGAGGGCGGAAGCGGTCTCCAGCGTGTATGCCGAGTTTGCGTCCACTTGCAGGCGCAGGTCGGGAAATGCCCGGCGGACAGCGGTGGTCTCCTCCACTTCGCGCCCCGGCTTGATTTTGATTTTGACGCGGCGGTAGCCTTTTTCGAGATAGGACTCCACGGTTCGCACCAACGCCGAGGCGGATTCCTGAATCCCAATCGAGACTCCCACTTCGACTCTCTCGCGCACGCCGCCGAATAGCTGCTTGAGTGATTTGCCCTCGCGCTTGCCGAGCAAATCCCAAAGCGCCATTTCCACGCCTGCCTTGGCAAGGTGATGCCCGCGAATGCGCTCCACGCGGCGCTGGAAATCGTGCGCGTCGGTCAGGTCTTGATCAAGAATGAGCGGCGCGATGAAGTCTTTGAGGATATGCCAGGCGGTGCCGGTGGTTTCGTAGTTGTAGCCCGGCTCGCGTGTGGCGACGCATTCGCCGTAACCGGTCAAACCCTCGGCGCGGAGGGTGATGAGAACGCATTCGCGCTGGGTCTCACGCCCAAAGGAGGTTTCAAACGGCGCAACCAGCGGCATGGACAGATGATGTAAGGTGATGGAGTCAATTTTCATGGGCGTCTCCAAGCAAAGGTGTGAAAAGTGTACCATAGCCTGCCCGGCAGACGTGCTACTGCTGCGGGAGATTGAATTAGCCCTCCCAAAGAGGAAAATGGCAGGGGTATAATCGCGGCATAGCGGGAGCGCCGCTCCGCCCGGCAGCGCGGTTTTGAAAAAAGGACTTTTTCGACAGTCTCGTTGGGTGGCTGTGATTGGAAACAAAGTGATGAAGAATACAAAAACAACACTAGGCGACAAAATCCAAATCATTACGTTGCTTGCTAATTTCATGCTGACGATTGGATTAACCATCTGGAATGTTCGCCAAAGTGAAAGAATAGCAAAATTAGAGTACGACGAACTTGCTCCTCGAATTGTCATACATAGAAAAGTTACTCCAAATCTAGAACTTGACTTTGCTATTTACTCTTGGTTAATCAGAAACAATGGCAGGACGGCGGCAGAAAATGTTGTAATTTCTGTTTATTCAAATTCAGAGTTTTCCTTTCGTGATTGCAGTTTAGGCGTTCCTTTCGACAACATTCCAAAGCGAGTTTCAGGTGATTATATATTGTTTGAAGGTCTGACACTTTCCCCGCAAGGCACTGTTTCTGTTTCGTGCAGTACGAATTCAGGTTTAATGGCTTTTATGGAAAAGCATAAGGTTTTTCCAGAGACAATTCCAAGCCTAAATTGTGCCCAGTCTGGTGCTTATGATTTTAATCTCGTTTATATTTTGCCAAACCTAGGTATTACGGCGAACAACCTTGACCCTTCAAAAATATCTTGTGTTGAAGAAATGAGTGATCTTTACAAGTAATTCTGATTGGTCGAGTCTTTGAATATTTGCAAGAATAGTCATGTCAAATCTTGACGTGAGGGGATAAAATCTTCAACAGGCTCTTGAGTCTTGCATATCGAAAAGCCATCCAACACAACGTCTCAAGAAACGGCTCCCGGCTGGACTGCTGGGACGAGCGACAGCCCCAGGCGGGCGGCGTGGTTTTGAAAAAAGGACTTTTTCGACAGTCTCGTTAGGCGTTCTCTTTTGTCTGCTCAAAATATATATACTCAACATGGAGTTGTATCATGACCAAATGGGAATATATGTACGCAAAAGCCTATAAAGAAAAAATTGAAGAAATCAACGGAAAGGACGTTGGAGTATTTAAACCCCAAGGATTTTTGGGGGGCATTATGGAAGGACAACCTGAAGTAAGCGAATTTCTAGAAAAATCTGGTCAAGACGGCTGGGAGGTTGTCGGAATTTGTCCCGCAAGTGAAGGCGCTAGTTATTGGCGTTTAATCTTGAAGCGCCCTATCTCATAAAACAAAATCTAATATTCGGCTTGTCTTTTGGTCAAGTCATCGAATAACCAGATTTCGTTTTGTAGTTGTTTAAATCCTGTTATTGCGTAAGATTTCTAAATCGGCTCGTTTCTTCCGCTTATATTTTTTCATAAATTTGGTTCTCACTTAGTCAGCGAGCAATTAAAACAATTTTGCCTTGGCTCGTCAAAGTTGATTTTTGGTTATCGCCAATAGTAAGTTGAGTGTAAAATCTTGTCATGTTGGCAGTGGTGTCTTTTTTCAGGCGGTGAGTCTTGCGCAACACAAAAACGCCTAACAAAGCGCCCTAAGAAACCAGAATCAGGCCAAAAACGCCGATATTGAGCGCTTTTCCCGCCTTAACCTTAACCAAAAACAGGGCATTTCAAGATGCCCTTTTCAAAAACGGCTTCAATTATCGAGAAGGACTGAATGGCACGGCTGATAAGGTGTTACAGCTTCCTAAACGGGATCGCTATGGACAAAAAATACAAGTCCGCGCGCCGCCAATCGCTAAATCGTTCTGCCGCTTCCCAAAGTTCTCAGCGGGAGACCTTGAAAAGAAGGTCATCTCCATTGCTTTGTACGGGCTTTCGCCATTCAGCCTGCAGGATTATAACGCTGCTCGACTGCTACACGGTTTCTTTCATCAAAAATGACGGCGCTCGCCCGTAATTCTGGAGTTCTCAGAAACCAAGTCACCACGAGTGCCCCGAGACAGTCATCAGGCGCACTATGCCGAATGAAAGCGCCCTCATCATAAAGATTGACTCGCCGCCCGGCAGGAAAATCTACGCCGGGCGGCTGAGAATTGTCGAGTTGTGGGTTGAGCCTGTCGAAACCCGGTCTTTGCCAACATCTGTTTCCACAAGCACATGAACCGCTTTACGCTCCGCACCAAACCCAAGGTGGAGATTGTATGCAATGGTGCACAATATCGGCAAAATCCACGCCTTCGGGAGGGTGAATTAGCCATCCCAAGCGGGGAAATGGCGGGGGTATAATGACAGCGTGGTGAAAAAGCTGCATCGCCTGGCGGCGCGGCTTTGTAAAAAGAAAAGGGACTTTTTCGACAGTCTCTTTGGGCGTTTGTCTTGCAGAATAAAGGAGAAGGAAATATGTCAATTATGGATATTTTTCGGATAAATGAAATCAAAGCCGAACTGGCAAAAACAGTAAAAGAGCGAGATTCTCTTAAGAGCGCATTGGCAGATACTGACAAGATGGACTATCACCAGTTAAAGCAGGCAATAGAAAATCTCAGCATACAAAAAGAAAGAGCGTATGAGGAATTGCAAGTAGCGCAGGCGGAATTTGTGAAGCGCAAGCAAGGTTTTGACCAACAATTAGCAGAACTGGCAAAGCAAATTGAGTTGCGAAAGAAAGAAATTATTGTTCTCGATGATGAAATATTGCTAGAAAGTTTTGCGCTATATAAACCAAAATTTAAATTCCTTACAAGTGAAGAATATAAGACTCGCCTAGACGCTTGCAGGGAGAAACAAAAACAACTGATAAAAGATGGGCTTGCTGTAAAAATCAATGAAAATTGGACGGTCAATAACAGCAAAACTGAAGGTCGCAAGATGGTCAACGATATGAAGAAATTGATATTAAGGTCATTCAACAATGAATGCGATTACTGTGTGGACAATGTCAAGTTCAACAACATGGAAGTTAATGAAAAACGGATTGAGAAATCCTTTGAAGAACTAAACAAGTTGGGGCGCATAATGCAAGCGAGTATTACTGAAGCATATAAAAAATTGAAATATGAAGAACTTTATCTTGCTTTCGAGTATCAACAAAAGAAGCAGGAAGAAAAAGAAGAACAGAAGCGAATTCGTGAAGAGCTACGTGAACAGCAAAAACTTGAACAAGAAATTCGTCAGGCGAGAGAAAAACTTGCAAAAGAAAAGAAACATTTTACTAGAGCAATCAATGAACTAGAATCGAGACTCAAAGAAGTGACAGATGATTCTGAACGTGCTTTGGTGTTGGAAAAATTGAAAGAAGTTAAAGAACAATACGCTGAACTTGAAAAGGAAGAAAAAGTTATTGATTACAGAGAGCAAAATGCAAAAGCAGGTTATGTTTATGTCATATCAAATATTGGTTCTTTGGGAGAAAATGTTTATAAGATAGGAATGACCAGACGGTTAGAGCCATTGGAGAGAATTGATGAATTAGGTGACGCATCTGTACCTTTTGAGTTTGATGTACATGCGCTTATTTTTTCTGATAATGCTCCAGCGCTTGAAGCAAAATTGCATGAACATTTCTACAAGAGCAGGATAAACAAATTAAATGACCGCAAAGAATTTTTCAGAGCCGACATTCACGAAATTGAAAAGGTTATCAAGGAAAACTACGATAAAGTTGTTGACGTTGTGAAAGAAGCACCCGCTGAACAATACAGAGAAAGTCTGCGTATGGCTTAAAAACGCCTAACAAAGCGTGCTCAGAGACCAAGTCACCACGAGTGCTCTGAGACAGTCATCAGGCGCACTATGCCGAATGAAAGCGCCCTCATCATAAAGATCGACCGCCGCCCGGCAGGAAAATCTACGCCCAACGGCTGAGAATTATCGAGTTGTGGGTTGAGCCTGTCGAAACCCGGTCTTTGCCAACATCTGCTTCCACAAGCACATAAATCGCTTTACGCTTCGCACCAAACCCAAGGTGGATGTGCAGTGGAGGTTGTATGCGATGGTTCACAATATCGGCAAAATCCATGCCTTCGGGAGGTTGAATTAACCCTCCCAAACGGGAAAGTGGCGGGGGTATAATCCCAGCACAGTGAAAAAGTCACTCCGCCCGGCGGCGCGGTTTTGAAAAAAGGACTTTTTCGATAGTCTCGTTGGGCGGCTGGCAAATATAGTGTAATAAAATATCTAAGATTGGGTGAGTAATTATGGAAGATTTGGTACAACAAGGCATATCTGCAATCAAGGCTGGCGATAAAAATACCGCCAAGAAACTTTTTCTGTCTGCAATTAAGCAAAACCCAGACAATGAACGGGCCTGGCAATATATGTACAATGTGAGCAGTACATATCAAGAAAGAATTCATTGCTTACAACAAATACTCCGCATTAATCCAGCAAACGAAAAAGCAAAACAATTACTCCAACAACTTATTAGCGATGGTAAAGTAGTTGCAGAAAAGCCGCCAATGCCAACAAACCATCCAGCAGCGATAGAGCCAATTGCATCGCCTAAAAGGCATCGTCCACAAAAGGGTATAGATGAACCTCTTGCTGTATTCAAGTCTTCGCCACGCTCACTCCTTGCTCGGTATATTATTATTGCTCCTATGGTCGTTCTAATATTTTTAGCATCCTTTTTTCTCCCCTTGCTATTGCTCATTTCTATTCCATCATTACTAATTGTATTTGGAAAATTAACGTGGGATTACCTACTAGTCACAAATACTACATACTATTTATACAAAACTCATCTCAAGTCTGTATCTTATGCAATTCGGCTATTTGGTGTGCGCTCCAATACAGTAAATTTATCATACTTGAAACAAATTCAATCTTTTAGTAACTCATTGTTTGATGTTTGGTTTTTTAAGTGTGGCAAAGTCATAATCACCGTAGCGGGTGACTATTCAGATTTTGTACTCGAAAATATTGAACATCCAGAGATAGTTAGAAACACAATAGAGCGAATTATGTTCGGTGCGTCTAGTACAAATTCTGACAAATCGTATCCACCAGAAATCGCCGCTTACCGATAAACACCGATAAACAGCAGTGTCAAGAGTAGAAGGCAAGCGGATTGAAAATCAATCAGAAATGAAAAAAACAGTTCTGCGCGGAGAACATGCGGGGCTGTTTTTTTATTCGTGGCTCATCCGATTCCCAAGCCTGAATCAGCCCAACCTGCTTGACGCGATGAAGGCGAAGATTGCCTCGCCGCCCGGCAGGAAAATCTACGCCGGGCGGCTGAGAATTGTCGAGCCGGTCTTTGCCAACATCTGTTTCCACAAGCACATAAATCGCTTTACGCTCCGCACCAAACCCAAGGTGGATGTGCAGTGGAGATTGTATGCGATGGTTCACAACATCGGTAAAATCCATGCCTGCGGGAGGCTGAATTAGCCCTCCCAAGCGGGAAAATGGCGGGGGGTATAATCCCAGCATAGTGAAAAAGTCACTCCGCCCGGCGGCGCGGTTTTGAAAAAAGGACTTTTTCGACAGTCTCGTTAGACCCCAACACAAAGGATTAGATCATGGCTTACCTAGACATAGCAAAAAAGTACTTCGACGCATGGAATATACATGATGCTGATGCAATTGTTAAAACCTTCGCTGATAATGGTACTTATTGCGATCCCACTACAGGTGAAATTTCAGGGGATGCCATTGGTACCAATGCAAAGCGTCTATGGGACGTATTCCCTGACCTATCGTTTGATATCGTGAGCATTGCCGAGTCTGGTTCGGGCAGGGTTGCGGCAGAGTGGATCATGAAGGGTACGAATACGGGATCATTTCAGGGACTGCCCCCAACAGGACGGAAGATTTCGCTTCCCGGGGCTGACGTCATCACGATCGGAGCAGACGGAATTAAAGCCGTGAAAGGTTACTTTGATACGCGAGTAATTCCAGAGCAGTTAGGGTTACAAGTGCTAGTCCAACCGTTCAAGGTTGGTCCATTTTCTTTTGGCAATTCGACTGCGGTACAGTCGGGTAAGAAGACGAAACCCGGGGCATTTGCCATCACAACGATTTGGAACGCGGATGCACAGACAGAAGAGATTCGCGCTATGACGCGGGCGACGGCAACTGAAATGTTGCAAATGGAAGGGTTCATCGGCGTGGCTTTCTTTAGAATTGGCGGACGCGGTGTTACGATCTCGGCTTGGGAAAAGCCGGAACAAACAAAGCAGTTAATGAGAGGCGGCAGTCATGCAGAAGCAATGCGAAAATTCTGGGCTGAATTGAGCGAATCTGCTTATACAAGCGTATGGGTTCCCGATCACATCAATCCACTGTGGGTTCGATGCACAGTGTGCCACAAAATGAATGACTATGAAAAGAATTCAGGTGTGTGTAAATGTGGTCAACTATTACCCGAACCTAATCCTTACTTTTAATAGGGTCTAACAAAGCGTCCTCAGAAACCAAGTCGCCACGAGCGCCCTGAGATAGTCATCAGACGCACTATGCCGAATGAAAGCGCCTCATCATAAAAATTGACTCGCCGCCCGGCAGGAAAATCTACGCCCAACGGCTGAAAATTGTCGAGCCGGTCTTTGCCAACATCTGTTTCCACAAGTACATGAACCGCTTTACGCTCCGCACCAAACCCAAGGTGGATGTGCAGTGGAGATTGTATGCGATGGTTCACAATATCGGCAAAATCCATGCCTTCGGGAGGTTGAATGAGCCATCCCAAACGAGAAAATGGCGGGGGTATAATTTCAATGCAGGGAAAAAGTCCCTCCGCCCTGGCGGCGTGGCTTTGAAAAAAGGACTTTTTCGACAATTTCGTTGGGCAGGCATTTGAGGGCATGGTTCTTATGAGATACTGGAAAAAAACCAGCCGTATACAAGATGGTGTTGAGATTCCTGGCATGTTTGCTTATGCCTTTATTCATAATGGCTGGTATTTTGTCTCCGAAATTAAGGTCTACCAAGATGGAATGATTGATTGTTGGGATATGGTCGACTTTGAAGGTTTCAAGCAGAAAATCATGCAAGGGTGGGTTGTGACTACGTTGCCGAACAACGCTCCCGTATCAGTTTCACATCTTGTACGCTTCACGGCTACTGAAGTACAAACGTTTTTAAAGGAAGAGGAATTTATCAAAGAAGTGGGAGATGTAATTGAAGAATTGAATAGACGTCCTACATCAATGGATAAATGCCGAGAGGCGTTTCAGCGATTTCAAGAGGAGCATAGCGAAGAGGCAAGGCGACAGGTTCAGGAGACCTACGAAGCAGTTCCAGAGCATTTACGTTGGTTTTTATTGGACGAGATGGACCCGGACATCATTGACGTCCAAAGCGCTTACAACGTGTTGAAAAAGAAAGGTTCCTAGCAAAAACCATGCCTGCCCAACAATGCTCTCAAGAAACGGCTCCCGCCGGGACGAGCGACAAGCCCTAGGCGGGCGGCGCGGCTTTTGCAAAAGAGACTTTTTCGACAGATTCGTTGGGTTGCTACCTTAAGGCTCTACTCAGGAGGATATTTTGAGCAGCGAGACAATCAACGAAACTCTTGGTTTATCTTTACTGTTTGCTCTGGCTATAATAATTTTTGTATTCAACTCTCAGATTCATATTCTAATTAATCGTTTACTAAACAGGCTGACAATTATAGAATTTCAGAAAGCAGGATACAAAATAATAGATGCCGACAAAAACCTTCCGAACGATTCGAAATCATGGACTTGGCATGAAGCATGGGGAATTACTCTACCAATCCCAAGAACACGTGACGGCGAAAAACTTTTGGCTGAAGGAAATATCACACTAAAACAAGCCTTCATTTGGCTTATTTTTGCATCAACCATTTATGCGCTCCTAACCACTTCTCCATCATTAATAAAGAATCCTGCAAATATTTCCTCGCAAGGTATCTTAATATTAATTGGTAATAGTCTATTGACTGGTTTACTTTCCCCTATTGGCTTTACCTTAATCACTGGGGTGATTCACGGCATTTCCAAGTTGTTTGGGAGCAAAGGGATTTGGCATAATTTTTTTATTGTCTATGTCGCCTTCAATGCCCCAATTATGATTTTGTCTGGCGTCACTGTGTTGATTTATCAAGTCTTTTCTCTAAACCTCGCTCTTCTTCTTGAAGTGGCGTTATCTTTTTATTGGCTACTCGTTATCGCCCCGATTACAATCAAGGTCAATTATAAGTTTCGATGGCTAGGCGCTTTTCTGGTAAACTTCTTTGTAATGACGGTCTTTTTCTTTTCAATTGTAGGTTTGTATATTGTTTTCAATTCAAACGTACTTCAAAGATAATTTCCGCAGCCCAACAAAGCGTCCTCAGAGACCAAGTTACCACGAGCGCCCCGAGACAGTCAGCAGACGCACTATGCCGAATGAAAGCGCCTCATCATAAAGATTGACTCGCCACCCGGCAGGAAAATCTACGCCGGGCAGCTGAGAATTATCGAGTTGTGGGTTGAGCCTGTCGAAACCCGGTCTTTGCCAACATCTGTTTCCACAAGCGCATGAATCGCTTTACGCTCCGCATCAAACCCAAGGTGTGACCTGCTCTGGAAAATGTGACCAAGTAAAATGAGAGTCGAGCGCCCTAAAAAGGAGCCAAACTCTATGAACCGAAAAAAGCCCGAACAGATTGTCAAACTCTTGCGGAAAGCCGAGGAAGCATTGGCGCAAGGCAAGGC
>JACRPQ010000012.1 GCA_016223135.1 Chloroflexota bacterium | reverse complement strand
TGGCGCTTGCACTATAATACCCAGCGACCACACAGCTCGTTAGGTTATAAAACTCCGGCAGCCTTTGCTGCCCAGTACACTACCCAATTTCAACCTGCTCTGTCTCTCATTCCAGTTGGACACAAAAACTAAAGCAGGTCACAACGCTACTCTCGAAACGATAGGGCTGCGCTCGAAATGACAAGGCATAAAGCGACTTGAACTGAGAGAAGCACAACAAGGCGAAACGCATGACAAACGAATTCTTCCCACCCCGCCCCGGCTCCCGCCCGGTCATCTACGCTTACGAAGACACCCATCCGCAATACGCCGGTCTGCTCAAAGTGGGCTACACCACGCGCGCGGCGGCGGAACGGGTGGCGGAGCAATATCCCACCGCCCGCCCCGGCGCGCTGCCCTACCGCATCGTCTTTGAACAGCCCGCCATGCGCGGCGACGGCACAGCGTTTACCGACCGCGAAGTCCACCGTCAACTGCGCCGCATGGGAATCCGCAACCCCGAAGGCGAATGGTTCGCCTGCACGGTGGAGCAACTCCAGGCTGCCTATCTCGCCGTCAAGAATAACGCAACGGGCGAATCGGACGCCGGGCGCATCTACGACTTCGCCATGCGCCCCGAACAAGCCGAAGCCGTGCGAAAAACCGCCGCCTACTTCCGCGCCTTTCATCAAGATAAAGCCAATCACGGCAAGCCGCCGCACTTCCTGTGGAACGCCAAAATGCGCTTTGGCAAAACCTTCGCCGCCTATCAACTGGCAAAAGAGATGGGCTGGAAGAAGATTCTCGTCCTCACCTTCAAGCCTGCCGTGCAAAGCGCGTGGGAAAGCGACCTGAAAACGCATCGAGACTTCGCCGGCTGGCAGTTTATTTCCCCCGGCGGGTTGTCCTACGAAGAAGCCGACAAAACCAAGCCCTTCGTCTGCTTCGGCTCGTTTCAGGATTACCTCGGCAGAAACCGCAGCACGGGCGGCATCAAAACCAAAAACGAATGGGTGCATACCACGCAATGGGACTGCGTCATCTTCGATGAATATCACTACGGCGCGTGGCGCGAAAAAGCCAAAGACCTGTTTGAAGCCGAAGACAAGGACGAAATCCAGTTTGCCAAAGGTCAGGGCGCGGAGTTCCTGACGGAAGCGGGCGAAGAAATCGAAGACATCCTGCCCATCAGTGCCAACCACTACCTGTATCTTTCCGGCACGCCCTTCCGCGCCATTGCATCGGGCGAATTCATCGAAGAGCAAATCTTCAACTGGACGTACTCCGACGAGCAGCGCGCCAAAGAAAATTGGAAGGGCGAAAACAACCCCTACGCCATGCTTCCGCGCATGGTCTTGCTCACCTACCAATTGCCCGATTCCATCCGCGAGATAGCCATGCAGGGCGAATTCAACGAGTTCGACCTGAACGTCTTCTTCTCCGCCGAAGGCAGCGGCGCGCAGGCGCGCTTCAAGTACGAAGACGAAGTGCAAAAATGGCTCGACCTGATTCGCGGCGCGTTCCTCGAAACAACGGTGGACAACCTGAAACTCGGCGCAAAGAAACCGCCCATGCCCTTTTCGGATGTGCGTCTGCGCAGCGTCCTTTCGCACACTTTCTGGTTTTTGCCCAGCGTAGCGGCGTGTCATGCCATGGCAAACCTGCTGGCGCAAAAACAAAACAAGTTTTACCACGACTACAAGGTGATTGTCGCCGCCGGTCCGCAGGCGGGCATCGGCGTGAACGCGCTGCCCCCCGTCCTGCAAGCGATGGATAACCCGCTGGAAACGAAAACTATCACCCTCTCGTGCGGTAAACTGACCACCGGAGTCACCGTCCGCCCCTGGACGGGCATCTTCATGCTCCGAAATTCCTCCAGCCCCGAAACCTACTTCCAGGCGGCTTTCCGCGTCCAATCGCCCTGGACGGTGCGCAACCCCGACGGCTTGCATCCCAACGAGGAAGAAATTCTCAAACACGAGTGCTACGTCTTCGACTTTGCCCCCGACCGCGCCCTGCGCCAGATTGCCGAATACGCCTCGCGTCTCAACGTCAACGAAGCCGTCAGCCCCGAAAACAAAGTCGCCGAATTTATCAATTTCCTGCCCGTACTGGCTTACGACGGCTCTTCCATGAAGCAGATAGACGCGGCGGGCATCCTTGATATTGCCATGAGCGGCACCACCGCCACCCTGCTCGCCCGCCGTTGGGAAAGCGCCCTCCTCGTCAATGTGGATAACGACACCCTGCGGCGGCTGATGGCAAACCAACTGGCGATGGACGCTCTGATGAGCATCGAAGGCTTTCGCAGCCTCAATCAGGACATCGAGACCATCATCAACAAATCCGAAGCGGTCAAAAAAGCCAAACGCGAAGCCAACGACCGCGAACTGACCCCCGCTGAAAAGCGGGAACTAACCGAAGCCGAAAAAGAGTACAAGAGCAAGCGCAAAATCATTCAAGAGAAACTCATCAAGTTTGCCACGCGCATTCCCATCTTCATGTACCTCACCGATTACCGCGAGCGCACCCTGCGCGATGTCATCACCCTGCTGGAGCCGGGCTTGTTCAAGCGCGTCACCGGGCTGGAAGTGCGCGATTTTGAACTACTCGTCAGCCTCAACGTCTTCAACAGCGCCCTGATGAACGACGCCGTCTATAAATTCAAACGCTACGAAGACGCCAGCCTGTCTTACACCGGCATCAACAAACACGAAGGCGAAGACGTGGGCTTGTACGATACCGTCCTGAAACCGGACGAATATCGCGGTGCGGTCTTTGAAGAAATGCCCGATTACCAAGCCTGACCCATGCCCCGCAAATGCCTGCTGGCTGGCAAACCCGCGTTCCATGCGCCCCGGCACCCCCATGCCCAACTTTTATCTCTCCGATAGCGAGATACAGGCGATCATGGCTTATCTCAAATCCGCGCCGTAAACCGTCCCAAAGGTTTTTCAGGCACATCTTGACCGCTCCCCGGCAGTCTTCGGGACACTTACCGATACGTCAGGAAAATCCCTACAACCCTTGTGACAGACCTTGTGACGTCTATCACTCCACTCCTTATCGTTTTTCTGCTACACTAAAGGCATCTCTCCGAAGCCTGCCCGCCTAACGCACCGCGAAATTCATTTCGCGCCTGCTATGGCGGCAGGACTGTAGGGTGAAATAAATTAATTTCGCCCTACCAGGTAAAAGCGGAAACGCTTTTGCCCCCCGCCCTCACCCTGTCCCTCTCCCAGAGGGAGAGGGGAAATTTGGAAAGGAGACCCCGCAGCCTGCTCCCATTGCGCCGTCTCTTTTCCGAGACGGCGTTTTTCATTCCCTCACCACTGATCACTGCTCACTGATCACTGACAACTGGAGACTTCCATGACCCTCTCCGACCTCCTCCAAAAATCCTCCCGCCACCACTCTCACCTCTGCCCGCGTCAAATCCTCGGCGTGCGCATGGGATTGCTCGGCATGAAAGCCCTCGGCTTTGACTCTCCGCCGCCCAAAAAGCGCCTGCTCGTCATCGTCGAGACCGACGGCTGCTTTGCGGATGGAGTCACCGCCGCCACCGACTGCACCGTGGGGCATCGCACCCTGCGCGTGGAAGATTACGGCAAGACCGCCGCCGTCTTCGTGGATACGCTCACGGGTCAGGCGCTGCGAGTCGCTCCCGCGCTGGACATCCGCCAACGGGCTTATGCCTACGCTCCCGACGAGCCGCGTCACTACTTCGCGCAAATGCAGGCGTATCAAGTCATGCCCGATGACGAGATGTTCACCGTCACGCCCGTCGCGCTCAGCGCCCCCATCGAAGCCATCGTCTCGCGTCCCGGCGTGCGCGTCAATTGCGACGTTTGCGGCGAGGAAATCATCAACGAGCGCGAAATCAAACGCGAAGGTCTCACCTTGTGCCGCGCGTGTGCGGGACAAGCCTACTACGCCTCTCTCCTCCCCGCCGTCCATCACTCAATCACTGCCGACCGCTCACTGATAACTGCTCACTGACAACTGACAACTGACAACTGAACACTGATCACTGATCACTACTCCCTCCCCATGACCAACCCCCTCCTCTTCCTCCTCGTCTTCATTGTTGCCGTCCTCTACTCCAGCGCGGGCTTTGGCGGCGCGTCGGGCTACCTGCTCTCGATGAGCTTCTTCGACATCCCCGCCAACGTCATGTCCAGCACGGCGCTGGTGTTGAATGTTTTCGTCTCGACCATTTCATTCGTCAATTACTTCCGTGCGGGACACTTCCGCCCCAAACTGCTCATCCCTTTTTTGATTACATCCATCCCTGCGGCGTTTCTCGGCGGGACCATCAAACTGACCGAGCAAACCTACTCCATCCTCCTCTACGCCGTTCTCACCTACCTCGCCCTGCGCATGACCTTCTTCCCCGTCATCTCCGATAAAGCCGATTGGACTCCGCGTCCCGTCCCGCTCTGGGCGGCGCTCGTGAGCGGCGCGGTCATCGGCTTACTATCTGGCATGATTGGCATTGGCGGCGGGATTTTCCTTTCGCCGCTCATCATCCTCATGGGATGGGGAAACTCGAAACAGGCTTCCACATCTGCCGGCGCGTTTATCGCCATCAACTCAATCAGCGGGCTGGTCGGACGTTTCAGCAAAGGCGCCTTCTCGCTTGGCGAATTTGGGATTCCCCTTCTGGTCGTTGGGCTGATCGGCGCGCTGATTGGCAGTCAGTTGGGCGCGGTCAAATTTTCGGGTGCGGGCGTCCGCCGCGCACTGGGACTCATTCTCACCATAGCCGTTGCAACATACTGGGAAAAATTCCTATAAACCTGAATTCGGGATAAGACTTTTGAATCGTCCCGAAGGCTTTTGACGCAGCGGGGTCGAAAACAGAATCAGCCTTCGGGACGCTTATCCCGAACTGACGTTATAACGCTCCCTGCTCCCATCGGACTCCCTCGCCGCTGTTGACATACGATGACATTCATCACTGGACAAGCTTTGTCCGATTTGCTACATTCAATAGTGGATACGCTCGAAAGGAGTCCCGCCTTGTCCCGTTTTCCAAGTACCATTTACCAATTACTAATCCTCCTCATCTTCCTCGCCTCCTGCTCCCCTCTGCCCCAGCCGCCAATTGTCGGCGCGGTGAACCTCAACGACCTCCAGCCCCTCCCCACCCCGTTGAACACGGAAGCGGTTCCTCTGCGCGTTGCCATTGCGGCGGTCATCTCCCCCAAAGGGACGCTCGAATCCTATTCCCCCTTCCTCTCCTACCTCGAAGCCAAACTCAACCGTCCCGTCGAACTTATCCAGCGCCGCACCTATCTCGAAGTCAACGACCTCATCGAACACGGCGAAGTGGACCTCGCCTTCGTCTGCACCAGCGCCTACGTGCAGGGACACGACACCTTCGGCATGGAGTTACTCGCCGCGCCGCAGGTGGATGGCAAAACCACCTACAACTCCCTCTTGATTGTCCCTGCCTCCAGTCCGGCGCAAAGCATGGAAGATTTACGCGGCAAAGTCTTTGCCTTCACCGACCCCATCTCGCTCAGCGGGCGCGTCTATCCCACCTCGATTGTGCAAAAACTCGGCTTTACGCCCGAAGAATTTTTCGCGCGCACCTTCTTCACCTACAGCCACGACGAAGCCATTCGGGCAGTGGCAGGCGGCGTGGCGGATGGAGCCGCCGTCGACTCATTGGTATATGCGTTTGCCGTCACGCGCGACCCGTCCCTCGCGGAGAAAGTCCGCATCATTCACGTCTCGCCCGATTTCGGCATTCCGCCTGTCGTCGTCAGCCCGTTCATTCGTCCGCAGGTCAAAGCCGAATTGCAAACCCTTTTGCTCGACATGGCAAGCGACCCTGCCGCGCGCGAAGCCCTCGCATCCATCGGCGTCGAACGCTTCGTCCTGATTGACGACAGCGCCTACGACAGCGTGCGCACCCTCGTAAGCGAAATCCCCATCCCGCAAACCCCATGAACTTTCGCAAACTCGTTCAATGGTTTTGGGACTTTGCCGGCGCGGTCAGCGTCCGCACCAAAATTCTCGGCATCGTGCTGGGATTCATCCTCCTGCTTGGCGCGGGCGTCACGCTTCAGGCGCGTTACGCACTCACCGCTACCCTCACCGCCCAACTGGAAGAACAGAGCATCTCCATCTCGCGCGACCTCGCTGCGCGCGCCGCCGACCCCATCCTGCTCAACGACCTGCTCAGCCTCCACGACCTGCTCGACGAAACCCTCGCCAACAACCCCAACGTGCGTTACGCCTTCCTGGTGGATAAAAACGGACAAGTCATCGCGCACACCTTCGGCGATGGTTTTCCTTTGGGTTTGCTATCCCTGAACTCCGCCGCGCCTGACGAACATCACCATACCGCGCTGATTCAAACGGATGAAGGACTCGTCTGGGATACCGCCGTCCCCATCCTCGGCGGCAAAATCGGCACGGCTCGCATCGGACTTTCGGACGCATCCATGCAAGCGGCATTATCCACGCTGACAGCCCAACTGCTCCTCACCATCGTGCTGGTCTCTGCGGCAGGCGTCTTGGTCGCCGTCTTCCTGACGTGGATACTCACGCGCCCCATCCTTGGGCTGGTCGCCGCCACCCAAGCCGTCGCAAAAGGCGATTTCACCCCCCGCGTCCCCCGCTGGGCAGACGACGAAATCGGCGACCTCGCCGACGCCTTCAATGCCATGACCGAAGAACTCGCCCACACCGAAGAACTGCGCCGCGAGCGCGAATCCCTGCGCCGTCAGTTGATGGAAAAAGTCATCGCCACCCAGGAAGACGAACGCCGCCGCATCGCCCGCGAACTGCACGACTCCACATCCCAAAACCTCACCTCGCTCATCGTCGGTTTGCGTATGATGGAAGCCCAATGCGCCAACTGCGCCTCCATCACCAAAGCCGCCGACCTGCGCGCAGTCGCCTCGCACACCCTCGAAGAAGTCCACGACCTCTCCATGCGCCTGCGTCCGCGCGTCCTCGACGACCTCGGTCTCGCCGCCGCGCTGGAGCGCCTCGCCCACGAATGGCAGGCGCGCTACAAAATCCCTGTGGACGTGGTCATTCAACTGAACGAGCGCCTGCCCGGCGAAATCGAGACCGCCCTCTACCGCATCGTGCAGGAAGCGCTTACCAACATCGCCCGCCACGCGCAGGCAAAATCCGCCAGCATTCTCATCGAAAAACATGGGGATGCCGTCCGCGCCATTGTAGAGGATGACGGCGTCGGCTTCGACCCCTCCGCGCAGCGCGGCGAGCGTCATCTTGGCTTGCTGGGCATGCGCGAGCGTGCCGAACTATTAGGTGGTACACTCACCATCGAGTCCGCCCCCGAACGCGGCGCAAGCGTCTTCATCGAAATCCCCCTCGCCCCTCAACCCGCGACCCTCGACCTTCGACCATAAACCTTCACCCTCTCGAACCTTCAACTTTCCACTTTTCTAACCTTCACCCTCCAATCTTCCACTTACCACTTACCAATTACCACTTACCAATTACCACCCACCTTCACCCCTTTGACTATCAGACCATCAGACTTCCGACTATCAGACTCATGCCTCCCCGCCTCCTCCTCGCCGACGACCACGCCGTCCTCCGCAGCGGACTCCGCCTCCTGCTCACCAGCCAGAACGAATACGAAGTGGTGGGCGAAGCCTCCAGCGGCACGGAGACTCTCACCCTCGCCGAAGAACTCCAGCCCGACCTGATTCTGCTTGATTTGAGCATGCCTGCCCTCGGCGGCTTGGACGCGCTCCCCGCCCTCCGCAAACTTGCCCCCGCCGCGAAAATTCTCATCCTCACCATGCATGACGACCCGCAGTATCTTCGCCAGGCGTTGAAGCAAGGCGCAAGCGGATACGTCCTCAAAAAAGCCGCCGACTCCGAACTGCTCTCCGCCATCAAAGCCGTGCTGCGCGGCGAAATGTACGTCCACCCTTCGATGACCCGCGTCCTGCTGGAAGACATGCTCCCCGCCTCGCGCTCCGCCGAAGGCGAAAATGCCTGGGAGACCCTCAGCGAGCGCGAACAGGAAGTGCTGAAAATGGTGGCGCTCGGTCACACCAGCGGGGAGATTGCCGAGCAACTCAACCTGAGCGCAAAGACCGTGGAGACGTATCGCGCAAGAGGCATGGAAAAATTGGGACTGCGCACCCGCGCCGCGCTGGTCAAGTTTGCGTTGCAAGAGGGTCTGATCAAGCGGGATTGAAAATGTCAACATCTTTTCCCAGATGGGCCAGCATGTAAGAGCGGGTCGTGGGGGTCAATAGACCGCTTCACCCCAATCATAGCCGGCAGCCGAAAATTTCAGCGCCAGCGGCAACAAATGCCAACGCCCCCGTCAACATGCCACGCAAAGCAGAAGCGGTAATCCGCAGCAAAAGGCATAATTTCCCCCATCCGTAAATAAAACCCATAAAAAGCCACACCATCCTGCGCATGAGGGCAAGGGGTTGAAAGTACAAAACGCATGGTTGCGGCTGGAAAAGTGGGGCAAAGAACCTTGCCAGGCGGGAGAAAACCCAAAGTAAGGGTTACATTCATCACTTTGTTTTCATGATAGCCATAACTGGCTCTTATAGATGCCTATTTGTTATACTTTTCACAAGTAAATACGTATATGTGCATATTCAAAAGGAGAAGGCATGAACAAACATCTGCAAACCGAGATTACCCAACTTCACGCCGAGATCTGTGCCGGTCTGGCAGATCCCAACCGCATCATGATTCTCTACGCCCTTTCTCAAAGCCCGCGCAATGTGACAGAACTCTGCAATGAGCTGAACATGCCTCAGCCGTTGGTTTCACGTCATCTCAAGGTTTTGCGCGAGCGCGGCATGGTGACTACCAATCGCATGGGAACAATCATCGAATATGCACTAGCCGACAAGCGCATCATTGAAGCGCTCGATTTATTACGGGCAATTATGCGTGATGGTTTAACCAAGCGCGCAGAATTAATAGAAGCAATTCCATAACCCCCAGGAGACAACAATGAAAACTTTCTTAATCCTTGGCGCAGGCACCGGCGGCACAATGGTGGCAAACAAAATGGCGCAGGCTCTTGATCCGCAAGAGTGGCGCATTCTCATTGTGGACAAAGATGAGAATCACTACTACCAGCCAGGTTTCCTGTTCATTCCTTTCGGCATCTACTCCCCTTCCGATGTGGTCAAACCGAAACGGAATTTCCTCCCGCCCACAGTGGATGTAATCTTCGGCGAAATCGAGTTAATCGAGCCGGACAAAAACCGCGTCAAATTGAACGGCGGGCGGACTATCAACTACGATTATCTCGTCGTCGCCACCGGCAGCCATACCCGTCCCGACCTGTTACCAGGTCTGGTAGATGGCGGCGGCTGGCGCAAAAACATCTTCGATTTTTACACCCCCGACGGTGCAACGGCTTTGGGGCGCTTCTTGAAATTCTGGAAGGGTGGGCGCATGGTGCTAAACGTGGCAGAGATGCCCATCAAATGCCCTGTCGCGCCGCTGGAATTCCTCTTCCTTGCCGACTGGTTCTTCCGCGAGCGCGGCATCCGTGACAAAGTGGAAATCACCTTTGCCACTCCATTGCCGGGCGCATTTACAAAACCCCGCGCATCCGCCATTCTCGGAAATATGCTCGCAGAGCGCGGCATCAGGCTCGAAACCGAATATGCCATCATGGAAGTGGACAACACCAAACAGGTCATTCGCTCCTACGATGAGCGCGAAATCCCCTACGACCTGTTCGTTACCATTCCTACCAACATGGGCGCGGAAGTGATAGGCGCTTCGGGCATGGGAGATGAACTAAACTTCGTGCCGGTCAACAAGCACACCCTGCAAAGTGTCAAATGGGAAAACGTCTGGCTGATCGGCGATGCAAGCAACGCGCCCGCATCCAAAGCGGGATCGGTGGCGCACTTCATGCTCGATGTGGTCATCGAAAATATTCTGCGGCACATGGAAGGTCTGGAACCGCTTCCCAAATTCGACGGTCACGCCAACTGCTTCATCGAATCGGGCAATGAAAAGGGCGTGCTGATTGACTTCAACTATGAAGTTGAGCCGCTGCCTGGCATGTTCCCCCTGCCTGGTTTCGGTCCGTTCTCCCTGCTCAAAGAATCGCCTGCCAACCACTGGGGCAAAATGATGTTCAAATGGATTTACTGGAATGTCCTGCTCAAAGGCGGCGAAATGCCCTTCGAATCGCAAATGTCCATGGCTGGTAAATGGAAATAGGAGCCAAAATGGATAACGAACTAGCCCAAATCAACCAAAAATTGGATTACCTCATGGCGCAATTTGAAGCGCAGCGCGAAAGCCAGCAAGCCATGAGGGAATTAATGGACGACGCCGTCCCGATTGTCAATCACGTCATCAAACTTTCCATTGATGAACTAGCCGAGGTTGGCAACGACTTTCAACTTGGCGACCTGCTTTTCCTTGTCAAGCGCCTTCTGCGCGATACCCGCCTGCTTGTCGGTCTGTTGGATCAACTCGAATCGATGGCGGAACTGGCGGAGGAAGGTCAGCGCATGGGCAAGCGCATCTTCCATCAAGTGACGATGGAACTCGACCGCCTCGAACGCGAGGGATACTTCGGGTTCGCCCGCGCAGGTATCAAAATCGCCGACCGCCTCGTTCATGACCATAAACCAGAGGAGCTGGAAGCCCTCGGCAACCGCCTGGCTGAAGCATTAAAAACCGAACCGCCCAAAAAGGTGTCGCTCTTTGCTCTGCTCAAAGCGATGGGTGATCCCAAGGTCCGCCGCGGACTGTACCGTTCGCTCAACCTTCTCAAAGCTATCGGTGACTAACCAGTCACATTCCATTCCATCAAAAGGAGAAATCTTATGACCGTCGACCTGACCCAAATTTCCTTCAATGAAGAGGGCTTTATGACTGACCCTCATCAGTGGACAAAGGAAATAGCCGAAGAATTGGCAAAACAGGAGGGAATTGAAACCCTGACCGCCGACCACTGGAAGATTATTGACTTCTGCCGTCAGGTGGGGCTCGCTTCGGGCAAAGCGCCTACACTGCGGCAAATTACCACTGGCACTGGCATTTCCACCAAAGACCTGTTCGCCCTTTACCCGAAGGGACCCGCCAAAAAGGTGGCGCGCATTGCCGGGCTCGGTAAACCCGAGGGTTGTGTATAAAACCATTGAAAGCCTGACAGGTTTCAAAAGCCTGTCAGGCTTCTATGAAAAAGGAGAATCAACATGGCTGAGCAAAAGAACCGTCACATCGCCTTCATCTGCTCCAAAGGCGATCTCGACATGGCATATCCCGCCCTTATCATGGGCTGGGCTGCGCTGGGCAACGGCGTGGATGTAACCATCTTCTTCACCTTCTGGGGGCTGGACCTCGTTACCAAAAAGCGTGTGGATAAACTGGAAATTTCCCCCATCGGACGGACCAGTTTCAAAATGAGCCTGATGGGCTTGCCCACCGGCAATCTGGGCATTCCCGGCATCCTCAGCATCCTTCCCGGCATGACCGCCTTTTCCTCATGGTTCCTGAAATGGAAGATGAAGAAGCTGGGCGTTCCCCCGGTGCGCGAATACATCGAAATGCTTCACGACGCCGGTGCGAAAATGTACGGATGCAAGATGACTGTGGATATGTTCGGCTTGAAAAAGGAAGATTTCCTCCCGCAGTTGGATGACGTGGTTACCGCCAGTGATTTCATTGATATGACTGACGGCGCGCAGATTATTTTCATCTAGCGCGGCTTTACATCCACAAAATAAAGACAGCCACTTGAACGTGGCTGTCTTTATTTCTATTTGGAGCATACGCTGGAGCAAGGAAACAAGCCGGCGAAGGTTGTTCAAGGTCTGCTAGTCTTGATATACCCGAACACACCTCCAGCAAAGCATAAGATGACTTAATGCCTCACCTTACGCAGTTCCTTCGTAGGGCGACATTTATGTCGCCCGAAAACGCAAGATAAATCTCGCGCTACCGCGTAAGGTGAGTTAATGCCTCAAGGCGACAAGTCGTTTGTAATATTGTAAAATAGTCGGGAGCGTTGGCTTTTTTCTGGTCAGATATAGAACCTATCCGCCCAGAGGAACCAATGCTCGCCTACTTTTGGCAAAAGCCGCGTTTACAAATTACACATGAAACAGACTCTCTTCTCGTTATTTTCTCTCCTTGCCCGCCTGCTGCCTCTGCCGGTTAAGCAAGCCATCTACCGCATTCCCCCGCTGGCGCGGCTGATTCGCGGCTCAATGAATGCAGCAGTGGAAGCCGGGTTGACTCAGGTTGAAATTGCGGCAGGCGACCTGAAAGGGTATAAGATCCTGCTCAACTTGAAAGCAGAAAAAAGCCGCTGGCTGGGAACGTATGAACCCGAACTGGCAGATGCCGCGCGCGCCTTCCTGTCGCCAAACATGACCGTCTATGATGTGGGTGCAAACATCGGTTACGTTTCCCTGCTGCTGGCGCATCACACCCGCCCGAATGGCAAAGTGTTTGCCTTTGAGGCGTTACCCGCCAATGCTGAGCGCATTCGCCGCAATGTGGCTTTGAATGGTCTTGAAAACCGCATCACGCTTATCGAGGCAGCGGTGGCTGAGCGGAGCGGAGAAATTACGTTCCTCGTCCACAAATCGGCAGGGATGGGCAAGGCAGCCGGGTCGGCGGGGCGGCGCGAGGAACAGTATCAGGCTGCCATCCATGTGCCGGCGCTTGCGCTGGATGAATTCGTTTACGAGCAAGGCAATCCCCCGCCGGACGTGGTGAAAATGGACATCGAAGGCGGCGAAGTGCTGGCTCTGCCCGGCATGAAGCGGATCCTCGCCGAACATCATCCGATTATCTTTCTGGAACTGCATGGACCCGAAACCGAACAGGCTGCCTGGCAGGCGCTCACCACCGCCGGCTACACCCTGCGCGAAATGTCGCCCGGTTATCCCATCATCTCCACACCCGAAAAATTGGGTTGGAAAGCATACTTGATAGCGGTCTTCGAACGATGAGCAAACCACCCGCCAGCATCGCATTAGAGCAACTTGGCATCCCTCACCGCGTCTTCCGGCACGAGCAGCCTGTTACCAGCCTCGAAGAGGCGGCAGCCGCCCGAAACCAGCGACCCGAGCAAGTTGTGCGCAGTATTCTGTTTCAAGTGAGAGCCGGCGAGTTTGTTATGGTGCTCATGGCTGGAGGCGGTCAGGTGGATTGGAAAAAACTGCGTCAACTGGTCAAACGCTCGCGGGTGCGCATGGCGACCGAGGAAGAAGTGTTGGAGGTGACCGGATACCGCATCGGGACGGTGAGTCCGTTTGGGGTGAGGCAGCCGGTACGGGTCCTGATGGATGCGTCCGTGTTGAGGGAGGAGGAAGTCTCGCTCGGGTCGGGAGTCCGCAATGTGGCAATCATCATGAAGAGCGAGGATGTCCGCAGGGCGCTGGGGGAGGTGGAAACGGTTGACCTGAGCGAAAGGGAGTAAACGCAGTCAAAAACAGGATTTTTGGAATTGCATTTCCTGTTGCAGCCGTTATAATGAACCGCACGGAGAATCAAATGATGAGCCTCATCCGGCGAACCATTGGCGTGATCTTCATCCTGCCCGCCATCCTTTCCCTGCTGTTTCAACCTGCCGCCGCTCAAAGCAGTGAGCCGTTGGTCATCGTGTTATCGGCGGAAGGTCCCATCATGCCGCCCATGCGGGAATACATCCAACGCGGCATCGAAGCCGCAAACCGTCGTAACGCGGAAGCAATCATCATCGAACTCAACACGCCGGGCGGAAGCATAGACACCATGCTCGAAATCATCACGGCGATGCGCGCCAGCGAGGTGCCGGTGATTGTGTATGTTTATCCGCGCAATGCCATTGCCGGCAGCGCCGGCGCGATGATCACACTGGCGGGTCACGCCGCGGCAATGGCGCCGGAGACCTCCATCGGCGCATCCAGCCCGATTGACAGCAGCGGCGAAAATCTAACTTCCACCGCCGAAGCGAAAAACCGCGAAATTATCAAAGCCGCTGTCAGGGACTATGTCCGTCCGCGCGGCGAGCAGGCGCTTGCCCTTGCCGAAGCCATGGTGGACGAGGCAAAAGCAGTAACTGCCAGCGAAGCGCTGGACGCCCACTTGATTGACTTTGTAGTGGACAACGTGGACGACCTGCTCGAAGCGCTCGACGGCTTCACCGTTCAGATGAAGGATGGTCCGCGCACACTGGCAACCGCCCACGCCGTCACTGAACCGTTCCGCATGAGCCTGATCGAGCAGTTTCTGCTCTTCCTCACCGACCCGAACATCGTCTTCACCCTGCTCTCTGTCGGCATTACCGCCATCCTGATTGAAATCTCCAGCCCCGGCGGGTGGGTCGCCGGTTTCATTGGCGTGGTATGCGTCACGGTGGCGCTCTACGGCATCGGGCTGCTGCCGGTCAACTGGTTTGGCATCCTGTTCCTGCTTACCGCCTTTGCATTGTTCATCCTCGACATCAAAGCGCCCACGCATGGCGCGCTGACAGCCGCCGGCGTGGCGTCGTTCATCGTCGGTGCGCTGGTGCTGTTCAATTCGCCTGGTGCGCCGGAGTTTCAGCGCGTCTCTGTACCGCTGGTGGTCGGCACTGGCGTTGCCATCGGGCTGATGTTCCTTGCCGTTCTCATGTTTGCCTTGCGCGCCCTGCGCCGGCCCGTCAGCGCCGGGGTGGAGGCATATATCGGGAAAACAGGAACAGTTGTCGGCTGGGACGAAGCGGGCGGTCAGGTGCAGTTGCAGTCCGAGTTGTGGAGCGCGGAAAAGGCGGAAGCGTCCGACAAAATCCGTAAGGGAGACCGCGTGGAAGTCGTCGAGGTGAAGGGTTTACGTTTGAAAGTCCGCAAGATAAAATAACGGCTCATTAAAGGACCTTTATGCCTGCTACCCCAACGAGAGACCGAATCACCCCTGAAACCGATGCCCGCCCGCTGCGCCGCCCCGAGTGGATCAAGGTGCGCGCGCCTTCGGGCGAGACCTACGAATGGCTGCACAGCCTGATGCGCAAGAAGGAATTGCACACCGTCTGTGAAGAAGCCATGTGCCCCAACCTTGGCGAATGCTGGGGAAGCGGCACCGCCACCTTCCTGATGCTGGGCGATGTATGCACGCGCACCTGCGCCTTTTGCGACGTGAAGCACGGCAAGCCCGCCCTGCTGGATTGGGGCGAAGCCGAACGCGTGGCGCAAGCCGTGAAAGCGATGAACCTGAAGCACGCCGTCATCACGTCGGTGAACCGCGACGAGCGGCGCGATGGCGGCGCGCCCATTTTTGCGATGGTCATCCGCCGCATTCGTGAACTTCTGCCGGGCTGCTCCATCGAGGTGCTGATCCCCGATTTCAAAGGCTCGCTGGAGGCGTTGAAGATTGTCATGGACGCCCGCCCGGAGATTTTGAATCACAACGTGGAGACCGTGCCGCGGCTGTTCAAGACCGTCCAGCCGCAGGACAACTACGAGTGGGCGGCGGCGACGTTGAGAAACGCCAAGAAACTCGACCCCGAAGTGCTGACCAAATCGGGCATCATGGTGGGGCTGGGCGAAACGATGGACGAGGTCAAAGCCGTGATGCGCGACCAGCGCAGTTGGGGCGTGGACATCCTGACCATCGGTCAGTACCTGCAGCCGAGCAAGAAGCACATGCCCATCGCGCGCTATTACACGATGGAAGAGTTCGCTGAATTGCGCGAATATGGCTATTCGATTGGGTTCAAGTGGGTGGAGGCGAATCCGCTGGTGCGGTCGTCATACCATGCCGCAGAGCAGGTGCGCGCGTTGAGTGTGGTGCATCGGAAGTTGTATGGAACAAACGCCAGTAATCAGTAATCAGTAATCAGTAAGCAGTAAGCAGTAAGCAGTAAGCAGTAAATCAATAACTCATGTTACGCGGTAGTGCGAGATTTATCTCGCGTTTTTGGGCGACATGACCCGCCCTACGAAGAAATTGCGTAAGGTGAGTCAATAACTCCCGCATGACTTGAAAGGTCGGCGGGAGTTTTTTTGTCTGCGGGGGGCGGTTACTTTTCCGTAAATTTTCCGTCTTGAGAAAAACATACGGCAGAGCAAAAGCATGCCCATAAGGAGAGAGCAAGAATGGAACGACATTCCATTCCCATCTTTAACGGTTCAAACGCCAGCGAGCAAACTTCCTTGTCGGAAAAAGGATGGAGCACTGCCTGGCAAGCAAAGCAAAGCGAGGGAGAGGCTGAAGTGAAATTCTCCCGCCAAGCCTGGTTGGATTATCTTCGTGCGTTCGCCATCCTGGCAGTGATCACCGGTCACGTCGTTGTGGATTTTTACCGTTATGGCAAGGTAGGTCCAGCCGAATGGTGGCTCGCAGTGGTGCTGGGGGTGTTGGCGAGGTCGGCAGTGCCGGTGTTTGTGATGGTTTCTGGCGCACTTCTGCTTGGTAAGACTTATACACTGGAAGGGTTTTACAAAAAGCGGGCAATGCGTTTAATCCCTCCCATTCTTTTCTGGAACTTCGTCTATCTGGGAGTGTATATCCTGGACGGGATGGATACGCAAACGGTGTTGTGGACGCTGAAGGCGCTGTTCATCGTGAACGGCTACATTGCTCCGCATTTGTGGTATCTGTCCATGTTTATTTGTTTGATGATGTTCGCGCCGTTCCTCAACAAATTCATCCTCGGAGAAAAACCCACAGCCGGTGAATTGGCGCTCCTGCTGGGATTGACGCTTCCGTTCTTTGTATTGCAACAGATCGCCAATGTAGCAGACACCGTCTATCACCTCAACATGGAATGGTTCACACTTTTCCCCTGGTTTATGGTGTATTTTCTCGCCGGTTATACCATTGACAAGCACGCTGCCGCCATTCGCTTGGGCAACGGCTGGATTGTCGTCATCATCGCCTTGCTGGTGGCGGTCAGCGCGGTGTTGAATTACTATGCCGTCAGTTCATTGGGTATTTTGAGAGATGATTTCATCAACACCGACCGCGGTCTCTTGCAGTTTTTGCTTTCCATACTGATCTTTCTGTTGGCAAAGAACCTGTCTCCCCGCCTGACAGCAAACAAGATAATTCTGAAGGTTGCCGAAGCAAGTTTTGGCATGTATTTGATTCATGAAATTTTCAACGGTTTTTTCGTCAAGGTTCTGCCGGACTACTATTCGCGCGGCTTGCTTTATATCCCGCTGGTGACCGTGTTGACCACAATTCTGTCGTTTGCCTCCGTCTATTTGTTTCAGCGAATCCGTGCGCCAAGGCTGATTCGTTGACGCCCGCGCAGAAAACAGTTGAAACAGTTATAGTATGATTGGGCGGCAAAGAAAGGACGAGCATGGCACTGGCAGACATTTCACAAAGGCAGGGGCGCATTGCGGTGACCGTTTTTCAACTCCGCGAGCGTATTCATCTTGGCAACTTTGCCGAGCTGGAAAGACTGGCGCAAGAAGCGTATAAAAACGGCGCGCGGAACGCCGTAATTGACTTGAGCCAAACGGATTCAATGACCAGCATTGGCTTGCGGGCGCTGATTATCGTTCACAAAGTATTTGCCCAAAGCGACAACGGCAACCACCTCAAAATTGCGGGGGTAACGCCGGTCATCCGCGAACTTCTACAAGTGACGGGCGTCTCCCAATTTATCGAGGTGTACGACACAGTGGATGAGGCAGTCGCTTCGTTTCAGGCATCCAAGCCCTCTCAGAACAGGGCATGAGATCAATTTCTTCATCCAACATCAGGAAAACGCCTGTCCTCACATCGTCCTGCACGATTGTGAACGCCGCTGTTCCGTAACTCAAAGCAAAGGGGGAGTTTGTTACAATCGAACAAATGCAAAAACCAATTACAGGTGAAGACCAATGAAATTACTCAGCATCAACATAGGCGCAGAACGACAACAACAACGAAACGATTACGTCGAAACGACGGGCATCTACAAACTGCCCGTTGACCGCCCCGTCGAAATCAAGTCCCTCGGCATCGAAGGCGACGCCATTTGCGACCAAAAGAATCACGGCGGACCCGATCAGGCGCTGTATATCTATGGCAGTGCGGACTATGCCTGGTGGGAGCAGGAACTGGGGCAGAAACTCGCCCCCGGCACCTTCGGCGAAAACCTTACCATCAGCGACCTCGAAAGCGCGGCGTTCAACGTCGGCGATTATTTGCACATCGGCGAAGTGACCCTGCAAGTGACCGCCCCGCGCATCCCGTGCGGCACGTTCGCCACGCGCATGAGCGACCCGCAGTGGGTGAAGAAGTTCCGCGCGGCGGAACGCCCCGGCTTGTATGTGCGCGTGATTCGGGAGGGTGTGATTCGGGCAGGCGACGCCGTGACCGTAGAAAAATACGCGGGCGAAACGATTTCCATTGTGGAAATATACCGCGAACATTACGTAAAGGACAAAAGCGAAGAGTCCCTGCGCCGACACCTCAAAGCCCCCATCGCTGAGCGAGTGCGCAGGGATTTGGAAGAGGAATTGAAAACAAAGACTTCGGAAGTCCTTTAGACTTCCGAAGTCAGCGGCTCGAATTACAACCTCACCTTACGCAGTTTCTTCGTAGTGCGGGTCATGGCGCCCGAAAACGCGAGATAACTCTCGCGCTACCGCATAAGGTGAATTACAACAACGCCTTCACCTGTTCGATGGCAGAGGCGGCGTCTTTGAAATGGATGCCCTTCATGCCAAGCCGTTGACAGGCTTCGATGTTCTCGGCAAAGTCATCCACAAAGACCGCCTCGTTTGCCCGCACCTGAGCCTGTTCCAGCGCAATGTGGTAAATCTCGGGGTCGGGCTTTGCCACCCCCACCTCCGCCGAGATGACCATGTGATGAAAGGCGTCGTCGAATTTTTCGCGCACAATGTAGGCGCGCAGTCCGCTCCAGGCATTGCTGACGAGACCCGTTTTGACCCTGGGTTTGATCGAGCGCAGGAAGTTCAGGATGTTGTGGTCGATCACATCGCCGGCAAAGAACTCGTCACGGATGCGCTCGTAATCGCCGGGCGGCAATTTGAGGGTCTTCATCACATTGTGCCAGTGTTCCTCCTCCGTAATTTCACCGAGCGAGGCGCGGGCGGCGGAACCATTCGCACCTCCGCCGAAGACGATTTTTTCGATGTCCTCATAATCCATGCCGAGGCGTTCGGCGAGATGCTGGCGCGGCGCTTGAAATTCCGTGCGGAGGATAACTCCGCCCAGATCGAAAAATACGGCTTTGATGGTCATTTGCTTTTCTTGGCGGTCGCTTTCGGCTGTTTGGCGGGTTTTTCTGCGGCAGGCTTCTTCTTGGCAGGTTTCTCTGGAGCGGGCTTCTCTGCCGCAGGTTTCTTTTTGGCAGGTTTCTCTGAGGCAGGCTTCTCCACGGCGGGCTTTTCTGCCGTCGCTTTCTTCCTGGCAGGCCTTTCTGGAGCGGGTTTTTCTTCAGCCGGCTTTTCTGCCGCCGCTTTCTTCCCGGCAGGTTTTTCTTTGACCGGCTCCTCACTGACAGGCGGCTGCGCCGCTTTGCCGGCGCGTTTGCGATGCTCAGGCGTGGATTCGGCTGGGGGAACAGGAGCAGGTTCCGGCTTGGGAAGAGGCGCTTCCGGTTGAGGGTGCGCCGTCATTTCCTGTTCCAGTTCTTTGAGCGCTTCGCGCCAGTTGGGCATGGTCATCTCAAGTTTCTGACGCGGAACCGGCGTTGCGCGCCGGCAGCGCGGACAGTGCGCATCGTAATGATGCAGGTTCTTCGCATACATTTCCTGCAGGGCGTTGAGTTTTTCGATGCGCCCGAGGGTGAAGGGGGTCTGACAGAAGGAACAACGCAGGTTCATGTGAGTCTCCTTGTTATTTAGCCTCCCGAAGGCTTATCCTGAGGCAAAGCCGAAGGATCACAACAGCCTTCAGGACGTTGTATGTCTAAAGCGATTGTACACTGATTTCCCAGCCGGGTCGGAGTTCCTTTCGTAGTTATATTCATTCCAGCCACCCGACACTTTTGTTTTGGGACGCAGATGAACGCTGATTTGCGCTGATTTAGTTGTTTTTTTCTGCGTTTATCTGCGTTTTTCAGCGTCCCATTTGAAACTGTCAGGTCGCTAGTATTCATTTTATTCCATCCATTCTTCGCGCAGGATGCCCATCACGAGGACGTCCCAGCGCCTGCCTTCCTTGTTCAGCGCTCCGCGCATCCGTCCTTCGTGACGAAAACCCGCTTTTTCGTAGGAACGAATGGCGCGCGGGTTGTACTCGAACACGGTCAGGGTGACGCGGTGCAAATTAACTTCGGTGAAAGCGTAGCGCAAGATGACGCGCATTACGTCAGTTCCATAGCCCTTGCCCCAAAACTCGCGCTCGCCGATGCCCAGCCCCACAAAGGCGTCGCGGGCAGACCAGTTGTACACGTACAGGTCAATGTCGCCAAGCAAGCGGTCGTCGTCCAATTTGCGGATGCTGAACCAGTGCTGATTGACCGACGCTTCTTCCAGTTCTTTCTCCAGCCAGGTTTGTGCAAACTTGGCGGATGGCATTTGCAGGACACCGCTGTCAATCAGACGTTTGAATTCCGAGTCGCGGTGCCAGCGGGCGAATGCCTTACCCGCTTCTTCGGCGTTGATGGCGCTCAAGCGCACAAGGTTACCTTTGTAAATGTCTCTCATGGTTTTTATCCTCCGCCGGTCGAGTAGGCGGCGGGTCTCGATACATGGCATCTTGCGCCATTACTCGACCGCCGCCGCATCAAGACCCAGCCATTCCGCGCGCAGGATGCCCATCCACAGGGAGTCGTGATGCCTGCCTGCGCGCTGCACGTCGCCGCGGGTGCGTCCTTCCAGCCGAAAGCCAGCCTTTTCATACGAACGCAGTGCGCGCGGGTTATAGTCCATCAAACCGAGCGATACGCGCTGCACATTCAACTCGGTAAAGGCATACCTCAGGCACAACCGCATTGCATCCGTGCCGCAGCCCTTACCCCAAAACTCGCGCTCGCCGATGCCGATGCCCACCCAGGCTTCGCTGTGTACCAGATCCACCCACAGAGCAAAGAAGCCGATTAATTTATCCTCAGCCAGGGTGCGGACAGAGAAAACGTAACGGTGTGGACCAAATCCTTCCTCGTCCCGTTTCTCGAACCAATCCTTCAGCCACTTTTCGGATACCACCATCACCGCTTCGGCATCCAAAAACCTGCGATACTCCGAGTCTCTTTGCCAGTGGACTTCGATTTTCGCGCGCGTCTCTGGATCTTCAGCCGTCAGGCGAACCAAGTCTCCACGAAATAAATCTCTCATTGCATTCTCCTTTCGGATATAAATCCGCTTCAGCCTACGCCTGAGCCTGCTTCGCCCATTCATCCTTCAACAAGCCGAAAACGAGCAGGTCCCAGCGGCGGCTGTCGCGCTCCAGCGCCTGTCGTCTGCGCACTTCCTCGGTGAATCCGAACTTCTTGAGCAGAGCAATCGCCGCCTCGTTGTATTCCTGGACGCGCGCCGTCACGCGGTAGAGATTCAACTCCACAAAGGCAAAGCGGAGCAGAAGCTGCAGGGCTTGTGTGCCGTATCCCTTGCGGCGGTCGTCCGCCGAGCCGATGCCGAGTTCGATCCAGCCGTTGCCGTTCGACCATTCGATGCGGCTGACGACGGCTTTGCCAATCAGGCGGTCGTCTTCGCGGGCGCGGATGGTAAAGTAGAAGATGTTCTTCGATTCCTCGATTTCTTTTTCGAGTTTTTCGTACTTCTTCTTCACCATCGCCGGCGACATGGGACGCGCCGGGTCAATACCGTACAGGCGCATGAAGTCGGAATCATGCGTCCATTTGGATTCGATTTGCGGGTCTTTTTCATAGTCAATGGGACCGAAACGGATGTCGCGTCCTTCGAACAATTGGGTTTGAATATCGAACATGGTTATCTCCTCCCCTCATCCCTTGCCCCGCTCCCAACGGGAGAAGGATTGGGATGAGGAATAAATAAAACAGCCACAGACTTGCGCCCATGGCTGACAGTGGATAAAAAAAACAGCCACAGGCGGGTGCGCTGCGGCTGTCATTTACATGTCTGCGTGTAAACTACCAGCGAGCAGGCGCACTACGACAAGGAACGAAACCAATGCCGCCTTTTTCAATGCGGAACGACTTCGTGATGCTGATGACGATGTTCATTGCCATGTCTCGTGCGTCTCCTTTCTGTAAAATTTACAAGCGTAGCCAGTGTA
This sequence comes from Chloroflexota bacterium, assembly GCA_016223135.1. Classification (GTDB taxonomy): domain Bacteria; phylum Chloroflexota; class Anaerolineae; order Anaerolineales; family Villigracilaceae; genus Defluviilinea. Next base: position 43,255 of record JACRPQ010000012.1, on the reverse strand, counting down.
ACATGCAGGTTTGTTTTCCGTCAAGTAAGTAGAGCGAAAGGTTTATTCGTATGGCTACCTGGAAAACGGATATTGACACGATCCCCCTCCATACGGTGTTAATCGCATCCGATCACCTGGAGGACCTCTCCACGCTGGAAGCGCTCTTTCAGCAGAGGAATTGCATTGTGCTGTCTGAAACCACTGCTGCCAATGCCCTGCAAACGGCGCGGCTGGTCGGTCCCTCGCTGATGCTGGTGGATATGAAGCTTTCCAAAGCAGCGCGCAATGCGATGCTGCAGGAACTGCGCGCCGCCAGCCGCGGACCGATCATCCTGCTCACCTCGGCAAACACCGTCAGCGAGGTGATGGAAGCCAATCAGGCAGGCGCGGATGAATGCCTGGTAAAACCCATCAACCCGGCAGTGCTGGTCGTCAAGGCAATGGCTTGGCTGGGACATGGGCAGCGCAAAAAATATATGACTGGTCCGTTGAGCGTATCGCCAGCCGCGTAACTTCCTTCTGGTTTCTCCTCCTTTTGAATTGGAACCCCTGCTTTTGGCAGGGGTTCCAATTTTTTACGGCGCAATCAAGCCTGCTTGAAGGTCATCCAGCGTTTGCTGAACAAGCCGCAGTTTTCCCGGGGAGAGCAGGCTGGGGTCCACATCGCTCAAGCCGAGGGGCGCTTGAACCGTCACACCTCCCTGTCCGTTCAACAGTTGAGACCAAGCGTTTTGTATGGCTTTGACGGTATCCGGTTGAATCGTCATCACCCAGCCCGCCGGGCGCTGCTGAGGTGTAGTCGTTCCAATCATGTACACGCCGGTGGTGCCGATGTAATCCACCAAATCCTGGGTTTGAATCGCGGGGTGAATGAGGAGCGTCCCCGCCTTGCGCTGGAGAATGAGGACGTCGGCATAGGCGTCGTAGTTGTTTGGGTCTTCATCGGCGGGGATTTCGAGATACTGCGGGAACGACCAGGGCAGGAAGAAGTAAGGGCGACACAAACCGCAATAGTATCTCATGCCGTTGGCATAGGAGTTGAACATGCGAATGGCATCGTTGTTATCCTTTGGCATCAACATGCCAATACGGTAATCGTCCGTGAGCATGGCGGCGGTATAACCCGCCAAAAAGCCGACGACATCCACCTGCGAGGTATCTCCCAGCACGCTGACGTTCCCGCCAGCCGTGATGCCCGGAATACCAATGGCAAGGAACTGCACTTCCGGCGCAGCGGATGCCAGCGCCGCAAGACCGGGGTCGTTGAAAAGCACAATGACGATTTTCAAGCCCGGCTCAAGGTCGGCTGTCGCCAGTTGGTTGCGCACTTGAAAGCGCATGCCCGAAGCCTGCGTAAGGTCATAAACGGTTTTTTGATAGAGATTGGATGTTTCCGGCTCGAGGTCGGCAGGCAGGACAAGAATGGCAAGAGGAATGGTCGGCGTGGGGGTAAGGGTGGGAACGGCGGCGGTGGCAGATGGAACAGGGGACGGTTCGGCAGTGGGCGTCTCTGCGCCGCACGCACTCAACAGGACAATCAGGATGGAAAGGATAAGAAGTCGAAAACGCACGGGAATTCTCCAAAGACGGGAATGAGCGAATTATACCCGCTGGGATTAAGAGACAAGACCGCGCTTTTCGGCGCGGTCTCGTCTCGACAGGTCTGCGCTTCTTACTTGACCTTGATTTTGATTCTCTTCGGTTTGGCGGATTCCACCTTGGGCAGAGTCAGCGTCAGCACGCCATCGGCGATGTGCGCTTCGACGCGGTTGGCATCGACTGATGCAGGCAGGCGCAAGGTCCGCGAAAAAGAACCGCGCGGGAGTTCCTGCATCAGGTACTCCTTTTCGTCCTGCTTGTACTCGCCCTCGATGCGGACAATGTCATCCAGCACCTGAATGTTCAGGTCTTCGGCTTTGAGCCCCGGCACGAGCGCGGAGAGGATGTAGGCATCGTTTTCTTCACGAATGTTCACACCCAGAGCGTGCTGTTCATTTTCCGCCCAGCGGCGGAGCATACGGCGGTACGGACGATGGTACGGATAAGTTTGCAGGTAGAAGGTCATGGCTCGTCTCCTTGATTAGTTGATTGAGTTGGGCGTAGTGTATTTCGAAAGTATAAGAAACGAGGCAATGCCGTGTAGAAAGATTATAAGAAAATCCCCTGCAAGGCAAACCCTGCAGGGGATTAGGATAAACGATTGACTAGTGTGGTTTAGGGAACAGCAGAGAGCGCCGCATCGGCAGTGATGAGTCCTGCGCCGGTGGCGTCAGCGCCCCAGCAGTAGGTCGCCACCGCGCCAGCGGGCGTAAGGACATTGCGGCATCCTGCCGGCAGCGGAATGGCAGCGCCGGTGAGAAACGTCTCAGCCTGAGCAGCGGTGAGCGCGGGATATTTCTGCGCCATCAACGCCACAATGCCAGCCACATGCGGGCTTGCCATCGAAGTGCCACCCAGGAAGTAGTAGGTGGGTTCGTTGCTGCTGTTGGTTTTATAGGGTCCAACCACCCAGGAACCGGGCGCCGCCACATCCAAGTCTTGACCGGGTTTGGCGCGGCTCGAGAAACTGGTGATATAGAAATCGTCCGGGTTGGTGGGTTCGGCGACATTGCCGTTGTACCACCATGAGCGGTTGCCAGCCGGAGCCCATTCCCTCACCCAGCCGGAAGCCGCCACCGAAATGACCGGGGCGTACGCGCCGGGATACCCCATGCCGCGAGTGCCGCTGTTGCCAGCCGAAGCGACGATGATGACACCCTTTCCAATGGCATAATCAATCGCAGCCTTTTCGACGGCATCCAACACCGGTCCACCCAGCGACATATTGATAACCACAGGATAAGCCGCCAGCGGTCCAGCCTTCAAGTCTGCCACATAGACGATGCCGCGGGCAACCACAGATGACCAGCCGGAACCATTCTGATTGAGAACCTTGACCGGAATCACCGTTGCCAATGGCGCAACGCCGTTGACCGGTATGCCGCGCAGGCTATATCCCAAAATGGTGCTGGTCACATGAGTGCCGTGCGAGTTTTGGTCATGTTCCCATTTATTGGGCTGCTCAGAGACGTTTCCTACTTCTCCGCCTCCGCCGCTGAAGGATTTGGCAAATTCCTCGGCGATGCGCTCTTCAGGGAAGACCTGACGCCAACTATCCACCAAGCCCGTATCCAGCACTGCCACATATACGCCCGTTCCATCATAGGCGACCTGACGGTTGGCAAAGCCAAAATCGGTCACGTTGACGGCGTCCAAATCCCACGTGCTCAAACCGTTGACAAAGTCGGTCACAGCCACAGTATCCACCGGCGCCCCATTTCGTTCAGCATCCGGATTGGCAGCGGCGACATACGGCAGTTCGCGGATTTTCGCCAGATCCCCCTCGCGTATCTGCATGGTGAGCGCGTCAATTTCGTAAATCACATCACGAACCTTGCCATACGCACCCAGGTCGGCAAGAATGGCAGGGGTCACATCGGTGTTGAGCAGGATGTTAATCCCGATCATCCTACTGCTGGGAGCCGCAGCGGCGGGAACGGCAAGAGCAATCGCCAGAATGGCAATCATCATTGTTGTGAAAACAAAACGTTTCATAGCATAAATCTCCTCTTTTTAGGTTGGCTTTGGGTTTTGCTGAAAATATTTTTGAGTGTCTCGCACCTCCTTTGGAACAATCGTCGTGCAATATCACTTTACTGTCCGGTAGCCCTGCTGCCAGTGCAGGTATACCCTATATGCTCCCACATCAACAGTTTTTTTATCACGATAAAATTTATAGTATAAAAAACTCAAAAATGCAAGCATGGTGTTGTTTCAAAAGGTTACACCGTTCTTTTGGCAGCTACTGTGAAGGGTCAGCGCGAGGAACATTTACATCACCCATATCGTCTTGGGGGTAAATTGGCACAAACCATACAAAGCGCCAAGGAGGTTTTTCGCATGAAAAATTACCGGCTTCTGTTTATTTCGATGTTGATCTTGACTCTGGCAGGATGCGGACAAGCACCCCGGCAACCACAATCACCGCCGATGGAAGATTCACCCCATGCCACCTCCCCAGTGGAAATTACGCCTCTTCCCACGCCCTCGCCTGATTCAGCCCCTCAAGGAGACTCCTCTTCCATGCCTGATCCCTCCGACCCCACCCTCCAAAAATTGATTGCCCTCGCAACCGAAGACTTGACAAAGCGCTTTGCCATCCCCGCAGAACAGGTCCAATTCAAGGAAGCCGCCGCCGTCACCTGGCCCGACTCCAGCCTGGGATGCCCCAACCCGTCCGCGATGTATCTTCAAGTTCTCACGCCCGGCTACTTGATCCGTCTGCAAGCCGCCGAGCGCACGTTTGAATATCACACCGACTTGCGTGAAACGGTCGTCTATTGCGAAAACCCGTCGGCGCTTCCACTGGAGTCGCTTCCGACGGAATAAGCTTTTGCCTCATACAGCAAACGTTAGAGAACATTTGCTGCGCACAAGAGAATAAACGAACCAAAAATTCAGGCTGGCAGATGACCTCTGCCAGCCTGAATTGCTTGCACATAATGTTCAACTATGGACGGTCAATGCGAATGACGGGCGACATCCAGTGCTCCCAATGATCGGGATTGCCCGGATCGCCGCCTGCCTTGAGGACTTCCAGTTCAAGGATGTAATCGCCATCCGGCAGGGCTTTCACAATCTTGCCGTTCTCGCTCATGCGGTTACCGTCCCACGCGAAGGCAAAGAAGCCCGAAGAGGTAGAGTTGCGCGGGAAGTACTTTTCAGCGTAGGCATAGTTGTGAACCGGGTGAACGGGAGTGCCGTCTGCCTTGTAGATGTGGATATGGACGACTTCAGCCTGATGGTCGAAGTGTGCCAAAATCCACGGCACATCCTCGCCCTGCATGGTGTACACCCAGTCGGCGGGACCGGTGACAGGTCCGTAGAAGGAACCCTGGTAACTAATCGCCAGCCACGGGAAGCCGTTGGCGGTCGGCGTCAGCACCTGGATGCCCTGATAATCGCCCACGAAGCCGGCATAGGGGATGCGGTAGACCTGCCCGCCATCGCGCGGCGTGAAGACGATGTAACCGCCGTAGATGCCGTTGACAGGACCCGTTGCGGCATGGATATAAGCCTCGATGGTGTACTTGTTCCAAGCCGGCACCGTGATGGTCGACTCGCTGAATTCAACGTAAGCATCCGACAGCCAGAAGGACGGGGTGATCACGCCGCCGGTGGAAAGGGCGTTGACGTAGGTGATATCGTAAGTCACCGGTGTGTTGGAGTTGTTCGTCACGTCAATCGGCTGCACCCACGGATCCATCACTTCCCAATAGTCGCCGGTGGCAATCTTGCTGGGGGTAATGACGGTCGTCGCTCGGATGGCATCGTCAATATCGAGCATGCCGGCGCCCTGGCGATGGACGTTATCCAGGAAGCCCGAGGCGGGGCTGCCCCACCAGACTTTCGGGTCGGCGCTGTTTTGCAGGATGCCGCGCACGTCGCGCGCTTTCAGTTTCGGCTTGGCTTCGAGCAGCAAAGCCACCGCCCCCGCCACATGCGGCGAGGACATGGAAGTGCCGCTCAGGGTGGCATAACCGCCCAATTCCAGCGGGAAGGTGGAATAGATGTTGCCGCCCGGCGCGCCGATGTCAGGCTTCAGACTCAGGTCAGGAGCGAGACCGTAGGAACTGAAGGAGGAAATCAAGCCGCCGTTCGGGTTGGGGAAGGAACCGATGCGGTCGGTCCAGGTCATCATCACCGGCGCAGTCTGCGAGCGGATGTACATGCCGTCTGCCAGTGAGATGGAAACGACCGGCACGCTGCCATCGCCGATGGGAGCGCCCAGCGTACCGCTGAAGAGACCCGCTGCGTTGTTGTGGATGACAACCGCTGTTGCCCCGGCGTTGATGGCATTGGTGGCTTTTTCGGCAAAAGTACAGGCGCCGCGAACCACCAGCGCTACTTTACCAGCCGGATTGACCAGCAGAGGATCCACATTACAAGCGCGACCAACGTACACGATTTCTTCCGTGCCAGAGGTGGGAACGGGTCCCGAGAACGACATGGGCAGATAGCCGATGTCTCTGCCGTTTACTTCGAAGACGTTGGCAGTGTTATGGGTGTTATCGAAAGAGGCGACGCCGATCACGTCCTTGCCCAAGCCCGGCGCGCCAGCCGAGTACAAACCGTTGGCGCCGCTGTTGCCGATGGAGGCAACCACCACCACGCCCTTCTTGACGAGGCGGTCGGAGGCGACGGCGGTGGGGTACTGGGGCCAGGTAAAGGCGGAACCGATGCTCATGTTGAGCACCTGCATCTTATCCGCCAGCACGCGCTCCATGGCAGCGATCATAATATCCGCAGTGGTGGAGCCGGAACAGCCAAAGACGCGGTATGCGCCGAAGGTGACATTGGGCGCTACGCCCTTCACCGTGCCGTTCGCGCCGACGATACCCGCCACGTGCGTACCATGACCGTTGCAGTCATCGGGGATTGGATCGGGGGAAGGAATCGGGTTGTAGGTGGGAGAAGTCGAATCGGCGTTGAACGCATCGCCGACGAAGTCATAGCCATACGCCACGCGGCAGCCCGGGCCAAAACAACCGCCCAGGTCGGGATGATCGAAATCAACACCAGTATCCATCACCGCCACTTTGACGCCTGCACCGGTGTAGCCCATCTCGTTCTGGGCAATATCGGCGCCGGTCATTTGAATGGCGGTCGCCAGTTCGGGGCTGGCATTGTCGAACGTCTGCGGCAGCGGGATGGAAATGACCGGATACACCGCCACCACACCGGGCAATGTCTTTAGTTTGTTGACATCAGCGGGATTTACTTTGATGGAAACACCATTCCACAAATTATTGAAGGCAAACCGCTCTGTAAATTGGATCCCCTTTGCTGCGGCAGCGGCGCGGAACTTCGCCTTATCGGCGTCCGTCAGGGTCTTGGAACCGCCATCTGCCAGAGGTTTACTGGCGAATTCCACAAACCACAAGTCGGGCGTTTCGTTTACAAATTCGCCTGAGTCAGCCGAGGGAACCGGGACAAGCGGCTCCACCTTGGTCACGCCATCGCCAGCGCCGGCAACCGGCACAATCGCGAGCGTCAAAATGACCACGGCTGACAATACACTGAACCACTTTGCTTTCATCACTATTTCTCCTCTGATAGTTTGAGATTTGCTTTCGTGGACATCACAGGCAATGGTTCTATTTGATTGTTAGGGCGCTGCACCTCCTGAAAAAACAAAAACGCCGAAAAAATAATAATTTCGGCGGTCTGGCGATCCCACTCCTCTATGGGACCCATGACTTTGCGTCCCCGCCTTGCGACGGGTTTGCCCTTTCGACACCTAAATTATAGCCCACCCAAACAAAATTACAAGCAATGTGCGCCATTGAAAATTAGAAAAGGTTACAGCGGTATAATCCTGCCCTATGCCAAGACGCTCCCTCATACTCTCTGGTGTGATTGTGGCAGTCATTACCGCGCTGGGAACTGCGTTTTATCTATACCGTCCCAACGCTGCGCGGCTTCTCGCCTTTCGCACTTGGATGCGCAACCCCGCCTCACACCCAGACTGGAGGCTGGCAGCCGGTTCCCAATGCGGCTCCGCCCCTTTTCTTTTCCCCACCAATGGTTTCGTCGGTTTTCTATGGGGCGATTCTTTTCGCCCGGGTCACAGCCACCAGGGCATAGATATTTTCGCCGGCGGCGAGGCAGGCGTGACGCCGGTCATTTCCGCCTACCCCGGCTACCTCACCCGCCTGCCCGAATGGAAGTCTTCTGTCATCGTGCGCGTCCCCAGCGACCCGCTCCAGCCCGGCGTCCAAATCTGGCTATACTATACCCACATGGCAGACCACTTCGGCAATTCGTTCATTTCGGAGAAATTTCCCCCCGGCACGACTGAGCAATTCATCGAAGCAGGGACCTTTCTCGGCTATCAGGGAAATTACTCAGGCGACCCAGCCAATCCTGTGGGAGTGCATTTACACTTTTCCATCGTGAAGGATGACGGCAATGGACAATTCAAGAACGAATTGGAAATCCGCAACACGCTCGACCCTTCGCCTTATCTTGGCTTGCCGCTGAACGGCTACGAAAACCGTGACCGGATTCCGCTTTGTGAATCGCACGAATGAAAGAGGAAAAATGAAAGAGGAAAGTGGTGAGTGGAAAGTGGAAAGTAAAAAGTGGGAAGGACTCGCGGGAAAAGTGGTTCTCATTACAGGCGCGGGCAAAGGCAGCGGGCGAAGGCTGGCGCTGGCATTTGCCGAATACGGCGCGATAGTGGCGGCGAACGATATTTCGCCGATAAATGTGGAGGAAGTGGTCGCTCAGATTCAACAACAGGGCGGGCGCGCGCAAACTTTCGTGGAAGATGTTGCCAAGAAGATGGGAGCGCAGGGTTTAATCAAGCAGGTGGAGGATGAATTTGGCAGGATAGATGTGCTGGTCAACCATGCTGCGGTCCAACCGCGCGTTCCCCTGCTGGATATGGACGAGTGGGATTGGCACCGCACACTGGATGTCACCCTGACAGGCGCGTTTTTGATGACGCAATCGGCGGGACGCGTGATGCGGAGTCAAGGCTCAGGGGTGATTATCAACCTCGTGACATTGAATCAGGAATCGGCGGAGAAGGAAGCGGCGTTCGTCTCTGCCATGCACGGGCTGGCTGCCTTCACGCATCAAGCCGCGCGTGAGTTGAGTCCCTACGGCGTTCGCGTCCATCTTGTGGAAACGGGCGAGGGTGTCGTCGAAAAAGTTCTGGCGCTTTTGGAGGAGATATGAAAGAGTTGACGGAATATCGCACGAAGTTGTTGGAACGGCTGACGAATGCGGCGGCGGAGTTCCGCGATGCCTGCCTGGCGGTCGCCGACCCGTTCGCGCCGATTGACGGCGGCTGGAACGTCCATCAGATTGCCGCCCACACGCGCGATGTGCAGCGGTTGGTGTACGGTCTGCGCGCCCGCCGCACGGTGGAGGAGGAAAATCCGGAGTTCCCCAACTTCGACGGCGACGCTTATATGGCTGAGCATTACGACGCCGGCGAGCCGCTGCGGGAGATGCTGGATAATTTTGTGGCGGAGGTGGAAGCGTTGACCGAGATGCTGCGGAAATTGCCGGCGGAGGCTTGGTCGCGGGAGTCGCGTCATGCCACGCTGGGAAGCGGCTTCACCCTGCAGAGATGGGTGGAGCGCGCTTTGGCGCACATCGAGGAACACTTGAAAGCGGTCAGACAGAGCGGGTAATCGCTACCAGAGCGGGAAACCCAGCCAGGCAGTGAGCGCGGCAAACACCCCTTCGTAGATTTGCAAACCCGCCGCGGCAACGACCACGCCCAGCACGGCGCCCGCCACCACGTCCGAAAGGTAGTGGACGCCCATCGCCACACGCGCCAGCGCGACGAGCGGCGCCCACACCCAAAGCAGGATGCCGAGCCAGGCGGGACCCAGCGCCGCGCCGATGACGGCAATCAGAAACGCCCGCGCCGCGTGACCGGAGGGAAAGGAGTGCGGATCGGTGTTGCGGTAGATGCCTCCCCATTCTCCTTCGGGACGCCTCCTCCGCACGAGGAATTTGATCGCCATCACCAGAGCCGCCAGCACGCTGATGGCGGCAAACTCCACCACTTCCCATTGCCTCCAAAATGAATTGCTGAAAAACCACAGCAGAATCAGCGCCGCACCCCAGAACCACGAGTCGCCGGAGTGGGCGAAGAACACCGCCAATGAACGCAATGCGCCTGGCTTCTCAGCCACGCGCATTTTGTCGGAGAGGCGTGCATCCAGTTCGAGGATGGAACGCAGTTTCATTGTTTCTTGGGCTTCGCTTTCAGCGCAGGTTTGACAGGCGCGGCTTTTTTCGGAGCAGGCTTCGCCTTCTTTGCAGGTTCAGCAGCAGGGGCGGCTTTGCGGCGTGCCGCTGCTTTGGCAGAGGCTTTCCGCTGTTGGGCGGCAAGGTCTTCGCGCAGGATTTCCAGTTGATGGGGCTTGTCCACGTCCATGCAGGCTTCGGCATGTTCCCAGACAATGGCGCGCCCTTTGATGCCAATCCGTTCACAGACGCGGCGCACCGCCTCCTCAAGCGTGAGTTGACGGGTCAGCAGTTTGAACAGCGTGCCGAAACCGATGAGGCTGGCTTGGCGAAGCGGACTCTTGCGGCTGCCAATCAGGGATTCCCACATATCGAGGTGTTCGGTCGCCATGCGCACGTGGGTGATGTTGATGTCGGCGCCGCACAGTTCCGCATCCTTGAGGCGGGTGTAGGTGCGCTTGGAGCCGGGGTAGCGGGCTTCCATCACCTCGCGCGTGCAGACTCCGTAGTATAGGTCGTCTTTCGTCTGCATGGCGGTTTCCACCAGCCAATCCACCATTTCGGGTTTGAGGGCGGGAATATCGGAGGAGGCGACGATGACATATTTGTTCTTCTTGTTCAGTTCGAGCGCCTTGTTCACGCCTGCCACAATGTTGGCGAGCATGCGTCCCTGGTTGGAGACGAAATGCAGAGGCTTTTTGCAGGTCACCCCGCTTTTGGGAGAAAGCCCGATGACAATCACATTGTCCACGTGGCGGGCATCGCCGAGCGCATCCAAAACCCATTGGATCATCGGTTTGCCAGCGACATCAATCAACGCTTTGGAGTCGCCGTTGGAATAGGCATATAACGGGTCTTCGGGCTGGGGAATTCCACCTGCAAGTACGAGTGCGTCCATAAAATCTCCTTATTGTGTTGGAGTACGTGGGTAGACAGGTAAACAGGTACACAGGTAAAGAAGTCGGACTGACGCTGTATACGTGTATACCTGTGTACCTGTGTACCTGTGTACTTGTATACCTGCGTATCTCTTACGAATTCAACTCCTGCAACTGCGGCTCGAAGCCGAGTTTATCGAGCAATTCGTCATATTCCGCCCAAGTGAGCGGGCGTCCCTTGCCGGAGGCTGCCACCAGCGCGGCTTCCATCATGTTGGTGCCGAAGGAGCGCCCGTCCAGCACAGGGGTGGTGGTGACGAGATATTTCACCCCGCACTTGCGGAAAAGTTCCACATCTTCGGGCGTGGTGGTGTTGGTGACAATCACTTTGCCTTGCATGTCTTCCGGCATGTGACGTTTGATGTAGTGGCAATCGCCGGCGATAACGGTTGCCCAATGATAGTATTTTTCATATTTGGGGATGCGTTCCTCCTGCTTTTCGCCGGTTGGGTAGAGCCACTCAAACGGGAAGCGCGTGACGATGGGAATCATAATCTTTGCGAGGGTACGCAATCCGTTCATCGTGCGGATGGGAATGGGAACGCCCAAGGCGAACATCAGGTCGCCAAAGATAACTTCGTAACCGGCTTCGACAAAGGATTTGGAAAGCCCCCAGCGATCCACGCCGAGGGTGACAAAGACTTTGCGTCCGCGTTGACGGATGTAATCGCCGATGGTTTTATCGAGGAAGGCGGGGGCGCGGTTTTCGAGGGTGTTCTTCAAACCGCCGCCGTCCACCAGCGGGGTTTTCTTCACAAAGCGCACCATCGGTTGGACGGAGTGAAAGGGATAGAATTTGCCGTCTATCAGGGCGCCCAGGTCTGCGCCGCCCACGCCAAAGGCGTCCACTGTTCCGTCGAGTTCCTTGTATTTCAGGGCGGCGGCTTCCATGTCGCCGTCGGTGCCGATACGTTCGATGCTGACTTTTTCGCCCAGCAGTTCCACCGTCACTGCCTTGTTGCGTTTTGACGATCCGATGCTGATGCTGACGGCTCGTTTCATCACGATTCTCCTCGAGTTGAGATGAGGCTATTATATACGGAATCAGGCTGCAGGTCCGGGAGGAAGCGTGAAGAGGAAGGTGGAGCCTTTGCCCGCTTCGCTCTCGACCCAGATCCGTCCGCCGTGAACCTCGATAATTCTCTTCACGAGAGCCAAGCCTATGCCCGTCCCTTCGCTTTGGGCATTCAGTTTGTTGAACAAGCCGAAGATGCGTTCATGGTGTTCGGGGGGAATGCCGATGCCGTTGTCGCGCACATAGAAGATGGGGCTGCCGTTTTCTTCGCCCGCGCAGCCGATTTCGATGCGCGGCTGTGACTGGTCGCCCATGTATTTGGCGGCATTATCAATCAGGTTTTGCAGGACTTCAACCAGCCGCGGACGATCGCCAAAGACGGCAGGCAGATTGGGCTGGAGGAAGATTTGGACGCCCCGTTGATCGAGCCGTCCCTGCACAAGGCTGATGGCTTCTTGAACCAGTTCGGCAAAAGGGATGGTTTCGGGAGGATTGACCAGCCTGCCAATACGGGAGAGTTCGAGCAGTTCATTGAGCAGTTTCTGCATTTTGTGAACCGCTTCGTTGATGCGCTGGATGTCTTTTTTCAGGCGCACCGTATCGCCGGCAAAAGCATCCTGTTCGAGGTAACTAAGAAAACCGCTGATGGTGACCAGCGGCGATTTCAGGTCGTGGGAGACGGTGTAGGTGAATTGTTCCAACTCGGCGTTTTTGGCGGAAAGCTCGGCAATCAATCGTTCGCGTTCTTCGTGCACCAACTTGATTGCGGTCAGGTCGGTGATGGAAGTAATGGAGCCGGCAAACTGTCCGTTCTTGAAACGCGGCGCGCCGGTGATGAGGACGGGAACCCCTTTGCCGTTTTTGTGGCGAAGAAGGCTTTCATAGGTGGTAATCAAGCCATTGCGGCGCTGGGCGTGAGCGCGCTCGAGCTCGCGCAGGCTTTCGGGGTAGGTGACTTGCGCCGGGCTTTTGCCGATTAATTCGTGCGGTTCATAGCCGATGAGGTGGGCGTAGGCTGGATTAACGAGTTCGAACACCCCTTCGGCGTTGGTGACGGTGAGTCCCTGCCCGAGGCTGTTGATAATTTGCAAGGCAAAGTCGCGCTGTTCTTGAAGTTCGCGTTCGAGGCGGCGGCGTTCCGAGATTTCCCTCTGCAATTGCAGGTGACTATGAAATACCCCTCGTATCAGATGCTGAACCATGACAACCGTCAAAACGATAATCAGACAAGCGGAAAGAAAATTGTCCCAAGGATTGCGGGGCGGCGAAGTCGCCGGATACCATCCCAAGGTTTCTCCAAAGGAGAGCCAGGCAATACACAGAATAGTGAAAGAGAGCAGAAAAAAGAGTGTGCGCCGGCTCGCCGCCAGGCTGGCAATGATGAGAATGGCTGGAAACGCCAGGTTGTTGACGCGAAAGATGCCGCCGTCTCTGGTGGAAATGACTGTGTTGAGGACGAGCAGCAGAACCGTTAGAAAGACGGCAGCGGTCTCGAATTTCCTTTTTTGTACAAACCGGAAAGAGACAAGAACCGGCAGAATGGCAAATGCCATGAACAGGGCAAAGAATGGATCGCTTCGGGTTACAAGCGCAATTATCACCCCCGCCATCAGCCCGATGAGAACGAGCAGGAGAAACTGGCGAAATATTCTGGCTACAATGTCCGCATCGCCATAGAGTTTGCTCAAGAGGAATTCGCCTGTTTGCTGTGTGGAGGGCGGTTCGTTCATTTTTTGTTTCCTGTTTTTGCATCAGCATCCTGTGCTGACGGCGGAGGCGGCGGCTGCCCCCCTAAAGTAAAGTAAAAAGTTGCGCCTTTGTCCGCCTCGCTCTCGACCCAGATCCGTCCGCCGTGAACCTCGATAATTCTCTTCACGAGAGCCAAGCCCACGCCCGTGTCTTCGCTTTGGGCATTCAGTTTGTTGAACAAGCCGAAGATGCGTTCATGGTGTTCGGGAGGGATGCCGATGCCATTGTCGCGCACGTAGAAGATGGGACTGCCGTTTTCTTCGCCTGCGCAGCCGATTTCAATGCGCGGCTGCGGCTGACTGCCCATGAACTTGGCGGCGTTATCCACCAGGTTTTGCATCACCTCGAGCAGGCGCGGGCGGTCGCCGAAGACGACCGGCAGATGGGGGTGAATGTGAACGGCGACACCGCGTTCCATGAGGCGCCCCTCTACGAGCGTCACCGCTTCGCGCGCCAGTTCCTCAAACCGAATTTCTTGCGGTTCGTTCATTGCCCGCCCGATGCGCGAGAGTTCGAGCAGGTCGTTCAGCAGCTGATGCATTTTATCGGTGGCGGCGGTGATGCGTGCGATGTCGGAGCGCAGACGTTCAACATTGCCCGCCAGCGCATCCTGCTCAAGGTAGCCAAGAAAGCCGCGAATGGTGAAGAGGGGCGATTTGAGGTCATGGGAGACGGTGTAGGTAAAGCGTTCCAGTTCGGCGTTTTTGGATTCCAATTCCGAGATGAGGCTCTGCCGGATGGCTAGATCCGCCTGGAGGTCCGAATAGAGGCGGGCGTTTTCCAGGGCAATCGCCACCTGGTCGGCAAAGGTAACGGCAAGGCCGGCATGATGTTCGTTGAATTGGCTTTTTTGTTTGCCGTCCAGCGCAATCAAGCCGATGACCTTGCCGCGCATTTTGAGAGGCACGCCGAGCCAGGAGTGAATGTAGTTGTGCGGCGTTTGTCGGAAGCGCGGGAATTCCGCCTGCACGTCACGGCTGATGATGTAGGGCAGTTCGCCGTTGAAGAGAGGGACGGCGTGGTTTTGTTCGTCAATGTCGAATTCCAAGTTTTGGGAAATTTCAGGCGGCAAGCCACGGCTGCCGATGAGGATTTGCTTTTTCCCGTCCAGCCGCCAAAGGGAGGCACTGTCGTAAGGCACAACTTGGTGAAGCTGGTCGAGGATGCGCTGGACGACTTCAGAAAATTCAAAGGTTCCCACAATGCTTGCCAGGCTGGCGCGCAGCGTTTCGGATTCGATGTTCTTCTCTTCGAGTTCATTAATGAGTTTTTCGCGCTCCGCCTCGATCCATTTGCGCTGGGTCACGTCGCGGAGCATCATCGAGACCGTATCGGGGAAGGCTGGCACCACCCGGGCTTCGAGGATGCGGTAGTCGTCCCTCATTTTTTGCTCGAACTCAAAGGCGTGCATCTGACCGGTGGCAAGCGCGCGCTCCATGGCAAAGCAGGTCTGCGCCGCCGCCGATTCAGAGAGCAACTCCCCCACTCGTTTGCCCACGAACATGCTGACCGGCATGGATTCTTCCAATCCTTTGGGCGGGACCATGTTTTTGATGACGCCTTCGCGCGAGATTTCCAAAATCATATCCGGGAAGGCTTCGAGCAGGACGCGGTTGCGGGCTTCGCTCTGACGCAGCGCTTCCATGGTCTTCTTCTGTTCGCTCATGTCGTAGAACATGGAAAGGATGTAGTCCTTGCCGCCGATGCGCATCCGTTCGTAGAAACTGATGACCTGTTTGAGGTTGCCATGCTCGTCGTAGAAGGAATCGTCGGGGTTATAGAGCGAACCTTTACGCTTGAGTTCTTCGATGAATTTCGCCCGCGCTTCGGGCGTGCTCCAGAGTTTCAACTCTTCCGATGTCTTTCCCAGCGATGTAGCCGGGTCGAGACCGGTCATATCCCAGTAGGCATAATTGGCTTCCAGCAGACGTCCCTCATCGAAGGTGGTGATGCAGATGGCAACGGGGTTGGATTGAAAGATTTTGCGGAATTTTTCCTCGCTCTCCAACAGCGCGGTCTGCGCCAGGCGTCGTTCTTCGAGTTCCTTCTGCGCCGCTTCATACCAACGGGCGTTCTGAATTGCCACAGAGGCAAGCGAGGCAAAACGCTCGAGCAAAGCCACCAGTTCGGGATGAAAACGCTGTTCTTCATTCTCATACAATAACGCCAGCACGCCGATGACTTCTCCACCGGCTTTCAGCGGCAGTCCGACAATGGCATAAAACTGAACATCCACCTGCGGGTCGCGGTACTCCCAATTGGAGTAATCGTTGACGATCTGCGTTTCGCCGGTCTCCCACACGCGTCCAGCGATGCCTTCGCCCTTGTAGGTGAGATGCCCCACATACGGAGCCGGCAACCCTATCCCCAGTTCCAGGCGCATGGCAGATTGGTCCGGCGTGACCAGTTCGACCAGCGCGTGGCGGGTGTCCGCCAGTTTACATGCCCGCATCAGGATGGATTCGAGCAGGGGGCGGAGTTCAAGGCGGTTGATGATGCCGAGGGTGGTCTCATGCAGGGCGTTGAGGTAGGCGGCTTGCTGCTGAAGAGCCGCTTCCACCTGGCGGCGGTGGTCAATTTCTTTTTCGCCTTCGGCAAGCGACTTTTGCAAAGTGCGAATCAGAAAATAGAGCAGCAGCCAGGTCAGCAGAAGACCGAGCGAGAGGTTGAAGGCATAGGCAAAGGGACGAAGCCCCATGCGGTTGGCGAAATCCAAAGCGGCGGTGTCGGTGTAGGCGAATTTCCAAATGCTCACCAGGCTCAACGCCAAAAAGAACAGCGCCTCTGCACTGCCAAAGAGGAACCCCGTCACCAGCGCAATGGTCAGGAAACCGACAATGCCAACGCCATCCAGTTCATGAGAAGACCAGACCCAAAGCGTGAGCCCGCTCCATGCCAGAAAAGTCAGCGCCAGCCCCGCCCAGCGGACGTATCCCCGTTTCAACGCCAGCCGTCCCACAAAGAACATGACCAGCGTAAATGCCGTATACAGGCTTAGGCTGTTGGTCACGCTCTCCCCTCCTGCCAGCCTCAGCGCGATGAAAAACAGCAGGATCGGAATACCCCACTTCGTGACCGAGTGAATGATTCGCCCCATACGCGCATTCTCCCCTTCCGTCACTTCGGGAGGAGAAAGAAAAGTCTTAAACCATCGACCTGCCATTTCAATTCATCCTGCAAATGGAGATGTTACTTCTGGTGAGAGGATTCGGTAATTCTTGTTTTAACCACGGATGAAAGGGAGAAAAGTGATTTATGTTCTTATCGCTTTCATCGCTTTTATCCGTGGTTGATTTGAATTGCCGAGCGCTCTTCTGGTTTCAAAAGGGGGTGTAAGGGCTATGGCGATTATAAAGCAGGTCATATTTCACAAAACATACAATGTCGTTAACCCCAGAGGGCGGTGATCGTGCCGGCGTTTTACGGGGTGCAAACCACCTTGAAGTTTGCGCCGCCGCTGCGGTCGTTGGGCAGCAGTACATGCAGATTGACCCAGTAATCGTTGACGCTTGTCACGGTGATGAAACCGCTGACCTCTTTTGTCCCCTCGGATTCGAACAACAACGTCGCCACATCCGAGACGTAGCCGTTGCTTGCCTCCCATCGCCAGGTGACGATGGTCGGACCGTTGGAGGTAACCTCCCCGAACACGCTGAAGACTTGCGGAAACGCCTTGCAGCCCACGTTCATCACCGGCGGTTCCACACGGACCCGGATATTGGTCACCCCAATTTCGGGCGGACTCACCACCGGCAGCGCCTCCACATTTCCCGTCACGACGACGAATTCCGCCGAAAGCCAGCAGTTGGTGGATGGGTCGCTGGGGTTGCGGACGTACCACCACGTGGCGTTTGTGTTCTTGCCAATCACCTCTGCCTGCCTGCCCGCAATCAGCGCACCGACGATGGCGTAGGAAACCTCCGGTCCAAAGCGGCAGTTGACCGGCTGGTCTTTGGGCGCGGCAAGGACAAGGCGCGGCGTGGCGGTGGGCAGGGGCGCCGGTAAGGTGGGGGTATCCACCGCCAGCAGGGTTTCGATGGGGAGAAGCGTCGGGGTGGATACGGCGGGTGAGGGAGAAGCAGGCGGCGGCGTGGAAAGAAGCGGCGCGGTCGGCGTGGGCTGGACGGCGGTCAGGTTGCAGGATGTCAAAAACAGGGCGGCGGCGAGTATCCAATGGCGGGCGTTCATCTTTCCTCCTTGCTTCCATCTTATCCATGCGGAGGGTCTTTCGCAATAGCCCCGATGGGTGAGCAGATGGCGGCAATCAAAAAGCCAGCCGTGGCGGGCTGGCTTTTGTGCGGCGGTATGCGCGTGGGAGGCGGCTTTACGGCTGTAAACAAGCCGGGATGGAATCGCTCTGCCCGCTGGGATTGAGGGTCGAGCCGTTTTCGTCATAAATCTTGACAAACTGTATTTCGGGGAATTGTTTGAGGCTGCGGAACAGCAGGTCTGCGATGGTGTAGGTTTGTCCGGCGCGGTCGCACGTCCCTTTGAGGTAGAGGTGGAGGACGCCGTCGCGGAGTTCGAAGCGGTCGTAGCCGGTGAAGCCGTTGTAAAGCGCCATCCAGCCGTAGGATTTTTCCTGCGCGCCGGGTCCTTTGAAGTATTCATCCAGCACAGCGCCGATGGGGTTGCTGGAACGTACCCAGCGAACTCCCGCACGCTCAAAGGGCGGGATGTTGTTTTCGTAAGCGAACCTGCCCACAAAGTACACGTTGACCTGCCGCCACTGCGGCGTGGCGGTGGGACGAGGCGTGCGGGTGGGGAGCGGCGTGCGCGTGGGGGTGCGGGTACGGGTGGGAGTGCGTGTGGCGGTGGGGGTGCGCGTGGGCGTCAGCGTGCGGGTGGCGGTGGGGGTGGAGGTCTTGTATTCGGAAAGGCAGAGCGGTTCCGAGTCGCTGGCGCCGCTGGGGTCGCGCGTGGAGCCGTTCTGGTCATAGACTTTGACGAAGCGGATTTCGGGGAACTGTTTGAGGTTCAGCGAGAGCAGGTCGGCGATGTTGAAGTCTTTGCCCTCGGAGATGCAGGCGCCGGTCAAATAGACGCGGGCGATGCCGTCCTGAACTTCCAGCCGGCTGTAGCCGGTGAAGCCGTTGTTGACGGCGATCCAGCCGTAGGAGGTGCGCTCGACTGCGCCGGGACCTTTGAAGTATTCGTTCAACACGGAAGTGTACACCGCGTTGGAGCGGACGTAGCGCGACCCCGCCACTTCAATGGGAGGCAGGTTGGCGTTGTAGCGCACGCGGCTGGCAAAATAAATTTTGATTTGATAATACTGCGGCGTGAGCGTGGGGCGGCGGGTGTGGGTGGGAGTGCGAGTGGGCGTGGAGGAAGGAGTCCGCGTGGCGGTCGGCGTGCGCGAAGGGGTGGGCGTCCGCGTGGGTGTGCGGGTGGCGGTGGGGGTGCGGGTTGCCGTCGGTGTGCGTGTGATGGTTGGGGTGGGAGTGATTGTCGGCGTGCGGGTAACGGTCGGCGTGCGGGTGATGGTGGGGGTGGAGGTGCGGCTTGGCGTCGGGGTGACGGTAGGCGTCCGTGAAGGGGTGACAGTGACCGGCGAGGGCGGAGTCACGGTTGCGTCTCCCTGGAAGACGAAGCGCACGGCGTCGGCGCCGAGGTCAAGGTCGGCGATGCCGGCGGATTCATCCTGGGTGAGGTTGGAGAGTTCGATGTATTCGCCGCCTGCGCCGTTGAAGTTGTATTTGCCGGCATAGACCCAGCCATCGGTGACGTAGTAGAAGTTGGGAAAGACTGCCTGGTTGATGACGATGCGGTCGCTGCGCCCGGCGTGGCGGATGGTATAAATCGCGCCTTGACTGGTGGCTTTGACGGCGGGGATATGGATGTACACAGCATACATGCCCTCGCGCACGCCTGTGGGGAACGCCCAGCGCCCGGAGCAAGTGGCGGACGTGTTGCGCGGTTTGACGGTGCTCATGCGTCCGTTGATGGCGCTGGAGGCGGCGACTTGCGCCCAACAGCCATCGGGGGTTTCGTCGAATTCGAGCGAGCCGTCGTCCACGATGATGCCGCCGGAAGGGCGGGGCGGGAAGTCGAGCGGAGCGCCGGAGGGGTAGATTTGCGCGCCGTAGTAGGTGAGGGAGGGCAGCGCCGCCCAAAGCGATTCTTTCTGTTGAGGCGCCCAAGGGCTGGAGCCGCTTCCCTTCCAGCCGTAGGGGTCCACCGATTTGCCGGCTGGGTCGCGCACGAGGAAGTGCAGGTGCGGTCCCGAGGAGTTGCCGGTGGTGCCGCTGATGCCCAGCACTTCGCCATGAGGGACGAAGGTGCAGCCGGGCGTGGAGCAAGCCTGCACCGCCACAGAACTCATGTGTCCGTAGTAGGTGTTGTAGCCGTTGGGGTGGCGCAGACGGACGTAGATGCCGAGGTTGATTTTGTGGTTTTGCGGATCCCACCAGCCGGCATAGATGATTTGGTCTGCATCGGCGGCGGCATAGACGGGACGATAGGAGATGCCGTAGTCTATGCCGTCGTGACCGTCGTAATAGACCCAGTCGCCGAGGCTGTAAGACCAGTAGGCGCCGCTGCCGGCGTTACACACCCCGCTCTGGGGAGGCGGCGTGCCAGGCGGCGGGGGGACGGGACAGTTGCGGTTCGCCTCGTCGCCGGCGTAGGTGATTACTTTGTTGTCATATTGATAAATGGGTTTGGAGTGGTCGAAGATGGATTCCTGCGAGGCAGTGCCGGGATAGGGCGGGTAGAGGAAGGGCGTCACTGCCTGGGCGGGGGCGGAGGCGCGTTCGGCAAGGACGGCGCTTGCGCTCCAAAGGGCGGCGCTAATCAGCAAGGCGGCAACGAGGTTCCGGGCGGTGCGGGTCACGATGATTCACCTAAGGCGTGGGAGTGGCTTGGAAGGAGGGAACCGACCGCAGCGTGGTCAGAACCGTTTCGGCGTCTGCCAGGCATTGGTCTGCCTGTTCCTCGAAGGAAACTTGAAAGGCAGTGAAGATGATACCGTCGCCGCCGGTGTAGGTGACGAATTTCTTCACGCCATTTTCATAAGCGGCGCCGACATCGAAGGTGACGGTCTTGGCGTATAGCGTCTCATGTTCCACTGAGATGTTGGGAGGCAAGCCGCGCCCGGAGGTGACGGAGATGACACAGTAGGGAATGGCGCGATGCCCGAGGGCAGGGAAGCCAAACTGGTCTTGCGTCAGCGCCCAGGTTGCGGGGTCGTACAGCACGCGAAAGGCGTAGCCGGGCTGTGAGTCGCCGAGGTAGGTGGGGACACCATCCCAAGCGAGCAGGGCAGGCGCGCTGGGGATTTCCGTCGGGAGTTCGAGCGGGGGCAGGGGCGTTTCAGTGGGCGAGGGCGTGGGCAGAGGCGTCTGCGTGGGGGTGGGTGTGTCGGGAATGAGCGCCTGGAGAGTCGGTTCGAGAGTCGCTTGCTCCGCCGTGGGCGCAGACGGTTCTTGAGTGGCGGCAGGCGCGCCGCACGAGGCGGCAATCAGCGACAGGAGAAGGAGACACAAGACTCGGCGAAACATTGGGGACTCACTTTCGCATCCATGCGGGACAACAGGCTGGTTCGGTCTCGAGGGGCTTCACCTCACCCGAAGCCGCGTCCGCGATGAACACACTCATTCTACCATTTGCAACGACGGTGAATGCCAGCATGTTCCCCTGCGGCGACCAGTGCGGGGTCTCGGCATAGCCCTGCTCGAAGGAGGTGAGAGGGGTGATTTGCCCGCTGGCAACTTCAACGATGTAAATATTACTGATAAGCGCCTCGCTCGATACGTCGGCTTGAGGGTCGGCGGGATTTTCGCGCACCACATAGGCGATCCTCGTCCCGTCCGGCGACCAGTCCGCGGCGTAGCCGTGACCGGTGTCGGCATCGGCGAGTTTATGCGGGTTCGAGCCATCGGCATTCATCAGCCACAACTCCCCCACTGTGAAGGGGGTTTGCGTGTCGGGAATTTTGATGAAGGCAATTTGTTTTCCGTCTGGCGAAAAACGGGCAAAGGAAAGGTAGTGGGATGGATCGGAGTACAGCAGGGTGACGCGGCGTCCGTCATTGGAGGCAAGGGAAAGTTCACTGCCGTAGCCCAGTCCGCGCGAGAGGGTGAAAATAAAGTCGCGGGAATTGGGCAGGGCGGCGAGGTCGTAGGTGAATTCGGGGAGAGAGAGGGTATCCTGCCTGCCGTCCACAAAAGCGCGCAGGATGCGGGGATTGCCAAGCGAGTCCACTTTGAGGTAGGCGGCGCGCCCGTCGCTTTGCCAGGCGAGGAAATGGCTGTCGGCGTTGGGAAAGGGTTGGGAGGAGGAGCCCGTTTCGAGGTCCAGAAGAAGAACCGTCTGCCCGCGGGGGCAGTTGAGTTCGAGCAGGAGAAACGGTCCAGTCGGCGCGGGAAAGAGGTCGAAGAGTCCGCAGTTGGGAGGGAGGGGAAAGGGGATTTCGCGCAGCAGGCGCAGGTCTGGGGCGTATTCCAGAAGAGCGGGAGGGGAGAAGCGATAGATGAGGAGGGATGTTTGAAGGGAAGGCGGCGTTTGAGGGGAGCAGGAGGAAAGCAGGAAATAAAGAGTGATCAGTGAGCAGTAAGTAATCAGTGGAAAGCGCCGCCCTGAGTTCATCGAAGGATGGAAAGTGGACAGCCGTTGGAAGGACATGCGCGTATTATACAGGCGCGAGGGTTATAATCATCAGGCAATCGTAAATCCAAAATCGTAAATCAAAAATCGGAAATCGGAAATCGAAAACATGCACATTCTTGTCACCAACGACGACGGCGTGACCGCGCCCGGATTGCTCGCCCTGGCGCAGGAGATGCGTAAACTGGGCAAAGTGACCGTCTTTGCGCCGGACCGCAACTGGTCGGCTTCAGGACACGTGAAGACGATGGATCGTCCCTTGCGGGTGCGGGAGACGGTTCTCGCCGACGGGACGTCTGCTTTCGCCTGCGACGGCGCGCCTTCGGATTGTGTTGCGCTGCCCCTGCTGGGGTTCATTCAGGAAGAGATTGACCTGGTGGTTTCGGGCATCAACCCCAACGCCAACATCGGTCACGACATCACCTACTCCGGCACGGTGACGGCGGCGATGGAAGCGGTCATTGCGGGGGTGAAGGGGATTGCGGTTTCGCTCCATTCGCCGGAGGGTCACAAGGGTCCGCTGGATTATTCGACGGCGGCAATTGTGGGGCGGCGCGTGGCGGAAAAGGTGATTGCCAATGGTTTGCCCGAAGGGGTGGTGTTGAATGTAAACGTGCCGTATTTGAAGGAAAGCGAACTGGCAGGGTATATGATCACACGGCAGGGACTGCGCGTGTACCGCGACGCGCTGGACGCACGGGTGGACCCGCGCGGCAAGCCGTATTTCTGGATTGGCGGCGAAGCGCCGACAGGCGTGTTCGAGAACGGCACGGATTTCGGCGCGCTGGAGGACGGGTATGTGTCCATCACGCCGCTGCAGTTGGACCTGACGAATTACAAGGTGATGGATGTTTTGAGGAAGTGGGAGTTTTGAGGGGAAGGTGGAAGATGGGAAGTGAAAAGTGAGAGTAATCAGTAAATCACCTTACGCGGTAGCGCGAGATTTATCTCGCGTTTTCGGGCGACATAAATGTCGCCCTACGAAGGAACTGCGTAAGGTGAGTCAGTAAATCAATGAACGAGGGAACAGCGGGCAAGGCTGGTCTCTCGTGGTAAAGTTTGGAAAGGTAGTGATGAACTTCTTCAAAAAGCTCTTCAGCCGTGAACCTGCGAGATCCGCGAAGCGGTATTATATCTTTCAAGTCAAATGCAACCGCTGCGGGGAGGTCATCGAAGGGCGCGTGGATTTGGATAACGACCTGAGCCTCAACGACGAAGGCGACGGCTACCTGGTCCGCAAGGGGCTCCTCGGCAGTAATCGTTGTTTTCAGCAAATCGAAGTGGAGTTGAAGTTCGACCCGGCGCGTCAATTGTTGGAAAAGTCCATCGCCGGTGGAGAGTTTGTAACTTCATAATTCATCAATTTTCATTCCGTAATTACCACTTACCATGCAATTCACCTCCCCTCCCAACCCACAAGCCTATTATGAACAGGTCTGGAACCTGGTGCGGCAAATTCCCAAAGGGAAAGTCGCCTCTTACGGGCAGATTGCGCTGATGCTGCCCATTCCGCCCGGCGTGGATTTTGAAACCTACAAAGCCTTCGGTCCGCGCTGGGTGGGCGGCGCGATGGCAGCCTGCCCCGACGACGTGCCGTGGCAGCGGGTCATCAATTCGCAGGGCAAGATCAGCGACCGCCCGGGGGCGGAGCGGCAGCGTCAATTGCTGGAGGCGGAGGGAGTCGTCTTCGTGAAAGACAAAGTGGATATGAAGAAATATGGGTGGAGAGGTCCGGGCGATGAAGCGAGGCAGGAAAGTTTGTTTTGAAGCCCGCAAGTAGTCGAGCAATAAAACCGGCTTGCGAAAGCCAAAATCAAACCACGGAGGCATGGAGACACAGAGAAAGGTCTTTACTCTGTGCCTCCGTGACTCAATTGGGATTGCTCGGTTTATTAGTTACTCACCTTACGCGGTAGCGCGAGATTTATCTCGCGTTTTCGGGCGACATAAATGTCGCCCTACGAAGGAACTGCGTAAGGTGAGTTAGTTAATCTTCAAAATGTCGCGCTAGCGTGTTAACTCCACTAGCAGGGTATCCAAAGCCAGGTCGAGCGTGACCTGTCCCGTTTTTACCCCCTCGTCAATCTTCAACAGCCGGCGATAAATTGCTTCGAGCGTTTCGATTGAAAAGTGCGCGGCTTGCTGAGCCGTTTTTTCCGCCACAAAGGGATGCACGCCCAGGGCGCGCGCCACATCGTCCTTGCCTCCGCGCCCGTCCAAAATTTCGCGTGCCTGCAATAACAATCGAAATTGCCGCACCACCATGCCCCACAACGCAAACGGGTCTTCGGTTTCGAGCAGGCGGTGCAGGAGATGCTGGGCGGATTTGCCATTGCCGTTGGACAATGCGTCCACGAAATCGAACACGGACTGCTGTGAAGTGACGATGCAAACCGCCTCTACATCCTGACTTGTGATGGGGCGCGCCCAATTGACATACGCCAACAACTTCGAGATTTCCATCCCCGCCTGACGCGTATCCACACCGACCATGTCCTTGAGCATTTCGGCGGCGCGCGGTTCGATTTGCCCGCCCTGATTCTTCGTCTCGTTGACGATCCAGCCGGTCATGTCTCTCAATTTGGGAAGCATGAAGGCTTTGGTCTGGATTTTCCCGCTGTTCTTTTCCGCCCATTTGACCAGCCAGTGCTTATCGGCGTCGCGCGGTTCCACCGTTTCATACATCACCAGCCGCGTGGTTTCCGGCGCTTTTTCGATGAATTCGAGGAACTTCTTGCGGGCGGAGGGATTGTTGTATTTGGCGGAAGGGTTTGCCAGCAAAACCAACCGTCTCTTGGCGAGGAACGGCATGGCGTTGACGGCGTTGTTCAGGTCGTCTTCGCTGGCGGAACGCGCGTCGAGGCGGGCGGTGTTCATGTCCGCGCTGGTGGGGTCAGGGAAGTCTGCTTCGAATTCCTTGAGTTTACGCGCGATGGCGAATTCGTCGTTGCCGAAGAGGAAGTGGAGGATCATTGGAAGGGTGAAGGATGAAAGAATGTACACAGGTAGACAGGTACACACGTGTTTACTTGTTTACTTGTTTACTTGTGTACTTGTGTACTTGTTTACTTGTTTACTTGTGCACCTGCCTACCTTGTCACAACACGATGCACGCCTTTGCGAACGAAGACCACATCCGCGATTTGCATGTCGCCCAGGTCCGCTTCGGTGGTGATGTGACGCTGCAGCCAGGGACCAAGGGGCTGGCTGAGGAAGTATCCGAACAAGGCAAACGCCAGGGCAAAGGGGATGAGGAGGAGTCGCCAGCGGGTGGATTTGGCTGCTCGCAGCGGCGCCCAGGCAAAGGTCGCAGGAAGAAGCGCCGCGGCGGCGAGGTTGGTGCCGCAGCCGGGGTGGATGGCAAGTCCGCTTTCGCCGGCTTTGAGTCGGGCGAGGGCTTCCGCCGCCGCGGAGTTCACGTCTTCGGTTCGAAAATCGCCGAGCAGGAAAAAGCCGCTGGGGTTGGAATGCCCCGCCATGGTTTGATTGCGGTATTTGCCCGCGAGGACGTGCAGGGTGGCATGTTCGAGCGCATGATTACGCCGCGTTTCGAGGACGAGAGGCAGGTTCAGTAACATGCCGTGATTATAGTCTTAAAGCAGTGCGTGCTGTACAAATTGCGTACAGCACGCAGGGACCATGGATGAGGTGGTTTCGATTTAGTTGTCCGCGCTTTGGGTTGCAAGGATGAACCCTGCGAACATGAGAACAGCGCCGATTAATTCACTCAAGTAGAGGAAATCAACCATGCCGGCTTTGAGAAATGTGCCGCCCATGGCAGGCGAAAGCGCGCCCGCCGCAATGAGGATGTTGCCATACAGCCGGTTGGCAAGAACCTTTTTGCGCCAGAAAAGAAAGGCGGAATAGATGGCGCCGCCCACCAGCGTGAGTGTGCCATAGATGTTGAGCAGGATGGTGAGAAAAACGGTCAAGCCGCTGCGCGTCAGGATGTCTCTGTATTGTTCAGAGGCGGGGCGGGCAACATCATAAGCCGCCGAATGAACCGGCGCGGAAAATACGAGGAACGCCGCCAGCAGCGACACCGCCGCCAGCGCCCACGTCAGGATGACGGCAACATTGCCTTTGCGGATGAGCAGATGCACCGTTCCCATACCGAGCCAGGCAGCGGTAAGCATGGCGCCCATCAGATACCAGAGTTTCAACACGAAGGCGCTGAATGTCACTCCCAGTATCACTTCGCTCAATGTGCCGAGACCGTAAAAGAACAAGCCGATTGACCACAGCCATAAATGGGCGCCGCCGCGTTGACGATAGCGCCTGTAAACCATGACCGTAAAGGCGAACGTTACAAGGGTGGAAAACCAGGGCAGGATATGCATGGACGACTCCTTTGCTTGGAATTGGATGTTCGACGTATCTGACTTTTCTGGGAATCAATTCTTTGCCAACAAGAACAAAAGCAGCGCGCGGGCTGCCCGCGAATTCAAGGAATCATTCCCAGCAATGACAGGATAAGGATGACAATCACAGCCGCGAGAGCCAGCGCCAGCAGAGCCAGCACAACAGGGACAAGCCTGTCCATCATGGCGCCCGGTTTGAAACGTTTGGATCGTTTGGGTTCAGACATGATACGCTGCCAGCCAAAAGGAAATTTCCATCTCAATGATTGGCGCTTTCCAGTTTGCGATAGGTATCGAGCAGGCTGATGAGAATCTCGTCGGTAAAGGTATGGATTTTGGTGTACATCTCCGCGGCGCGTTTGATGGGGACATTGGTCTCGCTATACACTTTGATGACCGCCTCGACCAGCGCATCGCGAAAGAACAGGAACGCCTTCGCCGCATCCACGTAACTCAGGTTATAGCGGCGGGCGCGCGAGGCGTATTCGTAGCCGATGGCGTATGCTTCCTGCGCGGCTTCCTGTCCATCTGTGGAAATGTAGGTCATCAATCCCTGAAATAGCGAACGCGCGCTCAGGCGATATTGAGAACGCGCCTCCTCATCCAATTTTTGATACCAGACTTCCTCTTGCAGACGCCCCTCTGAAATGTGCATGCGGACGTTTTTCACCGCTTCGTTCATCATGCCTTCGGGTTGAAGCGCTTCTTCTCTGGACCTCGAATTGGTCTCTGCCCAAAGGAGGATTTCACTGCGCTTGTAGCGGCGGTGTCCGCCCTGCGTCTTGTGGACGGGGAGCGCACCCTTATCCGACCAAAGCCGCACGGTGCTCGGATGCACACCGAGCAATTTTGCCGCGTCGCTGAGGGTAAGCCATTCGTCGGTCATGTGAGTCCTTTGTGTAATGGATGTTCTCTAATGTCCCTGATTTTCCAGCGTCCATCATCAGCGCAAGAAGGCGCCTCTCGCGCGATACATGTTCAATCTGCCACCACTGCAACCTTGTCGGTAAAGGAGGGCTCGTGCGCCTGTTTCTGAAAGGCGGCAACGTCAATGCGGTAAAGCATGATTGCCGCCGTCAACAACATCAGCGCTTCGATGCCAAAGACGACAAGGTAACCGTGCAGAGGGTCGCCGGTGAGCGCCGTCGCCACGTCTGCCACCACGCCTGCCATGAGCAGACCGACCAGGCGCGAGAGCCCGTTCGAGAAACCCCATGCGCCGATGTAGAGACCGACTTTCTCCGGCACGGTCAGGTCGAACATAAGCGAGAGGTTGGCGATTGTGGAGATGCCAATGCCAAACCCCAGCAGAGTGATGCCGAGGTAAAAGGCGGTTGTGCTGGCGGTCAGTCCGCTGAGGACGATGGTGAGAAAACCGAACAGTGCGCCAAGATTGCCCGATTGGGCAATGTATTTCTTTTTAACACGCCCGTCAAGCATGCCTGCCACAATGAAGGCAATCAACGTGAATGTGTTGGTGATGGAGACAATGCGCGAGGTCTGTTCGAGCGTCATGCCGAAGGCTTGAGCGGCGAAGGGTTCAAGCAGCACGTCCTGCCCGAGGATGGCGGCGAGCAGCAAAAGCAGGTAGATGAAGAAGATTTTCGCCACGCGGTTTTCGGTGATGGCGGCGGTCATCTGTTTGACGGTGTATGTTTCAGCCCCCCTCTGTCCCTCCTTCCCGCTTGAGGCAGAAAGGCTGACGTATGGCTCAAGCCTGAAGAGACCGAGCAGTCCCAAGGTCAGGGCAGAAGCGGCGACGATGAGGAAGGCGCGTTGGAGGGTGGCAGGATCGAATGCCGGGACGAGGCGGCTGAGCGTGATGCCCGTCGCAATCAGACCAATGACCATAAGCGTGAACATGGTGGCAATGGTTTTGCCGCGTCCCTTTTCGCCGGAGAGTTCGGAGGCAAGGGAAAGGTAGGAGACAGCGGAGAGGTTGTAACCCATCCCCCATGCGCCAAAGGCAAGGATGCCCGCGATGATTCCGAGCGTGAAGTTTTGGCTGATGAGCATGGCAATCTGCGGCGAGACGGCAACGCCGATAACGCATAGAAGAAGACCCGCGAGAATGTAAGGTGTGCGTCGGTAGCCGAGGATAGGGTGACGGTCCGAGAAGGAACCGATGGCAACCTGAATGGGCGAAAGCAGGTAGGGGAAGATGGCGAGCAGGGTGAAAAGGGTTTTGGAGACGCCGAGGTCGAAGATCATGACGCGGTTGAGGGTGCTGTTGATGGGAACGAGCGTCATGGCGACGGCGGTGTGGATGAGGGCGAGTTGGAGGCGTTTGAGGAGCATTGTTTTCACCACGAAGGAGCACAAAGAGTTAAGAAAGACAAGGGCGAAAATTGCGCCCTCGCCTCGTTTTTAGGTAATTTTAGACGGAATTTTCGGTAAGACAATGTAGATTTGCGTAGAATTTTACTAGGAATTGGTGAGCATTTTCCCCTCTCTTGCTCACGGCAGGAAGATTGATTTGAACCACTGAGGCACAGTGTTATGGAATGCTTTTTCTGTATCTCAGTGGTTCAAACGGTTTCAGGACTTACGCAAAACCTTGCGCAGAGCGCGTTCTCTAACGCGCAGGCTGGTGATCAATTAGAGAACGTTGATGACGTATAAATCTTGACTACTAATTAACGTCAGTTCGGGATAAGCGTCCCGAAGGCTGATTCTGCTCTCAAACCCGCTGCGTCAAAAGCCTTCGGGACGATTCAAAAGCCTTATCCCGAATTCAGGTTAATTATGCGTTTGCTTGTGCTGTTTTTTGCGGTCTTTGGCTCGACCACTGCAGCCCAATGCCGATGGCGACAAAGTAGGCGATATATGCGATGACTTCGGTCAGATCGGGGGATGGGTTGTAACCAAACAGAGCGCCCATCAATTGTCCCGCCACCGATTCCTTGCTGAGAATGAAACTGGTATCCCAGACATTTTCCACGATGGCTGGCAGCCAGCCGATCTCGATAAATTCATGAACTCCGTGAGCGAACAACCCTGCCGCAAAGAGAATCAGCAGGATACTGGTCACTTGGAAGAAACGGCGCAGGTCAAGACGGATTGTGCTGGCAAAAAGGGACCAGCCTAGTAAAACTGCCGTCCCCAACCCAAGAACAGCGCCAAGCAGGGTTTGGAAGGAACCGGCGACGAATGCCGAGGCGGTCAGGAAGAGCGCCAGTTCGATGCCTTCGCGCAAGACGGCGATAAAAGCAACCAGGAAGATGGCGCGTCCGCCAAAGTGCGAGGCGCGCTGAATATCGGTTTCGAGAGCGGCTTTCAAGGTGAGCGAGTATCCGCTCATCCAAAAAATCATCCAGGTCAACAAAGCGGCGGCGATCAACATGGTGAAGCCTTCAAAAATGACTTCGGCTGTGCCTTCCAACTCAAGACCCAGCGATGTCAATAGGACGGCGCTCAGGATGCTGAGGATGATCGCACTCAACGCGCCAAACCAAACGGCGGAGAGAAGGTCGGGGCGCTTGATGAGACGTACGGCGCCCAATAAAATGCCAATGATTAACGCGGCTTCAATCCCCTCACGAAGAGAAAGCAGGTAACTTGACAGCATGTAATCCTCCAAAGGTGATTATTAGTGAGTTCGAATCGTCAAGCGTTGGACTAAGAAAGATTTTTCAGCCTCCCCGCATACTCCGCTTCTTGACATGGAAATTACACAACCTCTTGGGCTGTGACTATTCCGAAAACACCGTCAACGGATGTTCGGCAACCACCTGCGCCCGCACACGCGTGCCCACTGGCAAAATTTTCGTGTGATCGGTGAAGGCGTGCAGGATTTGCCCTGAATTCAGGCGCAGACGATAAAGATTGAACGCGCCTCGAAAGAAGCGTCCCACTATCAGGCTGTTGCCGCTTCCATCAATTTCAAAGTCAATGTCGTCGGCGCGGACGGCAATTTCAACGGGCGTCGAAACGGGCAGGTCAACAACCTGGTTTAGCAACCCAATCTCGGTTTGGATTCCGCCCGCAACAACCCTGCCCTTCAGAAAATCGCTGTCGCCCATGAATTTTGCCACGAAGCGCGTATTCGATTCGTGGAAGATTTCCTCGGGCGTGCCAATCTGCTCCAGTTCGCCTTTGTTCAACACGGCAAGGCGGTCGCCCATAAACAATGCCTCTTCCTGGTCGTGGGTCACGAAGATGACCGTAGCCTGCATAGACTTGAGGATTCCGCGCACATGCTCGCGGACCTCCGCCCGCAAATCGGCGTCGAGACTACTGAACGGTTCATCCATCAACAACAAAACGGGACGCGGCGCCAACGCCCGCGCCAATGCCACGCGCTGACGTTCACCGCCGGACAATTCATGCGGATATCGTTTCGACAGCGCCGCCAAACCAACAAGGCGAAGCATTTCTTCGACGATGGTTTTGATCTCAGCCGGTTTCTTTCCCCGCAAGCCAAAGGCAACGTTTTCGAAAACGGTCAGATGCGGGAACAGGGCATGATCTTGAAACACCATTCCCACGCCGCGCTGTTCAGGCGGGACAAAAACCGAGTCGGAGGCAACGACGCGGTCGTTCAGGCGGATGAGTCCCGAATCAGGGCGTTCGAGCCCGGCGATGAGACGCAACGTCGTCGTCTTGCCGCATCCGCTCGGACCGACGAGGGCAAGGATTTCATCTGCGCCCAACTCGAAGGAAATATCGTTCACGGCGGAACGCTCCGAACCGTTAAATTTTTTGATGAGATGGCGTACTTCCAAAGTTGTCATTTGAAGATTTGCTCCCTGCGCAAGAGGAAAGATAACGGCAGCGCCGAGACAAGCACCAGCAGCAGCGCGGCGGGCGCGGCTTGATAGTAAAACCCTTCGCCTGCCCACACCCACACGCGGACGGCAAGTGTATCAAAGCCTGCGGGGCGAAGTAACAGTGTAGCAGGCAATTCTTTGAGGGAGGTGAGAAATACCAGCGAGCCTCCCGCCAGCAGACCAGGCAGGATCAACGGCAGCGTAACCTGAACCAGCGTTTGCAGCGACGTGCGCCCCAGTGTGCGTGATGCCTCCTCCAGCGACGGAGAGAGTTGATTCAACGCCGATTCACTCGCCCTCACCGCCTGAGGCATATGCCGCAACACATAGGCAATGACCACTACGAACGGTGTCGCATATAAGAATGGCAGAAAGCGGTTGACCAACAAAACCAGGCTGAGCGCAATAACCACGCCGGGGATGGCGTATCCAACCTGACACAAACGAGAGATGAATCTCGAAAAGCGATTCGGATACCGCACCGCCAGCAGCGCCACAGGCAGCGACAGCGTCACCGCAATTGCTGCCGCCGCACTCGAACTCCACAAACTGTTCCAGACGTAGGAACCAAATCCCTGCGAGCCAGTGCGAAACAATGCCGTCATAGTCTGCGGATCGAGAAAAGCCTGGATGCTCCAAATCAACAACACCGTAAACGGCACAAGCAAACTCGCCGAAACCACACCCAGCGTCAGCAAAAATGCAGGAATACGCCATTTACCCAACGCCACCAGAGGCGCCGGACGCCAGGCGCTTTCCATTTGCGTAAAGCGCGCCTGTCCCTGCAATCGCAATTCGCCCCACAGGATGAGAATGGCTAAAGCGACGAGAATGCCGCTTAAGACCGAAGCCGCCGAACGGTCATAGCGTCCCGAAAGTTGGACAAAAATCGCCGAGGAAAATGTCTCATAGCGGAGCAGGGCAACCGTTCCGTATTCGGCAAGAATATCCAACGCAACGAGCAGCGCCCCCGCCATCAGTCCGGGACGAAGCGCGGGCAGGGTTACATGAAAGAAAGTCTGCAGAGGAGTGCGCCCGAAGATACGCGCGGCTTCCTCCAGCGAGGCATGCAAAGTGCGAAACGCCGCACCGCTAAGAAGATAAACATAAGGATACATGAACAGCGTGAGGACGAACACCGCACCCCAAAACCCCAGCGGCGTAGGCGTCGGCACAGGTTGACCGAAGAGGCTTTCGAGCAATTGCGGAATGACCCCGCCGCGCGGACGGAGTAACGCCAAGTGTACGACGCCTCCAATATACGCCGGGACGGCAAGCGGCAGGGCAAGCATCCAGCGCAAGATCTTCTTACCCGGCAGGTCAGTGCGTTCGGTCAACCATGCCATGCTCACACCCACAAGCAGCGCGCCGCCTGTCACCGCAGCGACAAGCAGAAGCGTGTTGCTCAGCAATTTCCAGAGGCGGGTTTGCAGCAATCGCTGCCATGCTTCCGCTTCCGCTCCCATAGCGCGGATGAAAATATACAGCAGGGGAATTGCCACAAAAAGCGCCACCAGCCCTGCGGCAAATGCCAGCCGCGGGCTGATGGGCATGG
Source organism: Chloroflexota bacterium (assembly GCA_016223135.1). Classification (GTDB taxonomy): domain Bacteria; phylum Chloroflexota; class Anaerolineae; order Anaerolineales; family Villigracilaceae; genus Defluviilinea. The sequence goes on along the minus strand of JACRPQ010000012.1, from coordinate 10,469 downwards.
TTCGCATATTACGAAGAGCCAATGGTGTTGCGCGTGTCGTTTCCAAAGTCCTAACCCGATCAAAACTCAAACAAAGTCTTTAGTCATGGGGTACCACGGAGACACAGAGTTGCGGATTTTTTCCTTTTGACCTTCTCTGCATCTCCGTGCTTATTGGGCTTGTTCTTGATTTTTAGCAGCGTATCCGTGTAAATCCGTGTCAAAAAACATGGGCTGAATTGTAGCAGACTCTTCGTTCGCCCATCCACACCAATCCTCGCGAATGGAGAAAAGATTGACACAGATTAACGCAGATGAGCGGATAAGCTCTACGGCAGCCCAACCCTTTCCATCAAGTCAAATGTCGCATCGAAATCGAGGGAGGCTTTCACCAGATCCACAGCCGCCAGGCGGAAACCATCCAACGGCTGAACGCCCTCCCGCAGCGGCACGCCAGGCAAAAGCGGATATTCGTAATTCTGCTCGGCGAACAATTTCTGTCCTTCCGCTGAGACGAGAAAATCAAGGAATGCCTGCGCCGCCGGCAAGTTCTTCGTCCCCTTCACCACCGCTGCTGCGGTTGTGTTCGTAATCAAGCCAATCTGCCCCTCGCCCTGGTCGGGAAAGATGATGCCAACATTACTCCCCTCCGCCAGTTGCAGATGGTAGTAATAATGATTGACCAGCCCCAGTTTGAACTCGCCCGCTCCAACCGCCTTGCGGACATCCGTATGACCGCCGAAGAACGTTACCTCGTTGGCAATCAAACCAGACAGCCATTCTTGTGTCGCTTCCTCACCGATTAATTGCCGCATCGCAGCAATCTGCGCCTGCATCGAGCCGTTGGTCGAACCAGCCGCGGCAACCTGTCCGCGCCACTTCGGGTCGGTCAGATCAAAAATGGAGTCCGGCAGTTCGTCCTCCGCAACCAAATCCTTGTTATACATAATGACACGGGCGCGGCGGGTCAAACCAATCCATGTGTTATCCGCACCGCGAAACCCTCCAGCCAACAGATCTGCGCCCTTCGGCAGATACGGCTCAAAAACGCCCTGCACCGCCAGCGACTGAATCGTGAACAACTCGGTCGTGATGAACACATCTGCCTGGGGGTTGGCTTGCTCCTCGATGAGCGCGTTTGCCAGTTCGCTGTTACTCCCCGCCTTGAGCAATACTTCCACATTTGGATATTTCGCGTGGAACGCCTCGATGACAGGCTGGATGAGCGGTTCCGAACGCCCCGTGTAGACGACCAGCCTGCCGGCAACCCCTGCATCAACAGACGCTTCGGGGCTTAAACTGGAGGTTGGTCCCTCTGCCACAGCCGAATCCTCACTGACGGCGGTCGGCGTCCCGCCTCTGCACGCGTTAACCATCAACGCCAACGCGAGAGAAATAAATAATAGTTTTGACTTACTGAACATTACGGTTCTCCTTGAAGGGTATGATGTTTCGACAAATTGCACGCTTATAAAAACGACTGGTTTTATTGGCAATTTGTGACGTATAGTATAATGACCACCAATGGAATAATCTAGATATTTGTTATAAAATTCCCTTATATAACATTGCAATCAATTTTCAACCACATTGAAAAACGCATCCGCGGCGTCAGAGAACGCCGAGTACGCATAATTTTTCGAATACGTACATACGTACAATTTATGGAGCTCCATGTCTGTCAGTCCTGCCATGCAGCGTTATGCCGCTGAAATCTACCGTCTGCAACATGACCATCAGAAAGTATCGCTTTCGCTGTTGGGTTCGCACGTCGAAGCCTCGGCACAGGCAATTTCGACCATGGTCAAACGCCTGCACAAGAGCGGATACCTTATCCATGAGCCATACCGCGGCGTGCGTCTCACCCCTGAAGGCGAAAGAATCGCCATGCCCGCTCTGCGCCGCCACCGCCTGACGGAGGTGTTCCTCGTCAAAGTGATGAACTACGACTGGGCAACCGCCCACGAACTTGCCGATACATTTGAAAAGGGTATCAACGAAGAGATCGAAGAGCGCATGTTCGAGTTGGCAGGGCGCCCCACGCGCTGCCCGCACGGGGAGCCGATACCGTCCAAAGAGGGGGTCATGCCGGAGGTCCATGATGTGCCGTTGTTGGAGGTGCCGTCTGGCTCCGATTGCATCGTCAGCCGCGTCCGCACACATGACTTCGATAAACTGCGCTACATCGGCGAACTGGGTCTTGTGCCGGGGACGCCGTTCCATCTGCTAAGCTGCGCGCCGTTCAAGGGACCGTTGCGTCTGCAAATGAAGCCGCAGGATCACGTCATTGGCTATGAACTCGCCGCATCGCTCTGGGTGGAGGTGACAAAACGCGGCGAGGGCAACAAACTCCCACCGCTGACGACAGCGACGAGAAAGAAGTAGAAAAAAACGTCCCGAAGGAACAAACCCTTCGGGACGTTGCAGGTATCAGGGCGGAGCGAGGCGGCATACATCCTTCTTGTGAAAATTGTGACATACGTCCTTATCCAAAATCGAGGGCGGTGAAATAATAAGGTCAGCCATAAGATTTTTGGAAGGGTTGCCTTATGACCTTGCCGCAGTTGAGTGAAAGCACGGAAATGTATCTGAAGGCGCTGGCTGAACTGGGCGATCGCGATGTGGCGATTGCGCGTCTTGCCGGCCGCCTGGGTGTGACACACGTCTCGGCAAATGAGATGATGCGGCGGCTGGCTGAACAGGGGCTGGTAAAACACACGCCGTATAAGGGTGTGACGCTGACAAAGAAGGGACGCGAGGTGGCGGCGAACGTCCTGCGGCGGCAAAGGCTGTGGGAGGTGTTTCTGTATCAGCATTTGAAGATCGAGTGGGCGAAGATTTACGAACTTGCCTGCTCGCTCGAACACGCCACCGCCCCCGAAGTGACCGATGCGCTGGCAGACTTTTTGGGGAACCCGACGGTCTGTCCGCGCGGCAATCCCATCCCCGACGCAAACGGAACGTTTACCCCTCTGAGCGGGCGGTCTTTGCGCGAGATGGCGCCCGGCGAGACGGCAACGGTGCGGGCGGTCAATGCCACGTCAACCGAGGTGCTCAAGTATTTACAGGAAAAGGGCATCCTGCCAGGTCAGACGGTGACGGTTATCGAAGCCGCGCCGCTCGATGGTCCGCTTACCCTGCGGGTGAACGGAAAAGAGGCGGCGCTGGGGCTTTCGATGGCGGAATTTGTGATCGTGGAATAATTTTTTTACCGCGAAGTAACACAAAGGTACACAAAGTTTTTGGTTTTCCTTTGTGACACATTGTGTCCTTTGTGGTGAGAATCCTGAAAACATCATTACATCGAAGGGAACTTCATGTCCGAACCAACCCAACTCCATCTCCTCCGCCCCGGGCAAAAGGCGGTCATCACCAAAATCAACGGGAACGGCGCGCTGAGGCGGCGCTTTGTGGAAATGGGCATCGTCAAAGGCGAGACGATTCTCATCGAACGCCACGCGCCGCTCGGCGATCCCATCGAATATTTCATCAAGGGCTATCACCTCGCTTTACGCAAGGAGGAAGCCGCCCACATTGAAGTAACTCTGCACGGAGAGGCGCATGGCTGACATCACCATCGCGCTGGCAGGGAATCCCAACGCCGGCAAGACCACCATCTTCAACGCGCTGACGGGACTGCGCCAACATACCGGCAATTGGCCCGGCAAGACCGTTGAGAAGAAGGAAGGCGAAATCGAATACGAAGGCAAGATCATAAGCATTGTGGACCTGCCCGGCACGTATAGTCTCACCGCCTATTCGCCTGAAGAAATCATCGCCCGCGATTTCATCATCGAGGAGCGCCCGGATGTAGTCATCAACGTGGTGGACGCCACCAACCTCGAACGCAACCTGTATCTCACCATCCAACTGCTCGAATTGGAAGTTCCCGTCATTCTCGCCCTCAACATGACCGACGAACTGCAAAAGGACGGCGCAACCATCAACGTAGAGCCACTCTCGCAACTGCTGGGGAACATTCCTGTTGTGCAAACCGCCGCGAACAAAGGCAAGGGCATTTCCGAACTTATCCACAAGGCAGTGCATGTGGTTGAGAAGGGCTAAACACGGAGATATGGCTTTCTCATTATCGCTTGACGGAATCAATTTTCGTACACGGATCGCACGGATGATACGGAATTCTCCGTGAAAAACGGAAAAAAATCCGTTCACTCCGCGAAATCCGTGTACAAAGAAGGCTCGCATCCAGACTTTGAGAAAGCCATAAACACGGAGACACGGAGAATTTTTTACATCTCCGTGACTCGGTGTCTCCGTGGCTCAAACTCGTTGAGAATTAACATGACCGCTATAACAAACACTGTATTCAAACTCGATTACGGCGGCAAGATCGAACGTGAAATCGCCAAACTCATCGCCGCCTTCGACGAACTGGACTTCGACACTGCGCGTTACCCCAAACGCTGGCTGGCGCTCAAACTGCTCGAAGCCGATGAAGACATCCTCCAGCGCGTGCGCAATATGCCCCGCGGCGAAGATGTCATCGCGCGTGCGCAGCAAGGCGCAAATCATCTGAAAGACATGCTCGGCGACGACGTGGACCTGCTCACCGCCGACCGCCGTTACGGCTACATCAACGGCGTCGTGCGCCAGTCGCTTCACCGCCCGCTCGTAAACCGCATCACTCTCACCGATCGCATTGACGACATCGTCACCCACAAATGGCTGGGGCTGCCCGTGTTCTTTGCCGTCATGTACGTCGTCTTTCGACTGGTAATTGACGTATCCTCTCCTTTTTTGGATTGGACGGACGCGCTCATCAACGGAGCAATTGCCCGCTGGCTGCGCCTCCTTCTGGACCTCCTGCCTGTTCCCGCGTGGACGCATTCCCTGCTCATTGACGGAATCGTCGCCGGCGTGGGCGGCGTGCTGGTCTTTGTGCCGGGGCTGTTGATGTTGTACTTCTTCCTCGCCCTGCTCGAAGACTCGGGCTACATGTCCCGCGCCGCCTTCGTGATGGACCGCTTCATGCGCGTTGTCGGTCTGCACGGCAAATCGTTCATCCCCATGATTTTGGGCTTTGGATGCGCCGTCCCTGCCATCTACGCCACCCGTACCATCCCCAGCCGCCGCGACCGCGTGCTGACGGCTTTGCTTGTGCCGCTCATGTCTTGCTCGGCAAGGCTGCCTGTCTATGTGGTCTTTGGGCTGGCGTTCTTCGGCGCGCGCGCCGGGACGGTCATCTGGGCGATGTATGCGCTGGGCATTGTCGTCGCCATGCTGGCGGGCATGGTCTTCACCCGCACCATCCTCAAGCCCGATGTCACATCCGCGTTTGTGCTGGAACTGCCTCCCTACCGTCAGCCCGCGCCAAAGAGCGTGCTTATCCACATGTGGGAAAACACGCGCGAATTCGTCCGCAAGGCAGGGACGACGATTCTGCTGGCTTCCATTGTGATGTGGACTTTGCTCAACCTCCCCTGGGGCGTGAGCGACCCGCGCCACTCGTACTTCGGTCAAGTGAGCGGTGCCCTCGCGCCGGTCTTTGCTCCGCTCGGATTCGGCAATTGGGAGACGGGCGGCGCGCTGGTCTCCGGCTTCATGGCAAAGGAAATTGTCGTCAGCACGCTGAGTCAGGTGTATGTGGGAGGGGAGGAAAAGCCCGTTGAGGAGTCAACAACTTTCGGCGAAGAACTGACCGTCATCGGTCGGGGCTTCGCGGAGGCGGCGGTCAGGTCGGGCAAAATCCTGTTGAGCATCCTGCCCGGCGTAGATCTGGTGGATGAAGAAGCGGATGCGGAAGATACCCTTTTGAGCGCCGCCCTACGGGAACGCTTTACGCCGTTGAGCGCCGTATCTTTGTTGGTCTTCGTCCTGCTCTATGTGCCGTGCGTTGCCACGCTTGGAGCAATCAAACATGAATTTGGAAGGTCGTGGACTGCGACTTCCGCCGTCTATCAGACCGCGGTCGCATGGCTCGCCGCCTTCCTCATCTATCAGGGCGGACGCCTGCTTGGGCTGGGATGAGGCATCCATGCTGAATCAAGTTGTGGCGTTGTTGGAAGCGAAGGAGGACGGCTTGAGTCTCTCCGAAATCAGCCGCGCGTTGAACGCCCAGCCTTCGGCGGTGCTGTCCATGATGGATTTGCTGGTCAAAAAGGGGAAACTGCTGGAGATTGGTCCCGACGGTCAATGCTGCACCACGTGCAGAGTTCAATCGGAATGCAATCTGCTGAAGGCGAGGGGAAAGAGGTATGTGGCGGCATCGCTGCACCACCATGTATCAGCAGAGATGGATGTACGGGTGAAATCGGCGGCTGGAACCGCACTCAGTTAACCGCCCGCCTTCCGAAAGCGTCGAATGCGTCCTTCGATTTCAATAAGGATGTTGCGGGCTTCGGTCATATCTGTCTCGTTGAGGTGATTGCTGAGTTCTGCCAGCAGCGGTTTCATATCTGGATTAAAGGCGTGGATCAGGATGGCGATGTCATTCTCGTAAATGCCCACGCGCTCGAAACTTCCCTGGCGGTACAACGACGGTAAGGCGAATAACTTCAGCAACAAGAGACCTTCAACAGTGGCACAGCGAATCTTGCGGTCTAGAAATTGTTTCTCGGCGCTGTACTTCTTTGCCACTTTTTCGAATAACGGATTCTTCGTAAGCAGAACGTCAATCTGCAATTCTCCGAATTTCCCCCGTGCGAAGTACATATCCTGGCTTTCGATTTTGATCTCAGGCAGTTTTTCCAGCGAAGGCAAAGCCATGATGAGATCAATATCCTGCGTATTGCGTCCCTCCACATAGGTCAGCAGGGCGATGCCGCCCGCAAGCACATAGTCCGTTTTGCGGGAATCAAGCAGGTTAAACAATCTCTCGACCTGGGTCAACAGGGAGTCTGCGTTCATAATGACCTCGGGGGGATTCTTGAAATTGAAAGCGACCGCGTTCCGCAAGACACTTCCAATTTGGGGGATGCTGTGGATCGTCATGGGTTAAGTATACCCTTGCAAGGAAATCATTTTTCCTTAACCATCTGCCGCGCCACTTGCATCAACTCATGCGCCGAGCGCAGAGTCCCTTCGCCCACTTCGCCGAGCATTTGCGAGAGTTCGAGCAGACGCGCCTCCCCGTCCAGCCGTTCGACGCGGGTGATGGTGCGGCTGCCCTGAACCAGTTTTTGGACGTGGTAATGCTCGTCGCCGAAGACCGCCAGTTGCGGCAGGTGCGTCACGCAAAAGACCTGATGCAAACGCGAGAGGTTCCACAACTTCTGCCCGACGGTCATGCCCACGCGCCCGCCGATGCCCTGGTCAATTTCATCGAAGATGAGAGACGGGACTTCGTCGGCGCGGGCGAGGACGTTTTTCAGTCCCAGCATCAGGCGCGAGGTCTCGCCGCCCGAGGCGATTTTGACGAGCGGTTTGAGCCCTTCGCCGGGGTTGGGGGCGATGAGGAATTCCACTTTGTCGAATCCGTTTTGGTCAAAGGCGACGCGGTCGCCGTTCCCCAGCGGGATGCCGTTGGGGTCGGGCTTGGTCTGAAAGTCCACGCGGAATTTGGCGGCAGACATCCGTAAATCGTTGAGTTCGGCTTCGATGCCTTTGCTCATCGCCTCGGCTGCCGACTTGCGTTTTTCGCTCAACAGGCTTCCCTGCTTTGCCAGCGTCTCGAGCAGTTTCGCCTCCTGCAATTCCAACGCCTCAATGCGTTCCGCCGCGCCCGTGATGGTTTCCAGTTGTTTGCGGGCGTCCTGCCCGTAGGCGATGACGGCTGGGATGCTCCCGCCGTACTTGCGCTTGAGGGAATGGAGGAGGTCGAGGCGTTCCTCCACTTCCTCCAGCCGCTTCGGATTGAACTCGATTTCATCGAGGTAATTCCGCAAACTATGAACGATCTCAGAAATGGTATCAAGCAGGACTTCCGCCTGATTCGCCAGTTCGCTCTGGGCGGGGTCGAGTTTTGCCAGCGCGCCCAACGCCTGCGCCGCCTGCCCGATCAGGTCGCTGGCGGCGGGCATTTCGGGCGAACCTTCGTCGAGGATGGCAAGCGCCTCCTGCGCGTTCTGCGCCAGCGACTCGGCGTTGGCAAGGCGGTCACGTTCCCGGCGCAGTTCCTCGTCCTCGCCCGCCTTGAGGCGCGCAGATTCGATCTCCTCCGCCTGATAGGTCAGCATCTCGATGCGGCGCTCTGAATCTGCCTGCGCTTTGCGGAGTTCGCTCAACTCGCGGCGCAGATTCAACAAGGCGTGATAGGTCTGGCGGTAGTCGCTGAGAAGGCGGGCAATGTCGGCATAGCGGTCGAGCAGGCCCAGGTGTGCGCGCGGATCGAGAAGAGATAAATGTTCCGCCTGCCCGTGAATGTCCACCACGAGCGCGCCGATTTCCTTCAAGAGCGAGGCTGCCGCCGTCCGCCCGTTGACGCGCGCCACACTGCGCCCCTCTTTACGGATTTCGCGGGAGAGGATGACGTAATCGGGATCGTCCATCAACTCTTCGCGTTTCAGAATCTCATGCACCGCTTCTCTTTCTGGACCTTTGAGATGGAACACGCCCTCAACCAGTGCGGCGTCCGAATCCGTGCGGACGTAAGTCGTATCCGCCTTGCCGCCAATGAGCATGACCACAGCGTCGAGGATGATGGATTTGCCGGCGCCCGTCTCGCCGGTGAGGATGATGAGACCGGGACCGAAGCGCAGGTCGAGTTTGTCTATGATGGCAAAGTTTTGGATGTGAAGTTCGGTAAGCATGAGGTATGGTTTATAGGGGCATTTCAAATTCTGCCTGGGATGTTTTGTTCCAATAGTCTGCGTAGAATGCGCTCTCTAACGAATTGGACGGCGTAAAAGAACGCCGAGCGCGCATCTTATCGGAACAATTGAATTCCGGACAGGCGAGTGTAAACAACAGGAACGACAATGAAAAGATAGATGGCTTGAAAGATGACGCCAAACAGGTTGAAGAAAATCAATTGAAAGATGAGGATCGGCAGCGCGCCCAGTGCCGCACCCGCCGCGACGGTCATAAACAAGGCGCGCGCCCGCCGCCTGCGGACAGCAAAACGCACTGCTTCGGCGATGAGGGCGCCAGCCGCCGGCGCGCCGGCTGCGATGATGAACCAGCCAAAGAAAGGAATGCCGCCAATCAGTGTCACAAGAAAAGAGGCAGCGCCCGATAACACCGATGCCGCCACAAAGCCCACAATGTAATCGTACCATTCGGCAGTGTTGAAAATCTTCTGCTGTCCCTTTACGCATTCCTTGCAGCGATACCCCGTCGGCGTGCGAATCGCGCATGAAGCACAGATGGGACGTTCGCAGTTGGCGCAGCGCAGTGCCGTTTCACGGTTGGGATGAACGTAGCAGTAGAGCGTTTCGGTGTTGGTCTCGATCATCGCGGCAATCCTGTTCTAATCACAAAGGGTCACAAAGCGGCACGAAGGCAATTTTTGTTTTCCTTTGCAGCCCTTTGTCTCCTTTTACGGTCGGGGGCTTTCTATCTTGGAAATCCTAAAGAGTTTTCGTTCATGTGAGCGGTCAGGTTGCGGTAAAAGTAGCCCGGGTCGCCAAAGCGGACAAATTGGGCGGTCACTTCGGCGGCGCGCACGTCCACACGGTCATCTTCCATGAGGGTGATGGAGGGCTGACCATCAATGCTCAAGACGGCGTTCTCGCTATCCACCCGAATACTGACCATCGAACCTGCGGCAAGCACCACCGCGCGGTCCACCGAAAGATGCGGAGCAATCGGCACGAGCAGGATGTTACGCAGTTCGGGCGGCAGGATGGGTCCGCCTGCAGCGAGGGCATAAGCGGTCGAACCGGTGGCAGTGGCGGCAATCAGCCCATCCGCAACATAACTGGTCAACTGACGCCCGTCCACAAACGCTGTCAGGCGGACGGGGCGTAACGTCTGCCCGCGCCCGACGACTACCTCGTTCAACGCATCCCACGAGCCGACAATCTCGCCTGCCCGAACGTGTTCGGCGTGAATCATCATGCGGTTCTCGATCCACGCTTCGCCCGCCAGCAATTTGTCGAAGTATTCGCGCCACTCATGGCGATCTACCTGGATAAGAAAACCGATATTCCCCAAGTTCACGCCCAGGATTGGCACCTTGCTTGGCGCGCACAGATGCCCTGCCCGCAGTACGCTCCCGTCGCCGCCGGCAATGATCAGCAGGTCGAACTCTCCGGCGCGCACGCGTTTGCGCAATTCCTCGTCGTAAATCGAACCGTGCGGCGCATCCAGTCCCCTCTCCTTGAAATACGCAGACATTGCCGCAACTTCCGCAAAGGCTTCGGGCATTTTGGGGTAGGCGGTCACCACCGGGCGCTTGGGGATGAAGGAATCGGACATGGTGTGGTAATTATAAGGTATACAGGTACACACGTTGTAAGTCACGGTAAACTCGTACCCATAAGAAAAACCAGAAAAGTTGTACCTGTCGGAACTTTAACAATTCATATCATAGATGGCTGTAAACCTGTGATCGCCTCAACCGTCAAGTCGTCCAAGTCGAAGGCCAGGAG
>JACRPQ010000011.1 GCA_016223135.1 Chloroflexota bacterium | reverse complement strand
GGTGACGTTGGCGCCCGGCGCGATGCTGTAACTGCCCTTCAGCACCCCGCCGATGTAGATTTCGACTTCAGCGGTTTGGGTGGTGGAGGGGTTGCCGACCAGAATCCAGGTGCGCATCTTGCTGCCTGTCACGTTGGGATAGCCGTGATCGTAGTAGGGGAACCAGTATTCGGTGGTGAACTCGTTGACAGGGAAGCCTGCCAGCTCGTTGTAACTGCCGCCGGAGGTGACAATCTGCGTGGTGAAGATGGGCTCTCCATTGGCGCTGATGACTTTGACCGGCCCCGCCAACATGCCCGGATACGAGGAAAACTCCACGCCAATCTGCGGAATGCCAAAGATGCCTTTCAGATCTGCCCCAATGAAAAGATTGACGTTGGCGCAGCCGGAGGCGGAGTTGAAGGCGGCGGTGTAATTCTGCGCAGTTTGATTGGCGGTGACGTTGGCGTAGGTGCGGCTGGCGGGGGTGAAGGTGTAGCAGGGATGCGATGGCGTGACCGTCCCGCTCCAGCCGGGTGTGACCGGAAGCGAGTAATCGCCGTTAGGCTGGGATGCGATAGCCTTGGGAGTGCCGTCGGTGTAACTCAAGGTCACGCCCGATGCGCCGGCGCTGCCGGAAAGTGTGAAGTTGGGAACGCAGGTATAGGCGCGGATGTTATCCAGCCACCAGCCCCAGGCGACACCTACATCGTCCAGCCCCATGCGCCAGCGAAAAGTGACCGTCTTGCCGGCCAGCGAAGACAGGTTCAACCGTGTGCTGATGTAGCCGTGACTGGCTCCTACGAAGGCGGAACGTCCCTTGAGCGGATTGTTCCAGTTTGGATAGATCGTGCCGCGGTAACCATTGTGCGTCATCAGCGAGCCGGCGTCCACCCACGTGGCTCCGTTGTTGATGCTGTACTCCAGCACGCCGCCATCCCAATAGGCAGTGGTGGTTTCGAAGTCGTAGGCATGCGCAAAGTGCAGGAAGGCGTTGGCTGGGACAACGAAAGACGTCAACCGGGCGGAGGCGTCGGTGATGACAGCAGGATAATCATCCGCATAGAGGGAGTGTAGTCCGGATTGGACGAAAGGTCCGTAGGGTGAGTCCCATTGCCAGCGCAGGTAAGAACCGTTGTTGAATGTCCAGTTGGCTGTGCCGCTTTCGAGGTCGTCGGTAAAGAAGAAACTGGGATAGGTGCCGGGCGTGGTGCAGAGAGGGGCGTCGGTGTTGAAGTTGGGGGCGGGTTGCGCGTTCATTTCGACCGCATCGAGCGCGTCCTTCACTTCAACGCAGTCGGCGGAGGTGATGCCCTTGGTGCCAATCAAGTTGGTGCAGGCTTGCTGAAGGGCGTAATAGAGGTCGGAGTAGTCGGCGCCGGAGGTGAGCAGATTGGTGTTTGCTTCGTAATAGATGGCGCCGGTCTTGTCCCAGCCGAGGGCGGTGACGGTTTTGCCGTTGAACGAACCGCCGTCCACCATCAGTGAGACTGCTTTGTTGTTGACGCCGCTGTTGGTGTGCACGCCGCCGTTATCGTCTGCGCCTTCGTAGTAGTTGGGACTGGACATGCGGTCGGGGTCACCGAATGCCAGCGGGTTGTTCATGCTGCGGATGGCGCCGAGCCCGCTGGTATCTTCGCCCAGCAGCCAGCGCACCGTCACATCGTCGTTCCCCTGACCGTTGGTTTGGTCGTAGTATTCGCCCCACAGGTCGGAGAAGGATTCGCTGATCGCACCGGATTGATAGTAATAGAAGAGGTTGGATTCGTATTGGGTGACGCCATGGGTCAGTTCGTGCGCCACGATGTCGTCGGCAAGGGGGAAACCGTAGGCGCTCCCGTAGACCATTTGCGTGCCATCCCAGAAGGCATTGGCATACGGACATGGCAAGGAGGGGTCGCAATATTGCACGGTTGAGATGATCGGCATCCCGTTGTTGTCAATGCTGTCGCGGTTGAAGTTGTTGGCATAAAAGTTGTAGGTGCCAATGGCGTACTTGTGAGCTGAATCAGCATGCAGATTGCTTCCGTTTGTACAATTGGGTTGACTTTGATTGCAGAGGAATGTGCCAGGGAGGGAGGATGTGTTGTTCGCTGTGTAAGTGGTAGCCAGAGGCGATGGCACCCACGGCACAGATCCTTCGAATGCACCGATATCACAGCGCGTTCCATCAGGTCTTGAAACCCCGCGCTGATCAATTGCCAGACATGCATTTCCGCCGCTACCGGGTGTCGCAGGATTGCCGGCATCAATCGCCGGACTGCCAACCATAGGGGCATGTGTATAGGTGGAACCACCATTGTCTTGCAATAGTGTGAGACGTGGATTAATGGGACTCGCGTTCGTGCCAACCTTATCGCCAGTGGTCGATGTAAATGTGCAGCCGCCGGTAATGTTTCCAATTAGGTTATACCCATTGGACTTAAGTGTGAATGAACCGGCACAATCTGGACCCGAATTAGTTGCGATATTACTTGCCAAAATGCTGTTTGTGAGGGTGACATTATCACCGTAAATTCCACCTCCAAACTTAGCCATATTGTTACTGATAGTGGCGTTGCTCAGATAGGCACTACCATTAACACCATTGGTAATTCCTCCCCCAAAAGAGGCTGTATTGTTACTGATGGTGGTGTTATTCAAGGACAGAATTCCAAAATTAAAAATCCCACCGCCATCTGAGGACGCAGTATTGTTATGGACACTGGTATTATTTAAAGTCAGATTACCCAAATGATTGTAGATCCCACCGCCAGAGCCTGCGGTATTGTTGCTGATGGTGACGTTATTCACCGTCAAAGTACCACCGATGTTGTAAATTCCGCCACCGTCATAAGTAGCGGAATTATTGCTGATGGTAATGTTGTTCAAGGTCAGACTGCCAAAGTATTTGTAAATCCCGCCGCCGTAAGTAGACGCGGAATTGTTCTGGATGGAACTGTTAGTAATGGTCAAATTGCCTGAGCTTATAATCCCACCACCGCCATAAGGCCGTGAGCTGCTCTTGATGATAAAACGATCCATACTTACATTATTGCCGCTTTCATGTACTCCCACCCGGGCATTCTGTCCATCAATTGTTGACATGCCACTTTGTGTAGTGAAACTAACATTCCATCCGCCAGAAAGCGTAATATCTTTATCAATCAAAACAACTTCAGTATTAGTGCCTGTATATGTTCCAGCTGCAACTAAAATCGTATCTCCACTTGCCGCCTTGCCAATTGCCCCGTTGATCGTTGCGCAGGGCGCAGCAGGCGAAGAACACGAATTCGTATCATTTCCTGTAGTCGCCACATACCAGGTGCCGCCGGCAAGTGCAGGTTTGGGTTCGGTAATGGACTGGAGCGTGGCGTCTGCCGCACCTGCCACTGCAGGCGAGAGCGGAGAATTTGTTGTTGCACTGGAAACGGGAGCAGGATTGGTGCTTTCCCTGCCCGTCCACGCCGTGTCAATCTGATTGAAATGCAGGGAGATGCCTCCCCGCTCGGCATTGATCAGCACCAGTTCACGCACGGGCATGGCATTGTCCTTCGCAGTCACTTCCATGCGCCAGACCAGTTCCGCAGGGCGGCTGCTCGGACGCAGAAGGCTTTCATCATAAACCCACAGCTCCGGCGTGGAAACGACAAAGTCCTGCGGCGCATGCTGATACCACTTTGCCACTGCCTGAAGGGCGGTCTCTGCCGCTTGGGCAGAATCAATTGTCGGCGTGGCGCGAAGCGAGAGGTTCGGAGAGACCTCGCCGTTCATCGAGTACAAGTCGCCGCGCTCGTTCGTATTCACAATCAATTCCCCGCCCATGACCGGAATGCCGTTGTACTTTTGCTGATAACGGGCGGTCACGCGTCCATCCTCTGACCGAACAACGTTCATCTCCGCGAGGTCGCGCGCGGGGTTTTTTAACCCGAATTCAGGCGCGAATCGATTTGCCAATGCCCGCGCTGGATCCTGCGGACGAACAAACGTGCCGAGTGCGCGATATGCAGACAAAGCGCGTCCGCTCTCCGGACCGATGAAACTGACGCGTCCGCTTTGAGGATTGACCTGGCGTTTGACGCCATCGCCGCTCTGCGCCGACACACCCGCCGGCTGGATTGCCGTCAACAGCAAGGTGAAGACAGCGACGATGGTCAGGATTTGATTGAATTTGGATTTTGTGAACATGGCGAGTTCTCCTTGAGAGGGTCGCCCCCTCTCCAAAGCATTGACGACTTGGGCGGGATTTCCCACCTGAACAAAACTGCCAATAACATTATACAATTCCTTTTCTTGAAGTTACAAGATTTTGTGTTTTACAGTTTTGTTACACGGAGGGGCTTTGCTCGGTCGGGGCAGCGCATAATATCGGACAAGAAAAAGAGCCCGTCTCTTGTGGAGACGGGCTCTGGCTGTTACGGTTTACTGATTAACAAGCGGTTACTCATGTTGACGCTGTCGTACCAGGGGAACCAGTATTCCGTTGTGAGTTGGCTGAGCGGATATCCCATCATCTCATTGAAAACGCTGTTGGGTGCAGTGAAAACGCGTTCGCTGGCAAAGATCGGCACGCCGTTTGTACTGACCACGCGAACCGGTCCGCCCTGCATGCCCACCCAGCGCGGGGTGATGTTTGCTCCCGGCGCGATGGAGTAGGTACCCTGCAGCACACCGTCTATGTAGATTTCCACGTTGGCAGTCTGTGTGGTCGAGGGGTTGCCCACCAAAATCCACGTGCGCATGTTGCTGCCGCTCACATTGGGATAGCCGTGATCGTAGTAGGGGAACCAGTATTCGCTGGCAAACTGGTCGAAAGGATAGCCCATCACTTCGTTGTAACTCCCGCCGGGTCCTGAGACTGATTTTTGGCTGGCAACGATATTTACGCCGTTGGCGCTAACCACACGCACGGGACCGCCGATCTGACCGTTAAACCTGGCGGCGATGGTACCGTTGGCTGGGATGGAGTACGTTCCTTTTTTGACGCCGGCAAGGTAGATGTCCACCTCGGCAGGTTGGCTGGAGCTGGTATTGCCGACAAGAATGAAGTTGGACATGTTGACATCATCGTACCAGGGGAACCAGTATTCAGTGGTGAACTGGCTGGCAGGATAGCCCAGATTTTCATTGAAGGCATTGTTGTTGGATGTGAAGACGCGTTCGCTGGCAAAGATTGGCACGCCGTTTGTGCTGACGACGCGAACGGGTCCGCCCTGCAAGCCCACCCAGCGCGGGGTGATTCGGCTGCCCGGGGCAATGGTTTCACTGTGCCTGAGCACGCCGCCGATGTAGATTTCCACATTTGCGCTTTGTGTGCTGCTGGCATTGCCAACCAACACCCAGGTGCGCATGTTACTGCCCGGCACGTTGGGGAAACCATGGTCGTAATAGGGGAACCAATATTCAGTGGTGAGTTGATTGACAGGATACCCCATCAGTTCGTTGTAACTATCACCGGAGGACACCACCTGGCTGGTAAAGATTGGACTGTTGTCTATGCTTAGCACTTTCACAGGTCCATCCAACAGATTGGGGAAGGAAGTGGCAGTGGTGGTTTGGCTGTTGATGTTGTAACAGCCCATTTTGCTGGAGGCGACCGCCACATCCAGATTGGATTGTTTCTCCAAGGAGTAGGTTTCTCCGGTTGAAAAGACGCCGCCTTGTCCTGTTCCGTCGAGGGGATAGCCCTCGCTGTTTTTGATGGTGTCGTTATCCACCAAATCCAAGCGGAGCGTCCCTGAACATGCCGCTGTGGTGTTGACCGAAACGGTATAAGCCGCGCCGGAACCGCTGACGTTGGAGACATAAGAAGCGCTTGCGCTGGTTCCAGCCAGCACGAAGTCCGATGTGTCTACGCCGGTCACAGGTTCGGAAAAACTGACGTTGAAGCGCACCGAGGATAAACTCGTCGGGTTGGGATCGAGGCGCGTAATCGAGGAGACCTTGGGAACAGTGACGGTGGCAATCCCCTCTCCCCGCGCAATGACTTCCACTTCAGCCAGCCCAGCTGTGGAACCGCTGACCGATGTAAATTCGATGCGCACGACGCGGGTCAGAACATCGTTGAATGTGACGTCGGTGCCGCTTTCCGAAAGCGCACTGGAGGTTTTGCTTGCCACCTGGTTTTTACCGGCAGCGTCGCTATAGAGGCGCACAGTGGTGTTGTTGACGTTGACGGTCGATTCCGAGGCGGGCATGTCGTACAGTCGTACAGTACGCACAGTAACCGGCACAGGGAAGGTCAATTGGAGCCACTGGGTGTTGGGGTTTTGTCCCTCGCGGCTCAACCAGAAGCGGTAGTGATTGTTGTAGGCAATGCGAAGTTTGACCTTGCGATCCACAGCGCCGTTGCCGTTGGGCAGGCTGGAATGCAGGGAGGAATAGGTCACGGTGGCGCCGGGAGCGAGGTTGGTCCATTGCGGGTCGGCGGGGATGGGAATCAAGGTGTGACCGGCGTGACAGCCTACGCAGCGTTGAACTTCGCCGGTGCGCCCAAAGTTCATGCCGGCGACGTGCGCCGCGCCGCCCATTTCGTCCGGCGAAATGCCGCGCCCGGTGAGCGGGATGGTATATCCCTTTTCAGGGCTGGTGCGGAGTTGTTCGAAGAGCGGGAGGTTGGCGGGCGACGAGGTCATGACCGAACCGTCGGGATTGACAGGCACTTCTTTGAGGAAGATGGGCCAATCGAGGTATTCAAAGGAGCCTCGTTGTTGATCCCGTTGAAAGTCCGTGTAGAAGCGGATGGTGTTCGCCGAGCCCACCGGAGGCGCGCTGAGGATGTCCACATCCACCGGGGCGTTGAAGTAAACATTCAGAGCGTTAAAGGTGAAGGTACCGTCCTTATCGTAAGGTCCTTGGGCAGTGGGCGGCAGAGCGCTGGCGACCTGCGTGACCTGGTCCGGGATGATGGGCGGTAAAGGACGCGCGCGCACCAATTTTGCCCGCAGTTCGGTGGTGCCGGGATTATCGTAAACGAGGGTGCGCCCGCTTCCGTCCGCATTGATGGTGTAGAGACCATAATCCTGGCGGGTATCTTGCGCCCAGGAAATGAGCAGTCCGCCAGCCGGCAGGACAGCCGGGTCCGCGGCGTAATTGCCCACAAAGACACCGTAGGAGGTGGGGTTGGTGCTGACAAACCGCTGGGCGCTTTCATCACGGTTGGTGATACCGATGATGTGAGTGTAACCGTTCGCGCCGCGCTGGTATTTGCGAATGCCGCCAAACCCTGCGGCTTCGGTGCCGTTGGTCATCGGGAAGAAGTTGGCGTAGAACGTACCATCGGGAGCGAACGCCCCGCCATAGGCATGGTTGACGCTCTCGCCCACGAAGAACGAGTTGGAACGGCCGGCGAACTGCGCCAGCCCGGTACCGTCGGGGTTGATGGAGGCAAGGTGCCAGGCGTTGCGTTCGAGGTTGGTCAAGCCGCCCGCCTCCTGACACTCGGCGCCTTGGAATTTCAGCGCACAAACGCCGTCCTTCATGATGTAGCCGCCGCCGGAGTAGGGCATGGTCGCCATGTTGTTCGTCCCGAGGCGGAAGTTGCGCCACCAGCGGGAATAGACGATCTTCCCTGTCAGCGGGTCAACAACCGGACGCTCTGCGCCGTTGCGTTCTGCGGTGATGCGGTGCAGGTTGGTGCCGTCGGCGTTGACAACGTAGAGGTTGCTGGTCAGCGCCGCGCCGTATTGCCCGAACGAGGGCCAGCGGGTGGATGAGAACACGATGCGTCCATCCGGCAGCCAGACCGGATCGGTGTCGTCATATTTGGTAAAGTTGGACGCCACGCTTCCAAACTGGGACAGGGAGATGTTCCTGTCCGAAAAAGTGATTTGCTTCAACCCGGTCCCATCCACGTTAATGACGTAGATGCGCCATGCGCCCGGGCTGCTCACCGCGCCGGTGGGATAGTTGCCAGCGGGCAAGCCCGCGAAGACGATTTTCTTCGCGTCGTAGGAGACATCCGGCGCGTTGACATCAATCAGATTGAGGGATGCAGCGGTAGGTTTGGAGCCGTCAATCAGGACGCGCAAGGTTCCATTTGCCTCGCGGATGATCAATTTACCGGGCGCCGCCACTTGAAAACGGCTGTATGGCTGCACACCGGGCATCGAGCCGCCTTGCGGGTAATACACACTCCCATTACCGGGAATTTGCCGCGAGACGAATACGATGGCGTCGGTCAGGGTTGCTGCTTTTGCAGGAAAGACGCCTCCAAAGTTTGTGAATAGCAGCGACAAAACAACGGCACCCCATACAAACGAACGAACCAGAGTGCTTATTTTTTTCTTAAACATACGAACCTCCAAATGACTTGCACAATTGGCGAAACACTTTGAACTTAAAGGTTACATGGTATTGGGGTTTCTTTGAAGTAAATGGGCACGAAAAGTTACAAACATTTTTGCAAAGCGAGGGAGGACATTGGTACTACACCATGATTAAGGAGTTCCTGCCCTCATGATTTGTATTGGTGAATGCTATAACGAGAAGCCGCCATATACAGGACAAGTCATTTATTTGACCTGTCACCTTCTGTATATGGCGGGTACAAATACGAAATTTTTATAGTAGATTCTTTACCGTACACAGAAACCCTAAAGGTCTGCTTTCCCTGCGTGAATTTGAGAATTTCCCAAAAGACCTTTAGGGTTTTTCACGAGAGAAATGTACGGTAGAGAGAGATAGTAGGTAAAAGTGACTTTTCCCTGCTTCTACACTTCGAAACTTATGGCTTGCTAACCATCACCTTATTATTCATATACACCGAGTCATACCAGGTGAACCAGTATTCGGTGGTGAGTTGGTTGGCAGGGATACCCATGAACTCGTTGAAGGCGTTGGTCGGCACGGTGAAGACACGCTCCGAGGCAAAGACCGGAATGTCGCTCACCACCCGCACCGGTCCGCTCTGCACGCCCACCCAGCGCGGGGTGACATTCGCCCCCGGCGCGATGGAGTAACTGCCC
>JACRPQ010000004.1 GCA_016223135.1 Chloroflexota bacterium | reverse complement strand
CTCCTGCTCCAGTGGCGAAAACGACCCACACTGATTATGGGACAGCATCTATGATATGAAATTGTTAATGTGCAAACCTGTTACAACTTTTCCAGATTCTCGAACGGGTACGAGTTTAACAGGTCTTACAACAGGTATACAGGTACACAGGTACAGGGAAACAAGGAAGCCTCCTGAAACTTTTCAGGAGGCTTCCTCTTATTTTTTATTTGTTCTCCGCTTGGGTACGTGTCTACGTCTATACCTGGGTACTTCCCGCCATCTGCGGCGTGCCGCTCTTCTTGGGAACCGGCGGCGGGAAGATGGCTTCGAACTCTTCGCGGGTTAGGGTTTCCACTTCCAGCAGTCTTTGCGCCACAGCATCCAGTTGCTTGCGGTATTTGGTGAGCAGTTCCTTTGCCAGTTTGTAGGAGTCATTCACAATCTTGCGAACTTCGGCGTCAATCTTTTCCGCAACGGCTTCAGAGTAATCGCGCTGTTCGGAGATTTCGCGCCCAAGGAAGATGAGTTCTTCCTTCTGACCGTAGAGCATGGGACCTAGTTCGCTGCTCATGCCGAGGCGGGTGACCATGGTGCGCGCCAGGCGTGTGACCTGTTCAATGTCGTTCGAGGCGCCGGAGGTGATGTCGTCGAAGACGAGTTCCTCGGCAACGCGTCCGCCCAGCATGTAGGCGAGGTTGGCAAGCAGTTTCTTGCGCGAGTAGAGCAGACGGTCTTCTTCGGGACGGAACCAAGTCAGACCTCCAGCCTGCCCGCGCCCGACGATGGTCACCTTTTGGACGGGGTCGGCTTCGGGGATGGCGTTCGCAACTACAGCGTGACCCGCTTCATGGTAAGCGATGATGCGTTTTTCTTCGTCGGAGATGAGGCGGGATTTGCGCTCCGGTCCCATCACCACGCGCTCAATTGCCTCTTCCAACTCGGCTTGTCCGATGGCTTTTTTGTTGCGGCGGGCGGCAAGGATGGCGCTTTCGTTGACCAGGTTTTCGAGGTCCGCGCCGACGAAGCCGGGCGTGCCGCGCGCCAGCGAAGCAAGGTCCACGTTTGGTTCGAGCGGTTTGCCCTTGGTGTGAACCCGCAGGATGGCTTCGCGTCCTTTCACGTCCGGGCGGTCGAGAGTGACGCGGCGGTCAAAACGTCCGGGGCGCAGGAGCGCCGGGTCGAGAATGTCGGGACGGTTGGTGGCGGCAATGATGATGACATTGGTATCGGTGTCGAAGCCGTCCATTTCCACCAGCATCTGGTTGAGGGTCTGCTCGCGTTCGTCGTGCGAACCGCCCAAGCCGGCGCCGCGCTGACGCCCGACGGCGTCAATTTCATCTACAAAGACAATGCAGGGCGAGTGACGCTTCGCCTGATCGAACAGGTCGCGCACGCGGCTAGCGCCCACACCCACGAACATTTCCACGAACTCGGAGCCGGAGATGGAGAAGAACGGCACCCCCGCCTCGCCGGAGACGGCTTTCGCCAGCAGGGTTTTACCCGTTCCGGGAGGACCAACCAGCAGGACGCCTTTGGGAATGCGCGCTCCCAATTGGATGAATTTTTGCGGTTCTTTCAGGAACTCGACCACTTCTGCCAGTTCCTGCTTGGATTCATCCGCCCCGGCAACGTCGGCAAACGTCACGGTGGGGTGCTCGCCGCTGAACATGCGGGCGCGGCTCTTGCCGAACGACATCGCAGCATTGTTCGACCCCTGCGCCTGACGGAAGATGAACCAGAAGACGCCCAACATCAAAAGGAGCGGCAGGAGGTACACCAGAAAGCCGCCCAGCAGCCCCGACCAAATGGAGGGCGGTTTGACCTCGATTTTGACGTTTTCCGCAGAAAGACGCTCCGGGCTGACGCCTAAAGCGGTCAACTGCTGGACGAGGGTCGAATCCGGCTCTTTGTATGCCTCCACCCCGGTGGTTGTTGCGGTTTCTGAGCCGGTTTTGTAAATCACCCGCAAACTGCCGTCGTTTTCAATAACAATACGCGCTACCTTCCCCAGTTGAACGTCTTGTGCAAGTTCGTTGAGCGAGAGCGGCTGGGCGGCGGGCGTCTGGTTCCGCACCATGGTCACCGCCATCACCACCACCGCCACGATCAACAGGAAAGTCACGATAAATGATTGGTTTCTCGAATTCACTTTGCCTCCAGAATGTGAGGAAAATTATACCAACAGGGATGGTAATGGAATAGACCGCTACGGAATTTAATATATTCCTCTAACGTAGGAAGGGGCTCGTTCGAGCCACCTTTATGGATGCGAAAATCCGCCCCTCTCTTACACCAGCATCAGCGGAGGGATTATCCCAGCCGCCAGCCGACATTCCAGTCACTATCATCATTGACTTCACTTTATGGTAAACTTTGAACAGGTAATTCCAATGAATGCAAATATGAAATGCATCCTGTGCGTCGAAGATGAGCCGGAAATGATTGACCTGATCCGGCTGATTCTGGGGCGTCGCGGCTTCGAGGTCAAGGGCGCCAACGGCGGCGTCGAAGGGCTGAGAATGATCCGCGAGGAAAAGCCTGATCTCGTCCTGCTCGACCTGATGATGCCCGACATGGATGGCTGGGAAGTATATCAGCAAATCAAAGCCGACGAAAAAACCAGAAGCATCCCGGTGATTGTCGTCACCGCCAAGGCGCAGAGCATAGACCGCGTGCTTGGGTTACACATTGCAAAGGTGGACGACTACATCGCCAAGCCTTTCCAGCCTCAGGAACTTCTTGCCAGTGTGGAAAGAGTACTCCAGAAAAAGGCAGCGTAATCCCCAACGAGGCGTTCCAAAAGGACGCCTCGTTTTCAATTTGACACATGCCCAGGCAAATCATTGTTCAAAACGCAACCCGAATAATCGAAACGCCGCCGTGCATTCAATACTGCGACACCTTCTTCAGCCAACTGCGCGGCTTTACCTTTCGCGCGCGCCTCTCGCCGGACGAGGGGCTGCTCCTCGTCGGCAGGCGGGATTCACGCCTCGACTCCTCCATTCACATGCTCTTCGTCTGGTTCGATTTGGCGGTCATCTGGATTAACTCCCAAATGCAGGTGGTGGATAAGGCGCTGGCAAAATCGTGGCATCCCGCTTACTTCCCCAAACGCGCCGCCCAATATGTCCTCGAAATTCACCCCGCCCGCTGGGAGGACTATCAAATTGGAGATACGGTTAAGTTTCAAGATGTATAAACGCTTCCTCACCCTTCTGATTCTGACCCTCCTGTTGACGTTTCCCCTGCCCCCCGCCGCCTCTGCTCAGACGGGTGAAGCCGTGTACATTGTCCAGGCGGGGGATACGCTCTATTACATCGCCTCCCGCTTCAACGTCACGCTCGATGCGTTGATTGCCGCCAACCCTGAAGTCAATCCCAACTTTCTCAGCCCCGGGCAGAGGCTTGTCATCCCCGGTTTGAACTTCAACGGAGTGTTAGAAACAGAGGTCATTTCCCTGGGTGATTCGCTGCGCAGCCTCAGCCGCCGCACACAGGTGGCGGATGAGCAGTTGATCCAGCTCAACCGCTTGGTCAGCCCAAGCGAATTGTACGTGGGCGTGAGCGTCATTCTGCCGGTGCAGGATGGGCAGACGCAATACAATACACCGATGAGCGTGGAAAACGGCGAATCGCTTTTGGAGGCGGCTGTCCGCCAGGGAAGCGACCCGTGGACACTGACGTTCATCAATAAATTGAGCGGGACATGGGATGCCCTGCCCAACGATGTTCTGTACTCTCCCAATCAAAACGGTGGGAGCGCCGCCGGATTGCCACCCGCGTTTCTTAGCGCGAGCATCACTCCTCTGCCGCTGATTCAGGGAGGCACGGAAGTCATCCGCGTGCAAGTTCGGGATGGGTACAGCGTGACTGGTACGCTGGTTGACCGCCCTTTGCGATTTTTCTCCGTGAACAGTGAGCAGGTTGCCCTACAAGGTATCCATGCGCTGTTGGAAACGGGGGCATATCCGCTTCGGCTGGAGGCAGTTGCCCCAGACGGCACGCGGCAATCGTTCGAGCAGATGGTGCTGGTCACCTCCGGCAATTACTACAGTGAAACCCTGTATGTTGACCCCGCCACGATTGACCCAGCCGTGACCGAACCGGAAAATCAACAGATTTCTTCGGTTACCAGCATTGTGAGCAACACGAAATACTGGAACGGCATCTTCTCATCCCCTGCCGTGTACCCCGACCAGTACACCTCCCTTTACGGCACACGCCGGACCTACATCGGCTCAAATTCGGACCTGACGATTGATGGCTTTCACACCGGGCTGGATTTTGCCGGCGGAGAGGGATTGCAAATCTTTGCCCCGGCGCCCGGGCAGGTGGTGTTTGCCGGTCTCCTGCCGGTGCGCGGCTACGCGACAATCATTGACCATGGCTGGGGGGTATATAGCGGCTTCTGGCATCAGTCGGTAATTTACGTCAAGCCGGGGGATTTCGTGGAGCAAGGACAGGTCATCGGCTTGGTGGGAGGCACCGGTCGCGTGACGGGCGCTCACCTGCACTGGGAGGTGTGGGTGAACGGCGTCCAGGTGAATCCGCTCGATTGGCTGAGGCAGGCTTACCCGTAGAATAGAAGCGTTGCATATCGGTTATGTTTATGCTACACTACCACAAGTAAATCGGAGGTTGCCTTGTCCACCGCATCCATTGTCAATTTTTTGAAACAGTGCGACATTTTCTATCAATTCACTCCCACGCAGTTGGAACTGGTCGCCAACATCTGCCAGGAGGCAGTTTACCAGAAGGACGATTTAATCTTTCGGGAAAATAGCGACAGCAAGGAGTTGTATGTTATTGTGCAAGGAGAGGTGGACATTGTGGTGGACCCGTCGCTGGTTGGCACACTGGAAGAAGGCACAGAAAACAGGGTGATTGCCACCATGCGGCGCGGACAGTCGTTTGGCGAGGTGGCGCTGGTGGACGAGGGTTTGCGCTCCGCTTCTGCCTGCGCTTCGCAAAAAGATACCCACCTGCTGATCATCCCGCGCGACAAACTGATCATGCTGTGCGACACCTACCCGCAATTGGGCTACCGCCTGATGTACAACCTGGCGGCAGATTTGGCAATGAAAATACGGAACACCGACCTGCGGATTCGGGAACAGCTGCTTTATAACAAGTCACAGGACCAAAAATAAATTTCAAATAAAATTGCTCCTTGACCCCCTGAAAGATTTCACGTAATATAGACGCCTATATCCGCATGATTGACTTTCCCTGCCATTAAAGAGCCGAGAGAATTTCTGACCTGATAAGGGGATTTTCTCCGGTTCTTTTTGTAAATGGAAATTTAGACCCTTCGCCGAAGGAGGTGATGCCGACACAAAGAGAAGAGCATTGTCAGCCCGTTGTTGTATCCCGTGGGGATACATTCGAACAATAATTTTCTGGAGGAGAAAGAACTATGAAACGCTTGTTTACACTGCTTTCCGTGCTGGTCATCGCCAGCATGGCGCTGGCAGCCTGCGGTCAAAAACCGACCGAGGCGCCCGCTCCGGCGACCGAGGCGCCCGCCACTGAAGCTCCCGCGACGGAAGCGCCCACTGAACCGGCTATGGTTGAAAAAGGCACCATCAAGATTGCCACCCAAAGCCCGCTTTCCGGCGGTCAATCGTCGCTGGGCGTGGACATCAAAAACGGCGCCCAGCTGGCTCTCGAGCAGCTTGCGGGTCCCCTGACCGAAATGGGCTTCAAAGTGGAATTGGCTCCTTACGACGACCAGGCAAATCCTGATACGGGTGTTGCAAACGCCAAGCAGATTGTGGCTGATCCGGCAGTTCTGTGCTTGGTCGGTCACCTGAACTCGGGCGTCATGATTCCGTCGTCAGAGGAATACCACAACGCCGGTCTGGCTGCCGTTTCCCCCGCCAACACCAACCCGAAAGTGACCGATCGCGGCTACCTGGAAGTCAACCGCATCGTCGGTCGCGATGACGTTCAGGGCGTGGTGGGCGCTGAATACGCCAACTCCCTTGGCGTCAAGAGCGTCTTCATCATCCACGACAAGACAGCCTACGGTCAGGGCGTGGCGGAATTCTTCAAGAAGCGTGCTGAAGAACTCGGCATCACGGTTGCCGGCTTTGAAGGCACGGAAGAGAAAGCCAACTTCGATCCACTGGTGACCTCCATTCTGGCATCCAACCCCGATATGGTGTACTTCGGCGGCATCTACGATCAGGCGGGCGTGCTCTTCAAGCAGGCGCGCGAGAAGGGCTATCAGGGCACTTTCATGGGTCCTGACGGCATGGATTCCTCGGTGCTGGCTGAAATTGCCGGCGAAGCGCTGGTTAGCGGCGGCGGCATGGTGTATTCCACCGTTTCGGGTCCCGCGAGCGTCTATCCTGGCACTGCCAAGTTCGTGGAAGACTTCAAAGCCAAATTTGGCGCTGACCCGCAACCCTTCGCTGCTCAGGCTTACGACGCCATGGCAATCTGCTTGAAAGCCATTGAAGATGCTGCGATGGCTAAAGGCGGCGAAATGCCCACCCGCGAAGAAGTTGCCAAGGCAATCCGCGCTCTAAAGGATTTCCCCGGCATCACCGGCACCTACACTTTCAATGACATTGGTGATGTCACCTCGGCGAAATACTTTGTCATCAAAGTCGTCTCCGCCGACCCGGCGAAATGGGGCGAAAACGAGGTCGTTCAGACCCTCGACATTGCTCCGCCGTCCAAATAAGGGAAATTGCACAACTCCCGGTCTCTCTTACCCAAGGGGGACCGGGAGATTTTCACAAATTGAGAGATGCTATGCAACGGTTCCTGAAATCCATCCAATTGCGCGAATTGCTTCGCCCCTTGGGTCAGATGATTGCATTTTCCCTGGGGAGCAGCGCGGTGCTTTCCTTGATCATCATCATCCTGGCTCTCATTCTCGACCAGACAGCGGTAGGGGCAAGCACAATGGCACGCTTCAAAGTATCCTTGTTTAGTTACACAATAGTCAATTTGCCTCAGGTTTTGATTGATGGCTTGACGCTGGGTTTCGTGTACGCTGCCATCGCGCTGGGCTATACTATGGTGTACGGCGTGCTAGAGTTCATTAACTTCGCCCATAGTGAAATTTTTGCAATCGGCGCGTTCGTGGGGGTTGAAATTCTAATTGCGCTAAAGGGCAGGGAAATCTTAAGTACCGAAATGTCGGTGGGGAACGCTTATTGGTGGTTGATTTTGGCATTATTGGCAGGTATGGCTGCAGCAGGGCTGGCAGCAGTTGTTGTAGAAAGGCTGGCATATCGTCCATTGCGAGGCGCGCCGCGTTTGGTGCCGCTCATTTCCGCCATTGGCGTTTCCTTTTTCCTGCAAGATGCCATTCGTTTGATCGAAAGCATCACCACCGGTCAATTCCACCGCATCATCCCCACTTTTGGGAACTTTGATCAGCGCCTGACCTTTGGCAGCATGCCTTTAGGAGCAGGCTCCATCTCTCTGGGGGTTCAGATCAAATCCCTCATCGTCATTATCGCCGCTGTCGTCATGCTGATTGGTTTGAACTATCTGGTCAATGCCACAAAAGTTGGTAAAGCCATTCGCGCCGTGGCGCAAGACCGCGCCACAGCCAGCCTGATGGGCATTGACGTCAACCACATCATCGCCCTGACGTTTCTGATTGGTGGAATGTTGGGAGGCGCAGCCGGTGTGCTGTATGCCCTGAAATTTACCCGCATTGACCCCTTCGTTGGCTTCTTCCCCGGTCTCAAGGCATTCACGGCTGCCGTGCTGGGCGGCATTGGCAATCTGACCGGCGCCCTCTTGGGAGGGATTGTGCTGGGCTTGCTGGAAACATTTGCCGGCACATTCATGTCGATATTCACAATGGGCGCTGCCGGTGCAGAATACAAGGACATTTTTGCCTTCAGCATCCTGATTCTTGTGCTTATTTTCCGCCCGCACGGTCTGATGGGTGAGAACGTTGGGCAGAAAGCGTAGGAGGCAAAATGAAAACATTGGGTACTTTCTCTCAAGAAATGCTTCGCCGCATTCAATCCGGCTATATGCCCTATCTTGTTTCCATCCTTCATGCGCTGGTGGGAATTTACCTCGTATATACCAGCCCGCGCTCCAATATTGCCTTTCTCATCTTCATCTCTTCGCTGCTGACCCTCTACACCGTAAAAACAAGCGCCGCCTACAAGGTGACGGCGGGGGTTCTTCTGGCGGTGGTTGTCATGCCGATCTTGGGCGTACGCAACATCTTTTATCTGGAAATCCTGTTCCAGATTTGTGTGTTTGCCGCACTGGCGCTCGGCTTGAACATCGTCGTCGGATTTGCCGGCTTGTTGGATCTGGGCTACGTTGCTTTTTACGCCGTAGGGGCATATTTGTGGGCGTTCTTCGGTTCACAACAATATTATGTGATTCCCTACGCGCCCGGCACTCAGCCGGCGGACTTGCCTTTCCTGCTCCCAGGCGACATGTTCTACTTGTTCCTGATGCTGGCTGTGATTATCGCTGCGGTCACCGGCATCCTTCTCGGCTTGCCCGTCCTGCGCCTGCGCGGTGACTACCTGGCAATTGTGACGCTTGGCTTCGGTGAAGTCATACGCGTCCTCGCCAACAACCTGGACAAACCCTGGAACATCACCAACGGACCGCAGGGCATTACCCCCATTCAACGCCCCACCCTGCCGCCAGCAGTTGTGGATCTGTTCAACAATACCCTCGGTCCCGTCATTGGACACCCGGTCAAAGCTTCGGATGTGTACAACGTTCTGTTTTACCTGATGGCGCTGCTCATCATCCTGGTCATCATCCTCGTCGCCCGCCGTCTTGACGATTCCAAGATCGGACGCGCCTGGACAGCCATCCGCGAAGATGAAACAGCCGCCATTGCCATGGGCATTCCGCTGGTTCGCATGAAACTGGCTGCCTTTGCCGCAGGCGCTTCGTTTGCCGGCGCCATGGGCGTCATGTTTGCCGCCAGCCGCACCTTTGTCAGCCCGGAATCCTTCTCCTTCATGCAGTCCATCGGCGTGCTGACGATGGTCATTTTGGGAGGCATCGGCAGCATCCCCGGCGTGATTTTGGGCGCGGCTGTGGTCGTATTGCTGAACTTGCAAGTGCTTCAGGGACTTTCCCTCTACTTGAGCCAACTCCGCCAAAGCGACGCGGTGATCCCCATCATCAACTTTGCCTGGAAGAATCTCTCCACCCAACTTGACCCCGCCAAATATCAACGCTTATTGTTCGGGATCATTTTGATCTTGATGATGATCTTCCGCCCGGCAGGGTTGATTCCGGCCGCGCGAAGACAGCGTGAACTGGCAGTCGAAGAAAGCGGCGACTAAAGCGAGGACAATATGGCATTACTTGAAACCATCGGCGTTACCAAGCGCTTTGGCGGTCTGACGGCTGTCATGAAAATGGACTTTAAAATCGAACAAGGGGAAATTCTGAGCATCATCGGACCAAACGGCGCCGGCAAAACCACCTTTTTCAATACCCTGACCGGCATTTACCGCCCTGAAGAAGGAAAAATCATCTTCAACGGGCACCCGCTCATCGGCTTGCGCCCCGATCAAATTGCCGCGCTCGGCATCTCCCGCACCTTCCAGAACATTCGTTTATTCGGAAACATGACCGTCATCGAGAACATTCTGGTCGGCATGCACACCCGCTTGAAGCAAAACCCGCTTCAGGTGCTGTTGCGCAACAAGGCATTCATGGAAGAAGAACAGGAAGCCGAGGCGCGCGCCGCGCAACTCATGCAATACGTCGGTTTGACCAATGTGGGCAACGAACTGGCGCGCAACCTCCCCTATGGCGCACAGCGCCGCGTGGAAATCGCCCGCGCCCTGGCTGCCAACCCAACTTTGCTCCTCCTCGACGAACCGACCGCCGGCATGAACCCTCAGGAAACGGCTGAAGCCATCAAACTCTTCCGCCGCATTCGCGACGAAAAGGGTATCACCATTCTGCTCATCGAACATGACATGCGCGTGGTGATGAGCATCTCTGAACGCATTACGGTGATGGACTACGGCGAAAAAATCGCCGAGGGCTTGCCGGAACAAATCCGCTCCAACCAGCGGGTCATTGAAGCCTATCTGGGGCGCGAAACCGTCAGCGAAAAGGGCTAGGAGAAACTATGGGTAAAAGGATTCTCGAACTGGATAATGTCCATTCCTACTATGGACATATTCACGCTTTAAAAGGCATCTCCCTCTATGTGGAAGAAGGCGAAATCGTCACCATGATCGGCGCAAACGGCGCCGGTAAAAGCACCACTCTGCGCACCATCTCCGGATTACTGCATCCGCGCGAAGGCACAGTTAAACTTGAAGGGGAAGACATCACCCACACCGACCCTCACCTGATCGTCTACAAGGGTGTGGGGCATGTTCCAGAAGGACGCGGCATCTTCCCAAAACTGACCGTGCGCGAGAACCTGGAAATGGGCGCTTTTACCATTACCGACCCCAACAAAATACAACAGCGACTGGAATGGGTCTTTGAACTCTTCCCCCGCTTGAAAGAACGCCTGGACCAATACGGCGGCACCCTCTCCGGCGGTGAACAACAAATGCTCGCCATTGGGCGCGGCTTGATGCAGCACCCGCGTATCCTCATGCTCGACGAGCCATCCATGGGGCTTGCCCCGGTTCTCGTCGAACTCATCTTCGACATCATCCAGAAACTCAACAAGGAAGGCGTCACCATCCTGCTCGTCGAACAAAACGCCCACATGGCGCTCTCCATCGCCCATCGCGGCTACGTCCTTCAGACGGGTAACATCGTTCTGACCGACTCGGCGGAAAAACTCAAAAAGAACGAAATGGTGCAAAAGACCTATCTGGGCATCGAATAAACGCCCAAGTCAGCGCCGCCCAGAAACCCGTTTTCACCTGAAAGCGGGTTTCTTTATACCCATTGTAAATAACGTCAGTTCGGGATAAACGTCCCGAAGGCTGATTCTGCTCTCGAACCCGCTGCGTCAAAAGCCTTCGGGACGATTCAAAAGCCTTATCCCGAATTCAGGTTAAATAGAGCGTACCAAGCATTCTCTAACGCCCGAGGCACTAAAATAACATGGACTTTCCCCACACAGCAGACATCGTCATCATCGGCGGCGGCGTGATGGGCGCCAGCGCTGCCTGGCACCTCGCCTCGCGCGGGACCCGCAACCTGGTCCTGCTCGAAAAAGAACCGCTCTTCGGGCAGGGCTCCACCGGCAAATGCGCCGGCGGAGTCCGCTACCAGTTTGGCACCGAAATCAACATCCGCCTCTCGCTCGCCAGCCTGCCCATGCTCGAACGTTTCAAGGACGAACTCGGGCAGGACGTTCACTACCGCCCATGCGGCTATCTCTTCGTGCTGACGGACGAGCGGGACGTGCAAACCTTTCAACACAACGTCGCCCTCCAGCGCCGCCTCGGCGTGCAGACCGAATGGCTGGACGGCGATGAAGTCCGCCGGCGGCTGTCCCTCATGCGTTTCGACGACGCCCTGGCTGGCACCTTTCACCAAAAGGACGGACTTGTGGATCCCAACAGCGTCGTCATGGGATACATCGGCGCCGCGCAAAAATTGGGCGTCCGCGCGTTCAGCGGCGTGGAAGTGACCGGGATTCGCGTCAGCGGAGGAAAGGTTGAAGGCGTGGAAGCAAGCCGCGGCGTCATCCAGACGCGCACCGTCATCAACGCGGCGGGCGCCTGGGCGGGACAAATCGGTCAAATGGCGGGCGTCCACCTCCCCATCCAGCCCATCCGCCGGCAAATGTTCACCACCACGCCGCTCGCAGAAATCCCTGCTGATTTTCCGTTCGTGATTGATTTTGCCCAAGCGCTCTACTTTCACCGCGAAGGCGAGGGGCTGCTGATTGGCATGAGCAACCCCCACGAAACGCCCGGCTTCAACCAAAACGTGGACGAGGCGTGGGAATTGACCAACCTCGAAGCCGCCCTGGCGCGAATGCCGCTGCTCGAACGCGCCCGCCGCGCTGCACACTGGGCGGGACTTTACGAAGTGACCCCCGACGCCCACCCCATTTACGGCAAGACTCCTGTGGAGGGTTTTCTCGTCTGCGCAGGGTTTTCGGGACACGGCTTCATGCACGGACCTGTCTCCGGCAAACTCATGAGCGAGCTCATCCTCGACGGCGCCTTTTCAACGGTGGATGTTTCCATGCTCGACCTGGCGCGCTTCGAACAGGGAAGGCTGATAAAAGAGTACAATGTGGTCTAGAGTCTAGAGTCTAGAGTCTAGAGTCTTGAGTCTGATAGTCGGATAGGTGTTATGCCATCAGCAGAAATCATCACCATCGGAACTGAAATCCTCCTCGGCGAAATCGTGGATACCAACACGCGCTACATCGCCCGCGCCCTGCGTGGACTTGGCGTGGACCTGTACCGCACCATCACCATCGGCGACAACGTTGAACGCATCGCCGAAGCCATCCGCGACTCGCTGCGCCGCGCCGACATCGTCATCACCACCGGCGGGCTGGGTCCCACCGTAGATGACCCCACCCGCGAGGCGGTCGCCAAAGCCCTCGGCGTAGAGACCGAATTCCGCGCAGACCTGTGGCAGCAGGTGGTCGAAGTCATCGCGCGCTACGGACGCAAACCCTCCGAAAATCAAAAACGGCAGGCTTACGTCCCGCAGGGAGCAATCGGCATTCCCAATCCTGTCGGCACCGCGCCGTGCTTTATTGTGGAGACCCCCTCACCCCAACCCCTCTCCCATCGGGAGAGGGGCGCAGGGGTGAGGGTCGTCATCTCCCTGCCCGGCGTCCCCAACGAAATGGAATACATCCTGCACGAATCCATCATCCCCTACCTCCAGCAGCGCTTCAACCTGAACGATGTCATCAAAGTCCGCATCCTGCGCTGCGCCGGTCTGGGCGAAGGCATGATTGACGAAAAGATCGGTGACCTCGAAACCCTCAGCAACCCCACGGTGGGACTGGCGGCGCACACCGGCATCGTGGACGTGCGCATCGCCGCCAAAGCCCGCAGCGAAGCCGAAGCCGATGCGATGATTGCAGACATCGAAAGGCAGGTGCGGGAACGACTCGGCGGGTATATCTTCGGAGCCGATGAAGACCGCCTCGAAGACGCCGCCCTCAACGCAGTGGCAAAACGCGGCTGGACTCTGACCGCCATCGAATCGGGACTGGATGGTCTGCTCGCCCGCAAAATCCCCCACACCGCCTCACTCCCGGACCTCGAACCTGCCAGCCTGCTGGACGCCTTGCGCGCCGCCCGAACCGAATCCCGCGCAGACGCCGCCCTGGGCGTTGCCCTCTGCCCCAACGAACGCGCCGCCGAAATTGCGCTCATCACCCCGCACGGCGAAAAGACCCACCGCATCACCTACGGCGGACCGCCGCGCAGCCTGCCGCACTGGTCGGTCAACCTGGCGCTCAACTGGCTGCGCACCGCCGCCTTGGAAGAACATGCCGCGTAAAAAGCGTTCCTCCCTCTCGTGGGTATATGCCGTGTGGAGCATCAACGCCGCACTGGCTCTCTGCCTGCTGGTCGGCGGAATTCTCTACCTGAACAGCCAGCGCGCCTCCGCCGCCAACGCCCCGCTGGAGACCTTCCCGTCCTCCACGCCGACCCTGAACGCGCCCCCCACCATTTACTACCTTCCCACCCTCACGCCGCCTCCCTACGTCACCGCGCCGGTCTTCGAGACCCCCACCCCGTTCATCCTCGACCACGGACAGCCATCCAAAATCATCGGCTTGTCGCACGGCGGGCGTCCCATTGACGCCTACACCTTCGGCAGCGGCGAACGCCAATACCTCATCGTGGCGGGCATTCACGGCGGCTACGAGGGCAACACCATCGGGCTGGCAAACGAACTCATCCGCTACATCATAGACCATCCCGAAGTCATCCCCTCCGACGTTACCCTCCACATCATCCGCAACATGAACCCCGACGGCGAAGCCCGCTCGGATGGCGTGGATGGGCGCGTCAACAACCGCGGCGTGGACCTCAACCGCAACTTCCCCTCCCGCAACTGGACCGCCGACTGGGACCGCGACGGATGCTGGGTGTGGCGTCCCACCACCGGCGGCGACTATGCCGGCTCCGAACCCGAAACCCGCGCCGTGATGAGTTTCATTTCCACGCATGATATTCTTGCCGTCATCAGTTACCACAGCGCCGCGCTGGGCGTCTTCCCCGGCGGCGACCCGTGGGAGCCGGATTCCATCCGCCTGGCAAAAGCGCTCGCCAAAGCCACCGGCTACCCCTACCCCCCCATTGACACCGGCTGCGAATACACCGGCACCCTCGCTGACTGGGCAGTGGAAAACGGCGTCGGCGCAGCGGTGGATATGGAACTTTCCAACCACAAAGACACCGACTTCAAACAAAACCTCGAGGCGCTCAAGGTGCTTTTGAATTTTGTGCCGTAATACAGGAGAAATCATGACTCAACAAGCCGATACCCTCTTCCTCAACGCCCACATCCTCACCATGGATGAACACCTCACGCAATATCACCCCGGCGCGCTCGCCGTAAAAGGAGACAGCATCCTTGCGGTGGGACCTGAGGACGAAATCAAAAAGGCATACACCGCCGCAGAAATCGTTGACTGCGGCGGCAAAGTGCTGATGCCCGGGCTGGTCAACGCCCACACGCACGTTCCCATGACCCTCCTGCGCGGCATCGCCGACGACCTGCGCCTGGATGTCTGGCTGCAAGGCTACATGTGGCCCGTCGAGCGTGAATTCGTCTCGCGCGAATTTGTGGCGCTTGGCACCTCCATCGCCTGCGCCGAACTCATCCGCAGCGGCGTGACCACCTTCAACGACATGTACTTCCACGAGGAAGAGGTTGCCAAAGCCGCCGCTCAGGCAGGGATGCGCGCCGTCTGTGGGCAATCCATCCTCAAATTCCCCACCGCCGACGCAAAATCTTACGAAGACGCCATGGAACAGGCGCGCGGCTTCATCCAGCGCTGGAAAGGTCACCCGCTCATCGTCCCCTCCATCGCGCCGCACGCGCCCTACACCACCACCCCCGAGATCCTGCGCGAAACTGCCGAACTCGCCAAAGAATTCGACGTGCCGCTGCACATTCACCTCTCCGAAACCGCGCTCGAAGTCGAAAACATGCGCCGCGACGAGGGCATGCCCGTCATCCCCTATGTCAAAAAGCAGGGACTGCTCGAGGCAAAGGTCATCGCCGCGCACTGCGTCCACATTGACGCGGGCGAAATTCGCACGCTCCACCACGCAGGCGCGGGCGTCTCGCATAACCCCTCCTCCAACCTCAAACTCGCCTCCGGCTTCGCCCCCGTCACCAAGATGCTCGCCACCGGGCTCAACGTGGGCATCGGCACAGACGGACCCGCCTCCAACAACGACCTCGACATGTTCGAAGAAGTGCGCCTCGCCGCCTTCATCGCCAAAGCCGTGACCAATGATCCGACCTCCCTGCCCGCCTCGCAGGCTCTGCTCATGGGCACGCGGCTCGGCGCACAGGCGCTTCACCTCGGACATTTGACCGGCTCCCTCACCCCCGGCCGCCGCGCCGACCTGATCCTGCTCGACCTCACCCCCATCCACAACTCCCCCGCCTTCCGCCGCTCGCCCGAAAATGCCTACGCTCAAATCGTCTATGCCAGCAAATCCACCGACGTGAGCGACGTGATGGTCAACGGCAAATGGCTGATGCGTGACCGCAAACTGCTCACCCTCAACGAAGAGGAACTTCTCGCCCAGGCAGCCGACATCGCCAAAAAGATGGACGCCTTCCTCCTCGAACGCGAGCAGTCGGTGCTTTCCAAACTCATTGCCCTCGGCGGCTCGATGGAGGAGGAATCGTTCGAGGTGCAGGTCAAGGTCAAAATTGCCGACCCCGATTCCATCGTCCAGGCATTGATGCGGGATGAAATCGTCATCATCTATGAACGGCACTACCGTCAGCACGATACCTACTTCCACTTCGCCGACCCGTCACAGGGACGTTTGCGCTACCGTGAAGATGACTTCGTGGACGACAAGGGCAACGTGACCAACGTGCGCGCGCGGCTCACGCTCATCGGCGTCCTGCGCGAGGGCGGGTTTGCTCACGACGTGCTTCTTTCGCGCAGCCGCTTCCTGGCGCCGGCTGCCAACTCTCTGCGCTTCTACCGCGAATACTTCAAGCCTGCCTCGGAGGTGAACATCGAGAAAGACCGCCTGCGCTGGCTGATCAAGTACAAGGACACCGAGTTTTACATCAACCTCGATAACGTCACCACGCCGCCGCTCGGCTATTTCATTGAAATCAAGAGCCGCACGTGGAGCCGCAAGGACGCGCAAAACAAGGCGCATCTCGTCACCGAACTGCTTGCCTTGCTGGGCGTCGCCGATGCCGAAGTGGTCACAAATGATTACATCGAAATCGTCAGCGGGCAGTAATCCCGTCCGTGAGACGGCGGCTTAAACCCCATTCCTCATTGGCAGCCGTTTTGTAAATGCTGATCGAACGTCTCCGCGAAATCGTGATAGCCTGAACCGTCGCAGCGGGCGCGAAAGAAGTAGTACGGCGTCTCGGCGGGGTAAGCGACCGCGTTCAAGGCGTCCATGCCGGGGTTGGAGATGGGCGCAGGCGGCAGCCCGGCATAGACGTAGGTGTTGAAGGGCGAGTCGAACTGCAAATCTGCCGCGCTGAGGGGATTGGTCCACCAAGTGCCTTGAATGGCGTTGTAGCCGAGGGCATATTGCACGGTCGGGTCTGCCTCAAGTTTCATGCCGATTCGCAGACGATTGAGATAGACGGAAGCAATCAGCGGCGCTTCTTCCGTCCGCACCGCTTCGCGCTGGACAATGGAGGCAAGCGTCACCGCCTCATAGACGGTAAGACCCTGGTGTTGGTACGCAAGCTCCAGGTCGCGGGAGAGGCGCAGGGCAAAGTGACGGACGAGTTCCCGCACCAGTTCATCGGCGGTCATGCTGCGGGGGAAGATGTAAGAATCGGGAAAGAGAAAGCCTTCGGCAGAAGCAGCGCCCTCGAGGAAGTCGTAGCCGCGCGGCGGGTTGGCAACGGCGTTGAAAAAATCGCCGGGCGTAATGGACAAGCCCGAGGTCGAGAGTGAGGCGGCGAGTTCTTCCATCCGCCAGCCGGGCAGGACGACGAAGCGCACTTCCGCCGAGGTGGCGTCCTGTAATTCATGAGCGATTTCGATGGGCGACATCGCCGCGCTGAGTTTGTATTCGCCCGCCTGGATGGAAGTGTCGAGACCCGCGTAGATGAGGTAGGCGCGGAAGGCTTCGGCGTCGCGGATGAAACCCAGTGTTTCGAGGTTATTGGCGATGGTGTTGACCGACTCGCCCGGCTGGACGGTGAAGGGCAGTTCCGCGCCGTTTGCGTCGCGCGGACGGGTGAGCAAGCCGTCGTACCAGAGCAATTGCGCGGCGTATTGTACGCGCTGGCTGAGGGTGAGCCACTCGGCAGGCTCGCCATAGATTCGTTCGGCTTGTGAGGGGATGGTGACAAAGGTGAGGAAAAGACAAACGCAGAGGAAAATGACGGTAGTGATGAAAATGGGGAGAAGTTTGCGCATTACGATTGGAGATTTTGGATTTTAGATTTGCGATTTGATGTGCAATCAGCGATTGGCTTCGAGATATGACCGTAAGATCATCACCGCCGCGAGGGCATCGTGATGACCGGCGCGCTTTTTCCGTGAAAGCCCCATTTCGATAACGGCGGAGCGCGCATCCTGCGTGGAGAACGATTCGTCGAACAACTCGACGGGGATGGATGTTTGTTCGCGCAGGGCGGCGGCGAATTTGGCGGCGCGCCTGCCGGCGAGATTTGGCTCCCCTTCCTCGTCGAACGATTGACCGACGATAATCAGCCCAACGTCATTTTCAGCGGCAATGGCTGCCACCTGCGCCGCATCCAGCAGACGGGAGACATGCTTGAGAACGGTCAGAGGGCTGGCAAATGCCCCAGTCGGGTCGCTGAGCGCCAAACCGATCCGCTTTTCGCCGTGGTCAACTGCCAAAATACGCATCACAGCCCACTTTCACCGCGAAGGCGCGAAGAACGCAAAGATTCTTCCCACTTTCCATATTCAACCTTCATCCTTTTCATGGCGTCACCACCTCAATCCGAAACGGCACAATCGGCACCCAACGCCACCAAGAGGGAGTGAGCCTCAGTTTCGGGTCGCTTTGCGAAGGCAGGGTTCGGCTCAACAAGGCTTGCGCTTCAGAGACGCCCAGCCCCATCACCAGGCGGGTCACCTGCGCGGCATCCACCTGCTGTACGATGTCGCGCTCGGCGCGGATTTTCCAGTGAACAGAACCGTCCTCCTGCAAACGTGGAGCGGAGAGGGAGTCAAACGTCACAGAATCGGAAGCCGGGAAAAAGCCGGAGGGGAGGGAAGCGTTCAGGGCGAGCAGCCCAAGTTCGGTCAAGTCGGAGGCGGAGGCGTAACGCAGGGAATACTCCGCCTGCAGGGTCAAAGTCAATCGCGAGGCGGCTGTTCCGGGCGGCGGGTCCGAAACTTCCGAAAGAATCCCAACCAGCGCAAGAGTCTGCTCAAAGGGAATATCGCCCGCAGCGAGCTGTTTCCGAAGATCGGCAAGCGCCTTCGTCTCCAGCGTCTTCAGCAAAATCTGCCTGGCGCGCTCGCGGTCGGCATCGGTTGCCAGCACAGAGGCGCGTTCACGCCCGCCGCTGGTCGGTTCGGGGTTGGTCACTGCCGTCAAAAGCCCCAGCCTGCCTTCCGCGGCGTTGATGGCGCCCGCCGGCAAGTTGCCGCTCGCGCCGCCCTGCACCGCTTCAATGTGCAGCGCAACAGTCTCGCCAATGCCCGCGTTCAGCACGCCCAATTCCGTCGTCACAAAACGCACCTCGCCGGCTGTCACCACCGTGCCGACCGGAATGGTCAGCGCGTTTTGCGTGAGATTGCGAAAGACCGCCACGCCCTTTGCCTTCGATTGCGGCACTGTGCCTTCGCCGGTCACTGCCACCTGCTGGGTCCCTTCCACCACAATGCGCATCTCGCGCGCAGGGATGACGCCGGTAATGAAAACCTGCTCCACTGCAGGAACCGCGCTAACAGGGATTTCAACGCTCTGCGGTTGAATGACCGCTTGAACTTGAATTTGCGCGCGCGGCAAAAACAAAGCGACCAGCGCCAGCACCGCCAGCACGCCGAGGGAGAACGCGATGATTCTCGTCACGGGATGCGCGCGCCACGCCTCTTCCCGGACCTGAACCTGCTCCCGCTTCTCGCGCAGAGTCTTGTCTGGGGCCCTTCTCTGCCACTCCCGCCGCACGGGCTGAGACCACTGCCCCCGCTGCGCCTCTCTCGTGGACGTGAAGACCGGTATCCCCAGCGCATCTGCCTCCGCCCGCACGCGCCGCCAGCGCGTGACCACCCCCAACTGCGCCCCCAGTGCGGCAGCGTGCCGCTGCAGGACTTTCAAATCCACCTGCCGCAAGGTGACCTTCTCGAACTTGGGCAGCACCAACAGGATGCGCGGCGTCTTCGCCCACGACAAACGGTCGCGGAGGGAGATGAGGTCGTCGTGCGATTCGACGGTAATGATGGTGGTCTTCATGTGGAGAAAATTATACCCCGTGGGCTGTAGCGCAAGTCTATAGACTTGCGCTACAGTATGGCTTTCTCAAAGTCTGAATGCGAGCCTTCTTTGTACACGGATTTCGCGGAATGAACGGACTTCTTTCCGTTCTTCACGGAGAATTCCATATCATCCGTGCGATCCGTGTACAAAAATTGCTTCCGTCAAGCAATAATGAGAAAACCATAGCGCTACAGCGCTACCACTTCCAGACAGGAGGGGCGAGTTCGCGTCCCTTCCATGTGGATTGTCCCAGCAGGGTATAAACAAGGGAGCGAAACGCAATCAAAACAAAAAGACCAAAACTGACGGGATAGAAGAAGACCAAATACAACGGCACGCGAAAACGGTCATAGGCTAAGCCCCACATCGCCAGCGACTCGATGACCGCCAGACACGCCAGCGGATACGGGTAGGATTCCAGCGGCAGGTTCATGGCATGAGCCGCAACGACAAAAGGGGGAGCCAGAAATACAACCGCCATCCATGCCCAGGCAATCACAAACAGGGAAAGGCGGTAATCGAAAAAGGCAAAGGTGTTTTTGGTAAAGCCGTCCACTGCCTCCCAAAAACTCCGATACATGCGGCAGGAAACGTGCCGCGTGCCGTCCATCAGCCGCCAAGTGAAGCCGTGCTGGATGATGCGGCGTCCCAGCATGACATCGTCCACAAGGTGATTGCGAACCGCGTCATAGCCGCCGATGGCATCAAAGGCGGCGCGGCGGAAGAGCATGAATTGCCCAATGGTGACCGACAGTCCCGCCCAGCGCAGCCAGCGCACGAGCGTGACAGGCAGGAACGAAAAAATGCCAAAGCCGATGACGGGAATGATGAGTTTCTCGCCCCATGTAACCGCGTCCTCGCGCGGGAAGGCGGTGACCAAATCGGCGCGTTCGGCGAGGAGAGCCGAAACGCTGTCGCGCAGCATGTCCGGCGCGTGACGGGTATCGGCGTCGGTGAAGAGCAGCAGTTCGCCCGTCGCTGCCTGCGCCAGTTGGTGACAAGCCCAATGCTTGCCCAGCCAGCCTGCGGGGAGAGGACGCCCATCGAGAACGCGCAGCCGTTGAGAGGTCCGTGCGAGGCGGTTGAGGATGAGAGGCGTCTCGTCTTCGGAATGGTCGTCGAGGACGATGACCTCGAAGTCGGGATAGTCCTGTTCCAACAGCGAACGGACGCAAGCCTCGATATTGCCAGCCTCATTGCGCGCCGGAATGAGAACAGACACACGCGGGAAAATTCTTGCAGGCGGATACTGGTCGAAGCGGCGGATGGAAAAATAATTGGAGAGGGCGGTCAGCAGTCCAAAAAGGAGGAAGACGACAATGACCTGCGGCTGAGAATCGAGGTGTACGCTCACGCGCTCCTCCTAAAGACATAGTGAAAGACCCAGTTCCGCCATTGCCAGGGACTGCCCAAGTCGCGGCGGTGAGTCCAAAAGATGACGGCGGTGTTGAGCAGGGCGAAGGCGCTCAGCCAGTCTGCGCCAAAGCGCCAGTACACAAAAACGGTCAGCGTAATCATGCCAGCCAGGGAGGCGTAGGCATGGACGGTTTGCAAAGTCACCACGGTCAGCGCGCCAACCGCAAACGCAACGAATGCCCATATCCCCGTCAGCGCCAGCCAGACTCCGCCCGTGGCGCCCAGCGCCTTGCCGCCGCGCCAGCCGAGAAAGGGCTGGGCAGCGTGACCGATGATAGGCGACAATCCGACCGGCACGAGCGACCATTCCACAAGTCCCGCGCGCTGCGCCAGATAAACCGGCGCAAAGCCTTTGAGGATTTCAAGCAGGATGGTCGCCAGTCCAATCTTCCAGCCGCCGGCAATCCAGACGTTGGTGCCGCCGGGGTTGCCGTCGCCCACCGTCCGAATGTCGCGCCCGACAATGTATTTGCCAATCAGATAAGCAAAGGGAATGCTCCCGCAAAGAAACCCAAACAAGACCCAAAGAAGGATAGCGTTCATCGTTGGCTCCTTGTCGAAAAGATGCTTTGCTACTTATAACCAATTTAACGCAAATTGGACACGCCGCCTTGGGCTATAAAAAGAGCCATTCGGGGGAATGGCTCATGGGATGGAATGAGAGGGAGGGATTTTACTTCAGCCGCTCCTGGATGACCTTCGGCAGTTTCGACAACGCTTCTTTTTCCTGACCTTTGGGCAGGCTACCCTGCGCGAGATGGGGGCGTCCGCCTCCCTTCCCACCGACGCCGGCGATGAGATCGCCTGCTTTCAACCCGCGCTTGACGAGGTCTTCGGTCACTGCCGCAATGACGATGGAATCCGCCGCAAGCAGCGCCGCGCCGTTTTGAGGATATTTCTCGCGGAATTTATCGGCGAGCAGGCGCAGGGTGTCGGCATCCGCGCCGGGGAAGTCCGCCGCCAGCACATGTACATCTTTCACGGTTTGAAGGTTGGAAAGCAGCAGGTTGAAAGTGGAGAGCGCCTGCTGGGCGCGCAGGCTGGCAAGTTCCTTTTTGAGTTCTGCCACTTCGCTTTGCACGCTTTCCACTTTCTGCGGCACTTCATCCAGGCTGGATTTGAGGAGCGCGGCTGCCTGCTTGAGGGTCTTGAAACGCTTCTGGATGAGTTCGTAGGCGGCGCGCCCGGTCACTGCCTCGATACGGCGGACGTTCGCCGCCACCGACCCTTCGCTGACGATGAGGAACATGCCAATGTCGGAGGTGCGTTCGAGGTGCGTGCCGCCGCACAGTTCATACGAATATTTGCTCTGCTCATCTTCAAGGATGGAAATCGTGCGGACGGTCTCTCCGTATTTTTCGCCGAAGAGCGCCATCGCGCCTTCCTTCTTTGCTTCTTCCAACGATTTGACTTCCTTGTGGACGGGCATGTCGGCGGCAATCGCCTCGTTGACCAGCCGCTCGACGCGCTCGAGTTGTTCGGCGGTCAATGCTTCGGGATGGGTGAAGTCGAAGCGCAGGCGATCCGGCGCAACAAGCGAGCCTGCCTGCTTTGCCTGGTCGCTCAAGACGGTGTGCAGCGCTTTGTGCAGCAGGTGTGTGGCGGTATGGTTCCGCATGATGTCATGACGGCGGGGCATATCCACTTCGGCGAGACACCTGTCGCCTACTTTGGGTTGCCCGGAGATGACCGTGCCGACATGAACGATGACGCCCGCCGAGGGGCGGCGCATGGCAGTGACTTCGATTTCCCATCCCCCCTCGTCCCTTCGGGACACTCCCCCCAAATTCTCCAAATTTGGGGGGAGACGGAGGGGGGCGGAGCGGATGTAACCCGTGTCATCCACCTGACCGCCGGCTTCGATGTAGAAGCCGGTCTTGGGCAGGATGACTTCCACCTGGTCGTCGAGCGAGGCAGATTCAACCAGTTGTCCATTGACAATCAGCGCCAACACTTCCCCTTCGACTCGCGGGCTGGTGTAGGGATCGTATTCCACGCCCTGCGCACCGAGTTTGCCTTTGGCTTGCAGGTCTTTGAGGATGCCGGCGAAGAATTCAGCGTCTTCGCCGCCGAGTTTGCCCATGGCTTTGCCGCCGCCGGAGGCGAGGGCATGTTCTTCTTTGGCTTGGTTGAAGCCCTTCTCGTCCACATCGAGTCCCTGCTCGCGGGCGATGTCGCGCGAGATTTCAAAGGGCAACCCATAGGTGGCGTAGAGGTCGAAGGCTTGACGTCCGTCGAGGACGGTCTGATTGGAGGCGCGAAGGTTCGAGAGGAGATTCTCCAAATGGGCGGTGCCAGCTTCAACGGTCCGTGCGAAGCGGATTTCTTCCCGCGTGAGGTGATCGAGAATGGCGGGCTGTGCTTTGCGCAGTTCGGGGTAGAAGTCGCCATATTGGTCAATCACCGCCTGCGCCACTTTGGCAAGGAAAGGTTCGTGCAATCCGATTTTGGCGCCGAAGCGCGCCGCGCGGCGGATGATCATGCGCGTGACATAATTGCGCCCTGCGTTGCCGGGGACGACGCCGTCGGCGATGAGGAAAGCCGCGGCGCGGGCATGGTCGGCGATGACGCGGTAGGGGGTGAAATCGGCGTACATTTGCTCTTCGCTGTGACCGGTGAGCGAGCGCAGGACGGCAAGCGAACCGGCGAAGAGGTCGGTCTTGTAGTTGGAGTCCACGCCTTGCAGCACGGAGACGATGCGTTCAAAGCCCATGCCGGTGTCCACGTGTTTGGCGGGGAGGGGCTCGAGGCGGCCATCGTCAAAGAGATTGTATTGGATGAAGACGTTGTTCCAGAGTTCGAGGAAGCGGGTGCATTCGCCGTTCACGCCGCAGCGATGCGGTTTGCCGCGCAGGTTGTCGCGTTCCTCGCCGAGGTCAATGTGGATTTCGGAACACGGACCGCACGGACCGGTTTCTGCCATCTGCCAGAAGTTTTCCTTGCGCCCAAAGAAGAGAACGTGCGAGGGGTCGAAGCCGGGCTGCTGTTTCCAAATTTCGGCGGCTTCGTCGTCGCGCGGGATGCTGCCTTTGTCGTCTTCAAAACAGGTGGCGTAGAGTTTGTCCTTGGGGAGACCCCAGACCTCGGTAAGCAGTTCCCAAGACCAGGCGATGGCTTCCTTTTTGTAGTAGTCGCCAAAGGACCAGTTGCCGAGCATTTCAAAGAAGGTATGATGCGTGTCGTCGCGCCCCACGTCTTCGAGGTCGTTGTGTTTGCCGGCGACGCGCATACACTTTTGCGAGTCAACGGCGCGGGTGTAGGGCTTTTTGTCGGTGCCGAGAAAAACGTCCTTGAACTGCACCATGCCCGAGTTTGTGAAGAGAAGCGTTGCGTCGCCGCCCGGCACAAGCGACATGGACGGCACGGCGGTGTGTCCGCGCTCGACGAAAAAGTTGATGAAATCCTGGCGAATCTGGTTGCCTGAGAGTTTTTTGGTCATGCGGTCTCCAAGAGGTTGAGATGACGGGCGAATTATAACAAGATGGAAAGTAGAAAGCGGAAGGTTGCAGAAGAAAAAATCCCGAACCTGCGGAGATTCGGGACTGGGAGGGCGTCGGTTTCGCTGCGCCGTCACACGCTCATAGAACAGTCCCGATGCGGGCTGCTAGCCGATGCGGCGGCTTGGAAAATGTCGGTTCGCTTGAACATGGGGCGCATTATACCACCCTCATGGAACCAACCGCAGTGGATTTTTCGTCTATTGTTCATGCTATACTGATAGCATCGAGTCGGCGAGGAATATCGCCAGAAAAGGATGTGGACCATGCAGAAAATTCTCTCCCTCGGCGCTATTGTTTTAATTTTTGCATTTCTCCTGTATGCCTGCAATCTCGGCGGGGCGCCCGAAACGCAGCAAGCCGCCTTTTCAGGAGGAGAAGGAGCCAAACTGACGTTGACCGTTCAGGCACAAAGCGGGACATTCAATACCGTCGGGCAGACGATTGTCTTTCGATATACGGTGACCAACTCCGGCAGCACGGCTCTCAACGGACCTGTGACCGTGACCGACACAAAAGTCACCGCCATCTCC
This sequence comes from Chloroflexota bacterium, assembly GCA_016223135.1. Classification (GTDB taxonomy): domain Bacteria; phylum Chloroflexota; class Anaerolineae; order Anaerolineales; family Villigracilaceae; genus Defluviilinea. The sequence continues at coordinate 1,039,628 of JACRPQ010000004.1, read as the reverse complement.
TGCCCAGCCGTCAACACCGTCGGCAACCTGAATGACTCTTTCGATCCGTCCGAAAGCCTGGATTGCGCCGGCTCCTATCAAATCACCCAAGCCGACCTGAACGCCGCTTCGGTGACCAGCGCCGCGACCGCCAGCGCCGGCGGCGTTACATCGAACACGGTCACCACCAACGTGCCAATGACGCTTGCCCGCGTCCTCGTCCTCACCGTCACCGCTACTCCATCGAGTTACAACAACACAGTCTCTTCCATCACACTTTCTTACATCATCCAAAACACCGGCGCAAATACGCTGGGACCCGCTCAATTCACCCTGCGCGACAACCGCTTGGGAACCGTCAACTGCGGCGGGGCAGATACGACGCTCACGGCGGGCGCCTCCTTCTCCTGCACGAGCGTCTATAACATTCAAGAAAGCGACCGCGCTCTCCCGCAACTCTCCTTTACGATTGAAGCCATGGGCGGCGGAGCGACCACCAACCAACCGTTCAGCGTGACCGTCGCCAACACCACCGTATCGGGCGGAACGTCTCCCTCCGGCTTGACCAAGGGCGCCACCATCCAACACGACGTTCAACCCGGCGAATGGATGATTCAGATTGCCCGCTGTTATGGCGCCGACTTCAACGCTCTGCGTAATGCCAACCCGCAGGTGAAAGACCCCGCCAAAATCTGGCCCGTGGATGTCCTCACCGTTCCGAACATCGGCAGCAACGGCAAAATTTACGGTCCGCCGTGCGTCATCTTCATCACAGCCCAGCCGGGCGATACGTGGGAGAGCATTGCCCAACGCTACAACGCTCGCGTGGATGTGTTGAAAGAGGCGAATCAAAACATCGCCACTGTGAGAGGCGGCGACAAGGTTCGCGTGCCGGTCAATTCGGCGGATGGAAATCCAGTCAGCGGCGGAGCGGAGCCGATTCCGCTTAACCTGACCATCGGTTCCAAAGTCACCCTCTCCGGCACCATCACCCCCTCAAAAGGCAAGGAACGTTATGTCTTCAGCGCGGCACAAGGGCAGACCATCAGCGCTGTCCTCACCGCGCCCGATAGCGGGCTGGAACTGGCGGTGATACAAGCCGACGGGAACATTGTCCTAAAGCCTCAAAACGCCACGTTGACGTGGAGCGGGGCGCTGCCTGCCAATGGAAGTTATTATGTGGACGTGGTCAACGTGACTGCCGCCGACCGCCGCTACACGCTCGAGCTCACTCTCGCCGCTCCCGTCTCTGCTGTTGAACGTGTGGCGGATATTCAGCCCGGCAGCGCAGACTCGAATCCCTCTCACCTGGCGGTGTTCAATAGCATTCTTTATTTCAATGCAGTCAGCAATGACAATGCCGGCGCAGAGTTGTGGAAGTATGACGCCGCCGCCAACTCTGCCAGCCGCGTGGCGGATATTTTCGCCGGCGCCGAAGGCTCGAACCCATCCTTTTTGACGGAATACAACGGCGCGTTGTATTTCAGCGCCAACGGCAACGATGGCGCCGGCGTGGAACTGTGGCGCTTCAACGGCAGCGCCGTGGGACGCCTGACCGACATCAACCCCGGCGCAGGAAACGCCAACCCCTCTTACATGACCGTCTATAACGGCTTCTTGTACTTCAGCGCCAACGACGGCGTAAGCGGCACGGAACTCTGGCGCACGGACGGCGTCAACGCCACCCGCGTCGCCGATATTTACCCCGGCGCAGGCGATTCGAACCCGTCTCATCTGGCGGAATATAAAGGCGTGCTGTATTTCAGCGCGGTCAGCAATGACACCTTCGGCACGGAACTGTGGAAATATGACGGCACAAACGCCCCTGTCCGCGTCACTGACATCAACGCCGGCGTGGGCAACGCCAACCCCGCCTACCTGCAGGTCTGGAACGATATCCTATACTTCAGCGCCAACGACGGCGTGAACGGCACGGAACTCTGGAAATATGATGGAACCAACGCCGCCCTCGCCGTTGACATCAACGCCGGCGCCGGCGATTCGGCGCCCTCGTATCTGGCGGTCTTCAACGGCGCGTTGTACTTCAGCGCCAACGGAGGCAATGGGAAGGGCTTCGAACTGTGGAAGTTCAACGGCACTGCCGTCAGCCTCGCGGCGGATGTGAACCCCTCGGGCGATTCGTTCCCATCCTATCTGACGGCATACAACAATCGGCTGTACTTCAGCGCCAACGGAGGCGACGGTACAGGCAGGGAATTGTGGCGCTTCAACGCGCCATAACCAGCGACAAAATCGGGAAGGCGAGTCTATGCCTTCCCGATTTTTATTTCTAACCAGCTAGCGGAACGATATATTGCAGATTAACTTAACCTGACAATCCCCTGCTCTTGACGCCGCACGATTACCCCCCGTGCAAGCATGGCAGATACCGCACTGGTTTTGTCAGAACAATTGGGAACAATACAAAATGTCGCGCTATCCTCCCTGCCACTTCTTCATCGGCAGGACAAAATCGTAGGGATATTCGGCGAGAATTTCGATCTTTCCGTCCGGGCGCACCCAGAGCGTATCTTCGATGCGGAAGCCCATACCTTTTTCGGGATAATACAGCCCCGGCTCGGAGGTGATGACGACTCCTGCCTTCAAGCGCTGGTCGTCGCCGGTCTGCAAGCCGCTGAACGGACGTTCATGGATGTTAAGCCCCACCCCATGCCCCAGACTGTGAACATAACCTTCCTGCGGGGCTTTGGTGTTCAACTGCGTCTTGTGTCCCTTCGACTCGAAATACTCACACGTCATGCGGTGATATTCCTTGAAGGGAACGTTCAAATCGAAGTTTTCCAGCAGGCGGTCGAAGATTTCCTTCACTTGATTGTAGAGTTCCTGCGCTTCGGGCGCGGCATAGCCCAAACTCCAAGTGCGGGTGAAGTCGTAGTAATATCCGCCGCCCGCCTCGGCTGGATAGATGTCGAAGACGATGGTCTTGCCGAGTTGAATTAGGTCGCTGGGGTTGCCGGAGGAGTGCGGCACGCCCGCGTCGCGCCCGATGGCAAAGATAAAACCGGAGGGGAATTCCGCGCCGCGCTCTGCAATCCACAAGCGGATCTTGGAATGGACATCGCCCACGGTCAGCGGCGTTCCATCCTCTTTGAGCAGCACTTCATCCTCGCGGACATCGCAGGAGGTCAGATACTCCCGCACCAGCCCGACGACCTCCGTCGTAATTTTTCCCATGCGGCGAATACGCTCCACCTCGCGCTCGTCTTTGGTTTCCATGGCTTTCATGAAAATGGAGCCTTCGCTTCTCTCGCCGACGAATTCGATGCCGGGCACCAACTTCTGCACACGCATAAGCAAGCCAAAGACCGCGCCGACATCGTAGGTCCCATATACGCCCACACGTCCGGCGGTCACGCCGCATTCTTTGAGCATCAATTCCAGACGCATGGCATTTGCCAAGCCATGATCTGCATTTGCCCGTTTGAGCAGTTCGTCATAATCGAACCTGCTGTACGGCACACATTTCAAACCGCTTTTGGCGGCTTCGTCGCGCTCCATATCGCCGTGAAAGAGCACAGCCGCCTCGCCGCGTTTCTTGATAAGCGTGGCGTGACTCACATGCCCGCCGCCCGTCAGATAATACATGGGCGGGTTGTGTTCGGCATTACCAAAGACAATCAAAGCGTCCAGGCTGTTGGCTTGCATAATGGCATCAAGGTCAGATTTCACAATAGGCTCCTTAAAATGGAAATCAATGTTTCGTCCTGCTCCTCGAACACCGTGCGCGGATCGAGCAGGATTTTGTCGTTCTCTGTCCGCGCAATAACGGGCGGATTTGCCTCACGCAGTTTCTTCAGGAACTTATCGGGAGACTTCACGCTCAACGCCAGAACAAAAGTCGGAAGAGATTCTTCCGGCAGGCTGCCTCCGCCCACTGTGGATTCGGACTCAACCACCTCGCCCACGCCCAATGCCTGCCGCCACGCTTCTGCTCTGACCTTCAGCCGGTCCGCCGTCAACGACATCATCCTCACCACCGGAATTTCCCGCTCCGCCTCGTCTTTGAGGTAATGCAGCAGCGTCGCTGTCACTCCCGCCAGGCAGGTTTTATCTGCCCGTACCGCCCGCACCAGCGGATGGCGCTTGACCTTGTCGAGCAAATCCTTTTTGCCCACGATAATCCCCGCCTGCGGACCGCCGAGCAGTTTATCGCCCGAAAAGCACACAATATCTGCGCCCGCCGCCAGCGATTCCTGCACGGTCGGTTCATGGGCGAGACCATAGCGGGCGGTGTCAATCAACGCACCGGAGCCGAGATCGTCCACAACAGGCACGCCGGCTTTGTGGGCAGTTTCCACAAGGGAGGCAAAATCGGGCTCCTCGGTGAAGCCAATAATTTTGAAGTTGCTGCGATGCGCGCGCAGGACCAGCGCCGCGTCAGCGAGTTCGTTCTCGTAGTCGGAAAGCCTCACCTTGTTGGTGGTTCCCACCTCCACGAGTTTTGCGCCCGATTGCTTCATCACATCCGGCACGCGGAAGCCGCCGCCAATCTCGACCAGTTGCGAGCGGGCAATGACGGCGCGTTTTCGATGCGCCAGCGCCGATAACACCAGCAAAACGGCAGAAGCGTTGTTGTTGACCACCAGCGCGGCTTCAACGCCCAGCAGTTTTTGCAAAACAGACTCAGTATGGATGAGCCGCGAACCGCGCCTGCCTGTGGACAGGTCATATTCGAGGTTGGAGTAGTTCGCCGCGGCTTCGGTCATCGCGCCGATGGCTGCGCGGGAAAGCGGCGCACGCCCCAGGTTGGTGTGCAGAATGACCCCCGTGGCGTTGATGACCGGCAGGAGGGTCGGCTTTGTCCACGCGGCGAGGCGGGATTCGGCTTCGGCGAGGATTAGGTCTGTGGAGGGCAGGGCAGTTTCGAGGTCCGTTTTGAAGCGTGCGCGGATGTCGGCAAGGGTCTCTCGGAGCGCGTCCAGTGTCAGCGGACGACCATACGTCCCGATGAGTTCAGTCGCGCTTTGCAATAATTGCTCGATGGAAGGGAGGCTGCGCAGGCTATTCATCTTCGGGGGCGGGAGGTTTCCAACGCGATTTTTCGCGCAGGCGGATGAAGTATTCAATGGCAATGAGACCACCCGCCAGCGCCAGGATGACATACACAGTGACCAGCCGCCCCAACTGCAGCCAGGCAAGGGTGGCGCCATAGACGCCAAACCAGATTGCCTGCCGCACGATAACGTTGGCGTCAGCGGTTTTTTCGCCGGGGAAGCGTTTGTGGAATAGATAGATGATGGGAAGAAAGGCGCCCGTGAGCGCGAGCAGGGTCAGGACAAAAAATCCCCAGCGGGGCCAGACGTAGGGAAGCGTTTGTGTGATGATGTAATACAGTCCGCCCCAGCCGGCAAACAGGAGTATCAATGCCGCGATGCCAAAGGGTTTGAATTTGAGCGGTTCATTCATTGGTTGAATTATACTGTGGAGTGGTGATTGGTGATTAGTGACTCACCTTACGCGGTAGCGCGAGATTTATCTCGCGTTTTCGGGCGACATGACCCGCCCTACGAAGAAACTGTGTAAGGTGAGTTAGTGACTTGCGGGAGCACTGACAAGGATGACTTTTTGGGGAGGCAGCGCTGAATTGACATTCGCAAGTTGTTGACGTTATGATTTTTATCCGAAACACTCTTTACAGGTATCTGTTTAGCGGTATGAAAGGAGAATGTATGAATAAATCGCCCCTCAAGACCGGTCTGATCGCGATACTCGTCCTGCTGTTAACTACGGTATGCAATCTTCCGAAAAGTCAACCCCCTACACCGACCTCCACAGACACCCCCGTTCCCACCCTTATCCCTCCCACGCCTACCCCATCAGATTATCTTATTCCTCCCACCACCAAAGTAATGGATACTGAGACCCAAGGGTCTCTTGAGAGCGTCTCCGCCGAGGGGACGCTCATATTTAATCGGTCAGCGCCGGGTCTCGAGACGCTCAAGGCTGGCGATGTCTTGGTTTCAGATGCGGTTGAAGCCGCACCATACGGTTTACTGAGAAAGGTACGCAGCGTGAGAATAGAGGGAGAGAAGGTAATTGTCGAGACCGAGGATGCCGAACTGACCGAAGCCGTTCACGAAGGACATCTAAGTTTTGTGCGCGACTTGCGCCCCGAGGATATTCGCTCCAGCTGGCTGGCGCCCGGCGTGACCTTCAACACGCCAAGCATAGCGCACAACGCAGCGCTTTCGCCGATCAACTTTCCTCCAATACAGCCCATGCTTCGCGCGCAGCCGCTTTCCTACACCATTGACACAGACTTTGGCACGGGCGGAAAAATTCGATTCGTCGGTAATGCCAGCCTCGAGCCGAAGCTCGAAGCGGATCTCGACATTTCCTGCAACGAGAAAGTTTTCGGCGTGTGCGCTGAAATCCCCGACCTTAATTTTATGACCCGCGTCGGCATCGTCGAAAGCACCTCGTTGTCTGTAAAAGGCGACGCAACGAGTTTCAACAAGAAAATCGAGATTGCCCGGCACGAGTTTGCCACTTTTACGCTTTGGATGGGACCGGTGCCGGTGGTGTTCACGCCGATCCTGAGCGTTTATCTCCAAGGCGACGGGTCGCTCACGTCCAAGGTTGAGTATGCCATCGGGCAAAAGCTCACGCTTGCCGCCGGCTTCCGCTACAATTCCGATAGCGGTTTCGAGAATCTTAGCGAGGCATCGTTCGATTTCAACAAGCCCACGCCCGTTTTCGGCGGACAAGTTGACGTGCGCGGCGCGGTGGGCGGCGAATTTAAACTCATGCTGTACGGCATAATCGGACCGTTCGCCAGCCTGGAGGCGGGTCCTCGCCTGCGCGCCAGTCTCTCCGGGCTGCCTTCCGAACCACAGTTGTTGTGGAAAGCGGAGGGATGTATCTGGCTTTTCGCCGGCATTGACTCGGCAAAAGTGATCAAGCTGCACTACCAGAAGGAGCTGTACAATGCGTGCGCCGGCTTCGGCGAGGGGGCGAACCAGCCGCCCGTCGTATCCATCCAGAGTCCGAATCAAGGCACCCAGGTTTATCAGGGCGAAACCGTCAAATTGCGCGCCACGGTTTTCGATCCGAATGGCGGTCCACTTCAATGCCGGTGGAAGAGCAACCAGTCGGGCGACCCGTTTCCCATCACGGACTGCGAGCGGGCGTCGGTGAAGTTCGATACAGCCGGCAATCGCACGCTGACATTAACCGCCACCGACCTGGCGGGCGGGAGCGGGAGCGCTTCGGTCTCAATTCAAGTTCTGCCGCCGCCGCAAATCCTTGCCGTCATTGATAGTCCGCCGGATGGCGGAATGGTTGGACCGGACGAAGTAATCACACTTTCTGGTTCAGCCAGCGGCGGAGAAGGACCCTACAAGTTCAAATGGTCCATTGCCTATCCGACGGACGCAGCCGGCAACGGAGGCACAGAATACGCAATCGGTTCTGGCGAGACTCTCACCTGGGCGCCATCCAACACCATTTCGTTTCCCGGCTGTGAGGTCAGCGCTTATGCGCGTCTCATTCTCCGTGTGACGGATGCAAACGGTTTTAGCGGTCAGCGGACAATCGTCATTTTGATTACGAGAATTTGCTGAACAGCCTTCCCAGCCCCCTTGTCTGTTGCAAGATAAAAAAGAGCTAGCGACCTGATAGCTTCAAATGGGACGCTGAAAAACGCAGATAAACGCAGAAAAAAAACTTAAATCAGCGTTTATCTGCGTCCCAAAACAAAAGTGCCGGGTGGCTAGAAAAAGCGCAGCAACGTCCACACTTTCTTTTCATCACCCTCAACCCATCTCCCAATAGGAGTGGTTGGGGGTGAGAGGTAAAATGGAGCAAAAAGGATGGAGCGAAGTGTTTGCAACAGAGCATTTCTTACCAGAGAATGGCTCCGAAAGGAGGTGAAAAGATGAACGTTTTGGATGCCATACGGACGAAGAGGGCGGTGAGAAAGTTCAAGGACGCGCCGCTGCCGGAAGAAGTGGTGCGGACGATTCTGAACGCGGGACGCAGGTCGCAGTCGTCGAAGAACGAGCAGGCATGGCAGTTCATTGCCATTCGAGATAAGGCGATTCTCAAGGCGCTTTCAGAATGCGGGACGTGGGCGGGACATCTCGCCGGGGCGGCGCTGGGCGTTGCCATCCTCACACCCGACCCGACCGCCAAGTTTCAAACGATGTTCGACGCCGGGCAGGCAGCAGCGTTCATGCAGTTGGCGGCGTGGGAGTTGGGCGTCGGTTCAGTCCCCGCTTCGATCTATGAGTTCGAGAAGGCGCGTGAGATTTTGGGCTTTCCACCCGAATGGCATTTACGGATTGCGCTGTCGTTTGGGTACCCGCTGGAAGAGGAGAAGTTATCCGCGCCGCCAAAGAGGGGCGGACGCAGACCGCTGGAAGAAGTGGTGCATTGGGACAGGTGGTAAATCAAGCGGCGGAAGGGACGGGCGTAAGTCTCGCCAGCACAGCGAGATGGTCGGAGTGGGAGCATCCGGGCGCATCGAGATGCCGCACTTCCAACACCCGCCAGGCGGGTTTGCCGGGCTGGAGGAAGATGTAATCCAGGCGATGGCTGAGAAAGGCGCCGCCCCACGGAAAGCGGATGTGATGGGTGGGAGCGCCGCCGTTTTGAACCACTTCCCGCAATGTGTCCATCCAGTAGGCGCGGATATGTTTGATTTGGCGGGTGTGTTCGGGGGCGTTGAAGTCGCCGGCAATGATGGCGGAACGTCCGCCGGCAAGGTGATGCGCCCAGGTTTGTAAGGCGCGCAGTTGCTTTGCGTTTTCCTTGCGCAGCAAACCGAGGTGGGCGGAGATTGCCAAAACTTCGCCGCACGGCATGTCCACTTCCACGCCCAGCGCCAAGCGCCGCGAGAAGGGATTGTGCGCCTGGCGCATCTGCCGCAGGTAGGGAAACCGTTTGAGCGGAAAACGGCTGTATATTCCCAACCCCTCTTCAAATCCGATTTTTTGCGAGCCGTTCGCCCGTGAATAGACGTATGCCATGTTCAGGCGTTTTGCCAGCCATTCATCCGCTTTGAAGGTGGAAGTGCGCGCCACCTCCTGCAGGAGGAGCAGGTCTGCCCGCTCGGACTCAACCAGGCTTGCAAACGCTTCAAGACGCTTCTCCATATCTTTGAAGCGGGGCCAGTCATGCCAAAGATTGGCGCTCAGGACAATGTACTCGCCGCATTCCTCCGCAGGGACGCGGAATGGTTCGCGCTGAAAGGTGATGCGTCCCGCCGGCTCCGCCACCGACACGGCAAGTTTCATGAACTTGGGCAGCCGCTCGTGCCCAATTCGCCGTAACAAACGCCTGATCATCCCCCAAAGCCATTGATAAAAATGCGGATGTTCGTCGTTGTGCGGCTCGACGAAAAGTTCCTGTTTGCCGGGCATGTATTTCTCGTTATCAGGACTTACGCAAAACCTTGCGTAGAGCGCGTTCTCTAACGCGCAGACTGGAGCATCAACGTTAGAGAACGTTGATTACGCGTAAGTCCTGGTTAGTTCAAGAATGACGATGCCGCCAAAGGGAAATCATCCCATTGACAAAGTTGGGAACGATCTCCTTCGAAAACCGCCGCCAGTTGATGGCAGTGGCAATCAAAATCCACAACACCAGCCAGTTGCCCATTTCGGGAATGAGCCGCAGGGCGGTCAGAATCAGCCAAAGGTAGATGGGAGCCTGGACGAGCATGAGCAGGTTATGGTCCAGCCCGAAGCGCCAGAGAGCAAGCATCCAGCCGAGGAGGTAGAGCAGCCCGGCGGTGAGTCCCACAAATCCAGCCGTCAGCAGATAAATCCCCAAGCAGAGGGAAACCAGCAGATCAACGTAGAGGTCGCTGTCGCCGATCCAGGTGCGGCGCGCGCGGCGGCTGCGCTTGGCGATGCCGCCATCCACAAAGTCACCCGTCCAATCAAGCAGCATGAGAATCACGACAAGCGGAAGCGCCTCCCTGCCTTGTGTGAATCCCAGCCAGACCATCACCACCCCAAGCAAACCGCGCGCAGCGGTGATGAGGTCTGCCACAAGTTTTGCGTCGAACATACAGACCTCCTTTTCTCTCAAGGATGTTTTCATTGTAGCAAAGCAAGGACAGAATTTCATTAGAGAGTGTTTTATAAATCGAGATTCACCACAGATAAACGCAGATGAATGCTGATTTTGGTGAAAAACGTGATGAACTCACCATTAAATCCAATTTATCTGTGTTCATCTGTGGTTGGAAAATGAATTTCAAAACACTCTCTAACGCGTAAAGCGATTTTCAAGTGCGGCATCTGCCATGCCCGCACGAACGTGAACCCTTCGACAGGGCTTCGATAAACTCAGCCCGTCGGCTCAGGGCAGGCGTCCGTGCTATTCGTACAAAGTCCCGCCTTGGCGGGACTAGTCCGCTTGAGCGGACTTGGCAGGAATAGCACGGGGGTTAATCCCCGTGCGGTGCCTTCGCGATTGGCATAGTTTTCGAAAAACAATACCATAAAGCGGCGGCAGTCTCCCTTTTGATAAGTGTGGTTTAATCGCCGCATGGATACCTCCCTGCTCCCTTTCTTCCAACCCAAAGGTGTCGTAGTCGTCGGCGCATCTACATCGCCGGAAAAACTTGGCTACGGCGCAGCGCGCAACCTCGTCCAAAGCGGCTACCGCGGCGCCATTCATTTCGTCAGCCAGAAGCCGGGTGAGCTATTCGGACGTCCGCTCTACACGGAACTTGCCGCCGTGCCTGACCCCGTTGACCTTGCCGTCCTCATCGTCCCGCCCCATGTCACACCACAAGTCATTGAGCAGTGCGGCAAGCGCGGCATCCGCGCCGCCATCATCGTCTCTGCGGGCTTCCGCGAGACGGGCGCGGAGGGCGCGGCGCTCGAAGAACAATGTCTGGAAGCCGCCCGCGCTCACGGCGTGCGCCTGCTTGGTCCCAACTGCATCGGCGTCATTGACACTCATCTGCCGCTCGACACCACCTTCCTCCAGCCGCCCATGCCGGCGACAGGCGGCATTGGTTTCATCTCACATTCGGGCGCTTTCGCTGCCTCCATCGTGGACTGGGCGCGCGGCGAGGGGTTCGGCTTTTCGCAAATCGTCAGCCTCGGCAATCAGGCAGATGTCAACGAGACCGACATGCTCGCGGCGCTGGCAGAAGACCCGCACACAAAGGTCATTGCGCTGTATATGGAATCCGTTTCAGACGGACGCCGCTTTGTGGAAACTGCCCGCCGCGTGCGTCGGCGCAAACCGCTCATTGCCCTCAAAGTCGGGCGCTTCGATGCCGGACAAAAAGCCGCCGCTTCGCACACCGGAGCCTTAGCCGCCTCCGACACCGCCTTCGACGCTGCCTTTGCCAAAGCCGGAGTCCTGCGCGCCGACACCGCCGAGCAAATGTTCGACTGGGCAAGGGCATTGGAGACCTGCCCCCTGCCGCGCGGAAAGCGGATTGCCATCCTGACCAACGCCGGCGGACCCGGCGTCATCGCCGCCGATTCACTCGAGACGAATAACCTGGTCCCTGCCCAATTGACCGAATCCACGCTGAAAGCGTTATCTGCCATCCTCCCGCCCTCTGCCTCCCTCCACAACCCGGTGGACATGCTCGCCTCCGCCTCTCCGCAGACCTACGCCGACTGCCTGCGTCTCCTGCTCGCCGACCCCAACGTGGACGCAGCGCTGGTCATCCTGCCGCCGCCGCCCATGTTCAAAGCGGAAGAGGTGGCGGAAAAATTGATGGATGCCATCGGTCAATCGGATAAGCCTGTCGTGGTTGCATTGTTAGGCTCAACCCTGATTGAGCAGGCAAAGCAAACATTCAAAAGCGCGAAGATTCCCACCTATCCCTTTCCTGAACGCGCCGTCGCAGCATTGAGCGCATTGTACAAACGCGCCCAGTTTCTGAAGGCGGAGGAAACGCACGAGACTCGTTTGCAGCGTGCCCGCCTGTCCATCTCGAATCCTGAAGAACTGCTCGCGGCGTACGACATCCCTGTTGCGGTGCTCAAACTGGCGCGCAACGCAGAGGAAGCCATTGCCTTTGCGGATGAAATCGGCTATCCCATCGTCATGAAAATCGCATCAACGGATATTCCCCATAAATCGGACGTTGGCGGTGTGATGTTGAACATCAAAGACGCCTCTTCACTATCTGCTGCCTACGCGCAGATGATGAGCCGCGTCAAAGCCGCCGTGCCGTATGCCCGGATCGAAGGCGTTCATCTTCAGAAGCAAATCCCTCAAGGGCAGGAGGCCATCGTGGGAATGGTGCGCGATCCGCAATTCGGACCGCTCATGATGTTTGGCTCCGGCGGCGTGGAAGTGGAAGGACTCAAAGATGTGGTGTTTGCCCTGGCGCCGCTGACTCAGGCTGAAGCGGAAGAAATGATTCGCAAAACATGGGCGGGGCGAAAACTCAGAGGGTTTCGCAGCATCCCCCCTGCAGACGAGGGAGCGGCGGTGGATGTCCTTCTCAAGTTATCCCGCCTGGCAGTGGAGAACGAGCTCATAGAGGAAATCGAAATCAATCCCTTGCGTGTTTTGGAAAAAGGCGCAATCGCTGTGGATGTGCGGATAAAAGCGCGGTAGTTGTATTGCCTATGAAAATATTGTATAGTGATGATAAGCCCACACACAAGGAGAGAAAAATGGCAGAGAGCGTTTACAAAATTATCGAACTGGTCGGCACGAGCACCGACTCGTGGGAAAAAGCCGCCGCCGTTGCCGTGGAACGCGCCGCCCAAAGCCTGCGCGACTTGCGCATCGCAGAAGTCGTTGAACTGGACATGGTTCTGGACGAAGGAAAAGTCGTTGCCTACCGCGCCAAAGTGAAAGTTTCGTTCAAATACGAAAGTTCATAGATAAATTTTCACTAGCGACCTGACAGTTTCAAATGGGACATTGAAAAACGCAGCTAAACGCAGAAAAAAACAACCTAAATCAGCGTACATCAGCGTTCATCTGCGTCCCAAAACAAAAGTGTCGGGTGGCTAGAATTTTCAGAGGCGAGTGTTTACTCCGAATTGAGGTTAACGTAAACGAAAAATCCCGCCTCACGACGGGATTTTTCGTTTGGGTGCTGCTGTGAATTAGCTGGGGAGAGCGTCGTTGATGTTGGTGAAGGTGTTGCCGATCTTGGGTCCGAGCAAGCGCATGACCGCAATCACGACGATGGCGACGAGGGCGAGGATGATGGCATACTCGACCAGACCTTGACCTTTTTCTTTGGGGGCGAATAACATGGCTGTAATTCCTTTCTGGATAAAAGTTTTTGGTTTCCCAGGGACCACCCCTGGAATTGTCTATATTGTATCCAAACCAGAAAAAAATACAAGCCCCCCAAATTGTCTAACACTTGCAACCTTGTTAGGCTTACCAAATTGAAAATCAGAACCTTAGAATGTCCAATTGCAAGCATTGTCGCAAAAGGTCTATTGACACTCCCTCTTCCTTCCAGTATAAGTCTCGGAATGAAATCTCTACCAAAATTCCTTGGACTATGGATGCTTTTGACTCTAGTGGCATGTCAGGCGGCGCCCGCTGCGACAGCGCTTCCCACGTCAACAGCCACTGCTGAAAAGCCTCCAACACCAGTCTTTACGCCCACCGCCACACCGTTTCCCACGCCGATTCCTGTTGTCCGTATCGAAACAGGCGACCGCGCGCTCTTTTACGGCGACTTCGACCAGGCGCGCCAGCAATATCGCTCAGCCTTCAACGAATCAACCGACAAGGCAGTGCAAGCCGCCGCGCTCTGGGGCTTGGGGCGCACAGAATTGGCGGATGAACGTCCACAACCTGCCATCGAAACGCTCAATCGTCTCATCAATGAGTACCCCGAATCCACCTACGCCGCACGCGCCTACTTCCTGCTGGGACAGGCATACTTCCAACTCGAACAATACACAGCCGCCGCCGATGCGTACAACTCCTATCTCAGCCGCATACCGGGCGTATTGGACGGCTATGTACAGGAATATCGCGGCGATGCGCTCTATCACGCCGGCGACTACACAGCCGCCATCAACGCCTACACCGCCGCCCTGAACGCCTCACGCCTCGACGACGGCGTAACGCTGCAAATCAAAATTGCCCAAGCCCGCTTCGACTTCGGCGACTACGCCGGCGCCCTGGCGCTCGCCAATGAAATTTACAACGCCGCCACGAACGACTTCGTCCGCGCCCAAATGGACTACTTTGCCGGCAACACCCACATCAAACTTGGACAGACAGAGGAAGCATACAGCCGCTATCGGCACGCCGTCGAAAACTACCCTCTCTCATACTATTCCTACCTGGCGCTGGTGGAACTCGTCAACGCCAATGTCCCGGTCAGCGACCTTGATCGCGGCATCGTGGACTACTTTGCCGGCGCATACGATGTGGCGCTGCTCGCGCTGGATAACTACATCCGCGCCAACCCCGTCAATGATGGAACCGCCGCCTACTACCGCGCCCTCACCCTGCGCGAGCTGAAACGCACAGAGGAAGCCATTGCCGCCCTCGACGCTTTCATCAAGGCATACCCCTCTCACCCCCGCTGGATGGACGCCTGGGAACAAAAAGGATTTCTCGAATGGGCAATTCTGGGCAGATACGATATGGGCGCAAAAACGTTCCTTGACTTCGTTGCCGCAGCCCCCACTTCGTCTTCTGCGCCCAATTTTCTGATGAACGCCGCCCGCGTCACGGAACGAAACGGCAAGCTGCAAGAAGCCGCCCAAATTTGGGAACGTGTGGCAAACGATTATCCATCCAGTGAGCCGGTGCCGGAGGCGCTCTTTCTGGCAGGCATTGCCCGCTACCGCCTCGGCGACCTAAAGGGGGCGCTTGCCTCCTTCCAAAGAGACCTGATCCTCTCCACCCGCCCCCGCGACCTCGCCCGCGCCTATTTCTGGATCGGCAAAACGCACGAACGCCTGGGAGATAACGCCTCTGCCATCCAAGCCTGGCAGCAAGCGCAGATGACCGACCCCGGCGGCTATTACAGCCTGCGCGCACAGGATGTCCTTCTGAAAAGGCAGCCTTTCGAGTCGCCTCCCTCGATGAAATTGGAGGTGGATTTCGAAAAGGAACGCAAAGACGCCGAGGCTTGGATGCGCCTAACCTTCGGGCTTCCAGCAGATACGGATCTTTCCGGACCTGGGACACTGGCGCAGGATCCGCGCTTCATTCGTGGAACGGAATTGTGGGAACTGGGCATGTACAACGAAGCGCGCCAGGAATTCGAGGCATTGCGCGAGGCGGTCAAGACCAACCCTGCCGATAGTTTCCGTCTGGCAAATCATCTGCTGGAGATTGGCTTATACCGCTCCGCCATCTTTGCCGCGCGCGAAGTGTTGACGATGGCAGGGCAGGAGTCTCAATCTGCCTCGCTGGCGGCGCCGGCGTATTTCAATCACATCCGCTATGGATTGTATTACCGCGAATTGATTCTGCCCGAAGAGGAACGCTACGGCATGGACCCGCTCTTCATGTTCAGCGTGATTCGCCAGGAAAGCCTGTTCGAGGGCTTTGTCCGCTCCTCCGCCGGCGCACGCGGATTGATGCAGGTCATTCCCTCCACCGGCGCGCAGATTGCGGCAGAACTCAACTGGCCCCCTCTCTATACCGATGACGACCTCTACCGCCCTAATGTGAGTATCCGCTTTGGAACCTATTACCTGGATAAAAACCGCAGGCTTCTGGGCGGAAGTATTTACGGCAGCCTGGCAGCGTATAACGCCGGTCCCGGCAACGCCCTCACTTGGAAAGAACTGGCAGGCGACGATCCCGACCTCTTCCTGGAAGTCATCCGCTTTCAAGAGACGCGCGATTACATCCGTTACATTTACGAAATCTACGCCACCTACCGCGCAATTTACAGCCCCGTTCCGTAACGCGGAATTCATTCCGCCTGTCCGCCATACAGGCAACCAAAGGCGACATGAATGACAAAAGAAGGGGGGAACATCCCGAAGGTTTTCTCGAAAGACCAGGTTGAACCGCTCAAACCTTCGGGACGTTGTGTACTATTTTCCTGCTTTTGCCAAAACCTCCGGCAGGAGGCGCGCCGCTTCCTCCACTTGAGCTGTCGAACAGGAAAAGGCAAATCGGATGTGGTCCCTGCCCGCAGGTCCAAAGGCAGAACCGGGCGAGGAACCGATGCCAGCCGCGTCAATTAGATAGTTCGTCATGGACCAGTCATCCCGCTTTCCATCGTAGCCGGGCCAATCGGGCAAAATGCGCGCCCACAGATAGAACGCGCCGCCCGGCTTGAAGGCTTTGAGATAGGGCGCCTCTTCGAGCGCGTCGAAGAGGATGTCGCGCCGTTTCTGGTATTCCCGCGCCATGGCTTTCGTCGCATCCTGCGGACCGCTCAACGCCGCCGCCGCCCCGTATTGCGTCACCGAGTTCACGCCGTTGATGGTGCAGCGCACCAGTTTTTTGATGCGCTCGAGGAGCAGCGCGTCGTTGACGACCAGATAGCCGAGACGCAGCCCGCTCATGGCATAAGTCTTGGACATGGAATACACGCTGATGGTGCGATGCTGCGCGGCAGGCAGAGACCCAAGGCTGACATGCTCCGCCCCATCGTAGAGCACATGCTCATACGCTTCATCGCTAACAAGCAGCAGGTTGTGGCGCTCGGCAATTTGAGCAATGGCTTCGAGCGTTTCACGCGAGGCGACCACGCCGATGGGATTTTGAGGCGTATTGACAAAGATGGCTTTGGTGCGCGGGGTAATCGCCGCTTCGATTTCAGCCGGGTCATACTGATAGCCGTTCTCTTCGCGCAAGCGCACAGCGACCGGCTTGCCGCCGCCCAGACGGATGTTTTCGGCAATTTCTGTCCACATCGGGTCAGGGAGGATGACCTCGTCGCCCTCTTCCAGCATGGCACGGAAAAGAATGTACAAGCCGTGCATCGCGCCGTTGGTCACCACCACATGGTCATCGTTGGGGACGGTCAACTTGTTTTCGGTGGTCACTTTTTGATAGATGGCTTTGCGCAAAAGGGGAATTCCGGTGGATGCGGTGTAATGGGTATGCCCGTCGCGCAAAGCCTTCTCCATTGCCTCGCGCACATGGACGGGAATGTCAAAGGATGGGTCTCCTGATTCGAGACGAAGCACCTTGCGCCCGCGCGCCTGCTGTTCGAGCAGACGGTCACGCACCTGGACGATTGCCCCAAATGAAACCTGGTCAACAATATGAGTCATGGCAGCTCCTCCTGCAAATAAATTGGCGGGATTATTACACAGACGCCGTCATCTCACAAGAGGCAAAAAAAAATTCCCGGTCGCTTGGACCGGGAAAAGCATTTGCAGTTCTTTTATCCCAGATGCGCCAGAATGCGCTGGTGGACGGTTTCCACGTCCATGCCCACCACCGAAATCAATTTGTCGCGTCCTGTCTTCCCTGCCACAATGTCCAGCCGTGATTTGGGAACGCCGAGAATATCGGCAAGGAATTCAATCAGGGCAATGTTCGCCTCGTTGTCCACCGGCGGAGCGGAGAGACGCACCCGCAGAGTTCCGTCGTCCAGCACCTCCACAATCTCGTTGCGGCTGGCGCGCGGCGTCACACGCACTGCCAGAGCAGAGCCTCGCTGACCATCGTGCAGTTTGAATTTTCGATCGCTCATGGTTCACCTCAGGAAATGGCATACAGGAAGCGGACAAGCAGGTTGGAAAACACTTGAATCAGGACGATAAGCACCAGCGGGCTGAAATCGAACATACCAACCGGCGGCACCACCCGGCGAATGGGATCGAGCAGGGGGCGGACGAGATTATCCACACCCTGACGGATGGGATGATACGGGTCCACGAAATAGGACATCAGGATGGATGCAATCACAATCCAAACGTAGATGTTGGCAAGGGTGCTGATGATTTGAGCAAGGAGTATCACAACGCTTCTTTCTCCGACTTGATTTTACGTGCGCCCACGATAGCCGTTCCTACTCTGACGAGGGTTGCGCCCTCCTCCACTGCGACGGGGTAATCGGCGCTGGTGCCCATTGAGAGTTCGTGCCAATCTGCCTGAGGGAAGAGGGAAGCCAGATGGTCACGAAGCCGCCTCAGGCGTTGGAAGAAGCGGCGCGCGTCGTTGGGGTCGGCTGTGAGCGGAGGCATGGTCATCAATCCTTGAACGCGCAGGTGAGGCAGGTCCACTATGGCTTCGACATCGGGCAGAAAGGCGTCCCACAGGCTTTCATCCGAGGCGTTCCAGCCCGATTTGCTTTCCTCGCCGCCGACGTTGAATTCGAGCAGGACGGGAAGGAGACGGTTTTGTTCGGCGGCAAAGCGGTCGAGCCGCTGGGCGAGTTTGAGGCTGTCGAGGGAATGTAAAAGTGCAAAATGTTCCGCCACGAGACGCGCCTTACGGCTTTGCACGTGACCAATCATGTGCCATTCTACCCCGCTTTGCGGCGGAATAGATTGAATTTTCGTGACACCTTCTTCGGGATAGTTTTCGCCCAAAATGCGCACCCCCGCTTCGATGGCAGCCTGCACGACCTCCAACGGCTGGGATTTGGTCACCACGACGAGGCGCACGTCTTCGGGGGAACGTCCGCTGCGGCGGGCGGCAGAGGCGATTTGTTCGAGGGTAAAGTGATAACGCTCACGGATGGAGGCAGCCAGGTCCAATATCATATTTTCATTATACTGCTCACGGGTTTGAGAGAGCAGATCGGAATTCAGCGCTGAGCCAGCGAAATCAGCGCGCCAAAGCGTCCGGTTTGTCCTTTTTCGGCGCGGTGAGAATACCAGTCGTCGGTATGGCAGGCGGTGCAAATGCCAGCCAGTTCGATGCGGTGGAGACCGGCGCGTTCGAGCAGGTATTGGTTTGCTCTCCACAAGTCAAAGTGGATGCGCTCGCCGTGTTGAGGGAGCATGAGAGCGGCATCTTCGCCGAAAGTTTGATGCACCTGAGCGATGACATCCTGCCCCACTTCGTAGTGGTCGGGTCCGATGGAGGGACCGATGCAGGCGATGAGGTCGGCTGGGTTGGAGCCGTAACGTTCCCGCATCATGCTGACCGTTGCGCCCGCCACATCGCGGACAGTGCCTTGCCAGCCGGCATGGGCAATTCCCACGACGCCGTTGCGCGGGTCGTGAAGGAGGAGAGGGACGCAATCCGCAAAGCGCATGAAGAGGGTGACGTGCGGCTTGTCCGTGAGGATGATGTCGGCTTTTTGGTAGGGTTCGTCGGGGCGGCGGGGGGCGTCGGCGCAGACGGCGTCGACGCTGTGCACCTGCCAAGCGTCGAAGATGGAAGCGGGGTCGCAGCCAAGCGCTTCAAAGGAAAGCAGGCGGTTTTGGCGTACGCGCTCGATGACATCGCCCACCGTCCCGCCCACGTTGAGCGAGTTCCACGGGGCAGGGCTGACGCCGCCGTGACGGGTGAAAACAGCGTGGCGCACCGGCAGGGAGTCAAATTGATAAAAACGGAGTCCATTATGGGCGGCGAAGGGCATGCAGATCAGTTCCTTGAGGCGGAAGCAAATTTTTTGAGGAAGAATTGACGCGTCTCTGCCATGGACTCTTCGATGGCAGGATAAGCAAACCAGGCGGTGGCAAAGCCGAAGAGTCCGCCGGTCAACACGCGCAGGAGCGGCGTACTTTCACGATAGGGCAGGATGCGCATGAGCCAGGTCCATTCCATTTGGCTGAAGAGCTGCGAGAAACCGTCCAAACCAATGGGTCCCATGCCAATCAAAATCCACAGCATCCAGTGCAAGGGTTTCAGGCGGCGTCCGGTTGCGGCATAGAGGATGCCGAAGAGGAAGATGGCGGCGTAGATTGCCAGGTCGCGTTCACAGAGGGCAATTTTGTAGCCCATCGTCTCGTTGCCGGTAAATTGACGCGCTTCATAGCGGGAGTAGGCGGTCGGATTTCTCAAATCCTGGAGACCGGTGGCGGCTTCGAAGGTGATGACGCCCGGAATGCCCGCCTCCTCCAGCGGATAATAGGGCTGCTCGCCAAACAGAAAGAAAGAACGGAAGCCAAACTGATGACACAGCGGTTTGTAGATGGTGTAGATGGCGTTGGCGGGAGCCGTCAGCCCGGCGCGCATAAAGACCGGCGCAAGGATGGGCAAGCCAAGGTACAACAACATCGCCAGGTTGAGCAGGGCAAGGTAGTGGCGTGAAATCCAATATATGGCGCGGTCGCCAAAGGTGATTTGTTCGCCGCGCGCCACGCGCTCTTTGTGTGCTTCGCCGCCCAGTTGGTCGAGTTGACCGCGGCGGTCGCTTGCCGCGCCGAGGGTCACAGCCAGTTTTTGCCGGTCGAAGGGAGCTTTCAGGGTGTAAGGTCCGATTTGGACGACGGGGATTTCGACGAGGTACGCCTTGAGGAGCACCGGGTCGGAGTGGATGTCAATTTCGACGAGGCGATGGGGATATTTTTCCTGAAGCGCCTGAAGGTCGGCTTTTGCCTGCTCGCACAGGTGGCATTCGGGTTTGGTGTAGAGGGTAACAGTAAGCATCGAGTTTGATTATAAAAGGCGACAGCCGCTTTTACGCGACTGTCACCTCATCCTTTGTCAATTTAAAGACCGAAGTCTATCCAGAAGAATTGTCCCGCCGCGGCGAGGCGCCCGAAGATGCCGGAGAAGAGCATGAAGCCGACAACGACAAGGATGACGCCCATGCCCACTTCCACATAATGCATGACCTTGCCATACTTGCGCAGCGTGAGCGTGACCCAACCCACGCCCAAAGCGGCGATGAGGAATGGGATGGCGAGCCCGGCTGAATAGGCGGAAAGAAGCGTCACGCCGGTCGAGATGGAACCGCCGTTGAGGGAAAGAGTCAGGATGGCGCCGAGGACAGGTCCCACGCAGGGCGCCCATCCCGCCGAAAAGAATACGCCCATCAGCGCCGAGGAGAGGTAGCCCCATTTGCGGTCCGGCGCCTGCTGGACGCGGGTATCATATTCGAGGAAGCGAAGGCGGAAGACGCCAATCATGTGCAAACCGAAAATGATGACGATAACGCCGCCCACTTTGGCAAGGATGTCGCGCAGGTCAAAGAGCACGCGTCCCAGTGAAGCGGTGGCAACGCCCAGCGTGACAAAGACGACGCTGAAACCCAGCACGAACGCCAGACCGTGCGTGAAGGTGATAAAGCGGTTGTTTTCGGCGGTCTCGCCGCCGGCGGCGCGTCCACCCAGATAACCGATATAAGCGGGAACAAGGGAAAAGACGCAGGGCGAAAGGAAAGACGCCAACCCGGCAAGGAAAGACAATCCAATAGTTATGTTTGCGATATCCATAAATCTCCCATCAAAAGTTGCGTTCTGAGGTGACAACAATGGTGCCGTAGTCGGGAAGCGAAACGCGCATTTCGGTCTGCGCGAGGGATACATACGGCGTCGTCCAGCGGAAGATCCATTTGGCGTCCTCCGGCGAGACGTTGATGCAGCCATGCGAGCGTTTCTCGCCGAAGGCGTTGTGCCAGAACGCGCCGTGAATGGCGATTCCCTCGCCGCTGATCATGGTCGTCCACGGCACGGCGGGGGTGGAATAACCGGAGCCGAATGTGCCGGCTGTCATATTGAGCGAGACAATTTTCCAATGGGTAAGCAGATTGCCCACCGGCGTGGCAAGTTTGTCGCTGACTTCGCCGCTCGCGGGGTCGAGAATCCCTTTGAGACCGCTGGAAACGCGGCAGAAATAAACTTCCGTGCTGCCTTCGTAACAGGAAAGGGTTTGGAAATCAAGGTCAACAGCAATGCGCTTGTCGTTCGGGTCCACATCCGGACTGATGGGCGCAACGTCTTCTTCACTCAATATTTTGAAAGCGGCGCCGTCTGCCCAAAAGAATTCGCCATACGCACCGTAGCCATACCCATGAGGCGCATCTTCATTCCAGCGATACTCCACAAAACCATTGACAGTGCGGATTTGGTCAATCCAAACCACCTGACCGTAATACAGACGCGGAGGGAAGCGATATTGAATCAGGCTTTGCAGCCACGGCGAAGCGACTACGCCCTCATGGGCGAGATCCACATACGGCACTGTCACCTCCGCCCAAAAGCCGTTTGCGCCGGGCGGCATTTCGGTGATGGGCGTGTTGGGCAGATTGCGCGTGGGTTGTAATACCGAGGCGTACACATATCCCTGCGGCGTTTCGACGTAACGCTGATTATTCAACCCGCCCACTACATTGCCAATCACCTCGCGGTTCCACTCTAGCAGGGTGTCGGCGGGCAGTTTGGCAATCGAGTTGTTCACGCCGGGGTCATTGGTGGGGCTGCTTCGCAGGTCAATATCGGGGTCCACTATGCGCCCAATGATGGGACTGTTGGGAAACTGCGGCAGTCGCTTCGGCGCTGAAAGCATGTCGAAATCGAAAGGCCTGAAGCGGTTCCACGCCAGTGCGCTCAACCCAGCCAGCCCCACACCGGAAAGTTTTAGAAATTCGCGTCGTGACAGATAACGTTGCATTGATTTCCTCGGCGGTGTTCTCTAACGTCGCGAAATGCGTAAAGAACGCATTTTACGCGTGCGTCGAGAGGATAATCGTGATTTACACCATCGTCAACGAGATTAAGAAAATCCTAATCTTGACTTTACTGCAAAAAAGTCATTTTACCGCTGAGCCGTAAAGTACGCAGAGATAATAAGACTTGACTTACGCAAAACCTGAATTTGATCCACCAATCTGCGCTAATTCGTTCAAAATTTGCGAAAGATTGGTGCAGAGTAGCGGACAAGAATTGTGCGTAAGTCCAGTAAGAAAAAACTCTGCGCTCTCCACGTCACTGCGGAGAGTTTTTTCAGTGGGCTCAATCTTCCAAATACGAGCGCAGGGCGCGCAGGCAGTTCAGGCTCACCTTATGCCCTACATCGTCCTCGCAATAGACAATCTTGGCGCCCGCCTGTTCCAGCACGGCAACCGACGCACGGGCGCGGTCAATCGGCACCATATCATCGCGCGTGCCGTGTGTCACGAACACCCGCTTCCCCTCCAGCGGATGCGTTTTGGCGTACACATCCAGCCCACTGGGGACGAAGCCCGCCAAAATGCCCATCTTGCGGACTCGCTGGGGATACAGAAACGCCAGCACATTGGACATCGCGCCGCCCTGACTGAACCCCATCACGTCGAAATCGGACGCATCAATCCCCGCCGAAGCCTGGTACGCGTCCACGAGGCGGATCAACGCCTCAGCCTGGGGAATCAGTTCCTCGAGACTGGGACGTCCGAAGGTCCCGGGCTGAAGCGGACGCCATGAGTAGCCTCGCAGTTCAGAGGGGTAAGGCGCGCGCGGAGCGACCATCCAGTAATGGCGGGGCAGGTCTTTTGCAAAGACCCACATGGAGTTCTCGTCGCCGGTGTAGCCGTGCAGCAGGAGCAGGAGACGGGAGGGCTTGACCGCGGCTTCCCGCACCCGCAGCGTCCAGCCGTTGAATTCGATGAGAGAGGTGTCACTTAGGTCTGGCACGGCTGAGAATCCAATCAATGACGAGGAAAACGGAAAGGATGATGATGACCGGAAAGAGCGCCGCCATCAGGCAGGTAAGCCCCATGCCCGCAGCGCCGGGTCCGTAGATGAGGTAAATCAGCCCCACACCCACAACGAACAGCAGGATGAATGCACCGAGGGCGAGGCGTACTCCGGTTTGTCTGGAATATTCGCGTAAGTCTCTCATGGTTTTTTCAGAAGGTTCAGAGGTTCCAGAAATTTCTGACGAGGAGAAAGGCTTTTTTCATACGCCAATGGCGCGGCGCAGGCGATATTGCCACGAAAAGAGGCGCTTAATTTCGGGCAGCGCGGCTTCGGCGGCTTGCTCGCCCAGTTTGGCAACCGCGCGGACGTCCACCTGCTCGAGTACGTCAATGTGAGTGACCGGCGGGCGGATGATAACTTCCGGCTTGTCCACGGCAAGGCGGTATTCGGTCACGGCGCGGTTGACCATATCGAGGGAACGGATGAAGACATCCAGCGCTTGCGTGTAAGACAGGCGGCTGAGCCGCTCCAAAATCACGTTGGGAACGTAAGCAGGCAGGGGAATGGTCCACGTGCGCGCCGGGACGCCGAGGGGTGTGGTGAGGACGACGGCAACCACCGGCAGGTTGGAAGCGAGGGAACGGGCGGGAGCCACCGGCACAGGGTTTAGGGCGCCGCCGTCCACCAGTTCAAAACTGTCCATGCGCTTGGGAGGAAAGATGCCGGGGATGGCGATGGTGGCGAGAATGGCGTCCACCAGCGAACCATCGGAAAGCAAAACTTCGCGTCCGGAGCGCAAATCGGCGGCGGTGAGGATGCAGGGAATCTTCAGGTCGGCAAAGGTGCGGTCGCCGATGACGCTTTTCAGCCATTTGGTCGCGCCCCCCAGCCCGAGAAGAGAGGGTCCCTCCCCTTCGCCGTGACCATAGAGGCGTTTCTGATCGAGGGAGGCAAACATATCTTCGATTTCGTCCGGGGAGTAACCGAGCGCATAGAAAACCGCGACGATACCGCCAAAACTGGTGCCGGCAACGGCTTTGATGTGGAAGCCTTCTTTTTGGAGGCGGCGGATGACGCCAATGTGCGCGTTGCCTTTTGCGCCGCCGCCGCCAAGAGCAAGGGTAATATTCATGGGAATGGTTTTACCACAAAAGAAGCAAAGACGGTCATTTATCCGAAGAGCAAAGCCGAGAGGGCGCGGAGGAGGGTGTCCACGTCGCGGCGGGTATTGTATCCCTGGATGGAGACACGGATCAATTTGTATCCGTTCCAGTCAATCAGGGGGATTTCCACGCGGTAGTCGTCGTAGAGGCGCTGTTTGAGCAGGGGGAGGTCAGTATCCGCTGGGAGCGGGGCGGCGGCTAATTGGCAGAACCAATGATCAGTTTGAGGGTGAAGCGGAGCGAGTCCCGTCAGTTCGCAAATCCGCGTCTGGGCATAGGCGGCAAGTTGATGGCAGGACTGACGCACTTCTTCCCAGTGATGCTCTGCCTGAAATTCGATGGCTTTTGGCACAGCGAGAAATGCGGCGATGTCGCGCGTACCCCACCATTCGTGATGGTCAACGAAGGTGGAGGCGCTGGGGGTCTGGGACTCATATCCCCACGAGACGACCAGCGGCTTGAGCAAAGGCTGTGCCTCAGGGCGGGCATAGAGGAAGCCTGTGCCCTTTGGCGCGCACAGCCATTTGTGCAGGTTGCCGCCGTAGAAATCCGCGCCGAGGGAGTCGAGGTGAAGCGGCAGTTGTCCGGGCGCATGCGCGCCGTCTATGACGGTGAGGATGCCCGCCTCGCGCGCGCGGCGAATGATTTCTTGGATGGGGAAGATGATGGCGGTCGGCGAGGTGATATGGCTGAGGAAGATAACGCGCGTGCGCGCTGTGACGCCCCGCCAAAAGTCCTCGACAAATTTCTCTTCAGTGGTAAGCGGCAGTTCGACGTGCTGGTTGATGTAGCGAAAGCCGCGCTCTTTGGCGAGGAAGCGCCAGGTGCGATCCATTGCGCCGTATTCGTGGTCACTGGCGAGGACTTCGTCGCCGGGACCGAGTTCAAGCGAGCGCGCCACGATGTTGATGGAGATGGTCACGTTTTGGGTGTAAACGAGATTATTGGGATGAGCGCCGAGGTAAGCGCCAAGCGCGGCGCGCGCCTCTGCCATGAGACCTGTGAATCGTCTCCCCAGAAATTCGACAGGCTGGCGCTCCAGTTCGCGCTGCCAATGCTGGTATTCGCGGAAGACCGGCTTGGGCGTGGCGCCAAAGGAGCCGTGATTGAGAAAGGTAATCGAAGGGTCAAGTTGGAAGTCTCGTTTGAGGTTTCGCATGAGGGGGATTATAGTGGACTTGTTGTCAAAGTCTGAAAATCCCAGCCACGGAGACACGGAGTCACGGAGAAGAGAACTAAAAACTCTGTGTCTTCGTGTCTCAGTGGCAAATAAGGAATTAACGGGCAACGCACCCTGTCACTTTTCGGCGGTTTGTGCATCTAATGGACTGAGGCTATGGCAAAATCCACTCTGCGAGCGAAGAAAAAGGCGTCCAAGCCGCAAACCGTCCGAAGGTCCAAGCCTTGCAGCGCGCCGCGATTTGGGCAAAAATGTCCGCAATGCGGCAAGGGCAAATTGGATTACGACGGTCTTTTGCAGTTGGTCTGTCCGGTTTGTGGATACCTCGCATCGGGCGGTGGATTTACCTGATAAGCCTCTTCCGCCGGCGTGACCGGCAAGTCAAACCCCAAAGGATCAATCAATGACAGAGACCAACCAGATCGGTTTTACCGCACACCTGAAAACGGATTTCGAGACCGCCATCCAGCGCGTTACCGACGCCCTGAAAGTGGAGGGCTTCGGCGTGTTGACCGAGATCAACGTGAAGGAAACGCTAAAAAAGAAGATTGACGCGGATTTCCGCCCGTACAAGATCCTCGGCGCATGCAACCCGACGCTTGCCCACCGCGCCTTGACCACTGCGCCGCAGGTTGGACTGTTGCTGCCGTGCAATGTGACCGTGTCGCAGGAAAGTGAAGGACTTGTGAACGTGTCAATCGTAGACCCCATCGCGATGCTGGACATCCTCCAGCGCCCCGACCTTGAAGCGGTTGCACAGGAGGCGCGCGCAAAACTGGAGCGTGTCGCCGCATCTTTGCAAAATAGCTAATGGAGCAATTGAAATGAGCAACAAGAAAGCAGCCCGCAAAAATATCACTCAGAAAAGCAAAAAGCAGGCTTTGAACCCGGCTCTGCTCTGGGGAGGAGTGGGGATTCTGGCGATCATATTCGCCGGGGTCTTTCTCTTCAAACCCGGCAGTTCCGCCACCGCCGAGGCGTTGCCGCGCGAAGTATCGGTGACGGAAGCCGCCGCATTGCGCGACGCCGGCGCGTTCATCCTGGACGTGCGCCAACCGGAGGAATGGAATGAAAGCCACATCCCCGGCGCGACGTTGATTCCGCTCGGCGAACTGGCTTCGCGCGTGAACGAACTGCCGAAAGATCAGAAGATTGTGGTGGTGTGCCGCTCCGGCAACCGCAGCGCACAGGGGCGTGACATCCTGCTGGCGGCGGGGTTTGAGCAGGTCACCAGCATGGCTGGCGGCATCAAGCAATGGACCGCCGCCGGCTTCGAAACGGTCAGCGGACCGTAATATTTGGCGGATTAAATTGAGCACGGGCTGGACGAATGTCCAACCCGTGTTTTTGTTCTAGTTTGAGGAGGCTATTTCAAAATCTGCCGCATCATCGCCTCTGCATAAGCGACGTTCTCTAACGTCGTCCTAGAACGAAAAACAGGACAGCCGCGAATCTGTCCCGTTTTCTTTATCAGCCTTTCAACAATTCCCCCGTCTCCGGCGACTCTTCCTCTGGTCTGGCAAGCGGCGGCATTTCCAAAATCGAATTCAAACCGAAATGCTGGAGGAATTCCGGCGTGGTCGAATACAGGATCGGGCGTCCGGGTCCCTCGGCGCGCCCCGATTCGAGAATCAACCCCTTGCTCAACAGACTCTTCAACATGCTGTCGCTGTTCACGCCGCGGATGGCGTCAATCTGCGGACGTGTAATCGGCTGCTGATAGGCGATGATTGCCAGCGTCTCCAGCGCGGCGCGGCTCAGGTGGCTGGTTGCTTCCAGTCCGAGGAAGCGTTCAATCAGTCCTGCCAGTTGCGGCGCAGTGGTCAATTGTACGCGCCCGCCATGTCGCTGCAGGCGCAAGCCGCGGGTCTGGAGCGAAGCGTCCAATTCGTTGAGTCCACGCTCGATGACGGAAGGAGCCACATCCAGCGCCGCCGCCAGTTGAGCGGGTGTTACCGCCTCTGCCGCCACGAACAAAATCGCTTCCAGTTGAGCGGCAAGTGACAATTCTGTTTCAGAATTCTGACCGTCAGTTTGTTCCAATTCGCTCATGCTATAATTGCTCCGCTTAAATCTTTATGTTGGATTGCCAATGAAAAAAAGATTATCGTTATTCCTTGCAATACTCGTGCTGGCTTCCCTCGCCTGCACCGTCAGCGTGGGCGGACCCGATTACTCGGACCGACCCGTCATCCCCGTCTCGACCGAAGCGGCGAAAAGCCTGGAAGATGAAATCCGCCGCGCTTTTGAGGCGGGCGCAGTCAGCGGCGAAGTGACCATCCAAATCACCGAAGCGCAAATCACCTCCATCCTGGCGCAGCGCCTGCAAAGCGACCCCAGCCTGCAGCAGGACAAAAAGCCGCTCATCATCGATCCGCAAGTTTACCTGCGCGACGGACAGATGCAGGTCTTCGGCAAAACCCAGCAGGGCATCTTCACCGCCAACATCGGCATCGTCATTGCCGTGAGCGTGGACGAAAACGGCAAACCGAAAATCGAAATTGTCTCTGCCGATTTTGGTCCCCTGCCCGCGCCTGAGGGACTTACCAACGCCATCTCTGCCATGATTCAAGAGGCATACACCGGCGCGGTGGGACCGGTCGCCACCGGCTTGCGCATTCAAAGCATCACCATCGCCGCCGGCATCATGACCGTGACTGGACGCATCCGATAGCGCACGGATTATACCCCAGACAAAATGCGCCGCTTCTCTCTCTGCCGATTCCTGCTCCTGCTTCTCCTGGCATTCCTGCCGCTGACAGCCTGCCGCTCCCCCCAACTCACCGGCGAAGACATCACCATTCGCCTCACCGCCGACGGCGACGCCCAAACGCTCACCTTGCCGGCCGGCAGCACCGTCTCGCAGGCATTGCAGGCGGCGGGAATTTCCATCGGCAATCTCGACAAGGCGGAACCGCCGCTCTACACCGTGCTAAAGAATGGCGACTCTGTCACCATCACGCGGGTGGAGGAGAAGTTCGAGACGGAAGAGCAAGTCATCCCGTTCGAGCGGCAAATCGTCCGCAACGAAACCCTGCCCGAAGGTGAGACGCGCCTCGTTCAAGAAGGCGCGAATGGCTTGCAGGAACTTACCTACCGTATTGTGTTGGAAAACGGCGAAGAAATCAGCCGCTCCATCGTCAAGATCGTCACCATCAAAGAGGGCGTACCGGAAATCGTCATGGTCGGCGCACAGACATCGTTTGCGCCCTTGCCCATCCCCGGCAAGATCGCCTACCTGGCGGGCGGCAACGCCTGGCTGATAGACACCGTCACAGCCAACCGCACGCCCATCGTCACCAGCGGCGACTTGGACGGACGCATCTTTTTCCTCTCTCCCAACGGCAACTACCTCGTCTTCACTCGCAAATCCACCAAACCCGCGGAGGAGGAAATCAACACCCTTTGGGCAGTGCGCACGAATGGCGGCAAACCGTTCAGTACCGGCATTGCCAATGTCGTCCACTATGCCCAGTGGATTCCCGGCACCAACTCGATTGCATATTCCACCGTCGAACCGCGCAGCGCAGCGCCCGGCTGGCAGGCAAACAACGACCTCCAGCGCTACAGCATCACCACCGGCGCGCACGCAAAAATATTGGACGCCAGTAGCGGCGGCGTGTATGGCTGGTGGGGCAGCGTGTACTCCTTTTCGCCGGATGGACGTCTAGCCTATGCGCGACCGGATGGCATCGGGCTTGTGGACATTGACGGCAAATACATCAAACCACTGCTTGACATCACGCCCTACAACACCCGCAGCGACTGGGCATGGTTGCCCTCCCTCGCCTGGGGCGCAGACGGCAACACCCTGTTCTACACCTACCATGCCCCGCCGCCCAGCCTCATCAACGAAGAAGACTCGCCGTTCTTCGGAATCAGCGCGCTTTCCTTTGCCAACAACGTCGGCGTGGAAATCGTCCAAAACACAGGCATGTTTGCCTACCCTGTCTCTTCCCGCCTGCAAACCGGCGGCGGTGAAAAACGTTATCAAATTGCCTACCTGCAAGCCATCTTTCCGGAACAGAGCGAAACGAGCCGCTATCGTCTCGTGGTGATGGACCGCGATGGATCGAATCGGCGAACCCTTTTTCCTGCGAAAGATGCGCCCGGTTTCCAGCCGCAAATCCCGGTTTGGGCGCCGGGACCCATTGAAGGGCAGAGCGGCGATTTCATCGCAGTCATCTACCAGGGCAACCTCTGGCTGGTGGACAGCGGCAGCGGACAGGCATATCAGGTGACCGGCGACGGGCTGGTCACACGAATTGATTGGAAGTAAACTCCCCTCCCCCCAAGGCGAGGGATAAAAAAAGGAAAACATCCATGCGAATCTTAATCACCGGTGCGGCTGGGTTTCTCGGCTCCCATCTTTGTGACCGCCTGCTTGCCGAAGGTCACGAAGTGCTCGGGCTCGACAATTTCATCACCGGCAACCCGGAAAACCTCGCCCACCTGCAAGGCAACGAACGCTTCTCCTTCCAGCGGCACGACGTTTCGAACTACATCTTCGTCAAAGGCAAGGTGGATGCAGTGCTGCATTTCGCCTCGCCCGCCAGCCCCAACCCGCAGTCGCCGGCCGGTTATTTCAACCTGCCCATCCAAACCATGAAGGCGGGCGCGCTCGGCACGCACAACTGCCTGGGTGTGGCAAAGGCGCACAACGCCAAATTCCTGCTCGCCTCCACCAGCGAAATTTACGGCGACCCGCTCGTCCACCCTCAACGCGAAGACTACACCGGCAACGTGGACCCGGTCGGCCCGCGCGCGGTCTATGATGAAGCCAAACGCTTCGCGGAATCTCTGACGATGGCATATCACCGCTATCACGGCGTGGACACCCGCATCGTGCGCATCTTCAACACCTACGGTCCGCGCATGGACCTCGAAGACGGACGCGCCCTCCCCAACCTGCTCAAACAGGCATTGCTCGGTCAACCCCTCACCGTGTATGGCGACGGCAGCCAGACCCGCTCCTTCTGCTACGTGGACGACCTGATTGACGGCATCGTCAAACTGCTCTATTCCAACGAACATCTGCCGGTCAACATCGGCAACCCCAACGAGATGAGCATCCTGCACTTCGCTGAGACCATCAACCGCATCGTGGGCAACCGCGCCGGCATCACCTTCGTCCGCGATGCGCGCAGCGTCCGCGACCCGCAGCAGCGCCAGCCGGATATCACCCGCGCGCGCCAAATCCTGCAATGGGAACCGAAGGTCAGCCTCGAGGAAGGCATCCGCCGCACCATTCCCTACTTCAAGGAAAAACTGGGGCTGGCATGATCGTGCTGGGCAAACGCGAACACATTCGCTTCGTCAAATTCGCCATTGTCGGCGCGATCGGCTCGCTGGTGGACATCGGCGTGATGAACCTGATGACGCAGGTCTTTCACCTGCCGCTGGTGCTGGGCGGGAGCATTTCATTTGTCTGCGCGGTAACCAACAACTTCATCGGCAACCGTTATTGGACCTATCCCGATTCGCGCTCCAAACCCCTCCACCACCAACTGGCAATGTTCTTTATCGTCAATGCCATCGGCATCGGCATTCGCATTCCCATCCTCAAATACCTCGAACCGCCTCTGGCAAATCTGTTCGAAAGCATAACGCACCTTTCCTACGAAACCGCCGACGTGCTGGCAAAAAACGCCACTCTGCTTTTTGCCATCGGCGTCGTCATGCTGTGGAATTTCTTCGTCAACCGCTATTGGACCTACAACGACGTTGACTGAAAACGAAAGGGGCAGAATATGTCACAGAACCAACGGCGTATTATTCCCATCTACACCTCCAACGGCAGCGCAGAAGCCTTCCTCGTTTTCCCTCATCTCTTCAACCGCAACGGCGAATGGATCGGCTGGGTGACCGCCAAACGCGAGGTCTATTCCGTGATGGGCGCATATGTGGGCTACCTCTCCGACGACCCCCGCATCATCCGCCGCCGCGCCGAGGACGAGTTCAAACCCCGCCTCCAGCCTCCGCAGCAGCCTGCCAAAATCACCCTCCCCGCTTCCATCCCGCTCGCGCCGCTCATGAGCGACCTCCCCCTCAACCTGGTGGACGTCCTGCTCGAACAACCCGAGCGCCTGCACACTCTGGATAGCGGCGAACTGCGCCAGGATATGGATTAACTGCTGGAACTTGCAAGCCTCCTCGTGCGTCTTTAGGCATGGTCTATTCTCCTCGGAGGCTCGAATGGTCTTCAACCGTTTTCGCATACTATCCATCCTGACAGCCGCGCTCGCCTTCATGCTGGCGTGCAGTCTGTTTACCCCTGTCTCCACCCCGCCATCGTCAGTGGACTCCTTATACACCGCCGCCGCGCAGACGCTCAACGCCATGTCCACGCAGGCGGTTGTCTCTCAAACGGCGGCGCCTTCTCCCACGCCCACCCTGCTCCTGCCCATCACAAGCCCCACCCCCTTCCCCACCTTCACCGCCGTACCGCCGCTGCAAACAGTCGTCGTTACAAAATGCGACGCGGCGGCGTTCGTCGCCGACGTGACCTACCCCGACGGCTCCACCGTGGGACGCGGACAAACCTTCACCAAAACCTGGCGCATCAAAAACATCGGCACCTGCACCTGGACCACCGCCTACGAACTGGTCTTCGTCAGTGGAGAAAAATTCGGGGCGAAAAATGCCATTTCTCTGCCGGCAAGCGTCGGTCCGGGTAGAAGCGTGGATGTCTCCATTCCGTTGACCGCCCCCAATAAGGAAGGTCGCTACCGGGGCGAATGGAAACTCCGCAACGCCTCCGGCGTCCTGTTCGGCTTCGGTTCCAGCGGCGAAGCAACCATCTACGTGGATGTGAAAGTCGGCGGCTACATCGTCACGGGCTATGATTTTGCAGTCAACTTATGCGACGCCGTCTGGCGCACCAAAGCAAAAGAACTGCCCTGCCCCGGCGTCCAGGGTTCGCAGGATGGCTTCGCCGTCCGCCTCGACGCCCCGCCAATGGAAGACGGCAAAGTGCGCGGCATTGGCTTGCTTACCCACCCGCAAATGGTCAACAATGGCTACATCACAGGCAAATACTCCGCCATCGCCATCCAGTCGGGAGACCGCTTCCAGGCGCTGATCGGCTGTTTGAACAAAGCCAACGACTGCAACATGATATTCAAACTCGAATACCAGATTGGCAAAGACCCGCTCCAGCCGCTCGGACAGTGGAACGAAGTCTATGAAGGAAAATATTACCCGATTGACATTGACCTGAGCTTCCTGAGCGGGCAAAAGGTCAAATTCGTCTTCACCATCCTCGCCAACGGATCTTCGCACGAAGACTACGGACTCTGGGTCACCCCGCGGATTGCCCGCCTGAGCGCCCAGCCTCCCACTGCCACCCCCACCGCGACTCTTTCCCCGACGGTCACTGCCACCCCCACCCAAACCTTGACCCCCACCGTTACCTTACCTCCCACCCTCACGCCGACGCCATCTTTCACGCCGACACCGGTGACACCTACCGAGACCCCCACCGAAACGCCCACCAATACTTCGGTACCATAGCGGCGCCCCTTAGCGCCTTGCAGTATAATGAGATGGGGAACGCGCCATCATCCGCCGTTCCCCATTCATACAAAATTGTCCAATCTTTGAATGGAGGCAACTCTTATGTTCTTTCGCAAAACCCCGCGGCTGACCCTGCTCACACTGCTGACCGCCGCACTCATCCTCACATCCTGCAATATCGGCGCGGCTCCCACCCCCACCGTGGATATCAATGCCATTAACACGGCGATTGTCGGCACCACCATCGCCCAGTTCTCCGCCCAATTTACTCAGACTGCGCTCGCTGTTCCCACCAACACGCCGGTTCCAACCGATACCCCTCAGTCGCTTCCCACCTTTGCCCTGCCCACGCTGGATACCAGCGGCGTGACTGCCATCCCAACAATTGCTTTCAACACCACGCCCGGCTCCATCATCACCCCCCTGGCCGGCTTCACCCAAGTGGCGCCGGCTTCGCCTGCCGCCACCCAAGCGCTGGGCGATTCCTGCAATAACAGCGCCTTCGAAGCCGACATCACCATCCCCGACGGCAGCATCCTCAAAGGCGGAGAAGACTTTCAAAAAATCTGGCGCATCCGCAACACCGGCACCTGCACCTGGGATGAGGGCTATGCGCTCGTTTACATCGGCGGCAGCACCCCCAACCTCGACCCTTACAACTTTGAATTCAAAAAGAGCAGCGACTTCGTCCCCGGCGGCTCGGTCAAGGACATTGGCGTCAACCTGACCGCCCCTTGCGCGCCCGGCAAATATGAAGGTCACTGGCGCATGCGCAGCGACAGCGGCTACTATTTTGGCACCATCGTCTCCGTTTACATCGAAGTCAAAGAAAAATGCAAGTAAACGTGACCGCCATGAACATCAAATCTCTTTCGTTTCTGCTCCTTGCCGCAGTGTTCCTCTCCGCCTGCGGCGCCTCCCCCACCCCGGCTGAACCGACACCCGACATAGCCGCCGTGCGTACCTCCGCCGCCAGCACGGTGGAGGCGCGATTCACCCTCACCGCCGCGGCATTCACCCCCACCCCGCTGCCCATCCCCACCGACACCGCCACCCCTGAGCCGCTCCCCACCGACACCCCCACCGCCACCGCGCCGGTAATCGCCGTCATTACCAACGACCAAGGCACCGAGGTTCCCCTCTGTGACAGTCTCACCTTCGTGGCAGACGTAACCATTCCCGACAACACAACCATGTCGCCCGGACAGGAATTCACCAAAACCTGGCGCGTCAAAAATACCGGTTCCTGCCCTTGGGGGGCGGGCTACGCCCTCGCTTATGCCGGTTACGCCAATCAAATGTCCGGTCAATTTATTCCTCTAACCGTTGTCGTCCAGCCGGGCGAGGAAGTGGAACTCTCCGTGCAATTCAAAGCCCCCACTCAAGTGGGCGAATACGTGAGCGCATGGGCGATGAAGAATCCGCAGGGACGAACCTTCCCGCAGATTATCTTCGTCAAAATCATCGTCCAATAGTCGTGACACACGACCTGAAACAAGCCATCAAAGACAAAGCACGCCAGTTGGGATTCGTCCTGACTGGCGTGACGACTCCTGAACCTCCCCCACATTACAAGACATTCGAACACTGGCTCGCCCAGGGGCGTCACGGCGCGATGGACTACCTCGCCAGCGAACGCTCCCGCCTGCGCCGCGCCGACCCGCGTCACATCCTCCCCGAATGCAAATCCATCCTCGTTTTGGCAACACCTTATTTTCCCCCCTCTCCTTTCAGGAAAGGGGACGGGGGTAAGGTCGGGGTGAGGGTTGCCGCCTACGCCCAAGGCGCAGACTACCACGACATCCTCCCCGCCCGGATGCAGGAACTCGTTCAATTCATCGAGGCACAGGTTGGAGGTCCGATAAAGAACCGCTGGTACACCGACAGCGGTCCCATCCTCGAGCGCGACCTCGCCCAGCGCGCCGGTCTCGGCTGGATCGGCAAAAACACCTGTCTCATCCACCCCAAGCGCGGCTCCTACTTCCTTCTCTCCGAAATCCTGCTCGACCTGCCCCTCGAACCCGACCCGCCCTTCACCACCGACCATTGCGGAACCTGCACGCGCTGCATCCAAGCCTGCCCCACCGGCTGCATCCTGCCCGACCGCACGCTCGACGCGCGCCGCTGCATCTCCTACCTGACCATCGAACTCAAGGACGACATCCCCCTCGAATTGCGCGAAAAAATTGGGAATTGGGCATTCGGCTGCGACATCTGCCAGATGGTCTGCCCGTGGAACCGATTCGCATCTGAGGGCGACCCTGCCTTCGAGCCGAATGCCCCGCATCCCTCCCCGACCGAGGAACTGGCGCTCACACCCCAAGCCTTCAATCAACGCTTCAAGCGGAGTCCTGTCAAACGCGCCAAGCGACGCGGCTACCTGCGTAACATCGCCGTCGTCCTCGGCAATATTGGCGATACGCGTCACCTGCCAGCACTGCAACAAGCCCTCCTCGATGAAGAACCGCTGGTGCGGGAACATGCCAAATGGGCAATCGAACAGATCAGCAAGAGGCAAATGAGCAAATGAGCAAATGGGCAAATGAGCAAATGAGCAATTACCAATCTCGACACTCCTGCAAAACCTTGAATTCTCATCACGGAAACACCGAGTCACGGTTTTTTTTCATCTTTATCTCGGCATCTCCGTGCCTTCGTGATTTGATTTTTGCCTTTTTGCAGTGAACTCAATCTTCCAATTTACCAGGCGCCAATTTACCAATTACCATGAAACTCCTCATCGCTACAAACAACCCCGGCAAACTCGCCGAATTCCAGGAACTCCTCGCCGACTTGGGCGTTGAACTCGTCACGCCTGCCCAACTGGGACTTGACCTCGATGTCGTCGAAGACGGCGTCACCTACGCCGAAAACGCTGCCAAAAAAGCCCTCGCCTTTGCCCAAGCCAGCGGCTTGATCTCCCTCGCCGACGACTCCGGTCTCGAAGTAGATGCCCTCGACGGCGCGCCCGGCTTATACTCCGCGCGCTATGGTTCCCCCGACGGCACTAAACTCTCAGACGGAGAGCGGCGCAAATACCTCCTCAGCAAACTGCAATCCTTTCCCCGCCCGTGGACTGCCCGCTTCCACGCCACGATTGCCATTGCAGCGCCCAATCACCAATTACAAATTACCCATGGCATCTGCGAAGGCGAAATCATCCCCGAAGAACGCGGCACGGGCGGATTCGGCTACGACCCCATCTTCCTCCTGCCCGAATTGGGAAAGACCATGGCAGAACTCAGCATGGACGAAAAAAACCGCCTCAGCCATCGGGCGCGGGCGGTAATGAAAGCAAGGGGAATGTTGATTAAGATTTTCGCGCCTTAATGTTCAACCATCGGGCGTCAAGTAAACTATCTTTAGTTCTTCTATACGTTCCTTGATGCGTGACGCTATACACATTGACCGTTGCATTGGTCCCATACTTCCCCATTTCTCGTAATAAAAATCGCAATTACGCTCGACAATATCCAACCACTCTTTTTGCAAATTTTCAAAAACCAGCTCATCATCCAAGGAAAAGTTGGACTTTGTCTTAATCAACAAAACTGTAGCATCTAATTCTGCTTGAGCAAGGAATCGTTCCTCTGCCGCACAACCATTTAAATCCATTTGAGTAACCGCGCGATCAAAACATCCTTGAGCAAGAAGAGGTCTTGGGGTAGCCGTAACAACTACAGTTTGCTCAACTTTTACAATGCGAGTCACTTCCATAATCTGGGGAGTAGAAGTAGCAGGAATTGGAGCTTCAGTTGCTACTGGTTCCACTGGTTCCTGAGTTGGCAGCACACTACACGCAGCCAGCATTATTGTGAGAACCAGAACCCAATATTTCATGCTTTTCCTACCCCTTCGCGTGATGCAGGCGGTCTGCCGCCTCCTCGGAAAGCGGAATATAGACCTGTATCCGCGTCCCCTTGCCAGGCGCGGAGTCGATGTTCAACAGTCCGTTCACCAATTCCGTGCGTTCGCGCAGGTTGACCATGCCCAGGCTGCCGCGCTTGTCGTAGGATTTGTTCACCGCCGCCACGTCGAAGCCGACGCCGTCATCCTCGATTTCCAACAGAGCAATTTCCCTCTCGAAGGGGCGCAGGCGCACCCACACATGCGCCGCGCTGGCGTGCTTGCGGGCGTTATTGACCGCTTCTTCGATGATGTAGAAAATCACCCCCTGCTTGCCCATCTCCATGTCCTCAAGCACACTCTCGTCCACGTTGATAAGCACGTTCTGCGAGAAGGTCTCGCGCATCTTCTCCGCCATCGCCTGAAGCGCGGCGTTCAACCCCTGCGACTCGAGAATGAGCGGGCGCAGCGTGAAGAGCATGTGACGGATTTCCTTCGTGGTGCGGTGCGCCAGTTCCTCGATTTTTTGCAGTTCATCCAGCGCTTCCTGCGGGTTCTTCGCCATCATGCGGCGGATGAGGTTGATGCGCATCGCCATCGCCGCCACCGATTGAGTGGGACCGTCGTGCAGGTCGCGCGCCAGTTTCTTGCGCGTCTCCTCCTGGACCTCGATCATGCGCTCCTTTTCCTCAACCAAATTCTGATACAGGCTGGCGTTTTGCACCGCAATCACCGACTGCCTGCCGATGATGTCGAGCAGTTCGCGGCGTTCTTTGGTGAAATAGGCGGGGTCGGGGTGGGCAAACAGCATCGCGCCATAAACATTGAAACCGCTCCGCAGAGGCAGGCAATAGGCGGCGGAGCATGAGCGCAGAGCCACGATGCGCCCCAGTTCCGGGTCGTAGCCCACATCTTGAATCAACACCGCTTCGCCGTCATCCAGCACTCGCTTGAGGACGCCCTCCTTGCCGTGCAGGGTGGCGCGCAAATCGGCGTTGGTAAAACGGCGCGCCGAACCCACACGCAGTTCATCGCCGC
Source organism: Chloroflexota bacterium (assembly GCA_016223135.1). Classification (GTDB taxonomy): domain Bacteria; phylum Chloroflexota; class Anaerolineae; order Anaerolineales; family Villigracilaceae; genus Defluviilinea. The sequence continues at coordinate 1,001,481 of JACRPQ010000004.1, read as the reverse complement.
GAATCAAAAACACAGCGCTGACCAGCCGCTCGTCGCGTTCCTCGTCCGGGTCAACGATGGGGTTGAGGGCGTTGTAGCCGAGGTCAAGGGCGGCGTCAAGGACGCGTTTATAACTGAGAGTCGCCGTCAGCGAGGAGGTCAGTTCATAGATGGCGCGCAGGCGTTCGGTCTCAGCGCGGCGGCGGCGTTCTTCCGCATCCACCCGCACCTGACGCGACGTGCGCAGGCTTCGCATCCCAAAGCGTCCAATCAAGGCGCCGATTATGCCCGCTCCCAGCGTGAAGAAGATTTCGGTCGAAACGGAGAAGCGCAAAACAAAAAACTGCAAGATGGCAAACGCCAGCGCGGCAAGAAACGCCCCCCACAGTTCAAAGTAAATCGCCCCCGCAAAGATGGGCAGCGCCGCCGTCCATATCGAAGCGCCGCCCGCATGGAGGCTTTGCGTCACAAAAAACAAGGTGGAGAGGAAAAAATCCACCCCCAGCACAATATGACGATGATACGGCAGGCGCATGTTGAGCCCTGCCAGTGCGCTCATGACAATATTCCACACAAACAGCGCCGCCAGCGTCCAAAAGGGCAGGTCGCCAATTTGATCGCGCAGCGCCAGCGACAGGGTAAGCGTCACCAGCATCAGCCAGCGCAGCGAGACAGCGAGCCAGTCGGCGGCATAGGGCGTTTCGTATCGTTGCATGAGACAATGATACTCCAAAACAAAACGAACATCCCACGCGCGTTGCAGATGAATTAGACTGGACTTATGTAAAATTGCTTCTTGTCCGCCAATCAGCGCCAATCTTCGCGAATTTTGAACGAATTAGCGCAGTAGTGAAGAGTGGCGGATTAAATTCAGGTTTTGCGTAAGTCAAGTTAAAGTTCGTAGCCCATCTTGGAAAGATACGTCCCCAGTTTCTCGCGCAGGATTGCCTGTTGTTCAGCCGTGTACGCCTCGCGGAACCTGCCAATTTTGCCTTTGTAAAAATGCAGACCCTGCTGTCCCTCCGCCGCGCCGGGACGATACTTCTCGATCACTGCGCGGACCTCGGGACTGTTCCCGTCTAATTTGAGGAATCCCAGCAGACGTTCCCCTTCCGCATCGTAGTTCGTGAGCAGGTCTTCGTAACGTGCGCTCAGCACGTCCTTCTCCTTCATCCACGCCTCCCAAATGCGGACGTACTGCAGGATAAAGGCAAGGCTCTTATCGAAATCGGTAAGATGCGAAAAGGCGTTGGGACGTCCCTTTTGCAGGGCGCGTTGACCGTAATCATACGCCGAAAGCATGGCGTCGCGCGGGTCGCGGTAAATGTAGGTGATGCGGAGCAAACCCAGGCGTTGAAGCAGACGGGAGGAAAGCGAAGGTCCCGCGTGCGCCTTGATGACAAAGTTATTACCCAGCAAAGCAGGCACTGCCACCATCGCCATGCGCCGCGCTGAAAGCACGCCAATGTTACAGTTGACCTCCGTCAGAATACTTTGCAGGCGGTACTTCTCGCGGATGAGACGCGCATCGGTGTACCCCGCCGTCTTCATGAGGTCATGGATGAGATTGTAATGCCAGCCCGAACCGGCGCGCGGCATACCAACGGAAAGTATGATCATATCTGCTCCTGCCTGCTCCCAAGAGACAGGGAGCGAGGCTGTGGATTTTTTCAGGCTGCTTGTCGTCCACGAAGAACATAAAGTACACAAAGAAACTTCAAAAGGAAAATTTCAGAAACACAAGGTGATTTTGAAAAACTTCGTGACCTTTGTATCCTTCGCGGAAGGAAAAGTTTTTTCAGTGCAGTCATTCCAACCACGAAGACACCGAAAGGCGGAGTTTCCATGTGTTTTCTCTGCGTCTCCGTGACACGGTGGTTCAAAGGGAATTCAGCGTTTGTTCACTTGAACCGGCAAGAAGCCTGTTTTTCGATTTTAACTCAAACGAAACCACGCCGGCGAGAATGCCCAAATTCACCCACATCTCCGGCATGGCAAATGAATCCTGTGAGATGCCCTGCGCGGCAATCGCGACCACGCTGAAGAATCCCGCCGCGCCAACGAACCGCCAGAACGGCTCCGCCCGGCGCAGGCTTTTGAGCGCGTATGCCAGCAGAGTGAACAAAAAGGTCACATACAGCAGAAAGCCGGGCAATCCCATCTCCGTCAGCAGGCGCACGTATAAATTCTTCGGGTTGGGATATAAATTGGACGAGGGGCTCAACTGGCGGGCAATCTCCGGCACGCCGCTCAACGCCCAATCGGGCATGTTTGCGTACATGCGGAAACCGCTCGCGCCCAATCCCACGCCCGTGAGCGGATGCGATTGGTACGCCTCCCACGCCGCCGCCACATACGCCACCCGCGGACCGAGATACGCGTCAATGGCGTAATCCCACAGGCTTTCGGCAGATGAATTCCACAGCGCGGAGATATATCCCTTCTGCGCGAGGAAGGCTCCCGCTCCGCTTATTGCTCCCAAAAAGATGAGACCAGCGACGATCCGACTCGCCGCTGCCTGCATCCTTCCCCATCTGCTTTTTCCTTCGCTTTGGCGGAATCCTGCTCGAAACCACGCCGACACATCTTTCCTCACCTCCGCTCCTGCCGTGAGGAACGTGAGCGCCACCGCACCCGCCGTGATGAACAACCCGCCGCGCGAGTAGGTGAGCAGGAGCGTGACCAAGCCGCCGAGCAGCAGTACAGGCTCCAGCCATTTGAATTTGGTCAGGCGGTACTTTGCCAGCAGAGAGGCGAACAGCCAGGGCAGGTAGAGCGCCGCCAGTTGACCTGCCAGCCACGACGGCTCGTAGGCAAACCCGGCAATGCGGCGGTTGCGCGGCAAACCGCGAATCGAGAACAAGGTTTGAATCTCGTTCAACTCGCGGCGCAGACCGAGCTGCAGTCCCGCCGCTTGAACGCCGCCCCAAACCACGTGCAGGGCAAAGCCTGCCAACAGCCATTTCAACGAGAACTTGAGATCGTCTTGGTTACGGTTCATCCACAGGGCGGCGAGGAAAAAGGACAAGCCGATGACCAGCGTCACCCACGCGCGCAGGGCGCGGTCAAAGTAGGTTTGTCCGCGCAGTTCGATGGGCGCAAGCAGCGAGCCAAACGCGGTGGCGAGGAGCGCCGTCAGCGTGAAGGCAAGCAGAATGGTCAGCGATCCGCTCCAGGGGCGGACGATGCGCCGCGTCCAGATTTGGTAGAGCAGGATGGGGAGAAGAAGTCCCAGCGGGTAAAGCGCCAGCGGACGGACGAACGTCCCCGCGCCCAAGAACGGCATGAAGCGGAAACTGGTGACCGGCAGGGTCACGAGCGTCAGCGCCCAGAGGAAGCGGGCGAGGGAGTCGAGGGTGGGTTTACGCACGCCTGCCCGTTCCAAAAAGGAGGATGACCAGCGCGCTGAGCGTCATGAAGATGATTGCGCCGGCGAAAAGATAGTTGGCGAGCCCCACGCGCCGCTGAGGGTTGAGGTCGGTGAGTTGTTTGGGGGAGATTTGCAGTTCGGGGGTGATGCCAAGCGAGTGCGCTTCGAGTTCGCGGATGTGTGCGAGGAGCGCCTCGTCGGTTGGATTTGCTTCGAGCGCTTGGCGGGCGGCATCGAGCGCGACGGCGGTTTGAATGCCCTCGCGGACTTGCGCGGTGAAGGCTTCTGCCCAAAGCGCTGCCAGCCGTTCGGCACGGACAGGGTCGGGGTCGCTGGCGTAGAAGTGCCAGCCGCCGTCGGCGGGTTCGCTGAGTTCGAGGATGCCGCCGCGCAGTTCGGCGAGGGTCACGCCGCCCGCTTCGGCGACTTTGGCAAGCGTGGCGTCTGCCCAGGCGACCTCTTCGAGCTTGCGGGCTTCGCGTTCGAGGTAGTAGAACAGTTCGCGGTCAGAATCAACCTGCCACGCCTGTTCCATGTTGAAATCCACCACCACAGTAGCGCGGGCGCGAAAATCGGGCGGGAAGAGAAAATAGATCAGCCCGCCGAGAAGCGCGCCCATCAACCCGCTCAACACCCAAAAGCGCCAGGCTTGCAGGAGTTGAATCAGGTCTTCGGCAGAGGGGGGAGCAAAGAGACGGTTTTTCATAGAGTTACCTTTGCAGGCGAGCGCCGCGTAGTCTTTGCAGGCAAGCGCCGCGTAGTCGGCGTTCTCTAACGACAGATTTTAGCGACAACAGCGGAACGGGCAAGCCCTCTTTGCCCAAAACTCAACTCGGCTGGTACGGCGCATACCCTCAGCGGCATAACCATTGCCCGCTCAAGCAATGTTGGGTAGGGTGGAAAATTGCTTATAACATCAATACCCATACCATGACCCATCCGACAATTGACAACATAGACAAAACGCCACTCATTTGCAAACGGCGAATACATTTCTTACAATCCACTGACGCCGCAATTCGATAGGTCTTATACACTCGATACAATGTTAAACCGCCAAAAAACACACCGACTACGGGACCAAATACAATAGCCGAAAGCGCGTAAACTATACACCAATTTGACTTTTGCAAAGCCCAATCTAATTTCATGTCCTTGCTCTGTTCCACCCATCGAGCGCCCAATTCTTTTGCCGAATCTTGAAAAATATTTAGTGTAAGTGTATTGAGAAAATCGCTTATGTTCTGTTGTTCCACAAAGGCTGATTTTGGAATGATTATGCCACTATTATCAAATGTGTAAACAAAAATGAACTCATCATCTTGCTCAATATTTCTTAAAATTTCCCAACGATAGAATCGTTCTCGACCAGGATCAATAAATGTTATTCCCTGTTCCGATACTTTTACTTGCCATTCTCCAAAAAATGTTTTTGGCCATTTTCCAATTGACCTGGCAATGCTCTTTCGAAAACTCCTAATAGTTATGATTCGCAGAAAATGATACACTCCTAACCCAAGCACAAGGCTTATCAGTGCAAAGGCTGTAGTGAAACAAGCCGAATCCAGCCATTGACCAACCAGTGCATTCCATTCAAGAACAACAAATAATAGAAAAAAAATAATTGACCCTGCGAAAGCAATTAGATACCCATATTTATCCAGAAAATGGACGATACGAATGCGCTTCCAAGCAGCGCTCGTCATTTTCATTAACAATTCAGGAGACAGGTTGTAGGTTATTTCCATTTTCATAATGACAGAATGTTTTTTCGGTTGCAAAGATTTTGATTTTCTCGACGCGTTTTGCGGCTGGACGGTGAAATCATTGATACCGCCGCATCTGAAATTTGCGCCGCCAGTTCAACAAAGGCGCAACAACCTTTCGAATGTAGTATTTTGCCACGATGACCGAGAGCCAGCCGCCGCCATCCCTGCGGTGGATGCGGATCATCTCGGGCCAGCAGCGGTCATCGGCGGCGATGGTCTTGCCGCTGGCGTGCAGGCGGAAGTTCGCCCACATCTGCGGGGTGTAGTGAAGCGGAGCGCGGGCGGCGAGACGCACCCACAGGTCGTAATCCATCGCAAAGTAAAACGACGGGTCGAGTGGACCGACTTCGCGCCACAAGTCGGCGCGGAAGAACGCCGCCTGCTGCGGGATGTGGACGTAGCCGCGGCGCAGGCGCGTGTAATCGGTCTGGCGGGCGGCGAATTTGCCGATGACGCGCCCTTCTTCGTCAATGAAATGCGCGTCGCCATAAACCAGTCCCGCTTCGGGATGTTCCTGAAAATAGCGCACCGCCGCAGAGACCGCGCCCGGCTCGTAGGTGTCGTCGGAGTTGAGCCAGGCAAAAATCTCGCCACGCGCCCGCGCAAATCCCTTGTTGAGGGCGTCGGTCTGTCCGTTATCGGGTTCAGAGACCCACCAGGCAAGGCGGTCGGCATATTTCCGAATAATGTCCAGCGAGCCGTCGGTCGAGCCGCCGTCCACGATGATGTATTCAAGGTTGGGGTAATCCTGCTCCAGCACAGAGCGGATGGTCGCTTCGAGGTAGCGCGCCTGATTGAAGGAAGGGGTGACAATGGAGACGAGAGGGTGATTCATAACGTTCAAATCATACCATGCAGAAGTTCCGCCGCCTCACTCGTTCAACGGACGGCTCAAATCAAAAATGACGTATCCCTCGCCCTCGGCATAAACGGGATAATGTCCGCGCAAATATTCCTCCAGCCCCGCCTGCCGGTTGAGTTCCTCGAAATCGGTCACAAGGAAGAAGCGCTTGCCCTTCGTCAGGCGTTCGAAACGTTCTGCCAGGCTGCCGGCGCGCGCGCCGAATACCTGACTGCGCACCTCGGGCCACAACGTCACTTTTTGCCAGCCCCAATACACCAGCGGATACCCGTAATTCTGCGTGAGCGCAATCACCCCCGGCTGATGACCGAGCGCCTCGCCCACCTGCGCCCAAAACGCCGCCTGCGGACGATAATCCACACTGAGCAAGCGGATGCGGACATCCCAGAAGGTCATGACCACGCTAAACAACAGAAGCAGGCGGACCAACCAGCGCATCCACACGGACCTCGCAGCCTGTTCGGCGAGACCCCGAACCGTCACTCCGCCCAAAGCCCCCAGCGAGAGCGCCGCCGCCGGCACGAGCGGCAGGCTGTAATAATCGTGACTGGCGATGTGATAGTTGAAAATCACGCCAAAGAGAGCGTATCCCGTCCACACCGAGAGGAGGAAGATGCGGCTCTCCCGCGTGCGGAGGAACAACAGTCCCAGCAACGTCAGCGCGAGAACGACATGCCCGAAAATCAGGGCGATTTTGCCCTCCCAGCGCAGGTAGAAAAATGGGTTGATGAGCAGTTCAGGGAAGAAGCGCCCGCTGAACTGCGAGCCTAGATAGCCGGCAACATACACGCCATAGAATGTGTACGCCGCGCCGGGCAGAGCGGTCAGCGCCGCCATGCCCCACACCTGCGGCGTCTTCAACGCCTGCCGCAGCGACAGCCGCGACAACACTGCTCCGCCGAACCCGCTCGCCACAAAGAAGACCGCCGTCAATTTGACGAAGATGGCAAATCCGCCGGCGAGCCCTGCGGCGAGCGCCCATGTCCACGCGGGCTGGCGGCTCCAGCGCACCGCCGCCCACCAGCCCGCCACAATCAGCATCACCATCAGCGGGTCGGGTTGAAAGGATCGGCTGGCGAAAATTCCGTAGGGCAGGAACAGGTAAAGGGTCAGAGAAAGAAGCGCTTCGTCCAGGCTGAGGAATTCGCGCGCGAGCAGGAAGAGGAAAATCCCACCGATGAGCCAAAAGAGCGAGGAATAAATCCGCGCAATCCACAGATGTTCGCCAAAGAGGCGGTAGGAGGCAGCGACGAGCGAATCCAGCAGGGGCGGTTCGAGGGTGGCATCGGCGGTGTAGGCGCGCAGAGCAGCCTCGCGCTGCCATTCGGGAATGCCGGCGGCGGTCTGGTAATACATGCCGCGCGCTTTAATGGCGGAGAATAACTGGCGGGTGGGGTGAAAGTCGAGCGGCAGGTCGGTCAGGTCGGTGAGGCGGATGCCGAGCGCCAAACCGAACAAAAGCGCCAGCACAAACGCCAGCGCCCAGCGGTTCGGAGCGAGGAACGATTTGGAATCCATGACTGAAGATTTTACCCGTTCCCCTTGGGTTCTGAGCGCGCGCGTTTTTGCGCCCGCGCCTTGCGCCAGCGGTTGTAGTGTTGGCGCAGGGCGCCCAGCCCGAACAGGCTCACAAACGCAAACAGGATGCGTTTCCATTCCAGCAGGGCAGTGGGCGGATGTATGAAGAGACTCCGCAAATACGATTGGAACGACTGGCGGGCTAGACCGGCATCAAGCAGGTAGCGAGCATTGATGCGGTACGCGGCAGCGCGGGACTGACGGCAGACCCGCATCCACGCGCCTGATACACGCCGATCGCTCTCTGCCCACTCTACAATGCGAAAGGCTTCCTCTCCAAACTTTGCCGCTTGCGCCACGTTCTTGGCGGTTTCGTGGAAGCGTCCCGCCGCCCAGCGTTCGGGGACATAAACCATCGGCGCAAGAGATGCCATGCGAATCCACAGGTGATGATCGAGCAGGAAGTGGAAGGATGGGTCGAGAAAGCCAGCCTTGAGCAAAACCTCGCGGCGCATGAAGACAGCCGGCTGACCAAGGATGTGAAAGGTAAGCAGGTCTTCGAGCGTCCATTGGGCATAGCGGGGAAAGTGGATGGCTTCGCCTGTTTCATCCACTGCGACGGTATCGCCATAGATTAAGCCCGCTTCTGGATGCGTCTCGAATGCCTTCACCGCCGCCGTCACTGCGCCGGGCAGGTAGAAATCGTCGGAGTTGAGCCATGCCACAATTTCGCCCTTTGCGCGCGCCAGTCCTTTGTTGATGGCGTCGGCTTGTCCGCTGTCCTTTTCCGAGACCCAATACGCCAGGCGGTCGGCATATTTTTGGATGATGTCCAGCGAGCCGTCGGTGGATGCGCCGTCAATGACGAGGTACTCGATGCGCGGATAATCCTGCTCGAGGACGGAGCGCATGGTCTGCTCGAGGTAGCGCGCCTGATTGTAGGAGGGGGTGACGATGGAGACGAGAGTCATTTGGGACGGCGAAATTATGGGGAGGGATGAGTCAGGTCGAAAAGCAGAAAGTCGCCGTTTTGTGCGATGAGCGGGTATCTCTGCTGTAAGGCTTGTTTCAAGTCGGGCTGGTCGTCCAACAATCGGGGAGGAGCAATCAGGAAGTAACTTTTGCCCTCGATGCGTTTGGCAAAAAAGGTTTCAAATTCCTTTTCGGTGCCGCGCAGTGCGGCAAGTTTACGCTCGCCGCTGATGGGCCATACGGTCACTTGTCGCCAGCCATAATACATGAAGCGATACCCATAATCCTTGGTCAGCGCGATGATTTTTCCATCGGCGGGCAAATTCGCGGCAATCGTCTGCCAGTAGGCGGGTTCGTCGCGGAAATCCCTGCTGATCAGTTCGCTGCGCACGGTCCAGGCAGGGAAGGCGATCGCCGCCAGGGCAACGCCGGCAAATGCCACCCGCCAGAATTTGGGCTGCTGTGCGAGCCGTTCCACAATCAAATGCGCCACAGGAACCAGCGAAAGGCTGATAATCGGCACGAGCTGGATGTGATAATAACTATGGGTGTACATTTGGTAGGGCAGGAATAGTCCATACGCCACATAACCGCCCCACAATCCCAGCAGGAGGACACGAAGCAAGGTAGGGGCAATCAACACGCCAGTCAAAGCCAGCGCCAAGGCAGTGAACCCCATCAGGGACTGCAAAAAACTCAACCAGCGCACGTAAAAGGATGGCTCCAAGAGCAGATAGGAGAGAGAAAGCGTCCACGACGAGACGTATTCCGAAGCCCGCTCCTGACGCGTCACATAGTAAAGGGCTGTCGGCGCAATCATGATGACCGCCATCAACCACACTTGGGCATTCCGCCAAACGCGCTTCACTCCGAGGGCATGAATCGTCAGCGCCGCCGCCGCGCCTGCCACAATAAACGCCGCCACCACTTTGGTCAGAATTGCCAGACTTCCCAAAATGCCCGCCAGCACAGCCCATTTCCATTGTTGGGCTGCGGCGGAAAGGGACGCCGGTTGAGAGGTCAGTTCCGCCCAACGATAGAGCGCGCCGGCGGTCAGCACAATCCACATGGTCATGGCGGGGTCGGGTTGAAAAGAGCGGCTGGCATAGACGGCGAAAGGCAGAATCAGATAATATGCCAATCCCACCAAAGCGCCGCCAGAGTCCACACTGCGGCGGGCAAGGAGATATAGCGCGATTCCGCCCATGATCCAGAAAACCGATGAAAAAATACGGGCAATCCAGACATGCTCGCCTCCCGTCAGAAAATAGACGCCCGCCACCAAGGTTTCCAGAATGGGCGGCTCGAATTCTTCAAAGGAACGCCAAAAAGCGACGGCGCGTGAAGCCTCTGTCTCTGACGGGGAAATCATTTGATAATAGATGCCGCGCGCGATGATTGCCCCTCGCAACTGACGCGTGGGGTGAAAATCGAGAGGCTGGTCGGTCAGGTCGTACAGGCGCAGCCCCAACCCAAAAACAAGCAAAGTCAGCGCAAGCAGCCAAGCAAAGCGGTTAGAAGAGGCTTTCATAAGGCACCTTGGGAAAGACGGTCAATTTGCCGCCGATGGTGGCATCCAATACCTGACGCCCCGCGCGCTCATACGCCTGCCGCGCCATGCGATACGCCATTTCGGAGGTTTCCAAGTCGGGCAGCTGCCAGCGAAAACCTTTGCCGAAGTAACGCGGGTCGAAGTGATTGGGGTCATCGCCGTTCGAGACAACAGTCTTGTTGGCTTCGCCTTTCGAGGTGAAGTTGTGATCCACGCCGATGAGGATGACTTGTTGAAATCCCATGTAAAACGCCAGCTGTAAGGCAACGTTGGTGACGGTGGCGCCCTCCCAGATGCGGCGGGTCATGTCGTAAGCGAACTTCGGTCCGGTGTAGGTGGTGTAGAGAAAAATCATGTCTTCGGGCATGCGCTGGAAGTGACGGTTGGAATGCCAGGCAATGAATTTGGGAATGGGCAGGGCGGCAATCTCATCGGCGCACTGCTCGATGACCAGGTCGTTGATGGAGACGAAGTACGTCGTCGTGAAGCCAAGTTCGGGGAAGAGCAGGTAGATGCGGTTCATCCCGAAGGTGAACTCGTTTTTGAGTTTGGTCAAGTCGGTCTGCTTGAGGCTGGGACCGTTGCCGATGATGAAACAGCGTTCGCCGCGATGGCGGTTGTGATATTCGAGCAGGCGGGCGCGGCTCTTGCGCCGCCAGGGATGCAGGTAGGCATCCGGCGCTTGCGGCAGGCGGAGAAGGGCGTCGTAGGTGTTTTTTGCCGCCTGCAAGACAGGGGCGGGCAAAATGGATGTGATGATTTGTTTCATGGGTTATTCTGTGCTCAATCTCGCGGTCGCGCCGCCATCCACCACCAACGCCTGACCGGTCATGAACGACGATTGCTCATTATCCGCCAGGAAGTAAATCGCATGAGCGATCTCTTCGGGCTTGCCCACCTTGCCGCTGACGGTTTTGCGGGCAAGGTTTTCGAGCCGCTCCTGCACGTCGCCTCCGCCTACATGTCCGCGATTCAGCCCGGCGCGCAGCATGGGCGTATCCACTGCACCGGGCAATATGGCGTTGACGCGGATGTTATCGGGCGCAAACTCGATTGCCATGGCGCGCGTCAGGGCGAGCAGCCCGCCTTTCGATGCGGCGTACGCGGCGATGTTGGCGGAGGTCTGAATGGCGTGAACCGAGGAGACGTTCACAATCGCGCCGCCATTCCGCTTGAGAAGCGGATGCGCCAATTTGACTCCCAAAAACACCGAGCGCAAATTGGACGCCATGACCGCATCCCATTCCTCAACGGTGGTCTCGATCAACGGCTTGGCAATTTGCAGCGCGGCGTTGTTGACCAGCGCATCCAGCGCGCCGGTAAACTTGTTCACCTTCTCGAAGATGGCTTCCATCGCATCGCCGCGCGAAATATCCGCACGGATGAACAACCCATCCGGCGGGAAACCGTCGTCAAAGTCGGCGCGGTCCACGCCGATGACGCGCCAGCCTTTTTGAGCAAACAACGCGACCGTGGCGCGTCCAATCCCGCCCGCCGCGCCGGTGATAAGAACCGTCTTTGCTGTCATCGTTCCTCTCCCTTGAATTTCATCCCCAAACCCTCCACCAGATTTTTGATGGTATTCCAATGCACCCGCTCCCAGGCGGCAGGGCTGGAGTTGGCATTGTGCGGAGCGAGCAGGACATTATCCATCTTCAACAGCGGACTATCCAACGGGAGCGGCTCCACCTCGAAGACATCCAGCGCGGCTCCTCCCAGACCTCCAACCTGCAGCGCCGCAATCAGCGCTTTCTCCTCGACGACCGGACCGCGGGCGGTGTTGATCAACACTGCGCCGGGTTTCATCAGGGCGAAGGTCTCCGCGTTCATGAGGTGGTAGGAGGTGGGGTTCAAGTCGCAGTTGAGGGAGACGAAATCGGAATTGGCAAGCAGGGAGTGGAGAGAGGTCATCTCGATGCCGGTTTCGGTGATGAAGACGTGGTCAATCTCCACGATGTCCGTTCCGAGCACTTTCATGCCGAAGGCGCGGGCGCGGCGCGTGACGGCTTTGCCGATGTTGCCCACGCCGACCACGCCCAGCGTGCATTCGCTGAGAGTCTTGCCCGGAATCTTTTCCCATTTGCCGCTTTTCATCGCCTTATCCATCCACGGCTGGCGGCGGACGAAGGCGAGCATGTAGCCGAGAACGGTGTCGGCGACAGGGGTGGTGAAAGCGTTGGGGGTGCGTCCAATTTTGATCGAATGCCGGGAGCAGGCTTCGGCGTCTATCGAATCGACGCCTGTTCCCCACTTGGAGATGACCTTGAGACGCGGAGAACAAGCCTCGATGACGCGCGCCGTGTAGCGGTCGTCTCCACAGATGGCGCCATCGAATTGACCGGCGTATTTCAGCAAGTCGTCTTCTTCCATCCGTTCTTGGACGGGCGGAATGATGAGTTCGATGCCGTATTTGTCGAAGACGGGCTTGAAGCGATCCACAAAGGGGATCATGTAGGGAGCGGTGAAAAGAACAGTGGGCATTATTTGGTTTCCAGTCTCATGCGCATGAGGATGTCCGCCAGTTGAAAATCGGATTCTTCGTCAATATCCACGGCTTCGAGGCGCGGGATTTCGAACATCAACGGACGGTCGCCGATGCGGTGGCGGTGTTTCAACAGGTTTGCGCGGGTGAAAATGTAAATGCAGGAATTTTCCTCGTAGAGCGGCGGCAGGTCTTGGGTTTGAATGAGTTCACGCGGGTTGTGGTTGATGGCGTTGCCGTCTTGATCGTAAAAGCGGGTTTGCCAACGGGTGACGGAGAAAAGGGAATCGTGTTGGGGATAATTGGCGATTAGTAACTGGATGGCGCGCGAAATGGTCTCGGCTTTGAGCAGCGGGTTGGTGCTGTGCGTTTGCAAATAGAACTCGGCGGGGAATTGCGCTGTGTCGTGAATGAGGATTTCATTCATGGGGATGTCGTCGGCGCGCAGATGCTGTGGGCGAACAATGGTTTGCACCTGCGGAAAGCATTCGCGCAGTCCGTTCAGCACAGGGTCGGAATCGGTATCCACGACGATTCGATCAATCTCCGGCACGGCGAGCAGCGTTTCGATGATGTGCTGGTAGAGCGGTTTGCCTGCCAGGGGACGGTAGTTTTTGCCCGGCACGCGCTGGCTGTGATGCCGCATGGGAACGAGAGCGGTGAGTTTGGTCATAGGTTAGTGATTATACCGAATTGGCTCCACGCCGCGTTTTTTCTCCTCGCCCTTCCTGCGCTCGCGCGGATAATAGAACGTCTCGCGCAGCTGCGGCGTGACCAGGCTGGTCTCGCGGTGTCCCATGCGCGTGCCGTGAAATTGCATGAAGCGAAACCACAATATCGAAATCAAATGTTTCAACAACACCCGCTCACGCGCGGCATGCCACAGGTCGCTGAAGATGTTGGTCAACGTGAGGCGGATGAAATCGTAGAAGTTGAAATGCGCTTCGGGGTAAATCCTGCGCAGCGCCATCGCTTCGCGGCGGTAACGGTTATACACGCCGCGCGGCGTCTCATTGTGAACGTGGATAATCTCGGCTTCGGCAACATAGGCAATCTTATAGCCCTGTTCCTTTGCCCACTTTGCCCATTCCACATCCTCCAGCCCGGTCAGCGTTTCATCGTAGGGATGCCGCTCCCATAAACTGCGGCGGATGGCGGCATTGGCATTGTTGCAAAACGTAGTGGGTTGATCAAAGTTGCTGGCATTGGGATACCACTGGTGATAAATCTGCTGTTCCGAAAATTTGGCGGCGGCAGGTCCGCGCTGCTTGCCGTAGGTCAACGCCACTTGTTCATCTTCAAACGGACGCAGCAGACTCTCCAGCCAGTCGGGATAAACGGGATAGACATGCGCGCTGGCAATGACGACGAATTCACGCGTCGCTGCCTGGACCCCGAAATTGAGCGACCGCCCAAACGTAAACTCCGCTGACGGTATCCGCACAACGCGCGCGCCAAAGGCTTCGGCAACCGAGACCGTTCCATCGGTCGAGCCGGAATCGACGAGGATGATTTCCACGTCCTGCACCGTCTGCTGTCGAATCCCCTCCAGCAAACGTCCGATGTGTTTTTCTTCGTTATAAGCGCGAATGACAATGGAACAGTTCATTGGCAAAACAACTCATCTACGTAATATTGCATTTCAGGCGAGAGAGAATAGCCATAGTCCGGCATGGCGCTGAGATTCCGACAGGCAAGCTGCCGGTAAAAAGGCTCTTCATTGAGGCGGGTGGAAATTCCCTTCACCTGCTTTTGGTCGCCGAGAAACGCGTATGCCTGAAGGAAGGGCATCCACTCGATGGGATCGTTCGGCGTGAGATTGCGCTGCTTCACTTCCTCCCCCAACTGTGCAATTTCAGCCCAATCGCCCTGCTGACGCGCCAAGTCTGCCTGTTGATAGTAATAACACCACTCACGCGAAAGTTCGGGACCAAACCCATAAGACGGCACGGCGGGAGCCTCCGCCTCGCTGAGAATGTTCTCGATCTTCGAGTTGCGATATGCCGCATGAATAAACGGCGGATCGTTGACGGAAAGATCGGGCCAGCGCGGGTCCAGCACATGCACGCAGGCGTTGGGGGAGGGCTGGGTCATGATAAGTTGATTCTTGTAGTTGGTCTCGGTGTGGACGAATTTAATCACCAGGTCGGTCTGCTCGAAGGACTTATTGCCGTTGATGATTTGCAGGATGCTGTCCTGTTCGAGCCGCGAGGCAGGCAGAGGAACGTCCACCGGCATGTGTCCCTGCCAATGCGGGTAATAGATGAAATTGGCAGGACCCCACACCACATCATTTCCCTCTGCATAATTAATGCCGGGATAATACGCTACCAGCGTCGTCCCAGACCTGATGCCGGGCGCGCGCCAAACGACCTGCCGCCAAAACCCGGCAATGAGCCGCTCCTCCTGAACTGCCTGCGCGGCAAGTCCGTGATGCGAAAGCGCCGCCAGCCCAATCAACCCCGCCAGCAGGGTATAACGCAGCGGCTTGGGAAAGACCGAATGGAGCAGACCGCTCAAAAAGATGACGCCCGCCAGCGAGGCGGGAAGCGCGTATTGCGAGATGCGCTCAAAGGTCACCACGCGGTTGGCAAGCACCACCGGCAAAACGCCGCCCAGCGTTCCGAGAAAACCGACCCACAGCAATTCGTTTCGCCAGGGGCGGGTGTTCGACTCGTCCTCCGTTGCTTCTGCTTTTTTCAAATACCGCAGCGCCCACACAACCACAACCAGAATGAGCGCGGTAAACGACAACCCGATGGCAATATCCTTCAGGCGGTTGTTGTAGAAGTTTTGATAAAAAGGCACCACCCAGGCAAAGAGCGCCGCATTCAGCCAACTGCGCGCCAGTTCCACCAGACGCCACAGCGCCGTCAGCGGCGAGGAAAACAGGACGCTCAACTGTGTCCCGGCATCCTGCGCCTTGCGCCAGTTATCGAAGAGAAACTGATACCAAAACAAAAATACGCCGGGAATGAGCAAATGCGGCGCATATTTTTTCAACAGCCGTTCCGCAGATGCGGCAAGAGGCTCTGCGGGGTTTTCCCGCCGCACGTATAGATAAACGCTTATCAAACGCAAGGCTTCCATGCCGATGGCATATTCCACCAGCGCCAGATACGCCCAACCCGAAAGCAGGGCGGCGACCGTCCAGCCGAGACGTTTCAGCAGGGCAGCCGATGAAACCGCCTTGAGCGTAAACGCAATGGAAAAGGCTTGCAATCCCACGCTCAACACATACGGCTGGAACTCAAACCCCGCCACCCACCACAAAAAGCCGGGGAAGAGCGTAAACAAGACCGCCATGAAGAAGTTGGCGGTTCGCCTCTTTTCCCACATCAAATTGAACAGCCACCACGCGCCAATGCCGCCCAACAGCCGGGTGAGGTACATGACGAGGTGGTAGGGAAACGGACTGAAACCAAACAAAGAAAAATACAATGCATACAGCGGTCCGCGGATGGGACGGGTGTGCAGAGCAATTTCAATCAGTGCCCTTGGTCCGCTCACCAGCGCGTCGTAGAGGAAGTACCAATCGTCGCGGTAATATCCCAACTCACCGATGCGCGGCAGATAGGTCAACGCGGAGATGAGCGCGAGCAGGAGAATTTCAAACCAGCGGCTTTGTGTCAGTCGTTTCATTTCACCAGTTGTTATCCTTTTCGTATCCCAAACGTATCAACAAATCCCCGGCAGCGTCCTTGAAAATCTTTTTATGCTCTGCCGTGAAGTGTTTCGTCCACTCGCCGGTTCGACCGGAGCGGAAGGTGGGAGATTTGGATGGGTTGATGGAAGATTCGAGGGACTCGAGAATCAGGCTGCGGGGAGTCGGAAGCGGGAAGCGGGCGAGGAAGTGATCGAGGATGCGGTTCAATGCCCGGACCCGGTCCTGAATCAAATCTTCGAAGTGAATGGTCAACACTTCGGGCTGATCCAGCCAGTCCAAATAGGGAGCGAAGCGTTCGGCAATGTTCGGAAACTCGATGTCGGCGTCGGGTCGTCCCAGAATGCTGACCTTGAGCCGCGCGTCGAAATCGGGCAGGGACTTGTAATAGGCGTGATGGGCGTGGCGCGGCTCGATGTCGGTGACGTAGAAGACGTGCGAGACGACCACATCGCGCGGGTCGCGGAAGATGAAGTAGGGGATGAAGCGGGGCGAGCAGACGCGCTCCACGGCTGCGGGGCGGGCAAAGAGATGCGCGGAGGCGATGTCGCGCGGGCGGAGGGAATCGAGCCAGGTTAATGCTTGTTCAGGCGCGCGCTTGCGTCCCGTCTCGCCTTCGTATTCGGCATAGAAGGAATGCAAACGCCGCGCATACGGCGCAACGTTGGAAAAGCCAAGCAGGATTTGGTCGAGCAGGTGCGTGCCGCTTTTGGGAAAAGAAATGCCCAACAGAACGGGCAGATCGGCGGGCTGGGAAGGGAAACGCAGGCGCTGCAAAATCTTTTCACTATGATACACTGTGGAGCGGAGCAACGATTTCAAGTTCATACAGGCAAGTATTTAACCATACTTTCTCATTATGAAAACCACCATCTTCAACACCCCCATTCTCAGTTTTCTGCTTCATCTGCTGGCGCGCCTGCTGATGCGGCTGGCGGGCTGGCGTGTGGACGGGAAACTCCCCGATTTGCCAAAGTTCATTCTGATTGGCGCGCCGCATACCTCCAACTGGGATTTTGTGCTGTTCCTCGGCGTGGCGTTCACCCTGCGGGCGGATGTCCGCTTTATGGGCAAAGCGGAGTTGTTCCGCTCGCCGCTGGGTTGGTTCTTTCGTTACTGCGGCGGCTACCCGGTGGACCGCAAAAAACCGACTGGGCTGGTGGAGCAAATGGTGAAAGCCATCCACGAAACAGAGCGCTTTATTTTGGTCATCACGCCGGAAGGAACGCGCGGTTATGTGGCGGATTGGAAGCGCGGCTTCTATCACATTGCCAAAGGAGCGGGGATTCCCATCGTCATGGCGGCGGTGGACGGCAGGCATAAAATCGTCCGCATTCACCCGCAGCCCTTTTATCCCACCGATGACATCGAAGCGGATATAAAAGCAATCAAGGAAGCGTTCGAGGGCTTCGGGGGCATCAAGCCGCGCAAAAAGTACATCACGCTGGAAAGTTAACGTCTCAAAGAACCCTGGCGGAAGTGCGGTATCTGCCATGCCCGCACGGACGTGAACCCTTCGACAGGGCTTCGATAAACTCAGCCCGGCGGCTCAGGGCAGGCGTCCGTGCTATTCGTACAAAGCCCCGCCAAGGCGGGACTAGTCCGCTTGAGCGGACTTGGGGGGAATAGCACGGGGGTTAATCCCCGTGCGGCGCCAAGAGCAGGGGATTGTCAGGTTAAATTCTCATCTTACGCGGCAGCGCGAGATTCTTGCCCTGAGCCTGTCGAAGGGTATCTCGCGTTTTCGGGCGACATAACCCGCCCTACGAAGGAACTGCGTAAGGTGAGTTAAATTGTTAATCTGCAAAATGCCGCGCTACTTCGCTTCCGCCATCGCCTTCTTGAACTCTACCAGCGCCTGAATGGGGGTCGGGTCCACGCCGTACGCCATTGCCAGATAATACGCCATGTAATCGCCGAACAGAATCAGCGTCCACATGTGGGCAAGCGGATGGCTGCCGCGCGCCTCGATGAAGTCGGTATTCAAGCCTTCGAGCATGTAGGCTTTGCGAGTCAGTTCCAGGCGCAGGCGGTTGCGCGGATGGTCGGAGGCGGACTGAAGGAAGAGCGTGATGGTACGGGCATTGAGAACCTCCTGCGGGTTGAGCGTGCCAGCCAGCGTGTTATGGTTTGCCTCAGGGATGAATTCAAAGTTGGCGGCGGCTTTGGCGACCTCGTTCAACTGTCCCTTCCAGCGGCGGGCAACCACGCTGAGCGGACCTGAACCGACGATGGTCACCCACCTCCCCACCAGTTGACCGGCGTAACGTTTGGCGGGGTTGTTTGCAGCAGGGACATCCGCCCGCAGGTGTTGTTGAATCTGTTTCATCGCATCGAGCGCCTCATTCACGGCTGAGGCTTGGTCGGGGAGGAACCCCAGGCGCTGGAACATCGCCAAAAGCAGACCGAACGAAAACCCAACCGCCGCGCGCGGCTGACCGGTATGGTCGAACGTCCAGACGGGAATGTTCGCCGCTTTGGCGCGTTTTGCCAGTTCGCCGCCCGTACAGACGGCGATGATCCGGCAGCCGGCTTTGCGCGCGGCTTCGAAGGCATCCAGCGTCTCTTCGGTGTTGCCGGAGTGCGAGGAGCAAATGACCAGCGTCTCTGCGCCGCGCGCAAAGAGGGGGAGTCCATAGTCGCGGTGGACGAAGACAGGCAGCGGGGCGAGCGAAGCGCTGTACGCGGCGAGCAGGTCGGCGCCGATGGCAGAGCCGCCCATGCCGGCGATGATCACCTGGCGGATGTCTTTCCACTCTGGAAGCGGATGTGTGAGACCCAATTGATATGCCAAGCCAAGTTGGTCGGGCAGGTTGTCAATTTCCCCCAGCATGTTGAGGGTGTCGAGTTGTTTGAAGAGGGCGAGATCGTCGAGATTCATGCAGGCTCCCAAAAAGAATTTGTGGCAATTCTACAACAGATTTCCCCGAAATTTTGCATCGAAATTGTCATGCAGCGAGGCGGGGTTTTTAATGCCGGCAAACCTGCTTTATGCAATGAGAGCGTTCGGCAATTCAAATCAACCACGGATACAAGCGATGAAAGGGATAAGAAAATAAATCACCTGAATTCGGGATAAGGCTTTTGAATCATCCCGAAGGCTTTTGACGCAGCGGGTTCGAGAGCAGAATCAGCCTTCGGGACGCTTATCCCGAACTGACGTTAAATCACTTTTATCCCTTTCATCCGTGCTTAAAACAAGAATTAACGAATCCTCTCGCAATGATAAATTGCCGGGACGCTCACGCCCCGGAGGAGGTCTTCCATGTTCAAGCAAAAACTGTTGAGCATGGTTTTGCTGGGGGGAATGTTACTCGTCCAGATGGCGACCATTATCTGGGAGCCTTAAAACAAAACCTCCGTCATTGCGAGTGGAGCGAAGCAATCTCCACATCGAGGGAGGATTGCTTCGCTGCCTTTCGGGCTTCTCGCAATGACGGAGAGATTTTTACATTGCGTTCTTGAGAAACTTCGTCAAATCCTTCTTCATCTTCTTCAGCGAAGGCATGTGGATGTACATCATATGCCCCGCCTCGTAATATTCCATCGAGACGTTCTTGCGCGTCTGTTCATCCAGACCGAGGTGGTTGAACGTGTATTCGGTGGCAAAGTAGGGCGTGCCGAGGTCGTAGTAGCCGTTGGCGGCAAAGACCTTGAGATAGGGGTTATAGGTCATTGCGGCGCGCAGCGTCTCGCCCACGTTGACGTAGGCGTTCTCGAACTCCTTGTATGACCAGGGATGCACGAAGCGGCTCAAAATCTCATACGGCAAATCCGACTCGAACTTCAACTCGCGGCGGACGTAATCGTAAAACGCGGCGGTGTACGGACCCATGATGTTCGTCAGCAGGGGGTCATATTCGGGTTGTTCGGTCACGCCCAAACGGTCCCGCCCAAGGAGGCGGCTGTCGAGGCGTCCGACGGTCAGCCCGCGTTCGCGCAGCAGTTCCTTGAAATAGTGCTGGTCGTTGATCCGCAAATTGGAACGTTCGATGAACTGCTCCGAGATGCCGGTGTAATGCGACAATCGCTTCACGATGTCGGCGCGTTCCTCTTTGGTGAGCGCGTCGCCCTTGAGCAGCGCTTTGGCATAATCGCCGAGCGCGAACTCCTCCGCCTCTTTGAGCCACTCCTTCAACGTCCGTTTGGGTTGAAGCACGTTGTGATACCAGGCGGTGGCGGTGTAGCCCGGCAGGAAAAGGATATAGGGCAGGTCGTTGTTGACGTTGAAATCAATCGTGGTGAAATCGAGCACCACCGAAACCAGCATGATGCCGTTCAGGTACATGCCGTGACGTTCCTGCAAATAGCCCGAAAGCCCCGCCGAGCGCGTGGTGCCGTAGGATTCGCCGATGAGGAACTTCGGCGAGAGCCAGCGGTTGTAGCGTGTGGTATAGAGGCGGATAAAATCGCCAACCGACTCAATGTCCTTCTTGAAGCCGTGCCATTCCTTTGGCTTTTGCCCTTCCACCGGGCGGCTGTAGCCGGTGCTCATCGGGTCAATGAACACCAGGTCGGTCTCATCGAGGATTGAAAAGTCGTTGTCCACCATCTTGAAAGGCGGTTTCGGCAGTTCGCCGTCGCCTTTCAGCAGCACCCGCCGCGGACCCAGCACGCCCATGTGCAGCCACACGGACGAGGAGCCCGGTCCGCCGTTGAACGAGAACGTCAGCGGACGCTTCGCCGGGTCGCGGACATCGTCCTTGGTATAGGCGACGAAGAAAATCTGCGCGCGCGGCTTCTCGCCTTCCGCTTCCTTCTCGCGGTCGGCTGTTTCCTCTTTCAAAACCATCGTCCCCGCTGTAACCGTGTATTTGATGGTCTTCCCGCCAATCCGCACCGAATGTTTGGTGACGACGAGATTATCTTTGGGGGTTGGTTTTTCTTCCTTCTTTTCCTCTTTCTTTTCTTCGGTTTTGCTCTGGGTATGCTTTTCTTCCGCCATGGCTCACTCCTTAACGTCAGTTTGGGATAAGGGAAACAGCCCGCTTGCTCGACGCTAGAGAGCGTCTTTTACGCAAGGCGCAGTGGACGTTCTCTAACGTCCACCGCTTATCCCGAATTCACGTTCCTTATTTGTTATTTCGCTTCCTCTTCGTCGGGATACAGTGAATAGTAGATATCAAGACCCAGATGCAGCAAACGAGAGACACCCTGTAAAATGCTGAAATACACAACGCCCATGATCAAGATATAGAACACATTGACGAGGGATGTGGGCTGGTTGAACAACTCCGAAAACGGAACCGTCCCATCGAACAGGGGCCAGAAATTCGTAACAAAGGTCGCTACGAACACCAAAAGAACCAACCAGGATGTGACATTGGCAACCGCGGCAGCCCGCATCACACCGTCTTCATTGCTGAAGATGAAACCGAACTTATCTTGTTTTGACATTTTTCCTCCAGGGATGATCTGACAAGGCACAGCCTCATCAAGTCACCCCATTATAGTTTATATCTGCGTATCAACCGCTCCAAATCATCCAGCGGCAGGGCGTGGACGGTCCTCCCGCGAAACCCCGTCATCGTTTCAGCCATGCACAACGAATTGTAAATTGCCTCCTCGGTTGCTTCAATGGCGGCTTGAAACAAAGGCGACATCTGCTCATTCGGCACTTCGGGGTATGTCCATACCTTGCTTCGCCGCTCCGGCGTCCGTCGCACCTCTTCAGCCGACGAAAACGCAATCACATAATCCCCTGAACCGTTGCTCATGGATGCGCCCGTCCGCGCCAGCCCGGCGAGCCCGCGCTTTGCCAGCCGCCGCAGGTTTCGGTCTGAAAGCGGCGCATCCATCGCAAGCACAATCATGACCGAGCCGTCGGCAAAGCGATCCAACTCATCCTTCAGATAATATTGACCCAACTCTTTCCCCACAGGAATCCCGTCCATTTGCAGGACGCCGCCAAAATTGGACTGCACCAGCGTCCCCACCGTGTACCCGCCCAGGGATTTCGGCAGGACGCGTGAACTCGTGCCGATGCCGCCCTTCCACCCAAAGCAGACCGTTCCCGTCCCCGCGCCGACGCATCCCTCCTCGACCGGACCTGATTCAGCCAATTCAATCGCCGCCAACACTGACGCCTTTTTCACCGCCTGCCTGCGAATATCGTTCAGCCAGCCGTCATTCGTCTCCCCCACAATCGGGTTCACGCTCCGCACTTCCTCGTTGCCTTGTTGCTTCAGTGTCCACTCGATCAACGCCTCCGCCGCCGCAGGGACAGCCAGCGTATTCGTCAGCACAATGGGCGTCTCGATTTCGCCCAGTTCCTGCACCTGCGTGAAGCCCATCAGTTTCCCAAACCCATTTCCCACCGCAATGCCCGCCGGCACTTTCTCCTGAAACATATTCCCGCCATGCGGAAGAATGACGGTGACGCCGGTGCGAACATCCTCTCCCTCGATGAGCGTAACCTGCCCCACCCGCACGCCCTGGACATCTGTAATGGCATTCCACTTGCCCGTTGGCAAAATACCGGGCGCAATCCCACATTCATGTGCGCGCTTGCGTAAAGTTTCTTTCACATACACTCCCAACGACGAGTCCCATTAACGGATGTTACGCACCCGTGCCGAAGGTTTTGGTCAAAACTTTGGTACCGTACAAATCCCAAAACATCAAACGCGAATTACGCTGATGTGTCGGATTACGCGGATTTTAAAAAACATCGGCATAATCCGCAAAATTCGCGGCATCCGCGCTGAAAACGATCTTGGTCTAAAGATTGTACGGTAGAGAAGTCGCAATCAAGGCTGAATTCAAGGAATCTTCGGGACGTTCTGCGTAGTGCGACACATCGCCCCTGAAGGAACTATCTCATTTTATTGATGATCGCGTAAATTTCCTTCTTGTTCCAGCCGCTTTGCTCTGCCAGTTCAGCCGAAATTTCTTTTGCGGATTTTTCGCTCATCAATTTCTCTTTGATGGCGGCAAGCAGTTCTTCCTCTGTCCACTTTTCACTTTCATTTTTCTTCTTCCCTTCCACCACCAGCGTAAATTCCCCTCTCGCCGGCTGCGACTTGAAATACGCCACCGCCCCGCTGATGGTCCCGCGCCAGTATTCCTCGAACATCTTGGTCATCTCACGCGCCACACAGATGCGGCGGTCGCCCAGCACGGAGAGCAGGTTTTCCAGCGATTCGACAATGCGGTAAGGCGATTCGAGAAAGATGAGCGTGTAGGACAAGTTTTCAACTTGCTCAAGAACCTTGTGACGCTCGCTGGTCTTGTGCGGCAGGTAGCCGAGATAGAGGAACGAGTCGGTGGGAAGCCCGGAAACGGTCAGGGCGGCGAGAGGGGCTGAGGGACCGGGCACAGGCTTGACGTCGAAGCCCGAAGCGAGCGCAGCGCGGACAAGTTCGTAGCCGGGGTCGTTGATCGCCGGCGTCCCCGCATCCGAGACGAGCGCCACATCCCCTGTGGAGAGTTTTTCGAGGATGAAATCCAACTTGGCGAGTTTGTTATGTTCGAAGTAACTGGTGAGGGGCGTCTCGATGCCAAAATGTTTGAGCAGTTTACCGGTGTGGCGCGTATCCTCCGCCGCAATGAGAACCGCTTCTTTGAGAATGCGCACCGCGCGCGGCGACATATCTTCGAGGTTGCCGATGGGAGTGGCGACGAGGTAGAGAGTACCCATGCCGCGATTGTATCATTCATCGAATGCTATAATGACGAGGAACATTTGCCCGCATCGTCTCGTTATCAGTGTTGTGTCCATGCAGACACATTTTGACTACACGCAAATCGTCTGTGGACACAAGGAGGTTCCAATGTCAAAAAAATTGCCGGTTTTCATCCTGCTGATTGCCCTCATCCTTTCCGCCTGCCGCGGAGAGACTCCCGCCGCTACCGCCACGCCCCCTCCCACCAACACGCCGCCTCCTGCCCCAACTCAGGCGCCTTCCACACCGCTCCCCGAAATCACGGCGACTCCCGCAACGCCCGTCACCGACACGCCCGCCGCCCGCCCCACCAACGACCCCAACTGCACCAACAAAGCGTCCTTTGTCGCGGATGTCACCATTCCCGATAACACCGTCATCAACGCCGGCGAGACCTTCACCAAGACCTGGCGCATCAGCAACACCGGCACCTGCGTTTGGGCAAGCGACTACGTCCTCACCTACTACTCCGAGAACCGCATGGGCGCGCCGGATGCGGTTCCACTGGGCATCACCTATCCCGGTCAGACCCTCGACATTTCCGTGCAACTGACCGCCCCCAGCAGCCCCGGCACCTATCGCGGCAACTTTGTCATCAAAAACCCGCAAGGACTGATCATATCGGTTGACGAAGACTCCCGTTTGTGGCTCATCATCAAAGTGGAAAACACTGCCGCCGCCACCAGCGCCGCGACCGCCACCGCCGGTCCCTCCCCCACTGCCGGCGCTTCTCCCACCGCCGCAGCGGGCGTCACGCCGCCAGCCGGTTCCGGCGCAGGCACCGCCTCCTGCTCTTTCACCACCGATGTCTTCAAACTGACCGATGCCATCGCCGCCATCAACGCCTACCGCGCCCAAAACAACCTGCCCGCCTACACCGTAAACACCCTGCTCGTCCGCGCTGCGCAGCGTCATGCCAACGATATGGCTTGCAACAACTTCTACACCCACACCGGCACCGACGGCTCCACCCCCACAACCCGCGTGGCAGATACCGGCTATGTTGCCTCATCGGTCAGCGAAAACGTCTATGGCAGCAACCCGCCGCTGGACGGTCCCGGCGTGGTCAACTGGTGGAAGACTGATACCACCGACCCGCGCCACAACCAAAACCTGCTCAGCACCACCTACACCGAAATCGGCGTCGGCTATGCCTTCTACAACGGCTACGGGTATTACGTCCTCGTACTTGCCAAACCATAAAATTACGGCGAAGAGACGCGCTCTCGTCGAACTTACTGGAATACGAAACGCTTCATGAAAAAGAACTGGATTTTCCTGCTGCTCCTCCTGACTTTGACCGCCTGTGTGAAAGTCTCCACAGAGCCCCTCCCCACGCGGACGCCCGCCCCGCCTCTCTTCGTGACCTCGACTCTGCCGCCGACCAAACCAGCCTTAACCATCCCGACGCGGATTCCCCCTACCTTCACGCCCGAAGCCGCCTCCACAGGGACAGCCGCTTCCGCCTCATCTCCCGCCTCCTGCCGCGACAGCGCCATCCTCGTCGAGGACGTCACCTATCCCGATAATACGCGCGTCAACGCCGGCGAAACCTTCACCAAGACTTGGAAACTGCAAAACACCGGCACCTGCACTTGGAGCGGATACACCGTCGCTTTTGTGGACGGCGACCGCATGGGCGCGCCCGACTCCGTTCCTGTGCCGGAAACTCCCGCCAAAGCCACGGTGGATGTCTCTGTGCAACTGACCGCCCCCTCCGCCGACAAGATTTATCGCGGCAACTTCAGGCTGTTGAATGCGGAGGGGAAAACAGTGCCAATGGGCGCCGAGTCCGTTTTTTGGGTGCAAGTGGTGGTCGGGACCGGAGGCGCCGCGAACATTTCAGGAACGCCCATCGTCTCGCAGGTCGGCAACTGTACCTACACCATCAACGAGGGATACGTCCAGCAGTTGATCGAACTCATCAACCAGGCGCGCGCCGAGGTGGGACGCCCCGCCCTGACCGTCAACCCGCAGTTGACCGCCGCCGCACAGGGTCACAGCCTGGATATGGCGTGCAACGACTTCCTCCGCCACAGCGGCTCGGATGGTTCATGGATCGGCGACCGCTTGCTCAACGCCGGTTACACCAATCCCTATTACCTCGAAATCCTCGCCATCGGCTTGCCGCAGGATGCCATGAATCAATGGCGCAGCGACCAGGCGCACTGGGACGCCGTGCTTAATTCGCGTGTGACCGAAATCGGCGTCGGCTATGTCTATAACAAATTCAGTTCATACGGCGGTTACTGGACGGTGGACATGGGAGGACCGTAGTTACCCCCTTCGCTGTTTGCGAAAAAAGACGACCATCTACAAAGAACACGAACCGTACAAAGAAATTTCAAAAGGAAAAAATTCGGCGCAAGGCAATTAGAATGCTTTGCGACCTTTGTGTCCTTCGTGGAAGGAAAAGTTTTTTTCAGTACAGTCATATATCTCCGCGTACTCTGCGGCTCGGCGGTAAAATGTTTTTTGTTGCAGTTGCAGTGGAGTTATACTCTACATATTATCCAGAAGAACAGGCTAGGCATGATGGAAAAGACCATTCTCGAAATCCCAACCGAATTACTCGAGGCGGCAAAGATTACCCCGCAGGAAGCCAAAAGGGAATTGGCGATTCGCCTGTACCAACTCCACAAATTGAATGAAAAGCAGGCGGCAGAATTGGCTGGCGACCCCAAGAGCATCGAGTCGCTGGTTTGGACCCGCGGGCATGCGGAGCATTTCGACCTCGACAACTTCCTCTCCTGGGCATCGCACGACATCAAAACCCCGCTCAATTCCATCCTTGGTTTCAGCAAGGTGGTGCTAAAGGGCATTGACGGTCCCATCAACGAAACCCAGCACAACGACCTCACCACCGTCTTCACCGCCGGTCAACGCATGCTGGCGCTGATTGGTTACCTGGTGGAGATTGCGCGCCTGAACAACGGACAAACTCAAGTGACGCGCGAAGAAACCGACCTCGCTGAAATCCTCGTCGAGGCAGCCAACCGCTGGAAGACCCAAAATCCAGCCAAACCGCTGATGCTCGAAACAAACCTCACCAATCCACGCTTCAACGTGGATAGGGCGCAAATGCGGCAAATTATTTCCCATCTGCTTACTTTCGCCTCTCTGCGCGTGACCGAGGGAACGGTTTCGCTTTCAGCGAGCGACACCAACGCTGAATTAAAAATCCGCGCTCAAAGTTTCGGCAAAAAATCCGCCGATAAATTCGAAATGGACAGCGCCATGCTGGACTTCATCATCACCTCGCTGGTCAAACTGCACGGCGGGCAAATGGCTGACCCGCAGGAAATGGCTGACGGCTGGCTTCTGACAGTCACACTGCCGCGATAAAACCGGATTGACGGCGCTTGGGAACGTCAGTTATACAAAACTCGCCGCATAATAAAACATCCCTGCGAACATGCGCTCGCAGGGATGTTTGTTTTTGCAAACGACGGTCACACCACCACGCTGACCAGCCGCTTATTCGCCACGATGATTTTCTTGGGCGTCTTGCCCTCCAAATACTTCTGAACCACTGCCGAAGCCAGCGCGGCGGCTTTAATTTCTTCCTCGCCCGCGTCCGCCGGGACCGTGATGCGGTCACGCACTTTACCGTTGACCTGCACCGGCAGTTCGATGACATCTTCCTTCGCGGCTTCCTCGTCCACCTGGGGCCACAGCTGCTGATGGATCGAGTACGGCTTGCCCAGTTGATTGGTCCACAGTTCCTCGGCGATGTGCGGCGCGACGGGCGCCAGCATCTTCAAGTAGATTTCGGTCGCTTCCTCCCAGGCGGGGCTTCCCACCGCGCCCGCTTCGCGCGCCTTGTACATCTCGTTGAGCAATTCCATCAGCGAGGAGATGATGGTATTAAACTCGAAGTTCTCGAAGTCGTGCGTGACGCTCTTCAGCGTCTGGTGAACGCGTCGGCGTAAGTGACGCCCATCGTAGGCAGGGTCCGTTTGCGGCGGAGTCGGATCCGTGAACAAGGTCCAGACGCGGCGCATCCAGCGCGCGGTCCCTTCGATGCCCTGCGAATCCCAGGGAGCGCCCATCTCCCAACGAGCAAAGAACATCAGGTAGGCGCGCACGGTATCGGCGCCGTATTTGTTCACCAGCAAATCGGGCGCGACGACGTTGCCGCGGCTCTTGGACATTTTGCTGTGATCCTCCGCCAGCACCATGCCCTGATTGCGCAGTTGAATCATCGGCTCGTTGCCTTCAGTGATGCCCATGTCGCGCAGTGCCTTGTGGAAGAAGCGCGTGTAGAGCAGGTGCATGGTGGCGTGTTCGATGCCGCCTGTGTACGTGTCCACGGGCATCCAGTAGTTGTATTCGGCTTCGTCGAAGGGCGCCTTGTCATTGTAAGGCGAGAGGTACGCCAGGTGATACCACGACGAACACATGAAAGTATCCATCGTGTCGGTCTCGCGCTCGGCGGGACCGCCGCACACAGGACAGGTTGTGTTCTTCCACGTTGGATGCAATTTCAGCGGCGATTCGCCCGTCGGTTTCCATTCCACGTCTTCGGGCAGCAGCACGGGCAGTTGATCTTCGGGGACAGGATTCCAACCGTCTTTCTCACAGTAAATCATCGGGATGGGCGCGCCCCAATAACGCTGACGCGAGATTAGCCAGTCGCGGTAGCGGTAGTTGACCGCCTCTTTGCCGATGCCTTGCTGTTCCAGCCAGTCAATCACCGCGCTGATGCCGGGATTCTTGCGTCCCTTTTCGGTGTTGACCTTCGTCCCGTTGAACGGACCCGAATTGACCATCACGCCGGGGCCGGTATACGCGGCTTTTAACTCGCCCGCTTCTTCCTGACCTTCAGGTCTGATTACCTCGACGATGGGCAGATCATACTTTTTGGCAAACGCGAAGTCGCGCTCGTCATGCGCAGGGACCGCCATGATGGCGCCCGTGCCGTAACTCATCAGCACGTAGTCCGCAATCCAAATAGGAATGCGCGCGCCGTTGACCGGGTTGATGGCATAGCCGCCCGTGAAGACGCCTGTCTTTTCCTTGTCGGCGGCTTCGCGTTCGATGTCCGATTGACGCGCGGCTTGCGCCTTGTATGCTTCCACCGCCTCGCGCTGTTCGGGCGTGGTGATTTTATCCACCAGCGGATGCTCCGGCGCAAAGACCATGAAGGTCGCGCCCCACAGCGTGTCGGGTCTCGTGGTGAATACAGTTACTTTCGACTCTTCGACTGACAACTGATCACTGATCACTGTAAACTGCACTTCCGCGCCTTCGCTGCGTCCAATCCAATTTGTTTGCAGCACTTTTACGCGCTCGGGCCAGTCCAGTTCGTCGAAGTTCAGCAGTTCGTCGGCGTATTTGGTGGTTTTGAAGAACCACTGCTCCAAATCCTTTTTGATGACGGGAGTGCCGCAGCGTTCGCACACGCGGTTTTCACCGATGACTTGTTCGCGCGCCAGCGTGGTATTGCAGTTGGGACAAAAATCCACTGCCGACATCTTGCGGTATGCCAGTCCGTGTTTGTATAACTGGATGAAGAACCACTCCGTCCAGCGATAGTAGCGAGGGTCGCAGGAAACGGCTTCGCGCTCCCAATCGAACATGGCGCCCATGCTTTTCAACTGCTTGCGCATCCGTTCGATGTTTTGATAGGTGCGCTTCATGGGATGAATGCCGTCTTTGATGGCGGCGTTTTCCGCGGGCAGACCAAACGCGTCGAAGCCCATCGGGAACAGGACGTTGTAGCCCTGCATACGCTTGAAGCGGGCGCGCGCGTCGGAGGGGGTCATGGCGTACCAGTGACCGATGTGCAGGTCGCCGCTGGGATAGGGCAACATGGTCAGCGCGTAATGTTTGGGGCGGGATGGGTCAATTACGGCGCGGTACAACTTGTCGGCTTCCCATTTTGCCTGCCAGCGCGGTTCCATTTCCTGCGGGTTGAAGGAGATGTCACGTTTGGGTTTGCTCTCGGCGGGCTGGGTCTTCGCCACCGCCTGAATGGCAGCCGGCTTTTTCTCCACCGGCACAACCGCCTTGGGCTGCTCGGTCACTGGGACGATGGCTTTGACCGCCTTCGCCTTCGGCGCGGTTTTCCGGGCGGCGGGCTTCCTGACAGCCGCCTTCGCCGAGGATTTGACCGCCTGGGCTTTCGGCGCGGTTTTCCTGACAGCAGGCTTCTTCGCGGCTGTCTTCACAGAAGGCTTGACCGCTTTGGCTTTCGAAACGGTCTTCTTCGCCGCAGTCGTTTTGGCGGTCGTCTTTTTGACTTTAGGAGACGGTTTGACCGCCTTCGCTTTTGTCGTTTTGACGGCTTTTTTCACCACAGTTTTTTTCTTCGTATTCTTTTTCTTGGTTGTCGCCATTTTGACCTCTTCCATGTTTCAGGTTTTGGGTTTCAGGGTGTGGATGCCAGGTTGTCGGTCATCCGACGCTAGAGAGCGTCTCTTACGCTGCGAGCGTAGGCGGACGTTCTCTAACGTTTGACTGCCTTGCGCTGTAATGATAGTTACCACAAAACAAAAAACCCTTCATCCACAGCAGGGACGAAGAGTTCTCTCCGCGGTACCACCCGAATTACGTTTTCAAGTTGGAACGTTCAAACGTCTCAACGTTCAAACCTGCAAACGTCACTTTCTTTGCTATAACGGGCATGCCCGGCGCTGACTACTGCGATTCACCAGCGCAGTCTCCCTTGGGGGTGGTCAGGCGAGTTCGGTCTTGTTGATTGGCATTCCCGTTCGATGCCGCTGAAGGGCTTTCACCTCGCTCTCCCTTCTCGCTGACGGGATGACTTACTACTCCTGCCGTGACTTTTGTTGAGCAAGTCTGAGACTTGCTTTACATTAGTGGACCCAGGGGGATTCGAACCCCCGACCTTCTCAATGCCATTGAGACGCGCTCCCAACTGCGCTATGGGCCCGGGTGGACGGTCTTCAGTTTTCAGTGATCAGTTCCCTGTGCAGTTCAGTGGCGGATTACTGATGACTGAACACTGATTACTGAACAGGTGGACCTGAGGGGATTCGAACCCCTGACCTCCTCAGTGCGATTGAGGCGCGCTCCCAACTGCGCTACAGGCCCGTTCACAAAGCGAGGCGTATTCTACTTGAGGGAGTAGGGGATGTCAAGCAACGTTCGGATGTAAAATGGGGACATTCCCCTGCCAAGGATAGCCTCATGCCCAACCCTGCACCCAAACCCATCTATCGCATCACCGACCTGCACGAAGCGGATCGTCCGCGCGAAAGGCTGGCAAGCCTCGGTCCCCAAGCCTTGAGCAATGCCGAATTAATCGCCATCCTGCTCCGCGTTGGCGTGAAAGGCGAGAATGCTGTCGCCGTAGGACAGCGCCTGCTCAACACATTCGGCGGGTTGATTGGACTGCACCGCGTGCCCTTTGCCGAACTCAAAAAACAGCACGGACTTGGCGACGCCAAAGCCGCCCAAATCAAAGCCGCCATCGAACTGGGACGACGCCTGACGTTGGAAGCGCCCGAAGAACGTCCCGCCATCAACTCCCCCGCCGACGCCGCCGTGCTGGTTTCATACGAAATGTCCGCGCTGGAGCAGGAGCATCTGCGCGTGATATTGCTCGATAGAAGAAATCGCGTTCTGGAAACTGTGGAGGTGTATAAAGGCTCGGTCAATTCCTCGCAAGTACGCGTGGGAGAAATCTTCAAAGAGGCGGTTCGCAAGAACGCCTCGGCAATCATCGTCATCCACAACCATCCGAGCGGCGACCCGACCCCCAGCCCCGATGACGTGGCTGTGACACGCGCCATCGTACAGGCAGGCAAGTTGCTCGATGTGGAAGTTCTGGATCACCTGGTCATCGGACAGGGACGCTGGGTATCGTTGAAGGAGCGAGGTTTGGGGTTTGCGTAACGCTACAAACTCCTCCTCACCCCAAATTCCCGAAACTCGCCTGTCGGGTTTTCCCATTCCACTCTTGACTCGTCCACCCGCGCCATGCGCGGACCTTCTTTCATGATCTCGATGAAGCGTTCGACCTTGGCGCGTTCCCCTTCCGCCACCGCCTCGACCGTGTCATAGTCCACATTCCTCACCCAGCCCGTGACGCCGATTTGCCGCGCGTAAAATTCCACGTGCGCGCGAAAGCCCACGCCCTGCACGCGTCCCTTCACCCACACGTGCGCACGAATCAATTCAGGTTGATCATCCATGAGCAGCTCCTTTCTTCCGCAGGGAATTGAGAATGCCAATCAACGGGAAAACCACCACGACGCATAACAATACCAGATACGGCATAAACGCTTCCAGCGTGGCTGAAAGGCTTTCCTGCCCCAAAACCTCCATCCGCCAGTCCCGTTCGAGTTTTACAAACGTCACGCCAAAGGCGCGCTCGGGGCCGCGCTCGCAGGTCACACCGTTGGCATAAACGCGGGCGAGAGTCAGCAAGCCGTCCACGCCATAGATGTCGCGCAGATAGTGGGTAAAGGATCGGGATTGGGCATAGGCTAGAAACGCTGAGTCAACTTGAGGGGAGAAAGAGGCGCACAAGTCCCGTATGGGAATCAAGGCATCGCGCGCGGCGGCGTCTGCCAGGACTCCGTCGTAATCGGGATTCGGATAGAGTTCCGCCAGCGCCGCCATGCCTTCCCTCAACCAAGCCGGGATGTTCCGGTAGCCGGCGCCGACTTGACGGGCAAGCAGGACGTGCATGAGCTCGTGAGGGATGCGTTGCTCCATAAGGATGCCTTGATTCGCGCCCGTCTCCACCGTGACCGTGATCACGCCCGCCCCCGAATCGGCATGACCCGCCGCCCAAGCCTCCGCGCCGGGCAGCGCGCCGTGCAGGTCGCTTTCGCTGGCGTAGAGGTAAATGTCAATGGGCTGGGAGAGGTCGGGAGGGAAGAAACTGCTGACCTTTTGAAGCCCCGCCTGCGCGGCATTCAACGCGGCAAGACCGAACGCCTCGTCGCCGTTGTACCAGTGGAGGCGAAGCGCCCCCGATTCCAAGGTCTGCCAGGCGAAGCGGGTGTCGTCATAACGGATCGAACCCGTCGGACTTTGGACGACGCTCCCGCCGGCGAGGGTCAGTTCGTAGCGCCAGAGCAGGGTGGTGAACGGACGCAGGGCGCTCTGCCTCACGTCGAAGCGAAATTCCGAGACGCCGTTCGCGTCGAAGGTCACAGGCTGGGAATAGGTAACGTCCCGCGCAGAATCATGGATGAAGAGAGAGGCGTTTTGAAAGGCAAGCGGCGATTTGAGCCTCGCCGTGAAGGTGATTGCCTCCCCAAATTGGATGGAGGCGGCGAGTTCCATGTCAACGCCTGTTTGGGCGCGCGCCGGCTTTACACCCCACAATAACAGGACAAGCAGGAACGCCAAAAACGAATTGACGACTCGCATGTCAACTACCCAGAAACACCAACAGCAGTGTGAGCGTCAACGGGCTGAGCAGTGTGCTGACGAACACCGCCGCCGCAATGAGTTTGGAGTCGAGATGGTATTCCGCCGCCAGCACCGTCGCGCTGACCATGCTCGGCATCGAAGCCTGCGTCACGGCTCCCTGACGGGCAAAGCCCTGAATGCCATACAACGCCGCCAGCCCCAGCCCGATGAGCGGGGCGGCAAACAGGCGCAAGCCCACACTGATGGATAGGGCGCGGCGGTTGCCGTTCAGGACCACATCTTTCATTTGCACACCCAGCAGGACGAGCATGAGCGGAATCGTCCCGCCGGCGGCAAGGTCCACGGCGCGGCGGAGAGGCGCAGGGATTGCGATTCCAAACTCAACAACCAAGACGGCAAGAAGCACAGCGTAAAGCGTGGGCAGTTTGAGCAGTCCCAACACGGCGTCCTTGAGGTTCATGTGACCGAGCGAGGCAATGACGACCCCCAGCGTATAGAACATGAAGGTGGTGGTGATGAAGTACACGCCTGCATAGGAAAGCGCATTCTCGCCGAAGGCAAACGCCACCAGCGGAAGCCCGTAGTTGCCGGTGTTGGCGAACATGCTCGTGATGACAATGGCAATCAGGGCGGGACGCTCCAGTTTGAGGAAGCTGCCGAAAAGGAACGCCAGCAATCCCATGAGCAGCACAATCGTGACCGTAAAACCGATGACCGACGCTGCTTCGCTCCACTTGAGTTGGTTCTTGACCAGCAGGTCGAAGATCAGCACCGGGCTGAAGACGTAGAAGACCACCCGCCCCAGACTGCGCGCGTCCACATGCAGGAGTTTACCCAGCGTAAAGCCCGCCCCGCCGAGCAGAAGAATCGGAAGAATGTTGTTGGCAAACGTGTTGAGGAGAACAGAAAGAGTCATTGGTTAACCGCCAAAAGAAAATCACGGAGATTATAAACTTCTCCGTGATTTCGCAACTGCCTGTCCTGTCAAACAGGATAGACAGGATATTCAGGATAATCCTTCGTTAAGGGAAAATATCCTGCTTATCCTGTACATCCTGTTCGACTTACTTCTCTCCTTCATCTTCCTCGTCGTCCTCGTCAATGTCATCGAGGGCTTCCAAATCATCGGGGTTGAAAGCCAGCAAGTCAAAGCGTTCGAGGTCTTCAGTGAAGGCAAGGTTGTCGAGGGCGTCTTCGAGAAACTCAATCAGGTCTTCGTCCTCCGCCTGATCGAGCAGGGTTTCGAGATAAGTCTGCACGTCCTCGCCGCCGATCTGCGAAAGCGACCAAATGACGGCGGTCATCACATCGCCATCTTCCTCGCTTTCCAACATGCGCAGGAGCGGCAGGCGCGCCGACTTCAACGCCAACATGCCCGCACTCTGCACGGCGGCTTTGCGAATTTTCACATTATCATCGAGCAGGGAGCGCAGTACACGGTCTTCCCAGCGGTCGTCGGCGGAGCGCCCCATGGCGGTCAGCGCGCTGACCTTCCAGTCAATACTGCCTTCAAAGGCGGATTCGATCAACGCAACAACATTGGGATTCGACGACCAGCCCAGCGCCTCCAAGGCATTGCGGCGGACTTTCGCTTCATCCGCCCCTTGGGCTGATTCCAGCAAAGCGGCATGGACCTCCCCGTAGGCTTCTTCTGCAATCTCCTCCAGTTCGCCGAGGTCCACAAACAAGCCCAGCGCCGCCGCCGCCTGCGCCCGCACGCCGGCATTCGGGTCGTTCTTCAACAGTTCGATGAAGGCAGGAATAAGGTGGGTGTCTTCGCATTCGTCGAGCAGGCGGATGGCTTGCACGCGGACGGAGGCATCCGGGTCGTGCAGGATGGCACGGGCGAAGTCGTCGTAGTTGACGAGGGTATCGTTGTCAGCCGATGCCTTTAATCCTTTGAGCAGGGACAGCTTTCGGTCCGGTTTGACGCGGGACCAGACATCCAGCAGGGTCTTGAGTTCGAGAGGCCCAATGTCGGAGAAATATTGCAGGTAGCGGCGCGGGAAGTCTTTACCCGTGTCGAGCAGAGAGTCAAGGACGGTTTGGAAGGAGGTTTTCTTCGTGTTCATTTACGGAATAACAGGGTCAATGAAATCGCGCACGTTGATGTAGATCATCAGGATGAGGAGGAGCGCCATGCCAACGGCGTGTACGAGGTTTTCGAGTTTGTGAGGAACGCGGCGGCGGAAAATCAATTCGGGAAGGACGAAGAGGATGCGTCCGCCATCGAGGGCAGGGAAGGGAAAAAGGTTGAAGATGCCGAGGCTGATGGACAGCAGGGCGATGATGGAAAGCGTCTGCACGGGCGCGTTGGGGTTGGGCGCCGAGGAAGCGGCGGGAGGCTGTGCCTGGGCGGCTTCCACGTCGTTGGAGACGCTTTGCGACATGATGTCGAAAATGCCCTTCAAACCGATGAGGCGCCCCTGTGCAGGGTCAACGCTGCCGCGCACGAGGCGGATGGGAAGCGTAACGAGCGCATGGATTTGCGCGCCTGTCACTTGCAGACTTAAACCGATGGTTTCAGCGAGCGAGGTAATCGGTTTGAATTCACAACCGGGGCAGTAGCCGATGCCGATTCTGGGTTTGCCCGCCTGTTCGTCCATGCGCGGCGTGACGGTGAGTTCGAGGGTCTCGCCGCCTCGCAAAACCTGAAAACGGACGGGAACATCGGCATTGGCTTGAATGATTGCACTGAGGCGGTCAGCGGCAGTCAGCGGCTCGCCGTTGGCGGTGAGCAGAATGTCGCCCACTTGAATGCCGCCTTGTTCGGCGGGACTGCCGGCAACCACCTCTGTGATGAGGAGTTGTTGAGGCGCAGTGGAATCGGGCGGGGGCGAGGCAATGATGCCGCCCACCTGCTGGATGATGAGACCAATGACCAATACAGCCGTGAGCAGGTTCATGAAGGGACCCGCGCTCAACACAAATAACCGCTTCCAAGGAGAAGCAGCGGCAAGACCGCCCGGAACCTCCGGGTCGTTTTCGCCTTTCGGGCGGACAAAGCCGCCGATGGGCAGCCAGTTAAGGGTGAAGCGGGTGCCGGGGTGGACTTCGGCAATGACCT
Source organism: Chloroflexota bacterium (assembly GCA_016223135.1). GTDB lineage: Bacteria > Chloroflexota > Anaerolineae > Anaerolineales > Villigracilaceae > Defluviilinea. The sequence goes on along the minus strand of JACRPQ010000004.1, from coordinate 965,228 downwards.
CGGTCAGTTCCATGCCGCCATCCGCTTTGCCGGCTTTGACCAGCCGCCTGGCGGGGGATTCCGTTTGGGAAGTAGAAGGCTGTTCTTCGACGATGACCGCTTCAATGGCTTGCAGGATGAATTTGCCGTCTTCCTCCCGAACTGTGAGTTTGGCTTCGTGATTCACCAACTCGCTCCACCAAACGGGCATACGGAAGTTGCGGGGAATCTCCACCCGCCTGCCGCTGTGCAAAAAGAGGAAACCGGGCGAGACCCAAAAGGTCACTGCGCCTGGGGTAGGGAAGCCAATGCCAAATTCCTCCACTTCCACTTTGACAAGACGTGCGGCAATAAAGTGTCCCAATTCATGCACAACCACCATCCCGCCAAAGGCGAGGATGAAAATAATCCAGGTTAACGCTGTTTCGTTCATTCTTTTTTTCCTTCACGAGGCATTATATCGCCTTTTGAGAGGACAACGCGGGAAGGTAAGATATTTCTAACACTCTGCAGGAAATGAAGGTAAAATGCGCCTCACTTGTGCTGAAAGCCTGTTTCATCCACCTTTATGCCCGCTTTTTGAGGATCAAAGCCGCCATGACCGATCACTGCATCTTCTGCAAGATTATCGCCCGCGAAGCCCATGCCGATGTCGTCTATCACGACGAACAAGTGACCGCCTTTCGAGACATCCACCCGGTCGCACCGACCCATATCCTGATCGTGCCAAACAAGCACATCGAGTCTGTCAACGCCCTCGCTCCCGAGGATGAACCGCTAATGGGACATCTCTTCACGGTAGCAGGAAAACTTGCCCGCGAGGAGGGGATCCATCACAACGGCTACCGCCTCATCGTCAACACCGGCGCAGACGGCGGACAGACCGTGTTTCATCTGCACTTACATTTGATTGGGGGACAGCGAATGCGCCACCCGATGGGGTAAGGATAAAAACCTTTTGTACACGGATTACACGGATTTTTTCGCTTTTTTCCGTGCGAATCCATGAAATCCGTATCATCCGTGTACAGAATCACGGTAACTCCCAGAGAACGCAACCTTCAGGACGGTGCGTAAGGTGAGTAACTCACCTTACGCAGTTCCTTCGTAGGGCGACATTTATGTCGCCCGAAAACGCGAGATAAATCTCGCGCTACCGCGTCAGGTAAGTGTAAGTAAAGAAAAGACCGCCTCCCGGGCGGTCTCGTGTTGTCTATCGCTTCATGAGCGGGCTGCCTTTGAGTTTGCTTTGCGGCTGGTTGGAGCGGTAGGCAAAGTAACCCAGTCCCAGCCCGCCCAGCAAAAGGAACAAACCAACAATTCCCAAGACAGGAGAACGCCCGCTGTTTTGCTCGACGGCTGGGTCTTGCAAGGTGACCGTTTTGGCTTGGGCGCCAAAATCCACAGAGGCGCGGTCGCCGGCTTTGACCTCGAGGGTATAAGTAAGGGACATGGTGGGATTGTAGCCATCGGGAACCGCCATGCTGATGTTGTACCTGCCGGGCGGCACCTTGGTGAAGCATGAACGGACGGGTTCGAGCAGGTCGGGGTCTATGGCGGAGGTGGTGGTTTGGGTCTGGGAGTAAGAGCCGTTGATGTTGGTGAGGCTGACCGCGCCGCCGTCAATGCCGAGTTCGTCGCTCTGGCGCAGGGCGTCGCCGTTGATGTCGTTGAACAGCAGGACGCAAACTTCAGTGGTGCCGTCGAAGGGAGTGGGAGCGGCGGCAGCCGGCGTGGGGGTGGCGGTGGCAGGGGCGGTAGGAGCAGTCACCGGTGCGGCAAGACCGACGATGAGTTGTTGACCGGGAATGATGGTGCAGTTTTCGTCCAGGCGGGTGTTGAATTGACGCAGTTGGTCAACGGTGATGGCGTGCTTGGCGGCGACAGTGAAACAGTTGTCGCCTTCGACAACCGTGTATAGGATGCGTCCGTCGGGACCGGGCGTGGCGGTGACGAAGCCCTGCTGATTCGGTGCGGCATCCACGCGGAGGGAAGGCAGTGTCATGCCAACCAGCACAAGGGTAAAAAGAAAAAAGCCGATGAGGAGTGTGTTCCAGTTTTTCATCGGCGGAGATTATAACATTCGGCGAGAGGGGGTCAGTACAAAATCTCGCGGGTTGCCTGTTCAATTTCTTCGTAGATTTTTTTGACTTCCTCTTTCATCTCAGCAGAGACCCCGGCGGTCTGCGGGATGAATTTGACCAAATCGCGCGCCTGCCGCAGCAAATCCTTGACGCTGGCGATGTAGGAGAAGTCGGATTTGCCGAGCCCATCCGTCGGGACGGGCAGGTCGCGGGCTTGTTGAATTAGTTTGCGGGCGCGCTGGATACGCTCGGCAGCGGGGATAAGTTTTGCCATGTGAACTCTTGTGAGACGTCCGAAGTCTTATTTTTTCTTCAAGCCTAAAAAAGCGCGGGCAAAGCGGCGAACGGTCGTTGCAATTTCAAGCGCTTCTTTTGCTTCATCGGGAGTTGGCTGATTTCCCGGATAGCGTGTGTGTACCGCATATCCGGATAACCTGCCCAAGTCTTCTTTCGTAAAGCCCGTAAGAATCCCTGCAGCAGTGCAAAGTGTATTGAGAATCAACAAGTCGTGTGTTTTGGGAAATTCAATGTTTTGCGAGACAAGGATTGCTTTGAAGTATTTCTCAGCGCATTGCTGGCTATGGAAACAGGAACCAATTGGAAGCGGTTTGTTCCGCCGCAAAGCGCTTTTTGCCAGGATAAAATCTTCCTCGGCATATTCCACCCACTTCAATACCTCATCCGTTCCGGTCATAGAGCACCTTCCCCTTTTTCAAAATTTCGCGCATGAAGAAGTTACCCTTTTTGCCGGCTTCTGCTTTGATCTCTTGGGGCGTTTTTACGAGAATATCCACCGGAAATTGACGAGGATAGAGGATGTTGGAAACAGCCACATATCTGTCAATTTCTTTGGCTCTGGTTTTCATAATAACGAGCAGATCCACATCGCTATCCGGTGTGGGATTCCCATACGCATACGACCCAAATAAAATGATCTTTTCGGGCTTGAGTTCATCCACAATCCGCTTTACAGCCTTAGGCAGTGTTTTTTTGACGGGAGGAAAACCCACCGGCTGAACATCGCTTTTTATGGAAAACTTTGTCGTTTTCATGACTCCCATTTTACCATTTGCAAAATGTCCCAAAAAGACGACAACCACATTGAGACTTCCGAAGTCTTCAGGACTTCGGAAGTCTCACGTTTTTTATCTCTAGCACTCGCTAAAACCGCAAGCGTAGCATTTACGACAGCCTTCTTCGTTGACCACGGCGGCTTCGCCGCATTCGGGACAGAGGTCGCCGATGCGCATTTTTTGCGACATGGCTTCTTCTTCGATGGTATGACCTCCGTTGCCGTCAGTCTTTTGCTCCAGCACCGGCAGGGCGCCAGCCTTCTCGCGCAGGTACATATCCAACACCTGACCGATGCCGTCGGGCAGGGAACGCACACGGTTGGGACCCAGCCCCAGCGAGCGCCCGCCGCCGATTCCGCTCAATTGGCGCACCACTTCGCGCAGGCGGTCGGTGGGCTTGATGGGCGAGGTCATGCGCAGGATGTAGGAGATGAGCCGCCCGATTGCCTCGGAGACGGCGGCAGTCTCGGAGCCTGCCTTGGCGGTGTTGATGAACGCCTCGAAGGGCTGCGCGCCGCCGTTTTCGTTGATGGTCACGAAGGCTTTCCCGACGGGGGTTTCCACGCTGTAGGTCTTGCCGGGCAGTGCGCGGGGACGCGGCTTCTTGGGGTCGTGGAAGAAGGTCGGGGCGAGCTCAGGCTTGGGAGCAGAAGCAGGCTGCGGCGGAGTCGGAAGCGCAGCGCCGCCGTCTTTCTTTTCTGCGGTGGCTTTCGTCTCCAGCACTACTTTGTCGCGCGAGCCGGTCACGTACACGGTAATCCCTTTGCAGCCGAGTTCCCACGCGAGCAGGTAAGCGGTGGCAACGTCTTCGACCGTGGCGCCTTCGGGGAAGTTGATGGTCTTCGAGAGCGAGTTATCCACGAATGCCTGCAAGGCGGCTTGCATGCGGACGTGTTCTTCGGCGGTCACGTCGCTGGAGACGACGAAGGTGTTGCGGATGTGCGGAGGCAGGTCGTGGATGTGCTGGCAGGTGCCTTCGCGCATCACCTGTTCGACGATTTCCTGGCGCTTCTCTTCGCCAAGACCAAGTTTTTTGAGCGCCTCGTCGAAGCGCGGACTGGCGTAGGTGAGCATCAGGTCTTTGCCGTTATCGTTGACGTGGCGGATGTAGGCGAGGGCGAAGACGGGTTCACAGCCGTAGCCTTCACAGCCGGCGACGGTGGCGATGGTGCCGGTCGGCGCGACGGTGGTCTGCGCGGCGTTGCGGATGCCGTGCTTTTTGATGCCCTCCACCACCGCCTCCCACTGGACCTGGGGCCTGCCCCAGTTATGCTGATAGGGAATCAGCGGCTGAGGCGGAGTCCAGGTCATGTTGTCCATGTCGTAGATGGAGCCTTTGATGGCGGGGAACGCGCCGCGCTCTTTGGCGAGTTCGATGCTGGTAAGCATGGCGTGGTAGCGGACAAATTCCATCACCTGTGAACCGAACTCCTGCCCTTCGGGTGAGCCGTAGCGCACGCCAACGTGGTACATCAGGTCTGCCAAGCCCATGATGCCCAGTCCGATGCGGCGGGCGCGCATGGCGGATTCGCGCAATTGCGGCACAGCCGGGACGTAGGCGTTGGCTTCGACCACGTCATCGAGGAAGCGGGTGGCGGTGACCACGCTCTGGCGCAGCAGTTCCCAATCCACCGTGCCGTCGGGTCCGCAGTGTTCGTTGAGGTTGACCGAGCCGAGACAGCAGTTTTCGTAAGGTCCGAGCCATTGTTCGCCGCATGGATTGGTCGACTCCAGCGGGTACAGGTGCGGGACGGGATTGGAGCGGTTGGCGGCGTCGAGGAAAAGCACGCCCGGTTCGCCGTTGTGATGCGCCTGTTTGACGATTTTGTCGAACAAATCACGGGCGCGCACTTTGCCGTAGGTGTTGATTTTGACTCCGGCGGCTTCCGCCTGTTCGAGTGTGCCGTTGAAGCCTTTGGCTTTGGCGTCCTTCGGGTCGGGGAAGCGCAGTTCCCATTCTTTGTCTTCCTTGACGGCGCGCATGAAGGCATCGGTGATGCCGACGGAGATGTTGAAGTTGGTGATGGAGTTTTCGTCGGTCTTGCAGGTGATGAATTCTTCCACGTCCGGGTGGTCCACGCGCAGGACAGCCATGTTGGCGCCGCGCCTTGTTCCGCCTTGCGCAATCTCGCCGAAGGCGTGGTCATAGACACGCAGGAAGCCGACCGGTCCCGTTGCCTGACCGGCGGAGGTGTGCACCATGGCACCCTTGGGGCGCAGGCGCGAGAAGGAAAAACCGTTGCCGCCGCCTGTTTGCTGAATGAGCGCCGCGTCGCGCAGCGTTTGGAAGATGCCAGCCGAGTCGCGCCCCATGTCATCGCTGATGGGCAGGACAAAGCAGGCAGCCAGTTGACCGAGCGGCGTGCCGGCGCCGGTAAAGGTGGGAGAGTTGGGGAAGAATTTCTTGCTGGAGAGCAGGTGATAGTACTCGATGGCACGCGCCTGAACATCCGCCCCCCATTGCGCCTCCACTTTGGCAACGTGCCAGGCAACGCGCCAGAACATTTCCTCGACGGTTTCGACGGGTTTGCCATCCTCGCCGCGGCGGACGTAACGCCGCATCAACACCTGACGGGCGTTATCGGTCAGGTGCGCTTTGGGAAGCCCCGCCGGCAAGGGAGGCGTGGGAAGCAAGCCATGTTTGGATTGCTTGGCTGCGGTAACGGTTTTGTTTGCCATGATTCACTCTCCTATAAACGTTTTTTGAGACAAATAGCGGCAGCGACTTCCTCTCCGCCCCGGGAGGAAGAGTCGCTGCCGGTAAATTAGCCTTCGAGCAATCGGTTGATTTCGTCGCGCACGGAGTGGAGGTCGTCCAACCCCAGGTACACGATGGCATAGCGGATGTATGCCACCTGGTCGGTCTCTTTCAACACCTGCATGACCAGGTCTCCTACCACACGAGAGGAGACCTCCGCCTTGCCCATCTTCTGCAATTGCGCTTCGACCTGCCCAATCATGCGCTCAATATCCGCAGCGGAAACGGGGCGTTTGGCGCAGGAAATGCGAATACCTCGCGCCAGTTTTTCGCGGTCGAATTCTTCGCGCGAGCCGTCTTGTTTGATGATGAGCGGCGTCGCCAGAATCGGTCGCTCGTAGGTGCTGAAGCGCTGGCCGCAGTTAAAACACTCACGACGACGGCGTATTCCACCGTGACTATCGTGAGACGTATCGAGCACTTTAGAGTCGTGATGCTGACAGTAGGGGCACCGCATTGGGAAAAGTGTCACTCCATTTTTAGAACATTTGTGTCCGCCATCTGTGGGCGTTAGCGCACTGCATCCCCGTACATTTGGCTATTTACAGAAGGCATTGTAGCACGGAGCCGCGCTTGCCTCAAGAGGACGCAAGGGGGATTTATCTTAAAATATTCCAGCCGTTTTTGCCGCAACGCCCTTGTAGTGACATTAGAGAACGTCCCCTGCGCGCCGGTTGTGGCGACTTGCTACGCTGCCTGGTCGAGCCGGCGCAGGAAGTTCAGGACAATGGCGTTGAATTCATCCGCGTTCGATTGATGCGGCACGTGACCGGCGCGGAGACTGATTCCCTGCGCGCGCGGCATGGCGTTGACCAGTTTGGGAAACGAGGAGGGCGCCAAGGTTTGGTCATGATCGCCCCACACGACAAGGGCAGGGAGTGAAATGGATGGCAGGTAGTTGGTGAGGTCGGTGATGACACTGGGAATGTTGTAAACACCGGGAGCAGTGCGGGTGTAATCGAGCGCGGTTTGGGCGCGGATGTGTTCCGGCAGGGAGTGCAGGGCGCCGGCGCTGTGTCCCATGGCGCGGCTGGTGATGTCTATGATGACACGGAACATCCATTGAGGAGTATGTTCGGCGATGACGCCCCGCAGGTTGCGGCTACTATAGGAGCGGCGAAGGAGCGGGGGAAGCTGCAGTCGTGAGTAAAAGGGACTGACGAGGACCAGTCCACGGGTCCAGGCAGAGAAGCGGCGCGCGTATTCCAGCGCAAGGTAGCCGCCCAGGGAATGTCCGATGAGGATGGCAGGTTCGGTCAGGCGCAGGGAAGTAATCCAGTGCACAAAGTGTTCGAGCAGCCATTCGATGTGGTAAGCGCGCGAGGGAGGCTTGGGGCTGCCGCCGTGACCGAGCAAGTCGAGAGCATAGGAAGCGTAACCGTTTTTGGTGAGTTCGGGAATGAGTTCATCCCAGTCGTGCAGCGAGGCGGCGATGCCATGAATCAGGACGACGGGCGCGCCGCTGCCTTGTTGAATGAAATTTGCGGTTGTAGGAATGACGATTTCATCTGTTGTACTTTTCATATCTTCTGACTAACTCTCTTCTCAAGACTTTGCCGATGAAGGTGCGCGGGAAGTCATCGAGGAAAAAGACAAAGCGCGGCACAAGATAAGCCGGCAGGCGGCGTTTGCAATAAGCAATGACAGCGCTGGGCGAGGGGGCGTCTTTGCCGGCGATGACGAAAGCAAAGGGATGCCCCGCAACTGCGGTGACCGCCACTTCTTTTACCTGGGGAATTTCGTAGATGACTTCCTCCACGTCGCGCGGGAAGGCAGGCTTTTTGACTTTGGCGGGGTACCACATATCCGCCTTGCGGGCGATGATGCGCACGTAACCATCTTCGTCCGCTTGGGCGATGTCGCCGGTGAACAGCCAGCCGTCTTCGGTGAGGACTTCTTCGGTCGCCTGAGGGTTGCGCCAATAGCCCATCATCACTTGCGGACCGCGCACTGCCAGTTCACCGATCTGCCCCGGCTTGACATCCTTGCGGCGGTTCGTCAGGTCCACGATGCGGCTTTCGGTGGAGGGCAGTGGAATACCGATGGTGCCAACTTTGCGGTTGCCGTTGAGCGGGTTGGCGTGCGTAACGGGGGAGGCTTCGGTCAGACCGTAACCTTCGACGAGTTTGCCGCGCGTCAATTTTTCGAACGCTTCCTGCACTTCCACAGGCAGAGGCGCAGAGCCGCTGATGCAGGCTTTGATGGATTGAATGCCATACTTGCGAACGCCGCGGAAGTTGTTGATGGCAACGAACATATTGGGCGAGCCGGGGAAGATGGTCGGCTTGTATTTTTTGATGGTTTTCAACACGTCGAGGGTTTGGAACTGCGTTTTGAGTATCATCGCCGCGCCCAGCGAAACCGGGACGTTCATGGCGGTCGTCAGCCCGTAACTATGGAAGATGGGCACTACACACAGAAAACGTTCGCGTCCTTCCATTGCGCCCGGCAGCCAGTGCCGGGTTTGCAGGGCGTTCGCCACCAGGTTGCGGTGAGAAAGCATCACACCCTTCGATTGGGCGGTCGTTCCGCCGGTGTATTGGATCACAGCCAGATCGTCCGGCGTCACTTCCACCGTCGGCGATTTGGTGCTGTTGCCGCCCAAGAAATCGCCCCAGCGGACGGCGTTACGCAGCCCATAGGCGCGGTTGCGCCAATGTGAAATCAAATACTTGGGCAGGGAAAGGTACTCCGCCGGGTCGGTCAGGACGACATGTGGAATGCCGCAGGTTTCCTGAATTTGCTTTGCCAGTCCCGCCCACATTGAGAGAGTCACCAGCACGCTTGGTTCGGCATCCCGCACCTGCCGCACGATTTCCTCCGGCTCGATGACCGGCGGGACAAAGACGGCAACCGCCCCGGCTTTCATTGTTCCAAAGAAACCAATCACCATTTGCGGCACGTTCGGAAGCAGCAACACCACCCGCGCCCCCTTCCCCACCCCCAGCGCGAGCAGTGCATTGGCAAAGCGGTTCGCTTCACGGTTCAAGCGGCGATACGAAATGCGGCTCCCCTCGAAATAAATCGCCGGGCGGGAGGAAAAACGCCGCACCGCCGAACGCAGCAGATGATGCAGAGGGATATTCGGCACGCCCACTGTGTATGGTACGCCCGGTTCGTAATATTCCAGCCAAGGGCGCGCCCGCCGCAGGGCGTCACGCCCGCCTTTCTTCTTTTGGGAATCGCTGACCGATTCCCGCCACGAGCGTTGACCTTCGCCGGAGAGGAATCGTTCGATGGCGCGATTCACCGCTTCCCGCCGCTCCAACATGACCATGTGACCGGAGACGCCAATATCCGCCTCTTCCGCCCCGGGAATGGATTCTCTCACCTTCTCGAACAGCGGGCGCTCGAACACCAGGTCGCGGTGACCGCGAATGACCAACGTGGGCGCTTCGAGTTGGGCAAACCGTTCCCAGCCCCGCCAGCGCGACATATTCTCGCGGTAAAACTTCTTGAGCGCATGCGGCGGCGCATGCAGCCAGGAACGTGTGAACGGACTGATCAACCTCAACAACCAGACCGGTAGACTCAACCCCAACCGAAAGAGCGGATTGAGCTTGAACTCGCCTGCCGTCGCAATCAGAATCAACCGCTCGATGCGGTCAGGATGTTTGAGGGCATATTCCGTGACAATCGCGCCGCCGAAGGAATGTCCCACCAGCACAATTTTTCCCTTGACCTTCAACAGCGTCAGCGCTGTGTCCAAATCTTCGACCACCTGGACCATGTCGTAACCGCGTCCCGGTTTATCGGAGAGGCCGTGTCCGCGCAAGTCGAGGGCAATGACGCGGTTCTCTACCGCGAACTTCTGCATCTGGTACTGCCACTGCTCCGCCTTGCCGCCAAAGCCATGGATGAAAACAAACGTCCGCTGGGGATGATCCGGCGAGACATCAATCGCCGAAAGCCTCACCAGCGGATTGGTCGAGACGCGCACTTCGTGACGATAAAGGTCGAGGTCTATGTCCATGTAAAGAGTGTACAGGAGATGACATCAATTGTCAATTTTGTTACACTGCCCAATGAGCGGCAATCTCATCAGCCCGAAATTGGCGGTGTAGGAGCATTGCCCAACATCCCCTCCAACCTCTTCTTCACCCCTTCCCATTCCGAATCGATAATCGAATAGAACACCGAATGGCGAATGCGCCCATCGGGCAAAATCATGTGGTTGCGAAACACCCCTTCCTTCACCGCGCCAATCCGTTCGATGGCGCGCTGGGAACGCTCGTTGCGCAAATCCGTCTTCAACTGCACGCGGATGCAGCCAAGCGTCTCGAAAGCGTGCTTCAGGAGCAAATACTTGCACTCGGTATTCACCACCGTCCGCTGGAACTCCAAACCGTACCACGTCCCGCCGATCTCCAAACCGCGATGTTCGGGGGTGATGTTCAAGTAACGGGTAGCCCCTGCCACCCTTCCCGAAGCGAGATGAACGGCAACGAAAGGCAGGTCGGTTCCTCTTTCGGCGCGGGAGAGAATATCGCGCACCCAGTTCGCCATATCGGCTTCGGAGTCCATCTTGCCATACAACATAAAATCCCAAAACGATTGCCCTACGCCAATCTCCGCCAGGGCGGGGATATGCGCCTCGGTCATCGGCTCAAGGCGGACATGTCTTCCAATGAGAGTAATGGGAGTGACAATCAACACTGCCTCCATTTACGTGTTTACATGTCTACGTGTCTACGTGTGTACGTGTCTACGTGTGTACTTGTTTACCTCACTCCCAACCATTCGCTTTCAGATTTATCTTGGGAGGGAAGATAAGGCATCGTTGGACCGTCCACACCGAGCAATTCGCTCAACGCGGCGCGCATTGCTGTACGGTCATCCCAGGGATACTCGGTCTGACCGAAACACATGGATTGCTCGTGACCCTTCCCGCAGGCGAGGACGATGTCACCGGGACGCGCCAACTTGACCGCAAAACGGATGGCTTCGCCCCGGTCCGCGACGCGCCAAAACGTTTCGCCTTCGCGTCCTCCCTTGGACCTCGCACCGGCTGCCATTTCCTCGAGGATTCCCTCCAGCGACTCCGTGCGCGGGTCTTCGGCGGTCAGCACCGTCAAATCCGCCAATTCGGCAGAGGTCTCCGCCATCATGCGGCGTTTTTCCTTATCGCGCAGTCCCGCCGAACCAAAAACGCAAATGACGCGCCCTTTTGTCATCTGACGGGCGGTTTCCAGCGTCACCTTGAGGGCGTTGGGCGTATGGGCAAAATCCACGATGGCAGTGAAGGGCTGACCAAGGTCAATGCGCTCCATGCGCCCGGGGATTCCCGTCAATGAGGCAATGCCGCGCGCCGCCACTTGCGGTTCGATGCCCAATCCATAGACCGCCGCCGTCAACGCGGCAAGGCAATTGGAGACATTGTATGCGCCGACCAGCGGACTGGTCACATTCACGCGAAAATCTTTGGAAATGGCAGTGAAGTCAATTCCCGAAGGAGAATATCGGATGTCTTCGGCGCGGACATCCGCGCCCTCTTGCAAGCCATAATTCAATTTTCGGGTTTTGACAAAATCGTTCAGAAAGGCAAAGGACTGGTCATCGCGATTGATGACAGCCAGGCGCGGATTGCCCTGCGGCTTCGGCAGGGTTCTTCCCAAACTCTCGAACAGGCGCGCTTTGGCGGCGCGGTAGTTTTCGTAGGTGCCGTGCTCGTTCATGTGTTCCCATGTAATGTTGGTAATCACGCCCACGTCGAACTCGCAAGCGTCCACACGGTGCTGTGACCAGCCGTGCGAGGTGGTCTCCAACACCACGTGGGTCAAGCCTGCCTCGACCATTTTCGCCAGATACCGTTGGACATCATGAGCATCGGGTGTGGTGACGTGGAAACCGGTATCCAGCACTTCGCCGCCAATGACAGCATTGACCGTGGAAATCATCCCTGCTTGAATGCCGGCGGCAAGCAGGATTTGGTAAATCAGGTTGGTCGTAGTGGTCTTGCCGTCGGTGCCGGTGACGCCGATCACTGTCAGACGCCGCGCGGGCCAATCGTGGAAGGCAGCCGCCAGCCAGGTCAGGGCGCGACGCGTGTTTTCGAGTCGAATGTAAGGGACGGAGAGTCCGCTCAAATCCTTTTCCCCCACAACAGCCGCGGCGCCGTTTTCAATCGCTTTCTGGATGTAGTTGTGACCGTCGGTTGTGCCGCCGGTCATGGCGACAAAGAGTTGACCCGCCTGCACTGCACGGCTGTCTATGGCGATGCCCGTGATAGGAACCGCGGGAATCTGCGAAGGATGATGAAACGGAAAGTCAATGAAGAGTTGAGGCAGGGTTTTGACCATTGGGATAGTATCGCTCCGTGAAAACTACGCCAAACAAACGAGGGAATTGCTTCACCGCGCTCGGCGTTACGGGATTATAGCGGATGTTTCCCAACCCTGCCCACGCGGTCGGGAACGCAGTCTGCGCCTGGAGTGTACTCTCCCCATGATGATAGTCTCTGAAGCGAAGCAGAGAAGGGGACGCGCAGCGCGTATTCGGCGTGAGAGAACGCCAAATACGCGCTTATGTGAAGTATTGTCGCGCAAAATTTTCGGAAGGAGGCGGCGCTATACGCTCAAAGCCGGCGAGTCTGCCGGGAGGTCCAAAGGCTGATGCTCCTCCACATATTCGCACCACGCTTCGTATTGCGGCAGCCTGCCGCGGATGGTGTCGTGGTACGCCTTTTGAATCTGGCGGGTGATGGGTCCCATCCTGCCATCGCCAATGACGCGGAAATCAATCTCGCGCAAGCCGATGACCTCCGCCGCCGTGCCGCATACGAAGACTTCATCCGCCGCGTAGAGTTGATCGCGCGAGATGGGCTGTTCCACCAGGCGGTATCCCATGTCCTTGGCAATCGTGTGAATGACGTGCCGTGTGATGCCCTCCAAGACAGGCGCGGTGTGGGGAGTGATGAGTTTGCCGCGTTTCACCACGAAGAGATTCTCGCCCGTGCATTCCGCCACATAGCCTTCGGGGTCGAGCATGATGGCTTCGTCGAAGCCCAGACGCACCGACTCGGTTTTTGCCAGGAAACTGTTGGCGTAATTGCCGGCGACTTTTGCCTTGGTCATCATCACGTTGGGGTGATGGCGCGTGAATGAGGAGATGTTGGCGCGAACGCCCTTTTCCAGCGCTTCTTCGCCGAGGTAGTTTTTCCATTCCCAAACCGCGATGGCGAGAGAGGGCTTGCCGCCGTCCACGTTCAGGTTCCAGCCTCCGCCGTCCAGATAGAGAAGCGGGCGGATGTAGCAATCGGCAAAGCCGTTGGCTCTCACGGTTTGTTTGACCGCTTTGACCACGTCCTCCGTCGTCCAGGGCAGGTCGCGGAAGCCGAACAGCCGCGCGGAATTGAGCAGGCGTTCGGCGTGATCGGTCAGACGGAAGACCGCCGCGCCTTTGTCCGTGTTGTAGGAGCGGATGCCCTCGAACACCGCCGCGCCGTAGTGCAGGGCGGGCGTGAGGATGTGAATGGTCGCTCGTTCAAAAGGAACGAGTTCGCCGTTCAACCAGATGAATTGGGATTCCATTGCCATTGTAAGTTCTCCTTTCATGATAAACGTCTGATGATTTCATCCGCCATCTGGCGGGTGGTGAGTGTGCCGCCCAAATCGGCAGTGCGCGCGCCGGCGGCAATGGCTTCGTCCGCTGCTTTTTCGAGGGCGGCGGCTTCGGTTTCAAGATGAAGCGAATAGCGCAGCAACAGGGCGGCGGAGAGGATTGCCCCCAGCGGGTTGGCAATCCCTTTGCCGGCAATATCGGGCGCGGAGCCGTGAATCGGCTCGTACAAGCCGGGTCCGCTTTCGCCCAAACTGGCGGAGGGCAGCATGCCCATCGAGCCAGCCAGCACGGAGGCTTCGTCGGTCAGGATGTCGCCAAACATGTTTTCGGTAACGATCACATCCATGTGGGCAGGGGCGGTAATCAACCGCATGGCGGCAGTATCCACCAGGACATGTTCCAGCGTAATGTCGGGATGCTCCTTTCCGACCTGCACGGCAATCTGCCGCCACAAACGGGAGGATTCGAGGACGTTGGCTTTGTCCACCGAGGCCACTTTCTTTTTGCGTTCGGCAGCCAGTTTGAACGCCAAGTTCAGGGCGCGGCGGATTTCATAGTCGTAATATTCGAGGGTGTCCACGGCGCGCTCGCGTCCGTCTTTCATCTCACGCCCTTTGGGCAAGCCAAAGTACAAGCCGCCGGTCAATTCGCGGACGACGAGGATATCCACGCCTGCCAGTTTTTCGGGCTTGAGCGGCGAGGAATCGATCAGCGCCGGGTGAACTTTGACCGGGCGCAGGTTGGCAAAGACGCCCAGCCCTTTACGAAGCGCAAGCAGTCCGCGTTCGGGGCGGTCTTTAGCGTTGGGGTCGTCCCATTTGGGTCCGCCGACCGCGCCGAGCAGTACCGCGTCGGCGGCTTGGCAATCTGCCAGGGTTTCGTCGGTGAGCGAAGAGCCAAATTTGTCAATCGAGCAGCCGCCCATCAGACGCTCGGTGAAAGCGAAGGTGTGACCAAATTTGCCGGCGACCGCTTCGAGCGCGCGCACAGCCTCGGCAATCACTTCGGGACCGATTCCGTCGCCGGGGAGGAGGGTGATTTTATATTTCATGATTTTCGATTTTCGATTTCTTGACTACCTGTTTACCTGTCTACCTGTGTACGTGTGTACTTGCATACCATCAACCCGCCATCAGCAGCCCATACTCGATTGCATCCACCAATGCCTGCCAGGAGGCTTCGATGATGTTGGCGCTGGCGCCGACGGTGCTCCAACGTTTGACGCCGTTTTGGGTGTCAATCAGAACACGAGTGAGCGCCGCCGTGCCGTTGCTGCCATCCAGAATGCGGACTTTGTAATCCGCCAGTTGGAAGTTCTTCAGCGCCGGATAATGCGGGAGCAGGGCTTTGCGCAAGGCAAGGTCAAGCGCATGAACGGGACCATTCCCCTCGGCGGCAGTGTGCAGCACTTCGCCCTTGACCCGCACTTTGACCGCCGCTTCGGCAAAAATGCCGCGCCCGGAGCGGTGCTCCACGTTCACCAAAAAGTCAATCAACTCGAAGGGCGGCTGGTAGTGCATTTCCTGCCGTTTGAGCATCATCGCCACCGAGGCTTCGGCGGCTTCAAACGAAAAGCCGCGCGCTTCGAGTTCTTTGATTTCGTTCAAGACTGGCACGACTTCTTCGCCTTCGACCTCCACGCCATGTTCCTCGGCTTTGCTGAGCAGATTGCCGCGTCCTGAAAGGTCGGAGACCACCACCCGCATCTTGTTGCCCACCGCTTCAGGCGGGACGTGCTGATAACTCTGCGCCGAGCGGCGCATTGCCGCCACGTGGACTCCGCCCTTGTGGGCAAAGGCGCTCTTGCCCACATACGGCTGATGGTCGTCCGGCGTGACGTTGGCGACTTCATCCACGAAGTGCGAGAGTTCGGTCAGTTTGGCGAGGCTGCCTTCGGGCAGGCACTTGTATCCCATCTTGAGTTCCAAGTCGGCGATGATGGAAATAAGGTTGGCGTTGCCGCAGCGTTCGCCCACGCCGTTGATTGTGCCTTGCACCTGCGTTGCGCCTTCGCGCACGGCAATCAGGGAATTGACGACGGCGCATTCGGAATCGTTATGGGTGTGGATTCCGAATGGGGTTGGCGCAGCCCGCCTCACGTCATGGATGATGCGTTCGATTTCCCAGGGCAAGGTCCCGCCATTCGTATCGCACAGAACGACCGTCTCGGCGCCGCCGCGGATGGCTGCCTGCAAGGTTTCGAGGGCGTAGGCAGGGTCCGCTTTGTAGCCGTCGAAGAAGTGTTCGGCGTCATAGATGACGCGGCGGTTTTGGGAGCGCAGGTAAGCCACCGACTGCTCGATGATGCGCAGGTTGTCTTCCAACGTGGTGAGCAAGACTTCTTTGACGTGCAGCGTCCAACTTTTGCCAAAGATGGTGCAGACCGGCGCGCGCGAATCGAGCAGGGCTTTGATGTTGGCGTCGTCTTCGGGACCGCCTTTGACGCGACAGGTGGAGCCGAAGGCGGCGATCTGCGCGTGTTTCCAGTCCATATCGCGGGCGCGGACGAAGAACTCGACATCTTTGGGATTGGAGCCGGGCCAGCCGCCTTCGATGAATGCCACGCCGAGCGCGTCGAGTTTTTGCGCCACGCGAATCTTGTCGCTGGCGGAAAGGCTGAAGCCTTCGGATTGTGTGCCGTCGCGCAGGGTGGTGTCGTAGATTTGGATGAGAGGGAGGGTCATGGTATGTGATGTGGAGAGTGAAGTAATTGGTAACTGGTAATTGGTAAATGGTAATTACCAATTACCGCCTTTTGCTTCAAACGCCGTAATTTCTTTTTCAAATCCCATGATGTACCCCAACTCGTCCACGCCGTTGAGCAGGCAGGTTTTGTTGAAGGGGTCAATGGGGAAAGTGACCAAGCCGTCGCGTCTCGACTTTGCTCGACGATCAGGGTAGAAAAGGGTTTGGGAAGCAAGATCAACCGTCAACGCGGCGTGAGGCGTTTCTTCCGCCAGTTCGAAAAGCATCTTGTGAACGGCTGCGTCTACGATGATGGGGAGAAGTCCGTTTTTGAGGGCGTTGCTGCGGAAGATGTCGGCGAAGGATGTGGAGATGACGACACGAAATCCGTAGGCGGTGAGCGCCCAGGGCGCATGTTCGCGGCTCGACCCGCAGCCGAAGTTATCGCCTGCCAGCAAAATTTGCGCTCCAGCGGATTCGGGCTTGTTCAGCACAAAATCGGGATTGGGTGAGCCATCGGGCAGGTAGCGCCAGTTGAAGAAGAGCGCCTCGGCGAGACCGTTTTTGTCGGTCACTTTGAGGAACTGCGCCGGGATGATCTGGTCGGTGTCAATGTCGTTGATGGGCAGCGGCACGAAGCGGGAGGTGAGGGTGGTGAAGTGAGGCATGGGGGGTTCCAGTGATCAGTGATCAGTAATCAGTAATCAGTGAGCAGTTTTACCTGTATACGTGTGTACCTGTGTACCTGTTTACCTAATACATTCCTCTTGGGTCTGTAATCATTCCGTGAACGGCGGAAGCGGCGGCGGTGAGCGGGCTGGCGAGGAAGGTACGTCCGCCTTTGCCCTGCCGTCCCTCAAAGTTGCGGTTGCTGGCGCTGACGGCATATTGACCGGGCTGTAACTGGTCGCCGTTCATGGCGATGCACATGGAGCAGCCCGCTTCGCGCCATTCGGCGCCCGCTTCCTTGAAGATTTTGTCCAGTCCTTCGGCTTCAGCCTGCCGTTTGACTTCCTGCGAGCCGGGGACGACCAGCACGCGGGTATGCGGCGCAACCTTGCGTCCTTTGAGCAGCGAGGCGGCGAGGCGCAGGTCCGAGATGCGCGAGTTGGTGCAGGAGCCGATGAAAACGACATCCACCTTGTGACCGAGCAGAGATTGCCCGGGCTGAAGTCCCATATAAGCGAGGGCTTTTTGGAGGGCGAGTTTCTGGTTGGGGTCGCCGAGCGCTGACGGGTCCGGCACGCGGTCGGTGATTTTCATGCCCATGCCGGGGTTGGTGCCGTAGGTAATCATCGGTTCGAGCGTTGAAGCGTCGAGCGTGACGCTCTTATCGTAGGACGCGCCTTGGTCGCTTGGCAGCAGCCGCCAGCGGGCGACGGCTTTGTCCCAGTCCGCGCCTTGAGGGGCAAATTTGCGCCCGTAGAGATACTCAAAGGTTGTGTCGTCAGGCGCGATCATGCCGGCGCGCGCGCCGCCCTCAATGGACATGTTGCAGATGGTCATGCGCTGTTCCATCGTCAGGGCGCGGATGGCGGAGCCGGTGTACTCGAAGACATGCCCCGTCCCGCCGCCCACGCCGATTTTGGCAATCAGCGCGAGGATAATGTCCTTGGCGGTCACGCCGCGCGGGAGCGCGCCGTCCACGCGCACTTCATAGGTCTTGGGCTTGCGCTGGAGCAGGCACTGGGTGGCGAGGACGTGTTCGACTTCGCTGGTGCCGATGCCAAACGCCAGCGCGCCGAACGCGCCGTGCGTAGCGGTGTGGCTGTCGCCGCAGACGATGGTCATGCCGGGCTGGGTGAGTCCGAGTTCAGGTCCGATGACGTGAACGATGCCGCGCTGGGGACTGTCCATTCCGTAGAGGGGAATGCCAAATTCGGCGGCGTTGATTTCCAACTGTTTGATTTGCGCGGCAGCCAGCGCGTCGGTCATCGGACCTCCGACCGGCGTGGTGGGAATCGAGTGGTCCATCGTGGCGACAGTTTTATCCGGGCGGCGGACTTTCAAGCCGCGCTGCCGCAGACCTGTGAAGGCTTGCGGCGAGGTGACTTCATGTACGAGGTGCAGGTCAATGTACAGGATGGCGGGAGAGTCCGCTTGTTGGGTTACAACGTGGGAGTCCCAGAGTTTTTCAAAGAGAGTCTTGGGCATGGGATTGGTAATTGGTAATTGGTGATTGGTTGATGTCAGTAGGATTCTGATTCGCCTGACGGTTCCGCTTCGGAGGAGGGCGTCGCGGCATTGAAAGCGCTGACATCCCAGCCGGAGGGAATGGTCTGTGGTTCGGGGAACGGGTCGAAGCAATGCGATTGGACGGCGTCTAAATGTTCATTTTGTGTGTTCATGTTTTTTCTCCTCGAGACCTTTTCATCGCTCATCTTTCATCTTTCTTCTTTCATCCTTCATAATTCATCCTTTTCATCACCCCAACATCACGCCGTAATCATGCTGGCGGGTCTCGGCGGCTTCGGTTTGGGCGGTGAGGAGTTTGTTGAGGGCAGCCAGATAGGCTTTGACGCTGGCAACGATGATGTCGGTATCGGCGCCATGACCGCCAAACACGCGTTCATAGGGCATTTCCGATTGGGCGTCGAATCGAGTCAAACCGTCTTTGGGCTGAACCCGCACGGTGACTTCGCCCAGCGCGTCAATCCCTTCGGTAATGGCGTGAATGTTGAATTCCAGCAAGGTGTTTGGCGCCTTGACGATATGGTCAATTGCCTTGTAGGCAGCGTCCACTGGACCGGTGCCGATGGCAGCCTGGGTGTGAATTTTGCCGTCCGGTCCGCGCAGGCGCACGGTGGCGGTGGGCATGCCCATCGTGCCGCAAGCCACTTGCAGACCGTCGAGCGCGTAAATATCGCGCGGACGGTAGAATTCGTCGGCAATCAGCGCCTCCAAATCGGCTTCGGTAATGACCTTCTTGCGGTCTGCCAATTCCTTGAAGCGGGCAAAGGCTTTGTCGAGTTCGGCTTCATCGAGGGAGTGTCCCATCTCAATCAGGCGCATGCGCAGGGCGTGACGTCCCGAATGTTTTCCAAGCACCAGTTTGGACTGATTCACACCGACATCTTCCGGGCGCATGATTTCGTAGGTCAGATTGTGTTTGAGCATTCCATCCTGATGAATGCCCGCCTCGTGCGCGAAGGCATTCGCGCCGACAATGGCTTTATTGGGCTGAACGGGAATGCCGGTGTAATTGCTAACCAGTTTGCTGAGGCGCGCCAGTTGGGTGGTATCTATGCCCGTTTCCAAGCCAAAGATGGGATGACGGGTCTTGAGCGCCATCACGACCTCTTCCAGCGAGCAGTTGCCGGCGCGTTCGCCGATGCCGTTGATGGTCACTTCCGCCTGCCGCGCCCCGGCGCGGATGCCCGCCAGCGCATTGGCGGTCGCCAGCCCCAGGTCGTCGTGCGTGTGGACGCTGACCGTAATGCCTTCGTGCATGCCGGGCGTATTTTCGATGATGCCTTTGATGAGCGCGCCGAACTCATCGGGCATGGTGTAGCCCACCGTGTCGGGAATATTCAGAGTGGTCGCGCCGGCTTTGATTGCATCGCCCAACACCACATACAGGAACTGCGGGTCGGAGCGCCCGGCGTCTTCGGGGCTGAATTCCACATCCGCGCACAGCGAGCGGGCATACGCCACCATCTCGCGCACGCGCTGCACCACTTCCTCGCGCGTCATCTTGAGTTTGTGCTTCATGTGGATTTCGGAGGTCGCCAGGAACGTGTGAATGCGCGGCTTCTGCGCCTCTTTGACCGCTGCCCATGCCTTGTCTATGTCGGACTTGTTCGCCCGCGCCAGCCCCGCAATGACGGGGACTCTCGCATCCGACTCACCGACGGCTGGGTTGCCCACCTCAACTGCAATCCTGCGGACGGCTTCCAGGTCGTCGGGCGAGGCGGCGGGAAAACCTGCCTCGATAATATCCACACCCAGACGCGCCAGGGCGCGAGCCACTTCCAGTTTTTCAGCGGAGGTCATCGTCGCGCCAGGCGATTGCTCGCCGTCGCGCAGGGTGGTATCGAAGATTTTGACGTAATTACTTCTCATGGAACTCTCCTTTTGTGTAGCACACACGTATACATCGTACACATGTAGACACGTACACACGTAAATGTTTACCTGTGTACCTGTGTACCTGTGTACTTGTCTACCTCTCTCCCCCAATTCTCCGGTCTCAACGCCCGCACTGCCGCGCCCGCCTGCCACATCTCGGAATTGCGCATTTCAGCCAGTTCTTTTTCGAGCTGTTCGCGGTAATCGGGACGGGAGTTCGCCTCCAGCGTGATGCGGGCTTCCGTGCCGTTGGCGACGCTTTCGTAAAGCTGTTCGAAGAGCGGCGCAACCGCATCGCGGAAGCGGTTCTTCCAATCGAGCGCGCCGCGCTGGGCGGTGGTGGAGCAGTTGGCGTACATCCAGTCCATGCCGTTTTCGCCCACCAGCCGGATGAGCGATTGGGTCAGTTCTTCCACCGTCTCGTTGAAGGCTTCGCTGGGGCTGTGACCGTGCTTGCGCAGTTCGTTGTATTGCGCTTCCATCACGCCCGCCAGCGCGCCCATCAAGACGCCGCGCTCGCCGGTCAGGTCGCTGTAGACTTCGTTTTTGAAAGTGGTCGGAAACAGATAGCCCGCGCCGATGGCAATGCCGAGAGCGACCGTCCGTTCCCAGGCGCGTCCGGTGTAATCCTGATGAACGGCGAAACTGGCGTTGATTCCGCTCCCCGCCAGGAAGTTGCGGCGCACGCTCATGCCGGAACCTTTGGGCGCCACCAGCGCCACGTCCACATTCGGCGGAGGGACAACGCCGGTATCGTCTTTGTAGGTCACGGAGAAGCCATGCGAGAAGTAGAGCATATCGCCCTCGTTCAGGCATTCGACGATTTTGGACCACTGACTGCGCTGACCCGCGTCCGAAAGCAGATACTGGACGATCGTGCCGCGTTCCGCCGCTTCTTCCAACGGGAAGAGCGTCTCGCCCGGCACCCAGCCGTCTGCCACCGCCTTGTCCCAATTCTTCGTGCCGGGGCGCTGACCGACGATGACGTTGATGCCGTTATCGCGCATGTTCATCGCCTGCGCCGGTCCCTGCACGCCATAGCCCAGCACAGCCACCACTTCGTTCTTGAGAACCTCGCGGGCGCGCTCCAATGGGAACTCCTCGCGAGTCACAACTTCTTCTTCCACGCCGCCGAAATTGATTTTTGCCATGTTCTATTCTCCTTATTGCCATTTACCACTTACCAATTACTAATACTCCGCCAGAGCATTTTCGTCCTCGTCGCCGTGCCAGCCGTTGCCGTTTGCGCCGGGAGCGCGGCGTGTGCCTTCGTAAGCGCCGCGCGTCATGGCGATTTGACCCGTGCGCACCATCTCCAGAATGCCCATCGGACGCAGCAACTCAATCATCCCCTCGATTTTCTCTTCCGTGCCGGTCGCTTCGACAATGACCGAATCAGCCGCCACGTCCACAATGCGGGCGCGGAAGATTTGCGCCAGGTTGTTGACCTGCGCCCGCTGTTCGGGACCCGCCTTGACCTTGATGAGCGCCAGGTCGCGGGTCACAGCCGGTTGATGCGTAACATCCTGCACGTCAATCACATTGACCAGTTTGTAGAGATTGGCTTCGATTTTGTGCGCCACCGTCTCATCCTCGCACTCCATCACAATGGTCATGCGCGAAATATCGGGGCGCTCCGTCCGTCCAACCGCCAGCGATTCGATATTGAAATTGCGGCGGCGGAACAACGACGCCACCCGGTTCAGCACGCCGGGTTTGTTTTCCACAAGAGTAACGAAGGTGTATTGCATAATCATGCACTCCTTTCCAATTTCCTCTTTCGCCCTTGCTCTAAAAAATTTCTCACCTTGCCTCCTTCACCGGTCGGCGCAGCATTTCATGCAAAGAAGCGCCAGCCGGCACCATCGGATAGACCGCATCCTCGCGTTCCACCATGAACTCCAACAGCGCCGGTCCCTGAATTTGGCGCGCCCATGCGATGGCTTCTTTCACCTCTTCGGGTTTGGTCACGCGGCGGGCAGGGACACCGTGCGCCTCAGCCAGTTTGACGAAATCGGGGGTCAGCATGTTGACCGCCGAATAACGCTTCTCGAAGAAGAATTCCTGCCATTGGCGCACCATGCCCAAAAAGTTATTGTTCATGACGGCAACCTTGACGTTCGCGCCTTCCTGCACGGCGGTCGTCAGTTCTGCCGCGGTCATTTGAAAACCGCCGTCGCCCACCACCGCCCAGATTTCCTCGTCTTTGCGCGCGAACCACGCCCCAATCGCCGAGGGCAGACCAAAGCCCATCGTCCCTGAACCGCCGGAGGTAATCCAGCGTTTGGGCTTGTCCATGAAATAGTATTGCGCCGCCCACATCTGATGCTGCCCTACATCGGTGGTGACAATCGCGCCTCCTGCGGTTGCCTCCCACAGGTCATGAATCAGATGCGCCACATAGAGTTTGCCGTCGTGAGACCAAGTCATAATCGAGCGCGCGTCGCCATCCGATTTCCATTCGGCAATCTGCTGAAGCCATTCCTCATGCTCGTATTCATCCACCATCGGAATCAGGTCGCTGACGATGGTTTTTAGATCGCCCACCAGCGGCACATCCACCCGCACGTTCTTGTGAACTTCGGAAGGGTCAATCTCCACATGAATCTTCCTGGCGTTCGGCGCATAGGTTTTGAGCGTGCCGGTCACGCGGTCATCGAAGCGCATTCCAAAAGCCAACAGCAGGTCGGCGTTTTGGATTGCCAGGTTGCAGTGCGCCTCGCCGTGCATGCCCATCATCCCCAGCGAAAGCGGATGCGAGGCGGGGAAAGCGCCCAAGCCAAGCAGGGTCATGGCGACCGGGGTTTGCGTCTTGACGGCGAAATGCTGAATGACCTCCTCCGCGCCGGAGATAATCGCACCATGCCCCAGCAAAATCACCGGACGCTTTGCCCGCTCAATCAGATGGACGGCTTTCTCCAAATCGGCTTTGGGAGCGCGCAGAGGCGGCTTGTAGCCGGGCAAGCGCACTTCTTCGGGGTACACGAACTCGGTCTTTTCGATTTGCGCGTTCTTGCAAATATCAATCAGCACCGGTCCGGGACGTCCGCTGCGGGCGATGTAAAACGCCTCGCGCACCACCTCGGCAATCTCATCGGCGCGCGTCACAAGATAGTTGTGCTTGGTGATGGGCAAGGTAATGCCGGTCACGTCCGTTTCCTGAAAGGCGTCGCCGCCAATCAGATGCGCAGCCACCTGCCCCGTGATGAAGACCACCGGCGAGGAGTCCATCATCGCCGTAGCAATGCCCGTCACCAGGTTGGTTGCGCCGGGTCCGGAGGTAGCCATTGCCACACCGACCTTGCCCGAAGCGCGGGCGTAGCCGTCTGCCATGTGTGCCGCGCCCTGCTCGTGCCTCACCAGCACATGATGAACGGGATAATTGAGCATGGCGTCGTAAATCGGCATGTTGGCTCCGCCGGGGTAACCAAACACCACCTCCACCCCTTCACGCATCAGACATTCCCATAAAATTTCTGCGCCTGTTTTCTTCATTCTCTCTCCTTTATGCGTAAGTAACACTATGCGTAAGCGACGTTCTCTAACGTCGCCAAGCGTTAGAGAACGCATACTACGCTACACGTTCAACACCGCTCCCGTATCCGCGCTGGTCACAAACTGCGAGTAACGCCTGAGCCATTTGCTTTGGACTCTGGGCTGGAAGGGAGGCAGCGCGGCTAACCGACTCTGAATCTCCGCTTCGCTCAAGCGGACCTCGAGGCGGCGTCCGACCAAATCAATCTCGATCACATCCCCAGCCTGCAGCGCGGCAATCGGACCTCCCGCCGCCGCCTCCGGTGAGACATGTCCAATGCAGGCTCCGCGCGTGCCGCCGCTGAAGCGTCCATCGGTGATGAGTGCCACCTTGTCGCCCAGTCCCTGCCCCATGATGGCGGAAGTCGGCGAGAGCATTTCCTGCATTCCAGGTCCGCCTTTGGGACCTTCATAGCGCACCACCACCACATCGCCGGGCTGCACCTCGCGCGCCAGAATGCCCCGCATCGCGTCGTCCTGACTCTCGTAAATGCGCGCCGGTCCGCTGAACTTCATCATCTCCGGCGTCACCCCTCCCACCTTGACCACCGCCCCATTGGGAGCGAGGTTGCCAAACAAAATCGCCAGACCGCCGCGTTTGGAATGAGCGTTCTCACAGCGGTGAATCACTTCTTCATCCTTGATTTCACAGCCGCGAATCGACTCACCCAGCGTTGTGCCGGAGACGGTGATTCGATCAAAGTGCAGCATCCCCGTCCCGCGCTGGATTTCGTTCAAGATGGCTGGAATTCCCCCCGCGCGGTGAACATCTTCCATGTGCCACTTGCCCGAAGGGCTGACCTTGGTCAGGTGCGGTACTTGATCCGCCACCGCGTTGATGCGTTCCAGTGGATAATCCACCCCCGCCTCGTGCGCCAGCGCCAGCGTGTGCAGAACAGTGTTGGTCGAGCCGCCCATCGCCATATCCAGCGCGAAGGCATCGTCAATCGCTTCGGCGGTCACGATGTCGCGCGGCTTGATGTCGCGCTCGAGCAGCGTCATCACCTGCGCGGCGGCTTTGCGCGCCAGGGCTTCGCGCTCCGCGGTCTTCGCCAGCGCCGAACCGTTGAACGGCAGGGCAATACCCAGGACTTCCATCAGGCAGTTCATCGAATTGGCGGTGAACAGACCGGAGCAGGAACCGCACGAGGGGCAGGCGAACCGTTCCAGCGTGGTCAGACGCGCCTCGTCAATTTTCCCGGCTGAAAACGCCCCCACCCCTTCAAAGACCGAAATCAGGTCAACCGTCTCGCCGTCGGGCGTTTTGCCGGCAGGCATGGGACCGCCGGAGATAAAAATCGTGGGAATGTTGACCCGCATGGCTGCCAGCAGCATGCCCGGCACAATTTTGTCGCAGTTGGGAATGCAGATCATCGCGTCGAAGCGGTGAGCCTCGATCATCGTTTCCACGCAGTCGGCGATCAACTCGCGCGAGGGCAGGGAATATTTCATGCCTGCATGACCCATCGCAATCCCGTCATCCACGCCGATGGTGTTGAACTCGAACGGCACAGCCCCCGCCGCCCGCACAGCCTCTTTCACAATCCTGCCGAACTCCTGCAAATGGACATGCCCCGGCACAACGTCCACGTACGAATTGACAACCGCCACGAAGGGCTTGCCGAAGTCCTCCTCTTTCAGCCCGGTGGCGCGCAGCAAGGCGCGGTGCGGCGCTTTATCGTATCCTCTTTTGACGGTGTCGGATCGCATACGGCTCCTTTGTTACTCCCCTCCCATGACTTCATCATGGGAGGGGTCGGGGGTGGGGTAACAAAAAAGCCGCTCCGATGTGGTCGGAGCGGCTCTATGTTTCCAGATTTGGTGTGCGAGTTTATCTCACTCTCACCGTTGCCGTCCCAACCACAAACAGGTCCTTAATAATAAGGACCGCAAGAAGGACGACAATAAGGGAGAGGCTGAAGATCGAATTCATTTTGGTTCTAGATATTTCGCCCGATTATAGGCAGAAATGGAAATCCGTCAAGGGCTATTTATTTCTCATTATCCTCATTATCGCTCGACGGAATCAATCTTTGTACACGGATCGCACGGATGATACAGGGTTCTCCGTGAAAAACGGAAAGAAATCCGTTCATTCTGCGAAACCCGTGTACAAAGAAGGCTCGCATCCAGACTTTGAGAAAGCCATAAAAACAGAGGGCTTTGGTCATTCAACCAAAGCCCTCTTGAAACGACGTAATCGTTACAATCTGTTGATTTACTTCAAGGAATGTCGTAAGCCTTCGAGTTTGCCAGCCACCGAACCATCGAGAACTTTATCGCCGATTTTGACGACCAAGCCGCCCAAGATGGCAGGGTTGACCTTGAAGGTAACTTCCTTGGCTTTGAAGCTTTTCTTGACGGCTTCCTGCTCTTCGCCGGTCAGCGGCAGGGCGCTGGTGACTTCAGCGGTTTCGCCCTGGAACTCGCCCTCGACCACAACCACCTTGCCGGCTTTGACGCCGGAGAAGAACTCATCGAGCAGCGCACGCTGTTTCTTTTCATCGAGCGCTTCGCCGACCAGTTTATTGGCGGCGGCAATCGCCAGCGAGGCAATCTGACCGCGTAAATCGCCCAGAATGCGGGCGCGTTCGAGTTCGATCTCAGCCAGGGCGGCTTCGCGCGCCTTGGCGGCTTCGGCTTCGGCGGCAGCTTTCACTTCCTTGCCGGCGGCTGCGGCACGCTCCGTGGCTTCACGAATGACCTTGCTGGCTTCCGCCTGGGCATCGGCAATGATTTTCGCCGCTTCTTTTTCGGCGTTGGCGCGGGCTTCCGCAGCGACGCGGGCGTCTTCCAAACCCTGCGCAATCTTCTGCTTACGGGTTTCCATCATGTCCAGCATGGGCTTGTAGACCCAGGCATTCAACGTCAAAAAGACGATGATGAACGCAATGATCTGAACTATGAGCAGACCGAGATTAATACCAAGTGCTTCCATCTATTGCTCCTATTCCTTACACAACTTGAAAGAGCATGAGGAACGCGATAACGAGACAATAAATGGCGATGGCTTCGGAAAACGCAATGCCCAAAATCATGTTGGTCAGCAAATTTCCGTATGTGTCGGGGTTGCGAGCCATGCCCGTGAGCGCGCCTTGAACGCTGAGACCAATACCGACACCTGCTCCCGCCGCGCCAATCATCGCCAAACCTGCGCCCACATAGCGCATCGCATCCAAAATATTTCCTTCCATGTAAAGCCTCCTTAGTTTTTTCCTAGTTATTTTTAGAATGTTTTCACAACGGGCTGTGACATCCTGCCCAAGATTGACAACTAGTGTTCGGCGTGTTCCTCACCGTGACCCTGCGTGGCTTGCGCCATAAAGACCATCGTCAACATACCGAACACGAACGCCTGAATAATGCCCACGAACAATTCGAACATCATCACCATCGCAGGCAAAATGGAGAACTTGCCCAACAAGCCCGCAACGATCGCAACCAGCACGATACCTGCGAACATGTTGCCAAAAAGACGGAAGGCAAATGAGAGTATCTTTGAGATCTCAGAGATCAACTCAAGCAAGCCAACCAAAAAGTCCATCGCGCCAAAGAACGGGACATTGAACATGCGGCGAGTGTTGAAGAACTTGCTCAGGTAGCCAATGCCCTGCGCGCGGAAACCGACCACCTGAACGGCGACCACCGCAATCAGCGCCAGCGCGAAGGTGAAGTTCAAGTCCACCGAGATGCCGCGGAAGAACGGCGCAAGGATGTATTCACCCTCCTCGGCGGTAAAGAGATACCAGTTGCCAGCCAGCAGTTCCTTTGCATGTCCTTCATGACCGGGCGCAACATGGTGCAAAACACCGATGGATTCAAAACCCGGCAGCAACTTCAACAGATTAGCAAACAACACATAAATCATGATGGTTGCAAACCAGGGGAAGACCGTCCTCACCCACTTGCCTGCCGCCCCCTCGGTCATATTGTAGATGACCTCCAAAATGGCTTCGGTGGCGTTGCCAATGCCGCGCGGCACCAAATCGGTCTGCGCGCTTTTCTTTAGCGAACGATTGACGGCATACGCAAAAATCATCAGCAAAATGACCGTCAGAATCAACGTGGGCATTGTGTTCACCAGGTAAAAGTCGCCGATGACCGGCAGAGTGAACAGCGGCTCCTCGATGAGTTTTTCCGGCGCAACGGTGATCTCAGGCTGAACGGGCACGAACCGACCGCCCAAAATGTACCCCACAATCAACAACCCAAGCAGCACCCATCTGCGCCATGGTCTGTGTTTAACTTGTTCCAAAGTCCGCCTCCTTACGAAGTCTGAGATTCTTTTTCGACGTTCTCTTTCAACCGCGCCAGTGTCTTGCGCGCTACACCGAGCATCACAAGCACCGACACGGGAATTCCCGCAAACAACAAAGCCAGCGTAATCACCGGCTTTGTTCCAAACACGCCATCAAGCCATAAACCGAGAAGCACCGAAACCAGGATGACGACCAGTGTCAGACAACCCACCTGCCCGATTATGACAATCAGGACATTTGTCAGGATGCTTCTGCCTTTTTGTTCAGATTGTGTCATGTTGCACGATTATAAACGAGAGGCTGAAGACGTGTCAAACGATAATCTGGACGACTTTCATCGCCTCTTTTCGGACATTCAGCCTGCCTCTGTGTTTCTAGAAGAGCGTCAACGCCGCGGCATCGGACCAGCCGAACCACGGGGCAAAAACAGTACCAATCAAGATCACACCCAACGCCAGCACAGCCAACGTAATGGCATAGGGACGAGTCAACGGCACGGGATGGTTTTCTTCATCCTCGTTCGGCATTCGGTACAGGTACACGAACTTCATCACGTTCAGGTAGTAGTACACGCCAATGATCGAGTTGACGATGCCCACAAAGACCAGCCAAACGTAGCCCGCCTGCACACCCGCCGCAAAGACGAACACTTTCGCCACGAACCCGCCAAACGGCGGCATTCCCGCCAGCGAGAGGAAGGCAGCCAGCATCATCAGCGCCAGCCAGGGGTTGCGGCGACTCAAGCCGGAGAAATCCATGATTTCATCCACCCCGGTCACCCGGCTGAACGCCATGACGACACCAAAGGCGAGCAGGTTCGTCAAAATGTACGCCGCAAGGTAGAAGATGACGCTTGTCGCGCCCAACTGCGAGAGAGCAACCACGCCGATCATGGCATAGCCGGCATGGGCAACCGACGAGTAAGCCAGCAGACGTTTGATGTTCGTTTGCTGAAGGGTGAGCAAATTTCCCACCGTCATCGTAATGGCAGACAGGATGGCAAGAGTCAGCGTCCACGAGGCGGCGAACTCAGGGAAGGCAACGAAGAACAGGCGCACCAAGACGGCAAAACCCGCCGCCTTCGAAGCCGTGGACAGGAACCCGGAGACCGGCGTCGGTGCGCCTTCGTACACATCCGGCGCCCAGAAGTGGAACGGAACAATCGAGACTTTGAAGCCCAGTCCCACCAAAATCAACGCCAGCACACCAAAGGCAGCGCCCACAGAAAGACTGCCCGCTGTGAACATTTCGACCAGCCGGTAGATGTTGGTCGTGCCGGCAAAGCCGAAGACCAGGCTAAAACCGTAAAGCATGAACGCCGACGTCAGCGCGCCGAAGAGCAGGTATTTGAAGCCCGCTTCGGTGGACTTTTTGTCTGCCAGCATGAAGCCCGAGAGGACATAGAGCGGTATGGAGGTGGTCTCGATTGCCAGGTAGAGCATGACCAGGTCGGCGGAGACAGCCATCAGGTCCATGCCGAGAAGCGAGGCGAGGAGCAGGAGATACGCCTCCCCGCGTTGACCGATCTTCTCGTTGTCCATGAAAAGCAGAGCGGTCGCCGCTCCCGCAAACATGAAGAGCAGTTTGAAGAAGAAGCCCAGCCAGTCGAAGCGGATCATGCCGCCGAAGGTGGTGGTCGGTTCGCCCGGTTGACCGAAGAGCAGGCTGATAACCATGGCGGCAAGCAAACCGCCCGCTGTGAGCCAGCCTGCATTGCGCCGCTGTTCCGCCTTCCAGAACGGTTCGACAATAAAGATCAGAACGGCAAGTACGAGGATAAGCACCTCAGGGAGGATGGACAGGAAAGTTGTCGAAGTGAACATTATGCGCCTCCCAACAGGCGGATGATATTTTCAACGCCGGTCTGCACCATGGGGACCATCAGGCTTGGGAACAAGCCAAGTCCCACCATCAAGATGCAGAGGGTAACAATGGCGACTTTGTCCAGCACGGTGATATCGCCGACGTGTCCGTGCAATTTTTCGGGGAGGTCGGCGAAGAAGACCTTGCGAATATTGATCATGATGTACGCCGCGGTGATGACGATGGAAATGCTGGCGATGACCGCCACCAGCCATTGCTTCTGCCAGACACCCATGAAGATGGGAAACTCCGCTATGAAGCCTGAAAAGCCCGGCATGCCCATCGAAACCAAGCCGCCAATGATAAAGCCGATGCCGGCGAAGGGCATGATCTTCATCATGCCGCCCAGTTCAGGGATCATGCGGGTGTGCGCCCGGTCGTAGATCATGCCGGTGACGGCAAAGAAGAGAGCCGTCATCACGCCGTGCGAGAACATCTGCACGCCTGCGCCGGTCAGCCCTTCACGGTTGAGAGTTGAAAGACCGAGCATGACCAGTCCCATGTGCGAGACGGACGAGAAACCAATCATGTATTTCATGTCGGTCTGCACGAAGGCAATGTAGGCGCCATAGACCACTGCGACGCCTGCAAAGGTCATAATAAGCCAGGACCAGTATTTGGCGCCTTCGGGCAGGAGCATGATGCCCACGCGCAACGCGGCGAACGCGCCAAGTTTCATCAACACGCCTGCATGGAACATGGAAACGGCGGTTGGCGCGGCAACGTGACCATCCGGCGACCAGTTGTGGAAGGGCCAGATGCCGCCCAGCACCGCAAAGCCGAGGAAGACCGGCAGGAACCAGGCGATTTGCAGCGCCTGCGAGAACCCGGCGTTTTCCATGACGAGCATGTCGAAGGACAGGACGCCGGTGTTTTTGTATTGAGTCCAGTACATGACGAGCACGCCAACCAGCGACACCACCGAACCGACGAACAGGTAGAGGGTCAGTTTCATGGCGGCGTATTCGCGGGTCACCACCCAGCCCCAGATGGCAATGAGCAGGTACATGGGGAAGACCGCGATTTCGTAGAAGAAGAACAGCATGAAGAGGTCGAGCGAGACAAACACGCCGAACACGCCGCCCGCCAGCAGGAACAGAAAGGCGAAGAACTCACGCGGGCGGTCTTGAATGCCAGCTTTCACATGCGGGTCTTCATCACCCCACGAGATAAGCACGCCCGTGAACATGACCACACCCGTCAGCAGGACGAGCGGGGCGCTCATGCCATCCACGCCAAAGTACAGGCTGATGCCCAGAGCGGGGAGCCAGTTGTATTTCTCGACGAATTGATACCCGCCCACCGTCTGATCATAGGAAAAATACACCCAGAGCGAGAGCAGCAGGGCAAACGTTGCCGAAGCGAGCGCAACGGCGCGGGTTTCGTTTCTCCGATGAGACGGCATCATGAGGATGATCAATGCCGCGACCATCGGTATGAACGTGATAACGCTTAGAACAGGAAAATTCATCAGCCACCTCTTAGAAAAGCACGACCACGGCTTTGTTGATCACGTCTAATATCCATGCGGGATACAGACCGATCCACAGGATCAACACCATAAGCGGGACCATGACGATGACCTCGCGCGCGTTGATCTCGGTCAACTTGTGTTCGCCATGCGCCCAATGTTCGTTCATGGGACCATGCAATACTTTCTTGATTCCCTTCAAAATGTATGCGCCTGTGAAGAGCAGACCCAACATCGCCACAGCGGTGTAGATTGCCATCACCGGCACGGAATTGACTCCAACACCGAATGCGCCCCGCACCACCAGGAACTCGGAAATGAAACCGTTGAGCCCGGGCAAGCCCAGCGACGCCATGCTGGTAAAGATCAGAATGCCGCCATAGACCGGCACCAGCGGAAACAACCCGCCGAGTTCTTCGAGGTTGCGCGTATGAGTCCGTTCGTAAATGACGCCGACCAGGAAGAACATGCCCGCCGCCGACAAGCCGTGATTGAACATCTGCAGGATGGCGCCGTTCAAAGCAATGTGCGCATCGGCTGTGCCGGCAGCGTAGGCGGCGGCGGCAATCCCCAGCACCACAAATCCCATGTGGTTGACCGAGGAATACGCCACCAGCCTCTTGAAGTCCGTTTGGGCGTAGGAGCCAAATGCGCCGAAGACAATCGCGGCAACAGCAAGAAACGCCAGCGCTCCTGCGAAATACTTCGCTTCTTCAGGATACAGCGGCAGGACCAGGCGCAGGAAACCGTACGCGCCCAGTTTGAGCAGGACGCCCGCCAAAATCATCGAGCCGGCGGTGGGCGCTTCGGTGTGCGCATCGGGCAGCCACGTGTGGAAGGGCCAAAGTGGAACCTTGACCGCGAATGCAATCACGAACGCCCAGAAGGCAACCGCCTTGAACGTGCTGGCTGGAATACCGCCAATGGGGGCTGTATATGTAGCCCATTGTTCCGTGATCACCTGCAGGTCATAGGTCTTGAAGAGCACGCCCAGCAACTGAACAGCCAGCAAAAGCCCGAGCGAACCGCCCATGGTGTAGATCATGAACTTCATCGAGGCATAATTGCGGTTGGCGCTTCCCCACTGGTTGATGAGGAAGTACATCGGAACCAGCCCCACCTCCCAGAAGACGAAGAAGATCAACAGGTCGAGCGCCATGAACACACCAAGCATGCCCGTTTCCAGGAAGAGGAACAGGATCATGTACGCCTTGGTGCGGTCGTTGATGCTGAATGAGGCGAGGATGGCAATCGGGGTGAGGAGCGTGGTCAGCAGGACCATCGAGAGGGAAAGCCCGTCCACGCCGAGGTGCAGGGAGGAGCCGATTGCCGCGTACCAGGTGTACATCTCTTCGAACTGGTAGCCGGGCTGTGCCGGGTCAAAATTGAACCACAACACCAGCGACAGCACGAATGGAACGAGGCTCGCGCCCAGCGCAAACCACTTGTGAAGTTTCGTTTCATCCTTCGGCAGGAAGAGCATCACCAGCGCCGCTACGGCGGGAAAGAACAGAATTGTTGAAAGAAGATGAGTAGCGATGAAATTCATCATGTACTCCTTAAGCCAGCACGAAGAAATACAGCGCCGCGCCGATGACGATAAACGTCACCAAAGCAAGCATAAGATATTGCTGGACGCGTCCGGTCTGGATGGCGCGCAGTTTGCCGCCAAACCAGTAGGTGATTTCCGCCGAGCCGTCGCCGATGGCGCGGTTGATGACGGGCAGGTCAATGTAGTTGCGAAGCGCCGAACCCGTACCCTGAGTGAAGGGACCAAACGCATGCAGGATGCCGTCAATCACGCCTTTATCGAGGAACTTGTAAACGATGTTCTCGGCGAACCAGTAGGCAGGTTTGACAAACAGGAAGTTGTACGCTTCGTCGAAGTAATACTTGTTCTTGAGCAGCGGGATTTGGAATTTGTCCTCGCTGACGGATTTGACATTGCGGTAATACAGCCAGCCGAGAATCAAGCCCCCGCCTGCAACGCCGATGGATGTCAACAATGGGATCGGATTGAACTCAATCGCTTCGGGGTGTTCCGCCAATGTGGAGCCGACAAACTCGTGGAACCAGTTCGGGACGAGTCCGCCGAGGAGGGGGAAATGTTCGGGGATGCCGACCCAGCCATAGGTCACAGCGAAGAACGCCAGGACAATGAGCGGAGTGGTCATCGTCCAGGGAGTCTCCTGGGCGTGTTTCGCTTCTTCCGTGCGCGGTTCGCCGAGGAAGGTCAAGGTAATTTGGCGCATGGTATAGAAGGCAGTCAGGAAGGCGGCGATTGCCAGCGTGACGAAGACCGCAAGGTGCCCGTGACCGAAAGCGTCGGCGAGAATTTCATCCTTCGACCAGAAGCCCGCCGTGACGAGCGGGAAGCCGGCGAGGGCGAAGCCGCCGATCAGGAATGTCCAGAAGGTGATGGGCATCTTCTTGCGCAGACCACCCATGTTGTACATGTCCTGCGGGTCCACGTGATGGTTGCCCGTGTGCAAGACGCCATGCTCCATGCCGTGAATGACCGAACCGGAGCCGAGGAAGAGCAGCGCTTTGAAGAAGGCATGCGTGATGAGGTGGAACGCCGCCGCCACATACGCGCCGATGCCGAGCGCGGCAATCATGTAGCCAAGCTGTGAGATGGTCGAGTAGGCGAGGACGCGCTTGATGTCGTTCTGCGCCACCGCGATGGTCGCGGCAAAGAGCGCCGTGAATGCGCCGATGAACGCCACGATGGACATGGTGACTGTCAAGCCGTGACCGGTGTAATCCGCCGTGAGCAGCGGGAACATGCGGATGACCGCATACACACCCGCAGAGACCATCGTCGCCGCATGGATCATGGCGCTGACCGGGGTGGGACCTTCCATCGCGTCGGGCAGCCAAACGTGGAGGGGCCACTGCGCCGATTTGCCCACCGTGCCGATGAAGAGCAGGAGGGCGATGAAGCCGGAGGTGGTCATGCCGAACCAGGCGGGGGTCGAAGCGAGCGCGTGCAGAGTCTCTTCGGTGAAGATTTCACGGAAGGTCAGTGTGCCGGTCGCCGAGTAGAGGAAGGCGATGCCCAACAGCATGAACACGTCGCCGATGCGGGTGGTCATGAAGGCTTTGACCGCCGCATCCCGCGCGGAAGGCTTGCCATACCAGAAACCGATCAGCAGGTAAGAGCACAAGCCCATGATTTCCCAGCCGACGAAGAGCGTGAGCAGATTGTCGGAAACCACCAGCGTGTACATCCCAAAGGCGAACAAGCCGAGGAAGGCAAAGAAGCGCGAGTACATCGGCTCGACCGAGGGGACGACGTGCTTGTGTCCGTGCTCGTCGGTGATGGTCGCGCCATGAGGCGGCAGACCCTTCACGTCATGGTCGCCGGCGGGCTGTCCGTAATTGTGATAGCCAACGCTGTACAGGAAAATCATCAAGATGGTGATGGCAACGAAGAACAACACCGCCGCGCCAAGCGGGTCAATCAGCACACCGATGCGGAACCAGGTATCGCCCGTCGGCAGCCAGTTGACGGCAGATTCAAAGGGAGACTCGCCCAAATGCTCCACTCCCAGCGCGCGGACAAAGACCACCATGCTCCCGATAAACGAGAGCGCCGCCGCGCCGACCCCAATCGTGTGGCTGAGCGCCTTGCTCTTGTTCGTGAACAGCACAATCAAGAAGAAAGCCAGCAGGGGCGGGAGGGGAATTAACCAAATCAATGTTTCAGTCGTCATATGTATCCCTACCACTTCAACATGTCAATTTCATCCGCCACAACGGTATGGCGGTTGCGATAGACCGAAATCACCAGCGCCAACCCCACCGCCACCTCCGCCGCGGCAACCGCGAAAACAATAATGGCGAACACCTGCCCCGTCATCAAACGGACGTCGCCGTAGCGCCAGAACGCGGCAAGGTTGATATTCACCGCATTCAACATCAATTCGATGCCGAGCAGGATGGCGACCGCGTTGCGCCGCGACAACACGCCAAACATGCCAATGCTGAACAGCGCCGCGGCAAAAACTAGATACCAGGAAAGTGGAACCATTTCTCGCGTCTCCTATTTCCGAGTGTCCCCATTGCGGGGATTGAACGCAACATAGACCGCGCCCACCAGCGCCGCCACCAGCAGAACCGACGCCACTTCGAAAGGCAGGACGTATCCCACCGGCGAAACCAGCGCACTGCCTAACTCGGAAATCGCGTCAAAACTGACGGGGTAACTGGTCGCTGTTTTCGTCATGCCTTCCCAACCCTGAAGCAGGAAGTACAGCCCGCCAAAGGTCAACACCGCCAGCAGCGCGCCGAGCCACCAGTTCTTGTTCATCTGCGGACCCTGGTCGCGCATATCGCGGCGGGTGAGCATGACGGCAAAGATGAACAGGATGGCAATCGCGCCGATATAGACCACCACCTGCACCACCGCCAGGAAATTCGCGTGCAGTGTCACGTAGGTCACTGCCACGCCGAACAACGCCGCCACCAGCCACAAGGCGGCATGGACAAGGTTACGCGTCGTCACCACCATGAAACCCGCGGCGAGCGTAAAAAATGCAACTACAAGAAAAACAATTTGTTCGCCAGTCATAGAAAACCTCTTGGGTGGTTGGTAATTGGTAACTGGTAATTACCATTTACCAATTACCACTTAATGTCCAGCCGCCACAACCTGCTTCCCCTCAATCCGCTCGCGCTCCCTGCGGCTGTAGAAACGCGCAATCTCCAACGCCCCCCAGGCAACCACGATGTTCGAGAGGAACATGCCGGCAATGTACAGCCAGGCTGGAGCGCCGGCAAGCAGCGCGTTCATCAAAGCAGTCACCATGATGAGGGTAAACGCCAGCGGGGTGAGGAACTTCCAGTTGAATGCCAGCATGTGGTCAATGCGGATGCGGAGCAGGGTGTAGCGCACCCACATGATGAGCCAGTAACCGATGAAGGCTTTGAACAAAATCACGGCAATGGCAAGGAACGGACTGACCTTTTCCAGCCCAAAGAAGCGATAACCGCCGAAGAACAAAATTGCCCAGAAGCCGCCAAAGGTGAAGGCGTGCAGCAATTCGCCGGCGTAGAACATGCCGAACTTCATGCCGGAGTATTCGATGTTGTAACCGGAGACCAGTTCCGATTCGCCCTCTGCCAGGTCGAAGGGAGCGCGTCCCAGCTCGGCAATTGCCGCAATGAGGAAAATCAGCGCGCCCAGCGGCGCGAGCAGGACATACCAAATATCCTGTTTTTCGACGATGGCGGCTGTCCCCATCGAGCCTGCGAGAATGGTGGGAATGAGCATGGTCGCCAGCATCGGCACTTCAAAAGAAATCATCACCGCCACCTGGCGGAATGCGCCAATCAAGGCAAACTTGTTGTTCGACGCCCAGCCCGCCATGATGATGGACAGCGTGCCGATGGAACCGGCAGCAATGATATACAGCACGCCGATGTTCAAATCCACGCCCAGGATGGCAGGCGCCAGCGGCACCACCGCCCACAAAATCAACACCGACATCATCGAGAGCATCGGCGCAATGTTATAGATGACCTTGTCTGCCCCGGCAGGGGTGATGTCTTCCTTAATCATCAATTTGATGATGTCGGCAAATGGCTGGATCAAGCCGAACGGACCCAAGCGGTTGGGACCGATGCGGTCCTGAAACCGCGCCACCACCTTGCGCTCGACCCAGACCAAACCAATATCCAACACCATCAAAAGCGAGATCAGGATCAATATGCCGAGGAAACCAATCAGGATGTTTGCGGCAAGTTCGGGCATTCCCCAGCCGGTGAAAACGCCCAGCAACCAGTCCGCGGCAACTTTGAGGGGATCGTTCCAAAAGCTCATGCGTCGCTCCTATTCACAAAGAAAAGGCTGAATGGATGAACCAATCAGCCTTCTCTATGATTTTCATGCGATTTACGCCCATTCCAGCATTCCCTTGCGCCAGGTATAAACCAACCCCGCAACGAGAATCAGGACAAAGATAATGCCTTCGATGACGGCAAACAATCCCAGCGCGCCCAGTTTGACCGCCCACGGGAAAAGGAAAACGGTCTCCACATCGAAGACGAGAAATACCAGCGCAAAAATATAATACTGCGCCTTGAACTGCACCCAACTCTCGCCCACCGTCTCGATACCGCATTCATAGACGCTCTGCTTGATGGGATTGGGCTTCTTGGGTCCCAACAGCCACGCAATTCCAATTGCGCCAACCGGGATCAACAACCCGACGACAAAAAACAAGCCAACAAAGATCCATGGATTCATAGTTTCTCCAGCAAAAAGGCTTACAATGGGCGAAATTGTACCATAAAGAACAATCACCCCCTGTCAAATGCATGTCAATTTTTCAGGTGATTTTCGTCATATTTTTGATTTCTTGCGCAAACGCCCAAAGAGAAATTTGACGATGTCTTCAAAAAACGGAAAGCCGATGACTGCCCCCACCAGCGACCCGATGCCTCCGGCGGTTCGAACGAGGCTGGCGGGCAGCCCCAGCACATTCACCGCCTCAATCTCGACGGGTTGAGCGGATACGGCTCTTCGGCTTTCTTCTCCGCTGACTTTTTCCACAAACCGCAAATACAACCACACCGTGCCGCGATAGGTGCCCACCTCCTGCGGGCGGACGCTCCAATAGAAATTGAGCGACTGCCCCGGCGCAAGAGTCTGGCTGATGAGGTCGGGCGGAGAGACCTGCAGACCGGCAATATCGAATCTCGCCTCGACAATGACGTGATGCGTTTCGTACAAGTTGGGAATTTCAATGACTTCGCCGGTCACCACATTCCCCTCGAATTGCGCTGTGGGAGTAATGTTACCCAAGTCATCCACCTCCAGCGTCAAGCGGACGATGTCCGAATCGCCGGCGCGGATTTTGGCGGGGAATTCCAACGTCAGCCGGCGGCGTTCAGGGATGGAAGGCAGAGGGGTGGATTCTTCTCCTCCACCGGTGACCGGGATAAGCGCCTCGCTGGTTGGAGAAGGGAGAGGCAAGGCTTGCGTCGGCTCGGATGCAGGGGCTTCAGCAGGCGGCGCGCCGGCGTAAACATCGCAGGCGAGGATGGCGAGGGTCAAACCCATCCACGCCGCCAGGAGGCGGAGAAGGCTGCGGGGAGGAAAAGGCAAAGGGATCATGAAACCGTGATCGGCGTGATGAGAAGCGAGGAAGGGGTGGGGAGCTGCAGGTCGGCGGGGGAAATCGGCTGGGTGCGGGTGACGCGCTCGAGGGGCATGAATCCCCAAATCAATAGAGCGAGGGAGAGGACGATGATTAGCAATCCCAGCAAGATGCGCATTCTGCGATTCACTGATGCACCTCTTCCACTTCGAGGTACCAGCGGACGCGCGTGCCGACTTTGGCGCGCATTTGCCATGCCAGGGTCTTGGGGGTTTCTTCGAGGGCAGTTTTGATGCGGGAGATGCGGCTGGCAAGCAAATTGAGTTCGGCAGGAGCGAGGGGCAGTTCGCCGCCGGCGAGCAGTTCTTCGACGCGCTCAAGGTTGAGGGTGACGGTTTTGTAGAGTCCCCAATCCTGGGCGCAGAGGGAGGCGATGCGGTTCAGCCCGATGTGTCCCTGCGCTTCGTCGCCGACTTCGTTGTTGAGAAGCAGGGAAATGATGTCGAGGGCGTCTTTGCGGTTGAGTTGGACGACTTGCGCCTTGGTGAGGAGCAGGTCGGCGAGGGGGATGGTGAGCGGGTCGAGGTCGAGGCGTCCATCGAGCGGGAGCTTGTGACACATTTCGAAGTCGCCGATGAGGATGTCCACGTGCAGGCTGGGAGAGGGGTCGTAGTAGTAGATTTGGCGGCGCATGCCGTTGAGCAGGTTGAAGCGTTTGTCGGGCGAGTAGCCCATTTCGCGGAAGAAGGGTTCCAGTTTTTGGCGGTCGGTTTTGGGGACGAGGAAGTCGAGGTCGGGCGCTTCGCGCTGGAAGAGTTTGGGGTTGGGCTGACTGTGGGCAAGCACAGCCAAGCCTCCAAAAGCGCGCAGATGAAGTTGATGCGCGCCAGCGGCATCCACAAGATGCTTCATCTCGCAAAAGAGCTCTTCCAGAGTTTGCATGAAAAAATTATAACCCTTCTCCCCCACCGGGAGGGAGAAGGGTTCTGAAGCGATGCGGTTATTCAACGGGGATTTCCGCCTGGACTTTGTCCATGTCAATGCCCTGGCGCTTGCGGGCAGCCTTGAAGCTGAAGTAGATGACAGCGGCAAGGACGTACATCGAGAGCATGTAGATGACAGAACTGGTGTTGGAAATGCCGATGCCGTACAAGCCGTTGGGGTCGAAAATCCACTCATAGAGCAGGAAGACGAGGAATCCGCCAAAGATGACGCCCGCTACCGTGATGAGCGGAATGCCCAGCACGTTGTATTTGGCAATGGGCGAGGCTTTGTAGAGGTCGGGTTTGACGTAGGGCAGGACGATGGCGGAGATGGTCGTGCCGAGATAGGTCACGGCGATGACGAGGGTGGAGCACAGCGTGAGGGTCTGGAAGTTGGCGATGTTGTAGGAGAACAGCCAGGCAATCAGCACGGAGGGGATGACCATCAACAGCAGGGCGTAGATGGGCGTGCCGGTGCGTTCGTCCACTTCGGCGACTTTTTCGGGGAGCAGGCGGTCGAAGGCGGCGGCGAAGATGACGCGCGTGGAGGAGAGGAAGACCGTGCCGCTCCAGCCGAACCACCACAGGCTCATGAGGACGACAACGACGAGTTGCAGGAGTCGGTTGGAGGTCAGGAAAGCGGCGAAGAGGGCAGGATAGGGCCAAACGGGTAGAGCCGGAGGCGTCTCCGTGTATCCCCAAACGTAGTTCCACCAGGCGGCTCCCGCCTGAACGTAGAAATCCCAGCCGATGGTGCGGTTGATGGCATAGAGCAGTATCACCGCCAGCAGGGTGGTGATGCCAAGCGCCCAGCCCATGCCGGCGACGTTGCGTTTGAAGTCGGTCGCGCCGCGCACTTCACCGTAAAGGGTCGCGCCCCAGTTGGGCCACAGGTTGAAGAAGACCATGTAGGGGAGGACGAGGAAAACCGCCAGGCTCAAGCCGCCGCCGGCAAACGGCGTGACCGCTCCCGCTTCCGTCCCCAATGCGACGGTGGCATCGTACACCCCCGGCTGCGCGCCAAACAGCGCCGTGGCGTTGGCGTCCAGCCCGGCTTTGAAGGCGGCGTTGGAACCGGTGAGCAGGAGGATAATCACGATGAACAACCCCAGAATGCCGCCATAGAAGGAGTATTTCTGGATTTTGGCATAGGTCTTCATGCCCAGCGCAATGAAGACGCTCACGATAGCGAGGGTAATCAGCGAGGCGATAAATGCGCCGTGTTCCGTGCCGGCGAACCACAGGGCAACGTCCTTTGCGCCGAGGATGCCCAGAATGGGCACCAGCACGATATGGCGGAACATGTCGCCGTAGAGCGGCACCCACAGCCACAGGATGAACCACCAGCCGGTCACCGCCAGGATGAAACCGACTGCGCCGCCCAGGATGCGGCTCTGCCAGACGTAATCGCCGCCCGAACGCGGCATGACGGCAATCAAGCCGGCATAGACGATGACCTCGAAGAAGATGAACACTGCGCTGATAATCAGGGCATTGATCATTCCGCCTTCGAAGTAATACATCTGGCTGAAACTATACAAGCCGAGCGTGATGAGATTGATCGAAAAGAACGCGTACACGAACGCGTCAAAGACCGACCACGAACGCACCAGGCCGGTCGCCTTACGGACAAACAGGTTGCTCATGAGAACGCTCCTCCTTGAGGTGAGATTGGTTTTCAACGTGCTACATGCTGTAACACGGAATACCCGCAAAAGTTAACCTGATGTCAGCACGTAATTTTCGATTTTGCGGTTGCCCAGAACGACGATGGCGCCCAGTAAAGTCCCCTGTTCGTACATGGAGCCGGGGTTGATGCACAGCGTCTTGCCGATGCGCGCCGCGCCGCGCCCTTCGTGGATGTGTCCGTGCAAGCCGAGCAGGGGCTGGGTCTCTTCGATGGCTTTACGCAGGGCGGTCGAGCCGACGGGTTTGAGCGCCTGCCCTGCCAGCACGGGACGCAGGTCCTTGTCCAGTTCGGGCGCTTCGTCCAGACCCGATTTATAGGGCGGGACGTGGATGTTGAAGATGGCGTTGCGCGGGTCCTTGAGGCGGGAAATCATCGCTTCATACCGGACCTTGAGTTGGTCCTCGTCCTCTTCGCGGTGCGTATCCCAGGGCGTGCGGTTCGACCAGCCGGAGGCGATCATTTCGTGGACGCCGTCGAGGGGAATCACCTGTCCCTCGGCGTGAATCACGCTGCGGCTGGCGCGAACGATTTCGTCCACCTCGTCCATGTCATCGTTGCCGGGGCAGCAATAGACCTTCATGCCGGTGCCATCCAGTTTTTTATCCGCCAAATCCATCCACTGCTGGACGACCTTCAACACTTCCTGCAAAAAGATTTGATGCACGCGCTCGGGGTCTTTTTCGAGTTCGGCAATTTCATCAGGGGTGGTCAGGTAGGGATAATAGCCACGGCTGCGGACGCGCTTTTGCAGATCGGCGAGTTCGTCCTCGTTCGAAATTTGAAACTCCTGCTCGAGCAAAGTGACTTTGTAGTTCTTCCCGCCCTGATGGATAAACGGCACAACCGCCTTGCCGGTCATGTCGCCGCCGAGGATGAGGACATCCACGCCGTAGAACTTCCCCGCATTGAGAAACTTGCTCCAGCAAATATCTGAACCGTGAATGTCGGTGGCAAAGAAAAGTTTTGTCATTCCAAATCCTCCAGCGGAGTTGTGGTTCTGTCGGCTCATTATACACGTTTGAGACGGAGGCGCTCCATGCCGAGGGAACGGAATTGTATGGCTTTCTCAAAGTCTGGATGCGAGCCTTCTTTGTACACGGATTTCGCGGAATGAACGGATTTCTTTCCGTTTTTCACGGAGAATTCCGTATCATCCGTGCGATCCGTGTACAAAAATTGATTTCGTCAAGCGATAATGAGAAAGCCATAAACGGAATTGACAATAAAATAGCCCGCCCGACGATGAACCGCCGGGCTATAATTACAAAGTCCGCTCGAAGCGGACTAGCCGGTTTCGTAAAAGCCAAACGGGCATAAACGTCCGTGCGGACGCCAACGAGGCGGTGATGAAGGTCTTGCTCAGTTCCGCCCACAACGACTTGATCGAACACCGCCAAGCCGCGCATGATGAAGAAAGCCATCCGCGAATGAAACCACGAGTGCCCGAATGGAGAGCCTGCTGTTCGTTTATTCGTGAAATATTCGTGGACGGTTGACCCCCGCAAGGATAAGCCCATGAAAGTCTTCCTCTCCTCCACCTACAACGACCTGATCGAACACCGCCAAGCCGCGCACGACGCGCTGGAGCAGCTGGGCTTGCACGTCATCTGGATGGAAGCCTTCGGCGCGCGTCCCGAAGAATCCACCAAAGCGTGTTTGGACGAAATCGAAGCGTGCGAATTGTTCGTCGGCATTTACGCGCACCGCTACGGATACATCCCCGAAGGCACGGGCGCGTCCATCACTGAGCAGGAATTCGATCACGCGCAAAGCCTGGGCAAGCCGATTTTCGGCTTCATCGTCCACGAAGATTATCCCTGGTCCCCCAAGTTCATCGAACACGACAAGAAAGCCAAACTCGACGTTTTTTTGAGCAAGGTCAAAAAGCAGCCCGTCGAATTTTTCACCACGCCCGATAACCTTGCCCAAAACATCGCTTCATCTGTCGGACGTTATCTTTCCCAAATCAACTTCAATCGTCAATCGTCAATCGAAAATCGCAAATCTGGCTCCACCCTCCCCCGCCTCGACTTCTTCATCGGGCGCGAAAAGGAACTCGCCGTCATCGCCGCCTCCCTCTCCCCCGAAGCCCGCACCTGGGGCGCGCTGATTGACGGACCTGGCGGCATCGGCAAGACCGCCCTCGCCATCAAAGCCGCGCACGAGGCGCCCGCCGAACTCTTCGAGCGCAAAATCTTCATCACCGCCAAAGTGCGCGAACTGACCCCGGAAGGCGAAAAACCTCTCACCGACTTTACCCGTCCCGCCTACCTCGCCATGCTGGACGAACTGGGCAGGGAATTGGGCGTGGAAGGTCTCGAAAGACTCGCGCCCGAGTCGCGTCCCAATGAACTGCGTCTCGCG
The DNA here is from genome assembly GCA_016223135.1 of Chloroflexota bacterium. Classification (GTDB taxonomy): domain Bacteria; phylum Chloroflexota; class Anaerolineae; order Anaerolineales; family Villigracilaceae; genus Defluviilinea. Next base: position 921,754 of record JACRPQ010000004.1, on the reverse strand, counting down.
CTGGCAGGAAAGAAAGCATTGATCGTATTCGATAACCTTGAGACGCTCCCGGAAGAGGAAAGAACGCGCCTGTTCCAATTCCTCTCGCGCCTGCCCGAAGGGAACAAAGCCATCGTCACCTCCCGCCGCCGCGCGGACGTGGACGCGCGCATCGTGCGCCTTGACCGCCTCGCCAAGAACGAAGCCCTGGGACTGATTGACGAACTCGCCAAAAAATATCCACGCCTCGCCCGCGCTTCGCAAAAGGAGCGCGAAGACCTGTACGAAATCACGCAGGGCAACCCGCTCCTCATCCGCTGGATCGCGGGACAGTTGGGGCGCGAAGGCTCGCAGTGCCGCACCATCGCCGATGCCTGCGCCTTCATTGACAAAGCCCCCAAAGGCAACGACCCGCTCGAGTACATCTTCGGCGACCTGCTGGAGACTTTCACCCCCGACGAGACCAAAGTCCTCGCCGCGTTGACGTATTTCAGCCTGCCCGCCAAACTGGAGTGGATTGCGCAGATGACCGCCCCTTCGACAGGCTCAGGGCAGCGCCTGCCCGAGCGCGCCGCCGAGACCGCGCTGGAAGACCTGACCGACCGCTCCATCCTCATCTCCGATCTCCAATCTCAGACCTATTTCCTCCCGCCCCTCGCCGCGACCTTCATCCGGGCGCGCCGCCCCAAAGCCGTAGCGCAGACGGGCGACGCCCTCGCCGACCGCGCCTACGCCCTTGCGATGCAATACGGCGGCGGAAGCAAGGACTATGAAAAATTCCCCACGCTGGACGCCGAATGGGATTTCCTCTCCGCCGCCCTGCCGCGCCTGCTGACGGGCGACAACGACCGCCTGCAAGCGGTCTGCGACCAACTCTTTCGATTTCTCGATTTCACAGGCAGATGGGATGACGCACTCTGGCTCTCCGAGCAAGCCGAAGCGCGCGCCCTCGCCGCCGACGATAAAGAGAACGCGGGCTGGCGGGCGTATCAAGCGGGTTGGGTGTACTCCCTCCGCAGCCAACCCGACCTTGTGCTGTCCTGCGCCGCCCGCGCCGCCGAACACTGGCGGGAAAGCACGCCGCGCAATAAGGCGATTGCCATCCGCCTGCGTGGACTCGGTCACAAATTGAATAAAGACTACCCTGCCGCCATCGCCGCCTACCGCGAAGCACTGGAAATCTGGCGCTCCCTCTCCCCCGAAAGCGACGATGTCGCCATTGCGCTGAACGACCTGGCGGGCGCGGAACGCGCAAACAAAGACTACGCCGCCGCCGAGCGCGACTACCGCGAAGCCCTGTGCATTGCGAAGAAAGTCAATTATCAGGAAGGCATCGCCTATATCACAGGCAACCTGGCGGAACTCGCTCTCGACCGCGCAGAGTTGGCGGAAGACGAGGCGCCTCTCCTGAGCGAAGCCGAAGGGCTCGCCCGCGAGGCGCTCGCGCTGGCAGAAAAAGTCGGGCGGCAGGAGTTGATTGCCAGCAATTGTCACCGCCTCGCCAAAGCCCTGCTCATGCAAAGTAAGTCGAAATTGAATTTCGACTTACAAGAGGCACTCACCCTCTCCCGCCGCGCCGTCGAGATTTATACGCGCCTGAAATCGCCCCGTTTGCAAAAAGCGCAGGAACTGCTGGAGGAGATTGAGGCAGTGATCAGTAAGCAGTGATCAGTAAGCAGTAAGCAGTGATCAGTGAGGCGCGATGAAACGCATCCCCGAAAACAAAGCCCGCGAAGAACGCATTGCCAACGAAGTGACCGTGGACGCTTACGGCAGTGAAGAAGTGATGGTTGGCTGGCTGACCTACCTGCAAGACAATCTCGCCTGTCCATTTGAAGCGGAATGCATCGAAGAGATGAACGTCTCCCCGCTTCGCACAGGCGAGAAAGTCGCCGTTCTCGAACTCATTGACGCGGACGAAAATCTCGGCGGCGACTTCTTCGTCCGCATCGAATGGAGGGGACGCAAAATGGGCGTTCCGCTGGCGCAATTGAAGCCGTTGAAAGCCAGCAAGGAAACCAGGCAAGCCGTCGAAGATTGGCAATATTGGAAAGCCAGAGGGTATCAGTTCTAAACTGACTACCCACCACTGATCACTGATAACTGATCACTGACCACTGATCACTGATAACTGACCACTGATCACTGCCCACTCACCACTCACCACCAACCACTGGAGACTTTATGTACTATCCCCCCGAACCCTTCCGCATCAAAGTGACCGAACCCATCCGCCTGATTTCCCGCGAGGCGCGCGAAACCGCGCTCAAAGAAGCGGGCTACAACCTCTTCGCCCTCAAAGCCGAAGATATTTTCATTGACCTGCTGACCGACTCCGGCACCGGCGCGATGAGTCAGGAACAGTGGGCGGCGCTCATGCGCGGAGACGAATCGTACGCCGGCGCGCGCTCGTTCCACCGCCTCAAAGCCGCCGTGGAAGACATCTTCGGCTTCAAGTATTTCGTCCCGGCGCATCAGGGACGCGCGGCAGAGAACATCCTGGCGGCGTGTCTGGTCAAGCCCGCTCAATATGTGCCGAGCAACATGCACTTCGACACCACCGACGCCAACATCCGCGCCCGCGGCGGGCGTCCCGCGAACCTCGTCATTGACGAAGCCGCCGACCCCGTCAACCCCCATCCCTTCAAGGGGAATGTGGACATCGCCAAACTCAAAGCCTTCATCGCACAGCACGGGCGCGAAAACATTCCCTTCGGCATGATTACCGTCACCAACAACGCCGGCGGCGGACAGCCCGTCTCGATGGAAAATCTCAGAGCGGTTGCCGATGCCTACCACGAGGCGGGAATCCCGTTCTTCATAGACGCGGCGCGCTACGCCGAAAACTGCTACTTCATCCAGCAGCGGGAACCCGGCTACAGGCATCGCTCCGTCAAAGACATCGCCCGCGAGATGTTCGCGCTGGCAGACGGCATGTGCATGTCCGCGAAGAAGGACGCCATCGTCAACATCGGCGGTTTGCTGTGCGTGAACGATGAAAAATTATTCCAAGACATCAAGAACGAATTGATTCTGCGCGAGGGCTTCCCCACCTACGGCGGTCTCGCCGGGCGCGACCTCGACGCGATGGCGGTGGGTCTCTACGAAGGCTTGGATGAAACCTATCTCTCCTACCGCGTCGCGCAAACGGCGTATCTGGCGCAGCGACTCAACGAGGCGGGCATCCCCACCATCCAGCCCCCCGGCGGACACGGAGTGTATGTCAATGCCGGCGCGGTTCTCCCGCATATTCCGCAACACGAATTCCCCGCGCAAGCGCTCGCCGTTGAACTGTATCGCGAAGGCGGCATCCGCGGCGTGGAAATCGGCTCGGTCATGTTCGCCTACCCCGACCCCGACACGGGGCAGATGGTCTATCCCAAACTCGAACTGCTGCGCCTCGCCATCCCGCGCCGCACGTACACGCAAAGCCACTTGGACTATGTGGTGGAAACGCTGGCAAAAATCAAATCCCGCGCCGCTGAAGTGCACGGCTACAAATTCACCTACGCCCCCGAACTGCTGCGTCACTTCACCGCGAGATTCGAGCCGCTGCAACAATAAAGCGCCGCACGGGGATTACCCCCCGTGCTATTTCTGCCAAGTCCGCTCAAGCGGACTAGTCCCGCCAAAGCGGGACTTTGTACGAATAGCACGGACGTTCACGTCCGTGCGGGCATGACAGATACCGCACTGGTTTTGTCAGCATAATTGGGAAAAATATGCTCTGTTGCAAACATGAGATAGGCATGGTAAATCGCTCTGTTGCAAGGATTTTTCCGAGCGTACTCGGCGGTCTCTACCGCCGGGTTTGCGCAAGAGCGCGCAAACTACGCAGATTTTTTTGATGATTGCAACAGAGCATTTTCTACCATACATCCAACGCGGATGATGCTGATGTTTTTCCGAGAAAATCCGCGCAATCCGTCTCATTAGCGTTGAGGATTCGACTCTTGTACGGCACCGAAGTTTAAGTCAAATATCCTTGACATTTAGTCAAGGATATTTTATACTGGAAAAAGTAAAGCACACTTTACACACAAAAGGAGTAAACATGAACCGGCTAACCACAGGGGCATTCGTTGCAATCGGAATAGGAGTCGGCGCGGCGCTTGGCGTGGCGCTGAACAACATTGTCATGGGCATCGGCATAGGCGTCGCCATTGGAGCTGCCATTGGGGCACTTGCCTCTCGCAGCAACCCAAGCAAGCAGTAAATCCAGCGACCTGACAGTTTCAAGTGGGACGCTGAAAAACAACTTAACTCAGCGTAAATCAGCGTTCATCTGCGTCCCAAAACAAAAGTGTCGGGTGGCTAGGAAAACTTCAGAAAGGAAAAGCTCAATGAATCAAAAACAGGTCTTGAAACGATATTACAGGGAATTCACCCTCTCAATGGGTGCATACGTGTTGGTTCTTATTCTCACAACATCTCTGCTCAAAAGACTGGAACTTTCAAGAACCGTACAAATCATCCTCGCGCTTGCTCCCGTCATCCCAATCGTCTTTGTAGTCGCTGCCATCCTGCGCGCCATGCAGGATAGCGACGAATTGATTCAGCGAATTCAACTTCAAGCCGTGGCGTTTTCAGCCATCGCCACCGGCTTGATCACATTCAGCTATGGCTTCCTCGAAAATGTTGGTTTTCCCGACTTCCCCACGATCTGGGTCCTTCCGATGATGTTTGCGCTTTGGGGCTTGAGCCTTGGCTACTTCACCAGGAGGTATCAATGAAAAACAAACTCAAGGTCCTGCGCGCCGAACACAACTGGTCGCAAGCCGACCTTGCAGAAAAACTCAACGTCTCGCGACAGACAATTAACGCCATCGAAACGGAGAAATATGACCCCAGCCTTCCCCTGGCATTCAAAATCGCAAAATTGTTTGGAATGAAAATCGAGGACATCTTTTTTCCACCGAGCGGGAAAGAAACTCCATCAGAGTGACGCTTTTCATGTCGTCAATTCACTTGACACTTGAAACCTGAACCTTGATACTTACGGAATGACCCGCTGGCTCGACCCTCAACCAATTGACATCCCCGCTTCCTTCGCGGACCTGAACCTGCCTCCCCTCCTCGCGCAGACTCTCCTCCGACGCGGGATCAGCCGTCCCGAAGAAGCGGAGGCGTTTCTCCATCCCGAAAAAACGCCATCCACGCCGTTTCCCGAAATCGAACAAGCAGCCGACCTCATCCACTTGGCTATCCGCAACAGGCAGCGCATCGGCGTCTGGGGCGACTTCGACGTGGACGGACAGACCGCCACCGCTCTGCTCGTCCAAACCCTGCGCGCCATCGGCGCAGATGTAACGTATTACATCCCCATTCGCGGCAAAGAGAGTCACGGCGTTCATATCGAGAGTCTCAAATCATTTTTGGATGGCGGCGTCAACCTGCTCCTCACCTGCGACACCGGCATCACCGCACACACAGCCATTGAGTACGCCAACTCGCGCGGCGTGGATGTGGTCGTCACCGATCATCATGATCTTGATGAGACTCTTCCCAACGCAAAAGCCATTATCAATCCTAAATTATTGCCAGCAGATCATCCTCTTGCAAATTTAGCAGGAGTTGGAGTTGCGTACAAATTAGCAGAAGCTCTATTAATCGAAAATCGTAAATCTGAAATCGAAAATTTATTAGACCTCGTCGCCCTTGGTCTCATTGCCGATGTCGCCCTGCTTCGTGGTGAAACCCGCACCCTCGCCCAAAAAGGGATTCAACGACTTCGCGCCACCACCCGCCTGGGTTTGAAAATCATGGCGGAACTGTCGGGCGCGAGTCTCGAAACCCTCACCGAGGAAACCATCGGCTTCACGTTTGCCCCGCGCCTCAACGCGCTCGGACGCCTCAGCGACGCCAACCCCGCAGTCGAATTGCTGACCACCAACAACCCATCGCGTGTCCGTGTCCTTGCCGCGCAAATCGAGGGGCTGAACGCTCAACGCCGTTTGCTCACCAGCCAGGTCACCCAAGCGGCGGAGGCGCAGCTGCGCGAAAACCCGGCGCTCTTGAGCGAACCTGTCATCATCCTGGCGCATCCCAACTGGCCCGGCGGCGTAGTGGGCATTGTTGCCAACCGCCTCGTGGAGCGCTACCACAAACCTGCCCTGCTCCTCACCGAATCCGAAGACGGCATTCTGCGCGGCTCCGCCCGCTCGGTGGAGGGGCTGCACATCACCGAAGCCATCGCCACCCAGAAAGACCTGCTGCTCGGCTTTGGCGGTCATCCCATGGCGGCGGGATTGTCGCTTCAAAAGGAAAACCTGACTGCCTTCCGCCGCGGCCTGGGCAAAGCCGTCGAACAGCAGCTCGGCAGCCTCGTCCGCGAAGAGCCAACGCTTCAAATCGACGCCTGGCTGGGTCTCGACGAAATCAGCCTTTCCCTCGCCGACGCCATCGAACGGCTCGCCCCCTTTGGCGCCGGCAACCCCGAACTCACCCTGGCAACACGCGGCGTTACGTTGAAATCAGCCCAGGAAATCGGCAAGACGAAAGAACACCTGCGGCTGACGGTGGAAGACGAAGCAGGACATACCCAAAGCCTGCTCTGGTGGGGCGGCGCGGGAGAGGAACTACCGGCAGCCGGCGCAAAATTCGACATCGCCTATTCGCTGCGCGCCTCTGCCTATCGCGGGCAGAGACAGGTCAGCCTGACGTTCGAGGAATATCGCCTCGCCGAAGAAAAGCCCATCGAAATTCACAAACCCAAATTGGAAGTGCGTGATATGCGCCTGCAGCCATCCCTGTTGAACCTGCAGCCCTCCACCCTCATTTGGGCAGAGGGACCCGACCGAGCCGCCGGCGTTCCGCGCTTTGAGCTGCGCCCAGCGGAAGAGTTCTCCATCTATACCACGCCCCCCTCCCCCGCCGACCTGCGCCGTGCGCTGGAAATCGTTCAACCGAGAATTGTCTTTGTCTTCGCCGTTGCGCCGCCGGCGGAAAAGCCGGATGAATTCCTCACCCATCTGGCGGGGTTGTGCAAGTATGTGTTGAATCAACGACGGGGAAAGGTCAACCTGCAGGAACTTGCCGCCGCCATGGCGGCGCGCGAAAGCGCCGTGCGAATCGGCTTGGAGTGGCTGGCGGCTGGGGGTCACCTCGCAGTTTCCGGCGGGGATGATGCGCTGGTCCTAACCCGAGGAAACGGCGAGGCGAATCAGTATCTCCAAAAGGAGTTATATGTCGCAGTGAAGGGCATCCTGGAGGAAACCGCCGCCTATCGCGCCTACTTCGCCAAAGCGGATATTCAACGCCTTATGGAGTGGGAGTAGCCGTGCGGACATCGGGGATGGTAATCGAGTCAATATTCACCGAACCGCCGCTCAAATGCTCGACAATTAAGTCATGCGTGCCCATGATGAGGATGGGGGAAGTCCAGTCCACCAGTTGCGTCTGCGGGCTGGCTTGGCTGACCTCGAACTCCATGCCGTCCAGGTCAATGCGAATCGTCCCCAAACTGGGACCCGCCTGATAGGTCAAAATCACCTGCTGACCTACGAACGTGAACAAGGCATAATTTTCGATGGTAAAAGAGATGTGCAGGGTATTTTGATAAGCACCCGTCACGTTGGTCTGGCTGGTCCATTCGCCGTCGTAGAGGATGGCGTAATAGGTGTCGTCATACTTTGCCAGCACCGAAGCGATGGTCGGCGTAAAAGTGGGGGTGAACAAAGACGAAGGCGGTTTGGTCGCAAAGGAAGGCTCTGTTGGGGCAGGCGGCTGTGAAACCGAACGAGTGGGAGAAGGCTGCGGCGGGAAAAACGAACCGCCCCCTCCCGGCGAAAACGGCACAGTCGTGGCGGTCGGAGCGCCCAAAGGCGATCTGGAGGTGGGACGAAAAGAAGTCGTCGGTTGTTCAAAAACAATTCGAGTAGCAGTTGGCTGCGGCGTTATTGTGGAAAAGCCGGGTTCGGTGCCGATGTAAAGGAAACGGAAGCGGGTGGCGGTGGGCGTAATTTCTGGCGGGCGTTGCGAAGCAGCGCGGACGGAGAAAAAAATCACCAGAATACCCACGATGGACAACGCCCCCAAAATGATTGCCGCCATCACGTTGCTGTCTTGAGAAGGTTTACTCTCTGTCATTGTGCCGCCCTATCCGTAATTTCCAGCGCTTTATCGAGTATCTCGAAGCCCTCCTGCAGCTGCTCTTCGGTGATAATCAACGGAGGGATAATTAACACCGTATGCCAGTGGGTGTACAGGAACAAGCCATTGTCGAGGCAATATTTCCGCAGGGCGGTCATTTCGGGCGAAGAGCCGTTCCACGGCGCCATCGGCTCTTTCGTCCTGCGGTTCTTGACCAATTCGATGATGCCGAACAAACCAATCGAACGGACATCGCCTACTGAAGGATGCGCCTCTCCTAAATCGGACAGCATCCGCTTCAAAACGGGACCCATGCCTGCCGCGTGCTCGACGACTTTATCCTCCCTCATGGCTTGGATGTTCGCCACCGCCGCCGCCAGCGAGACCGGGTGGGAAGTGTACGTCAGCCCGCTTTCGAAGGGCGTTTCGTTGAACGCCGCGGCAATCTCCGGCTTCATTGCCACCGCTCCCAGCGGCGCATACGCGGAGGTCAGCCCCTTTGCCATCGTTATGATGTCTGGCACCACATCCCAATGCTCGACGGCAAACCACTTCCCCGTGCGCCCGAAGCCGCTCATCACCTCATCCGCAATCATGACGATGCCGTATTTATCGCACAAGGCGCGCACGCCCTGCATGTATCCCTGCGGCGGGATGATGATGCCGTTGGTGCCGGTGACCGACTCCATGAGGATTGCCGCGATGGTCTCTGGACCCTCGTATTGGATGATTTCCTCGAGGTGATTGACGTAATCGCGGGCAAATTCCTCTTCGGAAATATCGGGATTGGTGCGGTGAAAGGTGGAGCGGTAGCGGTAAGGGTCAAGGAAATGAACGACGCCGCTCATCAAATTCGGTTCCCAAGCGACGCGGCGCGGGTCGCCGGTGGCTGCCATTGCGCCGGCCGTCGCGCCATGATAGGAGCGGTAGCGGGCGAGAATCTTGTGCCGTCCGGTGTAACCACGCGCCAGTTTGATGGCATTTTCGTTGGCGTCTGCTCCGCCGAGGGTAAACAAGACCTTCGTCAAGGCGCGCTGCGGGGTGACATCCGCTACTGCATTGCCCGCCAGTGCGCGGATTTTGGTGGTCATGCCCGGCGCGGCGTAGGGCAGTTCCGCCGCCTGTTCCTGCATGGCGCGGATGATGCGCTCGTCGCCGTGACCGATGTTGACGCACATCGTCATCGAGTTGAAATCGAGGTAACGCTTGCCGTCCACATCCCAAAAGTACACGCCCTTTGCGCGCTTGACCGGGATGGGATTCACCGTGGCTTGCGCCGACCAGGTCCAAAAGATATGTTCTTTCGAAAGAGGCAGGATTTCGTTATCGGGGAGGTCAAACATCATTTTCCTTTTATGCAAATTTGCGATGCGATGTAATGGAACCACTTGAAATTTTCTCAGAAGGATTATCAAGCGCTAAAATCGTCGAACAATTCCCAGCATGAGCAAAAGATCATCCCGGAACACGGTTTACAAGGTTTCATCCATAAGATTCGGATTTGTTGAGAGCCAGCGGCGTAGAACCTCTGCCAGTCGCTCGACATCCCCCAGGCGGGAAGAGCAAATTTCGAACAATTCTTCCTCACCGACATCATGATAAAAATGCACGAGACGATTTCGATACCCCGCCAACTTTTGCATAAGCAGCAGGTCGTCACTGGAGATAACGTTCTGCCGATGTAATACAGAGGCAATTTCCTTATATTCGGTAACAGCCTCGCCGAAGCCTTTTGCGGCGATATGCCTACCCAGATCAAAAATGGCTTCCAAAGCGCGCCGCAAACAGGATTCTGCCGTCCATATATTACGGCTGTCCTGCAGAAAATCTGTTTTTGAGTTTAAGGGCAGAGCGCGAATTTCACCCACCATCCGCTTCACCCATCCCAGCCTGTCTGCTGCGACACGTTTGGAGATTTTTCCTGCAACCATCTGCCCTATCCCTCCTGCAAAATCGCCGCAATACGCTGGCGCTCCAGTTCAGCCAAATCCCCGGCACGGCGCAGAACAAACAGTTCATACTCATCGGCAAGGTATGGATCCTCGGCATAGACCCGTTCGCCGCGAATGATATTTGCCGCCAGAAACGCGTCCACCTCCTGCAAAACAAATAAATCCACTTTGGCGTTCCCGAACAATGTTTCGAGGTCAAACGTCATGTTGACTTTATCGTCAATGGAAAAGGGAGAATGAGTCAAAACGCCAATATCAAGGTCGCTTTGCGAAGCGGAAAGGGAAAGGCTGTCGTCCTGGATGGCTTCGAACAATTCCTTGCCGCGGCTGCCAAAAACATACAGCGCCTTGATGCCATATTTCTTACAAATTTGCTCGATTGCCTGATAGCGCCTGCTCATGGAATGATTATACTCCGCTGCCCATTATACCCTCCCCATTTCAGCGATTTATGATACACTTTCGCCCGCTTTCACAGGTACGTCATATTACGTGCCTTTCCGCTCCCGGCGGACCTACGGACTGAACGGGAGCCATCCCAAGGAAAGGAGGAACCCCTCATGCGCAAATACGAGTTGATCTGCATCTTCCAGCCCGAGCTGGACGAGACGGCGTTTAAAAGCGCTCTGGAACGCGTCCAAGGCTGGATTGGAGAAGCAGGCGGCAGCGTGGATAAGACCGAGGTCTGGGGACGTCGCAGACTTGCCTACCCCATCCGCAAGCAGACCGAAGGTCAGTACGTTCTGATGAACGTCACGCTCGACCCCAAGTCCACCAGCGAACTGGAGCGGAACATCCGCTACCTTGAGCCGGTGCTCCGTCACATGCTGACGGCTATATAGTGTTTCTGCCAAATCGTTGAACGGTCTGGCGACAGCAAGGAGTTTTCAGTATGAGCCGAGGATTGAACAAAGTCCAGATCATTGGTCACTTGGGCAAGGACCCCGAAATGCGCTACACGCCTTCGGGTAAGCCAGTGACCACCTTCACTGTGGCGGTCAGCCGCGCCTGGAATTCGGCAGACGGCGAACGTCACAATGAGACGGAATGGTTCAACGTGGTTGCCTGGGGCAACCTGGCGGAAATTTGCAAACAATATCTTGCAAAGGGTCAGCAGGTTTATGTGGAAGGACGCCTGCAAACCCGCCGCTGGGACGACAAAGAAGGCGTCAAGCACACCAGCGTCGAGGTGGTTGCCAGCGAAATGATGATGCTTGGCGAACGCCGCGACCATAACAACAATAACGCCGATGTCCCCGCAACAGAAGGTTCTGCGGAAACCACCGACGAAGAAGAGTTTCCTTTCTAGATTTCAAGCGGAGTAAGAAATGGCTGACGATAAAAGAACACCCGATGCGCAGCAACAGACACAGGGCGGGGCGCGCTTCTTTGCCAAGCCCAAGTTCTGCCAGTTTTGCGCCGACAAAACCCTGACGATTGACTATAAAAAAGTGGACCTGCTCAGGAAATACATCACAGAGGAAGGTTCCATCCGCCCGCGGCGGCAGACCGGCGCCTGCGCCAAACACCAGCGCGCCATTGCAACGGCAATCAAACAAGCCCGCCAGATTGCATTGCTTCCCTTCACCGGCAAACATGCCGAAGAAATGCGCTAATCGCAACTGACCAGCGCGCGGGGCATGAGACGCCCACCACAAGGCGTGGGTTTCCATGTCCCGCATTTTCATTTTGGAGCATTCATCATGTCAAATCAGGAAAAGAACCCCAAACTCCTCACCAAAAAACACGTTGCCCGTCTCGAACGCGAACGCCGCCAGGTGACCATCGTTCGCACCGTGGCAATCGCCATGATTGTCGTCGTTGCCGGCTTGATTGGCTACGGTTTGCTCGATATCAACTACCTGCAGCTGCAAAAGCCAGCGGTCGAAGTCAACGGCGAAAAAATCTCCATCAAACAGTTTCAGGAGCGCGTCCAACTCCAGCGGGTGAACCTGGTCAACATCTATCAGCAGTACCAGTTCTACCAGCAAACCTTCGGCATGGACATGTCGCAGCAGCTCCAGCAAATCAGTTATTACCTGCAGTCCCCCGAAGCGGTCGGGCAACTGGTCATTGACCAGTTGATTGACGAGGCGCTCATCCGCCAGGAAGCGGAAAAACGCGGCATCACCGTCTCCGATGAGGAAGTGGAAAAAGCGATTCGGGAAGCCTACAACTTCTTCCCGGATGGAACCCCCACCCCCACCATCACCCCCACGCCCTTTGAGTACCCGACTCTCACTTCCGAGCAGTTGACTCTCTATCCCCACACCCCCACCCCAACGACAGCTCCCACCTCCACCCCCGAACCGACCTTCACACCTGACCCGTCCGCCACAGCGACTCCCACCGAAACCCCCGCCGGACGTCCCACCCCCACCTTCGTGCCGGAAGACATTCCGCCCACCGCCACACCCTACACGCTGGAAGGCTTCCAGACTCAATACACCGACACCGTAGAGCGGTTCAAAGGCTACGGCGTCAGCGAAGCGACCCTGCGCGATGTGTACCGCAACAACCTCCTGCGCCAAAAACTCCAGGAAGCCCTCGCCGCTGACCTCCCCACCTCGGAAGAACAGGTTTGGGCGCGGCACATTCTCGTTAATAGCGAGGGAGAAGCGGTCGCCATCATTCAACTCCTCCGAAACGGTTCCGACTTCGCCCGCCTTGCCAAGGAATTTTCCAAAGACACCGGCTCCGGCGCTCAAGGCGGCGACCTGGGCTGGTTCGGCAGAGGCGTGATGGTGGCTGAATTCGAGAACGCCGCCTTCAGCCAGCCGGTTGGCGAAATTGGCGAGCCGGTCAAAACACAGTTTGGCTATCACATCATCCAAGTGTTGGACAGACAAAAACTGCCGCTTACACCCGACCAATTGGAACGCAACCGTGAAAATGCCTTTACGGAATGGCTCAACGCGGCAAAGAACGCCGCCCAAATCACCACCTACGATACCTGGAAGCAGCACATCCCGCCCATGCCTGATTTCCAGCCCATTCCGCAATAAACACACATGAAACAGAAATCGCCCGCGCTCTCACGAGCCGGGCGATTTTTTTTCAACCCATCAATGCCCCTGCTTACTGCTCACTGTTCACTGCCCCTGCCCTACCCCCTCTTCAACATCTCATCCGTCACCTGATCCAGCCGCAGGCTGATGACCTGACTTGCCGAATCGCGTCCCATCGTTACGCCGTAAATCACATCCGCCGCCTGCACCGTGTTGCGGTTATGCGTGATGATGATGAACTGCGTATCCTGACTCAACTCCACCAGCAGGTCACGGAAGCGTCCCACGTTTGCCTCATCGAGCATCGCATCCACCTCATCCATCACACACAGCGGCGTCGGCGAAACCTTCAACAGCGCAAACACCAGCGCCACCGCCGTCAGACTGCGCTCGCCACCCGAAAGCAGCGCCAGCGACTGTTCGCGGCGTCCCGGCAGGCGCGTCTCGATTTCAATGCCTGTCTCCACCAGATTATCCGGATCGGTCAACGAAAGACGCGCCGAACCGCCTCCGAACAACCGCGTAAACATCGCGCGGAATTGCTTATCCACCGCATCGAACGTCTTCGCAAATTCCTGCCGCGTCAACTCGTCCAACTCGGCAATCACCTTGCGCAGATCCTCCTCCGCCTTCCGCAAATCCTCCACCTGCGCCTTCATGAACGTGTACCGCTCCGATTCGCGGTCATACTCCTGCTTCGCCTCCGGGTTGATCGGTCCCATGCGCCGCACCTGCGTCCGCTGGCGAATCAATTGCGCCTCCAAATCGGCGGAAACCTCCGCCACAACGGGCAATTCTTCCACCATCCCCTCGAACGGCAGCGGCACAGGTCCCGAAACATCCTCCGCGTACTCGAACATCACTAAACCAAAATCGTCCATAATCTTCTGACGCAGATTATCCAGCGCCTCCTGCTTGCGCAACTGCTCCAACTGCACCTGACCATGCAGTCTTTCGGCGGTCGCCAGCGCACGTTGAGCATTCGCCTCCATCTCCTGCAAGCGCGCTTCCTCTGCCTCCGCCGTCTCCAACTCCCGCTCGGCAGGGCTCATCTCCACGTTCAACGCCTCAATTTGTTCCCGCAGCACACTCTCGCGTTCGTGCAGACCGGCTTTTCGAACATCCAATTCGGCGAGCAAAGCAGCCGCCTCTTCCAAACGGGACGACATTTCAGAGCGCCGCGTCTCGAAGCGCCCCGCCTCGCGCGCCCGCTCCTCCCGCCTCGCCAGCGCATCCGCCAACGCGCGTTCCGCCACAGCAGCCCGCGTCGCCCAGTACGAAACCTGCCCCTGCACTTCCGCCAAATCCATGCCGCTCAAACGGGCGGAAATCTCCTTGCCTTCCTCGTCCGCCTTCGCCAGTTCCGCTTCGACGCGCGAAAGCGTCTCCGTCAAACTTTTTTGGAGGGATTCCGCCTCCGCCGCCTCCGCCTTCAACTGGACGAGCTGACTCTTCTGCCACTCCAACTCCCGCCGCTTCGCTTCGGACTCCAACCCAGCCTGCTTCTCCAATTCCTCCGCCTCCCCCACGCTGACGCGCGCCCGGCGCGCCGCCTCCGCCGCCTCCAGCCAGTTGCGCTGCGCTTCCCGCAGCCTTTCGGAAAGCGCCTCGGCTTCGCGGTTCAACGCTTCGATCTGCCCGTTCAAGACGGTCAGGGCTTCGGTCAACTCCCGTTTCTGACGCGGACGGCTCAGGGCGGACGTTTCGCGAGAAGCGGATTTCCCGGCGATGATCAAGCCGTCGCCGCGGAAGACCTCGCCGCGCAATGTCACAACCCGAGCGTGAGGCGGCAGGTCTCGAACCAACTGGCGCGCCGCGGCGCGATCCCGCACAATCAAGGTCTGACCGAGAATCAGTCTCACCGCCGGGCGCAGTTCTTCCGGCGCATGGACCAATTCCGAGGCAACACCAATTGCATCATAGATTTCCGAAGCCTTAAAGACTTCGGAAGTCTGCGAATCCTGATGAACCGGCAGCAACACCGCCCGCCCTGCTTCATTCGACTCAAGCAATTGCAAGGCGTCTTCGATCTCATTCCCATCGAGGAGAACTGCGTCAAGCGTATCGCCCAGGGCGGCGGCGATGGCGGTTTCGAGTTCTGCGGGTACATCGAGCGCCGCGCTCAAGGCGCCGCGCGCGCCGCGCAATTTCATCTGGCGGGCGGCTTCGAGCAGGAAGCGCGCCCCCTCGGCATATCCCGCCAGCGACTGTTCCGCCTGTTCGAGAACTTCCAACTGGGCAGTCACGCGGGTATGCGCGGCAAGCAGGCTGGCGCCCTTCTCGCTGTTGGCGCGCCGTTCGTTCTCGAGTCTTTCCACTTCCTGCTTGCTCTTCTGTTCGATTTCTTCCGCCTGGCGTAACTGCGCTTCCAATTCGTCTCGTTTGGATTGCGCTGCCTCGTATTGTTCGCCGGCTTGGCGCGCCAGACGTTCCGCTGTTTCCACCGTCTGGTTTGCCGCTTCAATTTTCGCAGCGAGCGTTTCGAGACGCTGTTTCAACTCGTCCAACCGTGCCTGCGCTTCGGCGCGCTGGGCGTTCCGGGTTTCGATCCGCTCGCGCGCAGCGCGCAATTGCTCTTCCAACAAGGCGCGCTCCGACTGGCGCTCTTGCAGGATTCGTTGAACTTCTTCGTACTGTCTCTGCGCCTCTTCGTACTCCGCCTGGAGGCGTGTAATTTCCTGCTCTGCCTCGAGAAGACGTTCCTGCGCCAGGCGTTCTTCATCCGAGAGACGTTCCCCCTCGGCAAGCGCCGAGGTTTGCAGGGAAAGCAGGGCGCGGCGGCGTTCTTCGAGCACCGCCAATTCCCGGCTAATCTCCTCGCGCTGACTGTGAAGTTCAGCGGATTGGCGATGCCAGGCGTTCAACTGCGCCCGAAATCCCGAAAGCCGCTCGCGAAAGGCGTTGTATTCCGCCTGCGCCCTTGCGTGTTCTTCACGCGCCTCCTGGACACGCGCTTCCTGGGCGCGAACCGCCTCGCGTGAGGCAGTCAGTTCCTGCTGCGCCTTGTGCCAGTGATAGCCGTACCATTCGCGCAAAATCACTTTCAAATCCGCCTGGGCGCGGGCATATTCCGAGGCGCGTTTCGCCTGCCGTTCCAAACTGCGCAGGCGCGGCTCCAGTTCAGACATGATGTCCAGCACGCGCTCGAGGTTGCGCTGGGTGGTTTCGAGCCGTTTCAAGGCTTCCTCGCGGCGCGAGCGATATAACCCCACGCCCGCCGCCTCCTCGAACAATTTGCGGCGTTCCTCGGCTTTGAGCGCCAGCGAAGCGTCCACCAATCCCTGCCCCATGATGGTGTAGGTGCGGTCTGCTAAGCCGGCGGCGGAGAGCAGTTCGTTCAGGTCGCGCAGGCGCACCGGCTGGTCGTTCAGCAAATACTCGTTGTGACCGTCACGATAGGCGCGGCGGGTCATGGCAACTTCGGTGAAATCCACAGGCAGCCAGCCGTTGGAATTGTCGAACACAATATGCGCCGAAGCCATGCTGGCGCGGGCGCGGTGTTCCGAGCCGTTGAAGATCATGTCTTCGGTTTTTTTGCCGCGCAAAAGCGAATAAGACTGTTCGCCCAGCACCCAGCGCAGAGCATCGGCAATGTTCGACTTCCCCGACCCGTTCGGTCCGACGATGGCGGTGATTCCGCTGGCAAACTCGAACGTGGTTTTCGATGCGAACGTTTTGTAACCTTGAAGTTCCAGTGATTTAAGACGAAGAGGCATGGTGGTTTATGATCAGAGATTTGAGATTGAAGATTTGAGATTGAAGGTGAGCGGTTTTCCGTTTATTTGAAGGTGATGCCAAGCGCTTCGAGGGCGGTTTGGGCAGCGATACGGGCGGCAATTCCCTTGCTGGAGCCGCGCCCCCTGCCATAGGTCACGCCTTGGATGCGCACCTCCACCTCGAACTCTTTGGCGTGGTCGGGTCCCTTTGCCGAGACGGTCACATACTGCGGCGTTCCCAGTTTTTCCGCCTGCGCCCATTCCTGCAAACGGCTTTTCGGGTCCTGGATTTCATCGAGGATGTAATTCTGGATGTCGTCCAGAATCGGATTGACGAACGCCTCGACTGCCTCCAAGCCTGCATCCAGGTATAACGCGCCGATCAGCGCCTCGAACGCCGAACCCAGCAGGGTATCTCGCGCACTTCCACCAGAGGAGACTTCGCCGCGTCCCAGACGAAGGGCGCGTCCCAAGTCGAGGCGGCGGGCGAAGTTTGCCAACTGATCATTGCGGACGACGGCAGAGCGGATTTTCGTCAAATCCCCCTCGGGCATTTCGGGGAAGCGGTTATATGCCCATGCGCCCACGATGAAATCCAGCACGGCATCACCGAGGAATTCGAGGCGCTCGTTGTCCTCCTGAACGGTCGGATTTTCGTTCACGTAGGAACGATGCGTGAGAGCGCGCGTCAGCAGGGACAAATTTGAGAAGGGCAGATTCAATCGCCGGCTTAAGTCAGCAGCGGATTCGTACTCGTGAAATGCAGCATCTTGTGTCATACCGATTGAGCGGGCAGAATTGTATCACGAGTAAAGTTATGTAACCTCAATTCGGGATAAACGGTTCCTAGCGACCTGACCGTTTCAAATGGGACGCTGAAAAACGCAGATAAACGTAGAAAAAAACTTAAATCACTCACCTTACGCAGTTCCTTCGTAGGGCGGCATAAATGTCGCCCGAAAACGCGAGATAAATCTCGCGCTACCGCGTAAGGTGAGTTAAATCAGCGTAAATCAGCGTTCATCTGCGTCCCAAAACAAGGGTCATCGCGCACCCATCCGCACGCGGATCGCTCCCGCCGCACAGCACGCCCGTCTCTGGATCACGCAGAATGACCTGACCGCGCCCAAACAACGCGCGCTCATACCCTGTCACTTCATACACGGGATGTCCCATCTTTTGCAGGGCGTCCAGTGTCGCTTTTGGCATGCACTCCTCGATGGCAACGCGCCCGCCGGCTTCGTCCACGTCAATGCAAAAGCGCGGCAGGTCGAGCGCTGATTGAGGGTCGAACCCCGCATCGTACAGGGCAGAAAGGACTTGGACATGCCCCTGCGGCTGCATGAATCCGCCCATGACGCCGTAGGAGGCGTACAATGATTCGCCCTGGTCTCGATACGGCGGCGATGGTTGAGTAGCGTTCTCTGCGTATCGAAACCCGCCGCCTACTCGACCATCGTCGGGAGAGGGGAGGCGAGTCACCATCGCAGGGATGATGGTGTGATACGGTCGTTTGCGCGGGGCGAGGCAGTTGGGATGATTGGGGTCGAGGCTGAAGTTGTGTCCGCGATTTTGCAAGGTGAAGCCCCAGCCTTTGGGGACAATGCCCGTGCCAAAGCCCATGTAGTTGCTGTTGATGAACGAGCAGGCATTGCCCCATTTATCCACCACGCTGAGATAGACGGTATTGGAAGAGGCAACGGGCGCGCCGCGTTTTGGGTCAACAGTGGCGCGCTGCGGGTCGATCAATTTGCGGCGTTCGGCGGCATACTCTTTCGACAACAACTCCCTCACAGGCACATTGAAAAACTGTGGGTCGGCAACGTACCAGCGCGCATCGGCAAAGGCGAGCCGCAGCGCTTCAATCATCAGGTGCATTTTTTCGGGAGAGGTTGCCTCCAGAGAAGCAAGGTCAAAGCCTTCGAGCAGATTCAAGGCGATGAGCGCGGTGATGCCCTGTCCGTTGGGCGGACATTCATACACGCGCAGCCCGCGATAATCAACCGAGATGGGCGCCTCCCACGTGGATACGTGCGAGGCGAGGTCGTCCATCGTCATACAGCCGCCCGCTTCTTTCAATACGCCGACAATTGCTTCTGCAATTGGACCTTGGTAAAACCCGGCAGCGCCCCGCTCCGCCACGAGTTTGAACGTCCGCGCCAAGCCGGGGTTGCGGAAGATTTCGCCTGCCTTCGGCGCACGTCCGTTGATGGTGAGTTCGTGTCCGTTCGGGGCAGAGGCGAGTTGACGCGCTGCGCCGCGCGCCCAATAGTAAGCCGTGAGCGGCGCGACGGGAAAGCCTTCGTCGGCGAGTCGAATCGCGGGTGCAAGAATTTCGGAGAGGGAAAGCGAGCCATGCCTGGCAATGAGGTCACACCAGCCCGCGCACGCGCCAGGGACAGTGACCGTATGCGGATGGAACGGAGGCAAGGCTTCAGCGAGGAGTCCTTCGTTCTTTAGCCGGTCAAGCGTCAGGGCGGAGGGGGCGCGTCCTGAACCGTTGAGGGCGGTCACTTGTCCCGTATCCGCAGAGTAGTAGAGGGCAAACATGTCCCCGCCAATCCCGGTGGAGGTGGGTTCGGTCACGTTGAGCGCGGCGCCCGCAGCGACGGCGGCGTCGGCGGCATTGCCTCCCCTGGCAAGGATTTCAAGCCCGGCGGCGGTGGCAAGCGGCTGGGACGTGGCAACAATGCCATTGCGGCTATAGACGGGCGAACGACGAGAAGAGAAGGTGATGGTATTCATATCGGTATCGTCAGTGTTAATCGTCACCGCCGCCTTCGCCACCAGGGTTATTGCTGCTGTGGCAAGCGGTGCAGGTTGCAGTACGCAGGTTCTGTGTGTGACAAGTGCGGCAGGATGTACCGCCGTGGTTGACACCACTGCCGCCTTCGTCGGCGATGCCCGGATGCGGACCGTTATAGCGCGCAAACCAATTCGCGGTGGAATGGCACGCGGCGCAATCCAAACCAAACATGCCGGCATGGAACTGCGGATCGCTGTGACAACTCACGCACGCGGCGTTCAGCCCCTTGAACTGCCCGCCGGTATGACAGCGCTCGCAAGCCACGTTCACATGCGCGCCGGTCAGCGGGAAGTTGCTGCGGCTGTGGTCAAAGGTGGCATCCTCCCAATCCGAGGGGTTATGGCAGGCGGCGCAGTCCGTGCCGAATTGACCGTTGTGTTCGTCATCCTGGCGGTGACAGGAATAGCAGTCGGAGGGTGTGCCTTTGTACACGTTATTTACATGGCATTGTTCACAGCGCACTTCCGCGTGTTCGCCTTCCAATTTGAAGGCGGAGAGATTGTGGTCAAACAAGGCGGGCGTCCAGCCGTCCACCGAGTGACAGGCGGCGCAGTCCCGCCCGAAGCGTCCTTCATGCGGCTCGTCGGCAGAATGACAGGCATAGCAATCCTGCGGGGCGGCGGCAAAGTCTTCCAGGCGGCGGGCGTCCACATGGCATTTGACGCAGTTTACGCCGGCGTGTTTTCCGCTCAATTTGAAGGGAAAGGCGTCATGATTGAAACTGCTCACGAGGCTGTCCACGCCGTCATGGCAAGCGAGGCATGACGACCCAAACGACAGGACGTGCGCCGTCATGAAGCCGAGGTCGGTTTGACGGTGACAGGTGTCGCAAGTTTGCGGATCGAATCTGGAAATGTCGTCGGCATGACAATCGGAACAAACGAACGCTTCGCGCGTGACCTTGAACTGGTGCCCTTTCAAGGAGAATCCCACCGCCTCATGCGGGAAGGAGACGCCGTTCAACTCCGTCAGGCTGGCGTTGGGACCGCGATGTTCGGGGTGGCAAAAGCGGCAGCTCAGATCCGGTTGGTCGATCAACAGCGAGCCGTGCAGGGTTGCCGCATCCTTCATTTGTACGGCAATCCCTTCATGGCAGGTCACACAGCGGTCCTCCATGCGGGCTGATTCCCATGGCGCGGTGTGACAGGCTTTGCAGTTACCGTCCGTCTCGGCGTGGGAAGTGACGCCGCCGAGCGTCTCTCCGCTTTGCGCGTTCAACGGGCCGGGGTTATACAGCACTCCGCCTCGCGCGTAGGCATAGCCGGCAATCACCAGCGTGGTGATAAGCGCGGCAATCATCCCTACGCCAGACAAACAACCTAAACGACTTGTGGTTCGCATTTGCCCTCCCAGGCTGATTTATGGTTTGAAGTTGTTTTGTGTAAACAGAGTCTAGCCACCCGACACTTTTGTTTTGGGACGCAGATGAACGCTGATTTAAGTTGTTTTTTTCTGCGTTTATCTGCGTTTTTCAGCGTCCCATTTGAAAGCGAGCGCCAGCCTATCCTTGCAGCAGAGCGATTGGAAGCCTCTACAGGTCAGTTGCCCCAGCCCTTTGGCGAGTGGCATGCCGCACAATCGGTGCCTTTCTCGCCGTTGTGCTTATCTTGATGACATGCCACACACTGGCTGGGTGTGCCTTTATATACTCCGTTTTGGTGACACTTCTTGCATTCCACTTTGGCATGTTTCCCTTCGAGCGGGAAACCGGTCTGGTTGTGGTTGAAGGAAGCGTTGCCCCATCCATTGGGCGAGTGACAGGAACCGCAATCGGTGCCGAATTGACCATTGTGTTTGTCCTTCGAGGCATGACAGGCATAACAGTTGGAAGGCGTGCCTTTATAGCCGTTGGAATGACATGCCTTGCATTGTACTCCCGCGTGCTTGCCGTTGAGAGGGAAGCCGGTATTGTTGTGGTTAAAGTTCACGTCCGACCAGCGGGTGGGCTTATGGCACGAGCCGCAATCCGTGCCGAACTGCCCGTTGTGCTTATCCCGACCGGAGTGACAGGCATAACAGTTCGATGGCGTCCCTTTGAACACACCATTGGAATGACAATTCTTGCACGCCACGCCCGAATGCGAGCCAGTGAGCGGGAAACCCGTCTTGCTGTGATCGAAGGTGGCGTTCTTCCAACTGTTGGTGTTATGACAAGCGGAACAGACCGTGCCGAACTGTCCGTTATGAGCGTCGTCGGCGGCGTGACAAGCCACGCACTCTCGCGGTGTACCTTTGTACTTGCCGTTCACATGGCAGGCGGTACACGGCACACCGCCGTGCGCGCCGGAAAGCGGGAAGCCCGTGCGGCTGTGGTCGAAATTCACGTCCTTCCAGGAGGACGGGTTATGGCAGGCGGCACAATCCGTGCCGAATTGACCGTTATGCTTGTCATCCGCAGAGTGACAGGCAAAACAGTTGGAAGGCGTCCCCTTGAATCGTCCGTTGGCATGGCAGGAGGAGCAGGCGGCTCCCTGGTGAGCGCCAACCAATTGGAAACCCGTCTGGCTGTGATCGAAATGCACATCCTTCCAGTCGAAGGGATTATGACACTTGGCGCAGTCCATGCCCATCTGCCCCTGGTGAACATCCACATGACAGGACACACAGGCGGTGGGCGTATTCTTGAAAGTCAAATCGGTATGGCATTTGGAGCAGGCAACATTCACATGCCCGCCCACCAGCGCAAATGTCGTTTGCGAATGGTCAAACGTGACATCCTGCCAGGTGGTCGCCTTGTGGCAGGAGGCGCAGTTCGTCCCCAGCGCCCCTTCATGGGGGTCATCCTGAGCATGACAGGAGAAACAATCCGAAGGCGTGCCTTTGAAGAGAAGGTCGCTGTGACATGCCTGACAGGCAACCTTGGCGTGCGCTTCTCCGAGTTTGAAGGCTGATCGGGTGTGATCGAATTGGGAGGGGCGCCAGCCCTCGGGCGTATGGCAGGAGGCGCAATCATTCCCCAGCAATCCTTCATGCGGATCGTCAGCCAGATGGCAGGAGGCGCAATCCTGCCCGGTCATTCTAAATTCCACAAGGCTGTGAGCGCCGCGATGGCAATCCACACATGCCGCTTGAGCATGTTGACCGGTCAATTTGAATGAGAAAGCGTCATGCGTGAAATCGGTGACCATGCTGTCGTAGCCGTTGTGACAGTTCAGGCACGACTCTCCATAGGCAAGGAGATGATCCACCATGAACGCCTGATCGCGCTGACCGTGACACGTCTTACAGGTATTTTCGTCGAACGTTGTTACATCGTTCCCATGGCAATCCGCACATTGGAACGGGTCGTTTTCCGCCTTGAATTGATGCGCCGTCAAGAAATAGCTGGAGAGTTGGTGCGGGTACTTCCACCCTTCGATTTCGGTGAGCGACGCCGTCTCGCCGCGGTGTTCGGGGTGACAGGCGCGGCACTCCACTGCCGGGTCAATGGCGTACATGCGTCCATGCGGGGTCATCACATCCTGCATCTGGAGCGCGACATCCTGATGGCAGACCACGCAGCGATCCTGCATCGTCTGCGCCTCCCAAGGAGCAACATGACAGGCGCTGCAAGCGCCGGCAATTTCCGCGTGAGAATGAACGCCGCCCAGCACATCTCCGGCAACGGCATTCAATGCTCCCGGGCTGAACATTTGCCCACCGCTGGCAACGGCAAAGCCCACAATGGCAAGCGCCGTGATCAGGGCGGCAAAAATACCAGTAAACGTAAAACAACCCAGGCGGGCGCTTCGCATTCTCCTCACTCCTTTCCTTTAGGCAATTCACCACCGATAAAGACGGATGAACATTGTTGATGAAACTCGCGACGCAATCGCTTTTGAATCCAATTTATCTGTGTTCATCCGTGGTTAAACACTCTCTCTGGTCACTTTAAGAACGTCGCATAATATAAAGCCGCGCCAATGTGAACAAATGCGGAGACAAACAACGCCATACCAATCGGAATGTGAACGGCGTGCCAGAGCGCCAGCAAACGCCGCGCTTGTTTGAGCGCCTCCTGTGAAAGTGTCCCTTCAATCTCCAAGCCGTCCATGGTGCGCGGAATGCGGGTGAAAATATAACGACCGACAAAGCCGCTCACCACAATAATCATTGTCAATAAGGTCGTTGCACCGGCAAGGCCGTTGAACTTCCAGGAGGAATGCAGCAAAACCATGTAAGGACCCACCAAGCCGGTGAAAATATGAAACTTGAGCCAAAAAGACATTCTCCCCCAGCGCACGCTGCGGCTGCGTTTGCGCAGACTGTACAGAGTCTCTGTCATCAGCATGAGAATAAAACCGACAATCCCCATGCCGTGACCGAATACCTCGCTCGCCGGCGGAATTTCGCGTGTGTACATCACCACCACCCCATAGATCGCCGTAATCAATAGCATGGTCAGAAAAGCCACCCAAAGTTCCTTGTTGCCTCGCAGCATGAGACCTCCTGTTAAGCGTTCTTTTCCAGCCAAAAATCTGCAATCACATCGCCCACTCTTGCCTGCGGCGTCAGCAGTTTCTCCCGTATCGGCGAAATATCCACCCCGTCCGAAATGATTTTTTCAAGCGGGAAGGAAAGTTTCTGGTCTCCCATCACCACCGCGCCAAGCAGCGTCCGCTCGCCCACCAGCAGCCGCAAGCGGTTCACTTCGAACCCCGTCTGCGCAACGATGGCTTCCGGCAGGTGACGCCAGGTTTCGCTATCGCCACGCGCAATGCCGACCAAATCGTCATCGCGTCCGCTTCCCACCATGCCGATAATCGTGGTGGTCAATCCCGCCAGGCGGGTCACATTGAACGAAACCGCCTTGCGGTAGGCGGTGCGTTTTCCCCCCATGTTCAACCCAGCCGCGTATCCCTGCTGACGCGCCGGTCCCCACAAACTATCCAAAACGGATTGTCCCGTGGCGGGATCATAGACCTGCGCCACATCTCCAGCCGCATAAATGGCAGGATCGTTGGTCTGCAAATACTCGTTGACCAAAATGCCTCGATCAATCTCCAACCCGCACTGCTTCGCCAGCTCGAGCCGCGGACGAACTCCAATTGCATACGCCACCATGTCGCAGGCAAGCGTCTTTCCGTCCACCAAGCGAACGCCGCTGACGCGTCCTTTTTTGCCGAGAATTTCCGCAATCTCCGAGTGGAAGTGCAGCCGCACTCCATCCTCCTGAAGGCGGTGTTCGACAATGCGCGATTCCTGCTCATCCAGCACATTGCTCCAGTAGCGGTCCCCGCGCAATAAATAGTGAACCCTCACGCCGCGCGCAAGAAATCCTTCCACCATTTCAAGCGCGGTAATGCCGCCGCCCACCACCACCGCTGTCCTGCCGCGCCGGGCGTGCTTCAAAATCTTTTTCGCATCTTCCAGATGATCGAGTTTCAGAACGCCATCCAGGTCGGCGCCGGGCGCTTTCATTGGCGCTGCCTGCGCGCCCACTGCCAACAACAAACGGTCATAAGAGAGCGAAGTTCCGCCCTCCATTTCAAGAGTGTGCGCTTCGCGCAGAATTTTTTGCACCCTGTCCTTGACGTAACGAAAATTCATCTTACGATACGCCGCAGCAGTGCGGGGGAAGAGCGCCTTATCATGCAATTCGCCGGTCAAATAATACGCCAGACCGGGACGCGAATAAAAGCCATACGGGTCATCGCCAATCATAACGACCTCCCCCTCCCGATCCAGCGAACGGATCGCTTCAATCGCGGCGATGCCCGCCACGCCCGAACCGATAATCACATACCTCATGATTTCCTCCCTGCAAACAAATCGGTCTTTTCGAACCTCAACACCCCGCGCGGACAGCGCGCCACACACTCGCCGCACGTCAGGCACTGACTATGCACGACGGGTTCGCCCCGCCAAGCATGGGCGCGCACATCAATCCCGACAGGGCAATTGTACGAACAAATTCCGCACTGCACACAACGCGCGGAATCAGGCACTACATGTCCCGAAGCGAGAACCGTATGCCGATCTGCATCACGTCGGAGAAGTCCAAAGAATGTCATCGCTTAGTAGTCGTTTTTCTTATCGAAAAGTTATGTGCTCTTAACCCAAATTTATTATGGAAGAAAAAGATTCACAAAACAAATGTCAAACATCATCAAAGAATTACAAAATTGAAATTTGGTTATCCTACCAAAGTCATGCTTGCCGCTGCTAAAACTCATCGCAAAGGCGCGGAGAGCGTGGTTCATAACTCATCTTTTTTCTAATAAAAAAAACAGAGCCGCTTCACAGCGACTCTGTCGGTTCGCAAAACTTAAGCCGTAGGCTAGGTCTTACGAGAGGGGTACCACGTTGGCGGCTTGCAACCCCTTGGGACCTTCCTCCACAGAAAACTCCACTTTCTGGTCGGCGACCAACTTGCGGTATCCATCCGTCTGAATGGCGCTGAAGTGCACGAACACATCCTCGCCGTCCTCGCGACCGATGAAACCATAACCCTTCGTGGCATTGAACCACTTCACGGTTCCGACAATACGTTCTGACATCTTTCAATCTCCTGCTGAGAAAAAATTTTGCCCGCGCCTGGCGCCATCGCGCCGCAAGGCGGGCACGATGCCTGCAAGATTATCACGCCTGAAAAACACTGTCAAGACTCCATCCACGCCTTATAAAGAACTGCATAACGGGACAGGAAATGCACCCACAACGGCGACAATCTGGTCTTCGGAAGCGCCGAGGGCAGGACTTTCCGCATCCCATCCGGACCCTCGAACGGCTCCACCAAAAGGACGCTTCGCCCCACCTCAAACGCCGCGTGCGCGTCCGACCCGACTGTCCCTGTCACACCATGCCGCCGGGCAAATGCCTGCGCCTCGCTGTTGAAGCGCGGATCCATGCACCGCGAGTTGAACACCTCGATGGCATCCACCTGCGGCAGGATTTCGAGCAAGTCATCCTCCCGCCAGGCGCCCCTCCGCAGACGGTCAAAGGGATGCGACACACTGATAAACGCTCCCTGTTCCCTCAAGCGGCGAATCGTCTCCTGCGGTGAGAGAGACGGCGGCACCTCCTCGCTCACAAACGCGGCAAGAAGTTCCCCCTGCGTCGTCATAATCTCCTCCCCCACAATGACCCGCTGCGGGTCCAATTTTTGAGCCGCCAGCGCTCCCGCAATCGTGTTGTGGTCAGTGATCACCACCCGGTCAATGCCCCTGCGGCGGCAGATTTCAATCAGTTTTTGCGGAGTCAGCAGAGAATCTTGCGAGAAAATGGTGTGACAGTGAAACTCAAGGGTAAGCATGGGCTGATTTTACCTCTCGGCTGTTGGCGAAATGAATGCTTTTGTTTTACAATCGAACCGCATGGACAATACTCCTTTGACCAAACGCCCCTGGCTCTACATTGTGGGATGGCTGGTCTTCCTGCTCCTCTTTTACGGCTGGCAAATCCAACGCATGGGGGGATTGAAAGCCCATGTTCAGGAAGTTCTATTTGACCTGCTGCTTGTATTCCCGCTGCTGCTGGTCCTCTGGCTGGCGTTTTTCTCCCAATTTGTCCTGCCGGTGCAAACCTTCCGCGACCGGCAAAAAATCTTCGACCGCCTGTTGACCTATCTGTTCGGAGCACACGGACCTGCCATATTCATACGAAACGGACAGCAAATCAAAAAAGAAGGGGAGGAAAATAAAAAAGGTCCCGGCGTCGTCTGGCTCGATTCAGCCAGCGCGGCAGTGACGTACACAGCAACCAAAATCAAACAGGTTCTTGGACCCGGTGTCTACTTTCTCGATAACGGCGAAAAAATCCTCAGCACAGTAGATTTGCACTACCAGGTGGATACCGTGGGACCGAGGGAGGATGAAGACCCATTCGCAGAGACGGGAGAATTCAGCAAGGACGAAAACAGGAGAAAAGTCAAAGCGCTGACACGGGATGGCATTGAGGTCGTTCCCATCATCACGGTCAGGTTCCGCGTGGATACTGGCTATCCCCGTGAGGGCAAACCCGGCTCGAGATTTGGGTTTCGAACCGGCATTACAAAGACGGCAAAGGAAAACGAGAAGAAGGACAAGGACGCCATCCGCAAGGCACTTCTGGGAGAAGGGATTAACGCAACCAACGAATTGTCCCTCCGCAAGATGAGATGGAACGAATTGCCCGGCGTCCTTGCCGTGGATGTGTGGCGTGAATATGCCGCCAAGTTCACCCTGGATGACTTTTTCGATCCCAAATACGACATCCCCATGCCGCCTCCCCAGCCCCCTCAGCCTGCTGAGGAGGAAATTGATCCGCTCACCGAACCTGTTTTGGTATCCCAGGATCATCGCAGGCTTGGGGATTTTATGGCGCAACTGCTTCGCGAGGTCAATAAGATACTGTTGCAAGCTATTCATCAAGTGGAAGGAGCCACCAGACAGTCCGCCGTTCGCCAAGCCGCGCCCGTTGCAGCAGGTCCCTTGGCGAAACGCGAGCCCCAAAAGGGAACTGCCCTGCAGGTCATCAACGCAATGGTTGAGATGCGCCTCAAATACCCGCAGGTGCCGGTGCTGGACGACCATGGCAGGCTCACACAAGGCAGTACCCCAAGTCAGGAATACCATCTTCTCAAAGCCCGCGGACTTGTTGTTGATTCTGTATCGGTTGGAAAAATTCGATTCAACGAGAAAATCGAAAAAACGATTATAGAAAAATGGGCAACATCCTGGCTCAAAAACGCAAAAGACGAGGAAGCGCGAATCAAACGCCAGCAGGATGTCATCAAGACTGCCGCGCACGAAAGAGCCTATCGCCAATACGCAGACCGCCTAAGCACCGACATCCTGCGCCGGCAGCCCCCCGACGCCAAAGAAGCGCTCAAAGCGCTCCTGCTCCGCACGCGAGCCATCATCCTCACCGACGATAACTTGCGCGAACAGATGAAAGAAGAGATAGAAAAATTGGGTGACATTCTGCGGTGGGTGGAGGAAGAAGAATGAACACCCCCGCCCAAACCGCCCTGCAAAGGGAGCGCCGCCTGTTTGGCGAGTTATTCGCCCGCCTGCGGGATGCTCTGCTCAATCGCATATTCGACCTGAGCCCGGCAAGAGCCGCCCGCCGCAGGGCTTACCTCACGGTCTTGTTCCTCCTCAGCGGCATTGCCATCAGCCTGTATTATTATCCTCCAGCCGTGTGGGCAGAGCAAATAAGGAAGGTTTTCAATGTCCTGCTCAGCGAAACCAGCACAGCCTTGCAATTGCAAACCGCCACCAACGAGTTTGGAAGGTTCCTCTTCCTGGTCCTGACCGATGCGCGAATTTTGCAGTACATCCCTGTTTTTCTTGCGCCCTTCTTCATCGCCCTTCATGCCGCCGCCCTGTACCTGGCAGATATTTTCGAGCTCGAAGATGTCAGCGTGGCACGAAGGTTTGTCTCCAGTGTGGCGCTGGGAGGCACTGACCTCGTCATTCACATCCGGGAGGGAGAGGTTGACGAGGAAAGCCGCTCCTCACCCGCCTACCTGATTGGCGGACCTGCCAAAGTGGTGGTTGCCCTGGACTCTGTAGCGCTGTTCGAGCGCGCCGACGGCACACCGCATGTCATCGGACCGACAGGCAAGGAACCGGGCGGCAAAGCAACGCTGGACGGCTTCGAGCGCTTCCGCCAGGCATTCGACCTGCGTGACCATTTCATCGAATTGCGCGGTCAGGATGACAACTCAAAGCCGGTGGAAAGCCGAAGCCTGGACGGCATTCCCGTCACTGCCACCGATGTTCGATTCATGTTCAGCGTATTTCGCGGAGATAACCCTCAGCCAACCGACGAAAACCCCTATCCGTTCCTTCCTAAGGCTGTCGAGGATCTGGTATATAAAGCCGCCTCGCGCGTGACGCCGGAATTGGAACACTCTTCCACCTTTGCTCCTCTCTGGCGCGTTACGATGACCGAATTAATTCGCAAGCGGTTGGGCGATTTCATGAATCTGCACAAACTGACCGAATACCTGGCAAGCATCGGAGCGCCGGAGGTCGAAAAAGCCCGCCAGCGCGAAGAAACCATCTTCCGCGAAATTCAGGAACTCACCCGTGCAGGCGAGGAACTGGAACGAAAAGACATCAAGCCGCCGCCGCCGTTCTTCCCGCGTCCCCAAATCAAGGACCTGTTTGCACGTTTTGCAGAAGACTTCACCGCACAGGCAAACGAAAGCGGCGTGGAGTTACATTGGATTGGCGTCGGCACTTGGGAAGTGCCGGCTGAAACTATTCCCCAAAAACATTTGGAGGCATGGGAGCAAACGCAGAAAAACATGAAAGACGGCAGCGAAGATGCCATGAAAAAGGTAAACAAAGAGGCAACGTTCGAAAAGATGAAAGAACTCATCGCCAAAGTGCCGCTCGGCTCCTTCGAACAAATCACTGCCGCCGCGAAACCGTCAAAGAAAGCCAAAGCGGAACAGAAGAAAGAGGAAACAACGCCCAAAGGGACTCCAGAACCTGAAGAAGAAGAGGAAGAAGAAAAAAAAGACGCACAGCCATCCTCTGCGGATGAAATGAAAGAAATATTGGAAGAGGTTTTCCAAAGCTTCCAGAACGAAAAGGAGGAAGCCGGGCAAAAAGCGCCCAGCCATGACCATCAAATCAAAGCCTTGCTGCTCGCTTATCGGAATCACATTCAGGAAACAATCGAGTTTCTGCGGGCAAAAAACGAACAGGTGCCGGAGAATCTCGTGAACGCTGTCAAGTTCATTGACAATCTTAGCGCTCACTGGGTTGGGAATTAACATGAAACGCTTCATCTCGCCGCAGGAAGTGAAACGCGCGCTCAAGGAACACGCCCCCCTCGTCGCGCTTGAATCCACCGTCCTCACGCACGGACTTCCGCGCCCGCAAAACCTGCAACTGGCGCAGGACATGGAGCGCGCCGTCCGCGAGGAAGGCGCAACGCCTGCCACCATCGGCTTTCTGGACGGCGCGCTGCACGTGGGCATGAGCGCTGCGGAGCTCGAAAGACTGGCAAACGAAAAACAGCCCTATAAAGTTGGTCCGCGCGATTTTGCGGCGGTAATGACCAAACAAGCCTGCGGCGGGACCACCGTCGCTGGGACGATGCTGGCGTGCAAACATGCCGGCATTCAGGTCTTCGCTACCGGCGGGATTGGCGGCGTACACCGCGATGCCCCGTTCGACATTTCCGCCGATTTGCAGGCTCTGGCATCCATTCCGATGATTGTGGTCTGCGCGGGGGCAAAAGCGATTTTGGATTTGCCCGCCACGCTGGAATATCTCGAAACAATGAGCGTGCCGGTAATCGGCTACCAGACCGATCACTTTCCCGCCTTCTACTCGCGTGAAAGCGGCTTGGAGGTAAGCGCAAGGGCAAACAGCCCGGAGGAAATCGTCGAATTTGCCAGAACACACTGGGAGGCGGGACTGCAGAGCGCGGTCCTCGTGGCGAACCCGCTCCCCGAAGCGGAAGCAGTTCCGAGGTCCGAAATGGAACCGCTGATTGAAAAGGCAATCCAGGAAGCGCAGAAAACAGGTATCCACGGCAAAGGGGTCACGCCCTATCTGCTTCAGCGCATCGCCGAGTTGAGCGGGGGCAAATCCCTGCGGGCAAATCTGGCGCTGCTGCTCAACAACGCCCGCCTGGCGGCGCAGATCGCGCGGGCGCTTTACCGCCGCGAACGTCGAAGAATTGCCTGAGTTCAAGCAGTCTTGTCCGGAGCGCACTGCGCTCTTATTTTTTGCTTGACAATATAGAACAAGTGTTCTAAAATCAGTCTTAATGTGTCCTTTTCAACAAAGGAGGTTGAAATGACTGCGTATCGAAAAAACATCCTGGGGGCGGTCTTTGGGGGGCGTCGTTTGAAACGAGGCGCCGCCTGGGGCGGCATGATTTTGGGCGCACTGCTGGCGTTCGAGATTTTCAATTTCAGCACCACGCAGTTTGCCCTGCTCGACGTGCTGGGCGATTTAAAGTTCGCCGGCATGCGCTGGGCAAGTATTCTGGCGGTTGCCTTCTGCGGCATTGACTTTGCCGGCATTGCCCGCATCTTCACCCCCGAGCAGGGACGCGATGAACCTGCCGAGGTCTGGTACCTGTTTGGCGCGTGGCTGCTGGCGGCGGTGATGAACGCCTCGTTGACTTGGTGGGGCGTCTCGGTTGCCATCGTCAGTCACACCAGCGCCAGCGGCAGCGCCGTGCTCAGCGCCACAACCATGACGAAGGTGGTGCCGGTTTTTGTAGCGGTGATGATTTTGCTTATCCGCGTTTTGCTGATTGGCACGTTCTCGATTGCAGGAGACCGCCTGTTCAGCACTGACGAGCGGCGCGCCTACACCAACGCCCCCAAGCCGGCGGCTCAATCCAACTACCGCCCCGCGTCGAGCATCAACCGCCCGGTGCAGACGCCGTCCAGCGGCACTTTCCGTCCAGCCGCCAAACCGACACAGCAGGCATCCTTCTCCCGTCCAGAACCGACGTATCACAACCTGTCTTACGGTCAATCGGAGGGCGACCGCGCCTACGACGCCTGACCATCTTCCGCCGCCGCAGCAGGCGCTACATTCAACCGAACTCTTTTCGAGCTCGGGTTTCCAAACCTGATTTGAGGAACCTGACCCATGCCCCGCGCTCGCACCTCCACACCCGAATCTCGGCAAACAGCCGCACCCCAACAACATGGAGGCGGCTGTTTGTCTCTTTCAACATTGCCGCTTTTTGCCGTGCTGGTGATTACCTGCTTCATCACGGCACTCTCCCTCAACACGCCCTTTCCCATTTCGGCGGCTTCACCATCCACGCAGACGACCTCAACAAGCCTCTCCCCCATCTTCACACGGGAAGTCCAATACTGGTCACGCGACATCCTGCGCTGGGCAGGCGCTTCTTCTCTGGACCCGAACCTGGTCGCCGTAATCATGCAAATCGAATCCTGCGGGGACCCTTTTGCCCGCTCCAGCGCCGGCGCGATGGGACTGTTTCAGGTCATGCCGTTTCACTTTCAGGCGGACGAAAACCCCTACCAGCCCGAGGTCAATGCCCGGCGCGGGCTCGATTACCTGGCGCGTTCGCTGAACGCTTCGGGCGGGAATATCCGTTTGGCGCTGGCGGGATACAACGGCGGCATTGGCGTCATCACGCGCGGCGAGTGGACGTGGTCGGCGCAGACGCTGAGATACGTCTCTTATGGCGCGCCCATCTATGAGGATGCGCGCAGCGGGGCAGTCTCCAGCCCCAAATTAGATGAATGGTATCGCAGGTATGGCGCAGGGTTATGCAGGCAGGCAAGCCGCAGGTTAGGGATTGAGTAGGGGCAAATAAATTACGAACGCAGTGCCTTGTCCCTCTTTCGAGGCGACTTCGATACGTCCGTTATGGTGTTCCACAATCCACTTGGTGATGGAAAGCCCCAGCCCAAAGCCGGTCGCTTTACCGCGTGTGCGCGACTTTTCAGCGCGGTAGAAACGCTCGAAGATGTGAGGCAGGTCCTCGGCGGGGATGCCGGGACCGGTGTCCTGACAAATGATGCGCGCCTGGTCGCCCACTTTCGACAGGCTGAGGAACACATCTCCGCCCTGGGGGGTGTATTGAATCGCATTCGCCACCAAATTAATCAGCACCTGCTTCAGCCGGTCACGGTCGCCATTGACCTGCAACTGGTCAATCTCGGTCAGATGCACGCGCACCTTGCCCCCCGCAATGATGTGCATTTCCTGAAACACTTCGGTCATCAACAAATCCAATTCCACCGGATGAAAATTCAACGGCAGATTGCCCGATTCCGCCTGCGCCAGCATCAATAAGCCGCCGACTAAGCGCGTGAGCCGCCCCGCTTCCTGATCAATGCTGGTCAGCGACTCGTCATCGAAGCGCCGCATTCGGCGCATGAGGTCCACGTTGCCCTTGATGACCGTCAGCGGCGTACGCAGTTCGTGGCTGACATCCGCCAAAAAGCGCTGCTGAGAGGTGAACAGCGTTTCGAGGCGTTCGAGCGTGCGGTTGAAAGTGTGGATCAGGCTTCCGATTTCATCCACCTCGGAACCTTGCAGCGGGATGCGCCGCGAGAGATCGTCGGCGCGGTTGATTTGTTCGGCGGTTTCGACAATGACCTTGAGCGGTTCGAGCGCGCGTCCCAGCGTGAGCCACAAGACGAATCCCACCAGCAGGACGCCGTACAACCAGACTACAAATATTACATAAAGTAAATAATTGCGCGCCGCTTGAATGAAATCCAGCGGCGCTGCCACTTGCATCACCGCCACCTGCCTGCCCCCATACCCCAGCGGCACCGAAAGGACACGCAGCAGCCTGCCATCGCGCATAACCTCCCGAAAGCGGGTACGGTCTGTGCGGGTATTGGCGGGGTCCAGCGCCACCGCCGAGTTCCCCAGCGGACCCCAATAATCCTGCAAGTCATTGTTCATCCCCCACACCTGCACATTCACATCGGTATCCATGTTTTCGGGCGCATTCTTGAACCTGACTTCCTTCAGGCTGGTTGCGCCAGACAAGGCGATGAACTCCCCAGCCGCCGCTGTCAGACGGTCATCCACCTGACTAAGCAGAATGGTATTCACCAGCCAAAAGACCGCTGCGCCGAAGATAAGCAAAATCGCGCCCAAAAGCAATGAATACAGAATTGTCAGGCGCTTGGTGAGAGACATGCGGATTTACGATTTGCGATTTACGATTTTTGATTTGCGATTTTCGATTTGCGATTTGCGATTGCCAACTTGGAGAGTCGCCTGCTGCAATCAGGGATTTTCGCGCAATACATATCCCACGCCGCGCACGGTATGAATCAAACGCGGTTCTCCTTCGCCCTCCAGTTTTTGGCGCAGGTAACGGATGTACACTTCAAGCACATTACTCTCGCCGCCAAAGTCATAACCCCATACACGGTCGAAAATCACCTCGCGCGTCAAAACCTGCTTGGGATGCCGCAGGAACAATTCGAGCAATTCATATTCCTTGGCGGTCAGTGAAATGGTGCGGTCGCCGCGCTGCGCCTGCCGTGAACCTGTATCCAGCGACAAATCGGCAAACTTCAAAACGGGAATACGTTCCGGCTGAGTGCGCCGCAGTAACGCCCGCACCCGCGCGAGCAACTCGTCCAGGTTGAACGGCTTGACCAAATAATCGTCTGCGCCGGCGTCCAGCCCCTGAATGCGATCCTGCACGGTATCCTTGGCGGTCAACATCAAAATCGGGATCGAGCCGCCGGTGCGCAGGCGATGGCACACCTCCAACCCATCCATGCCGGGCAGCATCCAATCCAAAATCACAAGGTCGGGTGTATGGTCGCGCGCCAAAATCAACCCCATGCGCCCGTCGGTGGCAGTATCCACGGTATAACCCTCATACGTTAGACCGCGCTGCAACAGCTTCAAAATCTGCTGGTCGTCTTCGATGATCAGGATACGCTCGTTCATAGTGAATGCTCCTGGACAAAATATACCACAACTTAATTTATCGGATAAAAAACCCGCTTCCTGCCGACCCGAAAACTGCTCCGCCTCCCCAAGCCTTCACTCCCCGAATCTTTTTCGGGGGTGCTCTCCGGTAAAAAATTCGCTTGACATCTCCCCTTCTCTGCATATAATCACCTCCAAGCGCAGAGACAAGTAGTTCGGCAACGGTTCAGAGAGTCACTGGTCAGTGTGAAGTGACCCGCCAGCGAATGAAATCCCCTCTGCCTCTTTCCCTCGCAGGGTACGCAAAATAAATTTTGCCGTACGTAAGAGGGACGGGTTCGCCCGATAACGCGATTCCGAGACCCCCATCCCGGCCTTCCCTCATTTTCGGAGAAAATGGAGGAAGGTGACGAAGGCGGAAGGGGGTGAAAGCAGGTGGCACCACGAGACGCCCCCTCGTCCTGCAAGGACCGGGGGCGTATTCTATTTCCTTGCTTCTCCCTCTCCCGCCGGGAGAGGACAGAAGCGAGGACGCACATGGAGGTGCAACAATGTTAGACATCAATCTCATCCGCGAAAATCCCGACCTGATTCGCACATCCCTCAAAAACCGCCAGATGGATGCCTCTCCCGTGGACGACATCCTCAAACTGGACGAAAAACGCCGCGCCCTGCTCACCGAAGTGGAGCAGTTGAAGGCGGAGCGAAACGCCGTCTCGAAGGAAATCGGGAAAATGAAAGACGCGGCGGAGCGCGAAAAGAAAATCGCCGCCATGCGCGAGGTCGGGGACCGAATCGCCGCGCTGGATAAAGAAGTGGCGGAGGTCGAAGCGGAGTTGACCGCCTTGACCAGCGCCCTGCCCAACGTCCCGGATGAACGCACGCCGATCGGCGCATCGGAAGACGATAATATCGTCATCAAAACGGTGGGCGAACTGCCAAAATTCGATTTCGAACCCAAAGCGCATTGGGACTTGGGACCCGCCCTTGGCATCATTGACTTCGAACGCGGCACCAAAATCACCGGCTCGCGGTTTTACGTCCTGAGCGGAGCCGGCGCCCGCCTGCAGCGCGCCCTGATTGCTTTCATGCTCGACCTGCACATCCGCCAGGGGTACACCGAGCAGTACCTGCCGTTCATGGTGAAGCGCGAAACGGTCTTTGGCGCCGGTCAACTGCCCAAATTTGCCGACAACCTCTACAAAGATCATGAGGAGGAGTTGTACTTCGTGCCGACCGCCGAAGTGCCGCTGACCGGTCTGCACATGGACGAAATCCTCGAAGAAGCAAAACTCCCCCTGCTCTATACGGGATACACCCCCTGCTTCCGCCGTGAAAAAATGAGCGCCGGGCGTGACGTGCGCGGCATCAAGCGCGGGCATCAGTTCGACAAGGTGGAAATGTACATGTATGCCAAACCCGAAGAGTCCGATGCCCTGCTGGAAAAGATGCGCGCAGACGCCGAAGCCACCTGCGCCGCACTGGGGCTGACCTATCGCGTAAAACAACTATGCACCGCCGACCTGGGCTTCGGTTCCGCCATCACCTACGACATCGAAGTCTGGGCGGCGGGCTGTCAGGAATGGCTGGAAGTGTCATCGGTCTCCAATGTGCGCGACTTTCAGGCGCGCCGCGCGAATATAAAGTACCGCCCTGCCGACGGCGGCAAGGCGCGCTTCGTCCACACCCTGAACGGCTCCGGGCTGGGACTACCGCGCACCCTGATTGCCGTGATGGAAAACAATCAGCGGGCAGATGGCTCGATTGTCGTGCCGGAAGTTCTCCGTCCGTGGATGGGCGGCGTGGATGTCATCAATCCACAATAACGGGAGTTCGGAAGTCTTGAAGACTTCCGAACTCTATAAGGAATTCACATGCCCGATTGGCTGACGTTCTTTCTGCAAGTTGCGCTTGAAACCACGACCCTCTTCGTCCTGCTCGTTGGATTGGTTGGGTTAATTGTGCCGGTCTTCCCCGGGCTGACGGTGATGTGGCTGGCAACGCTGGTCTATGCCCTCCTTCAAGCCGCCGCAGGCAGGATGAGCGGCTGGAACTGGGCGGCATTCGCCTTCATCACATTGTTGATGATCGCCGGCAACATCGTGGACAACATCATCATCGCCAAGAAGATGCGCGACCAATTCGTTCCGTGGAGTTCGATCCTTTTGGCGTTTGCGGCAGGCATCGTCGTCAGTATCTTCTTCACGCCGCTGGTGGGGCTGATTGCCGCGCCGTTGGGATTGTTCCTGGCAGAGTTGTACCGCTTGAAAAACCGGGCAGACGCGCTTAAATCCACCAAAGCCTACATGATTGGCTGGGGCTGGGCGTTCGGGGCGCGCGTCGCCATTGGCAGCGTCATGCTGGTCACATGGATGGCATGGGCGTGGCTGTAGACGGCGGAATGAGCCAAACTTGATTTTCCCGGCGTTGTCGCCATAAGGCGGGTTACCTGAATTCAGAATAAGGCATTTGCACCGTCCCGTATGGCTTTCTCATTATCGCTTGACGGAATCAATTTTTGTACACGGATCGCACGGATGATATGGAATTCTCCGTAAAAAACGGAAAGAAATCCGTTCATTCCGCGAAATCCGTGTACAAAGAAGGCTCGCATCCAGACTTTGAGAACGCCATAACCGTCCCGAAGGCTTTTGAGGCGGTCGTTTCAGGAAAAAATCAGCCTTCGGGACGGTGATCCCGAACTGACGTTAGTTACAAAATTGCAAATCGAATTTTTCACGAGAACGGTATAATCACGCCATGCCAAACGAAGAATACATCAATAACGTTCTCAAATGGCGCAAGGAAGTGGACGCCAACCTGCGCCGCGAAAACAGCTGGCTGGCGCTGGCAGGACTGTTTTGGCTTCGGAAGGGCGAAAATATCATCGGCTCTGACCCCGATTGCGACATTCGCCTACCCGCCCGCGCGCCCAAACGACTGGGGACTTTCGAGTTCGACGGCAGCAACGTCACGCTTCAGGTGGAGGGAAACCTGCCGGTCGAAGTCAACGGCACGGTGACAAAATCCGCCCTGCTGGATGCCGACCAGGAAGATGTGCCAAGTTTCATCACCTTCAACGAGATGCGGATGGTGGTGGTGCGCCGCTCAAAAGGAGTGGGCATCCGTTTGTGGGACAACACACGGGAAGAACGCCGCACCTTTCCGCCCCGTGAGTGGTATCCGGTCAACGAGGAATTTCGCATCCCCGCTAACTACATCCGCTATGATACGCCCCGCATCGTCAAAATGCCCGACATCCTGGGCGCCATCCTGGACGAACGGGTGGAAGGCTATGTCACTTTCGAACTGAACGGTCAGACCTACGAATTGGTCGCAAGCGAGTTGCCCGACCACCGCCTCTACATTCAGTTCATGGATTTAACCAACGGCGATACGACCTATCCTTCGGGACGTTATCACTACACCGACGCGCACGACAACGGCAAAGTGTTCCTGGATTTCAACAAAGCCTACAACCCGCCCTGCGCTTTCACCGATTACGCCACCTGCACCTTCCCGCCGCAGGAGAACCGCCTGAATGTCCGCATTGAGGCGGGGGAAAGATACAGTGGGCATCATTAGCCCCTCTATTCATGAAAAAAGCGACGCTGCTCAGCGTCGCTTTTTGATTTAACCGCCTGCCAGCCGCAAAAAGGTTTCAGGAACCCAGAAGCCGCCGTAGCCGAATATCCCCAAAGCAAGAGAAAGGACGAGAAGCGCCACACCAAACCCAATCAGGATGCGGTCGCGTTGTTTGCGCTCCAACACGTCAATCCACGTGCGCGGACCGACGCCAAAGGCGCGCAAATCCATCGCGTCAATGATGTCTTCACTGCCGATGATGGCGTGGATGACGACCGGCACAAAAATCGGTCCCATCTTGCGGACTTGTTCGATAAGCCCGCCGCTGAATTTCTCGAGTTCATAGCCGCGCGCCCGCTGGGCATCCACTGTCAGTTGGAAGTCGCGGGCAAAGGTCGGGATGAAGCGCATGGTCAGATCCATGGCGTAGGCGAATTTGTCGTTGAGACCAAGTCCCTTGAAGGTGATGCCATACAAGGCGGGGTTGAGCGAATAGGGAATCAGGATGGTCATGATTGCCATGCTGCCCACGCGCAAAAACTGACTGAGGGCGTAAACCACCCTTTCCACCGTAATATCCAGGGTCGGAACCCAACCCAGAATTGAGAACGAAGCCTGGAAACGATGTATGAGATGTTCTTCCGTGTAATGCTCGACGCCGCCGCGCCCGGTTAGAAATGTCAGCATGGCAAAGAAGAACACGAACCCTACAATAAAAAGGAAAGCGCGGCGAATTTCATGCCACTTGACCCCCGAAGTGAATAAAACAAAAAGCGCAGCGGCGAAAAATGGAAGCAGGAAACGCATGTCCCAGAACGCCAGCGCCGAAAAAAGAAAGCAAATATAAAAAATCAGCCAGGCACGCGGGTCAAAGCTTTGGATGAAAGAGTTTTCGCGTTTTCGATAACGCCAGGGAATGAGCATGGTGACCAGTTATCAGTTATCAGTGATCAGTTATCAGTGAGTGGTCAGTGACCAGGGAAACTGATCACTGACCACTGCTTACAATTATCTTCCCGACTGTCTCTGCACAGCCGAATAAGCGACGACAAGCAAAGGCACGAGAATAGCGGCAAAGATCAGGTTCGGTCCAGCCGCGGGCAGGAACTCGCCCACAATGGCGGCGGCAAAACTATAGCCGTTGATCCATATATCGGAAATGGCGGCATAGCCGATGCCGATGAGGTTGCCGAGCATGCCCCACGTCACAGCGGCGGCAATATCAACGTTCTTCCCAAACGCAAAGCGGACGATCAGCACCAGCACAAAGCCAATCAGCACGGAGATGCCGGCGGTCAACGCAATGGGCTGGTCGCCGAAAACGTTGTTGGCGGGATCAAAAAACATCATGTTGGTTTGGTCGCGGTTCAGGAAGTAGACGACGGTCGCCAGTACGGTCAGCACGCCTCCCACCCACAGGACGGTATCCATGCTGCGCTTGCGGTCGGCAAACAAGGCGGGGATTCCGGCGATAAAGCCGATCAATCCGTTCCCAACACTCCACTGAGGATACAGACCAAAGCCGGAAATGGCGTCGCCAAATGTATTGCCGACAATGCCGGTGAAGAAACCCACCACCGGACCGAACGCATATCCAAAGAACATCGGGATTGCAATCGCGGGACGTAAGGCAACCTGGCTGAGCGACGGCACAACAAACACAGTGACGTTGAAAAACCAGGAGAATACAGCGTAAAGCGCCGCGCCGATTGCCATCCACACCACCTGGCGGGTGCCTACTTCCCACGCGGGGCTGTCTTTGGTAACGCTATAGACCACATACACCGCCAGCAAGCCGATGAACATAAAGCCCAGACGCAAACCCAGTGTGGCTTGGTCGGTCTGGAAGCGGGATAGCCCAAGCACGTTCCCCAGGAACAGAATCAGAAACAGCATCAGGGCGAGAATCCCGACCAGAGAATAGAGAACACTGCGAAAATTCTTGTCCATTTTCTTCTCCTCTTTTGAAATCAGATATGCGCCAGCGCCTCCGCCTTCATGAAGCGGCCCGTCGCGGGGAAATGTTCGAGGTTGAGAGCCAGCAATGAGGTCGGCACGAGGCGGTTGGCTTTGAGTTGGTCGAAGTCGCGCAGTACGTCTTGCGGCTTCCCGTCGGCAATCAGTCTCCCATCATTCACGATCAACACGCGGTTGGCGTAGATCACCGCCAGGTCAACATCGTGGGTGATGAACAGGATCGCCTCAAAGGAGGGCAGCTGCAGGATCGAATCCATGAAGTTCATGTAATTCTGATAATCCTGCCCGGCGGTCGGTTCGTCCATCACCAGGATGCGCG
Organism: Chloroflexota bacterium; assembly: GCA_016223135.1. Taxonomy (GTDB): domain Bacteria; phylum Chloroflexota; class Anaerolineae; order Anaerolineales; family Villigracilaceae; genus Defluviilinea. The sequence continues at coordinate 880,995 of JACRPQ010000004.1, read as the reverse complement.
ACTGCATCGCCAGGATTGCCGCAATGCTCACGCGCTTCTGCTGGCCAAAAGAAAGCGCCAGCGGAGGGTCTTGCTCCTTATCGGAAAGGTTCACAATTCTCAGCGCCTCTTTCACCTCCTGTTCGATTTGTTCCTCCGAATGACGAAGGTTTTTGGGACCGAACGACAACTCCTCGCGCACCGTCGGCGCAAACAACATATGACTTGGGCTTTGAAACACATACCCCAGCGTGCTGGCAATCTGCGCCACGCTGGATTCGCGTGTGTCGCGCCCGTTGACCAGCACACGCCCCCTCTTCGGCTTGAGCAAACCGATGGCGTGTTTGACGAAAGTCGTCTTGCCTGCGCCGTTCGGACCCAGCACCGCGATCACGTCGCCGCGCCGGATCTCGAGATTGATGCCATGCAGGACCTCGACATCCGACTCATACCCAAAGGCGACATCCTCGAACTTGACCAGCGCTTCAGACTCCCCTTTGCCTGCCGCCCCCGGAAGAATCCTTATCTCCGCTGGAGGCGGATCCTGCCTAGCGCGTTCGACGATCTCTTCGGCGCGGAGTTTGACTTCGCGGTAGTTCACCACTTTGGATAACCCCGAAAGACTCCCAAGGTAACGAATCTCGCCGCCGCTCATGAACATGACCCGCTCCGGCTGGATTCGCAAAACATCCTCCACGCGATGCTCCACCATCAGAATGGTCATGCCCTGGTCGGCGAGGAAGCGTGCGGTGTCCAAGGCGTCCAGCGCCGAGGCAGGATCGAGGCTTGCCAGCGGCTCATCCAACAGCAAAATGGACGGGCGCATTGCCAGCACTCCCGCCAGCGCCACCTTTTGCTTCTCCCCGCCAGAGAGCGTGAAGGTTTCCCGCTCCCGCAGGTGGAAAATTTTCAAGAGCCTGAGCGCCTCATCCACGCGCTCCAAAATCTCATCGCGCGGAAGCCCCAGATTTTCCAACCCAAAAGCGACCTCGTTCAGCACCTTCGTGCCGAGGATTTGCCGTTCGGGGTCCTGCAGAACCGTTCCGATTTTTTGTGAGATTTGCGCGAGTTTCCATGTCGAAGTGTCCTCGCCAAAGACGCGGACGGAACCCGTCATTTCCCCTTTGTAGGAACGCGGAATCAAACCGTTGATACAGCGGATGAGAGTCGTCTTGCCGCAGCCGCTGGCGCCGGCAATCAACAACACCTCGCCCGGCTGCGCTTCAAAGGAAATGTTGCGAATCGCCGTCTCCTGGCGGTCGCGGTAACGGAAGGATAGGTTTTCGATAACAAGGGGGGGATTGGGCATCACAGTTTCCAATAACAGAGATGCGCAAATTATAAAACAGAAACAGCGGCGGCAAAAAAAGTGCCGTCTGATAACCCGCTTGCTTTTCTGGTTTATACTATATTTGCAATTGCTCAGCCCTTTGCAACCGCAGACCCTAAAGGTCTTTATTTGCCCTGTTCGAAAAATTGCCGTCAGCAGCGCTTTTCACCCTCACCCCAGCCCCTCTCCCAGCAAGAGAAGAGCGATGAAAAGGAGAACACCATGGAACCCATCTACCAACTCGGCATTCGCTTCATCCAAGCATTGCAGACCTTCAGCCCCGCCCTCGACGGTGTCATGAACGGCTTCACCTTCCTCGGGCGCATCGAGTTCTACCTCCTGCTCGTTCCCTTCCTCTACTGGGCGGTGGATCGGCGCATCGGCATCCGCGCCTTGCTTCTGCTCATCTACACCGACTTCATCTCATCCTCCTTCAAACTTCTTTTTCACCAGCCGCGCCCCTACTGGCTGGGCGGAGTCAAAGCCTTAAGCGCTGAAACATCCTACGGCATCCCTTCCTCCCATGCCAGCGATTCGCTTGCCGTCGGCGGCTATCTCATCACTCAGGTCAAACAGAACTGGGTGCGCTGGCTCATTGGCATCGTCGTCTTCTTCATCGCTTTCTCGCGCCTCTACCTCGGCGTTCACTTCCCGCAGGATACGCTCTTCGGCTGGCTCATCGGCTTCACCATGCTCTGGGCGTTTGCCCGCTGGGCAAAACCTGTCCGCGACTGGCTGGCTGGCATGACCCTCTTTGCTCAAATCGGGCTGGGCTTCCTCTGCTCCCTGCTCATGGTCGTCACTGGTTTCATCATCCGCGCCCTCATCGCCAACACGCCCGACCCCGTCGAATGGAGCAGCTATGCCGCCGAAGCCCGCAACATCTACCAGTTCATCACCCTGGGCGGCGCCGTCTTCGGCACATACGCTGGCTACGTCCTCATGCGCCGCTATGCCCGCTTCTCCGCGCAGGGACCCTGGGTCAAACGCATCACCCGCTACCTGCTTGGCATCATCGGCTTGCTCGTCCTCTACTTTGGTCTCGACCTCGCCTTCGCCGCCCTCGCCCCTGACGCATCCACTCTGGGCTACATCCTGCGCTACATCCGCTACGGTCTCGCCACCTTCTGGGCAACCTTCCTTGCCCCCTGGGTCTTCATCAAGACAAAACTGGCGGAAACCGAAGCGTAATGGTCTCCAACGTCCACTCCGCAAGGCAGGGAAATATTCAGGGCTTTGGTCTTGTCTAAACGGAATGGACAAGACCAAACTTTATTTCCGCGCGACTCTTCTCCTCGCTCTGTTCCTCTCCGCCTGTGGGACATCCGCCGCTTCGCCCTCCGCGCCGACGGCTGACCCGCCTCCCACAGCCTTTGCCTCCTCGCTGCCTCTTCCCACCGATACCGCCGCTCCAACATCTACTCCCCTCCCCACCCCCACTCCCACGCCGCATCCGCTGGAAATCGAAGCGATGCGCGCCCGCTCCTACCCCGGCAGTGACATCGTCATCGAGCGCGAACTCGACCCTGGCGTGAATTACCGGCGCTACTACGTTTCCTATCTTTCCGAAGGACTGAAAATCTACGCCCTCATGACCGTTCCCAACGGTGAAAAACCTCCCAGCGGCTGGCCCGTCATCGTCTTCAACCACGGCTACATCCCGCCGCAGGTCTATCGCACCACCGAACGCTACGTCGCCTATGTGGACCTCATCGCCCGCAGCGGCTACATCGTCTTCCGCTCCGATTATCGCGGGCACGACCAGTCCGAAGGTCAGGCAAGAGGCGCCTACAGCAACCCCGACTACACCATAGACGTGCTTAACGCCGTCGCCTCGGTAAAACGTTACCCCGACGCCGACCCAAACCGCATCGGCATGTGGGGACATTCCATGGGCGGCTACATCACCCTGCGCTCCATGGTCATCTCTCCCGACATCAAAGCCGGCGTCATCTGGGCGGGCGTCGTCGCCTCCTATCCCGACCTGCTCTACAACTGGCGCCGCGGACCTGCCGCCTCCCCCGATTCCATGCCCCGCCCCGGTTCCTGGCGCACCACCTTTGTACAGCAATACGGCTCGCCCGAAACAAACCCCGAATTTTGGAACGCCATCTCCGCCAATTCATATCTGAGCGAAATCTCCGGTCCCATCCAATTGCATCACGGCACCGCCGATACCGACGTGCCGGTTGCCTTTTCCGAGACTCTCTTCTACCAAATGCTCGCCGCCGGGCAATACGTGGAACTCTACACCTACGAGGGCGACAATCACAACATCTCGAACTCCTTCAGCACTGCCATGCAAAGGACGATTGAATTCTTCGATCGTTATGTAAAATAAGCACATGACCACCCGCCTCTACCTTGTCCGTCACGGCGCAACGCCGCTCTCCGCCGAAGACCGTTTCTCCGGCGCTGCCAACATTCACCTCTCCGACGAGGGACGTGCCCAAGTGCAATACCTGGCAGAACGCCTCGCCGACGATGACATTCACGCCGTCTATACCAGCCCATTGGATAGAACAATGGAAACCGCCGTCATACTCGCCAAACCGCACGGACTGACTCCCATCCCGTGCGACGGACTGCGCGAGATCAGTCACGGTCATTGGGAGGGACTCTCCCGCCGCGAAGTAGAGGAACGCTTCCCCGAGGAATACCTCAACTGGGAATCTGACCCCTTCACCTTTGCCCCCGCTGAGGGCGAATCGGGCATCAGCGTGCTGGCGCGCGCTTTGCCGGTCATCCGTGAGATTGTCGTCAGCCATAAGGACAGGAACGTCCTCGTCGTCTCGCACAAAGCCACCCTCCGCCTGCTCATCAGCAGTCTGCTCGGTTTTGACGTGCGCGGCTACCGCGACCGCCTCGACCAGGCGCCTGCCTGCCTCAATATCCTCGACTTCAAAGACCCAGCCCGCGCCCGCCTCATGCTCTTCAACGACATCTCCCACTACGCCGACCAGCCCAACCGTCCGCGCCAACACCTCTCCCGCTGGTGGGATGTTTCCACTGCGCCATAAAGCAATGACCTCTACACTGCAAAAAGGTCAGTAACCACGAAGGGCACGAAGTACACAAACCTGAATTCGGGATAAGGCTTTTGAATCGTCCCGAAGGCTTTTGACGCAGCGGATTCGAGGACAGAATCAGCCTTCGGGACGCTTATCCCGAACTGACGTTACACAAAGAAATTCCGAGCAGAAAATCCCCCCAAAAAAAAACGCCTGCCGGGTCACTCGGCAGGCGTCATCACGGCTTCCACTTTCTTCTTCGGGTAGGGCCAAATTTCACCCTTCACCCCCTTTGCCAGATAAAAATCCCCTGCCCGCACCGTCTCCGCCCCCTCCAGCGAGACCACCGTCACCAAACGGTCAGGGTCGCCGCCTGTCAAATCGGTGAGCGGCGCCAGCAGCGTCACTGCGCTTTTGATGCAATAACCGGGGCGCGTAATCTTATAACTCGCTTCGAAAATATGAGGGTCAATGGGCCAGTAATCGTTGGGCGTATCCACTTCGCTGATGAGAAAGTAACCGGGCTTGGCGGTCAGCACGGCGCCCCAGCGGGTTTTCACTTCGAGCGTTTGCGGGTCGCCCGGCTCAGGCAAAAAAGGAATCACCCGTCTTTCCACCTTACTGCGATAAGGCTTGAAATTCAGCGACTCCAATATCGGATCGTCAGAAGTGATAACAAGCGGTTCGCTCATAAATCTTCAAAGCCATTCTATCACAACCAAAAAGCAAGAGTCTTTGCAGCATCACGCGAAGCGGTTTTGATTTACAATCTGTAGAAAACATGAACAAACTCGTCGTTGTCGTCGGCTCCAGCGGCGTGGGCAAAACATCGCTCGTGCAGGCGCTTGCCCGAACAGGACTTTTTCAAACCGCCCTCGAACAGCACGCCGAGCGCCCCTTTCAGGCAATGGCAAAGGAAGACAGCCGTTATCTCTTTGCCAACCAGATGGACTATCTGCTCCTGCGCGCCGAACAAGAACGCGAACTCCGCGCCGCTTCCAAAACGGGATTGATGGACGGCGGACTCGATCTCGACTTTCACGGTTTCACCCGCCTCTTTCTCCGCCGAAACCTGCTCAGCCAAAAGGAATTTGATCTCTGCCGACGCTTCTACGCCTTCGCCCGCGCGTGCCTGCCGCCTCCCGAACTCATCGTCCGCTTGAGAGCGGATGAGGAAACAGTAACAGGCAGAATGTCCAGAAGGAAGCGCATTAACCTCGCCCGCGCCGAAGACACCGCCCTGTTCGAATCCTTTTTGGATGAATGGCTCGCCGGCGTCTCTCCCCATCAAGTTCTCGAATTGAACGTCGCACACGAAACTTTGGACTACAATCAAAGTGTACAAGCAGTCCTTGAACGAACAACCCAACTCAGAGGAGAAACCGATGTACACCACTGACCAATACGAGGGCATCCTCGCAGAGACGGTCGCCCTGCCCGGCGCCAACGGCGACTGGATCAACGCCTTCTTTGCCCGCCCGCTTGGCAGAGGTCCTTTCCCCGGGCTGGTGCTGGCACACCACATGCCCGGCTGGGACGAATGGTACCGCGAGACCACCTTCAAGTTTGCGCTTCACGGCTACGCCACACTTACGCCCAATTTGTATTTTCGCGCCGGACATGGCACGCCCGAAGATGTTGCCGCCAAAATCCGCGCGGATGGCGGCGTGCCAGACGACCAGGCAGTGGACGACCTGGCAGGGGCAATGAAATATCTGCGCTCGCTCCCTTACATCAACGGCAAAGTGGGAATTTTTGGAACATGCTCCGGCGGCAGACATGCCTACCTCGCCGCGTGTCGTGTGCCGGGGTTCGATGCCATTGTGGACTGCTGGGGCGGCAATGTGGTCATGCCGCCTGAGGCGTTGAATGATAAACGCCCCGTCGCGCCGATTGACTACACCAAAGACCTCCCATGTCCCATCCTCGGCTTGTTCGGCAACGACGATACCAGCCCCAGCCCGGAGCAGGTTGACCAGCACGAAGCCGAGTTGAAGAAATATGGCAAGGACTACGAATTTCACCGCTACGATGGCGCCGGGCACGGCTTCTTCTACTACATCTACAAAGCCTACCGCCAGGAACAGGCAATGGACGGCTGGAAAAAAGTCTTTGCGTTTTTGGAAAAGCACTTATCCAGCCGGGCAAACGCCTGAAAGGAGTTTTCATGTGCACCATGATCGTCGAAAAAGTAAAAATCGAAGGCAGCGGCAAGGGGACAGGCGGCTGGTTCAAACTGGAGGGCGCCAACGTCTCCTACGACCATCCCTTCGACGCCCCTTATGAGCACGCCTTGAACATTGACTTCGTCAACGAATCGCTCGGTCCCTCCGCCCGCGTCGCCGTCGAACTCAGCGAAAGCGCCGCGCGCGCCCTCGTTCAAACCATTCTGAATGTCCTCGATCAGGCGGAAGCAGGCGGTCACATCCCGCGCCGCTGAAGCCTCCTCCCAAGGAGCAGCCATGACCACAAAAACCATTATTGAAATGGAAGCCCAACCCGGTCAACGGGGTAAATTGCTCAAAGCCCTGGCGGACCTGCACGAAAAACGACGCAACGCGCCCGGCTTCCTGGGCTTCACCCGCTACGAAGTCATTGACGACCCCGATAAAATCATCGAAATTGCCGAATGGGAAAGCGCCGAAGCGCGGCAAGCATGGCTCGAACAGAGTCTGCCCTCCGGGATATTTCAACGGCTGATACAAACTCTCAAACACCCCTTCAAAGCCGTCACTGTCCGCCAAATCGAATGACGCGCAAAGCAGAAGATATTCTCGCGTTGACAGACGCCGCTAACCGCTTCAACTTTCGCACAGGCACAACCTCATGAGCGATACAACCATTATCGTTATCAGTATTCTCACTTTCTTTCTTATCATCTTCGGCGCAGCAGCGTGGTTGTTCTTCGTTTATTTCCCCAACAAGACGCTTTCGCTCGCCAAAGAACTGGCGGCAACGGTCAAAAACACCTTGGGGCTGACGCCGCAGGTGACCATCAACCAGAAAATCATTTACAAGCGCACCAATGAAATTTTGCAGCTGGCAATGATTGAACAGGATTTCGACGTGGAGTACGAAGTCAGCAACACCCTGCTGGGAAGTGTCAAGCATATTCATCTGCGCGGCGTCTATCGAGCCAAAATCGGCTTTGACCTGCAAAAAGGCTTCAACGTCGAAGTCCACCGCGGCGGTTTCCTCCAGCCGGGACAAATCCTTCTGCAACTGCCGCATGCCGAAGTCCTCTCGGTGGAGCCGCTGAATGTCGAGAAAAACGTCACCTCCGGGCTGATCAACTGGGTGACAAAAAAAGACCTCGAAGCCGCCATGCAGGAACTCGCCGCCCTTGCACACGACAAAGCCTCCAAACTCGATATGCTGGCAGACGCCGAAAAACGCATCGAAAACCGGCTGAACGAGGCGTTGCTGCCGAGGCTGGTGAATACGCGCTTCACTCCCCAAGTTCGCTTCCTACAGATGGAAACCTCCTCCAACACAGAAAACCCGCCGGCGCCGCTCCCTCCGCAGGTAAATTAACGTCAGGTCGGGATGCGCGTCCCGAAGGCTAATTTGCCCTCGAAACCGCTCTCTCAAGCGCCTTCGGGACGGTTCAGCAGTAATATTCCCCCTGCCCGTCTCGTCCATCTGCACATGAACCAACTCAGAACCGTCTCCAAAATCATCCCACCTCAAATTGCCATCGAAGGCGCAGGCGTGCGCTTGCTGCGCTCCATTGCGCCGCGCGTCAGCAACGAATTCGACCCCTTCCTGCTCTTCGATCATTTCGCCTTCAACGACCCCCTCGAAGGACCCCTGCGCGGCTTCCCCATGCACCCGCATCGCGGCATCGAAACCGTCACCTACATGCTCGAAGGCGCAACCTATCACCGCGACAGCCTTGGCAACGCCAGCCTCATCGGTCCCGGCGACGTGCAGTGGATGAGCGCCGGGCGCGGCATTCTGCACGAGGAAATGCCCCGCCGCAGTCACAACGGCAATATTTACGGCTTCCAACTATGGGTTAACCTGCCCTCGCATCTCAAAATGTCCACGCCGCGTTATCGCGAAGTGACCGCCGACATCATCCCCACCTACGAAAACGACGGCATCCGCATCCGCGTGGTGGCTGGGACGGTGGACGATGTGACCGGTCCCGTGCGGGACATCGCCGCCTCGCCTCTTTACATGGACGTGGAACTTGATCCCGGCGCCGAATGGCTTTTCCCCATCCCCAGCGGACACACCCTCATCGCCTACGTCTTCCAAGGCGAGGGAGTTTTCTCCGGCGAAACCATTGACGCCGTGAAAATGATCAAATTCAGCGACGGCGACCACATTGCCATAAAAACCGAAAATCACCCCGTCCGCTTCATGCTCATGGCGGGCGCGCCGTTCAAGGAACCCATCGTCCCCTACGGTCCGTTCGTGATGAATACCATCGAAGAGATTCAACAGACCCTGAAAGAACTCCGCGACGGGACGTTTATCAAGGAATGATGCGCCTCTCCCTGAGTGAGAGGCGAAAGGGGTGAGGGCGAAACCCATGACCCAAATCATCTACGGCGAGCGCATCGCCAAACAAGGCAAACTCCGTCTCGGCTGTTCCGCCGCCATCTTCGACGAACACGGACGCATCCTGCTCACGCGGCGGCAGGACAACGGTCAATGGTGCCTGCCGGGCGGCGGCGTGGAAGCGGGCGAATCGGTGGCTGAGGCGTGTGAAAGGGAAGTTTGGGAGGAAACCGGCTTGAGCGTCCGTGTGAAGCGGCTGGTCGGCGTCTATAGTCACCCCGATCAACTTGCTGTCTATCCCGATGGGAACAAGGCGCACATCATCGTCCTGCACTTCGAGGCGGAAGCGCTAGGCGGTGAATTAGGCTTGAGCGATGAAACAACCGCCTATGGCTATTTCACGCTGGATGAAGTCGAGGGATTGGAGATGCTCGGGCGGCACAAAGAGCGGATTCTCGATACGCTGGCGAATCAAAAAGAAGCGTTCGTGCGGTAATCAGACCTTCAGCCACCACACGCCTGTACATTCGGGCAAAACTATCCAATTCTTTCTTCTCACCATGTTGCCCAAGTCATCCCCAAAGAAAAAGCGGGATAACTCATCGGCTTCTTCGAGGGATTCAAATTTGTAATCGGTGCGAATCCACTTGCTTTGAAAGCCAGTCTCATCGAGCCAGCGATAGAAATTTTGCAGGTGTTCCAATCGCAGCGGCGACTCGTTCCCCGTGCCAAGCGATTCAAACAGGACGATAGGGCTGTTCGGTCTCAAGACGCGTTTCATCTCGCCCAGCCATTTCTCCAACTCCGCCCGCCACGAGTCGGGATTCCAAACGGCGAGATACGACACGCTCCAACCGGAGACGGCGAGATCGGCAGAGTGATTGGCAACTGGTAATTGACGGTGATCGGCAATTTCCACTTTCCAGTTCGAGAGACCGCTTGCCTCGAGCCGCTGGCGGCAAACGCGTAACATCTCCTCCGAGACATCGAACGCCCGCATGGATTTGGCGCGCGGCGCAAGCATCACGGCAAGGCGTCCCGTCCCTGCGCCAAGGTCGAGGATGTCCAAGCCGTCGGGGGCGATAATCTCCTCCAACGCTCTGAGGATGTTGCCTTGATAATCTTCGCGGGCAATCAATGCTTCGTAGCGGTCACCGTCGGTTTGGTAGATTTGTCTCTGTGTATCGGTCATGGCGCAATTCTACTTGATATAATCAACAAGACGTACACACGTAGACACGTACACAGGTACACAAGTATGTACGTGTGTACTTGTATACCTGTATACCTGTGTACCTGTGTACCTGTATACCTGTATACCTGTATACCTGTATACCTGTGTACCTGTGTACCTGTATACCTGTGTACCTATGTACCTATTCCCTCCCCCTTCTTCATCACTTACCTATGTACCTATTCCCTCCCCCTTCTTCATCACTTACCTATGCCCCTCTCCCCATCCGCCCAAAAAATTCAAGATATCCTTCGCTCGCTCGGCTATGACTACACCGTCATCGAACACGCCGAGTCCACGCGCACCGCGCAGGAAGCCGCCGAACGCGCCGGCTGTGAACTTGGTCAAATCGTCAAGTCGCTGATTTTCAAGGGAAAGGAATCGGGCAAACCGATTCTGGTTCTGACCAGCGGCGCGAACCGCGTGGACGAGAAACGCATCGCCGAGTACGCGGGCGAACCCATCGTCCGCGCCGACGCGGATTTCGTGCGCACAGTGACGGGCTTCGCCATTGGCGGCGTACCGCCCATCGGTCACGTGCAGAAGATGGAAACATACCTCGACGAGGACTTCCTGCAATATCAGACCGTGTGGGCGGCGGCAGGGACGCCAAACGCCATCTTCGAACTAAAGACTGCCGACTTGCAAAAGATGACAGGCGCAAGGGTCGTGAGGGTAAAGTGATTGCGCCAACCCCTGAAGGTCTTTGAAACCTTTAGGGGCTTTTTTTATTTGCAATCGGACTTCCTTTGTCGTAAAATCTTTTCAGACCAATTCTTCGAGCGTGGCGCCTCGCCGCCGCTCTCAGGACAAGACCAAAGGAGGTTCGATGGCTGTAACTGCCAAAACTGCGAAAGCGTCCCGCCCCATGACGGAGGAGGCGGACTTTCTGCAAATCAAATCCGTTGACCATGTTCATTTCTACGTAGGCAACGCCAAACACGCCATGTACTACTGGTGGAAGGCGTTCGGCTTCAAACCCGTCGCCTACTCGGGACTGGAAACCGGCAACCGCGACTTTGCTTCGTACGTTCTCGAATCGGGGCAGGCGCGGTTTGTTGTTTCTGCGCCCTATTCTCCCTCCAGCCCGCTGGCGGCGCATCACATGGTGCACGGCGACGGCGTCAAGGTGATTGCCCTGGGCGTGGACGATGTGGAAAAAGCCTGGAAGGAAACCACCAGCCGCGGCGGCAAATCTGCCTGGGCGCCGCGCGAAGAGAAGGACGATTTCGGCATCTACCGCACGTCTGCCATTTACACCTACGGGGAAACGCTCCACGTCTTCGTGGACCGCGCCGATTACAAAGGCGTCTTCGCGCCGACCTATAAACCCATCCACTACGAAGCCGAGTCCACCGGGCTTGCCGCCATTGACCACATGGTGGGCAACGTGCAGCTGGGCAAGATGAACCATTGGGTCAACTTCTATCATCAGGTGATGGGCTTCCGCCAATTGCTGCACTTCGACGACAAGGACATCTCCACCGAATACTCCGCGCTCATGTCGAAGGTGATGCAAAACGGCAACGGGCGCGTCAAGTTCCCCATCAACGAACCCGCCGAGGGCAAGCGCAAGAGCCAGATTGAAGAGTACCTCGATTACTACCTCACGCCCGGCGTCCAGCACATCGCGCTCATCACCGGCGACATCCTCCACACCGTCGGCGAACTGCGCAAGCGCGGCGTGGAATTCCTGCGCGTGCCAGATACCTACTACGAAATGCTCCCCGGCCGCATCGGCAAAATTGACGAGGACTACAAAGCCATTCAGGAGCTCGGCATCCTCGCCGACCGCGACGACGAGGGCTATCTCCTGCAAATCTTCACCCGCCCCATCCAGGACCGCCCGACCATGTTCATCGAAGTCATTCAGCGCCACGGCGCAAAAGGATTCGGCAAGGGCAATTTCAAAGCATTGTTCGAATCCATCGAACTGGAACAGGCGCGGCGCGGCAATCTATGAGTCGAAGGTCCAAGGTCATTCGACTTCCGACTTGTGACCTTTGACTTCCGACTTGTGACTTCCGACCTTTGACTTCCGACCTTTGACATTGGACTCACACCATGAAATTCGCCACCATCTCCACGCTTCGACATACCTCCCAACCTGCCCTTGTGGACGGAGACCGACTCTACACCCTGCCCTTTGCCGACATGTACGCCGTCATGGAAGCGGGCGCAGCGGAAGCCGCCAAAAAAGCATCGAAGGATTCCCTGCCGCTCGACGAGGTAAAGTTCCTCCCGCCGCTCAAACCCTTCACTTTGCGCGACGGCTACGCCTTCGAACAGCACGTCAAAACCGCCAACAAAAATCGCGGGCGCGACGTGCCAGCCGAATGGTATGAGTTCCCGGTCTTCTACTTTACCAACCCCAACGCCATCTTCGGTCACGAAGATGTCATTCCCTACCCGCCCTATACCCGCGCCATGGATTACGAACTTGAAATCGCAGCAATCATCGGCAAAGCGGGAATAAATATCAAAGCCGAGCAGGCGGAAGAGTACATCTTCGGCTACACCATCTTCAACGACTGGTCTGCCCGCGACGTGCAGCGCAAGGAAATGGTGGTGGGGCTGGGTCCTGCCAAGGGCAAGGACTTTGCCTCGGCGCTGGGACCGCTCATCGTCACGCGTGAGGCGCTTGCCGATAAGGCAACGGGACGCCCGGGCGTGTACGACCTCGAAATGGTTGCGCGCGTCAACGGGAAGGAATTCTCCAGAGGCAACTGGAAGGACATGCACTGGTCATTTGGCGAGCTCATCGCCCGCGCATCCGACTCCACGATGCTGTACCCCGGCGACGTGATCGGTTCGGGAACGGTCGGCACCGGCTGCTTGCTCGAACTGACCAAGTTTCAGGGTCCCTGGCTGAATCACGGCGACGTGGTGGAATTGGAAGTGGAACGAATCGGAATTCTGCGAAATACTGTTGGATAGAACCTCGTTGGTCGAGTAGACGGCGGCGTTGTTCCGCCATTGTATCGAGACCAACAGAAATCAGTAAACCGAATATTTCATGAATGGCGGTGGTTTCGATACGGGCTGCGCCCTACTCAACCACCGATTGGAAAATAAGTGGAGAGACCATGCCCTTTTATCATAAACTCGGACAAATCCCCCACAAGCGACACACCCAATTTCGCAAGCCGGATGGAAGTCTTTACCGGGAAGAACTAATGGGGCTGGAGGGATTCTCCTCCCTGCAATCCATCCTCTACCATCACTTCATCCCCCCGCGCGTCAAACATGCAGAAGACCTCGGCTCGCGCCTGCCCGAAACGGTGGACTTCGGACCCATCCGTCACCGCGCCTTCCGGACCTCCGACATTCCCTTGGGCGGCGACGCAGTCTCAGCGCGGATTCCGCTGCTGGCAAACAAGGATGTCATCCTCGGCGTGGCGCGCGTGAGCAAAAGCATGGATTACTTCTACCGCAACGCGCAGGCATACGAGACCTGGTGGGTGCATGAAGGCAGCGGCGTGCTGAAGAGCCAGTTTGGCAACCTCAAATTCCGCAAGGGCGATTACATCGTCATCCCGTTTGGGACAACCTGGCAGATGCACATTGACGGCAGCGAAGCGCGCTTCTTCATCATCGAGAACCCGTCACAGATCGAGCCGCCCAAGCGTTACCGCAATCATTTCGGTCAACTGCTCGAACACGCCCCCTACTGCGAGCGCGACATCCGCGTGCCGGAAGAATTGGAAACACACACCGAGCGCGGCGAATTCGAAGTCCGCATCAAAGTGCGCGACCGCCTGACGCGCCACATCCTCGACTACCATCCCTTCGACGTCGTCGGCTGGGACGGCTATCTCTATCCCTGGATTTTCAACATCGAAGATTTCGAACCGATCACCGGGCGCATCCACCAGCCGCCGCCGGTGCATCAGACCTTCGAGGCGCACAACTTCGTCGTCTGCTCGTTCGTGCCGCGCCTGTTCGATTACCACCCTCAAGCCATCCCTGCGCCGTACAACCATTCGAACGTCAATTCAGACGAGGTCATCTACTACGCCGAAGGCAACTTCATGAGCCGCAAAGGCATTGACCGCTGTGACATCAGCCTGCATCCCTACGGTTTGCCGCACGGACCCCAGCCCGGCATGACCGAAGCCTCCATCGGCAAAAAAGAAACGCAGGAACTGGCGGTGATGGTGGACACGTTCTACCCGCTGCACCTCACCAAAGAGGCGCTCGAATACGAGAAGCCGGAATACCAGTCCACGTGGCTGGAGGGGAGCGGCGAATGAGGTCTGGGATGTTGGAACAGGCGTCCCCGGCGAGCGAAGCGGGATTTGTCGTTTCCCGATGCGCAGAAGTGTAACCTGTTGCCACTTGTAATATCCACGTAAAGCCCTATAATAAGATAAAATCAGTCCAATTTACAAAGTTGGATTGGGGCGAAAGGGCTAACCCATCGTGAGGTGGGGGCGCAAAGTTATGGGTCCCGCCAAGGCTGGATCGCCAAACTGCCGAAGAGAAATCTCTCCGGCAGTTTTTGTTTAAGGAAGGAGGTCCTGCGGAATCGTCAATAGAACGGCTTCTCAAAAGTTTGACGCAACATCCATTTGTTCGCCAAGAGGAGATAACCATGTTCAGTAAAACCGTCCGCGTTTTGACCGTCATTGCGATCTTTGCCGCCACCTTTGCATTTGTGCCGTCTGCAATGGCTGGTCCCGAAGCATGCGATACGCGCGTCAATAACACCCATGCGAAACTGTTGGAATGTGTCACGCTGGAAGGTGTGCGTGCGCATCAGGCAGCATTTCAGGCGATTGCCGATGCCAACAACGGCATACGCGTATCCGGCTCACCAGGTTACGATCAATCTGTAGATTATGTGGTCGCTCAATTGACATCCTACGGCTATGATGTAACCGTACAAACCTTTCAATTCCAAACGTTTATTGCACTTTCCCCGACCATCCTTGAGCAAGTCTCGCCGCCGCCTGCCGGACCCATCGCCAACAACATCATGTCCTATTCGGGGAGCGGTGATGTGACCGCGCCTGTGACAGCATTACCAGCCCCGCCTGCCGACCCAACGCCGGGCTGTGAAGCCGCAGACTTTGCCGGTTTCCCAGCGGGCAACATCGCGCTCATCAGCCGCGGCGCCTGCACGTTTGCTCTCAAGGCGACCAATGCTTATAACGCCGGCGCTGTTGGTGTGGTCATTTACAACAATACCAGCGGGATACTTAACGGTACGCTGGGTAACGGCTTTACGCTCAACATCGGCGTCACTTCGGTGACGCGGGCAGTGGGTCAACAACTGGCGGCGACGCCGGGGCTCGTCATGCGTCTGAAGACAGACACCTTCCGCGGTATTGCCACAACATATAATGTGCTGGCTGAGACCAAAGGCGGCGACCCCAACAATGTGGTCATGGCTGGCGCGCATCTCGACTCGGTCAATGCCGGTCCGGGCATCAATGACAACGGCTCAGGCTCTGCCGTATTAATCGAAGTTGCCAAACAGATGGCAAAGGTCAACCCAAGAAACAAGGTGCGCTTTGCGTGGTGGGGTGCGGAAGAGTCGGGCTTGGTCGGTTCCACCTATTACGTCAACAACCTGCCTGCGGAAGAAAAGGCAAAGATTACGCTTTACCTGAACTTCGACATGATTGGCTCGCCGAATCACGTTTTCTTCATCTATGACGGCAACGATTCGGACGCGGTTGGCGCAGGTCCCGGACCCGCCGGTTCTGCCGAAATTGAAAAGACCTTCGAAGCTTTCTTCAATATGCACGGAATCCCCTTCAAAGGCACCGACTTTAGCGGGCGTTCGGATTACGGTCCGTTCATCGCTGCGGGCATTCCTTCCGGCGGTTTGTTTACCGGCGCAGAAGGAATCAAGACCGCCGCCGAGGCTGCCATTTGGGGAGGCACTGCCGGACAACCGTACGATCCCTGTTACCACCAGACATGTGACACCTACGCCAACAACAACGATTACGCCCTCAATATCAACTCGGATGCCGTTGCCTTTGCCATACTGCAATATGCCATGAGCACTGCAGACATCAATGGCGCAAAAGGCAAGGGGAACTTCCCGCCGGTCAGCGGCGGCGGAGCCATTCCCGGCTCATCGAGCCAGAGCGGTCTGCATGACTCTGATCATGAGTTAGAAGCCGAATAATTCAACACCAAATAAAAATAACCCATATCCACTTAATGGATCGTGGGTTATTTTTATTGCTGATGATACAATTGCAAAAATCACCTTTTTTCCAGAATCCGTCGGAACATCCCTGAAGTCCAAAGAGGCAAATATGAATCTTTCCACTTCACATATCACCGATTCCAAATTCAAGAAGGTCGCGAAAAAAATCGTTTCCGAAATGAAGCGGCTGGAAGTGCCCGGCGTCGCCATCGGCATTTACCACCGAGGAAAGGAATTCACGGCAGGGTTTGGCGTCACCAGCGTCGAACACCCGCTGCCGGTCACGCCAGATACCCTCTTTCAAGCCGGCTCCGTCAGCAAGACCTTCACCGGCACACTCCTCATGATGCTCGCCGAACGCGGCAAAGTGGACCTCGACGCCCCCGTCCGCAAATACATTACAGACTTCCAACTGCAGGATGAAGAGGTGGCAAAGAAAGTCACGGTGCGCCACCTGCTCACCCACATGGGCGGCTGGGTGGGCGATTACTTCAACGACTTCGGCAACGGCGACGACGCCCTCGACAAAATGGTCAAAGACATCGCCAAACTGCCGCAGATTCAGCCGTTGGGGAAAATCTGGTCCTACAACAACACCGGCTTCAACGTTGCCGCGCGGGTCATTGAAGTCGTGACGGAAAAGCCCTACGAGCGAGCCGTGCAGGAAATGCTCCTTGACCCGCTCGGCTTGAACATGACCTTCTTTTACCCCAGCGACATCCTATTTACGCACCGCTTCGTCGTCGGTCACCAGAAGGTGAAGGGAAAGGTTCGAGTAGCGCGCCCGTGGGCGGTTGGCAGAGCAACCAACGGCGTGGGTGGAATCGTCAGCACCGTCAAAGACCTGCTCAAGTATGGGCGCTTCCACATGAGCAATGGGAAGAAAAACGTCATTTCAGGGAAAAGCCTGCGCGCCATGCGCCAGCCGCAGGTAGACGCCGGTCCGCGCGGGATGATGGGCATCACCTGGTTCATTCGCGAGGCGGGCAGGCTCAAGGTCTATGCTCACCCCGGCGCGACGAACGGTCAGCAGGCGTTCTTCTTCTTCATCCCCGAAAAAGACTTCGTCTGCGCCATCCTCACCAACAGCGATGACGGCGGCATCATCACAGCCGAAATGTTTGAGGTCATTCTGGAAACGTATTTCAACGTTGAACTCAAATCGCCCGAACCGGTGGAAGTACCTTTGGCGGAACTGAAAGAAGTGGTGGGACGTTATAGAATAGGTATAGAATGCTTCGACATCAAAGTCAAAGGCAAATATCTGATCTACCATCACATTCCGCTCGGCGGCTTCCCCACGCCCGACACCCCGCCCGGTCCCGCCTTGCCGCCCATGCGCTTCCAGTTCTACGAGAAAGACAAACTCATCGGCTTGGACGAACCCACCAAGGGCGCGCTTGCCGACATCATCCGCGATGAACAGGGACGCGTGGAATACTTCCGCCTCTGGGGACGGGCGCACAAAAAAATAAAGTAAGGCAGACGTGCCCGGCGGTCTCCACCGCCCTGAGACACACGGGAAAGCGCAGGCTGTGCGGATGCTTCGCAAGCCATTGAAAGCGAGTCTATATGAAAAAAACACGAACGCTTCTTTCCGCCCTGACGCTTGTTCTTGCCCTCCTTGCCTGCAACTTCCCCGGCAGCGGGGAACAACTCCCCCCGCCCCCCGATGTGCAAACCTCCGCCGCCCTGACGGTGGAAGCGCTTCTGGTCACTCCCTCCGCCACCGAGCCGCAAGCCCTCCTGCTCGAAACGCCCGCCCCCACCTCCACACCAACGGCTGGGATGACCGCCACCATCACCCCCACCTATTCCGTGCCGATGCTCCGCCTGCTGGCAAACACCAACTGCCGCACAGGTCCGGGACAAGAGTATGAAATTGTCATCACCTACCTCATCTGGAAGGAACTGGAAATCGTTGGCGCTTACCCCCAATTGAATTACTGGCTGGTCAAATCGCCCGAAAGCCCGAGCGGACAATGCTGGCTGTGGGGCGAATATGTGGAAGTCAAGGGCAGTTACTGGGCTGTGCCGAGCGTCACGCCGCCGCCCACAGCGACCAAAGCGCCGCCCGCCGCCCCCTCCATTCAGGAATGGACCTTCAACTGCAGTGTGGGGCAAATGACGCTTTCCATCAAGTGGACCGACCGCGCCGCCGATGAAAGCGGCTACCGCATCATTCGGAACGAACAGGCAGTCGCCGAACTTCCAGCCGATTCCAAATCCTACACCGAAACCATCCCCTATGCCTCCGGCGATAAATTTGTATATTTCGTCGAAGTCTATAACGCCAGCGGCGCAACGAGAAGCACGCCCATTCAATTTACTTGCCAATAAGGTACAGACAAAAAAAGGACTTGCCTCGAATGAAGCAAGTCCTTTTGCTTTACGCTTCCAGCGCTTCTTTCACCTTCTTCGTCTGCTTGCCGCGCTCCTCGGTATTGAGAATCCGCTTGCGGATGCGGTAACTTTGCGGGGTGACTTCCAGCAGTTCGTCGTCGGCGAGGTATTCGATCGCCTCGTCCAGGGACATCTGTCGGGGCGGAGTGAGGCGGATTTCCATATCGCCGCGGGAGGCGCGCACGTTCGTCAGATGTTTCTTCTTGCACACGTTGACCACAAGGTCGCCGGGGCGCGCATTCTCACCGACAACCATCCCCTCATACACATCCACGCCCGGACCATAAAACAGCACGCCGCGCTCCTCCGCCGATTTCAACGCATAAGCCGTAGTCGTGCCAGCCTCCCACGCCACCAGCGAACCGGTCTGACGCGTGTTCATTGGTCCCGCCATTTCGTCATAACCGTAGAAGATGGTGTGCATGACGCCCGCGCCGCGCGTGGACGTGAGGAACTGATAACGGAAGCCCAGCAAGCCGCGCGTCGGCACAATGAAGACCATGCGCGTCGTGCCTTGACCCGTATCCTGCATGTCCATCAACTTGCCTCTCCTACTCCCAAGCATTTCCACCACCACGCCGACGGTTTCATTGCTGGTTTCGATGTGAACTTCCTCGTAAGGTTCGAGCAGCGCGCCGTCATCCGCCTTGTGGAAGATGACCTCCGGGCGCGAGACCTGAAACTCGTATCCCTCGCGCCGCATCGTCTCGATGAGAATGCCGAGGTGCAGTTCGCCGCGCCCCGAAACGAGGAAGTTTTCCGCCGTATCGGTTTCTTCCACGCGCAAAGCGACGTTGGTGCGCAGTTCATCGAACAGACGCTCGCGCAGTTTGCGGGAAGTGCTGTATTTGCCCTCTTTGCCGGCAAAGGGAGAGGTGTTCACGCCAAACGTCATGCGGACGGTGGGTTCCTCCACTCGAATGGTGGGCAAAGCAACGGGATTGTTGGGGTCGGCAAGAGTCTCGCCGATGGCGATTTCCTCCAGCCCCGCCAGCGAGATGATGTCGCCGGCGCTGGCTTCCTCGATTTCGATTTTGTTCAAACCCTGGAAGGTGTAGAGGTATTTGGCAGATTCGGGCAAGTTACGTCCGTCGGTGGTGAGGCGCGCGAGACGCTGACCGGCTTTGATGCGCCCGGCAAAGATACGCCCCAAAGCGGTGACGCCGCGGTAGTCGTCGTAGCCGAGCGTGGTGACGAGCATTTGCAGGGGAGCATCGGGGTCCACTTTGGGAGCAGGGATATGTTTGAGGATGGCGTCGAAAAGGACGGCAAGATCAGGTCCGAGGTCCGGCGTAAGACCCGCCCGCCCGGCGGTTGCCTGGGCGTAGATGACGGGGAAGTCCGCCTGTTCTTCGCTCGCGCCGAGTTCGATGAACAGGTCGAAGGTCTCGTTGAGGACGCGGGCGGGTTCGGCGTCCTTGCGGTCCACCTTGTTGATGACCACGATGGCTTTGTGTCCCATCTCGAGCGCCTTTTTGAGGACAAAGCGGGTCTGCGGCATGGGACCTTCGGCGGCATCCACGAGCAGGAGCACGCCATCCACCATGTTCATGACGCGTTCCACTTCGCCGCCAAAGTCGGCGTGACCGGGCGTATCCACGATGTTGATTTTGACGGGCTTGCCGGTGACAGGGTCGTTCAACGTGATGGCGGTGTTCTTGGCAAGGATGGTAATGCCGCGTTCGCGTTCGAGGTCGTTGGAATCCATCACGCGCTCAGCCACTTGCTGATTCTCGCGGAAGGTGTGCGATTGACGCAGAAGCCCGTCCACGAGGGTGGTCTTGCCGTGATCTACATGGGCAATGATGGCAATGTTTCGGAGGTCGGTTCGTTCGATAATCATAGTCTTATAGTCTTCAGTCTTTTAGTTTTCAGGTTTATGGTCTTCAGTCTTGTAGTCTTCAGTCTTTAGTCTTATAGTCTGATAGTCAAACAGTCAGTAGTCCGCAGTCGGTTAGCCATAAGACTATGAGACTCCAGACTATCAGACTATCAGACTTTAGCCTATCAGGCTAATACACACAAAAACCCCCGGCAGGGGATGCCGAGGGATCAAAAGGGTCTTTCGGCTTACAGGCGATATTGTATCAGAGAGTCTCCAAATTGAGCAGGGAAGCGTTAAATTGATAATGGTATAATTCCAGCCCGTATGACTCAAGAAACCTCCTCCTCACAAAAAACCAAGGTCTGCCCCACCTGCGGGACGCGCCTGAGCGATAACGCCACGCGCTGTCTTGTGTGCGGGACGGAACTGACAGCCAAAGCCGAAACAAAGTCGAAAAAAGCTGAAATCCGCGCCAGCCGCATGCCCGAAATCACCCTCAGCCTGCCGGCGGCGCTTGGCGCGCTGCTCATCATTCTGTTGCTTGGTGCGGCGGGCGTGTACTTTGCGTTGAGTTCAGGGATTGCCGGCGCTTCGATTACCACCCCCACCGCCGCTGGCACCCCCACCGCCACCCCTACCATCACCCTAACCCCCACCGAGACCCTGCCGCCTACGCCCACCCCCACCATAACGCCCCTGCCGCCGTTTGATTACACGGTGAAAGCAGGAGATTTTTGCGGCGGTATAGCAGCATCGTTCGGTGTTTCAGTTCAAAGCATAGTAATATTGAACAATCTGGATGCAGCATGTAATAACATCTCTGTCGGGCAAACTCTGAAGATTCCCTACCCCACACCGACCGCCGCGCCGCCGCCCACTGCCATCCCCAACTCCGCCACACAAACCGCGCAGGCATGTGAAAAAATCTCTTACACCGTGCAGGCAAATGACACCCTCTCCAGCATTGCGGCGAATTACAACGTTCCGCAAGAGGCGATTAAATTCTACAACGGGCTTTCCAGCGATAACGTCTTCGTGGGCGTGCCGATTATCATCCCGCTGTGCGAACGCTTCGCCACACCGGGACCAACCCCCACGCCGACCCTCCCGCCTCCCTACCCCGCCCCCAACCTGCTCCTGCCTGCGGACGGCGCTGCCTTCACCCTCGCCAACGATGTGGTGACGCTGCAATGGGCATCCATTGGCACGCTGCGCGAGAATGAGGCGTACCAGATCACCATCGAAGACGTAACTGCCGGGCAGGGCGTGCGCCTTACCAATTATGTGACTGACACAAAATACATCGTTCCCACCTCTCTGCGTCCAAGCGATAACCTGGCGCACGTCTTCCGCTGGTGGGTGACCACCGTCCGCCAGAATGGCGTGGACACCCAGGGACAGCCCATTTGGGTTTCGGCAGGCGCGATTAGTGAGAAGCGTGTCTTTTCATGGGTGGGTGTGGCAGTGCAAAACACCCCCAGCCCGTAATTGAAACGTCCCGGAGGTTCTGCTCAAGAGGCAAGCATCCTGTTTTGCAACCTTCGGGACGATGTATATATCTACCAACCGCCATATCTGGAACGATGAAGATGTGGCGGTTTTTGTTTGGAGTAATCCCATGGACATTCCTTCTTACAACAAACGCGCTTGGAACAAACAGGTGGCAGAAGGCAATCGCTGGACACAACCCGTTGACTCCGAAGCCATTGCCAGAGCGCGGCGCGGCGAGTTCAGCGTTGTGCTGACCGAAAACATCCCCGTGCCGAAACGCTGGTTTCCCCCGCTCCGCGGCGCGGACGTATTGTGCCTTGCCTCGGGCGGCGGGCAGCAGGGACCGCTGCTGGCAGCCGCCGGCGCGAACGTCACTGTCTTCGACAATTCCCCCGCCCAATTGAAACAGGATCAACTTGTGGCGGAGAGAGAAGCATTGAGTCTCAAAACGGTGGAAGGCGACGCGGCAGACCTGTCCATGTTCCCCGATTCTTCCTTCGACCTGGTCTTTAATCCCTGTTCAACAGTCTTCATGGCAGACGTCCGCGCGGTTTGGCGGGAATGCGCCCGCGTGCTGCGCCCCGGCGGGATTTTGATGACCGGCTCGATGAACCCGATCCATTACATCTTTGACCTCTACAAGATGGACGAGGGCGTTCTCGAAGTGACGCATCCCATCCCCTACTCCGACCTAACCAGCCTCCCCAAAGAAGACTTGAACGAACATCTCGAAAAAGGCTTGCCCCTGGAATTCGGTCACTCGCTGACCGACCTGCTGGGAGGTCAATTGGAGGCGGGCTTTGTCATCACGGATTTGTACGAGGACTACATGCTCGAATCGCCCCTGCACAACTATCACCCAAGTTATATTGCGACGCGGGCAGTGAAAGCGCGGCTGTAAAAGTAACCGCAGGGCTGAACAGCCCTGCGGTTTTTTTTAGGAAGGAGAAACTACAAACGACGGGACAATCTACGGCAATTCGTTGACGCGGTCGGTGCCGGGAGGCGAGACCGGGCTGAAGGTGCCGAGGTAGTTGATGAGCGCCTGCAGGTCATTGCCGCCGTCGAGGCGCGGCGAAGTGACAGTACGGAAGACGGTGAAGTTATCGCCGCCATCGGCGAGGAAGTTGTTCACGGTCACCATGTAGGAGGCAGTCGGGTCGAGCGGAACGCCGTTCAGCTTCACGTTCGTGACCGAGATGCTCGTACAGTTGCCGCCGGAGATGGTCTTCGCCAAGTCATAAGTGAAGCCCTGCGAAACGCCCAAATGCAGGAACGGGCGGCTGGAACCAATCGGCTGGCACTGCTGTTTGAGCACGTCAATGATTTGAGCGCCGGTCATGGAGAAAGTAATCAGCGTGTTGCCAAACGGCTGGAAGGCAAACGCCTCGCCAAAGGTGACCACGCCATCGCCTTCGCCCGCCGACTGGGCATACTTCAAGTCGGTGCGCACACCGCCCGGATTCATGAAGGCAATCTGCGCGCCGTTGGCAGAAGTTGCCCACAACTGCGCGTCGGCGACAAGGTTGACGGCTGGCGATTCAACCCCGCGATCGGTGCCGGGCGGGTTGCCGCCGCGATTAATATCGGCTGTGATCCTCCCTACCGGGCGGGTACCTGCAGCGGCATAGAGCGGCTGCCACTTGGCAATCACCGCGCCGACAGCCGGGTCGGGGGTCAGCGCCGCGCGGTTCACCAGATGGTTCTCAGCGCTGCTCAAGTCGCGGCGGACATCGTTCGTGCGGCGGTCGAGAACGAGCTGCAGTTCCGACACGATGCGCCCATACGAGTAGGCGCTGGTCACAATGCGAGGCTGACCGGCTGCATCGGGAAGCAGACAGTTATACGGCAAATGGGTGTGACCGGTGACGATGGCGTCAATTTCGGGATCGAGCGCATCGTTGATGGCAACGATGGGACCCGAGATTCCCACACAAGCGTTGAAGTCGCCCGGAGGAGGCGTCTGCGAGCCGCCCTCGTGCAGAAGGACGATAATCGCTTCCACGCCCTGCGCTTTGAGAAGCGGCACCAGCGCGTTGGCGGTTTCCGCCTCATCGAGGAAATCCCAGCCCTGAATTCCAACGGCGGCAACAAGGGTGTCGGTCGCTTCGAGCGTCATACCGATGAAGCCCACTTTCACGCCATCCACTTCCGTAATCCAATACGGCGGCAGGGGCGTTTCCCCGGTCGTCTCGTTGACGACATTGGCGGCAAGCCATTGGAAGTCCGCCCCCGCAAAGGGTTCAGACGGGAAGTAACAACCATCCACGGGGTGGCATCCGCCGTTCTGCATGCGGAGCAGTTCGGTGACGCCCTCGTCGAATTCATGGTTGCCCACGCTGGATACATTCAGCCCCATCGCATTGAGCGACTCAACCGAGGGCTCGTCGTGGAAGAGACCGGAGAAGGCTGGCGAACCGCCGATCAGGTCGCCTGCGGCAACGGTCAGGCTGTGTTCGTTACCGGCGCGCAGTTCGTTGAGTTTTGCCGCCAGGTATTCGCCGCCGCCCGCCGGGATGCCATCCACTGTGCCTGCCTCATTGGGCAGCACGTGACCGTGATAGTCGTTGAACGCCAG
This sequence comes from Chloroflexota bacterium, assembly GCA_016223135.1. GTDB lineage: Bacteria > Chloroflexota > Anaerolineae > Anaerolineales > Villigracilaceae > Defluviilinea. The sequence continues at coordinate 856,469 of JACRPQ010000004.1, read as the reverse complement.
CAATTGGAGGTCAACCAGTTGATACGGCGGGTCCACAATCGTGCCGCCGCCGAAATCATCCAGCACTGCGCCGCGTGCGCCGATGAACCACAAGCCGATATAACCGCCCTTGGCATAATGCGACCAGGATGTAATATCGCGCACACCGAGCAATTCGTCGTTGCGATAGACCTCCACCATGCCGTTGCCATAGGCAATCGCGCGGAAGGTATCGCCATTCTGGAACACAGCGGGAATGTCATCCCCGTATTTGACCCAGCCTTGGGGCCATTCCCACGTCCACACTTGCACAACCTGATTTTGAGCATCGTAGAGCGCTTCGATGACGCCATTCCCCCAGGTCTTATTGCTTTGCGCCTTGAGCAAAAGAATTTGCTCCGGCGCTCGTTGACTCACGTTTACAAACGTGACGAACGCCTCCTGATCCACGCCGAAGGCTTCTTTCCAGTAGATGTCCGAATTGGCATCGTTACTTCGCACACGCAATTGCTGATTCACAATGCGGTACTTGACCCGGTTGCCAGACCAGTTGCTGCCAAGTCCACCATTTGCGCGGTTGAAGTCATCGAGCACTTTTACATCGGGCGGGTAAACCGCCTGTGCAGAAGCGGCGATGGGGATAAGAAGTATCGAAAGGATCAGCAGGGCAGAAAACAAGCGGACGGTCCTCTTCATACAAATCTCCTCTATTTATTTTTGAACTACGACCTGAAACTCTGGTTTGCTTGTTCCCCTGGTGTATGTTTCCGCGTCACCTCCTTTTTTTAAAACAAACTTCCTTCCACGACAAATTAATTACTCACCTTACGCAGTTCCTTCGTAGGGCGACATAAATGTCGCCCAAAAACGCGAGATAAATCTCGCGCTACCGCGTAACATGAATTAATTATACATACGATTCCCCCGCCTTTGAAAATTGGCAGTATGTGAAAAAGTTACAGTCCGGCGGCAGCGACTGAACGGCACAGCGTTTCGAGCGTCTCCAACAAGGCGGGCTTCCAATTTTCTCCAAACGAACACCAATAGGACGACTTGCCGCCTCGCACACTTGGACCGAGATCCGGCAGCCGCTTCCCATCCTTTTCCTCCGCTGAAGGCGGATACCGCAGCACAATTTGCCCCCCTTCCCAATTGACCGAAGCCAGCCCCACTTTTTCCGCCCGCAATTTGACCCGCATCTGATACAACAAATTCTCCACCATCTCCGGCAGTGGACCAAAACGGTCGTGAAATTCCGAAGCCAGCGCCTCGATCTCCACCTCGTCACGCAAATCTGCAATGCGGCGGTAGAGACGCAGGCGCAAATCCTGGTCTGCAATGTAATCGGCAGGGATGCCCACAGCGAGAGGCAAATCCACGTTGACAGGCATGGACATCGGCTGAAGGTTTGAAAGTTGAAAAGTTGGAATATTGGGAGATTGCAGGTTAACTTGCGAACCTGCCAACTTGTCAATGTAGCGCAAGCGTCGGACTGCATCCGCCAGCAAGCGCGTGTACAAGTGAAAGCCCACCGCCTGAATGTGACCCGATTGCCGCGTGCCGAGCAGTTCGCCTGCGCCGCGAATCTCGAGGTCGCGCATGGCGATGGAATAGCCGGCGCCCAATTGCGTATTCTCGGCAATGACCTCCAGCCGCTGCTGACCTTCGGGAGTGGGGGAAAGTTTTCGGTGGCGGAAAAAGTATGAGTAGGCGCGCGCGGCTCCCCGTCCGACTCTGCCGCGCAGTTGGTAGAGTTGAGCAAGTCCGAAGGTATCGGCGCGGTCCACGATGAGGGTGTTCGCGTTCGGGATGTCCAATCCCGATTCGATGATGGTCGTCGAGAGCAGGATGTCCGTCTCGCCGGCGTTGAAGCGGTGCATCACCTGCGCCAGTTGATGCTCGGGCATCTGCCCGTGACCGATGTCCACCCGCGCTTCCGGGACAAGGTGATTGAGATGCGCCTTCATCGCCTCGATGGTTTGCACGCGGTTGTGGACGAAGAAGACCTGCCCGCCGCGCTCGAGTTCGCGCAGAATCGCCTGCCGCACCAGTTTCGGCGAGTAGGGTCCGACGTGCGTGACAATGGGCAGGCGTTCCTCGGGCGGCGTGTTGAGCGTGGAAATGTCGCGCACGCCGGTCAGCGCCATGTAGAGCGTGCGCGGGATGGGCGTGGCGGTAAGCGTCAGCACATCCACCTCGGTACGGAGCTTCTTGAGGTGTTCCTTGTGCGTCACACCGAAACGCTGCTCCTCGTCAATCACCACCAGCCCCAAATCCTTGAACTGCACATCGCTGGAAAGCAGGCGGTGCGTGCCGATGACAATATCAATCTCGCCCTTCGCCAAGCCGTAAAGAATTTCGGTTTGTTCGCGCGGCGTGCGGAAGCGCGAAAGCATCTCCACCTTCACAGGGAAGGCAGCCAGCCGCTGGAGGAAGGTCTCATAATGCTGCTGAGCCAGCACCGTTGTCGGCACGAGGATGGCAACCTGCTTGCCGTCCATCACCGCTTTGAAAGCGGCGCGCAGCGCCACCTCGGTCTTGCCGTACCCTACATCGCCGCACAACAGACGATCCATCGGGCGCGGCGACTCCATATCGCGCTTGATTTCCGCCAGGGCGCGTTTTTGGTCTTCCGTCTCCACATAGGGGAACGAGTCTTCCAATTCCTTTTGCCAGGGCGTATCGGGCTTGAAGGCATATCCCTGCACCACGCTCCGCCGCGCGTAGAGATCAAGCATCTCCTGCGCCACTTCCAGCACTGCCTGTTTGACGCGCCCCTTCTTCTCGTGCCACTCCTGCCCGCCCAAACGGTCGAGCGCCGGCACAGCCCCTTCCGCCCCCACATAACGCGTCAGGCGGTCTGCCTGATGGACAGGCACAAACAACTGCCCGCCGCCCTCATATTCCACCGCCAAAAACTCGCGCAGGTGTCCGTCCAACTCGCGCTGAACCAAGCCGCCAAAGCGCCCAATGCCGTGATCAATATGCACCACATAATCGCCCACCCGCAAATCGGCATACACCGACTCGGGCGTCTCGGCGACAGGGCGCTGACGAGTGCGCGGCTGGGGGCGTTCCCAACCAAAGATTTCGGAATCGGTGATGAGATGAACGGCGGGGCGCGCGTCATCCCGCAGGACAAATCCCTCGGAGAGCGACGCTTCCACAAATACGGGCTGATTGGACTCTGCCTCCCAAACATTCGACTCCGCCCAGAGTTCCTCCAATCTCTTCGCCTGACGCGAGACGATAACAATCGCTTCATTCTTGGACAACAAACCTGCCGCGTGCTCCACGAACGGCTTTAACCGCCCTGCAAACCTTTCGTCATGCCCAAAGCATTCCCCAAACCCGGCGGCTGCCGCTGGCTGGTCAGCGATGGCTGCCGTTGAATGTCCCAGGTCCAGCGTGAGGCGTCCTTGCAGGTCATCGTGCAGTTCCGACCAGGGGATGTAAGGCAGAGGAAAATCGGCGGGAAGGGTCTCTTCGGCGATGCTCTCCCGCCGCAACTTGACCGCCTGCTCTTCCACCTCCGCCGCCATGCTTTCCACAAGGGAAAGGTCGTCAATCAGCGCCAACGTCTTTTGCGGGAGGTAATCGAGCAGGCTGGCGGGTTGAGGATGCAGCAGAGGGATGTGAAATTCCGAGTATTCGATATTTTCGGCTTCCGAATGCCGGGCAATAAATTCTCTTGCCGGGGTAATGAGGACCGAATCCAACTTCTCGACGGTACGCTGAGAGGCGGGGTGGAAGCGGCGAATGGTTTCGATTTCATCGCCGAAGAACTCCAGGCGGACGGGCAGGCTTTCGGCGGGAGTCCAGATGTCGAGGAGTCCGCCGCGCTTCGAGAATTGACCGGGCTCCAGCACGGTGTTGACGCGCTGGTACCCGATCTCTGCCCAAGCGTGGGTCAGCGCATCGGGCTGTGCGGTTTGGTTGACCGATAATTTTCGGCAGGCTTTGAGGAAGTCGCGCCGCGGCAGGGTGCGGGTCATCAAAGAGCGAACGGAAGCGACCAGCACAGGCGGCGTCTCTGGCTTTTGGGCAAACGGCAGATGATAGGCAGAAAGGGCAATCAGCGTTTGCAGGCGTTCGCGCCGCGTGGCAATGCCCCAGCCGGCTTGCTCGTAGAAAAGCGGATTCGGCTCGGCAAAATGATAGCGCGGCGACTTGACCCAGAAGCCTAATTCATCGAACGCGGAGAGCGCATGGTCGGCGCGGTCGGTGATGAGCAGGATGGGACGTTCCAATTCCTGATGCAATGCGGCAAGCAGAGGCAGGCGGGCAGAGCGGGGCAGCCCAAAACCGGGAAACAGCCCGCCAGCCTGTACCTGCTTCAGCAGCTGCTGATACTGAGGCAGGGAACGGATTGCATCGAGGACGATTTGCATTTCCTTACTTTCTACCTAGCCACCCGACACTTTTGTTTTGGGACGCAGATGAACGCTGATTTAAGTTATTTTTTCTTCTTTACCGTACACAGAAACTCTAAAGGTCTGCTTTCCCTTCGTGAATTTGAGAATTTTCAAAAAGACCTTTGGTTTTTCACGAGAGAAATGTACGGTAGAGAGTTTTTTCTGCGTTTTTCAGCGTCCCATTTGAAACTGTCAGGTCGGCTAGCTTTCTACTTTCTATTCTTTGACGCCGCCGTTGAAATCGTTCATTGCCTTGTTCAAACCATGCGTCACAAATACAAGGACTGCATCTGCGCCATGATCCAGAATGAGCGAAAGTTCGTTCATTTCCTCGCGCGAAAAATCCTGCAGGACATAGGCGGCAGGGTCCATGCGCCCGGGCGGACGCCCAATACCGATGCGCAGGCGCGGCACCTCCTTCGTGCCAAGTTTTTCAAGAATGTCGCCCAAGCCGCGCTGACCGCCCGGTCCGCCGGCGGCGCGGATGCGGATCGTGCCGAAAGGCAGGTCGAGGTCGTCGGAGAGAATCATCACGCGGCTGAGGGGAAGTTTATAGAAATGCACCAATCCCTGCACGGCTTGACCGGAAAGGTTCATATAGGTCTGCGGTTTGGCAAGGATGAGTTTGCGGTCGTTGTATTGGGCGGTCGTGACGATGGCTTTGGATTGCAGTTTCATCCCTTTGGCGTTCAAACGGACGGCGAGGCGGTCAATCAGCATGAAGCCGACGTTATGACGGTTGTCTTTGTATTCGCGCCCGGGATTTCCCAAGCCGACGATGAGGAAGGTGTTGTCGAGGGTCATGTGTCAGGTTCCAAGTTTCAGGTTGTCGTATTGCTTTAGCAGACCCTAAAGGTTTTTCTGGCAAATCAGGTAGAAAGTTCACGAAAATGTCATGCTCAAAATGTTCATTTAACCGTGAAGCAAACCTTTAGGGTCTCATCATTCCGCAGCCCGGACGACTTTCATATCGCGGGACGGTTAGTAGCGGCGGAAACGGAGGAGCAAACCGGCAAATGCAAACAATCCCAAAATCACCAGCGCGCCGCGACCAAGACTGGTGTAGATGGCAGTCTGGTCCAGGGAGGCGGCGTTGGTCGGCAGCGGAGTTGGGGAGGGACGCGGCGTCGGCGTGGGGGTGGGTGAGGCGGCGACGAGGAAGGGCGTGGGGAGACCTGCATTCAGCCCGTCGGGCGTGGAGGTGAGGAGGGGCGTCGGGGTGGGGATGGGGGTGTCGTTCTGCACTTTCACGGGGACGGTCACTTCCTGAAACGTGCCATCGGTCAAGAAGACGCGCAGGCGGAGGATGTAGTCGCCGTCGGTGATGAGGGTCGTGTCCCAGACAGCGAGAGTAGAATCCGCTGCCGGCTGGGTGGAGGTTTGGAGGGCGAACCAGGTGTCGGTGGGGTTGGAAGCGTAGGAGAAATCCAGCTGTGAGGAGGCAAAGCCGGGCACGTCGGTCGTGCCGGTAATCGTCACCTCGCCGCGAAGGGCTGCGCCGGGCGCCGGGGAGGTGATGGAGACAGCTGGCGCCTGGGCGAGGAGAAAAGGCAAAGTCAGCAGAAGCAGGAGGCGGATTTTCATCAGGTTGACAGGTAAGTTTAACATGAAAGCGAGGGGACGGTCAATTTTTAGGAGGGAAAAACTTGCAATTGACTGACGGTCACGCCGCTCCATTCTCTGGCTTTTTGAATTATGGTAAACTGTGACAGATTTCAGCATTGAGGAGAACCGTATGTCCAAATCCCGCGCCGAGCAAATGGTGGAAAGACTGCGAAACATGCAAGCCGCCGCACCGGATATCGAAGCGTCCGCCGTCGTTTCTGTGGATGGGCTGATTATGGCTTCGGCTTTACAGCAAGGTGTGGAGGAAGACCGCGTTTCGGCAATGTCTGCGGCGATGCTTTCGCTGGGCGAGCGTATTTCCAACGAATTGGGACGGGCTGGGCTGGAACAGGTGTACATTAAGGGCGATGCCGGTTCCATTGTGTTGACTTCCGTCGGCGAAGAGGCGGTGCTGACGGCGCTGGCGCGTCAGGACGCCAAACTGGGGCTGATCTTCCTCGAAATGCGGCGCGCCGCTGAGGATCTCTCCAAATTGGTGGGATGATTCAGCCTCACGATCAGAACGTTCACAGCAAGTAATCCCCGGTGGGGAGGGCTTCAACGCCCTCCCCATCTTCTTTGTAAAGTCGGCGCAAGAGAATGCCGGCTTTGCGCAATGTAACTTAGACGAGGTAACCATGACGACAAAATTTTTGTTTTATACCGGCGGCGTTGTTTCGTCGGTGGGCAAAGGCGTGACCGCCGCAGCGACCGGTCTGCTGCTCAAGGAGCGCGGCTTCAAAGTGGCGGTACAAAAATTGGACCCCTATATCAACGTGGACCCTGGCACGATGAGCCCGTACCAGCACGGGGAGGTGTATGTCCTCGACGACGGCGCAGAAACGGACCTCGACCTGGGTCACTACGAACGCTTCATTGACATCCGCCTCAGCCGCTCCTCCAACTTCACCAGCGGACAGGTGTATGCCGAGATCATCAGCAAGGAGCGGCGCGGCGACTTTCTGGGCGGGACGATACAGGTCATCCCGCATATCACCAACGAGATCAAGCGGCGGGTGGCGGGAATTGGCAGGGAGACCGGCGCGGATGTGGTCATCGTGGAAATCGGCGGGACGGTGGGCGACATCGAGTCGCAGCCGTTTCTCGAAGCGCTGCGCCAACTCCGTAACGAGGTCGGGCGCGAGAATGTGTACTTTATCCATGTGACGTGGCTGCCCTACATTGGCGCGACGGGCGAAATCAAGACCAAACCCACCCAGCATTCGGTGGCGGCGCTGCGCTCCATCGGTATCTCTCCCAACATGATTATCGCGCGGAGCGATTACCCCATTGGGCGCGACCTGTGCGACAAGATTGCCCTGTTCTGCGATGTGGAAAAGCGGGCAGTCGTCCCCATGGTGACCAGCGACGTGCTGTACGAAGTGCCTCTTCTGCTGGAACGCGCCGGCGTGGGCGATTACCTGGTGGAAAAGCTCGGCATGAAAGCCACCCGCCAGCCCGATATGAAACCCTGGGAAGAGCTGGTGGCACGCGTGCGCAAGGAAAAACCGACCGTGAAGGTGGCGCTGGTGGGCAAATATGTCGAATTGCAGGATGCTTACATGTCGGTGCGCGAGGCGTTGAAGCATGCCGCGCTTGCCAACGATGTGGAAGTGGAAATCGGCTGGGTGCACTCTGCCGACCTGGAAAAAGACAAAGGCTGGGACATCATCCAAAGTTCGGATGCCGTCCTCGTGCCTGGCGGGTTTGGTTCGCGCGGCATCGAGGGCAAAATCATGGCGGCGCGCTATGCCCGTGAAAAGAAAGTCCCCTATCTGGGTCTGTGTTTGGGGATGCAGGTGATGTGCATCGAATTTGCGCGCAACGTGCTTAACTACGAAGACGCCAACTCCTCCGAATTCGACCGCAGCACCGAATACCCGGTCATTGACCTGATGCTCGACCAGCGTTCCATCACCGACCTGGGCGGCACAATGCGGCTGGGATTGTATCCGTGCGTATTGCAGCCCGGCACCAAAGCCGCCGAAGCCTACGGCGAGGAACAAGTGCAGGAACGTCACCGCCACCGTTTCGAGTTTAATAACAAGTTCAAGGAAGAGTTCGAAAAGGCGGGCATGGTCTTCTCCGGTATGTCGCCCGATGGCAGACTGGTGGAAATTGCCGAAATCAAGGATCATCCCTTCATGGTGGCGAGCCAGTTCCACCCCGAGTTCCTCTCGCGCCCGATGAAACCGCATCCGTTGTTTTTGGGTCTCATCAAAGCGGCGAAGGAGAGGAGGAAGTGAGAAGTAATCAGTGATCAGTAAGCAGTGATCAGTGATCAGTAAGCAGTTGTCAGTTGAGGCTATAATTGCAACAACACCAACCACTGTTCACTGATAACTGATTACTGGTCATCACCACTCATCCCATGCCCCTCACCACCCTCTCCCAATCCTCCCTGCAAGATTACGTGGACTGCCCGCGCCGCTTTCAACTGCGGTATCTGGAGCGCTTGTCGTATCCTGCTGTCGAGATGGAGCCTGCATTGGAAAACGAAAAGCACTTGCAGGAGGGAGAGTATTTTCATCGGCTGGCGCATCAATATTTAATCGGTGTTCCCGTTGAGAAAATTGCAAGACTTGCGAACACGGTCAATTTGCAGAGGTGGTGGGAAAATTTTCTGGCTGACAAAGACTTCCAAGGTCTTCGAGACCTCGGAAGTCTCGCCCTTCACCCCGAAGCCTCGCTCTCCGCGCCGCTGGGGAACTATCGCCTCGTCGCCAAATATGACCTGCTCGCCATCGAGAACGGCAAAGCCATCATCTACGATTGGAAGACCTACCGCAAACGTCCGCGCAGCGAGTGGCTGGCGGCGCGAATGCAAACCCGTGTGTACCGCGCACTGCTTGTCCATGCAGGGGCGCATCTAAACAAAGGTCAGCCGTTTGCGCCGGAGCAGGTCGAGATGGTCTATTGGTTTGCAGAGTATCCCAACGACCCCGCTCGATTCACGTACACATCCGCGCAATACAAACGGGACTGGGACTCGCTGGTCAAACTGGCGGACGAGATTGCAGCCGCCTCATCCTACCCGCTCACGGATGACCGCACGAAATGCCTTTACTGCCCCTACAGGTCGTACTGTGACCGGGGAGTGCAGGCTGGGGAGGCAGAGCAGGCTGAGGCGGAGATGGAAGCGGAGGAATGGTTCGACGTCAACTTCGAGCAGATCGGGGAGATTGCGTTTTAGGGATTTACATACACCCCAAAATGATTCCCAACGGGTCTTTCCCGGCCGGGAATGTACTGGTCAATGGGTGAATTCAAAATGAGCGGTTCCCCGTTCTCCCCCTCGATGACCATGGTGGAGGAACCGCCGCCATCGAGGCTCATGGCAATGTAAGCGCCCTGCTCTACCAGCAGTTCTGCCAATTCCCGAAACGTTGCGCCCGCACTGTAAAACGGCTGACGTCCGTCCACGACGACCAGATAAAGATAGCGCCCGTTCTGGTTGATGCCGATGGCGGTGCGCGGCTCGAGGGCGGAATCATCCAGCCCGCTGACCGGTTCTCCCTGTGTGATCAGCATACGGTCGCCGGAGATGGCATTCCAGACTTTGTTGGGGCGTCTGTTGAACGAAGGGTAACCCTGACGGGTGAAATACAAGGTCGGCGCCGTACCAACTCGCTCCAGAACACCCGTAGAGTACACGTTCCCATTGGAAGCGGTAAATCCATGCGGGGCGACGGGATCGCCCAGGCGGGGGTAATAGTCTGCCGGTCCGCGTGACCACCATGGATCGAAGCCGTCGCCGTTGATGGCAATCTGCACGTTGAATTCGTCCAAAAATTGGGAGGTGGTGCGGGCATTCAGAGGCAGGTCGCCTGCCTGGTCGGGAGGCGTGACGAGGAAGGCAACGTTCGCAGTTTTGCGGTCAATGATGATGACGTGAGCAATCATTGCGTGCGGAGTAAAGCGCACAATGCGGCGATAGACAATGCCCTCGTACAGCTTCTGTTTCATTGGCAGAGGGGCGGGGCGTCCGCGGTCATAGAGGCGATATGCGCCAATGCACAGAAGCAGTACAAAAAATCCGCCCAGCAGGGGTTTCCAGATTCTTTTCATGCTTCGAACAGTTACCATAATTCTCTCTACCATACATTTCTCTCGTGAAAAACCCTAAAGGTCTTTTTGGAAATTCTCAAATTCACGAAGGGAAAGCAGACCTTTAGGGTTTCCGTGTACGGTAAAGAACCATAATTTGCTCTGTTGCAATCATCAAAAAAATCTGCGTAGTTTGCGCTCTCTTGCGCAAACCCGGCGGTAGAGACCGCCGAGTACGCTCGGAAAAATCCTTGCAACAGAGCGATTTATCATGCCTATCTCATGTTTGCAACAGAGCAACCATAATTCAATTCTAGCGGGAAATGATGTGCGCCGCGTTAATGGATAACGTTTCCCCCTCCAAATTTGTGCCAGCCAAAGTAACTGTCTGACCGCTCTTCAATTTTCTATCAAACCGCCGTCTTCCGACATGGTAGCACGCCATCTTGTATTTTTCCCAATTATTCTGACAAAACAAGCCCGCACAGACGTGAACGTCCGTGCGGTGCTTCTGCCGCTACACGGCAAATTCCTGCTCTGCCTGCCGCATCGTCTTGAAGGACTCGATGGCAACTTCCAGCATGGAGGCGTCGGGTTGGCGCGTGGTCAGGGATTGCAGGGCAAGATTCGGTTTGATGAGGAGGCGCACGAGGGGTGAGTTCAGGTGATTGGCGGTCCAGCGGATGTATTCGACGGCAATGCCGGCGATGACCGGAATGAGCAGGACGCGGCTCGCCAGACGCCAGGCAATGGTCATATCGCCCAGCAGGCTGTGGACGAGGATGGAGAGCAGGACGAAGGTCAGAATGAAGGCGGTGCCGCAGCGCGGATGTTCGATGGGATAGTTGGCAACGACCTCGGGGGTAAGTTCCGCGCCCGCTTCGTAGGCGTTGATGGTTTTATGCTCCGCGCCGTGATAGCCGAAGAGACGTTTTACATCGGGCATGAAGCCAATCGCCCAAATATAACCCACCAGCAAAAGCAGGCGCATCAGCCCTTCAAGCAGATTGTGGGCAAGATTCTTCCAGCCGAGATAATGCTCTGCCAAACCGCCCACGCCCGCCGGCAGGAGGATGAACAAGCCGATGCCGATTGCCAGCGATGTTCCCAAAGTGAGATAGAGCGCCGGACCTTCGATTTTTTCATTTTCACCGCTTTGCAGATTGGCGGAAAGCGTAAGCGCTCTCATGCCGAGACCGAGCGCATCCCAAAGCAGAATTACGCCGCGCAGGAAAGGGATTTTCGCGATGCGCGAACGATAAACCGCCGCCAGGCTCTCTTTGTGGACGACGATGCTACCATCGGGAGCGCGCATGGCAATTGCCAAGGCGTTCCGCCCGCGCATCATGACCCCTTCGATGACGGCTTGCCCGCCGTAGGTGATGATTTTGTCTTCCATAAAACTACCATATCTCGCGTAGAATGCGCTCTCTGGCGCTACGCGGGTGACACATCAACCCATGTTGTAGAAGAAGCGAATGAACGCTTCGATACCCTTGTACCACGTGGGCAGGTGCAGGCGCTCGTTGGGCGAATGGACATTGTCGCTGGGCAAGCCCATGCCTACCAGCACGGATTCCACGCCGCAGATTTGCTGAAGCATCGCCACCGCGCCAATGGAACCACCCTCGCGGCGATAGAAGGGACGCACACCCCACGCCGCCTCCATCGCGTCGTTCATGGCTTTGACGCCGGGATTGTTCAAGTCTGCGATGGCATAGGGGCTGCCCGTCAGTTTTTTGACCTCCCAATGGATGGTCTTCGGCGCATTCGCTTCCATGAAGCGCCTCATCTGCTCGATGACTTCGTTATGGTCCTGGTCGGGGACGAGGCGGCAGGAGATTTTCGCCATCGCCTTGGCAGGCAGGACAGTCTTGGAACCGGGACCGGTCCAACCGGAGAGCAGACCGTTGACTTCCAAGGTGGGACGCGCCCCGGTGCGTTCGGCGGCGATATATCCTTCCTCGCCCCACAACGCAGGGACGCCGGTCTCTTCCAAATAATGCTGATCGTCGTTGGGAAGACGCGCAAAAGCGGCGCGTTCCTCGTCGCTGATGGGGCGGACTTTGTCATAGAAGCCGGGCAGAGTCACGCGTCCCTTTTCGTCGTGCATCTTGGCGATCAATTCTGCCAGCGCCTGGGCTGGGTTGTGAACGACGCCGCCGTACAGCCCAGAGTGCAAGTCGGCTTTGGGACCCCAGACGTGAACTTCCATGTAGGCGAGTCCGCGCAGACCGTAGGTAATGGTGGGCATGTCCACGCCCATCATGCCGGCGTCGGGGTTGAGGGATACATCAGCTTTGAACTTTTCGGCGTGTTTTTTGAGGAATGCCTCGAGGTTCTTCGAGCCGATTTCCTCCTCGCCTTCGAGCAGAAACTTGACGTTAACCGGCAGTTCGCCCGCCCGCATGACCGCTTCGAGCGCGTGGAAGGTCGCCAGCACTTGCCCTTTCATGTCGGAGGAGCCGCGCGCATACAGGAAGTCGCCGCGCACCTGCGGCTCGAAGGGACCGCTCTCCCACAGTTCGAGCGGGTCGGGCGGCTGGACGTCGTAATGTCCGTAGATAAGCACAGTGGGCGCGCCGGGCTTTTTAATGTATTCGCCATAGACAACGGGATGACCGTCATGCTCGGTGGGCATGACCTCCACATTTTCCATGCCGAGTTTTTTCAGGTGGTCCGCCATCCATTCGGCGGCGCGCAGGGTTTCGCCTTTGTATTCCGCGTCGGTGGAGATGGAAGGGATTTTCAGCGCCTCTTTTAGGTCGTTCAAGAAGCGTTCGCGGTTTTGAGTTGCATAATCGAGTGCGGCTTGCAGGTTGGTCATGTGTCCTCTTTTGTAAATGCGCACCGCGAGATTTATCTCGCAGGGGCGGCATAAATCTCGCGGCGCAAAATTAATTTACGGTGACGGCGTACCCTGATCCAGTGCGCGGCGGGTGAGCAGATACCAGCGCGTGAATGTATTCAGGCGGTCGCTTGGCTCATACAACGGACCGATTTGCACGCCCTTCACTTGAGAATCCACACCGTAAGAATAGACGGGGATATACAACGGCAGCGCCGGCAGTTCCTTTGCAAAAATCACCTGGAAGTTGCGGTAGAGTTTGGCGCGTAAAGCGTAATCGGCGGTGACGCGTGCCTGCTCGAGGTACTCGCTGGCGGCGCGGTTGTCCCAGCCGCTGTAGTTTTGTCCGCCGACAGCTTCGGCTTGATGCCAGAAGGGATACGGGTCGGGGTCGGGGGTGCGCGCAAGGTTCAGGTCCACCAGAGCCGCTTGAAAGGCGCGCGAGGCGAGCGTCGTCACCGCCAATTGGTCGTAAGGCTGGGGCTGCAGCTGGACGGCAACTCCAATCTGCGCCCACTGTGTTTGAATGGCTTGCGCAATTTGGGTGTGAACCGCGTCATCGGGGTGAACGAGGGTGAATGCCAGCGGGATGCCGTCTTTGGCGCGCACCGTTCCGCCGCCCGCCGGGATGACATATCCCTCATTCTTCAGCAGGGAAATCGCCGCTTCGGGGTCGTATTCGAATCTCTCGATGCCGTCGAAATACGCCCACGAGCCGGGCAGGATGGGAGAATCTGCCACGAACGCCTGCCCCTGCAAGACATTGTTGATAATGGCGGGACGATTCAAGCCGAGCATGAGCGCACGGCGGACATCTGCATCCTGCAGAAATGGCGTTTCGGGATTCGTCAGATTGAACAGCACAAAGCCCATCTGCGGCAGGCGGCTCGAATAGACCGAGAGGTTGGGTTCTGCCAAAGCGGCATTGAGCACATCCGTAGTGATTCGTCCCACCGCCGAAACGTCACCCTGACGGTAAGCCTCGAAAGCGGCGGCGGAAGAGGGATAGTAGCGGAAGACGACCTGCTCGATGAACGGATGTGTGCCGTAATAATTCGGGGCAAGGTTAAGCACCACGCCCTGAATTTGACCGTTTTCCACAATTAACTGGTCGAATTGATATGGACCCGAACCCACCGGCGCAATATTGAATTCCGCGCTTGCCATCTGCTCCGGCGGAACGGATTCGAGTAGATGCTTGGGCACCACGCCAAAGGTCAAATAATCGAGGAAAGGAACGTATGGCTCGGGAAGCGTAAATTTGAGGTTCTTATCGTTGAGTTTGGTCACCGTCACCCTGCCCCACAGGTCTTTGATGTCCTGCGGGTAGAGCGAGCCTGCGCCCTTCATCATTTCGATGGTGAAAATCACATCGTCGCTGGTGACGGGCGTCCCGTCATGCCAGACGGCGTTGGGGCGGATGGTGAAGTTGTAGATGGTGCCATCCTGCGAAACGCCCCACGACTCAGCCAGGTCTGCTTGGGGCAATCCGCGTTCGTCAAAACGAACCAGCCCGCTAAAAAGCAGGCGGTCCACATCGCGGTCGGCGATGTTGTTCCAATCCAGCAGAGGGTTAAGCCTGCCCAGCGAGCCGACCAGCGCCTCGGTGTACACGCCGCCCTGCTCGGGCTGTTGAAGGATGGTGGTGCCGGTTACCGGCGCCGATTGCTGGGTGTAAAGCAAAATTGCCACAATCCCCAGTGTCACTACGACGACCAGAATCTGCCAGCGAAGTTGTTTCATAATGAAATAAAGAAAGGCTCGTTCCCTCCCCGCGCAGCGTCGCAACGCCGCCGCGGAACGAAAGAGCCTTCCGCCAAGTTCACGCTGCTCTAACGCGCAAGGTACACAAGCACAAGGACCAGCGCAAAGAACACAACGCTCAAGACAATCGTCAGCCGGAAGAGGGTGCGTTCCACGCCGCGGCGGGCGGTAAAGACCGTTCCCGACTCAGCGCCCGTCAAGCCGCCCAAACCGGCGCCTTTGCTCTGCATTATCACGCTGACGATGAGCAGTACCGAGATTATAATCAGCGCGATATTCAAATAAGTTTCCATCGAATTACATGCCTCCTTTTAAGCGGGGGAATTATACCCGCTGGGCGAAAGAAACGTCAACTTGAGGACTCATGCACGAAATCGTCGTCAACCTGCACATGCACACCCGCTACTCCGACGGAAGCGGAACTCATAAAGACATCGCCGAAGCCGCCATGAAAGCGGAACTGGATGCCGTCATCGTGACCGACCACAACGTCCTCGTGCAAGGCGTGGAGGGATATTATCGCTCCGCCTCCGCCCCGACGGTCAAACCCCGCCGCGTCCTGCTCCTCGTTGGACAGGAAATCCACGACCAGGACCGCCTCCCGCAAAAAAACCATCTGCTGGTCTTCAACGCCAACCGTGACCTTTCCGCCCTCGCCGACGACCCGCAAACGCTCATCCACGCCGTCGCCGAGGCAGGCGGTCTCTCTTTCATCGCCCATCCCTGGGACCCCGAAGCCCCCGCCTTCAACGAGACCGACATCTCCTGGGAAGCCTGGGATGTGCAGGGCTTCACCGGCATCGAACTGTGGAACGGCTTGAGCGAGCTCAAGACCCTCGTCCCCACCAAACTGCACGGCTTGTTCTACGCTTTCTTCCCGCAGTTTATCGGTCATGCGCCCGTCCGCGAGACTCTGCAAAAATGGGACGAATTGCTCGCCGAGGGCAGGCGCATCGTTGCCATCGGCGGCTCCGACGCGCACGCCATGCACATGCACATGGGACCGCTCCACCGCGTCATCTTTCCCTACGAATTCCACTTCCGCACGGTCAACACGCATGTCTTCATCCCCGAACCGCTGACCGGCGATGTACCCGCCGACAAGAAGAGGATTTACGAAGCCCTCGCCGCCGGTCACTGCTTCGTCGGCTACGACCTCCCCGCCTCCACGCGCGGCTTTCGCTTCCGCGCCAAAGGACTCGAACACTCCGCCATCATGGGCGATGAAATCCCCGCCAAAGGCGGCGTCACCCTGCACGCCTATGCCCCTTTCAAAGCAGACCTCACCCTGCTCAAAGACGGCGTCGCACTCGGCGTTTGGCGAAACCAGCAAACGCTCACCTACAATACCGCTGAGCCAGGCATCTATCGCGTAGAAGCCCACCACTGGTATCTCGGCAAAAAACGCGGCTGGATCTACAGCAACCCAATCTACGTGAGGTGATTTTTTCACCACAACGGGCACAAAGTACACGAAGAAATTACGTCCCTTATCCGTCAAAACCTTTGTGCTCTTCGTGTCCTTCGTGTTAAAAACATGGAGCAATTCCCCTACAAACGCTTCGTCGTCGTCGGCACGACCAGTTCCGGCAAATCCACGCTGGCAAAGCGCCTCGCCGGCAAGCTGGGCTATGACTTCATCGAACTGGACGCCCTTCACTGGGAGCCAAACTGGGCGGAAGCCCCGCTCGAGGTGTTCCGTCAGCGCGTCGAAACGGCGACTCAGGCTCCGGCGTGGGTTGTGGCGGGCAACTATCGCATCGTCCGCGATATTGTCTGGGCGCGCGCGCAAGCCGTCATCTGGCTCGATTATTCCTTTCCAAGAGTCTTCTGGCAGCTCACCCGCCGCACCTTCCTGCGCTGGTGGACTCAAGAACTGCTGTGGGGCACCAATCGTGAAAGCCTGTGGATGCATTTCAAACTCTGGTCGGAGGAGTCGCTGTTTCACTGGCTGTTCAAAACCTATTGGCGCAGGAAACGCGAAATCCCCCTCTTGCTCTCTCTGCCCGAACATAGCCATCTGCAACTGCTCCACTTTCAACATCCCAAAGAGACGGAAGCCTGGCTGAACGGGCTATAATTCCCCGCATGAGCCTCACGCTTGCGCGCGCTTTGCGGATGGAACCCGCCGCCTGTGCTGTCTTCATCGGCGCGGGCGGCAAAACAACGGCAATGTTCAAACTGGCGCGGGAATTGCCAGCCGCCATCGTCACCGCCACAACCCATCTTGGAATTTGGCAAACATCTCTTGCGGACCGTCACATCGCCACCGACGAAGACACCATCGAAAACATCGAGGGGTTTCAAGGCGTCCTCCTCGTCACAGGCAAGCCCGAAGGCGAGCGCGTCAAGCCCATCTCGGAAAAACTGCTTCACCGTCTGCATCAACACTGTCAAACCCACGCCATCCCCCTGCTCGTCGAAGCCGATGGCTCGCGTCAGAAACCGCTCAAGGCGTGGGCAGAGCATGAACCGCCCATTCCCGAATTTGCCGACCTGGTCATCCATGTGGCGGGGCTGTCGGGCTTGGGCAAGCCGCTGAGCGAGACACACGTCCACCGCGCGGAAAAATTTGCACAGTTGAGCGGTTTGGATATGGGGGAGACCATTTCACTCGAAGCCATCGCCAACGTATTGACTCACCCTCAAAGCGGACTAAAGAACATCCAGAAGACTGCCCGCCGCGTCGTCCTGCTCAACCAGGCAGATACGCCCGAACTCCAATCGGCGGCTCACACCCTGACCTCGAGCCTGTTCCCGACCTATCAGGCTGTCCTCATCTCCAGCCTGCTCCACGATCAAATCCACGCCGTCCACGAACCGATTGCCGGCATTGTCCTTGCGGCAGGCGAATCGAAACGCTTCGGCAAACCCAAACAACTGCTCGACTGGAAAGGTCAGTCTTTTGTGCGGGCAGTTGCTCAAACTGCGCTGCGGGCAGGGCTTTCTCCCGTCGTGGTGGTGACGGGAGCAAACGCAGGTGAGGTCGAGGCGGCAGTGCATGACTTGAACGTGCTCATCGTGCGGAACGAGGACTGGCAGAGCGGACAGGGAAGTTCGATACGGCAGGGGATAAAAGCCCTTATGCCCCCTCCGTCACTCCGTGACACCTCCCCCAAATCCTTTGGATTTGGGGGAAGCTGGGAGGGGGTCTGGGTCGGCGGTGCAGTCTTCCTCCTCACCGACCAGCCGCAGGTGACGACAACAGTCATTCAGGCGTTGAAGGAAAAACACGCCGAGGGGCTGTATCCCATCGTGGTGCCGCTGGTGATGGACCGGCGCGGCAACCCCGTCCTGTTCGATCGCGCCACCTTTCCCGACTTGATGCACATCGAGGGCGATACCGGCGGGCGGGCGCTCTTCCAAAAGCACCGCCTGGAGTACCTGCCCTGGCATGATGACCGCCTCCTGCTGGATGTGGATACGCCCGAACAATACGAGCGCTTGATTGCGATGGAAGACCTATGATTTCAGCCATCATTCTGGCGGCGGGCGAATCCAAGCGGATGGGTCAACCCAAGATGCTGCTGCCTTGGGGGGAAGGCACGGTGTTGACGCATGTCATCTCCATTTTCCAGCAGGCAGGTGTGGAGGATATTCTTGTCGTCACGGGCGGAGCGAGGGAACAAGTGGAGGAACTCGCCGCGGGACTGGGCGTGCGAACGGTCTTCAACGAGGCGTTCCAGACGGGCGAGATGTTGTCTTCGATCCAGTGCGGGCTGCGCGCCCTCCACCGCTCCATCACGCCTCCCCCAAATCCAAAGGATTTTGGGGAGGTTGGGAGGGCGGCGGCGCTGATTGGGTTGGGCGACCAGCCTCAGGTCCAGGCGGGAAGCGTGCGGCGGGTGTGCGAAGCGTTTTTGGAGACGGAGGCAAATCTCGTCGTGCCAAGTTATCGCCTGCGGAGAGGTCATCCCTGGCTGATTGCATATCCGCTATGGGATGAATTCTTGAGACTACAACCGCCTGCCTCGCCGCGCGATTTCCTGAATGCGCACGCGGCGGGCATCCATTATGTGAACGTGGACGACCCCAACATCCTCGCCGATCTCGATACCCTGGAGGAGTACCGCAGGTGGCAAACGAAATCGTGATACACTTGCCCGCTGAATTTCGGGAAACAGGGTTTATTCATGCTCTATCATTTCACGCGCATCATCATCAAACTGGGGACGGAACTGCTCTGCCGCATAGACGCGCCCAATCTGGACGCCATCCCTCAAAAAGGACCGCTCATTGTGATTACGAATCACACGGGACAGTTGGAAGTGCCGGTGTTCTTTGGGCAACTGGCGACCCGTCCTGTCACTGCCTGGGCAAAGATGGAAGCGTGGGATAACGCCTTCCTGCGCTGGCTGTTCAACCTGTGGAGGCTGATTCCCGTGCGGCGCGGCGAGGCGGATACCTCCGCTCTGCGGCAGGCAATGAAAGCGCTGGAGGACGGGTACATCTTCGGCATTGCGCCCGAAGGCACGCGCAACAAAACGGGACGGCTGAAACGCGCTCATCCCGGCGCGGTGATGCTGGCAGTGCATTCAGGAGCGCCGATTTTGCCGGTGGCGCATTGGGGCGGGGAAAACTTCCTGCGAAATCTGGCGCGGCTCAAGCGCACCGACTTTCACATCCGCGTGGGCAAACCGTTCAAACTGGAATTGGACGGCGTGAAGATGACGCGCGAAGTCCGTCAGCAGATTGCCGACGAGATGATGCTGCGCATTGCCGAACTCCTGCCGCCCGAATATCGCGGGGAATACGAAAAGGTTACGCCGCCTGAAAAGCCTTTCACGCGGGTAGTAGAATAGTCATAGGCGTCCTTACATATCTGTCATGCGATTTGCCGCCCTCCGAGTTGAGGCAGGCAGATAGGTCTTGTAGAATACTTGTAACGGATATTGAATATGAAAGTGACAGATAAGGAGTGTGTGACATGAACAAAATCAAATGGCTTTTCACCCTATTCCTCGGCATCGCCCTGCTGGCGGCTCAGGCTGGACCTGCGCTTGCCGCCCCCGCCCAACAGGATGGATTCATTACTGGAACCGTAACCGAAGCAGCCTGCGAAACAGATGACGCTGGCGTGACCACCGTTCTCCTCACCGTCCAATTAGCCGACGAAACGACCCAAACCGTGCGTATCTCGCAGGAGACGGCGGTTACGCTCGGCATCCTCGCGCCCGATACGCCGTGCAGTGAAGAGGCGCTGGCAGGCGCCATCGGCATGGAGGTCAGCATTGACCCGTCGCTGGTCATACCAGAGGATGATGAAGAAGAGCAGGGATGGAAACATCCCGTCGCCTACGCGCTCAGCCTGTTCTTCAAGGACGTGACGGACTACGAAACCATCATGGCGGCGCACGAAGACGGGACAGGCTTTGGCGTCATCACCCAGGCGTTATGGATGACGACACAGATGGAGGGCGATTCGGAGGTCTTCCTGGCAATTCTGCAGGCAAAAGAGACCGGCGATTACAGCGCCTTCACGCTGGAGGACGGCACGGTCCCGCAAAACTGGGGTCAGTTCAAGAAAGCGCTGAAGGAGAAGAAGGCAAACCTCGGCGCGATCATGTCCAATCGGGACCAGCAGGGTACAGGCGATGAGGTCACTCCCACCGGCAATAACGGTCAGGGCAGCGACAAAAGCAATAACGGCAATGGAAAAGGGAAAGGAAAGGGCAAGAACGATTAGAACGCCTTGGATGAACAAAATGCCGGCGGCATTCGGTTGCCGCCGGCATTTTTTATAGCGGGAGGAAATACGCGTTGGTTTCGCGCTTTTGAAATCCCAATGAGAGATACAAGCGGTTTGCCGCCACGCGCTGGGGATTGGAGGTCAGTGAAACGCCATTGGCGCCCGCCAGCCGCGCAATCTCGATGGCAGAGCGCATCAGGGCTTTGGCAACGCCCTTGTTGCGGAAGTCCGTATCCACCACCACATCCTCGACGATGGAGCGGATGCCCGTCGGGACGCGGTAAAGGGCGATGGTCAGCATCCCCACAATCGGAGAGTCGGAGGCGGGGTAACGGGCTACCAGCAGGATGGAGGCGTCAGAGTCGATCAGGAGGTCCAGGTCATCCCAGGAAGGAATCGGTTTGTGCGCCCCCAGCAGCGGAACCAGCCGCTGAACGGCTTCGAAGATTTCCCCGTTCAAATGGGTGACTGTTTCGATGTGCATGACTTATAGTATTGGTCTTTAAAAACTGCACCGACCAGGAAGATTCTATAGCGCGACATTTATGTCGCCTTTGGGCTGCGGCTTGAAAGTCGCGTTACGCGGTTTTTGGCGCGCCCAGTTTGGGGAAGAAACTCATCACGGCGTAGTACGCCACATAGACGAACGAAGCCGGCGCAACCCACTCTGGCACGTCGGGATATTGCAGCAAGCCCCACACACCCAGCGCGCCGTAGAGGTAGGTCAGCGCGAGGGTGAGACGGCGCAAGCGGTTGTTGCGGGTGGGGTAAAGATATTTGACCGGCACGAAGACCAGAATATTGCAAATCACCAGCGCGGCAAAATTGACCCAGGGATTCAACCCCAGCAGCAGCATGTACAAGACGAGGAAATTCCACACCGAAGGGAAGCCCTTGAAGAAGTACGACTGCTCATCGGTCTTCGCCTCCACCTGCGAAAACTGAAACGCCGAAGTCAGCAAAATGGAAAGCGCTGCCGCAAGTT
Organism: Chloroflexota bacterium; assembly: GCA_016223135.1. Classification (GTDB taxonomy): domain Bacteria; phylum Chloroflexota; class Anaerolineae; order Anaerolineales; family Villigracilaceae; genus Defluviilinea. The sequence continues at coordinate 835,137 of JACRPQ010000004.1, read as the reverse complement.
CCAGCCCCGGCGGCATCAGGTTCGGCGCCCGCACCAACAGCAGCGAGGCGACCACCACATAATTCAAATAGTCAATGATGTTATCCATCAAGCCGCCGTCAATCCAGCGGGCGTATGTTTTCACGTCGAATTGACGCGCCAGGATGCCATCGAACCCGTCCACGAACATGGCGATGATGATATACAGCAGGGCAAGTTTGATATTGCCGTTCCAGATGGCGAGCAGGGTGAGGAAGCCCCACACCGCGCCGGTAGCGGTGAACAGATGCACGCTGTTGGCAAGGGCTTTGCGCGCCCAAAGAGGAAGTTTTTCCATTGCTTACACCTCAACAAGATTTGTCTGCAATTATACAAAGAAAAGGCGTGGAGTAGATGGCTCCACGCCTTTCCAAACTATTTTTTGACCACGCCCGCCTTGACGGTTTCTCCGTCAAACGAGTCTTCCACAACGGACGCTCCTTCGGGCGGACTGCCGAAGACGAGATTCGTCGTCAGCGTTTCGGCGGTGATGTATTCCCGGTGCGCCTCAATCGCGGACCTCAAGCCTGCTGAGGCTTCGACGAACAACTCGATGCGATCGGCAACATCCAGGTCGGCGCTCTTGCGCAGGTCCTGTACGCGGCGGACGAACTCGCGCGCCAAGCCTTCCTGCACGAGCTCGGGCGTCAGGTCGGTGACCAGTGCAGCGACGTAGGCGCCCTCCTCCGCTACAGCAAAGCCTTCCTTCGCCTGCGCCTTGACTTCCACTTCTTCGGGCAGAATGTCGTAATCAACACCGTCGAGCGTGACCTTGAGCGGCTGCCCCGACATCAAGGTGCGGGCAACGTCTTCGTCGTTCATCGCCAGGATTGCCTTTTGCAGGGCGGGGAACTTGTTGCCGTATTTCTGTCCCAACTGTTTGGGCAGAGGCTTGACCGTGTGCGAGACGGCTTCGGTCGCGGCATCCAGCAGACGCACGCGCTTGACGTTCAATTCGTCCATCAGCAGGTCGGCGTATGCTTCGACGGCTTTTCGTTCGCTGGGGTTGCCAACCGAAAACGCCGCTTCTGCCAATGGCTGGCGGACTTTGCGATTTGCCTTCTGTCGTGCGGAATGCCCAAGCGAGGCGAGTTTCATGACCAGCGCCATGTCGCGGTTGAGCGATTCGTCAATCAGTTCGGGCACGAACTCGGTCCACTCCGCCAGATGCACCGACTCGGGCGCGGTCTCATCCACCGAGCGGACGAGGTTCTGGTACAACTCCTCGGCGAGGAAAGGCATGGCAGGGGCAAGCAGTTTCGAGGTCGTGACGAGAGCCGTGTAGAGGGTGGAGTAGGCGGCTTGTTTGTCCGAATCCGATTCGGATTTCCAGAAGCGGCGGCGGGAACGTCTCAAATACCACGTCGAGAGTTTTTCCACGAATGCCTCGATGGGGCGCGTCGCGTTTGGCACGTCGTAATGTTCGTACGCTTCCGTCACGTCGCGGACGAGGGCGTTGAGTTCGGAGAGCAGCCAGCGGTCGAGGTCGTTGACAGCGATGGGCAGTGTGGTGAGGGCGGGTTTGTCGAGGTTGGCGTAGGTGACGAAGAACGAATAGACGTTCCAGAGTGTGAGCGTGAAGTTGCGGATGACCTCGCCCACCAGTTCTGAAGAGAAGCGGCGTTCGTTGCCCGGCGGCGTGGCGGTGTAGAGATACCAGCGGAAGGCGTCCGCGCCATGGACGTTCAGCACATCCCAAGGGTTGACGATGTTGCCCAGCGACTTGGACATCTTGCGCCCTTCGCCGTCGAGGATGAGCCCCAGGCAGATGACGTTCTTGTAGGAGACTTCGCCAAAGAGCAGGGTGCTGATGGCGTGCAGGGAGTAGAACCAGCCGCGCGTCTGATCCACGGCTTCGCAGATGTAATCGGCGGGGAACTGTGTCTTGAATTTTTCCTTGTTCTCGAAGGGATAGTGCCACTGCGCCACCGGCATGGAGCCCGAGTCGAACCACACGTCAATCAGGTCGGGGACGCGCGTCATCTGTCCGCCGCACTTGGAGCAAGCCCAATGCACCTGATCCACGTGCGGGCGGTGAAGGTCGAGTCCGCTCAGGTCGCGCCCGGCTTTTTCGGAGAGTTCCGCCACCGAGCCGATTGCCTCACGGTGTTTGCAAGATTCACATTCCCACACGGGGAGCGGCGTGCCCCAGTAACGCTCGCGGCTGAGCGCCCAGTCAATGTTGTTGGCGAGCCAGTTGCCAAACCGCCCTTCCTTGATGTGTTCGGGAACCCAGTTGATGGTGTTGTTCAGTTCCACCAGTTTGTCGCGGAAAGCGGATGTGCGGATGTACCACGACTCGCGGGCATAGTAAAGCAGCGGGGTCTTGCACCGCCAGCAGAAGGGATAGGTATGCTTGTATTCGCCAGCTTTGAAGAGCAGTCCGCGCGCACGCAGATCGGCGGTGATGAGCGGGTCGGCGTCCTTGACGAACATGCCGCGCCAAGGGGTGACTTCGTTGATGAAAGCGCCATTCGGCAGGACGGTCATCAGCACGGGCAGGTCATACTGCTTGGCGGTTTCCATATCTTCCTGACCGAAGGCAGGGGCGATGTGAACGAGTCCCGAACCGTCTTCGGTGGTGACGAAATCGCCCAGCACCACAAAATGCGCGGGTTTGTCGGGCGGCAGGAAGGTGAAGAGCGGCTGGTATTTCATGCCTTTGAGTTTCTTCCCCTTGAAAGTATCCACCACCTTCACCCACTCTTCGCCGAAGACCTTTTGCACCAACGCTTTGGCAAGGATGAGTTTTTCCGTTCGCCCGTCAATTTCACGCTCGACGGTCACGTATTCCACGTCGGGGTGAGCGGCAACAGCGACGTTGGCGGGCAGGGTCCAGGGAGTGGTCGTCCACACCAGCAGGGAGGTGTCGGGCTTGTCCACCAGCGGCATGCGGACGAAGACCGAGGGGTCGGTCGCCTCGTCGTAGCCGAGGGCAACTTCATGGTCCGAAAGAGGCGTGCCGCAGCGCGGGCAATACGGCACCACTTTGTAGCCCTTGTAGAGCAGGTCGCGCTCCCAGAAGTTTTTCAAAATCCACCAGACCGACTCGATGTAGTCGTTGGTGTAGGTGACATAGGCGTCTTCCAGGTCCACCCAGAAGGCGATGCGGTCGGTGAGTTTCTCCCAATCTTGAATGTAGGTAAAGACGGACTTCTTGCAAAGTTCGTTGAAGCGGTCAATGCCGTACTCTTCGATTTGCTGCTTGTTGGTGAAACCCAACTGCTTTTCGACTTCGATTTCGACGGGCAGACCGTGCGTATCCCAGCCGCCGCGGCGCGAGCAGTGATAGCCGCGCATGATTTTGTAGCGCGGGAACATGTCCTTGAAGGCGCGCGCCAACACATGATGCACACCGGGTCTGCCGTTGGCGGTTGGCGGTCCCTCATAGAAGACATATTCGGGCGCACCCTGGCGCTGTTCAACGGTTTTCTTGAAGATTTCGGCTTGCTTCCAAAACTTCAACACACCTTCTTCCATCGAGGTGACGTTGAGTTTGGGGGATACGGGTTTGAACATAGTCAGTCTCCTAGTCTCCTAGTCAAATAGTCTTATAGTCTCATAGTCTCAGAGTCTTTCGGCGGGACGGGCAGCGGCGTTAAACAAAAACTCTCATCTCACACAGAGACGAGAGAACTCCCGCGGTACCACTCTGATTCCTGACTCAAAGTCAGGCGCTCATGGACGACCAGCATCGCCCTGTCCCTGTAACGTGGGACAACTACGGCTCGCCTACTCGAATTTCAGTTCGCGGCTACGGGAGGATTTTCGATCTGTTTCGTTGACCTGCTCGCACCGACCGCAGGCTCTCTGACAACTCCGCAGACCTACTCGTTCCCATCACTGCCTTTGGATGGGCGGATTATGCCACAGGACGGAGCATGCGTCAAACCATTTCGATAAGGCTTGCACCGCGCTCCATCTTGCGGGATAATTTGATTCATGACCACCCTGCTGTTGGATGCCGACGCCCTCTCCCCTTCTGCTCATCAAATCTTCACCGCTTCGCGCGTGGACCTGAACCTGACTCAGCCTCCGAAGCGCTTCTACCGCCACGGCTGGCACTCCTGGACTCTCGCCGCGTGGCTCGACCCGCACGAACCGCCCCTGCCCATCCGCGCCCCTGAATTTCGCGCCAAGGACGAAGACCCCGCCTACGCCTTTCACAAGAATCACGTCAGCGCATGGGTGAGCGCAGTGGAACTGGCGGAAAACGATATTCTTCTCCTCGGAGCGCTCGGTTTGAGCGGGCGCATCGAATTGGACGGCAGTACGCTTAAAGGTTTTTACGAAGACGGTCACCAAGGCGACTGGTTCGTGGGGCGCGGCAAGGAGGACGAGGTCTTTGCCCAATACGCCGCCCTGCTGGAGACGAAGTTCGGCAAAACGCGCTTCGAAAAGCCGCCGCGCGTGTGGTGTTCCTGGTATTCGCTCTACAAGTGGATTGACGAATCCGTCCTTGCCAAAGCCCTGCATGGACTGGGCGACCTGCCCTTCGATGTGTTTCAGATTGACGACGGCTGGGAGGATGAGAGCGGTCACTGGGAGGCAGGCAGGAACTTCCCCTCGGGGATGGCGGCGTTTGCCGAGAAAATCCAAGCCACAGGGCGCACGGCGGGCATTTGGCTCTCGCCGTTCATCGTCACGCCCAACCTGAAAATCTTCCACGAACATAACGATTGGATTCTGCGCGACGAGCAGGGCAACCTCGTCACGGCAGGAAGAAACTGGACCGGCACCACCTACGCGCTCGATGTCACCCACCCTGCCGTGTTGGAATGGCTGGATCGGTTGATTCGGAAAGTCGTCGGCTGGGGGTATGGCTATCTCAAATTGGACTTTCTCTACGCCGGCGCGGCGGTCGGAAAACGCTACAAAGAAATGCCGCGCGAGGAAGCATACCGCAGCGCCCTGCGGGTGATGAGAGAGGCGGCGGGTGATGCCTACATCCTCGCTTGCGGCGCGCCCATCATCCCTTCGCTGGGGCTGTGCGACGGCATCCGCATCGGTCCCGACGTGACGCCTTATTGGCTGAACCGGGCGCTGACCGTCTGGCTAAACAACCCCAACGACCCCGCCACGCAAAACGCCATCCGCACCAGCCTGCACCGTTTGTGGCTGAAGCCGTTGGTTCACATTGACCCGGATGTGCTGTTCTTCCGTACGCGCTGGAACGCGCTCACCCCGCACGAAAATCAGTTGCTGCAGGATTTGGGAACGCTCACCGGCTTCAAAGGAAGCTCCGACCTGCCGTGGTGGTGGAAGCCGTCAGAGAAGGAAAAGGTGCGGGAATTTTTGGAAGCAGCCCCCCAGGTCCAGAAATTGAGGCGGTATTGTTATCAGATTGACGGGCGGATTGTGGATTTCAGTCCTGCCATGCCTATTTCCGTCTCCCACATGGATTTCCCCGTTTGGCTGGCGAGAAATTGGGGGTTTCTGAAAATTGTTTGGCATCAGGCGTTGCCTGCCATTCTGACACAGCGACTCCACCGCTAAAAGCGGTTACAAAGAATCCGTCTTCGCCGCCATGACGAAGTCGTTGCGATGCAGTCCTTTCACCACGTGCGTCCACCATTGAACGGTGACCTTGCCCCATTCCAGCACAATTAGCGGATGATGGTTTTCTTCTTCGGCAATTGCGGCAACCTTGTTGACGAACTCCACCGCCTGGGCATAATTCTGGAACTTGAAGAGGCGGTGTAATCGCAAAATGCCATCCTGTTCCAAGACCTGCCACTGCGGGACGCGGGGCAGCAAGACCGCAATCTCTGACGGCGTGAGAGGCGGCTCTCCGCCGCGGCAGGCGACGCATTTTTCGGCGGCAAGGTCGGTCATTGCGCTCCTCCGCCCTCCAAAGGTTTTTCTCCCCAGTGGATGGCAATTGTGCCAAACATAAAACGCTGAAAGCCAATCTTCTGAAACCCCGCTTGCGCCATGCGCGCCGCCATCTCCTCGGCAGTGACAAAGCCTTCGGTGGTTTCGGGCAGGTAGCGGTAGGCGTCGGGCGAACCCGTAATCAAGCCGCCCAGTGTGGGAATGACAACATGCATGTGAATCCAGATAAACGGCGAAAGGATGTTTCGTTTGGGGCGGGTGGTATCAAGTATGACAATGCGTCCGCCGGGTTTTAGGACGCGGTATTGCTCCTCCAGCGCTTTTTGCAAATCCACGACGTTGCGCATCAGGAAGCCGGAAACCACCGCATCGAAGGAAAAATCGGGGAACGGCAGTTGGAGGGCGTCTGCTGCGGAAAAATCGAGAGGGTTGATTCTGCGCCCCACCCGCATCATCTCCAACGTGAAGTCTGCCCCCACAACCCGGGCTTTGGGGAACGCTGAAAGCGCCTCCCGCGCCAGGTCACCGGTGCCGGTTCCAAGGTCCAGAAAAGAAGCGGTGGGATGGAGCCGCGCCAATTCGATGACGCGTTTCCTCCAGCGGATGTCCTGTCCGCCCGTCATCAGACGGTTCATCAAGTCGTAACGCCGTGCGATGCGTGTGAACATCTGCTGGACGTATTTTGCGCGTTCGGCGTCTGTTAATTGTGTCATACGTCTCCTTTTGAATGCGATAATTATACGTTATACTGCCCAAATTGAATTCACCGCTGGAGCAAAATTTGTGAAACGAACTGCCTTTGATTGGAACGCATGGATGCTGGCAAGCCGCCCGCGTACCTTGCCCGCCGCCGCCGCAGGCGTGACGATGGGCGCGGCGCTGGCATGGCGCGACGGCTTTTTTCGTCTCGACGCGGCGCTGGTCTGTTTGCTGACCGCGCTGCTGTTGCAGATTGGAAGCAACCTTGCCAACGATGTGTTCGACTTCGAGCGCGGCACAGATACGGCGGAACGGCTGGGTCCCACGCGCGTGACGCAGGCGGGTATCCTTTCGCCCAGGCAGGTCAAAATGGGGATGGCAGTCGTCTTTGGGCTGGCAGCGCTGCTGGGGTTGTATCTCGCCTGGCTGGGCGGGTGGATTATCGTTGTCTTGGGTGTGGCGGCGATTCTCTCCGCCATTGCTTACACAGGCGGACCGTTCCCTCTCGGCTATTACGGATTGGGCGATCTCTTCGTTTTTATCTTCTTTGGTCTGGCGGCAGTGGCAGGGACGTATTACATTCAAGCAGGCAGTGTGACGCCTGCGGTGTGGTGGATGAGCATTCCACCCGGTCTGCTGATTACCGCCATTCTGGTGGTCAATAACTTGCGCGACATCGAGAATGACCGCAAGGCTGGCAAGCACACGCTGGCGGTGCGGCTGGGTGTGCGCGGAACGCGGGTTGAATATCTGCTCTGTCTTGTGGGAGCCTATCTCATCATCCCCTTTGCGGCGTGGCTGGGGCTTATCCCCTGGCTCTCGCTCTTGACATGGCTGTCTCTTCCGCTGGCGTGGAAAACGTGGCGGATGGTTGCTACGCAGGGGGGCCGTCCGCTCAACGCTGCGCTGGCAGGGACAGGGCAGCTGGCGTTTTTATTTAGTGTTTTGTATTGGGTGGGAATGGCGCTTTACTCGATCCTGCGGATGTGATGACGATGTTGCTCGACCACGATGAACGAGTTGCACAGTTCCCTTCCTGTGAAAAGGGACTTTTTCGACAGTTTCGTTGGGCGCATAATGTCTTGGTCAGCGTGATACAATTGAATCAAAAATGGATTACGCCCCCATGAGAATCGTCGTTGACACCTCAACTATTATCGCAGTAGTTGCTGGCGAAGCAGAAAAAGCAAGATTGATTGAATTGACCAAAGACGCAACCATCGTTGTACCACCTTCAATTGACTGGGAGGTTGGAAATGCTTTTTCTGCCATGCTGAAACGTTCTCGCATTACCCTTGAACAAGCCATTGAAGCCATCGAAGTTTATCAGGAAATTTCACTGGAAATCGTAGAGATAGATTTGAAAGAAGCGGTCAAGCTTGCTGGAAAGCACAATATCTATGCCTATGATGCTTACATCCTTCGCTGCGCTATCGAACATAATTTACCGTTAATTTCACTTGACCAAAACATGATTGAGATTGCCGAACAAGAAGGCATTCAGGTTCTCAAGGTATAACTATGACCACCTATTCTTATTCCGAAGCCCGTAAGCGACTTTCAGTTTTGCTGGAAAGAGCGTTATTGGAAGGACAGGTTAAATTACGAAGCCGCGATGGGCGAATCTTTATTATTCGCCCGGAACGCCCTCCGAAAACTTCGCCATTTGACGTGCGAAGCGTAAAACTTCCAATCTCCAAAGTTGATATTCTTGACGCAATCCGTGAAAGTCGAGCGAGATACTCGTAGCCTCAAAATACTCCCAATACTGCTTCCTGAGAAACGGCTCCCGGCGGCTGTGGCAAGGCTGGCAAAAACGAGTCAAACCGCGCTGGCTTTACTGACGTTAAACACAGTAATCTCCGGCGGGCAATTAAAACGGACAGGCGGGTTAATCATCCCCAAGCCGCGATTGGTGTATTGCAGCATCTCTCCAATTCGATACAAACCGCTGGGATATTTTCGCCCCAGATAGGGCAAAACAGGCGGACCGTAAAATGGAATCACCACCTGCCCGCCGTGAGAATGACCCGATACTTGCAGATCGAATCTGCCTGTGGCGGCGCTTGTATCCGCAAAATCCGGCTCGTGCGCCAACAAAATAGCGGACCCCTCGTTGGGCAGGCGGGAGACAAGTTCATCCAGCCGAACATCTCCCTCCCAAATATCGTCCACGCCGCAGAGATGTAAATGTTGATTGCCGTTTGAAAGCGTAAAGACGGAATTTGTAAGGTCGGTAATGCCGCTTTGTTTCAACATCTCCCGAACGGCATCGGCGTTTGTCCAGTAATCGTGATTGCCCAGCACGGCAAAGGAGGGGATGGATTTCGCCAGCGGCGCAAGGATGTCGAGCAGGTCTTGAAGATGCTGTTCGCTGTCTGAGTTAAAACCATGACCGATCAAAAAGTCCCCTGTGAGCAAGAGCAGATCGGTTTTTTGGGCAAGGAGCAGGTCTGCGGCATGTTGGAGGCGCGCGGCGTTCATCCAGCCGCCCATGTGAATGTCGCTGATTTGGGCGATTCGTGTACCGTGAAAATTGGGGGCAAGCCTCGGCAGATTCACGGTCACGTTTTCGACCTGCACCCAGCCCGGTTCGAAAAGGTAACTCCACCCCGCCCCTCCCGCGGCAAGCAGCGCCAGGTCAACAACTCCCGCCTTCAACAACTTGAGAAAATCGCGGCGCGATAAATTTCCTTGTTTTGAGGGCATGTTGTCCATTCGTCTCATCCACCTTCACCGCTAAAACTCAAAGAGCAAAAATTGAACAAATTGGCGGTCGAGCGCCTGCCAGACCGCCAACTCCTGTTATTCCAAAGCCTTGAGCAGTTCGGTTATGGCTTTCACCGACGGCAAATGGACGCGCATCACCTTGCGCTTTGCTTCAATCAACGCTTCGTAATCGCCCAATGCCTGCGCGCGGATGAGCGTGCCGAAGGTCAGTCCCTGATTCGGGATGGCGAAGTCTTTTTCTGGTTCGGCGGTGATGACAAGGAACAGCGCATTCTTCGGTCCGCCTTTGTGGAATTGTCCCGTCGAATGCTGGAAGCGCGGACCAAAGCCAGCCGTCACAGCATTGCCTGTTTTGGCGCGGATGGCGGCGCGCATCTGCTGTAAAACGTCCGTATTTTCGGCGCTGCGCGGCAGGTAGGCGTTGATGGCAACGTAGCCGCCTTTCTTCGCCTTCTTCAAAAATCCGTTCAACACCGCTTTCAGCGACGCGCCCGTCACCGCAGTCGGTGAAAACACCATCACGCCGTCCTTCTTCCAGGCGGGCTTGCCCTCGCGCAATTTGCCTTTCTTTTGATACTCGGCAATCTTCGCCTTTGTAATTTTCTTGCTCGATTCTACGTTGGGCTGGTCGAAGGCATTGACGCCCAAAATGTGACAGGCAATGGCGGTGGCGATTTCCCAGCGGTAGATTTCGGCGCCGATGTCGTAGAAAGTGGAAAGTGGAAAGTGGATGACGGGATGACCAGCGGCTTTGAGTTTGGCAACCACTTCCTCGTGTTCGCCCGTTTGGCGGAGATAGACGAAGATGCGGTCGTCGCCATAGACTTCGGGATTCCCAATCGGTTCCAGCGGGACGGGCAGGATGCCTTTGCCGTTCTTGCCGCTGGACTCGGCGATGATTTGCTCGATCCAATTTGCGAATGGGGATACAGGCGCATCTGCCAGGACCGTCAACTTGTCGCGCCCGTCCAAAGCCGCTTCGCCAAGGACGGCTCCCAGCGCCAGCCCGGGGTCGCGCGCGGCGGGACAGTTTTCCGAACACTGATTCCGCATCCAGTCGGCGCGGTCGAGCAGACGGTTCAAGTCCATGCCAAGCAGGGCGGCGGGGACGAGACCGAAATCGGTCAGCGCAGAATAGCGCCCGCCCACCATCGGGTCGGCAGTGAAGATTTTGCGAAAGCCGCGTTTCCTTGCCAATGCCTCGAGCGAGGTGCCGGGGTCGGTGATGGCGGCAAAACGCGCGCCATCCCTCTTGCTCAATTTCCAGAAGTATTCGAACGCCGCCATCACTTCGGCTGTGCCGCCCGATTTGCTGGCGACGATATACAGGCTCTTTTCGGGCGGGAAGTTCTGAGCGGCTTCCGCCACCTGTGCGGGATCGGTGGAGTCGAGGATGCCAACCTTCAAAGACGAGGAACGATTGATCGTGGACGATTCGCGGTCAATCGCCTGCGGTTCATGCTCGAAGAGTAGACTGAACACTTCAGCAGTCAACGATGAGCCGCCCATGCCGAGAACCAGCACGCGGTCTATTTTGGCTTTCTTGATTTCTTTGGCAAACGCCTGATATTCTTTCAACTTTTTGCGCGCCTTGTCGGTGGAATCCAGCCAGCCCATGCGAATGGTCACTTCGCGTTGACCTTCGAGGTCTTTGTCTGAAACCCAAAGGGACGGGTCATGCTTCCAGAGGCGGGCGGGGACAGAATCAGCCTCCAGTTGGGCAATCCGTTTGGAAACAGAATCAGCCAAAGGTCCAAGAGAAGAAGCGGCGGCTTTGCGGCGTTCGTCAATGGTGGCGAGCAACTGCGTGAAGGCGTCCGCAAAGGCTTTGACTCCCTCGTCTTCCAATTCCTGCGTGACGACCTCCATCGAGATGCCGAGCGCTTCGAGTTGAGCAATGGCGTCCCGCGCCTCATCGAGACCGCGCACGAGGGTTACTTCGGCAATGCCGTGATCCTTGAATGCTTCGAGCGTTTGCGGCGGAACGGTGTTGACGGTTTCGGGACCGATGAGGTTGTCCACATAGATGGTGTCGGGGTAGGCGGGATTCTTGGTGCTGGTGCTCGCCCACAGCGGACGCTGGACACGCGCGCCTTTGACTTTGAGGTTTTCCCAGCGGCGGCCCGCGAAGGTTTGCTGGTAAAGGTCGTAGGCGAGTTTGGCGTTGGCGATGGCGGCTTTGCCGCGCAAGGGCGAGCCTTCGGGAAGTTTGGGGTCAATTTTGGAATCCACGCGCGAGACGAAGAACGAGGCAACCGAGGCGATGTGGTCAACGGGATGCCCCGCCGCGAGGCGGTCTTCGAGTCCGCTGAGGTAGGCGTTCATCACTTCGGCATAGCGCGCCAGCGAAAAGATGAGCGTAACGTTGACGTTGACGCCGGCGGCAATCGCCTTGCGGATGGCGGGAACGCCTTCTTTTGTGGCGGGAATCTTGACCATGAGGTTTGGGCGGCGGACACGCGCCCAAAGTTGCTGCGCCTGCGCAATGGTAGCGTCGGTGTCATGCGCGAGATAAGGACTGACTTCGAGGCTGACGTAACCGTCGCCGCCATTTGTCTCTTCGTAGAGCGGCTGGAAAGCGTCGCAGGCGGCTTTGATGTCTTCGATGGCTAGCTGCCAGAAGATTTTTTCCGCATCCCAGCCTGCCCAGGCGAGCGGCGTGAGGGCTGAGTCGTAATCGTTGGTTTTGGCGATGGCGTTGTTGAAGATGGTCGGGTTGGAGGTGACGCCGCGAATCTCGCCGCGTTCGATCATGGCTTGGAGTTCGCCGTTTTCGAGCAGGCGGCGTTGGATGTTGTCGTACCAGAGGGATTGTCCGAGGGAGGTGAGTTTTTGGATTGGGTTCATGGTAATTCTCGTTTTCAGGTTTTCAGGTTGGCAAGTTGGCAGGTTGGCAGGTTGACAGGTTGGAAGGTTAGAAGGTTGGCGGGTTGGAAGGTTGGAGAGTTAGACCTCGTATTCAGGGGCATCTTCACGGATTTTGTGTGATTGAGGGTGAGACTCAAGATAAGAGATGAAACGGGCAATCTGGCGGGAGGCTTTTTCAGCGATTGCAAAGGCTGTATCGAATTGCTCCTGGGTGATATATTCCAAGTCCCTGCAGACATATAACTGTGAGCGGACCTCGCCTGCGGAGGCTTTGGCAATTCCCAAATAGCGAATAAACTGAGCCTGAGTTTGACTTTCAAAACCTTCCGAAATATTGCTCATGATGGAAACCGATGCCCGTTGAATTTGGTCCTTCAGCCCGAAATCACGCGAAAATTTCCCTGTTTCTGTGAGGGAGTATACTAATCTGGTCAACTCCCTGGCGGTTTGCCATGCTTCGATTTCTTCAAAGCGCGTGATGGTGGGCATTTTTTCTCCTGTCTGATGGGTTTACAAGTTTACAAGTTTACAAGTTTTCAGGTTTCCATCGCTCAAGCAACTATTAACTCATCAACTTTCCAACTTGCCAACTCGCTAACATTCTAACCTTCTAACCTTCCAACTTGCCAACTCGCCAACATTCTAACCTTCTAACCTTCCAACATCTTCAAGTTTATGTATCTTCCCCACCCGCCTCGCCAGTCTTTCTCCGCCCGCTTTGTCCCCCTGATACTCGGCGTTCAAAAAGGCATGGATGAGCACTCTGGCGAGTTCGGGTCCGATCACGCGCCCGCCGAGACAAAGCACGTTCATATCGTCGTGCATCACGCCCTGGGCGGCGGAATAGGTATCGTGGCAAACACAGGCATATACGCCTTTCATCTTGTTGGCGGCGATGCACGCGCCAATGCCCGAACCGCAGCACAGGATGCCGCGTTCGGCTTCTCCGCTTTGGATGGCGCGCCCGACTTTTTCGGAAAAATCGGGGAAGTCCACGCTTTCGGCGGAATATGTGCCCAAGTCAATGGGTTCATGCCCCGCCTCGCGGACGGCATCCAAAACAACCTGCTTGAGCGGGAAACCCGCATGGTCAAAACCGACGGCGATTTTCATGATTCTCCTCTTTTGGACGCTGATGAACGCTGAAAACGCAGAATTCAAGATTTGTTTTGAGCAATGTACCACTCCTTCCGAGCGTTATCGAACGAACGACGTTTGGTCTCGGGTTTCGGTCCAAAATTAAGCACTAAACCAACCTCGTAGGGGGTTGCCTTCAAGTAATTTAGCAACTGGGCTTCGTGCTCCGTCGTTAACGCCTTTGTCGCTTTGATTTCGAGAATCACAAGGTCGTTCACAATCAGGTCGGCAAAGTATTCTTCAATCAATTGCCCAGCATAATATACTTGGATTGGAAATTCGTCCCTAACAACCATGCCACGATTTGCCAATTCGATCATTAGAGCTTTGACATACACCTTTTCAAGAAATCCATAACCCAGCGCAGAGTAAACAGCATAAAACGCACCGATGATTTTCTCGGTTAAATCGGAGTGTTTGTAAAGTGGAGCGCTGTACGAAGGCTTCTTATCCATCGTTCATCAAAATCAGACCATCAGCGTCATCAGCGTTTTTCTGCGTCCAACAAAGACTTCGCTCGCGCAACGACATTTTCAACCGTGAACCCGAACTTCTCGAAGATGACTTTATACGGAGCGGATGCGCCGTAATGGTCAATGCCGAGGACGGACTGGGCGTATCGTTCCCAGCCGAGGCTGGCTCCTGCTTCGACGGCGAGCCGCGCCTGAATCCGCTTCGGCAGCACGGACTCCTTGTATGCCTCGTCCTGCATCTCGAACAATTCCCAACTGGGGAAGGAGACCACGCGCACGCCCCTGCCTTCCTCGTGCAGTTTCTGCGCCGCATCCAGAACGAGACTGACCTCCGAACCCGATGCCATGAGGATGATTTCAGGCTCGCCGAAGTCTTTCAACACATAGGCACCACGCGCAAGTTGGCTTGCATTTCCGTTTTCGAGCGTTGGCACAGCCTGACGGGTGAGAACCAGAGCCGTTGGTCCGTTCCGGCGGGAGATGGCAACCTTCCATGCTTCACGTACCTCGTTTGCATCGGCAGGACGGATGACGACCAGATTCGGCGTTGCGCGCAAGGCAACCAGATGCTCAATCGGCTGATGGGTGGGACCGTCCTCGCCAAGCCCCACCGAGTCGTGCGTGAAGATGAAAATGGTCGGGATGTGCGAGAGCGCCGCAATGCGGATGGCAGGCTTCATGTAATCGGAAAAGACGAGGAACGTGCCGCCATAGGCAATCACGCCGCCGAACAGGTTCATGCCGTTCAAGGCGGCGCCCATGGCGTGTTCGCGCACGCCAAAATGAAAGTTGCGTCCTGCGCGCGAATCTTTCTGGAAGGCAGGGCTGCCGTCAATTTTGGTGTTGTTGGAAGGAGCCAAGTCCGCCGAGCCGCCGATCAGTTCGGGCAAAGCCGGCGCCAGCGCGTTGATGAGTTTGCCGGAGGCGGCGCGCGTCGCCATGCCTTTGGGGTCGGCGGGGAAGGTTGGGAGTTCCGCGTCCCAGCCGGCGGGGAACGTGCCGGCGATGCGGCGGTTCAATTCAGCGCCGAGCTGCGGGTAGAGGCGACTGTACGCTTCCAGTCTCATCTTCCAATCGGCTTCGAGTTCGCGCCCGCGCTCCACGGCTTTACGGAAGAACGCCAGAACGTCATCGGGGATGTAAAAGCGCGGTTCGGTGACCCAGCCCAGGTTTTGTTTGGCAGCGTTGAGTTCTTCCTCGCCGAGAGGCTCGCCGTGCGCTTTAGCCGTTCCCTGACGTTTCGGCGCACCATAGCCGATGATGGTGCGGCACATGATGATGGACGGACGCGGGTCGGCTTTGGCGGCTTGAATGGCTTTGTCAATCGCTTCCACGTCGTTGCCGTCATCCACTTTTTGGACATGCCAGCCGTATGCCTCGAAGCGTTTGGCGCGGTCCTCGGTGAAGGCAAGGTCGGTGGAGCCGTCAATCGAGATGTGGTTGTCGTCGTAGAGGTAGATGAGGCGCCCCAGTTGGAGATGCCCCGCCAGCGAGGCGGCTTCGGAGGCAACGCCCTCCATCAAGTCGCCGTCGGTGACAATGGCGTAGATGTAGGATTGGATGAGTTCATGCCCGGGCTTATTGAAGAGCGCGGCAAGATGCGCCTGGGCAATCGCCATGCCCACGCCGGCGGCAAACCCCTGTCCAAGCGGACCGGTGGTCATTTCCACACCGGGCGTCAGTCCGTATTCCGGGTGACCGGGCGTAATGCTCCCCCACTGACGGAAGTTCTTGATGTCATCGAGACTGACGTCGTACCCCGTCAGATGGAGCAAAGAATACAGGAGCATCGAACCATGCCCGCCCGAAAGGATGAAGCGGTCGCGTCCGTGCCATTTGGGGTTGCGCGGGTTGTGGCGTAGGTGACGCGTCCAAAGGGTGAATGCCATGGCGGCAGCGCCCATCGGAAGTCCCGGATGTCCCGAGTTGGCTTGCTGGACGGCATCTGCCGAGAGAAATCGAAGCGTGTTAATGGCGCGGGTCTGAAGATTTGCGCCGAGCGTGTTGAAGGCGTCGTCTGTCATGGTTATACCTTGATGTAGTGAGATGCACCATTTTACCATCGGCGGAAAGGATATAATCGCGTAGTTCGCATCCAAAGGTTGGAACGCGGCAAAATCAATGACTGACCAATCTCAACCGTAAGATTTGGAAGGAGTAATCCAACAATACAGCATGAACTCGACTCAACGCCGCATTATCTACGCTCTCATCCTCCTGCTCGGTCTCGCGTGGACCTTCGTCAGCGCCGACAAAACAGGCACATCCACCGCCGGGCAGATCGCCGCCCCTCAAGCAGGGTTTCTCGCGCCCGACTTCGAACTGCGAACGCTCGACGGTGAAACAATCAGACTCTCCGACCTGCGCGGGCAGGCGGTGCTGGTCAACTTGTGGGCAACCTGGTGCCCGCCCTGCCGCGCCGAGATGCCCGCCATCCAAAAAATCTACGACGAGTACAAAGAGCAGGGGTTCGTCGTCCTCGCCGTCAACATGACTTATCAGGACACCTTCGCAAACATCGCCCCCTTTGTTGAGGAATATGGTCTCACCTTCCCCATCCTGCTCGACGAAACCGCCAGCGTGGGTCCCGCCTATCAACTGCGTTCGCTGCCGTCCTCCTTTTTCATTGACCGCGAGGGCATCATCCGCGAAGTGGTCATCGGCGGACCGATGGCAGAGGCGCTGCTCCGCACACGCGTGGAGGAGATTTTGAAATGATCGAAGCCTTCCGTTCCCTTTTTGCTCCGCCGCGCCACTTCATCCTGCTTGTCGCCGCCCTGTGGGTCGGTCTCACCCTCGCCGAAAAACGGAGCGAACGTCATGGCGTCTCCAAAGAACAGCTCAACAACCTGACGTTCTATAGTCTCATCGCCTACGTCATCGGCGGGCGGCTGCTCTTTGCGCTTTCCAACTTCTCTGCGTTTTCGCAGAGTCCGCTCAGCGTCTTTTCGCCCAACCCCGACCTGTTCGACCCCACGGGCGGCTTGGCTGCGGCAATTCTCGTTGGCTTGATTTATGGTCAGCGTCAGAAACTTCAACTCTGGGGAACACTCGATGCTCTAACCCCCATCTTTGCCATGCTCGCCATCGGTTTGCATCTTGCCCACCTCGCCGCAGGGACAGCCTTCGGCAATCCGACAACCCTCCCCTGGAGCATTGACCTGTGGAACGCGGCGCGGCATCCGACTCAAATCTACGAACTGCTCGCCTCACTCTTAATCTTTGGCTGGCTCTGGTCTCAAAAGGCTGAGTCTCCCCCCGGCCTTCTCTTCCTCACCTTCGCCGCCCTGACCGCCGGCGCGCGTCTCTTCCTCGAAGCCTTTCGCGGAGACAGCACGCTGATCTTCGGCGGGTTGCGCTTGGCGCAGATTACGGCATGGGCGGCGCTGACGGTCATCTTGTTCGCGAGCGAGTCCCTCCGTCAGCGGGGAGAAGCCCAATAAAACAGAAGCCGCCTCCAGTCAAGAAAGAGGCGGCTTTTTCGTCCCGAATTAATTCCTCACCTTACAAGCGCGTCGCACCCATGAGTTAATTCCTCATCGCAATCGGCTTCAAATACGAGTCGAGCAGTTCGTCCATTTTCTCCAGCGACTCGCACACGAACAGCATCGGGTTGAAGGCATAGACCGTCTTCGGGATGCGCGCAATGGTCTCGATGTCGAAGGGGGCGATGATGACCTCGCCGCCAAAGATGCCTTCCGGCTTGATGCCGAGGCTCTTGTACAGACCAAGCACCACGTTCCAGCCCTCGTCGGCGGAAGACATCTGCCCTTTTTGGTGAAGCGCGTTCACCCCGTCAATGATGCGGTGCAGGTTGGTCTTGCTGGCTTGGAAATGGGCATAGAGTTGCGGGTAAATGGGTTTGGTGTAATCAATCACGTTATCGCGCCCGAGGCGGTAGAACTCCATGATGGTGCGGGTCAATTCCTTGCGTCCTGAGATGATGCCCGCGCCAAAGACCTTGAAGCGGTTCTCCTGCACCACCAGCCCAAACTCCGTGCTGTACCACGCCAGCCGCTTGATGACCTCGCGCTCCTCCTGCGTGGCTTTCATGTAGGCGGGCGCGAACTTGTCTTCGATGTCGGCGTAAAACTTCTGCGTCAGGAACGGCAGATGCCCGAAGATGTCATGGAACATATCGGGCTCGGGCGTGAATTCCATCTGGTCACGCGTGCGCAGGTAGTCGGTGATGAGGAAGACGCGCTGGGCAAATTTCTTGTACCAGTCGTCGGCAGGCGTGTAGCGCACCACCGTCCGTTCGACGCGCCAGCCCGTGCGCGGCGTGATATGTTCGTTGAGGTGCGCCACGGTCGGAATGTGATGCGGGTCCAGTTCCAGCAGTTCCAAACCGCGATGGTATTCATGGCAGAGATGCTCCAGCAGATACGGCTGGTGAATGCCGGCGAACAAATCCGCCCAAATGGCGTGCTGTTCGGCGGTAAAGTTGATTTCCTGATTTTCTGCACTATATTCTTTTGTGGGGTCAATCTGTTCTGCGGCAATGTCCCCTGTGTAAATCGGAGTTTGATTCCTATCCATGGCTCACCTTTCTGTGGGATGGGTCGAGACTCAAAACACCTTGCAAAGGGAATATATCACCGCGAGGCGGGAGCGTCAAGAAGACGACAATTTGCATAAGATTTGTTGGCAATACAACAGCGTAGGAGGCGTTCTCTTACGCCTCCTTGCGCTAGAGAGCGCAAAATACGCGTGAAAGAATGCAGTAAAATCCCGTCATGCCCGAAGAACCTCTGCTCGGCAAGACCGTTCTCATCACCGGCGCCGCCCGCCGCATTGGACGCCGCTTTGCCCTCGCCTGCGCCCACGCCGGAGCGGACGTGGTTATTCATCACGCCCATTCGGATTCCGACGCCGAATCCCTGCGCGCCGAAATCAGCGGACTGAACCGCCGAGCCTGGGTTTTCAAAGCGGACTTGGACGATTCACTCCAAACCCAAAGCCTGATCCCCCTCATCAACCGCATCGCCCCGATTCATTTTCTCATCAACAACGCCGCCATCTTCGAACCGCTCACCCTCCACACCGCCTCCCTCGACGATTGGAACCGCCACCTCGCCCTCAACCTGACCGCGCCCTTTCTGCTTTCTCAAGCCTTTGCCCGTCAGGCAGAGGAGGGCGCGCGCATCGTCAACATCCTAGACTGGCGCGCCCTGCGCCCGGGCGCCGACCACTTCCCCTACACGGTCAGCAAAGCCGCCCTCGCCGCGATGACAAAGTCGCTGGCGGCGGCGCTTGCGCCCAAAGTGACGGTCAACGGGCTGGCGCTGGGAGCCATCCTGCCGCCCTCCGATGGAAATGCCAACCCTGAAATTACAAACAGCATCCCCATGCAGCGCTGGGCGGCGGAGGGCGAGATCGAACAAGCGCTGATTTTTCTGCTCACCTGCCCCGCTTACATCACCGGCGAAATTATCCACGTGGATGGCGGCAGGCATTTGGTTTAGGGCTTGTTTTGCACACAATTCCGAAAATTTACCGCTGAGACGCTGAGCTCGCAGAGAGGGTTTGGTTTTCTCGACGTTCTCTGTAATTCAGTAACTCACCTTACGCGGTAGCGCGAGATTTATCTCGCGTTTTCGGGCGACATAAATGTCGCCCTACGAAGGGGGGTCATGTCGCTTGAAACGCGAGATATTGCAGATTAACAATTTAACCTGACAATCCCCCTGCTCTTGGCGCCGCACGGGGATCAACCCCCGTGCTATTCCTGCCAAGTCCGCTCAAGCGGACTAGTCCCGCCAAGGCTGGACTTTGTACGAATAGCACGGACGCCTGCCCTGAGCCGCCGGGCTGAGTTTATCGAAGCCCTGTCGAAGGGTTCACGTCCGTGCGGGTATGGCTCCTCGCAAGGACATCCGCCATAAAATCTTCGTGGTTGGCACAGCTTTTACGAAGTAATACGATAAGAAGCCTCTATCTGACTACACAAAAAACAAAGGAAACTACAACATGGACAAAGTCATCATCAAGAACCTGCTCGCCCGCGGCATCATCGGCGTCCGCGATTGGGAGCGCAAACGCGCCCAGGATATTCTCATCAACATCACCCTCTTCACCGATACCCGCCGCGCCGCGCAGACCGACGACCTCAACGATTGCGCCGATTACAGCGCCATCACGAAAAAGGTACAGGAACACGCCGAGAGCGTCGGTCGCTTCACGGTGGAGGCGCTGGCGAACGATTTGGCGGGGATTTGTCTTGCACAGAATAACGTGCAGCGGGTGATTGTGCGCGTGGAAAAGCCGACGGCGGTGCGCTTTGCCGAGTCGGTGGGCGTGGAGATCGAACGCAGCCGCGATGCGTGACCTCCATCTGGCGTACTTGAATCTCGGTTCGAACATCCAGCCCGAAACCAACCTGGTGCGGGCGGTGGAGTTGTTGCACGCCTACGGCAAGGTGTTGAAAGTCTCCAACGCATGGGAGTCACTGTCGGTGGGCGCGGAGGGACCGAATTACCTGAACGCCTGCGTCCTGTTCCAAACAGAGTTGATGCAGGTCGAGTTGAAGGAAAACATCATCCGCCCCATCGAGGCGCGGCTTGGCAGGCGGCGCAGTGAGAACAAGTACGCTCCCCGCACAATTGACATTGACATCGTACTTTTCGACGACCAGCCTTATAACGACAAGTTCTGGCGGTACGCGTTTGTGATTGTGCCGCTGGCGGAAATTTACCCCGATTATAAAAATCCATTGTTGGGGGAAACTCTTGCACAAACGGCGGCGCGCCTCCGCTCACAGGTGTGGATGGAGGCGCGTCCCGAAGTGTTAAGCCGGTTTCGGTGAATCAGGCTGAAGGTCAGAATTGAAGCGGTTTTGCGCCGCGCGAGATGTTATCCAGAAATTCCTGGCGCGTCGCCAGGTTGGCGCGGAAGGCGCCGTGCATCGCGGAGGTGGTCATGCGCGCATCGTGTTTCTTGACGCCGCGCATCATCGAGCAAAGATGCACCGCTTCCACCACCACCGCCACACCCTGCGGCTGAAGCGTCTTTTGGAGAAAATCGGCAATTTGACGCGTCATGCGTTCCTGCACCTGCAGGCGGCGGGCATACATGTCCACGATGCGGGGGATTTTGGAAAGCCCAATGACCTTGCCCGCCGGCAGGTAGGCGACATGCGCCCGCCCGAGGAACGGGAGCATGTGATGCTCGCATAAACTGTAAAATTCGATGTCGCGCACCAGCACCATCTCGTCGTAGGTGATGTTGAACAACGCGCCGTTGATGACCTGTTGAGGATCGGTAGCGTAGCCGCTGAGCAATTCTGTAAACATGCGCGAGACGCGATGCGGCGTGTTCTTCAAGCCTTCGCGTTCGGGGTCTTCGCCCAGCGCTTTGATCAGGTCATGCACCAGCCCTTTTACCGTTTCCACGTCCACGTTGGTGGGGGTGATTTCGACATCATCCAAATCATCATTGAATTCCATGCACACTCCTTTGAGAAACGCAGTGGCGCCGGAGCGCCACTGGTTTTTTGCCTTTCCAAGGGGTCTCAACCGATTACAGGCTCAATCAAACCGTAGGTGCCGTTACGGCGGCGATACAACACTTGAATGGAATTCTGCTCGGCGTTGAAGAAGACAAAGAAATTGTCATGCCCGAGCAGTTTCATTTGTTCCACCGCTTCTTCTTCGGTCATCGGCACCAGCACAAACTTTTTGCGTTTGGCAATCAGCGGAAGGAGTTCGCCGGTTTCATCCACGGGCCATTCTTCTTCAACGACTTCCGCCGCCGAGCGTCCATCTCCGCGCCCGCGATAATGTTTGCCTTTATAACGTTCGATTTGTCGCTGCATCTTATCCAGCGCCGTATCGAAGGCGGCGCGCACATCGTCGGCGCGTTCCTCCGTGCGCAAGATGAAGCCTTTGCCTCGCAGGGTAATTTGCGCCACCTGACGGTCATTGGCGCTGCGGGCAGTTTTGACGTGCGCCAATTCAACCCGCACTTCGTCAATTTCTTGAAGATAACGTTCCAACTTGGCGGCTCTCTTCTCAACATACTCGCGCGTGTTATCAGCCAACCGCATATTACGTGCTTGGATCTCGATCTTGTTTGTCATACGGAACCTCCTTGAAGGCTTATCAATGACGCTGGCGCGTCAGTCATACCCGATTCAAATCATGATGAGGAAGGGCACGGGCAACGGTAAGCGCATACACTTCCCGCGCGCCGGCAGATAATAACGCTTCCGCTGCCGCCTGGATGGTGGAACCGGTGGTCGCCACATCATCCATCAACAGGACGGATTTGCGCTTCACAATTCCCGCCTTTGCCTGATACGCTTTCGAGACATTTTCCCTCCGCTGGGAAGCCGTCAAGCCAACCTGTGAGCGCGTTTCGCGGATTTTCTGCAGCGCCGAAGGAACATAAGACAGCCCGAGTTCATAAGCCAGCGGACGCGCCACCAGCGCAACCTGATTATACCCCCGCTCCTTGAGGCGCTTTTTACTCAGCGGCACGGGAATGAGCATATCCACCTCCCATTGCAGGGAGCGCACGAAATCCGCCATTTGACGCGCCAAAGCGCCGCCCATTCCAATGTTGCGGCGGTATTTCATTGTATGCAGGGCGCTCTGCACAGGCGAATCAAAAACCGCCCAGGAACGCATCATTCGATACGCGGGCGGATTTTCCAAACACCGCTCACACACAACAGCGCCGCCGGTGGGAATTCCACAGACGCGGCAGAAGGGTTCACAGATGAACGGCACGCGCGCCTGACATTCGGCACACCACGACGCGCCTCTCTTGCCGCATCCCCCACACTGCGGCGGAAAGAGCAAGTCAATTCCGTGCCAAACCCATTGCCAGAGACGATAAGACGATGGAAGCGTCTTGTTCACGCAAATTGAAAAGAAAGCGAACCTAACCCAAACTATTCATAATTTGCATCACGGCGGGCGTTAGAATGATGATCAAAATGGTGGGGAACATGAGGAACGCCATTGGGATCACCATTTTGACCGGCGCCTTGTGTGCTTCCTCTTCCGCTCGCTGGCGGCGCTTGATGCGCATCTGGTCGGACTGAATGCGCAGGATTTTTGCCATGCTCACGCCCAATTGCTCGCTTTGGATGACGGCAGCGACGAAACTGGTCATTTCTGCCACGCCCAAGCGTTCCGCCATGTCGCGCATGGCGTCGCGGCGCGGCTTGCCGAGTTGAATCTCGCGGATGGTGCGGGCAAAAGCCAGCGAGAGTTGGTTATCCCATTTTTCACTGACTTTGGACATGGCGGCTTCAAAGCCCAGCCCGGCTTCCACGCAAATGGTGAGCAAATCCAGAGCATCCGGCATTGCCTTGCGGACTTCCTTTTGGCGGCTGGTGATTTTGTTCGAGAGCATCAGATGAGGAAGATAAAATCCGCCAAAGGTTGCGCCAAAAATATATAGCGCATTATCGCTAAAACTTGGCGCAGGCGAAAGCAAGACCACTGCCGTCACCAAGCCGCCCAATGCCACCGCCAAAATGAAACGGATGGCAAGAAAGGTGGCGGCATCAATGGGCCAGGGATTGCCTGCCAATTCCAGCCTGCGAGCCGTGTCCTGAATCGCCTTTTGAGGGGTGAAGCGGGCGGAGATTTCGCCAATTTTCCTAATGATGGGCACAACGACGCGCTCGAAAAACGGCTGGGACAGTTCGATTTCTTCCAGCGAGGCAACTTCGCCGCTTTGAAGATACTCCGCCAGGCGCGCCTGAAGCGGATCTTCCTCTTCTTCTGCGTTGCGCCGCAAATTCACCGAAACGACCCCTACAACGATGAACAGAACCAGCAGGATGCCGGCAATTACCAAAATTAAGGTCAGGTTCATCGCTACACCTCGATATCCGCAATTTTCATCATGACGAAATAGCCGGCGACGATTAGACCGACGATAACGCTCACGGCAACGATCCCGCAAATGGGCTGACCGCCCAACAATTTCGTGGGCGCAAAAAAGGAACCGATATATTCCGGGCTGATAAACCACAGCGCCACTGCCAACCCCACTGGCAGGAGAGACAGAATGGTGCCAGAAGCGCGCACGCTGGCGGTCATGGTGCGGATTTCACCTTTGATGCGGACGCGTTCACGAATGGTGAATGAAATCGTATCCAGAATTTCCGAAAGGTTGCCGCCCACTTCCCGCTGAACGTTGATGGCGGTTACGACAAAGTCCAAATCGTCGCTGGGGATGCGGCGGAGGAGGTTATCCAGCGCTTTTTCCATGGGAATGCCAATTTGCATTTCCTGGACGACTCTGCGAAATTCGTCGGAAATGGGCGAGGGGAGTTCGCGGCTGACCGCCTCCATTGCCTGCATGATTGAATATCCCGCCCGCAAGCCGTTCACCATGAGATTCAGCATATCGCCCAATTGGTCGTCGAATTTTCGCAGGCGCAGGGCTTGCTGGCGCTTGACGTAAAAGCGCGGGATGAAGAAACCGACCACCGCACCAATGATAAAGGAAGCCCAATGTCCCTGAAGCACCCAGGCAAGAGCGCCCAACATAACGGTCGAGATAAAGACCAGGGCATAGTACTCGGCAACCTTGAGTTTCAGGTCTGCCCGCGCCAGTTCGCGCGCAATGCGGTCGCCCATGGAGGAACTGGCAACCCTGCGATTCAACCATTCGGTGACAAGGGATGCGGCGGCTTCCCGCTGGGCTTCTTTGACTTGTTCGGTTTCGCCCAGTTGACCCAAGCGTTCATCCACCAGCGAGCGTTCGCTGGTGATGGTGATAACCACCCCAACAATCAAGAGCAGCAGGATAATTCCACCGCCAATTAGCAAGAGATTCATAACCGTAACCTGTTTGCCATTTTAGTAGCGGCGGCGCTCGCCAATACCAAAAATAGAGGGCGGCAAATTGATACCCGCCGCTTCAATCTTGTCCATGAACTTGGGTCTTAAGCCTGTCGGGCGCAGGCGTCCCACCACCTTGCCTGCTTCCACGCCGGTCTGCTCGAAGACAAAGATGTCAGTCATGGTAATGACATCGCCTTCCATGCCGCTGACTTCGGTGATGTGAGTCACTTTACGGGTGCCGTCGCGCATGCGCTCTTGGTGACAAATCAAATCTATGGCGCTGGCGGTCTGTTCGCGGATGGCGCGGACGGGAAGGTCCATACCCGCCATCAGACACATGGTCTCGACGCGGGAAAGCGCGTCACGCGGTGAGTTGGCATGTGCTGTGGTCATCGAGCCGTCGTGACCGGTGTTCATCGCTTGGAGCATGTCGAGCGTCTCACCGCCGCGGCATTCGCCGACGATGATGCGTTCAGGGCGCATACGCAAAGAGTTGATGACCAGGTCGCGGATGGTGATTTCGCCGCGTCCTTCGATGTTGGGCGGGCGCGATTCCAACGTGACAACGTGTTCCTGACGTAACTGCAACTCAGCCGCGTTTTCAATGGTGATGATACGCTCGTCGTTGGGAATGAAGCCCGAAAGGATGTTGAGAAGCGTGGTTTTGCCTGAGCCGGTGCCGCCGGAAATGAGAATGTTCAGGCGGGCTTCCACGCACGCTTTCAGGAATTGAACCGCCTCAGGGGTGATGGAGCCAAATTGGATGAGCTGTTCGATGGTGATGGGGTTCTTCGAAAACTTACGAATGGTCAGTGTGGGACCCACCAGTGAAATGGGCGGGATAACGGCATTGACGCGGGAGCCGTCGGGTAAACGCGCATCCACATAGGGGCTGGATTCGTCAATGCGGCGTCCCAGCGGGGCGACGATGCGATCAATCACCCGCATGACATGGTCATTGTTCTCGAAGGTCACCGGCACACGGTGAAGTTTGCCTTTGCGCTCGATATAAACATTCTTTGGTCCGTTGACCATGATTTCGGTGATGGTGTCGTCCTCCAGCAAAGGCTGTAAGGGACCGAAGCCGAGAATCTCCGCCGCAATCTGTTCGAACAGGCGGGCGCGTTCGGGGCGCGAAAGGACAATGTTCTCTTCGGCAAGGATCTGCTCGAACAGGTCCTGAATGGTGCGGCGGACCTCGTCGGTCCGTGTGATGTCCATGGTGGGATCCAGCTCGGAGAGCAGTTTGTTTTGCACGCGGGTTTTCAGGTCAAAGTAAGAACCCGCCTGCGGCGATGTGATGGGGGCGTTCACCCTCCTCGATTGAAGAGCGGAGAGGCGCGAACCTTCTCCTTCCTGTCCAGAAGAGCTTCCGCCTCCCGAGGGAGACCCGCCCTGCCCCTGTTCAATTCGTTTTAAGAGAGACATACTTTACATCTCCTTGCAATCACAAGGCAAAATTTACTTGCCGTTGGTTTCACTTTCCGCCAGGCGGCTGCGAACCGCTTCTGCCAGTGATACGATACTGCGTGCAATGGGTTGGGCTTTGCTATCCAACATGAACGGGATGCCGCGATTCACCGCCTTGACCGCCGTGGCTTCGTCGATCGGGATGACGAGGGCAACTTCCTGTTTGAGGTTTTCGGCAACACGTTCAGGGGTGATGTTCACCTTTTTGTCGAAACGGTTCATGATGAACAGGACGCGCTCGCGCCGCACGCCCAGACTATTCAACAGGTCCAGAAAGAGGCGGCTGTTCTTGATGGCGGGAATATCCTGCGTGGTGATCAGGACAATCAAGTCGCTTACGTCAACGGTCGCCAGCGTCAGGTCATTCAAAACTGTGGCAGTGTCAACAACGACATAAGCGTAGAGTTGCGTGAGGAATTCGAGCATTTTGGAAAATTGGGCGCTCGAGATTTTTTCGGCATATTCCGGGCGAGTGGGCGCAGCCAGGATGTGCAATCCCGAAGCGGAGTGCTTGACCATGACTTCTTCCACGATTTCGGCGTCCAACTCGTCGGCGCGGGGGGCAAGGTCCAGCACTGTATTCTTGCCGTGCTCGTTGACAAACATTGCCACATCGCCAAATTGCAGGTTGCCGTCCACTAAAGCAACGCGCGTATCTGCGGAATGAAGCGCCAGCGCGAGGTTGACCGCCACCGTGGTGCGCCCGGTGCCTCCCTTGGGGCTGTAAACGACTATGATCTTTCCTCGCGGACCGCCATAAGCGGCTGCGACGCCCGGCACGCCTGCGATGGGCATCACTTGCGCCCGCGCGGCTTTTGCCTTTTCCGCCTGCGCCATTTCGCCGGCGCGCCGGATGGCGGAGATGAGTTCATCGCCCATCGGCGGCTTGGTGAGGAAGTCTCTGGCTCCCACCAGCATGGCGCGGCGCATGTAGTTCTGGTCGCTTTGAACCGAAAGAATGACGACTTGAACTGCCTGCTGTTTGGCGCGAATGGCTTCTGTTGCTGCGATGCCGTCCATATCCGGCATGTTGATGTCCATCAGGACGACATCGGGATTCAAGTCCTGCGAGGCTTGAATCGCTTCTTTTCCTGTACGGGCAACACCTACGACTTCAACATCTGACTCGAATTGCAGCAGTTTTTTGACGTTCTCGCGCGTTTCAGAGACATCATCTACGATCAATACACGGATTTTTTCACCCGGCATCAGGAAAACCTCTATTGTTGGGGAGTAATATCGTTCGGTAAAAGCGGAGGCTGGAGGAAGTCAATACGCGTGTTTTGAGCGTACGGCAATTTGGACGGCAGAGAGAAGTTGTACTGCGTCAAGACACTGTTCAAGGTCGCCGATTGCGCTTCCACCCGCGAGGTATCGTTGGGGTTGCGCAGCGCCAGGGAGAAGACCGCGCCGCTGTAAACAAAGTAATTCAGCGCAACGGAATCCTGCGGCGACACCATGAGGGTGATGATATCCGGCTTGGTTTCTGCCTGCGATTGAACGGCGGGAGCATTCGCGTCTTGTGTTGGCGCCGCCGCCACAGGCTGCGCCTGCGAGAGTTGGAAATTGCCGAGGTTCAAGACCACCACATCCTGCAAGATAATCTGACACACCAAACGGGGACGCTGGGCTTCAGAAGGAACCACGTAAATCGGTTTTTGGAAGGTCGGGTCGAGTTCAGTGCGTCCCTGGCGGGCAGGGAGTTCCTGAGTCGTGGCATCAATGGTAATGAGAGGACGACCGTCTTGCGGGAAGAAAATATCCTGCATGGAAGACAAATAATTGGGAAGCGCCGTTTGGAAGGCTGGATCCACGTCCACGATGGTGATGCAGACGTTGACATTAATGTGAGCGCCGCTGTTGATGGCGTATGCCGCTGTCGCTAGACGGTCGGTGGGGATGGCAACCGCCACCATGCCAGCCGGCACCTTATATGACCAGGAAGGCGGCGGCAGTTCCACTTTTCCGCCAATCATTGCAGAGGTGATAAGAGTTCCCTGGTCCAACTGAAAACGAGCCACTTGACCAATTAAGTTGGCTTCCTCGCCCTCGCTAAACATGACTTCCGTCACATTTTCCGGCGGAAGGGAAAATGTTCCAAGCATATCACGGGTGATTGTCGTCCCTGGGGGGATGTTTTGCGCGGCAAAATATACTTTTGTCACTTGCTCTGGCAGTGGAGTGGAAATGGCAGAAAACCCGCCACCACCCAAATTCCCAAAGGCGACATACAGCATCGCCAGTCCAATGACGACAATTAAAACAACCAACAGCAATATTCTTCCGCGACGCATAGGGATTTCTCCTTCCAGAATCTCCGCCTGTACTTCCGGCAGATCAATTGGTTTGAAATGCTCTATTGCAAAGATTGCCTGATGCTCATTTTCCGTCTTCTTTTCTCTCGCCCCTTGCCCTTCTCCCATATTGGAGAGGGGTGGGAGTGAGGGCAAGACGGGAAAATTTCATCCTGTTGACTCTTTTTGCAACGAAGCAGGTTTGAATTATTATACAGTATAACCCTAAAACTTGAGGGCATAGTTGGTAAAAAAGTAAGGCTCTGCCGTGCAGCAGAGCCAAAATTTCATCAAATTGCAATGTATGGACTTACGAACGGGCTGGCACAGCAAAGGTGACACGCGTACCCCGCCCGATGGCGCTATCCACCTCAAACGTGCCGCCCAGCATCTCCGCCCGTTCGCGGATCAACTTTAACCCGAGGCTGCTCCCCTGCTGAACGGATTCGGGATCGAAGCCGCGGCCGTTATCGTCCACGCTGACGCGCACGCGTTCATCCCCTATATCGAGCAGCACCTTGACCTGTGACGCTTGACTGTGACGGGCGGCATTCCCCAATAATTCTTGAATGGCGCGAAAAATCATCACTTCTAGGTAAGACTCGAGGCGGCGTTCGTTGCCGGTGATGGTCACGCTTACATCCAATCCTGCCTGCTCTTTGAAGGCATCGGCATAGCGGCGCACCGTCGGCACCAAACCCAGGTCATCCAGCATCATGGGACGCAGTTCGAAAATATAGTTGCGCACCTTCTGAAAAGTTCCCATGGCGGAGGTTTTGAGGTTGTTCAGTTCTTCCTTTGCCTGAAGGGGGTCTATATCCAGCAGGCGCATGGCGATTTCGGTTTGCAGGATGAAGTTGGAAAGCGCCTGGGCAGGACCGTCGTGCATTTGACGGGAGAGACGCTGACGCTCGGTTTCCTGGGCGTTCACCAGCATTTCGACGCTTGCCATCGTGCCGCGCGCGGCAGAAGAGGCGGAGGCGGCGGAACCTGCCTGGAATGTGGAAGCCCGCTCCAGGATGGTTTTGAGGCGTTCCAGATGGGCTTTTTCCGCCTGGAGTTTTTCCAGTTGACCGCGCATCACAAAGAGACGCTGCTGAGCATCCAGCGCCGAGTCATAGACGCTGCGCAGTTCCTTTGGCGAGATGGTATCCATCTGGTTCTGCACCTGTTGAAGATGGGCAGTGATGGCGGCATTGCGCTGGGAGAGCTTCATCAATTCGCCCTGGCTTTGCTCGATCATTAAAGTGACCTCGCGCAGGGCGCGGGTGGTTTCTTCGATTTCTTTTTGAACGTCGAACGCGTCGGCGGACAGATCTTCAAATGTCATGACTACTCCTGATGTTTTGCCGCCGTATCCTGCAATTTGACCCAGCCGCGTTTGAGGGCATAGACAACTGCCTGAGTGCGGTCTTCCACGCTAAACTTTCGCAGGATGGACGTGACGTGATTCTTGACGGTTTGATGGCTGATACCCAAGCGGGCGGCGATTTCTTTGTTGCTCATACCGCGTACCACGCAGGAGAGCACTTCCATTTCGCGGTCGGAAAGGGGGTGAAAGGGCGAGCCAGGTTCACTGTAAGATTTGCGGGCGCCTTCCATTTGCTCGTCAATCCAGGCATCCAATTCGCGGCGGGTAAAAATGTTGCCCGCAATGGCGTATTTCCCCTCGGCAACGGCGCGGATGGTGCGCGAAAGCACCTCGGGTTGAATCTCTTTGGCGCAATAACCCGCCGCACCCGCCAGCACGGCATGAATTGCCTGTTCCACATCGTCGTAGCCGGTCAGCAAAACAACGCGGGTTGGCAGGTGGTCGGAAGTGACCTGGTGAGTCACCTGCTGACCGTTCATGCCGGGCATATTGACATCAATGATGGCAACCATCGGCTGCAATGCACGGATTTGTGCAATCGCATCCTCGCCGTTCGACGCCTGCGCAATAATCTGAAAATCTTTTTCGAGCGACAAAGCATCCACCACGCCCTGGCGGAATAACGGATGGTCGTCTGCTATAAGCAATGTTATTTCTTTCATCATTAGCCTGATCCCTGAATTGGTCTTGACGGGAGTATAGCACACTCATCACGGACGGGCAATTTGCCGCACGCGGTTTCCATTTCAAATTTGTGATAAGTCTCATCGCCAGCGATACACCCCGATATTGTCGTCAAATGGAAACTGTTCAACCCCCGCCTGGAAAAGCGCGGTTCTTCCTTCGACAAGTTGCGGATACCACTCCGAAAACGTGACGAGGTACTCCGCGCCGCTGGCGTCGAGATATTCCGCCAGGCGGTTCTCATCC
The DNA here is from genome assembly GCA_016223135.1 of Chloroflexota bacterium. Lineage (GTDB taxonomy): Bacteria > Chloroflexota > Anaerolineae > Anaerolineales > Villigracilaceae > Defluviilinea. The sequence continues at coordinate 804,506 of JACRPQ010000004.1, read as the reverse complement.
CGAATGAACGGAACCACGTCCGGCGTGATCAATCCAGCCATGTCAATCAGCGGGTTTTGGGTGAAGTAGCCGATGGCGCCGATGTCATGCACTGCCAGTAACGCATCTGCCGGCAGGTTTTCGTTCACCCAATGCGCCGTCTGCACCATTTGCGTTTCGATGAAGGCAACATCGCGGGCGTTTTGCGCCGCGCCCAGCCATTGAAAAAGGACAACCAGGGCAATGGTCAACGCACGCCACAGGAACGAGAGTTGTTGATTGGCGCGCGGAGAAGTCAGATATGCCGCCATGCCGAGCAGACCCCACAGGTACAGGCTGGGAAACGCGGGCAGGATATATCGTCCGTGCTGATAGGCGGGGAGCCGCGTCAGATAAATGCCCACATATCCCACAAACCAGATGATCCCTGCCGCGCCTCCCCAATTCCGCTCGCGGATAAGCCGATACACCCAAAGAAAAAAGCCAGGCACAATCGCCACAAAGGGACTGGCAAGCATGGGGAGCAGGTATGTCATCAACCGCGCAGAGAGGGGATGGGAAAGCCATGCCGCCGCATACTCCGCCTGCTTGGCATAGAAGGTGTTCGGCATAGGTGTGCCGGAAAGCATCAAATTGAAAAGCAGATAAAACACAAATAGCGCCCCAAAACTAAGCAATACTTTCCACAAGGCGATGCCGCGCTCCCGCCAATTCGCTTCCTGCAGAAATGCCGTGAACAGGATGGGTCCGAGCAGAGTCAAACCGTCGGGGCGCACCCAAACGCTTAAACCAGCCAGCAAGCCCAAGGTCAGATAACGATGCGAACGCTCCAGCAACATCCCCAGGACGGTCAGGATGAGTAATCCATGCAGAAGTGTCTCCATCCCCGAAACCGCTAACCAACTCAGATGCCAGGCGAGGGCGATGAACAGCCCCACCCAGGGAATTAGAGGGCGGTAGGTTGGAAGGACGCGGCGGGCAATGTCTTCCGCGCGGATTGCCGTCAGGCTGAGTGCCGCCCAGCCAAGAAAAAACGTCCAGAAGTAAGGAGCAAGGCGGAGGAGAAAGCCTATCGCCAGCAGCCCCGTCCACAGCGGCGAGGTAGAGCCAGCCGACCCCTGCCCCAGCCGAAACGCCCATTCGCCGTGCAGGGCAAAGTTGCGGGCATAGGTGAGGTGAATCCAAGCGTCGTCGAGCGGAAAGCCAATGCGATAAGTCAGCGCGCTGAACGTCAGGAAGAAAGCCACGCCCGCCAGCGCAGCCAGCGCAAGCAGGGCGCGGTAATCAAGGGAGAAGGATACGATAAATTTTCGCATCATTCACCTCTCCGAGGAAGAAAAAGGACGGATGACTTTGCGGGTGATCGTACAAATCCTGAATTGCCTCGAACGTGCCTCCCTTTTCCAGGATGAGATACCCCGCGCCGAATTTTTCCGCCACTTGCAGGATGGTTTCTTCATCACCGTAAGGCAGCGCCATGACAGGACGCCCCGAATAGAGATAGTATGCCGGCGGATTGCGGACGATCACTCCGACCTCGAGGCTGGCGCCGTCTTCGAGCAGCCTTTGCTCCACCTCGGCATAGACGCGGCTCTCCGCGCCCCACCCGCCCATCACGCGCGAGGCGATCAGGTAAGCGGTTACGATGGCTGCCAAAATCACCAGCATGGAGGGAAAAACCAAGCGGGCATTTTCATCGAACATGCCGCGCCGGCGCGCCGCCGTAATGACGACATCCAGCCCCAGCGGCGCCGCCGCCCACCAATACGGCTGGAACGCCGCCCCTGCATGGAGAAAACTGCCGCGCATACCGGCAAACGGAAACACCAGCGTCATCACCGCGAAGAGAATCAGCCAGCCGGTCACGGCAAGGCGCGTCCGCAACTGCCCGCGCAACGTCCACAAACCTGTCAGAATGAAGGGAAACAGGAAAATCCCGCCTTGCGGAGCCAGCATGGTGCCTGCGTTCCACTTGAGAGCAGTAAGACGGTCTTGCAGCGCGGCAGAGAAGCCGGCGCGCAAAAATCCCTCGCGGGTGACGCTGGAAGCGGGATAAGCGAAGGTCTGATTGTAGGTTTCCAGCCACAGGAGCCTGCTGCTGCCGGGCGGCATGAGTGTCCCAAACAAGGTGTAATTGCGATAATGCCATCCGCCCATGATGAGGAGATAGCCAAGCAAGAGGAGCAAACCTGACGGAATGACCTTCCGCGCAAACTCCTCCGCCCAATTACTCTCTTTGAAAGAAACTGGAAAATTCCACCACACGGCAAGCCCCGCCAGCCCCAGCCAGAGCAGACCGTCGCTGCGGGCAAGGGTCATCGCTCCCGCCAGTGCGCCGAGGGCAAGGGGAATCCATTTTTGCGGGCGCGGGGCGAGGAGCAGAAAGGTCCCGCCGAGGAGCATGAAGAGGGCGTAGTTGTCCGGCACAGGCAGGAAGGGGGCGTAGTACATCGAGAAAACAGCGAGCAGTCCCGAGGTCAGTGCGAGGCGGGGCTGGCGGGAAAGGTCAAAGGCGAGCGCCGCCGTCAGCACGGGGACAAAGGCGGAAAGAAGGATGAACGGCAATCGTCCGGCAGCGTAGGCGGTTTGACCGCTCAACCACATCCCCAGCGCTGAAACGATGGAGGCAAGAGGCATCCAATAGGTGTGAGAGGGATGCGGGAGTCCTTGCGGGTCGTCGAGATAATTCCAGAGGTATGGTTCAGTGAAGCCCCTGCCCTGCGCCAGTTGAAGTCCACTGGTAAAGTAATAGTCGGCATCCATATACCCCGGAACAGACTGAAAACGCGAAACGAGATACGGGACCAACAGCCCGGCAAGGAAGAGGACAACATAATGCCAGCGCTTCATCTTCGACCTCCAAGTTGGTCTGCCCAAATGCGCAGCGGACGCACCGCCCACCAGCGCACCCAGTACAAACCGAGGAGGGATGCAATGGGCGGCAGGACGGTCAACAGGTCGGCATAGAGACGCGCTGCGCCGGTGTTGGCTTGAACGTACAGCCAAAAGGGCGCGCCAAATGCCGTCAGCAAAATGAGTGGAGGAAACCAGCCGCGCCGGCGCGTCCAACGTTCCCACACGAGCATGACGATGAGGAAAAGGGACGGCAGCAGTACCACGTGATTGGATGGAAAGACGGCAAACCCCATCAGCGGCGTGACCGCCAGCGACAGACAGGCAGCCCAAATCATGTGACGGAAATGGGAATGAGCCGCCTGAATCCATTCCCAAAAGACCAACACGCCCAGCAGGATGGCAGTCCATTGCCCGATGGAAAACTTTGCTTCTGGAAACCAGCGGGAGGCAAATGCGCCGAAGCGCAGGGCGTCGCTGCGATACCAATCTGACAGCACGCCGCGCAGATATGGAAGTCCCCAGCCGGGATATGCAAGGAAGGAAACCACCAGCAGAACGACCAGCGTCATGCCAAAGCCCGATAACACCCGCCAGCGGCGGTTGTTAAAAACAAACACAAAGACGAAGGAAACAAACAAGGCGCTGACCTCCCATTGATAGAAGGTCAGACAGAGCAACGCGCCCGCCAGTTCATCGGAGGAGGAATGCAGGGCATATAAAATGGCAAAGAACAACGCCGCCAAAAAGACAGCGGGCGTCCCTGCTCCCAAAGCGGCGAGACTGTAATATCCGAAAACGCCGGTCAGCAAAAGGAGGGCAAACAACCAGGGCGGCGGCTCCCATTCCAAAGCGCGGATGAAGGACACCATCAGCCAAAGCAGCGCAATTTGAGAGAGCAGCATCCAAATTCCGCGCGCCAGGGCAAAATTGGAAAACAACGCCAAAGGCGTGTACAACAAAACAATCGGGAACGGGTCATTCAGCGCGTAGGGGTATTCGTCCGTCTGCGCCCGCCGCCCATAGACGAGGTTTTGCGTCTGCTGTGCAATCTCGGAACTGTACGGTTCGACATCTCCCCGCAAAAAGCCGCGCGCCCCGCTCCAGCGCAGGAAAAACTGCTCGCCGCCGGGCAGCGTCTGTGAAAGGTACACGTTGAGCGCCAGCAAACCTGCGAGCAAAATCAACGCAAGCAGGAGCACTCCCGCCTCTTCCGGGCTTAGCCGCCGGCGTGATTTTCGAATGTCTTGAAACGCCATTTGCTTATTCTATGACAAAACGATAAATGGGACGGGTGGGCGTGCGGCGCACCGCTTCCACGAACCCCGCTTCACGGAAGATGGACGGTGTGCCGGTAAAAATAAACGGAGGCGCGGTCTTCTCTTTGACCTCCACCGGATACCCCTCCACGATCTTCCCGCCCTGCTGGCGGACATATTCCACCGCCGCCTTCAACAACCCCAAAGCGATTCCGCGGCGGCGATAACGCTTCGCCACGAAGAAACACGTCACCGACCAGACAGGCTGGTCATCCAGCGGCTGGAGCGTGCGCGAATGCGCCAGCCGTTCGTATGCGTTGCGCGGCTCCACTGCCACCCAGCCCACCACCTCCCCATCGAGGTAGGCAAGCAAGCCCGTCACCGTTCCCGCATCCACGATGGATTTGTGCATCTGGCGCGTGCCAAAGCCTTTTGCCTCCTCAAACGCCTTGCCGCGCAGTTTCCAGTACATGCACCAGCACCCGCCGCAGGCGCCATTCAAGCCAAAGAGTTCCTCGAGGTCCGTCCACAGATTTCGCTTGAGGGGTTTAATGGAAAGTTCTTCGATAATCATGGCACGAGAATATTCAGTTTTCCGGGAAAGATTTGGTATTCGAGATTCTGCACCTGCTGCGGGAACAACTCCCCGTCGGTGTGCGCGTAAGACGGTCTATCGAGATGGATGGACACCCGCGTCGAGTGAACTTCCCGCATGCCCTCCATTTCAATGTAACTGCCCTTGTCTTCATTGAATGCCTTCGGCAAAGCCAACAACAATCCCAGACGGGTGGGACGATACCCGAAAGCGAGGGTTAATTTGCCGTCGAAAGGATCGGCGTGCGGCGTTATGAAGAAACCGCCCGTCCGCCGCCCGTTGCCAACGGATACCAGAGAGAGCATTCCCTCATACGAGCCGTCATCCCAAACGACCTTCCCGCGCCATTCGGGCTTATCCATGATTGCCCAAATCGCCGCGACGAGATAGCGCGTGATGCCCTTAATCCAGTGAATGCGCTCGTGCTTGGTGGACATATACGGTTCCAGCCCGCAAGCCGAGTTGTTGATGAAATAACGCTCGTTGCATTTGCACAGGTCAATTCCCCGCACCTTTCCGCCCGCAATGACCTTTGCCGCCTCGTTCAAATCCGTTGGCAGACCGATGTTGAATGCCAGGTCGTTCGCCGAACCAAGCGGAATGACCCCCAACGGGATGGACAGTTTCTCCGGCGAGCCTGCCGCCTTCAACATACCGTTCACCGTCTCGCCGATGGTGCCGTCGCCGCCGGCGGCAATGATGGGCGAAAAACCCGCCCGCGCTGCCTCTTCCGCCAGTCCGGTAATGGCGCCCTTTTTCTCCGAAACAACCACATCAAAATCCACACCCGCGGCTTTCAGCGCCGCCTCTGCTTGTGACCAGCGTTTTTGTGCGTTCCAACGATTCGAGTGCGGGTTCAAAATTACCCTGGCGGTCATCTGCCCTCCACGAGGTGGTTTCGGTCAATTGTACCTGAATAATTTTTCACCTGCGAAAGCCCCACCGCCAGGAAAATCAACAAACATCCAAACACCTGAACGGGCATCAGGCGTTCATTCAGCAGGAACCAGCCCGCCAGCACCGCAAACACCGATTCAAGACTCAGGATGAGCGCCGCATCGGAGGGCGGGGTGTGTCGCTGCGCCCAGACCTGGAGCGTGTAACAAAGTCCCAGCGAAAGAACCGCCGTATAGACCGCCGCCCCCGCCCAGGTCCAGGAAAAGACCGGCTGTTCGAGAAAGAGACCAGCCGCTATGTTGAGTAGTCCGCAGATGATCAGTTGTCCCACCGAAAAGGACATCGGCTCGAAGCGGGATGCGAACTTGCCAAGCACCACGACATGCAGCGCCCAAAACAGCGCGCCCGCCAGTTCGAGCGCGTCGCCTCTCTGGACCTCGAACCTGCCCCCCGTCGAAAGGAGGTATGCCCCCGCCCCCGCCAGTCCCACTGCCACAACCGAGAGCCAGTGAGGTCTTTCGCGCCACCCGAAAAATAGCACCAGCGGAACCAAGACAACATAAAGGCTCGTAATGAAGCCCGCATTACCCGCCGTGGTGAACTGCATCCCCGCCTGCTGAAGCGCCGCCGCGATAAAGAGCAGCGACCCTGCGATGAACATCCATTGATATTGCTCACGCGGATAAGGTGAGGCATTATCCCGCCGCACAAATGGAATAACCACCACGCCCGCCAGCGTGTAACGCACGCCGTTGAACAGGTAAACACTGCCCAACTGCCCAGCCAGGCGCTGTGCCACGAACGCCGTTCCCCAAATGACGGCTATGAAGAGAAGGGTAAGGTCTGCTTTGAGGCGCATAGAGATTCCAGTAGAAAATGGAAAAGTGGAAAGCGGCAACGACGAAACGGGTTGATTGTACTGTAAAACAACGCCTATGGGTTTGTCGAAACCTTGCAGGCTTGATATACTACTTCAATGAACTTCGAATTCAGCGGCAAGATTTTTCACTGGCGCGGACCTGCCCCCTATCTCTTCGTTACAGTTCCGCCGGGGCAAAGCGGGGAAATCAAGGCAATTTCGAGACTGGTCACCTATGGGTGGGGCGTGATTCCGGTCCGCGTGCAGATTGGCAAGACCGAGTGGCAAACCTCGCTGTTCCCCAAAGACGGCAGGTATCTTGTGCCGATACGAATGAGCGCACAAAGAGCCGAGCATCTCAAAGAAGGCGACATTGTCACATTACGTCTCGAAATTCGCATGTAAGGGACAGGTCACCTCACCGCATCGAAATAGTTATTATTGGACTAGCCATCCGACACTTTTGTTTTAGGACGCAGATGAACGCTGACTTACGCTGATTTAAGTTCTTGACTTACGCAAAACCTGAATTCAATCCACCAAGCTTGACTGGACTGCGCTAATTCGTTCAAAATTCGCGAAGATTGGCGTAGATTAGCGGACAGGAAAGCCATTTTGCGTAAGTCCAGAAGTTGTTTTATCTGCGTTTTTCAGCGTCCTGTTTGAAACTGTCAGGTCGCTAGTTATTGGAAGAGAGTACAGGATTGCCATGACCACTTTTTTTGAATCCACCCAAAACGTCAAAACGGAACTCAACCGGCAAAAGTACATCGCCTCGGATGAGCTTGCCACCATCGTGTACCTGGCGCATAAACTCGGCAAGCCGCTCCTGGCGGAAGGACCCGCAGGCGTGGGCAAGACCGAACTCGCCAAAGCCATCGCGGGCGCGACAGGGCGGGAATTGATTCGGCTCCAATGCTACGAGGGACTGGATGAGTCGAAGGCATTGTACGAGTGGGAATACTCGAAACAGTTGCTTTATACACAACTCCTGCGCGACAAGTTGAACGACACGCTCGGCAAAGCGGAAACCCTCGCCGAAGCCGCCGACAAACTGGCAAAGGAGGAGGACGTCTTCTTTTCGGAGCGTTTCCTGCTTCAGCGTCCGCTGTTGAAGGCAATCCTGAGCGAGCAGCCGACCGTATTATTGATTGACGAAATTGACCGCGCCGACGCTGAGTTCGAAGCCTTTCTGCTCGAAGTGCTGAGCGATTTTCAAGTGTCGGTGCCTGAACTGGGAACGCTGACCGCGAAGCACAAGCCGTTCGTTGTGCTGACTTCCAACAACACGCGCGAACTCTCCGAAGCGCTGAAGCGGCGGTGCTTGTATCTGTTCATTGATTACCCCACCATCGAAGAAGAATTGGCAGTTGTCCGCCTGAAAGTGCCGGACTTGAATCCCAAACTCGCACGGCAGGCGGTGGAATTCGTCCACAAATTGCGGAACGGAGACCTGCGCAAATCCCCTTCCATCAGTGAGACGCTGGACTGGGCGAATGCGCTCGTCGCGCTGAATGCGTCCAATCTGGATAAGGAAACGCTGGAGGAGACGCTCTCCGTGCTGCTCAAACACGAAGCGGATTTGCAAAAGGCGAAGCGGCAGATGGTCAACCCGCCTCAGCCGAGGCAGAAACCGCCCGACGAGTTGGGAAGGTTTTCCGGGAATTGAACAGCAGGTTTATAATCGCTTTGAGGTGAAGCATGACAAACATACACGTATCCGTGGAGTTACCGCGCAGCGTCCTTTCCACATTGAGGCTGGATCCCGCGTCGTTTGGCAGAGAAATGCGCCTTGCCGCAGCCATCAAGTGGTACGAAATCGGCATGATCTCGCAATCGAAAGCCGCGGAAGTTGCGGGAATCTCAAGGGCAGAATTTGTGACGGCGCTCGGAAGGTTTGCAGTTTCTCCTTTTCAATATAGCGCAAAGGAAATCATAGCCGAGAGTGACGATGAGTGATCGCTGGGTCCTGAACGCATCGCCTTTGATCGTGATGGGGAAAATTGGACAGATTGATCTGTTTACGGCAATCGCGCAGAAAGTCGTTCTTCCCGCTGCCGTGGCAGAAGAAATAAAAGCGGGACCGGAAAACGACGCTGCCCGTTTAGCCATCGAAGCGGGAAAATTCCCAATTGTTGAAGCGCCTCCCGCCTCCCCTGAACTCATGGCATGGGATTTAGGTGCGGGCGAAACCTCGGTCATTTCGTTTGCATTAAGCAATCCAGACTGGACAGCCATCCTCGATGATGCTGCTGCGCGGAAATGTGCAACTAGTTTTGGCGTTCCTGTCAAAGGTTCGCTCGCCGTGATTGTTCTTGCAAAGAGGCGTGGTCTCATTCCTTCTGCAAAACAACTTTTACGAGCCTTGCAGGCTGCCGGTCTGCACCTGGATGAAAAACTGATTTCACAAATTCTGATGACGGTTAGAGAAGAATGAGCGCATAAGTGAAGTTGTCATGGAATCCCGCATCTTACAGTTAATTGCAGCCTTGCGCGCCAGCGGGGTGCGCGTTTCGCTGGCGGAATCGGCGGAGGCGTTTTCGGCGGTGGACATCATGGGGATTCAAGACCGCGAGGAATTTCGCCTGTCTCTGCGCGCCACGCTCATCAAAGACGCGAGGGACATCCCCATATTCGAGAAATTGTTTCCGTTATTCTTCGGTTCGGGACAGCCGCCGGCGATGGGCGGAAATCCAATGGACGACATGACGCCCGAAGAAGCGCAGATGCTGGCGGATGCATTACGTCAGTTTGCGCAGAATCTCCGTCAGCGGATGGAAAGGCTGATGAACGGCGAGCCGCTTTCGAGGTCCGAATTGGAGGCGCTGGCGCAATTGGTCGGCTTGAATCAGGCGGATGATCTCCGTTATCAAAACTGGATGGCGCAGCGCATGATGCGGGCTTTAGCCTTCCCCGAAGTCCGCGAGGCGTTGAAGGAGCTGATGGAACAACTCCAGCAGATGGGCATGAGCCGCGACCGTCTCGAGCAGATGCGCACAATGATTCAACAAAACCTGGAGGGCATGCGCGAGCAAATCGAACGTTTTGCAGGCGAGCGCATTGCCGAAAATTTGAGTGAAAAACCGCGCGGCGAAAGCATGGATAATCTGCTCAACCGTCCGTTTCATGCGCTCTCGGAGGAGGAGAAAAAGATTTTACAGCGCGAAGTGAAACGGCTCGCCGCCATGCTGCGCACGCGCATTGCCCTGCGGCAGAAGCGCGCCAAGAGCGGTCAACTCGACCCAAAGGCGACCATCCGCGCCAACCTCAAATATCACGGCGTGCCGATGGAAATCCGTCACAAAGACCGCGTGCATAAGCCGAAGATTGTGGTGATTTGCGACATCAGCACTTCGATGCGTTTTTGTTCGGAGTTGATGTTGAGTTTTCTCCATGCGCTTCAGGGACAGGTGCGCAAGACCCACGCCTTCGCGTTCATTGACCATCTCGAATACATTTCGGAAGACTTCAGCGGCTCGAACGCGGACGAGGCGATTGCTTCCGTTTTACAGCGCATGCCCAGCGGACATTACAACACCGACCTCGGGTGGGCTCTGCAAAACTTTCAGGACGGCTACATGGACACACTCAACGGGGGAACGACGCTCATCATCGTGGGCGACGGACGCAACAACTATTACGACCCCCGCCTGGACATTTTCTCCGAGATCACCCGCCGCGCCGCACGGACCCTTTGGCTGAATCCTGAACCCCCTCACCTCTGGCACGGCGACAGCGACATGCCCAAGTACGCGCCGCTGTGCGACCGCGTGCTGAAGGTGGGCAATTTGCGGGAATTGACAGAGGCAGTGGATTCCTTGATGGCAGGGTAAAATCAGTCAACGACCACCCCATGGAGCGAACATAATGAAAAAAGTAATGGTCATTGACGATGACGAGGATTTCACCAATTTATACAAGGCGGCGCTCAGGGCAGCCGGTTTCGACGCCAGCGGAGTCAACCAAAGCGCCTCGGCGCTCGAACTGGCATATCTTTCCAGACCGGATGTCTTTGTGATAGACCTGATGATGCCCGATATTGACGGGTTTCAACTATGCCGCATGATTCGAGCAGACCCTGTCCTCAAAGACATTCCCATCATCATCGTCACAGCGCTTACCGACCTGGACAGCCGGCTGATTGCCATGGGCGCCGGCGCCAACGATTACCTCACCAAGCCGTTTCACGTAAACGAGCTGAAACAGCGCATCAATATTCTGCTCAGCGAGTCGAATTGAGCCGGCAGAGTGACCGAGCCCGGCATATAACAGTCGCTCCGCGGGCGGCTGTCATTTTTCAAAGGAGGAAACTTTCATGCCCGCTTCTGTTCTCGTTCAACAACACGGCGTCATTTTGGAAATCACCCTCAACCGCCCGGAGGCATATAACGCCTTCGATCTGGAAATGGTGACGGCGCTCAGTGAGGCGATGGCGGTTGCCGCAACCGACAATAACATAAAAGGCGTCCTGCTCACAGGCGCAGGGAAGGCGTTCTGCGCGGGCGGCGACCTGAAGTGGATCAGCCAGCAGGCGGAGGCGGGGGGAGCCGTTTTGCATCGTCTGGCGCCCCAGTTTCATATTGCGATTATCGAAATTCGACGCATGGCAAAGCCGGTGGTGGCGGCAATCAACGGCGTTGCAGCGGGCGGAGGGTTTTCACTGGCGCTCGCTTGCGATTTCCGCGTGATGGCAGAGACGGCAATCCTCAAGCAGGGGTACACCTCCAACGGCTTGAGCATTGACGGCGGCGGGACGTTTGCCCTGCCGCGCCTGGTGGGGCTGGCGCGCGCCCTCGAAATTGCCGCGTTCGATGAGCCGATTTCGGCGGCAAAGGCGCGGGAGTGGGGATTGGTGACGAAGGTGGCGCCCGAGTCGGAGGTCCGCAAAGAGGCGTTGGCGATGCTCGAACGGCTGTCGCAGACGGCGCTGCATTCGTTCGGATGGTCGAAGCGGCTGTTTCTGGAGTCGTTTCACAACACGCTGGAAACGCAGTTGGAACTGGAGCGGCAGGGCATTAGCGCCTGCGCCGCACATCCCAACGGGCAGGAGGGACTGCGCGCCTTTGCGGAGAAACGCAAACCGCTCTTTTAGTGTCCGTTCCGGCATTCCACGCTTGTCATATTTTCCCATTGATTGTAAGATACAGCGGCGCAGAGAACGCCGCCTGCGCGTAAAATAACGACGGTTTCGGAGACAAAAGAAGCAGTCATGGCAAAAATTCTGATCGTTGATGATGACGTTATCATCACCGAATTGATGAAAGCGCTGGTCATCATGGATGGTCACCAGCCGACAATAGTCAACGACAGCCTGCTGGCGATGGAGACTGCCCGTTTGACAAATCCCGACCTGATCACGCTGGATTTGATGATGCCGGGGTTGAACGGTTTTGAGTTATGTGAACTTTTGCATAGCGATCCGGCGTTCGCGGAAACGCCCATCATCATCATCAGCGCCAAGGACGATCCGCGCAGCCGTGAACGAGCGTTTGCCGCCGGCGCCCGGGACTACCTGATCAAACCTTTCGACGTGGACGAATTCCTGGAGAGGGTCAAATTCTTCGTAACGATATGACCCTCCAAAATTTCAACGTTTCCGAAAGAAAAAGGCGGCGGGTTCCGGCGTATAATTACAACGCTGACGTGCCGCCAAGACGGCTCTATTGGAAAAAATTCATCACTGCTTGGAATAGTTTATGACAAAGATTATGGTCGTGGACGACGACAAAGACGCCACCGCCCTGTTTGAGGAGGTTCTCAAAGCGGAAGGGTATGAGCCAATTACAGTAAATGACAGCGCAACAGCGGTTGCAATTGCCAAGCGGGAAAGGCCGGATTTATTCGTGCTGGATTTGATGATGCCCGAACCCGACGGCTTCAAGTTGTGTCGTATGCTCCGCAAGGAACCTGAATTTCGCTTCACCCCCATCATTATCGTCACCGCCCTCAACGATACCGACAGCCGCATCGTTGCCATTGGCGCCGGCGCCAACGACTATCTGACCAAACCCTTCCGCCTGGACGAACTGTATGCGAGCATTCGCGAACAACTCAACAACCGTTGACAGCCGCCCATGCAGGGCGTTTTTTTTGAGGGCAGGCAACGTCCGTAAAAAATGACCGCCGTCGCTGGCGGTCATTTTGCTTACAGACACGTTATTGCACTGAAAATTCAACTGTGCTCACCAGCGTGTCGTTGAAATAGATTTCCACCTTGTAGGAGCCAAGGGGCCAGCCGCCCTCGGGCGGGGGGTAGTAGAAATACACATTCCCATTGAACGTCTCATCCTCGATGGTGATATCCGCTTCGTCGAATTTCAGGTTTGCCTCAATGCCCTCCACGCTCACCGCATACCACTTGGAGGTGACCACATTCCCCGCTTTGCCGTTCGAGAGGTCGCTCACCACGTAAACGGTATCCGACGGCGAAAACACGGTGGCAGGCTGGTTGCCATCCTGATCTTTCGCCGTGCGGACATTGTCCAGGGACGGGTCACCGAACGAACAAGCAAGGCTCGCAGCGACCAGCGCCAGGACAGCCAACAAAACAGTCAACTTATTTTTCATTGCATTCTCCTTTCCTTGAGTTTGGGCAAAGTATATCCCATCCGAGTCTTCTACAGGCAAATTGATGGAATGCCCCATTATTCTTACTTTCCTTCACCTGCCGCTCCCCCACCCGGCAGGTTTTGCCAATGGCGGTACAATTAAATTCATGAAGCCCCAACTCATTATCATGGACGGCAGAACCTACCACAGCGTGGACGAAATGCCCCCGGAGGTTCGCGCACGGTATGAGCAGGCGATGGAATCTGTGCGAAAGGAGACGCCGCAGGCATCCCAACCGGACCCTTCCGCATCCTTCCTGACCAGCAGCATGAAGTTCGTTGTGGATGGAAAAGAATACGACCGCATTGAAGACCTGTCGCCCGAAGCCCGCGCAAAATACGAGCAGGCGATGAGCATGTTGGACAAAAATCACAACGGCATGCCTGATATTTTGGAGGGAATGTTGGGGATGTCTTCATCCATCCCTGACCAACCGGGCACCACAGTTCCATCCGCGCCGCGCTCCGCTTCACGCCCGACGGCGCCCGCCTCCCCAACCATCGCCCCCGACACCTCGAACGGCTGGATGCTCGTCCTGCTTGGCGTCTTTCTGGCAATCTTATGTTTTCTGCTCGCGGTTGGCGTCTGGTATTTCATCATCCGCTGATGATTGTGAATTGTGCAACAAAATTAGCGTTTGATTAGAAATCATTGGCTTGCTTGACTTTGAATTTGAATTTCTGTATAGTAAACAGGAGCATCATCTGGCACGGATTGCCCCCCGGCAGGCGTGCCTTTTGTTTCGCATATTACCCAAATCCCTTGATTGAGGAGAACTCATGATCCAGGTCAATGGTCTGATCAAAGACTATGGAGCCCGCCGCGCCCTCGATAACATCACCTTCGATGCCAAACAGGGCGAAATCGTTGGCTTCCTTGGTCCGAATGGCGCCGGCAAAACCACCACCATGCGCATCCTGACCGGTTACATGCCCCCCACCGACGGGCAAGCCATCGTGGCGGGGTATGACGTGGTGGAGGAATCGCTCGAAGTCCGCAAGCGCGTTGGCTACCTGCCGGAAACCGTCCCTCTCTACAACGACATGACCGCGCTCGACTACCTTAAGTTCATGGCGGAACTGCGCAGCCTTCCCAACGCCGAAGACCGCGCTTGGGAAACCCTCGAATTGGTGGACCTCGACGAGCGCGCCAACAGTTACATCGGCAACTTTTCCAAAGGCATGCGTCAGCGCGTTGGGCTGGCGCAAGCGCTCCTGCACCGCCCCGAGGTTATCATCCTGGATGAACCGACCATCGGTTTGGACCCCGCGCAGGTGGTCGAGGTCCGCAACTTGATTCGGGAAATCGGCAAGGACCGCACTGTCCTCTTCTCCACCCACATTCTCTCTGAGGCGCAGCAAATCTGCGACCGGGTGCTGATCATCAACAAGGGCAAACTCGTCGCCGAAGATACCCCCGAAAACCTGCAATCCCGCGTGCTGGGCGCTGAGCGCATTCTCCTGCGCGTGCGCGGCGACGCCGATGGATTGGAAAAAGTCGTCAAAGAAGTTCGCGGCACACGCAAAGTCACGTTCAAAGACGAAACCGCAGTGGAATTCGAACTCTCCGCCGGGCAGGACGTCCGCCCGCAGGTGGCGAAATCCGTTGTGGAAGCCGGCTATGAACTCATCGAAATGCGCCCGGTGGGAATGAGCCTCGAAGAAATCTTCCTTGAACTGACCGACGAAAAACCGACTGGCAAACGCTCGTGAGGGAAACCATGCGAAACATCTGGACCATCGCAAAACGCGAATACGACCAATACTTCATCAGCCCGGTGGCTTACGTGGTGGCGTTTGTCATCCTCTTCACCACCGGCGTACTGTTTGCAATCAACTTCTACTACTACGCCCAGAACGCCTACCAGGGTTTTGGAGCCGGCGCGCCGGACTTTTCCCCCATCGCCGGCACTTTCGTCTTCCTGCTCGTGCTTTCGGCTCCCGCCCTGACCATGAGACTGATCTCCGACGAAGCGCGGATGGGCACGCTGGAACTGCTTCTCACCGCCCCCATCCGTGACCATGAACTGGTCATCGGCAAATGGCTGGGCGCCATGCTCTACATTCTCTCCCTGCTGGTCATTACCCTGGTCTATCCCATCGTCACCAGCCGCTTTGTCACGCCGGGCATTGACTGGAACGTGGTGTTGACCTCCTATCTCGGCATGATTTTGGTGGCGGGCGTGTTCCTTGCCCTCGGCACGGCAATCTCCGCCATGTTCACCAACCAGGTCAATGCCTTTTTTGTGACGCTGGCGCTCTTTATCACCTTGTGGTGGCTGATTGGCTTCCCCGCCCAGGTCATCAACAGCGACAGCGCCCGCCTGTTCGAATACCTTGACATGAAAACACACTTCTATAACGCGCTGGATTCGGGCATCGTCAACCTTTCAGACATCGTCTATTACCTCAGCCTGATTGCCCTGGGCTTGTTCACAGGGACCGCCGCTGTGGAAATGAGGAGATGGAAATAATGGCAAAGAAACAACAACCCGCCTGGCATCGCTACACCTTCATTGCCTTGATCGTTGCCGGGCTTGCATTGCTCAGCACATTCCTGTTCCTCGTCACGCGAGGACTGCTCAACATCGGCATGTTCAGCGGCGCAACGACCGACACCCTGAACCGCGGCACGTTCATCAGCCTGGGCGTGGCTATCCTTGCCCTGGCAGCCTATGCCATGCTCGAACCCGACAAAGTACGGCAGACATTCACCGGGCGGCAGGCAAAATACGGCAGCAATATCACCATTACTGCTATCGCCTTCATCGGTATGTTGATCGCGTCCAACCTGCTCGCCCGCACATTGACGATTCAATATCCCGACTTATTTGACCTCGATTTGACGCAGGACAAATCCAATACCCTCGCCCCCGAAACGCTTCAGGCGCTCGAAACCTTGCCCCAGCCCGTCGAAGCGGTTGCCTTCTACGCCAGCCTTTCCAGAGAAAGCGCCACCGACTTGCTCGACAAATTCAAAGCCAACAGCAAGGGCAAGTTCACCTACCGCTTCGTCAACCCCGATACCGACCCGCTTGCCGCGCGCGAGGCGGGCATCACCGGCGACGGAAAAATTCTGCTGCGCATGGGCGACCGCAAAGAGGTTGCCAACTTCGCAGCCGAAACCGAACTGACCAAAGCGCTCATCAAACTCATCAACCCCGAAGCCCGCACGGTCTATTTCCTGAGCGGTCACGGCGAACCCTCGCTCGAAGCCGCTGGCGAGGTCAGTCTTTCCACTGCCAAGCGCACGCTCGAAAGCAAAAACTACACGGTCAACAGCCTGAACCTGCTGGCGGAAAATAAAATTCCCGAAGACGCCCTGGCGATCATCATTGCCGGTCCCGTCAAGCAGGTATCGGAATACGAGGTCAAACTTCTCAAGCAATATGTCGAGGGAGGCGGCGCGCTGGTCGTCATGGAAGACCCGCTTCTGCTGACCGAATTTGGCAGCTCGCCCGACCCCCTCGCCGACTACCTCGCCTCCGACTGGGGCATCCACCTCAACAACGACATCATCATTGACCTGAACAGCCAGCAGGCGCTCAATGCCATCTCCGCCTCCGCCGGGGAGCATCCCATCACCCGAAACCTGAGCGCCAATTACCTGATTGTCATGCCGCAGGCGCGTTCCATCACCCTGAACACCCCGGCGGCAGAGATTACCCAAACCGCCCTGTTGTTCACATCTCCCAACTCGTGGGGCGAAACAAACTTCACCAACGCACAAGGCGAGCAAATCTCGTTCGACGCCAACCAGGATCTGCCCGGTCCCCTCACCATGGCGGTTGCTGCTGAAAACACAACCACCAAGGGACGTGTGGTTGTCTTCGGCAACTCCTTCTTCGCCACCGATCAGATGTTCGACGTGTACGGCAACGGCAACTTCTTCATCAACTCGGTGGACTGGGCGGCAGAGCAGGAAAACCTCATCAACATCACGCCCAACACGCCCACCCAGCGCACCTTCATCCCGCCCAGCTCGATCCAAATGTTGATTATCCTGCTGGGTTCGGTGCTGCTCCTGCCGGGACTGGTGGTATTTGCCGGTATTTCCTCCTGGCTGGCGCGCAGGCGGCAGGGATAAATCTATGCGGCGTTCAACCATCGTCACCCTGATTCTCTTTCTGCTCGTCGTGGCAGCAGCGTATTACTTCAACAGCCGCGCCAAAACCGCCGAAGCCGAAGCCACCCCCGAGGCAACCACGCCTCCCATCGAATATCTATTCTCCCCCTCGGAGGGTTTTCCCACGCGCATCCGCGTCGAGTCGAAGGATGGAAAAGTCGTCGAGGTGGCGCGTAACGAGGAAAATGCCTGGGTGTTGATTTTGCCCGAAGAAGCAGAAGCAGACCAGGCGTCGTCGGAGGCGGCGGCAACGCAGGTCACCACCATGCGCATCGTGGACCGCGTCCCCAGCCTCTCTCCCGAAGCGGTCGGATTGGATGTCCCCGAATACACCTTCACGTTTCAATTCCCGGGCGGCGAGCGGACAGTGGAAGTGGGCAGTTTGACGCCCACCGAAAGCGGCTACTATGTGCGCAGTGAGAAAAGCAGCATTGTGATCGTCAGCCGCAGCGCTGTGGATGCGCTGGTGGGGCTGTTGACCACCCCGCCCTATGCGCCGACGGCGACTCCTACAGCCGCCGCGGAAACGCCGTCTCCTCCCGCGCCTTAGGCTGGCTGCACAGCCCCGGCAATTTCCTCCGCTGAAAACGTAACATTTCGTACAAAACAGCGTCTATAAAGAGCAATGAAACCGTATTGCATTTTGGCTCAAAAAAGCGTATTCTGATAAAAAAAAAGAAAGTGGCTCAGTAAAGAATGGATGTAGATAAGATTTTGATGGCAGACGAAGAAGATGAATTTCCCGCGATTGCCCGGCTGGTCGAATTGGGGCGGCAAAAGGGCTTTATCACGCTGGATGACATCATCCACTTCTTCCCCGAAGCAGAACAGGATGTCGAACAGCTGGAGGAGGCATTCTCTGCGCTGTTGAGCGCCGGCATCCCCTTTGTGGAGGACGCCAACCTTGCCGAACCCAGCGAAGACGAATTGGTGGCGGTGGAGGCAATTGAAGAAGCCGAACCCGAAATTGACGCCTCGCTGGATGACTACCTTGCCAATATAGATACGGACGACACCATCGGTCTGTACCTCAAGGAAGTCAGCCGCGTCCCGCTGCTGACCGCCGAAGAGGAAGTGGCGCTTGCCCAGCGCATCGAACGCGGACGCATGGCGCGCGAAGAACTGGCAAAGGGCAATGTCAGCCCGCGCCGCCGCGCCGAACTGCGCAAACTCATCGAAGACGGCTGGGCGGCGCGCGAGCATTTGATTACCGCCAACTCCCGCCTGGTCATTTCGGTTGCCAAGAAATACATGGGGCGCGGCGTGCCGTTCCTTGACCTGATTCAGGAAGGCAACATCGGTCTCATCCGCGCTACCAAGAAATTCGACTACCGCCGCGGTCACAAGTTCTCGACTTACGCCACCTGGTGGATCCGCCAGGCGGTCACCCGCGCCATCGCCGACCAGGGACGCACCATCCGCGTGCCGGTCCACATGGGCGACCAGATCAACAAACTCCTGCGCGTGCAGCATCAGTTGACCCAGCGTCTCGGACGTGAGCCGAGCGTGGAGGAACTGGCAGAAGCATTGGACGTGCCGCCCAAGAAAGTGGAGAACATGATCCAAGTGGCGCGCCGTCCGCTTTCGCTCGAAACCCCCACCGACGACGAGGAAGACTCTGTCCTCGGCGATTTCATCGAAGACGACGAGGCTCCCCCGCCCGACGACACCGCCACCTACAATCTGCTGAAGGAACACCTTGGCGAGGTATTGAACGGCTTGCCCCCGCGCGAAGTCCGCATTTTGCAGTTGCGCTACGGCTTGCTTGACGGTCAGGCATATACCCTCGAGGAAGTGGGGCGCAAGATGGGCGTCACACGCGAACGCGTGAGGCAGATCGAGGCGCAGGCGCTCAGCCGCCTCCGCCACCCCACCATCCGCAGGAAATTACGGGACTATCTGGGCGAGTAAAATTGGCAACGGGACGACTCAAACTCGTCCCGTTTTGCTTTAAAATGTAACTACTCAGTCATAGGCAGAAGAATCCACTAATCTACACTAATCTTCACGAATTTTGGTGCTCAGCATGCGTATGCACACATTTCTCGAACAAGGTCGGTGAAAATGTATGTGGATTAGTGGACAAAAGAGTTGGCTGAGCAGTCACTTTAAAATTCAAAAAACGCCTCCCATGCCAAAACTCAAAACAACACTCCTCCAATCCTGGCAAAAGGTCAACGAAGCGTGGCGGTATGCCATTGTCGCTTTCATCCTCTTGCGGCTGTTGTACACACTCTGGTCATGGGCGATTTTTACCTTTCAGCCGCTCGCCGTTCAAAACTTTGAGTTTGCGGGGGAGCCCATCCTTTCCATTTTCAACCTGAAAGACAGCCAGGCTTACACCTATCTTCGGGAAGTGAACGGCGAAATCCTTACGTTTACACCCGCAGGGACAGAACACCTCACAGACCGGGAAACGGGGAGCGTGTGGGACATCTCAACCGGCATGGCAATACAGGGAAAATACAAAGGCACAGTATTACGCCCGTCGAAAACCCCTCCCTCACGGCTTTTCCCCTATCATGGCGTCGCCCCATATCCCGGTATTTGGCTTTCCGTCTGGCAAAGATTCGACGCGAACTGGTACATCTCCATTGCCGAAAACGGCTACGGGCAAATTCCCGGTGACATCCATTTTCCGCCCCTCTTTCCCTTGCTCATACGCACCCTCCAGCCCGTCTTTGGAAGTTCGTTTCTGGCTGGCTTATTCCTCTCGCATCTGGCAGCGCTGTTTGCGTTAAAGTTTTTATATGAACTCTTCCTCGGCTGGGGCGAACCAAACACGGGCAGACGCGCGTTTCTCTTCTTCGTCGTGTATCCCGCCGTGTTTTTCCTCTTCAGCGCCTATTCAGAACCGTTATTTCTCGCTGCCGCGCTCCTGGCATTCAAGGCAATGCACAAGCGCTCATGGCATTGGGCAGGGTTTTGGATTTTCTGCGCGTTTCTCATCCGTTTGCAGGGCGTGGCGTTACTGGCGCCCATGCTGTTTCTCATGCGGCAGGACCGCCCCTTCTTGAGAAGGCTTTCGCATTGGGCAGGGCTGCTGGTTGCCGCAAGCGGAGGATTGTTATACCTGTACCTGCGCTCGATTTCGGCGAAAGACACCCTCCCGCTCGTGGAGACAGACTTGCATGCCCGCCTTGTCTTCCCCTGGCAATCATACGCCTACGCCGTCCATGCCTTATTCTCGGGCAGCGCCGCCTTCATTGATTTCCTGAACTGGGCTATCACCACACTCTTTTTGATTTTGCTCGTCGCAGGCTGGAAAAAAATACCTCTGGAGTACAATCTCTTCACTGCCGTCAGCCTGGCAATCCTCCTGAGCCGCATGGTTGAAACCCAGCCTTTGGTGTCCATGTCCCGCTATGCGTTGACTCTTTTTCCGTCATTTTACATCTTGAGCGTGACCGGCAAAGGACCGCTTTCGCGCCGGGTGATTATCTACTTGTCCATTTTGTTGAACCTGTACCTGAGCGGTCAATTCTTCCTCTGGGGTTGGGTGGCATAAACCATGAAACTGACACGTCTCCTCGTTCCTCGCATTGAATATGTTTTGGTCATGGCGCTTTTCTGGAGCGTGATTGCCAATGGACCAAGAATCTTGAACTTCGACGGCGATCTGCCGCGTCATCTCTTAATGGGACGGCTGATCCTGCAAACCCGCAGCGTCTCCACCGTTGACGTTTTCTCGTTCCGCACAACGGGCTTTCCAGCCATCCCGCACGAATGGCTCTCGCAAGTCATCATGGCGGGCGCGTATGCGTGGCTGGGCCTCAACGGAGTCGTTCTGCTCGCCGCCGTTCTGATGATGACAGTCTGGCTGCTCGTGTTTCGAGAAGCGTATGTCCGCTCGCGCAGTTTGCTGATTTCGCTGCTCCTCGTTGCGCTTGCGGCGGGAGCCGCTCAAATCCACGTCCTGCCGCGCCCGCACCTCTTTACCTACCTTCTGACCACCATTTGGGTCGGTCTATTGGAATATATCGGAGACAAGGCGCCGGGCAAATGGTGGCTTTTGCCGCTCACCATGCTGGGTTGGGTGAACCTGCACGGCATGTTCGTGCTTGGGGTCATCCTGTGGGGCATCTACCTGACTGCAGATTTTCTCGAACACCCCTCAACAAGCTGGTTCACCGCAAAAAAGACAAAAGCGCTGGCGCTCGCTGGTGTATTTTCTCTGCTGGCAACCTTCTTTTCCCCCTCCGGAGTCCACATTTGGGAGGCTATCGTTTCACTGGGCAGCAACGCCTATATCACGTCGAAAATCACCGAATATCAGTCTGCCAATTTTCACCAGCCGGAGACCTGGCTTTTCGTGGCGCTTCTGCTCCTCACCATCACAGCCTTCGCCCGCTCTCCAAAAATCGGCTGGACACCACTCCTCCTGACCGTCGCCTTTACCTTCCTGGCGCTCTACACCAGCAGGATGATCCCCTTGTTTGCCATCGTCATCACGCCGCTAACGGCAAAAGCGCTCGCCGGCTGGCTGCGGGAGGAATACCCGCACAGCCCTCTGCTGAACCTCGACCAGCGTCTCACGCTGACCAACGCCTCCGTCAGCGGCTGGATTTGGTTAATTCTTATCGTTTTGGGGACGACCCTCCTGCTCCATCAGGGAACCCGCTTCGACCCCGAAGGGAGAGGCAACACCTTCGATAACCGCTTCTTCCCCGTGCAGGCTGTGGACTGGCTGGAATCCCATCCGCAAAGCGGGCACATGTTCAACGAATTCGACTGGGGAGGGTATCTGCTCCTGCACTTGTATCCCCAACAACAAATCTTCATGGACGGTCACACCCACATTTACGGCGAGACGCTTACGCGCGAGTATGAAACCGTCATGTCGCTGGGAGAGGGATGGGAAAAAATTCTGGAACAGTATCAGATTCAGTGGGCGATTGTCCGCCCACAAACGCCAATTGCCAAGGGACTGGAAAAGAGCGGCTGGACGATTCTCTATCAGGATGACACCGCCGTCATCCTGCGCAAGCCATAGCCAGCGAACGTTCCAAGCTGAAAACTCAAATTAACTGCAGATGAACGCAGATAAAAAAGGACTTCGGCGACCAAAGCAACGGTTCATCTTAAAATTGGCGTTCCTCTGCATTTATCTGTGATTTCCAAAGACTTTTCAGACACTCTCTAACGTCCGCCCATCTTGAGTTGGGGGATTTTTTCAGCCCTCACGAGAAGATACGCCAGTAAAGCCATGATCGTGTAAACCATGGGGAACTTCAACTGCCCCGCTCCGGCAAAGCCGATGTTCAACAGCCAGGAAACGGTCAAAGGGAGAAGGGCAAGGTAATTTTGGTGAACCAGCCCAAGGCGTTGAAAGAAGCGGATCAGACAAAAGATTGGGATGAGCAGAAGAATCAAATCATGATAGTGGGCATACGGCACAAAGAAAATAGCAGAGAGAGACAACAGCCCAATGTGCCGCTCGTCAAGTAACGGCGTTTTCCTCCACCACAGAGCAAAGGCGGCAATGCCCAGCACATAACACAGCCACACCATTTTTTGCAGCGGCTCGTAATTGGAAATTGTAAAGTTCCGCCGGATGATGCCTGAAATGGTCGGCATATCCAGCGCGTGATTTTCCCGCCAGACAGTCCCTTCGATGTAGCGGATGCTCTCGATAAATCGCACTGTCCCGTCTTTTCCGAGCAGCCCAATACTGACGAGCGCCAGCGCCGCCGCCCCCAGCGCGAATCCCCAAAAGACCCGCCGGCGGTGAAACAGAAACGGAATGGCAAGAAACAACGCAATCTGCGGGCGGACGGTGGTCAGGCTTAAGCCCAAACCAGCGGGGAAATCTTTGTCCGTAAACAAACCATACGCCCACAGCGCCGCGCCGGTCAGCAAAATGGCTGTATCCTGTCCATTCATAAAACCGCTGAAGGTAGGATCGAACAGATACGCCCCCAAACCCAAGACCACAAGATTCCATTTCGTAAAGTTCGAGAGCGGCAGCAAGTTCATGAGCAGGTAAACATTCAGGGCATTCATGAACAACAGCACAAGCGCCCAGCGTTTGAACGAGGCAATGTAATCCTCGACAACCAGCGCTTTTGCCAGCGGCGCAATGAACGGCAGGTGGGTGTAAAAAATCGGCGTCACAGGGTGACCGACGATTTCCTCCTGCAATTTTTGCTGTTCTTCGATTTTATAGATGGAAGGGTAGCCGCGGCTTTGAGAAATCCGCCCGAAGGTGTAGAACCCCATGAAATCCGAACCCGTCCGTTCATACAAATCCCCCAGCATGTTCGTCCATGTCAGGGCATAGTAAACGACCAGCGACAGAATTGCTGCAGCGGTCAGGATGCGGCGCACGTTCAACGGTTTCATTATAAGATTTCAGAAAATCCTGTTTATCCTAAACTTTACCGGAATTAACTTTTTATCCACGAAGTTCACGAAGGATCACGAATTTCTCTTATTTTTTCGTGAAAATTCGTGTCCTTCGTGGAAGATCATCTTATTTCGTTCGGCGTTTGTTTTTGACGGCTTTATCTGACCACCGCATCCACCATAATCGCCGCAAAGATGAACACCAAATACGAACTGGACCATTTATACATTCGCCAGGCAGCCTTGTTTCCGCCCCCTTTCCAAACCTCCCAGGCGGCATAGAGCAGCGCCCCGCCCAGCGCCAGCGCTGAAACCAGATAAATCGTCCCTGCCAGGTTGAAGAGGGGAAGCAGCAAAGTGACAACGACCAGCGCAACGGTGTACATCAGAATCTGGCGGCGCGTTTCCATTTCGCCGCGCACCACCGGCATCATCGGCACGCCCGCCCGTTCGTAATCCTTCATGCGGACGATTGCCAGCGCCCAAAAGTGCGGCGGCGTCCACATAAAGATGATGAGGAAGAGAAGCCACGCCGTCCAATCCAATTGACCGGTGGCGGCGGCATACCCCACCATGGGCGGAATCGCCCCCGCTCCCCCGCCAATGACGATGTTCTGCACCGTCGCCTTCTTCAGCCAGATGCTGTACAGGATGACGTAGTACCCAATCCCCGCCAGCGAAAGCAGCGCCGCCAGCGCGTTGACGAAACTCGCCAGAATGTAATAACTTGCCAGCGACAGCCCCAGCCCAAACGCCAGCCCCTCCGCGTCGGTCAGCCTTCCATCCGCCAGCGGACGCTTCGCCGTGCGCTGCATGTTCTTGTCCAGTTCGCGGTCAATGTACTGGTTCAACGCGCTTGAGCCGCCCGCCGCCAGCGCCCCGCCCAGCAGAGTCCACAGAGTGAGCGAAAACGAGGGGAACTGCTTCCCGCCAGCCACCAACCCGCCATACGTCGTAATGAGCAGCAAGCCGACAATCAAGGGCTTGGAAAGGGCAAAAAAATCCTTCAGGCGCTGTCTTCGATCGAGCGCGACCGGTTCGGTATCCTTTGCCAGCACACCCGAAGCGTACAACAGCAGGAAGAGCGAAATCCACAACGCCCAGGTGGTCAGACGATGCAGGAGAATCAAATGACCCGCGCCGGGCTGTGTCACCTGCACCGCCCCCACCAGCGCCTGACCGAAAAATATGACTGTCAAAATTGTCGTCAGCGGCAGCAGCACACGCTGGTCGCGTTGTTCCCGCCATGCCTTGCGGAAGACCGCCAGCATCAACAGCGAGGCAATGCCCACCGTTGAAATATGCGCGAGTTTCATCCACCCTGCAGGCGCAGTGGGCTTGCACAGGGGCCAGCCCTTGCAAAACGCCTCCGCGCCGGTCAACGTCACAACCCGCCCTGCCACCGTCAGGGCAATCACGGCAAAAAACAACACGAGCACATAGCGCGAAAAAGAAGAGCGGAACAAATATTTCATGCTTCCTGTTTCCTCAAAAAGAATGGGTACCCGCCAAACAAAATCGCCGCAAACGTGAACCACTGCAAAGCATACCCAAAATGCGGTCCTTCCGTCAACTCGACTTCGGGCTGGTAAGGGATGGGCGGCGTCTCGTCCGCAGGATCGACATTCGGCTGAATATACACCTTCAGAATGGGATACGGCATCTGGAGCGCCATCTTCTCGACATCGGCATTATTCCACAACCACAGCGGACTCCCGTCCGCAGGCAGCGCATCGGCGACTCCGCCGAAAGCGGGTTTGCTCTGCCCCAGCCGAATCTGCCCCGTGACCGTGACCGCGCCGGGCTGGTCGTATTTGCGCCAGTCGGCTGGCGCGGAATTGCCGTCAGCGGGGATCCAGCCGCGGTCCACCAGAACAGTTCCCCCGTCGAAATGAAGCGGGGTGAGGAGGTGGTAGCCGTATTGGTTGTTGTGGTACTGATTCCGAAGGGCAATCTGATTCTCAAAGTCGTATTCTCCCCTCACCGTCACCGCACGCCATTCCATCGTCGTGACAGGGGCGGCAGGGTCCGCGTTCAAATCCAGCGGCGGCAGGGCGCGCATGGAGGCGACCTGCGCGTTGAAGGCGCGCCGTTCTTCGAGACGGTCCAACTGCCAGATGCCCAGGCGAATGCACACCGCCGTCCCCAGAAAGACCAGCAAGGTGGTTGCCAGCCATTTGCGG
Source organism: Chloroflexota bacterium (assembly GCA_016223135.1). Lineage (GTDB taxonomy): Bacteria > Chloroflexota > Anaerolineae > Anaerolineales > Villigracilaceae > Defluviilinea. The sequence continues at coordinate 778,802 of JACRPQ010000004.1, read as the reverse complement.
CTGAACATTCTACGCAGGAGCATGGTCGTTTTTCTTGACGGGGATGATGAAACTATAGAGCGCAATCAGAATTCCCAAGGGCAGCCCGGCATACAAAATTCCGTAAATGCGCGTGCCGGTTGTGAGCGCCTCGCGCACATCCAGCCCAAAATAATTGCCCGGCTGGAAACTGCACTCGTAGGCAAGGCTCTCCGCCCGCCCAAGCGACAACTGCGCCGAGGCGTTGGCGGGAATCCACAAGGGTCCCAGTTTATGATCCACCACATCCTCGTTTTTGATGACCAGCGTATCGCCCACCACAAAAATCATATCGGTGGGAAGGGTGGGCGGCTGTTCGCCGCGCGCCACCTGTTCGGCGGTGCCGCGCGGGATGGTCAGCACGATTTCCTGCGGCGGGCGTGCGGTCTCGCGCAAAAAGAGGAACGGGATTTCACTGACCGCCGCGCCGATGAACAAGCCAATCAAAAGCGACACACTGAGCCGCTTGAGGAGAATGTTTAGGGGAGGCATTATTTCTCTTCCTTGAGTATCAATTTCAGGTCGTGAACGATGTCTTCGACGGGCGTTTCAAAACCGAACGAGATGCGCAGGCTGCCATTCGCATCAATCAGCGTAACCCGCGCCGTGTGGTTGACGATGTATCCCAGGGCGGAGGTCCCTTCGACAATTTCGCGGAAAACGCCATAGTCCTTCCAAACCTTGTTCAATGTCGTTTCGGTGCCGCTCAAGCCGATGAAATTAGGGTTGAAGTGATTGACGTATTCCTGAACCCGTTCGGGGGTGTCGCGCTGGGGGTCTACTGAAACGAACAACACCTGCACGCGGTCTGCATCTTTGCCCAATTGCTTCAGCGCCTGATTCAATTCTCCCAGCGTGGTAGGGCAGACATCCGGGCAGGAGGTGTAGCCGAAAAAGAGCAGGACGACCTTGCCCCGCATCCCGCTCAAACGGAACGTTGAGCCGTCATCCCGCAGCAGTACGAAATCGGGAGCCGCAGGATACGGTTCGGCGTAAGTTGTCCCGCGAAAGCGCGCCGGCGCTGCGGCAAATATTGCCCACACGGCAACAATGCCTATCAGCAGGAGCGAGCCAATGCCAACCAGGAGAATTTTTCGATCCATGGTTTCCTCAACTGTGAAAAGGTAACTGACTGATGAGTCCGCTGTACGAACTCACCGCAGAGACGCGGAGAGCGCAGAGTTTTTTTGGTATGTCTCCGCGTCCTCTGCGGCTCGGCAGTGAAATGAGCTCTTTGCAGTAAAGTCACTGATGTTATGCAGTTTATTCATGCAGTTTTCCCGTAGCGCGACATTCATGTCGCCTGAAAACGCGAGATACCCTTCGGCAGGCTCACCTGTGCCTGTAGCACTGGCGCAGGCAGGGCAAGAATCTCGCGCTACCGCGTAACATCAATTAATGACTCACCTTACGCAATTTCTTCGTAGGGCGACATTCATGTCGCCCAAAAACGCAAGATGCCCTTCGGCAGGCTCAGGGCAAGAATCTCGCGCTACCGCGTAACATGAGTTAATGATACTCCGAAAAATCGGGGCGACCCGCGCGGATCGCCCCGATGGCGTGCAAATTCTAATCAAGCTCTCACGCACAAAAAACTACACAATGGCGGTTCCCACCAGGTAGAGGGCGGGGTAGAACACAATCCAAACCACGTCCACAAAGTGCCAATAAACCGCCGCCGCTTCAACGGGGTAGTGCTTCTCGTCGTACAGACCGCGCCGTCCGTTGATCCAGACAATGGCGAGGAAGACCAGCCCGGTCAGCACGTGGAAGGCGTGCATGCCGGTCATCATGTAGAACACCGCGCCAGCCGCGCCGGAGGAAGGGGTCAGTCCCTCGTGCGCCGCCAGCCGCCATTCGACGAACACCACACCGATGAGAAAGCCCAGCCCCAACAGGAAGGTGATGAGGGTGTTGTTGAGGAAGCCCTTGCGGTCGCCGTGCGCGATCATGGTCTCGCCGCGGTTCATGAAGAAGGACGAGATGAGCAGAATGGAGGTCACGCCCAAGCCTAGGAGTTGATTGAGGTGGGGGCGGGTCAGCCCGAGCAGGTTCATGCGCATGACCAGCAAACCGCCAAAGACGAAGGCATCCGAAATCAGGAACAGCCAGAGACCGAGGCGGTTTGTTCCGGTTTTGTATTCATAGGAGTTGTGGTCGCCTTCATGGTCGGCGCTCAATTTATAGACGTGCATGTAGTAGTACACCACCAGCGCCCCTTTAACCAAGGCGACAGCGATCAGGACAGCGGTGGAATTGAAGGAAGCCGCCACGAGAAATTCCAGGACGGTGAGGATCGCCAGATAGACGAAGATGAATACGCCCTGGTTGAGCATGGAGGCTTTATCTTGTTTGTGTGCCATTGTTCTCTTCCTCCCCTATTAGTGTTTTCCGCCCTGGGCGGGCATGAATTCGATGTACTTCGCGCCGGGCAGACCGTAATCATACGGCTCACCCACGACCTCGAAGGGGGTCTCGTAATTGTGCGCGGGCATCGGCGAGGGGACCTGCCACTCCGGCGAGCGCGAGTTCCAGATGTTGCCTTCCGCCTTCTCCCCATGCTTGATGCTGTGGAAGAAGTTGATGAGGAAGATGAGCACCGAAAGCGCAATCGCAAAAGCAGCGATGGTCAGAATGAGGTGGGTGGTATCGAAGCCCTGCGCCGGGTCATAGTCTGCGATGCGGCGGCGCATGCCAAGCAGCCCCACGCGCATCATGCCAAAGGTCAGGACGAAGAACGAGGGGGTCATCAGCCAGAAATGCACCTTGCCCCAGAACTCGCTCATGCGGCGCCCGGTCGCTTTGGGGAACCAGTAGTAGATGGCGGCAAAGAACGGGAAGACAAAGCCGCCGAAGATGGTATCGTGGAAGTGACCGACGATGAAGTAGGTGTCGTGCAGGTGCAGGTCCACGGAGATGGTGGCGTTCGGAGGTCCAGAAAGACCGCCCATCAGGAAGACAACGATGGCGCCCAATACGAAGAGCATGGGGGTGGGAGTCGAAATCTTGCCGTTCCAGATGGTCGCCACCCAGGAGAAGAACTTGACGCCGGTAGGAACGGCAACCAGCAGGGTGCTGTACATGAACGGCACGCGCAGGTATTCGTTCATACCGGAGGTGAACATGTGATGCGCCCACACCAAAAAGCCGACCAGCGCAATGCCCAGCGAGGACATGGCAACCCAGCGGTAGCCGAACAACGGCTTGCGGACAAAGACCGGCAGAAGTTCGGAAATGACGCCCAAACCGGGAAGCACGAACACATATACCGCCGGGTGCGAGTAGAACCAGAACAAATGCTGGAAGAGCACCGGGTTGCCGCCTTTCGCCGGGTCAAAGAAGCCCATGCCGAACAGGCGCTGGAACATGACCAACTGGAACGAGAGACCAATCAACTGCGTGGCGGTGAGGGCAATGAGGGAGGTGGCAACCGACGCCCAAACGAGAATGGGCATGCGCCAAGCGGTCATCCCTTTGGCGCGCATACGGACGACAGTAGCGATCACGTTCAGCGCGCCCAGGATGGACGACCAGCCGGCGACGAACACGCCCAAGAAGAACATCTGCTGACCGACCGGCGCTTTGACCGAGAGCGGGGGGTAGCCCGTCCAGCCAGTATCGAAACCGCCCAGCACCAGGCTCATGAGCAGCAGCACCGCCGCAGGCACGGAAACCCAGTAAGCAAAGGCGTTCAGGCGCGGGAACGCCATGTCATGCGCGCCGACCAGCATCGGCACGGCATAGTTGATGATGCCGGCGATGCCCAGCAAAATCGAGACGATCATGATCATGCCGTGCAGGGACATGAGCGTGTTGTAGAGCTGCGGTCCGTTTTGACCGAAGAGGTTCATTCCCACATTCAGGAATTGCAAGCCGGAAGCCGCCAGTTCGGTGCGGAAAATCAAGGCGAACGTGCCGCCCACGGCAATCAAAAACAGAGCGGTCACTGTGTATTGGATGCCAATGACCTTGTGATCGAGCGAAACGCCCAGATATTTTTCCCAGCCGGGTTCGTCTTCGTGAAATTCGGGCGTGTCTATCCCGCGCGCCCATTTGACCCAGTCATCCATCACGCCCACGCCGAACAGGAAGGCAACCGCACCCACCAGAGCGCCGAACACCCAGGCAGGCTCCGTAAAGAAGAAACCGCCGAATGCCGAAAGTCCCAGCAAAGCGCGGATGCCGGTCACGAGCAAGCCGCCAATCAGCGTCCACACGACCTGGTAAACCAATCCGCGTGTGATGCCGCGGTAGCCATATACGCCGAAGAAGAACGCCGTGAAGGCACACAACAGCGAAAAAGCCGAAGGCACGGGGGCTGTCCAGCGGATGTTCTTCATGATGACGGCGTCAATGCCCAGACCGATGAAGTAGCCAACCACCCCGGCAAGCAGCAGGAAGGACAAACCGTTTCCTACAGAGTATTTTCTTTTCATTCTCAATTCCTCCGCCAATTATTTCAGCGTCTTAATATATGCAATGATGTCGGCAAGCTGCTCCTCAGTGAAGTTGTAAGTGGGCATTTGCTGCGTTTCGAAACCAGCCACAATCTTCGCCTGAGGTTGAAGGATGGACTCCGCCAAGTAGGCATCGTCGGCGGTAACTGTTCCGCCGCCGCTGAGCGGCACTTCGGAACCAGCCAACTGGAACCAGGTTGGACCGACGCCCGGCGCGCCGTCAATCGAGTGACAGCCGCGGCAGCCGTTTGCCGTCACCAGCGCCAGACCACGCCCTTCGGGGGTCTGTCCCGCTCCCGCCGCAAGCGCCTGCTGTTCCGCCACCCAGGCGTCAAAAGCGACCTTCTCCACTACAATCACGGGCTGTTCCATATAGGCATGGGACGTGCCGCAGATTTCGGCACAGCGCACTTTGTAGGTGTCGCCCAGCATCGTCGGGGTGATGCGCAATTCGGTGATGCGCCCCGGCACAAGGTCCTGTTTGACGCGGAACTCAGGCACCCAGAAGGAGTGAATCACATCTCTCGATGTCATTTTCAACAGAACCTGCTTGTTCACCGGCAGGTACAATTCTTTGGAAGTAATGCCGTAGTCGGGATATTCGAACGACCAGCCCCATTGAAAACCCGTCACGTTGACCACCATCGCGTTGGGGTCCGCGCGGCGGATTTCGCCCAGGTTTTGTGCGCCAATGTATGCCATCCCCAGCACCACGAACAACGGGATGATCGTCCAGGCTATTTCCAGCGTCGTGTTCCCTTCCACGTGAACGGCGTCGGTGGTATCGCCCTTTTTCCGGCGGAAGACCAGCAGGCTGTATAGCATTGGCACAACAATCAGGGCAAACAGGAACGACATGGCTTTGACCTGCACATCCCACAGCCAGTCAATCGGTCCCGCCTGCGCGCTGGCAGGCACAGGCATCAACCCCGCCGAATTCAGCCCCACGTATGTGAGAACCGCCAGCGCAATCACCAAAATTCCCACAATTACAAAATGTCGCATACGACTCTCTCCTGTTACAAAATCGAACGCAGACCTCCCCGGTCCACAACCGTTCTAATTTACCAAATTTTCTATTATTTGTCACGAATTAAGAAAACAAAAAGCGCTTCCCGCCACACCGCTAAAGGGCTCTGACTAAGCAACCTCTCCCAACGCCGACAGCACTTCTGCACTGTGCTCGGCAGGGCGCACATTCTCAAACACCCGAACGATGGTTCCGTTACCGTCAATTAGAAAGGTGGTGCGCAGAACCCCTTCATAAGACTTGCCCATGAACTTTTTGGGTCCCCACACGCCGTATAAATCACAGACCTTGTGACCTTCGTCTGTCAGCAGGGGGAAGGGCAGGTTGAATTTTTGCTTGAATTTCACGTGCGATTGAACGCTATCGGGGCTGACGCCGAGGATGACCACCCCCGCCTTCTCGTAAGCGGAGTAGTCGTCGCGAAAGTTGCAGGCTTCGGCAGTACAGCCAGGCGTATCATCCTTCGGATAGAAGTACAAAATAACGTTCTTGCCGCGAAAATCGGACAATTTGCGCAGGGTGTTGGTGTCGTCGTAGAGCGCAAAATCCGGCGCAGGAATACCTGATGAAATAGGCATGTTTTGTCTCCTTCGGGCGGTGATTATACTCCCATTTGCCGGCAGACAAAAAAAAAACGCCGCTACTGCGGCGGCGAAAGGAAGGGAAAAAATCAGGCGAGCAATTTCGCTTGTTTTAGGGCAGTTTCAAGGGCATCAATCGTCGCGGGCTTGATGATCATCGTCGCCGCGCCCAGCTTCATTACCTTGCTGCGTGTCTCCGGCTGGTCGTCGGAGGTGATGATGATAACCGGAACCGGCTGCAACTGCGGCTCGCGCTTGAGAAACGCCAGCACTTCAGTGCCGTCTGCGCCGGGCATGTTGATGTCCAGGCAGATAAAGCGGGGCACAAACCCCTTGCCCAATATTTCCATCGCCGGGCTGGAACCGTACGCCACGCGCGCTTTGAAGCCCAGCACATCCAGCATTTGCGCCAGCGCGTCCGCCGTCTGGCGGTTGTCGTCTATGATCAAGCCTTCCGTCATCTAGTCCTCCAGAATGACCGTGCCCATCACAGAAACGTCATAGCCCGGCAGGCGGGAGACAGCGTCTCGGAAGGCAGAGTCAGCCAACAGTCCGAAGAGAGGCGCAAGCAGTTCGTCTTCGGCGAATCGCTTTGGGATCACGAGGTCGTAGCGTTCCTGAAAGAGCGGCACGAAGTCCAAATCCAAAGCCTGCGCGGCGGCGGCGATTCCCAATCCGCAGTCGGCGCGCCCCGAAGCCACGGATGCCGCAACGCCAAGATGAGTATACTCTTCCTGTTGATAGCCTTCAATGGAAGCGGGGGAAATTGTCATCAAATTCAAATGATAGTCGAGCAGGACGCGCGTGCCGGCGCCGCGCTGACGGTTCACAAAACGGACCTCGGGCCGGGTGAGGTCTTCCAGGCTTTTGATTCCCTTTGGGTTTCCCCTCCTCACAATCAAGCCCTGCTCGCGCCCCACCAGCGCAACGACTTTGACCGGTATTCCCGGCATGTACTGGCGGATGTAGGAGATGTTGTATTCGCCCGTCTTCGGGTCGAGCAGATGCGAGCCGGCAAAATGCGCCTCGCCGCGCCGCAGCGCCACCAGCCCGCCCTGCGAACCGACGTTGGCGGAGGCAAGCCGCCGGTCATGCGCGGCGAGGAATTGCGCCATCAGGTCGAGGGTCAGGTCGTGCGAACCGATGGAAAGGATGGTCTTTTCGATTTCGGCTTTGCTGCGGTAGAGGCGAACCTGCACCTTCTCGCCGGCTTCCAGTCCCTGCACGCCGCTGGGGATGACGGCAATGCCATCCGCCTGCACCAGCGAGGTGATGACGCCGGCTCCGCGCGAGAGCGGCGCGGCAAGGAGTTTATCTCCCACCTTCCCAACCGCCACGCGCACGAAGTCATCGTCGCCTGCGGGAGAAACGAGTTTGCGCGTGAGGGTGGCTTCTTCGGTTGGCAACTCCAACGGACGCCGCCCCAGCCAGACCGCCATGAGCGGCTCGACGAAGATATCTATTGTGAGAGCCGCTGATACTGGATAACCAGGCACGCCGATGATCGGCGTCAAAGGTCGAACGTCAAAAGTCTCTTCCGCTTTCGTCTTTCCACTTTCTTCTTGTTTATGAAGCATTCCCAAGATGACTGGATGTCCCGGTCTGACTGCGACGCCGTGAACGAGGAGCGTGCCGAGTTTTTCGACCACTCTGGCAGAGAAATCCTCCGCGCCTGCAGAAGAACCCGCATTGAGCAAAACCAAGTCGTGCGTTTGGGCGGCTTCGGCGACGCGCTCACAGATCAGGTCGAAGTCGTCTTTCGTGATGGGATAGCGTGTCGGTTCGCCGCCCATCGCTTTGACCTGCGCGGCGATGACCAGCGAGTTGTATTCGAGGATGTCGCCCGCTTTGAGTTGCGAGCCAATGGGGACAAGTTCCGTGCCTGTGGGAAGAATCGCCACCCTCGGCTTGCGGGCAACGACGATTTCTTGATGTCCCGCCGCGGCGATGGCTCCCAAGTCGGCGGGACGGAGGACGTGTCCCGCAGGCAGGACGAGCTGCGTGGCGACGATGTCCTCTCCCAACGGGCGGACGTGACTCCACGGCGCGACGGCGGCGCGGATGCGGATGAACGCAGGCTGGCGGATAGCGGAGGCAATTTGCCCGTTCTCATCCAGCGGCTCGGTGTTTTCGATGGGAATGACCGCATTCGCCCACTCAGGGAGCGGATCGCCGGTATCCACATACTGAGCCTGACCGCCACTGATTACTGATAACTGATCACTGTTTACTGGCGCTTGGTAATTGGTAACTTGTAATTGGACAGGCGAAGTCGGCTGCGCCCCGCTCGTATCTTCCGCCCGCACCGCGAACCCGTCCATGGCGGAGGCGTGATAATGCGGCGACGAAATCCTTGCCCAGATCGGCTCGGCAGTGACGCGCCCCAGCGCGTTTTCGTCGAGGGGGATGGTTTCAGGTCCAAGAACCCGCCACAGGTCCGCGTTTTGAAGCGCCTGCTTGAGACGGGCTTGTGCTTGAGCGAGGGGAATGTCGTGGAGGTAAACGGACATGCGATTTGCGATTTTAGATTTACGATTTTAGATTTTAGATTTGCGATTGAGTGAGGGTAATTGGTAACTGGTGATTGCCATTTACCGATTACCGAACCGAATCCATCGCCGCGCCGAGGCGTTTGACGATTTCATCCACTTCCTCTTCGTTGATCATCAGCGGCGGCGCGAACGCCAGCGTGCTCCCCAGCGGACGAGTCCGCAGTCCGCGTTCCTGCGCGGCTTTGAAAATCTTCATCGCCATCGCGGGGTCGGGCGTTTTGGCGGCTTTGTCCGCGACGATTTCCACGCCGCAAATCAGACCCAGTCCGCGTACATCGCCGACAAAGGGGAACTCCAACAGTGACTTCAAGCCTTCGAGCAGACGTTTGCCGAGTTCCTTCGCGCGGACAGGATAGTTCTCCTTTTCCATGATTTCGAGATTCTTCAAGCCGACCGCGCACGCCATGGCGTGACCCGAATACGTGAAGCCGTGCATGTACGCCTCGGACTCCGCCGCCGATTCCATCGTCTCGCGGATTTCATCCGAAATCTGGATGCCGCCCAGTTGGGCGTATCCGCTGGTGATGGCTTTGGCAAACGAAAGAATGTCGGGTTTGACGCCCCAATGCTTGAGCGCGAACCACTCACCCGTGCGCCCGAAACCGGTGATGACTTCATCGGCAATGAACAGCACTTCGTATTTGTCGCAAATCTGGCGGACGAGCGGGAAGTAGTCATCGGGCGGGACGATGACGCCGCCAACGCCCATGACCGGTTCGGCGATGAATGCCGCAACGGTATCCGCTCCTTCGCGCAGAATCGCCTCTTCAAGCGCCCGCGCCGCCGCCTGCCCGACCGTCTCGCCGGGTTTCACCTCGCCTTCGTAACGGTACGGATTCGGCGCGGGGATGTGGACAAATCCATCGGGCGCGGGTCCGAACATCGTCTGGTATTTTTCCAGTCCCGTCGCAAACGTGGCGGAAAGCGTCACGCCGTGATACGAACCTTTGCGCGCGATGACCTTGTACTTGGTCGGCTTGCCTTTGCGCTTCCAGTAGTAGCGCGCCGTCTTGAACGCCGAGTCGTTCGATTCGGAGCCGCCCGACGTGAAGAAGGTGGTATTCAGTCCGGGGTAGGCAAAGCCTGCGAGTTTATCCGCCAGCCGAATGGAGGGAAGATTCGTCATCCCCGCAAAATTGGATGTGAACGCCAATACCTTCATCTGCTCATAGGCGGCTTGGGCGAGTTCCTCGCGTCCATAGCCGGCGTTGACGTTCCACAGCCCTGCCATGCCGTCGAGAATCTTCTGCCCGTTGGTGGTATAGAGCCAGACGCCCTCGCCGCGCTCAATCACCAGCGGATTGGCATGCGACTTGGGGTGGTACACGGGATGCAACTGCTTTTTGTCTTTTTCGATCCATTGTTGTGTGTTGTCGGTCATGGTAGTCTCCAATCTTTATTCTTCTTCCAGCCTCTCCCCTAACCCCTCTCCGACAAGCGGAGAGGGGGACTTGCTGGTTTTCATTTTGAGTTCATTGATTTTTGAACGTATCGTCTCAAGAACGGAAGAAAGGTTCTTTTCCACATCCTCCGATTTGACCCGCAAAACATTCAGCCCAAGTTGTTCGAGTATGGTTTGCCTCTCTCGATCCAACTCGATCTGGCTGTCATGAACGGACCCATCTACTTCGACAACAAGCCGATAAACGGAATTATAAAAATCCACAACAAAATTTCCAATTGGCTGTTGCCGCCGAAATTTGATTCCATCCAGTTTCTTTCCACGCAAAGCCTGCCAAAGCATAGCCTCGCTTCTTGTCGGCTCCTTGCGAAACTGACGGGCGACCTCAATCATCTTGCGGCGAATTTCAGGAGAAACAATGAGGCGCGGAAAATCGTTTTTCATTTTCATCCTTACTCCCCTCTCCGTTTATAGGGGATGGGCTGGGGGTGGGGGCGTTCCCCTCCCTGATTATCGGCGAGGAGCCAGGGTGAGGGTACTCCCCTCCCCGCTTTGTCGGGGAGGGGAAGGGGGTGGGGCTGGGGCTTACCCCAACACCTCCACATCATGCGGACCCGACTCCCGCAACCCTGCTCCGGTCATCCGCACGAAAATGGCTTTTTGCTGAAACTCCTCGATGGTGTGCGCGCCGCTGTAACTCATCCCCGACTGCAAGCCACCGACCAGTTGAGTTAACACCTCGCGCACCTTGCCGCGGTATGGAACCGCCGCCTCGACGCCCTCGGCAACGTACTCCTCGATCTCTTCGCGGGTCAGGTCGTTGCCTTCGCGCTTGTTGCGATCAATATTCGCTGTCAGCGACGCCATGCCGCGCGACGCCTTGTAACGGTGACCGCGCCGCGTCATGATGAGCCCCGGGCTTTCGTCCGTCCCTGCCAGCAGCGACCCGACCATCACCGTGCTGGCGCCCGCCGCAATCGCCTTCGCCACATCGCCAGGGTAGCGGATGCCGCCGTCGGCAATAATGGGAATGCCATACGGACGCGCCGCCTCCGCGCACTCGATGATGGCTGTCAGTTGCGGAACGCCTGAACCTGCCACCTGCCGCGTGATGCAAATCGAGCCGGGACCCACACCGACCTTTACCGCATCCGCGCCCGCGTCAATCAAACGCTTCGTTCCATCCGCCGTCGCCACATTTCCACCGATAATTTGTGCTTCGGGAAAATGCCTGCGGATACTCTTGATCATCTCGATTTCAAGTTGCGAATCGCCGTGCGCAATATCCACCACGATACAGTCCGCGCCGGCTGCCAAAGCCGCCTCCACGCGGCGCATCTCTTTATCACGCACCCCCACTGCCGCACCGACTGCCAGCCGTCCCTTCGCGTCCTTCGTTGCCTTGGGATACTGCGTAATCTTCATGATGTCTTTCAGCGTAATCAACCCCACCACTTTGCCTTCGCCGTCCACGAGCGGAAGTTTCTCGATGCGGAACTTGTGTAACAATTGTTCCGCCTCCTTCAGCGACGTGCCAGGCGCAGCGCTGTGCACCTCGCGCGTCATGATTTCGGTCACAGGCTTGCCGTCGTCGCCCTCGAACAACAAATCGCGCGTCGAGACGATGCCGACCAGTTTCTCATCCTTATCGAGAATCAAAATACCGCCTGTGCCTGTCTCCTCCACAATGCGCTTCACCTCCCCCACCGTCTGACGGTCGGTCATCGTAATCGGATGATCCACCATAAAAGACTCCGCCTTCTTCACGCGCTCGATCTGCCGTGCCTGCTCGGCAATCGTCATAAAGCGGTGGATGATTCCGATCCCGCCTTCGCGCGCCATCGCAATCGCCATCTCGCTCTCGGTCACCACGTCCATGTTTGCCGAAACAATCGGCGACTGCAAAGCAATCTTCCGCGTCAACCAACTCTTCGTCGAAAGCGTCCGCCGCGACTCCACATCGGAATACTGCGGCACCAACAGCACATCGTCGTACGTCAAAGCCACATCGGGCAAAATTTTCATACCGCCTCCTGAAACATTACTGCGTACTCGGCGTTCTCTAACGCCGACGGACACGTTAGAGAACATGTCCTACGCTCTTATGCGAACGAACCGCCCGAATTATAATGCTTGCTGATGGCTCTTCACGCTCTTTCGCCTCTCGATGGACGCTACGAGAACGACACCTCCCCCCTGCGGGACTTCTTCTCCGAATTTGCCTATCTCCGCTCCCGCGCCCGCCTCGAACTGGACTTTTTATCTGCGCTTTCCAAAATTGGCATTTGCCCTCCCCTCAGCCTTTCCCTCGATGCCTTCACGGATGAAGACGCGCGCCAAATTCAGGAATACGAAAAGACCACGCGGCACGACGTCAAAGCGATTGAATACTTTCTGCGTGAACTCTTATCGCGTAAGCGACGTTCTCTAACGTCGCCCCCTGATGCGTTAGAGAACGCATCCTACGCAACGGAAGAAGAAAACAGCATCCTGCCCTACATCCACTTCGGCTTGACTTCCGAGGACGTAAACAACATCGCCCAAGCCCTCGCCCTGCGCGACTCGCGCGACCAGGTCCTGCTCCCCGCGCTCGACGCCCTGCTCGCCTCCCTGCGTGACTTTGCCAAGCGATACCGCGCCCTGCCCATGCTCGCGCGGACTCACGGTCAGCCCGCTGTGCCGACCACGCTGGGCAAAGAGGTTGCGGTGTACCTTGCCCGCCTCCTCAAATGCCGCGAGGAAATCGCCGCTCACAAATTCGAGGCAAAACTCACGGGCGCAGTCGGGAATTTCAACGCCCTGCACGCCGCCTTCCCGAATATAGATTGGCTCGCCTTCAGCCGCGACTTCATCCAAAGCCTCGGCTTGAAGCCAAATTTGGTCACAACCCAAATCCTGCCCTACGACAACTGGCTGCGCTACTTCCAGTCCCTTCAACTAACCAACTCCATCCTTCTTGACTACGCGCAGGATATGTGGCGGTACATCAGCGAGGGATGGCTCAAGCAGAAAGTCGTCGAAGGCGAGGTCGGGTCATCCACCATGCCGCAGAAGGTCAACCCGATTGACTTCGAGAACGCGGAAGGCAATTTGGGAATCGCCAACTCCCTGCTCACCCACTACATCCAAAAACTGGCGGTCTCACGCCTGCAGCGCGACCTTTCTGACTCGACGGTGCGGCGTTCGTTTGGCGTTGCGCTGGGACATACACTGCTGGCATGGAATAACATCACGCGCGGCATGTCTCGTGTGGAGGCGGACGAGGAGAAAATCAAAGCCGAGTTGAACCAGCATTGGGAGGTCGTCAGCGAGGGGGCGCAGACCATCCTGCGCGCGGCGGGGCGCAGCGACGCGTACGAGTCGCTCAAGTCACAGACGAGGGGACGCCAAATGGACAGTATCAGTTATCGGGTCTGGGTGGAGGCGCTGGATGTGGACGAGGAAACGCGCGGCAGGCTGATGAGTCTCTCGCCGGAATCCTATATTGGGCTGGCGGTCGAGTTGACGGATGAGGTGATTCGAGAGTCGTTAGTTGGTAGTCAACGGTCATAAGTCAAAAGTCGAAAGTCGAAAGTCAAAAGTCGAAGGTCGAAAGTCGGAGGTCAGATGTCTGTTACAGCAGTGGTTGGCACACAATGGGGCGACGAGGGCAAGGGCAAAGCGGTGGATTTTCTCGCAGAACGCGCGGATTATGTGGCGCGCTTCAACGGCGGGAACAACGCCGGGCATACGGTCATCAACGAGTTTGGGACGTTCAAGATTCATCTCGTGCCATCGGGCATCTTCGCGCAAAATACGGTGGGGCTGATTGGCGGCGGCGTGGTGGTTGATCCCGCCGTGCTGCTCGAGGAAATCGAGACACTCAACAAAGCAGGCGTGAACGTGGATGGGCGGCTGTGGGTCTCGCCGCGCTCGCACATCATCATGCCGTATCACAAGATTTTGGATGGCTTGTATGAGGAGGCGAAGGGCGCCGGCGCAACAGGCACGACGCGGCGCGGCATCGGTCCCGTGTTTGCCGACAAGGTCAGTTACAACGGCATCCGCTGGAGCGACTTCGCCAGCGATGCGTTCGAGAAGCGGCTGAAGGTGCAGTTGGAGTTGAAGAACAAAATCATCGCTGCGCTGGGCGGCGAGACGCTGCAATATGAAAACGTGCGCGAAACCTATCGCGGCTATTACGAGAAACTCAAACCCTACATCAAGGAGTTGTTCCCCATCGTGCAGGCGGGCTTGAAGGCGAACAAAAACTTTTTGCTCGAACAGGCGATGGGAACGTTCCTGGACACGGACTGGGGCACGTATCCGTTCGTCACCGCTTCGACGACGATTCCCTCCGCCGCCTCGGCTGGGCTGGGCATCCCGCCGCGTTACATCACGGACGTGGTCGGCGTAACGAAGGCATACACCACGCGCGTTGGCGCGGGACCCATGCCGACGGAGATTCACGACACCGCCAGCGAAGCATACCGAAAGTTCGGCGAGGTCGCCGCCACTACCGGGCGCATCCGCCGCGTCGGCTGGCTGGACCTGGAACTGGTGCGCACTGCCGTCGAGTTGAGCGGCATCACCGAACTATGTCTGACCAAGTTGGACATTCTGAGCGGGCTGGATGCGATTCAGGTCTGCGTGGGCTACAAACTGGACGGGAAAGCCGTCCGTTACGCGGAGGTGGATTCCTATGGCTTGGAGCGAGTCGAGTGCGTTTATCAAACCGTCGCCGGCTGGAGCGAGGACATCAGCAAAGCAAGGTCATTCGAGCAACTGCCCGCCCCGGCGCAGAACTACGTGAAAATGGTCGAGACTGCGGCAGGCATCCCTGTGAAGTGGATTGGGGTGGGTCCGCAGAGGGAAGCGGTGATAAGAAGGTAAGTTCGCCACAGATAAACACAAATGAAATTAATCACTCACCTTACGCAGTTCCTTCGTAGCGCGACATTTATGTCGCCCGAAAACGCGAGATAAATCTCGCGCTACCGCGTAAGGTAAGTTAATCAAATTCCTTTTATCAGTGTTCATCTGTGGATAAAAACAAAACTCGGAGGCACACATGATCAACTTCATTGTATGGCTTATTTTCGGCGCGCTGGCGGGATGGGTCGCCAGCATTCTCACGGGCAAGAACCGCAGAATGGGCGCGCTTGCCAACATCGTCATCGGCATCTTTGGCGCGTTTGTCGGCGCAGGGATTTTGAACACGCTGGGCATCGCTGTGCCGCAGGGTCTCAGCCTCACGGGCTTTCTTGTGGCTGTGGGCGGTGCAGTAGCCTTGATTTTGGCGGCAAGACTGGTGCGATGACGTTATGCCAAAACTGCTCATTGTTTCCCACGATGCCGACGAGTATGTTCAGTGGATTCGAGAGGCAAATCTGCCGCATTTGGAGGTTGTGACCGATCCCGCCGAATGCGACATCGTCCTCGGCGAGCCGCGCCGCATCCGCGACATGCTCCCGCATCTGACCCGCCTGAAGTGGATTCAATCCGTTTATGCCGGCGTGGAATACCTGGTCGAGCCGGGACATCGCCGCGATTACATTTTGACCAACGCCCGCGGCGTGTTTGGCGAACTGATGACTGAGTATGTGTTCGGCTATCTTCTCGCTTTCGAGAAGAAAATTTTCGAACGCATTCATTCCCAACAGGTAAGGCGCTGGGATAACACTGAATCTGGACGCCTGCGGGGGAAAACCCTTGGTTTGCTGGGCGTGGGTTCGATCGGTTCGCATCTGGCAGCCGCGGCAAAATTTTTCGGAATGCAGGTGCGAGGTTTCACCCGCGCCAGCGAGGATTGCAGTCATGTGGACGCCTATTTTCATCCTCCCGACATTTTGAAATTTGCCAGCGGATTGGATTACCTGGTCTGCGTCCTGCCGCGCACGGAAGGAACAAACCGCCTCGTGGACGCCGCCCTGCTCGACGCTCTGCCGCGGCACGCAGTGCTGATCAACGTCGGGCGAGGGAATGCGGTGGATGACTCCGCGTTGGTCGAGGCGCTGACGCAGGGAAAACTTGCCGCCGCCGTGCTGGACGTCACCGACCCCGAGCCGCTTCCGCCGCATCATCCCTTCTGGGCAACCCCCAATCTGTATCTCACCTTTCATACCTCCGCCAGAAGTTACCCCGAAGATATTGTCAAAATATTTGCGGAAAACTATCGGCTGTATCTTGAGGGCAAGCCGTTGAAGTATCAGGTGGATTTCGAGAAAGGATATTAGAGCGATTGGTAATTGGTGAGTTCACTGCAAAAAGGTTTTTAACCACAACGTACACGAAGATTAATAGGCTCACCTTACGCAGTTCCTTCGTAGTGCGACATTCATATCGCTTGAAAACGCGAGAGAAATCCCGCGCTACCAGGTAACATGAGTTAGATGAAGAGCATTTCCTTTGTGTTCCTTTGTGACCTTCGCGATTAATGAGGAGTCCCATGTCTGTCACGCTCGTTGAAATTCAGCAAGCCGCCGAACGGATTCGTCCCTTTGCACATCGGACGCCTGTGCTAACCAATGAAAGCCTCAATCAGCGCGTGGGCGTGCAGGTGTTTCTCAAGTGCGAGAATATGCAAAAGGTGGGGGCGTTCAAATTTCGGGGCGCGTGCAATGCGGTCTTTTCATTGAGCGATGAGGAAGCGAAGCGCGGCGTGGTCACGCACTCTTCGGGGAATCACGCGCAGGCGCTGGCGCTCGCGGCGAGGCTGTGCGGCATCCCCGCCTACATCGTCATGCCCGATAACGCGCCGCAGGTCAAAAAGGACGCGGTGGCGGGCTACGGCGGTCAGATCACGTTTTGCAAGCCAACGCTCGAAGCGAGGGAAAGCACGATGGGGAGAATCAGGCTTGAGACGGGCGCGACCGTGGTGCATCCTTATGACAACGAACGCGTCATCGCCGGACAGGGAACCGCCGCGCTCGAACTGCTGACCGAAATCCCCGACCTGGATGTGGTCATCGCGCCCGTCGGCGGCGGCGGGCTGTTGAGCGGAACTTCCATCGCGGCAAAGGGACTCAAGCCCGGCATCCGCGTCATCGCCGCCGAACCCGAATTGGCAGACGACGCCTATCGTTCGATGCAAGCGGGGAAAATCGTCCCTTCGGTCAACCCGAAGACGATTGCCGACGGCTTGCTCACCTCGCTCGGCGCGCTGACCTTTCCCATCATCCGCCAAAACGTCGAGCAGATTGTCACGGTCAGCGAGCGGGGCATCATCGAGGCGATGAGGTTCGTATGGGAGCGGGTCAAAATCGTCATCGAGCCGTCGGCGGCGGTGGCGGTGGGTGTGTTATGGGAAAAGAAGATTGATTTATCGGGGCTGAAGGTTGGCGTTATCCTCAGCGGCGGCAACGTGGACTTGAACAAATTGCCGTGGCAGTGATTAAATCAACATCACATCCACGTCCTCACCGGCGCTCAAGCCTGTCGCGTCGGGGGGGATGCGCAAGAGTCCATCTGCGCCCGCCAGTGTGAAAATCAAATTGCTTTTGCCGAAAATCGGCTCGGCATCGTAATTTATGATTTTCGATTGACGATGTACGATTAGTTTCACGGGCCACCAGTCTTCGCGCCCGGCTTGCGAGGGCAGGTTGACGGTCAGCCTTGCCCGCACCGCTGCTTTGGGTTTGGGGAGCGCGCCCAGCAACTTTTCAATCACCGGCATGACAAACAGATAACCGTTGACCAGCGCGCTGACGGGGTTGCCGGGCAATCCAATCACGGCTTTGCCGCCGCACACGCCGAGGATGGTCGGTTTGCCGGGACGGGTGTTGATGCCATGCACGAGGACGCCGGGTTCACCCAGCGAGCGGATGACTTCGGCGGTCATGTCGCGGGTGGATGCGGATGAGCCAGCCGTGATGATGAGCGCATCGCATTCAGACAGCGCCTGCGCCGCCGCTTCTTTCAACGCCTGAAACTGGTCGCTGATAATCCCATAGCGTTTTGCCACGCCTCCGCTTTTTTCGACCAACGCCCCCAGCGAGTAGGAGTTGATGTCGCGCACCTGCCCGGGACGGGGCGTTTGGCTTGGGTCAATGACTTCATCGCCTGTTGAAATCAACCCCACTTTCACAGGTTTGACCACACGCACAGACGTGATGCCCAGCGCCATCAAGCCGCCAATTTCAGCAGGGCGCAGGAACGTGCCTTTGGGCAGGATGCGTTCTCCCTGCGCCACGTCCTCGCCGATGTGGATGATATTCTCTCCAGTGGCAACGGCGCGGAAGATTTCAATTTCCAGGTTCTTTAGACTTCCAAAGTCTTTGGAGGCTTCGGATGTCTGTTGTGTGTACTCCAGCATCACGACCGCATCCGCGCCTTTGGGCAACATGCCGCCGGTGTGGATGAGGGCGCATTGCCCCGCTTCGATTTCAAAGGCGGGGGCGTCGCCCATCGGCACTTCGCCGGCGAGGGTCAGGTAAGCGGGCAGGGAGTCGGAGGCGCCGAAGGTATCCTGCGCACGGACGGCGTACCCGTCCACGGTGGAGCGCTGGAATTCGGGGAGCGGGTGAGGGGCAAGGATGTCTTCGGCGAGGATACGGTTCAAGGCGTTGGGAACGCTGATTTGTTCAGAATCAGGCTCCGGCGCGCGCGAAGCGAGATGCGAGAGCAGGAGGGCGCGGGCTTCGTCGGGAGGGAGGAGGGTGAGGAATTCGGGCATGTTTCAAGTCGAAAGTCGAAGGTTGAAGGTTGAAGGTCGAAGGTTGAAGGTCGAATGTCGAAGGTCAAAAGTCGAATGTCGAAGGTCGAAGGTCGAAGGTCGAGGGTTTAGCGAATCCAGAAGGTAAGGGCGAGGAAGTAGGCGGTTAGCCCGAATACGGCGCTGGCGGTGGCTTGCAGGATTTTCCAGTTGGGAGGCAAGCCGAGGGCAATGTTGCGGAGTTGAAGGATTTGGTAGAGTGCAAAAGGCAGAGTAAGGAAGGCGGAAGCCAGCAAGGGCAGGGTAAGTCCAAAGGCGGGCATGACGAGGAAAAAGAGATAAGCAAAGATGACGAAGATGTGATGAAGCGGGACGACGCGCTCCCAGCCGAGGCGGGTGAGGAAGGTGACTCGTCCGTATTTTCGATCCTGCGCAAAGGTCGGGAAGTTGGAAACGATGAAATACGCAAAAGCAAGAAAGGTCAACGGGAGGGTGATGGCAAGAAAGCGATGCGTGTTCCCCGCCTGAAAGATAAAGGCAATGGTGGGGATGATATAGGCAAGGTGGATGGCGAGGAGGAGTTCGCCAAAGCCGCGATTGATGAGACGCACGGGAGGAAGGGAGTGCGCGAGGATAACGAGGAGAGATAATGCTGGAAAGTAGAAAGTGGAAAGTGGAAGTTGTCTGGATGCAAGCAGCGAGTAGAAGATGATGACAAGCGACGCGAGGGAGGCGATGGAAATATAGAGGACATTATTGCGCAAGGTCTGGCGTTCGCGGCGGGTTTCGCCTTCGGCAAGCGGTTCGTTATCGAGACGAAAGATTTCGGGCAGGATGGACATGGTGAATTGCGCGAGGAGGACGCCTAACAATCCCAGCCAAAAAGGGAGCGGGCGGAAGGTAATGCCGAGGTAATCGGCAATGCCTGCGCCGAGGAGGTAGGCGAGGGCGGCGAAGAGGAGGTGGAGGGGACGGGTGAGGCGGAGGAGGGAAGTCATCGGTAATTGGTCATCAGGGATTAGTGAGCAAGTGAGCAGTGATCAGTAATCAGTGATCAGTAATCAGTGATCACTGAACGGTGATCAGTGAGCGGTGAGGCGATGAAAGGTGGGAGAGGAAAGAAATTCATCCAACCGTGCCACCGCCTGCGGGAGGTTCTTGCGTCCCAGCCCCACGCGGAAGTGGTTGCCGGTGTCGTCGTACATCGTGCCAGGCAGGAGCAGGACGCCCGCTTCACGGACAACCTTATCACAAAAGTCTTCGACCTCCCCTTGCAGGAGTTTGGGGAAGCCCATCGAGCCAGCCTGCGGACGCACCCAATTAAACAAGGAGGAATGATGAAGGATGAATTCATCCATTACTTCAAGGTTGCCCATGATGATACCAAGATTGCGCGCGGCGAGTACCTGCCTGTTGCGCATGGCAACCTCGGCGAGGAATTCGCTGGGAGCAGAGTTGCAAATGGTAGTGTAGTCCTTCAGCGAAGCCATCGCATCGTAAACCTTTTTGTTCTTCGTGGCAATCCAGCCAATGCGCAGACCGGCGAGCCCGTAGGTTTTGGAGGTCACGCCCAGCGAGACGGCATGATCACCCAAATCACAAGCGGCGGGCAGACGCATGGATGGGTCGTATTCGGATTCGCGATAGACCTCATCGGAAAACAACAGCAGGCTATATTCCTGAACAAAGCCGTGAATCACATCATAGTCTTCCCGCGACATGAGATAGCCGGTCGGGTTATGGGGCGTGTTGATAATCACGGCTTTTGTCTTTGAGCGCAGTAGTTTTTGCAATTCGTAAATATCGAGTCTCCAGCCGTTTTCCTCCCGCGCCTGCCACAAACTGACCTCACAACCGATACCTTTTGCCACCGCGCTCAGGGATTGATAATGCGGCGCATGGACAATCACATGGTCGCCTGGCTTCAATACCGCCAGCATGAAGAGGAAGATGGCTTCCTCCGCGCCCGTGTGAACCAGTATCTCTTCGGGCTGGATGGTTTCGTAGATTTTGGCAATCTCTTTCCGCAGTGCGGGGCTTCCCTGCGATTCGGTGTAACCCAGCCAGACGCGTTGAAACTTCTCCGCCGCATCCTCTTCCAATGCAAGCAAGTCTGCGATGGACATGGCTTCACAGTCGGAAGAACAGAGCAGGTATTCGGTGTTGAATTCGTATTTGGCAAAATAGCGTTCGAGTTTGAAAGGAGGGAGATTCATTTTTTTACCACGAAGGACACAAAGAGCACCAAGGTTTGTCGGTCGGCGCAACTGGAAGACTCTCCTTGGATTTTCCCGTTGTGTACTTCGTGTCCTTTGTGGTTAATTTATTTCAATGCTTTCTTCATGTCGCGGTAATGGATCTGGTTGTGCAGGTAGAGCATCTTGATCATTTCGCGCAGGGTGGTCATGCCGAGGAAGGGATGGCGTCCCTGTTTGTCGAGGTCGGCTTCCTCGAGCGAGAGGGTCCAGGCAATCGAATCGGCGCGGACGGCTTTGTATTGTTCGAGCAGTTCCTGCGGAGACAAGTCTTTCGTCTTTTCTTGTTGTGAGGCGTTGTAACGGTCAATCGAAAAATCCTCCGAGGCGCCCTCCCCCGTCAGGCGGATGCGCTCGAAGAGACGCACCAACCCGCGCTCGGAGGTGACAAAGTGCGCCAGCACGCTGCGGATCGTCCATGTTTCGCCTTCGGTGTACACCTTCAGGTTCCATTGCTCGTCTGTGAGACCCGCGAAGAGCGCAAAAAACTTTTCGCCCTCGGTTTTGAGTTTTTCGGCAAGGTCATTAAGTTCGGACATGAGATTGCTCCTGTAAACAATGTGACGTTAGAGAACGCCACCTACACCTGAACGGTGATGGAGGACGCCTACACCAGCGAATAGCCCCCATCCACGACGATGGTTTGCCCGGTGATGTATTGATTGTGAATCAGGAACTCCAGTGCGGATGTCACCTCCTCGATTCTGGCGGGACGTTTGAGCGGGATTCGCCCAACAAGCCTTTCCCACTCCTCAGCAGAGACAATATCCGATGGCAGGACGAAGCCCGGCGCAATGGCGTTGACGCGAATCTTGGGCGCGAGGGCGCGGGCAAGGACGCGGGTCAATGATTCCAGCGCGGCTTTGCTGACGGTATAAGAGGGGTAGCGGCTCCATGTCTTTTGCGCGCCCACGTCTGTGATGTTGACGATGAGTCCGCCATCGGTCATTTTGGAGGCGCAGGCTTGGGCAAGCAGAAAGGGGGCGCGCAGGTTGAGGTCAAGGGCGGCATCCCAAGCCTCAAGGGAGAGCGAATCCACGCTGCCGTGCGGCATGAAGGCGGCGGAATTGACAAGGACATCCAATGATGGGAAGGTGGAAAGCAGAGACGTGACTTCGGCAGGCTGGGTCAGGTCGGCTTGGGCGGGGAAAACGCGTCTTGAGAGGGATTCGATTTCAGTTTGAGTCCGAAGCGCTTCGTCCTGCGAGGCATGGTAGTGGAGGACGATGTCGTATCCCAGGCGGGCAAGGGTCAGGGCAAAGGCTTTTCCCAGTCTGTGCGCGGCGCCGGTCACAAGGGCGAGGGGGCGGGGAGTGGACACGTATCCAAGTATACACGTAGACACGTAAACACGTAGACACGTAGACACGTAAAAAAGTAGACAGGTAGAAACAAGATTCCCGTCCACCTGTCTACTTGTGTACTTGTCTACTTGTTTATCTCTTTACTTCTTAAAGAAATTCGAGACGAAGAACCAAATGTTCGCGGGCCGCTCGGCAAGGCGGCGCATGAAGTAGGGATACCAGTGCGTGCCGTAGGGAACGTACACGCGGACGGGGTAGCCCTCCTTCACCAGTTGTTCCTGCAAGTCGCGGCGGATGCCGTAGAGCATTTGAAACTCGATGGCGTTCTTCGGCAAGCCGATTTTCTCGGCGTATTGCCTGGCAAAGGCGATGCGTTTTTCGTCGTGCGTAGCAATGGCAGGGATGGGGGGGATGCGCCCGTCTGCGCTTAGAGGGGTGGCGCCGGCTTTGAGGGCGGCATCCATCAGAACTTTGGCAAGCAGGTCGTAGTTGGCGTCCACGTCCGCCTTTTTGGGGTAGGCTTTGTCGGGCGGTTCTTTGTAGGCGCCTTTGACGAGACGGAAGCGCGTGCCAAGTTCGAGCAGGGCTTTCACATCGGCTTCGGCGCGGTAAAGATATGCCTGCACCGCCATGCCCACCGTCTGCGGGGTGAAGCCGCGCTCCAGCACGGACTTATAGATGGAGATGGTGAGGTCGGTGTAGGGCGTATCTTCGATGTCAATGCGGATGAAATTGCCGTGCTTGCGCGCCTGCTCCAGGATGCGGATGAGGTTTTGCCGGCAGATTTCCTCGTCCAGCCCCATGCCGATTTGGGTCAATTTGATGGAGACGTTGGATTTAACCCCCGCTTTATCTATTTCATCCAAAATTGTCAGAATGTCATCTGCCGCTTTGTTCGCTTCTTCGACAGTGGAGGTGTGTTCGCCCAAATGGTCGAGCGTGGCGTTGATGCCTTTGGCATTCAGTTCACGAACCGTCCGAATGGCGTCTTCTGGCTTTTCTCCTGCAATGAACCTGGACGCTGCCCGCCAGGCAACACTCCACCCCGTGACCAGTTTTTGCGCCCAAGCGGCTTTGGAAAGATAGATGAGAAAAGATCGTAGCATCGT
Organism: Chloroflexota bacterium; assembly: GCA_016223135.1. GTDB lineage: Bacteria > Chloroflexota > Anaerolineae > Anaerolineales > Villigracilaceae > Defluviilinea. Next base: position 755,462 of record JACRPQ010000004.1, on the reverse strand, counting down.
CCCGTCCTGCGGTGAGATAGATTTTACGCGGCGGGCTGCCGCGGTACGCAAGGTATTCTAGCACAAACGAAAAAATAGAGTGTTATACTTTTTCTATTATGAAACTCACCTTCAAGGGTGAGGTTTTTGAGGTGAAACGTTGAGAAATCGCAGTTCTGTCCCCGTCTTGCGCGGGATTTCCATTGCCTTCCTTTCCATCGCCATTGTCATCACCATTGTGGCGCTCATCGGTTACAGCCGCACGCGCAATAATTATCCCAGCGGCATGACCATCGCCGGCGTGCCGGTGGGAGGCGTCAGCCCGCAGATTGCCGCCGAGCGCGTCCTGCAGGTGTATTCCTCGCCCATCGAGGTACACTACGGCGACGCAGTCATTCATATTGACCCGTCGCTGGTGGGCTTCGAGGTGGACATCGAAAGCATGATCGCCGCGGCAGATTTAGTCCGCACCGGCGGCTCGTTCTGGGGCGGATTTTGGAACTACCTGTGGAACCGCCAGCCACAGCCGGTGGAAATTCCCCTCAGCGCTTCGCTCTCGGAAGAGAGACTGGTTGCCTACCTCCAGAACGAAATCTCCGCCCGCTACGACCAGCCCCCCACCCCCGCCCAGCCTGTACCCGGCAGCACCACCTTCACCCCCGGCGAACCGGGACGCGTCCTTGACATTCCGCGCGCCGTGCGTCTGATTGAAGACACCCTGCGCTCACCCAACAACCGCAAGGTTGTGATTCCCTTCCAGCAGAGCGTCGCCGCGCGCCCCACCATCCAAAACCTGGAAATCCTGCTCCAGCAAAACATTCTTGCCGCCGGCTTCGACGGCGTCATCGGCGTGTACATGCTCGACCTGCAAAACGGACAGGAAATTCACTTCGCCATGGACAAGGGCGAACCCATCTCCGTCAACCCCGATGTGGCGTTCACATCCTCCAGCACGGTCAAGATTCCCGTCATGGTCTCCTACTTCATCCACAACGGTTCCGCCGCACTGGATGAAACCTCCACAGCCCTCATCCTCGACATGATCCGCAAATCCGAAAACCCGCCAGCCGACCGCCTGATGAGCGCGCTCGACCCGGCGCGCGGTCCGCTGGTGGTGACCGAGGACATGCGCAAAATCGGATTGGAAAACACCTTCCTGGCAGGCTTCTTCTGCAGCGCAGAAGCGCCCTGCCCGCTCCTTCAGCGCATCAACACCCCCGCCAACCAGCGCACCGATGTTTTCACCGACCCCGACATCTTCAACCAGACCACCCCCTCCGACAGCGGCATGTTGCTGGCAGACATCTATCAGTGCGCCGAAAGCGGCGGCGGAGCATTGATTGCGGCATTCCCGCAAAGCATCACGTCGGAAATCTGCCGGCGGATGATTGACTTTTTGACGGCGAACAAAATTGGGGTCCTGATTGAAGCGGGCGTTCCCGAAGGGACGCGCGTCGCCCACAAACACGGCTGGATCAGCGATCCCGCTTCCGGCGTCATCAAAAACATCAGCGACGCCGCCATCGTCTATACGCCCGGCGGAAATTACGTGCTCGCCATCTACGCCTACCATCCCGTGCAAACGGTGTGGGAGCCGGTCTCGCTGTTATTCGCCCAACTTTCGCAGGCGGTTTACAATTTTTACAACCTGCCGGGGCAATAAGATATAATCGAACCATGAGCGCGGCGCTGGGACTTTACCGACTCCAACAGGTGGACAGCCAAATGGATGCAATCCGGGCGCGCCTGGCGGTCATTCATCAAACGCTCGAAAATGACCTGGAACTGCGCGCCGCTGCCGAAGCCTGCTCTGCCGCCGAAGCCTTTCACAAGCAAGCCGCCAACGCGCTGAAACAAAGCGAAGCCGAGGTCGAGCGGCAAAGCGCCAAAATCAAACAGACCGAAGCCAGCCTCTACAGCGGCAGCGTGAAAAATCCCAAAGAACTGCAAGACCTGCAATCGGAAATCGTCTCGCTCAAAAAACACCTCGCCACGCTGGAAGAACGCGAACTGGAAGCCATGCTGCGCGCCGAAGAAACCGAAAAAAAACTGGAAGATGCAAAGGCGCAGCTGGCGGACATCCAATCGAGGCTCCTGACACAACGCCGCGACCTGGTTGGTGAAAGCGAAACGCTGAACAAAGACTTGGAGCGCCTCGAAGCGGAACGGCAGGCGGTTGTGCGTAACGTGGACGAGCAGTCGCTCAAGACCTATGAGGGACTGCGCCAGCACAAACGCGGCGTCGCTGTGGCGCTGCTCAGCGAAGATTCCTGCTCCGCCTGCGGCACCACGCTGACCGCTTCTCAACAGCAATTTGCCCGTTTACCTCAACTCTTCTACTGCCCCACCTGCGGCAGAGTGCTTTACGCCGGATAACCGACCGCAATGAACACCCCCACTGCTTTGATCATTGGGTTTCTGCTGGGCGTCGCCGCCACCATTTTGGTGGGACGTGTGCGTCCCTTGCTGCGGCAAATCCGTGAAAACGCCCGCCAACAGCGCGAAGAGGCAAAAATCCGCCGCACCAGCGGGCTGGAAGACAACCATCGCCGCCTCACCCTGCGCCGCGCCCAAGGGATGCACCTTGCCGCGCCTCTGTTCGCCCTCGATGAAATTTTGCAGGAACCCAAACTCATCGCGCCGCCCGCCCAAGTGCAGCCGGGCAAAGTCAGCGTGATGGAAGATATCGTCACCCAAACCCTGCCTTACATGCCCGAATGGACCGAACTGGCAGCCATCTACCGCTCCCCCACGCTGGGACTGGTGGAGGCGGTAACCGGCGAGGCAAACGTCGTCATCGTCGGCGCGGCGGGCGCGGGAAAAACTGTCGCGCTGGCGCGTCTTGCTTCGCTGGCGGCAAATTCCCAGGTCCAGTTGGAAGCGGGCAAAGAGGCGGTCCCCTTCCTCTATCACGTCGCCGATTTACAACTCCCCTTCGATCCCGCCAAAGATCCGTTGAACATTGTTGTCAATGCCGCCGCCGAACGCGCTCCCGTCTTCGACCTGCGCCGCCTGCCCACATTCGTCAAACAAACTTTCGCAGACGGCCGGGCGCTCCTGCTGGTGGATGGCTTCGATGAGGCAGACCCGCAAACCCAAAGCCAGGTCGTGGAATGGTTCAAAGCGCTCGGCGAGGCATACCCCCGCGCCCGCATCGTCACCACCGCCGCACCGGGTCAACTGCACGGACTGCTTGGACTCGGCTTTCACCCCCTGACGCTCATGGCATGGGATGAGCGCACCATGACCCGCTTCATCCACCAATGGGGCGAGGCTTGGACGCGCAACCTTCCCCAAACTCCGCTCAGCGTGGACCCGCTCCTGCTCAACGAATGGCTGGACATGGACAATACGGGTCTGACTCCGCTGGAACTGACCCTCAAAGCCTGGGGCGCCTACGCCGGCGACAACCGCGGCGCGAGCGTTCTCGACTTCATCGCCGCCCACATTCGCCGCCTTGCTCCAGGCACTCCTCCCAACGTGCTAGAAACGCTTGCCCTGCAGGTCGTGCTGAACGTACAGCCCATCTTTAATCCGCGCACAGCCCGCACATGGGTTCAGAAATTTGAACCAGCCGAAGCCCAGCCCGGCACAGAAGCAGAACTCGAGGGCGAAGAGGGCGAGCCGCTGCCAGCAGTTGAAGCGTCGAAGACCGGAGGCAGAAAATCCAAGACCAGCCTCACCGCGCCCACTTACGGCTTAATCAGCAAACTGGTCGAAAGCGGGTTGCTCGTCGCGCATCCAAATGAAAAAATGCGTTTTCTGCATCCGCTTTTCAATGGCTATTTGGCAGGCAAGGGAGCGAGCGCGCTTAACGCCGAAAACGACCTGCTCGCCCAGCCGGAATGGCTTGGAAAAACCACCACCCTGCACTACTTTGCCGCTTACGGCGACGCATCGAAAGCCGTGGACGCCATGCTCAAGCAGTCGGATCTGCCCTTCTATGGCGGAACCTTAGAAGCGGCGCGCTGGCTCAAAGATGCTCCCAAAGAAGCAAAGTGGCGCGCCAAAGTCTTTGCCAGCCTGCTCTCCATCCTTCAAACGGAAGGAAATCCCCTCACCCTGCGGGCGCAGGCAATGGCGGCGTTTATCGCCAGCCGCGACCCGGGCGCCGCGCCCCTTTTCCGTCAACTGCTCACCTCCCGTTCCTTTGAAGTCATTCCGCTCGCCGCCCTCGGCAGCGGCGCCCTGCGCGACCGCAAAGCCGTGCCGCTCCTTGAGGAAGTTTTGCAGGCGCCCTTTGGCGCGGTGAGGCGGGCGGCATGCCTTGCCCTCGTCGCCATCGGCATGGACAAAGCCATCGAAGCCGTCGCCCGCGCCCTGCTTCAGGGAGACGAAGAATTGCGCCGCGCCGCCGCACAGGCGCTGGCGAACGACCCCACCGAAGGCTACGACGTTCTGCGTGAAGGCGCCACCCTCTCCGACATCATGGTGCGCCGCGCCGTCGTCCATGGGCTTGCCCGCGTCGAAGAACCCTGGGCGTTCGAAATGCTCCAGCGCATGCAAACCGATGACGACCAGTGGGCAGTGCGAAATCTGGCGAACCAATACGTGGAGGAAATCTCCAACCGCGACCCGCGCGTCCCCCGCAAACTCACCCCGCCATCCGAAACGCCGTGGCTCGTCGAATTTGCCGGCAAGCAGGGCGTCGGCATTCCGCGCGGCGGTCCCGCCACCGATATCCTGCTCAAGGCAATGCGCTTTGGCAGCACCGAAGAACGCCTCGCCGCCATCCCCTATCTCAAACAGACCCCCAGCGAAGGCGTTTTCGGCGCATTCTACAACGGCATCTACGGCGACGACCCCGAAGTCCGCGAAGCCTGCTTCCTCGCCCTTCAGGAACTCGCCGCAGACGGCGTCCCCATCCCTCACCCCAACCAATACGGACTCGGCTGACATGCTCATCACAAATGCGACCCTCATCACTTGGGAGGCGGAGAACCGCGTCCTCGAAGACCACGCCCTGCTCATCGAAAACGACCGCATCCGCGAGATCGGCACAACACAAGACCTCGCCGCCAAATACCCCCGCGAAGAAAAACTCGACGCGCGCGGTCAATATGTGATGCCCGGCAGTATCTGCGCCCACACCCACTTCTACGGCGCCTACGCGCGCGGCATGGCAATCCCCGGTCCGGCGCCCAAAGACTTCCCGGAGATACTGCAAAAGTTGTGGTGGCCCCTCGACCGTTCGCTTGATGCGGAAAGCATCCGCTACTCCGTCCTGCCCTGCCTGGTAGACGCCGTCAAACACGGCACGACAACCCTCTTCGACCATCACGCCTCGCCCAACGCCATCCCCGGCTCGCTCGACATCATCGCTGAAGAAGTGGAAAAAGCGGGGCTGCGCGCCGTCCTGTGCTACGAAGTGACCGACCGCGACGGCGAAGCGAAGATGAAAGCCGGCATCGAGGAAAACCTGCGCTTCCTCAAACGAACCAAAAGCCCGCTTCTGGCTGGGACCTTTGGACTGCACGCCAGCCTCACGCTTTCCGACTCATCCCTGGCTTTGTGCCGCCAATCCGTCCCCGCAGACATCGGCTTTCACATCCACACCGCCGAACACGAAGCCGATGAATACGACAGTTTGCACAAATCCGGTCTGCGCGTGATAGACCGCCTGCACAAACACGGCATCCTCGGACCAAAAACCATCACTGCGCACGGCGTCCACTTCGACGCGCGCGAAATCCAACTGCTCGCCGAAACGCGCACATGGCTCACTCACCAGCCGCGCTCGAACATGAACAACGGCGTCGGCGTGGCGCCCATCGAATCGATGATGCGGGCGGGCGTGCGGGTCTGCCTGGGAAACGACGGCTTCTCCAACGCCATGTGGGAGGAATGGAAAGCCGCCTACCTCCTGCACAAAGTCCACCACCGCGACCCGCGCCGCATGAACGGCTACGACCTTCAACAGATGGCAATCTACAACAACGCGGCTCTCGCAAACACATTCTTCCCATCTGCAACCATAGGGCAACTCATCCCCGGCGCCTTTGCGGATATGATTTTCGTGGATTACCACCCCAACACCCCGCTCACTCCCGCCAACCTGCCCTGGCACATCGTCTTCGGCTTCCAGCAAAGCATGGTCACTACTACCATCGTGGCGGGCAAAGTCCTGATGAAAGACCGCCAACTGCTGACGCTGGACGAAAAAGAAATCGCCGCCAAAGCCCGTGAAATTGCGCCGAAGGTGTGGGAACGCTACCAAAAGGAAGTGGCGAAGGTTCTGTAAATGGCGGATGCGCAAGAGAGCGCATCCTGCGCAGCGCGGCGCACGTTCTCTAACATCCGCCGCAAAAAAGCCAACAGGAGTTTTCATGGAAGAAAAAGCCCCCCTCTTATTGACCATTGCTGTCCTCGGCGGCACCGGCAAAGAAGGCAAAGGACTTGCCTACCGCTGGGCAAGAGCAGGCTACAAAGTCATCATCGGCTCGCGCACCCCCGAAAAAGCCATCAGCGCCGCATCCGAAATCATCGAACGGCTGGAGGGTTCTTCCTCGGTGGTGGGCGCATCGAACCTCGAAGCCGCCCAACAAGCGAATATTGTCGTGCTGACCGTCCCCTACGCCGCCCACCGTGACACGCTCGAAAGCGTCAAAGACGCGCTCAAAGGCAAACTGCTGATTGACGTCACCGTGCCGCTCGTGCCGCCCAAAGTGACCAAGGTGCAGATGCCGCCAGCCGGCTCTGCCGCGCAGGAGGCAAAGCAAATCCTCGGCGATGATGTGCAGGTGGCTGCCGCCTTCCAGAACATCTCTCACGAACACCTGCTGACCGACGAAGAAGTGGAATGCGATGTCCTCGTCACCGGCTCGAGCAAGGAAGCCCGCGCCGAAACCCTCAAACTCGTCGAAGCCGCCGGGCTGAGGGGCTGGGACGCCGGTCCCATCGAAAACTCCGTCGTCGTGGAAGGGCTGACCAGCGTGCTGATCAACATCAACAAGACCTACGGCAGCACGCACGCGGGAATCAGAATAACCGGCGTACATAAAAAGTAATTGGTAATTGGTAATTGCCACTTACCAATTACCAATTACCAACGACTCATTACCATGCCCCTCACCCTCACCCCCCTTCAGCACATCCCTCTCATCCGCCACGGCGACAACCTGGCGGATATTCTTGTGTCAGCCCTGCATGCCAACGACATCAAACTCGCCGATGGCGATATTCTCGTACTCACCTCAAAAATTGTCAGCAAGGCTGAAGGGCGGATGGTGAACCTGCAGGCAGTGACGCCCTCCGCCGCGGCGGTTGAATTGGGAACGCGCAGCGAAAAAGATCCGCGCCTGTGCGAACTCATCCTGCAAGAGAGCCGTGAAGTCCTGCGCGTCCGCCCCGGCACCGTCATTGTCGAACACCGTCTCGGCTTCGTCTGCGCCAACGCGGGGATTGACCATTCGAACGTGGACCCCGCCCCCTCCCCTGACTCCCCTCCCCCATTTTCAGAGAAAATGGGGGAGGGGCCGGGGGAGGGGGTTCTCCTCCTCCCCCTCGACCCCGACGCCTCGTCCCGCATGATCCGTGAAAAAATCGAAACCACAACGGGAAAGAAAATCGGCGTCATGATCATCGATTCTCACGGACGCGCCTGGCGCATCGGCACAGTGGGCGTGTGCATCGGATTGAGCGGCGTCCCCGCTGTGGTGGATGAACGCGGCTGGAAGGACTTGTTTGGCTACGAGTTGAAAATCACCATCGTCGGCGCGGCAGACGAACTCGCCGCCGCCGCATCGCTCGTCATGGGACAAGCCGCCGAAGGCACGCCGGCCGTCCACGTGCGCGGATTCCCCTATCCGCTGCGCGAAGGCTCGCTCAAGGAACTGCTTCGCCCCAAAGAACAGGACATGTTTCGATAGTTTTGCGTAGAGCAAGTCTGCAGACTTGCTCTACGGTTTGCTCTACGCAGGAGCGCCTCAATGAACCCCTTCCCTTCCGAATATCAAGACATCTTCAGGGACGAAACCAAAGCCCTCCTTTATCTCGCCACCATCATGCCCGACGGCTCGCCGCAGGTTACGCCCGTTTGGTTCAACACCGACGGCGAATACATCCTCATCAACACCAACGAAGGGCGCGTGAAAGACCGCAACATGAAAGCCCGCCCCCAGGTGGCAATGGTCATTCAAGACCCGTCCGATCCCTATCGCTATCTCCAGATTCGCGGCGAGGTGGCGGAATACACCCGCGAAGGCGCCGATGAACACATCAACCAACTCTCCCTCAAATACGACAACCAACCCTGGACATACCGCAAAGGACAAAAGCGGATCATCTACAAAATCAGACCGCTTCGCTTCGACCCGCACTGACCTGCACGACTTTTTGCGGACGCGCCGCTCCATCCGCCGCTTCAAACCGGACCCGGTACCTGATTCGGTCATCCAAAACATTCTCCACACCGCCGCCTTTGCCCCCTCCGCCCACAACCTGCAGCCTTGGCGCTTTGCCATCGTACAAAGCCCAGACAGCCGAACCCGTCTCGCCCACACCCTCACCTCAACCCTGCGCCGCGACATGACCGCCGAAGGCGCGCCCCCAGCGGAGATCGAGTCCAGGGTGGCGCGCTCGCTCAAACGTCTGAACGAAGCGCCCGTTATCATCCTCCTTTGCCGCGACGTGACCGCCATCCGCGAAGACAGCCGCGAAGAAGAAATCATGTCCATCCAATCTGTCGCCAATGCAGCGACGTATCTTCTGCTCGCCGCACACGCCGAAGGACTAGGCGGCAACTGGATTTGCTGGAGCCTCTACGCCCAGGAAGAGACGCGCTTGGCATTGGGCTTGCCCGAAACGTGGCAGCCGCAGGCAATGGTGTTTATGGGGTATGCGGATGAGCAGCCAAAGGAAAAATTTATAAAGCCCCTGCATAAAATCGTTGAGCAAGTCTAAGACTTGCTCAACTAAAGCATGGCTGTCTCGACAAAGCGCACCACCCCCACTTGATACGTCTCGCCGCGTGGGATATAGATGCGCACTTCGTTCCCGCCGTTTTCAGCGAGAATAATCAGCGACTGTTCGCCAGCCGGCACACTGAAAGGCGCATGTGATTCATTTCTGCTTCTCCTTTCGGCTTTTGATTCTCGTCTGAACGCGCTGATACCCTTCCTTTGGAGATTTCGGAACAGTAGATTTATGAATGGGATTGCTCCAATGAAAGGCAAGGTCCTCGAACAGAGCGGCAAACGGGCTCTCAGGCTGGGCATAGGTCAGCGGCTTGCCCAGCGTAATCGCTGTGGAAAAGGCATCGCCGCCATTGGGGATGGCAACACGAATGGAACGTTTGAGGGATTTTTCGATTTGCGCCCGCGACAAACCATTCCCTTTAAAGGTCCAGTTCAAGACAAGTTCGATTTGCTGCGGCGAATAGCCGAGTTTATCGAAGACGCGCAAAGCCGAATTGGCGTTTTGTATGGAAGCCAATTCGGGGGTAAGCATCAACACAATTACATCGGCGGCGTCGAGGGCGGCAAGCGTGGTATCGCGAAAATCGTGCGGCAGGTCAATGACCACATATTCATATTGCGATTTCAGCACTGACAGCACATGTTCCACCTGGTCTTTGACAAGAGCCTCCGTGAGCTCCGGTTCGCGGGGAGTTGCCAGCACGTCCAGCCCGGACGGATGACGGAGAAGCACGCGACGAAACAGGTCCGGCTCCATTTCGTCGGGAGGGATGGGAGCAAGGTCAGCCCAGCTGTTTCGCAGGGGGACATCCAGCATCAAAGCGGCTTGTCCGTTGGTCAATGCCAGGTCCACCAACGCGGTTTTGTATTCCCAGATTTGGGTAAGTCCCACCGCCAAATTCACCGCCAGGGTGGAAACGCCGCTTCCGCCGCGCAAGGAAAAGACAGCAATAGTGCGATTATCGGATTTTGGCGTAACCGCAACCGGTTCAACGATCACGGAAGAACGCCGCAGCAGCGCTTTCACGCGCGCTACAAACTCGGCAGGTTCGAGGGGTTTGGGGATGAAATCGTCTGCGCCAGCATCGTATGCCTGCAAACGGTCATCGAGTTCTTTCAGTCCGGTCAAAATAACGATGGGAATTTGGGCAGTTTCAGGCAAGCGGCGCAGGCGGCGGCAAAGTTCGAAGCCATCCATGTCGGGCATCAACACATCGAGCACGGCAAGCGCAGGCACGGTCGTCTTCACGAGCGCCAGCGCCTCTTCGCCGCTCTCAGCAGTGATGGGGGTGAAACCGGCGGATTGCAAAACTCCGGTCGTAATCTTCCGGCTCAGGGGGTCATCATCTACAACGAGAATATCAATACCCATGAGACCTACCTCCTCAAATTCAGTATTCACTGGTATAGACCCTGTCACGGCGGGCAACGCAAGGATGCCGCCAAATACGCGCTTTTATCAGCCGCTGAAATTGTACAAGTCGGCAAGCGCTATGGGCTTGTCAAAGTATAGCATGTGCTTATATCGTCCCTGCCTTTCAGCGGCGTTACAGTTTGCGAAAAATTACTATGAAACAGAAAAGGACGCCGTATAATGGAAAAAATTGCTCTCTTGTAACAGCCTGCTGCTCCAAACAGGATAGACAGAATTTCGACTCTCCGGGAGCCTCCGTGATTTGGTACACGAACTTTATGGATAAAATCCGTGCAAATCCGTGTACAAAAATGTTAATCACGGCGATTCGCGCTGAGCCGCAGTTACAAAAAACAGGTCTTATTGGCAATAAATAGCATGGAGAAAATGATGGAGAAGGTATTCCAACTCAACCGACGTAAAGGGCATGTGGTGTTGTATTTCTGGCTGGGAGTGGTATTGGGAATATTACCGCCCGTGCTAGCCATCCTGGCAGAACTTTACTTTCAAAAATTGCCCTTTTCACTGTGGGCGGTGAGTTACGCATTCAGAAAAGATCCGATTTTATGGGTTTTTATGCTGGGTCCGCTGGTGCTGGGAGCAATAGGCTATTTCCTTGGCAGGCAGCAAGACCTCATGATCAAGTTGGCGGCATCGCTCGAAGAAAAGGTGACGCAGCGCACAACAGAACTGCAGGAATCCTCCCAGGTTCAAGAGATTTTGAACGCCCTCTTACGCCTTTCGCTGGGGAACCTTTCCCTGCAGGAAATGCTCGAACAGGCATTGGAGCGCATCGTCACCATCCCCTGGCTGCCGACGGATCCAAAAGGCGGCATATTCCTGACCTCTGAAGACAATCCGAACATCCTGCTGTTACGCGCTTCCCACAACATGGCAGCGCCGCTCCTCAAGTCGTGTGCGCGCGTGCCGTTCGGCACTTGCTTGTGTGGACGGGCGGCGCAATCCCGAAAAATCCTTTTCACCGATTGCGTGGATGAGCAGCATGAAATCCGTTACGAAGGAATAAAACCGCACGGGCATTACAACGTACCGATCATCCACCGTGAAAAGGTGTTGGGGGTGTTGGTGTTGTATGTGCCGGAAGGACACCATCCCCACCCCAACGAAAAAGAAGCCCTGCAAGCCATTGCGCACACGCTGGCTGGCATGATAACGGCGCGGCGTGCAGAGGAAGACCTTGCCCGCCAGAAAAAATTCTTTGAAACCCTCGTACAAACCAGCCCGGCGGCGGTTGTCGTCATGTCCAACGACCACACCATTCAGTCCTGCAACGAAGCGTTTTTGTCTCTTTTCGAATATACGCTCCAAGAATGCATAGGGCAAAAACTCGACGATTTGATCGTGCCGCCCGAAGCCCAACAGCAGGCACAGCAATATTCACAGCAAGCGCTGGCAGGGAATCTCATCAATCAAACCGCCCAGCGCCGCTCAAAGAACGGACGGTTGATTGACGTAAAGATTTCCGCCGTTCCTGTGCGCATTGAAGGGGAAATCGTCGGCGTGATTGCCATCTATCACGACATCACTGAACTGCTGAAAGCCAAGCGCGAAGCGGAAGAGGCGGCAAAAGCCAAAGCCGATTTCCTCGCCAACATGAGCCATGAAATCCGCACGCCGCTCAACGCCATCATTGGCATGACCAGCCTGCTGCTCGATACGCCGCTCAACGATGAACAGGCGAATTTTGTCGAGACCATTCGCAACAGCGGGGATACACTGCTGGCAGTCATCAACGACATTCTGGATTTTTCCAAAATCGAAGCCGGCAAGATGACCGTCGAGAAAGTCCCTTTCAACATAGCGTACTGCATCGAATCGGCGCTGGACCTGGTGGCTGCCAAAGCCTTCGAGAAACGGCTCGAACTGGTTTATGTTTTGCAGGAAAACATGCCGGTAAAATTTCAGGGCGATATTACGCGCCTGCGGCAGGTGCTGGTAAATTTGCTTAGCAATGCCGTCAAGTTCACGAGTGAGGGAGAAGTGACGGTTTCGGTCGCAGTTGAGAATGTGCAAGGCACCCTCCACACGCTTCACTTTCAGGTACGGGATACCGGCATCGGCATTCCAAAAGACAAACTCCACCATTTGTTCGAGGCGTTCTCACAGGCAGATACATCCACCACCCGCAAGTTTGGCGGCACCGGGCTGGGACTTGCCATCAGCAAACGGTTGATCGAATTGATGGGCGGCACAATCTGGGTGGAAAGCCAGGAGGGCAAAGGCTCGACCTTTCACTTCACCATTCAGGCGGAACTTGCCAGCGGAACCGCATCTCTCTTTCCGCGCCAAGCCCAGCCGACCCTGGCGGGACGCCGCCTGCTGGTTGTGGACGACAATGCGACAAACCGCCTGATTCTGCAAAAGCATGCTTCAAGCTGGGGAATGTCAGTTTCCACGGCGGCTTCCGGCAAAGAGGCGCTGCAGCATATCGAACACGAACGCTTCGATTTGATGATTCTCGATATGCAAATGCCGGAAATGGACGGTCTCACGCTTGCGCAGGAGATCCGCAAACATCCGGCTGCGGCTCAAACGCCGTTGATTATGCTGACCTCGCTGGGACGCAAACCCGAAGGCGTAGAAAGCGTTTCCTTCAGCGCCTTTCTCTCGAAGCCAATTAAAACCTCCCAGTTGTATAATGCCGTTTGTGAAGTGCTGGCGTCGCGTCCGAGCGCAGAAACCGCCGTGCCGCAAAAGCCGGCTGTGTTCGATGCCACCATGGGCGACCGCCATCCCTTGCGTATTTTGATTGCCGAGGACAACCTCATCAATCAAAAGGTTGCCATTGGCTTGTTGAAGAAACTGGGCTACCGCGCCGATATTGCGGCAAATGGATTGGAAGTATTGGATGCGCTGCGACGTCAGGAATACGACATAATTCTGATGGACGCGCAAATGCCCGAAATGGACGGTGAACAAGCCGCACACATTATCATTGAGAGATACCCCCCCGGCAAACGCCCGCGCCTCGCAGCAGTGACCGCCAACGCTCTGGAAGGCGACCGCGAACGATTTCTCTCAGCCGGCTTCGACGATTACATCAGCAAGCCAATTCAGGTGGAAGAATTGGTGCGCGTTCTGCAAAGCACTGTGCCGCTGGCGCACAAGACCACCCGTCCGCTGCGATTGAACAGCGGCACCACATCATCAGGAGATTGACATGCCGTTGGACCCCTCTGCGTTCGAAAAATACCGCGAGTTCATGGGAGAGGACGCCGATGCGTTTATTGCCGACATCGTGCAAACCTTTCTGGCAAGCGCACCCCAAGCTCTGGAAGAGATGAAAACGCTCATCGCCGCCGGAAAACGGACAGAGTTCGTGCGCGCCGCGCATACGCTCAAATCCAACTCGGCGACGGTGGGCGCGAATGACTTGCGTCAACTTTGCGAAACGATGGAATTGCAAGGGAATACGCTGGATGCCGCCGCTCTGGAAGCCATGCTCTCCCAAGCGGTTCGGGAATACCAACAGGTAGAAACACAATTGAAAGACCGGCTGGCAAAATAAAAAGAGGAGGAAATCGCCGCATCATGCGCATCACTGCCCTCGCCGGCGGGGTCGGCGGAGCGAAACTCGCCCACGGGCTCGCTCAGATTCTCCCTCCCGAAGACTTGACCATCATCGTTAACACCGGCGATGACTTTGAACATCTCGGGCTTTATATTTGCCCCGATTTGGATACCGTCTGCTACACCCTGGCGGGACTCGCCAACCCTCAAACGGGCTGGGGAAGAGCCAATGAGACATGGAATGCCATGGCGAATCTCAAACGCCTCGGCGCGCCGGATTGGTTTAACCTGGGCGACAGCGACCTCGCCACGCACATCGAACGGACGCGGCGGCTCAAAGAGGGACAAACGCTCAGCCAAATTACCCGCGACTTCTGCAAAGCCTGGGGTGTGAAGCACACCGTCCTGCCAATGAGCGACCAGCCTGTGCGGACTATCGTCGAAACGGAGGAGGGAGATTTGCCGTTTCAGGAATATTTCGTCCATCGCAAGTGCGAGCCGCGAGTCAAAGGCTTCAGATTTGAAGGGGCTGATGTTGCCGAACCAGCCCCGGGTACGCGCGAAGCGCTCCAGTCGGCGGAGGCGGTCGTCATTTGCCCGTCGAATCCCTGGGTGAGCATTGATCCCATTTTGCGCGTCCTTTCCCTCACCCTATCCCCCCTGCGCCCCCCTTCCCCTCTCCCTTTGGGAGAGGGGAAGGGGGGATGGGGGGAAGGGGTGAGGGTGGCAGTGTCTCCCATCATCGGCGGGCAAACCGTGAAAGGACCGGCTGCAAAGATGTTTTCCGAACTTGGCATCGAACCTTCGGCATTGGCAGTGGCAAAACATTACGGCGCTTTGCTGACAGGGTTCGTGATGGATGAGACGGATGCGCAACTGCGAGAAGAGGTGCGGGGTTTGAATATGCGTGTTCTCGTAACCAACACGCTGATGCAGAGTCTTGATGATAGAATGCAATTGGCAAGCGAAGTCGTAAATTTTATAAGAGAGGCGATATGACGATTTGGGCGATTGTGCCTGTGAAGCCATTGCGCCGAGGAAAGTCGCGTCTGGCTGGAGCATTATCGGAAGAGGAACGGGCGGAATTGAATCAAGCGTTGTTACAGCACACCTTGGATACATTGAAAGACATCAAGGAGTTGGAGCAGGTGCTGGTCATCAGCCGTGACCCGCACGCCCTGGCGGTTGCCCGCCAATACGGCGCGCGCACGGTGCGCGAGGACGGTCAGCCCGAACTGAACACGGCGCTTGCCCGCGCTACGGTGGTAGCGCAAATCCATGCCACGCGCGGGGTGTTGATCCTGCCGGCTGACCTGCCTTTGATTTCGCGTGCGGATGTGCTAACATTAATCGAAAAGGCAGTCGAGCCGCCGGTGGTGGTCATCGCTCCAGACCGGCACAAGAAAGGAACGAATGCGCTGTTGATTTCGCCCTCGGGATTGATCGAGTACGATTTCGGCGAGAATTCCTTTCAGCGGCACTGTGAGCGGGCAAAGCGTGCTGGCGCGCGGCTCGAAATCGTGGACCTGCCGTCTTTGGGCTTGGACCTCGACATGCCGGAAGACCTTGAAATTGTTCGGGAGCTCGAAAAGAGCGGCGCGGTGTGAATAGTAGGGAAAGTCTAAGACTTGCTCAACAAATTAAGGAGATGCTATGACAGAACGGGTTGCATTGTATTTGCAGGATTCGCATGACCTGAGGGATGGGCTGGAATATGCCCGTTACGCCGAGGAAAAGGGATTTGAGGCGGTCTGGCAGGCAGAGTCGCGGCTGGTGCGCGATGCGATTGTGCCGATGGCCGCGTATGCGGCGGTGACGAATCGGATCAAAGTCGGTTCGGGCGTAATCAACAATTGGACTCGTAACATCGGATTGTTAGCCGCCACCTTCCTGACGCTGGACGACCTCGCCCCCAACCGCATCATCTGTGGGCTGGGCGCCTGGTGGGATCCGCTCGCCAAAAACGTGGGCATTGACCGCAAAAAGCCGCTCACTGCCATGAAGGAAACGGTCATCGTGATGAAGAAATTGCTCAACATGGAGCGCGTCACCTTCGACGGCGAATTCATCCACGTTAGCGGCATCGAGTTGGATGTGGTGTACGGACGCCGCGAACCGCGCAACGTGCCCATCATGATCGGCGCAACAGGCGACAAGATGATGGAATTGGCAGGTGAAGTGGCTGACGGCGCGGTGCTGAACTACTGCGTTGCCCCCGAATACAACGATAAAGCCATGGAACTGCTGTATAACGGCTTGAAAAAATCGGGGCGCAGGATGGAGGATTTCGACCGCCCTCAACTTATCGTCTGCTCGGTGGATGAGGATCACGACAAGGCGATTGATTACTCGAAGATGTTGTTGTGCCAATACATTGCCCAACAGCCGCACATCGCCAAAGCGTCGAACGTCTCGGATGAGGTGGTTCATGAGATTCAGTCCATTTTGGGCTGGCCCGCCACCAAGGAACAGGTGCTGAAAGCCAAGGACCTCGTCCCCGACGAACTCGTTCTAAAAATCACCGCTTCGGGAACGCCCGCCGAAGCGAAAGCCAAAGTGGAAGAGTACAAGAAACGCGGATGCACCTGCCCCATCCTGTACCCCGTCGGCGGGAATTTCAAACTGCTGATTGACACGTTTGCACAAAGTTAGCAAAGGCGGCAGTTACTTTTTGCAGGTTACTGTCATCCGATTAACATGAGCCGCGTCACTTGACGCGGCTTTTTGCTCCGGTTATCCTTCTCCGCCGTAGACCGACTGGTCAGTCTAGCGTTACACTGTCAGCCAGGCGAACGTTAGAGAACGTCTGCCGATACCCGGAGTGTACATGACGCCACCCCCCACCCCCTCCCAGGAAACCCGCGAGCGTATTCTCGAAGCCGCGGTCAGCGTTTTTGCGAGCAAGGGCTACCACGATACCAAAGTGGACGACATCGTGGCTGAGTCCAACACCTCCAAAGGCTCGTTTTACTTCTATTTCCCCAGCAAGCAGGATATTTTCCTCGCGCTGGTGGATACCTTTGCCGACGTGCTCGAAAATCGCCTGCGCGCCCGCCTCCAGGCTGAGACCTCCGGCGTGGCGCGCCTTGATTTGGCGCTGCGCGTCTGTTTGGAAATCTTCGGGCAATATCGCAGCCTCGCCAAGATAGCGCTGGTGCAAGCCACAGGGCTGGGACATATCTTCGAGGAAAAGCGCCGCGCCGTTAATGACCGTTTCATCAAGATCATCAAAGATAATTTGGACGAGGCGATTGCCGAGGGAAGCATCCAGCCAATGGACACGGAGGTTATCGCCTGCGCTTGGATGGGCGCGCTGAACGAAATCGTTTTGCGCTGGGTTTACACAGACCAGCCCGAACCAGTCCGCTCGCTGCTGGTGCTGCGGAGAATGTTCTTGCAGAGCATTGGCGTGGCGGAGGAACGGATTCGAGAATTTGAAAGAAACTCTCTTGACTTACGCAAAACGTAAATTTAATCCACCAATCTTCACTACTCTGCGCTAACTCGTTCAAAATTCGCGAAGATTGGCGCAGATTAGCGGACAAGAAAGCAATTTTGCGTAAGTCCAGACTCTTTGTCCTGAACAATCACATGCAGGAGAATCAGTTTGAATCGCATCGTCAACTACACCATCCCCTATCGCCCGCAGAAACTGACGGAGTTCCTGCGTCTCGGCTGCGGCATGGAACGCTTTTACTTCGAGAGCAGTCAATCCGCCGCAGCCATTGCCGGGCTGGGCATCGCCGCGCAAATCTCCCGCAATGGATCGGGACGTTTTTCAAATTTGGCGGCGGCGCTGGGAGATTTTTTTCAGCGCATCGTCTGCGTCAACGCATCAGACGCCGTACCGCCCCCCATCCTGCTCGGCGGCGGCGCATTTTTCGATCAAATCCAGGGCGGCATCTGGGACTCCTTTCCATCAGCCGCGCTCGTGCTGCCGCGCTATGCGGTAATCCGCGTCGGCGCCGAGTATTTCTTTTCGGTGAATCAAGCCTCGGCGGAGAATGAAGCGCTGACAGTCACATCCCGCCGCGCCCGCCGCGCAGCCGAAGCGTTCATCGAGCGCATGGAGTCCACCGTCCTTCCGCCGCCGTCCGTTCCTGATGAAATTACCAGTCTCGAAACATCCCGCGCGGAATGGGAAAACAGCGTCCGCCAATCCATCGAAATGATTCGCGGCGGAATGCTAAAAAAGGTGGTCATGGCTCGCCCGCTGCAGGCGCACGGCAACCGCCCGCTCGACGTTCCTGCGCTGTTGGAATACCTGGGCGAATCGTGCGCGGAATGTTTTCGCTTTCTGTTTGAATTCATGCCTGGAATTACGTTTGCAGGCGCGACGCCGGAGAGGCTGGTCTCGGTAACCGGCGGGAATTTCGCCACAGCCGCAATTGCAGGCTCCATCCGCCGCGGCAGCTCCCCCGCCGAAGACGAAACGCTCGGCGGGCATCTGCTTCACTCTGCCAAGGACCAAAGCGAACACACCTTCGTCCTCGAGCAAATACGCGAAACCATGTTGCCGTTTGTGCTATCGCTTCACATGGACTCGGCGCCGAAACTATTGCGCCTGCCCAACATTCAGCATCTCCGCACAGACATCAGCGGCACGCTGAAGCCTCCTTACAATATTCTCAATATCGTCGCCGCGCTGCATCCCACGCCCGCAGTCGGCGGCGTACCGCGCGAGGCTGCGCTGCGCGCCATTCGCCAATTGGAAGGCTTCGAGCGCGGCTGGTATGCGGCTCCCGTCGGCTGGGTGGATGCAAACGGGAACGGCGACTTTGTCGTTGCGATCCGTTCGGGGATATTCCGGGAGAATACGGCAACCATCTTTGGCGGCGCAGGCATTGTCGCCGATTCAGACCCGCAAAAAGAATGGGACGAGACGGGTTTGAAAATCCGCTTCCTGCTCAACGCCATGCAAGGGGAGCCGGCATGAACACCGCCAACCGCAACACGCTCTGGGCGGGCATTCTCGTCACCGAGTTGAAAAAACTGGGTCTCGCCGCGGTTTGCATCGCGCCGGGTTCGCGCTCCACACCGCTGGCGCTCGCCTTCGCCGAAAGCGGCATTCGCCTCTACGTCCACAGCGACGAGCGCTCCGCCGCCTACTTTGCGTTTGGGCTTGCCCGCGCCAGCCGCAGCCCCGTTGCGCTCGTTTGCACTTCCGGCACAGCCGCCGCCAATTTTTTCCCCGCCATCGTCGAAGCCAATTACAGCGAAGTCCCGCTCCTCGTCCTCACCGCCGACCGTCCCGCCGAACTGCGCGAGAGCGGCGCCAACCAAACCATTGACCAGATTAAACTTTTCGGCAGCCACGTCCGCTGGTTTGTGGATGTTCCCGCGCCCGAGGCGAACTTTTCCAAACACCTTCTTCGCTATTTGCAAACCCTCGCCGCGCGCGTATGGGAGACTTCGCAATCGCCATTGCCCGGACCCGTTCACTTGAACATCTCCTTTCGCAAACCGCTCGAACCTGTGGACGTTCCAGCCGACCTGCCCGCGTGGATGGACTCAACGCTTCTTTCCGCGCTCGAAACTGCTCCTGCCCAACTGACCTTTTCCCGTCCCAAACTTTTCCCTGCCCAAGAGCAATCCGACTTCCTGAGCCGCGCCATCGCCGCCTCCCCGCGCGGACTCATCGTCTGCGGACCGCGCTGTCCCGCTGGAAATTTCCCGGCGCGCCTCACCGAACTCGCTGCACAGACAGGCTACCCCGTCCTCGCCGACGCGCTTTCAGGTCTGAGATTTGGCGCGCATGTCAACGAACACATCATCGGCGGCTACGACGCGTTTCTGCCATTCGCAGGCGCATCCCTGCGCCCGCAATTGATCCTGCGCTTCGGCGACGTTCCCACCAGCAACGCCTTATCCGATTATCTCGACAGCCTTGAGCATATCCCGCAAATCCACATCTCTGAAACCAAACGCTGGCGGGATGACCGTTTCCGCGTGACGCATTCCATGTGGGTGGACCCGCTCTTAATTTGCGAAGAGGTAGTACGCCATTTGGAGCGTCAACCTGTTCAACCGAACAATTGGCTGCGCGCCTGGCAGGAACTCGAAAAAAACGTGTGGGATGAGGTCAACCTTCTGCGCGCCGAGGCAGATTTCGAGGGCGGCATTCTGCCCGATGTGCTGGAGCAGCTCCCGCCCGGCGGCGGACTGTACACTGCCAACAGTTTGCCCATCCGCCACCTCGACCAGTTCGCACAGCCGCGCCGTACTCCTGTGCAAGTCTTCGCCAACCGCGGCGCCAGCGGCATTGACGGCACGCTCTCCAGCGCGCTCGGCGCCGCCGCGCATTTGCCGGGCTTGGTCTTCGTCAGCGGCGACACATCCTTTTATCACGACATGAACGGACTGCTGGCAATTGCACGTCATGGCATCCACGCCACGATGATCGTCATCAACAACAACGGCGGCGGCATTTTCCAGCGCCTGCCCATCGCACAATTCGAGCCGCCCTTCACCGAACTCTTCGCCGCCCCGCACGGCTTGACCTTCGAACATGCCGCGAAACTATACGGCATTGACTATGCCCGCGTCGAACGCCGCTCATTGCAAGCGGCGCTGCAAACCGCGCTTCGCTCCGAACGCTCAACCATCATCGAAATCCCCAGCGATGCGGCGAAGTTTGAGACGTTGAGGAAGGAATTCATACAGCGAGTGAAAAAGATAGTGATCAGTAAACAGTGATCAGTGATCAGTGAGCAGTGAGCAGGCAGATTGTAAATTTCAAACCCGTAACCATAAGAGGCACCATGAACTGGATCAAAGTCAAAGACTACCAAGACATCACCTACCACAAAGCGGAGGGGATGGCGCGCATTGCCTTCAACCGTCCCGAAGTGCGGAATGCCTTCCGCCCCCTTACGATTAAAGAGATGATCGAAGCCTTCGAGAACGCCTGGGAAGATACGCGCATCGGCGTCGTCCTGCTGACCGGCAACGGTCCCGCCAAAGACGGCAAGTACGCCTTCTGCTCCGGCGGCGACCAACGGGTGCGCGGAGACGCAGGCTACGTGGGCGAGGACGGCGTGCCGCGTTTGAACGTCCTCAAACTTCAGCGCATCATCCGCAGTATGCCCAAGCCGGTCATTGCGCTCGTGGCAGGATACGCCATCGGCGGCGGACACGTCCTGCACGTCCTTGCAGATTTAACCATCGCCGCCGAAAATGCCGTTTTTGGGCAAACCGGTCCCAAGGTCGGTTCGTTCGATGGGGGGTTTGGGTCATCGTATCTGGCGCGGATCGTCGGTCAGAAAAAGGCGCGCGAAATCTGGTATCTCTGCCGTCAATACAACGCGCAGGAAGCGCTCGAAATGGGTCTCGTCAACAAGGTTGTTCCCGTGGAGCGGCTCGAAGAGGAGGGCATCGCTTGGGCGCAGGAAATCCTCGAGAAAAGCCCGCTGGCAATCCGCAATCTCAAGTCGGCGTTCAACGCCGAACTCGACGGGCAGGCTGGTTTGCAGGAACTGGCAGGCAACGCCACCATGCTCTTTTACATGTCCGAGGAAGGTCAGGAGGGACGCAACGCTTACAACGAAAAACGCAAACCCAACTTCCGTAAATATCCCTGGCTGCCGTAACGCGATAAAGCCGCATGAGAGTAAAAATGGACTGGCTTGCCGAACGCGCCGCGCAAAAACCAAACGTTCCCGCCCTTGAATTCGGCGGGCAAACATGGACATACGCCGCCCTCAACGAGGACGTCGAAGCCCTTGCGGCAATGCTCGCAGCGCGGGGCATTACGCGCGAAACGCGCGCTGCCATTCACCTCGCCAACCAGCCCGCCTACGTTGCGCTCATTCATGCGCTTGCCCGCCTCGGCGCGGTGGCTGTTCCGCTCAACACCCGCCTCGCCCAAGCCGAACTCGAATGGCAAATGGAACAAAGTCAATCTGAATGCCTGATTTGTGAATCGGAACAACTTGCACACTCCAAGCGGATTCTTATCTCCGAACTTTTTCCAGCGCCTCGGCAGTTCCCCGCACGGACTCGTCCTCCGCAGCGTGAGCCGGATGCCGTTCAAGGAATATTTTTCACCTCCGGCACCACTGGCTTCCCCAAAGGCGCTATGCTGACATTCGACAATCATTACGCCAGCGCGCTTGCCTCGGCAGAACGTCTCGGCGTTGACCCGCATGACCGCTGGCTTTTGACCCTGCCGCTCTACCATATTGGCGGCATGTCCATTGTTTTTCGCGCCGCGCTCTATGGCATCACCGTCGTTTTGCATCCTCACTTTGACGTGGATGCCGTTCATCACGCTCTCACCCAAGCGAATATCAGCCTCGTCTCGCTTGTGCCGACCATGCTGCATCGCCTGTTGGAGAAATATCCGTCTTTCAAGCCCTCGCCGTCTTTGCGCGCCATTCTACTGGGCGGCGCGGCTGCGCCAGCCAGCCTGCTCGAAAAAGCCCTGGCGCTGAAGTTACCCCTCGCCCTGACCTACGGTTTGACCGAGGCTGCCTCGCAGGTCGCCACCTCCACCCCCGAACAGACCCGCCTCAAGCCCGGCAGTGTGGGCAAACCCCTGAACGGCACGACCGTTGACATCGTGGACCCAGCGGGCAAACCGCTCCCCCCCGGAGAAATCGGTGAAATCGTCGTCAGCGGCAGAACGGTGATGCGCGGTTATTTGGGGTCAGAACCACCGCCTCACCCGTTCCCCACCGGCGACATCGGCTATCTCGATTCCGACGGCGACCTGTGGGTGCTCACCCGCCGCACGGACTTAATCGTCAGCGGCGGCGAAAACATCTACCCCGAAGAGGTGGAACGCGCCTTGATGAAACATCCCGCCGTTCACGAAGCCTGCGTCGTTGGCGTGCCAGACCCCGAATGGGGGCAATCCGTCGCGGCGGCTGTCGTGTTGCGCGAACCCTGCAGCGGGGAGACGTTGATTCAATTTTTGCGGGAACAAATCGCGGGTTATAAAGTTCCGAGGCGCATTGTTTTTGTCGAAGCGCTGCCGCACACCGCGTCGGGAAAATTGAAGCGCGCAGAAGTCGCATCTGGTTTATTCCAGGCAAAAACCTTGAAGATCTTATCCGGCTAAAAAATGACTACATCCATTTCTCTTTTCGACAATCTCCAAATCGGCGGCGCGGACATCGTGTTGATGATGGGACCCTGCTCCGTTGAAAGCCATGAGCAGGTTTATGACATTGCCAAATCCATGCGCGCGCTAGGGCTGCATGTGATGCGCGGCGGCGCATTCAAGCCGCGCACTTCCCCACATACGTTTCAGGGATTGGGGCTGGAAGGGCTGAAAATCCTGCGGCAGGCTGCCGATGAATTTGGGCTGCTTGTCATCTCGGAGGCGCTGGGCATTGCGGAATTGCCGCTCGTCGCCGAATACAGCGACATCATCCAAATCGGCAGCCGCAACATGCAGCATTTTCCGCTGCTGTGGGCGGCAGGCGAACAACAAAAGCCTGTCCTGCTCAAACGCGGATTCATGTCCACCGTCCAGGAATGGCTCGCGGCGGCAGAACACATTGCCTCGCGCGGAAACCAGCAAATCATTTTATGTGAGCGCGGCATTCGCAGTTTCGACCCCTCCACCCGCAATGTGCTGGACGTGAATGCGATTGCGCAAATCAAAGCGGTGACACACTTTCCAATCATCGCCGATCCCAGCCACGCCACGGGTCGCGCTGACCTGGTCCCCGCCGCGTCGCGCGCCGCCCTTGCCGCCGGCGCAGACGGTCTGCTCGTGGAGGTTCATCCGAACCCCGCCGCCGCGCTTTCCGACGGCGCGCAATCCCTGCCGCTCGCTTCGCTGCCCGCCTTTGTGGAAGACATGCGCCGCATCGCCTCCGCAATGGGGCGCGGAGTGGTTTAAGGCAAAGATGAAAGCAGGAGATTCTTGAACTCTTCTATCGCCTCCCTCGGCAATCCCCACAACCCGCCGCTGGTCTTTTTGCACGGTTTTCTTGGACGCGGGTCAAACTGGCTTGAGATTGCGCGTCCGCTCAGCCAAAATTATTTTTGCATCCTGCCCGATCTGCCCGGTCATGGAGAAAACACCAATAGCGATTTATCCTCGCCGCTAAATTTCGATATTCTGACCGATTGGCTTGTTCGCACACTGGATGAAATCCCCGCGCCCAAAATTCACCTCGTGGGATATTCACTCGGCGGTCGCGCCGCCCTGACGTTTGCCTGCCGTTTCCCAGAGCGTATCCTCACACTGACGCTTGAATCCGCCAACCCCGGCATCGTGGACAACACCGAGCGCGCCCGCCGCCTGGCAGAAGACTCTGCCCGCGCCGAATCCATTTTGAAAGAGGGCATGTCTGCCTTTGTCGAACAATGGTATCGAATGCCGCTCTTCGCAACGCTGAACAAACATCCCGAAAAATTATCCGCCATCAAAGAATCCGCCTCGCGTAATGACCCGCGCTGGATGGCAAAGGTCATCCGTGAGCTCAGCCCCGGCGCGCAGACTCCGCTTTGGGATGCGCTCCCCCATCTTGCGTTTCCTGTTTTACTGATTGCAGGCGGGCAGGATGAAAAGTACGCGCGTATCGTTCAAAAAATGACGGAACAGATTCCCAACGCACAGCAGGTCATCTTCCTGGAGGCGGGGCATAATGTCCACGCGGAGCAGCCGGAAGAATACACGGCGCTGCTTCGCGCCGCCCTGCCCTTTTGAGCAGAGCAAGTCTGCGCCCAATGAAAAATTTCTAGCGACCTGACAGTTTCAAATGGGACGCTGAAAAAAAAACAACCTAAATCAGCGTAAATCAGCGTTCATCTGCGTCCCAAAACAAAAGTGTCGGGTGGCTAGAAAAATTTTTAAAACGCTTTCTCCAGCGTCTGCCTGCTTCGCGCTATGGCGTGAATTTTCCCAACAAATAATCCAACAGCATTTGCAAAGCCGCTTCGGCAGAGGCGGCTTTATTTTCTTCGCGGCTGCCTTGAAATTGAAATTTTCGCGTCCACTCGCCGCCATCGGCGACGAGGGCAATCCAGGTGGTGCCGACGGGTTTCTCCGCCGTCCCGCCGCCGGGACCTGCTATCCCTGAAATGGAAACAGCGATGTCTGCGTCGAAAAGCTTTCGCGCCCCGCGCGCCATCTCCAACACGGTCTTCCGGCTCACCGCGCCAAAAGTGTGCAATGTATCCCACGAGACACCCAGCACAGCGACCTTGGCTTCATAGGAATAGGAAACCACGCCGCCCATGAAATAATCCGATGAGCCCGCTACATTTGTGATGCGGTGTCCCACCAGCCCGCCGGTGCAGGATTCCGCCAGCCCCAATCGCAAACGACGCGCGCTCAACAGTTTTCCAATTTCAACTTCCAGCAAATGACTCAAATCAACCTCACAGGAGAATATGCCTGGACTTACGTAAAATTGCTTTCTTATCCGCTCATCTGCACCGATCTTCGTGAATTTTGAACGAGTTAGCGCAGATTAGCGAAGATTGGTGGATTAAATTCAGGTTTTGCGTAAGTCAAGTATGCTTGGGAGAGTGATTATACTCGCCGGAGGCTGGGAAAAGAAAACTCCCCAGCCGGGGGCTGGAGAGTCTTTTAGAGCGTGGTTTGAACGGGTTAGGGCGCAAACCCCTGGCTGAGGATCGAGCTCAAAGCGGCTCCAAGTCCAAGCGCCACACACGCCGCCACACAGACAAAGAGAATCACCGGCAGGAAATAGGCGCCCAACGCCTTGCCCCAGTCAAACTGATTGACGCCTTTAACCGCCATAACGCCCAGCACAATGGCATAAATGCCAACGGCAAAACTGACAATGCCAAAGCACAAGCCGACAAAAGGAATTGCCGAGAGCAAAGTCAACAAGGCGCTGACCACGCTGACGGGGAATGAAAATGCAGCAAAAGCGTACGCCAGCTGCTCGAAGGTCCCCGTGCCGCCGAACATTTTTGCCACCCATTGGATAAGCCCTACACCAATGGCAAAGAACACCACTGCGATGACCGCCATCACCGGCGCGCCGCAAATGGCAGAGATAAAACTGCTTCCCGCGTTCAGGGGGATGTTCGGTACGTCCATCCCCATCTGCCGAAACTGCTGCATCATCTGCCGCATCATTGATCCTTGCACCAGTGCAGCAACGAAATAAGTCGCCAGCGAGCCGAGAAAGACCCACAGGAAAGCGATGGATAATTTTCCACCTGCCGAAGCGGCAAACCCTGCATAGGTCTGCTCATTGGGTTTGGTGACCGCCTCCATCCAGACCGAAAACCAGCCCGCAACACCGGCGGCAGGTTCGGGCGAGATTGGGATGTTACTTTGTTCGTTCATGAGTTCCTCCGTGAGATGATTTGGCTTATTATTGCATAAAACCCAATCAATTACAACTCTTTTTGGCGGCGTGCATGGCGTGCATATGGTTTTCTCAAAGTCTGGATACGAGCCTTCTTTGTACACGGATTTCGCGGAATGAACGGATTTCTTTCCGTTCTTCACGGAGAATTCCGTATCATCCGTGCGACCCGTGTACAAAAATTGATTCCGTCGAGCGATAATGAGAAAGCCATAGCGGCGTGCACGCAAAATATGTCAGGCGGCGTTCCCTCTCATCCGCTGCGCCGTGAGAGATAAAAAGACAGGACAAGCGGTAAAATTGCTGCCTATGGAAGTCACAGAAAAACTCCAGAGTATTCTAGCCACCCTGCCAACCAAGCCTGGCTGTTACCTGATGAAAAACGCCGAAGGCAAGGTCATTTATGTCGGTAAGGCGGTCAACCTGAAGAATCGCGTCCGCTCCTACTTCCATGCGGATTCGAGTCACGACAACAAGACGCGCCGCCTGGTGCGCGAAATTGCCGATATTGAATGGATTGTCGTCGGGTCGGAACTCGAGGCGCTCATCCTTGAGATGAACCTCATCAAGAAGCATCGCCCAAAGTACAACGTCCGCCTCAAGGACGACAAACGCTATCCCTACATCAAAGTTCACTGGGCAGACCCCTTCCCCAAAATCACTGTCACGCGGCAGATGGTGGAGGACGGCTCGCGCTACTTCGGTCCGTACACCTCGGCGTGGGCGGTCTATCAGACGTTGGACGTGCTGCGAAAGATTTTCCCGTATCTGACCTGTGACCGCGAAATCACTGGAGAGGACAAACGGGCGTGTCTGTACTATGACATCAAACTGTGTACCGCTCCCTGTATTGGCGCCATCACCCAGGCAGGCTACCGCCAAATGATCTCCGACCTGATGGATTTCCTCAGCGGACACAGCGAGGGCATCGTCCAGCGGCTTCAGGATGAAATGCTCAAAGCCTCGCAGGAGATGCGCTTCGAAAAAGCCGCCGCCCTGCGCGACCAACTCAAAGCCATCCAAAACATCATCGAACGCCAGCGCATTGTCTTCGCAACAGATTACCTCGACTCGGACGTGCTTGCCATGGCGCGCAGCGACGGGGAAGCCTGTGTGCAGGTCTTCTTCATCCGCGGCGGCAAGTTGATCGGGCGCGAATACTTCATCCTCGAAGGGACGGAAGACACGGCAGACACAGAAGTGATGGAACAGTTCATCACCCAGTTCTACACCGAAGCCGCCAACATCCCGGAGCAGGTGATGCTGCCCCACCAATTGGAGGAGGCGCGGGTCATCAGTCAATGGCTGCGCTCGAAGCGCGGCGGCAAAAAGGTGGAGTTTTTCGTGCCAAAGGAAGGTCAACCGCACGAACTGGTGCAGATGGCAGCCGAAAACGCGACAGAAACCCTGCAAGCCCTGCGTGCGCAGTGGCAGGCAGATGCCCACAAACAGGAAACCGCCCTGGCGGAACTGCGCGAGGCGCTGAACTTGCCTGCGCCGCCCAACCGCATCGAATGCTACGACATCTCCAACACGCAGGGGACCGCCATCGTGGGGGCGATGGTGGTGTTCACACAGGGAGTACCGGATAAAAAGTTATACCGCCGCTTCAACATCGAGAGCGTGGTCGGCGCGCCGGATGACTTCGCTTCGATGGAGGAGATGCTCACGCGGCGGTTCCGTCGGTGGCGGGCGGCTCAGGAAACCACCGATCAGCCCGGAGCGAAGAAAGACGCGTCGTTCTCCTTTCTGCCGGACCTCATCATCATTGACGGCGGCAAGGGGCAGTTGGGGCGCGCTGTGCAAGTCTTGGAAAAATTCGGGCTGGCAGAGACAGTGCCGGTGGTGGGTCTTGCCAAGCAGCGGGAGGAGATTTTCTTCCCCAACCGCGCCGAGCCGTTATTATTGCCGCGTCATTCGCAGGGGCTGTATCTTGTTCAGCGCATCCGCGATGAGGCGCACCGTTACGGCATCACGGCGCATCGCAAAAAACGGCAGAAACTGGGCATGGCATCGCAGTTGGATTCGATCCCCGGCATTGGTCCCGCGCGGCGCAGGGCGCTCTTGAAACATTTCGGCTCTGTGGATAAGATTAGGGACGCCTCCATCGAAGAACTCAAGGCGGTGGTGCCGGAACAGGCGGCGCACGCCATCAAGGCGCATCTGGAATGAGAACCGTTTGGACTGTTGACGACGACGAAGAAATGAACCGCGCCATCGGGCTGATGTTGAAACTGCTCGATTGCGAAGTGACGGCGTTTCACACCATCCGCGCGGCGGCGCAAATGTTCGTCTCCGGGCGGAAGCCGGAGCTGCTCATTCTGGACATCAACATGCCCGATGTGAGCGGGCTGGATATGGTGGAGTTCCTGCGGCGGCGTCCCGATACGAAAGACCTCCCCATTGTGATGCTTTCTTCGGAAGCCGCAGATGTGATGGTGGACCGCGCCATGCAGTTAGGCGCGGATGCGTATGTGACCAAACCGGTCACGCTCGAAGAACTGGAAAAGGCAATGGCAACCGCCTTTTATAAACATTTGAAA
Source organism: Chloroflexota bacterium (assembly GCA_016223135.1). GTDB lineage: Bacteria > Chloroflexota > Anaerolineae > Anaerolineales > Villigracilaceae > Defluviilinea. Next base: position 726,778 of record JACRPQ010000004.1, on the reverse strand, counting down.
ATGTGAGAGATATGGCAGGCAAAAAGTTCAAGAATAAACCCCAACGCAAAGAAATAGATCCCACCGTCCGCTCTGCGCGGATGATGAGGGTAATTTTCATCATCCTCTCGCTGATGATTGTGCTTTCGATGGTTTTGGCGGCAGTGGCATCGTTTTACTAACTCATGTTACGCGGTAGCGCGAGATTTATCTCGCGTTTTCGGGCGACATAAATGTCGTCCTACGAAGGAACTGCGTAAGGTGAGTTACTAACATTACTCAAGCCTTCCCCATTGCACAGACCCTAAGGTCCTTTCAAGGTCTCCACAAAGAGGAATGATATAATCTCTGCCGCGCGGCGCAACTTGCCGCGTTTTATTCTGACTATACGGGGCAGGATGACTTCCGCCCCTGCGAATGAGGAAATATGCTCGATAAATTGAAAGGTATCGAAGACCGCTATGAACAGCTCAGCAGGGAACTGCTCGAGGTGGGGAACGATTATCAGCGCATGGCGGAAATCAACAAGGAACGCGTGGAACTGGAGGAAATCGTCGAGAAGGCGCGGGAGTACCGTCAGGCGATGAAAAGCCTGGAGGAAGCGCGGGCAATCCTCCAGTCCGAAAAGGATGCGGAACTGGTCGCGCTGGCAGAGGCGGATATCGAGGAGTTGACTCCGAAGATCAAAACGCTCGAAACGCAAATCAAAAGCATGTTGGTGCCGAAGGATCCGCGCGACGAAAAGAACGTCATCATGGAAATCCGCGCAGGCGCCGGCGGCGACGAAGCCGCCATCTTTGCCGGCGATTTGTTCCGCATGTACACGCGCTACGCCGACGAGAAAAAATGGAAGACGGAGATACTTTCGGAAAACGCCATTGGCGTGGGCGGTTATAAGGAAATTATTTTCGAGATTCGCGGCAAGGGCGCGTATTCGAAATTGAAATACGAATCGGGCGTGCATCGCGTCCAGCGCGTGCCGGCGACCGAATCGCAGGGGCGCATCCACACCTCTACGGCGACGGTGGCAGTGCTGGCAGAGGTGGACGAGGTGGAGATTGACATCCCCGAAAGCGACATCGAAATCGAGGTCTATCGCTCCTCCGGCGCGGGCGGGCAGAACGTGCAAAAGAACTCCACAGCAGTGCGCCTGTACCATAAGCCGACCGGCATGGTGGTCACCTGTCAGGATGAGCGCTCGCAGCTGCAAAACAAAATGCGCGCCATGAGCATTTTGCGCGCGCGGCTGTATGAAATGGAAGAGGAAAAACGCCGCGCCGCCCTCGAGGCAGACCGCCGCTCTCAAGTCGGAACCGGCGAACGCTCCGAAAAGATTCGCACCTACAATTACCCCCAAAACCGCGTCACCGATCACCGCATTGGGCTGTCCATCTACAACCTGCCCGCCGTGATGGATGGAAAAATTGACGAGTTCATCGAGGAACTGTCCACCCGCGATGAGGCGGAACGGCTGGCGGCAAGCGGGATAGAGGAAGAATAGTGTCGTATAATTGCAGCGGAGGCTGTCATGGAAACTTTTACCACTCAGGCGGTTTACGAAAAGGGGGTTCTTAAGCCGCGAAAAAAACTAAACCTGCCGGAATATAGTATCGTTGAAATCAGGGTTCGCGCGATCCCCCCTGCAAAACATAAGACACAATTTGCCTTGCTGATTGGAATGTGGGAATCTTTGCCGGAAAAACAAAAAACATCACTGGAAAATTCGCTCGCCCGCACCCGCCAGCGATCAGCCTCAAAATTGAACAAAATCGCAAAATCACTGAAATAAATTGAAAGTATCATGACCACGTATATGGCAGATACTCACAGCCTGCTTTGGGCGTTTCATAAGCCCCGCAAATTGGGCAAGCAGGCGCGCTTAGCATTTGAACAAATAGCGAACGGGAAAGCAACATTGCTTCTCCCGGTGATCGTATTGGCAGAATTGATTTTCACCATTGAAAACAAGCCTGTTGAAGCAGATTTGGACAAGATCCTTTTAGCGATACAAAACAGCCCCAATGTCGAGTTTGTTGATTTTGACTACGAGACTGCGTTGCGGCTGCGCGACCTGACCGCCATCCCTGAAATGCATGATCGCATCATTGTTGCGGCGGCAATCGAATATGATGCAGCCTTAATCACATTCGACAAAACGATAACTTCATCTGGTTTGGTGAAAGTCATTTGGTAGGCGGGAAGATATACATCCATTTCGCTGAATTGATACCTACATGAACGACAACCCTGCCTTCGGCGCGAACCTGCAGCCCTTCATGGGCATTCCCTCCTTCATGCGCCTGCCGGTGACGCGCGATCTGAAAGACGCCGACGTCGCCATCCTGGGCGTACCGTTCGACAGCGGCACATCCTATCGCAGCGGAACGCGTTTCGGTCCGCGCAAGATCCGCGAAGCATCGCTGATGATTTGGGGACATAACGCCACGCTGAACGTCACGCCGCTGAAAACGCTCAGGGTGGTGGATTACGGCGACGTCTCGGTCATCCCCACCTCCATCGAACACACCATGACCGCCATCACCCAAACCGCCGGCGAGATCATCGAAACAGGGACGACCCTCATCACCCTCGGCGGCGATCATTCCATCACGCTCCCGCTTCTGCGCGCCCACGCCAAAAAACACGGACCCGTTTCCCTCGTCCACATTGACGCGCACATAGACACCTGGGAGGCGGAGTTCGAGGCTGTCCCCTACAGTCACGGCACGCCGTTCCGCTACGCCTTGCAGGAGGGACTCATCCGCAAGGGCGAATACATGCAAATTGGCATCCGCGGACCCATCAGCGGCGAAAATGACTACGCCGACGCCCGCCAACTTGGCGCCCGCATCGTGACCATCCATGAAGTGATGGAAAAAGGCGTGGCAGCTATCCTCAACGAAGTTCACGAACGCATGAAGGGACCCGTCTATGTCACGCTGGACATCGATTCCGCCGATCCCGCCTACGCGCCCGGCACCGGCACGCCTGAAGTCGGCGGTCTCACCAGTTACCAACTGCTCCAACTCGTGCGCGGACTGCGCGGCTTGAACCTGATTGGCTTCGACCTTGTAGAAGTCTCACCGCCCTTTGACCACGGCGACATCACTGCCATCCTCGCCGCCAATCTCGTCTTCGAGTACCTCTCTCTGCTCGCCCTCCAGCACCGCTAACTCGATCACTGATCACCAATCACTGATCACTGTTTACTGATCACTGATTACCCACCCCTCAATGCCTCCCCTCCTCACCGACCTCACCACCCGCCTCACCCCTCTCACCGACACCCCTGCCCTCGACGCATCCGTCCTCCTCGCCCACCTCCTCGGCAAACCGCGCGCGTGGGTCATTGCCCACCCCGAACTCACCCTAACCGCAGACCAGCAAAAACAACTCGACGATTTCCTCGCGCGGTTGGAAAACGGCGAACCTCTCCCCTACGTCCTCGGTCACTGGGAATTCTTCGGCATGGATTTCGACCTCACGCCCGATGTCCTCATCCCCCGCCCCGAAACCGAACTGCTCGTTGAAAAAGCCATTGCCTGGCTGCTCCAATCGCCCCTCTCTCGCACCGTTGCAGATGTAGGCACCGGCTCCGGCATCATTGCCATCGCCATCGCCGCCAGCGTCCGCAACGCCCGCCTTCTCGCCACCGACATCTCCCCTCAAGCCCTTCAAGTGGCAAAACGCAACGCCGCCAAGCATCGCGTTCTGGAGCGCATCGAATTCATCGAATGCGACCTGCTCCCCGACCCATCGAAAATCGCAAATCTACAATCCAACCTCAACCTGCTCTGTGCCAACCTGCCCTACATCCCCACTCAAACTCTGCACAGCCTGCCAATCTATGGGCGCGAACCAACCCTCGCCCTCGACGGCGGCGCCGATGGTCTCGACCTCATCCGTCGCTTGCTGCGCCTCGCTCCCACATGGATGACGCCCAACAGCCTCATCCTGCTCGAAATCGAATCCACCCTCGGCAGCCAGACGCTCGACCTTGCCCGCAGCACGTTCCCGCACGCCGAAATTCAGTTGCACAAAGACTTATCGCGACTTGACCGCCTGCTCGAAATCAGACTCTGATACTGGACAGAAAATCCGCTTCGTTACTGGACCTTCAGCCTGCGCCTCCCCCCAAACCGCCTCTCCCCGACAACGTCCCCTGCCCTCCTCCAAAAAAACTCTCATCGGACTTTCAGGTTTTGTTCAGGTTCCACTAAAGCCCCTGCATATAATAACGATTGCATTCTCCTTTTCAAACCGCCAATGGCACGGGCAAGCCAAAGGCGGTTTGGGTTTTAATCGGATAACACCCACGCCGGCTGAACGTCCATTTCCATGCCGGAGATGTGACCCAGCGCATAGCGGTAATATCCCGCCGCAGCAATCATCGCGGCGTTGTCAGTACACAACGAAAGCGCAGGGATGTTGACCTTGAACTCCGTCTGCGATTGGAACGCCTCCCGCAGCGCACGGTTGGCAGAGACTCCGCCCGCCACCAGAATTTCCTTTGCCCCAAACTCGCGCGCCGCCTGCATCGTCTTCTCGAAGAGCGTCTCCACCACCGCCGCCTGAAACGACGCAGCGATGTCTTCTACAGGCAGATATTTGCTTTTCTTTTTCAGGTCGGTGACTGTGTACAAAACGGCGGTCTTCAGCCCGCTGAACGAAAAATCGTAGGGCGAATCGAGGCGGGCGCGCGGGAACTTGAAACGCGCCGGGTCGCCGCGCTCCGCCACCTTTTGGATGGACGGTCCGCCGGGGTAGGGAAGATCGAGGAGGCGCGCCACTTTATCGAAAGCCTCCCCCGCCGCATCGTCCAGCGTGGAACCGAGGCGTTTGTAGGTCAAATGATCGGTCATGAGATTCAGTTCGGTATGTCCGCCTGAAACGAGCAGCGCCATCAAGGGGAATTGCGGCTCCGGCGGGACTGCCTCGTCCGCCTGGTACACCCACGCCGAGTAAATATGCCCTTCGAGATGATTGACGCCGACAATCGGCAGGTTCAAACCGAGCGCCAGCCCCTTTGCCATATTCATCCCCACCACCAGCGACCCCGCCAGCCCCGGTCCGCGCGTGACGGCAATCGCGTCCACATCGTTGAGCGTGATGTTTGCCTGAGCCAGCGTCTGCTCGACGACGGGGACGATGCTCAACACATGCTGACGCGAGGCGACTTCGGGATAGACGCCGCCGAAGCGGGCATGCAGTTCCATCTGCGAAGCGACTGTGGAAGCAAGCAAAGCGCGTCCGTTCTCGACGATGGCGCAGGCGGTCTCATCGCAGGAGGTTTCGATGGCAAGGATGCGGGCGGGAGGGAATGGTGTCATGATGAGTCAAGGGAAGTGAAGGGTGATTGGTAATTTGCGGTTGGATTTACAGGTGCCGCAGAAACAAATCGGGGTTATTGAGGAAATTCTTCGTCAATTGAACGTGTTCGAGCTGATTGTACTGTACTTCCTGAATGGCTCCATCTGCAAAATGCAAAATCTGCGCTCCGGGAAACGCCAGCAATATCGGCGAATGCGTGGCGATGATGAATTGGGCGTTCTGCCCGACCATCTGCTTCATGGCAGAGAGGAACGTCAACTGCCGCATGGGGGAAAGCGCCGCTTCGGGTTCATCGAGCAGGTATAAACCGTCCGGGACGAAGCGCGCCTGAAACAAGGTCAGGAAGGATTCGCCGTGCGAGTAGTGGTCGAGGTCTTTACCGTAGCGGTTCTGCATCGCCGACAACTGCCCCCGGTAAGCAGATCGCGCCAAATCTGCGGCATATTTCGAGCGTCCCTGGTAATCGCGGTCAACATCTTTCAAATCCTGCTCCAGTTCCTCGCGCGTCTGCCGCATGGACTTGGCGTATCCGAAGAAATCCTCCGCCCGCAGGAAAAAGCCCTTGCGCGTGCGCTTCGTCCACGCGAGGCGGAAGTATCCCGCCACTTTGCGGATGGGCGCGAGGGTTTTGTCGGTCTTCACGCTTTCTGCACCCACCGTGACAGATTCCACCGCGCAGGCAATCGCTTCGAGGACCGTTGATTTGCCCGACCCGTTCTCGCCGACGAGAAAGGTCACCGGCGTTGTGAATTCGATTTTCCGAAGAGAACGGATAACAGGAACCGAAAACGGGAATTCGTCTGCAGCCGTTTCCAGGTAGGGACGAGGCGTAATGGATTGGAGATGGATCATTCGAATGCCAGTATTTTATCAGTCCTTGCCACGTTCTTTCGGAATGGTTCTTTTCAGGGGATGGCTAATATTGTGAGTATAGCCACGAAACACACAAAACTACTGGCATCGAATAACACGAATGTATCGAAAGGCATTAGACCTCTTGTAAAAGTCCAATGCAAACCACAGAGCCACCGAGATACAGAGAACACTGAGAAAACCAAAAAATCTCTGCGAGTTCGATGCCTCGGCGGTAAATTTTCGTTGTCGCGGTTGATATGGAAAGGCGCACATCGCAGCGGGGACTATACTGAGGCTATGTTACACTGGGTATCTCCCCCTTAACAAGGGGGAGTCTAGTAAAATTCCCACGCTATAAAGGGACAGTATGAAATCCTACCGCAAAGAACTCTGGTTCAACCTTCCCGCCCGGCGCGGATTTGTCAACATCACGCCGCAAGTGGAGGAGGCGCTGCGCGAAAGCGGCATCCGAGAGGGGTTGGTGTTGGTCAATGCCATGCACATCACCGCTTCTGTTTTCATCAATGACGATGAGGCGGGGCTGCACCACGATTACGACAAGTGGCTGGAGAAACTTGCCCCGCATGAACCGGTCAGCCAGTACCGTCATAACGACACCGGCGAAGATAATGCCGATGCACACATGAAACGCCAAATCATGGGACGCGAAGTCGTCGTCGCCGTGACGAACGGTCAACTGGATTTTGGTCAGTGGGAACAGATTTTTTACGGCGAGTTCGACGGTCGGCGGCGGAAACGTGTGCTGGTCAAGATTATCGGCGAATAAGAAAAGTGTTTTGAAATTCGTTTTTACCCGCCGATAAACACAGATAAAAAGGATTTGGGAACGTTTTAGCGATAGTATTTTTCAAGAATCGGCGTTTATCCGTGTTTATCTGCGGTGAATTCTGATTTTTAAAACACTAAGGAGCAGCCATGAAATTAAGTGGAAAAACCATTGCAACGCTGGTAGCCGAAGGCGTGGAAGATTTGGAATATTACGTCCCGCTCATGCGCTTGCAGGAAGAAGGCGCGACCGTGCTCACCGCCGCGCTCGACCTCAAACCCGTGCGCGGCAAGAACGGACTCGTCATCACCCCCGACGCCAAAATTGACGAACTCAACCCGCAGGACCTGTTTGCACTCATCCTGCCCGGCGGCTGGGCGCCCGATAAACTGCGCCGCTACGACTCCGTCAAGAAACTCGTCAAGTCAATGGATGAGGCGGGCAAGGTGATTGGCATCATCTGTCACGGCGGCTCGATTGCCATTTCGGCGGGCATCATCCAAAAGGGACAGCGCGTCACCGGCTCGACCGGCATCCGCGACGACCTGGTCAATGCGGGGGCGGTTTGGGCGGATGAAGCGGCGTTTCGGGAGCGGAATCAGGTTTGGGGGCGGGTCGTGGCGGATATTCCCGCTTTTTGCAGGGAATTGGTGCGGGCGTTGACGGAATAGCAAACGGAGAAGGCATGTCGCAAACAAAAGGCAAAAGCGAGGTTCATGGCTGTATCGTGTGTGGGAATCTGTTTCAATTGCTGGTCGCCTACGATGCAGAGGGGAAATATATCGGCAGTAAGGTGATGAGCGCCGGCGGCAGGGAAGTGAAAGGGGCAAGCCGCCCGCTGGTGGCGTGCGATAAACACACCGACAAGGAAATTGAAAGGGCGGTACAGAGAGTGTATGGCGGAGAGTGGGACGAAGAGGAAAACTAAAAAGGACAGGCTTGCGCCTGTCCTTTATGGGTTGCCGTAGGGCTACGGACAATCGAAGGTATATTTGATCTGCGATTCGATGGTCTGCGAGCGATCCACCACATTGCCCGACTTCGCCAAGCCTACAAACTGAAAGTCCAGCCACGAGCCGTCAATGCGCAGGTTAGGGTGAACGTCTTCGCCCTTGAAGACCAGCGTGAAGTTGCCGTTGCCGTTGCGGGTCATATTGCCGAAGGCTTTATAGTCTTTCTTATACAACCGCTTGAGGTCCATAATGCGGTAGTAGAAAAGGACATCCACAATGTCGGGGTTGGAGGTGGTGACGTTGAAGACGACCTCGCGCGGCGTACAACGCAGGGTCAGGTTGGCGCTGGAAATGGTCATGTTTGTGAACACACCCTTGCCCAGCGCCGGGTCCAGCGTGATGGGAGCATCGGACGCGGCAGTAGGAGCGGCAGGCTGCTGAACAGCGGGCGCCTGAGTCGGCTCGACCACCACCGTCACCACAATCGGCTGCGGCGTGGGAGGCAGCGGCGTCGGCGGCGGAACTTCAGTGGGCGGCTGGGTCGGTTCGACAAGCACCGTTTGAATAATCACCACCGGCGTGGGGCTTGGTTCGGGCGGCGCGGCGGCAGGCGGTTCCGTTGGCACAGGGCTGGCGCAGGCGCTCAACGTCAGAACCGACGCAAGCAATAAAAAGATAATTCTCTTCATGGAAACTTCTCCTTTTTGAGGGTATAAAATCAGCAGATCACAAATTTGGCATGAACGTGATCTTCGCCCGGCACGTTTGACGTGAGAGAACGTCAATTACACGTTGCACAGCGTACCGAAAATTCTATGACCACCCCGCGCAGACTCCCATAGTAAAGCGCCTTACAAGTCTGAAAAGCGGACAAATGTCCTACTCGTCGGCGTTCACACACGTGCCAGCGGTATTTTGACAAATCTTGTTATAATTTGCTCATGCTTACTCCCGAACAAATCGAGCGAAAACTCGACCGCATTCTATTAAAGGTACAAAAGCCCGGTCGTTACGTGGGCGGCGAACTCAACAGCATCCAAAAAGACTGGGATTCCGTCCAAACGCGCGTTGCACTCGTCTTCCCCGATATTTACGACATCGGCGTTTCCAACATGGGATTGAAGATCCTCTACGACCAAATCAACCAGCGGGAGGACGCGCTCGCCGAACGCGCCTACGCCCCCTGGCTGGATATGGAAGACCTCATGCGCCAGCATGGGATTCCACTCTACGCGCTCGAATCAAAACGACCCTTAGCCTGCTTCGACCTCATCGGCTTTACCCTCCCCTACGAGACTCTCTACACCAACACCCTCAACGTCCTCGACCTGGCAGGCATCCCTGTCCGTTCGGCGGAACGGGACGAGCGCCACCCCATCATCATCGCCGGCGGGCACGCCTGCATGAACCCCGAACCCATGCACGCCTTTATTGATGCGTTCGTCATCGGCGAGGGGGAGGAAGTGATCCATGAGATTATTGATACGATACAAAACGCCAAACGCCAAACGTCGAAGGTCAATTTAAACGACGTTCAACCTTTGACCTTTGATCGCGAAGCCCTGCTCCGTGAACTTGCCCAAATCCCCGGCGTCTACGTCCCGCGCTTCTACGAGGCGTCCTACCTCGATGACGGCACGGTCGCCCGCATTGAACCCACCGTCGCAGACGTGCCAAAGATCATCACCAAGCGCATCGTCGCCAAGCTGCCTCCCCCACCGACCAAATTCATCGTCCCCAACGTGGACATCGTGCACAACCGCGTCTCGGTGGAGATCATGCGCGGATGCACGCGCGGGTGTAGATTCTGCCATGCGGGCATGATCACGCGTCCCGTCCGCGAGCGAAGCGTGGATGAAATCCTGCAGGCGGCGGAAGAGGCGTTGAAGAGCACCGGCTTCGAGGAACTGGCGCTGCTGTCCCTTTCTTCATCCGACTATACTCATGTGCTGGAATTGGTCACAAAGGTGGGCGAAAAATTTGGCGGGACGCATCTCAAGGTCTCCCTGCCGTCGCTGCGCATCGAGTCGGTCTCGATTGACCTGATGGAGAGGCTGAAAGACCGCCGCTCCGGCGGGTTTACGCTCGCGCCCGAAGCCGCCACCGAACGGATGCGCCGCATCATCAACAAATTCATCCCCGATGAAGACATCATCAATACCACGCGCGAAATCTACCGCCGCGGCTGGACAACCATCAAACTCTATTTCATGATCGGTCACCCCAGCGAAACGCTGGAAGACGTGAAAGCCATTGCCGACCTGTGCAAGCGGGTGCTCGCCGAGGGGCGCAAAGTCATCGGCTGGAAGGCAAAACTGCACGCCGGCGTCAGCACTTTCGTACCGAAATCGCAGACGCCTTTCCAGTGGGTTTCGTGCGATACGCCCGAACAAATCAAAGCCAAACAGGAATTGCTCAAGCGCGAACTCTACCGCGACAAGAATATCAAACTCAGCCTGACCGACGCCGAAGATTCGTTCCTCGAAGCCTGGCTCTCGCGCGGCGACCGCCGTATGGCGGAGGTGGTGTATTCTGCCTGGAAAAAAGGCTCGAAGTTCGACGCTTGGAAAGAAGGCAAAAAGTACGACGCCTGGATGGAAGCCTTCGCCGAACACGGACTCGACCCACTCTTCTACACCCACCGCCAGCGCCGCACAGACGAGGTCTTCCCGTGGGAACACATCACCGCCGCCGTTCGCAAGAACTTCCTCTTCCAGGATTTCCGCATGTCGCTCGAGGGCGAAATCCGCGTGGACTGCCGGCTGAACTGCTACGCCTGCGGCATCTTGCCCACGTTTGCCGGTCTGCGGCGTGAGAATCCCGGCGAGGGGTGGAAGTGCCCGGACGTGAAGAGCCCGTCGCTCAAAGTGATTAGTAACTCAGTTATTAGTAAGCAGCCTGCCCAGAGCGATGCCGAAGAGTTGCCGGTGGTGGGGGATTAATGTCCAACCTCCGGCAGAGGGAAATCCTTGTTGAGCGAATCCTGAAGGAACGCGATCATTTCGAGCAATTGGTGAATCGCGTCGGATATATGCGCCGCATGACGCTCAAAGGCGTGGTTGGAACATGGTCGGTTAAAGATACTTTGGCTTACCTCTGGGCGCACGAGCAGTATCTTGCCGACCGTCTGTACGAAATCCTGCACGATCAGCCCTACACGCCTTGCAAAAGCCAATCCGCGCTGGATGTCTTTCTGGATGAGTTTGGCTATCCCGATTTTGGCTCTCCCCTGCTGGAAGCGGACGCCGCGGGCGAATGGGTTGTCGAGAGGCACAGGCACGTTTCGCTCGACGACCTGGGGGCGCAGGAAATCGAAGCGTTCTGTTCCATCATCTCCGCACTGGAAAGCATGAAGGAAAGCACGCTCAGCCGCCATAACAATCTGTATCAGCACGTCATCAAGCACACCTGCGAACGCTATCGTGAATTCGCCCGTCCCATGCGGCGCTGGTTGAATGCCAACGGCGTACAAAAGAAATAATGCGTATTCAAATTACATTTTCCAAACAGGGCGCGCTGCGCTATACCGGTCACCTCGACCTGCACAAGTTATGGGAGCGTGCGGCGCGCCGCGCCGAACTTCCGCTCGCCTATTCGCATGGATTTCATCCTCAGCCGAAAATCAGCATGGCGGCGGCACTGCCGCTCGGCTTTGCCTCGCGCTGCGAGGTGCTGGATATGAAACTAGAGAGGGATATACCGCTGGAAGGCTTGCGCGATACACTTCAGGGGACGCTTCCGCCGGGCATTCAGATACTTGCCATTGAGCAGGTGGATGACCGCGCGCCCGCTTTGCAGACGCGGGTCGTTTCGGCGGAGTATGAGGTCACTTTGACGGAACCCGTTGACGGGTCCGAATTGAAGCGGCGAATTGACGCTGTGATGAACGCCGAATCCATCCTGCGATCCCGCCGCGGCAAGGAATACGATTTGCGTCCTTTGATCGAATCCCTCACCTCCGTCTCTTCTCCGGAGGGGAGAGGAGAGAAAATCATTATGAAACTCTCCGCCAAAGAGGGCGCAACGGGACGTCCCGAAGAAGTGTTGGATGTGTTAGGCATCGCGTTCGAGGAAACGCGTATCGAAAGAACCCGCCTGAATTTATCCACCAATCTTCACTGATCTGCGTTAATTCGTTCAAAATTCGCGAAGACTGGCGCGGATTAACGGATAAGAAAACAATTTTGCATAAGTTCAGAATCATAAATTGGAGGAGCCATGGCATTGCTGGGAGCGTTTTTCTTTGGGTTTGTGCCGATGTTTGTGTTTGCGGCGTTCGTCTATTGGCTTGACCGCTACGAGAAGGAGCCGAAACTTCTGCTTGGCGCGGCGTTTCTGTGGGGCGTGGTCATCGCAGGCGGTGGCGCGTACATTTTGAACACGGCATTTGGCATCGGCGTCTATCTGTTCACCGGCTCCGAAGCCGCAGCCGATTTCAGCACCACCTCGATTATCGCGCCCATCATTGAGGAGACGTTGAAAGGGCTGGCAGTGCTGATGGTCTTCCTGATATTCCGCAGCGAGTTCGACTCCGTGCTGGACGGTATCGTCTATGGCGGCATTACCGCCATGGGCTTTGCCGCCATTGAAAACGTGCTTTATATCTACCGCAACGGTTTTCAGGAGGCGGGCTGGGAAGGTTTCTGGACGTTGGTCATCATTCGCGTGGTACTCGTCGGTTGGATGCATCCGTTCTTCACAGCGTTTACGGGCATCGGGCTGGCGGTGGCGCGCATCAGCCGCAATACGCTTGTGAAGATTATCGCCGTGCCGGCCGGCTATACGGTTGCAGTGCTATTGCACTCCTTCCACAACACGTTCAGCAGCGTCATCGGCGGCGGAGGCGGGTTCATCCTCGGTCTCCTGGCAGATTATGCCGGCTATGCTTTCATGCTGGGCTTCATCATTTGGATGATCACCCATGAGCGCAATGTCCTTAAGCGGCAGTTGGCGGAAGAGGTGACCAGCGGCGCAATCTCACAAAACCAGTACAACACCGCCATTTCGTTCTTCCAGGCGGGCGCGCATCTTTCGGCGCTCTCGGCAGGCAATTTCCGCGCCACAAAACGCTTTTATCAACTGCTCGGCGAACTCGCCCATAAGAAGGAACAACTACAAAAACACGGCGAGGAACGCGGAAATAGCCGCATTATCGAACAGCTGCGCACCGAATTGGCGCAACTTGCGCCTCTCGCCAAGGCATAATATGGTTTTCTCAAAGTCTGGATGCAAGCCTTCTTTGTACACGGATTTCGCGGAATGAACGGATTTCTTTCCGTTTTTCACGGAAAATTCCGTATCATCCGTGCGATCCGTGTACAAAAATTGATTCCGTCGAGCGATAATGAGAAAGCCATACAAGGCATAATCAGGAGACTTCCGAAGTCTGCGGCTCGGTGATAAAATCGCCCTGCCCGCCCCCGTAGCTCAGTGGACAGAGCGTCGGCCTCCGGAGCCGAAGAGCGCAGTTCGAGTCTGCGCGGGGGCGCCAACGACTTCGCAAAAAGAAAAAATCCCCGTGACGGGGATTTTTTGCATCTTCCAGTGCGCTGGAGAGGACTTGAACCTCCACGCCTTGCGGCACATGGCCCTCAACCATGCCTGTCTGCCAATTCCAGCACCAGCGCCCAAGCAGGGCGTATTATAATCGGCTTGCCTTGCTTGTCAAGCAAAGACCTTGCGGAGAAAAATATGACACGAATTGTTCTGGATGCGATGGGAAGCGACAATTATCCGAGACCGGATGTGGAAGGCGCAGTGATGGCGGCGCGCGAATACGGCGTGGAAATCATCCTGACGGGCGACGCTTCAAAGATTCAACCGATACTTGATTCTGCCAATGCAGCGGGTCTGCCCCTGAGCATTGTCCACGCCCCCGAAATGCTGACCATGCACGATAAAGGCGAAGAACTGGTGATGAAAGCCCGCCACAAAGACGCACAAAACTCGATGGCGGTCGGGCTGGACATGGTCAAGCGCGGTGAAGCGGATGCGTTCGTCACGGCAGGCAATACCGGCGCGGCAATGGTGACATCACTCTTCCGCTTGGGACGCCTGCGCGGCGTGGACCGTCCTGCCCTGGCGCCGGTCTTTCCCACAGCAACCGGCACCTGTATCATTCTCGACATCGGCGCAAATCCCGATTGCAAGCCGGAGAATCTTTTACAATTTGGCATCATGGGCAGCGTCTATGCGGAGCGCGTGCGCGGGGTGAAGAATCCCCGGGTTGGGTTGATCTCGAACGGCGAAGAAGCAGGCAAGGGCAGTGAACTGGTCAAGGGGACATACCCGCTCCTGGCAAATGCGGGACTGAACTTCGTCGGCAACGTGGAAGGCAAGGAAATTTTTAGCGGTCACGTGGACGTGGCAGTGACGGACGGCTTCACCGGCAACGTACTGCTCAAATCCACCGAGGCGGTCGCCAAGTTAATCATCGAAAAAATCCGCGAGGCAATCAAAGGCGGCGGTCCGCTGGCGCTGATTGGCGGGTTGCTCGTCAAACCAGCAATGGGTAAGGTGAAAAAACTGCTCGACCCGTCCGAAGAAGGCGCAGCGCCCCTGCTCGGCGTGAATGGACTGGTCTTCATCGGTCACGGGCGCTCGGATGCGCTGGCAATCAAGAACGCCATCCGCGTGGCGAAAGAGGCGGCAGAGTCGAAGGTGCTGGATGCGATGAAGTCTGCCATCGAGGAAAGTTTGAGAAAGTAACTCTCACCGCGAAGACACGAAGAACGCAAAGTTTTCTTGCTTTTTACTCTCTACCGTACATTTCTCTCGTGAAAAACCCTAAAGGTCTTTTTGGAAATTCTCAAATTCACGAAGGGAAAGCAGACCTTTAGGGTTTCTGTGTACGGTAAAGAAACTTTTTCTGAATCTTTGCGCACTTCACGCCTTCGCAGTCAAAAAGGTATTCATGAAAATCATCAAAAACGAAAAACTCATTCAACGCAACCGCCAAATCGGTCAATGGACCAGCCTCGCCGCGCTGATTGTGCTGGGCTTGGGCATGTACATCTCGTTCACCCGCACAGACCTGTTCGCCTATTCGCTCGCCGCCCTGCTGATCGGCTTCACGCTGACACAAATCGGCATGTACCTGGGCAACCGCTACGGGCGCAGCCCGCGCCCCGACGAAAAACTGGACGCCGGACTCAAAGGCTTGCAAAACGAATTCGCCATCTATCATTACACGACGCCCGCTTCGCATTTGCTTGTCGGTCCCGCAGGGATTTGGGTGCTGCTCCCCTATCATCAGCGCGGAAAGGTCACCTACCACAAGAACCGCTGGCGCATGAGCGGCGGCGGCTTTCTGCAAGCCTACATGCGCCTCTTCGGGCAGGAAGGGCTGGGACGCCCGGACATCGAGCTGGAAAGTGAAATCAGCGCCTTGAAGAAACATCTCGCCAAGCGCATGGACGAAACGCAAATTCCGCCCATCAATGCCATGATGGTCTTCATCAGCGACGATGTTGAAATTGATGCGGCGGATGCCCCCATCCCTGCCATGAAATTGAAGGACATCAAGGAATTCTTCAGGAAAAAGGCGAAGGAAAAGCCCATCGTTCAGATGCAGCTCGAGGCGGTGAAAGCCGCGCTGACGGAATGACATCGCCATGACCTCTCCCAAAAGGGGAGGTTTTTTTCATGATACACTTGTTCTACTATGCAATCAATCGTAGCCATTGACATCGAAACCACCGGGCTCAACGATGAGCGCGACGCAGTCATCGAGATTGGGGCGGTCAAGTTCAAGGGACACCGCGTGGAAGATGAATGGTCCACCCTGATCAACCCCGGGCGGCACATCCCTGAATTCATCACCGCGTTGACCGGCATCAGCGACGTGGAAGTGCGCCACGCGCCGCGCCTGCGCGATATTGCTCATGAACTCGAAGCCTTCGTGGGGGATGCGCCCGTGGTGGGACATAACATCCGTTTCGATTTAGGCTTCCTCCAAAAACAGGCGGGGGCGCTGCAATACAACGAAGTCATTGACACCTACGAACTCGCGGCAGTCGTCATGCCCGCCGCCAGCCGTTACAACCTCGGCGCGCTCGGCAAACAACTCGGCATCCTGCTCCCCGCCACCCACCGCGCCCTGGACGATGCCCGCGTCACCATGGCGGCGTTCAACAGACTGCTCGAACTCGTGCGCGAACTGCCGCTCGACCTGCTCGCTGAAATCGTCCGGCACGGCGAAGTGCTGGAATGGGACGCCAACTGGGCATTTCAGGAAGTCCTGCGTTCACGCGCCAAAGAGGGCATCAAAGCCAAAAAGGCGCAAAAACCTGCGCCCTCCTTCGACGAAGAAAATTATCCTCCCCTGGGCAATCCAGAAAAACCGATTCCGCTCAACGAAGACGAGGTGGCGTCCATTTTGGAATACGGCGGACCGTTTTCGCGTTATTTCGAATCCTTCGAACAGCGACCGGAACAAATCGCCATGCTGCGCGCAGTCACCAATGCCCTCTCGCGTGGCACACATCTGATGGTTGAAGCCGGCACCGGCGTAGGCAAAAGTTTTGCTTACCTCATCCCCGCCGCCTTGTTCGCCCTGCAAAACAACACGCGCGTCGTCGTCTCCACCAACACCATCAACCTGCAGGACCAACTCATCCAGCGCGACCTTCCCAACCTAAGCCGGGCGCTCGACCTCGATTTCCGCTTCTCCGTCCTCAAGGGACGCTCAAACTATCTTTGCCCGCGCCGGCTCGAAAACATGCGGCATTACGGACCCAAAAACGCGGACGAAATGCGCGTGCTGGCAAAAGTGCTGGTCTGGCAGCTCACCAACTCGAGCGGAGATCGAAGCGAGATCAACCTCACGGGACCGACCGAGCGTGAGGTGTGGAATCGACTGTCGGCGGAGGATGATGCGTGCACCACCGAAACGTGCATCAAGCGCGCCGGTGGGGCATGTCCCTTTCATCGCGCCAAAACCGCCTCGCAATCCGCGCACGTGCTGGTTGTCAACCACGCGCTTCTCTTGTCCGATGTCGCCACAGGCAGCAAAGTCCTGCCCGAATATTCGCACCTCATCATTGACGAAGGTCATCACCTCGAAGCCGCCACCACCAACGCACTCTCGTTCAAATTGAGTCAATACGATTTGGAACGCATGATGAAGGAAATCGGCGGCACAAACAGCGGCGTGCTGGGACGCCTGCTCGGCGAAACGAACGAAACGCTTCGCCCCTCGGACCTCGGGCTGCTTCAGCAAAAAGTCAGCCGCGCCACCGACAAAGCCTTCCGCATCGAACAGATGAGCCGCGAGTTCTTCAATGTGTTGGGCGAGTTCGCGCGCATTCAACGCGAAGGACAACCGCAATCGAATTATGCCTGGCAAATGCGTATTCTGCCTGCCACGCGAACTTTGCCCTACTGGGACGAAGTGGAAATGGCTTGGGATGCCACCGGCGAAACCCTCCGCAATCTGCTGAATGACCTGGGCGAAATTCACAAAGCCGCCGCTGAACTCTATGCCGATGGTCACGACGAACTCGAAGACGTGATGGGCGACATCAGCAACGCCATCCGCCGCCTCACCGAAGCCGAAGCGAACATCACCGGCATGATCAGTAAACCGAACGCAGGCACGGTATATTGGATCGAAGTCCAGCCGAATCAAAACCGTCTTTCACTGAATGCCGCCCCCCTCAGCGTCGCTCCGCTGGTTGAAAAATACCTGTGGCATGAAAAACGCTCGGTCATCCTCACCTCCGCCACGCTGACCGCTCACGGCGAATTCCAGTATCTGCGCAACACTCTCGGCGCGGACGAAGCGGACGAAATGCAGCTCGGCTCGCCTTACGATTATGAGAACGCCGCTTTACTCTACATCGCCAACGACATCCCCGAACCGAATCAGAACGGTTACGAACAAATCCTCCACAAAACCATTCTCAACGCCGCCAAAGCCACCGGCGGACGGATGCTGGTGCTGTTCACTTCCTATGCGGCGCTGAAGAAAGCCGCGCAAGCCATCACCGCGCCGCTTGCGCGCGAGGAGATTTACGTCTATGAGCAGGGCGACGGCGCCTCGCCAAACGCACTGCTCGAATCGTTCAAGACCACCGAACGCGCGGTTTTGCTGGGAACCAAGTCTTTTTGGGAGGGCGTGGATGTGCCGGGCGAAGCGCTCTCGGTGGTCGTCATCACCAAACTGCCCTTCGATGTCCCCAGCGACCCGCTCATCGCGGCACGCTCAGAAATGTACGAAGACCCCTTCAATCAATATTACCTGCCCGAAGCGATTCTCAAATTCCGCCAGGGATTTGGGCGCCTCATCCGCACGCAATCCGACCGCGGCGTGGTCGCCATCCTCGACCGCCGCGTATTGACCAAACAATACGGACGGCTGTTCCTCGAGTCCTTGCCGCAATGCACGGCACGGCAGGGACCTGCCGCAAACCTCCCGCGCGAGGCGGCAAAATGGTTGGGTGAATTTTTGTAAAGCGCCAAACGAAAGGGACGTCCCCTCATGAACTATCGTAAACTGGGCAAAACCGGACTGCTGGTCTCCGAGATAGCCGTCGGCTGTTCCGCTTTTTGGGGGAATAAAATGTTCCCCGAACAAAAAGCCGCCGCCATCATCCACGAGGCGTTCGAGCGCGGCGTTAACTTTTTCGATACCGGACACAACTATTCCAATTTCAACGCCGAACCCCGTCTGGGGCGCATCCTGCAAGAGATTCTAAAGAGAAACGACCGTTCCCGCATCGTCATTTCCACCAAGGGCGGCTCAGTGATTGGCAGAAGCCCGCTGGTATCCCTGCGGCGCGGCGAGACCAAAGACTTTTCCCCCGACGCCATCGAACGTTCCTGCGCCGCATCCATCAAAAATCTGAATTGCGGCTACCTCGACATTTTCCAACTGCATGGCATCACCAAAGACCAAATGAGCGAGGCGCTCATCGAGCGGCTGATGAAAATGAAAGAGCGGGGAATGTTCAGGTATCTTGGCGTCAACACCCACAAAGAAGCCGACATACGCTTCGTCGCCGAACACCCCGAACTCTTCGACATGGCGCTGATTGACTACAACGTCCTGCAACTGGACCGTGAGCCGCTCATAGACCAACTGCACGCGGCGGGCATTGGCGTCGTGGCAGGGACTGTCCTTGCACAGGGACATTTAGTGCGGGGCAAAATTGGCTCCCTCAGCAGCGGGTCATTCTTCTGGTACCTGGCGCGCTCCCTGCTGCGCCCATCGAGCCGCCGCCTTGCCCAACACTCCCGAAAAATGCGGGACGTGCTGGCTTCCATTCAGGAAATGTCGCCGGCGCAAGCCGCATTTGCCTACATTCTGGAAAACAAAAAAGTATCCAGCTGCGTATTCGGAACCACAAACCTCGCCAACCTCCGCGAGGTCATCGCAGCAGCGGACAAAAAACTGAGCGAAGACAGCAAAAACAAAATACGCCGGGCATACGAAGCGCTGGCGTTCAAAATCAGCGGCTAGACGCGCGAAAGCCAGCCGCTCCCCCTCTCATTCCATCGAAACATGAACACGCTCTCTCCCTATTTCCTCCTCTTTGAACTCATCATCTACATCCAATTCGCGCTCTGCTTTCGTCACGCCTGGAGACTTGGCGCGGCAAACCTGCTGCGACTGTTCGCCGGCATACTCTTCGGCGTCGCGCTCGAACTCGCCACCATCCGCCAATTGCACGCTTACCAATATGGTCAATTCCTCCTCATGATTCTCGACGTGCCGCTGTGCATCGGCGTCGCCTGGGGCTGCATCATCTACAGCGTAATGGAATTTTCGAACAGCACCAGCCTGCCCTACTTCACCCGTCCTGTGCTGGACGCTTTGCTCGCTCTCAACATTGACCTTGCCCTCGACACCGTTGCCATCCGCCTTGGGTTCTGGGATTGGGGGCAGGGCTTGCGCTTTCAATACTTCGGCGTCCCTTATGCCAACTTCTGGGCATGGTTCTGGGTTGTCTTTTTCTTCTCGCTGGGATACCGCCTCTTTGCACGACGGAAGGATTGGGTCGGCATCTGGATCTCCCCCCTGCTCGGATGGGCGCTTGGATTGATCGGCGTGCTGGGGACGAATGCCCTCATCGCCTTCATCATCCCCTTGGCGCTTCACATCTGGACCGTCAGCCTGCTCCTGACCATCGCGCTGATTCTCATCCTCGCCCTTCGCCCGCGGCTCCACGTCAGCCCGCCTCCGTCGCTGGTGTTTTGGATTCCCTTTCTCACTCATGCCTACGTACTGATTGCCGGCCTGCTCTCCGGCGTCATTCTCGATCCGCCCATTCTGCTGCTCGTCGGTCTCCTCATGCTGGCGGTTGCGCTCTACTTGCATCGCCCGGCGGCACAACAGCCTTTTCCTTTCATGCCTTCCCGCCACTCATAGTAAAATGAGGGCATGGAAGTTCAAATCGCGGTTGCCAAAGTCAACAAATATGCCACCTCGGAAAGCGGCGACACACTGGAAGTCATCGAACGCCCCAACGGCGGTCTCTCGGTTGTGCTGGCAGACGGGCAGACTTCCGGGCGCGGCGCGAAAGCCGTCTCACAGATGGTCGTCCGCAAAGTGATTGGATTGCTGGCGGAGGGCGTCCGCGATGGCGCCGCCGCCCGCGCCGCCTCCGACGCGCTCTTTACCGACAAACACGGCAAAGTCATCTGCACGCTCAACATCGCTTCCATTGACTTGCACAGCGGCACCATCGTGCTGACCCGCAACAACCCTTCGCCCATGCTAATCTGCCGCAATATGCAGATTGACCGCATCGACTCCGAAAGTACGCCTCTGGGCGTCTCGCGCGAAGTGCGCCCCTCCATCACCGAAATCGAAATCGAAGCGGGGCTGACGATCATTCTCTACACCGATGGGCTTGTCCACGCCGGTGAACGCCGCGGGCAGCCAATGAACGCCATGGAAGTGCTGCAATCCCTGCTCGAAGACCAGGACCCCACGCCGCAAAACATCGCCGATACCCTCCTCGCGCACGCCGTCATGCTCGACGACAACCGCCCCGCCGACGACATCAGCGTCGTGGCGCTCAAAGTCCTGCCGCGAACGGGCGATAACGTCCGCCGCATGACCGTGCGCCTGCCCATCGAAGGGCTTATCGAAAGATGAACCCTCGCCGGCGGTATGGGCACGCCAGGTTCGCTCGCCCACGTGTGCAGGATAACCGCTGATGGAGCCTCCCAGTAAACGTCCGCTGATTGGCGTGGTCGGTCCGTGCGGATCGGGGAAATCCACG
The DNA here is from genome assembly GCA_016223135.1 of Chloroflexota bacterium. Lineage (GTDB taxonomy): Bacteria > Chloroflexota > Anaerolineae > Anaerolineales > Villigracilaceae > Defluviilinea. Next base: position 705,644 of record JACRPQ010000004.1, on the reverse strand, counting down.
CTTATCGCGGGTCTCGAAGCGCACGGCTACGCCTGCCGGCACATCGCCCAGGAGCATTCCTACGTCCCCTCCATGTGGCAGGTGATTGCCAAGCCCGACATCCTCATCTACCTGCACGCCTCCTACCCCGTCAGCACCAGCCGCCGCCGGCTGGATTGGCAGCCGAAGGATTACGAAGAACAACTTCGCCGGCTGGCTCACGCCCGCGCCCACGCGCAGATTGTCATTGACACCGACCCCCTCACCCCCAGCCAGGTTTTGCAAACGGTATTGAGGGCTTTGAATGAAGGTTCGGCACACACAGAGCAATAAAATGGCGGCAGGGCGGGCAGCGCGACATAATGTCGCGCTACAATACTTGCACAGATGTAATTCATCCTACCCACACCCTTCCAACGGGAGTATAATGACCGCCGCCCAGCCTCCGGCTGGCATTTTTTTGAGTGGAGAATCCATTGCATGATACGAAACCTGACCAATCGCCTCATTCTCATTGTTGTCATTGTGGGGCTTGCCCTGTGGGTGGACTTGAGCAATGAAATCAAGTTCACCAACCCGCGTGACAGTTCCACCCTGTTCCAACTGAACACCACTGCACGGCTCGGTTTGGACCTGCAGGGCGGGTTACAAGTGCTTCTGGAAGCCGACCTGCCGGAGACCACCCGCATCACAGCCGATGAAATGGAAACCGCGCGAAGCATCGTCGAAAACCGTACCAACGCCCTGGGCGTGAGCGAAAACCTGATCCAGGTGGCAGGCGAACGGCGCATCGTGGGCGAATTCCCCGGCGCAGCCGATGCAAACGCCATCCTAGACATTATCCAGCAGACGGGTTTGCTCGAATTTGTGGACACCGGCGACTTCCAGCCGCAAGAAGGCGCGATTCTTCAAACGGACTATGGGCTTGATCTTGCGGCGACGCCCACTCCACCCGCTGACGGCGGAACCGAACAGCCTGTGGTGTATCACACCGTCATGACCGGCAAAGACATCCGCAGTGTTGCCGTTGCCCCTGACAGACTCGGCACCAACTACGCCATTGACTTCACCCTCACACCGGAAGGCGCCAAAATCTTTGGCGACCATACCGCCGCCAACGTGGGCAAATACCTCACCATCACCCTGGATAAGCGCGTCATCTCTTCGCCGCGCATCAGCACCGCCATCCCCGATGGCGCAGGGCAAATCACCGGCAGTTTCACTGCTGAGGAAGCAAACGCCCTCGCCGTTCAACTGAAGTATGGCTCTCTGCCCATCCCTCTCAAGGTGGTGGAGACGCGCATCATCGGTCCCACCTTGGGCGCAGACTCCCTGCAGCGCAGTCTGATAGCAGGCTTGATCGGTTTTGTCATCGTCCTGCTGTTCATGGGCATTTATTACCGCCTGCCGGGCATTACGGCAAATCTCTCCATTTTGATGTATGCCGCCATCCTGTTTGCGGTCTTCAAGTTGATTGGCGTGACCATGACCCTGCCCGGCATCGCCGGCATCATGCTCAGCACCGGCTCCGCGCTGGACGCGAACATCCTCGTCTTTGAAAGGTTCAAAGAGGAATTACGCGCCGGGCGGACGATGAAGCAGGCATTCGGTCAGGCATGGAGCCGCGCTTGGCCCTCCATCCGCGATTCAAACATTGCGGCGCTTATCACTGCCGCCATCCTGTTCTGGTTCGGCAGCGCCTTCGGCGCGACCATCGTCAAGGGCTTCTCGCTGACGCTGGCAATCGGCGTGGTCATCAGTTTGTTCTCCTCGCTGTTTATCACACACTCCCTGCTTGCCCTTGCTCTGGACGTATTCAAACCGAAAAATCTCGAACGCTGGTTCGGCATTTAGGAAGTTGGATGATATGAATATTCTTGGAAAACGCTACTATTTCTTCGGGCTCTCCCTGTTAATCATCTTGGTGGGGTTGGGCATCCTGGTCTTCCGCGGCATTCCCCTCTCCATTGATTTCACCGGCGGCAGCCTGCTGGAGGTCGAGTTTGGCGGTCAGAAACCCCAAACCAGCGAGATTATTGCGGTATATGAAGGGGCGGGCATCCGCGACGTGCAGGTGCAAGCCAGCGAAACCGGCAGTTACATCATCCGCTCGCAATTCCTCGAAAATGCAGACCGCGATGCGGTGCTTGCCGCGCTTGGCGAAAAAATCGGCACGGTGAACGTGGTTCGTTTCGACAGCGTAGGTCCCAGCATCGGCGAACAGGTCACCTCGCGCGGCACGCTGGCGGTGATTGTCTCCTCCCTGCTGGTGGTATTGTTTATCGCCTGGTCGTTCCGCGGCGTGACGCATGCCTTCCGTTACGGCATCTGCGCCATCCTCGCCATGATTCACGATGTCGCCATCATCTTCAGCGCGGCAGCCATCGGCAGCGTGTTGTGGGGCTGGGAAATCGACTCGCTCTTCCTCACCGCCCTGCTGACCGTCATCGGCTTCTCGATGCAGGACACCATCGTTGTGTTCGACCGCATCCGTGAGAACGCAAACATCTACCGCCGCCTCGATTTCGAGACGCTCGTCAATCACTCCATCGTGCAGACGCTCCAGCGCTCCATCAACACCCAGTTAATGACCGTGGAATTCCTCCTGCTGGCGCTTGCCATGTTCGGCGGCGTCACCCTGCGTGAGTTCGCCGGCATCCTGCTCATCGGTCTCTTGAGCGGAACATACTCCTCCATCTTCATCGCCGCACCCATCCTCGTGCTGTGGGAAAACCGCGAATGGAAGACTTGGTTCCGCAAGCCTGCGGCGGCATAAATTCAGTTCCCCCGAAAAGCGCCAAACTGGCGAGGCTAATGAAGCCTCGCCAGTTTTTTTTCCCTTGACCTGCACGCCAAACCGTCATATACTCCGATTTATCTGATTAATTGTAATTATGGCAATCCGAGACCGAAATCCCCTCGAAATTTCCGAGTTTCTCCGTTACCTTGCCACCCACCAGGAAGTGGAAAACGGACTTCCTCCGCTTAAAAAATTGAGCGAAGAGTTGGGCGTCAGCATTGGCAGTTTGCGGGAGCAGCTCGAAGTGGCGCGCGCGCTTGGGTTGGTGGAAGTCAAGCCGCGGCTGGGCATGAGGCGCAGGGAATACGTCTTCGCGCCGGCGGTTCGTCAAAGTCTTGGGTATGCCCTGGCGCTCAACAGTGAACATTTCCGAAAATATTCCGAATTGCGCAACCACGTCGAAGCGGCGTTCTGGGATGAAGCGGTTCGCAAACTCACCGAAGAGGATAAAACCGAACTGCGCTCCCTGATTGCACGCGCCTTCGAAAAATTGCAAGGCTCGCCGATTCGCGTCCCTCACGAAGAACACCGCACCCTGCATCTGCTTATTTACAGCCGCCTCGAGAATCCGTTTGTGACGGGCATTCTGGAAGCCTACTGGGACGCCTATGAAACCGTCGGCTTGAATGTGTTCACCGGCGGGTATGAATATTTGCAGGAAGTCTGGCGTTACCACCAACAAATGGTGGATGCAATTTGCAACGGCAATTACGAGGAAGGGTATCGTGCGCTGATTGCGCACACCGACCTCCTCTATCAAAGACCATAAACCATTTGCCGCAGCGAGGGCTTTTCGTCTCCGTTGCGGCAAAATTCTCTTAGGAGCACTATGAACAAAATCGTAAATGATTTCTCGATCATTGTTGGCACCAAGAACGGCTCCGGCAGTTCCACCGCCAACAACACCATCCTGCGCGCCATTTTCAAGATGGGTGTGCCGGTTTCGGGCAAGAACCTCTTCCCCTCCAACATTCAGGGGCTGCCCACCTGGTACACGATCCGCGTCAGCAAGGATGGTTTCACTGCCCGCCGCGAAGTCAACGAAATCGTCATCGCGATGAACCCCGATTCGTTCGTGCGGGACCTGGCATCGGTGGCGCCGGGCGGAGCCTTTTTCTACGCCGACGACATCAAACTGCCCATCAACCGCACCGACATTGCCGTGTATCCCATGCCGGTTAAGAAGATCGTGCGCGAAGACCCCAACGTGCCGGCTGACTTTCGTGAACTGGTGGGGAACATGGTCTATGTGGGCGTGCTGGCGCAGATGATTGGCATTGACATCGAAAAGATTCAAGCCGCGCTCGAATTTCATTTCAAAGGCAAGCAAAAACCGATTGCCATGAACATGGGCGCTGTGCGCGCCGGCGCAGAATGGGCAAAAGCAAACCTGGAAAAGAAAGACCCCTTCTACATCGAACCGATGGACAAGACCCACGGCATGATTATGGCAGACGGCAACACCGCCGCGGCAATCGGTTCCATTTTTGGCGGCTTGCAGTTTGCGGCATGGTACCCCATCACGCCTGCCTCGTCCCTTGCCGAGGCGCTGAACGACTACTTCCCCATGCTCCGCAAGCGGGAGGACGGCAAACATACTTACGCCGTGGTGCAGGCGGAAGATGAACTGGCGGCAGTGGGCATGGCAATTGGCGCCGGCTGGAGCGGACTCCGCGCGATGACCTCCACCTCCGGACCCGGCTTGAGCCTGATGACGGAATTCGCCGGGCTGGCATATTTTGCCGAAGTGCCGGTGGTGATTTGGGACGTTCAGCGCATCGGTCCCAGCACGGGTCTGCCCACCCGCACCTCCCAGGGCGACTTGACCTTCGTCAACTTCATGGGGCATGGCGACACGCAGGCGGTCATCCTGCTGCCCGGCGGCGTGTATGAATGCTTCGAGTTTGGCTGGAAAGCCTTCGACATTGCCGAACGCCTGCAGACCCCGGTCTTCGTGTTGAGCGACCTCGATATGGGCATGAACCAGTGGATGAGCAAGCCGTTCCAGTATCCCGACAAGCCCATGGACCGCGGCAAAATCCTGTGGGAAAAAGATCTGGAGGAATTGAAGGGCAACTGGGCGCGCTACCTCGACAAAGACGGCGACGGCATCCCCTACCGCACCGTGCCGGGCAACCAGCATCCGATGAGCGCTTACTTCACGCGCGGCACCGGTCACGATGAGCATGCCCGCTACAGCGAAGAGGCGCACGTTTGGTACAACAACATGGAGCGCCTGAAGCGAAAGTACGAAACGGCGCGTCAATACGTGCCGGCGCCCGACCTGCGCGAAACCAAGGGCGCGACCATCGGCATTATCGGCTACGGCTCCACCGAAGCCGCCATCACCGAAACCATGCATCAGTTGGAGACGGAACACGGCATCAAAGCGGACTTCCTGCGCATCCGCGCCCTGCCCTTTACAAAGGAAGTGGGAGAATTCCTCGCCAAGCATGAGCAGATTTTCGTCGTCGAGATGAACCGCGACGGGCAGATGAACCAACTCCTGACCATCGAGTATCCCCAATTTGCCACGCGGCTCAAATCGGTGGCGTATGGCGACGGTATGCCCGCTTCCGCCCGCTGGGTGCGCGAAGGCATCCTGGCAAAGTATGAGGCGAAAAAGGCTCCAGCGAAGGCAAAAGCCAAAGCGACGGCGCGCAGGACCTCGGTCCGAAAAGCGGCGGTGAAGTCGTCTGTAAAGAAGAAGAGTTCCGTCAAATCCCCTGCGAAGAAAACCTCCAGCAGGAAGAAGTAAGAGCGAAAGGAGTTTTACCCCATGACACAACCACTCCCCATGGCGGGCGCTCCCGCCAATGTGAACCTGGCTGGACTGACCAAGAACGATTACCGCGGCGCCCCAAGCACCCTCTGCCAGGGCTGCGGTCACAACTCGATTGCGAATCAGATTATCACTGCCATGTATGAACTGAGCGTGAAGCCTGAAAAGGTGGTGAAGTTCAGCGGCATCGGCTGCTCGAGCAAAAGCCCCACCTATTTCATGAACCGCTCGTTTGGCTTCAACAGCCTGCACGGACGCATGCCGTCCATTGCCACAGGCGCGTTGTTCGGCGACCACACCCTGAAGGGACTTGGCGTCTCGGGCGATGGCGACACCGCCAGCATCGGCATGGGACAGTTCAAGCACATCATGCGCCGCAACGTGAACATGGTTTACATCGTGGAAAACAACGGCGTGTACGGGCTGACCAAAGGACAGTTCTCCGCCACCGCCGAAAAGGGTCTCTCGCTGAAAAAGCAAGGCACCAATCCCTACATGCCGGTGGACATCTGCATGGAAGCGCTTGTATCGAACGCTACCTTCGTGGCGCGCTCGTTTGCGGGCAACCCCAAGCAGGTAAAGGAACTGCTCAAAGCCGCCTTCGCCCACAAGGGCATCGCCGTGCTCGACATCATCAGCCCGTGCGTCACGTTCAATAACCAGACCAACGCCTACCACTCCTACACCTGGGGCAAGGATCACGAAGCGCCCCTGCACGACATCACCTACATCGCCCCGCGCAGCGAAATCATCCTCGAACAGGAGATGCAGGAAGGCGAAGTGCGCGAAGTGACCATGCACGACGGTTCCATCGTCATCCTCAAGAACCTGGAAAGAGGCTACGACCCGACCAACCGCTTCGAGGCAATGCGCGCGCTCGAAGAGGCGCAGCGCAACGACTGGCTCATCACCGGGCTGATTTACGTCAACACCGAAAAGCCCGGGCTGGAAGAGACCTTCAATCTCGTGGATACGCCTCTCAACCGGCTGACGGAGGCAGACCTGCGCCCCGCGCCCGAACTGCTCGATAAAATCAACGGTTTGATGTTCTAACCCCCACCACACATCCCCCAAAATCAATGATTTTGGGGGATGTGTCGCTTTAGCGGCAGAGAGGGTATACTGCCGCCATGCTCGAAATCACGCCGACTCTTCAACTGGACGAACGCGAACTGCAATTCGACTATCTCCGCGCCTCGGGACCCGGCGGACAGAACGTCAACAAGGTGGCGACAGCGGTACAATTGCGCTTCGACGTGGTCAACTCTCCCTCGCTCGCCTCGGACTTAAAGGGACGCCTGCTCCGCCTTGCAGGAAAGCGAATCAACGCTGACGGCGTACTGATCATCGAGGCGCGCCGCTTCCGCACACAAGAGGCAAACCGCGCCGACGCCCTGCGCCGTTTTGTGGAACTTTTGCAAAAAGCCGCTGTGCCGCCCAAGCCGCGCCGCAAGACCAAACCCACCGCCGCCTCCCGCGAAAAGAGATTACAGGAAAAGAAACGCAAGGGAGAGGTGAAACGAACGCGCGGTAAAACCTTCCCGCTGGAATGAACATGCACCCCACTCAAATCGAAATCATCGGGTATATCGGCTCGATCCTTGTCGCATTTTCACTGACAATGAAATCGCTGCTGCGCCTGCGCATCATCAACCTGCTGGGCGCATCCTTCTTCACGGCGTACGGCGTGCTGTTGAGGGCGTATCCGGTGGCGTTCCTGAATGGCTTGATCGTCTGCATTGACCTGTATTACCTGTTCGAAATGTGGCGTCAAAAGGACTTTTTCACCTTCATGGAGGTCAGACCTGCCAGCGACTACCTGCGCACCTTTGTGAGCTTCTACAAGGATGATATTGCCCGCCTCATTCCAAACTTTGTTCATCAGGTGGAAGATTCGCTGATCTGCTTTTTCATCCTGCGGAATATGGTGCCAGCAGGGGTGTTCATCGCAAAGGTCGAAGGAGAGGAGGCGCATATTAAACTGGACTACGTCATCCCCAACTATTGCGATTTCAAAGTGGCGCGCTTCATTTTCGAGGAAAATTCGGCGTTCTTCACGCAGCGCGGCATCCGCCGTTTTGTTTCGGAGGGCGGGAGCAATGTCCATCGGCGGTATCTGGAGCGGATGGGTTTTGTCAAAAACGGCAACAAATATGTGCGGGGAATCGGACACCAAATCTTTCAGGATAACGGGTTCTAAACTATGAAGAACAAAACCCTCATCGGTCTCATCAGCGGTTTGATTGCCGCGTCCATTTGGGGCGGCATGTACGTGGTCAGCAAGGTAGTGCTGGAGGTCATCCCGCCGTTTAGTTTGCTAGCCATCCGTCTGATTTTGGGGGCGGCAACGCTGGGGGTGGTGATGCTGTTTGGGAGGCGGAGCAGGCTCACGTCACGGCAGATGCGGGATAGTTTCCTGGTGGGCATTGTGGGGTATGGCGTCTCGTTGGGCTTCCAATTCGTGGGGACGAAGTTGTCCACAGCCTCGAACGGGGCGCTGGTGACGTCTGCCACGCCGGCGTTCGTCCTGCTGTTTGCGCCGTATCTGCTGGGCGAGAGGGCAACCTGGCGGGGAATCATTGCGCTGGCGGTTTCGACGCTGGGGGTGGCGGCAGTGATTGACCCGCGCACGGCGGACCTTTCGTCTGCGCTGTTTTTGGGCAACTTGAGTTTGCTTGCCGCCGCGTTGACGTGGGCGCTGTATTCGGTGCTGGTGAGGAAGGTGGCGCAATCCGCCGATTTGGTCGCCTCCAGCGCTGTGATGCTGGCGGGGGGCATTCCCTCGAGCGTACTGCTGGGCGCTTTCGAGGTGAACCGCCAGGGGATTGGAGAAATTACTGTTGGCATTGTTGGCGGAATTTTGTTTTTGGGGATTATTTCCACCGCGCTGGCGATGTTTTTGTGGAACTATGCGTTTGCCACGCTGCCGGCTGCGGCGGCTTCGCTTACGTTCTTTGCCCAGCCAGTGGTCGGCACCCTGCTGGGGTGGCTGTTTTTGGGGGAACACATCACGCCCATGTTCCTGCTGGGCGGTTTGCTCATCGGGGCGGGGCTGGTGATTTCAAGCACAGGGTCGTCTTAAAATTTTCCGGTGGGGATTGACAGGGGGACGTGAAAAATGCTACACTACTAACACGATTTAGTAACACGTGTTAGTAGAAAAGGAATTGCCTTGCATCGCAACCGTGTAACAAGCCGTGACGTGGCGAAAATGGCGGGTGTCTCCCGCACAACGGTATCCCTTGTGTTGAACAATGTCCAAGGGATTCAGATCAGCCCGGAAACGCGCCAAAAGGTCATTCAGGCGGCAAAGGAATTGGGGTATGTGCCAGATGCCATGGCGCAGGCGCTCGTCAGCCGGCGTACCAAGGCAATCGGTCTGGTTTTGACGCGGACGCATCATCACATCGCCACCGACGCCTTTCTCCCCAAAATCATCAGCGGGCTGTTGACCACAGCCAAACAGCACAATATCCGCATCCTGATTGACTGGGTGGAGACGGAACATCAGGAATCCGCCTACTTTGAACTGGCGCGCGCAAAGCGGATTGATGGGATGATTCTTTCCACTCCCCGCCTGGACGATAAAGCCATCAGGGCGCTCGAAAGCGCAGATATTCCAACGGTGCTGATGGGCAGTGTGGTAGGTTCCACACTGCCGTTTGTGGATGTGGATAATGTCGCCGCCGCCGAAAAAGCCGCCTCGTATTTGATCGAATTGGGACACCGAGAGATTGCCTGCATCTCGAACGCGCCGCCGGAATATACCGCCGCGCCGGAGCGGGTGCAGGGATTTCGGAATGCGATGGCGCGGGCGGGCGTGCCGGTCAATGAACGGCTGATCTGCTATGCCGATTTTGATCCGGAAAGCGGCTACCGCTCCATGAAGTCACTGCTGGAAAGCGGAGAGCGTTTTACGGCGGCGTTCGTCGCCAGCGACAATGTGGCAATCGGCGCCAAATCCGCCCTGCGGGAGGCAGGCTTGCGGATTCCTGATGATGTTTCGCTGGTGGGCTTCGATGACATTCCCTGGGCAAGGTATTCCGACCCGCCGCTTACCACTATACGGCTTCCTGCTGAGGCGCTTGCCCAACAGGCGTGCAGTCTGTTGTTGAATTTGATTCAGGGAAAAGGAAACAGGGAGAACCATCACATCATTTTGGAAACGGAACTCATTGTTCGCAAATCGTGCAAGGCGATTCAATGATGTCTGTCAAACTTTACAAGGAGGTGTGTGTTCAAAATACCATCAGTCAATCCGTTCACTTTATCAACCAAATCAACCTATCGAAAAGAGGAGAATATGAATAAGTCACGTTTCACATTGACGTTGTTCAGCCTGTTCGTAATGGCTGCCCTGGTGCTGGCGGCATGCGGTGGAAAAGCCACCCCCACTGCAGAACCCCCCGCGCCCGAGCCAACCGCTATGCCGGATGTCGGGTTCGACGTTATGCCCGGCGGCGCTCTTGAAGAAGCGCTCAAGGGAACTTATAAAGGCACGACCGTGACCGTGGACGGCGCCTTTGAAGGGAACGACCCGGATGGCGTCAAAATGGCAAAATCGGTCGCCAAGTTCGAGGAATTGACCGGCATTGACGTTAACTACATCGGCAACAAAGAGTTCGAAGCCACCATCTCCGTGCGCGTGGACGCCGGCGACGCCCCCGATATTGCCGACTTCCCGCAGCCGGGCAAGGCGGCGCAATACGTCGCAGCGGGCAAGGTTGTGGATGTCCGTTCCTTCATTTCGGAAGAATGGCTGAGCCGCCAATACAATCAGAGTTGGCGCGACATGGCGACCATCAACGGTATTGAAGCGGGCGTGTTCCATCGCTTCAATGGCAAGAGCTTGGTTTGGTATCCGAAGAAAGCCTGGGATGCCGCCGGCTACAAAATCCCCGAAACCTGGGAAGAACTGCTTGCGCTGACTCAGCAGATCGCCGATGACGGCGATACCGCCTGGTGTATCGGCATCGAATCTGGCGCTGCCACTGGCTGGCCCGCCACTGACTGGACCGAGGAAATGATGCTGCGCACCACCTCGCTGGAGAACTACGATAAGTGGGTGGCAGGCGAACTGCCTTTTGACTCTCCCGAAGTGAAGAAAGCCATCGAAACCTGGAGCGAAATCTGGTTCAATGACGCTTACGTCTTCGGCGGTCGTTCCTCCATCGTTTCCACTTTCTTCGGCGATTCGCCGGCGCCCATGTTCCAGGATCCGCCCCAGTGCTGGATGCATAAACAGGGCAACTTCATCACCGGCTTCTTCCCCGAAGGCAAAGTGGCTGGCGTGGATTATGGCTTCTTCTATCTCCCGCCGGTTGACCCTGCCTATGGCAAGCCGTTCCTCGTAGCGGGCGACGTGATGGTGATGTTCAATGACCGCCCCGAAGTGCGCGCCCTGATGGAATACTTCACCGTTCCGCAATCGGCGAGCGGCTGGCTCGAAGGCGGCGGCGCTCTGGCGGCGCATCAGACCGCGACCCCGGATATGTATGGTGTAGAATTGGAACGCGGCATCGCTGAACTCGTCGCTCAGGCAACCAGTTTCCGCTTCGATGGCTCGGACCTGATGCCCGGTGAAGTAGGCGCAGGTTCGTTCTGGGAGCATATCACCAGTTACGTTGCCGGTTCAGAAGACCTGGATACCGCCATGAAGGCAATTGACGCCACCTGGCCCAAGAAATAACACCGCACAGCAATAGCACACAGTCAGGGTGGACGGCGTGAGCCGTCCACCCTTATAAAATATCCGTTTACTTTGTTGAAGCCATTCTTGTAGTGCAGGTCTATAGACTTGCACTACAGATTTGCACTACTCAAAGGGAACAGGCTATGGCATCCACAAAAGATACGAGACAACAAAAACTCGCGCTGGGAGCCGCTCTCGTCTCGCTGCTGGGCAGGATTGTCCTGGCAGCGGGAATTCCGCTCATTGCTTTTTATGTGTTGTACTTGGGCTTCATCTTTCTCCGCGACAGCCATGCACCGCGCGGCATCATCGCTTTGGTTGCCATTGGTTGGGGAGTGGGAGGAGTGGCTGTTTTATATTGGGTGTTCAACGACATCGTCGAAAGACTGCCGGATGCGTGGAAAACCCGCCTGCTGCCTTTTGTGTTTGTGGGTCCTGCCATGGCAATCCTTGCCTGGTATCTTGCCATTCCCACCCTGCGCACTTTCTGGATCAGCCTGTTCGACCGCAACGGTCCGCCTGAAGGACTCAACTTGCTTCAACAATTGACCAGCGATTCCTTCGTCGGCTTGAGCAACTATGGGGCAGTCTTCACCGAGAGTCTGATGCGGGAGGCGTTCCGCAATAATTTGCTGTGGATCATCTTCGGCAGTACGTTTTCGGTTGTCTTCGGTCTGGTCATTGCCGTGCTGGCAGACCGCAGCCGCATCGAAAAGACGGCAAAATCGCTCATCTTTTTACCGATGGCAATTTCCTTTGTGGGTGCCAGCATCATCTGGAATTTTATCTACGAGTACCGTCCGGCGGGGCAGCCGCAGGTCGGTTTGCTGAACGCCATTGTCACCAGCCTGGGGGGGCAACCGCAAGCCTGGCCCCAATGGGTGGCGATTTCCCCTTGGAATAACCTGTTTTTGATTGTCATTGTGATTTGGCTGCAAGCCGGCTATGCCATGGTGCTTTTCTCCGCCGCGCTCAAAGGTATTCCCGAAGAAATACTGGAAGCCAGCCGCATTGACGGGGCAAACGAGTTCCAAATTTTCTTCAAAATTATGATACCGTCCATTCGCGGCACCATCATCTCGGTCTGGACGACGATCGTCATCTTTACTTTGAAAATCTTCGACGTGGTCTGGGTGATGACGGGCGGTCAATTCGGCACGCATGTCATCGCCACGCAGTTCTATCGTCAGGCATTTACCAACCGCAACTCCGGCTTTGGCGCCGCGATTGCCATCGTTTTGTTGATCGCCGTCATTCCGGTCATGTACTACAACTTGAAACAGTTCAGGGAGCGGGAGGCGTTCTAATGAAAAGCGGAAAACGACAAAAACTGCTTGCCAGCCTGTTCGTCAACGGCACGCTTCTCTTTCTGGTCATCCTGTGGACCATCCCAACTCTGGGAATCTTCGTCTCCTCGTTCCGCAACCGCAACGACATCGCCGTCTCCGGCTGGTGGAATGTCTTTCCTCATCGGGAATGGAAGGTCACCCGCGAAATTGACCCTGTCGCCGCCGGGCTCAATCCCGACGGAATCATGGAAGTGGAAGGCGTCAGCGGAACCTTCGACCAATTCCGGGCGGGGCTTACCACCCCCGAGGGTGAACGTCTGATTTGGGTTGGGAATAAACGCATCGGACGGATTCAAGTGCAGGAGAAGGTCTGGACTGTTTCGTGGAATTTCACCCTCGACAACTACCGGCAGGTTCTCGGCGGTCAAAACTTTGAATTCACGAAGCCAGACGGCACGGTCGTGGTCGTTCCCGGCGACAACATGGCTGGCGCATTCCTGAACAGTCTGGCGGTTACCGTCCCGTCCACCGTTATCCCGATTTTGATTGCCGCCTTTGCCGCTTATGCCTTCGCTTGGATGAACTTCCCGGGCCGGCGCACCCTGTTCATCATGGTGGTAGCGCTTCTGGTCGTACCGCTTCAAATCGCCCTCGTGCCTATTCTGCGTGACTATCGGGCGTTGAACTTGAACGGAACCTTCCTGGCAATCTGGCTGGCGCACACCGGCTTTGGGCTGGCGCTGGCAACCTACCTGCTCTACAACTACATCAGTTCCCTGCCGCGCGATATTCTCGAATCGGCGTTCATTGACGGCGCTTCTCACTTCACCGTATTCACCCGCCTGATTTTGCCTCTCTCCGTTCCAGCGCTCGCCTCCTTCGCCATTTTCCAGTTCCTGTGGGTTTGGAATGATTATCTGGTAGCGTTGATCTTTTTAGGAGGCAACCCTGAATTCGAGTTGGTCACCCAGCGCATGGCGGCAATCGTCGGCGCGCGCGGGCAGGACTGGCACCTGCTCACCGCTGGAGCGTTCGTATCCATGATCCTCCCATTGACGGTCTTCTTTGGACTGCAGCGTTTCTTTGTGCGCGGCTTGCTGGCTGGCTCGGTGAAAGGATAATCGGCTTCCTTGGACTGGGCGCTTTGGTTCTATTGGATCATGGCGACCTCGGCCGGCTGGGTGATTGGAAATATCCTCTACAGTGGCATTTCCATCGTCAGCGCCGGAGCCGTCATTGCCGCGCTGCAATGGGCGGTTTTGCACGGGCGCATCCCCAACGCCTGGCGCTGGGGCGTTTTCAGCGCCGCCGGCTGGATCGGCGGGTACATCCTGTTCACCCTCCTGTCTTTCGCGCGGTTGGACGTTCCGCTCGGTCCCTTCATGGGACTCTCCGTCGGCATCCCGCAATGGCTCATCCTCAAAAAAGAAGTCCGTTGGGCAGGCTGGTGGGTCATCATGAGCGTCATCGGCTGGACCACAGGCTTGCACCTCCTGCCGGGCTTCCTCACCTCCGGCGCACTACCCGGCGCATGGAGCGGTTTGACCCTCGTCCTGTTATTCAGGTACGCGGCAAAACATCCAACTTCATAACCACAACATAACAAACATGGACAATCAACCCCTTTGGTACAAAGACGCGGTCTTCTATCAAGTGTATGTGCGCGCTTTCCGCGACAGCAACCGCGACGGTCACGGCGACCTGCGCGGACTCACCCAAAAACTCGACTACCTCCAAAGCCTCGGCGTGGACTGCCTGTGGCTGATGCCCATCTACCCCTCCCCTCTGAAAGACGACGGCTACGACATCTCCGACTTCTACAACATCGCCGAGACCTTCGGCACGCTGGAAGACTTTCGGGCTCTCCTCCATGAAGCGCACCGGCGCGGCATCCGCATCATCATGGACCTCGTGCTGAATCACACCTCCGACCAGCATCCCTGGTTCCAAGCCGCCCGCGCCGACCGCAAATCCCCCTACCGCAACTACTACGTCTGGAGCGACACCGACCAAAAGTACAAGGACGCCCGCATCATCTTCCTCGACACCGAACCCTCCAACTGGACCTGGGACGAGCAGGCTGGGCAGTATTACTGGCACCGATTCTATGCCAGCCAGCCCGACCTGAACTATGACAACCCCGCCGTGCAGGAGGAAATGATCAACGTGGCGCGCTTCTGGCTCGACCTTGGCATTGACGGCTTCCGCGCCGATGCTGTGCCTTATCTCTTCGAGCGCGAAGGCACCAACTGCGAAAACCTGCCTGAAACCCACGCCTACCTGAAAAGACTGCGCGCCTTCATGGACGCTCACTACCCAGGGCGCATCCTGCTGTGCGAGGCAAACCAACTGCCCGAAGATGTGCGGCTCTACTTCGGCGACGGCGATGAATTTCACATGGGCTTTCACTTCCCCATCATGCCACGCATCTATATGGCGTTGAAAAAGGGACAGGTGGATGACATGGTCGGCATCCTCAACCGCACGCCGCCCATTCCCGAAAATTGCCAGTGGTGCCTCTTCCTCCGCAACCACGATGAACTGACCCTCGAAATGGTCAGCGAGGAGGAACGTCAATGGATGTGGCGCGAGTACGCCCCTAATCCGCGCATGAAACTCAACCTCGGCATTCGCCGCCGCCTCGCCCCTCTTCTCGATAACGACCACCGAAAAATCGAACTGGCATACTCGCTGCTCTTCACCCTGCCCGGCTCACCCATCCTCTACTACGGCGACGAAATCGGCATGGGCGATAACATCTGGCTCCACGACCGCAACGGCGTTCGCACGCCGATGCAATGGGTTGACGAACCAGGCGCCGGGTTTTCCGAAGCGCCGCCCGAGGTCTGGTACAGCCCGTTGATTGAAGATGAAATCTTCGGACCGGCGCGGGTCAACGTCGAGGCGCAGATGCGGGAGCAGGGTTCACTGTGGCACACCATCCAAAACATGATTGCCGTCCGCAAAAAATATCGCGCCTTCGGGCGGGGCAGTTTTGCCTGGGCAGATGCGGGAACAAACACCGTTGCCGCATATCAACGAACCTACCACGATGAAAAACTGCTTATTCTCAACAACCTTTCAGAGCAGGCGACCGCAGCGAAGATAGCCTGCAACGGAAGGGACATCCTGACAGGTGAAGACATTTCCGCCGGCATGCTCACCCTTGCGCCCTTCCAATACCGCTGGCTCCTTATTCACTAAATGGTACGCACCGTCCCGAAGGTTTTGGTCAAATTAAGACCGAACTTAAGGAACCTTCTCGGGACGTTCTGTATAAGGTAAGTTATTCACTCACCTTACGCAGTTTCGGCTCATTGGGAATCGCCGTGGTAAAAACACCTTTTGTACGCGGATTACACGGACGAATACGGAAAAACACGGATTTTTTGTAACTGCTCATGACTCTCCAGAATCGAGACCCTAAAGGTTTGCTTTGCAATCCAGCGAGCGTTTCAAACAGGATTTCTCTGCAAAAGTTTAACTCAATTTGCCGGAGAAACCTTTAGGGTCTGCCTTTCGCAAGGATAGCTGAGTAGTTACGATTTTTTAGTTTTTTCCGTGCGAATCCGTAAAATCCGTGTACAGAATCACGGCAACTCCGGGAGAACCAACCTTCACGACGGTGCGCAAGGTAGGTTATTAACTGATGTTACGCAGTTTATTCGCGCTGCGACATTCATGTCGCCTTTGCGAGATAAATCTCGCGCTACCGCGTAAGGTGAGTTATTCAATAAAAATTCCAACGTACTCGGCATTCTCTAACGCCAATAGGACGAACTACACATAAAATCTCACTTATGCCTAAAGTCATCCAATACGAACGCGAAGCGAAACGTACACTTGCCCGCCTGTTGCCGCGGTTGGAGGAAAAATTCAAGCCGCAGATCGAACACGACCCGCAGGGCTGGCAGGAACTACAGGCACGGCTGGAGGAACACTTCGCGCGGCTCTTCCGCCTGCACCTCGAACTCTACGGCGACCATTACGATTACTTCTTCCACGCCGAAGATTTACTGACAAGCCTCGCCCGCGCCTGGTTTGCCCGTCCCGCCGACCTGCGCGAACTCGACCGCCAGCGCGAACACGACCCGCTGTGGTTCCAATCGCACACCATGCTCGGCGGCGTCTGCTATGTGGATTTGTTTGCAAACGACCTCGAAGGACTGCGCACAAAAATCCCCTACTTCAAGGAACTCGGCCTCACCTACCTGCACATCATGCCCTTCTACGATGCGCCCGCCGGCGAAAACGATGGCGGTTACGCTGTGAGCAATTACCGTAAAGTTGCCCCCTCGCTTGGCAGGATAGAACAACTTGCCTCACTGGCGCGCGAACTGCGTCAGGCAGGCATCAGTCTGGCGGCGGATTTGGTCTTCAACCACACATCCGACGAGCATGAATGGGCGCAAAAAGCCCGCGCCGGCGATGAGGAATATCAGGACTACTACCGCATCTTTCCCGACCGCAGCCTGCCCGACCTCTACGAGCAGAATCTCAGGGAAATCTTTCCCGACGAACACCCCGGCGCGTTCTCACCCCTCTCCCTTAAAGGGAGTGGCGGTGAGGGTTGCTATTGGGTTTGGACGACCTTTCACACCTACCAATGGGACTTGAACTACGACAACCCGGCTGTTTTCAACCGCATGGTGGAGGAAATGCTCTTCCTTGCCAATCAGGGTGTGGAGGTCATCCGCCTCGACGCTGTCGCCTTCATCTGGAAGGAGATGGGCACCAACTGCGAGAATCTGCCCAAGGCGCATACCCTCATCCGCGCATTCAACGCCGCCGCGCGCATTGCCGCCCCCTGCCTCATTTTCAAATCGGAAGCCATCGTCCACCCGGATGACGTGGTCAAGTATATTGACCCGCATGAGTGCCAGATTTCCTACAATCCGCTCCTCATGGCTCTGCTTTGGAACTCCCTGGCTACGCGCAAAGTCAGACTGCTCTCCAAAGCCCTGGCGGAACGCTTCCAAATTCACCCGCAGACGGCGTGGGTCAACTATGTGCGCGTCCATGATGACATCGGCTGGACGTTTTCCGATGATGACGCCGCCGTGTTGGGCATCAATGCCGCAGACCATCGTCACTTTCTCAATGAGTTCTATCGCGGCAGGTTTCCCGGCAGTTTTGCGCGCGGGCTTCCCTTTCAGGAAAACCCCAAAACCGGCGATTGCCGCATCAGCGGCACTTGCGCTTCGCTGGCAGGACTGGAAAAGGCATTGACCGAGGAGGGACCCGAAGAGGTGGAACTTGCCATCCGCCGCATCCTGCTCATTCACGGCGTCATTCTCACCGTTGGAGGCATTCCCCTACTTTATTTGGGCGATGAAATCGGCACGCTCAATGATTACAGTTTCCGTGAAAACCCCGCTCATCAAGATGACAGCCGCTGGGTTCACCGCCCTCAAGCGGACTGGGACAAGTACGCCAAAAGAAACGACCCCTCCACCATCGAGGGGCGCGTCTTTTTGGGGTTACGAGAACTGATTGAACTCCGCAAGTCACACAGCGCCTTTTCGTGCGGTCCGCTTCAGGTTGTTCCGACAGGCAGCGACCATGTGCTGGGCTTTGTGCGGGAAGATGCTACAGAGAGAATCGCTGTGCTGGCAAATTTTTCGGAGAGACCGCAGGCGATTTCAGCGCAGGCGTTGGGGACGGTCGGGGAATGGGAACGGCTGTACGGCAGGAGCGTTTTGGGAGCAGGGGAAGGCTGGAGGGTGGAGCCGCTCGATTTTCTGGCACTCAGGCACAAGGTCCGAATTTGAGGCGGGGGAGGGTTATTCCTCCCCCACTGTGTGCAGCAGCGCCATGTTCGGCGGGCGGACGGCGCCCACCGGGAATCCGCAAATCAGCACCACTTGATCGCCCGGCTGGACGACCTCGGAGCGCATCAGGGCGGTATCCACGTGATCGAGCATTTCCTCAAGCGAGGAAGCAAATTGCACCTGCTGAGGGCGCACGCCCCACATGAACGCCATGCGGGTATAGGTTTTGGGGTCGGGGGTGAACGCCATGATCGGCACGCGCGGACGGATTTTGGACATGAGCCAGGCAGTGCGTCCTTGTGTTGTGAAGCACGCCACCGCTTTGACGTTTTTGTCGTTTGCCAGCGCCTGCGCGGCGCGCGCCATGGAAGCCGCGTCGCTCTGTTCGAAGCCTTGCACGGTTTGTTCCGTCCCCCATTCGAAGAAGTGCGCCTCCGCTTCCCGCACGATGCGATCCATCATCTGAACCGCTTCGACGGGATATTTGCCCGAGGCGGTTTCCGCGGAGAGCATGACCGCATCGGTGCCGTCGAAGATGGCGTTGGCAACATCGGATGCCTCAGCGCGGGTGGGGAGCGGATTGGTGATCATGGATTCGAGCATTTGCGTGGCGGTGATGACGAGTTTGGCGCGCGCATTGGCGGCACGGATGATGTGCTTTTGCAAGGCGGGGACGCGTTCGGGGGGCAGTTCCACGCCGAGGTCGCCGCGCGCCACCATGACGCCGTCCACGTTGTCGAGGATGGCGTCGAGGTTATCGAGCGCTTCGGGCTTTTCGAGTTTGGCAATTAGCATGGGCATGCGCCCGCCTTTGGAGAAGCGTTCCATGGCGTAGCGCACTTTTTTGACATCGTCCACCGTGCGGACGAAGGAGATGGCGACGGCATCTACATCGTTTTGGATGCCAAACGCCAGGTCTGCCTCGTCTTTTTCGGTGAAGCCGGAAATGCGCAGACGGACGCCGGGCAAGTTGATTCCTTTGTGTGATGAAAGCGGTCCGCCGACGATGACTTTGGCGGTCAGTTGGTGGCGGTCTTTGACGGAGACGACTTCGAGGGCGAGGCGTCCGTCGTCGAGCAGGAGGCGGTCGGAGGTCCGCACGGAATCGAAGAGTTGGCGGAAGTCCACCGGGATTTTTTTCTCGCCGTTGCCGCCGGGCGTCGTCCCGCTGACGTAGAGGATGACGTGTTCGCCCTCGGTCAGTTGAATGGGGGCGTCCAATTGCCCCACACGGATTTTGGGTCCCTGCAAGTCCTGAAGGATGCCGACCGCTTTGCCAAGCCGGGCAGAAACCCGACGGATGATGGCGATGCGCTCGGCATGTTGTTCGTGTGTGCCGTGTGAGAAGTTCATGCGGGCGACGTTCATGCCGGCTTCGATAAGACGCTCCAGCACGGTTTCATCCTGGCTGGCAGGTCCGATGGTGGCGACGATTTTGGCTTTACGGTTCATAAGCGCTTCCTTGTGGTTAAAAACTGATGTTGCGCAGAGGGTGTGTCGCACCGCCGCTGTCAAAGAAAGTCTCAAGCGGGGCTTTGGCTGTTTTTGCAGGTATGTTTGCCCGCGTGGTGCGACGCACTGCGTAAGGGGAGTTAAAAATTATACTCACCGCAGGAGGATAACACCGTTACCTGCGGTGAGTTGCCCAAGTTTGTTATGGGATGGTTAAACTTACAGGTAATGCAATTCTTTTGCCTGCTTTTCGAGGTCGGCGCGGAAATCGGGATGGGCAATGTTGATGAGCTGCCGCGCGCGCTGGCGGATGGTTTTGCCGTAGAGGTCGGCGACGCCGTATTCGGTGACCACATAGCGCACATGGTTGCGGGTGGTGACCACGCCGGCGCCTTGTTTGAGCATGGCAGCGATGCGGCTTACCAGCGTACCATCTTTCAATGTTGTGACGCTTGGCAGTGCAATGATGGGAACGCCATCCTTGGCGCGGGAGGCGCCGTAGATGAAGTCCAACTGCCCGCCCACGCCGCTGTAGAGTTTGGGTCCGATGCTGTCGGCGCAGACTTGACCGGTCAGGTCCACCTCGATGGCGGAGTTGATGGCAACCATGCGTTCGTTCTGGGCGATGATGAACGGGTCGTTGACGTACTCGGTGCGGTGAAACTCGATCATGGGGTTGTCGTCCGACCAATCGTAGAGCCGTTTGGTGCCAAGCATGAAGCCGGCGATGATTTTGCCGGGGTGCAGGGTCTTGCGGGCGTTGGTCAACACGCCGGCGTTGACCAGGTCAATCACGCCGTCGGAGAATAACTCGCTGTGGACGCCGAGGTCTTTTTTGTCCCGCAGGTATTTCAATACGGCGTCGGGGATGGCGCCAATGCCCAATTGCATGGTCGCGCCGTCGGGAATCAGTTCGGCGATAAAGCCGGCGATGCGCTCCACAATTTCGGAGTTGCCTTCTTCGCTCATGGGCATTTCGACGATGGGGTAATTCACCGGCACGATGTAATTCAGGCGGCTGACGTGAATGAACGAATCGCCCAGGGTGCGCGGCATTTGCTGGTTGACTTCAGCGATGATGACCTTTGCCGATTCGGCCGGCGTTTTGGTCAGCCCCACTTCCACGCCCAGGCTGCAGAAGCCGTGTTCATCGGGCAGGGAGACGTGGATGATTGCCACATCGAGCGGAAGATAGCCGCGTTTGAACAACAACGGGAATTCGGAAAGCAGCACGGGGGTGAAATCTGCGCGTCCCTCATGCACCGCCTGGCGGACGTTGTGGCTGATGAACATGGTGTTGACGCGCAGGTGTCCCTGCATTTCGGGTTTGACGTAATCGGCGGAGCCAATGGTCAGCGCCTGGCAGATTTCCACGTCTTTGAGGTTGGGGGCGTATTCGACCAAAGCGGCGAGCACTTTTTGAGGGACGGAGACGTTGCCGGTGAGAAAGACGCGGTTTCCCGATTTGATGGCGGCGCGAACGGCTTCCTGCGGCGTGGTAATGCGCGATTGATAGATACTAGTCCAGTCCATCTTCCGCCTCCTCGAAAACATTCAAATGCACCAGCCTGCCCTGATGCGTGTTGATTGCCTTTTCCAAGGCGGGATCGGCGGAGGCGGCGGCTTCCACACCCTTATCGGCAATTTCGATAATGTAGGGCATGGCAGCGTTGACAAAGGCATGCGTGGCAGTGCGCGCCACCACGCTGGGCATGTTCGGCACACAATAATGCGTGACGCCCTCCTCCACGTACACGGGCAGTTCATGCGTGGTCGGGCGCGAGGTTTCAAAGCAGCCGCCCTGGTCAATGCTCACGTCAATGATGACCGAGCGCGGTTTCATGTTCTGCACCATCTTGCGGGTGACCAGAATGGGCGCACGCTGACCCGGCACCAGCACGGCGCCCACCACCACATCGGCAAAGGCGGTCGCCTTTTCGATGTTGCGCTCGGACGACATCATCGTGACGATGCCGGGGAAGCATTCGTGCAAACGCTGTAAGCCTGCCAGGTCGTTGCTAATCACTGTCACATGTGCGCCCAGCCCCAGGAAGGCACGGGTGGCATAGGTCGCCACCACGCCGCTGCCCAAAATCACCACCTCGGCGGGCGGCACGCCGGGCACGCCGCCCAGCAGAATCCCTTTGCCGCCGCGGTTGTTTTGCAGGAAGCGCGCCGCAATCGTGGCGCACATGCTTCCGCCGATCTCGCTGAAGGGACGCAGGACCGGCAGGGAGTTATCCGCCAGTTGAATTTGTTCATACGCCACCGAGGTAATCTTCTTCTCCAGCAGCAGGTCAATCTTATTGCGCTGTGTGGAGGCAAGATGCAGCAGCCCGGCAATCGTTGTGCCAGGACGCTGCCATTCGATTTCCTCTTTGGTGGGACGGGCAACCTTGAGCAATAAATCGGCGCGCCCGAAGACTTCATCCGCCGAATAGACGAGACGCGCCCCGGCTTTTTCATATTCCAAATCGCTGAAGCCGGCGCCCACACCCGCTTCATGCTCGACGTATACCTGATGCCCCTTCTGAGTCAGAATCGCCACCCCGGCCGGGGACAACCCCACCCGAAACTCAAAGGGACGCCTTTCTTTCGGAATGCCTATGTTCATGAATCACCTCCACATGAAACTTCCGAAGTCTTGAAGGCTTCGGAAGTCTGCTGTTATTTCATATTCAACACTTCACGAATGGACGGCAGCGCCCAATCTATGGTTTCCTTATCAATCACCAGCGGCGGCGCAAAACGGATGACGTGTTCGTGCGTCTCTTTGGCGAGGATGCCTTTGGTCTGCAGCGCCTCGCAGAAGCGGCGCGCGCCTCCGGCTTCCGGCTTCAACTCCACGCCAATCAGCAGTCCCTTTCCACGCACCTCTTTGACGTGCGGGCTGGGCATCTCCGCCAACTGCTCCATGAAGTAATTGCCCAACTGCTGGGCGCGCTCCGCCAATTTCTCTTCGCGGATCACGCGCAGCGCCGCACGCGCCACCGCCGCCCCCAGCGGATTGCCGCCAAAAGTGGAGCCGTGTTCGCCGGGCTGGAACAAGCCGAGCACATCGCGGTCTGCCAGCACCGCCGAGACCGGGTAAAAGCCGCCGCTCAATGCCTTGCCCACAATCATCACATCCGGGCGAACGTCCTCATGCTGCGAGGCGAACAGTTTCCCCGTCCGCGCCAGACCCGTTTGAATCTCATCCGCGATGAAAAGCACGTTGTTCCGCTTGCAAATCTCCGCCACCTTCTTCAAATATCCTGCCGGCGGGACGATGACGCCCGCTTCGCCTTGAATCGGTTCGAGCAGCACCGCCGCCGTATTGGGAGTGATTGCCTTTTCAATTGCTTCGGCGTCGCCGTATTTCACGGTCACAAAGCCGGGCGTGAACGGACCGAAGTCATTGCGATAGGAAGGCTCAGTGGAAAACGAGATGATGGTGACCGTGCGCCCGTGAAAGTTTCCCTCCGCCACGATGATTTCCGCCTGATGACGCGGCACACCCTTGACCTGATATGCCCACTTGCGCGCCAGTTTGACCGCCGTCTCGACCGCCTCAGCGCCGCTGTTCATCGGCAGGGACATTTCGTAGCCGGTCATGTCGGAAAGTTCTTTGTAAAGAAGCGGCAATTGGTCGTTGCGGAAAGCGCGGGAGGTCAGTGTGACCCGCTTTGCCTGTTCGAGCAAAGCCGCGAGAATCTGCGGGTGAACGTGTCCCTGATTGACCGCCGAATAGGAGGAGAGACAGTCGAGGTACCTCTTCCCTTCCACGTCATAGACCCACACTCCCTCCGCGCGTTCGATGACCACATCGAGCGGATGGTAGTTGTGCGCGCCGTACTGTTCTTCCAATGTTATAAAATCTTTTGTATTCATTTATTTCACCTGTTTATTTTTTTTCACCATGAAAGACACAAAGGAAAATCAACGGAGAAAATAAGCCTTTTGTGCACTTCACGGCTGTGATCACATCACTCCGAAGAGTCTTGCCAAAATTGCCTTTTGCGCGTGGAGGCGGTTATGCGCCTGCGGGAAGATGACCGAATGCGGACCGTCCGCCACATCGTCGGTCAATTCCTGATTGCGGTGCGCCGGCAGGCAGTGCATGACGATTACGTCCTTATCCGCTTCGCTGACCAACTGCGCATTGACCTGATACGGCGGGAAGACCTTTTCGCGTTTGGCGGCTTCTTCCTCCTGCCCCATCGAGGTCCACGTATCGGTGTAGATGACGTGCGCGCCTTTCACCGCCTCGTGCGGGTCGCGCAGGAAGGTCAGTTTGCTGCCGGTTTCTTTGGCAATCTCCTGCGCAATTTCAACGGCTTTGGGCGCGAGGTCGTAGCCTTCGGGATTGGCAATCGTAAAGTTCCAGCCCAGTTTCGCCGCCACATGCATGAGCGAAACCGCCACGTTGTTGCCGTCGCCCACAAACGTGACGTTTAAGCCTTTTGTTTTGCCGAATTTTTCCTGAATGGTGAGCGCATCCGCCATTGCCTGGCAGGGATGATTGTAATCGCTCAAGCCGTTGATGACGGGAATTTCGGACCATTTCGCCAGTTCCAAAACATGGGCATGGTCGAACACCCGCGCCATCAGGGCGTGGACATATCCCGACAATACGCGGGCAATATCCGAGATGGCTTCGCGCTTGCCGAGCCCGATTTCATTCGGCGAGAGGTAGAGCGCGTCGCCGCCGCAGTGACGCATTGCCATATCAAAGGAAACGCGCGTCCGCAGGCTGGGCTTTTGAAAAATCATCCCCAGTACCTTGCCCTTGAAATAGGGCGGGTTGCCCTTCTTGAAATATTCCTCCTTCAACTTTACAGCCAGGTCGAGCAGGTCTTGAACTTCAGCGGAGGAGAGATCGGATACTGCAAGAAAATGTTTCATATCATTCCAACTCCTTTGAATTGAATAGCCGTGACGTTACTGCAAAGAGGTCATTTTACCGTCGACCCGCAGAGTACGCGGAGATATACAATGAGGAACTCTGCACTCTCTCGGCGTCTCTGCGGCAAGTTTTCGCGGTTATCGAGTATAGCCTTTCCGCGCCATTTTGCCCCGTCTGAATCGTCACTTGGTTGCCGTGATATTCGTCCGGGGGTCTGCGCGCCACAGCAAATCAACAACACATCGTGCAATGGCTCAGCGGCAATTATACATGTTGACAACCTCGCTCCCACAACCCCACAACCGCCCTATTGGACCCTCTAATCACTCACCTTACGTGGCAGCGCGAGATTTATCTCGTGTTTTCAGGCGACATGAATGTTACGGTACGAATAAACTGCGTAACATCAGTACACAGGAATCCTAAAGGCTGCTTTCCCTTCGTGAATTTGAGAATTTCCAAAAAGACCTTTAGGGTTTTTCACGAGAGGAATGTACGGTAGAGAGAAAAACCTAGCGACCTGACAGTTTCAAACGGGACGCTGAAAAACGCAGATAAACGCAGATAAAAACAACTTCTGGACTTACGCAAAATGGCTTTCTTGTCCGCTAATCTACGCCAATCTTCGCGAATTTTGAACGAATTAGCGCAGACCAGCCAAGCTTGGTGGATTGAATTCAGGTTTTGCGTAAGTCAAGAACTTAAATCAGCGTAAGTCAGCGTTTATCTGCGTCCTAAAGCAAAAGTGTCGGGTGGCTAGAGAAAAACTAAAAAATCCGTGTAATCCGTGTACAAAAGGTTTTTAACCACGGCGATACCCAATAGGCTCAGGGCAAGAATCTCGCGCTGCCAAGTAACACGAGTTAATCAAAATGCACTATCTTGTGAATATTGCCCGCGAAGGGTACAGGTGCGGGCACGCCGCTGCGTTCGCGGACGAGCATCGGTAAACCGTTCTTGGGGCGGATGGAGTTCAGCCCGGCGCAGTCCACGCGCGCGCCCGGTTGAAGGGAAAACGAATAGCGCTGGAGCAGCATGGCGAGGGCAATCTTCAACTGCATCATCCCCAGCGAAGTGCCGATACAGTAACGAGGTCCCGCCGAGAACGGCATAAACTCATAGGCAGAGTGATACTCGGTGAGCCAGCGTTCCGGCTTGAAGCGGTAGGGTTCGGGGAAGATTTCAGGGCTGCGATGCACCATGTAAGGACTCATCACAATCCACGTGCCTTTGGGGAGCGGATGCCCGCCCAGTTCGAAATCGCGCATGGCGAGGCGTCCGGTCCAAGTGCCGGCGGGGAAGAGACGCATACCCTCCTTGATGGCGCCCTCCAGCCAGGGCAGTTTTTCCACGGCTTGAGGCGTCGGGTCGTTTCCGCCCAGCGCCTGATCCAATTCATCGAGAACCTTTTGCAAAGCTGCAGGATGCTGGCTGAGCAGGAAGATCGTCCAATAGAGCGCCATGCCGTTGGGGTTGTAGCCGCCGCGGAACATGGTGGTGGTGTGACCGATCAATTCTTTCTCGCTCAAACGCGCGGGATCTTCTTCGTGCATTTGAATCAGAACCGAGAGAATGTCGCCGCCGTTGAGTCCTTCCGCTTTCTTGCGGGCGATGACCTCGCGCACCACGCGCTCCATTTCGGCGGCATGTTTCATCAGCGCGTGAAAGGGCAGACCCGGAATGTCATAAGGGAGCAGAAGCGCAAACGGGTTGAAGAGCGTCTTCATGGTACGCTCCAACTGTTTGCCGATGGCTTCGCCCTCCTTCTCCGGGTCGAGACCCAAGACGGGAACCGTCCCCAGCCACATGGCAAGGCGTTCCATCTCGGCGCGCATATCCAGCGCTGCGCCCATCGTCCAGCCGGCGGTGCGGCGGCGGGTTACTTCCACGCAGGCATCGTGATAGCAGGTGACGAATTTCTTGTGAAAATAGGGCAGTAAAGCGGAACGATGATCGTCGTGGCGCGGACCGTTCATGAGCGGCATGCCGGTCGTCACCGCCCGCACCGAACTGTTTTCGGGGAATTTGACCGGCACCAGGTCAACGTCGTAGGCATAGAACGAGTCGGGGTCACGCAAAACCTGACGGTTATATTCCGGGTCGAAGACGACAACCGCAGGATATTTCCCGAATCCCAGCCGCACGATGTTCCCATAGCGGCGGCGCAGATCTTCCAGCGTTTCGAGCGGGTGAAAGGCAAAACGCAGAAGCAGAGGCAAGCGTCCGAGCAGAGGCAGAGGCGCCGGTCCTGGAATCGAATCCCCTGCTGTCGTTTTAATGAGCGTGGTCATGTTTCCTCCGAAATGGGTCGGTAAAAAAAATCCCGCCAGCGCTGTTGAAGAACCGCGCGGCTGGTTTGCAGGATGGATTGTCAAAACGGCGGGGCTTACCTTCGATCGGCAAGTTCACGCGTCCGCCGCAGCATGGGGATCGCGTCCATCTCTCCAAAGATGCGAATCGCGTGATCGAGATGCTCCCTGCTGGAAAGCGCCTCGCCCAGCCGCAGATGACATAGCCCCTCCTCGTATCTCTCGCGGAACTTCCGCGCCGATTCCAGACCTTTCGTCCACAATTTCACGGCGTTCGTGCGCTTCCCATTCAGCCATTCATACCAGCCGCGGTAATACAGCAGGGGCGGCTCGCCGATGGGAAAAACGTTCTTGTAGGCGCGCAGAAGTTTGAGCGACTTTTCGGCGAGGTATTTGAATCGAATGGCGTCCGCTTTCCCGTCGGGGGTTTGAAGCGAGCGTTCCCACAATCCAAAGAACACGTCTGCAATGGCGGTATAACCCACATCCATCGAATAGACAGTGGGCGAAATTCCCATCGCCATTTCCAAAGTGCGGTTGGCGTACTCAAGCGCCTTGCCATCCTGACCGTTCGCCCAATACGCCAGCGCCAGTTGACCGGTCGTTTCGATGGAGGAGGAGAGATTGGGCGTTTCCTCCAGGATATTCAATGCTTCCTCCAGCATGGAAATGGCTTCCGCTTCATTCCCCGCCCGAATATTGTTCACTGCGACCCCAAGCAGTCCCCAACACTGATGCAGCGGACTTCGCCTCCGCCGCGCGTTTGCCAGCAATTCTTGCTGAATGCGCATCGAGTATGCCATGTCGCCGGCGATGAAGGCGCTCTCACCCAGCATGCCCATGCAATCGCCCCACTGACGGTAATCGCCGATGCGTTCGCACAAGGCTTTGGCTTCTTCCACTCTGGAGCGCACCACCTCCCATTCGCCCACCGTCAGCAGGTAGGCGCTGGTTACAACACTGACGGTAATGCGGTTGGAAATTTGGTTGACCTCTTCGGCAACCGCCAGACCGCGCTCCACGTACATCTCCGCCAGTTGATGCCATTGGAGAAAGCCAGCCAACACTGCCATGCTGGAGTAGGCGGTGGCAAGTTCAGGAGAGGTGCCTGCTTTTTCCGCCTCGTTCAAAAAGCGGATGGCGGTATAGATGATGGGCAGGTTCTCGTTGGAGTAAAAATAGATGCGCCCAAGCAGTTCGTACAGCCGCGCCACTTCGATGGTCTTTTCGCGTTCCTGTCCCGCTGCAGAGCCGATATACCGTTTAGGGAAGAAACGATGCAGCACCTGACGAAGCACCTGCGGAAACAACCCCAGCACAAACTGGAAACTTGAAGCCGGCACAGGGCTTTCCAGCAGGCGCAGGGCTTGGCGCACGTGCTTGTCGCAGGCAGGCAGGGAACCCAGCCCGTAATGAGCCAGCGCCAGACGGCTGTGCCAGTGGGCGCGGCGCATCTGCCAGCGGCGGGCGGCTTCCGTTTCGGCGGGCTTGGGCAGTTTTGCGTCCCATTCCAAGGCATGGGTGTAGAACTGAATTGCCTCGGCGTTGGCAAAGTTCTGCATTGCCTGTTCGCCTGCCTTTCCAAGGTAGGTCACCGCTTTTTCAATGATGCGTTCGTTCCGCGCAGCATCGGGTATTTCGGCGGCTTGCGACCAGTGATGCGCCAACAGGGTATAGTAGGATTCGATGTTGTCGGCGTGGTTCTGCTCGATCCATTCCGCTACCGCCTGGTGCAATTGCCTGCGCTGAGAATACAGCATCAGGTTATATGCCACCTCCTGCGTGACAGCGTGCTTGAAGATGTACGAGAGATCCGGCGCTTCCGATTCAACCAGCGTCAGGCTCAGGCGTGTGAGCGTCTCCATGTAATTGGGGAGCAGGGCGCGGTCCGATTCGATGGGATGCACCGCCTGAAGCACACGCAGGGTAAAGATGCGCCCAATGACGCTGGCGACCTTGAGCGTCAATTGCTGGGAGGGGGCGAGACTGTCAATGCGGTTGGTGATGGCGGCTTGAAGGGTGTCGGGCAGGGTCAGGTCTTCAAAGTGGACAAAATGAGGAGACACTTTGCATTCCTGGTCTTCGATGACGAGAATCCCCGAATCGCGCAGGGCATACGCCAGTTCCTCCGCAAAGAAGGGATGCCCTTCCGATTTTTCGCGGATCAGGCGTCCAATCGCTGGCGGGATGGCTTTCACGCCCAGCCGCTGGCAGACCAGCGCCTCCACATCGTCGAGCATCATCGCCTCCAGTTTGAGCAGGCGGGTTTGCGGGTGTTCGAGGATTTGTTTGAATTGGACAGGCAGCGGGTCCGGGAGGGGGCGGGTGTTCAGCGCAAGGAAAAGAGGACGCACTTTTTGCTGAACATCCACCAACAGCGTCCAGGAAGCCGAGTCGAACCAGTGCAAATCCTCCAGCACAATCAGGAGCGGGGCTTTTTGGGCGGCATGAGCAAGTACGCGCGATAACACCTCACGGATGTTGCTGCTGCGAATTTCACCCGCCATGGCGGAGGTCAGGTCGTTATCGGGGACGTGAAACGGCAGGATGACATCGAAGAGGGGAAAGTAACGGACCAAGTCCGGGTCAATCTGCTGGAGTTTTGCCAGCGCCCGGCTTTCGATAATGCTGCGCGCTTCATCCGTCAGCGCCGAGCCTGTCAGGTCTTCGATTTCAAAGAGACGGTAAAAAATGGGACGCCAGGCATGGTAGGAGTTCGTGCGTTCGATGGGGTCGCCGCCGCCGATGAACATGTTGACATTCAGGGCTTCTGCCTGGCGCGCCAAATCTTCAAACAAGCGTGATTTACCGATACCCGCTTCGCCTTGCAGGATGAGGGTCTGATGTTGTTCACCGCGCGCCAGTTCCTGCAATGCGCCGGCGAGCATTGTCTTTTCCTCCTGGCGTCCGATCAACTCCGTCTTGGGGCGGATGATGCTCTTTTTCAATTCAATGGGGTGGAAGACTTCCACCGGCTCGGCGCGTCCTTTGATGTGTTGAGGCGGAAGCGGCTCGAACTCCACCGCTTCCTTTGCCGCCTCAAATGTGACCCGGTCGCACAGGATGGGAACGCCGGCTTTTTCAGTCAACTCCTCCTGCCGGGCAGCCGCTCCCATCAAACGGGCGGCAAGGTTGACGGCATTGCCAATGACGGTGTATTCACGGCGCAAGTCGTTGCCAATCGAGCCGCAGAAAATGCGCCCCGTGGTGACGCCGATGGAACTGCGCACCTTCAGCCCATTGAGTTCCTTTCGTATCATCAACGCTGCCTGCACGCCGCGCGTCGGGTCATCTTCATGGGCGAAGGGCGGCAGTCCCAGCGCAGCAAGGATGGTGATGCCTTTATCGTCCACGCTGATTTTGTTGATACTGCCCTCATAGCGGTACACCGAACGTTGAATCAAACGCGCCAGGTTTTGCGCTTCTGCCAGGTCGGTGCTTTGGTCAATATCCGGCAGGTTGATGAAGAGGATGGCGGCGCGCCGCAATTCGGCGATCCAGCCGCTTTGCCCGGCAGTCAGGCGGTTGATGATGGCGCCGGGAATGTAGGGGCGCAGGAGGGTTTCCGCGCCATCCGGCACAACGGGCAATTTCGGGTTTTGGAAGATGGAGGAGGGTTTGTCCAAGCCCCTCAGCCGCCCGCCCTGGGCAATGGCGTTTTTCAGTTCGAACTCCACCACGTCGGCATAGCAGTCATTGCGAATCAATTTCCAAGCGGAGGGGGTGACAAGGATTTCGCCCGCCTGGGCGATACTGTTGGCAATGCCCACTTCCACCAGCGGGTTGCCCGTGAGCAGGAACTCCCAGCGGTTGAACACCCCGCCGACGTGCGCTGTGGTAATGCTGCCGGTGCTGATGGCAAGCTTGAGGTACAGGTTTTCGTTCTCCACCCTGTAATTGGAAAGCCGTTCACGAATTTCAAGCGCACACTCGGCGGCGCGCATCGTCCACTGCCACTGGTCGGCTCGTGAAATGGAATTCGTCGTCCCGTCGTCCGAGATGATTTGCCAGACAGCAATCACCGCATCGCCGGCGAATTTGACCACATCCCCGCCGTATTGCTGGACGATGTCAATCAATTGCCCAAAGTATTCGTTGAGAATGTTGGCGATGGTCTCGACACCGGCAGGTCCCCTTTCGGCGAGGCTTTCGGTCAGACGCGTGAAACCGGAAATATCGGCAAAAAGAACCGCCGCCTGGATCTCTTCGGCAATAGGCGAATCAATCGGCGATGGATTTGCGGCGATTCGTTTTTGGATCAAGCGAGGGACGTAACTGGCAAGCACCTCTGCCAGAGCAGGGTTGGTCATCTAGGGAATCTCTCCATCTGACTGATATTGGCGGTTAGTGTTTGATATGATACCCCATTCCCCTATTCTAGGGGGAGGGAAGAGCGTGCCGCCGCGCTCAAGGATTGGCGGCTGTATGATCTGTAGTTCGACAATGTCACATTAAGACTGAAACCAAAGTTTTAAACCACAAAGGGCACGAAGCGCCACGAAAGAAATCTTGCTTTTTAACGTCAGTTCGGGATAAGCGTCCCGAAGGCTGATTTGGCCCTCAAAACCGCTGTCTCAAGAGCCTTCGGGACGGTTCAAATGCCTCATCCCGAATTCAGGTTTTTTAGATTTTGCTCTCCTTTGTGCTCCTTTGTGGACTTTGTGGTAAAAGTTTTGAAATGTGACATTGTCAAAGTAGTCAACTTTTGCGCAGGCACAGCGCTCCGTCTAAAATGGCTTAAAATACGAAAACAAACATTCAAGGAGAACCTCATGCAATTGACAGAAGACATCCGCAATAAATTGATATTGTTCCAGAAAACTGAAATCACGGAATATCACATCTACAAGCGGCTGGCAAAGCACATCAATTCGCCCGAAAACTCAAAAATTCTCGACCAGATTGCCGAAGACGAAAAACGTCACTTCGAGCGGTGGAAAACCTACACCCAGACGGACGTTCAGCCAAACTGGTTTGCTGTCTGGTTCTACTATCTGGTCAGCCGCGTGTTGGGCTTCACCTTTGGCGTGAAGTTGATGGAAATGGGCGAGGAAAAGGCACAGGGCAACTACGAATCCGTTGCGGGGGTCATCCCCGAGGCGCGGCAAATTCAGGAAGAAGAAGACCTCCACGAACAACGGCTGCTCGAAATGCTGGATGAAGAACGGCTGCAATACGCCGGCTCAGTGGTGCTGGGACTCAACGACGCGCTGGTGGAACTCACCGGCGCGCTCGCCGGGTTGACGCTTGCCCTGCAAAACGGAAAACTCATCGCCCTTTCCGGTCTCATCACGGGAATTGCCGCCTCGCTTTCGATGGCGGCAAGCGAGTATCTCTCCACGCGTTCGGAAAAAACCAACAAAAACCCCGCCCGCGCCGCCATTTATACCGGCATTGCCTACATCATCACCGTCACGCTGCTCGTTCTGCCCTACCTGCTCATGCCCGAAAACTTCTACGCCGACCTCGCCATCGCGCTGACCACCGCCGTCGCCATCATCGCCGCCTTCAATTACTACATCTCCGTCGCCAAGGGCGAATCGTTCAAATCGCGCTTCCTGGAAATGGCAGGCTTGAGTCTGAGCGTGGCGGCATTCAGTTTTGGCATTGGCTATCTCATCCGCCGCTGGCTGGGGATCGAAATTTGACCTCACCCCTTCCCCTCTCCTAAAAGGAGAGGGGGGAGTTTCGCATGAAAATCTTAACGGTTGACATCGGCACCGGCACGCAGGACATTTTTCTCTACGATTCGAATCTCGACCTCGAGAACGGATTCAAACTCGTCCTACCTTCGCCTACCATGATGATTCACCGCCGCCTCAAGCAGGCGCTTCCTTCACGGACCCCGATCCTGCTCCACGGACATCAAATGGGAGGCGGTCCCTCCGCCTGGGCAATCGAAGCATACGCCCGCGCCGGCATTCCCGTCTATATGACGCCCGACGCAGCGAAGACCATCAACGACGAGTTGGATAAAGTGGAGGCGCTGGGGATAACGATTGTTGGGGAAGATGAAGCTGAAAGTCTCAAGTCGAAAGTCGAAAGTCTTGAGTTGAAGGACTTTGACTTTCCGCTGATTGCCAAGACCTTTGCTGATTACGGCGTCTCGCTGAAGGATTTGGCGGCGGTGGCTGTGGCGGTGTTCGATCATGGCAATGCGCCGCCGGGCGTTTCAGACCGTCAGTTTCGGTTCGATTATCTCGATGAACGCATCCGCCTCAAGAACTCGCTTGCCGCTTTCGCCTTTCTTTCTTCCGATATTCCTCCCATCATGACGCGTCTGCAAGCAGTAGCAGATTCAGCACGCGACTTGCCCTGTCCGTTGGTGGTGATGGATACAGCGCCGGCGGCAGTGTTAGGTGCGACGTTCGATCCTGCGGCGGCAAAGCCAAAGCAGAAGATTGTCTGCAACGTGGGCAACTTCCACACGCTGGCATTTCGACTGAGCGAGAAAGGCATCGAGGGCGTCTTCGAGCATCACACCGGCGAGATTGACCTGTCAAAACTGGAAATGTTGATTCGCAAACTGGCGGATGCCTCCCTGAAACACGAAGATGTATTCAACGATATGGGACACGGCGCATTGATGTACACCGATGAAGCGTTTGAATTTGGAAAAGATGATTTTGATGTGGTGGTGACAGGTCCACGCCGAAGTATGTTCAATCGGCAATCGTCAATCGAAAATCGTAAATCGCTGCGCCCCTATTTCGCCGCTCCCTTTGGCGATATGATGATTGCGGGCTGTTTCGGTCTGCTGGCGGCAGCAGCGGAGATTCTGCCCGATTTGGCGGAATCCGTTCACGGATCCCTGCGCGAAGCGGGCGGAGGCGGTGTCACGCCCTGGGATGCGTGACAAACCTCCGCTTGAATCGTGCAGAACGTTCTACATGATGAAAGTTTTGCAAAGATATAATCCTCTCACAAATTCAAATCAGGAGAAACACATTTCATGTGCGGGATTTTCGGGTACGTTACCAATAAGGACGAAGAACTTGGACCCATTCTCATCGAGGCGGCGAAGCGCCTCACCTACCGCGGCTACGACTCGGTCGGGGCGGCGACGTTGAACGGAAACAAGATTGATTTGCGAAAAGACGTGGGTAAAGTGGAGGAGGTGGCGGCAAAATACAACTTTGCCGAAATGCGCGGACAGCGCGGCATCGTGCAACTGCGCTGGGCAACCTTTGGCGAGCCGTCGCAGGTCAACGCCCAGCCGCATCTTGATTCGGACGGGGATTTGGTTGGCGCGCACAACGGCAACGTGGTCAACAACGCCGAGCTGCGCGAGCAGTTCATCGCCGAGGGTCTCACCGTCCGTTCGCAAAACGACGGCGAGACGTGTGTCCATGCGGTGGAGCGTTATCTCAATCGCGGCTATGAGTTCATTGACGCCATCCGTCTGGCGTATGGCGATCTCGAAGGCGACTATGCCTTTGTCATCGGGCGCGCCAACGACGATAAACTCTACGCTTTCAAAAAAGGTTCGGGCATGGTGGTCGGAATCGGCGAGGGCTTCACCTGCGTTTCGTCGGACCTGCCTTCGATCCTGCCGTTGACGCGCCAGGTCATCCGCCCGCAGGATGGGGAGATCGTCACCTTGTGGGCAGATCATGTCGAGGTGCGCTCGGTCAAGGACGGAAAACTGATTGACCGAAAGCCGGAGACCGTGACGGAGTCCATGGAGGCGGTGCAGAAGGGCGGGTATCCGCACTTCATGTTGAAGGAAATCCACGAGCAAAGTCAGGCGGCGCGCGAACTGCTGCACGTGCTGAACGGCAACCGTGAAGTGGAAACGCTGGTCGAGAAGATGAAGCAGGCGCGCAACCTGTATTTCATCGGCTGCGGCACGAGTTATCACGCCGCGCTGGCAGGTGCGGTCTATTTCGCGCAACTGGCGGGGCGGGCGGTCATCCCCATTCTCGCGCCGCAGTTCATCGCCCAATACGCGCCAACGGTGAATCACGAGGACGTGGGGATTTTCGTCAGCCAGTCGGGCGAGACCAAAGATGTGCTGAACGCGCTGGAGGCGGCGGAGGCGCGCGGCATGGCATGTTTCGGATTGGCGAACGTGGTCGGCTCCACCTTGACCAAAGCCGCCTCGTTCTGTCTCCCCTTGTGCTGCGGCTACGAAATCAGCGTCCCCGCCACGAAGACCTTTACCAACCAGGTCGTGACGTTCCTGTACCTGGCGTATAAAATGGCGGGCAAGGACGCGCGTGCGCTGGATGCGATT
Organism: Chloroflexota bacterium; assembly: GCA_016223135.1. Taxonomy (GTDB): domain Bacteria; phylum Chloroflexota; class Anaerolineae; order Anaerolineales; family Villigracilaceae; genus Defluviilinea. Next base: position 670,449 of record JACRPQ010000004.1, on the reverse strand, counting down.
CCCGAACTCATGGAACAAACCCTGGCGATGGTCGAGCCGCAAATCCAGCCGATTGTGGAAGACATCAACCAGTGGAACGACCTGTACTGTCTCGGCTACGGCGCGACCTACCCCATCGCGCTCGAAGGCGCGCTGAAACTGAAGGAGGTCACCTACGCCCACTGCGAAGGGATGCTTTCCACCGAGTTCAAACATGGACCGCTTTCCGCGGTGAGCAAGGGCTACCCCATTATTTTTGTGTCAGATGGAAGCGCGACGCCGCTCATCATCAGCGGCATCAACGAAGTGAAGGTGCGCGGGGCGCGAACCATCGTCATCGCCGAAGACGACCCGCGCCTGCGCGCCAACGCCGACGATCTCATCGTCCTTCCCAAGTCCGACCCGCAAATTGCGGCATTGCTGGGAGTCCTGCCATTGCAGTTACTCTCCTATCACATGAGTGTGATGAGAGGCTATGACCCCGATTTCCCGCGAAATCTATCCAAGACGCTGACGGTGGATTAGGGAATCTAAAAGTGATTGATGATAAAATAGATCAGTCGTTTCAAAGGTGCTTTAGAAAGAAAGGAGAGAACCCATGCTAACGACGGTTGAGGCTGTTATAGACGAGAAAGGGAACGTGAAAATCCTCCAACCTGTTTCATTTCAAGGCACGCGGCGGGCGCTCGTAGTGGTTCTCGATGAACCCGCTTTGCCTGTTGCTGAAACAGCCTTGTTGAGCGAAGCGGCGCTTGCTGAAGATTGGATGAGACCTGAGGAGGATGAAGCATGGTCATACCTAAAGCGGGCGACGTCGTAGTTTTGCCCTTTCCGTTTTCCGACCTTTCAGAAAGCAAAATGCGCCCTGCTGTAGTTTTGGCACGTGCCAACAAGAGCGATTGGATTCTATGCCAAATTACCAGTAATCCGTATGGAGACGCACAGGCAATCGTGATTACCCAGACTGATTTTGAATCAGGAATGTTACGGCTTCAAAGTTATGCACGCCCCGCAAAGTTATTCACAGCAAACGAAGGTTTGATCGTCTCGATTGAAGGGACATTGAAGCCAGAAAAGCTGGGAGAGATTCGAAAAGCGATCATTGCCATATTGGAGGGATAGAATGGCAGAGTGGTAGACGGGAGAGGGGTTCGAGCCCGATTTCCCGCGAAATCTATCCAAGACGCTGACGGTGGATTAAACCCAAGCAGTCTTGCCGTGCATATTTGCCGCCGTTTACTGGAGACCTTTTCATGAAAAATTTTCTTTCGACCTTAGTGGTATTCATGCTTTTGCTGGCAGGCTGCGCCACAAGCACAGTAGCCCCTACCTTGTCTGCGCCCCCAACAGAGACGCCTCCGCCGCCCACCCGCACGCTCAACCCTCATTTGGACCCTAATTACTTCCTCACCGCCACCAACGTTCCGCCCATCCGCCCGCTGAACACCCCCACCCTGACCGGCGAGTTGGCAACCATCACCGCCCAATTGGATATGGGCGGCGGCGGAGCGGGATTTGCCGCCACCATTTACGCCCAAGAAGTGTACAGCGGCAAGACCTTCCACACCTTTCTTTCCGCGGGCATGCACGGACTGGCTGTTTTGCCAACCTCGCCGCCGGTGGCTTTTTCTGTGCAGGCGCCCGGCACGTATGTGTTTTATGCCCGCCTCATCAACGCTCCGGATGAATATCACTACGGCGCCACCGGTTGTGGTCCCAGCGGAGATTGTGCATCGCACGCCCTGGTAGCCATTGACGTTCAACCCGGCGTCGCCTATCAGGTCTATATCGCCGACCGCGCCGCTTTGGTGCCGCAGGCGGATCAGCCGGTTACGGTTCCCTGGGTGATTTTGCCGTAAGAGAGTGCAAGTAGCGCGACATTAACGTCGCGCTACAAGGCTATGCTCCAGCGTGGGGCTTTACAAAGCAGTGAGCAAGCAGCGCATCCTCTTTACCCCGCATCCATCTTAATCAATTTCATCCGCACCGCCGCAAGCACTGCCTGCGCGCGGTTGGGTTGTTTGAGTTTCTCCAGAACACTCTTGGCATGACTGCGCACCGTCTCTTCGCTGATGTTCAAATGTGCGGCGATCTGCCGGTAGGTGTGCGGCGTTGCCATCCATTCCAGAATTTCCAGTTCGCGCGGGGTCAAAGCAACGGCTGGCGCGCTCTTCGTCTCGGCTTGCACACGTCCCAGCACTTTCTTCAACACGTCGGGATGCAAATACGCTTCCCCGCGCATCACCGCGCGAATTGCCCCCGTCAATTCAGACGGCTCGATGTTCTTCAACACATAGCCTTCGATGCCAGCCGCCAGTAGATCGAACACGCGGTCATCCACTTCCGTCCCTGTCAACATCATGATTTTGATGTTCGGGTGAGACTTCCGCAACGCCAGCGCCATTTCCTGACCGTCCATCTCCGGCATGACCAAATCCACGAGGACGAGATCGGGCTGGAGGCGCGCCGCCGCTTCGAGACCTTCACGGCCGTTCTGCGCTTCGCCCACGACCTCGAGGCTGGGTTCCAGACGAAGGACCATCGCCAACCCCTTGCGGACCACAGCATGATCGTCCACGATGAGGATGCGAATTGGCTCAGACATGAGAATATCCGTTGATGGGCAGGTTGATCATAATGCGCGCGCCGGCGCCGGGGCGGCTGTGAATCTCGCAATCGCCGCCGAGGGCGCGGGCGCGTTCCTGAATGCCGCGCAGACCAAAATGTTCGCGGTTGACGCTGCGCGCCAACGCCGTTTCGGGGTCGAAGCCCCGCCCCTCGTCCGTGATGACGAGATAGACTTCGCCGTCTGCCACTGTGAGGCAAACCTTTGCAGAGGCGGCGCCCGAATGCCGCGCTGAGTTTGCCAGCGCCTCCTGCGCCATGCGGTAGAGCGTGCGCCGCAGCCCCGAGGGTAAATGATCGAAATCTCCGTTGTGATCGAAAACAATCTCGAAGGGGCGCGGGCGGCAGCAACCGGCGACGTAATTTTGCAAGTCGGATTGGAACAGTTCCATCGTCAGCGTAGAGGGCCAGAGGTCAAAGATGGAGCGGCGCACTTCGTCATGAGCGTTGCCAGCCAGGGCGCGCAAGTCCATCAGTTCCCGTTTCACTTCGTCTGCCTGTGCGGGGAGCATGGTGATGCAGGCATCCAGCGAATAGACGATGCCAAAGAGCGACTGCGCCACTGTATCGTGGATGTCGCGGGCGATGCGGTTGCGTTCGGTCTCGACGGCGAGGCGCCGGGCGCGGTCAATGCACAGGATGGTCGTGCCAAGCGCGAGGGCGGCTTGATTCGCCACCATCGTCACGGCGTCCTGGCGCTGCCGGCTCAGTTCCTTGTCCCTTTCCAATTCCACCAGCAAAACCCCCACGGCATGTTCGCGCAGCGAGAGCGGATAAACGTACCAGCGGCAGGTCTTTAGCCAGGAGTTAAACGCTGAATGTTTGACGAGAACTTCGCCATCGGCGCCGCTGGTGTAGGGCTTGCGTTCAATCAGGGCTTTGAACACTTCGCCGTTTTCGGCTTTGAGCGGAAGCGGCTCGATGGAGGGAAAGGACGAATTGACAGGATACAACATCCAACCGCCCATTTCATCGCGGGCGGGGTCCACCACTCCCACAATGGCGCGGCGAAAGCCGAGACCGGTGGTCACCGCGCCAAGCACCCGCTGCTGGACGGAGATGAGGTCCGGCGCGGCTTGGAGCAGGACGGTCAGGTCGTGAATGACGCGCAATTGACGGTGGGCGCCAGCAAGGTTTTCGTGTTTTTCAGCAAGTTCATCGCGGGCGGCGGCAAGTTCATCGCGGGCGCGGTTGATTTCCTTTAGCAGAATGGAAGGATAGGCAAACAGAATAGGAATCAGCCAGATGCCCGCCAATTGAGTGATTAGCGTGACGCTTTCAACAGGCTGGAAGCCGTTGAATCGGGAGGTAATGAAATTCGCCCCAAGATAAAGAAAAGTAAAAGATGCGGCAGTTCCCAGCGCGCCGCGCATTTGAAAGAAGAACGCGCCCGCCAGCAGCGGGCTAAGCGCATAGAGGTAGTACGGGCTGCGGGAGCCGCCGCTGACGGTCAGGATGAATGCGCAAAAGAGCAGGTCAATCCCCATAAAGAAGGGGCGTTCCACCACCAGGCGGTTGAGGATGCGATTGAAGAGGGAGATGACAACGTTGGCGAGGAGGACAATCAGGAACACCCAAAGCGGCGGAAGGAACGGGAACGCTTCGGTTTTCCCTTGCTGGAGAAGAAGCAGCAACGCCGGGATGAGCGCAGCCCAGCGAAAGGCGACAAGAGAGGAGAAAACGCGGCTCGAATGAAAGAACGTTTCGAGTTTCGAGAACATGGTGTGGCGATTATAGTCCAATCCCCCGCAGGGGGGAGGAAAAAATCCCCTGCGCAGGGAATGGCAGGCAGGACGGTAATTCGATAAGATTCGAGGCGTCGTCCAGCCTGCGGCGGCGTGCCGCAGTCGAGTCCCAAAGGAGGCGCATAATGGATGTAATTAAAGAAGATCAGGTGTTGGACTGCACGGGAATGCTCTGTCCCCTGCCTGTCGTCAAGACCACGAAGGCAATAAAGGAATTGCAGTCGGGGCAAATTTTGAAAATGATTGCCACCGACCCCGGCGCTCCGCCAGACATGGAAGCATGGAGCCGCCAAACCGGCAATGAATTGCTGCGTTCCACCACGGAAGACGGCAAGTTTGTCTTCTATCTGAAGAAAAAATAACCGTCAAGCCGCCCGAGGAAACGGGTTTTACCGTTCTCGTTCCCGCTGGCGGCTTTTGATTTTCAGGAGAGTGAACCATGTCCAAATCTGACCCCAACGCCCCGAAGCGACTCGCCCTCATCGCTTCCAAAGGGACCTTAGACTGGGCGTACCCGCCCTTCATCCTTGCCAGCGCCGCCGGCGCGATGGGCTGGGAAGTAGGCATTTTCTTCACCTTCTATGGGTTGACCCTGCTCAAGCCAAAGCTGACCGCGACGGTCACTCCGCTGGGCAACCCCGCCATGCCGATGAAGATGCCTTTCGGTCCCGAAGGTTTCCAGAACATCAACTGGCCCATCCCGCAATTGCTTATGGCAAACGTGCCGGGCTTCAACGCTCTGGCAACCACGTTGATGAAACAGACCTTCGAGAACAAGGGCGTCGCCACCGTCGAAGAACTGCGCCAGATGTGCATTGACCTGGATGTGCGCATGATTGGCTGCCAGATGACGATGGACGTGTTCGGCTTCAAGCGCGATGACTTCATCAAGGAATGCGAAATCGGCGGCGCGGCGACCTTCCTCGAATATGCCGCGGATGCGGATGTGCAGTTGTTCATATAGAGAAGTACACAAGTACACAGGTAGACAGGTACACAGGTCACTTGTGTACTTGTGTACTTGTATACATGTGTACTTGTGTACATACTTACTCTCCCCGGAGACCCACCCATGAGCGTCTGGAAAACCAACGACCCCGATGTCAAGAAGATTCTCTACATTCAAACGCACGGCGAGAAAGACCCCGAACGGACGGCAACGCCGTTCTTTTTGGCGACTGCCGCCGCAGCGATGGACAATGAAGTCGCCATCTATTTCACGATGAACGGTCCGCAATGCGTGGCGAAGGGCAACGGCGAGAAAATCGTCATCCCCCGCAAGGGAGGCGGCGGCAAAGAATTGAAGTTCTTCATCGAACAGGCGGCGGAAATGGGCGTTCGGTTTCTCGTCTGCCAGCCTTCGCTCGACCTGCACGGCTACACCATGGACGACATGATCGAAGGCGTGGAGATGATCGGCGGCGCGGCGTTCAACGACATGGCGTGCGACGCGGATGCGGTGATCGGTTTTTAGTATAGCGTAGTATGCGCTCTCTAGCGCATTTTTAGGCGTTAGAGAACGCCAATTACGCGGCGGAGATGTTATGCCAACCACTCTCGAAAATTGGAATCCAGGCAAGGCGGCAAACCGCCACCCCGAAGTGACATACGAGGAGAAGGAGCGCCTCTTCTTCGAGGTCAAAAACGACCCACGCTACGAAGACTTCCTGTACGGATGCTACGAGTGCGGCATCTGCGTTTCGACCTGCCCCTCGGCGCGCTTCTACGATTACTCCCCCCGCGTCATTGCCCAAGCGATGGCGCGCGAGGACATCGAGCGCGTGTACGACATCATCGCCGAAGACATCTGGAACTGCGCGCAGTGTTTCTCGTGTCTGCGCTGTCCGCGCGGAAACAACCCCGGCGGGCTTGTGACCCTCCTGCGCGAAGTGGCGGTCAAGAACGGCTTGCAGGAGACCAAAGACGTTTTGCAAGGCTACAGCCGTGTCATCTACAAGGTCATGCTCAAGGGCAACCAGGTCTCGCCCGATATGCTCCAACCCGACTTCTTCCCCGACTGGGGTCCGTGGGTGGGACAGTTCTCCGCGAATATGCCCGTGTGGAGAAAAGCCATCCCTGTGGATACCCTGCGCGGCGTCACCGATGCGGCGTGGAAGACCAACCGCAAGACTCTGCTCGAACTCTATACCATCTGGTTCGAGACGGGCAACATGGACATCATCAAAGAGATTGACGAAGGGCTGTATGAGTTATTGGCAGATGTGATGCAGGAAGAGTTGGAAGAAGGATAAGAGAGTCAAAAGTTGAAAGTCGAAAGTCCAAAGTTGAAAGTTGAAAGTCGGTTTATCTGCCGACCATTGACTTTCGACATGGAATTTATTGGTTCCATCCTGAAAACTGGAGAATCCCATGAATGAAATGACCACCGTCGAAGAAATCCTTGAACGAAAATCGCATGCCGTTGTCCGCGATGCGCAGGTTGCGCCCACTCACGACATCCGCGAATCGTTGTTTGAACTCGAAGCGAAGGGCGAGCTTATCGTCCAGCGCATGCCTGAGAATCACGTTGAAGTGACTACGAAGTACGGACGCACGAAGAAAATTCCCCTCGAGCATACTTGGCATCACAAATCCTGCGGGCAATGCGGACACATCCCCGGCTACACCTCGTCCATCTTCTGGCTGCACCGTCAATTTGGATTGGACTATCTCGACCCCACCGACCAGACCTCCTGCACGGGCTGGAACTACTACGCCTCGGCGACCTCCAACGCCGCCGCGCAAGCCGCCGTGATGGTTCGCAACTTCGCCGCCGCCTATGAAACAGGCTACTTCCCGGTAATCCATTGCGGCACGTCCTACGGACATTACAAGGAAATCCGCGAGCAGCTGGTTCATCACAAAGAACTGCGCGATGAAGTCCGCCGCATTCTGGACAAACTGGGCAAGCCGCTCGTCCTGCCCGAAGAGATCGTCCACTACAGCGAGTGGGTTCACGTCATGCGGAAGAAGTTCGCGGAAAAGCAAACGGTGGACATGAGCATGATTACCGCCACCGTTCACCCCGCCTGCCATTACTACAAAATCGTCGCCGAAGACGCCATCTACGACCCCGACATCTACGGCGGTCAGCGCACCGCCACCGTGACCGCCACGCTCGAAGCGCTGGGAATCAACGTCGCGGATTACTCCACCTGGTTCGATTGCTGCGGCTTCGGCTTTCGTCACGTTTTGGTTCAGCGCGACTTCACCCGCTCGTTCTCCGTCCTGCGCAAAATCGAGACGATGAAGAACGAAGTCAACCCCGACCTGACGGTGACGCACGATACGGGCTGTGTGACCACGCTGGATAAGAGTCAATTCGCGGCGAAAGCGCATGACCGCAAGGTGGGCATCCCCGTTCTCTCGGATGCGCAAGTGGCGGCGCTGGCGATGGGCGCGCATCCCTTCCGCGTGGTGCAATTCCACTGGCACTCCACCGATTGGCGTCCGTTTTTGGAAAAACTCGGCATCAACTGGCAGAAATACTGGGATGAATTTCAGGGCGATCTTGAATTGATCCGCGCTGGGCAGAAATCCGGCATTACGTGGGAAGACGCGGATAAGCCGGTGGTGTACGCGTAATTGGCGTTTCGCGTACTTGACGTTCTCTAACGTCCGCCTACGCAAGGAGAATCTTCAATGGGAACTGCGAGTGTTCAAGGACAGATGTGGGGCGCACGCGCCAGAGATTGGGCGGAGGTGCAGGAAGGGGTTGCCATTCCGCTCTTCAACGCCGTACTGGAAGAGACCGCCCTCGGCGCAAACGCATCGGTCTTGGACGTGGGCTGCGGTTCAGGCATTTTCTGCGAGATGGCTGCCAAACGCGGCGTGAAGGTCAGCGGGTTGGACGCGGCGGAAACGCTTTTGGAGATCGCCCGCGAACGTGTCGGCGATGGAGATTTCCGCGCGGGCGAAATGGAAGAATTGCCTTATGAAGATAAGGTGTTCGATCTGGTGACGGGTTTCAGTTCATTTCAATTCGCGGCAAGTCCTGTCAACGCATTGCGCGAAGCGAGCCGCGTTTCAAAGAGCGGCAAGGTCGTCATGGCGGTGTTTGGCAAGCGCGAAGAAAACGAATCCGCGGCGTACATTGCGGCAATGGGTTCGCTGCTGCCCCCGCCGCCCGCTGGCGCGCCAGGTCCGTATGCTCTTTCTGCGGACGGCGCTTTGGAAGCCCTCGCAAAAGACGCTGGCTTGATCCCGGGCGAAGTCAAGAAAGTGGACTGCCCATGGGAATACCCAGATGAAAAAACCGCGCTGCGCGGCTTGCTTTCATCGGGTCCAGCCATCCGAGCCATTCAGCACACGGATGAAGCGACCGTCCGCGATGTGATCTTGAAAACCATCGCGCCCTTCAAGACCATGGCTGGCGGTTATCGCATTGGAAATAGTTTTCGTTACATGGTTGCACTGGCGGCGCAGGCGTAATCGGCGTTCCCTAACGCCGCGCAATCAAACATCATGGGACGTTAGGAACGTTAGGAACGTCCCCTATGCACGGAGGAACATACATGTCCAACAAAGTATTAGTCATCGGCGGCGGACCTGCGGGACTTGAAGCGGCGCGGTCTGCGGCGGAACTCGGCGGGGAGGTCATTCTGCTCGAAAAGCGCGACCGTCTCGGCGGGACGCCCGACCGCGAAGGTTACGCCAAACTCACCCATCACTGGCGCGACGCGTCGGAGGCGATGGCGGAGTTGGCGTCTGCGGTCACGAACCACGCGCGGGTGGAAGTGAAGTACAACGCCGAAGTGAAGGGAATGTCTGGGAGCGCCGGCAATTTCGAGGTCCAGATAGAAGCGGGCGGGGTCGCCGAGTCGCTCAACGTCGGTTCGATCATCATCGCCACAGGTTTCCAGCATTTCGATCCGGGTCGCGCCACGCAATACTACAACTACTACACATTCCCCGATGTCATCACGTTGACCGATTTGGAAAAGATGTTGAAGGAACACAACGTCGTGCGCCCGTCGAATGGACAGCCGCCGAAGAAGATTGCGTTCATTCAATGCGTCGGTTCGCGCGACCGCCAAATTGGAAACGAGTATTGCTCGAAGGTGTGCTGCGGCATCGCCAGCAAGCAGGCGATTGAACTGCGCGAGCAATTGCCCGACAGCAAGGTGATGATTTTTTACATTGACATGCGCATGTACGGCTATTGGGAAAATGAAATTTATTGGAAGGCGCAGGAACAGCACAAGGTCAACTACGTCAAGGGCGTCATCAGCGAAGTGTTGAGGAAGGGCGATCAACTGCTCATTCGCGGCGAAGACACAACGATGAGCCGCCCCATGGAAGTGACGATGGATTTGGTCGTGCTTTCGGTGGGCATGGAGCCGAGCGCAGGCACGCGCGCCATCGCGCAACTGATGGGCGTGAAGCAGAACAAATACGGCTTCATCGAAGCGGGCGGCGAGGGCGGTCTCGATACGGTCGCCACGTCTGTGCCTGGCATTTTCGTCGCGGGCGCGGCGGCAGGTCCTGCCGATTTGAACGACTCGATTTCGTCTGCGGGTCTCGCGGCGGCGCGCGCGATGGCGTTGGTGAGGGCGTGATTTTCTCATCCGCTAATCTTCGCGAATTTTCGCTAATCTTTTGAATCGTTCGCGGAGATTGGCGTGGATTAGCGGACTATCTTTTTTGGGATGTTAATGAATCAACCTCAGCGACAAAGCCACATCATCAAACAAAAGACGGGACCCGACGATCCCGAACTGCAAGCGACGTTGCAGGAAGCGTTGGGACAGGTTGCGCCTGAGGATGTGATTGCCATCGCAGACGAATTGGCGGAACGTCACGCCCGCCTCTTTCTTGGACTTCAAACGGACTCTGCTTCTTTAGCCTCCTCCTTCGCCGACATCGCTTCCGCTGTCGCGCACACCAAGGCGAACGCGCGAACCATTACCAATTACTTTGCGCAAGGCGACTTTGCCCTCTTCGACCCATTACTGCGCGGCGACGCTCCCGCTGCCGTGCGGGTGGCAACCTTCGTCGAAAAGTTGAGCGCCCTCGACACCCGTCTCGCGCTCGAACTCGCCACCGGACTTTTACACAACGCCTTCCCCTCCCAACACTGGCTGTGGACTCGCTGGCTGTGGGACCCGACCGTCGGCACGGGCATTCTTCCGCTGCTGGCGGGGAGCATCCACAACCTGGTTGCCGACAATCTCGCGGATGGATACGTCCGCGTGGGCGCGGTGACGGCGATGAGCGTCAAGTTCGGCGAAGGGACGGGCTTGTTCACCCCCGCCCTGACCGACGACCCGAAGCGCGCTCCGTTTGCCAACAGCGCTTTTCTGGCGTGCGCCTACAGCGTTTATTTGTACGGCACGACAAGCTGGCGCTTGAGCCGCGAGTTCAACGGGCTGCTGCCCACCCTGCCGAATATGGCGAGGAGATTGCTAGGGCTACCAAAAGTAAAAGATATGCCGTTGGTCGAGTAGAGCGGCGCTTCTCCCGCTCGTATCGAGACCAACGGGTACACATACGAAATCTTGTAATCAGCATTATTGTGGTTACTGGTGGTCTCGATACGCTCCTCGCAACAAGCGCTCGTCGCTACTCGACCACCAATTTGGAATAAAACAGGAGACCATCCTTCATGGCACAAAAATACGAAAAAGCAATTGCAATCGAAAAAGAAAACGTCATCGTGGACGGCGTGGATGTTTCGGGTCACTGGAACCGCATGTTCGAACAGCGGGTGATTTTCGAGTACACGCCCGAACTGATCGAGAAGGTAGCGTCCATCCCCAACGCGGAATCGTTTGCGAATTGTTATCAGTGCGCCAAGTGCGTCGCCGTCTGCCCTGTGGACGTGGTCGGGAATTACGGTCCGCGCAAGTTGTATCGCTACGCCCAAACAGGCTTGGATTTGACCGAAGCGCCCGAGTTGTGGCTTTGCACCACCTGCGCCAACTGTCTGCGGGTGTGTCCCAAAGAAGTGAACATGGTCAAGATCATGCCCGCCGTGCGCGAGCAGGCGATTTTGGAAGGCAAGTTCGTCCCTGCGGAATTACAACAGGCGTTCGAGAACACCGCCAAAAGCGGCAACCCGCTCGGACAACCCCAGCGCAAACGCGACGCGTGGATTCAGTCCGCGGGCGTGCCTGTGCCGATTATCAAGGATTTGGGTCGCCCTGTGGATGTGTTGTGGTATGTCGGCTCATACCCGTCCTATCACCCGCGCGGCATTGACGCGGCGTGCGCGGCGGCGCGCATCTTCACCGCGCTCGGCATTGACTTCGCCATTCTCGGCAAGGAAGAAAAGGACGACGCCGACTCTCAGCGGCTGGCTGGCGAGAAGGGTCTCTTCGAGATGATGGCGGAGTACAACATCGAAACCTTCAACAAGTATGAGTGGAAGGAGATGGTGGTCACGGGTCCGCATGAGTTGAACGCGTTCAAGAACGTGTACCCGAAGTATGGCTTTGAACGCCCCGTCGTTCATTACACCACCTTCCTGGCGCGTCATCTTGACCAACTCAAGCCCATGCTCAAACACCCCGTCAACAAGAAAATCACCTATCACGATCCGTGCTATCTCGGACGCCACAACGGCGAATACGAAGCCCCCCGCAAACTGCTCGAAGCCATCCCTGGCGTGGAGTTGGTTGAAATGCAGCGCAACCGCGAAAACGGTTATTGCTGTGGCGGCGGTGGCGGCGGCATGTGGATGGACTCGTTCACCGCCAAGCACACCACCATGCGCCTCTCCGAAAAACGCGCGATGGAAGCCGCCTCCACAGGCGCGGACGTGCTGGCAGTGGCTTGTCCGTTTGAAGTCTCGCGCTTCACGGACGCGGTCAAGTCCACAGGCAATGAACATGTGGATGTGCTGGATATTTTGGAGCTGTTGGATAGGTCAATGCGTGGTGAGTAGATGGTCGAGTAGGCGGCGGGTCTCGGTATGGGTTTCGATACGCTTCGCTACTCAACCCTACTCGACCATCGCCGCCGTATCGAGACCATCGGTTTGCAGGGAAAAAACTTGTAACAGGAGTTGCTTTGGTTAATGGTGGTCTCGGTATGCCGCCTGGTCTCGATACGGACAAAGTCCTACTCGACCAACGGCGGCTGCTCGACTGCCAAGCGCGGATGAAAAAAAAAAGAGCTTATATGGCATGGATGTATATTCTGAAATGTGCGGATGGTTCGTATTATGTCGGCTCGACAAAGAATCTTGAACTTCGTATCGCACAGCATCAATCAGGCAAAGGCGCACGATATACATCAAGACGATTGCCAGTAGAACTTGTGTACGCTGAAGAGTACGAAAGAGTAGCAGACGCTTATTATCGAGAAAAGCAGGTTCAAAATTGGAGTAGAGCGAAGAGAGAAGCATTGATCAATGGAACGCCTGAATTACTCCCTGCGCTGGCGAAGAAGAAATTCGATAAAAAGAAATTGCAAGAATATCTCGTTGGTCGAGCAGGACTGAGCGATAGCAGTGAAGCGGAAACCTGAAAATATACTTTTTGTTAGTGGTCTCGAAACGCCCCTTGGTCTCGATACGAGCGAGAAGAACGCTCGCTCTACTCGACCTGCGGGGCTGCTACTCGCCCACAGAGTAAATACAAAGGAGATTTTCTGAATGAACATAGTCGTAGCCATCAAACACATCCCCAGCATTGCCGATGACCTGCCCGTCAAAGGCAATAACGTGGATTTTGACTCGGTGGATTTCGTGCTCAACGAGTGGGACGAGCATTCCATCGAGCAGGCAGTGTTGATCAAGGAAGCCGTCGGCGGGACGGTGACTGTGGTCGGCGTGGATTTGATCGGGGAGTTGGACAACGCGCTTCATCTCGCGCTGGCAAAGGGCGCGGACAAAGTGGTGAAAATCACCGCCGACGATCCCGCCGCGGACTCGCATCAACAAGCCAAATGGCTGGCGGAAGCCATCAAAGGCATGGGCGCGGATATGGTCTTCGCGGGCGTGCAGGCTTCGAATGATATTGACGGGCAGATTGGTCCCATGATTGCGGCGTATTTGGATATGCCCTACATCGGCGGGACGAGCGCGATTGAGGTCTCCGGCAATACGGCAACCGTTTCAAAGGAATTCCCTGGCGGGGTGGGGATGAAGTATTCGGTGACGCTGCCCTTCGTGGCGGGTGTGCAGTCCGCGCCGAAGCCGCCGCGCTATGCGCCCGTGAGCAAAGTCCGCCAGATGGCGCAAACGGCGACGATAGAGAAGGTCGCGCCGACGGGTGAGGCGTCAGCGGGGTTGGCGTTCAAGAAGATGGCTCCGCCTGTGGCGACGGGTCACGCCGAGATGATCGAAGGGTCGCCGAAGGAAGTGGCGGCGAAGATTGTGGAGTTGTTGAAGAGCAAGGGACTGGCGTAACCGCCAGACAATAGACGACGGTCGATGGACGATAGAAGCTCATGGTCAATCGTCAATGGTCTATAGTCAATTGAGGAGACACGCAAATGAGTAATGACGTATTCGTAATCACCGAACATTTGGATGGCAAATTCTCAGATGTGTCGTTCGAGATGGTGGGAAAGGCTAAGGAGTTGGCAAAAGCCTTGGGAGGGCAGGCAGTCGCCGTCGTGGTCGGAGGCGGGGTGGAGGCGAATGTCTTCGCGTCCGATTCGACCATCCAAGTGGACGACGCGGCGCTGAGTCAGTTCAATCCCGAAGCGTATGGAAAAGTCATCGAAGCGCTGGTCAAGGAAAAAGCCCCGCGGGTCGTCCTGTTCGGTTGGACGGTGACGGGCATGGACGTGGCGGCATGGCTTTCGGCGCGACTCGGCGTTCCGTGCGCGGCGTATGCGAAGGACGTGCGCGTCGAAGGGGGCGGCGTTGTCGTGAGTTGTCAGGCGTATGGCGGCAAGTTGACGGCGGAGGTCGCGCCCGAAGGGGAGACGGCAATCGTGGCGTGTTTGGCGGGTTCGTTCCCTGCGGAGGCGGGACAGGGCGCGACGGCGGCGGAGAAAATCGCTTCGCCCGTGGATTTGAGCGGACTGAAGATGAAGTTTATCGAGATGGTCAAACCTGCCGGCGGCGACGTGGACATCACCGCGCAGACGAAACTGGTTTCGGTGGGGCGCGGCATCGGCGGCAAGGAGAACATCGAGCTTGCCGAAGAGTTGGCGGCGAAACTGGGAGCGGCGGTCTCCGCTTCGCGCCCGGTAGTGGATGCGGGCTGGCTGCCGCGCACAAGGCAGGTGGGCAAGTCGGGTTTGAAGGTCAAACCGAAGTTGTATCTCATGCTCGGCATCTCCGGCGCGCCTGAACATCTCGAAGGCATGAAGAGCGCGGAGTTGATCATTGCCATCAACACCGACAAGAAAGCGCCCATCTTCAACGTGGCGCATTACGGCGCAACGGCGGATCTGTTTGAAGTGGCTGAGGCGATGTTGGAACTTTTGTAATTGGTAAATGGTAATTGGTAATTTGCTCGGCACCCGTCATTGCGAGCAAAGCGAAGCAATCTTCTCCACTGCGCGGGGATTGCTTCGTCGGGAAGAACACCCTCCTCGCCATGACGAAACAAAATTACCAATTACCAATCTCTAATTACCAATCACCATCTTCGGGAGGGCGCGTTGCTCACTACGATTGAAAAAATCCTCTTCATCCTGCTCGCGCTGGTTTCGGCGGGATTCACAGTTCACGGGTTCAAGACCATCATTGACACCATCCGCATGGGACGACCCGCGCCGGAGTTGAAGAACATCCCTGCGAGTCTGCTCAAGGCGGGCGTGACCGTTTTGTTCCAGCAGACCATCTTCAAGGCGCGCAAAGTCCTCAGCGCAATCCACATGGGACTGTTCTTCGGTCTCATCACCTACGCCTTCGTCAACCTTGTGGATGCGCTGGAAGGGCTCGTCCCCAACTTCGACCTGATCTACAGCGGCAAACATCTCTCGCCTCCCGCCTGGACGGTCCCCCTCATCAACGCCTACAACCTCATCTCCGATGTGATGAGCGGCTTTCTGCTCATCGCCATCACGGTCTTTCTCGTGCGCCGCTTCATCGTCAAAGACAAGGCGCTCGCCTACCGCGAGAACGTACTGCTGAATCCCAAAGTCAAAGCGGGCGGGCAGGCGAAAGATTCGCTCATTGTCGGCGTGTTCGTCATCATGCACGTCAGCGCGCATTTGATGAGTCAGGCGTATCGTCTCACCGAAGGCGCCGACCCGTTCATGCCCATCGCCAGTTTTCTCAATTCCATCTTCGGCGCGTCGCAAACGGGCGTGCATGTTGCGTGGTGGATCAGCATCGGCTGGGTGATGTTCATCATTCCCTACCTCTCGCGCAGCAAGCATACGCACTTTTTCATGGCGCCCATCAATCTTGGTCTTGCCAAACAGAATCCGCGCGGGCAGCTCGACCCCGCCATTCCGCTCAAAGTCATTGACGGGCGCAAGTATGACCCTGGCGCGAAGGTCATCACCGATCTCGCCTGGACGCGCATCATGGACGCCTACGCCTGCGTGCAATGCAACCGCTGTCAGGATGTCTGCCCTGCGAATTTCTACGGGCGACCGCTCTCCCCTTCGGCTTTGGAGGTGAACAAGCGTTATCTCCTCAAGGAAGCGACCTTCGGTTCTCACCCCGACCTGCTGCTGGCTCCGCTTACGGAGACCGTCATCTCCCCCGAAGCGGTTTGGTCTTGCACAACCTGTTACGCCTGCGTCCGCGTGTGTCCTGTCGGCAACGAACCGATGGCAGACATCGTGGACATCCGCCGCCGCATGTTGATTGACGGCTTCGAGATTGACAGCGGCGTGCAGAACGCGCTTCAATCTCTCGCGACCAACGGAAACTGGATGGGCAAAGGCAAACGTCTGCGCGGACGCTGGGCGAAGGAGATGGAGTTCCCCGTCAAGAACGCGACGGAAGAGCCTGTGGAGGTTCTGTGGTTCGTCGGCGATACCGCTTCGTTCGATGAGCGCGTCATCCCGAATACCAAGATGGTGGCGCGCATCTTCCATCAGGCAGGCTTGGACTTCGGCATTCTCTATCAGAACGAATCCAACGCAGGCAACGACGTGCGCCGCGTGGGCGAAGAAGGTTTGTTCGAGCAGTTGGTCGAGCAGAACATGGCGGCGTTCGGCAAAGCGCAGTTCAAGCAAATCGTCACCACCGACCCGCACTCGTTCAACACGCTCAAGAACGAGTATCCGCAGTTCGGCGGAAAATTTGAGGTCAAGCATTACACCGTGACCTTGCTCAAGTTGTTTGAAGAAGGCAAGTTGACGGTGAAAAACAAACTCTCACATTACAAAGTCACCTTCCACGACCCGTGCTATCTCGGTCGCTACAACGGCGGCTTCACCGCTCCGCGCAAGCTGCTCGAACTGCTCGGCGTGGAATTCCACGAAATGCCGCGCAACTGCGAGAACTCATTCTGCTGCGGCGCGGGCGGCGGTCAGATTTGGATGGGCAAGGTCGCGCCTGGCGAGCGCCCCGCCGAGAACCGCATCAAGGAAGCGTTGACCACGTTCGAGAGACATCCAAACGAAAAGAAACAGCTCTTCATCGTCACCTGCCCCAAGGACATGGTCATGTATTCGGACGCGGTCAAGACGACGGGCAACGAAGGCAAGATCGAAGTCCGCGACATCATTCAGTTGGTGGCGGAAGCGGTCGGCGTGGAAGAAGTTAGTCAAATAGTCGGATAGTCCAATAGTCAAATGGTCAAATAGTCCCCCATAACTCTCTACTTTCTACTCTCATGTTCAAATGCCCCTACTGCGATTTTAGTGGTAAACGCTCGGAAGTCCACAATCACTTGGCGGAGAGTCACGGCGATACGCTCGGTGTGCGCGTGGATGAATTTACGAAGCACACATTTTACGTGATCACCTGTCCCGTGTGCGGCGCGAGTTACGAACAGGTCACAAAGAAAGCGCGCCGCGACCCGAATTTTGTGTCAGAATATGAATACGAAATTCGGCTGGTTGTTTTCGATCTACTTCTGTATCACCTGCAAGGTGAGCACAATTTACCCTCACCCCCGTCCCCTCTCCCAATGGAAGAGGGGTGAAGGGGCGAGGGATAACTAGGAGAATAAACATGGCAACAGTTCGCGGATGTAACATTCCTGAAAATCTCTACTACTGGGTGGAGAAACATGCCTGGGCGCTGCCGCAGGATGACGGCACGGTGAAGATCGGTATCACCGACGTGGCGCAGAACTTGGCGAAGGGCATCGTCAACGTCACGCCAAAAGAGGCGGGGCGCACCGTGCAAAAAGGCAAAAGCGCTGGAACGTTGGAAAGCGGCAAATGGGTGGGACCCGTCACCTCGCCAATCACAGGCGAAATTGTCGAAGTGAACGAAGCGGCGCGGGCAAATCCCTCGCTCATCAACAGCGACCCCTACGGCGAAGGCTGGTTCGTCAAACTCAAGCCAACCGATTGGGCAGGCGAATCCGCCTCCCTTCTCACGGGCGAAGCGGCGGTGGAGGCGTATCGAAAGTTCATGGAAGAGCAGAATCTCAATTTTGAGTAATCAGAGATTGGAGATTGGTAATTAGTAAATGGCAGTTACCAATCACCAAACCATCTACCAATGATCTTCTACGCCTGTGACATTCCCGAAGACCTCTATTACGACATCGAGCGCGATGTTTGGATTCGTTTCGATGGCGGGATTGCCACGCTCGGCATGACCGATGTGGCGCAGACGCGCGGCGGCAAGATCGCGGCAATCAGTTTTCGGGATGTCGGGAAGAAGGTGGCGCAGGGCAAGGCGCTGGCGACGATTGAATCCGCCAAATGGGTGGGACCGTTCCCCGCGCCGTTCTCGTGCGAAATTGTTGAAACGAATGAGAAAGGCTTCGCCGAAAACATCCTGCTCGCCAACAAGGACCCTTACGGGAGCGGCTGGCTGGTCAAGGTGCGTCCCACCAATCTCGAAGCGGAACGCAGTCATCTCGTCACGGGCGAAGCGGCAGTAGAGAGATATAAGGAAAGAATCAAGGAATTGAAGATCAATTGTTTGAGGTGCATTGACTGACCTGTATACGTGTGTACCTGTTTACGTGTGTACTTGTTTACCTGTGTACGTATTTCCCATCCAAAGGAGTCTCCCCAATGTCCAAGAAAATCCGTTTGCTCTACTTGGAAGGCGTATCGCCTCTCCGTTCGCAGACCGTTTACCACGCGGTCGGCTATGCCATGAAGCAGGACACGCCGAACACCATCATTCTCGTCTCGCCCAACGCGCCGTATGTGTCCATCGGCTATCACCAGGACTTGCAAAAAGAAGTGGATTTGGATTACTGCGCGGCGCATAACCTGCCCGTGTATCGCCGCGAAGTGGGCGGCGGCGCGGTGTATTTGGACAGCGGTCAACTCTTCACGCAATGGATTTTCCACAAAGAAGACCTGCCCGCCTCGCTCGAAGAACGCTTCGCCCTCTACATTGACCCCATCGTGCAGACCTACAAAGAATTGGGCATCAACGCCAACTACCGCCCCATCAACGACATCCACGTCAACGGCAAGAAGATCGGCGGCACGGGCGCGGCGCAGATGGGCATTGCGGAGATTCTCGTCGGCAGCCTGATGTACACCTTCGACAAGAAGACCATGTCGCAGGTGCTGAAAGTCCCCTCCGAGAAAATGCGCGACAAAATCTTCGAGTCGCTCGAAGCCTACATGACCACCATGACCGAGCAGCTCGGTTACACCCCCGACCGCGTCATGGTCAAAGACCTGTACCTGAAGAAAGTCTCCGAAGCGCTGGGCGCGGAAATCTACGAAGGCGAATGGACAGCCGAAGAGGAAGCCATGGCAAAAGAGATTGACGCCCGCTTCACTTCCGACGAATGGCTGTACCAGAAGGGTCAACTCAAACAGCAGGGCGTGAAAATCCATCAGGATGTCCACATCGTCGAAGCGGCGTTCAAGGCGCAGGGCGGACTGATCCGCGTCATCGCCCGCCTGCGTGAAGGGCGCATTGACGATGTCACCATCTCTGGCGACTTCACCCTGCTGCCCGTCTTTGCCGTTGGCGCGCTCGAACAATCGTTGCGCGGGGTCTCCGCCACGCCGGAGAATCTCAAATCCAAAATCGAAGAAGCGTACTACCGCCTCAACATCCAATCCCCTGGCGTCACGCCCGCCGATTTCACAACGGCGATTATGAACGCGGTCACCCCTCCGCAAGCCGCTTAATGTGGTCTCGATACGGCGGCGGTGGTCGAGTAGGGTCGAGTAGCAAAGCGTACCGAGACCCGTATCGAGACCCCGCCGCCTACTCGACCACCAAAAGGTTTTCATGACACAAAACTACGGCTTCCTCATTGACCAAAGCAAATGCATCGGATGTCACGCCTGCTCCACCGCGTGCAAGTCCGAGAATCAAGTGCCGCTGGGCGTGTATCGCACGTGGGTCAAGTATGTGGAGACGGGCTCCTACCCCGACGTGCGCCGCCGCTTTCAGGTGACGCGCTGTAATCACTGCGCCAACCCGCCGTGCGTGCGCATCTGCCCCGTCACTGCCATGTATCAGCGTGATGACGGCATCGTCGAGTTCGACCCGTCCATTTGCATCGGGTGCAAATCCTGTATGCAAGCCTGCCCCTACGACTCGATTTATCTCGACCCCGAAACCAACACCGCCGCGAAGTGTCATTTCTGCGCGCATCGGTTGGACGTGGGACTCGAACCCGCCTGCGTCGTCGTCTGCCCCGAACATGCCATTCTTGCTGGAGATTTGAACGACCCCGCTTCGGAAATCAGCCGAAAGCTGGCAACTGCCCAAGCGACCGTCCGCAAGCCCGAACAGGGGACGGCTCCCAAACTCTTCTACATCAACGGCAACGATTGGGCGTTACACCCCACCGCCTCCCCCGCGCACGATTCGTTCATGTGGGCGGATAAAGTCACCGAACAAAACACATCGTTATATGAATTGCCCGTAATCAGCGGCGGATCAGACGCCGCTGGTCGAGTAGGCGGCGGGGTCTCGGTACAGACTTCGTCTTACTCGACCACCGCCGCCGTATCGAGACCAACATCCAAATCGGGCGCGCCCATCCGCACCCCGCGCGAACAGGGACGCCCGCTCTACGGTCCCATCCAAATCGGCGGGCGCGTCGCCGAACACATGGTACAGACCGCCTACAACGCCCAGCACCGCATCAACTGGCATTGGGAACTGCCCGCCTACCTCGTCACCAAAAACATCGCTGGCGGACTCTTCATGCTCCTCAGCCTCGGCGCGGGACTCGGCATGTTTACCTTCGACTCGCTGACCTTCCTCGCCGCGGGTTTCACTGCGATGGTCTTCATGCTCATCACCGTGATCCTGCTGATCAAAGACCTGTCACAGCCCAAGCGTTTCTTGAGCATCCTGCTCCGCCCGCAGTGGAAATCATGGGTGGCGCGCGGCGCGTTCATCCTCGTCGGGTTCACAGCCATTGCCGGATTGTGGTGGCTGCTCGAAGGCGCGGCTCAGGCGGGGATACTGCCCCTCGAAACAGCATCAGTCCTCCGTCCGTTTGCCGCGTGGTTGACGTTCCCGCTCGCCCTGTTTGCCGTCATCTACACCGCCTTCCTGCTCGGTCAAGCCGAAGGGCGCGACATGTGGCAGAGTCCGCTTCTGCCCTTCCAACTCTTCACCCAATCCATGATGGTTGCCAGCGGGACGTTCATTGTCCTCAACCTCTTCGTCCCCTATCCCGAATCGCTGAGCGACATGCTCTTCCGCCTCTTCCCTGCCAGCATTGCGTTGAATCTGCTCCTGACTCTGGCAAGCAGATTCAACTCCTTCGCATCCGAAGTCGCTTTGTTGGGCTACCGTGAAATGACGCAGGGACGCTTCCGCAATCACTACTGGTGGGGCGGCATCGTCTTGGCGCATCTTCTCCCGCTGGCGATGATCATTCTCCTGCCGGCCTCCATGCCCCTTGCCGCGTTGTGCGCCGCCGTCGGCTTGTTCTTCTACGAATATGCCTTCGTGTTGGCGCCGCAATACATTCCGAATTCGTAAGCGACCATGTCTTCACTTTTAGTTTACCCATTGGCTTTTCTGGCAGGCGTGTTGTTCAATTTGAATCCCTCCTGCGGCAGCGGAACGATGATTTGGTCCAGCACGCAGGGCAGGGAGCGGCTTTGGCTGTTTGCCAGCATTCGAATTTTTATTCTTGCGCTGATTGGAGCCGCCGCTTCCCTGTTGGGAACGCGTCTTCGCCTGCCTTGGGGACTGCTCATGCTCGCCGCCGCTGCCTATTTGTTCTACACCACCATCCAGCAGGCAAAGGCAGGTCAGGCGGGCGCGTGTTCCATTCCGCAAAAAAGCGGCGCGCTCCCCTGGCTGCTTGCCCTTACGCCGCCCCCCAGCGGTTACATCGGACTGGCGTTTTTCTACGGCGGTTTCAATCCGCCAACCCCGCTGGATGGCGCGCTGACTTTGTTCTTCGTAGGGCTGGGTCTCACTCTTCCCTTATGGCTGATGACGTTCCAACCTCAAATTGGCGAAGCCTGGCAAACACTGTTGATGAGAAATCCAAAATGGTTTCGGATTCAAATCATCTTTCAGTATGCTGGCGTCGCAATCTTGACCATCGTCGGGTTGGCGTTCATTTTTATTCAGGGATTTCACCGCCCATTGCTTGACATTTTACAATGATTACGAATTGAGCATCCATGACCAAAACCAAATCTGTCCCTCAAACCTCCGCAGGCGCCGCCGTCCCGCAATTCGCGGCTTCCGACCGCAAACCCATCAAACTGACCGAAGTCGTCCACCCCGATGGGCGCATCAGCCAGTATCCGCCTCCCGATGTGTGGGATGACTGGGTGGAATGGGACGGCAAGGAATGGCCCCGCAAAGTTGCGCGGCGCTACACGCTCGTGCCGACCGTGTGCTTCAACTGCGAATCCGCTTGCGGACTGCTCGCGTACGTGGACAAAGAAACCTACGAGATTCGCAAATTCGAAGGCAACCCGGTCCACCCTGGCTCGCGCGGACGCAACTGCGCCAAAGGACCCGCGACTCATAACCAGGTCTATGACCCTGAACGCATCCTTTATCCGTTGAAACGAGTCGGCAAGCGCGGCGAAGGCAAATGGGAGCGCATCTCGTGGGAACAGGCGTTAACCGAAATCGCGGAGAAGATGCGCGAAAGCAAACTGCGCCGCCCGAACGGAATCGTCTATCACGTCGGTCGCCCCGGCGAAGATGGCTACACCAACCGCGTCGTGCAGACGTGGGGCATGGACGGTCACAACAGCCACACCAATGTTTGCTCATCGTCATCCCGCGCTGGTTACAACTTCTGGTGCGGACAGGACCGTCCCAGCCCAGACTTTGCCAATGCGCGAGTCATCCTGCTCATTTCGAGCCACCTCGAAACGGGGCATTACTTCAACCCGCACGCTCAGCGCATCATCGAAGCCAAGACCGACGGCGCGAAACTCATCACCTTCGACCCGCGTCTCTCGAACACCGCTTCCATGAGCGACGTGTGGCTGCCCACCTACCCTGGCAGCGAAAACACCGTCTTGCTTGCCATCGCCAATCACCTCATCCAAAACGACCTCTACAACAAAGACTTCATGCGGAAATGGGTGAACTGGAAAGAGACTCTTCAGGCAGTAGCCAGTAATCAGTTATCGGTAAACAGTGAACAATTAGCGGCGGAGATTCGCGCCGCTGCATCTGACCCTTCGACAGGCTCAGGGCAACGCCTCCGACTTTTGACCTTCGACCTCTTCGACCGCCTCCTCAAAGACCTCTATGCCGAATACACCTTCGAACGCGCCGCGCAAGAATCCGAGGTCCCCATCGAACGCATCAAAGAGACCGCGCGCCTCGTCGCCAACTGCGAAGGGAAACTCGCAACGCACGTTTGGCGCAGCGCCAGCGTGGGCAACCTCGGCGGCTGGCAGGTCTCGCGCTGCCTGTTCTTCCTCAACGTCCTGACGGGAAGCATCGGTAACAAGGGCGGCACATCCATGACCAACTGGAACAAGTTCGTCCCCAAGCCGTTCAAGGGCGCGCCCGCCCCCGAAGCGTGGAACGAACTGCACTACCCTGTCGAGTATCCGCTCGCGCATTACGAGATGTCCGTCATTTTGCCGCACATGCTCGAAGAAGGGCGCGGCGACATTGATGTGTATTTCACCCGCGTCTACAACCCGATGTGGATCAATCCCGACGGTTTCATGTGGCTCAAGGCGCTCAAGGATGAAAACTCGAAAATCAAATGCTATGTTGCCCTCACGCCCACCTGGAACGAGACCGCCTGGTTCGCCGATTACGTCCTGCCGATGGGACATGGACCCGAACGCCACGACCTGATGAGTCAGGAAACGCACGCGGGACAGTGGATCGCCTTCCGCCAACCCGTGCGCCGCGTGGCGATGGAACGCGCCGGCATCAAGGTTGATTTCACCTACCAAGCCAACCCTGGCGAAGTGTGGGAAGAAAACGAATTCTGGATTCAGCTCTCCGCGCGCATGGACCCCGACGGCTCGCTTGGCATCCGTCAGTGGTTCGAGAGTCCGTACCGCCCTGGTGAAATCATCACGGTGGAAGAATACTACCGCTGGATTTTCGAGAACTCCGTGCCGGGTCTGCCCGAAGCCGCCGCGAAAGAAGGATTGACGCCGCTCGAATACATGCGCAAGTATGGCGTGTTTGAGGTGAAGAAGGAGAATTACGTTCCGTTTGAGAAGGCGATTGGTAAAGTGGTAAATGGCAATTCCGCCGACCAATTACCAACTACCAATTACCAAGTTGACGAACACGACCGCGTCATCAAAGACAATCAGGTTATCGGCGTCAACGTTGACGGTGAAATCAAAGCCGGTTTCGACACGCCATCCAAGAAACTCGAATTCTTCAGCCAGACGCTTCACGATTGGGGCTGGAGCGAAAAGCAATACGTCGTCCCCTGGGCAATCAAGAGCCACGTCCACCCCGATGCGATTGACCGCTCCAAAGGCGAGATGA
The DNA here is from genome assembly GCA_016223135.1 of Chloroflexota bacterium. Classification (GTDB taxonomy): domain Bacteria; phylum Chloroflexota; class Anaerolineae; order Anaerolineales; family Villigracilaceae; genus Defluviilinea. The sequence continues at coordinate 646,170 of JACRPQ010000004.1, read as the reverse complement.
TTCTGCTCCCCAACTTCCGCCTGCCGACGCTGATTCACACCCGCAGCGCAAACGCCAAATGGCTCTATGAAATTTCGCACAAGAATCCCATTTGGATGAATCCCGAAGACGCGCAGCGCCTCGGACTCGACACGGGCGACCTCGCCAAAGTGGAAACCGAAATCGGCTACTTCGTGGATACGGTTTGGGTGACGGAAGGCATCAAGCCGGGCGTCATTGCCGTCAGCCACCATTTGGGGCGCTGGCGTCTGCAGGAAGATAAAGGCGTGAGCAAAGGCTCTTCCAACCTCGTGGAAATCCATGACGACGGCAAGGGCGGCTTCCTCATGCGCGTCATCCACGGCGCGCAGGCGTGGGAATCCTCCGACCCCGACACGAGCCGCATCTGGTGGAGCAACGTCGGCGTGAATCAGAATCTTGCTCATGCTGTTCATCCCGACCCGATTAGCGGCGTGCATTGCTGGCTGCAAAAAGTGTTCAAGGTCAGCAAAGCGGAGCCGGGCGAAAAAGCCGGCGACCTGTTCGTGGATACGAACAAGTCCATGCAGGTCTATCGTCAGTGGCTGGGGATGACGCGCCCGGCGGACAAGGTCAGCCCCGATGGCACGCGCCGCCCGTATTGGCTCTCGCGTCCTCTCAAGCCAGTCAAAGAGGCGTATAAATTACCCAAATAACGTGAATTCGGGATAAGCGGTGGACGTTAGAGAACGTCCACTACGCCTTGCGTAAAAGACGCTCTCTAGCGTCGAGCAAGCGGGCTGTTTCCCTTATCCCGAACTGACGTCAAATAGCATGTCATTGCGAGCGCTTTTTGCGAAGCAATCTCCTCCTGAAACAGGGGATTGCTTCGCAATGACATGCAAGCGGCAAGTCCGCTTTAGCGGGCTTGGTAGGAATAGCGCGGGGGTTTCATCCCCGCGCGATGGTGAAGCGAAGATAAATCGAATCGAAGCAGAATCAGCCTCGGGTGAGTCCCGAAGCGTCGTCCTGAGTATGTCGAGGGACGGGTTCTCATCCCTAAAGGAAAAGCGAATTTTTTGTACATGTCACAACTGAGTCTCACATTGTTGTTCCTCGGCATTGCAGCATTGCTGCTGCTGGGAAATGTTTTGCGGGCGGATATTGTCGCGCTGATGTTGATGCTGGCGCTGGGCTTGAGCGGAATTTTGACTCCGCAGGAAGCGTTTTCCGGGTTCAGCCGCCAGGCGGTCATCATCATGATGGCGGCGTTTGTGCTGGCGGAGGGACTGCGCCGTTCAGGCTTGACCGAACGGATGGGGACATCCATCATCAAGTTGTTCGGCGCCGGCGAGCGGCGGTTGATCTTCGGCATCATGACGGCGGCGGGGACGCTCTCGCTGTTCATGAATAACATCGCCGCCGCGTCCTTGCTCCTGCCTTCGATTTCGGGGATGGCGCGGCGCTCGAAGGTTTCCTCGTCGAAACTGCTGATGCCGCTGGCGTTTGGGACAATCCTCGGCGGCATGGCGACTTTATTGACCACGACAAACATCGTTGTCAGCGGGCTTCTTCGTGATGTGAACCTGCCGGGCTTCACCCTGACCGAGTTTGCGCCCATCGGCATTCCTTTGACGTTTGCAGGTATCCTCTACATGGTGTTTTGGGGGCGGAAGTTATTGCCTGCTCAATCCCCCGCCGAACGGCACGAAGATGGACAGGAATCCGCTGATTTGCTGAACACCTATCAACTTTCGGAACGGCTGATGCGGGCGACGGTCTGTAAAGGCGGCTGTCTCGACGGCGTGACGCTGGAAAAGAGCGGACTGCGCGAAAAACACAATCTCAATGTAATTGCCATCCAGCGCGGACGTTCCACCCTGCCCATCGAAGCGAAGACAATGCTGAAAGGCGGCGATATTCTGCTGATTGTGGCGCGCCCCGAAGACAGCCTGCCCGAGGCGCTAAAGGATATGCTGGAGGTGCTGCCTTCGGGCGAATGGCAGGAGGATTATCTTGCCACGCCTAATGTGAAGTTAATCGAAGCCGCCATCGCGCCGCGTTCGCATCTGGCTTCGCAGACCCTGCGGGAGATTCGCTTCGAGCAAAAATTCGGCGCGAAGGTGCTGGCAATCTGGCGGCGCGGACGTTCCATCCGCACGCGGCTGGCGGATTTGCCGCTGGAGTTCGGCGACGGGCTCCTTCTGCAGGGAACGGAAAAAAGCCTGAGCCTGCTGCAAACAGAGCCAGGGTTGATTTTGCTGGCTGAGTCCGCTCCTTCGGGGCGGATGACCCTGCGCGGCTGGGTGACTGCTTCCGTCATGTTTCTCACGCTGGCGCTGGCGGTCTTCTTCCCTACCCTGATTGCGGAAATCATGCTGAGCGGCGCGGTGGTCATGGTCTTGATTGGCGTCATGAGCATGGATCAGGCGTACCGCGCCATTGACTGGCGCAGCCTGTTCCTCGTGGCGGGGATGCTGCCCGTCGGCGTGGCGTTGAATAAGACAGGCGCATCGGTCATGTTCGCAGAAAGCATCGTCAGAGTGTTTCAGAATTCAGGACATCTCGCCCTCCTGACGGGATTTGTCCTGTTAACCGTTGCGCTGACCCAGGTCATCAACGGCGCGGCGGCGGTGACGGTCATTGCTCCGATTGCGATTGCCACCGCCCAACAGGTCGGGATGGAGCCGAGAAGCGCGGCGCTGGCAGTGGCGGTGGCTTCCTCCATGGCGTTCATGTCTCCGCTGGGACATGCCGTCAATGTCATGGTGATGGGCGCAGGCGGCTACACGTTCAGGGATTACGCCCGTGTCGGCATCCCGCTCACGGTTCTGCTTGTTGTGGTCTTGATGACTCTTCTACCCTTCCTCAAACCGATAGGATAAAACAATGCCAACAGGAAAAAAATCAACCCCCAATGGGAAAACCTCCGCAAAGCAGGAACCGGAAGAGCCGGTCTGGACGTATCGCGGGTACAGCCTGAAGACCAGCGAGTTCGTGACGGCGATGGTGCATTTCTTCCGCGCCGAAATCCAACGCGCCAACGTCTGGCGGCAAAGGCTGGATACCACCACCAACTGGGCGGTGGTTTCCACCGGCGCGGCGCTTTCCATTGCCTTCAGCCAGCCGACCGTCCATCATGGGGTCATCATCCTCAATACGCTGCTGATTACCTGGTTTCTCTTTATGGAGGCAAGGCGCTATCGCTACTACGAACTGTGGAGTTACCGCATCCGCCTGATGGAAACCGACTTCTATGCCGCCATGCTCGTGCCGCCGTTTCATCCCTCGCCGGAATGGGCGGAAAGCCTGGCGGAAAATCTGCTCATGCCCAAATTCCCCATCTCCATGTGGGAGGCGTTCGGCAGGCGTCTGCGGCGCAATTATTTGTGGATCTACGGCATCCTGGGTGCCTCCTGGCTGGCAAAAAGTTATCTCTTTCCTCAGCCTGCCGCCAGCGTGGCGGAATTCATCCAGCGCGGCAGCGTGGGACCGATCCCCGGGCATTTGATGATTACGCTCGGCGCAATCTACTATGGTTTCCTGATGTTGATTGCCATTGGAACCGTCACCATGACCCATGCCACCGGTGAAGTCCTGCCGCGGTTTGGAGAGGAGACTACCCCGCTCACCCCCAACGGGCGGGAAAAACCCAAAGGATTGCGCGGCTGGTTTGCCCCGCGTCACCGCCGCAAGCAACTGCTGGCGCTGGTCATTACCAGCAATGCCGAAACGGTCTCCAAACGCATCCTCACCGACCTGGGACGCGGCGTCACCGCCGTTTCAGGCAAGGGAATGTACACGGGCGCTGAACGCACCATTCTGATGTGCGCGCTGACCGTCACCGAGGTGCATAACCTCAAAGCAGCCGTTGCAAAGGAAGACCCGCAAGCGTTCGTCATCGTCTCGCCCGCGCAGGAAGTGCTGGGACGCGGCTTCAACCCCCTCTCTGAAGAAACTTAACCCGCCCGCTTGAGCAGATACGTCATCAGACTGCCCTGACGGGGCGGCATTTCATAGACAAAAATCAGGCTCTCCTCATCGAACAGCGACGGTTCCCACTCAGGGAAGTCTGCCGCAATCGAAATCAGCCTTGTCCCCGCTTTTAGCGTTTTCTCCAAATGCGGCGCGAGTTTCATCAACTCTCGCAGCGTGGCATAGATGAAAACCACGTCCGCCTGGCTCAAGTCGGCGCGGTAATAGTTTGCCCACCGCACCTGAACCCGCTCCCCCAACCCACCCAGCAGGATCCTCAGCCAGACGAAGGCAACCTGCACGGGCGCCACCTCCAGACCGACGGCTTTTGCTCCAAATTCCTTCGCGGCAATCAACAACACGCGCCCGTCGCCGGCGCCCAAGTCGTAAAGAACCTCCCCCGGCTTCAAGCCCGCCAGCCGCAGCGCCTTGCGGATGCGGTCCGGCTGAGTCGGTTTGGAGGGCAATCCGTAGAAGGCAGGGATGAGGACCCATAAAAGCGTCAGGGCAAAGTACGCCAGGCTGATTCCATATACGACCAGCATCAGAACGTTCATGCTTCACTTCCTTCCCTCCGTTGAATCCACGCCAGCAGGCGCGGCAGGATGACGAGTCGCCGTGTCAACTCGCCGAGCGCCAGCAGGGCAAAAAGATTGAAGAGGATGGCAGTCAGCGCTACGGGGAAAAAACCGAAGCGTTGGTAAATGAACGTTGCCAGCAGTGCGCCAATCATGCGCCCGAGAGAGTGCCCGGTCAGGTTGAAAGAAAGCAGGGTGGCGCGCGCCTCGGGCATGACCTCGGTCATCAGCGGGATATGGCTGACCATCACGTATTCGAAGGTGATGTAGAACAGAAACAGCCCAATCAACGCGCCGAGTTCCGTCTGCCCAATGAAAGGCAATAACAGGGATGCCAGCGCATTGCCGCTCAACCCCAGCATGAGCGCCCGCGGTTTGCCGAGGCGGTCGGTGGTGAGCGCCACGAGCCCCTCGCCGCCAAGTTCGGAGAGTCCGATCACGGCAGAAGCGCCTGCCAGCGCGGCGATTTTCAAACCGAACGAGTCTTCGAGCCATACGCCGAAGATCAGATTGACGAGTTCGTTGGCGGCGCTTGCCCACAGCGCAATCGAAATCCCTGCCAAGGCGGGGATATTCGTCAGCACGGCACGAATTTTTTTTGCCGCCCCAGGCTTGGGCGGAGTCTGAAGCGCAGCCTCCGCATGGGATGTCTCATCCCGAGGCACCATCCGCCAGATGACTGCGAACATGACCAAGCCGAGTCCAGCCAGCCAGCGGAACGGTTCATGCCACCCGTAACCTGCAATCAACAACCCCATCAGCGGAACTCCCGCAATGAACGCCAACGACCACGCCGCCTCCGTGACCGCCAGCGCCGTGCCGCGCCGTTCGTAGGGAATGCGGTCGCCAAAGTACGCCTGCATGGATGTGTCGAAAAGGTATTTGCCGAGGATGGCGAACAGGACGGCAAGGCTGAAGGTGATGAAGTTTGGTTGAAGCGCAACGACGCTCATACCAAAAGTAAACAAGAGGATGCCGCCCAAAATCCCAAATTTGCGCCCGCGATGGTCGGCAATGGTGCCGAAGAGGGGAGCGAACATTCCGAAGAACGAACGGGCAGTAACCACGTAGGAGAGGGTTGTGATTTCAACGCCCAATCCGCGCGCAAAGACCGATAAAAAAGGATACACCATCCTGTGTACGGTGTTCAGGATGGTGCGGACAAGCATGAAGATGATGAGTTGAAAGCGCAGGCGCATGGTAACTGTTGGTTTGGACAGGAACGCCATCAGGGCTGGCAAAAGCCAGACTTGAGGCAACAAGCGGGGAGACGGTTTCAGAAAAACCGGAGTTGGGAAAAGTGCGCGACCGCTTCCGTGTTTTGGAGGTTGTCGCGGTGGTTACGGCATTATGCGATGTTCAAAGGACGGCGCCTGTTCCTTATTTGATCAACCCCAGTTTCTTCCCCGCCTCGCCGATGACTTCCATGGCGCGTTCGATTTCGTCGGGTTCGTGGGCGGCGGTGACGGTGGCGCGCAGGCGGGCAAGCCCTTCGGGGACAGCCGGCGAAACGACCGGCAGGACAAACACGTCGTTGTGCTGGCATTCGCGCGTCATGGCAAAGGCGGTGTTATCGTCGCCGCACAGCACCGGGACGATGGCGGTCTCGGTCAACATGGTGTCGAAGCCCATGCTCTTCAACCCGCCGATGAATTGTTTGGTGTTCTGGTTGAGGCGTTCGATGCGCCAGGGTTCATCGAGAATGACTTTGAATGCCTCGTTGGCGGCGGCGGCTTGGGCGGGCGGCAGCGCGGCAGAGAAGATGTAAGCGCGGCTGGCATGACGCAGGTAGGTGATGATCTCCTTGTTGGCGGCGACATACCCCCCCACCGACGGGATGGTCTTGCTCAACGTCCCCATCTTGATGTCAATCGCGCCGTACATGTTGAAATGTTCCTCGATGCCCGTACCCCGCTCCCCCAGCACGCCCACCGAGTGCGCTTCGTCAATCATCAGCCAGGCATTGTACTTTTTGCATAACTCCACCATCTTCGGCAGGTCAATGATGTCGCCGTCCATGCTGAAGACCGAATCGGCGATGACCAGTTTGGCGACATCCGGCGGAGCGTTGCGAAGCAAGCCTTCGAGATGCTCCATGTCGTTGTGGCGGAAGCGGCGAAATTCCGCGCCAGACATCAAACACCCGTCCACGATGGAGGCGTGGTTGAGTTTGTCCGAGAAGACGTAATCGCCGCGCCCCATCAAGGTTGAAACGACTGTCAGGTTGGTGGCGTAACCGGAAGAAAACGTGATGGCGGCTTCGGCATGTTTGAAGTTTGCAATCGTCTCTTCCAGTTCGGTGTGCAGGGTGAGCGACCCTGCCAGGGAACGCACACCGTTCGTCCCCGTGCCGAACTTGTCCACCGCGCGTTTGGCGGCTTCGTTGATGCGCGGATGATTGATCAACCCCAGGTAACTGTAGGAAGCGTACATTCCCATTTCGCGCCCGTTCACGCGCACCTTCATGCCGGGCAAAATCTCCTCGATAGGCTGATTGTAAAAATACAGGTCGTTTGCCTTCACATAGGCAACGCGCTCCGTCAACGCCTTGATGCGGCGTGTTACAGCGTCATCGGTGTGATGCACATCCATTCGAATTCCTCCGGAAAAAATATGGGGAGAAGTGTAGCAGAGGGAGATGGTTCTGTCCAGTTACAGGCGCACGGGTCTGCCGCTCCGCGCCGACTCAAGCAGCGCGGCGATGGCTGCCACATTGGCGCGGCTGTCTTCCAGCGGAATGCGCGGCGTCCTGCCGAGCAAAATGGCATCCGCCATGTCTTCCACCTCGCCGCTGTACAATTCGCTGCCCTTGATGGTAATGGTCTCGATCCGTTCGCCCCGCGTCAGGTAGATTTTTTCGGCAATGCCGGGCTTGAACGGATGCGGGATGTTGAGCGTCCCCTCGCTGCCGACAATTTCCATGAAGGCGTGAAAGGGGATGACGAAACTCGAATCGAACTGCGCGATGACGCCATTCCCAAACCGTATCTGCCCGGCAAACGTCTCGTCGATTCCGGTCGGGCCTGTGACCTGCCAGCCAAACACCTCCAGCGGCTCCTCCTCGACAACGGTACGCGCATAACTGATGGGATAACAGCCCACGTCCCAAAGGCTCCCGCCGCCCCATTCGGGCTTCAGGCGCACGTCGCCCTCGCGGGCGAGGATAAAGGTGAAGGAACCGTGAATCAGTTTCAAGGTCCCGAGCGAACCGCTTTGCACGATTTCCTGCACTTTCAACGTCTGCGGATGGTGACGGTACATGAACGCCTCAGCAACGACACGTCCGTGTTTGCGCGCCGCCTCGCGGATGGCGTCCACTTCCTCCACGCTCAGGGCAAGCGGTTTTTCGCACAGCACGTGCTTGCCCGCCTGCACGGCTTTGATCGTCCACTCGGCGTGCAGATGATTGGGGAGCGGGTTGTAGATGACGTCAATTTCGGGGTCGGCGAGCAGCGCATCATACGAACCGTAGGCGCGCGGAATTTTCTTTTCCTTGGCGTAGGCGTCGGCGGTCGCCTGCGAGCGCGAAGCCACCGCCAGCAGTTTGTTGCGTCGTGAAGCCTGCAAAGGCGGGATGAGGGCGCGGTTGATGCGCGCCGTGGAAAGCAAACCCCAGTTCAACACTTTGGACATATCGCTCCTTTACAAAAAGACAGCCGTCCGAGACGACTGTCCTTTATCTTATCACGAACAGAACTTACAGCCCCGCCTCTCCGCCTCGACGATGGCTTGGTCGCTGGACCAGAAGAAGTTCTCCTCGCCGATATGCTCCACCAGTCCGCCGCGCTTCATCATGGCGCAGGCATTTTCATGGACGCCGGCAAACATCAGCGTGCCGCCCTGTTTTTCGAGCCGCTCATCGAGGCGGTGAATGGCTTCCAAACCAGCCGTGTCAATCAGCGGCACGCCGCGCATGGAGAGGATAAGGGCATGGGTATCGCCCAGGTTTTGGAAGGCTTCGTTGAACTGTCCCACCGCCGCAAAGAAAAGCGGACCGGTGAGAAAGGCGACTTTCACATGGCGGCATTTGCCGGACGTCTCGATGCCCTTTTGCCGCAGGCGTTCCACATCCACTTCCTGCACTTCGATATCCAGCGTGGCAATTTTATTGAGGAAGACCGCTCCCGCCAGGAACGAGCCGATAAGGATGGCTTGCGTCAGGTCGAGGGTGATGGTGGCAAGCATGGTGATGGTAAAGGCAATCATATCCGTCTTGAAGCGCTTGCCGAAGATGAAGCGGATGGCGTCCCATTCATTCATGCGCACGGCGGTCACCATCAGCACGCCCGCCAGCGCAGCGAGGGGGATACGCGCCATGAAGGGAGCGAGCAAAAACATGGAAAGCAGTAGTCCCACCGCGTGGACGATGCTGACCAGGCGCGTCTGCCCGCCCGATTTGATGCCCACGCTGGAACGCGCAATCGCGGCAGTGGCAGGCACGCCGCCAAAGAACGGGATGAGCATGTTGCCCACTCCTTGCGCGATAAGTTCCTGATTTGCCTGCAGACGGATGCCGGTCATGTTCGATGCAACCGCGCCGCACAACAAAGATTCCACCGCGCCGAGGGCAGTGATGGTCAGCGTGGGGGCGATGAAGTCCGGCAGGTTTGTCCAGGGGATGTGAGTCAGGCTGAGGCGGTCGGCGAGGAAGAGCGTGCGGGGAATCTCACCAATCGTTGCCACCGACCAGTTCAAGGTCGAGGAAAGAAGCGTGGCAAGGATGATGCCGAGCAGCGAAGCCGGGAAGCGCGCGTTCCATTTGGGGGGCCAGAAGACCATCGTCCCAATCACCAATAAGCCGATGATGACCGCCTGCAGGTTGGGCGCGAATCCGCCGTGAAAGTAGCCGAACAGTTTTTGCGCGGCGGTTTCGGCGGCTTCGGTCTTGACGCCGAGGAAGTTGTCAATTTGCCCGATGAAGATGATGAGGGCAATGCCCGAGGTGAAGCCGCTGATGACGGCGGAGGGAATGAAGGCGATGAAGCGCCCCAACCGCATGAGACCGATGAGCAGCAGGAGCAGACCTGAGAAAAGCCCTGCCACCCAGATGCCCTCCAGCCCGTAACGGTTGGCGAGGACAATCAGCACGGCGGACATGGCGCCGGTGGGTCCGCTGATTTGATAGGGCGCGCCCGAAAGGAAACCCATCACAAAGCCCGCTACGATGGCGGTGACGAGACCCGCCGCGGCGGTGGCGCCCGAGGCAACGCCAAAGGCGAGGGCAAGCGGCAGAGCCACCGCGGCAACGGTCAGACCTGCAAGCAGGTCCTGCTGAAACTTGGCAAGCGAATAGCCGGTGAACTCGTCTTTGTAGAGACGAGCCAAAGAACGACGAGGCATAGGTTATGCTCCAAAAATAGAAGTTTCACAAAGGCATCGTGCTCCCCCAAGGCGTCCTTTGTGTCGGAATGGGCGGTATTTTACCATATCAGTCCCCCGCCAACTTCCTCAATTCCTCTTCGCCGATGATTTTGACGCCCAGAGCCTTTGCCTTTTCGAACTTCGAGCCGGGGTTTTCGCCCAGCACAAGGTAACTCGTCTTCTTGCTGACCGAGTCGGTCACTTTGCCGCCATGCGATTCGATGAACGCCTTCGCCTCGTCACGCGACCAGGTGGGAAGCGTGCCGGTGATGACAAACGTCAACCCGGCAAGCGCATCGGACTTTTGACCTTCCTCTTTCGACTTCCCGCCGCGAGCCCACACCCCCGCCGCCTTCAACTTCTTCAACACCTTCTGGTTGGCGGGACGTGAAAACCAATCCACAATGCCCTCGGCAATGTTGGGACCAATACCTTCGATTTGCTGCAAGTCCTCCGCGCTGGCTTGGGATAACGCATCCAAATCCTCAAAATGACTCGCCAAATCCGCCGCGCTGACCTCCCCCACGCCGCGAATGCCCAGCGCCGCAATCAGCCGCGCCAGCGGACGCGACTTCGACGCCTCGATGGACGCCAGCAAATTATCGGCAATTTTGCCGGGCGGCTGTTTCTCCGTCTTGCGGTCTTTCTTGGTAACCGCTTCCAGAATATCTTCGCGGGTGAGCGTGTAAAGGTCTGCCACGTCTTTGACCTTGCCAGCCTCGATGAGTTTCTCGACGATTTTGATGCCCATGCCCACGATATCCATCGCGCCGCGCGAGACGAAATGCTCCACGTTACGAATCAACTGCGCCGGACACGCCGCATTGACGCAATACCACGCCACCTCGCCCTCGAAATGTTCCACCGGCTGACCGCAGGCAGGGCAGGTCTGCGGCGGCTTGTAAGGCTTTTCTTTGCCCGTGCGCGCCTCCACCACCGGACCGATGACGTAGGGAATCACCTCCCCCGCGCGTTTGACCAACACCCGGTCGCCGACGCGGATGTCCTTCTCGGCGATGTAATCGAAGTTGTGCAGCGTGGCGCGTTCCACGATGACGCCGCCGATTTCGACCGGTTCCAGCACGGCATACGGGGTCAGCACGCCGGTGCGTCCCACCGCGACGCCGATTTCCTTGAGGATGGTCGTCACCTCGCGGGCGGGGAATTTGAACGCAATCGCGCCGCGCGGATCCTTGCCCACAAAGCCCAGTTCGGCGGCAAGCCTCAAATCATCAATTTTGATGACCATGCCGTCCGCTTCGTAAGGCAGTTCGTCGCGGCGTCGGTCCCAGGTTTCGGCGTACGCGATGGCTTCATCAAGCGTATCGAAGCGTCTTGCCACATCGGTGACCGGGAAGCCCAGCGACTTGAGATACTGCAAAATCTCCCACTGACTCGTTGGAACAGTCCCGCCCTCCGCATGGACAATCTGATACACCAACAGGGTGATGGGGCGCGAAGCCGTGAGTGCCGGGTCGAGTTGCCGCAGCGACCCAGCCGCCGTGTTGCGCGGATTGAGATAGGTCTTCTCGCCCGCCTCTTCCAGTTTGCGATTCAATTCCTCGAACTCCTTGATCGGAATGAACGCCTCGCCCCTCACCACCAGCGTTTTCGGCACACTGCCCACTGATAACTGTTTACTGATTACTGAAAACTCTTCACTGTTCACTGGAATCTTCAACGGAATCGCCTTCACCGTGCGCAGATTATTCGTAATGTCCTCCCCCACCTCGCCGTCGCCGCGCGTCGCCCCCTGCACAAAAATGCCGTCGCGGTAATGCAGCACCACCGAAAGCCCGTCAATCTTCGGCTCGACGACAAACTTTGCCCGCTCCACGCGATCGTCAATTTTGCGGATGCGCTCGAACCATGCCCGCGCATCTTCCGCGCCGAAGGCATTTGCCAGCGAAAGGATGGGAGCCGGGTGACGCACCTTCTCGAAACGGTCGGCGGGCTTGGCGCCTGCGCGCTGGGTGGGCGAATCGGGCGTCACCCAGTCCGGGTGTTCGGCTTCGATGCGTTTGAGTTCGTTGAGCAGCCTGTCGAATTCCGCATCGCTGATGACGGGCGCATCCAGCACATGATAGCGGTAATTGTGGAAGTTAATCTGCGCTTTGAGTTCCTCGTAACGGGAACGAAGTGAGTTGGTGGTCATAAAGCCTCATCTCCAAATATCGCCATAGGAATGCTCGCCGCGCAAAAACTCGCCGCGCGCAAACCGCTTGAGGGTGAGCGAAGAAATATCCACCAACTTCGCCCGCCCATCCAGAATCAACTCGCTCATGCACACACCCACCGCCGGCGACAACTTGAAACCCGTGCCGCTGAAACCGCAGGCAACATAAAAGCCAGCGGGTCCCGCCTGGTCAAGCACGGCGCGCTGGTCGGGCGTCAGACCGTCGCGCCCCACGTGCGTCGAATGGAGCGCGCCCGCTTCCATCCCTTCCACGCGTTGGCAGATGCGATCAATGGCGCGCATCACGAATTCCCTATCCACCTGTCCCAACTCCGCTTCGGGCGGCTCGCCCATGCGGTTGCCGTCTTCCAGCGCCACCAGCGTCAACTCGCCCTCCGGGCGGAAATACATCGCCAGCGCATCATCAATCACCGTTGGATGCCTCCCCACCTGCGGCGGACGCTTCACGAACGCCACATCATGCGTCCACGTATCGAGCGGGATTTCGACTCCTGCCAGACGAGCGACCCGCCCCGCAAACGTCCCCGCGCAATTGACGACAATCGGCGCATCGAACGACCCTTTGCCTGACTCCACACCCTGCACCTTCCCTCCGCCGACGCGGATTCCCGTCACCTCGCAATTCTGCATGAGGACTGCGCCGCGCGCCTTTGCCTGCTCCAAAAAGGAATTGGTGGTCAGCACCGGGTCGGCGTAGCCGGATTCGGGTTCGTATGCCGCGAGTTCAAAGTCGTCCGTTTTGAGCATCGGGGCAATCTTCTTCACATCTTCCGCCGTGACGACATCGGTGATAATTCCAAGCCGCTTGTGCATGGCGACGTTGGCGCGCAGGTGTTCGTTCTTTTCCGGCGCGACAATCTGCAAAAATCCCGTTTTGTGAAAGCCGCACTCCCCGCCGATGCGCTCGCGCCAGCTGTGGAAAAACTGAAAACTTTCCCACGCCAGCGCCGAATCCACCTCCACATCGTAGTGCATGCGCACCAGTCCGCTCGAAGCGCCGGTCGCCCCCGCGCCAACGCTGCGGCGTTCGAGAATCAGCACCTTCAGCCCGCGCTTTGAGAGGTGATAGGCAACGCTCGCCCCAATCACCCCCGCTCCAATCACAATGGCATCATAGGTCTCGTTCATGAATCACCTGAAAAAAAATGGAGTAATTTAACCTGAATTCGGGATAAGGCTTTTGAATCGTCCCGAAGGCTTTTGACGCAGCGGGTTCGAGAGCAGAATCAGCCTTCGGGACGCTTATCCCGAACTGACGTTAATTTATGTTACGCAGAGGGTGCGTCGCACTGCGTAAGATGAGGGAGTAAGATGAGTATACCATTCAGACAATCCATCAAAAATGTCTGCGCTACGGTGAGAAAGCCAGACACAACGACTGAGAAAAAAACAGATATACTTCAACCATGCCCCGCACTCAACTCGGACTCTTCGGCGGTACCTTCGACCCGCCGCATCTCGGTCATCTCATCCTTGCCTCGGAAGCCTGCGACCAACTCAACCTGGACCGCATCCTGTGGGTACTCACCCCCGACCCGCCTCACAAACAGAAGCAGGACATCACGCCGGTCGAACACCGGCTGGCGATGGTGCAACTTGCCATTCAGGATAACCCGGCTTTCGAACTTTCCCGCATCGAACTTGACCGCCCCGGACCTCACTACACTGTGGACACCGTGAGGCAAATCGCCCAACAATACCCAGACGCCGACATCACCCCCATCATCGGCAGTGATTCCCTGCGCGACCTGCCCACGTGGAGCCGCCCCCGCGAACTGCTCCAGGCGTGTCACTGGGTGGGGGTGATGCACCGCCCCGGCGAGCAGGAAAACCTGGAGGAGTTGGAAAGGCAATTGCCGGGCATCCGCTCCAAGGTCCATTATGTGGATGCGCCGCTGTTGGAGATTGCCTCGCGCGAGATTCGCATCCGCATCGCCGCCGGGCGTCCGTTCCGCTACTATCTCCATCCCGCCGTGTACGACTATATCCTTGAACATCATCTCTATCTTCCGCCTGGGACCTCCCTCAATAATCGCAAATTACAAATCGCAAATCGTAAATCGTAAATCGCAAATCATATCGCCATGCCTTTACTCTTCGACTCCCTCTTTTCTTCCATTGCGGCAAGCCACTTCATTGTAGATGTGTTCAACGCCAGTCGTCCCGTCCTGCTCACCTACCTGGGGCTGACCGAAACGCAGATCGCGCTGTATTCGGCAATCTACGTATGGGTTTCCGCCCTGACGCAACCTTTCTTCGGCTGGATGTCGGACCGCGCAGGACCGCGCTGGCTGGCAGCGGGCGGCGTGTTGTGGATGACGGTGTTCTTCACAGGAGCCGTTTTCATTCCCGGAACGTGGGGGCTGCTCTGCCTGATCGTCGCCGCGCTCGGCTCGTCTGCCTTTCACCCGGTCGGCACCGTCCAAGCCACGCTGCAGGGACGCCACCGCTTGCAAGGACGCGAAACGACCGCCACTTCATTGTTCTTTACGGCGGGACAGTTGGGTCATTTCATTGGACCTGTCATCACAGGCTTCATTCTGGCGCGCATGGGATTGCCGGCGCTGATTATTCTGCCCCTTGTTTCCATCCCGATTGGTCTTTCGATTGCCTATCAGTTGCGACAAAACCATCCACACCCGAAAGTCAAAGGGGACGATGGAAAAATCCGCCTGCAAGCCGCGTGGAGTTTCATCCTCCTATTGGCAGCGGTGGCAACTCTTCAATCCTGGTCGCAGGCGAATATGATTAATTTCTTTCCCAAGTATCTCAAGGATTTTGGATTGAGCGCCCAAACCTACGGGAACATGGCGGGGTTATTCATGGGCGGTTCGGCGCTGGGAAACGTCATCGGCGGGTATTTGGGTGACCGCTTTACCAAGCGCAAGGTGGCGTCGGCGGCGTTACTGTTTGCCGCTGTTCCCATCTATATCATGAGCCGCATCGGCTGGTCGCCGTGGCTGTATGTGTTGATTCCGCTGGCGGGCGCCTGCACGGGGTCAGTTCACAGCATCATGGTGGTGCTGGCGCAGCGCATCGTTTCCGGCGGGATGGCGCTGGCATCGGGACTGATCTTGGGATTCATCTTCTCTTCCGGCGTGCTGGGCATGTTGTTGACCGGTCCGCTGGCAGAGCAATACGGCTTCCCTGCCGTGCTGGTGATGACAGCCGGGCTGGTACTGGTCGCTTCTCCGCTGGCGTGGATGTTGAGGGAGGAGCGCCGCACGGGGATTAACCCCCGTGCTATTCCTACCAAGTCCGCTCAAGCGGACTAGACGGCTTCCAGCCGGCTTTGTAAGCGGACATGGCAGATACCGCACTGATTTTGCTGAAATAATTGAGAAAAGTGCAATAAGGTCTTTAGGTGACAACTTGAATAATTCAGCGACACCCTCCACTTTATCCCCCAACCCTGCCCAAAAAATTATATATAATTTATAATCCCCTCAATTCCAGAGGCTCCGATGACCGTTCCCTCCCCCACCAAAGAGACTGCTGACCTTGCCCCAAAAAGACCGCTCAAAGAAGACATCTTCGACGTTCTGCTGGAAAAAATCATCTCCGGGCAGTATCAGCCCGGCGCCTGGCTCAGGCAGGAAGACATCGCCTCGCAACTGGGGGTAAGCATGACCCCCGTCCGCGAGGCGCTGGATTTGCTCGATGCGGCCGGTCTGGCGGAACGCGTTCCGTATCGCGGGGTGCGTGTGCCTCAGCCAAGCCCCGAGGAGATTGCCGAGTCCTATGCGGCGCGGCTGCTGCTGGAAAAAGCCGTCAGCCGGGCGGCGGCTTTGAACCGCGAGCAGGCTCACGTCGAGGCATTGAAGCGGCTTGTCCGTCAATCCAAAAATTTGACCCGTCTCACTGATATGTCCGCCTCCCGCAAATTGAGCGTGAATTTTCATGCCACCGTTGCCGAGGCAACCCGAAATTCGACGTTGATCCGCGTGTACCGCGTGGCGGCGAATTCGTTCCCCGATTGGATGCTGTATCAGGCAATGTTCGAACATCCCGACGCGCTGGAGGAAAGCATTCGCCAGGAGTATCGCGAGCATCTCGCCATTGCGGAAGCTATCGAAGCACAGGATGCGGCTCTCGCCGAACAGCGCGCCGAGGAGCATATTGTTGACATTGGGCGGCAGATTGTTTCGTACTTGGATGTGCCGCAGGAATTGCTCGACCGAAAGTTGAGCCAGTTGGGTCTATAAATTCATCGAGGAGGCATTGCAATGCACGAGGAACTCTACAAACAGATGGCGCAAAGCATCATTGACGGCGAAAAGGAAACCGCCATTGAACTCGCGCAAAAATCCATCGAACTGGGAATCCCGCCGCTGGACGCCATTACGAACGGTTTCGTGGTGGGCGTCAATTACATTGGCGACCTGTTCGGGAAAGGCGAGGCGTTCCTGCCGGAATTGGTAATGGCGGGCGAGGCGATGAAAGCCGCCGTCGCCGTGCTGGAACCGGAACTGCTCAAACTCGGCGAGGCGCGCGAGATGATGGGACGCGTGGTGCTTGCCACTGTGGAGGGCGACATTCACGAAATCGGCAAGACGCTGGTCGGCACGATGCTGAGCGCGGCCGGCTTCGAGGTGACCGATTTGGGCGTGGATCAGCCCGCCGAGAAAATCATCGGCAAGGCGCTCGAAATTAACGCACAAATCATTGGCTTGAGCGCCCTGCTCACCACAACGATGGTCCGCCAGCGCGAGGTCATCGAGGAACTCGACAAGGAAGGTCTGCGTCCGCGCATCAAGGTGATGGTGGGCGGCGCGCCCATCACCCGCGAGTGGGCGGAAAAAATCAAGGCAGACGGCACATCGGAAGATGCCGTCGGCGCGGTGCAATTGGCGAAGAAACTGGTTGGCAAGGAATGATTGTCACCACAAAGGCGTTCTCATCCACTAATCTACGCTAATCTTCGCGAATTGTGAACAGATTGACTAGATGAGCGATGATTGGTGAATCAAAGCCGGGTTCTGCGTAAGTCCCAAAAACTCAAAACGGCTGCCAGGCACGACCAACGAAGAGAGAGTAGAGACATAAGCCTCGGGAGGGCTCTATGTCCAAAAACATCAAATCCATCAGCAACCCCAAACTGCGGCTGGAAGTGCTGTCCGCAGAGGAGGTGCAAAAGATTCACGAGGCAACCTTGTGGATCATTGAAAACGTCGGCGTGCGGTTTCCTTCGGCGCGCGCGCTGGAAATTTGGGAGGCGAACGGCGCCCACATTGATTGGAACCGGAAAGTTGTGCGAGTCAAGCCGCAGGTCATCGAAGAGGCGCTGAAGAAATGTCCGCCGGCTTACACGCTGGCGGCGCGCGACCCTCAGCAGGACTGTCCGCTGGACGGCAATCACGTCTTCCTCGGAACAGACGGCTGCGGCGTGGAAGTGATTGACATCGAAACGGGTCAAAAACGGACCTCGAGCCTGCGCGACGTGCGCGACATCGCCCGCGTCGCCGACGCCACCCCGGAGGTCGGCTTTCACTGGGTGCCCGTTTCCGCGCAGGATAAACCCGCCGAAACGCGCGGCTTGCACGAAATCAAGACCATTTGGGAAAACTCCACCAAGCATGTGCAAACCGAGTCTATTTACAACATTCACGAGGCGAGAGCCGCAATGGAAATGGCGGCGCTCATCGCCGGCGGCAAGGATGAACTGCGCAAACGCCCCGTCCTCTCGCTGATGCAATGCACCGCCTCCCCGCTCGGTCACGACGGCGGCAGCCTGGATGCGGCGTTGATTGCGGCGGAACACGGCGTGCCGACCGGCTTCATGACGATGGCATCCTGCCTGACGACCGGTCCCGCCACGCTGGCAGGGAATCTGGCGGTGGGCAATGCGGAGGTCATCGCGGCGACGGCATTACTGCAGCTGGCATATCCCGGCGCCCCGGTCTTTTACGCCGCCGCCCAAACCGCCGCCGACCTGCGGAGCGGTGCCTACACCGGCGGCGGACCCGAAGACTTCCTCTTCGGCGCGGCAACCAACGCCCTGGCAGATTTTTACAACATTCCGCTTTCGATGGGCGCGTTTGCCACCGGCGCCAAGGAACCGAACTGGCAGGCAGGGCTGGAAGGCGCGCTCTCCAGCTTTATGGCAAGCGTCGTCATGTCCGATATGCTGCTCGGCTACGGGTTTCTGCACGGGAGCCGCATCTGGTCGTATGCCGAAATGATGCTGGATTGCGAAATCTTCTCGATTGTCCACAAGATGATGCAGGGCATCGAGGTCAACGAGGAAACGCTCGCCCTGGAAACCATCGCCAACGTGGGACCGGGCGGTCACTTCCTTGCGCAAAAACACACACGCAAGCATGCCCGCGAACTCTTCATGCCCGAGTTCATGGATCGCCGCCCCTACAGCGAATGGGAAACGAAACGGGACGACGCGCGGGATTGGGCGCTCGCCAAGGCAAGGCGCATTTTGCAGGAGCATCAACCCGATCCGCTCGACCCGAAGGTCAGTGAAGAGATGGCAAAAATTATTGAGACGGTCGAGAGGGAGGTATGCGTCGTGGAAAGTTAGATAACCGGAATTCGGAATAAGCATTTGAACCGTCCCGAAGGCTCTTGAAACAGCGGTTTCGAAGGCGGAATCAGCCTTCGGGACGGTTATCCCGAACTGACGCGCTTTAGATTTATAGGAGGTCCCTATGCGCCCCAAACTCACTTTATTGTCGGAGGATTTGATTCCGCGCATCATCGAGGAGGCGTATCAAATTCTGCTCAAGCCGGGCATCAAGGTATTGAACGCCGAGGCGCGGAAACTTCTCGCCGAGGCAGGGGCGCAAGTGGACGAGGCAACGTTCGTCGTCAAAATTCCCAAACAGATTGTCGAAACTGCGCTGCGCACTGTGCCGCCCACCTTCCACATCTACGATTACGAGGGGAATCCCAAAGTGGAATACGGCGGCGACACAGTCCAGTTCGACCCGGGCTCCTCCGGCGTCGCCGTTCTCGACCCCGATACCTTCGAGCATAAGACCGCCGAAACGCCGGACCTCATCCGCCTCATCAAGGTCGCCGAGCAAATTCCGCAATACGACGCTCAATCCACCATGGTGGTCTGCGACGACGTTCCCAAAGACCTGCACGACTTGTACCGCCTGTATCTGGTGATGCTGTATTCCAAAAAGCCGATTGTCACCGGCGCCTTTACCAACAAGACGGTCCATGCCATGATCGAAATGCTCGCCATCTTTGCGGGCGGGCGCGAACAACTGCGCGAAAAACCGCGCGCCGTTTTCGACGTCTGCCCTTCGCCGCCGCTGATTTGGTCGAACTTCGGCGCGGGCAACCTCATCGCACTGGCGCGCGCCGGCGTCCCCGCTGAAATCGTGTCCATGCCGCTGGCAGGGGCGGCGGCGCCGGTCACCCTGCTGGGCGCGGTCACCCAACATGCGGCGGAATGTCTCTCCGGCATCGCCATTCATCAACTTGCACAGCCGGGCGCTCCCATCGTGTGGGGCGGCGCGCCCGCCATCTTCGACATGCGCAAAGGCGGCACGCCGATGGGCGCTGTCGAAACTGCCATGATCGATTCCTCTTACGCACAAGTCGGTAAATCGCTTGGCTTGCCCACGCACGCCTACCTCGGCACCACCGAGTCCAAAATCCTCGATATGCAAGCCGGGCTCGAAAGCGGCATGGGGGCGCTGATTGGTGCACTGAGCGGCATCAACATGATCTCCGGCGCGGGCATGCTCGATTCCCTGCTTTGCCAGAGCGCCGAAAAACTGGTCATCGATGCGGAAGGCATTGCCATGGCAAAGCGCATGATCGAAGGCATGAAAGTCCACACCGAGACGCTTGCCACCGGCTTCTACGACAACGAGATCAATTTCAAGGGCGGCGATTTTCTCAAGCAAAAGATTACGATGAAACTGTTCAAAAAGGAACAGCACATCCCCAGCAGCGTCATTGACCGCGACTCGATCCGCGTCTGGAAGGAAGCCGGGCGGCTGGATACCTTCGGACGCGCCAAACTCCGCGTGAAGGAACTGCTCGCTTCCTATACTCCGCCGAAACTTGATCCTGCCAAAGTGGAGCGACTCCACGCCTTTGTCCTTGACCTCGCCCGCAAGGCGGGGATGAGCACGCTGCCGGCGCATGACCTCTCGCCGGTTGCGGGGTGATTGTGCATTCGTAAACAAGTACACAAGTAGACAGGTACACAAGTACACAAGTACCCACGAGTTTACCTGTATACCTGTATACCTGTATACCTGTGTACCTGTGTACCTGTATACCTGTGTACCTGTGTACCTGTGTACCTGTGTACCTGTGTACCTGTGTACCTGTATACCTGTGTACCTGTGTACCTGTGTACCTGTGTACCTGTGTACCTGTGTACTAACTACAGATACCCCCATGCTCAACCTCACTCACCTCCTGCGCGTCCCACAGGTGGATGCTCTCTTCGACATCTCCCCCCATGACGCCAAACTCGCCTTCGCTTGGAATAGAAGCGGCGAATGGCAGATTTATGAGATGGAGTTATCCCCCTCCCCACTGGCAATCGGAGAGGGGAATATCACTCAACTCACCTTTGGCAATGGCGGTAAATTCAACCCGCGCTATTCGCCCGATGGCGCCCGCCTTGCCTATGTGCTGGATTCCGACGGCAGCGAAAGTTATCACCTCGTTGTGTACGATTTCGCCTCGCATCAACACACCGACCTGACGCCCGGCATTTCTCACGCCTTGCAGCCCAACTTCTGCTGGTCGCCGGATGGCAGTCAACTGGCTTTTCTCAGCGACGAACAAGGACACTTCAGCGCATACGTCGTTTCGGCGCAGGGCGGCAAACCGCAGCTCGTGCTGGATACCGGTCACCCCCCCTGGCAGGTGGAGTGGTCACCGGATGGGAAACACCTTGCGGTAAGTTGTGAAATGCACGGGCAGGATTATGGAATTTTCATCGTTGACCTTGAGACGAGGGAAGTCATTCGACTGCCGCTGAACGCCGGCGAGCCTCAATGGTCGCCGCAGGGCGGGAAACTTGCCTTTCAATTCAATGAAGGCGGCTGGTTCGACATTGGGCTGTATGACCTTTCTACGCGACAGATCGAGTGGGTGACAAGGAGCGAAGGAGATTCGCAAATGCCGGCCTTTGTGCCCTGTGCTTCGCTTGGCGCATCCTTTCCAACTCTTGCCTACACGCAAAGCAAAGGGACTGTCAATTGGGTGGAGACGCTTGACGCGGAGGGGGCGAGGAAAAGGTTCGAGGTGGGAAAAGGCGTCCATGGCAGAATCCGGCTCACGTCCGATGCGAAGCGGGCGGTGACGACGTTCAGCAGTCCGCGTCAGCCGGCTGACTTGTGGATGTTCGACCTCGAGTCGGGGCAGTCCATCCAATTGACGAATTCCCTGCCCGAAGAATTGCGGCAAGCGGAATTTGTGATGCCGGAGGAAATCGAGTATCCAAGCATGGATGGCGCTTCTGTGCCGGCGTTGTTGTATCGCTCGAAGCGAATGCCTGCCCCGGCGGTGGTGATGATTCATGGCGGACCGAACTGGCATTACGCCGCCGAGTGGAATCCGCTTATGGCGCATTTGGCAAGCCGCGGCTATGTGGTGCTGGCGCCGAATTATCGCGGCTCGACGGGATACGGGCGTGCGTGGCAGTATGCGGCGCGGTTCGATTTGGGCGGCGTGGATGCGGATGACATTGCGGCAGGGGCGCAATACCTTTTGCGCGAAGGGCTGGCAAACAAGATTGCGCTGACGGGGCGAAGTCATGGAGGGTATTTGACGATGGTTTGTCTGACGCGCTTCCCGGCGTTGTGGTGCGCGGGGTCGGCGGTGGTGCCGTTCACAAATTGGTTCAAGTCGCATGAGGACTCGCGCGAAGATTTACAGCATTGGAACATCGAAAACATGGGCGACCCCAAGGAACAGTACGAGAGGTGGTATAACGCTTCGCCGTATTTCTTTTTGGAAAGGGTCAAAGCGCCGGTGCAGATGATTTGCGGCGGCAGAGACCCGCGCTGTCCGGCGTCCGATTCGCTGGCGGCGCGTGATAAACTTCTGGAACTTGGCAAGAGCGTGGACTTTTTGCTGTATGAAGAGGAAGGTCACGCTTTTCTGAAGATTGAGAATGTGCTGGACGCCGAAATGAAACGCGTGGAGTTTTTGGCGCGGCATTTGGATGAAGATGTACACAGGTACACAAGTACACAGGTAGACAGGTAGACAGGTACACAGGTAAATAGGTACGTGTGTACATGTGTACCTGTATGCCGCATCAAGGATGATCATGAAATTCCTCAAATTTTTATCCGCCGAAGAGATTCAAGCCATGCACGAAGCCACGCTGCGGGTATTGCATGAAGTGGGGGTGATTTGGACTCACCAGACCACGCTCGACATCCTGACCGATGCGGGATGCACGCTCAAGGGCAACCGCGTTTGTTTTCCGCCCGACCTTGTGATGGATTGCATTGCGCGGGCAAACAAACGCCCGGTCATTCGCGGGCGCAACGGGCAGGTCAATGAATTGGGCGGAGGGAATTTATATTTTCACAACCTGGGTGGCGCGCGGGATGTGTTCGAGGCGCAGAGCGGCACGCGCCGCATCGCCACACAACAGGATGTGGTGGACGCAGCGCGCCTGCTCGATGCGCTCCCCCACTGTCATACCGTCACGCCTTTTTTCACGCCGCGCGATGTACCGGGTGAATTGATGTCGCTGTTCATGTATCGCCACACCCTGCCGCATACCACCAAGCCGGTGCAGGGACCGGGCATTCAGTTTGCGGAGGAGGTCCAGTACGCGGTGGAGATGGCGGCAGTGGTCGGCACGCCGCCGCATGAACTCACATTGTCGCTTTCGCCGGTCAGCCCGTTGACCGTTCACGACCATGCGGCGGCGGCGATTCTGGCGATGGCGCGGGCAGGCGTCATTTGCTCGAATCTGCCCGCCCCCACCGGCGGCGCAACCTCCCCCATGACCATTACCGGGAGCCTCGTGCAGCAAAGCGCGGAAACGCTTTCGCTGCTGGTGCTGGCGCAGATCGTCAACCCGGGCTGCGGCGTTGTGTATTGCGGACGGCTGGGAATGCTGGAGCCGCGCACGGGATTGATTTGGGGAGGCGTGGAATTGGGTCTCGCCTCTGCCGCCACGGTTCAACTCGGACATTTTTACGGGTTCTCGGTCAACGTTTATGGGTTTTCAACGAACGCCCACACGCTCGACGCTCAGAACGCCTTCGAACGCGGACTCAATGCCGCCATCCCTGCCCTGGCAGGCGCGGACGAACTCTCCGGCATCGGCGAGATGGAGGCGGGCGTTATGGGCTCGTATGCACAGATGACGTTGGATAACGAACTGGCGGGGAGCATTCTGCGGTTGAGGAGAGGCTTGTCGGCGGATGCGGAACATCTGGCGGTGGAGGTCATTCAGAACGTGATGGATGGCACGCGGAACTTTTTGGGGCAGAAGCACACCATGAAGCATCTGCGGGCGGGTGAGTTGGCGCTCACCAAACTGGCGGAACGCAATTCATGGGAAACATGGGAGGGGAAATTGGGGCGCAAACAAATGGCGGATTATGCCATTGCCGAAGCGGAGCGGATTTTGCGCGAGCATGTCGTCCCGCCGCTGGAGCCGCAGCAAGAAGCGGAATTGGATCGTATCATGGCGGCGGCGGAGAGGGAGTTGGTGGAGTAGTTACCAGTTACCAGTGATCAGTAATCAGTGATCAGTAATCAGTTTCGGAAGAGAGGTAAACGATGCTTAAACAGGCACATGCAATTTCAGAAGAGTTGATCGAGTGGCGGCGTGATTTTCACATGCACCCGGAAATCGGTTTTGAACTTCACCGCACGGCAAAGATTGTGGCGGAGGAGTTGGAGAAGATGGGGTACAGGGTGCGGCGCGGGGTCGGGAAGAGCGGCGTGGTTGCAGAAATTGGGGAGGGCGGCAAGGTGGTCGCCATCCGCGCGGATATGGATGCGCTTCCCATCTTCGAGCAGAACGAGTACGAGTATGCCTCTCAAATCCCCGGCGCGATGCACGCCTGCGGACACGATGCGCATACCGCCATGGCGCTTGGGGCGGCGTTAATGCTTTCGAAGGAAAAACTGCCGGGGCGCGTGCGGTTTTTGTTTCAGCCCTGTGAAGAGACGACGGACGAGGATGGCAAAAGCGGCGCGCAGCGCATGGCAGAAGAAGGGGCGATGGACGGCGTGGATTACGTCATCGCGCAGCATGTGGACCCGGCGCAGCCGGTGGGGACGATTGGCATCAGCGCCGGTCCGTGTTCGGGCGGCGTTGATAACTGGTACGGTGTGATTACCGGCAAGGGCGGTCACGGGGCGCATCCCGATCAGACGGTGGATCCGTTCCATTTGCTGGCGCACGTCATTCTGGGGTTGAATGGTATCGTCTCGCGCAGGATTAACCCGTTCGAGCCGGCGGTGGTCAGCATTGGCGTGGTCAACGGCGGGTTTACAGAAAATGTGATTCCCGACGAGGTGAAAATCAGCGGGACGTTTCGCTATGCCAACCCCGAACTGCACGAGCAATTGCGCGTCGAAATTCGACGGGCTTTCGAGATTGCGCGGGCAATGGGCGGCGATTATGAACTGCGCTTTGAGTACGGCGGTCCGCCGATGGTGAATGACGAGGGAGTTGCCGAGGTCATTGGCGCGGTGGGAAGGGAATTGCTTGGCGCAGCGAACGTGCATGAAATTGGCAAGACGCTGGGCGCGGAGGATTTTGGGGAATTTCTGCGGCTGGCGCCCGGCGCCATGTTCACACTCGGCACGCAGAAGGCTGGACACGAGGAGTACAAACTCCATCACCCCAAATTTGACCTGGACGAGCGGGCGCTTCCGATTGGCGCCGCCATGCTGACAGAGACGGTAAAGCGGTTCCTTGAAAACGGTTGAAACATTTTAGCATCCTGGATGTCATGTACCACATGGGATGTATGTTAACGTCAGTTCGGGATAAGCGTCCCGAAGGCTGATTCTGCACTCAAACCTGCTGTGTCAAAAGCCTTCGGGACGATTCAAAAGCCTTATCCCGAATTCAGGTTATGTTACTTGCACACAGGAGGAGAAAATTGCCATAAACAAAATTACAGCGTAAGGCAGGCAGTGATCAGCGAACGTCTGAGGGCGTTCGTAATGGATGGGGCGCTTTCCAGCGCCGTACTGTCAACTATAGGGAATGGGGTATTTATGCGGGATGAATTTGTGCGGGTGTGTCTGTGGGTGTATGTCATTACCTCGTTGATATTGTTTCTATCCATGGGGTATGCGTACTATGTCAATGCGCGGAAGCCGGCGGGCGACCCGCAAAAACGGGATTACCATCCGCTGGCTTTTTCTTTGCTTCCGTTCTGGCCCCCCGCGTTGGTGATTTCGCTCTTTCTGTTTGCCCTGCGGGCGCTGGTTTATGGGGCGTTTCTGGTTCTGTTTACCCTCGTCTTGATTGTCATTCGCAAGCCATTACCGCTTTTGCTGCTCGCGAAGGCGGCAAAATATATTGGAGACCGCTTGTTGAGGCTGAACACGCAGATTGTGAGATGGTTCCTTCCGCTCCCGACGCCACAGACGGCATACAGCCCCTCATGAGAGGCGAGGTTGGTCAGCGCAGATTGCGGAGGTAACGATGATAGGGGATCATCATCAGAAAGCCCAGGGCAATCACAATCTGACCAATTAACACCCCTCCCGATTGCCACGGACCAAAGTAGGGTCTCATCGGCGGCAGGTGCGAACCCATGCCGAACACGTCTGCCATGCCGGTAAAGACCGCAATGACAAAGCCGGTGCCGACCAGCCGCATGCCAATATCCGCGACGATGCTGCGCGGCTCTTTGCCCCACAGGGTAATCAAGCCTGTGTATCCCCCAATACAAATCATTGCCAAGCCGATCAGGAATACGGAAATTTGGATGAAGCCAACCACCGGACTGCGGTCCCACCCGTACCAGCCGGGCTTGGCGCCCACCGTGAACACAAAGAAGCCGAAGAAAATCATGATCAGGCTGAAGCGAATGCGCAAATAAGAGATTCGAGGGTCTGAGTTGCCGTTCATGAGGGCAAGTTCCTCCTCAGAAATCTCAGCCAGTTGCTGCCGAGGATATTTTTCGCGTCGGTTTGGGTGTAACCGCGTTCGATGAGTTTTTCGCCAATCAAGGGCAGGTCGGCAATGGAGTCGAGTTCGGGGGGGATGGATTGTAAGCCAAAGCCGCCGTCGAAGTCTGTGCCAATGGCGGCATGTTCGGAATTGCCCGCCAGTTGACAGATGTGGTCAATGTGGGCAATCAGCGCGTCCAGTGAGACTTCTTCGCGGCGGCTGCCGCTTTTGCGCGTCCAACCCACTTTGAGGAAGGAGTTGAGGGGAATGACGCCGATTACGCCTTCACGTTCGATCAACCCGCGAATGACATGGTCGGGCAGGTGGCGATTGGTCTCTGCGCCGCGCATGAGAGCGGCACAGTTGGCGTGGGATGCCATGACGGGGCCGGCGTAACGGTCGAGTGATTCGAGGGCGGCGGCTTCGTCCATGTGACTGAGGTCGAGGATGAACGGGTAGTCTGCCATGGCGCGCAGGAGGCGGCGTCCTTCGTCGGTGAGGGGACCGGGTTCGCCGGTGCCTCCGCAGTAGCGGGTGCCTGCCCAAGCCAAGCCAATCATGCGCAGACCGAGGTCCCACCATTCGGTGAGTTCGTGCGGGGAGCGGATAGCGTCGGCGCCTTCCATGAGGTAGAACAAGCCGACGGGGTGACCGCCGGGCGTCGGTTTGGGACGAGACCAATGTTCGATGATGGCGTCCAGTTCCGAGGTCGAGGCGAGGAGGCGGAATTTGTCGGGGTGGGAATCGGCGAGTCGGCGGTAGAGGTCAATTTGTTGGCGGTAGAGGCGGTGGGCGGTTTCGGAGTCTTGGTAAAAGAGGATGTCGCCGGGTTCCTTTTTTCGGGCTGGGGCGGCGAAGAGGGTGGCAAAGATGACGGCGATTTTGCCGCGCTGGTATTCGGGCCAGCCGAGGAGGCAGTCGCCGTTTAGGCGGGGAGTGGGGGTGCCGGCTTCGAGGCGGCGGGTTTCTTGCACGGAACGGGTGTAGTCGCGCCCATAGGTGAGCATGTTCCAGGCAAGGTCTTGATGAGAATCAATGATGAGCATGGGATAAAGAACTTCCCGCCTGAGGCGGGAAGTTGGAGGGTCAGGCTAGGCTTCTGATTCCGCGTTGGGTTGGTCTTCGTCAGGTGGCTGCGGCGACTCTGGATGCTCGAAAGCGTCGAGCTCGGCGGTCATGAGTTTGAAGTCTTTGTCGGCGAAGGCGGCGGAATCCACTTTGCGCAGGCTCAAGCCGATGCGGCGCTGTTCGGGGTCAATGCGGATGACGCGCAGGGTTTTGACATCGCCTTCCTTGAGCACTTCGCGGGGATGCTCGATGCGGTTTTCGGAGATTTCGGAGATGTGGATGAGACCTTCGATGTCGCCTTCGAGGCGGGCGAAGGCGCCGAATTTGGTGAGGCGGGTAATGACGCCCTCGACCAATTGTCCAACGCTGTATTTGGAGAGGCGGGCTTTCCAGGGGTCTTCCTGCAAGGCGCGGATGGAAAGACCGATGCGTTTCTTTTCGCGGTCAATGTTGATGACTTTGACTTTGACCTCCTGCCCCACTTCGAGCGCTTCGCGGGGATGTTCGATGTGTTCCCAGGAGATTTCGGAGAGATGCACAAGACCATCGGCGCCGTTGATGTTGATGAAAGCGCCGAAGTTGGCGATGCTGGTAACGCGCCCGGTATACACTTCGCCTTCCTGCAGTTCTTCAAGGACGCGTTCTTTGATGGATTGACGGGTTTCGGGGCTGGCGGCTTTTTCGGAGAGAATGAGGCGGCGGCGTTCGCGGTCCACTTCGATGACGCGGACGGAGATGGGCTCGCCCACCATTTTTTGCCAGCGCTGTTCGGGGGTTTCGCCGGTGGATTGCATGCGGCGCAGGGCGCTGACTTGCGAGGAGGGAATGAAGCCGCGCAAGCCTTCGACAGAGGCGATCAGACCACCTTTGTTGAAGCCGATGATTTTGCTGTCAATCACGCTGTTTTCTTCGAGGTGTTTTTCCACCTTTTCCCAGGAAATTTCATCCTGGGCGCGCTTCAAAGACAGGACAACGTTGCCGTTGGAATCTTCGGCGCTGAGCACATACACATACACTTCCTGCCCAACTTGCAGCGCTTCACGTTCCTTCGCCGACAACTGTTCCAATTCCTTGCCGGAGACAACGCCCTCGGATTTGGCTCCAATGCTGATGAGGATCTGCGAGGGGCTGATGCTGGCAATATGTCCCTTGCGGATCTCTCCCGCCTGAGGCAAGTCAATGTTCAATTCCTGCTCATTGAGCAGGGATTCCATGGTCTGGTTATTGTTGTTGGCGCCGGGTTGTTCTCCCTGCTTGATGGGTTCGCTCCCCTGAGCGGGCAGGGTCTGATTCTGATCTGTCACTTGAAATACTCCGATTACGAAAATGTAGCGAGATTATACAGGCGAAACAAGAACTTTGCAACCCTGATGCAAACGGAATAATGAAAGGCGCCGCCAAGCCAGTGAGACAAGTTTGTGCAGCAATCGGATTCACGCGTTATAATCCCCTGCGGAGTTTACAACCAATGCCACCTATTTTCCCTTTTACTGCTATCGTCGGACAGGAGCGCATGAAGCGCGCCCTGATTCTCAATGCCGTTGACACACGCATCGGCGGCGTGTTGATTCGCGGCGAGCGCGGCACGGCTAAATCCACCGCGTCGCGGGCGCTTGCCGCTTTGCTTCCCAAAGTCAAGGTTGTGGATGACTGCCGCTTCGGCTGCGATCCCGACAAGCCCAACAGTTGGTGTACGGAATGTAAGGAACGTTTTGAGGGGAAGAAGGAAGTTCCCTTCCATATCCGCCCCACGTCTTTCGTCAATCTGCCGGTCTCCGCCACCGAAGACCGTGTGGTGGGCACGCTCGACATCGAGCAAGCCATTCAAAAAGGGGAACGTCACTTCGAGCCCGGCGTGCTTGCCTCCGCCAACCGCGGCTTGCTTTACATTGACGAGGTGAATTTGCTCGACGACCATGTGGTGGATGTGCTGTTGGATTCCGCCGCGATGGGCGTGAACGTGGTGGAGCGCGAGGGGATTTCCTTCTCGCATCCCGCCCGCTTCATTCTCGTGGGGACGATGAATCCCGAAGAGGGAGAACTGCGCCCTCAACTGCTCGACCGCTTCGCCCTCTCGGTGGACATCGTGGGCATCCGCGACGCACGCGAACGGGTGATGATTATGGAACGCAACCTGGCGTTCGAGCAGGATGCGGAAGCCTTCCGCCAGCAGTGGCTGCCGCAAGAGGAAGAACTTTCGCGTCAGATCGAACAGGCGCGGGAACTGGTGGCGCAGGTCAAACACACCAGCCGCGACCTGCTCTCCATCGCTGCGCTGACTTCCTCGCTGAATGTGGACGGTCACCGCGCAGACCTGGTCATCCTCAAAGCCGCCCGCGCGCAAGCCGCCTTCGAGGGACGGACGAAAATCAACGACCACGACATCGCCCTCGCCGCCGAACTGGCGCTCCCCCACCGCATCAAGCGGACGCCCTTCCAACAGGCGGAGATGACGACCGAACAGCTGCAGGAGCGCATCGAACAGCTGGCAGGTCAATCGGTCCCACATGAGGCGGAGTCGGACGAGTCCGAATCCCAGCAAGGCAAACCCGAGGAAAAAAAAACTTAAAACTGGAAGATGAGCGCGAGGAAGGTCCGCAGGAGGGCAAACCCGAGCCGATGAAGCAGGACGTGTTTGCAAACACGTCGGCAAATTGGTGGGAAGGCGGGCAGAAGGTGAAAGCGGGCGAGAAGTTTCAACCCCGCAAGTTGAATACGCCTCTCGATAAACTGGCGCGCAAACATGCCGGACGGCGCTCACTGACCAAAACGGAGCGCAAACACGGACGTTATATCAAGGCACGCCCCGCCGGTAACAAGCGGGACGATATTGCCTTCGACGCCACGTTCCGCGCCGCCGCGCCCTATCAGAAGAAGCGCATCGAGAAACGCAAGAAACTTGCCTTTGCCATCGAGACCTCGGACTTGCAGCGCAAAATCCGCGTGAAGCGGGTGGCGAATCTCGTTTTGTTCCTGGTGGACGCTTCGTGGTCTATGGCAGTGGCGGAGCGGATGAACGCGACCAAAGGCGCGATTCTTTCCCTGCTCACCGACGCCTATCAGCGCCGCGACCGCGTGGGGCTGATTGTTTTTCAAAAGGATCGCGCAACGCTCGTCCTGCCGCCGACCAATTCGGTGCAGCTTGCCCAGCGCGCCCTTATGGACATCCCTGTTGGCGGGAAGACGCCGCTTTCGGCGGGGCTGCTTCTGGCGGCAGATGTGCTGCGGCAGGAAAAACTTCATCATCCCGATATTGAGCCGCTGTTGATTGTGCTGACCGATGGCGCCGGAAATGTGTCCATCGGCGCGCTGCCGCCGCAGGAGGAGGCATACCGTTTTGCCGACCTCATCGCGCATGAGAAAATCAAGAGCGTGGTCATCAACATGGAACATGCCGCCTTCGATCAGGGGCTCGCTCAACAGTTGGCGAATCATCTCAAGGCGCCATGTTATGCGCTCAGCGAGTTGAAAGCAGAGAGCCTGTATCACACTGTAAAGGATGAGATGGCGAAGAAGTAAAACAACTAGCGACTTGGCAGTTTCAAATGGGACGTTGAAAAACGCAGATAAACGCAGAAAAAAACAACTTAACTCATGTTACGCGGTAGCGCGAGATTTATCTCGCGTTTTCGGGCGACATAAATGTCGCCCTACGAAGGAACTGCGTAAGGTGAGAACTTAAATCAGCGCAAAGCAGTGTTCATCTGCGTCCCAAAACAAAAGTGTCGGAAGGCTGGCAAAACAAAGACTTCCGAGTTTCGGGAAAACTCGGAAGTCTCTTTTTTAGCCTGTTTTGTCCTTCAATAGTTCGTCCACCAGCGCTTCCGGCACCTGCACAGCGACCACTTCTCCGCGCACGGTGACAACGCCGTTGGCGATGATCCATTCTTCGATGACCACCTTGCGCCCTTTGTGTTCCTTCACTTTGCCGCGCACTTCGAGCTGGATGCCGAGCGGGGTCGGTTTGAGATAGTCCACGTGCAGGGAGGCGGTGAGGGTGCGGGTATTGGGCTCGGCGTTGGGGTTTTCGGCTTTGGCGGCGCGGTAGAGCGTAGCGGCAGCCGTCCCTGTGCCGTGACAGTCAATGAGCGAGGCGAGCAGTCCGCCATAGACATAGCCCGGAATGGCAATGTGATAGGGCTGGGGCGTAAAGTAACTGACCGATTCGTCGCCGTCCCAATAGGATTGGATGTGGTAGCCGTGTTCATTGAGCCTGCCGCAGCCGTAACAGTGGGCAAGGGCATCGGGGTAGTAGTCTTGGAATGATTTTTGGGTCATGGGGTTTCCTTGAGGGTGTGATTTGAGAAGCGCTTTCAGCGTTGGAATTGTTCCTCGAAACAGAATCAGCCGTCCCTTAAGGGGGAGGCGGGGTGAAAGTTGGCGTGCGGGTGATTGTGGGAGAGGGAGTCGGGGTCAAGGTGGGCGTGGGAGCCGCCGTCGGCGCGTCGCCCTGCAGGATGAATTGACCGACCACCTTCCATTCCAGCCCTACAAAGATTTGCACTTCGTAGGTGCCGGGCAAAAATTCGGAGGCGGGCGCTTCCCACTCGGTGAAGCCGTAGCCGCCCACTTCCCCATCCCAGGGAATGGTTTCAAAATGTACGAGTTTGCCGTCGCGGTACCAGAGCGCCGTCCATTGGGCGCCCGGCACCATCTGGTCGTAGGTGAAGACGGCGCAAATGTAGGTGGTTGGATTCTGGAATACTGTGGCGGCGGTGAAGTTGGTGAAGTTGGAGCAATCGCGCGTAAATTGCAAAGGGCTGAACACGGCGGCAGGGTTGGGGGTCACTTCGCTGACGAAGAGCGCCTCGATGACCGGCGGGACAAACGGCGTGGGGGTGACGGTGGGGGTGTCGGTGACGGAGGGCGTATCTGTGATGGTCGGCGTGAGCGTAATGGTGGGAGATAAGGTAATGGTGGGCGAGAGCGTGATGGTAGGAGAGAGGGTGATGGTGGGCGAGGGCGGGAAGTAACGATAAGCCACCGGTTCGCCGAAGAAATATAACAAGGCGGCGAAACCAAACAGAAGCAGCGCTCCCAGAATGGTGAACAGACCGGCTCGCATGCGCTGACGCTTGATTCGGTAAAACGTCAGTTTCCTGGCGGAAAGCCATGCGCGGTAACCGGTGCGAAAGATGAGGATGCCCCCGATGACGGATAACAGGATGGCGGTTATGATGCCTGCGCGAATGTCCATGCAAAGAATTATAGCATTGTGAGCAAGAGGTGAGAGCGGCTTTGTTCATGCAATACTCACAATCAAGGCAGAGGGTATCAGGTATAATCCCGGTGTAAGAGTTGGTCCTATTCCTTTTTTGGAGGTGTTCTGGTGGATCTCTCGAAACATGCGTTTTTTGAGGGAAAGATTGTGCCTCTTTCGGAGGCAAAAATCAGCATAGCCACACACGGCTTTTTGTATGGCACAGCGGTATTCGGCGGCATTCGAGGGTATTGGAACGAAGAGATGCAGCGTCTCTTCGTTTTTCGTCCCTATGATCATTTTCGCAGGTTGCTGCACTCGGCGCGGATGCTGGCAATGCGGACGGAGTACGACGAAGAGAGCTTGATTCAACTCACGCTCGATCTGCTCCACACCGATAACTGGCAATGCGACATTTACATGCGCCCCACCTTTTACAAAGCCGACCTGGGCATTGGCGTCAGACTGCACGACCTGAAAGATGAGTTCAGCATGTTCGTGATAAAGTACGAAAAATACGTCAAGAACGACACCGACGCGCACGTGACCTTTTCCTCCTGGCGGCGCATTGATGATAACGTCATTCCGGCGCGCGGCAAGGTTGCCGGGGCGTATGTCAACTCGGCGCTCATCAAGACCGACGCCGCCCGCGCCGGCTTCGACGAGGCGCTCGTCCTCGATCAGAACGGGCATGTCTCGGAAGGCTCGGCGATGAACATCTTCATGGTGCGCGACGGGGTGTTGGTCACGCCGCCGGTGACAGACAACATCCTGGAGGGCATCACCCGCAAATCGGTCATCGAACTGGCGCGCAACGAACTGGGTTTGGAAGTGCACGAGCGTTCGATTGACCGCACCGAAGTCTTCATTGCCGAGGAACTCTTCATGACCGGCACAGCCGCCCAAATCACCGCCGTCACGCGCGTGGATCACCGCCCCGTCGGCGCGGGGGTGATGGGACCGGTCACCGCCAAATTGCGCGCCCTCTACGAAGACGTTCTGCGGGGAAGAAACAAAAAATACGCCCACTGGAACGTGGCGGTATAAAAAAACTTAGCGACCTGACGGTTCAAATGGGACGCTGAAAAACGCAGATAAAAACAACTTCTGGACTTACGCAAAATGGCTTTCTTGTCCGCTAATCTACGCCAATCTTCGCGAATTTTGAACGAATTAGCGCAGACCAGCCAAGCATGGTGGATTAAATTCAGGTTTTGCGTAAGTCAAGAACTTAAATCAGCGTAAGTCAGCGTTCATCTGCGTCCTAAAGCAAAAGTGTCGGGTGGTTAGAAAAAAACTAAATCAGTGTCAATCAGCGTTCACCTGCGTCCCAAAACAAAAGTGTCGGGTGGTTAGAAAAAAAAGAGCCTGCCGTTTTCAATGGCAGGCTCTTTCATTTCAGCGGGTCTTTTTGAACTTCACCAGCACCAGGTTTTTCGTGCAGTCGGCGGAGGTCACAATCTCCACCTTGTCCGAAAGCGGCAGACCGCTCAAATCCACCAGCTGTACGTAGAGGGTCTTGTTCGAGGCGACGGGCGCGTTTCCAATCACAAACTCAAACCCTGAAGGACCATACTCCTTGTTGATGCCGGTCACTGTCGTCAAATCCACCAGCTTGCCATTCAATGAGCCGCGCAGCACAACGACGGCGCCAATCACAGGGCTGTTGTTCGCGTCCACCACCGTCCCGCCGATGCCTGCCCAATTGCAGGCGAGGTCGGGGTGAATGATGGTGCTGTCCACCTGCTGAACCGAGATGGCGGTAAACGGCGCCTTGGGCGTGCTGGTAGGCTTGGGGGTGCGGGTGGGCGGAACCAGCGAAAACGGCGTATTGGTGGGGAGCGGCGTCCAAGTGGGGACGAGGGTGCTGGTGGGCGTGGCTTCGAGGGTGGGGCTGGCTGTCCACGTGGGGGGAAGCGTGGCAGGCGCCGGCGTAGGCGTTGAGGTGGGCGGTCCGCCGGGCGGCAAAAGGTTCAAAGAGGAATTCGGGTTGATAAAAATCAGGGCAAAGTAGCCGGCAATGCAAGCGGTCAGCGCCAGCACGCCGAGCGTGAGAATATCCCAAAGTCCCAAAGGCGATTGTGCTCTCATCAATTCACTCCGTTGCGACAGTCATGGTGCGAAAATTTCGATTTTCGCAAACTGCTTCTGTTCTTCCAGCCACCGCTTTAGCGTTCGCTCCTGCAAAGCAAGGTAGGCGTCGGGCGAAAGCGGGCGGTTCGGGTCGCGTTCCAGCACTTTGACGATATGAAACCCAACCGGCGTCTCGATGACCTCGCTGTACTGTCCCGCCTCGAGGCGGAAGACAGCTTCTTCAATTTGCGGGTCGAGGAGGTAGCCGCGCGGCACCCAGCCCAAATCGCCGCGTGTGAGCGGGTCGGCGCGCAGCGCCAGTTCGTCGAAATTGGCGCCGCCGTTCAATTGCAGTAAAAAGTTTTCAGCCGTTTCGCGATTATAGAGCAGAATTTGCTGGACGTGTACCTGCTCGGCAGTACTGGAGATGGATGTGACGATTTTGTCGCGCATCCAAGCCGCCTCTGCCGCACGCTTCAAAGCGGACCGAAAGGACTGGTCGCTGTACCCATGTGCCTGCTGCCACGCTGAGAGCGCCTCCGCCCCGCCGGCTTGTGCGGCAAGGGCATCCACCCGCGCCTGCAAGCCGGCGTCATCGAGGCTGAAACCGTTGGCGCGCGCGCCCTGCGCCAGCAGGACTTGGGCGATGAAGTCCTCCGCCACGGCTTGCGCGGCGGTCTGCGGGTCCACTGTTTTGCCCAAGGCGGTCTGGGCGGTGATGTAACGCTGGACTTCCGCATTAAACTCAGCAAGGGGAATGCCTTCGCCGTTCACGCTGAGCGCCATCGGTTCGAGGGTGGGGGTGGGCGGCGCAGGCGTAAACGTCGGTTCGGGGGTGGAGGAGGCAGGTTCGGGCGCGGAAGTGGAGGCGCAGGCGGTCAGTCCCAGCGCGAGGAGAAGCGTCCAAAAAATCCGAAGGGATGAATTTGAGCGGCGTGTCATCGGCTTGATTATACGTTAAAAACAAACCCCTCTCCCGGCGAGGGAGAGGGGTGGAGAGGAGGAGATTTTAGTAGTCCATGCCACCGGGCGGCATCGGAGCGGGTTTTTCCTTTTCGGGAATGTCGGTGATGAGCACGTCGGTGGTGAGGATCATGGCGGCAATGGAGGCGGCATTTTCGAGCGCGCCGCGCACCACTTTGACCGGGTCAATGACGCCGGCTTCGATCATGTCCTCGTATTTGCCGGTCAGCACGTTGTAGCCGATGTTCTTGTTCTTCTTTTCGGCGGCGGTGCGGCGGACGGTGTCAATGATGACGGAGCCGTCCTGCCCGGCGTTGGCGGCGAGTTTGCGGATCGGGGCTTCGAGCGCTTTCTTGACGATGTTGATGCCGACGCGGATTTCTTCGTAGTCGCCGTTTTCCTTCGCCAGTTTGTCCAGTTTGGAGGCGGCGTTGATGAGGGCGATTTCACCGCCGGGGACGATGCCTTCTTCCACAGCGGCGCGCGCGGCAGAGAGGGCGTCTTCGACGCGATGTTTCTTTTCCTTCAGTTCGGTTTCGGTCGCCGCGCCCACGCGGATGATGGCGACGCCGCCGCTCAGTTTGGCAAGGCGCTCCTGAAGTTTTTCGCGGTCGTAATCGCTGGTGCTCTTTTCGATTTCAGCGCGGATTTCCTTGATGCGCCCTTCGATGTCGCTCTTCTTGCCCTTGCCGCCCACGATGGTGGTGTTCTCTTTATCGGCAACCACTTTCTCGGCTTTACCGAGGTCTTGAATGGAGGCGGTTTCGAGTTTGCGGCCGGTCTCTTCGGAGATGACGGTGCCGCCGGTCAGAAT
The DNA here is from genome assembly GCA_016223135.1 of Chloroflexota bacterium. Taxonomy (GTDB): domain Bacteria; phylum Chloroflexota; class Anaerolineae; order Anaerolineales; family Villigracilaceae; genus Defluviilinea. Next base: position 609,885 of record JACRPQ010000004.1, on the reverse strand, counting down.
GGCAATATCCTGCAGCATGGCTTTACGGCGGTCGCCGAAGCCGGGCGCCTTGACAGCCAGCACGTTCAACATGCCGCGCAGTTTGTTGAGGACGAGGGTGGCGAGGGCTTCGCCGTCAATATCCTCGGCGATGATGACGAGGTCGCGTTTGCCGATCTGGACGAGTTTTTCGAGGATAGGGACGATGTCCTGTGCGGCGGAGATTTTCTTTTCGTGAATCAGGATGTACGGTTCGTTGATGACCGCTTCCATCTTGTCGGTGCTGGTGATGAAGTAGGGCGAGATGTAGCCGCGGTCGAACTGCATACCCTCGACGTATTCGGTCTCGAATTGCAGGGACTTGGATTCTTCGACGGTGATGACGCCGTCTTTGCCGACCTTGTCCATCACGTCGGCGATGAGCGCGCCAATCTGCTCGTCGGCGGCGGAGTTGGTGGCAACGTGACCGATTTCCTCTTTGGTGTCAATCTTGACCGCCATCTTGCGGAGTTCTTCCACCACGCTGTCGGTCGCCAGCATGATGCCGTTCTTGAGGAGCATCGGGTTGAAGCCAGCCTCGAGGGCTTTCAAGCCTTCGTTGACGATGGCGTGCGCCAGCACGGTCGAGGTGGTGGTGCCATCGCCGGCAATGTCGTTGGTCTTGGACGCGGCTTCTTTGAGCAGTTGCGCGCCCATGTTCTCAAACGGGTCTTCCAGTTCGATTTCTTTGGCGACGGAAACGCCGTCGTGCGTGATGGTGGGAGAGCCGAACTTGCGGTCCACCGCCACGTTGCGTCCTTTCGGACCGAGGGTGGCGCTCACCGCATTGGCAACGATGTTCATGCCGTTTTTGAGTTTGCGGCGGGCATCTTCAGAAAAGAGCAGTTGTTTTGCAGCCATATTTGATTACCTCCGAATATTGGCGTAAGGGGCGTTCTCTTGCGCGCCGCAACGTTAGAGAACGTTGCCTACGCAGAGTTGCTTACGCAGAGTTACTAGATTGGATTAGCCTTCCACAACAGCGAGGATATCGCTTTCGCGCAGGATGAGCAGTTTTTTGCCATCCACCTTCACTTCCGTGCCGGAATACTTGGCGAAGATCACGCGGTCGCCAACGTTCACATCCAGGGGGATGCGCTTGCCTTCGTCATCGCGGTCGCCCGGTCCCACCGCCAGGATTTTGCCTTCCTGGGGCTTTTCCTTTGCAGTTTCGGGAAGGTAGATGCCGCTGGGCGTTTTTTCGTCCTGCTCGATCGGCTCCACGATCACGCGGCCGCCAAGGGGTTTCAGTTTCAATTTGCTAGCCATCTTTTTGCCTCCTCATTAGGGTTTGATCATCATGAAATTAGCACTCTAACTTTCAGAGTGCTAATGCAATCTTACCCATTTCAGAAGGGCAAGTCAAGAGAATTGGAAAAACTCTTATATTTCTCTGATACCCCACCAATGGATGGAGGAGACTACGGCGTCGGCGTGACCGATGGCACGGCGGTTGTCCCCTCCACCGCTTCGCCCGGGACCGAGGAGGCTGGCGCGCCGTCCTCCGCCAGAGAATTGCAAATGAATTCGCCGTCCTCGATGATGTTCAGGATGACCGCCGAAGCGTCCGCGTAGGCTTCGGGGTTGGCAGTGAGTTCGTTTCGCACATCCTGAAAGACGCGCATCGCCTCGCCGCATTTGTTGTCGCGCGGGCGGCTGAGCGCCGCCAGCACCGAGCCGTAGGTATAGTAATAGACGACGGTGTTCGGGTCAATCGGCAACCCCCGAATTTCCTGCGGATTTTCGCCGAGGTCGGGGTAGCACTGGTCCAGTCCGCGCCCCAGGCAGGAATCCTCGCCAGAACAGCCGTAGGTGGCGCATTTTAGGGAGAAGATGGAACCTTCGTAGTTGCGGGAACGAAAATAGACGATGCCCAACTGTCCATAAATATCGGCGTTGGTCGGGTCGTATTTGAGCGCTTTTTGCACGTTACGGGCAGCGGCAAAGAATTCGCCCAACTGCGAATACGTCCGCGCAATGGACAGGTAGGGAGTAGGGTCGTACACCTTGAGTTGTTCGTTGATGCGTGCCGCCTTGTCGAAATACTCCAGCGACTTCTCATAGACAGGGCGCGCTTCTTCCAGTTTGGGGATTTCAAAGGCAAGGCGGCGGTAGTTGGCGCCCGCCCGCAGGTAAAGGAAGGTGAAATTCGGTTGGAGGGCAATCGCCTTGTCGTATTCGGTGATGGCGCGGTTGTATTGACCGAGCGTCTCCAGCAAGTAAGCGTTGACGCGGTGGACGTCCATCAGGCGGTCGGCGTCTTCGCGCTGGAGCGCCTGGTTGATGTATTGCTCCGCCAGGCTCCATTTTTGCTGGTCGAGCAGGACCTCGGCGTAAAAAGCCAGCGCCAGTGTGTTGCTGTTGTCCAATTGCAGAGCGCGGACTGCCGCCTGCTCAGCCTCGAGGAGGAATTTTTGCACCTGCTGGGGATCGTCCTTGTAGATGGCGGACTCGGCGTTCCAATCGAGGGTGAAGGCGAGGATGGCGTGAACGGTGCTGTCGTCGGGGGCGAGTTCCACCGCCTTGCGCGCAGATTCGAGGGCTTCGAGCAAACGCGCCTTGCGCTGCTCGGCGGTGATGAGAAAGGCGGAGGAATAGGTTTGAATGCGCGCCAGTTTTGCCCAGGTTTGGGCGTTGTTTGGGTCCACGCGCACCGCTTCTCGGTAGGCTTGAATCGCCGCGTCCAAGTTGCCGGCGGTGAAGTTGGCGTCGCCCTCCAGCGCGTACGAGTCGGCGGAGCGGGTGGGAGTCAGGGTAGCCTGAAAGAGCGGCTGAATGGCGCCTTTGTCCACTTGCTGAAGCATCCAGACGAAAAACAGAATGAGCATCACCCACAGGAACATGCGGTAGATGTTGGACTGCGGGCGGCGGTTGAAGAGGGGACGTCGGGGAGAAACGTTCATCAGTCCTGTGCGTTGAGGTTTTCGGCGCAAATGCGGTTGATTTCGCTGGCGCCAAATTGGGCGTTTTCATTAGCGGGGACGCGCGTTTGAATCAATTGGGCAATTTGCAGAGCCTCGCCGCATTGGTTGGTGCTCGCCAGCGCCAACCCATAGGTGTAGTAGTATTCCGCCACGCGGAAATCGTTCGTCAGCGGGATGCCCTCGATCTTTACGCCATCTTCCGTCACGCCGCCATAGATGGCGTATCCCAACTGCTGAATGGCTTCGGGCCAGGAGTTGTTAAGGTAGTACATCACGCCCAAGTTGCCGCGCAGGCTGGCATCAGCGGGGCGGTCTTGCACGGCGGTCTCGGCATATTGCAGCGATTTGGTAAATTCGCCGATGGTGGCGTAGGTGCGGGAGATGTACAGGTCCGGGAACGGGTCGGAGGGGTTTAGGGCATTGGCGCGGATGAAGGCGTTGATGGCTTCGTCGTACACCTGCAGAACGCGGTAGTTAAGTCCCAGCCCGATGTAGAGGTCGGGGATGTTGGGGTTGATTTGAATCGCCGCCTGATATTCGGCAATGGCTTCTTCGTAGTTTGTGGTTGCCTCGAGGAGCAGGGCGCGCGCGCGATGCGTCTCGACGATATTGGGGTCGAGCGCCAAAGCCACCCGCGATTCTTCAATGGCTTTCTGCACGCCGTCGAAGCCGGAGTTGATGAGGATTTCCACGTTGTAGGCGTGAATCAGCGCGTTGTACGGGTCGAGCCGCAGCGCCTCCTGAATGGACGCCTGCGCCTCGGCGTTCTTCCCTTCCTGAAAGTTCAACGCCCATGCCAGCACGCCGTGCGCCAGCGCATTGTTCGAGTTGAGCAGGACAGCGTTCTTGGCGTTTTTCTCCGCTTCGGCATACTGACCGGCAAACACCTGCACGCGCGCCAGCGCCACATAGAGGGAGGAATCCTGCGGCGAGGCGGCGATGGCAGATTTATACGCCTCAATGGCAGGCAGCAATTTACCCTCGGCAAAGAGCGTCTGCGCCTCGGTCGCGTACAACTCGGGCGAACGCGTAGGCGTGGGCGTTGGCACGAACGGGTTCGGCTGAGAGGGCAGATAAATCTGGTTGAAGTAATATCCGAAGAGCACAACCAGCCCGAGCAGCGCCAGCCGAAAGTAATTGGGGCGGCGCCGGCGGCGAGTCATGCTCCATTTGCTGCTTCTTGGTAGATACATGGCAATTCATATTACCATCCCCCGCAATGCCCTGCAAGCCGGTTCTTATTTATCTCTTATCTATGCCTGGACTTACGCAAAATGGCTTTCTTTGTCCGCTAATCTACACCAATCTTCGCGAATTTTGAACGAATTAGCGCAGACCAGTCAAGACAAGATTGGTGGATTAAATTCAGGCTTTGCGTAAGTCAAGTATGCTAGAATTCAGCCATGCAGTTCGAGGTCTTCACCCTTCTGCCCGAAGTCTTTCCTTCCTATCTCGAATCCAGTATCCTCAAGCGCGCCATCCAGCGGGGACTGCTTGACGTGCGCCTCCACAACATCCGCGACTACACACACGACAAACACCACACCACCGACGACACCCCCTACGGCGGCGGAGGCGGCATGGTGATGAAACCAGAACCGATTTTCGAAGCCGTCGAAACCGTGCTGGGACTTGCCCCGCATCCGACTCCGCCGAAACCTGCCTCAAACATCCCCATCATTCTCCTCACCCCGCAGGGACGCGTCTTCAACCAGCGCATCGCCGAGGAACTTGCCCGCTGTGAACGCATCGCCCTGCTGTGCGGACGCTACGAAGGCGTGGACGAACGCGTCCGCGAACACCTCGTCACTGACGAAATCTCGGTCGGCGACTATGTGCTGACCGGCGGCGAACTCCCGGCGCTCATCCTCATTGACGCGGTCTCGCGCCTCATCCCCGGCGTGCTGGGCGACCCGACCGGCGCGGAGGACGATTCACACGCTATGGGCTTGCTGGAATATCCCCACTACACCAAGCCCGCCGAATTCCGCGGCTGGAAGGTACCGGAGATTCTGCTTTCCGGCGATCACGGCAAAATCGAACGCTGGCGCAGAGAACAGGCGCTTCTGCGCACGTTCCAAAAACGCCCCGACATGCTGGAAAAAGCAAATCTCAGCGAACAGGATAAAAAATTTCTCGAAACCCTCAAGTCGAAAGCCGAACATCGGGACTTTTGACTTGTGACGTTTGACATTTGACTCACCATTGGAGGCAACCATGTCCGCACGGCTCAACTACGGCAAGACCTTCCTGCTCGGTTTCGGTTTCTTTGGCGTAAGCGTCATTTGGGGAGTGTATAACGCCTTCGTCCCCATCTTCCTGGCGGAAAAATTTCACATCGCCGCCGGCTGGATCGGCTTCTTCATGACGCTCGACAACATCGCGGCATTGTTCATCCAGCCGCCGGTCGGCGCGTGGTCCGATCGCGTGCGCACGCCGCTGGGACGCCGCATCCCCTTCATCCTGGTTGGCGCGCCGATTTCCGCCATTGCGTTCGGGCTGATTCCGCTGGCGGCGGCGCTTCCGCTGTTTGTGGCATGTACCAGCACCCTGCTGTTGAGCGCGGCATTGTGGCGCACGCCTGTCGTTGCTCTCATGCCGGATATTACCCCCTCCGCGTTCCGCTCGCAGGCGAACGGCATCATCAACTTCATGGGCGGCGTCGGCACGATTGTCGCTTTGCAAACTGGTGGACTGCTCTACAAGATGAGTCCATCCTTTCCCTTCTGGCTCGGCTCAGCGTTGGTCATTCTCGCCGCGTTGATTGTCTATCTGTTCATCGAAGAACCGAAGGAATACGAACAGGGCGAGAGTCAGCCCGGCATACTTGCCAGCCTGCACGAGGTGTTCGCCGAAGAGGAAAAAAGCGGCTTGCGGATTTTGCTTGCCATCTTCTTCTGGTTCATCGGTTTTTCGGCGGTGGAGACCTTCTTCACCCTCTACGCCAAAAACCACCTCGGGCTGAATGCGGGCGACGGCGCAACACTGCTTTCCGTCCTGCCGCTGTTCTTCGTTTTATTTGCCATTCCCTCCGGGTTCATCGCCGGCAAAATCGGGCGGCGGATGACCATCTCCATTGGCTTGATTATCCTCATCATCATAACGTTCCTGCTCTACCTCACACCGGCTGAGGCGCTCTTGACCGCCATCTCGCCCCTGCCGGTGGTGGGCATTCCCCTAGTGGAGGGCGGCGGGCGTATGTTGACCTTCGCGGGCGTACTGCTCATCCTGGGCGGCATCGGCTGGGCGTTCATCAACATCAACTCCCTTCCCATGATTGTGGACCTGACCAGCGCGGCGCGCATCGGCACCTACACCGGTTTGTATTACCTGTTCTCCACCCTTTCCGCCATCGTCGGTCCCAACATCAACGGCTGGGCAATTCAACTGACAGGGAACAACTACAACATCATCATGATCCTTGCGCCGCTCTTCTTTGCCATCGCCTTCGCCATGATGCAGGGCGTCCGCCGCGGGGAGGCGACGGCAAACCCGGCATGAGGTACGCTTCCATCACCCGCCTGGCGGCAGTAGTGTGGATATTGGCTTTGGGCATTTCAGCCTGCTCATCTCAGCCAGACTGCCGCCGCCCGGAGGTGTTTTGCGCCGCCCTGGTCACCGATACGCGCGGGCTGAACGATTTTGGTCTGACCCAAAACACATGGGCGGGGCTTCAACGCGCTCAGGCAAACGGCGCAGTAGATCACATCGCCTACATCGAATCATTGGACAAGCGCGATTACGAGAAGAACATCGCCTTTTTTGCGGAGGAGGGATATGACGTAATCGTCACAGCAGGGATTGGACTGCAGGAAGCCGCGCTTCACAGCGCCGACCTGTATCCGGGCGCATCCTTTATCGGCATGAACCAACCCGTTGAAAATCCCCCTCCCAACTTCATCCCGGTCACGTTTCCTGAAGACCAGATGGGCTTTCTCGCCGGCGTATTGGCAGCGCGTTTGACGCGCTCGAAGACCGTCGGCGCAGTGTGTGAGGCTTCAGGGATTGATACGATGTGGCGGTATTGCGAAGGGTTTCGCGCCGGTGTGAAATACGCCGAAGAAACAACGAAGGTGATTGTCATGTACCGCGACGACGGCAGCCGCACAAAACTGTTCAACGACCCCGATTGGGGAGCCGAGACCGCACAAAGCCTCATCCAAAGCGGCGCAGATGTGATTTTCGCGGCAGGAGGCGAAACCGCCTCCGGCGCTTTGCGCGCCGCCGCCGCCATGAAGACGCTCGCCATTGGGGTGGAACGCGATCAGGCGGCGGCGTTGGGAGAAGAAGGTTCGAGTGTGGCAGCCTCTATTTTGGGCGGCGCCGGGCTCACGGTCGAGGAGTTGATGCGAAAGATCCGGGCGGGAAATCCGCCGCTTTCGGAGAGCGGGTCTATGGAAATCATCCCCGCGGCGGAAATCATCCCCAGCCGCTTAATGGCAGAGGCGCAGGAGGTCATTTCAGGATTAAGAGAGGGAAGGATTAAGACGAATGTCCCCTCTGCAAAACCATGAAGCCCATCCAAAGAAAAGAGGCTGGCTTGCGGAATCAATTGTTACGATTTATACTATTAAAGTCGTAAGGTGTTGCGGCAAGCATGCCTTTCACCATCCACAATTTCAAGAGGAGAAGAACACATGAAAAAGTTGTATTCTGTCTTAGCCCTGCTGATGATTGCCTCGCTGGCGCTGAGCGCCTGCACCGGAGGCGGTGCGGCAGCCAAGTTCAAGGTAGCGCAGGTGACCGACCTGGGCGGCATTGACGATAAGTCATTCAACGCCACCGCCTATAAAGGCATCGAGCGGGCAGTGTCCGAGTTGGGCGTCGAGGGTAAATATCTCGAATCCCAGCAGCAGTCCGATTATGCCAAGAACATCCAGCAACTGCTTGACGAAGATACCGACCTGATCGTGACCGTGGGCTTCCTGCTCGGCGTGGACACCGCCACTGCCGCGAAAGCCAATCCGGACACCAAATTTGCCATCGTGGACTATGCGTATCCGGACTGCTTCGGCGAACAGGTGGAAGGTAAGGACTGCGGTTCCAAGACCGAACTGCCCAACGTGTTGGGTCTGACATTCGCCACCGACCAAGCCGCATTCCTGGCTGGGTATGCCGCTGCGGCAAACACCAAGACCGGCAAAGTCGCCACCTTCGGCGGCATCAACATTCCGCCCGTCACCATCTTCATGAAGGGCTTTGAAGCCGGCGTGAAGTATTACAACGAGAAGAACGGCGCCAACGTGGAAGTGCTCGGCTGGAGCACCGCCGCCAACGACGGTTCGTTTACCGGCAACTTTGAATCCACCGACGATGGACGCTCGTTCGCCGAGTCCTTCGTGCAGGAAGGCGCCGACATCATCATGCCTGTGGCTGGACCGGTGGGTCTCGGCTCCGCCGCCTACTGCCAGGAGACCAAATCCTGCATGATTATCGGCGTGGACACCGATTGGACCGTTTCTGCTCCTGAATACACCGATGTGATCCTGACCAGCGTGCTGAAGAACATGGATGTGGCAGTGTTCGACGCCATCAAAGCCGCTGTGGACGGCACCTTCAAGGGCGGCGTGTATGTTGGTACGCTTGCCAATAATGGTGTGGGCATTGCCCCGGTCAAGGGCGCTTCCGCCGAACTCAATGCTGCCCTCGAGGAAATCAAACAGGGCATCATCAGCGGTTCCATCTCCGCAGGCGGATAATTGACCTTTGTTTGTAAGGGTCGGGGAAGTTTTTCCCCGACCCTTTTTATTCGGGCATTTTGATCATTGGACTTTATCCGAAATAAAAGAACATCCACGAAGCGCACGAGTTTTTACGAGAAGGAGAAAAGATTTCATGCTTCTTCGCGAACTTCTTGGAGCAACAAGTTAATTCGGATAAAGTCTATTTTACAGTCCGATTCGACATCGAACTTCACTTACAGATGACTGCCGGCAAATTGGATTTCTGACGCTTTCCCGGGGAGGCGAAAAAACGCGAATATCAACAGGATGTACAAGATAGGCAGGATGCCTACACCACCCTATCTTCCTTTTATCCTGAATATCCTGTGCATCTTGTTTGTTTTGCGTAAGTCCAATCATGGCAATTTGACACAATTCATTCCCCGGACGTGGAGGTTTGCATGACCAATGTTCTGGAACTGCGCGGCATCACCAAGCGCTTTCCCGGCGTGCTTGCCAATGATCACATTGACATCACGCTGCGCGAAGGCAAGATTCTGGCGCTGCTGGGAGAAAACGGCGCAGGTAAATCCACCCTCATGAACATTTTGTACGGGTTGTATAAACCCGATGAAGGCAAAATCATTGTGCGCGGCGAGGAGGTGGAAATTCACGGTCCCAACGACGCCATCGCGCGCGGCATCGGCATGGTACATCAGCATTTTATGCTGGTGCCGGTCATGACCGTGACCGAAAACGTGATGCTCGGCGTGGAACCCACAAAAAACGGTCCCTTTCTGGATAAGACAAAAGTAGCGGCTCGCATCCGTGAAATTTCCGACCAATACGGATTGGAAGTGGACCCCGACGCCTACATCAAAGACCTGCCGGTGGGCATTCAGCAGCGCGTCGAAATCATCAAAGTCCTCTACCGCTCCGCCGACATCCTCATCCTCGACGAGCCTACCGCCGTGTTGACGCCGCAGGAAGTGGAGGGATTGTTCAAGATCATCCGCTCGCTCATCGAAAAAGGCAAGTCCATTATCTTCATCACTCACAAACTCAAGGAAGTGCTGAAAATTGCAGATGACATCACCGTGCTGCGCCTCGGCAAGGTGGTTGGTTCCATTTCCCCGCAGGATGCCACCCCTGAAATCCTGGCTTCCATGATGGTCGGTCGGGAAGTCAACTTGGTGGTGACAAAACAGCCTGCCCAGCCCAAAGAAGCGGTGCTGGAGGTGAAAGACCTATACGTGCGCGACGAGCGCCAAAATCTGACCGTCAACGGCATCTCCTTCGATGTCCGCAAAGGGGAAGTGCTGGGAGTAGCCGGCGTGCAGGGCAACGGGCAGACAGAACTGGTGTACGCCCTGACCGGTCTGCTTCCCATCGAAAGCGGGGAGATTCATTTGCTGGGACAACCCATCCACCGCACTACTCCGCGCAGCATCCTGGAACGCGGCGTGGCGCACATCCCCGAAGACCGCCAGCGGCACGGGCTTATCCTTTCTTTCCCGGTCCATGACAACCTGGTGCTATGCACCTATTATCAGCCTCCCTTTGCCAAGGGCATCAACCTGCAGGAAAAGGTCATCTATGAAAACGCCGAGGCGCTCGTCAAGCAATTCGACGTGCGAACGCCTTCCATCTTCGTCAACGTGGGCGGACTTTCCGGCGGCAACCAGCAAAAAGTGATCGTTGCCCGCGAATTTTCCCGCCCGATTCAACTGCTCATCGCTTCACAGCCGACCCGCGGCTTGGACGTCGGTTCGATTGAATATATCCACTCCCAAATCATCAAAAAACGCGACGAAGGCACCGGCGTCTTGCTGGTCTCTTCTGAATTGGACGAAATCCTCGCCCTCTCCGACCGCATCGCGGTCATGTACAAGGGACACATCATGGATATTCTCGACGCCGGCAAAGTGAACAAGGAATATCTGGGCTTGCTGATGGCAGGCGTGCATCCTGAGGGCGCTCCCCTGCCTGCCGAAGGCACAGTCCCCGAAAAAGTATTCTAGGAGAACGTTGTGACCGAAAAAGACAAAAACAAAACCAAGTCCTCTGAAGGCATCGGCGGCGGCGCTCTGCGTGAGGCGCTCCGCGTGCCGGCGCTGGCAGTGCTGACCGGACTCCTCATTGGCGCCATTGCCATTGTTGCCAGCGGCTCGAATGTCTTTGAGGCATATTACGCGCTATTCGTCGGCTCTTTTGGCGACCCCGTGCGCTTCTACAACGGCTTTCAGCAGTTTTTCTCCACCGGCGAAACTGCCGGCTTGTTGAGAGCCATCTACCCCTTTACCGAAAGCCTTGTCACCGCCACGCCGTACATCTTTGCCGGGCTTTCGGTGGCGTTGGGCTTTCGCTGCGGGTTGTTCAACATCGGCGCGGAGGGACAGTTCTTCATCGGCGCGCTGACTTCCGCATTCGTAGGCTACAGCATTACCGGGCTGCCAGCCTTCATCCATCTGCCGCTTGCCATTCTGGCAGGCATGGCAGGCGGCGCGCTGTGGGGCATGATCCCCGGCTACCTCAAAGCCCGCTTCGGCGCGCATGAGGTGGTGAATACCATCATGATGAACTGGATTGCCTTCCGCCTGAGCGACTGGCTGTTGAACGGTCCCATGAAGGCTTCCGGCTTCCGCCCGGTGACCCCCAACATCGAACACACCGCCGAACTGCCGCGCTTCTTCCCCGATCCGCTGCGCCTGAACTGGGGCTTCCTCCTCGCGCTGGCGGTGGCATACATCGTCTACTGGTTTCTCTTCAAAACCACCATCGGCTTCGAAATTCGCTCGGTGGGCGCCAACCCCGACGCCGCCAAATATGCAGGCATGAACATCATCCGCAATTTTGTCATGGTGATGGCGCTGGCAGGCGCCCTGGCAGGCATGGCGGGCGCTTCACAGGTGCTGGGCGTGGATCACTGGGTGGGACAGGGCTTCTCAGCCGGCTACGGTTTCGACGCGATTGCCCTCGCCCTGCTGGGCAAAAGCCACCCGGCGGGCGTGGTGCTGGCGGCGCTGTTATTCGGCTTCCTGCGCAGCGGCGCAACGCGGATGCAGTCCATTGCCGGCGTGCCGATTGACATTATTTCCATCATTCAGGGGTTGGTGATTGTCTTTATCGCCGCGCCCGACATTATCCGCTGGCTGTACCGCCTCAAGAGCGTCAAAGTCGAAGAGACCGTGTTGACGCGCGGCTGGGGCAGATAGGAGGCAAAACATGACAACCGCAGAAATCGCCATCAACCCCACCCGAGTACGGCGCGCACGCCTCGCCTATGGCATCGTCCTGCTCGCCGTTGGGCTGTTCATCTTCCTCACCTTTGGGCTGAATACACAGCCGGGTTTACAGACTACGTTTGGCATTAACCTGGCTGGATCCAATGCCGTGCCAGTACCAGACCTGGTCGTGCCGGCGCAATTGACGGTGTACCTCATGGCAGGGATTGCCGCCTTCTTTGGCGCCTTCCAATTGGCGCGCGGAATCAAGTCCACCGGCGCGTTGGTCGGCGTGATTGCCGCCACGTTCGTCATTGCGTTTCTCACTTGGGCGGCGCAGGGGAAGTCCTTCAATCTGACCGGCATGATCAACAGTTCACTGGTGCGCGCCACGCCAATTGCGCTGGCGGCTCTGTGCGGCGTCATCAGCGAACGCTCGGCGGTCATCAACATTGGCATTGAAGGCATTATGCTGCTAGCCGCCCAAACAGCGGTGGTGACTGCCAGCCTGACGGACAACTTGTATGTTGGGCTGCTTGCCGCCATTCTGATCGGCGGTTTGCTGGCGGCGTTTCACGCCTATCTGGTCATTCGCTTCAAAGTGGACCAAATCGTGAGCGGCGTCGCCATCAACATCTTCGGCACGGGCTTCACTTCGTTCGTCAGTTCACGCTTCCTTGAAAAGAATACGGACCTGCTAAACAATTCGGGCGTTTTCCCGGTCATTTCCGTTCCGCTGCTGGATCGCATCCCGGTCTTAGGACCTCTGCTCTTTCAAAACAACATCGTTATTTACCTCACGATCCTTCTGGTGGTGGTCATGCACATCATGCTGTTCTACACGCCCTGGGGTCTGCGCACGCGCGCGGTGGGCGAACATCCCAAAGCCGCCGATACGCTTGGCGTCAACGTGTACCTGGTGCGCTATGTCAACGTCATTCTTGGCGGCATGATTGCAGGGCTGGGCGGCGCATACTTTACCATCGGTTCGGTGGGGCGCTTCGATGAAATCATGACCGCCGGCAAGGGCTTCATTGGGCTGGCGGCGATGATTTTCGGCAAGTGGAATCCGATTGGCGCGTTTACCTCCTCTTTGATTTTTGGCTTTGCCGATTCGCTGCAAGTCAAACTTCAAATCCTGCGGGTGCCAATTCCATCAGAGTTCCTGCTCATGGCGCCCTACATTGTCACCATGATCGTGTTGACCGGCGTGGTGGGGCGCGCCGTGCCTCCCGCCGCCGACGGTCAGCCGTACGAGAAATAGGCTGAGGGGCGGCGCAGGCTTTGGGATCGTGAAGCAGGCTGAGGCGGAGTCTGAAGCGCCGAGGCGTCCAAAAAATCAAAAGCGGGAGTCGTTTCAGCGGCTCCCGCTTTGCGTTCTGTCATAGCCGCGTTCTTGCCGGCAAATACAACGCCAAATTAGGAACAAAGGGCAATGCAGGTGCGTCCTGCATGATGTACAATTGTTATGATGCTTTGAGGAGAAACCATGTACAAATCCATTCGCCCATTATTCGTGATGAGTGTGTTGTTTGCCATCGTGTTGGCGTCCTGCAACCTGCCCTCGCGCGCGCCGCAGACACAGGAACCCAACGCCATCTTTACCCAAGCCGCGCTGACCGTGCAGGCGCAATTAAGCCAGACGGCAACCCCCGCGCCGTTCAACACCCCCACCCTGCCGCCGCCGCAGCCCACCAACACAGCAGTTGCTCTGCCCACACAGCCGCTCGTCACCAACACCCCGCTCGTCTCCCCCACCCCGTTATGCGACCTGGGGCAGTTCATCAAAGACGTAAACATTCCCGACGGCACCGTTTTTGCCCCCGGCGCAGCCTTCACCAAGACGTGGCGCATCCGCAACGCCGGCACCTGTACGTGGTCGGGTTACTCGCTGGTGTTCGACAGCGGCGACTCGATGAACGGCACGTCTCCCATCGCCATCGGCACGGTGGCGCCGGGACAGGAAGTGGACCTCTCGGTCAACCTCACCGCCCCCGCCGTGAACGGCTCCTATCGAGGCTACTGGCGCATCCGCAACGCATCGGGCGTGCTTATCCCCATCCTGAACGGCTATCAGGGCAAATCCTTCTTTGTGGATATTAAGGTGGCAATCACCAGCGCCGGTTACGATTTCTACACCCGCGCCCCCTCCGCGGTTTGGATCAGCGGCGCAGGCACCCTCACCTTCGGCGGTCCCGACACCGACGCCAACGGCTTTGCCATGTACAAAGACAACCAGAAACTCGAAGACGGCACCTTCGCCACAAAAGTCCTCGAAACCCACCCACAGTGGGTGGATAACGGCGTCATTTCGGGGCGCTTCCCCGCCTATACCGTCGTCGAGGGCGAACACTTCACCGCCAAAATCGGTTTCCTTGCCCTGGCAGACGGTTCCTGCGGCGCCGGCAACGTCAAATTCCAATTGAACTACCGCGAGGGAGGCGGTCCCGTCACCCCGCTCGGCGAATGGACCAAATCCTGCGACGGCACGCTCAAATCGGTGGATGTGGACCTCACGCCGCTCAAAGGCAAATCGGTCGAATTCATCCTCGCCGTCCTGGCGAACGGATCCGCCGGTCAGGACTGGGCAGTCTGGATTAGACCTCAAATCGCCCTCCCCTAAAAGAACCAGACGCCCGGCTCCCCGCCGGGCGTCTTCCTGAAACGGTATAATCGTAGCCCCTACTACGAAAGGAATATCATGCAGTTAAGAAAAGACAAACTACTCTCCCTACTCTTGGGAATTGCCCTGCTCACCGCCTCCTGCGGGACCTCCCCCCAACAACGGGATGCTGACATCGCCACCGCCGTCGCCCAAACCGTTCAAGCGCAGGATTCGCTGACGGAAGTGGCGCTTCTTCCCACGCTGACGCCTGCCCCAACCCTCCCAAGCGTATCCACCCCTGAAGCCGCCTCTCCCACCAACACCCCGGCGGCGCAGACGTCTCCCAATCAGTTCTGCACCCCTTCGGCTGTGCTGGTGGGCGAAAACCCGCCCGACAACACCGTCTTCCTGCCCGGCGAATACTTCTGGAAGACCTGGACCTTCGTCAACACCGGCACCTGCACCTGGGACTCCACATACAGCCTCGTCTTCTGGAGCGGCGAACGCATGGGCGGCTTGGTCTCTTATCCGCTCTCGGAGGTCGTCCCTCCCAACGAAACCATGGACATCTCCATTTACCTCCAAGCGCCCGCCACTGAAGGCACGTTCACCGGCTACTGGCGCTTCAAAAGCCCTTGGGGATCCGATTTTGGCGCCGGACCGCTTAGCAGTTCCTTCTACGTCCAAATCGAAGTTTCCGCCAAACCCAAATATGCCATCACCAGCGTGGAGTACAAATTGGTCCGCGATCCTGCTGAAGGATGCCCGGTCAACGTCCGCTACACCGTTTACGCCACCATCACCACCAATGGTCCGCTCGAATTCGACTATCGCTGGGATCAAAGCGACGGCAACGAAAGCGGCATCAAAACCATCACCCTAACCAGCGCCGGCACCAAGACCATCAGCCGCGAATGGATGATTGGACGCGGCGACAGCCCCAACCCGCGCTGGATTCAACTCATCGTCCTCGCGCCGAAATATCAGGAATACGAGAAAGTCACCATTCTGAACAACTGTCCGTAAGCGGCGGCAAAGCATACCCGCAAAAAACGTCCCGCAGGCATTCTGCTCTGCGGGACGTTCAATCTCTGAGACTTCCGAAGTCTTGAAGACTTCGGAAGTCTGGCGTTTAGAACAACTTCAGCACGGCTTCGCTTGCCCAGGCAAACAGGGATTGCGGCAGGAGGCTGAATACTACGGTCACGATTGCCGACAAGCCTGTGGTGAATCCCAGCCAGGTTTCGCGCACGGTTTCCGGCTCGCCGTCTTTCATGTACATGGTGACAACCACGCGCAGGTAGTAGTAGGCGGAGATAAGGGAGGTGAGAACGCCGATAATGGCAAGCCCCGTGAAGCCGCCCGCAATCACAGCACGGAAGAGATAAACTTTGCCCACCAGCCCCAGTGTGGGAGGCAGCCCCACCAGCGAGAGCATGAAGACAGTCATGGCGGCGGCGAGGAGGGGATGTTTGCGTCCCAGACCGGCATAATCTGCAATTGCCAGCCCCTTCTCCTCTTTCTTTTCGAGGGCAATCACCACGCTCCACGCGCCGAAATTGGTGAAGGCGTAGGCAGCCAGGTAGAACAGCCCCGCCGCAATGGATACGTCTCGCACGGCGGGATTCCCGTATGGCACGAACGCCATGAGAATATAGCCGGCGTGGGCAATGCTGGAGTATGCCAGCATACGTTTGATGTCAGTCTGCGAGATGGCAATCACGTTGCCGAGGATCATGGTCAATGCGGCAAGCGCCCACAGCACAGCGGTCATATCCACAGCAAGCGAGGAGAAGGCGGTGGCAAAGACGCGCAGCAGGGCGGCGAAGCCGGCAATCTTGGCGCCGGCTGCCATGAAGGCAGTCACTGCCGTGGGCGCACCCTGATACACATCGGGCGTCCACATGTGGAAGGGAACGGCGGCAACCTTGAAACCGAATCCGACAAGGACGAGAGCCGCCCCAATGGTCAGGAGCAGAGTCGAGGTCGAGGGGGAAGCGGCGGCAGCGACAATACCGGCGAGCGACGTTGTTCCCGTCGCGCCGAAGACAAGCGCAGTCCCGTAAACGACAAATCCCGTTGCGAAAGCGCCAAGCAGGAAGTATTTCATCCCCGCTTCCTCGGAACTAAGTTGCGGACGCGCAAAGGCGGCAAGCACATAGAGCGGAATGGAGAGCAATTCGAGGGCGATGAAGACGATGATGAGGTCGGCGGCTTGCGCCATGAGCATCATGCCGCTGACGCTGAAGAGCAGCAGGGTGTAGTATTCGCCGCGCTCGATGCCCATGCGTTTGACGTAATCGTGCGCGATGGCAATGCCGAGGATGCCGCTGACGAGCAGCAGCGCGTTGACAAAGGTCGAGAAGCCGTCGAGCACCGCCATGCCAAAGAAGCCCGTTTGCTCGATGCCAACTTGCGAAAGAGTAACGCCCAGCGTCACTGCCAGCCCCAGCGCGGCGAGCAGTGCGGTGATGCTCTTGCGTTCGCGGGGAATGAAGAGGTCCGCCAGCAGCAGAACACACGCCCACGCAGTGAGCAGGATGTAAGGGGTGAGGACTTGGTAATCTTGAGGTGTCAGGTTCATAGCATTAGCCGTTGGCAATTAGCGGTCAGCCGTGTGCAGCCAGCCGCGAACAGCCTTAAGGGATGGGCAGCATTCCGACCAGGTGTTCGACCGCCGGAGCCATGAGGGCAAAGAAGGGCTTGGGATACAAACCGATCCAGAAGATGAAGATGAGCAGCGGAACCACAGTGACGATTTCGCGCCAGTTCAAGTCGCGCAAGCCGTGACCGTGTTTCTTGACCTCGTCCACGATCTCGCCTTGCGGACCGAGGAACATCTTCTGGAACATGTAGAGGATATAGACCGCCGCCATGATGACGCCCAGCGCTGAAGCGATGGCATAGGCAGTATTATTGATTGCCTTTGAGCCAAACGCGCCCAACAGAATGGTGAACTCGCCCACGAAGCCGTTCAAGCCGGGCAAGCCCATCGAGGAAAGCGAGACAATCAACATAATCGAGCCGAAGACCGGGGTGATCTTCCACAACCCGCCATAGACTTTGATTTCGCGGGTGTGGGTCTGCTCGTAAATCATGCCGACGAGGAGGAACAACGCGCCCGTGCTGAGACCGTGATTGATCATCTGCAAAATGCCGCCGGCAATGCCCTGCGGGTTCATCGCAAACAGACCGAGCATGACGAAACCGAGGTGGCTGACGGAGGAATAAGCGACCAGTTTCTTCACGTCTGCCTGAGCGTAGGAGACCATCGCGCCGTAAAGGATGCCGATGGTGGCGAGGAGCGCAATCCACGGGGCGGCGCGCACTGCCGCTTCAGGGAAGAGCGGCAGGTTGAAGCGCACAAAGCCATAGGTACCCATCTTCAGCAGGACGCCGGCAAGAATGACAGAGCCGGCCGTCGGCGCTTCAACGTGGGCATCGGGAAGCCACGAGTGCAGGGGCCACATCGGCACTTTGATGGCAAAGGCGGCGGTGAACGCCAGGAACAGCCACCATTGAATATCGGCGGGAATGTTGCCCTGCGCAATCAAGTCCGGCACGGAGAAGGTGCCGCCGTAAATGCCGAGCCACAGGATGGCTAACAGCATGAGGATGGAACCCGCCATGGTGTAAAGGAAGAACTTGATGGCGGCGTAGATGCGGCGCGGTCCGCCCCAGATGCCGATGAGAAAATACATCGGCACGAGCGTGAATTCCCAGAAGATGTAGAACAGGAACAAGTCCTGCGCCAGGAAGACGCCGGTCATGCCCACTTCCAACAGAAGGAAGAAGATCATGAAGTCCTTGACGCGCTCTTCGATGGCGGTCCAGGTGGAGAGGATGGAAATCGGCGTCAGGAAGGCGGTCAGCAGCACGAGCAGGATGCTCAGCCCGTCAATGCCGAGGAAGTATTGGATATTCCAACCGGCGACGGTGATCCAGTCGTAGCGGGCGACCAGTTGCAGGTTCACGTTCGAGGCGTCGAACATCGCCAGCACCCACAGGGAGATGCCGAACGTGATCAGGGATGTGATCAGCGCCACCCAGCGGATGATGTTCTTCGCTTCGGCGTTGATGAAGAGAATGAGGAGCACGCCCAACAGCGGAAAGAATGTCAGCAGAGTGAGAGGTTTCAGAAGAAATTCCATGTTCAATCCTTTAGAGCGAAGGTCGCAGGTTGAAGGTCTAACGCAAACCGACCTTCTCCTTATTTCACGATCAAATAGCCAAGAATTAAGACAACGCCCAGCAGCACCGAGAGCGCATACGAGCGCACGAATCCGGTCTGGACCTTGCGCAGGGTCGCCGACAAGGACTGGGTTGCCGTCCCCAGCCAATTCGCGAAGGCGTCAATGCCTTTCTGGTCGGCGTAGAGGTTGAGACCGATGTTGCTCAACCAGTTGTAGGTTCCGGCAATGACCGTTTCGTGGAACCAGTCATGCCAGAAGCGCCAATCCACAACGTCTGCCAGGAAGTAGGAGAGTTTTTTGAAGGGGTTGATGATGACGGCAAAGTAACCTTCATCCACGAACCATTTGTTCTCCATGCCGGTGAAGATGAAGCCGAGCGGCTTCTTCAACGGGTCGGGCTGACCGGCTTTGAGTGGGTTGCGCCCGTAAATCAGCCAGGAGAGGAAAATGGCGAACAGCGCCACCAGGGTCGAAACTCCCGCCACTTGCAGGTTGAGCGGAAACGCTTCCACTTCGTGCAGGGTGTATTCCAGCCAGTGACCGAGTTGATGGAAGCCCTCGAACGGCAGGTTGAGCGCGCCGCCCAGCAAGGAAAGCGCCGCCAGAACCATCAGCGGAACAGTGATGATGGGCTTGCTCTCCTCGGCGTGAGCGGCGGCTTCGTGACGCGGCTCGCCGAAAAAGACCAGCCAGATTTGCCGCCCCATGTAGAAGGCAGTGAAGAACGCGGCGATGCTCAAAAGAATGTACACGGCGGGATAATGCCGGCTGGCATCGAGCAGGATTTCATCCTTCGACCAGAAGCCTGCAAATGGGACAATGCCCGCCAGCGCGAGCGTTCCAATCATGTAGAGCCAGAACGTGACCGGCATGGTCTTGCGCAGCCCGCCCATGTTGCGCATGTCGCCGGGGTCGAAGACCTCATGCTCGTCGTGTCCACTTTCCGCTTTCGATTTTCCGCTTTTTCCTATCGGTTTCTTTTCATGATGCGCATGTTCCGCATGGTGATGTCCGCGTTCCAATCCCAGGATGACCGAGCCCGCCGAGAGGAAGAGCAGCGCCTTGAAGAAGGCATGCGTCACCAGATGGAACATACCCGCCACAAAAGCGCCCATGCCCACGGCGGCAACCATGAAGCCCAGTTGCGAAATGGTCGAATACGCCAGCACCTTCTTGATGTCGTATTGACCGACGGCAATCGTCGCGGCAAACAGGGCGGTGATGGCGCCGGTCATCGCCACGGTGTATTGCGCCTGCGGCACGAGCGTGTACAGTTCCGCCGAGCGCGTGATGAGATAAACGCCCGCCGTCACCATGGTGGCGGCATGGATGAGCGCCGAAACCGGCGTCGGACCTGCCATCGCATCCGGCAGCCAGACATAGAGCGGAATCTGCGCCGATTTGCCCGCCACGCCAATCAACATGAACAGGGTGATTGCCACAATCACGCCGGGCGCAACGGCGTGCGCGGCTTCAAAGACCTCGTCGAACTGAAAACTGCCAAACGCCCAAAACATCAGGAAGGCGGCGATCAGAAAACCAAAGTCGCCCACCCGGTTGGTGACAAATGCCTTTTTGGCGGCGTTCGAGTTTGCCCACGACGGTCTGCCCAGCGTGTCCATGTCGTACCAAAAACCGATGAGCAGGAAGGAACACAGCCCCACCCCCTCCCAGCCGACGAACAGCATCAGGTACGAGTCGCCGCTGACGAGGATCATCATCATGGCGATGAATAGGTTGAGGAAAACGAAGAAGCGGCGGAACCGTCCGGGGTCATGTTTGAAGCGCACGTCCTCGTGCATATATCCGATGGCGTAGATGTGGATGAGCGTCCCGACGCCCGAGACGACCAGCATCATCGTGGTGGAAAGGGAGTCCACGCGGAACGCCCAGTCGAGTTCGAGGTCGCCGATGTGAATCCACTCGAGGAAGGGGACGGTCACCGCCGCCCCGTGACCTGCCGCCAGCGACCAAGCCAGCAGCACGCTGACCACGAACGAGGCGCCCGAAGCCAGACTTGCCACCGTGCCAATCGCCTTTTCGCTGAGCCTGCCGCCAAAGATGATATTGATGAGCAAGCCAATGACCGGCGCAAAGACCAGCCAGGGGGCAAGGAAGAAATATCCTGTGGTTACTGATTCGCTTAAGTGCATAACTTCTCCGAGATCGGTAAGTGGTAAATGGCAAGTGGTAATTACCAATTACCACTTATTAGTCATCACCCTTTCAAGGAACTCATCTGGTCCACGTCAATGCTGTGTTTGGCTTTGAAGATTTCGACAATCAGCGCCAGCCCCACCGCCACTTCAGCCGCGGCAACGGCAATGACGAAGAAGACGAAGACCTGCCCGCTGAACGTCTTCAGCACACTGCTAAACGCCACAACCGCCAGATTGGCGGCGTTTAGCATCAACTCGATGGACATGAAGATGATGAGCGCGTTGCGGCGGATAAGCACGCCCGCCACGCCGATGGCAAACAGGATTGCCGAAAGGACGATGTAATATTCCACCGGGATCATGATTTCTGCCCTTTCTCCCTTCGCACCAGCACGATGACGCCCACCATGGCAACCAGCAGGAGGACAGACGTCACCTCGAAGGGCAGGAGGTAGTTGTTGAACAGGGTCATTGCCATTGCGCGCAGGTTATCCACCGTGTTGACCTCCGCCCCCGGCGGCAGCACACTGCCGGAAGGACGCGCACGGCTCAATAACAGGTACGTGGATTCCATCGCCAGAATCACGGTCAGCGTGATTGCCAGCGGTCTTTGCCAGGGCAGCACGTTTGTAGCGGGCAGCCGTTCCGCGCCGAGCAGCATGATGACGAACAGGAACAGCACCATGATGGCGCCGGCATACACCGTAATCTGCGCCATGGCGATGAACGGCGCTCCCAGCAAAAGATAGAACACCGCCACCGTGACAAAGTTCAACACGAGGAACAATGCGGAATAGACGGCATTCTTGCTGAACAACATGCCCAAGGCAGTCGCGACGGCAACCAAGGCGAGGATGAGGAAGAGGGCTAAGTCGAGAGTCATAATTCTCCATTTACGATTTTCGATTGACGATTTACGAACAATCGAAAATCTAAAATCGTAAATCGTTAATCGGCAGGGTCTTTCATCTCCGGCACCGCGCGCGTGAAGACGCCCGGCTCCACCTTGCGCGGCGTGGTCATCTCCACCGAGGGGACGGGTTCCAAGAGCATCTCCTTGGTGTAGATCGCCGAGCGGCGGTCATAGAAGGAGAGTTCGTAGTTGTCGCCCAGCACAATCGCTTCGGTGGGACAAGCGTCCTCGCAGAAGCCGCAATAGATGCAGCGCAGCATGTTGATTTCGTAGGTGGAGGCGTACCGTTCGCCGGGCGAGAAGCGTTTCTCATCCGTATTCTCGGAGGCTTCCACGAAGATCGCATCCGCCGGGCAGGCGGCGGCGCACAGCGAACAACCGATGCACTTCTCCAGCCCGTTCTCATAGCGTTTCAGCACGTGGCGTCCGCGAAAACGCGGGCGCACCGGACGCTTCTCTTCGGGATACTGATACGTAACCGGCTTTTCCAGCGCCATCTTAAACGTGGTCCCCAGACCACGCAGCAACTCAATCAGGGGATCAAGCACGCCCATAAGCTTTTCTCCTCAACTCACGGTAGATGACCGCAACAGTAAATAAACCAGCCAAAACCGAAACGACCGGGATTGCCCAAAAGTACAACGGGCTGCCCGTCAAATCCGTCAGCAGAATGCCCGTCGCCGTGATGAAGGCAATCGCCAGCGAAAGCGGCAGCAAAATCTTCCAACCAAACGCCATCAGGCGGTCATAGCGGATGCGGGGCCAGGTGGCGCGCACCCAAATCATCACAAACAACAGCAGGATGATTTTGATGATCATGTAAATCGGTCCCAGCCAGGGGAAGCGGTCCACAAACGGACCGAGATAACCGCCGAAATACAACGTCGCCAGAATGGCGCTGACCACAATCATCTTCTGATATTCCGCCATGAAGAACAAGGCAAACTTCATGCCCGAATATTCGGCGTGATAGCCGGCGGTCAATTCCTGCTCGGCTTCAGGCATGTCGAACGGAGCGCGGTTGACCTCCGCCAGCGTCGCAATCCAGAAGATGACCGCGCCCACCGGCTGGACAACCACGAACCACAGCCCTCGCTGCGCCTCTACAATATCGAACATGCGCATCGAGTTGGCAAGGATGATGGACGTGGCAAACGACAACCCCAGCGCCAGTTCATACGAAATCATCTGCGCCGAGGAACGCAGACCGCCCAGCATGGCATACTTGTTGTTCGAAGACCAGCCCGCCAGTACGATGCCGTACACCGCAATCGAAGCGATGGACATCAGATACAACACCCCCACGTTGAGGTCGGCAATCGAAAGGCGGATGACACGCCCAAACATCTCGATGGCGGGTCCCCACGGAATGACCGCCGCAATAATGAGCGAAGGCACCATCGTGATGACCGGCGCCCAGAAGAACAGCGTCTTATCCGCCTTGGCGGGGACGAGTTCCTCCTTGAAAATCAACTTCACCGCGTCGGCAATCGGCTGAAGCAAGCCCTGAGGTCCGGCGCGATTCGGACCGATGCGCGCCTGAATGCGCGCCAGCGCGCGCCGCTCATACCACGTCAGGTAGGCGAACCCGGTCAGTAACCCAAAGGTCACCACCAGCGATTTGATCAACCACTCGAGCCAGAGAGTCCAATCCGATAACATCATTTCACCTTTACCGCCGCAGGTTCATGGATCGCCAACCCCATCGAACGCGGGATCAGCGCCACACCCACAGAAATTGCATCGCTCAGTTTCACCACTGCTTCGCCGTTCACGCCGTTGAAACTGACGCTCACCGTCTGACCTTCCTCCACCCCCAGGCTCTTCGCCGTCTCCGAATGCAAGACAACCCTTGCCTCACCGATGCGCTGATGCAGCAACTCCGAAGGCAGGACGGTCGTACCGCGGTCATACAACTTGGTGACCGGCACCGCCAGCAACTCTTTCTCTTTGGGACGGACAACCGCTTCTTTCTCGACCCTGGGCAGGCTCACCTTTTCCCCGCGCCCTGCCGCCGCCGACAACTGCGCGCCCATCCCCTGCGTGTTCTCATAGGTCGTGCCGCCGTAATACAAATCGCTGCGCCCAACGATGGGCCACTGGGGGCGGACTTCCGCCAGTTTGGCGTAGGTCAACCCTTCGAACGATTTGACCGACGCCGCCAGAATGTCGAACACCGCCGAAACGGACGTCCCCTCAAGCACAATGCCCATGTGGCGCGCAATCTGCGAGGTGATGGCAAAATCCGCCTTCGCTTCGCCCGTCACAGGGACAGCGGGATAAAAGCGCTGCACGCGCCGCTCGCCGGAGGTCAGCGTCCCTTCGCGTTCGGTGAACGCCTGCGCCGGCAAAACGACATCTGCAATCTCGGTGGTGGCGGTGGTCATCACATCCTGCACAACGACGAATTCCGCACCTTCGAGCGCTTTTGCCAGTTTCGGGTCGTCTGCCGCCGGGTCGGCGCCGGCAATATACACCGTCTTGCCTTTGAGCGCTTTCGCCAAGTCTTCCGGCGCCTCGAAACCCATCTCCCAAGCGCCCTGGTCGTTGGCGCGCCCCCATACACCGATGAGACCGTTATTGGGTCTGCCGGTGAAGCCATTCTCGTTCAGCAATTTCGCGCAGGCAGAGGCAACCGCCCTCGAGCCGGAAACACCCAGCCCGTCGCTGCCATACAGGATGACCACGTTCTCCGATTTGAGGAACGAATCGCCGATTTTGCCTTTCTTGCCGAGGTCGCTCACCGCTTTGACTTCGTCACCGTAGGCATAACGGACGGTGAACGAGGCGTAGCGGTCGAGTTTGGTTTCGCGGGCGTTCATCACAATCAGGTTCGCGCCGCGCGCCGCCGCCTGTTTGACGCGCAGATACCAGACCGGCGCCTCTTCATATAAATCGGAGGCGACAACGACAATCGTGGTGCCTGCGCCCATCGTGCCAAAGTTCGTCCTCTGCCCCACCCCCACCAGCGAGGTCAACTCGCCGCCGCCCATGTGCGAGTACAAGTATGCCTTGCCTTCCGCATGTTCGGCGAGCGATTTCAGATTGAACAAATCTTCGTTGGAAAGCCTGCCCGAAGCCAGAATGACGAAGTTCTTCTTCGCCTTTTGGAAGTTTTCGGCGGCAAGTTTGGTGGCGGCATCCCACGAGGCGCGCGTCAGTTTGCCGTCCTTGCGGATCATGGGGCGGGTCAGGCGATTTTTGCCTTCGGTGTAGTGATAGGCAAAGCGTCCCTTGTCGCAAATCCAGATTTCGTTCACGTCCTCGTTCTGGCGCGGCATAACGCGCTTGACGACGATCCGTCCGCCCGACTTTGCTTCGCGGCGTGTGTTCAGGGTGGTGTTGCAGCCAACCGGGCATTGCGTACAGATGGAGGCGTGCGCCTGCAATTCCCACGGGCGCGCGCCAAAGCGGAAGTCGGAAGTGGTCAGCGCGCCGACCGGGCAGATGTCGGTGGTGTTGCCGGAGAAAACCGAATCGAATGCGGGGTCCGAGAAGGTGACGATTTGCGTGGCGCGTCCGCGTTCATCGAAGCCGATGACCGAGTCGCCGGCAATCTCATCCTGAAAACGGATGCAGCGCGCGCACTGGATGCAGCGTTCGCGGTCGAGCCAGATGAGTTCGCCCAGCGGGACCATCTTGTCGAGATGAAACTTCTCATTATAGAGGAAGCGGCTCTTGTCTGGACCGTATGCCATCGTCAGGTTCTGAAGCGGACATTCGCCGCCCTTATCGCAGATGGGGCAGTCGAGCGGATGCGAGGTCAGCAGGAATTCGATGGTGCCCCTCTGCCCCTCCAGTGCTTTCTGGGAGCGCGTCAATACCACCATGCCTTCCTCGACCTTGTTGGTGCAGGCGGTTTCGAGTTTGGGCATGAATTGGATTTTTGGCGCGCCGTTTTCCATCACAAACTGCCCGGTGGCGCGGTCGCGCACGGGGCGGCCGATTTCCACGAGGCACATGCGGCACATGCCGACCGGTTCAAGTTTGGGGTGATGACAGAAGACGGGAATATCAATGCCCGCCATTTTGGCGGCATCTGCTACCACTGTCCCTTCGGGGACGGTGACCTGTTTTCCATCAATGGTTAAAGTGACTTGTTTTGCCATAACTCTCCAAAAGTAATTGGTAATTCGCGAATTACCAATTACGAGTTACTCTTTACTACTTTATCGAAATCCTGCCGGAAACGTTCGATGCCGGTGACGACCGCCATGGTGGAAAACTCGCCGAGGGCGCACAGACATTTGCCCTGCATTTGCTTGGCGACGTTCAACAGCAAATCCACATCGGCGCGGGTGGCGCGTCCCTCGTGGATGCGCTCGGTGAGGTGCGACATCCAGTAGGTGCCTTCGCGGCAGGGAGTGCATTTGCCGCACGATTCATGACGGAAGAAGTGAACAGTCTTGTTGATGAGCCAGTCTATCGAGACGGTGTCGTCTATGACGATGACGGAGGCAGAGCCAAGGTCCGCGCCGAGCGTACGGACAGTGGCGTAGTCCATCGGAGTATCGAGAACTTTTTCGTCGTCCACCAGAATGAGGGAGGAGGAAGCGCCAGCCGGCATGATGGCTTTGACTTTGCGGGAATCTTGCACGCCGCCGCCGTAGGTGTAGATGAGTTCGCGGAAGGTCGTGCCGAAGGGCAGTTCGTAGTTGCCGGGTTTGCGCACGCGCCCCGAAAGCGAGAAGATTTTCACGCCGGCGCTGTCGGCGGTGCCCATGGATTTGTACCATTCCGCGCCGTTGGCAAGGATGAGCGGGACGTTGGTCAGCGTTTCGACGTTGTTGACGATGGTCGGCTTGCCATACAGACCGTAGGACGGCGGGAACGGCGGGCGCACGCGCGGCTGCCCGCGTTTGCCTTCGATGGATTCGAGCATGGCGGTCTCTTCACCGCAGATGTAAGCGCCGGCGCCGAGGTGGGTGTAGATTTTGAGGGAGTAATCGCTGCCGAAGATGTTTTTGCCGAGGTAGCCCGCCGCTTCCATCTCGGCGATTTTCTCATCCAGGAAGGCGGCAATCTGCCAGAATTCGCCGCGCAGGTAAATATATGCCGCGTTCGCGCCGACAGCATAAGAGGCAATGGCAACACCCTCCAAAAACTGGAAGGGGTTGTGTTCCATGATTTCGCGGTCTTTGAAGGTGCCCGGCTCCGATTCGTCGGCGTTTGCCACCACGTAATGGGGCCAGTTTTTGTTGTCAATGAACGACCATTTCATGCCGGTGGGGAAGCCGGCGCCTCCGCGTCCGCGCAGACCGGAGTTTTTGACCACCTCGGTCACTTCGTTGGGCTTCATCTGGGTGACCGCGTTCTGGAATGCGGCAAAGCCGCCGTTCTTTTTATAGACTTCGAGTTTGTGGATGTCGGGAATATCCCGATGCCGTAAGAGAACGTGCGCCATTATTTCGCCTCCCCTGTTGATTTCTTGAGCGCTTCGATGAGTTCCATCGTCTTATCCACGGTCATGTTCTCGTGATATTTGATGCCGTCGGGTCCCTGGGTTTGGAACACGGGCGCCCGGTCACAGGCGGCGAGGCACGTGACCGCCTCGAGTGTGATGAGACCATCCGGCGTCGTCTCGCCGACTTTGATGCCGAGGTTGCCGCACAGGTTGTTGAGGAATTCCTCCGCCCCGCGCAGGGCGCACGGCAGGTCGGTGCAGACCTGCATGCGGTACTTGCCCTCTTTTTTGTCGTGGTAGAGGGTGTAAAAGCCGACGATGGAGGCGACATCGGTCTCGCTGATGTCGAGCAGTTGGGCAATGTCCTGCATGGCGGCTTTGGTGATGTAGCCTTCCTCACGCTGGGCAAGGTAAAGCAGCGGCATAACCGCCGAGCGTTTGTGCTCCGGCGGATATTTGGCAAGGATTTGCTTCACTTCTTTGGGGTATTTCTGTAACAGCATAATTCCTCATTAAATACCCTCACCCTGCCCTTCGGGCATCCCTCTCCCAATGGGAGAGGGGAAGGGGTGAGGGATCAGGCTCATCGGTCAATATCTCCGAGCACAATGTCGGTGGAGGCAAGGATGGCGACCAAGTCTGCCACCAGATGTCCTTTGACGATTTTCGGCACAACAGACAGGTTGCTAAAAGAAGGCGTGCGCCAGTGGACGCGGTGCGGCTTGGGTCCGCCATCGCCTTCGAGATAAACGCCCAGTTCGCCGCGCGGCGATTCGACCGCGCTATACACCGAGCCTTTGGGCGCAGAAAAGCCCTCCGTCCACAATTTGAAGTGGTGGATGAGCGCCTCCATGCTCACGCCAATTTCCGAGCGCGGCGGGGGAACGAATTTGTAGTTGGCGCTGCGGACGGGTCCCATCGGCAGTTTGTTCAACGCCTGCTCGATGATCTTCATGGACTCACGGAATTCCTGCACGCGGACGAGGTAACGCGCGTACACATCGCCCTCGGTGCGAACAGGGATGTCGAAGTCATACTGCTCGTAGCCCATGTAGGGACGGGCTTTGCGCAAGTCCCACTTCACGCCCGAAGCGCGGAGCATGGGTCCCGTCACGCCGTATTGCAGGGCGGTGGCGGCGTCCAGTTTGCCAATGCCCAGCAAACGGTCCAGAAAGAGCGGGTTTTTGGTCAGCAATGCCTCGTATTCGTCCACCCGTTTCGGGAAGATTTTGAGGAAGTTGCGTACCGCCGTCTCGAATTCCACCGGCACATCGCGCCACAACCCGCCCGGACGGATGAAGGTCGTCATCATGCGTTGACCGGAACACAGCTCGAAGATGTCGAGGAGCTGTTCGCGTTCGCGGAAGGCATAGAGGAACACAGACATCGCCGCCAGGTCGAGACCGAACGTGCCGATCCAGACCAAATGCGAGGCGATGCGCTGCAACTCCACCAAAATCACACGCAGGGCTTGGGCGCGGGGCGGCACGTCGAGGTCCACCAGTTTTTCGACCGCCATGCAGTAGGCAAGGTTGTTGCCCAGGTTGTTCATGTAATCGAGGCGGTCCGACATGACCTCGGCTTTGAGGTAGGTCTTGGCTTCCATGTTCTTTTCGACGCCGGTGTGCAGGAAGCCGATGTCTGGCACGGCGTTGACGATGACCTCGCCATCCAGTTCGAGCAGGAGGCGCAGCACGCCATGCGTGGACGGGTGCTGCGGTCCCATGTTGAGCAGCATGGTTTCGCCGGTAAAGGCGCGTTCCGAAACCAAGTGCTTGTATTGTTCGTAGTTGACTTCTTCGATCTGGGTCATGCTTATTCCTTTGCGTACGGCTTGCGCAGGTCAATCTCTTCAAAGTTGAAAGTGAACTGCGGTTCCTCATAGCCGAGCGGGAAGTCTTTCCGCAGAGGATGTCCCTCCGTACCTTCGGGCATCAGAATGCGGCGCGGGTCGGGATGACCTTCGAACTCGATGCCGAACATGTCGAAGATTTCGCGCTCGCGCCAATTCGCCGCTTCATACACACGCGTCGCGGTCGGGACCTTTGGCTGGTCGCCATCGACCGGGACTCTCAACTGCACTGTGACATTTTTCGCCAGCGACGAGAGTTGATAGATGACATGGAAGCGCGGCGACCTCTGCGGGTAATAGTCCGAAGCGGTCATCGTCGAGAGCAGTTCAAAGTCGAATTTATCGCGCAAGAGGGTCAGCGCCTCGATGATTTGTTCGGCGGTGAGAAAGACATGCACTTCGCCGCGAAACTCTTCATAGGTTGCGCCGAACTGTTCCTGCAAAGCCTTTACGATGGGTTCGAGTTTTTGATCCATAAGTATTTCCGAAGCGCAGTCAGCGTTCTCTAACGCTATCTGAAGCGCCGATTTATGATGTGGGGTCTGTAAATTTCTCCCCTTTGACCTTTTCGTACAGGGTGAGAATGCCGTGAATTAATGCCTCCGGGCGCGGCGGGCAGCCCGCCACAAACACATCCACCGGGACAATCTCATCCACGCCCTGCACCAGGGCATAGTTGTTGAAGACGCCGCCGCAGGAGGCGCAGTCGCCCATGGCAATGACCCACTTGGGTTCGGGCATCTGGTCGTACAGGCGGCGCAGCACGGGCGCCATCTTGCGCGAGAGCCGCCCAGCCACAATCATCAGGTCCGACTGGCGCGGGCTGGCGCGCATCAGTTCCATGCCAAAGCGGCTCATGTCATAATGCGAAGCCTGCGCCGCCATCATCTCGATGGCACAGCAGGCAAGACCAAACAACATGGGCCACATCGCATTCGTGCGCGACCAGTTGACCACGTCTTCCAGTTTCGCGGTCACAATGCCCATATTGCCAAGTTTTTGTTCTACTCCCATTCCAGGGCTCCTTTCTTCCAGGCGTAAACATAGCCAACCAGTAAGATGACAATGAAAATGACCATTTCAATCAGACCGAATATCCCCAACTTTCGGAAGGCAATCGCCCACGGCAAAAAGAACACCACTTCGATATCGAAGAGGATGAACAGTACCGCAATCAAATAGAAGCGGACGGGCATGCGCCGCCTCCCCTCCCCGAACGGGTTGATGCCCGATTCATAAGGCTGGGCTTTTACCTCAGATTGTTTTCGTGGACCGAAGAGATACCCCAAACCAATCGCAACCAGCGCTACCACCAACGCCAATACGATTAACAACGCAATTGCAACGTATTCGAGCATTCTGACACCTCAAAACGCCCACATGGACGGAGTTTGTGCTTTCTCGCACGTTCGGCAAAGTATAACATAAGTGTTTTTCAGGGGCTAGAAAAAGTGTCCCTTTTCACAAAATTGGTGATATTCGTCATATTGCCTGCAAGAGGTAGCAGCCGAAAGTTGTGGCTCTGTTGCAATCATCAAAAAAATCTGCGTAGTTTGCGCTCTCTTGCGCAAACCCGGCGGTAGAGACCGCCGAGTACGCTCGGAAAAATCCTTGCAACAGAGCGATTTACCATGCCTATCTCATGTTTGCAACAGAGCAACTTTGACACAAAAATCGAGATACCATCATGCAAGAACAGGCAGAGCACATCAATCCCCCTCAAAGTAAAAAAGCGAGATTACCCCAAATACTCCCTCAACGTTTTACTGCGCGAGGGATGCCGCAGTTTTCGCAGCGCCTTCGCCTCGATTTGACGAATCCGCTCGCGGGTCACATCGAAGAAGCGGCTGACCTCCTCAAGGGTATGGTCCTGCCCGTCCAAGAGACCGAAGCGCATTTCGAGGACTTCGCGTTCGCGGTCGGCAAGGGAAGTCAGGGCAGAGCGAATCTGCTCGCGCAGCATCTGACGCGCCGCCGCGTCCATCGGTGAGATGGTCTCCTCATCCTCGATGAAATCGCCCAGCGAACTGGAATCTTCATCTCCCACCGGTCCGTCAATGGAAATAGGCTCTTCTGCCGAACGGAGGATGCGGTCAATTTTGCGGGTGGCAGTCTCCAGTTTATGCTGAAGCGCCGGCGGCAGCGGCTTCTCCTCGGCGTGGGCGCGCAGGATGGCTTGCACGTCGGAGGCGGGCAGATAGCCAATTTCGAGGGCAATTTCCTCGGTGGTGGGCTCGCGCCCCAATTCCTGGGTGAGTTGGCGCTGGATGCGCAGGATGCGCGTGATGGATTCGAACAGATGCACCGGAATGCGAATGGTGCGCGCCTGTTCGGCAATCGAACGGTTGATGGACTGGCGAATCCACCATGTGGCATAGGTGCTGAATTTGAATCCGCGCCGCGGATCGAACTTGCTGACGGCACGCAGAAGACCGATATTGCCTTCCTGAATCAAGTCGAGGAAACTGATGCCGCGCCCGAGGTAGCGCTTGGCGACGCTCACCACCAGCCGCAAGTTGGCGCGGATGAGCACCTGATGCGCCTCCTTTGCCTGATTCTTGATCAGTTCGAGTTCATCCAGAATTTCCTTGTCATCCGGCAGGCGGCTGGACATCGTGCGCAGGCTGGGCAGTTCATGTTTTTTGTTGATATGGCTGAGCAGCCATGCCGCATAGTTGAACGGCAGCAGGTACAGGCTGAGAAAGACCGAATATGCCTTTCGCGCAAAATCATCCCACAGCGGGTCGCTTCCCCATTTGCCGTTGTCCAAAAAGGCGCGCAGGTAGGAGGGCGCATCCGAAGACCAGCCGCCGGCGCGCAGGGCTTGCGCCTCGCTGAGCATCAATCCCAGGTTGGGCGTGTCGTGATGCAAACGCTCGGCATCCTCTCTCAGGCGCTCCCACGAGGTCTTCAGTTCAGAAAGAATGGCATGACAAATGGAACGCGGAGCGCTCATCCCTCGGCGGGGCGGGCGCTGCCGCACGGCATTGATAAAGCGCCCCGCTTCGATCATCGTCGCCAGGCGGAACTCACTGTCGGCATCCAACAGTTTGACCTGACCAATCTCGCGCAGATACAGGCGCACCGGATCTTCGGAGAGTTCGGCGGCAAGTTTGGGGTCATGCAGGTCGAGGTCATCATCCAAAACATCCTCTTCCTGCGTGAGCAAGTTCGCATCCGGGTCGCCGCCTTCTTCATCCATCAGCGCCAGTTCTGTCAAACCGTTGCCATCCAACTCCCTGCCGCTCCCAACAGGCACATCATCAAAGGACGGTTCTCCCTGCGCGGGTGACAAGCCCGGCCGGGCGCCGTGCGCGCGTTTCTTGCGTTTCGAAGGGGTGGGCTGTTTTATGGACATCTTCACCTTACCAGACGCCGCCAGAAATAAAGCGTTACGTCATTCTAAACGTTTCTGCGTCATTTTACGATATGCCGCATCCAATTCGCGCAAGAGACGGGTGTGCCGCAGCGCCAGTTCCATGTAAGACGAGGCGCGCAGGTCGCCGGCTTGATGCGCTTCCTCCTGCAAAAACCGCAACTGGCTCAAGTTCTCGCCAGCCGCCTGCCGCCGCAGTTTAATCACGCCGCGCAGAAGTTCCTCCAGCAGTTTCTCATCCCGTTTTTCCGCCTCCACCGCCTCGCGCGCCAGTTCGGCAGCGCGCGCCGCCAGCGACTCGGGTACTGCCTGCGCCACAAACTTGTGATGCTCCGTCTGATACTGCTCCACCGACTCGCGGATGAGACCAAACAGCAGTTTATGGTCGGTGTATGCAAAGTCCTGCGCGTCCAGCGGCGTCAGTCCGTACTCCTGCAACAGCCGGTCGAGGCGGTACAGCAGTTCGGGCTTTTGGAACAGCACACCGATGACATACTCCTCGACTTTCTTGCTCGACGAAACCGCGACGACGACTTTACCCGCTTCCTGCCCTCGCTCCCGAACCTTCTCCCTCGTCCGCCTCACCCTCGGACCTTGAGCCTGCGCCCCCGTCAATGCGCTTTCATTCACCCTGAGCATCCGCGCCAACGCCTGACGGTACGTGTCACGTTCCAATGGATTGGGCAAATCTTCAATGAGCGGAAGCACCTGCGCCGCAATCTGATTCTTCACCTTCGGGTCGTTGAGGTTTTGTCCCGCCGCAAGGGTTTCCATCACATGCGTCACGATGGGCTTGGCATTGGTAATCAGGCGCGCCCATTCTTCTTTATCGCGCGCCACGATTTCATCGGGATCGAGGTCGTCGGGCATGGCTGCCACGCGCAAATCTGCCTGCAAGCGCGACTCATTGCGAAGCAAGCCGCGCGCGTCGAAGGCAAGTTCGCCTTCCTTATCCATCGCGGAACGCGCCGCCTCCAACCCGCGCAGCACGGCTTTCTGCCCAGCCAGGTCCGGGTCGAGCGCAAGGACAATCCGCCGCGTAAAGCGTTTGAGCAGGCGCAGCTGGTCTTCGGTCAACGCCGTGCCCATCGGCGAGACGACGTTCTCATAGCCCGCCTGATGCAGGGCAATGACATCGAGATAGCCTTCCACGATGACGGCTTGATCGGCGGCGCGGATGGCTCTGCGCGCCCGGTCCAAGCCGTAGAGCAAACGTCCCTTCGAGAAGACGGGCGTTTCAGGCGAATTCAAAAACTTTGGAATGTCGTTCGGGTCCACGATGCGCGCGCCGAAGCCCGCCATACGTCCCTGCTCGTCGCGGATGGGAATCATGATGCGGTTTCTAAAGCGATCATAGACTCGTGTTGGCGTATTGCGTCCTGCGTGTTCCGTCTGTATACCTGTATACGTGTCTACCTGTGTACTTTCCCCCTCTCGAACAGTGAGGAGACCCGCCTCAACCAAATCCTGTTCCGAGTAGCCGCGCGCGGTGAAGTGCTTGAGGGCGTTGTCCCAGCCAGTGGGCGCGTATCCCAGTCCAAAGGTCTCGATGGTGGCGTCGGTCAGTCCGCGTTTTTCGCGCAGGTAAGCGAGAATCTCCTTGTTGGCGAGCAAGTGACTGCGATAGAAAATGACCGCGTCCTCCAGCAGTTTGCGGAGGTGATCATAAGCCTCTTTTTGCTGAGGCGTTTCGCGCTGGTATTCCTTCACTTCCACGCCCGCACGCGCGGCGAGTTTTTGCAGCGCCTCTTTGAAGTCAATCCCCTCTTTCTTCATCACGAACTTGAAGATGTCGCCGCCCTCGTTGCACGCGCCAAAGCAGCGCCACGTCCCGGTCTCGGGCCAGACGACAAAAGCGGGCGTGTGCTTGTTTTCGTGGAAGGGACAGAACCCCGTGTAGTTCTTCCCGGCATGACGCAGCTTGACGCCCGCCTCGGAAACGAGGTCCACGATGTCTATGCGGGATTTGATTTCATCAATGGTGGACATGCTGGTAATTGGTAATTGGCGATTTGGATGAAATGAATTATAGACGGGATTGAGGATTTGGCAAATTAAAAGAAAAGGGGCGGAGTTTGCGTCCGCCCCGAGATGGGTTAGAAGCCTTCGAGCCTGCTCAAATCTGCCAAGCCTTTGGACAAATCGGCAATTTGCCCCACAAGGGCGAGGCGGTTGTTTCGTACCTTTTCATCTTCCGCCATGACCAGCACCTTATCGAAGAAGGCATTGATGGAGGGGATGAGTTTGACCACCGTCTCCAAAAATTCATCAACGGTGGACGGCTGACCGTGAACGGCAGTGCAGACGGCTTCGTAGAGGGTTTTTTCTTCCATCTCAACAAAGCGGCTCTCGTCTATCGTCTTCGGTCTATCGTCCACGGTCTTCAAAATGCGGACGCACCTCGCGTACCCCGGCAAAATCTCGCGCCAGTCTTCGCGTCCCACCCAGACCTGTAACTGCTTCACCGCCCGAGCCGACGCGGCCGGGTTGGCGGATTGCTCCGCAAGGACGGCGTCCACTACATCGTAGCGGTAGCCCATCTCTTTCAACGCCACCGACAAACGCCCGGCAAGGAATTCGAGAATCTTCGCCTGCGTTTCCTCATTGACTTCAATAGGCTGGGTTTTGGCAGAACGTCTCACCGCCTCCGCCAAATCGAAGTCGGCGTCGTGTTCGATGAGCGGCTGGACAATGCCGATGGCGGCGCGGCGCAAGCCGAAGGGGTCTTTCGCGCCGCTGGGAATCAGCCCCGCAGCAAACAGACCGACAAGCGAGTCGAGGCGGTCGGTGAGAGCAAGGACAAGTCCCGGCTTCGTCTGCGGGACGGTTTGATATTGCTCGGCAATCGCCCGCGCCACTTGGGGGTCCTCGCCGCTGCGCAGGGCATACTCGCCGCCGATGATGCCCTGCAGGGAGGTCATCTCCGTCACCATTTGGGTGGCGAGGTCAGCCTTCATCAAAAATGCGGCGCGCTTGATAATTGGTAATTGGTCATTGGTAATTCCCAAAGAAAGCGCAACTTCCTCCACCATTTTGAGGATGCGCTCGGATTTGTCGAGCATGGAGCCGAGTTTGGTGTGGAAGGTGAGACCCGCCAGTTTCGGGCGGAAGTCTTCGAGTTTGTGTTTGAGGTCTTCGCGGACGAAGAAATTGGCGTCGGCAAAGCGCGCGCCGAGGACGTGTTCGTTGCCCTGGCGGACGGTGTCAATGTGTAAGTCGTCGCCGTTTCTAATCGCTATAAAATTTGGTAACAAGGTCGAAGGTCGAAGGTCGGAGGTCGCGGATTCGACTTTCGACTTTTGACTTTCGACTGGGAAGTATCTTTGATGCTTTTTCATCACCGAAATCAGCACGTCGCGCGGCAGTTGCAGGAACACGGGGTCAAAGCCGCCCATGACGGCGGTGGGCATTTCGACGAGGTTCGCCACTTCGCTGAGCAGGTCTTCTTCGATGATGGCTTCGCCGCCGACCAGCGCCGCCGCCTGCCGCACCTGCTCCACGATGGCGGCTTTGCGCTCTTCCTTATCGAGGACGATGCCCGCCTGGCGCATGAGGTCGAGGTATTTGCCCGCCGAGGGGACGGGGATTTCGGGCGAGTCGTAGGGACGCAGTCCGCGCGTGACATTGCCAGACGCGACGCCCGCATACTCGAAGGGGATGACCACGTCACCGAACATCGCCACCAGCCAGCGGATGGGACGCGAGAAGAAGACGCCCGATTCATTCCAACGCATCGTCTTCTCGAATTTGATTTCGGCAATCAACTTGGGCAGCGCCTCCGCCAAGACCTCGGGCGCGGGACGTCCCTTTTGCTTGACCACGGCGAAGACGTATTTGCCGCCGTTCTCCTCGCGGACTTGCAAGTCTTTCACGTCAACCCCGTTCTTTTTGGCGAAGCCAATTGCCGCGGGGGTGTAGGACAAACTTTCAGTTTGTCCGCTTTCGCCAGCAGTGGACGAACTAGAAGTTCGTCCTACAATGGCTTTATCGGCAGGCGGACCTTTGACGAGGGTCTCGCGGTCGGGCTGCTGCGGGGAGAGAGAGTCAATCGAAACGGCGATCCGCCTCGGGGTCGAGAAGATGCGGATGTCTCTGTGGGCGAGGTAAAGTTCGTCGAGGAAGGTCGGGATGCGGGCAGTGAGTTGTTCGCGGGCGGAGTCCACATCCAAAGCGGGGAGTTCTTCGACGCCGATTTCGAGGAGGAAGGTTGAAGGTTGAAGGTCGAAGGTCGGAGGTCGGAGGTCGGAGGTCGAAGGGCGAAGGTCGGAGGTCGCTGGCGTGATTTGACTTTTGACCTGTGACTTGTGACTCTCCTTGAGCAGAGGGTATCCCAGTTGCTTGCGCTGTTCTTCGTAGGAGGTGGCGACGCGGCGGGCGAGTTCGCGCATACGGCGGAAGAATGCCTGACGCTCAGCCACAGAAATCGCGCCGCGCGTGTCGAGGATGTTGAAGGCGTGCGAGCATTTGAGGACATAGTCGTGAGCGGGGAGGACGAGACCCTGTTCGAGGCAGGCGTCGGCTTCGGCGGAGTAGAGGTCGTACATGCGGCGGACGCGCTCGATGTCGGCGATCTCGAAATAGTATTTGGAATGCTCGAATTCTTCGCGGCGGCGAATCTCGCCGTAGGTGACCTGTTCGTTCCAGGGTTCGTCCCAGATGGCTTTGGCGTTGTTGAGGGCGATGAGGATGCGCTCCAGCCCGTAGGTCAGTTCGACGGAGACGGGGTCGAGGGTCACGCCGCCCATTTGCTGGAAGTAGGTGAATTGGGTGATTTCCTGCCCGTCGAGCCAGACTTCCCAGCCCAAGCCCCAAGCGGAGATGGCGGGCTGTTCCCAGTTGTCTTCGACGAAGCGGATGTCGTGCTTGCGCGGGTCAATGCCAAGGGCTTTGAGCGAGTCGAGGTAGAGTTTCTGCGCGGTCGTCGAGCCTGGTCGAGACGCGGGGTCGGGCTTGAGGATGACCTGGTACTGGTAATGCACCTGAAAGCGGTTGGGGTTTTCGCCGTAGCGCCCGTCGTCGGGGCGGACGGAGGGTTCGACGTAGGCGACGTTCCAGGGTTCGGGTCCGAGGACGCGCAGGAAGGTGGCGGGGTTCATCGTGCCGGCGCCGACCTGGGTGTAGTAGGGCTGGGTGATGAGGCAGCCGTGGTCTGCCCAGAATTGCTGGAGGGTGAGGATGAGGGATTGGAAGGAGGAGGGCATATTCGATTTACGATTTACGATTTGCGATTTACGATTTTGGATTTTCGATTGATTGAGGCTTGGTTCAAGCGATGAGATTATACCGTACCCGATTCATATTTCCCGCTTTGAGTGGGTACAAGCGCTTCACGCGACGGGGGGAATTGGCTCTGTTTCGAGGGGCATTTGTCCACGCCTTTGCCCCGCCCCGACGTCCCCACAGGGGGATGATATGGAACGTCAGGGCTAATTTTACGAAGCCCGCTCAAAGCGGACTAGGGTGAGCGGGCGCAGCGGAAGACGACAATGAGGCTGATGTTGCCAGGAATGTTGTTATTCCGATCGCAGAACGGGCGTAGTTGACGTCGCTAATCCACGAGCCGCCAGCGCGCCGGTGATTGAACTTATGTTTGTCACATCCACTACTTGGGAGTACAATGTTTTCGCTCAAAGAGGCGCGTAATGAAAAAAAGCCATCGGGCAATCCTACCCGGCCTCAGCCAGACCAAAGAGATGCCTTTTACAAAACCCGCCCGTGCGGTGGAAAAAGAATTACGCGGCAAATTCGAGAGATCGGTACAAGAGCCAAACCCTCAACGTGAATCACACTGATCAGGCAGATTGCGCGGATTTTTTTCGAAGAAACATCAGCGTCATCCGTAAAATCCGCGACATCCGCGTTGACGGTCTTTGCCCAAAATTTGTGCGGTAGAAAAGGCAAAATTAGCCTTCGAGACGCTTATCCCGAACTGACTTTATATTACAAACGAGGATTTACCATGGCGGATTCACCGAACTTTGACATTCAGCAAGCGCATCGCTTCTTCTCCACCGAGTGCTTCAACAAAACCTGGGACAACATCGAAAAAGACGGCAGCCGCTCCCTGGAAGAAAACATGGAAATGCTGCACACTGCCATTGCTTCGCTCTGGCATTGGACGCAGCGCGAAGATGTTTCCGCCGCCAACCTGTCCATCGGCTACTGGCAGGTCTCGCGGGTGTACTGCCTGATTCAACAACCGCACAACGCGCGCAGGTACGGTCTGCTCGCTCTGCAGTATGCAAAAGAACTTTCCCCGTTCCTGCGTGGCTACGCCTACGAGACCCTCGCCCGCGCCGAGATGCTCGCCAATAACCGCGTTGGCATGAAGGTGTATCTCGAAAAGGCGCAGGAAATGCTGGCGCAAATTGAGGACGAGGAGGATCGAGAACTCCTTGCCAAGGATTTGGGCACAATCGCATAGGGTTTCGCGCCCACTTGAGGAGCATCGCCGTGAATCGTCTTGTCGCCGTTTCTTCGATTGAAGATATTTTTCCCGAATTCCGCAACACGCCTGTGGGGCTTCTGCTCGAATATCACAACCTGCGCCGCGATTATGAAACTTACACCCAGGCGCAA
This sequence comes from Chloroflexota bacterium, assembly GCA_016223135.1. GTDB lineage: Bacteria > Chloroflexota > Anaerolineae > Anaerolineales > Villigracilaceae > Defluviilinea. The sequence goes on along the minus strand of JACRPQ010000004.1, from coordinate 570,975 downwards.
TTGCTCATCGGCATGTGCATGGACAACCGCAAGCACCTGCACATTCCCGATAACTTTGCCTACATCATCCGCGCGGGAGGAGCAAATCTCCGTTACAGCGAGTTCAAGGTCTCTTATGCCATCGCCGTGGGAGGCGTGAAGAGCATCGCTCTGATCGGTCATAATCAGTGCGGCATGGTCAATCTTGCCGCGCGCAAGGAAATCTTCATCAAGGGGCTGGTGGAAAATGCAGGCTGGGAACGCGAATGGGCGGAACAGCACTTTATGCATTTTGCGCCGATGTTCGAAATCGGCAGCGAAGTGGATTTTGTGCTGAGCGAAGCCAAACGGTTAAGACTGCGCTATCCCAAAATTCAGGTTGCGCCGCTGCTATATAAAGTGGAAGACAATTTGTTATATCAAATTGTGGAAGATCAAACAGGACAGCAAGAACCGCCACATCAGCATCAACCATGACCTCTTCTCTGATTCGCCTCTACCCCACCCTCGCCTCCCCCCGCCGCGCGCTGACCTTCACCGCCCTGGCAGGCGTTCTCTTCTGGTTCCTCGCGCGCGGACTGGGCAACCTACCCCCCGGCGCGCCGACCATCTTCGACCTCCAACTTGCCTTCACCGCCGAAAAATTCCAAGCCGTGCTTGCCGCCTGGGGAGAGCAAAACGTCCGCGCCTACATCAACGGCATGTGGCTGGACTTCCTCTACCCCATCGCCTACGCCCTGGCGTTGAGCAGTTGGCTGGCGGTCCTCACGCATCGCCCCGACCGTCCGCCGGCGCGCCTCACCCTGAGCCTTTTTGCCGCCCCCTTCCTCGCCGCCCTGCTCGATTACGTTGAAAACACTTTGCACTTACTCATGCTCGCCATCCTGCACACCACACCGCCCGCGCTCGTGCTGCTGGCTTCCCTCGCGGCGGCGGTCAAATGGACGCTGGCGGGGTTGTCCATCCTTGCCATCATCTATCAAGCGCGGACCGCAACTTCGACGAACTTTACCGCGCCCTGATCGCCATGCGGACTGCTCGGCAGGCAAAGAAAAGAACATCGCCCGCCGCGACTGGCGCTTCTACATCAAGCCGCTGCCCAAAGAGAGCGTGCTGCAGACCATCCTGAAAAAACAACCGCCTCCGGGTCAAGCCAAGCCTCACCCTCTCCAAATAGGGTGAGGCTTTTGATTCAACCTGAAGCCGCAAAAAAATCATCCCGAAGGTTGATGAAAAAAAATCTAGCCACCTGACACTTTTGTTTTGGGACGCAGATGAACGCTGGTTTACGCTGATTTAAGTTGTTTTTTTTCTGCGTTTATCTGCGTTTTTCAGCGTCCCATTTGAAACTGTCAGGTCGCCAGAAAAAAATTCGAGATGCTCCGTGAAAAACGGAAAGAAATCCGTTCATTCCGCGAAATCCGTGTACAAAGAAGGCTCGCATCCAGACTTTGAGAAAGCCATATGAAAAGGCGAGAGAAATCTCGCGCTACCGCGTAACATGAGTTTATAATTGCCCCAATTTTGTATCATCGCAGGAGGCTCATGGGTCAAAGCGTGCTGATCGTTCCTTTGGGGAGCAAACCACAGTTGGCGACACTGGCGCTGGATTGCTTGCAAGAAATGCAGGAGCGCCCGACAATCCTCATTCTTCTACACGCGTCGAAAACGCGTCCTGAAACCCAAACTGCCCTTGATGCAATTCAGGCGGATCTGCCTCAATCCCATCCAAACGTTCACATCCAAGCCATTGAATTGCAAGAAGAGGGGAATGCCTTGACGGATATTACCTCTCCTCAAGAGATACAAGTCGCTTTTCGCGCCATATACGCCCAAGTCCGAACGGCAAAATTGGACGACAAGAAGGTTCACATGTTGATCGCAGGGGGAAGGCGCACGTTGACGGTCTTTGGCATGGCAGTGGCACAAATGCTTTTCGATGACGAAGACCGCCTGTGGTATTTGGCATCGCACTCGGCGCTGGAGGCATCCGGACGGCTTCATGCAGAAGAAGGGGAATGGGCGCGGCTGATTCAGATTCCGGTCATTTCCTGGGGGCGGCTTTCGCCAGCTTTCGATTCCCTGCGCGACGTGACCGATCCCTTTGAGGCTGCCCGCCGCCTGGAGCGTCTGCGTCTGCGCGAACAGTGGGATGCGGCGCGCATCTTCCTGCTGACCAAGGTCAGCGCCGCCGAACGCGATGTGCTCGATCTGTTGGCGCGCGATGGATTGACCCAAGCCGAGATTGCCGAGCGTCTTTCTCTCTCGCCGCGCACAGTGGAGGGGCATCTGCGCAGTGTTTACCGCAAGGCTGCCGACCATTGGGTTTTGCCGGACGTCCACCAGGCTCAACTGGTGCGCTTGTTGTCTTCGTTCTATCACTGGAGCAGGTGAGATTTGCGGTTGGGGATTTGCGATTAAAAATCGAAAATCCAAAATCTAAAATCGAAATACGGGTTTTCCCGCATGACGCAAAAACGCTCTTCGGCTACACTGACGCTGTCTCGGTATAGGGGGAGAAAGGGGGAAACCGAGAGCTTTTCGATTGACGCCTGACGATTTGCGATTTTTGGAATTCTTGCCCGATAAGGAGGTTACATGGAAGGAAATGACAAAGTTTTTCTAGCTGCGCTGGCGGGTCTGTTGCACGATGTGGGGAAGGTGGAGCAGAGGGCGGCAGAACGGGGCAGTTTGGAGAGCAAGGATGCTGCCCAGATGTATGGGCATTATCATGCCATGTTGACGGCAGATTTTCTGAAAGATATTTTGCCGTTTGGTGATGAAGTGCGCTTGCCAGCCGCCAATCACCATGTGCCGCAAAGCCATCTCGATTGTGTGGTGAAAGCCGCCGACGTTCTTTCGGCAGGTGAACGTGCTCCCGATTCACCACAAGGCACAGATGACCGTGCCGCGCAGCCGCGTCAGTTACTCTCGATTTTCAGCGTCATTGATGCCGATAAAGTTTGTTGGAAAAACGATAAGACGCAATGGCGCTTCTTCCCGCTGGAAAAACTGGCGTTGCGAGAAGACGTCATCTTCCCCGGCGCGGCGATGCCTGATGATGGAGTTTGGGGCATTTACGAGAAGTTATGGGGCGACTTCAAAAAAGAAGCCGAAGCGCTCAAGCCAGTTACCGCACTCGAAGCCTATCTGGAAGCGATGCTGGCTCTGCTCCAGCGTTACGGCTGGTGTATGCCTTCGGCGTATTACCGCGCCCGTCCAGACGTTTCGCTCTATGACCACAGCCGCATGACGGCGGCGCTGGCGGCCTGCCTGGTGGACTTCTCCGAAGAGAAACTGCGCCAGATAGCCAAAAACGCCGAAACCGACGAGACGGAAGTTGCCTTGCTGGTGGGCGGCGATATTTCGGGCGTGCAGGATTTTATTTACACCATCACCAACAAAGGCGCCACTTCCGCCCTGCGCGGACGGTCGTTTTACCTGCAATTGCTGACCGATGCTGCGGCGCGTTTTGTGTTGCGCGAGTTGGGGCTGCCCATCACTAACCTGATTTACGGCGGCGGCGGGAATTTTTACATTTTGGCACGGGCAACGGATGCCGGAAAACTCCCCGCCTTACGCCAAAAACTCAGCCGGATTCTCTACAAGCACCATCAGGGCGATTTGTATATCGCCATTGAGGGCATTTCGCTCAAAGCCAAAGATTTCATGCGTCCGCAGGAGAAAAACCCCGATGGCACAGAAAAACGTCACCCCTTGAGCGACAAATGGGGCGACCTGGCGCGGGCGCTGGCGGTGGTGAAGAATCAACGCTTTGCCGAGTTGGATGCGGACGAGTTGCAAGTCTTGTTCCAGCCGCAGGGACACGGCGGCAACGAAGAAACGCAATGCGTGGTTTGCGGGCGGGAATATACGCCGGGCAAACAGGATGAGCAGGATGAAAAAGATAAGGGAAAATGCCCGGCGTGTCTTTCTTATGAGACGTTGGGACGGGATTTGCGTGATGCCCAATACATTTCCTGGAAACTGCTCGACCACCCCAAGCAGGCTGCGCCCATCAAAGCCGATGTGCGCGGTGGGATGTGGTGGAAGATTCTAAACAACCTGGGGTTTGATGTGCGCGTTTGGGATAATCTCAAAGAGATTCCCAAAGACGCTTCGTGGGTCTGGGCTTTGAGCGATGATGCGTTTGAAGATGCTCGAACAACAAACGCCTTTCCCGTCCTGATTCGCCGCCTGCTGGTGAACGTCACACCGAAACTCTCAGAACCATATCTTGCCGATGATGGTCAGGCGTTTCAGACAGGCGACATCAAACCTTTCGAGAAATTGGCAAAAGATTCGCACGGCATCACCCGCCTAGGCATCTTCCGCGCCGATGTAGATAACCTGGGCAAACTCTTCGCCGAGGGGCTGGGGAACGACGCCACGCTCTCGCGCATTGCTTCGCTCAGTTTCAGTATCAGCCTGTTCTTTGAGGGCTGGATGGGCAAGGTGGCGGAAACATGGAACGGGGAACACGGAGACCGGCTCTACGCCATCTACTCCGGCGGCGATGACCTGTTCTTCGTCGGCTCGTGGGATGAAGTGGTGGAATTTGGCTGGCAGGTGAACGAAGACCTGAAAAAGTACACCGGCGGGCATCCCGGCATTCACATCAGCGGCGGCATGGCTCTGGTAACGGCAAAATACCCGCTTGCCAAAGCCGCCAAAGATGCCGAAAAAGCAGAAAAAGATGCCAAAAGCCTGACCTGGTGGGACGAGGAAGCGGAGAAAGCGAAAAAGCCGAAAAAGAAAAACGTCTTCGCCTTTCTGGGTCAGCCCCTGCCGTGGCACGAGTTTAGCGAAGCCAAAAAGTTGAAAGAACGGCTTGAAAAACTGGAGGACAGCAAACGCACTGCCGTCATTCGCAAACTACTGATGAATTACGCTCTGTACGCAAAAGCAGAGAAAAAACGCCGCGAAAAGGGTAAGGACAAAAAGCAGGACGGCAAGCCGCAAACGCTCTATGGTCCCTGGAACTGGCGAATTTTGTATTTGCTGAGGAGGACATTTGGAAAAGACAGTGAAAAGGCTGACCCCAACGAGCAAACGCTCATTAACGATTTTCACACCCGCCCCGATATGCTGGAATATACCGGCGTAGCGGCAAGATGGGTGGAACTTTTGAAACGTGATTCTCAAGAAAAGGAGTAGAAACAATGTCCTATCAATCTTCACCACGACCACAATATCAGGGCAATCGCCCGACTGGACAGTCTAGCCAATCAAATGAACCCCCAGTCATCAACGATGAAACCTTGAAAAAAATAGTCGTTGACGGGAATGCAGAATTAATCGTCCAAGAGGCTGACCGAATAGGCAAATTGCTTGTCCAAGGCGGCGATTCTGACAAACTTTCCACATCACAAATCCGCGCGATTTTTGGAGAAGTGCGAAAAATTCAGGGACAAATTGCTATTCCTGAACATACAGGCAATCCTGAAACCGTCCAAAAAATCAAAGAACGAGCATTTCGACGTTTACATTTGTTGATACCTAAAATGAAATATCGTGTTGCCAAAGAAAAAGAAAAACCTGGTATCAAAAACCTGGTAAAAGTTCTTGTCCCAGCGCTTGAACAGGTTTTTGCTTCAGGTGTTGACAAAAGTGAAAAGGAAAAACGCTTCGGCTACTTTGTGGAGTTTTTCGAAGCCATCCTTGCGTATCACCGCGCATACGGCGGCAAGTAATCGCCAATCTGCAATCTACAATCTACAATCTCATGGAGGTTTCCCATGTCTGAACGCAAAATTCAACTCAAAGGGCGCGTGTTCATCACCTTCGATATCGAAGCCAGAACCGGTTTGCATATCGGCGGCTCGGATGCCGGGGTGGAAATCGGCGGCGTGGACAAAACCGTCATCCGCGACAAACTGACCAACCGCCCCTACATCCCCGGCTCGTCGCTCAAGGGCAAGATGCGCAGTTTGCTGGAGAAGTACAAAGGCTTGAAACAAAATCAACGCATTGGGCAGGGCTATATCCACTCATGCGGCGCTGAGTATAAAGGCGAAGAACTCAAGACTAAAGGTCGCAAAGAATATGAAGATTGTGACGTATGCCAAGTGTTTGGCGTGCCGGGCGAACGCGACTTCTCCACTCCCACCCGCCTGGTTGTGCGCGATACCTTCCTGAGCGAAGAGAGCGCCAAGAAACTGGAAGACGCCCAAACCGACCTGCCCTATACCGAAGTCAAGACCGAAGTCTCGATTGACCGCGTGACCAGCGCCGCCAACCCGCGCCAGATGGAGCGCGTCCCGGCTGGGGCGGTTTTTGAGAAAGCCGAAATGGTCTTCAGCCTGTACGAAGGCGAGGGCTGCTCGGCGCAGAAAGACTTGGAGCGGCTGGGCGTTTTGCTGGAAGCCATGCAACTGGTGGAAGACGATTACATCGGCGGCTTGGGGTCGCGCGGCAGCGGCAAGGTGGCGTTTACGAACATTCAGGTTTTCTTCCGCAAAGACCCATCTCAGCCGTCCCAACCGCTCAATCCGCAACCCTTCCAAAACCTGGCAGAGTTTGCCGCCGCTTTCGATGGGCTGAAGAAGCAAATCGCTTTGTAGCGCAAGTCTCTGACTTGCGCTACGCAAAGGAGCAACCATGCCCCAACTGACGATGTGCCATCTCACCTTCCCGCACGGCATTCACATCGGCGCGGGCGGCGTGGAGAGCGTGGAAGATTCGCTGGAATACGTCCCGTCCGATACGCTCTTCGCCGCCCTGCTGGATACTTGGCGGCATTTGGGCAGGGAGGTAAAAGAATTGTTGCCTGAGAACGGCGAACCTGCCCTCCGCGTCACATCCGCTTTCCCGTTTGCGGGCGGGGTACGCTTTTACCCCAAACCGGTGGATTTGCGGGAATTGTTCACCGAAGAAACGCTCAAAACCGAAAGTGCGGGCAAACGCCTGAAAAAGATTCGCTACATTTCCGAGCAACTCTTGCTCAAAGCGGCAAACGGTCAATACTTGGATAACTTTCTTTTCCCTGAAGACGAAAACGAAGATCCCAAAACCGGCATTGCCCTGCAAGGCGGCACATTCTGGTTGCTGCCGGAAGAAGTGAAGGACTTGCCAAAGGAGTGGCAACTGTCCGCAGAGAAATGGTGGCTGCTGCGCCGCAAGAAAGTCTATGAGACCCAAACCGCTCCGCGCGTAACCGTGGACCGCGTCAACTCCGCTTCCAACCTGTTCCAGTCCGAGCGCGTCCTGTTCAACGCGGGCTGCGGGCTGTGGTTTGGTGTAGCGCGAAATTCCATTTCGCAAGCTGAGTTTGAAAATCTACTCACCATTCTAGGCGATTCTGGCTTGGGCGGCGAGCGCACGGCAGGATATGGACACTTCACCTTCGAGCAAAAAGGCGAATTCTCGTTGAATGCCCCGCAGTCCTCCGCCTACCTGCTCAGCCGCTGGCATCCTAAAGCGGACGAAGTGAGTCTGCTGCCCCATTCCGCTTACAAACTGGAAGCGGTAGAAGGCTGGCTGCGCACGCCCGAAAACGCCGCCGCCCAACGCCGCAAGCGGGTTTGGCTGGTGGCGGAAGCCAGCCTGATTGCCGGCAACCCGCAAGGTGATGCTGTGGATGTGAAGCCGGAATATGACGCCAAAAGCGGCGAGACCATCCTGCACCCTGTTTATCGTCCCGGCTTTGCGGTGACGCTGGATTGGAAACCTAAACATTGATGTCACTGCGAGCCGCTCCAGCGGCAAAGCAGTCTCCAACAGCGAGGAGATTGCTTTGGGCTGGGTTTCGGTACGGACTTCGTCCTACTCAACCAGCAGCCCTCGCAATGATAGGAGGCTATGACCATGCCCGATTACAAAACTTACCGCTTGAAAATCACCGTCCTTACGCCCTTGCATATCGGCAACGGGCGCGAGATGCTGCGAGACTACGACTTTGCCGAGAGACACGGCGAAATCTGGCGATTTGATGAAAACGCTCTGCTTGAAACACAAAACATTGATGACCCGAAAGTCGTTGAACAATTGGCGCCAAAACCCGCCGACCTGGTAACGGATGACCGCGAATACAGAGACGGCAGTCCGCTCTTTCGCTATCACATCCCTGGCAAAGCCATATCCACCGATGGGCGCGTGCGCGAGTTTATCAAGGATGTTTACGACCGTCCCTATCTGCCCGGTTCCAGCCTGAAAGGCGCGCTTCGCACGGCAATTGGTTGGTGGGAGTGGGAGCAGAAGGGTTTACAACCTGAGCTGGACAAAGTTTCTATACCCCCACGTCATCAAGGAGAAAAGCATAAGTTTGACCGCAAGAAAGCAGCCAATCGTTACGAGCAAGATATTTTCTTCCCTTCTGCGCCATCTGGAAAAGGTCCAAACTACGATTTGATGCGCGCTCTGCATGTTTCAGACAGCCAGCCGGTTGAACCGAGGAAGATGCAGATAGTTAACGTCGTGGTATATCGTAATTGGAGTGTTGAACGTGCGGATAAAATTTCCAGCATCGAAACGCTTCCTGCTGGACTTGCGCTGGACGGCATCACCTTCAAAATTGACACGCGTCTTTTTGGCGTCGGCGAACAAGCTGCACAATGGCAAAAACTAAACTTCGGTGCCCCCAAACGCCTGATGGAGTGGGTAAAAATATGCCAGCGTTACGCCCGTCAGCGAATAGAAACAGAAATTGAGTATTACACCAGACAAGCAAAAAATTCGTCCAAGATTTCCAACGCTCTCAATCTCTACCGCCGCTGGCAAAGCCTGCAAGTCGCTGAAAACGACCCCGCTTTTCTGTTGCAATTAGGCTGGGGAACGGGCTGGGATGGCAAAACCTTCGATAGCCGTTTGCGCGAAGATGACTATTTCATGCTGGAAATTATCAAAGGTTTCAATCTTGGAACTCACCATTCAAGAGATTACCAAAACGGCGATGAATTCCCGATGAGCCGCCGCCTTCCGCAAAAGGGAACCGATGCGCCGCTGGGCTATCCGCTTGGATGGGTGTTGGTCAATGTGGCGGAAGGAGATGCCGATTTTGTAGAAACTGATTGGCAAAAGCGGGTTTTGGAAACGGCGATAAAAACTGAAACACCCGCCCCTGCACCCAAGCCTGCCCCCAAGCCGCAGCCTAAGCCGCTCATCGCGACCTTTACTGATGTTCCTAACATCGGCGACCGTTTCAAAGGCGAAGTGTTCAACCAAGAAGGCAGGGCGCTGGATTTATTCATTCCCGGGTTGGATGACACAATTGCCTATGCCCATATCTCGCCGGAGAATAACGATACCAGCAAGCGGTATAAAGAGGGGGATATTGTGGTCTGCGAAGTGATAGGCAAAAATCAAGTCGGCAAAGTCTGGAAAGTGGAGTGCAGGAGGATTTCATGACATCTACGATGCTTGCCCTAACGGTTGGCGGCTCATGCGCGCCGGTCGTAACGGCTATCCGCGATTACAACCCCGATTTTGTCGTTTTCATCGTCTCTACTGGAACACGAGGCAGTCGGGCAATGGTGGATGGCAAAGATAAACCATGCTCCGCTGAAGACAAAAGCATCCTGCCAAATATTCTAGACCAGACTGGTTTGCCGCGCGAGAAGTGTGATTTTATCGAGTTGGACGAGCCGGATACTTTGCACCTGTGCTATCAGAAAATCCGTGCCGGGCTGAATAAACACGCCACCGAGCGCGCGGGATGGCGCAAACTTGCTGATTACACCGGCGGAACAAAGACGATGACCGCCGCGTTAGCAATTGTCGCTTTGGAATTGGGTTGGGAACTTTCTATTGTACGGGGTAACCGCACAGATTTACAAAAAGTACGAGACGGCACAGAAATGGCAAGTTTGGTCAATACTTGGGAAGTGCGTGCCCGTCAACAAATGGAACAATCTGAAACACTATTCAATCAATACGCTTATGCTTCTGCCGGGCAATTGGTGGAAAACCTGATGCGTGCTGCTCCGCTCAGTACAGAATTGCAACATGATATTCAGCGCATTGTCACGCTCTCACGCGGCTTCGATGCCTGGGACCGTTTCGACCACGTTCGCGCTTTGCAAATCCTTGCTCCTTATCAATCCGAAATTGTGCCGCAGTGGAGATTTCTCAAAATTCTGGCGGGGCAATCTAAAGGCACAGGCTACGAACCCGTTTTCGACCTGATACGAAATGCAGAACGCCGCGCCGCGCGTGGACGTTATGATGATGCCGTTGCCCGTCTATACCGCGCTCTTGAAATGTTAGCACAAATTCGGCTGGTCCAGCGAGAGCCTTCTCTCAACTCTAGTGACCTCAAAACTGATTTGTTACCCGAAGCAGTGCGTGCAAAATATGCTAATCGGCAGGGGAAAATCAAACTTGCTTTGCAAGAAGATTATGACCTACTGAGTGAGTTGGAAGACCCCTTGGGCAAAGCCTTTGAACCGGAGCATAAAAAAATACTGGCATTGCTCGAAAAACGAAACGCTTCGATTCTGGCACATGGAGTTACTCCCTGTGATAAAGCAATCTACGATGAAATGCATGACGGAACTTTACGTCTATTGAATATAGGCTTAACAGCGCTCAACATAAAAGTTGAATGCCCTCAATTCCCGCAGATGAAGCAAGGCAAACTTTATCAACCATCAATCTAAAATCACCAATCGCAAATCGGAATTCCCATGCTCCTTTCCCTCATCGGCGAACAGCCCATCCCCATCCTCCTGACCGACCGCGCCCTGAAGCCGCGGCGGCACATCCTGGCTCACAATGACCGCACGCGCCGCGTGGCTGAATATTTGCGCGCCCTTTTGCCTCATGCGGAATTGCTGCCGCTGAAAGACCCCTATCATCTCGACTCGCTGCGCGCCGTTTTTGAGAGCGCTTACCGCCCCGGCATGACCTTTAACCTGACCGGCGGCACCAAGCCAATGGCGTGGGCTGGGTATGAAATTGCACAGGCGCATCAGGCGCAGGTCGTTTACCTCGAAAGCGAGAAGAAACAATCAAAACTCTACCGCCTGAATTTCAGCGCAAACAGCATCGCGCAAACTGTTGACGTGCTGCCGCGTTTGATTTCGCCGGAAGACTACTTGCAGGCGCACGGCTTGCCGCCAGTCCCTTCCACGCCCTTAACCAATCATCAGGAAACCGCCTTGTTGATGTTTCTTGGCAAACAAGCGGACGAAGTGCGTCATAACCTGCAATATCCTGCCTTTGAAATTGATTTCCTCGTTCAGCGCGGCAATCAGATTGCCATCATTGAAGCCAAGAGCGGTTTGAGCAAACATAAACGAAAACGCGACGGACTTGACCAACTGACCACTATCACCGGGCGCGAATACCTGGGGACCTACACCGGGCGCATTTGGGTGGTAGCCGCCCTGCCTGGCAAACAATTGCAAGACTTGGCAAAAGCCTACGGCATTCACGTTGTGCTGGTGCAAATCCGCGAAGCCGCGCCGGGAAGATGGCGGCTGGATGACGCCAGTCAAGCCCGCTTGCGAGCCGCCCTCGATGAAACCCTCGGCGCAAATCCAAAATCGCAAATCCAAAATCCTCAAATCGGAAATCGCAAATGATATTATTGAACTTCTCCCATCCCCTCACCCCTGAACAACGGGAACAAATTGAATTCCTCACCAAAAACCCGCTGGAGCAGGTCATCGCCCTGCCGATTCACTTCGACCACGAGCAGCCCTTTTTGCTCCAATTGCGCGAGATTCTCAAAGCCGTGACCTTCACGCCCCAAGAGTGGCAGACCGCGCCCATCATCGTCAACCTGCCGTCCTACAATTACATTGCTGCCCTCGTGCTGGCTGAATTGCACGGACGTATGGGCTACTTCCCCCCCATTTTGCGGCTCAAGCCGGTGGAGGGCGCTATTCCGCCGCGCTTTGAGGTGGCGGAGGTGATTAACCTGCAAGCCGTGCGCGACGAGGCGAGGCAGTTTCGATTTTAGATTTTGGATTTTGGATTTCCAATCGCAAATCGCAAATCTGAAATCGTAAATCGTAAATCTGCTATCGCAAATCTGAAATCGTAAATCTGCGATCGCAAATCTGCAATCACAAATCGTCAAATCGTCAATCGTCAATCGCAAATCTAAATCATGGACCTTCTTTCTCTCGTTCTCACGCTTCGACCGTTGGAAATTCCCGCCCAACGGACAGACTTCCCCCGCTGGTGGGGACGCGCTTCGCAGGCGGCGCTGCTCGATGTCGTCCGGCAAGCGGACCCGGCGCTGGCGGAACGGCTGCACGCTTCGCCCCAATCTACAATCTCCAATCAGCAATCAGCAATCCACAATTCCCTCCGCCCCTACACCGTCTCGACGCTGATGGGGAAGTTTGACCGTCAGACGGGCGCGCCTTTGCCCGGCGAGACCTATACCTTACGCTGGACTTCGCTCTCGGCGGATCTGACCGCGCTCTTGCTGGCGTTTTGCCAGACCGCAGCGGGCAGTACGCTGGAGTTGGACCACGTCCCTTTCAGCGTGGCAGCGGCTGATTGTTCAGGCACGCAGGCTTGGGCGGGGCAGGATGCGTACGCCGCGCTGGGAAGCCGATTCCTGCCGGGGGTGGAGATTCCGCGCCGGGTGTCGTTCCAGTTCACCAGTCCGGTTGTCTTCAAAAGCGGCGGTCTTTCTCATCCTTTGCCGACTGCCTCGCTGGTCTTCAATAGTCTCATCGAGAAGTGGAATGCGTTTGCGCCGCTGGCGTTGATGCCCGAATTGCGCCGCTATGCGGAGGAGTGTTTGGCGGTGAGCCGCTTCGACCTGGAAAGCCGCTCCGTGCCGCTCAAGGATGGCGGACTGCGCATTGGCGCGGTGGGTCAGATTACGTTCACGACGACCAATTTTGACCGCTTTTGGATGGGGCAGATTCACGCGCTGGCGGCGTTTGCGTTCTTTTCCGGCATTGGCGCGGGGACGACGCAAGGGTTGGGGCAGGTGAGATTGATGATTGCAGATTGATGATTGCAGATTGATGATTGCAGATTGATGATTGCAGATTGATGATTGAGTAGATAGGAAGGAGAAGAAGATGGATGCAGAGGAGTTGAAGGAGAGGACGAAGACATTTGCGTTGCGCACGATTCGAATGTGCCAGGATTTGCCAAAGAATTACATTGGCGAGGTGATGGGCAAGCAGGCGCTGCGTTCAGCCACTTCGGTGGGAGCAAACTATCGCGCCGCTTGCCGGGCGCGCTCGCAAGCCGAGTTTTCTGCCAAATTGCAAATCGTCATCGAAGAAGTGGACGAAAGTGCGTTTTGGCTGGAAGTCATCGAAGAGAGCGGCTTGCTGCCCAAAGAACGCCTCAGCGACCTTCGCAAAGAAGCCGATGAATTGACTGCCATCTTCGTCTCCTCCCGAAAAACCGTTACTCGTAACTTGCACACCAAACGCTAAACCTTCAATCCACAATCTTCAATCCACAATCTTCAATCTACAATCTACAATCTTCAATCTGAACCTTAACAACGCTGCAGGGAGGTTTGTATGCCAGCCTTATATCTTGTGGAGCAACAGACCAAAATTCGCATTCGCAACCGCCGCGTGCAGGATTCGGTCTTCGAGGCGTACTTAAACGAGGCGGAATTGGAGAAGCTGCTCAACAAAGTCCGAAAAATCTTACAGGAAGAGGAAGACAGCCTGCGCTTGTATGCCTTGTGCGCCGCCTGCCGCGGACGTTTACGCGTGCTTGGACAGGGGCATCTCACCCCGCCGCCCAGCACGATGATTGTCTGACGCATATTTGCGTACCCCCCCGCCAGATTCGCCTGGTTTTGACCTTTTTAGGGAGGGGGGTACGCAGCCCCGAATTTGGGTTGTCAATTCAGCAAAGCAGGAATGTTTTGGATGAAAATTCGGAATTTGTGCAGTATAATGCGGAAGGTTCTGTTCATCCATCTGCCTGTTTTTTGCGGACGAAAAACAGGGGTCAGAATCAATAAATGCCCGCAAGGGCATTAAGACTGAGTGCCTTCATCCAGCACTCGTTGCATAGCGTGATAGTCAGAATCAATAAATGCCCGCAAGGGCATTAAGACTTCGCCCACGACGCCGCGCGAACTCGCCTCAATTTCGTCAGAATCAATAAATGCCCGCAAGGGCATTAAGACGCGATAACTCGCGGCGCTTCATTCGCGCTTCAAACAGGGTCAGAATCAATAAATGCCCGCAAGGGCATTAAGACCCAAACGGGACGCGCACGTACTGGGTGCTACCATTATTGTCAGAATCAATAAATGCCCGCAAGGGCATTAAGACGCAAGCGTCGTGCTGTCACTTATTCTTTTGAAGATGGAGTCAGAATCAATAAATGCCCGCAAGGGCATTAAGACTACTGGCAAGCCTGCACAGTCACGCGCGAGCTCCGGTCAGAATCAATAAATGCCCGCAAGGGCATTAAGACCACAACGTAGCACGATCCACTCAGGACTGCATTTTGGGTCAGAATCAATAAATGCCCGCAAGGGCATTAAGACCCGCGACCGCGAACGCAAGAGGGAACGCAAACTTCTGTGTCAGAATCAATAAATGCCCGCAAGGGCATTAAGACACGGCGCTTTGTGTTGGCAATATTGATAATCAACTTACAGTCAGAATCAATAAATGCCCGCAAGGGCATTAAGACGCCCACCAACTTTTGCTGGTGGGCGGATGTGGGGAATTAGGTCAGAATCAATAAATGCCCGCAAGGGCATTAAGACCATGACTCACGCGATCTTGACCGTCACCATCTCAAAACAGTCAGAATCAATAAATGCCCGCAAGGGCATTAAGACTCCAATCCAGTGACGGCGAAAATGAGTTTGCCTGCGAGCGTCAGAATCAATAAATGCCCGCAAGGGCATTAAGACGTTTCGTTATTATAATTTTCATAGTTCCTCTTTAGAGTCAGAATCAATAAATGCCCGCAAGGGCATTAAGACCCAACCCGGACATGGGCGAGGTGGAGTTGATGCAGTATGTCAGAATCAATAAATGCCCGCAAGGGCATTAAGACTCAACTTTCACGAGGGCTTTAATTGACTTCGTTATAGTCAGAATCAATAAATGCCCGCAAGGGCATTAAGACTCATCATCAGACGCCGAGGTCGCGTCTCTTCCCTCGATTGTCAGAATCAATAAATGCCCGCAAGGGCATTAAGACCCTAATTGTTCATTCCAAACGTCAATTTCACCAACATATGTCAGAATCAATAAATGCCCGCAAGGGCATTAAGACATATCGTTGCTCTCAGCATTGAGATACCGGAGGAAATTTGTCAGAATCAATAAATGCCCGCAAGGGCATTAAGACCCCTGAAACTTTCACGAGATCGCGAATGTTTTTTGAGTATCAGAATCAATAAATGCCCGCAAGGGCATTAAGACTACGTCAGGAACTTAGCGAAAATATCGCTTCCGATATAGGTCAGAATCAATAAATGCCCGCAAGGGCATTAAGACCCGAGAGCGATTAGCGTGATATATTCGACAACTTTCAGTCAGAATCAATAAATGCCCGCAAGGGCATTAAGACCCGACCAGCGGCGGGCGTGAACGCGCCTCTGTGCTGGGTCAGAATCAATAAATGCCCGCAAGGGCATTAAGACTGTAACGCGTAGGTGTAAATATCATCGCCAGTCAAGGTCAGAATCAATAAATGCCCTCAAGGGCATTAAGACTAATGACGGTGATAACGTCATTTTCGCTTGCGCGTTCAGGTCAGAATCAATAAATGCCCGCAAGGGCATTAAGACCACGCTTTCTCGCGGGCTTCTGCTTCTTCTTTTGCAGGTCAGAATCAATAAATGCCCGCAAGGGCATTAAACAGAAGACTGCCGGGTTCTTGGAGTATGACTTTCTCATTATCGCTCGACGGAAGCAATTTTTGTACGCGGATCGCACGGATGATATGGAATTCTCCGTGAAAAACGGAAAGGAATCCGTTCATTCCGCGAAATCCGTGTACAAAGAAGGCTCGCATCCAAACTTTGAGAAAGCCATAGTTCCTGGAGAACCCGGCAGTCTGTTGTTAAATTTTAGCCGCCCGACACTTTTGTTTTGAGACGCAGAGGAACGCTGATTTACGCTGATTTAAGTTGTTTTTTTTCTGCGTTTATCTGCGTTTTTCAGCGTCCCATTTGAAACTGTCAGGTCGCTAGGTTAACGTCAGTTCGGGATAAGCATCCCGAAGGCTGATTCGGCTCTCGAACCCGCTGCGTCAAAAGCCTTCGGAACGATTTAAAAGCCTTATCCCGAATTCAGGTTAGGTTAAATTCAATCCCTGTTCAGCGGGGTATGGGGCGCGCTCAACCCATGTCAGCGTGCAAGGCGTTCTACCCCATGCGGCGGAAGAAGAAAGCCAGCAGCGCCAACAGCATTGCGGCGGCAGCGCAAGGCGCGGCGGGAGGCGGCGTGGGCGTGGGCGGAGCAGGGGTGAAGGTGGGAGTGATGACGGGAGGCGGCGAAGAAGGCGTAAGCGTGGGAGGCTGTGGAGAGGGCGTGGACGTTTCGGTGGGAGGCGGAGTGACGGAGGGCGTAACGGAGGAAGAGACAACCTGCGCTTCATACGCGCCCATATCGCATACTGCCGTCCCGTTCAAATCGCCATCTGCGGGTCGGGGAAGCCCGCGCTGATCGGCAGTGGGACAGCCGGCGTTGTTGCCCGCGTCAATGGCGGGACTGCCGGGCAGCAGGGCATGGGTGGAGGTGAAGCCGCCGTTATTTTGGAGGGGACCCAGCAGCGGGTCGGTGTTGGAGCGGTCGCCGCTCGCGTTGAATCCGCAGGTACTGCCGCTGTCGAGGTTGTTTCCCTGCGAGGTGAGGAAACCTTCGTTCACAGCGCAGTTACCGTCCGCGTCGGAATTGGCGACGATGGAATTCTTGATGGCGAGGGAGGCGGTATCCTGAAAAATGTTGCCGCCGGTGCCGGGTCCGCTGGCGGTGTTGCCGCTGAAGGTGACGTTCAGAATGAGCGTATCGCCGCGATTGTAGAGACCGCCGCCGTTGTCGCTGGCGCGGTTGCCGCTGATCGTGCTGTTGGTGAGTTTCAGGGAAAAACCGAAATGCTCGATGCCGCCGCCGCTTTTCGCCTGATTTTGGGCAAGGAGGCTGTTGAGCAGGGTGAGATTACCGCTGTTGGCGATGCCGCCGCCGGAGGTTTGGGCAGTGTTGGCGAGGATTTGCGCGTCCTGAATGAGGACGGTCGCGCCGTTGCCGTCACTGTAGATGCCGCCGCCGAGGGGCGCGCGGTTGTTCGTGATGATACTGTTGAGAAGCGTCAACTTTGCGCCGGGGGCGACGCCGCGGACGATAATCCCGCCTCCGCCCGCCCCGCTGCCGGGGTCTCCGTTTTGAACGGTCACGCCCGAAATGGTGACGGTCGCGCCGGGGCGAATGTCGAAGACTCGGTCCGCGCCGCTTCCGTCGAGGATGATGCGGCTGGCGTCGCCGCCCTGAATGGTGAGGGAGCCGCTCAAGTCGAGGTCGCCGGAAGCGGAAGCGTCTTCATTGGCGCCGGTCAGGATGAGGGTAAAGGTCGCAGGCGAAGGGAGGGACGGGTCGAAGACGATGGTATCGGCGCCGCTGCCGGCTGGGCATCCGCCTGTGGCGGTATCGGTATTTGCCGCGATGACCGCTTCGCGCAGTGAACATTGACCGTCATCGGCAATCTGGTCTATGACGGTGTTGACGGTGATCGTCCCTGCCGCGTGGACGGGGAAAACGCCAAGCAGCAATATCAGCACGAGAAGGAGAGCGGGGGTTGTTTTCATGAAGGTTATCGGTTGAGGGTGAAGGTGACGTAGGGGGTGAAGACGCCGTAGCCGTAGGGACCGTAATCGAGAATGCGCCATTTGTAGCCGCCGTTGGGCAGGTTGAGTCCGCTGGGCGTGAGCGTGCAGGCGGTTCCGCCGGCGCAGTTGGTTTGTGCGGCGGTGTACCATTTGCGGAAGAGCATCGTCCCTTCCGGCGTGTACACTTCCAGAAGATACCAGGTGGCGCCGCTCAAACCGTTCCAGGTGAAGGTATTGTCCCATGCGGTCAACGTACCGCTAGGGGCGGTTGGGACGGCGACCGCTTTGAATTCAGCATTGATGACTTTATCCGCTTTCATCACAATGGTCAGTGTGCTGGCGGTACCGGAGGCATCTCCGCTCCAGTTTTTGAAGAGATATCCTGTGCCGGGCATTGCTGTAAGTTGAATTGCAGTGCCGGTGGTATAACCGCCCGGACAATTTTGCGGGGTGGCAGTCACCGTTCCGCCGGTAGCGGGGATGATGTTAATGGTCAAAGCATGGCAGGCAACGGGCAGATTCAAAGTGAATGACTGGAAGACAGAAAGCGTTCCATAACCATAGGCGCCATAATCGAGGATGCGCCACTTGTAATCGCCGTTGGGCAGACCGATGTCGGCGGGAGCAATTGAGCAGTTGACTCCGCCCGCACATCCTGTTTGCGTTGAGGTAAACCATTTGCGATATACCAGCGTGCCTGTGGATGTTTGCACTTCCAGCAAATACCACGTGGCATCGGTCAAGCCGTTCCAGGTAAAGGTACCATCCCACGCGGTCAGACTGCCGGCAGGCGAGAGAGGAAGAGTCACCGCTTTGAAGTTGACGGCAACCGTTTTATTGCCGTTCATGATCACCGAGACGGGGTTGGAAGCGCCCGCCGCATCTCCGCCCCAATCTTTGAAGAGATAGCCGGCATTGGGAACGGCGGTCAGGAGGACGCTGGAACCTGCGGTGTAACCGCCCGGGCAGGTCTGCGCCGGCGCATTGACAATGCCGCCGCCGGCAGGATTGGCATTGATGGTGAGGGTAAAGCAGGAGGCGTTGAGGGTAAAGTTGAGGAAGGCAGTGTTACTGCCATAACCGTAGGCGCCATAGTCCATGATGCGCCACTTATAGTCGCCGTTCGGCAGGTTGAGTCCTGTGAGGGAAATCGAGCAATTTACTCCGCCGGCGCATGCCGTTTGTGTGGAGGTGAACCACTTGCGATACACCAGCGCCCCACCGGATGTTTGCACTTCCAGAAGATACCAGGTGGCGTTGGGAAGTCCCTGCCAGGTGAAGGTGTAGTTCCAATCGGCGAGCGCGCCGGAGGGCTGAAGAGGCGTCAGAGAGGGAGGCGGGGGCGGCGGCGCGAGCAGGTTGTAGGCGGCGAGCACGTCGAAACGTCCGTAGCCGTACACATCGTCGGGTCCTGCCGCGCCGAGGTCAACTGCGGAGGAGAGCAGGGCGCTTTCCTGCTGAGAAACCGTCAGCGTGGGAAAAGCCGAAAGAAGCAGAGCCAGTCCTCCCGTCACGTGCGGAGCGGCGAGGGAGGTGCCGGAGGCGGTGGTGTAGAAGCCAGCCAGGTCGGTCGTATAAACGTTCACGCCGGGGGCGGTCAGTTCGGGGAATACGCCGCTGGAACCGCCGCAGGTGGTGGGTCCGCGGCTGCTCAAACCGTAGATAATGCCGTTGTTGTCAATGGCGCCCACGGCAAACGCCGAGGGGTTGTTGGCGGGGCTGTAACTGGTGCCGCTGCCCGGACCGCCGTTGCCCGCCGCAAAGATGGGAAGGATGCCGGCGGCGCGCAGCGCCTGCAGGTCGGGTTCGAAATCGAGGTTGCAGCCGGGGGAGGCGAAAGACCATGAGTTGTTGACGACATGCGGCGCGTCGTCGGTGGCGGGGTTGCCGTCGGGGTCGAGCAGCCATTGATAGCCCTGATGGATGGCGGTGGCGGTGGAGGTGCCGGCGTCGTTGAACATTTTGACGGCGATCCATTGTGCGCCGGGGGCAACGCCGATGGAGGTGCCGCCTTCGTCGCCGCCAACCATGATGCCCATCGTCCAAGTGCCGTGACCGCTGAGGTCAGCCGGCGAGGCGGGGTGCTGACCGTAAGGGTCATACCAACTGTTCGAGCCGCCGCGCCAGCGGCTGGCAAGCCCGGCGTGCGAAAGGTTCACGCCGCTGTCCATCGAAGCCACCACCACGCCCTGCCCGGTGTAGCCCAGGTTCCACAGCGCCGGCGCGTTGATGAGGGTGATGTTCGGTTCGGGATTGGTGAGCGCGGCGGGAAGCGCGGCGGGGACGATGTCCAATTGGTCGGGGGTGATGGAAAGAACGTCGGGGTGTGAGGCGAGTTCCTGAATGACATCGGCTGTGGCGGTGACGGAGAAGCCGTTGAAAACCCAGAAGGGGACATAGGATTGGACTCTGCCGTTCGACTTTTCCACATCGAGTAATTTTTTGACTCCCCGTTGGGTCTTTTCCGCCGTCACTTTCAGCGCATTCATCACCGCGAAAGCCTGCTCCCCACGCCCGATGTTTTTCCCCGCCGGAAGTTTTGCCTGCTGGCGCAGCTGCACGATGACGGTGATGGTTTCGCCCTGCTGAAGGTCTGCGAGGCGCGCTTGCACGGCAGGGGCAATTTTGACGGCGGGCGCCTCTGCCACGCGCCAGAGGGATGAGTCGCTGCCTGCCGGCACGCTGAATGCCGGCGAGACGAGCAGGCTGAAAAGGACGAGCAAGACCGCAAAAGAAACAAGACGTGTCTTCATGGGTGTCTCAAGTTATTGCGCCAGGGTGGGTTCGACCGCCACATCGCCAAACACCACAGTGACGACCGTGCCGCGTTTGACGGCGTTTTGCGAGTTGGGGATGAGGACAAAATACACGCGCCCGGCAACCAGTTTTTGTTCGCGCATGTGCATATCGGGCATGAGCATAACATCGCCGTTGCTCACATAGACCATCGGCATGATGCCGCCTTCCTCTTCGTCAATCAGTTTGGCAGCTTTGAGCGGGTCAATGACGCGGTAGCGCACGTCCACCATGCCGCCGGCGGCGGTCACGCCCACCAGCGTCAGGCGGATGCCGTATTCCTGTTCGAGCGTGTCATTGGAGATGACGGTTGCCGGCAGAGGGTGTTCGGCATGGTTGTTGACTGCGCCCAATTGATAGGAAATAAAACCAACGGATACAATCACCAGCGCCAGGGAAAGAATGAAAACCGGCTGACGGCTTTTATCCTGCAGCATCGGCGAGAGTTCTTCCAACCCCAGCGCCCAGGCGTTCGACCAGAAGAAGACGCCCAGGAATCCCATTCCCAGCAGGGCGGCGATGCCGGCCGGGGAGCGCCATTGGAGGATGGCAATTTCGGGAACGCCGGCGATTCGGCTTTGATAAATTCCAAAGAGCAAAGCCGCAACGGCAAACAAGCCAACCGCCCAGCCTGCCCAAAATCTCTGACGCCAAACGCCGTAGGCGGCAAAAGAGAATGATAAAAAGACCACAAAGAATAGTGTGCCGATGAAGAATATCTTCAAGCCGGCCGGTGATTGGAACAACACTTGGGGATGGGCAAACGTAAGCCCGCACACGTCCTTTCCCGCCTGATATACCTGTGCCAATTGAATAAGAACGAAAAGGCTGATGCCTCCGAGCAATCCTGCCGCGCTTCGATAGACCGAAGGCTGGGCGGCGCGCGGCGGAGCAAACGTTTCTGCCTGCTCACCCAAAGCCCAGGGACGGGCAAGAGCGAAGACAGCCAAAAACAGGGCTTCGACAATCAGAGCGGAAATGCCGATGGGGTTATACCAGGCTTCCACTTCCATGCCCGGCATGCCCACCGTGCGGCTCTGGATATAACCGAGGATGGAGCCTGCGGCAATGACAACTCCCAACAGCCAGCCCCAGCCCAGTTTGCGGCGGGCAATGCCAAAGGCGGCAGCCAGCGAGCCGAGGAAGTTGGCGAGGAACAACACGCCCATGTAACGGGCTTGGCTGTATTCCTCCGCCGCGGTGATGTAATGCAGGAAGCCGGTGGCAAGGATAAGCAAAATGGCTGACCAGTGAAGCAGTTTGTTTTTCATGGCAGGTCTCCGCATGGCGCGAAAATTACGGGGCAAGGGTTTTCTGGAGGCTCCGGGAGTTCCCGGAGCCTCCAGCGTTGAGGAATAACTTACGGAACGTCGAAGGCGTCAATGTCGTGGTTGGCGGCGGTCAGACCTCGCGCCGTGCCGTCAAAATGCACCGACCAGGCGCCGGCGTTGTAGTACACGATGTCTTCATCCTGAACCGTGCCGAAGCCTGTGATGGTGGTGTCTGCCACAAAGGAGAGGTAGAAGTGCGTGGCATCCACCACTTCCATACCGTCCACGTTGGCGGCGCCCGGCACGCCGGCAGTAGTGGCGTCGAAGACGCGGCTGAAGGCGGTACCGTTCCAGGCGTAGATGTCGGCGTTGTCGGCGGTGCCGGTCACGCCGGGCGGGTTGGTGTTGCCGAGCGTGGAGAAGTACAGCGTGCCGCCGTTAATGGTGAAGGCGTCAATATCAAGGTTGTCCGCCGTCAAGCCCTGAGCCGTGCCGTCGAAATAGACCGACCAGGTGCCGGCGTCGTAGTACACGATGTCTTCATCCTGAACCGTGCCGAAGCCCGCGATGGTGGTATCTGCCACAAAGGAGAGGTAGAAGTGCGTGGCATCCACCACTTCCAAGCCGTCCACGTTGGCAATGTCTGGTACGCCGGCAGTGGTGGCGTCGAAGACGCGGCTGAAGGCAGTACCGTTCCAGGCGTAGATGTCGGCGTTATCGGCGGTGCCGGTCACGCCGGGCGGGTTGGTGTTGCCGAGCGTGGAGAAGTACAACGTCGGGCTGGCAGTTTGAACCGTCAATGTGGCGCTGGCGAGGGCGCTCCAGTTGCCCGCCGCATCCTTGGCGCGGACGTAAACAGTGTGGTTGCCGATTGCAAGGGTGGCGATCCTTGACGCCGGGATGGTTGCGCTGAGGGAGGCGCTGGGCGAAACGGAGGCAAGCGTCATGAGGGTCCCCGCGCCGGGTGCGCCGACGGTGTCAATGAAGTATTCGGCAGTGGTGATGTTGCTTCCGCCTGAGGCGGTATCGTCAGCCACGGCGTTGATGGAAACCGCTGAACCGCTCGTGGTGGAGGGAGTCAGCGTCAATCCGCTGACGGAGGGAGCGGTCTTGTCAATCATCAGCGTGATGGCGCTGAACGGACCCCAGTTCCCCACCGCATCCTTGGCGTGAACGCTGATGACGTGCGGACCTTCGGAGAGCGTGTTCACCGTGATGAGCGGGATGTAGGAGTAACCGTTTTCGGAAGGCGAGTTGAACAAGCCGTCGCTGGGGGTGATGAGGATGCCGGTTCCGTTTGCGCCGATGGTGTCAATGAAGAATTCGGCGTTGGCGATGTTGGAGGTGGTGGGACCGGCACCGGGTTCGGTGAAGGTTGCGTCGAGGCGGACGGACTGGAAGGAGGGCGCATAGGGCAGCGCGCCGTTGTTCGGGTTCGGGCGCAGCTGCAGGGCGCTGGCGGCGGGACCCGTCTTGTCAATCTTGAGTTCGAGGGAGGCAAACGCGCCCCAGTTGCCGTAGGCGTCGCGGCTGTGAATATAGACCCAGTGCGAGCCTTCGGATAAGCCGTTCATGGTCGCCGCGGGAATGGTGGCAGTGACCGCCGTGACAGGCGCGTTCTGGCTGACGGTCATGGCAGTGCCAAAGCCGTCGGCGCCGGGGGCGTCAATGAAGTATTCGGCGTCGGTCACGTTGCTGTTGCCGGAGGCGCTGTCGTTGGCGGTGGCGCTCAGGGCAACGTTGGATGTCCCGAAGGTGGGGTTGGGTGTGGCGGTCAACCCGGTCATGGCTGGACCGGCTTTATCCAACACGAGGATGACGGAGGTGAAGGCGCCCCAGTTGCCCGCGGCATCACGCCCGTGAATGTAAATGGTGTGACTGCCGGAAGGCAACGGAGACGGGTCAATCACCGCCGTGACCGCTTCGGTGACCGAATCGAAGGCGCTGTCTGCTGCGCTGAGCGGAATGCCCGTGCCGGCGGCGCCGGTCGAACCGATGAAGTATTCCGCCTGATCCACGTTGCTGCCGCCGCTGGAAATGTCACTCACGGTGGCGGTGAGGGTGACAAGGCTGGCGCCGTTGGAGGGATTAGGCACAAGCCACGCGCTGCTGGAGGCGGGACCGCCGGAATCGCCCACCGCGGGCGCGCCGCCAACCTGAATGAAGGTAAGCATACCGCCAAAGCGCGAGCCGTTGTTGATCAGCCGCAGGCTGGTGTCATAGACGGCGTATTTCTGATTCGCCGCCGCGCCAGCAGGGATGGAGATAAGCACATCCGCAGTCTGACCGGCGCCCAGCGTTTCGGCAACAGCAAAATGAGGGCGGGAGAACGCTTTGCCATCCATCGAGAGGACGGAGTAGCGCAATCCCAGCACGCCCAAAGAGCGGCTGTGTATGCCGGCGTTTACCAGGCGCAGGAGCAGCGTATTGCCGGCCGCTGTGTCAATGGGGTCGGTATTGGGATATGCCTTGCCGTTGAAGAGGAAGTAGCGCGGGGTATAGTTGCGCATGTCGTAGGTGGTGGGGCTGGCATGCAGGAGCGGGTCAATTTCGCTCATAACAAGCACTGCCTCGTCGTTGAAGGCAGAGGCGGGTCCGTATGCCTCCTGCGGCGCGCCTGCCGGGCGGACAATCAGCACGCCATACATGCCCATTGCCACCTGCCGTTCTCCGTTGGCGGTGGGACCTGCCTGGTAGATGTAGGTGCCGGGCTGAAGATTGGCATAGGTGTAAGTCACGGTTCCGCCGCTGGGCGCTCCGACTGTGTCCGATTTGCCGGGCAAGCCGGGGATGGAGAGCGATGTGGCTTCGCCCAGGTTGTTATATAGGTTGATTACCAGCGTCTCGCCGGCATTGGCAATCAGCAGGGGACCGGGCAGCCCGGCCGGGCTGAGATTATCTGCCGCGTAACCCCAGATGGTGACACTGACGCTGCCGGGCAGGGTGAGTGTGCCGGTGGTTGCCCACAGATCGCAGGTGCGCACGCCGCCCGATTCCGCGCAGGTGGAAGCGGGCAATACCGCGGCTTGCGCTGGCACGGGAAAGGCGGAAACAAGCATGGCAAGGATCAGGCTTAGGAGGAGCAAGCCTGCCCGCGTTTGGTGGAAAGTGAATGTTTTCATGAGATTTTCCTCGTTGCTTTCCTGCCCGTTACGGACAACCCGTGGGCGGGTCAATGCGGGTATAAGTGCCCATACCGGTCATGACTACGCCCCAGGATGTGAGTTGATAGAGCGCATGGTTGTGGGCGATGTGATAATACTCTCCGCACTGATTCTGAACGGTCGTTCCGACGGGAATTTGTCCCTGCGAGCCGAGGTAGGGGCTTCCGCTGAAGAACGTGCCGAAGACCATATCCAGGATGTTGGGAACGGTCACTGGTACCGGGTTGCTTTCGCTATAGGCTTCAGCATCCTGCCAGGTGAAGAGCGTATCCCAAGTCTGTCCGGGACCGACGGGGATGGAGAATTTGTCGTATGCCAGGTCTTCGAAGGTGGAACTCTCCAGCAGGTTACCGTCACGCCCCACCACGCGCACATTGTTGCCGTGCGGATGGAAGGGATAGTCCATACTGCCTACGCTCAAGTAACGCACCGCCGCCGGGAGCGGGTTCAATACCGGATGGTAAGGGGTGATGCGGACGAGCGCGCCATAAGGTTGACCCGGCAGCCAGGAGGCAAAATTGGGCGCCAGCGTATCGGGCAAGCCGCGTCCGTTGATGAACCAGTAGCGCGGGTGGTAATTGCGCGGGTTGAATGGGCGGTTGAGTTCCATGGCGCTGCTGAGTTCCGGGTCCACTTCGGAGAACAGGGAGATGTATTCGTGAGTGGGATTGAACGCCGTGCTGGGATCGTCGTAGAGCCAGTCGGGGTGACCGACCGGGCGCACGACGAGCGCGCCAAACAGCCCCATGGGAACCTGGATGTCGGTCTCCGTGCCGCTTTGGTAGATGTAGGTGCCGGGACGCTGCACCACGAAACTGTAGGTGACGGAACCGCCATTTGCCGCGGCAGTCTTGGCGAGGGAGGTCAACGTCGTGCCGCTAAATTCGGGACCGTCGGGCTGACCATCGGCAAGGACATTTTCCTGCCCCGGGAAGATGAGGGAGGTCTTGCGGTTCAAGGTGTTGTGCAGGACGATGGTTACCGTGTCGCCCTGGGTGACGCATAAGACCGGACCGGGATATTGGAACGGGTCGGATCCGGCGGAGAGACCCCACATGTACACCACGTTGCCGTCGGGCGTGCCAATGTAACCGTCGTTGGTGGTGAGGGTGAAGGAAGGTCCGTAGGTGCAGACGATGCCGTCGCTCTGAGGCGTTTGGGCGCTGGCGGTTCCCTTTCCGAAAGACGTCAGGGAAGCCATCAACGCCAGCACAAAGAGAGCAGCCAGAATCTTTTGCGGTTTGATGGAAAGATGCTTGTGCATGGTTTACTCCTTTTTCCCTAGGTGTTCGGCTGCGTCTGAGCGGGCAGGGTTCCGGCCGGGTAAACGCGGATTTCAGTCATCTGCTTTCCCACGCCAAAGCCGCCAAGGGAATGGGACATGGCAAAGTTGCGGTTGTAGAGCAGGTATACGTCGGGTCCGCTTGCGCCGGAATGCGGCGGGGCATTGAAGATGGCATCGAAGCTTTCGCCCGGGCTGATGTTGATGGTGTTGGTGAGGTAACTCAGGTCAACGCCGCCGTTGTTCAAGTAGGTGGCGTCTTTGCCGACCACACGCATGGGGATGCCTTCGAGCGTCATGGATGCCTGCATGAAGCCGAGGTTGGCAAAACGCAGCAGGACGCGCTCGCCTTCGTTGCACTGCACAAGGGAACTAATCGGCTGATATTGCAGCTGGGGGAAGCCGTCGGGAGGGATGAGGTCGCCGTTGGCGTCGAAGCCCTGCCCGTTGGGGGCGAGCGTGTCGGGGTAAACGCGCCCGTTGATCATGGAGAAGTCGGGCTTGTAGTCGCTCCATTCGGGCAGTTGGATGTGAGAGTCCGCCCAGTGCGAGTCCACCCACATTTCGCTCAGCAGCATGCCGAACTCGCGGTCGTAGCCGGTGGAGCCGTCGCCGTCGTTGAAGACGAATTTGCCGCTGGGGTAGAGGGATGTGTTGCCGTTTTGCGCCGGCCGGATGAAGACCAGCCCGGTCATGCCCATGTGGACGTGTTCGGTGTCTTCGACGTGGCAGTGGAACATGTAGGTGCCGGGGTCGTGCGGACGATAGACGTAGGTGAAGGAACGGTTGATTGGCACGGAGACGGAGGAGGAGGGTTCGCCGTCGAAGAAGGGGATGGCGTTTTTGAAACCGTGAAAGTGCAGGGTGTGAGCATCCACCAGGTCGGGGCGCATTTGCAAACCGAGGTTGCGGATTTCGATGCGGAATTGCTGGTCCTGGTCGAGCCAGAACATGGGGGCGGAATGCTGAGCCTTCATCTTCTGGTTGAGGATTTGCTCATCGGTCATGCCGGTTACATCACGAAAACCAAACATGTAGGTGGTAAACAGGCTGGGATCGGGGGAAAGGTCGTCGGGGTGATAAGGCGAAGGCGTGGGGAGAGGCGGGAGGTAAATCCAGCCGTCGGTGGCGGCAAAGATTTTGTCCGGCGCTTCCATCTGGGCGAGCGCCACCAAGTCGGGGGCAAGGTATTTCTTCAAAAGTCCCATGCCGCCGGCTGCCAGCAAACCACCGCCTGCCAGTTTGAGAAAATCCCGGCGGCTGATGCGGTTGTTGAAGGTGTTGGATTTCATAGGTTGCTCCTGTTGGTCATTCTGGAGGAGACGCGGCGCGCCTCCTCCAGAATTTACGGTAGGTTAGGGCAGTGTGCCGCCGCCGAAGTCGTCGAAGCGGGCATCGTTGGGGACAGCAAAGCCGGTGCTGCGCAGGAACCAGACGCCGAGTTGACCGCCGTCTGCCGCCAGGGAGGCGGGCCAGCCAGCCACTGAGCCGTTTGGCAGGGTGACGTTGACGATACCGATGGGCACGCCGTTCTTGTACACGATGACCGTGCCGTCTTCGTAGGTGCGGGCGCCCAGCACGTCGCCATTGGCGAAGTTGACTCCGTTGAAGGTGGCGCGCAGTCTCCAGCCAGGGCTGGCGAAGGCAGCGGGGGTTAGAGTCCACACTTGCACGCGGCTGTTGAGCGGGTTCGGGTTGGGATCGTAGAGGATCTCGATGGCGCTGGCAGTGCCGTCCGGGTTGGTGCAGGTGGTCGGGAAGTTGCGCACTTTGAGCAGGATGTCATGCTCGGTGGCAGACGGGACGACTTTGTTGAACGTGAGGTACGCTTCCTGATTGGCGCCGAAGGTGTCGGCATTCCAATAGACGAAGCCGTTCGTGCGCACCTGAACGTTATTGCCGTCAATGCGGTACACGTTTGTGCCAGTGCAGCCCGACCAGTTGACGCCCAGCGGTCCGTTGGCGCGGTTGAAGTCGTCGAGGATGCCGAGCGTTGGGAAGGGACCGGGGATGATGTCGGTGTCGGTGGCGGAATCGTTTGCCGGATTCGGGTCCACCGTGTTCGCCGGTACAGTCACCGATGCGGTGTTGGAGATGCTGCCCGAAACGCTGGGCGAGACGGCTGCGATGGCGGTCAGTGTGGCTTTGCCGCCGTTTGC
The DNA here is from genome assembly GCA_016223135.1 of Chloroflexota bacterium. Taxonomy (GTDB): domain Bacteria; phylum Chloroflexota; class Anaerolineae; order Anaerolineales; family Villigracilaceae; genus Defluviilinea. Next base: position 542,596 of record JACRPQ010000004.1, on the reverse strand, counting down.
CAAGTTGAGCGAGGCGCTGAGCGAGTTGCCGCTGTTGATGACCGCCGCACAGGATGAGCCGTTGGTTGCGGAGCAGGTCCAACTGACGCTGGTGAAGTCGGCGGAGAAGTTGTCCGTTACCGTGGCGCCGGCAACCGCATGAGGTCCGTTATTGGTGACGACGATGGTGTACTTGACCGTGCCGCCGGGCAGCGCCGCATAGAGATTGTCGGTCTTGGTGACGGAGAGGTCGGAGATGGTGACGATGGTGTCGGTGTCGGTGGCGGTGTTGTTGGCGAGATCGGATTCGAGCACGCCAAGCGGTGCGTCCACGGTGGCGGTGTTGGAGAGTTGCCCGGAGGCGCTGGCGGCGACGGTGCCGCTGGTGGTGGTGAAGGTAACGGTGCTGCCGACAGGCATGTTGACGGTGCGGTTGATGTTGCCGCTGCCGGTGCCGCTGCCGCCGCAGGTCGCGCCGCCGGTCGTGGTGCAGGTCCAGATGATGGGACCGCTGAGCGGTGATGGCGTCGGGAAGACATCGCGGATGACCGCGCCGTTGACTGCCGAGGGACCATTATTCGTCGCCGTGATGGTGTAAAGCACTTGGTCGCCGGGGGAGACGGTGGTCAGGTTGTCGGTCTTGGTGATGGAGAGGTCGGCGATGACCGGGGTCTCGTCTGCGCCGATTTCGTAGCCCGCTTCGGAGGGGCGAAGCCCGCGGTCAAAGTCCTGCGAGGGAGCGTTGACTCCGTTCTTGGAGGCGGCGCCGGCGTCAATGGCGGGGGAACCATCGGCAAGGTGATAATCGCCGAGCAGGTTGGGAGTGGCATCCGTGGTAATCATCAGGATGTCCACGAAGCGGGGGTTGCCGCGCCAGGGCAGTGCGCGCACGCTGGTATCGTAGGTGGAGACCACCAACGGGTCAGCGCCGACGAGGTTGGATGCATCGGGAACGGTGCCGGTGGTGACTTGCAGGATGGAGTTGGTCGGCGAGAGCAGACCGATGCCGTCGGAGACGCCGAGGTCCCATTGGTTGATGGGGTGCGGGTCGCCGGTCAGACCAATGCCCGCCACTGTGCTGCCGACGAATGTACCGGCACGGTTATCCCAAAAGATGTTGTTGAACAACAACGGTTCGCTAAAGATGGGCGAGCCGGCGGGCAGGGTGGCTTGCAGCAGGTTGCTGTTGCGGGAGGTGGAGAGTCCTGCCGGGGCGGGCTGACCGTTGCTGGTCATGGCGGTGGCGGTGGTGATGTTCTTCATCACCGTGTTGTTGAAGAAGCGCACGTCGGGAGCATCGTTGAGCGAGACGCCGCCGCCTTCGTGGGTGGAGATGTTGTTGACGATGATGTTGTTATAGACGTTGTACGGAAAGTTGCCCGCCATGAGGAAGCGCAGACCACCACCGTCGTCGTTCGCCAGGTTGTTTTGAATCAGGTTGGCGTACACGTCCACCGCACCTGCGCCGGGGGTAAGCAGGTTCGGGTCAGCGGGCAGTTCGCCGGCAATCATGATGCCGCCGCCTTCATCGTAGGAGCGATTGAAGTAGATGCGGTTGTGGTGAATGCTGCCGTTGGGGCTCAAGCCGTAATGGCTGATGCCGCCGCCGTATTCCGCCGAGAAGTTTCCGCAAACGTCGTTGGCGGTCACTTCGTAACCTTCGGCGCCGGAGAAGATTGCCACTGCGCCAGCCAGGTTCGTGCCGCCGTTGGCGAGGATGCGGTTGTGGGCGATACGGATGAAATCGTTTTGGCTGTCGTTGTATTCGCCCGGCAGGTGCGGCGTGCCGAGGCGGATTGCGCCGCCGTATGCGCCGCCGTTGCTCTGCAGGATGTTGTTGGTAATCTGCAGATAGCGGGCATAGCCGTTGACGTAGATGCCGCCGCCCTGAACGCCGGAGAGTTCGTGAACGCTCGGGTCAGTGTTGGGCACGCGCTGGTTGGGGAAGCCCTGCTGATCGCCGCCCTGGATGACGAAGCCGTCAATGCTGGCGGGGTTGGCGCTGGTAAATTCGCCATCCTCTGCAACGACATAAACGACGGGTCCTTCAAAGATGGCTTGGTTGCCGCTCCACGTCAGACCTGAGATGAAGGTTTTCCATGTCTGGGAATAGGGGGTGTCGCCGGCAACGCCTCGTCCGTCAATGACGGAACCGGGGACGACGGTGTTATCGGCGTACCTGCCGCCGGGTCCCACGCCCTGCAGGCTGATCTTGGAGTACATAACAATGTTCTCCAGATACATGCCCGTCGCGGATGGATATACCACGACCAGTTTCGGGCGAGCGCTGGGGGAGGCTGAGGCTGCATCCACCGCCGCCTGAATGGTGGCATAGGGTTTGCCGGGACCGACCTCAAAGATGAGCGGGTTGTAACTCGTGCCGGTGACGTGGAATTTGAGTCCGTTGACGGTTGACTTGCCGTTGAGAGCGGTGATGGTCAATTGATGCGGACCAAACGGTACGTTGCTTGGAACCCTAGCGGTAATGCTGGTATCGCTCCAGGAGGAGATGACCAACGGAATTCCATCGAGGGTGGCGCGCCCCACAGAGGCGCCAAAGCCCAGCCCTGTGATGGTGAATGTGGAGTTTCGCGGTCCGTAGGGCTGCGAAACGCGGAACAGCTGCGGCGTGGCGTCATCCAACTGGCACTGCGGCGGGCTGCTGAAGAGCGAGCCGCCAGCCAGCACGCCAGGTACGATTTGCGTCGGCGCAAGGTCGGAGGGGATGATCAAACCGGAGTAAATTTCGAAACTGGCGCCGATGGTGCGATATTGCGGGTTGTAACCGGGCAGGCTGGGGTCGTTGCCCAGCATGTAATACACGTTCGGACAGACACCGGAGGGCGAGGGACAGTTGACTGTATTTGTAGAGGGCAGGAGGATTTCGAACACGCCGTTCGGGTCAGAGGTCATGGTGGCGACGAGGCGGTTCTTGAAGTCGTAGATGCCGATGGGCATGAGAGGCGCGCCTGCCTTTTCGCCGAACATCAAATCCTGCGGATTGGTTGAAACGGTCAGATCGTCAATGATGTAGCCCTTCCATTTGCCGGGGATCGGGACCTCGGTGAAGAACGTAAAGGCTGGAGCGACGGACTTGCCGTTGTTGAGCGTAACCAGTTTGACGTTGCAGAGGGGTTTTTGCGTGCCTTCAAAGACACTGCCGCCAGCCTCGGCAAAGGAGGGGTTATCCACAGCGTTCGGTCCATCCGCGCCGACGCCTGCCACATCCACAACGTGCATGGGACCTGCGCAGGGCGGAGGCGGAACGGCCGGCGTGAATTCGTCGCCGCCGAAGATGTTGATGTCCTCTTCGCGCACAACCTGGTACATGGGTCTGCCGAGGCTGTCGTGGGGAACAACCACTTCGACGAGATAGTCGCCGGCGGGAATGCCAACGCCCACAGGGTCGGCAGCCGAGCCAAAGCCGGAGTACACCGTGTCGAAACCGTAGTTGCCGTCGAGGGTGGCGAAGCCATTCTGGAACTGGGTCCCCATGAGAGGTCCTTCAAGGCAGCGCTTGCCGGTCGGGTCGGGCGGCAGGACAGCCTGATCGGTGGGGTAAACGAGCGGGTTGCCGTGAGCGTCGCGGGCGATACAGTCGGTGGGCTGTTCCCATGTTTCGGTAATCGCCGTGCTGATGATGGGACCAACCTTGTAGTTGCCGCTGCTGTCCAGTTCCCATGTGCCGGTGGGATCGCAAGGCTCGCCGGGATTGGTTCCGCAGGCAACGCCGCCAGCGGCTGGGTCCTTGGCGATGGAGCCGTCGGGAGCCAGTTCAAAGGTATCGGTGGGGTCGCAGGGCACGCCAACATTGGTGCCGCAGTACACAGGTTTGGAAAGCGTAACGAGCAAACCAGGAATGCCAGGCGCCCAGGCTTCCACCGCCTGATAGCGCGCGTCGAGTTCGTTGCGGGTGACATCGTAGAAGACCGTGCCGACGATGCCGCCGTTGGTGCCGCGGGCATACGGGCGCACGCCCCAGTCCAAACGTCCGGATTGACCGAGCATGGGCAGGAAGCCCACGTCCACGCCCGAACCGAGTACGGTGGTCGGCTCCGGCTGGTTTTCCACTTGATAGGTCACGCCGGTGGTGTAGTAGCGGTCGGAGTAGGCTTCGAGAACCATCCACGAGCCCATCGGGTAGGCTTTTTCGAAGACGTAGTAGCCGGTTGCATCGGTGATGGCTGCAATGGACATGCGGTCAATTTCGCTGTTATCGCGATCTTTCAGCACGACGAGATAATCGGAAATGCCCGGCTCGCCGGGATCGCGTTTGCCGTTGCTGTTGACGTCGTTGAAGACGTACCCTTCGACCTTGGTGAACCAGCCGGTCAGCATGGGCGTGCCGATGTCGGTCATTTGCCCGTCGGAGACGGTGACCTGCATCCAGTCGAGAATGTAGTGCAGGTTGTTATCCCACCAGGTGAAGAGGTAGTTGCCGTCTGGAACGTTGGTGATGGCAAAGGTGCCGTCGGGGTTTGCCCGCCCTACATAGACCGCCTGGTCGCCGTTTTGCAAATCGGAGAGCGCCACCCACCCATCGGTGATGGGACCTGTGACCTTGGTGCCGGTGAAGCCGGTCCAAATATCGCCAAAGTAGGGCAGGGCGCCCTGCTGGGGCAGGTACACCGAGGCGGCAACGAGTGTGCCGCTGATGCCGCCTGTGGCGCTGGAATTATTGAGGTTATCCATCGGGCGTACAAAGCCGAACATCGTCCACGGGAACGGTTCTGCCGCGACGACGAATTCGTTATCCAGACCTGTACTCCCTTCCTGCAGCCAAGTATCCCAACTGGGGGAACCTTCGAGGGTGGTGGTTTCAGTCCAGTCGGTGCCGGGCGGCGGCGCGACAAGCACATCGTAACGGTTAGGACCGAGGTTGGGAATTGCCATGTCGCCGTTGGCATCGCTGATGGTACAGCCATAGGTGTTGATGCCGGTGGGATTCCCATTCGCGTCATAGGTGGTGCAAAGCGGGTTGCCAAAGACATCCGTAGAGACCTGCCCGGCGATGTCGTTGATGATGACGCGGAAGCCTTCGAGACCATGCTCATCCGTGTCGAACTGTCCGTTGACGGAGGCATTGTCTTCGAAGACCTTGATGCGCATGGTGGCGGCAGGCAGAGGGTTGGGCGCCAACGAGACTGTCACTTCTCCCGAACCTTGCAGCGGAACAGTGAAATGAGCGCCGCCCATCTTGTAGCCGTTCGCCATCACGCTGATAAGGTATTTGCCATCCGGCAGATCGAGACCGTTCAGGATGTTCCCGTTGAAGTCATCCTGATTTCCCTGGGTGTAGATGGGCGCGGCGGCAGGGACTTCGCGAATGGAGGGCCAGTCGCAGGAATCGGGGTAGCCTGCATCTTCGGGAGAACAGCCCGCATTTCTGGGCTGGAAGGGATTTCCGGTATTGTCAATGTTGATCAGGTATTTGAACTCGGAAATCATGGAGGCGTCATCGGCATTCACCACTTTGAGGGTGAGGTGGTTGGTGGTGGGAGCGGCTTGCGGCTCCGCCAGAACCTGGGAAGCAATGGTGAAGGGGGCAAATGTTCCCATCAGGATGATGAGAATCATAAGGGCGGAGAGTCTTCGCCGCCACACGTTCCCGCCATTGCCAATCGTTTCATTTTGGGACATTTGAGTCATCCTTAACCTCCTTGGGGATACGGCAATACAAAACATTCGAAATACAACATGTGAACTCGGGCGGCAGACCTTCTCATAAAACATTCTCCTTGTTTGGATTGAAGTGATGATCAAAGGTAAGGTGGATGGCTTCGATCAAATCTCTGGAAGAACTGAGTAAGCGGGCATTGCAGCGAACAACATATATCAAGTTGGAATCTTCGCTGATGACAACAACGGGCAAAGCGGGCAGGTTTGCCAGAAAACGAGTCATCAAAGAGTTTTCAGAAAAAGGCGACGCTTCCTCGAGCAAAAGCAAGTGAGGTGAGGCAATCTTGATCTCCTCCAGCAGAGCGTCGAATTCAACAGCCTTGTTTTCATAGAGGTCAAGGTCGTCCATCATGTCAACAAGCAAACTTGCCACAAGTTGTTTGAACAGAGAGTCCTTTCGTCCCACGAGAAAACAACGTTTATTCACTGTAATGCACCTAATAGGGGATTTTTCTCCATATTAGGATACATGTATACAATGGGAAAGTCGATTGCCCGTTAGTGAAATGGGGAATCAAAAAAGGATCATTTTGAATGATCCTTTTTTATCGAGGGGGTTAACCCAAACGGGTTAACCCTTTTTTCGCTGCAAGCCTGACTATTTTGAAGCAGACGGCGAAGCGCCTCGTTTTAACCCCATTTGCTTCGCCAGAACACTCGCCTGACGGCGGTTTTCCACGCCAAGTTTTTCGAGAATATTATGGATATGATGCTTTACTGTATTTTCAGAGAGATATAGCTGGCGGGCAATTTGCGTGTTGGATGCGCCGTCCTGCAAAGCAGAAAGGATATCCAGTTCGCGCGGGCTTAACTTTGCAAGCAAATCTTCAGAGGGAGGAACGGGCATGGCGCGCGAATATTCGACCACGCGGCTCATCATTTTGCGCGACATGGCGATTTCGCCTTTGGCAAGCGCGCGCAGGCTGGCAAGCAGAGAGGAACTGGAAATATTCTTGAGCATGTAGCCCTTCGCGCCCAACCGAATGGCTTTCAACAGGTTCTCGTCCGTTTCAAAAACTGTGAGAAAAACAATTTTGCACTCGGGGATTTCATCCAGGATGATTTTAGTGGCATCCAAGCCGGTACCATCGGGGAGCGAAAAATCCATCAGGATGATATCCGGACGGTGATGAAATGCTTTTTCGATGCCCTCGCTGACCGTCCCCGCTTGATCCACCACATGAAAATCGGCTGTAGACTCAAGAAGACTGATCAAGCCATCCCGGAACAGGACGTGATCGTCAATCACGAGTACGCTCTGAGGAGCGCTTTTTTGATCGTTCATACCACCACCTTTTTCGCTGTTTCCAATGGAATGGAAAGAGACACGACCGTGCCAGAATTTGTGGAGGAATCCACCGAAAGTTGACCATTGATACTGGCGATTCGCTCGCGCATGATTTCCAGACCGAAGTGTTCGCTGGTGTTCACGCCGCCCGGTTCGAAGCCTCGTCCGTCATCGGCGACAGAAATATCGAGAAAATGTTCGCTCCAGGTCACAAGGATTTGAACCTTTTGGGCGTTGGCATGTTTCTCGATGTTACTGAGAACCTCACGAAAGGCAAAGAAGATCATCTGCTGGGCATGGGTGGACAGATAGGAAACCTTGCCAATGGATTTGAATTCGAGATCGAATTTTGCCCTGCGGGAAACGGTTTTTGCATGTTCCTGCAGCAAATTGGTCAGGTGAGGGATGGTTTGCGGTTGAATCTTTTTGAGAATATCGCGGACAATTTCATAAGACTCATTCGCCACTTCCCGCAATCGTTCCAATTCGGCGCGAAGGCGCGTCATTTTTTGGAGGCTGACGTCCGACGTGAGTTGATCCAATTTCAGATGGATATATCCCAAATTCTGACCTAATTGATCGTGAACAAAGGACGAGACCAGACGTCTCTCCGCCATTGCCACCTGGGCAGATTGCATCTCGGACAGCCTTTTGCGGTCCTGGCTTGTCTGCAAAACCGCAACGATCTCATCTCCGATATTGCGAAAGACCTCTTCTTCTTCCTTTAACAGCCGAACGCCTGGCTTGAGTTTGAATTTCAATACCGCTGTGACAAAATTTTGAGTAAACAGCGCCAGGCTGTAAATTTGGGGCGACGAGGGGTCATCCTCCGAGTCACAACAAAGATGAAAGATCAATCTTCCGTTGGATTGCTTTTCGAGACACTTTTTACAGGAAACCAAAGGATCCCAAGTGTAAGGTTGGGCGGCGGCGTCTTTATCAATCCAATGACTCGCCTTCTCAAATTGCCCCGTTATGGGATTGTTTACGAGCAGGTAGGCTTCAGCCACCGGCATGATAGTGCTGGGAATTTCCGCCACCTTCTTGATGAGCGTCTCCCAATCCTCATTGGAGGTCAATTCCTGGCTGAGGCGATGCTTATACTCCAGAATTTTGGCAGCTTGTTTATGAGCGCGGTTGGATCTTGCAAACAGTTCAATCAATAAGCTGGTAGATGTCAGCAAAACCGCATATTGAAACACCTCAAAATAGTGAAACGCCTGGTTCAAGATGCGCAAAACGAGAAACTCTTGCACTTCCACCCAGAGAAGGGAAAGAGCAATCAAGGCAAGAATCAACCAACGCCACTTTTCAAGCGCCTCTGCCAGATGCTTTATGACCTGTCTGCGTTTTTCCCGAAATGTTTTCATGCGTGTGTAAACATCATACCTTAATACATCCCCAATCGTCTATTCATTTTTTGGAATAGCGAGTTTGGGCATTTGCATCCATCCATAAATATGACGAAATTGGTGTTTTTTAGTTACAAGTGTTCCACTGCAAGGAGGTATGTACACTGGTGCGGTTCGGGCAGGCAGGCTGATTTTTGCCAACGCCCCCTGCTGAACAAAACAGCGCGCCTCCAGCCCGTGTTGAATGGCAATCACCGCCGCCTGGGTTCTATCCTCCCAACTTTTCCAAAATCGCGCTGACGTGATTGCGCACGGCGACTATGGAAGGGTAAAGTGCGGCGGCAATCCCGACGTTGGTCATGCCTTCCAAAGTTTTGAACACCAAATTTTGGCATTCCGCAGTACAATTTTCTCATCATCTACTGACTTAAGACCTCATGTTACGCGATGGTGCGAGATTTATCTCGCGTTTTTGGGCGACATGAATGTCGCCCTACGAAGAAATTGGGTAAGGTGAGTTAAGACCTCACCAGCACGCAATCACGTTGATTCGAAAGGAGATTACTTATAACATCTATGGAATGGCTTCACTTCAACTGGGCTTCTCAACCTGAAGCATGGATCGCGCTGATCACACTGGTCGTGCTCGAACTCGTGCTCGGCGTGGACAACATCATCTTTATCTCGATCCTGGCGGGCAAATTACCGCCAAATCAACGCGACCGCGCCCGCATGACCGGCATTGCGATGGCGGTGCTTACACGCATCCTGCTCCTGCTCTCCCTTTCCTGGATCATCAGCCTGGAAGAACCGCTCTTTTTCCTGCCGTGGTTTGGAGAAGACCTGGGAATTTCCGGGCACGACTTAATCCTAATCGCCGGCGGGCTCTTCCTGCTGTGGAAAAGCGTGCATGAAATTCACGACAAACTCGAAGGCGTGGAGGGACATGCCTCTGCCAAAGTCCACGCCGCCTTTTGGAGCGTCATCGTCCAAATCATGCTGCTGGACATCGTCTTCTCGCTCGATTCCGTCATCACGGCGGTGGGCATGGCAAACGAGTTGATGATTATGATTATCGCTGTCGTTGTCGCAGCGGGCGTGATGATCTTCGCATCGGGTCCTGTCGGCAGGTTTGTGGAAGAGCATCCCACCATCAAGATGCTGGCGCTGGCGTTTCTGCTGCTTATCGGCTTCACCCTCCTTGTGGATGGACTCCACCAACACATCCCCAAGGGATACATCTACTTTGCCATGGGCTTCTCGATCTTTGTGGAAATGCTCAACCTGCGCCTGCGGGCGCGGGCGGAAAAGCCCGTCGCCTTGCGGGCGGCATACGTGGCAGTCAACGCAGACTCGACGGTCATACCGCGCGGCGTCCGCCGTTCTGCCAAGAGCAGGAACAAAAGACGATAACACGATGGAAAAATGGGAGCCGGTTTCAGCCGGCTCCCATTTTTCATTCCGCCACAACTTTGCCAGAGGAACACAAAAAAACAGGAACTTTTCAGAGTTGAAAAGCATCTTCTCTTTGTGAAACGAAATGGAGGTTTCGATGACTACCAAAAGAATCTTAATGTTTGCTCTGCTCACCGCGCTGCTTATCACAACCTTTGCAGTCGCTCCCTCCGCCTTGGCGGCAGGCAGTTGCGGCACCAGCGTCACCATCGTCAAAGGCGACACGCTGCGCAAGATTGCCGAGCGCTGCGGAACCACCGTCTCCGCCCTGCGGCGGGCAAACCCTGAAATCGGCTCCGGCAATCTGATTTACCCCGGACAAGTCCTGCAATTGCCGGGCGCCATCCTTGGCACGGATGGCGGCTACTTTATCTACATCATCGCTCGCGGCGACACCCTCAAAAAACTGGCAGCCCGCTTCAGCACCACCACCGACGCCCTGCTCAAGGCAAACCCGGAGATCACCAACCCCAACCTGATCTATGAAGGGCAGCGGCTCACAGTCTATGCCGCTCCAACCACGCCGCCGCCTGTCACCCCGCCCCCCGCTTCCACCCAGACCTACTACGTGAAAAAAGGCGACACCCTGCGCAAGATTGCTGAGGCATTCGGCACCACAGTGGATAACCTGCTCAAACTCAACCCCAGCATCAAGAACCCCAACATCATCTATGTCGGGCAGGCGCTCAAAGTCCCGTCTGACGGAACCAGTTACATCGTCCAGAAAGGCGATACGCTCCGCATCATCGCCGCTAAATACGGAACCACCGTGAACGCCCTGCTCAAACTCAACCCCACCATCAAAAATCCCAACCTGATTTACGTCGGGCAGGTCATCAAGGTCAAATAATGCCGACCCACCCCTAAAAAGGACATGCTTCCCAAAAAGCGTGTCCTTTTTCTTTTCCCCTTTTGCAACGTTCTCCAACGTCAGCGTTCTGCTTAATCCCCTGTATAATTCCTCCCATGACCGTCCCAGACCGCATCGTCACCCCTGCGGAACTCCGCCGCAATAACGGTGAGCGCGGCTCCCGTAAGTACATCGCCCACAACGGCATCGTCTATGATGTGACCGATTGCCCCAAATGGAGGCAAGACCTGCACGAAAACCTGCACTTCCCCGGGCAGGACCTCACCTCCGAACTCCCCGACGCCCCGCACGCCGAAGAAGTCTTCTCCCGTCCGTGCGTCAAAATCGTCGGAAGGCTGGCAAGTTAAGCGATATTCACAATGTCTGGACTTACACAAAATTGCCTTCTTGTCCGCTACTCTGCACCAATCTTCGCGAATTTTGAACGAATTAGCGCAGATTAGCGAAGACTGGTGGATTAAATTCAGGTTTTGCGTAAGTCAAGAATGTATTAAAAGCCTTGTAACTTTCAATCCCTCATAAGGACCTCCGCACCCATGACCCCTCTCAAATGGTGGCAAACCGCAGTCTTCTATCAAATCTACCCTCGCTCCTTCGCCGACGGCAACGGCGACGGCATTGGCGACTTCAAAGGCATCATCGAAAAACTCGATTACCTCAAAGACCTCGGCGTGGATGCCCTCTGGCTTTCGCCTCACTACCCCTCCCCCAACTGGGACTGCGGCTACGACATCTCCGATTACTGCAACGTCGCCCCCGAATACGGCACGCTCGACGACTTCAAAACCTTCCTCGCCGAATCTCACAAACGCGGCATTCGCGTCATTCTGGACCTCGTGCTGAATCACACCTCCGACGAACATCCCTGGTTCCTCGAATCCAAATCCAGCCGCGACAACCCCAAAGCCGATTGGTATGTCTGGCTCGATTCCCCTCTCCCTGCGGGAGAGGGGACAGGGGTGAGGGTCCCTCCCAACAACTGGCAATCCTGCTTCGATGGCGACGCCTGGACCTACGTCCCCGAACGCGGTCAATACTATTACCACTACTTCATGAAACAACAGCCCGACCTCAACTGGCGCAACCCCGAAGTCAAACAAGCCATGTGGAACGTCGTCCGCTTCTGGCTCGACCTCGGCGTGGACGGCTTTCGCCTCGATGCCATCGGCACCATCTACGAAGACCCCAACCTCACGCCGCACAACGTCCCCATGAACCTCGCCCAACTGCGCCGCGCCTCCGAACTGGCGCACACTCCCGCCGAAAAAAAACAAATCGAAAAATACTGGTATGACATGTTCAAACACCAGTGGGGCGGACCCGGTCTCCACGACCTGATGAAGGAACTCCGCGCCATCCTCGACGAATACGACGGCGACCGCATGCTCGTCGGCGAGGACGACAACATAGACTACATGGGCAACGGCGACGACGAACTGCATCTCGTCTTCAACTTCCCCCTCATGCGGACAGAACGCATCACCCCCGACCATATCCGGCGCAACCAAAAAGAGCGTTTGTCTCGTCTGGAAGCGCTTCCCATTAAAGGCTGGGCGTGCAACACCCTCGGCAATCACGACACCTCCCGCCTCTTCACCCGCTACGGCGACCGCCAGCACGACTCCAGCCTTGCCCGTCTGCATGCCGCCCTCGTGCTGACCCTCAAAGGCACGCCCTTCCTCTACAACGGCGAAGAAATCGGCATGACCGACCTCATCATCACCGACCCATCCAAACTGCGCGACACGATGGCAATCTGGTATTATCACAGCCTCGTCAACGACCTGGGCGTGGACCCCGCCGAAGCCGCCCTGCGCGCCGGCGAAATGAGCCGCGACAAAAACCGCACGCCCATGCAGTGGAACAACGCCCCCAACGGCGGCTTCTCCCCGCCCGGCGTGCAGACCTGGCTGCCCGTCAACCCAAACTACAAAGAAGGCATCAACGTCCGCGACCAACTGCACAACCCCAACTCTCTGTTGAACTACTACAAACATCTCCTGCGCGTTCGCAGGAACACACCCGCATTGATGGAAGGCGAATACGTCCCGCTTCACCCCCGCGCAAAGGATTATTTCGCCTTCCTGCGCCAAACCAGCGCACAGACTGTCCTCGTCATCCTCAATTTTTCCAGCCGCAAACTGGAATTGAGTTTTTCGCGCACAGCCGCGCTCAAAGACAAATCCCTGCGCCTGCTCTTCTCCAGCGCCATCCACTCCCGCACCGACCTCAGCCCCAAAGCGCTGTCGCTCGGCGCATTCGAGGTGTTGATTGCAGAAGCAAAATAAGCCTCCGCAGTTCGTCGCCCTGTGCGGACGCATCTTCCGCAACGCCGACCCTGCCTACTTCCCCCGCGCCCAATATCGCGGACGCACCATCTTCTTCTGCACCGAGTCCTGCCTGGGAGCGTTCCTCGCCGACCCGCAGGTTTTCTACAAAACCCATCGCAATGCAGAGACATCAACTCGTCCCAGCGGACGGTAGAGAACGTCTGCTGCGCAAAGAAAACGACGCGTAATGTGCCTTCTCTAACGCGCTCATCTTATCGGTTGGAGCAACCATGCTTACCCCTCAAAAAACGATTCAATATCAACGCTACGAATTCAAGAAATGGGAACACCACGACGCAGAAACCATCGTCGAGACGCCCGTCTCGCTGACCGTCAACGGCAAGGTCTGGCTGACGTTCATGTGCACGCCGCTTCACCTCGAGGAACTGGCGCTGGGCTTCCTTTACAACGAAGGCATCATCAACTCAATGGAAGACGTGGCAGATGTGCGCCTGTGCGAACACGGCGACAACGTGGACGTTTGGCTGAACCGCAGTGTGGAACAGCCCATATCCTGGCGGCGCACCTCCGGCTGCACAGGCGGACTCACGGCGGTTGACCTGTTAGCGAAACCAAATGTTCATTTTGACGGGAACAGGCTCACGGTCGAGCCCGAAGCGATTGGCGAATTGGTCGAGCATCTCTTCGAGGCGCAATCCCTCTATCGCGAGACGGGCGGAGTCCACACCTCCGCCCTGAGCGACGGGAAGAAGATTGTCGTCGCGGCGGAGGACATCGGCAGACATAACACGCTCGATAAGATTGCCGGACTGTGCCTGCGGCGGGGCATCTTTCCCGAAACCCGCATTCTGATTACCACCGGGCGCATCAGTTCGGAAATGCTGCAAAAAGCCGCCCACATGCAGGCGCCAATCCTCATCTCGCGCACCTCGCCGAGTTCGCTCTCCATCGAAATGGCGGAACGGTATGGCATCACGCTCATCGGATATGCACGGCGGCACCGCTTTAATGTATACTCGAATCCGCAGCGGCTGGGGCTTCTGCCCGAACATGAAATCCGTGACGAACATCCGCAGGAAACATGAGAAAAGAGACTAACCCCGCCGAACGGCAATCCGAATAATGGGAATATCTGCCAAAGACAAAGGAGGTTACCATGTTCACCGTTCGAGAAATTCTTGAAGCCAAAGGAGACGCCAGTAACTACTCCGTCTCCGCCAATGATACAGTGCTGACTGCCTTGAAACTCATGGCGGAAAAACATATCGGCGCTGTGCTGGTCACCGAAGGGGGAAAGATCGTCGGCATCTACACCGAACGCGACTATGTACAAAAAGGCGAACTGCAGGGACGCAAAGCCGATTCCACGCTGCTCCGCGATGTGATGACCGCCAGCATGTACACCGTCACCACCGATACGTCGGTGGAACAGTGCATGGCGCTGATGGAGGCGCATCACATCCGCCATTTGCCGGTGGTGGAAAACGACCAGTTGATGGGCATGGTCTCCATCCGCGATGTGATGAGCGCTGTGCTGGAAAATCGCGAGAGCGAAATCAAGGGTCTGGAAAATTACATCCTGGCATCCGGCTTTGCCAGTTAGCAATGCTGGACTTACGCAAAATTGCTTTCTTATCCGCTACTCTGCATCACCCACCCGACACTTTTGTTTTGGGACGCAGATGAACGCTGATTTACGCTGATTTAAGTTGTTTTTTTTCTGCGTTTATCTGCGTTTTTCAGCGTCCCATTTGAAACTGTCAGGTCACTAGATCTGCATCACTCTTCACGAATTTTGAACGAATTAGTGCAGATTAGCGAAGATTGGTGAATGAAATTCAAGCATTGCCCCTTAAGGCGCATGAACGCGGCAGGAAGCGTTTGGTAGAATGTCCTGCATGTCGTTCCGCGCCTTTTTCTTTTTTCTCCTGCTGACGCTCATCGCCGCCGCCTGCACTCCCGAGTCTTCGCAAGCCATCCCTACCTACGATCCCTTCGCGCCGCTGGGCGCTGTGACCTCCGTCCCCGGCGCGTCAAACGGGGGAAACCGCCCTCCTCCCGGCGCGCCCACTCCCACCCGCGCGCCTCTTTCCGTGACCCTGCCGCCGCGCAACCCCGCCCTCGCTCTCACCACGCCCACGCCCGATGCGCCTCACCTCCTGCCACCGCCGCGCGATTACGTGGACCAGTACACGGTTCAGGCGGGGGATACGCTGGGGAGCATCGCACAGCAGTACGGGGTCAGTTTGGAGGCGCTCCTGCAGGCAAACGGCTTGAACGAATCCAGCATCATCCCGGTCGGACTGGTGTTGAATATCCCGCCCGTCACTGCTGATGCCGCCCCCGGCTCATCGTTCAAAATCATCCCCGATTCCGAACTGGTGTACAGCCCGTCCAGCGTTGGCTTCGACGTTCAGGCATTCATCCAATCGCAGGGCGGCTACCTTGCCGGCTATTGGCAGGACGTGAACGGCGAAAACTTGAGCGGAGCGCAAATCGTCCAGCGCATCGCAGAAAACTACTCCGTCAACCCGCGCCTGCTGTTGGCATTGCTCGAGTATCGCAGCGGCTGGCTGACCAACCCCTACCCCTCCAACATTGACTATCCCCTCGGCAATTACAACGCCTACTACGCGGGGCTCTACCGTCAACTCGCCTGGGCGGCAGATACCCTCAACCGCGGTTACTACCTGTGGCGCGCCAACGCCATTGGCGCCCTTCCGCTCGGCGACGGAACCTACGTGCCTCTCTCTCCCACCGTCAACGCCGGCACGCTGGGCGTGCAATACTTCTTCTCGCTCTTCAATGACCGCACCACATGGGACTTCGACGTAAGTGTGCAGGGATTCTTCCAAACCTACAACCAACTCTTCGGCTACCCCTTCGATTACGAACTCGCCTCCCTCCTGCCCCGCAGCCTGACTCAACCGCCCATGCAGTTACCCTTCGAACCGGGCGTGACCTGGGCGTTCACCGGCGGACCGCATGGCGGCTGGGACGACGGTTCCGCCTGGGCGGCGCTCGACTTCGCCCCGCCTCTCGAGGGACTTGGCTGTTCCCCCAGCGACCTGTGGGTGACAGCGGTCGCCGACGGCTACATCGTCCGCGCAGAAAATGGCGCCGTCGTTCAAGACCTCGACAACGACGGCTACGAACAAACCGGCTGGACCGTGCTCTACATGCACGTTGACTCGAACGAACGCATCGCCGCAGGGACGTACCTCTATGCCGGCGAGCGCATCGGGCATCCCTCCTGCGAGGGCGGCGTCTCGAACGCCACTCACCTGCACATTGCCCGCCGCTACAACGGTGAATGGATTCCCGCCGACGGCAGCCTGCCCTTTGTGATGGACGGCTGGGTCTCCAGCGGCGAGGGTATCTACTACGACGGTTACCTGACGCGCAACTCCATCGTCCTGCACTCCGAAGAAGGCGTCTTCGACGGCGTCAACTTGATTACCCGATAATGTCCATTGCAGGACAAGCGGCAATTCAGTCTCCGCTCATCAATGCAGGTATAATTTCGAGCGGATGTCTGCGTGAAAAAGTCGATCGTTCTTCTAACTGTCTTTTCTTTTTTGCTATCTGCCTGCATAGGGAATACTTCGCTGTGGGGACAATACCTCACGCCCACGCCCTTCGGCTGGGTGACCGATACTCCTGTGCCGGAAGTCTATTATGGCGGCGGCTCTGCTCCAGACCTGTTGCCCTACCCCACCGTGACGCCGTTTCCCACCTTCACGCCCACGCCGCTGGCAAACTTCATCACCCGCGAAGTCCCCACACAGCCCACAGCGGAGACTGCCCCCACCGCCTCCAGCGAGACAATTCTGTATTACGCCCAAAGCGGAGATTGGCTCCCGGCGGTGGCGCGCAGGTTTGAGGTCAGCGCGAACGAAATCAAATCCCCCAAGACAATCTCGGAAGAGGGCTTCCTCGACCCCGGCACGCTGCTTATCATCCCCGACCGTCTCGACAAGACCATCCAATACACGCCTGCCCTGCGCTTCATGCCCGACAGCGAAGTGGTGTTCTCGGCGACCTCGGCAGGCTTCGACATCGAAGCATACACCCAAAACGCCGGCGGCTACCTTGCCAACTACCGCGAATGGCTTGGCACCACCGCATGGACCAGCGGCGCAAAGGAAATCGAACGACTGGCACACGAAAATTCGGTCAACCCGCGGCTCCTGCTGGCATTGCTTGATTACGAAGCGCGCTGGGTGCGCGGCAGACCGGAAAATCAATTCCGCATTGATTATCCGCTGGGGCAGGAAGATTACCGTCACAAGGGCTTATTCGCCCAATTGACGTGGGGAATAAGCCAGCTATATGCCGGCTACTACGGCTGGCGCAACGGCAGCCTGACCTACCTGACCTTTCAAGACGGCGTCTCGCTCCGCCTCGACCCGACGCTCAACGCCGGCACGGTGGCAGTGATGACCCTCTTCTCGCGCCATCACACACTGAACGAATGGCTGCGCATCATGGACGTCAACAGCGGCTTCCCCGCCTTCTACCGCGACATGTTCGGCGACCCCGCGGCGCGCGCCGATGCGCTGGGGAACTTCTTCCCGCCTGGTTTTCAACAGCCTGCCTTCTCTCTGCCGTTTGAGCCGGGCGCCACCTGGGCTTACACCGGCGGACCGCACAGCGCCTGGGGCATCAACAGCGATCCTCTGGCAGCGGTGGATTTTGCCCCTCGCAACGAAAAACCCGGCTGTTTTGTCACCGACCAATGGGTGACGGCAATCGCGCCTGGGCTCGTCATCCGTTCGACAAACGGCGTGGTCATGGTGGATATGGACGGCGACGGCTCCGAACAAACCGGCTGGAACATCATGTACCTGCACATCGCCAACCGCAATCGCGTGGCGCTCGGTCAATGGGTGGATCAAGGCGACCTCATCGGACATCCCTCCTGCGAAGGCGGCATGGCGACCGGCACGCATGTCCACATTGCCCGCAAATACAACGGCGAATGGATGCCGGCGGACGGTCCCATTCCCTTTGTTCTGGATGGCTGGCGAGTCGTTGCCGGCAGTCAACCCTACTTGGGCAAACTAATCAACGGCGATAAAGCCGTCATTGCCGATGTGTACGGACAATCCTGGTCGCTTATCACCCGTGAAGATAATGACAACTAACCCCGCCCGCCGGGTGTTCGCCGCGCTCGTCATTCTCCTGACCTTCACCGCCTCCTGCGCGCCGCCCGGTTCAACCACCGTGCTCCAGAGCATGATCACCCCCCTCGCGCCGACGCCTCTCCCCGCGCCGACTTCGGGACGTCCGCATTACAACCCCGGCGAACTCGTCGCCTACACCGCCCAAAGCGGAGACACCCTGCCCGCCCTCGCCGCGCGCTTCAACACCAGCGTTGCCGAAATCCTGCAAGCCAACCCCATCATCCCGCGCGATGCCACCACCATGCCGCCCGGTCTCCCCATGCAAATCCCCATCTACTACCTGCCGTTATGGGGCACCGATTTCCAAAGCATCCCCGACAGCGCTTTCGTCAACGGACCGGCGCAGGTGGGCTTCAACACATCCGCCTTTGTTGCCTCATCCAGCGGCTGGCTCAAAACCTATCGCACCTACGCCGGCGAAAAAATCCGCAGCGGCGCCGAAATGGTGGACTATGTTGCCACCACGTACAGCATCAGCCCGCGCCTGCTTCTGGCGCTCCTCGAATATCAGGCGGGCGCCCTCACACAGCCCGAACCGCCCGAAGGTAAATTTCTGCTCGGCTTCCGCCGCAACTTCTACGACACCCCCTACCTGCAACTCGTCCTCGCTGCCAATACCCTCAACAACGGCTACTACAGCTGGCGCAGAGGCACGCTGACCGAATTCGAACTCCCCGATGGCACCCTCACCCGTCCCGACCCCTGGCAGAACGCCGGCTCGGTGGCGCTCCAATACTACTTCTCACGCATCTACTCAGGGGAAGACTATTACGCTTCCATCGGACCCGACGGCTTGGCGCGCACCTACCAAAGCCTCTTCGGCGACCCCTGGCTGGATTCTGCCAACTTCGCCACCCCCGGCAGCCTTCAGCAACCGCCTCTGCGTCTCCCCTTCCGCGCCGGATATGCATGGGCGCTCACCGGCGGACCACACACCGGCTGGGGCAGGGGCGAACCTCTCGCCGCATTGGACTTTGCTCCCGCCTCCGATACCACCGGCTGTTACATCGTCCCGCGCGATGTCTTCGCCATCGCCATGGCAGATGGGCTGGTCGTACGCTCCGATGTGGATGGCATTATCCTTGACCTCGACAAAGACGGCGATGAACGCACCGGCTGGGTACTTTTCTACCTGCATCTTGCCGCCGAAGGGCGCGCTACTGCAGGGCAGGAACTTCACGCCGGCGACCCCATCGGTTATCCCTCCTGCGAAGGCGGCTCCTCCACAGGGACGCACGTCCACGTGGCGCGCAAATACAACGGCGAATGGATGCTTGCCGACGGACCGTTGGCGTTTAACCTTGAAGGCTGGGTGGCGCATAACGGCGTCGCAGCATACAAAGGCACACTCACACGCGGTCCGCTCACTGTGACCGCCTGCGAGTGCGCCGATGAGACCACTCGGATACAATCGGAACTTCCCTGACCTTTTGTAACTGCCTTGATTGTAGCGCGACATTAATGTCGCGCTACAATGCCTGCCGTGTCAAATAAGATAACCTGAATTCGGGATAAGGCTTTTGAATCGTCCCGAAGGCTTTTGACGCAGCGGGTTCGAGAGCAGAATCAGCCTTCGGGACGATTATCCCGAACTGACGTTAAGATAGATAACCTCAATTCGGGATAAACGCTCGCGTCTGAAAATTCACCGCCGAAACGCTGAGTTCGCAGAGATTTTTTAGGGTTGTCTCAGCGTTCTCTGCGCCTTTGCGGTGAGAAAGTCCTTATCCCGCCGCTTCCTGCCAAACTCCCTGGGCGGTTAGGCGTTCTGTTCCATCTTCCTCTTCGTAAATCTCATAGCGCAAGTCCATCGGCACAACAGAGCCAAGCATGGCTTGCGCCGGGCAGTAGCGCGTGGCGGAAAGTTCGATGGCGCGCAACACCGCCGCTTCCTCCACGCCCTTGCCTGAAAC
This sequence comes from Chloroflexota bacterium, assembly GCA_016223135.1. Lineage (GTDB taxonomy): Bacteria > Chloroflexota > Anaerolineae > Anaerolineales > Villigracilaceae > Defluviilinea. The sequence continues at coordinate 522,582 of JACRPQ010000004.1, read as the reverse complement.
GACATAAGTGATGACCGCATGGGTGAATACTTTGGGATGTTCACTCGCGCGCTCCGCATCCACACGCACCTCGAAGCGCTTCACATCCTGACGTTTCTTTCGCAGAATCGAAATGACGTCCATTGCCGTACAACCCGCCAGCCCGAGGGCAATCAATTCCATCGGGCGGGGTCCGCTGTTTGTTCCGCCAACTTCAGGGTCGGCATCGAGCGGAATGGGAAAGCCGGAATTGGTCTCTCCGGCGAATGCCAGGTTTTCTTTCCAAACAACTGTCGCTTTCACGAAGACTCCTTGATGATGGGGGTGACATATTTTTCGAGCATTTTGGCGCTGATTTTTCCAATCCAAAACAGACGGACAGTGCCGCTCCGGTCAATGACGAAGGAACTGGGCAGGTTCATGGTCTTGAAGGCTTTTTCGGTGGCAATGTAGGTTGGGTCGAGCCAGACGGGAAAGGTGAGGCGATAATCCTGCACGAATTGAACCACGTCGGCGGTCGGATCGCCGTCGTTGATGGCGATGACGGTGAACCCGTTCCCGGCGTATTTGTCGTGATATGCCTGCAGGGTGGGCATCTCCGCTTTGCAGGGCGGGCACCACGTCGCCCACAGGTTGACCAGCACCACCTGTCCGCGATAATCGGCAAGGGAACGCGTGACGCCCTCAAGGTCGGTGAGAGTCAGTTCAGGGGAGGGAAAGGCTGTTTGGACGGGAACCACCTCGAGGTCGGCTGGAGGCGGGGCGTTCCGCAGAATGATGAAGGCAGAGGCGGCGATCAGCGCCAGTCCCAATCCAAGCAGAAAATAGGGAATCGTTTTTCGCAAATCTTTACCCTTTTTGGTTTTGTAACGCAAGTCTATAGACTTGCGTTACAAAGTATACCCCGGCGCGCTGCGGTCATGATTAAGTTAGGATAAACGTCTTTGAAAAGATGATGTTTGCCACTAGAATGGGGGTTTGCAGCGGGGCTATCATGCGTTCAAATGGTTCCCGATTTGGAGTTGCTGCCTCTCTTTCGCGGTTTGGAAGCGAAACACCTTGCGCTGCTGCGCCCGCTGTTCGAGCGGGTGAGGTTTGCCGCCGGCGCAACAGTGGTGGAACAGGGAGAGGCGGCGGAGTATTTATATCTCATCGAGGAGGGGAGGATTGCGATTTGTTACAAGCCGTATGACGGCGAGTCCATTACGATTACCCATGTGGAGGCGGGCGGTTTGTTTGGGTGGTCGGCGGTGGTGGGAAGCCCACACTACACATCCTCGGGAGTTGCCGTCGAAGAGGTGAAGGCGCTGCGTGTACGCGGAAGCGATTTGCGCCGTTTGTGTCTGAAGCACCCTGAGGCTGGCGTGGCTATTTTGGACAGACTGGCAGATGCCGTGTCCACCCGCTGGAAGGACGCGCACCAGCAGATCCGCGCTGTGATTAAGAGCGGAATAGACGGCTGACCGCACAGAAAAAAATGACCGGGAGCGTTGTCGCGCTCCCGGTTTTTTTATTCCGCGGGTTTGAAAAACCCTAGCCACCCGACACTTTTGGTTTAGGACGCAGATGAACGCTGACTTACACTGATTTAAGTTCTTGACTTACGCAAAACCTGAATTCAATCCACCAAGCTTGGCTGGTCTGCGCTAATTCGTTCAAAATTCGCGAAGATTGGCGTAGCTTAGCGGACAAGAAAGCCATTTTGCGTAAGTCCAGAAGTTGTTTTATCTGCGTTTATCTGCGTTTTTCAGCGTCCCGTTTGAAACTGTCAGGTCGCTAGGAAAAACCAAAAGACGAAGTACGCGTCGAACAGGAGATGAGGGCGCTTCCCCACAAGATATTTGACCTCTTGCATAAGTCAGCCGACGTTAGAGAACGTCTCTTACGCAAAGGCGTATTGTGCGCTCTCTAGCGCACTTTTGCAAGAGGTCTATTCTACGCCTCGTTGGGGTCTTTCCTTCCGCCGCGTATGAAACCGCGGGCAAGGATATACAGCCCGAGCAGGATGAGCAGGATGGGCAGTCCATAATCGCCCAAAAGGGAAAGCCCGCCAAAGAACGTGGCAAAGACGAGGAACAAAACGGCGCTGGCGACGATGAGCCGCAATCCGTGTGCGATACTGCGGCGGGTGTTTTCGCCGAGCAGTCCCGCCAGAATGGAGCCAACGCCGACAAAGCCGGGGATGAGCGTCCACATGTAAGACCAGGAGGCGAAGTTGTTGGTTTGTTCCTGATAATAAAGGATGCCGCCGATGCCGGCAATGATGGAAGCAGGCACTGCCATACCGGGCGCGCCGCTAAGCAAGCCGATGAGGAGCACCAGCACGCCGGCGGCGATGGTCCACGTTGCACCGGTCATGTTTTCGGCAAGTTCACGGAGCGCCGGAACTTGCTGAGCGACCAACAGCCAGCCGCCGAGGAGCAGCAGGACCAGCCCGAGGGCAAGATTAGTACGGTTTTGTCTCATGGGGGATTCTCCTTTTAAAGGCGTGAAAGTTCAATACCATTATACGGAAAATGGAACATGAAGTTTCATTTGACCAACTTCGGCAGCGCGAACCACTCCCCTTTTTCCTTTGGATGTTCGCACTCGACCAATTTCCGCTTCGCGACCAAGCCGGTAATTGTTCTTGTCACGAGGTCCTTTTGCCACCCGAACAATTTGACCGCATCCCGTTCCTGCGCCGCGCCGACCGATTCAAAATACAACTCGAGCAGTTTCATCCGCGCTTCGCCTTCGCCAATGCGGCGCGCCTTCTCCGGCAGTTCCGGGTAATGACGCGGGACGATTTCATAGACAAAGGAATATTTCCACGCGCCCGCCTCCGCCACGCCCACCGGCAGGATTTTGAAATCGGCTTGCAGAATTTCGAGCGCCTTGTTGAACTCGGATTCTTTTGCGTTCGTCAGTTTTGCGGCGCGGCGCAGGTCAATGGTGTTGAGCGCGCCTTCTTTGAGCAGCACCTCGTAAACCTGCTTCGCGGCTTGCGGCAGGCGTCCCTCCTCGTAAGCGACGAGGTAATCCTCCTCGGGTGAACCGTAGTTTTCGGACAGGGCGTAGAAATAAGGGGCAACCTCCAGCGAAATCATCGTCGCTTTGCGGCGCAGCACCTTGGCGTAATACCAGATTTTCTTTCCGAGCGCCTCGTCCTTCCAGCGCCAGGTGATGTGAGCGGGGTCGTCGTGCGCGTCGGCGACGGGACGGTCGCCGGCAACGGCAGTCCACAGGCTGGGGAGATCAATGCCCTTGATGGGCCAGAAGTAAATGAAGCCGCGTTCGTTGACGAAGCGTAAAGCCTGGGCTGGAGTGGCAAGCGGCTTGGCGGGAGGCAGGTTAAGTCCGTTGGCTTGAGCGAGTCGAAAGGTCCGCGCACGATGCGTATTCAGTTTTTTCAAGTCAATCATGGGCATGCGTGCATTATAATCCTCCGCCATGCACGTCCTTTTCATCTTCCTGGATGGCATCGGATTAGGCGTGGACGATCCGCAGGTCAATCCGCTGGCACGGACGGAGATGCCGAATTTGTCCCGCCTCCTCGAAGGCAGGCGTCTGACCGCCGGCAGTGCGCCGTTTCACGGAGAACACGCCACCCTGCTGGCAATTGACCCCGCCCTCGGCGTGGATGGTTTGCCGCAATCCGCCACCGGGCAGGCGGTTCTGCTGACGGGGAGGAATATTCCGCGCGAACTGGGCTATCACTACGGACCGAAACCCAACCCTGAGGTCGCCGCATATCTGAACGGGGAGACGCTGTTCTCGCAATGTGTCGCGCACGGCAAAAAAGCCGCCTTGTTGAACGCCTACCCGCCGCGTTATTTTCACGGCATTGATTCGGGCAGGCGCTTGTATTCGTCCATTCCGCTGGCGGTGACGAACGCAGGCTTGCGGCTGTTTACCGAAAAGGATTTATACGAAGGGCGCGCCCTTTCAGCGGATTTCACCGGCGAAGGCTGGCGGACGATGCTCGGTTTCGCCGATGCGCCGCTGATACCGCCGCACGAGGCAGGGCGGAAACTGGTTTCGCTGACGTTGGAATACGATTTTGCGATGTTCGAATATTGGGCGAGCGATTACGCCGGTCACAAACAACAGATGGATACGGCGGTAAAGTTGATGGAGACATTCGACGGCGTGCTGGGGGGGATAGTGGAAAGCGGCAAGTGGAATAAGATGTTGGTTGTGGTGACGTCGGATCACGGGAACATGGAAGACCTCTCAACCAGAAAGCATACCGGCGCGCCCGTCCCTGCGCTGGTGATTGGAAGCAAACCCGCGCGTGAGGAGTTCACGCGCGGGATGACCGATTTGACGCAAATCGCGCCGGCAATTTGGAGACTGGTAGGACGAGATTAATCTCGTCCTACGCTCGAATCTCCTGCCGCTGAAAGAGGACATACGTCAACGCAAAGAGCAGAATCGTGGCGGCGATGAGACCGGTGAGTTGGGGCCAGATGACCAGCAGGCTTTGCGCCAACGGCAGCGGCGCTTGAATGGCGCGATCCAATTGCACCGGCAGGACAAAGCCGAGGAAACGTTCGGTCGGCTGGAGCATGATGGTGGCAATATCGGCATAGAGCGTGATGGGCGAGATGCGGGTCAGAATCATCTGTAACTGTCCCGCCGCCACCAATTGCTCAAGGGTGGTGATTTGCTGAGGTCCAAGCAGAGGGGCGACGACTCCCACTACGATATTCCAGAAGAAGATGAAGAACGCCCACACGGCAATGGAAGCCAGCGCAGCAGTGGCAGGCGAGCGGAAGACGGTGGAAAACAACAACGCCAGCGCCATCCAGATGCCGCCGTAGAAAATCGTCCCCAGCAGGAACCACAGGGCACGCCCGGTCTCTTCCGTTGTGGGCGGAACGCCCAGCCGCAGAATGCCGACGCCGAAAATCAACAGCCAGATGGCAGAGAAGACCATCGTCAGCGTAAACAAACCGCCAAGGAATTTGCCCATCAGCAGAGCATCGCGGTAAACCGGCTGAGCTAGGATGCGCGAGAGGGTGCGGCGGTTGAACTCTCCGTTAATGGAGTCAAAACTCAAGGCAATGGCAATCAGCGGCACAAGGATCGCCAGGAAGAACACAAAGGCGGGCAAGGGTTCTTGCGCGGTGGTAAATAACCTGAGGTATAGGAACTCGTTGTTGCTGCCGGGGCGAATGGTTTGCAGAGCGGTATAGAGGGTGCCAACCGCCGTGAGCAAAACAAGCAATTCGAGAATCAACATCCGCACGCCGGTCAGATGGTCTGCCATCTCTTTGGTCAGCACCGCGCCCAGTCCCGTCCACGGAGAGCCTTCGCGTTCGCCGCGCGCCGCCATTCTTCTAGTTGACGGTTTCATGTTTTGCCTCCTCAAAGTAGCGCGTGTAAATGTCATCCAGACTTTGCGATTCCACGCTCAGACCTCGGAGTCTGCCGCCGGCTCGAACCACCGCCTCCGCCGCGTCGGCGCGGATGTCTTTTTGGGCTTCGAGGATAATCCTGCCGTCATTCACGGTAACGGCGTTGACATCCCGCAGCCCTTCCAACGCCTTGCGGAATTTTGCCGCCGAGCCTTCGGTTTCGATTTGAATGCGGTAGGCGCCGCCGAGCACTTTGCGCGCCAGTTCCGGCACGGTTCCCTGCAGTACCATGCGCCCGCGGCTGAACAGCCCCACCCGGTCACAGATTGCCTGCACCTGATGCAGCAGATGCGAGGAGAGCAGGATGGTCGTCCCCTCTTCTTTCAGGCTGTGGATGAGGCTCAGGAATTCGTGCGCCAGTTCCGGGTCCAAGCCTTGAGTCGGTTCGTCCATGATGATGAGTTGGGGGTTCTTAATCAGCACATCTGCCAGCCCGAGGCGCTGACGCATCCCTCGTGAAAAGGCGCCGACTCGTTTGTCAATCACATCGGTCAGGCGGACGCGTTCGATGGCTTCCTCAACGCGGCGCTTGATTTGGTCGCGCGGGATGCCGTTGAGTTTGGCAATGTAGAAGAGGTTTTCGCGGGCGGTCAGGTCATCGTAAAAGCCGACCTGGTCGGGCATATAGCCGACGCGCTTTTTGAGGCTCAAGGGCTGGCGCGCCGGGTCGAACCCCAACACGTTGACTTTGCCTTCGCTGGGTTCGGTCAAGCCCAGCAGCATGAGGATGGTGGTGGTTTTGCCCGCGCCGTTGGGACCCAGCAGACCGAACACTTCGCCGCGGCGGACGCTGAGGTCGAGGTGGTCCACGGCAGTGAAATCGCCGTAGCGTTTGGTCAGCCCTTTGGTTTCGAGTACAAGGTCGTTCATCCCTGCCTCCTTTGACGGGTGCAGGAGATTAGCGGCGTCCGAAGCGCGAGACAGCCATGCCCACAATTGCCACCGCCACAGCAATCAAGCCGATCCCCACCGCGCCCCACAGCGTGGAGGTCTGCACGGTGATGCGGAAGTCGGCAGACTTGCTGGCGCTCTGGTTGGGCTGAGCGCGGAAGGTGACGATGTAATCGCCGGAGATGGCTTTGTCGGAGGGCTTGATGTTGGCGATCACTTCCACTTCGCCGCCAGCCGGCACTTCAACGACGGTTTCAGGGTTGAGGGTGACCGTCCAGCCGGTGGGAGCAGAGGCGGTCAATTTCACGCCTGCCGCCGGAGAGTTACCGGCATTGCGCAGAATCAGTTTGATTTGATTGTCACGGTTGATGTACGCCGTGCCGGAGAGACGCCCGTCCGGTGTGGTGATGCTCAACTGAGGCTGACCGACCACTTCGGCAGTCAACTCAATGGCGGTTGTGACCGTGTCGCTTTGCGCGGTCACGGTGAAGGGATACTTCCCCACTGCGAGGGAGGTGAGCGGCGTGGCAGTGATGTCAATCCGCACGGAACTGCCAGCCTTCACGTCGGTGGGCAGGTTGGTGATGTCCTTGCCGGCGGACTTGAAGGTGACAGCCAGTTCACGCGGCGCATCCGCCAGCAGACTGACCGTGAGGTCGTCATCGCCTTCGTTTTTGAGAGTCAGGCTGAAGTTAAAAGCGGCTTCCGAACCGCCGCGAATGGTGGGGAATTCCGTCTCAAACGACAGGCGGGCAGGAGCCTTTTCCTTGATGGTAAATTCCAACGGAAACTCAGCGCGTTCGTTCTGCCCCTGGGCAACCACCTTGAATGAATACTGTCCCGCCGACGCCGTTTTGGGAGTAGTGACGCGCAGTTCCACTTTAGAGGCATTTCCTTCGGTCACATACACCGAGCTGATGATCCGCCCGCCGCCGCGAAATTCAGCCGTCCAATCGGCAGGCAGGTTCGAAACAGATAAATTCACCCGCTGGGAGACGGGCGAGCGAATATCCATGTTCAGGGTAACGGTTTCGCCGATGCCCACCACCATGCTGGGGTAGGCAGTGCTGATGGTCAGCCCGCTCGCTTCCTGGGCGCGGACGGGGGCAGCCGCATTGAACAAAAGCCCAAACAGCAACACGAAGAGCAATGCAAAGCGAATGCGCAGCATAGACGCAAACCTCCTGGTATGAATTTGTGAGTTATGGTTTTGATCAGTCAGAATCCGCCTGCTGATCGAAGTCCAACAAAAATATATATGCCGCCGCTGTTAATTTTTTGTTGGAACAGGATAAATGCAGGATTAGGACTTGCCCCCTCAAACAAACCGCACAAAGACTCGATTGCCAAGCAATCTTCCGCGCCGGGTGAGGCGATACGTTCCCTCTTGATATTCCAGCAGACCGCTCTGGAGGAGCTCCTCCACCTCCCTGCCATAGACTTCCAACAGTCCGCGTCCAAACCTGGACCTGAAATCGGATTCGGCAACCCCAGCCTTGACCAACCTGAGATTGTTCAGCATGTACTCGGACATATCGTCTTCCAGCGTTTGGCGGTGGCGGTTGACGGCGGCGGGAGAGAAGGGAAACGGGTAATTGGTGGATTGGTAATTGGTGAGGCGTTCAATATAGGTTTTGATGCGCAGGACGTTGGAGTAGCGGTAGCCGCCCGCATATCCATGTGCGCCGGCGCCCAAGCCGAGATAGGGAAGAGAGCGCCAGTATTGGAGGTTGTGTTTACAAGCAAAGGAGGGTGGAGGATAGACGGTAGACGGTGGACGGTGGACAATGGACGATGGATTATCGTCTACGGTCTGCGGTCTACGGTCATCTTTTGCCCAATTGGAAATCTCATATTGAACATAACCATTTGCTTCCAGTGCCTCGCTTGCCCATTCGTACATTTCGGCGGCGAGGTCGGGGTCGGGAAGAGGCAGCAGTCCCTTCGATGCCCAGCGTCCAAAAGGCGTGCCGTGTTCGAGCGTGAGGGCGTAAGCGGAGATATGCTCCGGATGCAGGTCGAGGATGCGGCGGACGGTAGTCTGCCAGGAGGCGAGAGTCTGTTCGGGCAAGCCGTAGATGAGGTCGAGGTTCAGGTTGTCGAAGCCTGCCTTGCGGGCGGAGGTCACTGCCTGGATGACATCGAAGAAGGTGTGTGCCCGTTCGAGCATCCGCAGTTCGAAGGGATTGGCAGATTGCACGCCAAAGGAGATGCGGTTGATGCCTATCTCGCGTAATCGCCGCAGGTCTTCGTAAGTGACCGTGCCGGGGTTTGCCTCGATGGTGATTTCGGCGTTGGGGGTCAAGGCAAAGGCGGAGCGAATGCTCGAGAGGATGGCTTCAAACTGAGGCGGGGAGAGAAGCGAGGGCGTCCCGCCGCCGAAGAAGACAGTCTTAATAGTCGGATGGTCAGATAGTCTGCTGGTTTCCTGGTCAAGTCGTTGTTGAATGAATTGAATCTCGCGAATCAGCGCGTTAACGTAGGCGGGCATCAGGGTCTCTTGCCCGGCGTAGGTGTTGAAGTCGCAGTAGGCGCAGCGGTGCGTGCAAAAAGGGATGTGAATGTAGAGGGAATGCTCCATCGGTGGGATTATAGCCGGTGGAACGCAAAAATATCGCGCAAGGCACCGTAACGCGACTTCCAAGCCCGCACGGACGTGAACGTCCGTGCTATTCGTACAAAGCCCCGCCAAGGCGGGACTAGTCCGCTTGAGCGGACTTGGTAGGAATAGCACGGGGGTTAATCCCCGTGCGGCGCCAAGAGCAGGGGATTGTCGGGTTAAATTGTTAATCTGCAAAATGTCGCGGTACAGAATCTTCGCGATCGGCGTAGTTTTTAAGACCAATACCATACAGACCGTCTGCCAGAGCGAGTGACAAAATGCGTGACAATTTAAAGATTGACAATCCGGCCAGACGTAGTATAAATGCGCCACTGGAGTCTGTTCGAAGGCGCTTCATTCGTTACACAGGGCGAACATCCTGCGGATCGTTTTGAAGTAAAAAGTTCGTGCTTTCGGGCGGGTTCTTTATCTTTTTAACACCGGAGGTGTGAGTGAACGCGACTTTGAAACTCGGAGAGCACTATATTTTCGATCTCTCCAACTGCAACCAGGAAATTCTCCTGGATAGCGAGCGGTCATACTCGCTGTTTGCGCAAGCCGTGCGTGAAAGCGGCTTGACGGTTGTGGACGAGGGCTTTTACAAGTTCAGTCCGCATGGCTTTACTTGTTTTCTGCTCCTCGCAGAGTCGCATGCAAGTTTGCATGCCTGGCCCGAATACGGCTATTGTGCCATTGACATTTTTACCTGCGCCATCGGCATGGACATGATGCCCCTGCTGATGCGCATCAAGGCGGCGTTTGGCGCGGACAATTTCTCCTTGCGCAAGATTGACCGCGATGCGTCGGTAGAGACCGAAATCCCCATTGCGGTGTAAGGAGGGCGCATGTCTCAAGCCAAACCGCCCATTTACTGGATTTCCGACTATTTAACGCCGGATGACGTTCTGAATCATGCGGTGCATAAGGTCATTTTGCACAAACACACCCAATATCAGGAAATGTGGATTGTGGACTGCGGCACCTATGGCAAGGGGTTGATACTCGACGGCATCTGGCAGTCCTCCACCGGGGACGACTTTTTGTATCACGAAGCGCTGGTTCAGCCAGCCTGCGTCCATCACGGCGACCCGAAGCGCGGGCTGGTGCTGGGCGGCGGGGAGGGCGCAACCATCCGCGAATTGCTCAAGTGGAAGAACATGGAGCGGGTGGTGATGGTGGACCTCGACGGCGAGGTGGTGGAAGCCTGCAAGGAACATTTCCCCGAAATGCACCAGGGCGCGTTCGATGATCCGCGCGTGGAACTGGTGATTCAGGACGCAGTCGCCTACCTGGACGCCTCCCCCTCTCAATGGGATGTCATCATCTCCGATCTCACCGATCCCACCGAGCACGGACCGTCGTTCAAACTGTTCACCAAAGAGTATTTCGCCAAGGCGCAAAGGGCACTCCGCCCCGGCGGGTGTTTCCTCCTGCAGGCGGGTCCCGTTTCGCCGCCTTCGATGGCGATGCACATCCGTCTCGTTTCCACGCTCCGAGCGGTGTTCAAATACGCGCATTCGTATCACATCCACGTGCCGATGCTTGGGCATCCGTGGGGTTTCATCCTCGCCAGCGACTCACCCATCAATACCCGCCCCAATCCCGAAGAGGTGGACGCCCTGCTTGCGAAAAATACCAACGGCGCGTTCAAGATGTTCGACGGCGTCACCCTGCTGGGATTGATGAATTCACCCAAGCATATCCGCGAGGCGATTGCGAAGGAAACCACCGTGTACACGCTGGAACATCCGCCCGTATTCAGCACCCAGGAACTGCCTCACTAAAATCTACTCCAAAATTTCAAAGGCGGTCATAGACCGCCTTTTTTCTGCAAAAGCAAAAATAAAAGGAGCTGAACTGACGCAAAATTGCTTTCTTATCCGCTAATCTGCGCCAATCTTCGCGAATTTTGAACAAATTAGCGCAGATTAGTGAAGATTGGTGGATTAAATTCAGGTTTTGCGTACGTCAAGAATCAAAGGAATTTGAATGAGCATCTGGTTTACCGAGGAATTACATCCCTATTACCGCAAAGGCTTGCGCGTCAAACGCATCCTTGCCGATGAACAAACTCCCTTTCAACATGTTCAGGTCATTGAAACCGAATTCTTCGGCAAGGCAATGATTCTCGACGGCATCATCCAATTGACCGAGCGCGATAACATGGGCTACCACGAGATGATTGTCCATGTGCCGATGCTGGCAGTGGGAGAGCCGAAACGCGTGCTCATCGTCGGCGGCGGCGATGGCGGGTCACTGCAGCAAGTATTGAGATACCCGTCTGTAGAAGAGGCGGTGGTCTGCGAATTGGATCAGCGCGTGGTGGAGTTATCTCGTGAACATTTCGACGCCTCTTTTGGGGACCCCTGGGCGGATCCACGCGCCAAACTCCTCATTCGGGACGCCTTTGGCTACCTCGAGGAAAACCCCGCTCAATTCGACGTGATCATCTCCGACACCACTGACCCCATCGGAATGGCGGAGCGGTTGTTTTCGGATGAGTTCTACAAGTTGATGGTGCGGGCGCTCGTCCCCGGCGGCGCGGCAGCGACTCAGTGCGAACAGCCTTTCTTCGACACTGACCTGATCAAGCAAATCTACAAATCGGCGAAAGCGCTGGTCAAAAACCCGGCGTATTACTACGCCAACATCCCCACCTATCCCGGCGGCGGCATCGGCTTCATGTACGTCTCGGATACGCCCTGGCAGAACGGCTTGAAGACGCCCTACCCGCCCGGCGAAAACAAGTACCTCAACCCTGAAATTCACAAGGCGGCATTTGCCTTGCCGGAGTTTTTCAGGAAAGATTTATATCGCTAGCGGCAACAAGACTTCCGAAGCCCATAAGAAAGAATTCGGAACCGTACACAGAAACCCTAAAGGTCTGCTTTTCCTCATGAATTTGAGAATTTCCCAAAAGACCTTTAGGGTTTTTCACAAGAGAAATGTTCGGTAGAGACTTCGGAAATCTGCTTTTCTCCTCCTGGTTTCATCTGTCCACAAGGGCGAGACCTTTTGAAAACGAAGGCGTCATGTAACGCGAAGCCTTTATCAGGTAGAATTTGGACAAATTTAGTAAAAAATCTAGCGACCTGACAGTTTCAAATGGGGCGCTGAAAAACGCAGATAAACGCAGAAAAAAACAACTTAAATCAGCGTTCATCTGCGTCCCAAAACAAAAGTGTCGGGTGGCGAATAGAAAATCATTCTCATCAGGCGCATGAGGAGCTGTCGGCAGGATGCGGTTAAATGCGCTTGCAAATTTTAGAGTGAGAAGAGGCAGCCATGAATGCCAAAATTTTTGTCTCGTATTCCCGAAAAGACAAGGAACGTGTCCGCCTCCTCGTCCCCGCTTTCGAAAAGATGGGCTATGAAGTGTGGGTGGATTGGGATGACATCCCCCCTGCCACCGACTGGCTCGACCAAATCAAACGCGGCATCGAGAGCGCGGATTCGTTTGTCTTCTTCCTCAGCCCCGATTCGGCTGTCTCCGAAGTCTGCAACATCGAAGTCAACCACGCCGCCAAGTACAACAAGCGCATCATCCCCATCGTCCTGCGCGATACGCCAGCCAAAGATGTGAATCCGGTCATCCGCCGGTTCAACTGGATCAACATTCGCGAGGAGGACGATCTCGAAGCGGGGCTGAAGCGTTTCCGCGATGCGGTGGAACTCGACTTCGAGTGGGTCGCCCGCCACAACCGTTTGCTGGGAAAAGCGCTTGAATGGCATCACGGCAAGGAAGCCAGCCTGCTCCTGCATGGGAATGAACTGCGCCGCGTTCTGCAACAGGTGGAGGCGGCAAAGGACAAGGAACCCGCACTGATTCCCCTCCAGAAAATGTTTCTGGAATATAGCGTCAAGAACGAGAAGCGCCGGCGCGTTTTCTGGTCAGTTGTTTCGGCAATCATCATCATCCTGGCAGTATTGACCACATTTGCCCTGTATCAGCGCAGTCTCGCTATTCTCAACGAGCAACGTGCAAACCTGAACGCCGAACTCGCCAACGAGCAGAGACTCAAGGCGGAGACAAACGAGGCGCTGGCAATCCGAAACGCTGAAGAGGCGCTTGCCGCAAAGGAAGAGGCGGAGATACAGCGCACCATTGCCGAGGCGGAACGCGAACGCGCCGAGGAACGCGCCCGCTTTGCCCTCGCGCAGCAAAGCGCGGCACGGGCGCAGATTTACCAATCACAGCCCGGCGAACTCTACACCAGCACCCTGCTGGCAATCGCTTCATGGACAACCGCGCCCTCCGAAGAAGCCGAGGAGATTCTGCGCAAAAACATCAGCCTGCTGCCCATTCCCCTGCGTCAGACACAGCGGACGGGGAGCATCAATGCTCTGACGTTCAATGCCCAAGGGGATGTCTTCGTCACCGCCGGGGCAGACGGCAACGCCTGCGTGTGGAAGGCTTCGGATGGGGAACTGCTCTTTTGCCGCACCAGCCCCAAGTCGGTGAACGATGCGGTCTTCAGTCCCAACGGTGAATTGCTCGTCACGGGCGACGAATCGGGGCTGGTCCAATTCATCCGCGCAAAAGACGGGGAAGCGCTGTACTCGTATCAGGATCGGGCGGGGGGCATCGTGCGCGATTTGGACGTTCGCAACAGCGGCGACCAAGTGGCGGTGACGTTCGACGACGGGCGGATTACGCTGGTGGAAATGCAAACCGGCAAACGGAAATATGATCTGCAAGCGGTGGGGCGGCTGCGCGTTGCGGCATTCAGCCCCGACGGGCGTTACATTGCCGCCGGTTCCCTCAGCGGGAATATCACCGTATGGGACATCATCGCCGGCGGCGCCCCCATTTCCAGCGGACAGCACCGCGGCGAAGTGCTTGCCCTTGCCTTCAGCCCCGACAGCCGTTATCTCGTCAGCGGCGGAGCGGACGGCTATGCCATCGCCGTGCGCGTCAGCGATTGGCGGGAACTCTACCGCCACCTGCACGAAGACCGCGTGACCGACATTGCCTTCAACCCAAAGGACGGCTCGTGGTTCGCCACCGTCTCCGCCGATAAACGCATCCGCCTGTGGAATACCCTCAACGGCGAGGAGCGTCTGCGCATGGCGCAGGATGGACAAATCAACGCAGTGGAAATCAGCACTAGCGGTCAATGGCTTGCCACCACAGGCGCCGACCGCACCGTGCGCGTCTGGAACGCCTCCACCGGCACTCAGGTTTTCGAAATGCCGCTCAAAGGGACGGGGAACGTCCTCGCCTTCAATGCCGACGGCACGCGGCTGATGGCAGGCGATGCCAGCGGTGAAATCAATTTGTGGGATATTGCCGCCCTGCCCGCTCCGGCAAACTACCTTCAATTTAACGACCTGGCAGGGGATGTGCACTTCAGCCCCTCCGGCGAATGGGTCGCCGCTTCCAGCGGACCTAAAATCTGGCTGCTGGGAACCTCGCGTCTCTCCACGCTGAAGGCTGGTTCCCTCGACCCATCCCTTCTCACCCTCAACGGCGATGTGACCGAACTGCTCTTCAGCCCGGATTCCGTCTGGCTGGGCGCTTCCACCGCCAACGGACAGGTGCTCGTTTATAACATGCAAAGCCGCCAGCCCCGCACTTTGTTTCAAACGGCGTTGGCGCATCACATCGCTTTCACGCCCGACAGCGCCCATCTGATTGTTGCGGGTGAGAGCGGCGCCGTGGAATCGTGGAGTCTGGAGTCCTTCCGCAAGACGGCGGATCTGGCGGCGGAAGGGTCGGGGGTTGTGGCGGTGGCGGCTGGTCCAAATTACATTGCGCTGGGCATGGCGGACAAAATTCAGGTGATGGACGCCGACGGCAATTTGATTGCGGAAATCGAGGCGCCCGGCGTTCAGACTCTGCTTGCCTTCAGCGCAGACGGTTCCCTGTTTGCGGCGAGCAATTCGGCGGGGCTGGTGAAGGTTTGGCAGGTGGATGGAAAGACGTTTCGAGAAACAGGCGAACTCCGCAAGGAGTTTGTCAGTTCACTGGCGTTCAGCCCGGCAGGCGATGCGCTGGCGGTTGGGTCGCGTGACAGTGTGTTCCTGCTCGATCCGCTTACGATGAAGGAAACCTCGCGCGTGCCGCTGGGGGGTGATGTGGGCAGTCTCGCCTACTCCACCGATGGCAGCCTGCTGGCAACGGCTTCTCAGCGCGCGGTTCAGTTTTGGGAAACTGCTTCCATTCCCGTTATCGCTTCGCAGGATTTGACCGCCGCGGCATGTACGAGGCTGACGGCAAATCTTTCGCAGGCGCAGTGGAGCAGCCTGTTTAGCGGGGAGGCGTATCGGGTGTTGTGCGAGGGACTGCCGGTGCCGTAAGGGGAGGGAGTGGAAAGTGAAAGGAGGGAGTAAAAAGCAGGGGGAGGCGATACAGGCTGAGGCGGGGAAAGAAGCGAGCGCGAAGTCCCGCCGGTAAAGTGGGTTATACTTGCCGGCGTCATGGACAAATCAGCGCATCGCAGCGGTGCGCTTGAACATCTCAATTGCATCTGGAGTACACAATGGACACAATCATCGAAGGAATCTCAGCCATCGAAATCCTCGACTCGCGCGGCAACCCAACGGTCGAGGTGGAAGTGACGCTGGCAGACGGTTCATGGGGACGCGCGGCGGTACCGTCGGGCGCGTCCACGGGCGTGCATGAGGCGCTCGAACTGCGCGACGGCGACAAGAAGCGCTATTTGGGTAAGGGCGTTTCGCAGGCAGTGGCAAACGTCAACGGCGTGATTGCGGATGCGCTCTTCGGCTGGGACGCGGCGGAGCAGAAAGCCATTGACGCCGCGCTGCTCGAACTGGACGGCACGCCGAACAAATCCAAACTCGGCGCGAATGCGATTTTGGGTGTGAGTTTGGCTGTGGCAAAAGCCGCGGCAAATTCGTTTGGCTTGCCGTTGTACCGCTATCTCGGCGGGGTGTATGCGCACGTGCTGCCTGTGCCGATGATGAACATCCTGAACGGCGGCGCGCATACGGCATGGCAATCCACTGATATGCAGGAGTTCATGGTCATGCCGTTCGGCGCGCCGACCTTTGCGGAGGGGCTGCGCTGGGGCGCGGAAATTTATCACGCCTTGAAAGCGGTACTGAAGGAAAAGGGCTATGCCACCCTGGTCGGCGACGAGGGCGGGTATGCTCCCGCCTTGAAAGCCAACAACGAAGCCATCGAGGTCATTCTCGCTGCCATCGAAAAAGCGGGCTTCAAAGCCGGTCGCGGACAGGACGTTGCCATCGCGCTCGATCCCGCCGCTTCGGAGCTCTTCGAGGAAGAGACCAAACTCTACAACCTGCGCAAGGAAGGCAAAAAACTGACCGGCGGGCAGATGGTCGAGTTTTATGCCAAGTGGGTCAAGGATTATCCCATCGTCTCCATCGAAGACGGTCTCGCGCAGGACGACTGGGAGTCGTGGAAGTTGATGAATCAGGAATTGGGCGGCACCATTCAAATTGTGGGCGATGATTTGCTGGTGACCAATCCGGAACGCGTGAAGCGCGGCATCCAGGACAAGACCTGCAACGCCCTGCTCGTGAAAGTAAACCAAATCGGTTCGTTGACCGAAACGATTGAAGCCGTGGAACTCTGTCACCGCGCCGGCTGGCGGACGGTTGTTTCGCATCGCTCCGGCGAGACGGAAGACGCGACCATCGCCGACCTGGCGGTTGCGCTGAACACCGGTCAGATCAAGACCGGCGCCCCCGCCCGCTCGGACCGTGTGGCGAAATACAACCAACTGCTCCGCATCGAAGCGGAACTGGGCGATACAGCAAAGTACGCGGGCTGGAGCGCGTTGAAGTAAAGGAAGCCTCCGTCATTGCGAGGAGGGCGATCGCCCGACGAAGCAATCTCCCTCATGGGTTTTGGGGATTGCTTCGTCGCTCACTATCGTTCGCTCCTCGCAATGACAGTCTTATTTTGGGGAAGGAACATGACAGGCAATAAACAAGACATCGAACGTTATCTTGCCAATCGGCAAAAGGAAATTGACGGGGCGGCATTGTATCAAGTGCTGGCGGAAACAGAAAAACAACCGCAAATGGCGCAGGTCTATCGCAAACTGGCGGCGAGCGAGGAGAAACACGCCGCGGCTTGGGAGAAGAAACTGGAGGAGCTCAAAGTTCCCATCCCTCCGCGCAAGCCGACCTGGCGCGCCGCGACCATGATCTGGCTGGCAAAGCGGTTCGGTCCGCAATTTGTCCTGCCCACCATTGCCGGCAACGAAAAAGCCGACAGCCAGGCATACGACGGTCAGCCCGATGAAGAGGCGCAGGAATTTTCGCTGGAAGAAAAATCGCACGCGCGCATGCTCTTGGTCGCGTCCAATTCAACCGGCGGCATGTCCGGCGGAACCGTTGCACAACTGGAAGGACGTCACAAAGCAGGCGGCGGCAATGCCCTGCGTGCGGCAGTCCTCGGCGCAAACGATGGACTCGTCTCGATTCTCAGTCTCACCATGGGCGTGGCAGGCGCAACCAACTCACGAACAGACATTCTGATCGCAGGTCTGGCTGGCGTGCTGGCGGGCGCCGGCTCCATGGCGTTG
The DNA here is from genome assembly GCA_016223135.1 of Chloroflexota bacterium. Lineage (GTDB taxonomy): Bacteria > Chloroflexota > Anaerolineae > Anaerolineales > Villigracilaceae > Defluviilinea. Next base: position 505,189 of record JACRPQ010000004.1, on the reverse strand, counting down.
GGCGAATGGCTCTCGGTGCAAAGTTCGCGTGAACTCTACGAACACCAGATCAAGATCGAAGCCGAAGAGATCGCAGTAAGCCCCGAGGAGGAGCAGGAGGAACTGGCGCTCATCTACCAGTCCAAAGGTCTGCCCGAAGACCGCGCCAGAGAGATGGCGGCGCACATGATGGCAGACACGGCGAATATCCTCGACACGCTCGCGCGCGAGGAACTGGGCATTGACCCCGAAGAGCTCGGCGGCTCCGCATACGAAGCGGCGTTCACGTCGTTCTTCCTGTTTGCATTCGGCGCGCTCTTCCCGATGCTCCCCTACTTCTTCATCGGCGGAACGCAAGCCATCCTTCTCAGCCTGGTGGTCAGCGCCAGCGGCTTGTTCATCATCGGCGCGGCAATCACCTTGATGACGGGCAAAAGTGTTTGGTTCTCCGGCACACGTCAAGTATTGGTCGGCATCGCCGCCGCGGCGCTCACGTATGGCGTTGGTAAATTGATCGGCGTTTCGGTTGGATAAAACAACGTCCCGAAGGTTCAGAGCCTTCGGGACGTTCATTTATATCATCTTGTTGGCGTATTTCTCCGCAAACAGCGCGGGCTGCCCGCCCGTGTGCCAGAACAGCACAGTTTCGCCCTTCCTGAAATATCCCTTGCGGATGAGGTCAATCATCCCTGCCGCGGCGCGCCCGGTGTAGACGGGATCAAGCAGAAGACCTTCATACTTTGCAAACAACTTGACCGCTTCGCGCTCCGCGTCGGTCAGGACCCCGTAGCCTGCGCCGCAATAATCGGCGTTTGCCAACACCTCAGCCGGCGTGAACTCGATCCGCTCCCCCAACTTCTCGCTTGCCTCCGAAGCCAGCCTGGAAACGTGACTCTTCAGCCATTCCTCCGACTCGTCAATGCTGATTCCCAACACCCTGCCCTTGAACCCAAACAAGCGCTGACCCAGCACCAGCCCGGCGTGCGTCCCACCGGAGGAGGTGCCAAAGACAATGTAATCCAGACTTCCGAAGTCTCGCAGACTTCGGAAGTCTTTTATTTGCTTCATCAACTCTTCCATCGCAAAAGCGTATCCCAACGCGCCCGTCGGGCTGGAGCCGCCATAGGGGACGAGGTACGGCTTCTTCCCTTCGGCAGCGGCGCGCTCAAAGGTCTCCCGCAGAATGCGGTCGCGGTCTTTGCGATCCGGCACGTGGACAATCTTCGCGCCGAACAGTTCATCGAGCAGAAGGTTGGCAGAAGGCTTGGGCGGCATTTCTCCCGTCAAAACCAAAATACACTCGAAACCAAAGCGCGCCGCGGCGGCAGCCGTCTGGCGGCAGTGATTGGATTGGATCGCGCCGCCGGAGATGAGAGTCCGTGCGCCCTGCTCCATCGCTTCGGCGACGAGGAACTCCAGTTTGCGGGTCTTGTTGCCGCCAAAGGCGAGACCGGTCTGGTCGTCGCGCTTGACGAGGAGACGAGGTCCGCCCAGGGCTTCAGAAAGACGCGGCAATTCTTCGATGGGGGTGGGGAGGTGGGCAAAGTGTAAGCGAGGGATCATACAGTTCCTTTCATCCACGAAGGACACGAAGAGCACGAAGATTTAAAAGACGAGGCGTTTCCATTCCAGTTTTGGGGTGACTGTGAGATGTCTTTCATCCACGAAGGACACGAAGAGCACGAAGATTTACAAGACGAGGCGTTTCCATTCCAATTTGGGGTGACTGCCGAAATTGATAAGGACGCCGACCTTCATGCCAGTGGCTTTGAGATAGTTGAGCAGTTGAGATTCTTCCCTGCCCGAAAGACGGTCCAGCGCCTTCAATTCGACCACGATCTTATCAAAGTAAATCAAATCCGCGATGTATTCCTTTTTGAGGATATGCTCCTTATAACGAATTTGCAAAATCTTTTGCGACACAAAGGGAAGGTCGCGCGACCTTGATTCGATCTCCAATGCTTCTTGATACACTGGCTCAAGAAATCCAGAACCGAGGACCGTATGCACTTCCATTGCCGCACCTACGATGGCGAACACTTCATCTTTGTAGATCAATTCAGCCATCACGCCTCCATAAAAATATCCGCGCCCTTCGTGAATACTAATCCAAAGCCTGTCGGGTTCTTGCCTTCCCACGCGCTCTCATCACATCCAGCACGCGCGGGATGACTTCCGAATACATCTTATACCAGAGCGGGCTGGGAGCAAAGTCCCAGGCGCCGAGGGTGCGCACGACCCGTCCGCCAAGTCCCTCCTTGAAGCGATAGACGCCCCACATCGAATCGCTTTCGTCGAAGACCTCCGGCGCGCCCCACAAATCATACACACTGCAGCCTTTTGCCTTGGCGCGTTTTATCGCTTCCCATTGCAGGAGATAATTCGGCATTTTTTCCCGATGCGCCTCCCGCGACATGCCATAGACATAATAAGCACGCCCGGCGAAATAGAAGACGAAGATGGCGGCGACGGGTTCATGGTTGACCTCAGCAATAAGAGGCTCAGCATGAGGGAATTGGTAAGTGGTAATTGGCGCTTGATTTGCCATGAACAATTCCCAAACGGTCTTGTAATATCCCTCGTCGCGGATGACAAAACCATCACGCACGGAAGTTTCGGCGTACATTTTGTAAAGCATGGGCAAATCTTCCAGTTTGCCTACGCGCAGAGAGACACCCTTCTTTTCGGCGATGCGGATGTTGTAACGCGTCTTCTGCTTCATGCGGGCAAGCAATTCTTCTTCTGACGGATTCAAGTCAATGAGGACGGTATTCCGAAATTGAATCTGATCCGACGAATATTCCCACCCTCTGCGCTTCAACTCCGCGACGAGAGCCTGCCCGGTGGAATCCTGAGCCTCCTCCCCGCTGCCAGGGACTCCCGTCCCCAGCCTCACATCGGGGTCTATTTTGAGGAAGATGGCGCCCTGCTTTTTGGCAAAGGACTGTAAATCATTCAGCACGCGCTTGCGCAGGGGTTCATTCGTCCAATCAAGGAGGGGACCCTTCGGCGAGTACAGAACGGAGAGGCGGGCGGCAAAGCCGCTGCGAATGACCTGACGTTTGAGGATGAGGGCGGCAGCAACGCAGTGATCAGTGTTCAGTGACCAGTTATCAGTGAACTGATTACTGATCACTGATAACTTCTTTTCATCCCACACCGCATACAGCGGCTGCCACCCATACTTCGCTTTCACCTGTCCCCATTCATAGGTTTGGAGGAAGTGAGGGTTGGGCAATTTCGAGATAATGGAATTCCAATTACTACTCACCATTTACTATTCCCTGTTCCCGATAAACCGTAAATACGCCCAATACAACAGCGGATTATAGACCCGGTCCATCGCCTGCGCAGCGCGTTTGAGTTGACCTCCGAAGCCGCGTTTGAAGCGATAGACGCCCCACAAGCCATCGCGGCGCGACTCGAAATTGGCTTCGAGGGTCGCTTCGTCCTCGTCGGGGACGCCCCACAAGTCATACTCTTCACAGCCGCGCGCTTTTGCCCATTTCATGGCTTCCCATTGCAGGAGGTACGTGGGCATGCGGTTGCGTTCCTCGTCGGTGGAGGCGCCGTAGAGGTAGCAGGCGCGGTTGCCGTGGCGGGCAACGAACAAGGCGGCGAGGGGTTTGCCTTCGTATTCGGCAACCAGCAATTCACACATGTCTTTTGGATGGAGCAACTCGTATGCGCGGCGATAATATTCCAGCGAATGCACCCCGAAACCATCGCGCCCGCCGGTGAGAAGCATCATCTTGTGGAAGGCTGCGAGGTCATCCCAGGCACGAACGGTCACGCCTTTTTTTTCGGCGAGGCGGATGTTGTAACGGGTCTTTTGTTTCATGCGGGCAAGGATTTCTTCCTCGCTGCCACGCAAATCCACGATGAGGGTGCGGGGAGGCTGGATGTTGTGAGGGGAGAGTAGTAATTGGTAATTGGTAATTGGTTGAGTGCCTTCCCATTGGTCGGGTTCGAGTTTAAGAAAGATGGCACGGTTCTGTTTGCAGACAGAATCAATTTCATTCCAAAGGGACGCAGCGACATTGGCTTTGGGGATGTAGCCGATGGTAAAGCCCAGGGGCAATTTGCGGAAAAGAATTTGCACGCCGTTATCGCCGCTGACAACACGCACCGGCTCCCAGCCAAAGCCCCTCTTTAATTCTCCCCATTCTCCCGTTTGCAGGAGGTGGGCGTTGGGGTGATGCGAAAGGATGAAGCGATTCCAGTCGGAGAGGGAGACAATCATGAAAGTTGAAGGTCGCAAATCAAAGGTCGAAAGTCAACAATGACGCTTGACCTTTGACGTTTGATTCGGATGCGCGGCGGATGGTCGAGTTGGGGATGAGTTCGTCCAGCAGGTCAAGCAGGGCGGCGGTGTCGTTGGCGCGGCAGAGGCGGGAGAGAGAGTCAATGGCGTGAGGCAGGTTGAGGGTCGAAAAAGAAGCGCTGTCTTCGAGGCGGAAGATGTCGGGGTGGAGGGTCGGCGCGAGGGGCGTCCCTTCTTCCCAAAGTTCTTCAGTCAGTTTTTCGCCGGGACGGATGCCGGTGTAGGCGATTTCGATGTCGCGGTGAGGTTCGAGCCCGGAGAGGCGGATGAGGTCTTCGGCAAGGTCGAGGATGCGGACGGGCGCGCCCATGTTGAGGACGAAGGTCTCGCCGCCGTTTTCCATGGAGGCGGCTTGCAGGACAAGATAGACCGCTTCAGGAATGGTCATGAAGTAGCGGTACATGTCGGGGTGGGTAATGGTGACGGGTCCGCCGCTGGCGATTTGTTGTTTGAAGATGGGGATGATGGAGCCGCGCGAGCCGAGGACGTTGCCAAAGCGGACGACGGTGAAGGCGCGGCGTGCCGTCCGTGCGGCATCGAGGACGATTAGTTCGGCGAGGCGTTTGGTGGCGCCATAGACGGAGGAGGGGCGCACGGCTTTGTCGGTGGAGATGAGGACGAAGCGTTCGGTGTGATGCGCCAGCGCGGTCTGCACGACAACCCGTGTGCCGAGGACATTGTTGGTGACAGCCTCCGTCACGTTGATTTCCATGAGGGGGACGTGCTTGTGCGCGGCGGCGTGGAAGACGATGTGAGGCTGGTGCGCGGTGAAGACTTGATCGAGACGCTCGGCATTGCGGATGTCGGCAATGACGGGATGCAGTTTGAGGGCGGGATAGTCGTTTTGCAGTTCGAGCAGGATTTCGAAGATGCTGTTTTCGCCGTGACCCAGCAGGACGAGTTCGGCGGGGCTGCGGCGGGCGATTTGACGGCAGAGTTCGCGCCCGATGGAGCCGCCTGCGCCGGTGACGAGGATGCGTTTGCCGGCGAGCGCCGCCCCCACCGCTTCATCGTTGACGCGGACCGGTTCGCGGCGCAGGAGGTCGGTGATGTCCACTTCGCGCAGGCGGGAAACGCTCACCCGCCCGCCGATGAGTTCGTAGATGCCGGGCATGGTGCGCGAGGGGATGCCTTTCAGCCGGCAGACATCGTTGACCATGCGCACCAATTGCCCGGGCGCGGAAGGGATGGCGATGATAACTTCGTCTATGTCATGTTGTTCGATGGCGGCGGGCAGGTCGGAGACTGTGCCGATGACGGTGACGCCGTGAATGACATGCTGTTGTTTGGCAGGATCGTCATCGAGAAAGCCGATGGGGATGAGATTGAGTTGGGAGGTCCTTTGCAGTTCGCGCACCACCAGCGCGCCGGCGTCTCCGGCGCCGATGATGAGGGCGCGTTTGGATTTTCCAGCGGCGCGCGCCAGCGTGGATTGCTCGGCAAGGATGCGCAGGGCGAAGCGCGAGCCGCCAATCAGGATGAGGGAGAGCAGCCAGTCAATGCCAAGAGCGGAGCGGGGCATGCCGGGTTGGACCATGCCCGCGCCGATGAGCAACAACATCACACCCGAGGTCAGAACGGAGGCGGCGGTGACGGCGGCGGTGATCAAGCGCAGTTCGCCTGTGCTGGCGTACATCCACAGGCGGCGGTAAAGACCGAAGAAGAAGTAGGTGGGGAGTTTGACCGCCAGCGCCACCGCGCACATCAGCAGGGCGGCGGGAAAATAAAAGGTCAGTTCGCCGGCGTCCAGCCGCAGGGCAAAACTGCCCAACACAGAAATGATAATGAGGGCAATGTCGCCGATGAGGACAAAGCGGTTACGGATGTGAAAGTGGGAACGCGTCATGAGCAGAGGGAGGAGAGGCGTCAGCGCCCGGTACGGCGAAAGACCGTGCCGATGGTGCGCAGGATGATTTGGAAGTCCATGGCAAGGGTGCGGTGTTTGATGTAGTACAAGTCGTATTCCAGTTTGATGGAAGTTTCTTCGACGGTTGCCACGTAACCGTAGTTGATTTGCGCCCAGCCGGTCAAGCCCGGTTTGACCAAGAGACGGGCGCGGTAAAACGGAATCTGTTTCTGGTATTCATCCACCAGGCGGGGAACTTCGGCGCGCGGACCGACCAGGCTCATGTCGCCGCGCAGGACGTTCCAAAACTGAGGCAGTTCGTCGAGGCGGGTCTTGCGCAGGAATTTGCCCACGCGGGTGACGCGCGGATCGTTTTCAGTGGTGACGCGCATGTCGTTCGGCGCGTCATTTTTGCGGCGCATACTGCGGAATTTGTAGATGGTGAATACTTTACGTCCGCGCCCGAGGCGAGCCTGGGAATAGAAGATGGGCAGACCGGAGTCAACGTAAATGGCAAGCGCAATGAAGGGGAAAACAATCGCCAGGATGACCATCCCAACCAGCGCACCGGCAATATCCATTAGGCGTTTGAAGAGTTCGTAAAAACCGCTGGTGGGCAGTCCGTCCACGAAGGAACGGATAATCCAATCCGATTCGAGGTGGTGAATGGGGACGCGCCCGGTCATCTCTTCGTAGAGGATGGGCATACGGGTCACGTCCACGCCTCGTTCCTGCGCGTCGAGAATGGTTTGAAAGGTCTTGCCGCGGATTTCGCCGTTGATGGCGACGACGAGGTCGGAGATGCGGTTGTCTTCGATGAGTTCGAGCAATTGCTCGCTGGTGCCAAGTACGGGAACATCGTGAAAGATTTCGCCCACTTTGGCAGTGTCGTCATCCACAAAGCCGACAATGTGGAATGAGCGCGGCTCGATGGAATTGTACACTTCGGCGAGCGTTTGCCCGGCTTTGCCCGCGCCGACGATCAGGATGCGGCGCATCTGACCGGTCCGTTTGTAGAGGCGGATGAAGATCAGACGCCAGCCCAGGGTCAGGAGCGAAGCGAAGAAGAGAAAAGAGCCGACGCCCACGCGCGGCAGATTGGTATCCTGCTTGGTGACAAAGAGCAGGGAAAACGCAATCAAACCGATGAAAGCGGCGACGGCAATGCCGCGCAGCGTTTTGCGGGTGCTGCCGGCAATGTGCGGCTCATATAACTCCACAAGCAGGATGGTCCAGGCAATGGGCAAAAGATAAAACCAAAAGGGAACGTTGATGACAAAGAATTCTTCAACAAGCTGCTGCGCCCGCCTCAATGCAATGCCCCGCTCGACCAGCCTGGCAACCTCAACAGTGATGTTGTACCTTCTCCACGTCTCGATGGATGCAAAGACCGAGGCGAACGCCATGATGAGATCGCCAACAAAGAGAATCATGCGATGCTCGTTGGGACGCAGACGCAAAGGGGTGGTTCGGATGTTTTCAGCCATTCCGCTTCATACCTGACCTAAGGATACTCCACAAAAAACCGCTTCCCCATGAGAGGTGCATGACAGGAATAACAAGGGGTAAGCCAATCAGCAAAGAGAAGTTCCCTCGCCGCACTGCAGAGTGCGCCCCCGCCATAAGCATGACCAAAAAATATGCCAGCAGTTCCACCGCCAGCACGGATGCCGAAAACGGCATCCAAGGGGAAAAGAGCGCCAGCGCAATCAGGCTGGAGACAAACAACGGAGGCAGAGCCTGCCTCCATCGTATGGTATCGGGGTAACGCCGAAGCATACGCCATTTCCAATATCCATAACGCCAGTATTGGTGCGCCAGTTCCTTCAGGGTGGCGCGCGCAAAATAGACCGAGCGTATGGACGGGTCGAGCCAAATTCTACCACCCGCCTTGCGAAGGCGCGCATTGAATTCGTAGTCTTCGTTTGTGAGCAGGGTTTCATCGAACCAGCCGATGCGTTCGAGCAAGTCCCTTTTGAATGAGCCGAAGGGGACGGTATCCACATACGCGGCTTGGCGGGCATGACGGTAGAGGGCATCGCCGACGCCCAGCGGGTGAGCCGCCGCCGCCGCAATGACTTGGGCAATCCACGTGGCGGCGCCGGGGCGAATCTCCCACACACCGCCCACGTTGTCGCCGCGCCCCTCTTCCAGCGCCTGCACACAGCGTTCCACGTAATCGGGGTAAGGCTGAGAGTGGGCATCGAGGCGCACAAGGATGGAGCCGCGCGAAGCCTCAATGGCGCGATTCAAGCCCGAGGGGATGGTCCGAAGCGGGTTATCCACCACGCGCAGCGAGAGGTCGGGGAAGTCTCTTTGGAAAGCGGCAATTGCTTCCCGCGTGCCGTCGGTGGACATGCCGTCGGCAATGATAACTTCCAGGTCGGCAAGCGGAAAAGTCTGCCGCCGGATCGACTCCAGCAGCAGACGAATAGTGGCTTGCTCATTGTAGCAGGGAACAATGACAGAAACTTTGGGCATGTTCATTTTGCCAGCGGGAGGCGGATCGTGAAGGTCGTCCCATGCCCCTCCTGACTGCGGACGCCAATTGTACCACCATGCGCTTCGATGATTTCTTTGACGATTGCCAGCCCCAGACCTGCGCCGCGCTGAGCGCCGCCCGCACGGGAGGGATCGGCTTGATAGAAACGCTCAAACAGATGAGGCAGCGCTTCTTTTGGGACGCCGGAGCCGGTATCTGCCACCGAGAGTTCGATCTCCGCCTCAGCCTTTTTTGCCGAAATGAGAATCTCGCCGCCGGGCGGTGTAAATTTGAGGGCATTATCCAGCAGGTTGGTAAAGACTTGCGCCAGACGGTCGCCATCTCCGAGCAGGGGGGGCAGGTGAGGCGGAACGTCCAAGCGCAAGGCGATGCCTGCCGCCTGCGCCCGCGGCGTGAATCTCTCCACGATGCCGTGCAGCAACAGGCTGGTCTCCAGCGGAGATATTTTCAGGTCGGCGGCGCCCGCCTCGAGACGGGCAAGGTCGAGCAGGTCGAGCGCCATGCGGTGCAGACGGCGCGCTTCATCGTAGATAATCTGCGCGGCTTGTTTGCGCGCGGCGGGTGTGGCGGCTGTATCGTCGAGGATTGCCTGGGCAAAGCCCTGAATGGAGGTCAGCGGAGTTTTGAGTTCATGGGAGACATTGGCGACAAAGTTTTTTTGCGATTGTTGAGCGGCATGGACGCGCGCCACCATCGCGTTGAACGCCCGCGTGAGGTCCTGCACTTCGCGCGGACCGCGCAGCGGGACGGGTTGAATCTCTTTCAGGGGGTATTTCTGCGCCGCCCCAACCACGCTTTGCAGCGGGTCTGCCACCCAGCGCGAGAGGGCAAACGCCAACAGCAGCGCGAGCGCCAGCGCCATGCCAGCCGCCTGCAGGATGGGGGCAAAAAATTCATCCGTGAAAATTGCCAGCGCCGGCACACGCGGACGCGGTGCAGCGACCACCAACACTTCTCCGTTTGGCAGACGGCTGAAGAGGTACAGCCATGCGGCGCCTTCCGAGTCCCGCACTGTTTGAGCGGCGCGGTTCAAGAGATTGCGGCGGGGAAATGGAAGCGAAGGTTTTTCAGGGCTGGTATCCAGCGCAAGGCTGCGGGAAGCGTCGAAGACGATCACGCGCACGTTGTTCGTCTGCGCGATCTCCGTGAGGCGGCTGGGGGAGTTGAGGAATTTCTGCGGCGATGTCAGAATCAAATCCTGCACCGTGGTCAGACGCTGCTGCGTGAGGCGGGTAAGAAGCGGGTTGCGGATGAGATACACCAGCAGGACAAACGCCACCACGCCCAGCGCAACTGCAATGACAAAAGCGTAACTCAACCAGAGACGGGAACGCAGGGAGGTGAACATGTTCTCAATGAGGCGGTTGTCATGCGGTTATCAATTTGTAGCCGACGCCGGTGACGGTTTCGATTTTTACGGAGCTGCCCTCCAGTTTTTTGCGCAGGTGCGCCACATGCACGTCCACCGTGCGGGTCTGCCCGTAGAAGTCGAAGCCCCATGCCTTTTGCAAAATCTGTTCACGGGTGAGGACCAGCCCGTGATGCTCTGCCAGGGTGAGGAGCAGGTCGAATTCCTGGGTGCGCAGGTTGAGGGTCGAATGAGAGAGGCGGGCTTCGCGGCGGGCGGGGTCAATGAACAGGTCGCCGATTTGAATCGGCTTGGCTGTGAGGGGCGTTTTTCGTTCGCTGCGGCGTAAAATGGCTCGCACGCGCGCCGTCAGTTCGCGCGGGTTGAACGGTTTGGTCAGGTAGTCGTCTGCGCCCAGTTCAAGCCCGAGGATTTTGTCAATGTCCTCACTGCGGGCGGTGAGCATGAGGATGGGGATGTCGCTTTGGGAGGCGCGCAAACGGCGGCAAACTTCAAAGCCGTCGAGTTTGGGAAGCATGACATCCAGCACAACCAGCGCGGGATGCAGGCGTTCGACCGCACTGAGGGCTGCTTCACCGTCCTGCGCCGACGTCACGCGAAAGCCCTCGCGTTCGAGATACATCCGCGAGAGTTGGAGAATGGACGGCTCATCGTCCACAATGAGAATAAGGTCGTTGGACACAGCGGGGAGGGCTGCCTTTGGGCGTTAGTCGCCCCGGAAAGGCGAGAGAAGCGCCACACACTCGATTTCGACCAGTGCGCCTTTGGGCAATGCCGCCACTGCCACGGTGGAACGCGCCGGCGGATTCTCCGCGAAGAACTCGGCATAGACGGCGTTCATGGCGGCGAAATCGTCCATGCTTTGCAAAAAGACGGTGGTCTTGACGACGAAGTTCAAGCCCGAGTCTGCCGCTTCGAGGACATGTTTGAGGTTGGTCAGCGCCTGGCGGGTTTGCGCCTGGATGCCGCCTTCTACCAGTTCCATGGTGGCGGGGTTCAAACCAATTTGCCCGGCGGTGAAGACGAGGTTTTCGGTGCGAATGGCTTGCGAATATGGTCCAATGGCTTTTGGCGCTTTGTCGGTGGAGACAATCTTTTTACCTTCGGTTGTGTACATCTTTTTTTCCTCACAATCTGGTATTACAGTGAGGCGATTGTACTGCCGTTTGGACGTTTGTGTAAGTGAAAGCATCAGCCGCCATAGGACAATCACACTTCAAGCGCTATGCCCCTCTCCCAATGGGAGAGGGGCAAGGGTGCGTTTTTTACTCGGTGGGGGAAGCCGCCGGCGTCTCTTGGGGAGGCGGGTTGGCTTCACGGAAGGCTTTGATGGCTTCGCGGAGCGCTTTGCCTGTGCCGCCCATGGCGTCTTTGATTTCCTTCAACTTTTCGCCCATCGCCTGAACGGTTTCTTTGGCTTTTTCCAGGTCGGTCACTTTGCCGTCATCGCTAAAGCCTTGATGCGAGTTGACGATGCCTTTGGCGCTTTCGTAAATTGGATGCGCCTTCTTGAGCGCTTCCTCGAAGGCATCCAGCGCGGCTTGGACGGCGGATACGTCTTTGCCGTTGGCGGCAGCCTTGTCAATCAACGTTTGAATCCGCGCGATAAAGTCGTCGGCGTGATCAAAGCCTTTTCCGATTCGCTCATAGAGGCGCAGTTGACGCGCCCACAGGCGCTCCAGCCGCTCGGGGGGCACGCCTTGCGAGGGAGGCGGGTCGTCGCTCGCTGCCGCGGCGGAGACACCCATCAGAGGCAGGCTTGCCGCCAGCAGTGCGGCAACCAGCGCAAACAAAACAGTTTTCTTGAACAGGTTTTTCATGGTGAACCTCCTTTCAGGTTACAGCACAAAGTGTAGGCGGCAGGGGTTACGGGGATATGAGGGCGTTGTAAAATTCCTGTAAAATCATCCTGCCCACAGCACGGCTTTCCAGCAAGCGCGCCTGCTTCGGCGGGTGTGTATTTTTTCATTGACCATCCCTCTAACCTCCCGTAGAATCAAGAACTGATGTTACGCAGTTTATTCGCAGCGCGACATTTATATCGCCTGAAAACGCGAGATAAATCTCGCGCTACTGCGTAAGGTGAGTCAACAAAAATACAATTCAAAGGTCAACATGGCTCGTTACCGCATCACGTATTGGAAGCACATCCCGCAATCCTTTGTCGTCGAAGGCGAGGGGCGCACGGTCAAAAAACAACTCTCGCAAAAAGTTCAGGATAAGATAGACGCCTATGCCATGGTGGAGGGATTGACCTCGACCTCCGATTACGCCGCGCAATACAAACGCGGGGCTTGGACTGAACGCAACGGCTCGCCTGAGGAAGTGGCGGAGGCGCTTCTTTCTGAACTGGAGGCGGAGGCGGCAAAGATAGAAATCCCGCGCCGAAATGGGAAGGGGTGAGGAGTGAGCAGTGAACAGTTATCAGTTATCAGTTATCAGTGAGCAGTGAACAGTGAGCAGTGATTGCCAATGACAAAGAAGCACACCATCATCCTGCAGCCATCGGGCAGACGCGGACAAGTGGAGGAGAATACTTCCGTCCGCACGGCAGCGCGCGAATTGGGCGTGGAAATCGAGTCCATTTGCGCGGAGAATGCCACCTGCGGCAAGTGCATCGTCTTAATTGAAGAGGGACGCTTCGAGAAGTACAACATAGAGTCGAAGCGCGAACACCTCTCCCCTGTCACTACCGAAGAAGCGAATTACTTCAAACGCAGACCGAAACTGCTGAAAGACAAAGGCTGGGAAGCGGGGCAGGTGCGCCTCTCCTGTCAGGCGAAGATTCGCGGCGATGTGTTGATTAACGTCCCGGAGGAGAGCCGCGGAAACAAGCAAATTGTCCGCAAGACCGCGCGGGAGCGGCAAATCGAAATCAAGCCAGCCATCCGCAAGTATCTGGTTTCGATGAGTCCGCCCACGCTCGAACGCCCGATTGCGGATTGGGAGCGGCTGGCGAAAGGCTTGGAAACTTCGATGGCGCTGGTGCGGGGGGCGGAGGAAAAACTTCCGCGCTGGCATGAGTTGAAAATTGATTACCAGTGCCTGCGGACGCTCTCGAAAACTCTGCGCGAGGCGAAATGGCAGGTTACGGTTTCGGTATGGAACGACCGCGAGGTGATTCAGGTCCAGCCGGGGTATGTGGAGGATAGTTACGGCGCGGCGGTGGACATCGGCTCGACGACGGTGGCGCTTTATCTGTGCAACTTGCGGACGGGCGAATTGCTGGCGGCGGAATCGGAGATGAACCCGCAGATTGTGTACGGCGAGGATGTCATGTCGCGCATTCAGTACACCATCGAACATCCCGACGGGCTGGAGAAATTGCACAAGGCAATCATTGCAACGCTGAATAAGTTGTTGAAGCAGGCGGTGAAGACGGCAAATGCGCAAATGAGCAAATCTGCAAATGAGCAAATGAGCAAATCTGCAAATGAGCAAATAGCAAATGAGCAAATAGCAAATGGGCAAATAGCAAATGGGCAGGAGGACAGGCTGAAGGTTGAAGATGTGCTGGAAATGGTCGTTGTGGGTAATTCGACCATGCATCACTTGGTGTTGAACCTGCCGCCGAAAGATTTGGGGCTGGCGCCGTTCGTACCTGCCATCCATGCCTCCGTTGACGTGAAGGCGCGGGAGTTAGGCATCCACATCAACCCCGCGGGGAATGTGCATGTCCTGCCGACGATTGCGTCGTTTGTGGGGGCGGATACGAGCGCGATGATTCTGGCGGAGGAACCGCACAAGCAGGATGAGAACTGGCTGTTGATTGACGTGGGCACGAACGCAGAACTGGTGCTGGGCAACCGCCGGCGGCTGGTCTGCACGTCCACGCCGACGGGTCCGGCGCTGGAAGGGGCGCATGTGGAATACGGAATGCGCGCCGCGCCCGGCGCCATCGAGCGGGTGCAGATTGACGAGAAGACTCTCGAGCCGCGCTATAAAATCGTCGGTGAGGAGGAGTGGAACACGGGCAAGGCAAAGGGCATTTGCGGCTCCGCCATCATTGACGCAGTGGCAGAATTGTTCCGGGCGGAGATTGTGGATTCTCGGGGCAAGTTCAAGAAAGGGTTAAGTACGAAGCGGGTGCGGGAGGGAGAGTCGGGCTGGGAGTATGTCATTGCCTGGGCGGAGGAAACGTCCATCGGAAGAGACATCCCCATTACACAGCAGGATGTGAGACAAATCCAATTGGCAAAGGCGGCGCTGTTTACGGCAGCGCGCACGCTGTTGAAGCGGATGAATTTGGAAAGCCCTGATAAAATCATCCTGGCGGGCGGCTTCGGCAGTTATATTGACAAAGAGAAGGCGATGCTGATTGGTTTGATCCCCGATTGCCCGCTGGAGAATGTGTATGCGGTGGGGAACGCGGCAGGCGACGGAGCGCGGATTGCGCTGTTGAACATCGAGAAGCGAAATGAGATTGACAGCGTGACGCGCAAGGTGGAGCGCTTCGAACTGCCGACCGACCCGGAGTTTCAAAATCAGTTCATGCTCGCCACCAGTTTCCCGCACATGAGCGAGCCGTTTCCGCATATCGCGCATCTGATTCCGCACCGCAAGGCGGACCCGATGGCGAAGAATTTTATGAAATGACCCAACCCCCATCCCCTTCCCTGAAGGGAAGGGGTGCAGGGGATAGGTAAGGAGAACCATGAACAAATTTCTCGAACGATTGAACAGTGGAGAGATTCTGGTTGCGGACGGGGCAACCGGCTCGAATTTGCAGAAGATGGGGCTGAAGCCCGGCAAGCCGCCGGAAGACCTCGTCATTGACGATCCCGATACCATCTTCAAACTCGCCTCGTCCTTTGTCGAAGCCGGGTCAGACATCATTCTGACCTGCACCTTTGGCGGGACGCGCATGAGAATGAAGGATTCGAAATATCAGGAACGCGCCCCTGAGGTCAATATCCGCGCGGCGGAGATTGCCCGCAAAGCCGCCTCAAAACGGACCGATGTGCTGGTCGCCGGTTCGATGGGACCGGTCGGCGCTTTGATCAAACCCTACGGTCCGCTGGAGGCGGAGGAAGTGCGGGCGACGTTTGCGGAACAGGCGAAGGCGCTCGCCGAGGGCGGCGTGGACCTCCTGCTCATCGAAACGATGTTCTCGTTCGAGGAGACAACCGCCGCGTTCGAAGGCGCGCGCTCCGTCACCGACCTGCCCATTGTGGTCTCGTTTAGTTATGACCGCGGCACGCGCACGATGATGGGCGTCAAGCCGAAGGATGTCATCAAGCGCTATTCCGAGATGGGCGCGGCGCTGGTCGGCGCAAACTGCGGAACGACGCTGGAGAACATGGAAGCGGTGGTGAGGGAATATGCGGCGACCGTTCCGAACTTTCCGTTGTGGGTCAAGCCGAATGCCGGCGTTCCGCACATGGACATCGAGACCGAGCAGGGCGTGTATGACATGACTCCCGAAGACATGGCGAGGTTTTCGTTGAAATACATCGAGTTGGGGGCGAGGGTGGTCGGCGGCTGCTGCGGGAATACGCCGGAACATATCGCGGCGATTGTGAGGGCGGTAAAGCAGTGATCAGTGATCAGTAGTCAGTGATCAGTAAGCGGTAATGGGATGCGCGAAAAGATACTCTCGCTGTTGTCGGGTCAAAAGATTGACGCCGCTCCCGCCTTCAGCGGGTTGATTCACGTCACAGTGGAGGGATTGGAGCGCGAGGGGCTGAAGTTGCATGAAGTCCATGCCGACGCGCAAAAAATGGCTCGCGCGGCGGCAAGCACGTTCAAGTCCACGGGGATGCCGTCTGCAACGCTGCCGCTGGATTTGTGCGCGCCTGCTGAGGCATTGGGGGCTAAATTGAATTTCTATGAAGATGGAAGATTGCAGTTTCCGCAGGTGAGGAAGGTGATATTTGGGAGTACGGGGGATATTGGTGAAGTGGTAAATAGTAAATTGGCAATTGGTAAATTGGGGATTGGTAGAATTCCGCTGATTTGTGAAGCGATACGGTTGGTAAAGGAAGATGTAGGCAAGGATGTTGTGATTTCGGGATTAATTCCCGGTCCTTACACGTTGCTGTTGTATTTGTGCAATCTTCCAAACATGGTGAGAGAAATGAAGAAAGAACCGCAGATGGTAATGGATGCCCTCTTTCATCTTTCCTCTTTGCTTGCAGAGATTGGCAAAGCCTATCGCGAAGCCGGCGCGGACTTCATTACCATCCACGATATGGGCGGGTCGGCGGGGTTTGTGGGACCGTCGGTGTATGAGCAGTTTGTCTTTCCAGCGGAGAGGGACTTGATTGAGAAACTTCCCAAGCCGCGTGTGCTATCCGTGTGCGGGAGGATGGACAAGGCGCTGCCTCTGCTGGCACAGACCGGCGCGGAGGCGGTCTCGCTGGACGAGATGACGAATCTGGAGTCGGCGCGGGATGCGCTGCAGGAAACCTTGTTGTTTGGAAATGTGGACCCGGTGGGAATCTTGTGGCGGGGAGATGAGGCTCAGGTCACTGAGGCAGTTCACGGGGCGAAAGAGGCGGGCGTGGCTGCGGTTTGGCCAGGGTGCGATCTCGTCCCCTCCACGCCGCTTCGCAACATCCGCTGCATGTTCGGATGAATATCCCTCTAAATTCCCACCTCG
This sequence comes from Chloroflexota bacterium, assembly GCA_016223135.1. Lineage (GTDB taxonomy): Bacteria > Chloroflexota > Anaerolineae > Anaerolineales > Villigracilaceae > Defluviilinea. Next base: position 488,567 of record JACRPQ010000004.1, on the reverse strand, counting down.
AAACTTGACGCTTCCAGACGGATATGCTACCATCACTGAAACTTTTGTTCGATGTTGAGGAGAATTCCATGTCACGAAACTCACGAGGCGTAATGATCGCCTCCACCCTGCTGCTGGCTGCCATTCTGATCGCTGGCTGTCGTCAGCCCTATTCCACGCCGCCTGCGGCAACCAATACGCCGATTGACCCGAACAGTTTCTTTTCGACGCCCATTCCCAGTCAGCCTGCGAATATGCAGGACGTGGAAAACATTACAACCCAAACTGCAATGGCAACAGTAATGACATCCACGCCGGGCGTTGGAACCACCACCACCCCTGCTCCTGTAACGGGTGCAACCGCCACAGCCACTCCCATCATTAACCTGCCTATTACTGCAACAGCCACGCAAGCAGTAGTAGCCGTGCAAACTTCCACCCCTGTCCCTGCCGGCTCAAGACCCGCAACCTACGTTTTGAAACCGGGCGAGTTCCCCTATTGCATTGCCCGCCGCTTCAACGTGGACCCGGATGAACTGCTGCGCTTGAGCGGGCTCAGCGCTGCCCAAGCAGACAGCCTCACCGCGGGAACGGTTTTGACAATCCCGCAAAGCGGCGCTTTCCCCGGCGACCGCTCCTGGCATGACCACCCGGCGACCTTCACCGTAGGCGTGACCTACAACACCAACACCGTCTATGGCGTTGCCTGTTATTATGGCGACATCGAACCGTCGGTCATTGCTCAAAACAACGGCATTTCGGTGGACGCCACGTTGAGCGCCGGTCAAACGTTGAACATCCCGTAATCGCCCTCCCCAAAAGTAGCGCGGCATTCATGTCGCGTTACTGCCAGGGTAATCCGTACAGAAAATGACAGAAAAGCCCGGGTTTGCCCCGGGCTTTTGTTTTATAATCGCATCATCCCCACCAAAGGACTGCTCATGCCCACCTTCGAATTCATCAAATCGGAAACCCTCCTGCAGGGACGCGCCTTCAAAATCCGCCGCGACTGGCTCAAGACTCCGGATGGGCGTGAGACGAAATTCGAAATTATCGAACACGGCGGCTCGGTTGTCATCATCCCTGTGGACGAGGATGGCAACCTGCTGTTCGTGCGTCAATACCGTCACGCCGCCGGCACGGAACTGCTCGAACTGCCCGCCGGCACCCGCGACGGCGACGAACCGTTCGAGGAATGCGCCGCGCGTGAAATCCGCGAAGAGACGGGAATGGAAGCGGGCAAACTGCAAAAGGTCGGCGAATTTTACCTGGCGCCGGGTTACTCCACCGAGTTTATGGCAGTGTACCTTGCCACCGATTTGAAGCATAACCCGCTGGAAGCGGACGATGACGAGTTCCTCTCGGTGGAAAAAATTCCGATGGCAGAAGCAATTCGCAGGGCGGAGCGAGGCGAGATTCCCGACGCCAAATCGCTGGCGGCGCTGTTCCTGGCGCGTCCCTATCTGGCGCAAAACGCATGACGATACGTCAATCCCACCATTCTTATCCGAAATTATGACAACAGGCACAGGTATTTAAGCCATTCCTAACTAACACGCTTTATTTGCCGGGGGATACACTTACTCGAACGTAAAAATCCGGGTATTGCAGCCCGTTCCAAAGGAGTAAGCATGAAAAAGACCACAGTTATGATGGATGGCAATGAAGCCACCGCATCGGTGGCGCACCGCCTCAATGAGGTGATTGCCATCTACCCCATTACCCCATCCTCCACCATGGGCGAACTTGCAGACGAATGGTCTGCCAAAGGCAAAAAGAATTTGTGGGGGACCGTGCCTCTCGTGATTGAGATGCAATCGGAGGGCGGCGCGGCAGGGACGGTTCACGGCGCTTTGCAAACCGGCGCGCTTTCCACCACCTTTACCGCTTCACAAGGCTTGCTGTTGATGATTCCCAACATGTACAAGATTGCGGGCGAACTCACCAGCACGGTCTTTCATGTGGCGGCGCGTTCCCTTGCGGCGCATGCGCTTTCCATCTTTGGCGACCATCAGGATGTGATGGCAGCGCGGCAAACCGGCTGGGCGCTGTTTTCAAGCGGCTCGGTTCAGGAAGCGCACGACTTCGCCGCCATTGCTCAGATGGCAACCCTCAAAGCCCGCATCCCCTTCCTGCATTTCTTCGACGGTTTTCGCACCTCGCATGAAATCAACAAAATTACCATACTCTCGGATGAAGACCTCCGCAGCCTCCTCGACGAGGACCTGATTCGCGCCCACCGCGAGCGCGCCCTCAACCCAAACCGACCCGTCCTGCGCGGCACCGCCCAAAACCCCGATGTGTACTTCCAGGCGCGCGAAACGGTGAATCCGTTCTACGCGGCGGTTCCCGCCATCACGCAGGAAGCCATGGACCGCTTCGCACAGGTGACGGGACGGCAGTATCACCTGTTCGATTACTACGGGCATCCCGAAGCGGAACGGGTTGCCATCATCATGGGCTCCGGCGGCGAGACCGGGGAGGCGACGGTCAAATATCTTGCCGCGCGCGGCGAGAAAGTCGGCGTCATTCGCGTGCGCTTGTATCGTCCGTTCTCCATCGAACATTTCCTGAAGGCGCTTCCGAAAACCGTTAAGAGCATTGCCGTCTTCGACCGCACCAAAGAACCGGGCGCGCTCGGCGAACCGCTCTATCAGGACGTGGTAAACGCCCTGGTCGAAAGCGGGCGCGCCGACATCAAGGTCATCGGCGGAAGATATGGGCTGTCGTCGAAAGAATTTACGCCCGCCATGTTCAAAGCCGCGCTGGACGAACTCGCCAAACCCGAACCGAAAAATCACTTCACGGTCGGCATTTATGACGACGTAAGCCACACCAGCCTCGACTACGATCCGTCCTTCTCGGTGGAGGAGGAGGAAACCATCCGCTGTGTGTTCTTCGGTCTCGGCTCGGATGGAACGGTGGGCGCCAACAAAAACTCCATCAAAATCATCGGCGAGGAGACCGATAACTACGCCCAAGGCTATTTTGTGTACGACTCGAAGAAATCGGGAACGATGACCATCTCGCATTTGCGGTTTGGTCCCAAGCCCATTCAGGCTCCGTATGTCATCGAAGAGAACCAGGCGAATTTTGTGGCGTGTCATCAGTTTACTTTCCTCGAACGGTTCGACATGCTGAAGTACGCCAAAGAGGGCGCGGTCTTCCTGCTCAACAGCCTGTATGGAGCGGATGAAGTCTGGGATCACCTGCCGCTGGAGGTTCAGCGGGACATCATTCAGAAGAAACTCAAGTTCTACGTCATCAATGGCTACGAAGTCGCCGAGAAGACGGGCATGGGCGGGCGCGTCAACACCATCATGCAGACCGCCTTCTTCGCCATCAGCGGCATCCTGCCGCGCGAGGCGGCGATTGCCGAAATCAAACACGCCATCGAAAAGACCTACGGCAAGCGCGGTGAAGCAGTGGTGAGGAAGAACTTCGAAGCGGTGGACCGCACGCTCGAACATCTGCGTGAGGTCAAGGTTCCGGCGGAGGTAACGTCGAAGATCACGCGCCGGCCTCCCGTCCCGGCTGATGCGCCGGAATTCGTCCGCAATGTGCTGGGAGAGATGATCGGCTTCAACGGCGACCGCATCCCCGTCTCGGCGCTTCCTGTGGACGGCACCTTCCCCACCGCCACCACGCAATGGGAAAAGCGCAACATCGCGCTGGAAATCCCCGTTTGGGAGCCGGATTTGTGCATTCAGTGCGGCAAGTGTGTGATGGTGTGTCCGCACGCGGTCATCCGCCACAAGGTGTACGACGAAAAACTGCTGGCAGGCGCGCCGGAGACGTTCAAACACACCGCATCGAAGTTCAAGGAGTTCTCGCCCGGTTATGCCTACACTGTGCAGGTCTCGCCGGAGGATTGCACCGGCTGTACGTTGTGCGTGGAAGCCTGCCCGGTGAAAGACAAATCGCAGGCGGGGCGCAAAGCCATCAACATGGCGCCGCAGCCGCCTCTGCGCGAGCAGGAAGCGAAGAACTGGGAATTCTTCATGAGCATTCCCGACCTCGACCGTAAGTTGATTAACCCCTCCACCATCAAGAACTCGCAGCTGCTCCGTCCGCTGTTCGAATTCAGCGGCGCGTGCGCCGGCTGCGGCGAGACGCCGTATGTGAAACTCGTCTCGCAGTTGTTCGGAGACCGGGCGGTCATTGCCAATGCCACCGGCTGTTCCTCCATCTATGGCGGCAACCTCCCCACCACGCCATGGGCGGTGGACTCGAAAGGGCGCGGACCAGCCTGGTCGAACTCGCTGTTCGAGGACAATGCGGAATTCGGTCTCGGCATGCGGCTGACGATTGACAAACAAGCCGAATATGCGCGCGAACTGCTCCCGCTCTTTGAAAAGGAACTTGGTAAAGACCTGGTGGACGCCATCCTGAACGCCGATCAATCCAGCGAAACCGGCATTGAGGCGCAGCGCGAGCGGATCGCCCAACTGCGGGAAAAACTGGGCAGGCTGGACGACCCGCGCGCCAAAGACCTGATCAGCGTGGCGGATAACCTGGTCAAAAAATCGGTATGGATCATCGGCGGCGACGGCTGGGCATACGACATCGGTTACGGCGGTCTCGACCATGTGCTGGCGAGCGGGCGTAACGTCAACATTCTGGTACTCGACACCGAGGTCTATTCCAACACCGGCGGACAGGCGAGCAAAGCCACGCCGCGGGCGGCGGTCGCCAAGTTTGCCATGAGCGGCAAGAGCCTGCCCAAGAAGGACCTGGGATTGATTGCCATGTCCTACGGTTACGTCTACGTGGCGCGCGTTGCCATGGGCGCCAACGACCAGCAGACCCTGCGCGCTTTCCTGGAAGCCGAATCCTACGAGGGTCCCTCCCTCATCATCGCCTACAGCCACTGTATCGCCCACGGCTACGACATGGCGAAGGGTCTCGAACAGCAGAAACTGGCAGTGCAGTCGGGTCACTGGCCCATGTACCGCTATGATCCGCGCCTCGCAGTGCAGGGACACAATCCGCTCGTCATCGAATCCAAGGAGCCGAGCATCCCTCTCGCTCAATATGCTTACAACGAAACGCGCTACAAAATGCTGGCGCAATTGGACGAAGCCCGCGCCGAGGAATTGATGCAAAAGGCGCAGCAGGACGCCAAATCGCGCTGGGCGCTCTACCAGCAGATGGCTTCGATGCACTACAACGGCGACAAAAAGGAGTAGGACATGACGGATCTTTCCACGACCTATCTTGGTCTGCCTCTCAAGAACCCTCTCGTCGCCTCAGCCTCTCCCCTCTCAAAAAAGATCGAGCGGGCAAAGCGGCTGGAGGAGGCGGGCATCGCGGCGATTGTGATGTACTCGCTCTTCGAGGAGCAAATCATCCACGAAAGCCTGGAGCTCGACCACTACTTGAATCGCGGCAGCGAGTCGTTTGCCGAGGCGCTCTCCTATTTGCCGGATGGCGGGCTGTATGGCATCAGCCCCGAAAAGTATCTGAACCATCTCGCCGGGCTGAAAAAGGCACTGTCCATTCCAGTCATTGGGAGTTTGAACGGCGTCTCGAAGGGCGGGTGGACGAATTATGCCCGCAAAATTGAGGAAGCCGGCGCCGATGCGCTCGAACTCAACCTGTATTTCATCCCCACCGAACTGGATATGACCTCCAGCGACATCGAAAACATGCAAGTGGAACTGGTGGCGGAGGTCAAATCTGCCATCAAAATTCCGCTGGCAGTGAAGATCAGTCCGTTCGTCACTGCTCTCCCGAATTTCGCCAAACGACTCGTGGAGGCGGGCGCCAACGGACTGGTGCTGTTCAACCGCTTCTATCAGCCCGATTTCGACCTGGATGAACTGGAAATCCGCCATAGCCTCGATTTGAGCACCTCGGCGGAATTACGCCTGCCCTTGCGCTGGATTTCTATTTTGTATGGAAAAGTCAATGCCGATTTTGCCCTGACCAGCGGGGTCCACACTCATGAGGATGTGCTAAAGGCAATGATGGCAGGGGCAAAGGTGGCGATGATGGCGTCGAATCTGCTCCACAATGGCGAGCAGGTGGTCGGTCTGATGTTGAACGACCTCGAGGCGTGGATGAAGGAACGGGAGTACGAATCCATCCGCCAAATGCAGGGGAGCATGAGTCAAAAATCCGTGAAGGAACCTGCGGCGTTCGAACGTGCCAATTACATGAAGGTGTTGGGGTCGTTCCGGGATCTGCCGTAGAAGTCCGATGCGGTTAACAAGAAAAAGGCTCTCGAGCAATCGGGAGCCTTTTCGATTCAAGGATATGGCAATTATTCGGTAGCGGTAGGGGTCGTCTTGCGCTGACGGAATGTGATGCGGGCGCGGGTGAGATCGTAGGGGGACATTTCCATCGCCACACGATCGCCCAGCAAAATGCGAATGTAATGCTTGCGCATTTTACCGGAAAGGTACGCCAGCACTTCATGTCCGTTATCGAGGCGCACACGGAACTGCGTGCCAGGCAACGCCTCTACCACAACCCCTTCTGCTCGAATCTTTTCTTCCTCTTTTGCCATAGAACCTCTTTCTTGTTTATTCACCTTCTTTGGTGAACGCGCGCCGCTTGATGCGGCGGATTGCTTTCTTCCTTTCCATGCGGCGCTGTTCGCTCTTGGAGACAAACCAGCGTTTGCGGCGAACGGTGCTCAATACGCCGCTCTTGACGACTTTCTTGCGAAAGCGTTTGAGCAGGGAGTCCTGGGATTCGCCGCTGCGTAGATTTACAGATGCCAAAGCACTCACCTCCTTTCCGCATGGAAGTTGTCAAAAAAAATCAGCCGAGCGGAAAATTCTCGGCTGAGAGCAAAATTCAAAATATAGAAGAAACGACAGGATGATCCCACGATCAAGATGTGCGCTTCACGCTCCTTTTTTACAAATGGGACAACCCTGTCCCTCAGCCGATGCGAGAAATATTATACACGATTTACACACGCAAGAGAAGTATGCGTGAATTTATTAAAGAAAAAGTCTCCTGGCAATGACCTACTCTCCCAGGAGGTCGCCCTCCAAGTACCATCGGCGCTGACGGGCTTAACTGCCGGGTTCGGGATGTTACCGGGTGTGACCCCGCCGCTCCAATCACCAAGAGACTTATTCACAAGGTTGTTCTGAACAGCAACTGACGAACTTGCGGAAGAGTAATAAGTTCTCCGCACCACGAGGATTCAGCCCTCGACCATTAGTACAACTTAGCTAAACGCCTTTAGATATACGCGCTTACACTTGTTGCCTATATAGCAGGTGGTCTACCTGCGGTCTTACTCCATTAACTGGAATACAGGGATCTAATCTTGAGGCGAGTTTCCCACTTAGATGCTTTCAGCGGTTATCTCTGCCCGACGTAGCTACCCAGCAATGCCGCTGGCGCGACAACTGGCACACCAGAGGTCGGTCCACTCCGGTCCTCTCGTACTAGGAGCAGCTCCTCTCAAATCCCTTACGCCCACAGCGGATAGAGACCGACCTGTCTCACGACGGTCTGAACCCAGCTCGCGTACCGCTTTAACGGGCGAACAGCCCGACCCTTGGGACCTTATCCAGCCCCAGGATGCGATGAGCCGACATCGAGGTGCCGAGCGAGGTCGTCGATGTGAACTCTTGGACCTCACCAGCCTGTTATCCCCGGGGTAGCTTTTATCCGGTAAGCCACGGCCCTTCCACTCAGTACCGTGGGATCACTAAGCCCGTCTTTCGACTCTGCTCGACGCGTTGGTCTTGCAGTCAAGCTCCCTTATGCCTTTGCACTCTATGGGTGGTTTCCATTCACCCTCTGCTCGACCTGTATGTCTCGCAGTTAAGCTACCTTATGCCCTTGCGCTCTAAGCACGATTACCAACCGTGCTGAGGTAACCTTTGTAAGCCTCCGTTACGATTTAGGAGGCGACCGCCCCAGTCAAACTGCCCACCTGGCACGGTCCCCCGCCCGGATGACGGCGCGGGGTTAGGGTCTAAGCATAATCAGGGTGGTATTTCACTGGCGGCTCCACCGAGGCTGACGCCCCAGCTTCAAAGCCTCCCACCTATTCTACACAGATCATACCCAAACACAATGCCAAGTTGCAGTAAAGCTCCACGGGGTCTTTTTGTCCTGCTGCGGGTAGGCCGCATCTTCACAGCCATTTCAACTTCACCGGGTCCCTCGTTGAGACAGTGCTCTGATCGTTACGCGGTTCGTGCGGGTCGGAACTTACCCGACAAGGAATTTCGCTACCTTAGGACCGTTATAGTTACGGCCGCCGTTCACCGGGGCTTCGGTTCAAAGCTTCGCTTGCGCTAACCTCTCCCCTTAACCTTCCGGCACTGGGCACGCGTCAGCCCCTATACATCGCCTTACGGCTTAGCAGAGACCTGTGTTTTTGTTAAACAGTCGCCAGAGCCATTTCACTGCGACCCTCCAGCGCTTTGGTTACCCGAACGCTAGAAGGCACCCCTTCTCCCGAAGTTACGGGGTCATGTTGCCTAGTTCCTTAACGAGGGTTCTCCCGTTCGCCTTGGTATACTCTACCCATCTACCAGTGTCGGATTGCGGTACGGGCACTCAGAAATCAACGTTTAGGGGCTTTTCTCGGCAGCAAAACTCGACCACTTATGCCTTGCGGCTCGCTCTTGCCTCGACTCAGCCGGCGGATTTACCTACCAGCCTCAACGTCTCAGCAGATCGCACCACCACAACCAATCGGTGGCTGGCCTATCTCGCTGCGTCCCCCCATCACTCCTTCTGAGTGGTTCCGGAATATTGACCGGATGTCCATCACCTACGCTTTTCAGCCTCGGCTAAGGACCCGACTAACCCGACGCGGAATGACCTGGCGTCGGAAACCTTAGATTTACGGCGAACACGGTTCTCACGTGTTTATACGCTACTCATGCCTGCATTCTCACTTCCATCCGCTCCAGTCGCCCTTTCGATCGACCTTCACCGCTGATGGAACGCTCCCCTACTGCCCCAACTTGCGTTGAGACTCATAGCTTCGGTACTACGCTTAGCCCCGTTAAGTTTTCCGCGCAAGGTCACTAGACCAGTAAGCTGTTACGCACTTTTTAAAGGGTGGCTGCTTCTAAGCCAACCTCCTGGTTGTTCAAGTAACCTCACCTCGTTTCCCACTTAGCGTAGATTTAAGGACCTTAGCTGATGATCTGGGCTGTTTCCCTTTCGACCACGAAACTCATCTCCCGTAGTCCGACTGCCATGCTATGGAGTACTGGCATTCCGAGTTTGATTGGGTTCAGTAAGCGGTAAGCCCCTTAGCCCATTCAGTGCTGTACCTCCAGTACTAAACGCATGACGCTAGCTCTAAAGCTATTTCGGGTAGAACCAGCTATCTCCGAGTTCGTTTGGCATATCACCTCTACCCACAGGTCATCTTCTAACTTTGCAACGTTAGTAAGTTCGGGCCTCCACGAGTGATTAGACTCGCTTCACCCTGCCCATGGGTAGCTCACCCGGTTTCGGGCCTAATCCCAGCGACTATACGCCCTATTCAGACTCGCTTTCGCTACGGCTACGGGTGTTACTCCCTTAACCTTGCCACTGAGATTAACTCGCAGGCTCATTCTCCAAGAGGCACGCTGTCAGGCATAGCGGGGAACATCTGCATTTCTGCAGCGCTCAACCCACTGTTAGCCCTCCAACTGTTTGTAGGCTCTCGGTTTCAGGTTCTATTTCACTCCCCTAACAGGGGGACTTTTCACCTTTCCCTCACGGTACTTGTTCACTATCGGTCGCCAAATGTATTTAGCCTTGGAAAGTGGACTTCCCAGATTCCTGCCGGATTAGCGTGCCCGGCAGTACTCAGGTATCTGGCGGAAGACAATCAGTTTTCGCATACGGGGCTATCACCCTCTATGGCAGGCTTTCCCACACCTTTCCGCTAACTGATTGTTTTGTAACTTCCATATGCCAGACCCTACAACCCCGTCCCTGCAAGCAGGGGCGGTTTGGGCTGTTCCCCGTTCGCTCGCCACTACTGGGGGAATGTTTTCTTTTCCTCCAGGTACTTAGATGTTTCAGTTCCCTGGGTACCCCTCCACCAACCTATGTGTTCAGTTGGGGATGTTGCGGGTTCGCCGCAACGAGTTTCCTCATTCGGAGATCCCCGGATCAAAGCCTGTACACGGCTCCCCGAGGCTTATCGCAGTGTCCCACGTCCTTCATCGGCATTTGGCGCCAAGGCATTCACCGAAAGCCCTTAGTAGCTTCTCCACGTGATGCGGAGAATTTATTACTCTTCGGCCTACAAATATTTCTTGCTTTAGATATTTGAGGATTATTCAGTCAGTTACTATTCAGTTTTTAAGGTACAAACTCACCGGTTGACCGGTGAACGATGCTCTCGAAACCTTCAAGGGCATCGGTCACCCTTCAACATATTCACTTTTTAGAGACAATCCGACCCGGCAGGCACCGCCGGGTCGGTAAGACGACCTTCAAGGACTGCGGTGCTTTCTCGGACTTTATGTCTGCCTGTTGTTCAACAAACTCTTCTCTACTCCAATCTTTCAACGAGCTCAGTGGAGATGGCGGGATTTGAACCCGCGACCTTCGCCTTGCAAAGGCGCTGCTCTCCCACTGAGCTACATCCCCAAGACTTACCAGGGTTAGTGGGCTTGACAGGATTCGAACCTGTGACCCCTGCGTTATCAGCACAGTGCTCTAACCAACTGAGCTACAAGCCCGTGGTACCTCAACAACTGAACAGTGACAGGAAACTCCTCCTCTGCGCCCAGCGCCTCATCACCGTAAGGCACATAGAAATGAGTGGAGCAGATCTCTCGTGAGGAAGATCGCTCGAGAACTCTAGAAAGGAGGTGATCCAGGCGCACCTTCCGGTACACCTACCTTGTTACGACTTCGTCCCAGTCACCAGCCCCACCTTCGACGGCGCCCTCCTTGCGGTTAGGCTACCGGCTTAGACCGGCGGTCCCGCGTGACACTTGTAACACGCGGCGAGGGTTGCGCTCGTTAGCGGACTTAACCGAACATCTCACGACACGAGCTGACGACAGCCATGCAACACCTGTTCAGGCTCCCTTGCGGGTCGGTCACCTTTCGGATCCCTACCACCTGTATGTCAAACCCGGGTAAGGTTCTTCGTGTAGCATCGAATTAAACCACACGCTCCGCTGCTTGTGCGGGCCCCCGTCAATTCCTTTGAGTTTTAACCTTGCGGCCGTAGTCCCCAGGCGGTGAACTTATCGCGTTTGCTTCGGCACTGATGGTGTTTAAGCCACCAACGCCAAGTTCACATCGTTTACGGCTAGGATTACCGGGGTCTCTAATCCCGTTTACTACCCTAGCTGTCGCGTCTGAGCGTCAGAAACAGACCAGAAGACCGCCTTCGCCACTGGTGTTCCTCCCGATATCTACGCATTTCACCACTACACCGGGAATTCCATCTTCCTCTTCTGTTCTCTAGTCCGGTAGTATTGGACGACCTCTCCCAGTTGAGCCGGGAGCTTTCACGCCCAACTTACCAAACCGCCTGCACGCGCTTTACGCCCAGTGAATCCGGATAACGCTCGCCTCCTACGTGTTACCGCGGCTGCTGGCACGTAGTTAGCCGAGACTTATTCCTGCGATACTGTCCTTTCTCATCTCGCAGAAAAGCGCTTTACGATCCGAAGACCTTCATCGCGCACGCGGCGTTGCTGCTTCAGGCTTTCGCCCATTGAGCAATATTCCCTACTGCTGCCACCCGTAGGTGTATGGACCGTGTTTCAGTTCCATTGTGGGGGGCCACCCTCTCAGGTCCCCTACCCGTCGTCGCCTTGGTAGGCCATTACCCTACCAACTAGCTGATGGGACGCAGGCCCCTCCCAAAGCGCCTTGCGGCTTTAGTCACCGGCTTCTAAACCCGATGACCACATGCGGTATTAGCAATCCTTTCGGACTGTTATCCCACACTTTGGGGCAGGTCACCAACGCGTTACTCACCCGTTCGCCACTAGGATACCCTCGTATTGCTACAAAGGCACCTCGTTCGACTTGCATGTATTAGGCACGCCGCCAGCGTTCATCCTGAGCCAGGATCAAACTCTCCGCAAAAATTTTTCACTCTTGCGAGTGGTTGTTTACGGATTTTTTACTGGATCGACAGAGTTGTTGCTTCCTATCACTGTTCAGTTGTTAAGGTTCTGGTAGCAAAGCGCACGGATTTTACCCGTACCGCCTTCGCCTGTCAAGGCATTACAGACAAAAACACCGACGTCTCACATCTTCGGACATCGGCTCGTCAGACTGCCAAACCAACAGGCTTGTGTCTCTGACTAGAGACGCTATTTGGTTTTCAATGATCTGTCAGGGGGACGAGATCGTTATAACGTACTGGCGAACGTTGATTATATGCTTTTCTCTTACTTTGTCAATAGGTCATCAGACAATTAAACCTTAAAATTTCTTTCCCCTACGAGCTGTACAATCAATCAACGCAAATGCCACATGGGCTTATCCTTCCATAAGCGACCGGCTTGGGTGATGCGCACAAGATGACGCATCTTCCCTGCCTCTCAATTGACCATACTCCCCAATGAAACGCACGCGGGAGGTTCACCGTCATCAAAAAATTTTGTAACTCGATCAGCCGCACCGGCATCCAACCTCCACTCGCCAGAAAAGGGCAACCATTTTACATCTCATGCCGCCCAGATAAGGCTCTGAGTAATGTGTTTTGATCGGCATATTCCAAATCGCCGCCCATGGGCAGACCACGCGCGAGACGCGTTACGCGCACTCCCAGCGGCTCCAACTGTTGACGCAGATACAAGGCTGTGGCATCTCCCTCCATACTTGGATTGGTCGCAAGGATCACCTCCTGCACCCCCCCTTTCGCCACGCGCATAATCAATTGCTTGATTTTTAAATCGTCAGGACCAATGCCCTCGATAGGCGACAAGACTCCCTGTAAAACGTGATACTTGCCATGAAAGCCGCCTGTGCGCTCCAACGCCAACACGTCCAGCGCCTCCTCCACAACACAGATGACACTTCCATCCCGCCGCGTAGATTCACAAATCTCACACCGTTCGTGTCCTGCTTCGGTGATGTTGAAACATTCCTGACAAAACGCCGTGTTTTTCTTGAGGTTCGCCAACGCAAGCGCCAAGTCATCCGCGACGTCATCGGAGGCACGCAAAAGATAGAACGCCAGCCGCGAAGCGGATTTGGGTCCGATGCCGGGCAAACGCTCGAGGGCGTTGATAAGGGATTGAATGGATTCGGGTAATAACATAAGTGTCCAAAGCCAAAGGTCGAAAGTCGAACGTCATGCGACGTTTGACCTATGACATTTGACGTTTGACTAAAACGGCAACCCACCCCCCAGCGGACCCATCAGCCTTTGCTGGAGTTCGCGCGATTGATCAAGCGCCATATTCACCGCAGACAAAACCAAGTCCTGCAGCATTTCGGCGTCCGCATCTTTCAACAGATCGGGGTTGATCTCTACGGACTTGCAGACCTGGTCGCCCGTCATCACAACCTTGATCGCGCCGCCGCCCGCCGTAGCCGTGACGGTTTCCTCGGCGAGTTTCGCCTGTGCTTCTTCCATTTGCTTTTGCAGGCGCTGCAGTTGCTGCATCATTCCACCGCCGCCCATTTGTGGCATCTTATTGAATCCTTTAGCCATACATTAGCCTCCTGGTCTAATAGTCAACAGTCTAATAGTTGCTAGTCAAATAGTCGTTAGTCTGATAGTCGCCAGTCATTATCCTGTAACCCATAGGCTATCAGGCTATCAGACTATTCCATATCCACAATCTCCCCGCCGTGTTGGATGGCGGTTGCCACCATGCCGTCCTGCGCCACGTTTGGCGGGATTTTACCTTTGGCATTCGTCACCACACAGCGGATGGACACGTCCACACCGAAATGCTCTTTGATCAATTTCTGGATCGCTTCGATTTGATCGGGCTTGTCGAGTTTCGAGACCAGCACATCGCTCGCCAACCCAAGGATGAGCGTGTCGCCCTGCACGTCAATCATCCGCACCGAGTTCATCAACGCCGAAAGATTCGCCTGCGATTTCGGCAGCGTGGCGGACATCGGCTTCCACGCTTTGATGACATCGCCCGCGCTGAGGACAGACTTTTCCACAGGACGCGGCGCTTCGGACTCCGCTTTAGGCTGAGTCTCGGTTCTGGGAGCGGAGACAGGCTTCGGCTTGGGTTGAATCGGCGCGGCGGGTTGCGGCGATTCCGAGGGAACGTCGAGCGCTTCCGCCAATGCAAGTTCCAAACTCAAAGAGGGCTGCCAGCCGCCGCGCAAATCCACAGCGGCATTGTTGAAGATTTTCATCATCCGCAAAACATCGCTGGTTGTAAAAGATTTCGCGTGCGCCTGCATTTGCTTTTTGACATCCGACGTGGCTTCGACTTGATCCCCATTGCCCATTTGAATGAGCATCAGCCCGCGCAGGTACTCGACAATTTGCCGCGCCAGCGAGCGCGGATCGGCGCCTGCATCGAGGGCTTTGTGAATCGTTTCGAGCCCGTGCGCAGGATCGTGATCGTTGATGGAAGAAACGACTTCCAGCACGGTTTGACTGGTGGCGGTGCCAAGCACGGTTTGCGCGAGGGCAAGCGTAATCTTTTCGCCTGTTGAGGCGAGTTGATCGAGCAGGGAAATGGCGTCGCGCATTCCGCCTGCAGACTGGCGCGCAATTTGAATGAGCGCATCGTCATCGGCTTGAATGTTCTCGGCTTGGACGATGTGCTTGAGGTTGGCGACGATCTCACCCACCGGCACACGGCGGAATTCGTGACGCTGACAGCGTGAAAGCACCGTGGCGGGGATTTTGTGAATCTCGGTCGTGGCTAGAACGAAGATGGCATGCGGCGGCGGCTCTTCGAGCGTTTTAAGCAACGCATTGAACGCAGCCGTCGAAAGCATGTGGACTTCGTCAATGATGTAGATTTTGTATCTGCCCTGCGTGGGAGCAAAGTTGATTTTATCCCGCAAATCGCGGACATCATCCACGCTGGTGTTGGACGCCGCGTCAATCTCAATCAAGTCGAGAAAGCGATTTTCGTTGACGGCTTTGCAGTGTTCACACTCGTTGTCGGGTCGTTTGGCAGGATCGGGATTCGTGCAGTTGACTGCCTTCGCCAGGAGACGCGCCAACGTGGTCTTGCCCGTCCCGCGCGACCCTGCGAAGAGATACGCATGCGCAACGCGGTCTGCCGCGATGGCATTGCGGAGCGTGGTGACGACGTGGTCTTGTCCGACGACGGCATCCCACGATTGAGGGCGGTATTTTCGGTAGAGGGCTTGGGTCATGTTGGTAATCGGTAAGTAAGCAGAATCACGGAACCTGATACACGGCTCGCACATTTCCATTCGGATCGAGCAGCTGCGCCTCCTCGCCCGATTCCCAAACCGGATTATTCAGACCCCAGTATAAGTCAATCACAGTGTTCGTTCCTGAAATCGTATGGACTTGTACTGCCCCATTGGGGTTGAGGGTAAGGTTTGGGAAGACGAACACATTCCGGTCGCTGTCTCTCAACTGCCAGCTCGAGAGGTTGACTGCTTCGCTGCCCGCATTGCGGACGACCACCCACTCGGCGTCCAGCGTTCCCGCACCGACAATGCTGACAATCTCCACAGGGATATCCTTGTTTGGATCAAAGGATGAAGCGGGGGCGCCGCTTTGACTGGCGGCAGGCAGGGCAGGCTGTACGGGAGAAAGGCTTGCCGAACGGTAATTTCGATCGTACCAGAACAGGATGCCGCCCGTCACACAGGCTGAGACGAAGACATTCAGGAGCAGATACAGGATAAGTTTTCGGCGATCCATGTCGCTTGAATAATAGCACAGAAATTCGGCTGTCGGAATTAAAAAACTCTGCTCATCCAAGCGCAGGCTTTCAGCCCGGCTTCCATTCTCGGCTTTACAGAAAAAGACACTTGGACAGGCACAAAATTTCGACTGCCTTCAGCGACTCATCGTCAGCGCCACCCAATCCCCTATTTGACGATGCTCGGTCATTTTTAGACCTTTTGCCTGTCCCGCCTCAATGACGCTTTTCTCCTGCTCTTGCAGAATCCCGCTCAAGATGAGCGCGCCGCCCGGCTCGACCAACTCCGCCAACCCTGCATCGAAGAGACGCACGATGACCGGCGCAAGGATGTTCGCCACCACCAGCGGCGCGGACTTGAACGCAAATTTCCCATCGAGAATCTCCTGCACCGACCCCACCCCCAAAACCAACTCATCCCCAATGCCATTCGTCTCTGCGTTTTCTCGCGAGTTCTTTACCGATTCCTCGTCAATATCCACGCCCAAAACTTTTCTTGCGCCAAGTTTTAACGCCGCAATCGAGAGTATCCCGGAACCGCATCCAACATCAATTGCATCAAAGACCCTAAAGGTCTCAGAGACCTTTAGGGTCTCTATACTTCCCTCCATCAACTCCAAACACAACTGCGTCGTCGGGTGCGTTCCCGTGCCAAACGCCATACCGGGATCAATTTTGATGGCGATGCGGCTTGGGTCGGGCGATTCCATCCAAGCGGGGAGGATAAGGAGCCGCCGCCCGATGGGAATCGGCTTGTAGTGTCCTTTCCAGGCTTCCATCCAGTTTTGATCTGCAATTTGGCGATAGGCTGGGGCAGGCAAGGGACGGATCATCCCCAAATAAAAAAGCGCTTCTTCGAGTTTTTGGCGCGTCTCTTCCAATTGGTCATTCACTTCCAGATACGCCCGCACTGTGACTGGACCGACGGGCGTGCCGGCATCTTCGGCGTCGTTGTAGGTTACGCCCTGTTCCGTCATCACGCCGTTGGGGGCAAAACGCGCCAGCACATCCGCTACGGCTTCGGCGAGTTCGCCGTCCACCGTCAAAGAAACTTCAAGCCAGTTCATACACAACCTCTTCGTAGATTCGTTTGATCAATTCGATATCCTCCGTGCGGACATCGGGCAGGTCTTCAGGATGGAAGTATCCCAGTTCGGAGACCTCATCGCTGGGCTGGAATGCGCCGCCTGTAATTCTGCACAGATAGTAAAAACCCACACGATCGGGCGCCCATGTTTTTACGATGAGCAGGCGGTCTATCTCGATCTGCAAGCTTGTCTCCTCCCAAATCTCCCTGCAAAGGGATTCTTCCACTGTTTCGCCGTATTCCAGACTGCCGCCGGGAAGTCCCCAAGGGTGAAAGCGATTATAGGTGGTTTTGACCAGCAGTATCCTTTTTTCTGCGTCGAAAATTACTGCCGCGGCAAAAACCTGAAACAACGGGCGGATGAGGCGGGAGGCGGCGGTCTGCACCCATGCCGGGAACAGCCGCCAGATTTTCAGAAGGATGATTTTTACCATGAAAGGTTCAGGGATGGGGAAAGGTTGGGGGAGCAGAATCAGGCGTCGGCGGGGCGTGAGGCGTATTCCACATCCGCAGATGGAGCGCACAGATCGCAGTACATCGAATCGGGCAGGCAGTCCACACATTCCAATTGCAGGGTGGCGTGCGCAATGTTGTAGCGGCGGGAAACCATCTCGCTGACCTGACGCTGGATACCCGCCCCTTCGCCGATGCTCATGTTGTGCGTGAGGATGTGCGCGGACATGGTGCGCAGGTTTTGGGTGATGCTCCAGATGTGCAAATCGTGAACGCCCAGCACGCCTTCGATTTCGAGCATGTCTTCAACCAGTTTCGCCGAGTTGATGTCGCGCGGTTTGGCTTCGAGCAGGATGTCCAACGCCTCGCGCAGGATGCCCCAGGCGTTGTAAAGGATGAGGACACCAATCAACACGCTGACGAGAGGGTCGAGCCAGTTGGCGCCTGTGAAATAGATGGCAACGCCCGCGGCGACCGCGCCGATGGTGGAAAGCACGTCGCCCATGAGGTGGACGAACGCCGAGCGCAGGTTGAGGTCGGAGTCGCTGCCCTTGTGAACGAGCATGGCGGTGACGATGTTGATGACCACGGCAATCAACCCGACGCCGATGAGCACCCCCGACTGCACTTCGGGCGGGGCGATAAAACGCCGCCACGCTTCGTAGAAGATGCCCAGCGCGATGATGACCAGGGTGGTGGAGTTGATGAGGGCAACTAGAATCCCCACGCGGTGATAACCGTAGGTCTTGCGCTCGTTGGCGGGACGCGCCGTGATGCGGATGGCAAACCAACTGAGGGCGAGCGCGATGACGTCGGTCAGGTTGTGCGCCGCGTCAGTCAGCAGGGCGAGGCTGTTGGAGAAAATCCCCGCCGCCGCCTCGATGAAGACAAAGGCAAGGGTCAGGACGAGCGAAAGGGAAAGCCGCCGGGTGGACTGGCGCGCGGCTTCACGCAAATGGGAATGGGTGTGAGGTTGTGTCATAGTTTTTCACCGCAAAGGCACGAAGAACGCAAAGAAAGAATCAAGCAAGATTTTCCTTCGTGTCCCTTTGTGCCCGATTTTCTTTCAGCCATGCTCCACATGGTCAAGACCCAGCAAATAGAGTTTGGATACATGGTCGTCGTCGAGCGCGTAAAAGACCTGCCTGCCCTCCTTGCGGCTGCGGACGAGGCGCATCTGGCGCAGTCCGCGCAGTTGATGCGAGACTGCCGATTCGGTCATGCCGAGGCGGGCGGCGATTTCGCCCACGTTCATCTCCCCATCCAACAGGGCGGAGATGATGCGCAGGCGGGTCGGGTCGCTCAGGGCGCTGAACAGGTCGGCGAGGCGGGTGGAGGTGGGCTTTTGAAGGAGCATGGTCTATATTTGAATAATTGCTCAAGTATTCATTATTTTAGAATGCGGAAAAGGAACTGTCAAGGGAGGATTTTGGGGCAGGCAACCACCGCTCAGCCCATTCATTCAGATGGAGTACAATCAAAATATGGCCAGCATCCTTGTGGTCGGTTCGCTCAATGCCGATCTTGTTGTGCGTGCGCCGCGTTTCCCACAGCCGGGCGAGACCATCAGCGGCGGCGATTTGCAGGTCATTCCCGGCGGCAAGGGCGCCAATCAAGCCGTCGCTGCGGCGCGGTTGGGGGCGCGCACCTCCATGCTTGGGCGTGTGGGGCGCGATAATTTCGGTAATTTCCTCCTCGACAACCTCCAAACCAACCATGTGGATTCGAGCCTCGTCCAGCGCGACGACGCCTCGACCGGAACCGCCATCATCGTAGTGGATGCGGACGGACAGAACAGCATCGTCCTCTCGCCGGGCGCGAACGGCAAAGTCTCCCCTGCGGATGTGGAACACGCTTCTTTCTCGACCTTCGACCTGCTCCTGCTCCAACTGGAAATCCCCACCCCGACAGTTCTCCGCGCCGCCCAACTTGCCCGGCAAAACGGCGTGTATGTCCTGCTCAACCCCGCCCCCGCCCGCCCTCTTCCTAATGACCTCATCGCTCTGGCAGATTTCATCATCCCCAATGAGACCGAGCTTAGCCTGCTCACAGGCATGGACATGCGCGACATCCCCTCAACGGAGGCGGCGGCGAGGAAATTGCTCGAACACGGCGCACAAAATGTGATTGTCACGCTGGGAAGCAAGGGAGCGTTGTTCGTGGACACGTCCACAAGTACACACGTAGAGACGTTCAAGGTTGACGTGGTGGACACCACCGCCGCCGGCGACGCCTTCATTGGCGGGTTTGCAGTGAAATTACTTGAGCGCAGCA
Source organism: Chloroflexota bacterium (assembly GCA_016223135.1). Classification (GTDB taxonomy): domain Bacteria; phylum Chloroflexota; class Anaerolineae; order Anaerolineales; family Villigracilaceae; genus Defluviilinea. The sequence continues at coordinate 468,983 of JACRPQ010000004.1, read as the reverse complement.
AACGTTCTCTAACGCCTGTTGACGCTACAGAGGGTGAATCCTACGCGGAACACATCGAGGAAGCCGTCCGTTACGGCTGCGCCTGCGGGGCGCTGGCTTGCACCAAATTCGGTGCGCAGCCCTCCCTGCCGGCAAAAGAAGAAGTGGAAAAATTCATAACATCAGGTACCAATTACCAATAACCAACCTTATGCCCAAACGAATCCTGATTGACACCGACCCCGGCATTGACGACGCCCTCGCCATCCTGCTGGCGCTCGCCTCGCCCGAACTCTCGCTCGAAGGCTTGAGCGTGGTGCACGGCAACTGCTCGCTTGAACAAGCCGTGCGAAACGGGCTGTCCATTCTGGAACTGGCGGGGGCGACTCATATCCCGCTGGCGAGGGGATGCGAACTGCCGTTGGTACAGCCATCCCTGCTCGCGCCGGAAACGCACGGGAACACAGGCTTGGGCTACGCAAAACTCCCGGAACCGCGCATCCAGCCCATCGGTCAGCATGGAAGCGATTTTCTCATCGAGAAGGTATTATCGAATCCCGGCGAAATTACGCTGGTGGCAATCGGTCCGCTGACAAACGTCGCGCTGGCGATTCGCAAAGAGCCGAAGTTTGCGAAAGCGCTCAAGGAAATCATCATCATGGGCGGCGCCATCCGCCATGAAGGCAACACGACCGCCCTCGCCGAATTCAATACGTATGTTGACCCGCACGCCGCGCACATTGTCTTCCATGCCGGCATCCCAGCCACGCTCGTGCCGCTGGATGTGACGTATCAATGCGCTCTGATGGCTTCGGACGTGGAACGCTTGTTGAAGATCAAATCGCCAATTACAAAGTTCATAAAAGAAGCGACAGATTTTTATATGGAGTATCACGATGCGTGGCAGGGCATTCAGGGCTGCATCATCAATGACCCGCTTGCGTTGGCATTGACCTTTGCCCCCGAACTGTGCGATTATCAGAACCTGCCGGTGGACGTGGATATTTCGGGCGGCGTTTCGATGGGCAAGACTTTCGCCGATTTTTATAACTACCAGAAGAAGCCCGCCAATATGCGAGTGGCGCTGGGCGTGCGAGCGAGGGATTTCATCGAGTTGTTCTTGGAGCGGATGGAGAGGCTTTCAAACAGCCTTCCGAATAGACTTCCGAAGTCTTGAGGACTTCGGAAGTCTGGACACATGCAACAACACCGCTTCAGCGGTGTTGCAATTTCTAAACCTTGGAAAGGAGAAAAAAATGGAAGTCATCACTCAAAACGTGGTCTATTTCATCGTTGTGCTGGCGATCATGGTTCTGCTGTTCGTGTGGGCGTATCTCACCGGCCGCATGCAGAAGGAGTTCACCACCATGACCTGGGTGCTTATCCCAGTGGCAATCGCCATCAACCTGACGATTGGGCAGATCGTGCTGGTGCTGAAACTCCCCGTCTATCTGGATAGCATCGGTACGGTGCTGGTCGGTGTCATTTGCGGACCCTGGGCTGGCGCGCTGACCGGCGCCCTCTCCAACATCATCGCCGGCATCATTCTCGACCCGGGTTGGTTCCCCTGGTTTCCGGTCGCTGCCGTCATTGGCGCAACCGCAGGCGTGATGGCAAACATCGGTTATTTCAAGAACTGGTGGAAGGTGGTGGTGACCGGCTTCATCATCGCCGTTGCAGCGACCATCGTTGGCACGCCCATCAGCATCCTCATCTTTGGCGGCATCTCCGCCAGCGGTTCATCCATCATCACCGCCTTCCTGCTTGAAACCGGCAGGAGCCTGATGACGGCTGTACTGACCACCAATTTCATCGCCGAACCGGTCGACAAAATCGCAACAAGCCTGCTGGCATTTGCCATCCTCGATGGTCTCTCGGCACGCTATCTCACCCGCTTCCCGCGCGGCGAAAATGCGGCAGTGGAGAAAGGTCAACAGCAGGTGCAATTGATCATTGCGCTGGTGGTCGTGGCGCTGCTCATCCTGTTTGGCATTTATGTGCTGCCGAGCATTACAAGCGGATAATAAACTTCAGGCGCGGGAGGAGATTACTCTCCTCCCGCTTTTTTATTTTCGGGTAAGATACACACTCATGAGTCTCAATCGCTCCTTCTTTGTTCCCATAGACAGTCCCTTGCACAGGCTCAACCCGCTGACAAAACTCACTTTTGTGTTTGCAATGATTATCTCAGCCTTCCTGTCTGTGCCTGACATGGCGCCTGCGCTCGCTGTGCTTGTTCTGTTGACAGGGTTCATTGGAAAGGTACAAAGACAATACCGCACCGTCCTGCTCAAATTGATACTACCAGCCATTTTGTTCATGTTCGTCATGCAAAGCGTCTTTCTGCCCGGCGGCGAGACGATACTCATCCAAGTGGGCAGGTTCGATGTCGCCAGGGAAAACGTGCGAGCTGCTTTCCTAACCGTTTCGCGTGTCTTCGTCATGGTTTCTTCTTTCGCCATTTTGCTGCTCACCACGCACCCCAGCAAACTGATGGCTGACCTGACTCGCCGCGGGCTGCCGCCTCAACTTGCTTACGTGATTATTTCCACACTTCAAATCCTGCCGCAAATGCAGGCAAAAGCGCAGACCATTCTCTCCGCACAGCGCTCGCGCGGCTTGGACACAGAAAGCACCTTTCTCAAAAGAGTACGCGCCATCGTCCCGCTGGTGGGTCCGCTGGTATTTGGCTCACTGGTGGAAGTGGAGGAACGCGCCATTGCCATCGAGGCGCGCGGTTTCACATCTCCCCGTGCAAAAACCTTCCTCTACGAGGTCCCCGACACCCGTGCGGATCGCCTCATTCGCTGGACGCTGGTAATTTTCACCCTCCTTTCCCTGGCGGCTCGAATATGGCTATCGTAAATTTGCATAACGTCACCTACAAATACCCGCTCACTGAAACACCCGCCTTGCAAAACGTCAACCTGCGGGTGAAGGAGGGCGAGTTCGTGGCGATCATCGGTCGGAACGGCGCAGGCAAATCCACATTATGTTACACCCTGGCGGGATTCGTTCCTCATTTCTTCAAAGGCGAACTGACCGGCAGCGTGGAGGTCGCCGGCATGGATGCGAGTAAATCGCATCTGCACGAGTGGGTGCTGAACGTGGGACTGGTGTTTCAAAACCCGTTCAACCAGATTAGCGGCGCCAAGTACACGGTCTTCGAGGAAATCGCTTTCGGCTTGGAAAATATCGGGGTCCCGCGCGATGAGATGAAGGTCCGCGTGGAAGAGGCGATGAGGCTGACCGGCATTTCGGATTTAGCAGACCGTTCCCCCTATTCCCTTTCCGGCGGGCAGCAGCAGCGCGTCGCCCTGACCTCGATCCTGGTCATGCAGCCCAAAGTGCTCGTCCTCGACGAGCCGACCTCGCAGCTTGATCCCATCGGCGCGCGCGAAGTCTTCGGCGTCATTCGCACAATGGCGGAACAGGGGATGACCGTTGTGCTGGCAGAACATAAAGTGGAATGGATTGCCCGCTTTGCCGATCGCGTTGTTGCCCTGCACGAAGGAAAGATTATTCTCGACGGCACACCGCGCGAAGTGTTGACATCTGACCTTTTGCTCGATAAGGGCTTCGGCATTTCGCGCTACACGTCCGCAGCGCGGAAGGCGAGAGAATTGGGATTGTGGAGGCAGGAGCAGTTGCCCGTCACGCTGGAGGAGGCGGCGGAGGGATTTGCCCTTACCCCCAACGCCTCTCCCAAAAGAAGATGCGAGTCGAAATGAGGATCGAGATCAAGGACCTCCATTTCACCTACCCCTCCGGCGTACAAGCGCTGCGCGGCATTTCGCTCACCATTGAGTCGGGTGAACAGGTCGCCATCATTGGGCAGAACGGCGCAGGGAAGACCACCCTTGCACGTCATCTCAACGGGTTGCTGCAGCCAACTTCCGGCGAAGTCCGAATCGGCTATTGGGACACGCGCCGCTATTCCACCGCCAAACTTGCCGCCCGCGTGGGGTATGTCTTTCAGAATCCCGATGAACAACTCTTCTCGCGGGATGTCCACATGGAGGTTGCGTTTGGACCGAAAAATTTGGGGTATCCAAAGGAACGAGTCGAAGCGCTGGTGAGCGAAGCGCTGGAAATGACCGACTTGCTGCAAAAGCGTGAGACGAATCCTTACGATCTCTCCCCCACCTGGCGGAAGATGGTCGCCATCGCTTCGGTCATCGCTATGGATACCCCCATCGTCATCTTTGACGAACCCACCACCGGGCAGGACGCCGCGACTATAGAGCGCATTGCCAACGTCATTCGGGTTTTGCGCGAACGCGGAAAAACCATCCTTACCATCACCCATGACATGGATTTCTGCGCCGAAAACTTCGAGCGCGTCATCGTCATGTCACAGGGACAGGTGCTGCTCGATGGAAAGGCGAACGATGTGCTGGGGCAGGAGGAAATTTTGGCAACCACCTACGTGGAACCGCCGCAGTTGACCCGCTTGGGCAAACGGTTGGGATTCAAAGAAACGGTGCGCAACGAGGAAGAATTTCTGACGGCGCTGCAAAAACGCTGGCGTATCTGAAAACTCAAATCAACTGCAAATGAACGCAGATAAAACGGATTTCAGCGGCTAAATTGTACTTTTCCCAAGTAATCTAGCAAAACCACTGCCGTATCTGCCCTGCCGCTGCCCCTGTTGCTCAACACACAGCCTGCCTCGATATTCTTTCCATGTCCGAACGCCCGAATTGACTCGAAAAGGTCATAGCCGGGTTTCAAGCGGAAGGTATAATGGTTTCCATCAGCCTCATGGTAATCATGAAACCCATGCAACAGCTTTCATTTTTGCAAAGTGGACATTAAAAAGCCGATTTGTTTTTTGGACAAACTGTACAATTGAAACGGAACATCCATGAGCACACTGGAAATAACAAAATACAAAAGCATCGCCGAAATTGACGCCGAAACGTGGAATCAAATCGCCGCAGAGCGCGGCTTTCAAAGCCATCAATGGTACACCTTCGGCGAGCGCGTCATGAAAGACTGCCCACCTACTTACCTGATTGCCTGGGAGGGGAAAACGCCCATCGCTGCCGCGGCGCTGTTCCGGGTCAAGAACGAACCGCTGCCCCTGCCCAAGGTCGCCCGTGAATTCATGGCATCCATCTTGAAGCACAAACCTCTGCTGGTTTGTCGTTCGCCCATGGCAGATACATCCGCGCTGTTGCTGCCCGGCGAACCCAAACGGGACGAAGCGCTTGCGGCGCTGGCAATCGCCGCGCAGGAGGAATTCAAAAGGCAGCGCTGTTCCTTCCTCATCTTCGACTACCTGCTCACCGAACAACTCCGTTATAAGTCCTGGCCCCCCGGTTACGAACCCATCACCATCTCCGAACCCGGCACGTATATGCCTATTGTTTGGGATAGTTTCGAGGAGTACCTCGAAGCCGGCAACAAAAAAGACCGCCAGCACTACAAACGCACGCTCAAAGAGACCTCAGAAAACGGCATCGAACTCCAGCGGCATAGAACCGTCCCCGATGTGGATGCCGCACTCAAACTCATTCACAACGTTTCCATCTGGCACGGTTCGGCTCCCAACCCATGGACCCGCAACCTGCTCGAAAATTTCTCTCTCACCGACGGCACCTGGCTCGAACTGCGCAAGGACGGCAAACTCGTTGGCTGCGGCGCAGTGTTGCGCGACAACAAATTCCAACTCACCTCCTCCCTCGGGCTGGAGGACGATGTCCCCGGCGGCTACTTCCTCCTGCTCTACGCCGCCTTGCAGGAAGCCTTCGAGCATAAAGTGCGCCTCGTCCGTTTCGGCAGCGGCGCCTACGATGTCAAACGCCGCCTCGGTTTCCATCTCGAAGACACCAACCACGCCATGATCAGCATGGCAAGACTGTTGCCGCGCGCCACGAAGCGTGTGGCGTCCAAAGAGTGAGAGGGATATGCTGACCGGTCTCATCCAATCGGCTGCTACCCTTCTCGCCATTCTTCTCTTCTACAGCGTGGATTTCCTTCTCATCCGCCGCTACGACAAACAGCGGCAGGCAAGCGGCTCCGGGCGCGCTTGGGATTTCACCCTTTTCATCTTTCTGCTTGCCGCCCTCCTCATCCTGCAGCCCACCCTGCTCCCCATTTTGAGTTACCGCACTGCCTCCCCGTGGGGACTAATTCCCCAACTTGCGGGGGCATTTTTGATTCTTATCGCCTTTGCCCTGCACATCTGGGCGCGCACACACCTGCAGCACTACTACGCCGAGCGCGTCGAGGTCCAGCCGGGGCATCAGGTCATAGATACGGGTCCCTACAAACTCATGCGTCATCCTGTCATCACCTCTTTTTTTGGCATCGCAAGCGGACTTTTTCTCATCAACCCATCCATCCCCACTCTTGCGGCGCTCCTTTACACAATTTGGGACTTCACCCGCGCCGCCCGTCAGGAAGAGGACCTGCTCACCCGCACCCTGCCCGGCTACGCGGACTACGCGCGTCGGACTCCCCGATTCCTGCCTCGCCTGACGAGGAGCCGATGATTCCCCTCGAGCGCTTCCTCGAACTCCCTGCCAAAGAGGTCGCTGCGCTCGTGCAAGCCAGCGGGCAAAAAGTGGTCGCCTTCCCCGTCAACGGCACGCGGCGCTGGTTCGTCCTCGAACACGCCGACAAAATCAGCGGCGACTTCTTCTCCGCCTACCTCGACGTCTCCATCCAAAACCACGTCCACCTCTGCGCCATGCTGTTCGACCACGGCATCCACACCCTGCTTGCCCCGGTCTTTGGGCGCGAACTCATGCGGCGCGGCGATGAATACACCAAACGCGTCGGCATGGATGGGCTCGTCCGCACCACCACCGACCGCGCCTACCGCGACTTCTTCGAGCAATACAACGTCCGCGTCCGCTTCTATGGCGACTACTACGACGTATTGAAAGACACACCCTTCGAGTATGTGCTGGGCGCGCTCTACGAAGTCATGGAAGCCACCCAGCGCAACACCGCCCATAACCTTTACTTCGGCGTCTTCGCCGACGATGCCGCCGAGACCATTGCCCGTCTCTCTGTGGAACATTATCTCGCCTACAATTCCATCCCCGACAAAAATGCCCTCATCCGCGCCTACTACGGCGAAGACCTGCCCCCCGTCAGCCTGTTCATCGGCTTCGACAAATTCAGCGTCTTCGACATGCCTCTGCTCTCCAACGGCGAAGAAGACCTGTACTTCTCCGTCAGCCCATCCCCCTACATGACCGAGCGTCAACTGCGGAGCATCCTCTACGACCATCTCTACCTGCGGCGCATCCCCGAGCCCGATTACACCCAATTATCCGCTGAAGAACTCGACTGGCTGAGAACATACTACCGCGCCCGCCGCGACCATGCCCTCGGCGTCGGCAAACTCAAATCCAACCTGTGGTTCCCTGACATCGAAAACGCATCATGACAAACCTCATCACCCAACTCCTCGAAGAACTTGGACCTGGTCACATGGCAAGCACCGCCTACGACACCGCCTGGGCGGCGCGGCTGGGCGAGATTGAACCGGAAATCAGCAACCACTCGCTCTGCTGGCTGGCTGAAAACCAACTGCCCGACGGCTCATGGGGCGCGCCTGCGCCGCTCTACTACCACGACCGCGTCCTCTCCACCCTCGCCGCCATGATCGCCCTCACCTACCACGGACGCCGCGAACACGACAAGGCGCAAATTGAAAAGGGCAGACTTGCCCTTGAGCAAATTGTAGGAAATGCCACAACGGGGCTGCAAGCAGACCCAAACGGAGCCACCGTCGGCTTTGAAATGATCGCTCCCGTCCTGGCAGAGGAAGCCGAAAGACTGGGTCTCATCAAAAACCAGCGCGATCGCATCCTCGGGCGGCTTTCCCAAATGCGCGCCAAAAAACTCGCTTACCTGCAGGGCAAAACCATCAACCGCTGCGTCACTATGGCATTCTCTGCCGAAATGGCAGGCAGCGACGGTCAACACATGCTCGACATCGAAAACCTGCAAGAGAGCAACGGCTCGGTAGGCACCAGCCCATCCGCCACCGCCTACTTTGCCGCCTACATCCGCCCCGGCGACCCGCCTGCCCTAAACTACCTGCGAAAGGTCATCAACCCCGACGGCGGCATGCCCAACGTCGCCCCCTTCGACGTGTTTGAAACCGCCTGGGCGCTCTGGAATCTGAGCTTGATTCCGGGGTTGAATTACACAGAAAAGCTCAAATCACACCTTGAATTTCTCTCCAACACTTGGGAACCCAAGCGCGGCGTCGCGTTTTCCACTGCTTATTCCGTCAAAGACAGCGACGACACTGTCGTTACCTACAACGCCCTTCTGCGTTTTGGTATCGAAAAAGACCTCGCCAGTGTTTTAGCATACGAAGAGGAAGATCACTTCCGTTGTTTTGATCTGGAAGCGAACCCCTCCATCAGCACCAATATTCATATTCTTGATGCTTTTCTTCACGCAGGCTTTGGACGAAACAACGCCTCCGTGCAAAAAGTGCTGGGCTTTCTGCACCGCAGCCGCGACCGACAATTCCCTTTCTGGGCAGATAAATGGCACGCCTCGCCCTACTATGCTACCGCCCACGCCATCATCGCCTGCGCCGGCGTAGAAAACGAACTGGTTGCTGAATCGGTCGAATGGATTCTCAAAACCCAGAACCGCAGCGGCGCTTGGGGCGCCTACCTCCCCACCGCCGAAGAGACCGCCTATGCCCTTCAGGCGCTTTGGGTGTGGGATCAAAAAGCCGGCCGTGTGCCTCGAAGCGCACTGCTCAACGGCGCACGCTGGCTCAAAGAAAATCTCGACCTTCCCTACCCTCCGCTCTGGATTGGGAAATGCCTTTACAGCCCCACCCTCGTCGTGCGCTCTGCCGTCATCAGCGCCCTGGCGCTCACGGGATAAACCATGAACCGCTTTTGGGATACCATCCTTAACGTCTCAGTCCCCGACCCCGACGACGCCCGCCGGCGGCGGCTGCTCAACATCATTCTGGTTGGCAACATTGCCGGTGCAGTGGTGGGCTTTCTTGCAATCGGAATCAGCAACATCCTCGCTAATCAACTGGCAAACTTCGAAACAGTAGTATTAGCGGGAGGCGCATTCGTTGCGGCATTGGGCTGCTATGGTATTTATCAAATTAACCGCAGGCTCTCTGGGCGCTGGGCATCTTTGCTCTATCTCCTATTGCTAACCTTGGTATTCACCTCTATGGACACCCCAGCGCAACTATCTAATGGGCGCTCCATCTTCCTCTTTACCATCCCCATCGCCATCTCCAGCCTGATTTTACTGCCCGAAGCGAGTTTTCTCTTTGCCCTGCTGGGCAGCGGCATCATTGCCGGACTGGCGCTCTCCATTCAACAGCCGGTCAACATTTTCGCCATCATCGGTTTCTTCCTGCTGGCGTTGGTCTCCTGGCTCTCTGCCCGCAGCCTCGAATCAGCGCTGCATGAACTGCGCGTCATCAACGCCAATCTCGACCAAGTCGTTTACCAACGCACTCAGGCTCTGGCAGAATCGCTGGCGCGCGAGCGCCTCGAAGCGGGACGCAATCAGGCAATCCTCAACTCCATCGCCGATGGCGTCATCGTCTTCGACCGCAACTGGAATGCCATCCTCGTCAACCCTGCCATTCGCAGCCTGCTCGACCTGCCGGTGGAATTGATTGTCAACCGCAACTTCCGCGAACTCATCGAACATCCCAAACTCTCGGCGCGCAGCCGCGGACTGCTCTACGCCATGATCGAACACGACACCCAGCCCCTCAGTTTCCGTATCGAATGGGGAAACAAGACTCTCTCCGTCAGCGCCGCACAGGTTTATGACTTTCGGGAGGAGGGCAACATCAACCTTGGCACTGTCACCGTCTTCCGCGACTTCACCCGCGAAGCCGAGGTGGAAAGACTCAAGAGTTCCTTCGTTGCCATCGTCTCGCATGAACTGCGCACCCCCCTCAACGCCATTTTGGGCTACGCCGAAATGTTCCGTGAAGAGGTGTATGGTCCCATGAACGAAAAGCAGGTCAACATGGCGAATCGCATCATCAGCAACACCCGCCGCCTGCTAGGGCTCATCAACGACCTGCTCGACCAGGCGCAAATGGAAGCCGGCAAATTGACCATTCACATGGGACCCGTTCGTCCCTCCGAACTGCTCGAACAGATTCACAACCTGCTCGATAAAACCGCCGCCGAAAAAAAGCTGCGCATCACCAGCGAAATGGACGACAGCCTCCCCGAAACCATCATCGGCGATGGTCCCCGCCTGGAACAAATTCTCGTCAACCTCGTCACCAATGCCATCAAATTCACCGACCAGGGAGAAATCCGCATCCGCCTTTTTCATCTCCCCGAATTTCGCAAATGGGGCATCGAAGTGACCGACACCGGGCGCGGTATCCCTCGCTCCGAACTGCCTCACATCTTCGACTCCTTCCGCCAGGTGGAGGAGGGCACCACGCGCACCCACAGCGGCGTTGGGCTGGGACTTGCCATCGTCAAACAACTGGTAAACTTGATGAACGGCGAAATCAAAGCGGCAAGCGAAGTGGGACAGGGAAGCGTCTTTACCGTCACCCTGCCGCTGGTCACCCCGCCATAGAAATTGAGCCGCAAAGAGGAGAGAAGCAATCATGAACGAACTGGCATTAATCATCGAAGATGATTTGGACCTTGCAGACATCTTCGCCGAGGCACTGCGCGGCGTGGGCTTCACGGTGGAACACGCCTCCGACGGCAAAAAGGCACAGGAGCGTCTGCTGTACGGCGAGCCGCCTTATCTCATCCTGCTGGATATGCACCTGCCTCACATCTCCGGCGGGCAGATACTGACCGACATCCTGAAAAAGGACACCCGCTTCGAAAAGACCCTTATCATCATCACCACCGCCGATGCGCGCATGGGCGAAGCCTATAGCGAGATGGTGGACTTTGTCATGATCAAACCCATCTCCTTCGTGCAGCTGCGCGACCTGACTGCCCGTCTTAAGCCTCCACAATAAAAAGAACATCCCGGCATCGCAGATGAGCGGGATGTTCTTCCTGTCTTCAACAGGCAACTAATCGGGGGAATATCCCCAACAGTCGAACTGCCCGCCGCTTGGCGTCTTCACAAATACCCCTCTATCCTCTTTGATCAATTCATAGGGTTGCAGAGTCGTTTCCATCTCCCGCAGGCTGGCGTCTGCGGCATGGCGGGAGAGGTGGAAGGCTTGCCACGGAATCGCCTGCCAATCGAGTTCGCGTTCATAACGCATACAAACCAACACCGCGCCCACTTTCTCCCGCACTGCGGCGGGCAAAGAGGGGTCTAAAAACGCATCCGCCATGGCTGGCACAGCATCGTCGGAAAGGCTCAAAAAGTATCGGGCATCCAGTTCGGCGCGATCTTGCGCGGCAATGCCTCCGCCCTGCGCCTCCCGCTGGATGTTCTGCCGCACGATGAACGCATCCACGTTCAGCACACTGAGCGAAACGACAAACCCCAGCGCCGCCAGCAGCATGGTTAAAGCGATGGCGCGCTCGCGGTGAAATGCCTCCAGCAAGGCAATCGCTATCAACAGCAGCCCCAGCCAAATCAGAAAGACGTGGGTATATGTCCGCAGGCGGGAGAAGCCGTAGGCAAACTCATACAGCGTCAGCCGCTGAAACGCCGACACCAGCATGACAATTACCAATGCGACCAGCCCAACTCCCAGCCCTGAAAAAATCTTTCGCTGAACCTCGTTCTCGCGTTTTGTGATGGCTCCCAATCCCAACAAAAGAAGCAAACTGAAGAACGCCACCGCCGTCAATTCGCCGAACCCGCGGCGGGCATATTCGGAATAGGTATAGCCTTCCACAGCAATATTCGCCTGCCCGCCGAAGAAATATTGGAACTGGACGATTACAAACAAAGCGAACAACACTGCCACGCTCCCCAGCACAATTGCCGCCTCGGTAAAGCCGAGGAATGCAGGCACAAGCGGTTTTTCACTCAACGGCGCATCCGATTTTTGTGCGGCGTGCAGGTACGTGCCTGCCAGAGCATAGGCGGCGACGAGGATATAAACAAGCCGGAAGATGTATTCGGGCAGGTTTTCGATGTTGAATAATTCAAGGAACGCATTGATGCGCTCCTCGAAAACGAGGTCTGCGGAGGAAAGCAGGGACGCAAAGACGGCGACGACCGGCAGCGCAATGACGATGCCTCTTATCACCGCCCAGAGCCGGCCGCTTCGCTTCTGACTCAGGGACGGCTGTTCCTTCCTCATCTCCAAGCCGAATCCAATCGGACGCACAAGCATGCTACCGAAGAGACGCAGGTATCCGAACAGGTAGTCGAGCAGGCTAAAGTTCAGCCACTGCCCGCCGCGATAGACGATGGCAAAGACGCCCATCAGGAAGAGGGTAAGGGCGATGGAGAGGAACGTTGTCAGCGGTTCCTGGCGGATGAAGGTCACAGCGGAGAGAAAGGCAATGGGGAGCAGGAGCAGGCTGGAGCGGGGCGCGAGGCGCAGCCCGTCCATCTTGAGCAGGTAAATGCCCGCGCCAAGACACAGGCTGACGTAGAGGAAAAAGTTAATCCCCACGCCGGGCTTTTCCCAAAAGAGGAAATCGAACATCCAGCCCAGCAGAATGACGATGAACCAGAAACGGTTGGGGTTGGTTTTCATGGCTGCCTCCACAAGAAATTTTACACAGCATAGCCTTGCGGGACTGGCGAAGTCTCTCAAAAAGTATCAATTTTTGCGCTGGAGAGCGCAAATTACGCGATTACAGGCGCGCAGGCGGCGGGATAAAAATTACATTTCGGTTAGAGCCGTTTTATGCCTATTGACATCCGATTTGAAGTGTGCCATACTACCGTCATTGTTCAGGGGAACCAACAAATCACAGCCATCCTTTAGAAAGGAGGAGGTGATGTCCCCAATGGATAGTAGTTACAAACCCAGCGCTGCGGCATCCCTCCTCAAGTAAGCGAAGGAAGCCGCAGCGCGCCACGGAAGCCGTCCAGTTTTGGGCGGCTTCCTGGTTTATTGACAGCAGTCAGAGGGACTCAACAAGGCGGACACCTGCAAACGATTGCCGCAAGAGCCCTTCAACACCTGACATCCACCTACGACACCGACTGTGTAGCGCCCCTGTGGGGAAACCGCCTCGTCTCCGTGAGCGGGGTGGCGAACGTTTCCTTCCTCTACGGCGGCAACGGCAAGCAAGTCAAAGCCGTCGTGGAGGGTATAATAACATACAGAACCCGCCCTGAGTTTATCGAAGGGTTACAGTGCATTATCAGGTGGACAATGGCGTCATGACCAAGTATCGCACTTCGCTTACGCTCAGTGCAGGTTTAGCCGGAGTGACTCGCATCGCCATGCAGAAAAGTAGAACAAGTGTGATTCAATATGTAAATATGCCATAGCCAGTATGATTACAAAATGATTCAATTCCAAGTAACTCTGAGACTTGACAGCACTTAAATGAATATAGATTGGGTACAAATATGAATTTTAGGAAAATGCTTCCAATACTTTTATTAATTGTATTTGTGCTGGTCTATGGTTTAGTGGCTTGGGCGCCAAATTCACCGCTCGTTCAAGATTATTTGTTAATACATTGTTGTAGAACTGCGTCTGACCTAGCCATTGCGTTTGCAGTTTCACTTAGGAATAATGATCCTGCTGCTTATGAAATGATTGACCCAAGTTTGGAGCCTCGTCTTGACGATTGGATGAATGTACATCGAGGGAAGCGATGCACCAACTTGGCTGACACTGTTCTTGGAGGAAAAGGTACGAAAGAAGGATATAGAGTTGTTCTGGACTGTTTTGGTGAGAACAGATGGCTGACCTTCAAGATTGACAATATTGTCATTAATGACATGAAGGTAATTGACTGGGGAGACGTGAGAGAGGAATAGGTTTGATTAGGAAAGGAATATATGCCTGATTGCCAGCGGCGGTGTCTCTGAGTTGTAATATAAACCTTGAGGCGAGATGCGTTCCTCCAGTGACATGACCTACACATCCTACAGTTCACCGCTCAACGCAACGAGACATCCCTGGGTTGTATTTTTACAATCCTGCATCCCTGCATCATGTTGTTCCAAATCAAAGAAACCCTATGATATGGAGATTGGTTGAAATGACATGATCGAAAATGCTGCACACACCCAAAAACCAGCAGAGTGCTTTGTTGAACGTATAAATTCTATCGCTGAAATGTGCGACAATGAATATTATATGTCTGCTCTTGGCGTACCCTTTGGCAGCTTGGAACGAGCTAGACGTGGAAGATTAAGGATTATGGAAGTCATTGCCGAATTAGAGGATATGGGTAAGAAGGCATCTTGTCCGGCTTGTCATCAGGAAATTAAGGCTCAAATACAACGACAAAGACATGCAATCGCCGAAATTGAAAATGCCTGGAACACCGATTTCAAGTAATATGAATATTAGCCCTCAAAACTTGCCAGATTATCTTAGCCCAGAAGAACTCCAACAATATTTTCTAAAGTTATTAGACGCTGCTCCCAAAATGGATGCTGTTAATGTGGTGGATGCTTTGTGGGAATTAGCTGACAGACAATGGCACACTTATACTTGTCTTGATGATGGTATAAAAACTAAAGTGGACAAATATGTTTCAAGCTTATTAAAGGAGTTGAACTGGACCAGTAAGGGTTCAGTCAATTTAATGCGAGAAACACTTGCCGTTATTGGTAATCTCGGTCTACAGGAAAGCTATGCACAAGTACTATCGTTGGAGAACAGGAAGGATATCCATAGAGATGTTTATATCGAAATTGAAAGATTTCTAGATCAAATTCGAAATCAAAAGGGGAATCAAATACTTGATCCATATTTCGATACTGGACAGTAGTATGTCAAAAATTGTGTAAATAAAATCGGGAGTTTTTTCAGATCGGTATGGCGATTTCTCTGAGTTTCAAACAGGAGACGATGGTATAGAACATCAACAGACACCTGTTTTCATTGCGTAAGGCTCCCAATCATCCTTTCGACCATGCTTAGCACAAGCCTTGGCACCACCAGCCTCATGACCGATGCCAACGGGAATATCGTCTCAGAGTTGAGAGACAAACCCTGCCCCCTTCGCTTTGCTACGGGGGTGCATCGCAAGGACAAGACGCTTTACACCAGCGACATGACCTACACCCCCTACCAGTTCACCACTCAGCGCAACGAGACCTGCCTGGGGCTGTACTTCTACAATGCCTGCTGGCTGCGCAGCGTCCCCGTAACGAAGTGGAGGGGATACGACCCGTCGCCGGGACGCTTCACGCAGGCAGACACCATCGTCCCGACCCAAACGCAAGGCGTCCAAGCATGGGATCGGTTTGCTTACGCTAACAATAGCCCTATTCTATTTACTGACCCTTCTGGTCATGGCGTAGATTGTGAAATGGGCATGGGGTGTGTTCGTGACTATTCCACTGCTAAGACCCTCAAAGATTTCGAAAAATTGGGTTGAGAAGAGAGAAGGCGATGGTTAGCCGAGTTTGGTAGCACAAGCAATCTTGAACTTGAAGATTGGTTTGCGGATATGGGAAGCGCAATTGATTTTATGGCTAATGACCCAAGCTTTGCCCAAGAAGGCAGTACAACTGAAGTAATGGATGCGGCTGTATTACAGGCAATAAATGATGGCTGGCTACTATACCAAGGTAAAGAAGCCTATGGTGGTGGCGGGCAAGGATGGGCAATGTTCTTTGAAGCAAAAGCACTTGGTGTAACCGGAAACGAATTAATAGTGTTGCGCCTTGAAGCAGAACAGTATGGAGTAGATTATGCATGGAGTCTACAGAGTACACAGAGTGCATACAATAACTCAAATCAACTTGATCAAATATACTTCGATGTTTTTAAGTGGGGCGCAGACACTTACAGAAGCCAAGCCATCGCATATCGATTAAGCCCACTTTCGGTCAATCCTGCTGTATCGGGGTTTGGACTGAATCAGGTCACTGACCCAAGAACATCCGGGCCATATTTGAACTGTATGAGTCAATTTGGGTATCCTGCGGCGCTATATCTATGGTCAGCCGCCAACCCCAATCCATTTTACATCCCAATTCCATAGGAATTTTGTATATGTGGAAAAAAAGTCTTGTTTTGGGCATGGTAAGTATAGTGTTGATAAGCTGTAAATCTGGTTTTGTTGATTTAAGCAATGATTTACCTGCAAAAGAAATAAGTCAATTGCGCGAAGGAAAATATAGAGGTATTGCCTGGGCGGGTGAAACGGCATTGGTTGTTAATATTGACAAAGGTAGTTTATTTGAAAATCAAAGAATGTGTAGCCAACAATCGATAAATATATTTGATCTGAAGACAAGACAATTGCAACAATTGCCTTTACCATTTGGTGATGAGTGCAAATCATATATAATCAGAGACTTACAACTACTCCCAAATCAACATGCTGGGTATATATTTGAAATCCCAGATCTCAGTTCTATATCAATCAAGAGCGTAGATGTTGTAACATCATCAGAGTCAGATATTTTTATTAAAACATCTAGCGATATATCGCTAGACAGATTTTCATATTCCCCAGATATGAACGAGTTGCTTCTTGTTGATGTTCAAAGCCCTTTGATAAAATCAGAACTATACTTACTCAATGATAATAAAGTGAATAGTATTACGCCGGAATTCCTCCGCGCGGATTTTCCCGCGTGGTCAAAAGAAAATCTAGTCGCATTCTTTGCGACAAAACCATACCCTGGGAGTGGTGACCCAATAAAACATTGGTATCAAACTGAAAATCAAATAGATTATCCTTGGCAACTGTATTTATATTACCCCAGTTCAAAAATCACGGAAGAACTTCCTCTCAATGTAATTCACCCCGCCGAACTAAAATGGTCGCCAGATGGTAGCGTTCTGGCATTTTCAGGAGAATATAAAGGCGTAGAAGGGGTCTGGCTTGTCAGCAACTTGGATATGCCAGAAAATCTGACTGTAACTAGAATTGTGAACGGGTTGGCAACCTTTGATTTTTCACCTAATGGAAAATCTATAGCTTTTGCTTATATCGGGTTACAAAATCCAGACAGGCAGAACATACTTTATATAGTTGATTTGCCGGATTAATTAGTTAATGATTCCTGGCGGACAGTTTGTCACCTCATTCACCTATCGCGAAGCATCCCGTAGGGACAAGCCGTGGGGAGAGATTCGCTATTCCTGGACAGCGGGTCAATCCACCACGCCTGCGTATAAACTGGCGGATTACACCTTCACAGGACAAAGATCCTACATGGACGACCCGTCCACCAGCGGGGTGGAGGGATTCAGCTTGATGGATTACAACGCAAGATGGTACGACCCGTCGCTGGGACGCTTCACGCAGGCGGACACCATCGTCCCTGGCGGGGTGCAGGGGCTGGATCGGTATGCCGATGTCAACACCGCGCCGACGCGATTTACCGATCCCAGCGGGCATTTTAGTGCGGATGAAACAAAAAAAAATGCTTGAAGAATAATTATGGCAATAATTAGGAGAAATTCTTGAATGCTTGGCAAAAGGACAAGTTGTTTTGGTCAATATTGCTCGTCACTGAGATTGGGGACGATTTACATGCGCCAACATCATTTTTAGGAGAAGGTACATTTATCTTTTACGATACTGGTACGTTCTGCTTTAAAAGTGACGCGGGGTATGACTTGTATGAATATCAGGGCAAGAGACCCTATATATTAGAGCGGAACGGACTGCCCATTCATACGAGTTCACTAGAATACGGCGGAAGAACAATATATAGTGTTCTGCCCTACTGGTCGCAGCCTCAGTATGACTATAGTCAAGGATATCTCGTTGACACTGGTACATTTTGTGTTGTGACATACGGATCACCTCAACCTTACTCCACTCTTAATACCAGTGAGAATATGGATGTTGTCCAAATAATTGTTGGGGCCATTATACAATTTGTGACTAAACCTGCATGGATTCCAGTTATTGGACAAGCAACATGGGGATTAAGTGCCATCTTATATTTGAACAACGGTCACTTAAGATTAAAATGGTCGCTACAAGTGAGCTATGTAAATTCTTCACCAACGGTTCCTATGCCTCAATTCTTCTCTTCTCATCTGGATTCCCTCATACTCCAAACTCCATAGTTCTGGGAATTCACATATTAAATTGGAGATATAAACCTATGGAGAATAAGAGCGAATTAATAGAGCAATTACAATCACTCATTGCTATAAAAATTTTGCATGCGATAGCTCTTTCTTTTTCATTCTTGTACGGACCTCTGACAGGGCTTGCTTGGATAATTATCTGCCTAAAAAATAAGAAATTTGAATGGGATGCATCCACCAATACAATAAACTTTACTGCCTTGGTTGTTTTTCTTGTTTTGGTCTGGACTAAAAGATTGCTTGATAAAAAGATTGAAACTATTAAGTCTAAGCTTGCAGGATAGATCATCCCGCAGAACATGACGATGGAACACCTGCTCGGCGACCATTTGGAGTCAACGTCTATCACCACCGGCGCCAACGGCGCGAAGACTTCCAAACTACGTTACAACCCCTGGGGCGAAGTCCGTTTGTGGTGGACGGCACGACTCTCGCCCCCCCGCCTACGAACTGACTCAGTAGCAGTTCACCGCCAGCGCAAGCAAGCGGAGTCGGGGCTGTATTTCTACCAGTCAGGCTACTACGACCCGTCCCCGGGCAGGTTCGCGCAGGCGGATATTATCATCATCCCTGGCGGGAGTGCAACGGCTGTAAATGTTAATCTTGCCACATCTATCGCTCAAAACACTTTTACATCTCAGTTGTTTCATACAAATGTTTCTTCAATTCTTATTGGGAATGGCAATCTATCTGGTGACATCGCTCTTGAGCAAAACGCAAGATAAATAGGATGATTTAGATTGGAAAATACTATGAGACTAAACTCCTTACAAATCTGTTTTACATCGGTAATAGTGACCTTTCTGTTCTTTTTTACAGGTTGTTCGAGTGTTATGAAAAAGACAAACGAACCAACTGTTTTGCTTACACCTATTTCAACGTTAACAAAGCATCTATCAAATACGCCAGAAAGCATTTTGCCCTTATCTTCACCATTATCAATAACTCCTACTTCAACAGAAGCCGATAATTTTGCCGAACTACCTCCTAATAAAATAGCATTATTACTTGCTGGCGTAAATTCTGACGCCACTTCTAATTGTAAGGTTGTTTTGCTAGGAAACAATCAAAAGTTAAATTCCGAAGCCGACTTGGATGCTCTGTTTTGCAACTCAATATCTTGGTCACCCGAAGGCCAGCAGCTTGTTTATTCTGCTTATAAAGATATTTCGGATGTGTCGAATCTTTTCCTTATCAACATATATACAGGCAAGTTGAAACGCTTATCGAGTTTCATTATCCCTGCAATCGATGTTGTGTGGTCTCCAAATGAAAATTACATAACATATGTTGAAGATGCAGAAAATGCCGATATCGTCAATTTGAAATTATCTGATGGTAGCTTTCAAAAGCTTACTCATACTTCTGGATTGGAAAGCAACCCAGTCTGGTCACCAGATGGGAAACAAATAGCTTTTATCTATCGGGAGGACAGGGCATCGCCGGGTTATTTATGGATAATGGATGCCAATGGGAGTAATCGCAAGCAGACCTTTGAAATGCAGGTTGCTGTTTCTCAGTTTTCTTGGTCGCCCGATGGAAAAAAACTTGTTTTCTCTTCTCCTCAAAAATGTGGAGGTCTTTATGTTTTTGATATCTTTGAGAATTCAATAGAACCAATCTCTATCAATGCGCAAATGTGCAAGTCAAACCCACTATGGTTAAAAGACAATAGTATTATTTTTATTGGAAAGAACTATATAGGCGATGCAGCGACTTTAAGAAATTGGGGGGTTTTTAGGGTAAGCGTCATCGATTTTGACGTCCGCCAAATTTGGGAAGGACAAGAGGGTTTTCCCCTATTTCTTGCAGTTTCTCCAGTTCCATCGCTTGAAGTCGGGCGCGAATATTTAATAACTGCCGCTGGCGCCAATCTTAATGTTCGCCAAACCGCATCTCTTTCTGCACAGATAATTCTAAAATTGAACGAGAATGACAAAATTAAAGTGCTTGATGGTCCAATTGAATCTGATGGATATTACTGGTGGCGTATAGAACTACCAAACAAGGAAACAGGTTGGATTGCGGATGTTTATGGCTGGTTTGATCCACTCAGGCAATAGATTATTCTGTCTTCCCCCTGCCTAGCAATTGACTCAGTAGCAGCTTACTGCCAGCGCGAGCAAACGAAGTCGGGGCTGTATTTCTACCAGTCAGGCTACTACGATCCGTTGCCAGACAGGTTCGCACAGGCGGATACTATCATCCCTGGCGGGGCGCAGGGACTGGACCGCTATGCCTACGTCAACACCGCGCCGACGTGGTTCACCGATTGATGATGAATGCGACTATCAGGGACAAGATTGTGACAGCCCATTCCCTACCTTTCCAATTACTATTAGCGGCGGAAATTCAAGTAGCAGCGGCGTCATAACATTGAATGGGATTCCAGATATCGTGACTTTAACTTTGACTCCTAATGAGTTGATTTGAATCTCGGATAATATCAACGAGGATCTTGCCGCGCCGGGTGGATTAGCGGTTGCTGTCCTTATAATTGCATCTGATTTTGTTGCCAACGGAATAGCCAATGATCTCACTCAATCTCAATATGCAGATTTACAAACAGTCTCCAGTTACTTCAGGGATGTCGGAAATGACGCTTTGGGAAATGGTAGTAGTGATTTGACAATTGTAATCTTCAATCAGATGGATGGAAGGCGCCTATATAGCAATTGAGGGTCAGGAAGGTATAATAGTTATATCTTCAGTACAATGACACGATCGTCCCATACATTCAGCCTTTTATGCCATAACCGACTTTTGGAGATTGCAACAATGAAACCTGATTTATCGGAATCGCATAGAACTGCGGTCGTAATAGGCATCACGAATTTAGCATTTCTACTGCTTCTTTATTTAGTCTCTTACATCGCTAATTTAAACGTACTGTTTTCATATCAGATACTTCTGATAATAAGGCTAACCGGGATAATGTCTTTGCTTTGCGGCTTAGGCTTGCTTTTCTGGTTACTTAAATCTAAACCCAAATTTCAATCTGTCTGGGCGAACATTCTCCTTCATGCGTTTTCAATCCTTCTCATTGAGTACTGGTATTTTGGCATGAGGCTACTCTCATTAATCACAAAATAGAAAGCAGGGTTGTTTGGTCTCATTTGGTGGCGTAATATTTATGAGACTGTCACTAAAATATCCTGCTGGCGACACAGTGACGCGGAACAATCCCGAAGAACATCGGGACGATGTGTGAGTCAATGGTACACTCTATCACGTGGTTTCGACAAACTCAACTCACCGCTTTGACGTCCATCCTTTGTCGTCGCTCAGGGCAAGCCTCGGCTCCACCAGTCTCATGACCGATGCCAACGGGAATGTCGTCTCAGAGTTGAGAGACAAACCCTGCCCCCTTCGTTACACTTCGGGGGTGCTACGCGAGGGCGAAGTCCGTTCGTGGTGGACGGCAGGACTCTCCACCATCCCCGCCTACGAACTGACTCAGTAATCGGCGTGGCGATGAATGGCGAAGTACACATTGTCGGTTATAGCGCTGGCGGGGATTTAGCGATTATTGCCAATGACATTGCAAATGAGCAAGGAGCGGGCGATATATTTGATTCGACAGTTGTCGTTGATCCTAGATTTTGAGCAAGCTCTCCATATGATACAGAGAAACAGACGAAAATATTGGAAAATATAGTTAAGAATCAACCCGGCGATGTTCTAGTAATCGATCCGCCTTCACCAAGTGGCGACACAACTACCTTGTCTGTTTACGTACCTGAGCTATCTACTTTTCCCAACTATAAGACCAACTTTGTGGTTCCGGGAAGTCATTTATCCATCCCTTATGATAGTCCGATTCAACATGAAATTTATAATTTTTTGACGAGGTGATGAGCATGCCTAAAAGTACTGTCTATATATTTATGGTTATGGCAATAAGTGCGTGCGCAATATTGCCAATTCAACGCAACGTTTCTCGTCCAACAGTGATACAGCCTTTCGTCGAAAATAATAACGAGGTTGCTACGGTTTCAAATGCCACGGAAGTAATCAAATTATCATCGAATGAGTGCGCCTCACCACCGGTTAATCTAGCCTATCCTGTCGGCACCCAAAAGTCCGCACCGTTCGATGTTTCTCCACGCGTGGTTATACCTCCTCCTGAATGGACAGAAGAGTTTGTTTTGCCTAATGCGTTACCTTATGCAGACATTCATCAGAGGAGCGCTCGGAGTCTTGTATATCAAGCACTAGATGACAGAAATGCGATTTGGTTTTCTACCGGCGATAGCGAGGATAGAGGTGTCTATCGGTACGAAACTGAGACCAACAAACTATTGCTGTACAATCAAATAGATGGAAAGAATGCGTATCCATTAGATCTATTTGTTTCACCAGATGGAATCCTTTGGGGATACACGATACTAAAAGGTCTTGAAGTTAAGGAGGCTTTGTCTCTACTGAGTCATTATGATCCCAAGACCGATATATTTTCGTTTGTTGACAATCCGCTTCTAATGGATAACGGAAAGTATTCAGGCATAACTGATATAGCAATTGATCAGCAGGGGATGTTATGGTTGGCTGTAAAAGGGGAAGGGGCCGGCATTCTTGCCTTCTCTTCTGCTACAGAAGAAATAGTTGAAGAATACCCAGTACCGGTTAAAATGATTTCCAATCTTGAGATGGCCCCAAATGGGAATTTGTGGTTCCTTGCCGATGATGGAAAACTTTATGTCTTCGATGCTGATACAAAGCAAACTAAATCTTTCCAAGAACTCTATCAGCAATATGACAAAACTGACAACATGCTCAACAACGAAATCGATACTAGAGCATTATATTTTGATCGTGAAGGAAAATTATGGATTAGCGACATAGGCTGGCTTGATTTCTCGTCGGAACCGCCCATATTTTTCAGAATCATTCGTTCCTCTGTGTTTGTAAATGATTATGTTTCTCCGCATCAACAATTTTCTTGGCAACACCCATCCTTTGTATATCAAGCTACAGACAAGAGTTTCTGGTTTTCGGGGCCAGGATTAGTACGACTAAATTTTTCAAAGGGAGAATGGTGCTTGCTTTCAAGTGAGAGCAGTCCTATTGTTGAAGACAATGATGGCAATTTGTGGGGGGTATTTTTTAGCAGGATTTACAAGTTTGACCTAGCAAGATAAACGCTGTCATATATATGATCAGAACGGCAGCCAAACCACGCGTGTCATCGGCGGGCAGACCTATACCTTGAATTACAATGCAGAGAACCAACTGGTCAGCGTGACGGGACTTTCACTCGCTGCATCGTTCCTCTACGATGGCAGTGGAGCGCGTGTGAGGTCCACGATCAATGGAACGACGACCTATCTTGTCGGCACGCACTACGAATTGACAGGTTCCCAAGTCACCAAGTATTATTTCGCGGGAGCGACTCGCATCGCAATGCGCAAGTACACCATCCCACAGTCAATGTCTGTTGAGTATTTGCTCGGCGATCATTTGGGGGCGACGTCTTTCACGACGGACGCGGACGGCGCGAAGGTCTCTGAGATGAGATATTGCGAAGCATCCCTGTGGGACAAACCCTGCCCCCTTCGTTACACTTCGGGGGTGCTACGCGAGGGTGAAGTCCGCTACGCATGGACCGCGTCCCTCTCCACCACCCCCGCCTACGAACTGACAAAACACACCTACACCGGGCAATATTCGTACATGGACGACCCCGCCACGGCAGGCGTCACCGAAGGCTTCGGCTTGATGTTCTACAACGCCAGATGGTATGACCCGTCCTTGGACAGGTTCGCGCAGGCGGATACCATCGTTCCTGGCGGGGCGCAGGAGGGATAAGCCCGCCTCAACGGTAACATCCAGTTTCAGTGTCGAGCCGCCGTACAAAAGGCAAACAATTCCTATTCTACGTTCGAAGCCTGTTGTTCTTCCGTTGCCACCGGGAAAGTAAAGTGGAAGGTGGAACCTTTGCCGGTGTCGCTCTCCACCCAGATGCGCCCGCCGTGTCCCTGCACAGCCAGGCGGCAGAAGGCAAGCCCGATTCCCAACCCGCCGATTTTGCCCTTGCCGCGGATGCGCGTGAACTTGTCGAAAATGTGATCCTGTTCGGAGGGCGGAATGCCGGAGCCCTGGTCTTTGACCCAGAAATGCACCCACTCACCCTCCGCGCGCGCGCCCACTTCCACTGTACTTTCGGAGGGCGAATACTTGCTGGAGTTTTCGATCAGATTGATCAACACCCGCCGCGCCATGTCCTCATCCACCCAAATCGGCGGGAGCGCCTCGGGCAGTTTTTCAACAAGAGTCTGCTTGCGCCCTCGCAGGGCAGGCTCCACATCCTCCAGCGTTTTGCGCACCAGCGCCAGCGTATCCACCGCCGTTTGATCGGCAACGGGTTGCCCCGATTCCAGACGGCTGACATCGAGCAGGGAACTGATCAGGCGTTGGATGCGGTCGGTGGAGTTCTCAGCAATTTTCAGAATGGAAAGAACCGTCGCGCGTTCTTCTTCCGGCACCAGCGTGGCAATCACATCCAGGCTGGAGATGATGTTTGCCAGCGGCGAGCGCAGGTCGTGATAAATCATCGAGGTCAGGTCTTCGCGCAGGTTGTCCAATTCCTTGCGTTCCGTAATGTCGCGCAAAATCCACTGAATGGAATCGGTCGAGTCAAATTCCACGCGGCGGGCATGCACCTCCGCGGGGATATGCGTCTCATCGCTCTTATGCAGCGTGGACTCATACGAAATCATGCGATCGCCGCGCAACAGTTCGAACTCCATGCCCGTCTTGCTCCAATGGACCTCGTGCAATTGGTCAATGCTCATCGTCTGCAATTCCTCGCGGGTGTAGCCGCTGAGCAGGCTTGCCTGACGGTTCGCTTCGAGGATGCGCCCCTCCCAATCGGTAATGACAATGGGATCAATACTCTCCTCGAACAGGTCACGGTAACGCTTATGCGCGGCTTGCAAACGCTCGAACAACTGCGCGTTCTGAATGGACGTCCCCGCCAGCCCGCCGATGCCGGTCATCACCAGCAGAGCGTCGGGATCGAACGCCCCAGCCAGCGGATTGATGGCTTCGAGAATGCCGATGACGCGTCCCTGGGTTTGGATGGGGGCGATGACCATCGCCCGCATCTCGACTCCCTCCAGGCGGTCTGCCTCGTCGAAATTTTCTTCCAGTCTGACGTCTGCGACCACCACCCCTCGCCCCTCGCGCGTGACTGTGCCAACGACGCCCCTGTCCAACGGAATGGACTTGCCGCGAATGGCGCTCTCGTTCCTTCCTGCCGCCGCGCGAAAGACGATTTTATCGTCTTCTACTATACCCAGAGCCACCGTCTCCACCTGCAGCGCCTGCATGGTTTGGATGAGGATGCGCTGATACACCTCGTCCATGCGCAGGGAGGCGTTCATGGCAGCGGCGCCTTCCGCCAGCGCCGTCATCACCCGCGCCTGACGCTGGCTTTCGGTATATAAGCGCGCGTTCAACACGGCAATGCCTGCCTGGTCGGCGATGGCTTGCATCAGGTCAAATTGTTCAATGGAAAAGGCATTGGGCGTGGTATGAACCAGCGTCAGCACCCCCACCAATTTTTCACGCGCCAGCAGAGGAACACAAATCGCCGACTTGGAGCCAATGCGGTCGGTGTCGTCGGGACGCATCAGCCAGCGCGCGTCTTTGGCAGTATCGGGAATGTAAACGCCCTTGCGGTTCTGAATGACCCAGCCCGCCAGCCCGCGCTCCATCGTTTCGCGCATCTGCTGGGTGGTATGCTCGTGAACCTCGGAGCCATATACAATGGTGGCATCCACCGCCTTGCCGGAATCGTCCAGCACCACAATGCTGCAGCGCTCGCCGCCCACGTTTTGCAGTGCGCCATACAACACACGTTGAAGCACCGTCCGCAGATCGAGAGCAGTGGCAAGCTCACGGCTGACGTGGAAGAGCAGTTCTAGTAATGCGCGTGTACGATCGGGGTTCTCAGAAAGTGTCATGAATTTGCAATGTTCAAAGTATAGCACAACCTGCCGCGCTCATAGTCAAGGTACAATTGGGCGCATGACCCTCGACATTCCCCGCATCAAAGCCCTGTGCTTCGACGTGGACGGCACGTTGAGCGATACAGACGACGTGTACGTCCATAAAGTGAAGCGCTTCTTCCCCCCTTTCCTGTTCAAAGACCCCCAACACGCCGCCCGCCGCTTCGTGATGTGGCTGGAGGCGCCGGGCAACGCCCTGCTCGGTCTCACCGATACCATCGGGCTGGATGACGAAATCGCCGCGCTCATCGACTGGATGTCGCGTCACCGCAGACCTTCCTCGAAAACGCTTTGGATAATCCCCGGCGTGGATGAAATGCTGCGGCGGCTCAAGGGGCGTTATCCGATGGCAGTGGTCAGCGCACGGGATGAAAAGGGGACGATGCGCTTTTTGGAGCAGTTCGACCTCGTGAAGTATTTCGACGCGGTCATCAGCGGTCAATCGGCAGCGCACACCAAGCCCTACCCGGACCCGATTTTGCTCGCCGCACAAAGGATGGGCGTCCAGCCGCAGGAATGTCTGATGATTGGCGATACCACCGTGGACATGCGGGCGGGCAAATCGGCCGGCGCGCAGACGGTGGGTGTATTGTGCGGCTTCGGCGAGGAACCCGAATTAAGGCGCAAAGGCGCAGACTTGATCCTGAACAGTACGCCGCAACTGGCGGATGTGTTACTGAGGGAATAAAAAATCAGGACGGCGGTTCAAACCGCCGTCCCAGAAAAAACATCTCGAAGGTTGTTTTTTGCCCTGTGATTTGCTTGAAAAAACTTCGGGGCGGTTCTTTCACTAGCGCGCCGCTGCCGACCTCAATCTCCTCGTCAGCAGAATAACCACCACCAGCGCCAGCGCCATGAAAAACACGACAGGCAAGCCCACCTCATCGGCAAAGCCGGTGTTGGGCAGGGCAGTGGAAGTGGGAATAATTGTCTGTGTGGAAACGGCAATCTGCGTAAACGCCGCGCCGACAGTGGCAGTGGCGGGGTTGGGCGTCTCGGTAGGAGTGGCGGTCGCTTCGGCAATGACCGGAGTATTGGTAGGAGGCAGTGTCGCGGTCGCCGCCGCCTGCGTCTGCGCCTGAACAACGGAGGTCTGCGTCAACGCCGCTTCGATGGTCACCTCCTGCAAGGCAGCCTGCGTTTGCGCCGCCGCTTCGTTTGCCCGGTTCGAATTGGCGGTGATGAACACATAACCAACCACACAAAGCAGCGCCGCCAGGATAAGAACGCCTAACCCTCCCGCCACAAACAGGAAGGTACGGTTGCTGGATTCTTCCGGGGCTTCCTCTTCGTCCTCAAAGGCATCGTCAATCGGGTCGAAGTCATTCATTGTCATGGAGCATTCTCCTCTTCAGTGCGTTGCGCCGATTATCCCACAACTTCGAGATTAACCAAAGGCACAAGCAGAGTATCGCCGTTTTCCAGTCTCACTTCCGCCGCCGGGGCGCGCAGCCCGCTGGGAAGTTTGCTCAAACCGGCAGGCAGGGCGGCAATGGAGCCGATCATTCCCGCATGGGGCGCCCGGCGCATCCTCACCTTTTGTCCCACCGCAAAGGGGACGTAATCTTCGGGTTCGTCGGGTTCATTCACCACATCTTTGGGAATAATCACTTCCGGACGCCCGCCGCCGTAACGGTCGGGGAACTCGGCGTTCACCGTTACCGCATTCTTGTCGTGCGTGCGGAGCAGTTCAAAGGCGGCGGAATTCATCGGCATCATGCCGAAACCATCCAACACAAGGATGGGAAAACGCATTTGCACAGCAGAGGGCAGGAGGGAAAAGTGCAGGCTCGAAACAATCAACCCGCGCACCGGCAATTCTGCGGCGGCGCGCAGCGTGGCGGCGTCGCCCACATACCCGCCCAATATCACCGAACCGCGCAGGCTCACATCCAGGCGGTCGGGGGTGAGAATGTCATCCGGGCGTTCGATCAGGCTGGTCATCAAACCGTGATCCACGCGCCCGTTGCCCCACGTTCCCTGAATCAACGCCCCCACTGTGCGGATGACAACACCGCGTTCCGGAATCACCCGCACCACCATCCCCGGCAGACCGGCGCGCAGTTCGATGCGCGCGTCACCCACTTCCATCAGCACCTGTCCGCTGCCAGCCGCCGCTACCCGTCCGGCGCGCGGCGCTTTAATCGAACGAGAGAAAAAGCCGCCATTTTCGGCGATCACCGCGCCCTGCTTGAGCACGTCGCCCGCCTGCACCTTGATCATCGTATCCGCAGCCTGAGGGGATACGCCAAACGTGCGCGCCACATCCAGCAGGAGATGCTCGCGGGAAAAAGATGCCTCCGCCACCACATCCGTCGGGTTGACTCGTTGATTCACCGAAACATTCACCTTCCCTGCTGCGGGCAGAAGGCGTTCACGAACGATTGTCGTTACAGGTAAAACATGCAAGACCGGCGCCAGCATTCAGCCTCCCACCGTGTACTGCCATTTTTTGATTAACTCGCGCCGGCGCACCGCATCAGACGGGAATTTGAGCGGACGCCCGCGCGCGTCAATGACGACGCCCATCGCCCCGCCCGTGACGGTGACCGTCCCGCTTCTTCCCGGACCCAAGCCTGCATCTGCTTTTTGAAGCGGCTGCAGGCTGAGACGTGCACTCTGCCCGCTTGGCAGGGGCAGAATCTCCAGCCCGCCAAACTTCACATCCAGGCGCGCGTCCGTTCCATCACTGTACGTCATCTTGACGCGCAGAATGGGCTCACCGTAATTCGCAGAAGCGATTACCGAGATGATCGTCCCCAAACCAATAAACGCGCCCGAATCCATGACCTGCACCGGCAGGAAGTGATTACGCGAGGCGGCGACGCCCAACAGCGGCAAAAGATTGTTTTGATCCACCAACATCGGCAGGATACCTACCGGTTGGATCGCATCCAAAAGCAGGAGCAGGCTTTGCCCCAGCGAAAGCCCTTCCCCCACCGCGCCGCCCCCGGCAATGATTAAATCCAGCGGCGGCAAAACATCCCGCGCTGCCCGCCCGTCATTCGGAAAGTCTCTGCGTGCCGCCCGCACCGCCAGATACAATGCTTGCCGCGCAATCGCCTGTGCAATGGCATGGTCGTCGCTGGTGGCGGGCAGCGTGCCGGGGTAGAGCGATTTTTGATACAAATACTCGCGGATGGCGTTCGGGTCAATATCCAGCGCCAGCCAGCGCAGGATGCCTTCAATATCGGTGTGCTGAAGCAAGCCGGAGAGATTTTCGCCCAAGCCAAACTGCGGATACGTCCGCAGCACGACTTCGCCGTTGAACCCCGCCGCCACCGAAGCCGCCGACGCGCCGATGTTCACGCTCAACACCCCGCGCGTTGACTCGTACTGACGGCTGAGAAAGCGCACCATCCGCCCCTGAGCATAGGAGGTGGGCAGCATCATTCCGCCTGTCAAAGCGTTCAACTCTTCCACACCCTTCAACTGCCGCCGGCGCAGGTTCACCACCAGCGAGGCAAGTTCACTGCTGGCAGGGTCCAAATGCTCCACCTCGAGCGAGGGGCGCACGTTTGGACTGACCTTCAACGCCCCTGCATGAGCGTCCAGCAATTCATGGACTTCTCCGGCAAGGTGTTCATTGCCAGCATACAGCACCATCGGGCGTTTTTCGGCAGGCATGAGGTAACACGCCAGCCCAATCGCTTCCAGCGTTTTGAGCATGGCGCGGGAGGCGCCGCCGTCTGTGCCGCCGGTCAAAATCACCAGGTCCGGGCGGGCGCGGATGACTGCGTCCAATTGCTGATCCGCTTTGCGGTGGTCGGAGAGATCGAGCGCCTCCACCACGCGCGCATACGTCGTCTCCGCCAGGCGGCGCGCGCTCTGTACCGAGACATCCGACAGCAGCCCCACAATCACCGTCCGCAAAACGGGACCCGTGGAGATGACTGCCACTACCGCATCCACGCCGGAACCGTCGGGCTGGGAGGGGGTAATCAGGTTGTTACCCTGCCCCAGCAGTTGACCGCCGGTAATCTCCTGTAAAGCAGTAATCGCTTCGCGCACGCCAATGCCAATATCTTTGAATGGCACCTCGGCAGTGGACGGCGCCTTGCCCACCGCAATAAAACGGTATTGTCCCTCGACGACGTCGAACAGGACGGCGCGGGTCACCGCTGTGCCAACCTCGATGGCGAGAACGGATTCGGTTTGGACGAGTGATGTCGGCATACGTTAGAGACCCAGGATGGATTTGATGAAGAGCATAAGCGAATTCAGGCGTTCAATCAACGCCGTCAGCGCGGCGGTATATACGCCGGCAAACACCACGCCAAGCGTCACAGCGATGAAAAGCCGCCCAACCCAAGCCAGCGCTTCCACCGCTGCATTGCGTTTGACGGTCCCATCTGCCGCGCGCTTTGCGCCAAAATGGAAGTACGCCAACGTGCCGGCGGTTCCTATCAGCATGACGCCGCCGCCCGCCAGACCTGTCAGCGAGCGCGGATCAACCGCATCCACCGCCGCCTCAGCCTGGGGAATCAGAGTGCCGGTCAACGCACCAGCGAGGGCGGTCGCCGCCCCCACCCCCACCAGCACTGCCATTGCAAAATTTCCAAGCCACGCAACGCGCGGAAAGAGTTTTGCCAGCAGAGTAATCGCCAACAGGAAGGGAATCAACCCGATGACCAACAGGGCAGGATCGCCCAGCGGCAGCGACTGGAGGCGGGCAAGTAACACGTCATTGACAATGACCGCCGCGGCATACCCTGAGGCGACGCCGATGAACAGATAAACGGCAATACGGAACAGGGGAGTATCGCCGATGAGATAACTGAACACCATCAGCGTAAGGACAAATCCAACGATGGCAGAAACGAATTCGATGAGCGGCATGGTCAACCTTATTCCGTTTCAGCGCGTCCGGCGCGGAAGCGCAGGTACAGATTCCATGCGCCGCCGATGACAATTGCAGCCACAGCCATCATCAGCCCGAAGCCGAGGGCGTCCCAATAGGCGCGCGCCAAGCCCGGGCGGGAGACATTCAACGCTTCGTACTTTGCCGCATCGTATAACCCATTAACAACCAGGTTTGCCTGCCCCGAAGCGGCATACGGCTGAAGCACGGGCGCCGCCTGCGCACTGGAGACGATAATCAGCGGTTTGGCGGCGATTTCAGCGCCGGCGGCTTCCAGTTGTTCGATCCATGTGCGGCTTGTTTCTACATTATCGGTGAGGATGGCAATGACAGCATAGCGGGAGAGTTTTTGCGGATCGCCCACAAAACCAGCCGCGCCAGCCGCCCCGCCGGGCAGGAAGCCGAGGTTGAAATACTGTTCCCCTGCCCGGTAGCCCAAGCCGGCCGGGAACGGTTTGCTCAGGTTGGTATGCAGCATCAACCGTTCCACCAGCCCGCTGCCGTTCGGCGAAGTGGCGATGAAGTCGAAGGTGGAGTGTTTCGAGAGCGCCAGTTGATCGAGCAGAGGTCCCGCTGAGGCTTCCAGTTCGCCGGCGAAAGCGGGTTCATAGTCCACCACCACCAGTACAGCCGGGGCTTCGGGCAGGCTGGCGATGATGTCGGAGAGGCGGGAGGAGGGATGGACGGGCATGGTTTGCAGTCCCAGCCAGAGAACGGCGCTCAACACCAGCAGGAAGATGGCAGAGAGCGCCCAGCGAAGCACACGCTGAGAGGAAATCACTGCCGCCGGTTTCAAGGACAGGGCAGCGGTTTCTAATGCAATCATTTGTTCAAGCAATTCAGCGGCGGCTTGTTGTTCCTCGCTTGCCTGCAGTTTCAGGGAAAAGGCTTTCGGGCGGAGGGACGAGCCGACAGGCACAAGCGGGATGACGCCGCGAAAGCCCGCCAACGGTCCATCCTGCTCGGTGACCATGTCCACGCTTGCCGCCGTCCCGCTGATGGCGGAATCGACCGGGCGCATGGCTTGCACCCAGGAGGGCAATTCGACTGGAGCGAGGCTTTCTTCTCCCTCACTGAAGGGCGGGAGGGAGGCGGCTTCGGCTTGAGGGGCTTCAGGTTTTTCGGGTTCGCCTTTCAACCAGTCGGGCATTTCGACGTTGAAGAGGGCATCCAAGTCTTGCGTTGCGGAGTCGCCTGCAGGGAAGTCGAAGGCTGGGGTGGAGGCGGAAGGCTTGCCCTGAGTTTGATCGAAGGGCTGTGGCGGAGTCGGAGGCGTTTCCTTTGAAGGTTTCGCCTGTTCTGCGAACCAGTCCAGTGAAGCCGCACTGGTCGGCATGGACGGTTCTTCCAGCGCTTCTTTGAGCCAGTCGGGAGTAGTGTCACGCAGGGCTTCGTCGCCGAGGAATTCGCTAAGGGGTGCGGTTTGGAAGGGCTTGGGAGAGGCGGGCGGTTCTTTTGGCTGTAATTCGCCAGTATCAGCGAAGGCAGGCGCGGCGGATTCAGAGGGCGGGGCAGCCGTGATGCCGAGGTCTTTCAGCCAGTCCAGGTCTTCTTCGAGCGAGGCAGGCTGGGAAGGAAGAGGTTCGGTGGGAGGTTCTTTGGTGGCGCTGATGCCTTTGAGCCAGTCAAGGTCTTCGGCGGCAGGTTGAGCGGGTGCGGGTTCTTTGGGAAGGGTAACGCCGCCCAGTTTGTCGAGCCAACTCAGGTCTTCTTCGCCGGCAGGCTGAGCAGGTGCGGGTTCTTCGGGGAGGGTAACGCCGCCCAGTTTGTCGAGCCAACTCAGGTCTTCTTCGCCGGCAGGCTGAGCAGGTGCGGGTTCTTCGGGGAGGGTAACACCGCCCAGTTTGTCGAGCCAACTCAGGTCTTCTTCGGCGGAGGGCGAGACGGAGGCGGGTTCTTCAAAGGCAGGCGCAGAAGCGGCGCCCAAGCGGGTGAGCCAGTCGAGGTCTTCCTCCGAAGCGGAGGGAGGCAAGGCGGCTTCGGGTTTGGGGGCGGCAGGTTCTTCGGTCGCTTTGGAGGTGGCTTCCAAGTCGCGGAGCCAACTCAGGTCTTCGGGCTGTTGTGCGGACGGAGGCTCTGTCGCGAACGCCGAAAGGTCTTTCATCCAATCTTCGGCGGGCGCGCCCGTTTCCTGGGGGAAAGGCGCAGCCGATGGTTCTTCCTGACCGAACCAGTCCGTCAATTCGCCGCCGGCAGGTTCAACCAGCCCGCTCCACGGCGTTTCTTCTTCAGGCGGCTGTGGTTTGGCAGGCGGTTGTGCTTCGGGTTCGCGGAATTGGGCGAAAAAGCTGGAGGGTTCTTCTTTTTGGGGTGGAGGCGGAGGGGTCTCTTCTTTTTTGGGAGCGGGGGCGATGTCCGCCAGCCAGTCGGGAAGTTCCTCTTCGTCGGAGTCGGCTTGCGACATGAGTCCCGCCAGAAGGTCGGGCGGTTCTTCCGTGACCTTGGGCTTGCTCTGCGGACGAAGGGTTTCGTTTGCCGCCTCTTCAACTCCCTGCTGACGGATTTCTTTCAGCCAGTCGGGGAGGATTTGTTCGAGTTCGTCGGTTTTTTTCTTGGTCGGCTCTTCGCCGATGTGAATCACCTCTGAGGCGAGGGGTGTTTGGCAAAATTGGCAGAAATCCAGAAAATCGGGATTTTCTTTGCCGCAGTTGGGACAGCGAATCTCAGCCATTAGTTCCCCCCATACGGACGATCCATGCCAAAGAGGACGCGCAAGCCGGTCAGGAGGGTTCCCAGCGCCACGCCAATGAGCAGTCCGCGCGCGCCGGCGGTGGAGAGGATGCCGGTCAAGTCAAGGATGAGTTGATCCACCAGCGGGATGGGACCGAAGGGCTTCGGCATGGCGGCAATCAGAAAGAGGAGCATGGCAAGCAGGAAGATGACGCTCATCAGGTCGGCGCGGCGGCGCAGGAGGCGGATGCTGGCATAGACGAGGGTGACGGCAAGAATTGCCAGCAGGGAGGCTTCGACCGGCACGATGACGGCATCCATGGCGGCGCGCAGGAAGGGATGGTCTGTTCCAAAGACCAATCCCAGCCCGAATGTAATCACCAGGGCAAAGACCAGAAGCGCGCCGTAGAGTCCGCCCGGTTGGCGGTTGCGCAGTTTTTCCATTTGCACAGAGACGAGGTTGAGGATGCCCACCAGCACTGCGGCGGCGGCAATGACCACTGCCCAATCGGTGAGCAGAAGGCGCAGTTGTTCGAACAGAGGGAACGCCTGGCGGAGGAAGTAACCAAGCAAAACGATGATGCCGGATGCAATGGCAAGGGCGGCGGTCAGAACTCGCATCATCAGAAACCTACTCCCAAAAATTTCAAAACAGCCCCGCCCAAAATGGCAAGGATGACCAGCCAGCGCAGGATATCCTGGGTTTGCAGGCTTGCTTCGTGCGAAGCGCCCGCGCCGATGTAGGCGCCGGCAGCAAAGAGTTCTTCGCCGATGAGAGGGGCTTGCGAGGCGGCATAGAGGACGGATTGCGCCGTGAGGTTATCGCTGGCGGCAATCAGGTCGGCGTTTTTGCGCTCGGCGGCGTCGGTAAGGAGTCCGGCTTCGGCGCCCAGTTCGCCAATGATGACGTTGGCGGAGACGCCTTCATCACGGATGATGGGAAGCGTCCCTGCGGCGAAGGCAAATGGGGTGAGCCCGGTCAAACGTCCAGAGGTGAGGCGGAATTGGTCTTCCGCGCGTGCGGCGCGGTAGCCGGACTGCAAGGTGTCTTGCGAGAGGATTGCCAGCGAGGCATCGCCGGAAGTGACGATGGGCGGCTGGTCGCTGAGGGAGGTCCGTTCAGTGAGGCGGCGCAGCATGGCAAGTCCCGCCAGCGCCGAGCCGCCGCGTGCTGTGAAGAGATTGCCGCGTCCGATGGAAATGTGCAGGCGCGTGCCGCTTTCCACCGAAAGACCGATGGCGCGGTTGAGGCGTTCGTATGCCTCGATTTTGCGAAAGGCAGCGGGCGATTTACGGCGCAGGAAAGTGAGCGTCAGCAAAAGGACAGCGGCGAGAAAGAGAACAATCAGGGCGGTCATTGTGCTGCCTCCCCGCGCAGATATTGCACAAAGGTTTTGGTCTCTTGTTCATTCTCGAGCATTTGTGCAAGCGAACGGATTTGCGTTTCCCCCAACAGCGGCTGAACGGCATACAACATTTGCGCCCCCAACAGAGCAAGCGGAGAACCTGCCTCCAACAACCATAGTGCAAGCCCGTCCAATTTGAAACGCCGCAATGTTTGTGCCCATGCCAACCAGTCTGCGCGTGATTGCATGTTCGAAGTATAGCATATTTTAGAAGATGCTCGTCTCAGCCATGAGTCATGTCAATATCAGTACTTCACGAAAGCGCGTATTCGGCGGTCTCTACCGCCGTTTTTGCGCTAGAGAGCGCAAGTTACGCAGGGTTTTCGTGATCTACTGAATATCAGTGTCGTTACGAATTTGAGGACAGACAGCGCGCAAAGCCGTCATAGTATAATCGTGGCAGAATTCACGTATGGAGGAACCATGACGGAGAAAAAGATTCGCGTCCTCGTTGCCAAGCCCGGGTTGGACGGGCACGACCGCGGCGCAAAAGTGGTGGCGCGCGCCCTGCGCGATGCCGGTATGGAGGTCATTTACACGGGTCTGCGTCAGACGCCGGAAATGATTGCCGAAGCCGCGCTTCAGGAGGATGTGGATGTGGTGGGACTGTCCATCCTTTCCGGTGCGCACATGGCTCTCGCTCCGCGTATTCTGGAACTGCTCAAGGCAAACGGGCAGGAAAACGTCAAAGTTTTCATCGGCGGCATCATCCCGGATGACGACATGCCCAAACTCAAGGAGATGGGCATCACAGGCATTTACGGACCCGGAGCGTCCACCGAGGACATCATCCGGGATATACGCGAAGCAGTGAAATCCTGAAATTACGCAATACGCAAGAGGTGTTGCGTAATTTCATGTAGAGGACAATTTGCAAACCCAACCCATTCTTGAAGGCAACCGCCTTGCCCTCTCCCGCCTGCTGACGCAGGTGGAAAACGACGCCCCCGAGGGACGCAGCGCGCTTGCCAAACTTTTTCCTCATACCGGCAGAGCGCACCTCATCGGCGTGACGGGCGCGCCAGGTACAGGCAAATCATCGCTCGTCAATCAACTCACCCTGCACTACAGAAAAGCGCATCAATACAAAGTTGCCATCATCGCCGTGGACCCTTCCAGCCCGTTCACCGGCGGCGCGGTGCTGGGCGACCGTGTGCGCATGCGCGACCTCTCCGGCGACGACGGCGTCTTCATTCGCTCCATGGCTTCGCGCGGTTCGGTCGGCGGACTGGCGCAAAAGACCGCCGCTTTCGTGCAAGTCTTCGATGCCGCCGGCTACGACATCATCATCATCGAAACCGTCGGCGCGGGGCAAAGCGAAGTGGATATTGCCCGGCTCGCCCACACCACCATCGTGGTCGAAGCGCCCGGTCTGGGCGATGACATTCAAGCCATCAAAGCGGGGATTTTGGAAATCGCGGACGTGCTCGTCATCAACAAAGCCGACCGCCCCGGCGTGGAAAACACGGAACGCGCGCTTCGCTCCATGCTCGAACTGGCTCATCCGACGAAACGCATCATCCACCACCACGGCCGCATGATGACCCTCGAAGCGCCTGTTACCGATGCCCCGCTGTGGATGCCCCCCATCCTCAAAACCATCGCAACAGACGGAACCGGCATTCCCGAATTGGCGGAGGCGATTGCCCGGCACAAGTCGCATTTGCATCAGAGCGGGGATTGGGCTTCTCGTGACCGCGCCAGGCTCAGGTCCGAGTTGGAGGCGGTCTTGGAGGAGGAATTGATGAGTCGCTATCTGAACGGTTCGC
Organism: Chloroflexota bacterium; assembly: GCA_016223135.1. Classification (GTDB taxonomy): domain Bacteria; phylum Chloroflexota; class Anaerolineae; order Anaerolineales; family Villigracilaceae; genus Defluviilinea. The sequence goes on along the minus strand of JACRPQ010000004.1, from coordinate 432,162 downwards.
ATCGCGAAGCGTATGAACAGGCGCTGGAAAAAGTCATCCGCAGGGAATGGTCGCCGTATGAGGCGGTTCGAGCGCTATTGAATGGAAAATAAGGAGGAACATGCCGCAAAATCCGCATCATGAAATCAAAATGTACGGAGAAATCAAACTCTATGCCGGCTCCGCCTCGCCGGAACTGGCGCAAAAAATTGCCGATTATCTCGGGCAGAAGTTAAGCCCCCGCGAAGTGATTCAATTCCCCAACGAGAACATCTTCGTCAAACTCAAGAGCAGCGCGCGCGGACAGGACGTGTACGTCATTCAAACCACCTCCTCGCCCGTGCATTACAACCTGATGGAACTGCTGATCATGATCCAAACCCTGCGGCTGGATTCGGCGGCGCGCATCACGGCGGTGATTCCCTACTTGTGTTACGGGCGCTCCGACAAAAAAGACCAGCCGCGCGTACCCATCACCGCGCGTCTCGTGGCGGATATGATCGAGATTGCCGGCGCCGACCGCTACATGACCTTCGACCCGCACGCCGGACAAATTCAAGGCTTCTTCTCCATCCCCGGCGATGTGTTGACCGCTTCTCACATGGTCAGCGACTACATCAAGAAAAACTTGTTCCATGAGATGGTCAACCCGGTCGTCGTTGCCACCGACTTGGGCTTCGCCAAGCGCGGACGCAACTACGCTCACGCGCTCGACGTACCCATCGCCTTCATTGAAAAGCGGCGCATTGGCAACGAAGCAAAAGCCGAGGCGCTCACCCTCATCGGCGACGTGCAAGACCGCGACGTGCTCATCGTGGACGATGAGGTGGATACCGGCGGTTCGGTGGCGCAGGCGGTGAACACGGTCAAGCAAAACGGCGCACGGGATGTCTATTTGGCGTTCATCCATCCCATCTTTTCCGGCGACGCCGCCGCCAAACTGGCTGCCCTGCCCATCAAACACATCATCACCACCGACACCGTACCGATACCGCCGCACAAACTGAAACTGCTCAAAGGACGCATTACCATTCTGTCCATTGCCCCCATGCTGGGAGAAGTCATCCAGCGCGCGCACGAAGGTCGCAGCGTGGGAGAGATGTTCAACGAGTAGGCAATTATCAGGGAGCAGTTATCAGTGATCAGTGATCAGAATTGCTGATTACCTGTTTACTGATTACTGATTACTGATCACTATTTACCGTCAACTCCTATGCCCGAACTCCCCGAAGTCGAAACCATCGCCCGTACATTGAGACCGCAGTTAATCGGCAAGACCATCCGCGAAGCCGACCTGCGCTGGAACCGCACGCTTGCCGCCCCTTCGCCGCGAAAGTTCAAGGAACTGGTCAAAGGACAGCAAATCAAAGAAGTCACGCGCCGCGCAAAATATCTCATCCTTCACCTTTCATCCCTTCGATCAGGCTCAGGGCAAGCCTTCAGCCTTTTAGTCCACCTGCGCATGAGCGGCGACCTGCTCCTCCGAAATAGTACAACCGAACCAGCCCCCCATGACCGCCTGATATTAAAATTATCGGGCGGCAAGTCGCTGGCGTTCAACGATACCCGCAAGTTTGGGCGCGTGTGGCTGACTGCAGACCCGCAGGAGATTCTCGGCGCACTTGGACCAGAACCCCTCAGCGCAGAGTTTACCCCCGCCTGGCTCTACACCGCCCTGCACGCCAAGCGCCGTCAACTCAAGCCCCTGCTCCTCGACCAGACCTTCCTCGCCGGGCTGGGCAACATCTACACCGACGAAGCGCTTCACCTCGCCAAACTGCATCCGCTCAGGCTCTCCGATTCGGTCTCGAGGCGGCAGGCTGAAGCGCTGTATGAAGCGATCCAAAGCGTCCTGCGCGAGGGCATCCGCCGCAACGGCGCCTCCATAGACTGGGTCTATCGCGGCGGCGAATTCCAAAACTACTTCCGCGTGTACGACCGCGAAGGAAAGCCCTGCCTCGTCTGCGGCGCTCTCATCCAGAAATTCGTAGTCGGACAGCGCGGTACGCATATCTGCCCAAACTGCCAAGTGTTGAAATAACCAAACCGATGGAAGACTTGAACCTCTCCCCCATTTTGATTCCGCTGCTTGCCCTGCTTGTGGGGTGGGCAATTGGCTTTTTCGATTCCAACCTGCGCACTTCCAAAAAAATCAAAGAAGCCGAGGACTCCGCCCGCGCCGCCATTCAAGCGGCAGAAAAACGCCTCGAACTCGAAAAGGACAGACTGACATCGGAAACCCTCGCCGCGCCTGACGACCCCGGCTTGATGCGAATCAAAAACGAGAACGGCGCGCTCACCCTTGACCTCGATGGCGCGCGCGTGAACACCTCCGCCATCACCCTTGCACAGCGCAAACGCCTGATTGAAATCCTGAATGCCATCCGTCCCTGGCTGGAAGGGAAACCCGCCGCCGCGCCCCCGCCTCCCGCCCCGCCGCAGCCTGTTGCGCCGCCCCCTGCCTCTGCCCCGCCTCCGCCGTCTCCCCAGCCTTCCCGCCCGGCGCCTGCTCCCCTCAAAAAAGCGGCTGAACCCGAGCCCGCTCCCACCTCCATCGTGGGACAAGTCAACGCCATCCTTCAAGCGCGCATTGCCGGCACGCCGCTTGCCTCGCCCGGCATTATCCTGATGGAATCCGCCACGGGCGGCGTGCTCGTCTATGTGGGCATCGATAAATACGAGAGCGTGGACGAAGTTCCCGACGAAGCGGTCAAAGCCGCCATCCGCGCCGCCATCGTTGAATGGGAAAACAAATACACGCCCGGCGTGTAGGACGAGATTAATCTCGTCCCACAGGCTTATACCTAGCCGTCAACACGGGGCAAAGACCCGCTTCCGCCACCTCGGCAGTCACATTGGGGGCATACAGTTGCCGCAGGGAATGGGCGCTATAAGGCGAACCCATGCACACCAAATCGTAATTTCCCTCTTTGATCTCCGCCAAAATCTGTTCCACCACATCGCCTTGGCGTATCACCGCGCGGGCATTTAAGCCAGCCTTCTGCGCCAGTTCCAGCCCCTTCCGCAAACTGCGTCCCGGCAAAGTATCCGTTTCCAACAAGTCCTTCGCGTGCGCCCGCACCTCACGCGCACTTGGATAATCCAAATCCGTCGGCGGGATGACGTGCAAAATCGCCGCATCCGCCTGGCAGGCAGTTCCAATCTGAAATGCGAGGCTTTCCGCCGACTCGGCATATTCTAGCCCGCCAATGCTCACCAGCATCTTCCTCACCGGCAGACGCATCTGCGGCACGTACAGAATAGGCACACGCACCCGCTCCATCAACGGACGGATGGAACGTCCGGTCAACCAGCGGCGGAGGGACGGACGCCCCAGCGGACTGACCACCACGATGAAATCACCGCTGTTCGCCTTCTGTGGAATCACCTGCTCCGCCTCCCCATTCTGGACCTCGAGCCGGTATTCCACGCCCCGTTCCTGAAACAACCCGACGGCTTCTTCAAAGATGTCCTCCAAAGGGTGGTGATCGTCTATCGCGGCGGGACTCAGCTTCTCGGTCACACCCAGAAGCGTGACCTTTGTCCGCAGCGTGCGCGCCAGCCATATCCCATACTCGATGGCGTTGCGTGTTTCTTTATATCCGTTCGTCGCAATCAAAATCTCCGCCATGATGCTTATCTCCGTCCAAACAGGATGATGCCCAGCACTCCCGCGCCCACCAACACCAGAGGAGAGGGAATCTCAAGCCAAAACGCTGCCGCGCTCAGCAGGGCAATCAGGACGACGCGGTGATCGGTCTTTTTTCTCGAACTCGTGCGGAACAACTGCCACGCCACTACCACAATCAGCGCCGCCACTGCCGGGCTCATCCCTGCCACGAACCCCTGAAGCCAGTTCTCATGTTGAAATTGCTGGAGAAAGGCGGAAACAATGAGCATCAACAACGTCGGCGGGATGATTGCCCCCAACAGAGCGGTGAAAACGCCCGGCACGCCGCCTGCCGCAAAACCGACAAACATGGCAAGCTTCAACGCCTCGCTGCCCGGCAAAAAATTCGAAAAACCCACGGCTTCCACGAAGCGCTCCTCCGTCATGATTTTGCCGACGGCTTCTTTATACAACAAACCAATGGAGGCGGGCCCAGAAGGCGAGAGGACGTTCACTTTCAAGAACATCCACAACAACCTGACCCAGATGACAAACTTCGATGGTTTCATGAAAGAAAAAGCACGCCCACAATCCCAGCAATGACGATGACAATTCGTTCGGGGATTTTATCGGACAGCATGGCAGCCAGGCTGATGACGCCAATTGCCCAGCCCTCCCAGCCGGTGGAGCCGCCCTTTTCAAAGATTTTCCAAGCCGTAAAGAGCATAAGCACCGAAATGGCGGGGGCAAGACCATCCACAAAATTGCTGATCCACGCCTGACGCCGCAGGCGATGCAGGATCATTGTCACGCCGAGGATGATGACCGTTGGCGGCAGGATCGAGGCAATCAGCGCGACCAGCCCGCCGGGGACTCCCGCCACCGCATAGCCGATGTACATGGCAAGCTGGAGCGCGTCGCTGCCGGGCAGCACGGACGAAAGTCCCACCGCCTGCACGAACTGTCCCTCTGTCACCATTTTCCCTACCGTTTCGTGATACAGCAAACCGACCGAAGCCGGTCCCGAGGTGCTGAGCAGGTTAACCTTGAGGAAGATCCAGAAAAGTTGAAGAAGCTGGTCCATGGGATGGGCATAATTGTAACGGCAATTCAGGACAAAAAAAAACAGGAGCGATCAGTCGGTCTCCTTATGATAAAGGGAACAAAACAAGCTTTGAAGGAGTTAGCTTATTGCAATTCACAAATGTTGTCTTGACACACACAAAAAAAACAGTGATAGCATATTGAGACAATGTGAGAGGAGTTTAGATGTCAGCCAAATCAATGAAAACTATCACAATTCTCATCGCAGACGACGAACCCCTGGCACGTGCAGGGATTCGAGCCATTCTTTCACAGGTAGAGGATTTTGAAGTCGTCGGTGAAGCGCAGGACGGTTTTGAAGTTCAGGAATTGGTTCCCAAACTTCTCCCGAAAATCCTTTTGTTGGATTACCAAATGCCGGGTCCCGGCGCATACAATCTTGAAAAATGGATACGGGAAAATTACCCGCAAACCACCGCCTTGGTTCTCACTGCCCATAACCATGATGCCTATCTGTCGGAAACCATTGATTCCGGCATGGTGGGATTTCTACTAAAAAACGAAAAAGCGGAGCGATTGATTCAATCCATCCGCAATGCGGCAAATGGAACGCCTCTTTTTACTGAAGAACAGGTCGAAAGAGCGCAAAAATGGAAACAGGATGTCGAAGCCAGGTGGGAGAACCTGTCAGCACGGGAACGGGAAGTGTTGCAGCATCTAGCCTCAGGAGAAGATAATAAAACAACAGCCAAATCGCTGGCTATTTCCATCAAAACGGTGGAATTTCATATCACCAATATTTTGAAGAAGTTGGATTTAACCTCCCGTGAGGAAGCCATTGTTTGGATGTACACCCATCAGCCTGATGACCCCTGGATCAAAAAAAGACTAGGGGATTCCCTTGTTGAAGTTCCTGTGAAGGATGAATAGAATGCAGCCCTGCTGTGAACACATTCGTTTTCCAAGGAGACAATGACATGAAACAAAAAGACTGGTTGGCTTCAGTTGTGGGAGGAATCATACTTGGAGTTGCCATAATAGCGCTTCAAGCCTTTGGCTATCTGCCACAAGCAGCCAACGTTCAAGCCGCAGGCGATGTCGAAAAGGTTTTAACAAAAACATTGCAAAGTCACCAGAAATGGTCATCATTTCAAGGTGAAGCGCAATTAACACAATACGATACGGATAATAACCCGCACATTGACTTAATTACAATTGAAGTTGAACAGCCGTTGAAAGCAAATGTCGCTTTTAAGGCATCTGACGACAAAGTGAAAACCAATAACAAATGGGTTTCCGACGGGGTAAAAATCTTCAAAATAGACGACAAAAACCTTTCCTACACTGAAAGTAATATCCCGGGCTTCGCCATGAAACTTGACTTTATTCCACAATCGTTAGCAGATGTAAAAAAAGATGAGGTTTATCATCATCCATTTGAAATGCTGTTATCGAATCCGATTATGGAGTACGTATATCCCGTGTGGTTTGCGCAGGCTCGCTCCGGCTCAAAATATCAACTACTGGGTGAAGAAACCGTTGCAGAACGCCCTACTTGGAAAGTTGACCTTCTGACTGAGACAGATCATGTTATCGCCTGGATAGATCAGGATACTGGTATTATTCTCAAATACTTCCAAGAGTCGGGCGGACAGACAGTTGTGGAAATGGAGTTTATCTGGGCTCAATTTAATAAGAAAATTGACAACCAGAAATTCTCAGCCCCTGATAAAACCAAGTATCGCCTGTCAGAAAATCAGTAGATCACAGAAAACCCCGCGTAATTTGCGCTCTCTAGCGTAAATGTGCGTGGTAGAGACCACCAAATACGTTCTTTCGTGAAGTACTGAAAATCAGTAAACTATCAACTCAGCAAAGAGATAAATTCAATGGACACAACAAAACGGTTTTCCATTTCCATAGTCATCGCCTTACTGACTGCACTTTCAATTACTTTTGTAGCGCAGGCGGTAAGCGGCCCCTACACCATAACAGAGGATACACTATGGTATGTCAACGGATCTAGTGGCTTGCCTGCTACTCTTACCAATTCTGCCTGCAAAGGCGGTTATTGCGCTTATAAGTTGGGCTCCACTACTACCATAAGCGGATACCGTTGGGCATATACCACAGCACACACTTACCAAATATGGGCTTATGATCCCATAATAGGAGAATCCGTAGCGAAGTATACATGGAGAGATATAAACGGATGGGGTGTCACAGTAAACCGAGCCAATGTTGCCAACAAAGGTACATGGGTTTATATTGGCTTTTCTGACTATGTATCACAAAATACAGGTGGATATTTGACCCTCTACAATGACTGTACCGGCTGGACATGCGGCAAAAAAGTACTCTGGGATAGTATCCGCTATAATACCAATCCGTAAATCAAACAATCTGCTTTGGTAATAAACAGGACATTGACCGTGAACAAACTAAAAAGATTTACTGTTTCTATTTTTATTGCGATACTTACTGCTACATCCATCACATTTTCCGCCAAAGCTCTCGGTCCATATCTCATCTCAGAGAACACACTCTATTACGTCAGCGGAAACACGACTTCTCCTACTAGCCTTTTCAGTTCTGCTTGCGTAGGCGGATCTTGCCGTTATAAATTAGGCACTACTACTGGCGTAAGTTGGCTCCGATGGGCTTATACAGGAGTGCATACGTATGGCATTTGGGCTTATGACCCAACAATCGGCGAATCAGTAGCCAAGTATAAATGGACGGATATTGGAGCTGTAGGAACCTGGAACGTTACTGTAAATCAGGCGAACGTTGTTAACAAAGGCAAATGGGTTTACCTTGGCTTTTCTGACAATTACTTAACAAATAGCGGCGGATATTTAACTCTCAACAACGATTGTACAGGATGGTCCTGCGGCAAGAAAGTACTTTGGGATAGTATGGAATACACTACTGTCCCTTGAAATGAACTAACTTCAAGTCTCTTCAATATGAGGAGACTTGAAGTTTAATAGGAATTGTGAAAATAATGACACGGAATACTTTTTATAAAATTTTGTTAGCAGGACTTTTTCTGCTAGCAAGTTGCACGAATCGGTATGCTACTGCCACTACACAGCCAGTCATTAAGGAAACAGAAACAAGCATTGATTCGATAATAACAGCAACGGCGGTCAATACCATGACTGCAACAATTGCTCCATCCCCAATCAGTGACACATCAACAAGCAATTCAACGATCAACGAAAAGTTTTTGATCATCGATCAGCGTGATTACTACCTTTCCACACTAGACGGCTTGGTATCTCTACTTTTATTCTCAGGCAAAGATTCCCCCATCGAGATGGCAAGTCTCTCGCCAGATCAAACCCAATTTGCCTATTTCAAAGATAATTTCATCTACATTCAAAACATTGAAACTCGGACAACATTTGCCCTGAACAAAGACGTTATTGGCAGCGCGGAAGGCAACATCAAGTGGTCACCTGACGGCAAAAAGCTCTTCATGTCCTGCGCTAATAGTCAGCAGCCCAGTATGGCTGTTTGTGTTATTGATACTTCGAACGGACAAATCGATGTTCTCCTCAATGAAAAGAATACAGATGAGATTTGCCATGTCAACATCAACAGCATCATTGCCTTCCAAGATATAAGCAGTGATGGAACAAAAATAGTTTATTCTTGTTCCATTGTCAGTGAACAGGGACAAAGAGCGCCTTTTGCAGTGTACATCTATGACATGGTATCAAAAACATCTGCAAAGATTTTAGATAGCCAAACACAAGATGCAGTTTGGGAATTTCATACCGTATTACTCCCAAGAGATGGCAATTCCCTTCTCATCGATGGCGCGGACCAAAATCATATGCTCAATGTGTACCTTCTTGATTGGAAGACAGGCACCCTCAAGCAACTCACCGGCGATCCAACGTATCACTTTGTCGCTACCGCCTGGAATAATAAAGAAAGTTTTTATTTGCATCGAACATCTGTCAACAAACCCTATACCGAGGAAAATTTCTTGATGGATACCAATGGCAGGATTCTTTCCACGCTAGAAATCCAAGGCATGATTACCAGATAACAAAAAGGACTGTCGTCCTATACATACTGGTAAAACAAATAGCGGGTACACCTTATAAATTGAGGTGTACCCAGTTTCTGTAAAATTCGATTAACTTCTTACGGCTGGAGAATGCCGTGAGCTACAAAGATGTCGTGGACAATATGCGCTGTAGCGCTGCCATACGGGTTTTCGACAGTATTTACAGTCGCTAATACGGCTGTGCCAACAACTCGTCCAACACCTTCCGTGAACGCTCGTCCAGCGTGGAGTGCTGGCTCACGCCGTGCGCATCCATGGTGACCACAACGGGGAAATTTTTCACCTCGATCACCCACATCGCTTCGGGGACGCCGAACTCTTCCAGTTTGTAAACCCCCAGCACCTTCTGTACGGTCTGAGCGAGGAAAGCCGCCGCGCCGCCGATGGCATGGAAATAGACGCCGGGCGTATCCACACAGCCTTGCAGGGTCTTTGCGCCCATGCCGCCCTTGCCGATCACGCCCTTGATATTGAAATGGCGCATCACGTCCGCCTGATACGGCTCCTCGCGAATGGAAGTGGTGGGACCAGCGGCAACGAATTTGTATTCTTTCGTATCCAGCCCGGAGACGACGGGTCCGCAGTGATACAAAACACCGTGATCGAGAATCTTTTTGATTTCTTCGTACACTCGCAGGTCATTTCCCTGCGGCTGACGGGTCTTCTTGATGAAGGTGTCGTGCATCCATTTGTGGACGGCGTCGCGTCCCGTCATCATGACTCCGCTCAACAGCACCGGGTCACCGGCGTGCAGACTGCGGATGACTTCATCGCTGATGGGAATGGGGATTTCGCGCATGGATATTTCCTTTTTTCAACCACCAAGGACACGAAGAACACAAAGCTCAAATTGATTCCTTCGTGCTCTTGGTGTACTTCGTGGTAAACGAATCAATCGTATTTCACTTCCTCGCCCTTCACCGTCATCTTGCGGCGGCGGTATGCCCAGCACATGTAAGAAACCGACACAAAATACGAGGCAGGCAGACGGTGCATGCCGGTAATCTTCGTATCCAGCACGGTCGTCTTGCCGCCGAAGCCCATCGGACCGATGCCCAACTCGTTGGCTTCCTTTGTCAGGCGCTCCTCCAGTTCCGCAATCTTCGGGTCGGGGTTGCGCGCGCCAATCTCGCTGAACAACACCTCTTTCGATTTGATATACGACGACCCTCGATCGCCGCCGATGGACACTCCCAAAATGCCCGGCGCACAGCCCTGACCTTGAGCCTTTTGCACCGCATCCAGCACCACCTTGCGGACTCCCGCCAGGTCGCGCCCGGCGCCCAGACTGTTATCGGGCAGGGAATACTGGCGTCCCACATTCTCACACCCGCCGCCCTTGAGCATCAATTCGATGACCAGCGGCTGGTCGGCGTCCACCTCTTCGAAATGGATGTACGGGAAGTCGTCGCCGCCGAGGTTGTTGCCGGTGTTTTTGTCGTAGATGGCGTCCACAGCGTTCGGACGCATGTAGGATCGTTTGGTTGCCTCTGCCATTGCGGCTCGAATCTGTTCCCGCAATTTGCGCGTGCTCATCCCCTCAGGATAATGAACGTAGAAGATGGGTGTGCCGGTGTCCTGGCAAATCGGTGTCGAATTGGCGCGCGCCAGTTCGACGTTTTTGAGGATCGTTTCCAGCGCGCCGCGCGCCGCCGAACCCGGCTCCTCTTTTTCAATGGATGCCCGCAAACGTTCCTCCACATCCTTCGGCAGGCTGGATGACGTGCGGCGGATCAACTCCAGAATTTCATTGGTATAGTCTCTTTGCATGGCGCCTCCGATGACGAAATAATACTCCAAATCCGTAAGAACGCCATTAAGAAAAAAAGCAGGCAGCGCAGCAATACCTGATCAACGCGTCACCTTCGCCCTCATGACAAACCGATTCACCCCGCCAAAGCGATATTTGTACTCCTCATCGCCGCGCATGAAGTCGAACTCGTAACGCCCGTTTTCACAGCACCATTCAATGGTGTGGGCAAGCAAAACCCAGCCGGGCGAAAGTTCCATGAAGTCGCGGCTGACGCCGGAGTTGTAGCCCCAGAGTTTGTTGTTGTAGTCGAAATTGAGCGAGGCGGCGGCTTTGACTCCATCCACCTCCAGAAAGCCAAGCCAGAGATAACCGTACTCATGCGCGGCGCGGATGGAACGCGACATCTGGTCGCGCATCACATCGCGCAGGAAGAGCGCCTTGTTAGGTTCCTGCACCATCAGATGGAAGAACGCTTCCAGTTCGGGTTCGATGTCGGCGTTCTTGTCCACCACATAAAAGCGCACCCGTCCGCTTTCGGCGGCGCGGCGCATCTTGCGGCGGATTTCGTGACGCTGTTTTTTTTCTATGCGGGCGAGGTACTCGTCGAAGGAGCAGTTCAAGGGAATGCGCGGGGTGGGACGGTAAATTTCCTCGTGATAGTTCCAGCCGCGCCGTTCGGCTTCCGCCCGCAGTGCGGGGAGAGTGGGAGAGGCGTCGGGGAGGTTATACCAATCGAGGGCAGACCAGGCTTCAGGTAGGGAAGAGGCGAGGTAATCCAGCAAGGCGGAGAGGAAGCGCGGCAGGTCTGCCTCGCGGACAATCAAGTCCAGATAGTCGGAAATTTCGATGCTGCCGAGAAGCAGCAACGCTTGTTGACCATCGTATTCATGGAGGAAGAGCGGGGCAATGCCAAGAAGTTGGTCGTTTTCCCAGGCAGAGAGGAGCGCCAGGCGCGCGTCCTTCCATTCGCCGCCGCCGAGCGTTTTCCACCACTCGCTGAGGTATTCGTAACGCGAGAAGGGCGTATTGGCAATGCTTTCTTCGACCAGCGCGTTCCATGCGGCGAAGTCAATTTCAGAAAAGTGGTTGTGTCGTTTGATTTCCATGTCTGTATCTTTGGCAGAATGAAGGGGCACAGCGAGAAAGCCGCCATGCCCCTGCGTTGCGCTTGAATTTTACCAGTATAATGATGGCAAGTTTTTCAATGTTCTTACGCCGTGTCAGCCTTTGATTTAACCCTCCTCCCTCTTCACCGTCAAAACGGACAAGCCTACCCCGACTTGCCCGGTCTGTGGGCTGTGACGCCGCCGCGCAAAACCGCCCGCGGACGCGAACGGGACAGCCTGGCGCTGTATCTCATGCTCTCTGGCAACGCCGACTTTTCGGCAGCGGAGGTGAATGAACTCTCCCGCCGCGCGGCAGACCTTTTTTATCAAACACACGGCTCGCTGACCTTTGCCATGCGGCGGACGGTTGAAGCCGTCAACGCCGCCCTTCTGGAACGCAACCTTTCGACCAGCGGACGCGGGCAGTATGCGCTCGGTTCGCTCATTCTGGCAGCGGTGCGCGAGAATATTTGCACGCTCTCCCTCAGCGGTCCCGTGCATGTGGTGTGGGTGAGCGAGGGCGGTCAGCGTCACATTCACGAGCCGGCGCTTTCGGGCAGAGGGCTGGGATCGAGCCAAAGCGCTCAGACCTATTTTTCGCAAATCGAGTTCAAGTCCGGCGACCTGATTGCGCTGTGCGGCAAATTCCCCAAAGACTGGGAAGCCGACCTGCTTTACGCCCGCCCGCCCATCTCGCTGGAGGCAAGTTACCGCAAGTTAATGCTCACCAAAAGCGACGTGCACGCCGCGCTCATCCAGACGCAAATCGGACATGGCGTCATCACCATTCTGCGCCCCGAGGTGAGCGCCTCGCATTCCCAGCCTGAGCCTGCTCCTGCCATTCAGGAGCCGCCTCCATCCGAAACATTGCCGGCTCCCCCTCCTGCCGCTGAAACAGCCCCCTCCAACCCTGCCATCACAGAGGAAGAACTCGATGCGCTGGCAGAGATGGGCGCACACTTCGTCCAGCCTTCCGCCTATGCCATCCCGCCCCGCACAGAAGAACCTCCCCTCAGCGCGCCTGCACCAGCCGCTGGGCGCGAGTTTCCGCCGTCCATCCCGCGCATCAAACCCTCTGCGCCAAAACCCCAAACCGAACCTGCGCAAGCAGAAGAACCCTTTGAGCCGCAAGCCAGCCCCCCAACCCGCTTCCGCCTCTTCCCGCCCGCCAAACCCGACGCTCATGCCGAGGCGGCGCGTCAGATGGCAAAAGCCGTGGTGGGAGGAATCAGGACCGGGCGGCGTCTGAACGAACGCATCGGCGACTTTCTGCGGAACTTCATCCCCAAACTCCTGCCCGGCGCCGATTCTGCCCAGCCGCTGGTCATCCCCAACTATCTCATGGTGTTCATCGCGGTTTTCATCCCCTTGGCGGTTTCGGTGGTGGCGTGGCTCGTCTATAGCAACTACGGACTCAACGAAACCTACAACGAACTGTACCAGCGGGCGCTGGTGGAGAACGCCCAGGCATCCAGCGAAACCGACCCCGTCCGCCAGCGCGACGCCTACCTGCGTGTGCTGGAACGCGCCGCCCAGGCGGAACAATACCGCGAAACCGACGAAATCCGCATTCTGCGCAGCGACACGCAGGCGAAACTCGACGCGCTCATGGGCGTCGTCCGCCTCGAGTTCATCCCTGCCTTCACCAACGGGCTGGGCGGCGCGGTGCAAATCAGCCGCATGGCGGCAAGCGAAAGCGACCTGTACATGCTCAACGCCGAAAGCGGCGCCATCCTGCACGCTGCTTTTAACGGGCGCAGCCTGGAATACGACGCCGCCTTCACCTGCCAGCCCGGCACACACAGCGGTGTGCAAGTCGGCACGCTGGTGGACATCCTCGCCCTGCCCAAAGTCAACGTATTTGGCGCCAGCGTCCTGGGCATTGACGCCAACGGCACGCTGCTCTACTGCACGCCCGGGCAAGTCCCCCGCGCCTCCAAACTGCCCGCCCTGCCCAACCTCAACTGGGGGCGCATCACCGCCTTTGCGCTGGATAACGACAACCTCTACATCCTCGACTCCGAGACCCGCTCCGTATGGGTCTATCGCGGCAAAAACAGCTCTTTCACCGAACCGCCCTATTTCTTCTTCGGCAGCCAAATCCCCGACATCTCCACCGCCATAGACCTCGCCGTCAGCGGCGACGATCTCTACCTGCTCCACGCCGACGGGCATCTCTCCACTTGCGCCTACAGCCGCCTCAACGAAGTCCCTACCCGCTGCATAGACCCCGCCCCGCGCATTGACAACTTCCCTGCCCACCGCGACATGGACATCTTCGCACAGGCGCACTTCACCCAAATGGCGCTCACCAACCCGCCCAACCCGGTCGTCCTGCTGCTCGACGCTGAAAACCGCAGTGTCTTCCGCCTCACCCCGCGCTCGCTCGAACTGCAAAACCAGGTCACCGGCTACGCCGGCAGCGCCAGCCCCTTCCAGGCAGGACCCGTCAGCGCCATGACCATCAGCCCCAACTACGTCCTCTACCTCGCCATCGGCAACCAAGTCTACTTCGCTGTCAACCTTCCATAGCCCTTCAACTTTAGACCTTCGACTTTAGACCTTTGACCTTCGACCTTCGACCTTAGACCTTAGACCTTTGCCTTTAGACTTTCAACCCATGGACCTCCTCTCCTGCCTCAGCCGTCTCTTCAAAAAACGGACTCCCCCGCCTCCTCCCCCGCCGGCAGTTGACCCCGACGACCCAGCCATCCCGCCGCTGACAACGACTCTCAACACCCTCGTCATTGCCTACGACCCTGTGGTGGATAAGGCAAGCGGCAAGAAACTCTCCGAACTCATGCGCTGGAACCGCGTGGAAGACTTGGCAGTGGGCTTCATGTCCGATATTCTGCTTGCCAGCGGAGAACTCGCCCGCTACAAAATTATCGAACGGCTGGAGGTGGACGACTTCCCCCCAAAAGTGGACGGCTACAAATACGATGCCCAGACCTACCTCAACGTCGTGCGCGGCGCGGCGCGTCCTCACATCCCGCAGGAAGCGGATTATCACGCCATCCTCAAGGAATTTCGCGTTCTGGAACGAGTCGCCAACGGCGAGATTGACGAAGTCTGGATCTTCAATTTCCCTCACGCCGGCTTCTACGAATCCATCATGGGCGGACCCGGCGCCTTCTGGTGCAACGCCCCGCCCCTCAAACACACCGAAGCCGCCAGGCGGCGCTTTGTCGTCATGGGATTTTCCTGCGAGCGCGGCGTTGGCGAAATGCTCGAAAACATGGGACACCGCGCCGAATCCATCATGGAAAAAGTCTTTGAAGGAATGCCCGAAGAGCAAAACCTGTGGAAGCGCTTCATCCGCCGCGAACTTACCCATCCCGGTCAAGCCGCCTGCGGCAGCGTCCACTTTGCGCCGAACAGCCTGCGCGACTATGACTGGAACAACCCCCGCCCTGTGCTGAGCGAATGCGATGACTGGCTGTACAACTTCCCCGATTTCAAAGGCGGCGAGTTCATCCGCCAGGTCACTACCACCGAATGGGGTGGCGGCGACATCCGCAAACATCATCTCTGGTGGCTGAGTCACCTCCCAAAAACGAAGGGACGCCTAAACGGCATCCACCATAACTGGTGGATGTACATCATGAATCCCAACCACGTTAAGACTGCTTGAGCCTTCCGTATCAAAACTTTCGAAACCGAAAGGAAAGCAAATTGCCCCCAACTTGTAATATTTGTGTTCTGACAAATCCATAAAATAAACTTAATGTTGCCACAAAAGATTCTTGCCCCTGCCAAGCGGACCAGCCGCTACATCATCGTAGCGCTGCTCTTCACCGTGTATGTGGGGGTCTTCACTTGGTTTCATAATGATGTCGGCATGGTGATCACCGCGCTGGCAGTGATCCCCATCATTGCCGGTAGTTGGTACTTCGGCATTTGGGGCGGCATCATCACCACCATCATGTCCATCCTCGCCAATATCGCCGCCCTGCGGGTATTCGACCGTTCGATACGGGTGTTTTTTGAGGGAGAGGGATACCTTATTGGCAACCTTATTCTGCTCATCCTTGCCTTCATCGTCGGGCGCATGTCAACCCTCCTGCGCGAAAAAACAGCCGCCGAAAGCGCCCTCCTGCGCCGCGACACCATCCTGCGCGCCGTCAGCGCCGCATCCGAATTATTCCTCAAAACCTCCCTCTGGGAACAGAACGTAATGACAGCGCTGGAAGGATTGGGCAAAGCTGCCGGCGCCAGCCGCGTGTACATCTTTGAACGTCATGTTTCAGAAGAAGGCGTTTCGCTCATCAGCCAGCGCTACGAGTGGGTGGACGAGGGCATTTCGCCGCAAATCCAAAATCCCGCCCTCCAAAACCTGGCATGGCGCGAGGCGGGCTTCACGCGTTGGGAAGAGACGCTGCTACAGGGCAAATACATCGCCGGGCGGGTAAAGGACTTCCCCCCATCAGAAAAAGACCTGCTTACCGAACAGGATATTCTCTCGCTTGCCATCATGCCCATCTTCATTGACAGCACGCTGTGGGGCTTCATCGGTTTCGACGAATGCCGGGATGAACGAATATGGAGCGCATCCGAACTGGACGCCCTGCACACCGCCGCCGACATCTTCAGCGCGGCGCTCAATCGCCAAGCCATCCAAACCAACCTGCTCAAACGCCAACAAAACCTGAACCTGCTTCAGGAAATCTTGAGCGCCGCCCTGCGCAAGGAAGACATTCAAGATATGGCGCAGTTCCTCGTGGATCACCTCGGCTTCCTCATTAACGCAGACGATTGTTTTCTCGCCCTGTGGGACGAGAAGAAAAAGCAGGTAATTCCGCTGGCAGCCTATGGTCCCATGCGCGATACGTACCGCAGCCTGTGCCTGCACTTCCAGCCAGACGAAAAAACCCTCAGCGCCTCGGTGTTGGAGGTTGGACATACCCTGGTCATTGACGATATAAGAAACTCACCGTTCATCAGCCGCCACATTGCCGAACAATTCCCCATCGTCTCCATGCTGGCAGTCCCCATGATTGCCAACGAAAAAAAATTGGGAGCGGTGCTTCTCGGTTTTGCCCAGCCCCACCGTTTTTCAACAGATGAAATCATCATCAGCGAACAGGCAACCAACCTGGCGGCGCTGGCAGTTGCTAAACTGCAGGCAATGGAACAAGCCCGCCGCCGCGCCGAGGAAGCCGAGACCCTGCGCAAAGCAGGTGCGGCGGTGGTAGAAACCCTCGATATCCGCGAGGCAACCAGCCGCATCCTGCAACAGCTTGCCCATGTGCTCCCCTACGACAGCGCCTCCGTTCAACTGCTGCGCAACGGCGAGTTGGAAATCATCGGCGGCGAAGGATTCAGGGCTCCGGTCGTTGGCATTCGTTTCCCCGTCCCCGGCGATAACCCCAACACCGTCGTCATCCAAACCCGCCAGCCCTACATCCTGCACGAGGCGCACAAACATTTCCCCGCCTTCAACCAGCCGCCCCACGACCACATCCGCTCCTGGCTGGGCGTGCCTTTGCTGGTGCGCGACCAACTCATCGGCTTACTGGCAATTGACAGCGTCGAACCTTTCCACTTCACCAACGCCAACCTCGAACTCGTCAGCGCCTTCGCCGACCAGGTGGCAGTCGCCATCGAAAACGCCCGCCTGTTCGAAGAAACCCGGCGCCTGGCAGTCACAGACGGCTTGACGGGGTTATATAACCGCCGTCACTTCATGGAAATTGCCAAACGGGAATTCGAGCGCGCCCGCCGCTATAAACGTTTCCTCTCCGCCATGATCTTCGACGTGGACCACTTCAAAAAAGTCAATGACACCTACGGTCACGCCGCCGGCGACGAAGTCCTGCGCGCCCTTGCCAACCTGTGCCGCAAGGAAATCCGCGAAGCCGACCCGCTCAGCAGATACGGCGGCGAGGAATTCGCCGGCTTGCTCGTGGAAATCAACGCCGAAACCGCCTGCCAAGTGGCAGAGCGGCTGAGACAGGTGGTGGAAAAAATGACCATCCCCGTTGACGGTAACAACCTGAGCATCACCATCAGCATTGGCATTGCCGAACAAAATCAAAATACCCCCGACGTCGAAAGCCTGCTTGCCCGCGCCGACCAGGCGATGTATATTGCCAAGCACAAAGGGCGCAACCGCGTCGCCGTCAGTTTCTAACCGCCTGCCAGACCTCGTACAATCCCAAATCCCCCGTCTCCCCATCCGAATAGAAGACCTCCTGCACCGCGAAGCCCGTTTCTTCTGCGAGACCTTGCAATTCCGCCTCGCTGAAATGATGGACATAACGCAGACCCTGCCCCCCGCTGCGCCAGTCGAGCAGATAATCCCCCGCCTCCACTTCGGACTTCGAGACTCCAGCCGCCTCCCACGGCTGAATCCTCGCCCGCAGTTTTTCGCTGTTCAAAAACTGCCAGTTCGAATGAATGAACATCCCGCCGGGGGGGAGCAGCGAGTGAACCGCCCTCAAAATCTCCACCCGTAGTTTGCGCGAGGGAATGTGATGAAGCACGGCAAAAGCAGTAACCAGCGACCACTGATAACTGATAACTGATAACTGATCACTGCTCACTGCCAACTGACTCAAATCCGCTTCCATGAATCGGGCGGAAAAGCCTTCAGCGTGAAACTCCGCCTCTCGAAGCAGCGGCAGGCTGAAGTCCAAGCCCAGATACGTTCCGCGGTGACCGCGCTTTGCCAGTTCGCGGGCAAACCATCCATTGCCGCATCCCAAATCCAGAATGTTTTCGTCCCCTTTCAGCCTTTCCAACACACGGCGCACGCCGGGCTGAATCCGCTGGCGCGTGGCGGAAAACGAACCGCCAAAGCGGGTGTAAAACTCGCGGTTGAGTTGGAGCAGTCGCGCCGCAACGGCAGAATCCATGCGGCGATTATACAAGACTTACGCGTAATCAACGTTCTCTAACGTTGATGATCCAGTCTGCGCGTTAGAGAACGCGCTCTACGCAAGGTTTTGCGTAAGTCCTGTATATAATGCCCGCGGCATAACGGGTATAATCCGCCTCACTATGCACCCCGAACGGCGAGAACTCTGGCGAGAGACTCATCTGCTCACCCCCGAGAAAAAGGAACTGGCGCGCACCGTGCTGGAGCAAATCCGCGCCGGGCGTGATGTGACGCGCACCCTGCGCAGTCACCCCTTGCCCAACGGCGGTTACCTCAACAAGTCCATGCTGGTGACGCTGTATCATGAAATGGTCGCGGTGGGAGAGTTGGAGGCAGACCCGCGTCTGCTCGAACGCCTGCGCATGAAGCCCATGCGGACTCTTTCCGGCGTGACCACCGTCACCGTGCTGACCAAGCCCTACCCCTGCCCCGGCAAATGCATCTTCTGCCCCACCGATGTGCGCATGCCCAAGTCGTACCTGCCCGACGAGCCCGGCGCCATGCGCGCCGTGGAGCATCAATTCGACCCGTATGCACAGGTGCGCTCGCGCATCGAGCAATTACAAAGTTTGGGACATCCCACCGACAAGATCGAACTGCTCATCCTGGGCGGGACGTGGTCTTCCTACCGGCGCGATTATCAGGAGTGGTTCGTCAAGCGTTGTTTCGATGCGATGAATACCCCCCTTTCATCCCCCCATTTTGCTCCGCAAAATGGGGGGAAAGAGGGGGGTCAAGAATGGAAGGTGGAAAGCGGAGAACTGGAGCAAGACCATGCGCTCAACGAAACCGCGCCTCACCGCAACGTGGGACTGGTCATCGAAACGCGCCCGGATGAAATCACCCCCGATGAAATCCGCTGGCTGCGCTATTTGGGCGTGACCAAAGTGCAGATGGGCGCGCAAAGCCTCGATGACCGCATCCTCGAACTCAACAAGCGCGGTCACGATGTGGAATGCACGCGGCGGGCGACTGCCCTGCTGCGCGCGGCGGGCTTCAAAATCGTCCTGCACTGGATGCCCAACCTGCTGGGCGCAACGCCCCAATCGGACCGTGAGGACTTTGCCCGCCTGTGGACTGACTTCTGCCCCGATGAAATCAAAATCTACCCCAACCAACTGCTGGCAAACGCCGAGTTGTATGAGTATTGGCAGCGCGGCGAGTTCAAGCCATACTCGACGACCGAACTCATAGACCTGCTCGCCGACATCAAGCCGACCATCCCGCGCTACTGCCGCGTCAACCGCGTCATCCGCGACATCCCCTCCACCAATGTGGTGGAGGGCAACCGCCGCACCAGCCTGCGGCAGGACGTGCAGGAGGAGATGAAGCGGCGCGGGACGCAATGTCAGTGCGTGCGCTGCCGCGAAGTGAAAGGCAAGCCGGTGCAGCCCGACTCCCTCCAACTGGACGACTTGGTCTATCGGGCGGGCGCGGCGGAGGAGCATTTCATCTCGTTCGTCACACCCGATGACAAACTGGCGGGGTTTGTGCGCCTCTCTTTGCCCGGAAAAGCATCGCCCTCAACGGGCATCGCCGACCTCGAAGGCGCGGCGTTGATTCGGGAGGTGCATGTCTATGGTCAATCGCTGCCGGTGGGAGCAGAAAAGGAAGGAGCGGCGCAACACGCCGGGTTGGGGACGCGCCTGCTGGAAGAGGCGGAACGCATCGCAAAGGCGAATGGCTTCACGCGGCTGGCGGTCATTGCGGCGGTGGGGACGCGCAGATACTACCTCAGCCGCGGCTTCGAGCGGGGAGAACTCTATCTGGTGAAAAAGGTCGGTTGAGCGGGAACAGGCGTCAGGTCACGAAAGATGCGGGCATTTCCAGGCTTCGGAACTGATGTTACGCACCGTCCCGAAGGTTTGGAAGGAAGGCAAGCCTAAATTACGAGAGCCTTCAGGACGTTCTGCGTAAGGTGACTTCTCCGAAGTCTTTTTTTCACGAATTAGAGTTGCGTTAATCAACCAGTGAAGCGCTTGACTTGAATCCTGCCCGGTGATAAGAATTGTCTCATGGAATATAAAGATTATTACAAAATCCTGGGTGTGGACCGCAACGCCAGCGAGGCGGACATTCGCAAGGCATACCGCAAACTGGCAAAGCAGTATCACCCGGACTATAACCCGAACAACAAGCAGGCAGAGGAACGATTCAAGGAAATCAACGAGGCGTACGAGGTTTTGAGCGACCCGAAAAAGCGCGCGCACTATGACCGCCTGGGCGCCGATTATTCACAGTGGCAGAGACGCGGCGCGCCCGGCGATTTCAACTGGAGCGAGTACAGCGGCTTCCCCGGCGGCGTGCATGTCAACATAGACGACCTCAACGACATGTTCGGCGGCGGGTTCTCCGATTTCTTCCAAACCCTCTTCGGCAGGGGCGCAAGAGCCTCCGCGCGGACAGCGCCGCAGGGCTATCAACAGGAACTGGAAATCAGCCTCGAAGAGGCATACAAGGGAACCACCCGTCTGATTTCCAGCGGCGGCAAGCAGAAGCGCGTGCGCATCCCGCCCGGCGTCCGCACAGGGTCGAAGGTGCGCGTGGCGGGCGCGGGTCCCGATGGGCTCGATTTGTATCTCATCGTGCATGTCACCGATGACCCGCGCTTTGAGCGGCACGGAGACGACCTGCACACCACCACCACAATAGACGTTTTCACCGCCATTCTGGGCGGCGAAGCGCTTGTGGAAACCTTCGACGGGCGGATTAAGCTCAACATCCCGCCTGGCACCCAACCGGAGCAGGTCTTTCGTCTTGCCGGGCGCGGCATGCCGCACGTCCGCGACCCGAAGAGCAAGGGCGACCTCTACGTCAAAGTCAAGGTACAAATCCCCAAATACCTCTCGTCCAAGCAGAGAGAACTTCTCGAGCAAGCCTCGAAGATCAAATTTTAGGAGCAGGAATGAAACGTGTCTTACCCGTACTTTTGATTCTGACCCTCGCCGCGCTGGCATGTCAACTGCCGGGCGTTGCGCCTCTTTCTTCGCCGACGCCTGAATCGGCGCCCTCAGCCATTCCCACCCTTCCGCCGGGTTCCCCCAACCCGCTCGCCATGGATGGAACGCTGACGGCGCTGTATGAACGCGTCATCCCCGGCGTGGTTTCCATCCGCACGGATACAGGACAAGGCTCCGGCTTCGTCTATGACGCACAGGGACATGTCGTCACCAACCAGCATGTCATTGACGGCGCCGCCACAGTGGAAGTGGACTTTTCTTCCGGCTTCAAGGCACACGGCACAGTCATCGGCTCCGACCCCGCTGCCGACCTGGCTGTCATCAAAGTGGATGCGCCCGCTTCGGAACTTCACCCGCTTCCGCTCGGCGATTCGGAGGCGCTGCGAGTGGGACAGCCGGTGGTCGCCATCGGCAATCCCTTTGGGTTGGACGGCACGATGACGTTTGGCATTGTCTCCGGGCTGGGCAGGACTCAACGCGCCAGCGCCGCGCCCGGCGGCGGTGGATTCTTCAGCACCGCCGACATTATCCAAACCGATGCAGCCATCAACCCCGGCAACTCGGGCGGTCCGCTCTTCAACATGAACGGCGAAGTGGTGGGCATCAACCAATCCATTGAAACGAACAGTTTCAACCAAATCACCGGCAACGCCGTCAACTCCGGCGTCGGCTTTTCGATTTCGATCAACCTTGTAAAGAAAATCGTGCCGGTTCTGATTCGCGATGGAAAGTATGAATATCCCTACCTGGGGATTACCTCCACCAGCGATTTGAGTCTGGAGGAAATCGAAGCGCTGGGCTTGACCACTTATACCGGCGCCTATGTGCTGGCGGTGGCGCCGGGCGGTCCTGCCGACCAAGCGGGCGTGCGCGCCGGCAACACCCCCACCCGCCTCGAGGGGCTGAACGCCGGCGGCGACCTCATCATTGCCTTCGACGGCAAACCGGTCACATCTTTCGATAAGCTGCTGAGTTATCTGCTCATCACCAAGTCGCCCGGCGATACAGTAGTTCTGACCGTCCTGCGCGACGGTAAAGAGATGGACATCACCGTCACGCTGGGCAAACGTCCATAAAGGCAGACATACGCTCATTTCTGGTACGTCAGTTCGAGATAAGCGTCCCGAAGGCTCGGTTCTACGTTTGAAGTGCTTGCACAAAGCCTTCGGGACGGTTCAACAAGTACCTTGCGGAAGAGACGCTCTCCAGCGTCGGAATGGGAAACAAAATCGGATGGCAGATCTGCCATCCGATTGTTTTAACCGAAGCGTTCTTCCTTCCACACGTCGGCGCGGTTGTGATAGCCGGCTTGTTCCCAAAAGCCGCGCCGGTCGTGCGGCATGAACTCCAGCGAACGGAGCCATTTGGCGCCCTTCCAAAAATAGGGGGTGTTCAAATCTTCGCGCCCGGGGATGTATCCCACCACGCCGCGCAGAGGGTAGCCGTGATCGGGGGTGAGGGGTTCGCCGTTGAAATGGGTGGCGAGCAGGAAGTTATCCTGCAGCACCACCTCCAGCGGCAGGTTGACCGTAAAGCCGTACTCGGCGTGCTGCATCACATAAGCGGCGGTCGGTTTGATTTTGAACAGTCCGTTCTCCACCATCGTGCGGACGGAGACGCCCTCCCAAACGGTATCGAACTTGCTCCAGCGCGTTACGCAGTGGATGTCCATCTGGATTTTGGTGCGGGGCAATTGGTTGAACTCATCCCACGTCCAGCGTTTTTCCTCCTCCACCTCGCCCCACACGCGGAAGTCCCACGTGGCGGGGTTGAACGGCGGAACGGGTCCATAATGCAGAACCGGAAATTTGAGAGTCAATGCCTGGCCTGGCGGGAGACGCCCCTCACTGCGGATGCGCTCTTCCAAATGGCGGCGGTCGGGTCCTTCAAATGATGAAAACATGGCAACTCCTTGTCGAAATGATTACAAAATCTGCCGAATATGACGATGCGATTTCTGTAAATGTTACTGCAAATTCCTTACCACATCATTAACCAGCATTACAGGCAAGGTCGCCTTTTCCATCCCGAAAGGTTTTCCCGGGCTGCCAAAATGCCTGACGAACCGGCGCCTTTTGCCAGACAAGGCACAGAGTGGCGAGAAAGAAAACCTTCCAGCGACCTGACAGTTTAAAATGGGACGCTGAAAAACGCAGATAAACGCAGAAAAAAAACTCTCTACTGTACATTTCTCTCGTGAAAAACCCTAAAGGTCTTTTTGGAAATTCTCAAATTCACGAAGGGAAAGCAGACCTTTAGGGTTTCTGTATACGGTAAAGAAGAAAAAATAACTTAAATCAGCGTTCATCTGCGTCCTAAAACAAAAGCGTCGGGTGGCTAGAAAACCTTGAGTGTCTGTCGGAATTTGCGTTGTAATATAAGAAACCCAACGAAGCGCCAATCCCCCATAATTCCTCCGTTTTTGATTAGACCATCGGAGCAGGACGGTTTATAATACAAATGTCAACTCAGCCTTTATGTATCACAATTATTTTACTGTCGAACAAGCCTTTTTGTGGATTGGGAGTCGCTTGCCATCATGAACGACGGGGTTACTCTATTGAAAGCCGCGCAAAAACTGGACGAAGAGGCGCTTACCGCCATCTTCGATACGTATGCGCCGGCAATTTACAAATACGCCTTGCGGTTGTGTCACGACCCCATTGAGGCGGATAACATTGTCGGCGATGTGTTTTCCCAACTTCTGGAACAATTTGCCAATGGGAAGGGTCCTCGCACCAACCTGCGTTCCTACCTGTACCAGACCGCCTACCACCTGGTGGTGGACCGCTCGCGCAGCAACAAACACACCGCGCCGCTGGATGTGGCAATCAACGTCCAGGAAAAGGAACGCACCGTTTCCACAGCGACCCAGATCGAGGAACGCGTGCTGATGGAGGCGCTGGTCTCTGCCATGAACTCGGAATTGACCGAAGACCAGCGGCACGTCATCATCCTGCGTTTCTTGGAGGATTTCAGCCTCAAGGAAACGGCGCAAATCATCGGCAAGGAAGTCAACAACGTGAAGGTCATCCAGAACCGCGGCATTGCCAAATTGAGAAAGGCTCTCGAACATCAAATTGGCAGTGAACAGGACGACTTGTGAAATCGAAGTTCAGCGACCGCAGTATTCTGAAGATTCTTTCCACCCTGAAACACCTCGAGAGCCGTTACCCTGCCAGAATGCTGCGAATGCGCCGCCGCACATACCTGCGACAGGTCGAGACAGCGAGGGCTTCATCAAATGCAGCGGCTGAGTCAAAGCGCCCAGCCCGCTGAAGAGACGGCGCGCCGCGTCGTTTTTGTTTCTGAAACACACGTAAGTCCACTGCACAAAGACGATCGTCCAGGAAGAGCACAAAGTACACAGAGAAATTCCCAAAGGAAAAACTAGCGACCTGACAGTTTCAAATGGGACGCTGAAAAACGCAGATAAACGCAGAAAAAAAACTAAATCAGCGCAAATCAGCGTTCATCTGCGTCCCAAAACAAAAGTGTCGGGTGGCTAGAGGAAAAATTCAGAATCTTGAAATTCGGCACAAGGTAGCTTTACAAAACTTCGTGGCTTTTGTGCCCTTGGTGGAAGGTGTTCTCCCTTCGGCAAGGCTCAGGGCAGGCTTACGCCGGCAGACCTGTGAGAGAACGTCTCCTGCGCTTCTAATGAAAGTCAAATATGGGGAAAAATACCGCCATGCTATAATCCTGCCCCGAAAGGTATCGAATGCTCAAGAATTTTGTCAAATTATTCGGGGGCGACCCCAACAAAAAAATCATCGAACAACTCAGCGACACCGTCCGCCGCATCAATGAGCTGGAGGCGCAGTTCGAGGCGTTGAGCGACGATGCCCTGCGCGCCAAAACGGACGAGTTCCGCCGGCATGTGCGGGAGTCGCTGGGGAATGTGGAAGGCTTATCGGAGCAGGAGCAGTTTCAGGCGGAGCAGGAAGCGCTGGAAGAAATCCTGCCGGAGGCGTTTGCCGCCGTCCGCGAAGCATCCAAACGCACGCTGGGACAGCGTCATTATGACGTTCAACTGCTTGGCGGCATCGTCCTGCACCGCGGCTCCATCGCGGAGATGCGCACCGGCGAAGGCAAAACGCTCGTCGCCACGCTTCCCATTTATCTCAACGCGCTGTCCGGCAGAGGCGTTCATTTGATTACGGTCAACGATTATCTGGCGCGGCGCGACGCACGCTGGATGGCGCCCATCTTCCACATGCTCGGGCTTTCGGTGGGCGTTCTGCAAATGGCGGCAGTGACCGAGAACGGCAAGAAGGCGTTTCTGGTGGATTTCACACGCGAGTCGCCGCACGAGGATCAACAACACCTGCGCATGGTGGATCGCCGCGAAGCGTACGCGGCAGACGTGACCTACGGCACGAACGCGGAGTTCGGCTTCGACTACCTGCGCGACAACATGACCATGAGCCTGGAGGAGCGCGTCCAGCGCGGGCATCACTTTGCCATCATTGACGAGGTGGACAACGTGTTGATTGACGAGGCGCGCACGCCGCTCATCATTTCAGGACCCGCTTCGGGCAACCTGGAGTGGTACGCCAAAATGGCGCAAATCGTCAAACAACTCAAGCCCGAAGACTACGAAGTAAACGAGAAAGACCGCACCGTCTCGATTACGGAAGTGGGGCTGGCGCGCGTGGAGCAGATGCTTGGTCTGCCGCTGATGGACCCCGACCGCCCGGAGGATGTGACGCCGGAACAGGCACGCCTGCGCGGCTACCTTGAACAGGCGCTGCGGGCGCAGTTTCTTTTCCATCGCAACAAGGACTACCTCGTCCAAGGGGGCAAGGTGATCATCGTGGACGAGTTCACGGGGCGGCTCATGCCCGGGCGCCGCTGGAGTGACGGCCTGCATCAGGCGGTGGAGGCGAAGGAGGGCGTGCGCATCGAGCCGGAGAACGTCACTTACGCCACCATCACCCTGCAAAACTACTTCCGCATGTATAAGAAACTGGCGGGCATGACCGGCACCGCCCTCACCGAAGCGGAAGAGTTCAACAAAATCTACAAACTGGAAGTCGTCCCCATCCCGCCTCATCTCGAATATCAGGCGCTCGGCAAGGACGCGCCGCTGGTTGAAATCCATGCGAAGGATGAGGAGGGGTATCCCTACTCATACTTTGCCAAACGCGATGACCCGCAAAAACAGCCCCTCTTCTACCGCCGCAAAGATTACCCCGACGTAATCTACCGCACGGTGGAGGCAAAACTGCGCGCCATCGTCATGGAAATCGTGCGCGAACACGTGCGCGGGCGACCTCTGCTCATCGGCACCACCTCCGTCGAAGCATCCGAACGTCTCTCGCTCCGCCTCAAAGCCGAATCCGTCCGCCGACTCTTGCAGGTTGCCCTCGTCCGCCGTTTGTGGATGGAGGCAAACAAACGCGAAGAGGACGGGCGGCTCATTCCGGAGCTGGCGCAGTTCAACGCCCCGCTCGACAGCATCTCCCCCGATGCGCTGCGCAAGTTCATCCAGCCGTTCGGTTACTCCACCATCAGCCTCGAAGACCCGTCCAACCTGGCTGTCGTCCTCGACATCTTGCGGCTGGAGGAAAAAGACGCAGAGCGTCTCAAGAAAGTCTTGCAGAGCGGCGTGCCGCATCAGGTGCTGAACGCCCGCAAGCATACCGAAGAATCGCAGATCATCGCCGGTGCGGGCGCCTTCGGCGCAGTGACGATTGCCACCAACATGGCTGGGCGCGGCGTGGACATCAAACTCGGCGGCGAACTCGCCGAAGAAGTCATCACCGCCGTCAACCGCGTCCTTGGCAAAAACGGCTACAAAGACCCCTTCGACATGACCCACGAGGAACGCCGCGCCGCCCTCAAGCAAATTGACCCCTCCCAATATGGCATCTACGCGGCGGAGGTCAAACTCTTCCTTCAATACTTCGACGACATGGAGCGAGTCAAGGAACTCGGCGGCTTGCACGTCATCGGCTCGGAACGTCACGAGGCACGCCGCATTGACAACCAACTGCGCGGACGCGCCGCCCGCCAGGGCGACCCCGGTTCCTCGCGCTTCTACCTCTCCCTCGAAGACGACCTCATGCGCCTCTTCGGCGGCGACCGCGTCAACAGCCTGATGCAAACCCTCAAAGTGGACGACACCCTGCCGCTCGAAATGCGGCTGGTGGGCAACATCATCGAAAGTTCCCAGCACCGCGTGGAAGGCGCCAACTTCGACGTCCGCAAACACCTGCTCGAATACGACGACGTTCTCAACAAACAGCGCGGTCAAATCTACGGTCAGCGCGACCGCATCTTCGTCAAGGAAGACCTCAGCGACGACATTCACGTCATGCTCGAAGACGAAGTCAAACAGCGCGTGCAAAGCGGGCTGGAAGACAAAGAGGGACCCTGGAAATTGATTGCCTGGCTGGAAGAGATTCAACCGCCCTTCATGAGCGGCGAACGCATCTTCCCCAGCTTTGGCTTGTCCCTGCTGCTCAAAGAATTAGCCAACGCCGACAATTTTCCCGCATCGCTGCTCGACCTGATTACCCGCGCCATCGAAGCGGAAAACGCCCATCACCTGCGCGCCATCGAAGACCTGCTCGACCGCACCGAAGAAGCCTTCAACGCTCAACTCGCCTCCCGCCTCGACGCCCTCGACGCCTACTTCGACAGCCTGGCAGACAGAGAAGAGACGCTCCGCCCGCAAAAGATGCTGGAGGAAATCGCCCCGCTGGTGGGAATGCAAATCCGCATGAACGGCGAGCAATTGCGCCTGCTTGAGGAGGATCCGCCGAAGGCAAAGGAACTAATTGCCAACACGGTCAAAAGACAACTCACCCTCTTCTACGCTTCGCGCCTTGCCGCCGCCGCGGCAAACCGCGCCGGCGATGCGCTGGGCGAAAAGATCGAAGTTCAAGACTGGGACGACGCCGCCGATAAAATCCTCGATCTGATGCACGATGCGCTCAAACGCAAGCGCGAAATGCTTGTCGGCGCAAACGGGCAGATCGAACGCGACATCCACAACCTGATGCCGGCCGTCCTGAACGACACGACCAAACTGCAACTGCTCATCTCGCTTTCGCAGGGCGCGCGCACCGCATTCAACCCCAAAACGCACCGCCAGGAAAAGATGTCCTTCCAGCGCTTCAGTTACATCCACCTCATGGCGCAATTGCTGGAAGGCAGGGATGCAGAGGAATTGACCGAAGACATCCTCACCCACCTCGAAGAAGCGCAGGAGGCGCTGGCATTCGCCATCGGGCAGACAGAATATGCCCGTCTCTCCTCCAATGCCGCGCGGCTGGCGGATTTCGGCGAGGCGGCGCGGAGAGCCTTCGGGGAGGCAAGGCTGGAGGAAAAGCCGGCAGGCTTGAGTGAGTCCGACCGCGAGGCGTTGGTCGAGGCGCTGGGCAGATATGCGCTGAATGAATATCATCGCCGTCTCCTGCTGGGCGCCATCACAGAGTTGTGGGTGGATTATCTGACGCGCATCGAGGCGCTGCGTGTTTCCATCAACCTCGAGGCTTACGCCCAGCGTGACCCGCTGGTACAATACAAAGCCAGGGCATCCGAAATGTTTGCCCAGCTCATGGAAGATATTCGCAGCCTGGTCATCAGCCGCATGTTTACTTTGCAGCGAAGACCTGTCGAAATCGCTCCCGTCGAAATCGCCGAAAAGCCCGCCGCGGCGCAGACGCAATCCGCGCCGCAGTCCGATGGCGGGAAGAAGAAACGACGCAGGCGAAACTAACCCTTATTGATTATTATGAACGAGCGCGTCACTGCCTCTCTGAATTCGTACCGCATCCTGCCCAAGGTGGAACTGCACCGCCACCTCGAAGGGTCTCTGCGCCTGACCACCATGCTGGATATCGCCAAACAACACGGCATGACCATCCCGGCGGATGTGCTGCGGTTGAGCACGCTGGTGCAGATTCAGGAAGAGGACAAGTTCACCTTTCAAAATTTCCTCTCCAAATTCAACACTCTGCGCATGTTCTACCGCTCGCCCGATGCCATTCACCGCATCACGCGCGAGGCAGTGGAGGATGCAGCGAGAGACAATGTGCGCTATTTGGAATTGCGTTTCACGCCCGTCGCCCTGAGCCGCGCCGAGCGTTTCCCCCTGCATGATGTGATTGACTGGGTGCTGACCAGCGCCCGCGAAACCGCCGCACGTTACAACATCAACGTCAAACTGATTGCTTCGGTCAACCGCCATGAAAGCGCCGAACTTGCCGAGCAGGTGGCATGGCTGGCGGCGCAGCACATCCAGGATGGGCTGGTGGGGCTGGACCTGGCTGGCAACGAAGCGGAATTTCCCTCCCAGCCTTTTTACGGCATCTTCAGGGAAGCCCGTCAGGCTGGGCTGCACGTCACCATCCACGCCGGCGAATGGGGACCGGCGGCGCACATCCGCGAAGCCATCGAGGAACTCGGCGCGGAACGCATCGGTCACGGCGTGCGGGCGCTGGAAGATGAAAACGTCACCGCTCTGGCGCGCGAACGGCAGACCGTCTTTGAAGTTTGCATCACCAGCAATTATCAATCCGGCGTGGTGCAGTCGCTCGAAGCGCATCCACTGATGCAAATGTTCGAAAGCGGTCTCAACGTCACCATCAACACCGACGACCCGAGCATCTCGCGCATCACCCTCAGCCACGAATACTATAACGCCTGTGACACGCTTCAAATGCCGCAATACACCCTCAAGGAACGCATCGTCGCCGCGGCGCAGGCAGGTTTCCTGCCGGCAAACGAAAAGACAAAACTCGTCTCACAACTCAAAAAAGAACTGAATTTGTAAACAACACCACAACAGCAAGGATAGCAAAGGCGCTCCTTTGTATTCTTCGTAAGGTGGTGACATCCCTCACCCCTCCCCTCTCTCAATGGGAGAGGGGCGTAATGGCGAGGGCAAATATCACCAAAAGGAGTATCCTCATGAACGATTTCTTCAAAGCACGCGACATTCTCAAAGTGGGGAACAAGGAGTACGTCATCTACCGCCTCGACGCCCTGGAAAAGGCGGGGCTGACTCAACTCAAACGGCTCCCCTTCTCGATCCGCATCGTGCTCGAGGCGGCGCTGCGTCAATGCAACGACCGCGAGATCACTCAAAACGACGTCAAAAACATCGCCGCCTGGAAACCCAAGGGCGAGCGCCCCGGCATTCCCTTCCTCCCTGCCCGCGTCGTCATGCAGGACTTCACCGGCGTGCCGGCGGTGGTTGATCTTGCCGCCATGCGCGCGGCGGTTGCCCGTCTCGGCGGCGACCCGAAGAAAATCAACCCGCTCGTCCCTGTGGACCTGGTCATTGACCACTCCGTGCAGGTGGACTTCTTCGCCACTTCCGACGCCCTCCAGCGCAACACGGAAATGGAGTTCCTGCGCAACAAGGAACGCTACGAGTTCCTCAAATGGGGTCAACAGGCGTTCCAGAATTTCCGCGTCGTCCCGCCGATGACCGGCATCGTCCATCAGGTCAATTTGGAATATCTCGCGCAAGTGGTGATGATGAAAGAAGAGACCCTAAATGCCTCGGAGACCTTTAGGGTCTTATTCCCCGATACCCTCGTCGGCACCGACTCGCACACCACCATGATCAACGGTCTCGGTGTGGTGGGCTGGGGCGTGGGCGGCATCGAGGCAGAAGCCGTGATGCTCGGTCAACCCATGGACATGCTCCTGCCGGATGTCATCGGCTTCAAACTCTACGGCAAACTGCGCGACGGCGTCACCGCCACCGACCTCGTCCTCACCGTCACTCAAATGCTCCGCAAGAAGGGCGTGGTGGACAAGTTCGTCGAATTCTACGGCGAAGGTCTCGACAGTATGTCCCTCACCGACCGCGCCACCATCGCCAACATGGCGCCCGAATATGGCGCGACGATGGGCTACTTCCCGGTGGACGCCGAAACCCTGCGCTATCTCGAACTGACGGGACGCCCGAAGGAAGTCATCGAACGCGTGGAAGCCTACATGCGCGAACAGGGACTCTTCCGCGACGCATCCACCCCCGACCCCGAATTCACCGACACGCTCGAACTGGACCTCGGGGCAGTCGTCCCCTCTTTAGCCGGACCCAAACGCCCGCAGGACCGCGTCCCCATGTCTGAACTGAAAGAGACCTTCAAAAAGGCGCTCACCGCTCCGGTCAAAGAACGCGGCTTCGAACTCAAACCCGAAGCGCTGAACGCCGAAGCAACCTTCGGCACGAACGGCGGTTCGATGAAAATGAAACACGGCGCGGTGGTCATTGCCGCCATCACCTCCTGCACCAACACATCCAACCCCTCGGTCATGGTGGGAGCGGGCTTGCTGGCAAAGAAAGCCGTCGAAAAAGGATTGAAGGTCAAGCCCTACGTCAAAACCAGTCTCGCGCCCGGCTCCCGTGTGGTGACCGAATATCTCAAGAAAGCCAACCTCCTCGAACCGCTCGCCCAACTCGGCTTCAACGTGGTCGGCTACGGATGCACAACCTGCATCGGCAACTCCGGTCCCCTGCCGGGTGAAGTGGCAAAAGCCGTAACCGGCAGTGACCTCGTCGCTGCGGCGGTGCTTTCGGGCAACCGCAACTTTGAGGGGCGCGTTCATCCGCTGGTCAAGGCGAACTTCCTCGCCTCCCCGCCGCTGGTCGTCGCTTATGCCCTGGCTGGCACCGTGGATATTGACCTCGACAAAGAGCCCCTCGGCGAAGGAACCGACGGACCGGTCTACCTGCGGGACATTTGGCCCAGCCAGCAGGAAATCGCCGCCACCATCGCTTCCAGCCTCGACGTGAACATGTTCAAGGAACGCTACGCCAGCGTCTTCGAAGGTTCCGAAGCGTGGAAGGAAATCAAGGTCTCCGGCGGCGATCTGTATGAATGGGACGAGAAATCCACCTACATTCATCACCCGCCCTACTTCCAGGAACTCACCCTCGAACCCGGCTCCGTCTCGAACATCAAAGCGGCGCGCGTGTTGGGACTCTTCGGCGACTCCATCACCACCGACCACATCTCCCCCGCTGGCAACATCGCCGTGGACAGCCCGGCTGGAAAATACTTGCAGGAACGCGATGTCGCTCCGCAATACTTCAACTCTTACGGCTCCCGCCGCGGCAATGACCTGGTGATGGCGCGCGGCACATTCGCCAACATCCGCCTGAAGAACCTGCTCGTTGCCCCCAAGGAAGGCAACTGGACGAAACACTTCCCCGACGGCGAAATCATGCCGATTTACGACGCCGCCATGAAATATAAGGAAGAAGGCGTGCCGGTCATCGTCATCGCCGGCAAGGAATACGGCACCGGCTCCAGCCGCGACTGGGCGGCAAAGGGACCGCTCCTGCAGGGGGTCCGCGCTGTGATTGCCGAATCGTTCGAACGCATTCACCGCTCGAACCTGGTCGGCATGGGCATTCTGCCGCTGAAATTCATGGACGGGCAAAACGCCGAAACGTTGGGCTTGAAAGGCGACGAAGTGTACGACATCGAAGGTTTGAGCGATACGATGCCGCCGAAGTCCGTCGTCACGGTGAAGGCAAAGAGACCGGACGGTTCGGTCATCGAATTCAAAGCCATTGCCCTGCTCAATACCGAGGTGGAGGTCAACTACTACCGCAACGGAGGCATTCTGCACACCGTGTTAAGGAACTTGGTGAAATAACCGAAGCGGCGTCCGCCTGAGACCTGCCAAAAGAACAGGAATAAAAAAAGCGTCATGTTTAGGCATGACGCTTTTTGTTATTCAATTGTGCCGTAAGAATCCCAAAATGCTACCTTTGGAGTTCTCTCCTGAAATCATGCCTCGTACTCGGCAGCCTCTTCTTCGACGGTGAGCATGGGTTCTTCGCTGGGTTTGCGGTCGAGCATTTGCATGGCTAAAGCAACGACCTTGGTGTAGTACTTCGTTTCCCCTTTGTCTTCGTACTTATCCGTCTTGAGCCGTCCCTCGATATAGACCAGGCTTCCTTTTTTGAGATACTCCTGGCAGATTTCACCGAGCCGCCCCCATGCTTCGATGTTCACCCATTCGGTGTATTCCTTTGTTTCGCCGCCGGTCTTCCAGCGCTGGGTGACAGCAAGGCTGAAGTGCGCTACTTTTTTGCCGGTGGGGGTGTATTTGCTCTCGGGGTCTTTGCCCAGATAGCCAATGAGCTGCACGCGGTTTAATGCTGGCATGTTTTCCTCACTTTCTGGTTACAGGTTCTTTTAGACGCAATGCTATGGGTCGTGTTCTTGTTGATCTAAAAGCGCAACGTGGGTTCCGGTGGAAGAGACCAGGCGGCGAACGGGTTATACTTCGGTTACGATTGAACGTCGGCGGGTGTTTCAGCCGCCGCTTCTTCTGCCTGAACTTTCTTCAGGGCAAGCATGCCCGTTTTCATTTCCACCACTGTATAACCGGCTGGGACGGCATCGAGCGCGCCTTCCTTGACCTCCCGCGAGAAGAAGAACATCTTGCCTTTGGAGTGCAGGTAATAGGTGGTGCCTTTGGAATTGGTATGTGCGTAAGCCATTTTTTCTCCTTTGAATTGGTTTGTAAGTCAGTGTAGCACAGATTTTCTATATCTGTCAACGACTGGAGGATAAACTATGCGAAACGTAATTACGCTGGAGGAACTCCGTACTGCCCGCCTCTCTCTCGACGGGACGGTTGGATTCGTCCCCACGATGGGTTACCTACACGAAGGGCATCTCTCCCTCATCCGCCACGCGAAGGAGGAATGCGACTCTGTCGTCGTCTCCATCTTCGTCAACCCCACCCAATTTGGACCGAACGAGGACCTCGCCAAATACCCACGCGACCTGGAACGCGATTTGAGGTTGATCGAACCCCTCGGCGTGGATTTGGTGTGGACGCCCACAGCGGAGGTGATGTATCCGCCAGGGTATCAGACCTGGGTGGAGGTTGAGGCGGTGACGCGTC
Organism: Chloroflexota bacterium; assembly: GCA_016223135.1. Classification (GTDB taxonomy): domain Bacteria; phylum Chloroflexota; class Anaerolineae; order Anaerolineales; family Villigracilaceae; genus Defluviilinea. Next base: position 397,852 of record JACRPQ010000004.1, on the reverse strand, counting down.
CGCTGGAGGGAGCGATGCGGCCGGGTCACTTTCGCGGGGTGACGACGGTGGTCGCCAAGTTGTTCAACGCTGTCCAGCCGCACAAGGCATATTTCGGGCAGAAGGACGCTCAGCAGGCGGCGGTCATTCGGCGGATGACGCTGGATTTGAACTTCCCCATTGAGATTGTGGTCTGCCCAACGGTGCGGGAAGCAGACGGGCTGGCGATGTCGAGCCGCAACGTGTACCTGAGCCCCGAACAGCGCAAGGCGGCGACGGTGTTGTTCCGTTCGTTGAGCGCGGCAAAGGAGCTGTATGAGAGCGGGGAACGAAATGCGGAGGCGCTGCGCAGGAAGATGAAGGAAGTGTTGGCGGCTGAGCCGCTGGCGCAGGTACAGTACGTCTCGTGCGCCGATTATGACACGCTGGAAGAACTCAGTGAAGTCAGGGGCAAAGCCTTGCTTTCGATGGCGGTTTTCATCGGGAAGACGCGGCTGATTGACAATTTTGTGCTGGGATAAAAACATCCCGAAGGTTTTTTGAGAACCTTCGGGATGCGGCTCGAGCGAAAGCGGCGCTTACCCAAGCGCTTTTTTGGCTTCGGCAATCACTTCGTCGTAATCGGGTTCCTGCCCAAGCGTCGGCAGGTAGTTGACGTAGGTCAGTTTCCCGTCGCGCCCCACGATGAAGACCGCGCGGCGCAGGTAACGGCGTTCTTTGATGAGCAAGCCATACTTGACGCCAAATTCCGCCTCGACCACATCTGAAACCACCTTCACCTTGTCCACGCCGGCGGCGCCGCACCAGCGCTTTTGCGCCATGGGAAAATCGCAACTGATGGTGTAGATGACGATGTCATCGCTGAGTTTGGCGGCTTCCTGGTTGAAGCGGCGGGTTTCGCGATCACAAGTATCAGTATCCAGCGAGGGGACGGCGGAAAGGATAATGACCTTGCCTTTGGATTCCTGAAGCGGATTGACCTTTCCCCAGCCCGGCACGACTGAGGTAAATTCGGGAGCCGGGTCGCCGACTTTTACATCGTCGCCGACGATGGTGGCGAAGTTATCGCCCAATTTGAAAAAATTGTTACGTTCTGTTGGCATATTTCTTCTCTCCTGTGAGTTGATAACAGTATGCGGGATAAACGGCTCAAATCCAAAACTTTACCGCAGAGATTTTTTAATTTCTCAGTGTTCTCCATGCCTCGGCGGTGACAAAGCCCTTATCCCAAACTGACGTTATTTAACCACAGGAATATGAAATTCGGGTAAGGGTGATGCTCCGATGACTGCCCTGCGAAGATAAAATGTTGTCTGGCAGAAAAAACTTCCGAGGTTTCCCTCGGAAGTTTTGCGCTATGCATACACCATTTGCTGTTCGGCGGGCTGTTTGCGAACCTGCTTCTTTTTCATCTTCGCAGCCAGCATTCTGGTTTGACGATTTATCGCGGCGCGGATGATGAGGTTGAGGAATTTGTGATGGTTATAGACGGGGTCGTTAAGCAGGGAAAAATCTGCCGAGCCCGGTTCATGCGGGGCATAGAAAATGCCGCAGTTGGGGTTGATTTCGAGCATGTAGATCGTGCCGTCGGCGCCCATGCGGTAATCGCAGCGGGCATAGCCGTTGCCGTTCATGGCTTTGAACAGACGGGCAGTCTGCTCGCGCAAAACTTTTTCGATGCGCGGGTCATCCACTGGCGCAACCGACATTTTTTCGTATTCCACCCATTTCATGTCGTAGTGCTTGAACGACTCGCCCTCCGGAAAGATAAATTCCACAGGCTTGAACGTGATGGGGTTCTTCGGGTCGTCCGGATTTTCCGCAATGAGACAGGTGAACTCCCGTCCTTCGATGAATTCTTCAAGCAGGGCGCGCCCGAATTGTTCGATCTCCACTGCCGCCTGCTCTTTGAGCTGCTCGAGGTTCTCACAGCGGGATTTGCGTGTGATGCCGACGCTGGCGTAGCCGTGCGGCGGTTTGACAAGGACCGGATAACGCAATTTTTTCGCAGCGCGCTCCACGTCTTCGACGCAATCCACCATCGCCCAATTGGGTGAAGGCACGCCTGCTTTTTTGGCAGAGGCTTTCATTTCCCGGCGCGAGGGGTCGAAGAATTTCGAATCGGCGCCGGTGAAAGCCAATCCCATTTTCTCCATGAGTTGCACCAACCCAATGCCGGAAAGTGCATCGTCGGGAGTGCCGTCACAAAGATTGACAAACACATCCACGCCTTCGTTGACAAGGTCGCGCAATTGTTTTTCCACGTTGAACGGCTGCACAGGATGGTGCTTCCATTTGAAGCCGTTCATGTGCGGCGATGGATCATAGGGTTTGTCGTTGGGGTCCTCTGAAAGAGAGGAGAGTACACAAATATACATGTCGAGTCCTTTTCTCCAATCAAGATGATCTTTTGTGAAATTGCTTTTGCATCTTGATTGTTTTATACAATCATCATGCAGTATGTTGTTTGATCTGATTCAATGTATCTGTTGTATTGAATCATGCAATGATGATGTATAACCATTACAGATTGTATCTATTATTGAATTTATGTAAAGGTTTTTTGATGATGAAATAACTTTAAAATTTTCTGCATAACATCTTCGATCAAGCATTCGAATCACAACAACACGCATAAAGATTCCATTTGACCTCTTGCATAAGTCAGCCGACGTTAGAGAACGTCTCTTACGCAAAGGCGTATTGTGCGCTCTCTAGCGCACTTTTGCAAGAGGTCCATTCAAACACAAATGAGTCCATGTCTTTCACGAATTCATCATGAAAGCGCAGGGTCAATTCAAGCAAATACAGCAATTGACAGTGAAGCAGATTTCGCCTTCGCAAAACGAAGGATGATTATTCCACCATCTTCGACATGTAAATATCCGGCTTGCCTCTGCCGTTCGCATCGGGGACGACGCCGGTAATGACAAAGCCCATCTTCTGATAGAACGTGTAGGGATGTCTCTTCAGATTACGGATGTCTCGAATCTTTTCCCACGTGTTTTCATACAAATCAACGCCTGCCAACGAAGTCATGTTGTCTTCGTCATCTGTGCCAAGCGTGATGGTCAACCCGCCGCGCTGCCGAACCTGCTCCTCGAAATCCATCACCAGCGCACGTCCAATACCCCTCCCCTGCATGGACGGCTGCACCGCCAACGGATGCAACTCCCACACCCTGCCGTCATATTGGGGAATCCCGCCGATGACGCCCAGCAGATTACCATCCGCGTCCACCGCCGCGCGGAGGATGCGTTCGGGGACCAGCATTTCCCGAACTTCCTCCAGCCCCTCCTCGAAGGTCTGCCATGCGTCAGCCCAATGCTCGCGAAAGGCATCCACCAGCAGTTGTGCGGCTTGGCGGATTAATTCCTCGTCGAAAGCATGCAAGTCTTTGATGTCCATAAGTTATTGGTAAATGGTAAATGGTAAATGGTAATTCGCGAGGCTTACTTCCAAAACTGCGGAAGATAGTCCTTGTATTCGGTCAGATAATCGTCGAGAATCTTCTTCGCAGTCTCAATATCGGTGATGACCGGATCGAGCAGTAGACATTGCAGCGCCTTCTCCCTCGAACCTTCGACAACGGAATCCACACAGAGTTGGGCAACCGTGATCTCACGCCGCAATAATTCTGCAATCGGTTCGGGCAGTGCGCCGACGTGGACGGGGTGAATCCCTGCGCCGTTTACATGCACCGGCGTCTCAACGGCTGCACCGAGCGGCAGGTTGGAGATTTGTCCTGCGTTCGGAAGGTTGGCGGCAAGGTGATAATGATTGCCCGCGCCTGCCACATTCTCGATCATTTCCACTGCGCCCTCCGAATCCGTATCGCGCAGACCTTCGATGGTGGCGTCGCCGTTTGCCATTTCGTTCAAACGAAACAGCTCAAACTCCCGCACCGCCGCCATCAAGTCCCAGTCGTACAAACGGATGTTGTATTTTTCCCAGGGTTTGGTGTTGGGGTCGCTCATCCACGGCAGGTACTCGCATAGATGCGTATCGCCAGGCACGGGGAACAAGCCAAAGGCGGAGAAAACGTCCCTCGTGAGCGGCTCAAAGTTCGGGTCCAGTTCAAAGAAGCGTTGGCGGAAGAGCGGGTAAAGGTCTTCGCCTGTGCGTCGGTCTGTGATGGAAAGAATCCAAGTGAAGTGATTCAGTCCCGCCGCGCGAATATCCACCAACGGCACAATCTGCTCGCGCACGCGATGCTGAAGCGGATGCTGATCCACAGCGGCATGGACGCCATTGAGTCCGTCTGGCACTTCGATGCCGAGGTCTTTCGCCAGCGCAACGCCGACCATCACATAGCCCGCATAAATTTGATGGCACAAGCCCACCGCCTTGATGCGGCTGTGACGATTGACCGCATCACAAATGCGAATCATCGGGTTGGTAAAGTTGACGAACCACGCCTCGGGGCAAGCCGTTTCCATATCGTGCGCAATCTGCAGAATGGGTCCGATGTTGCGCGCGGCATGGGCAAAGCCGCCGGGTCCGCCGTTTTCGGCATAGGGCTGACGCACGCCATATTGGAGCGGGATTTCAAAATCGCGCTTCCATAAATTTTCACGCGCGCCGACTTCGATGGCGTTGACGACGAATTGACTGCCCGGCAGCGCCTCGGCATGATGCGTATGCACCGTGATGACAAACCCCGCTTCCCACTCGACGTTGAGCCTGTTCGCCAGACGATGAACAATATCCAACGCCTCGGCATTTCGATCCACGAGCGCGAGTGTGGAGCCTTTGAGGCGTTTCGAGCGCATGATGGCAGAGAGGGTGTTCTCGCCAAACGATGCCGAGCCTGCGCCGATGACGGTGATTTTTGCGGGGAGAGTCATGAGAATGCTCCAGTGTCAGGTTTCAAGTTCCAAGTTCCAAGTTTCAAGTTCCAAGTTTCAGGTTTCAAGTGTCAGGTTAAAACAAGAGACGCGGTGATTATACAATCATCCGCGTCACCAATTACCAATCACCAATTACTGCTCCCTGATTACTGACCACTGATTACTGACCACTGATCACTGATTACTTGGACCACTACTCCCCCTCCCCAAACCTCACATCCGCCGTCATGCCAGCCAGCGCGCCGACGGGTTGCTCATCGAAGACAAGCGTGACCTCGTACACCACATCCCCGCCGAGGACAGACGCCAACGGAGAAATGCTGATGACCGTGCCGCTGAATTCCCGATTGAGCGCATCAATGAGAATGACCGCCGGCTCGCCCACCTTCACCTTGGTGACATCGCGCTCGCTGAGGTCGGTGGTTTTGACCTGCAACTGATCCACGTTGCTGAGCACGATCAACACTTTGCCCGGCGCGGCATACTCGCCGGCAATCACATCCACCTGCGCCACAATACCGTCAATCGGCGCAGTGAGACGGGTTTGGGCAAGTCGCACCTGCGCGGCGTTGAGGTCGGCGCGCGCCTGCTGCAGTTGAGCAAGCTGCGCGCCGCTGGCTTCGTCGGGGAGCGTTTCACCCTTCAGCGCGGCGAGATACCACTTTGCCTCCTGCAGGGCGGCGGAAGCGGCATTGAGGTCGGCTGTAATGCGGGCGACTTCGGTTTCGGATGGTTTTTCTGTGAACCAATTGAGGTTTGCCAGAGCGGTGTTGTACGCCTTTTGCGCGTTGTAGAGGTCGGCGGCGGCTTTTGCCCGGGCAGGGTCGGCGGAAGAAAGCCCGCGAGTGCGGTTGTATGCCTCCCGCGCCAGGTCTAACGCCTGCTGCGCCAAAGTGACCTGCGCCTCGAGATAGTCACGGGTGACATTATCGGCAAAGCGGCGGTTGAGGCTCTCCGCTTTCTTTTTGGCTTCGTCGTAGGCTTCCTGAGCGTTTGCCACAGCCTGTTCCGCTGCGGCAACGGCGGCAGGAGAGGTCAGTTCACGCAGGACGCGCTGCGCACGTTCCACTTCCAGTCGCGCGAGGGTGTCATCCAATTCCACCAGGATATATCCAGCCGTGACCCGGTCTCCCACTTTGGCATTGACTTTGACCACCATCCCGCCGGCGGCGAAAGCCAAATGCGCCTCCTGCGCCGGGACGAGGACTGCCGAAGCGACAACATTCCCTCCGCTGGAAACGGGACGAGGCGCAGGGGTGGCGTCGCCGCTCCCCAACACAAGGGTGGGAATGGGCGTCGGTGTAGCGGATGAGCCGCAGGCGGTGAGAAGAGTAATCAGTAAACAGTAGACAGTGATCAGTCGTTTCATTGGTCACCCCGCTGTTTCCCGTTTGCCTGACTGTCTTTCAGGATGAGACCATCCTGCAGCGTCACCACGCGGTTGGCGTATTTGATGACGCGCGGGTCATGTGTGGCAAAGACGAAGGTGGCGCCGGTCTCTTTGTTGAGTTTCTTCATGATTTCCATGACCTGCTCGCCGTTTTCGGTATCGAGGTTGGCGGTGGGTTCGTCGGCGAGAATCAGTTTGGGGTTGGTGGCAAGCGCACGGGCGACTGCGACGCGCTGCTGTTGTCCGCCGGAGAGTTGGTCGGGGCGGTTGTTCGCGCGGTCCGCCATGCCGACGGCTTCGAGCAATTCCATCACGCGCTTGCGTCGTTCCGCCGCGCTCTTGCCGTTGAGCAGGAGCGGCATTTCCACGTTTTCGTAGGCGGTGAGAGTGGGAATGAGCGCAAAGAATTGGAACACAAAGCCAATTGTGCCTTTACGCAAATCGGCGCGCTGATTGCGGTTGAGTCCGGTGGTCTCTTTGCCGTTGATGACCACGCTGCCGCTGGTGGGCTGGTCGAGACAGCCGATGAGTTGCAGCAGGGTGGTCTTGCCCGAACCGGAGGGACCGACCAGCGAGGTGAATTCGCCGCTTTCGATGGTCAGGTTGATGCCATTCAGGGCGCGGGTTTCCACTTGTCCGACTTTATAGATGCGGGTGACATCGGTCAGTTTTGCGACTTCCATGTTGATTCTCCTTGGGGGGATACAGGTAGACAAGTACACAAGTACACAAGTACACACGTAGACAGGTACACATGTCTACCTGTATACCTGTATACCTGTGTACCTGTGTACCTTATTTTCCATGCAACGCCTCGACCGGCTCCATGCGGGCAGCCATCTGCGCGGGGTAGAGTGAAGCAAGCAGGGTGATGACGAAGGCGGTGATAATCAGGTTGATGGCGGACTCAAGCGTCAGGTAGGTGTAGATGCGGTCTTCGAGGAGCATCTCAGCGCTCAAGCCCAAGTCACCGAAGTAAATTCCGACCTTGCCAAAGTAGGCAGAAGCCGCCCAGCCAATCAGCGTGCCGGCGGTTACGCCACCCACCGCCAGCAGGAACGCTTCTGTCAAAAACAGCGTGACGATTTGGCGTCCCTTCATGCCGATGGCGGAGAGGATGCCAATCTCGCGCGTGCGCTCGAAGACCGACATAAGCAGCGTGTTGACGATAACCGTGACGGTCACGCCGAGGATGATGAAATTGATGACCACCAGATAGGCGTCCGAAAAATCGTTGACCAGCACGAGCAGTTGATTCAACTCGCGCCAAGTCTTGACCTGATAATTGGGGCTGGAAATCGCAGCGGCGACCGCCTCCGCCTGTTCTCGGTCTTTGAGCAGGACAAAGATGATGCTGGCGCGGTCGCCTGCGCCCGAAAACGCCTGCGCTTTGGCGAGCGGCAGAAACACAATGCCTTTATCGTAGGCGGTGGTACCGGTGGTGAAAATGCCGCGCACCGTGAACGGTTGTTGGTCCACGCTGCCGTCGGCGGTGTTGACCAGCAGAGTAAGCGTATCGCCCACGCCCAGTCCCAAACTTTGCGCAAGCGGATACCCGATGAGGATGCCGTCGCGGTCGTCAGCGGTGAGGAACTCGCCCGCCGTCAGCGTGCGATACGGATCGTTCGCCGGGGAGGCGGGGTCAATGCCGATGATTTGGACTCCCACCGATTCATCCCGCGCCGAGACGATGCCGCTGGCAAACAGACGCGGCGTCGCTGTTTGGACGACATCCAGAGTCTGAATCTGCGCGGCGATGTGCGAGGGATTTTCAATCAGATACTCCCACGCCACGCTGAGTTTATCGGGGTCGTAGTCGGCGTCGCGCACCTGGAGGTGTCCGCTGTTGAGGCGCAGGGTGGATTCCATGGCGCTGCGCATCTCGCCCTGGAAGAAGGCGGCGATGAACATGAGTAGCGCCGTGCCGAGAGCAAGCGCCAGCCCCGAAAGGAACGAGCGGCGGCGATGCCTGCCCAGGTTGCGGTATGCAAGTTTGAAGTAGTTGATCATAGGAGGGTCTCTTTTGTGGCGATCGCGCACTTCGGCGTTAGAGAACGCCGATTACGCGGAGAACGCCGATTAGGCAACATCTCACTACACATAATGCAGCGCCTCGGCGGGTTCGCGCTGGGAGGCTTGGATGGCAGGATACAACGCCGCCAGCGCAGAAATGACCGCCACTGTGATGGCGTGTTGAAGCGCTTTCAGCGGCGCGAGCTGCGGGTAAATTCGTCCGCTGATGAGAGCGGTGTATTCCGTCAGGTTGGCGAATTGACCGTAATCGAGACCAACCACGCTCAAGGTCCCGTTGAGAAGCGTGCCGAGGACTGCACCAAAGAACGCGCCCAGCAAGCCAATCAAAATCCCTTCGAGCAAAAACAGGAAGGTGATCTGATACGGCTTCAATCCCAGCGCGCCGATGATGCCGATCTCGCGCGTGCGTTCGAAGACCGCCATCATCAACAGGTTGAGGATGCCAATGGCGGCGATGCCCAGCAGGAATATGCCCAGCGCCTGCATCACGCCGGTTTTCATTTCCATCGTTTGCTTTAAGTCGGGGAAGGAGTTTTCCCACGTGTCCACTTCGTAGCCCGGCGCGGCGCGTTGAATGGCTGCCACTACCGGCGGTTCCTGCCCGATTTGTTTGAGGGTGACGACCACTTCGGTCACTTGCCCATCCAGCCCGAAGAGGTCCTGCGCCTCTTTCAGCGACAGATAAATCATGGCTTTTTCCACCGACGGCACGCCGACATCGTAAATGCCGACGATGGTCATCGTGCGTTGACGCGTCTGCTCGTGGGCGGCGTTGCCGACCATGGTGATGCGGTCGCCCACTTCCACGTTCATGGCGGCGGCGAGTCCCTGCCCGATGACGATGACATCGCCGTCATCGGCGTTGAGGTAACGTCCCTTCGTGATGTTGGCGGCGACGGGGGTGATGCGGGCTTCCTTGTCTGCTTCGATGCCAATGATGGAGACGGCGAACGCGCCCTCGCGGTTGGTGACCAGTCCGCCGGTCACGATACGCTTCGAGGCGGCGACCACTTCCGGGCGCGCCTCCGCCGCCTGCACCACCGCATCGGGGTCTGCCAGCGGGAGCAGAGGTTTGCGTCCGATCTTTTGGTTGTATCCGGCTGCGTGAACCTGAATGTTGCCGCCCAGCAGTTGAATGGCGTTGCCATAGATGGCTTGCTCGAACCCGCCGATGAGTCCATCATAGAACACGAGCATTGCCATCGTCACGCCCATGCCGGCGGCGATGAGAAAGGTACGGCGGCGCTGTCTCCACACGTTGCGCCATGCCAGGCGCAGGTAAAGGGTCATGGTGTTGTCCTTTCCTGAAAACTTTTTGCAAAATCCGATTCGGTCTTGCGTAATCCGTATTCCATCACGTAGAGCAGTTTGTCAATCGTTTCCTGCGTCTTTGCGGAACGCACCCATTTCATGATGTCCTTTTGTTTCATGCCTTCCTGCAAAATGTAATTGCTGATGACGTTGCTCCACGTCTCCATGATCATCACCGCCAGGTCCACATCCACGCTGGGGTCCACTTCGCCGTTTTGGATGGCTTGGCGGATCATCGTCCGCAGTCCCTGCATGGAGCGTTCGCGGATATTGGCAAAATTCTGGTAATACAAGCCTTCATTGAACATCACGCGGCTGATTGCCTGCACCAGGCGCGGATAGGCAGAGTTGAATTCCATGCCTGTCTTGATCATCCAGCGGAAGTATTGGAAGGTATCCATGTTTCGGGCTGGCGGATGTTTCTCCTTGAAGTATTCCAGTTTTTCCTGTTCCAGCGCTGCCAGCAGGTACAGGAATACGTCCTGTTTGTCGGTGAAGTACTGGTAGAAACTGCCTTTGGCGATTCCGCTGTTGGCGACAATGCGGTTGGTGGAGGCGTTTTCCAAACCGTACTCGGCGAATTCGTCAATCGCCGCGTTGATAATCTTTTCGCGTTTTTCTTCGGGGAGGTTGAAAAAGGTGGGCTTGGGCATACAAAATGACCTACTGGTCACATGACCAGCAGGTCACATTATAGGCAGATTTGTCGGCGTGTCAATGAGGGTAAATGGAATGGATTTTTCCTGAACGACCACCACCGATTACCGATGACTGATTACTGATAACTGATTCACTGACGACTAGTCACTCCCTTACCAACCATCCTCATCACCCCCTCCCCCATCCTCTTCATCATCAGCCCTGCCCGCCAAAACGCGACCGCCGCCATGCCGTGCGCCAGCACCGCGAACAGCGGCGGCTTCTCGAAGGTGTAATACGTCCAGCATTCGCGCGTTGTCCCCCACAGTTCAAGGAAGTATCCCAGCCCCGCGCCGGCGAGGAAGGTCAGCAAGGCGTAACGGTGGTCGGTGGGCGTGAGGATGAGGAGAATGCACAGGGCGAGGGAGAGAAGGGTATAGGGTTTGTCGAAGGTTGGGGAAACGAAGACCAGCATCAAGGTCAGGAAAGAGGCGAAGGTGAGCCAGTAGAGAATCCTAAATACGCCCTCTCCCCAACCCCTCTCCCAAAATTGGGAGAGGGGCAAGGGGTGAGGGACTCGAATAAGCCAATCCATAAACCGTGTAATCCGGTCAATGGACAAACTCGCGATGGGCCAGGCAGGGATAATCCACAGCGGCGGGCGTTCAGCGGTGTAGTAATGCCAGAGATTCGTCTGCGTGCCCCAACTCTCGATGGCGAGACCGCCGCACACGCCGACGAAGACAATCAGCGCGTCCGTGCGCAGGTCCGCGCGGGCGACGATGGTGAGGGACATGAAGCCGAAGATGCCAAAGAGCAGCCAGTCGAGGTAACGCCACCATGCGCTGCTCCAGTCAACATACGAAAGGACTTCCTCCGCCAGGGGCCACCAGATGTAAACGATGAGAAAGATGGTAAGGAAGAATCCGCCCAGGAGGATGGAGGAGTCGCGTGTCCAAAGGGGATGCCGCCGGTTTTGCATTGGGCAGATTATATACTTGACTTACGCAAAACCTGAATTTAATCCACTAATCTGCGCTAATCTACGCTAATTCGCACAGAGCAGCGCTTCTCAATTTGGCGGTGCGGCGCGACATTAATGTCACGCTACGGTGTCTGCGGCAACATTCCCAGAGAATTGTTCGACTAGCCGAAAAAGCATTCATTCAGCTTGTTCTTGAGCCACCAATAGGTTACAAATGCCTTGCATTTTTATTAGGTATTTTATACAATCGCTTTTGTCGCAAGGAGAGGGAAGCGCGGCATCGTTTGTTGAAAACTTCTGGCAGAGTTTTTGAGGAGGTGGACCCACACAATTCAACAGCAGGGCGCTATGAAAAATCGGCTGTACAATTTCAAGGCTTTCGTTTGAGGAGAACACACATGACCAAAATGTTTTCAAAAATCTTTTCGCTGGCGCTAATTCTGGCGCTGGTGCTGGGGGCGCTGCCAGCCACTTCAAGACCGGTTCAAGCCTTATCTGCCGATGTCGTCATCAGCCAGGTCTATGGCGGCGGCGGTAACGCTGGAGCGGTTCTACGAAATGATTTCGTTGAATTGTTTAACCGCGGGACAACAACCGTATCCCTGAACGGATTATCCATCCAATACACAAGCGCAACAGGAACAGGTCTGTTCAGCCAGCAACCGGTGGTCTTGTTGTCTGGGTCGCTTGCGCCCGGACAGTATTATCTTGTTCAACTTGCTTCGGGTGGAACAAACGGGGCGTTGCTTCCGACTCCCAACGCCACTGGGTCCATCAACATGAGCGCGACCGGCGGCAAGGTTGCCCTGGTTAATTCGACGAGCGGGCTGGCGTGCAATGGCAGTTCAACTCCCTGTACGGCTGCGCAATTGGCGCTCATCAAGGATTTGGTAGGTTGGGATGGCGCAAATTTTTATGAAACCGCCCCCGCCCCTGCAACGAACAGTTCCACTGCTGTCTTGCGCCTCAGCAACGGCTGCACCGAAACCGACAGCAACGCCATGGATTTCGCCGCAGGCGTCCCCACTCCGCGCAACACTTCATCCCCGTTGAACCCGTGCGCAGTTGCAGATGACGCGCCCGAAGTCTCCAGCACCTATCCGCTCAATGGCGCCACAGATTTCCCCGTCAACGCCAACCTCTCCGTGACGTTCAGTGAACCCGTCAACGTGACCTCCTCGTGGTTCACGCTGGTTTGTTCGACAAGCGGAAACGTTTCGACAACCTTCAGCGGCGGACCCACCACCTTTACGCTCGACCCGAGCGTTCCGCTGGTCGGCGGCGAAAGCTGCACCTTGACCGTATTGGCAAACCAGGTCAGCGACCAGGACGCGAACGATCCGCCCGACAACATGGCGGTCAACTTCACGGTTGGCTTTTCGCCTTTTGACATCTGTACGACTGCCTACACCCCCATCTATCAGATACAGGGGAGCGGACTTTCCGCCGCAATCACCGGCACCGTGACAACCAAAGGCGTCGTGGTCGGTGACTTCGAAGGGACTGCCGCCGCATCCGGTTTCTACCTCCAGGACCTCAACGGCGACGGCGATCCCGCCACATCCGACGGCATCTTCGTTTACACCGGCTCATCCAACCTCGTGAGCGTCGGGCAGGTTGTCCGTGTGACCGGTTACGCCCGCGAACGCTTCAACCAGACCACGCTCAACGGTTCGAACAGCAACACAGCCGCCGTGCCCGCCGCGAACATCGTTCAATGCGGCAGCGGATCGGTTGCCCCGGTGGATGTGACCCTGCCTGTCACCAGCATTAACGATTTCGAACGCTATGAAGGCATGCTGGTGCGCTTCCCGCAGGACCTGGTCATCGCCGAATACTTCAACTATGACCGCTTCGGCGAAATCGTCCTTGCCCTGCCGCTCCCTGGTGAGTCCCGCCCCTTCACAGGGACAACCATTGATGAACCCGGCGCCGCGGCGAACGCCCGCACCCTCGCCAACAGCCTGAGCCGCATCACCCTTGACGATGCACAGAGCGCACAAAACCCGCCAACTCTTCGCCACCCGAATGGACTGCCGTTCTCGCTCAGCAACCGCTTCCGCGGCGGCGACATCGTCACCAACGCGACCGGCATCCTCGGCTACGACTTCAGCCTCTACCGCATCATCCCCACCGGACCTGCGGATTACACGGCTGTGAACCCGCGCCCGGCGGCACCCGAACCGGTCGGGGGCAGTGTGCGTATCGCGGCGATGAACACGCTCAACTACTTCCTCACCGCTGATTACCCAACAGGGAATCCGCTCGATAACAAATGCGGACCCCTCAACAACCTGGAATGCCGCGGCTGGGACAGCGACCAACCCGACGAACTGACCCGCCAGCGCGCCAAACTGCTTGCCGCACTTGCCGGGCTGGATGCCGACATCATCGGTTTGAACGAACTCGAAAACTCCACCGGCGTCGAACCGCTGGCAGACATTGTGGCTGGTTTGCCCGGTTACGCCTACATTGACACCGGCGTCATCGGTACAGACGCGATCAAAGTGGGCATGATCTATCGCCCGGCGATTGTCACCCCGGTTGGCGATTTTAAACTGCTGACCTCGGCTGTGGATCCGCGCTTCATAGATACCAAGAGCCGCCCCTCCCTGGCGCAAACCTTCGAAGTCAATGCCACTGGCGCACGCTTCACTGTGGTGGTCAACCACCTCAAATCCAAAGGTTCCGCCTGCGATGATGTGGGCGATCCTGATCTCGGCGATGGTCAGGGCAACTGCAACGGAACGCGCACCCTCGCGGCGCAGGCATTGGTGGACTGGCTCGCCACCGACCCGACCAGCAGCGGCGACCCGGACTTCATCATCATCGGCGACCTGAACTCCTACGCCATGGAAGACCCGATTGACGCGATCAAGGCTGGCTCGGATGATACCGTTGGGACAGGCGACGACTACGTCAACCTGATCAGCCACTTCCAGGGTGCCTTCGCCTACTCCTACACCTTCGACGGACAAGCCGGTTATCTCGACCATGCGCTGGCGAATGCAAGCCTGTTCCCGCAGATCACCGGCGCGGCAGACTGGCATATCAACTCGGATGAGCCGGATGTGCTGGACTACGACACATCCTTCAAGCCCGCCTCGCAGGATGCGCTCTATGAGCCGAATCCCTACCGCTCCTCCGACCATGACCCGCTCGTCATCGGACTCAACCCCAATGCGCCGCCCACGGTGGACGCCAGTGGTCCCTACTCGGTAAACGAAGGCTATACGGTCACCCTCACTGCCAGCGGCTTCGATCCGAATGGCGACAGCCTCACCTACACCTGGGACCTCGACAACAACGGCTCCTATGAAACCAGCGGACAGAGCGTGACCTTTGACGCCTCTTTGCTCGACGGACCCTCTTCCTACACCGTCAAAGTCAAAGCCACCGACCCTCTGGGTCTCTCCGCCGAAGCGACAACATCCGTGAACGTCTTCAACGTCTCGCCGATGGTCAACGCTTCCTTCACCGCCGATAACGTCGCTTGCGGCGTGAACAACGCCGTGCTGGATATTTCCTTCACCGACCCCGGCGCTGCGGATACGCATATCGCAGTCATTGACTGGGGCGATGGCAACATCCAAACCGTAAACCCGGCAGTCAGCCCCTTCTCGCTCGCTCACACCTACGCCGCGGCAGGCATTTACACCGCCACCGTGACCGTGACCGACGATGACGGCGGCTCGGGCGGAACAACGACAACCGTCATGGTGAAGTTCAACACCAGCGGCTTCCTCCCACCGATCAACGCGGATGGGACGAGTGTCTTCAAGTACAACAGCACCATCCCGGTCAAGATCCGCTTTACCGATTGCAACGGCTCTGTGCCGGACAACCTCGCCCCCACCATCAAACTGACCATGCTCACCGGCGCAACCCCCGGGCTCGAAATCAACGAACCCATCTCCACCAGCGCGGCGGATACCACCGGCGTCATGCGCTTCAGCACCAATCAATACATCTACAACCTCGCCACGAAGCCCCTGCCCGACTCCTCCGCCACATACCTTATCACGGTCACCATCCCGTATAACGGGCAGACCTTCACAGTGCAATTTGGTTTGAGACCATAACCATTGCGCCGCAAACGATAAAAAAGCCGGGTCCGTGCGGACCCGGCTTTTTTATGCACACAAAGACCTCCTCGGCGTTGACCGGGAAATCTTCGTCACCCTCACGAACGTGGATACCGCCGGGCTGGTAAAATCACCCTCATGACCCGCATCGTCTTCATGGGCTCTCCCGATTTTGCCCTCCCCACCCTGCGCGCGCTTGCCAGCGCATATAACGTCGTCGGCGTCGTCACCCAGCCCGACCGTGCCGCCGGGCGCGGACGCGAACTCAAACCGCCGCCGGTCAAAGTCCTCGCGCTCGAATTAAATCTTCCCGTCATCCAGCCCGAAAAATTACGCGCGCCTGAAGCGATGAGTCAACTGCGCGAGTGGAATCCCGACCTCATCATCGTGGCCGCCTTCGGACAAATTCTCAAACCCGACGTGTTGAACCTGCCGCGCTTCGGCTGCATCAACGTTCACGCCTCCCTGCTGCCGCGCTGGAGAGGCGCCGCGCCCATCCAAGCCGCCATCCTCGCAGGCGATGAAGAGACCGGCGTGACCATCATGAAAATGGACGCGGGACTCGACACCGGTCCCATCCTAGCAAAGCGCGCCATCCGCCTCAAACCAGACGATACAGCCGGCTCGGTCTTCCAAGCCTTATCCACCCTCGGAGCGGACCTGCTCCTCGACATCCTGCCAGATTATCTCGCCGGCAAACTGACGCCGACTCCCCAGCCTGCGGAGGGCGTCACCTACGCCCCCATGCTCAAAAAGGAGGATGGGCGCCTCGACTTCACCCGTCCCGCCGCAGAGTTGGAACGCAAAGTGCGGGCATTCAACCCCTGGCCCGGCGCGTGGTTCGAGTGGAACGGGAGTCCGCTCAAAGTGATGCGCGGAAGAATTGTCAGCGTGGGGAAAGGCTTGGCGAGCGGAACCCGGCTCACCGTCGAGGGAAGACCCGCCGTGATGTGCGCGGACGCGGCGCTCGTCCTCGAGGAAGTCCAGCCGGCGGGGAAGAAGGTCATGGACGGCAAGTCCTTTCTGGCTGGCGGACGAGAATGGAAATGAAAGCCGCCCCGTCATAAAAGTCGCAGTCCCCGCTTCTCAGCGGGGACTGTTTTTAGGCGGGATATTCCGCGCGCACGATCTCGATGAATTTTTTGGCGAGGAACGATTGCGTCCGTTCGATGTGAGTCGCGGCGGCGATTTTTCGCTGGGGGGCGGCGCCGCTCAATTCACGATAGATAACCTGTTTTGATTGATCGCTCACTGCCAGCGCTTTTGGCACAAGGGAAACTCCCAATCCCATTGCGACGCAATTTTGTACAGTGGATAGTTGAGCGGTGTGACAGACAATTTTCATTTCCAAATTCTGTTGATAGCAAAAAGATTGCACCTGCTCGCCGAGACAATGCACTTCACTCAACGCGATAAAAGGGAACTCGTCCAATTCTTTGACATGGATATTGGCGCGGGTGATGATGTCATTGGCTTTGGAGGAAGCCACCAATAACGGCTCACTCAACAATTCCTGGGTGCGGATGAGTCGGTTGTGGATGGGGGTGCTGGTAATACCAACATCCAGTTTGCCATCTATCAGATCGCGGACAAGGGCATCCGTCAAATCTTCATGCACGGAAAGGCGGGCTTTGGGAAAGTCTTGGCTGAAATGCCTGATGACTTGCGGCAAGACAAAAGGCGCGATGGTGGGAATGAAACCGACGTTCAATGTGCCATTACTGGCGTCCGTTTCCTGTTTCATTGAGTGTTTGATATCCTGCAGTTCGGCAAGGATGGTTGTGGCGCGAGGGAGCAAATTGCGACCCGCGTCGGTTAGCACCACGCGGCGGGTTAGGCGGTCAAAAAGCGGCTCGCCCAATTCCTGCTCGAGTTTTTGAATCTGCTGGCTGAGTGAGGGCTGGGCAACGTTACAGCGTTCCGCGGCGCGGCTGAAACTACCCGTTTCGGCAACCGCGACAAAATAGATCAGTTGGTGAATTTCCATGTTGATTCTCTTTGGTTTGGCAGGGGGGCGTCCGTCTTAGTGTTTGAAAACTCAAATCAACCGCAGATGAACACAGATAAAAAGGATTTCGGCGACCAAAAGCGGCAGTTCATCTCAAAATTGGTGTTCATCTGTGTTTATCTGTGGTTTCCAAAGACTTTTCAGGCGCTTTCATAAGGCAATATATAGTTTTTGCCTATAAACAATATAGGCAACATATATTTTACATCTATACGGGAAAACCGTACAATGTAGTCGTACACATTGGATTCGAATCATTCACCCAATGAGAGGATTTGGTAATTCTTGTTTTAACCACGGATGAAAGGGAGAAAAGTGATTTATGTTCTTATCGCTTTCACCGCTTTTATCCGTGGTTGATTTGAATTACCGAACGCTCTACCAATGAGAAAAGGAAAACAAACCATGAACCAAGAAAACAAATGTCCTGTTGCCCACGTGGGCATGACCTCCCCCAGCCGCGGCACATCCAACCGCGACTGGTGGCCCCATCAACTCAACCTGAACATCCTGCATCAACATGCGCCCGCTTCCAACCCGCTGGGACCTGATTTCAACTACGCCAAAGAATTCAAGAAACTGAACCTCGCCGCGGTCAAGAGAGACCTCGCCCAGTTGATGACCGACTCGCAAGAGTGGTGGCCCGCCGACTGGGGTCACTACGGCGGATTGATGATCCGCATGGCATGGCACAGCGCGGGGACGTATCGCACCGGCGACGGTCGCGGCGGAGGCGGGACTGGCAACCAGCGCTTCGCCCCCGTCAACAGCTGGCCCGACAACATCAACCTCGACAAAGCCCGCCGCCTGCTCTGGCCCGTCAAAAAGAAATATGGCAACAAAATCTCGTGGGCTGACCTGATGATTCTGGCTGGCAACGTGGCGCTCGAATCCATGGGCTTCAAGACCTTCGGTTTCGGCGGCGGACGCGCAGACATCTGGCAGCCGGAAGAAGACATCTACTGGGGCGCCGAAGCCGAATGGCTGGGCGACAAACGCTACAGCGGCGAGCGCAATCTGGAGAATCCGCTGGCGGCTGTGCAGATGGGCTTGATTTACGTCAACCCCGAAGGACCCAACGGCAACCCCGACCCCGTCGCCTCTGGACGCGATGTGCGCGAGACCTTCGCCCGCATGGGCATGAACGATGAAGAGACTGTCGCGCTCGTGGCGGGCGGTCACACCTTCGGCAAGGCGCACGGCGCAGGCGACCCGAAACTGGTCGGTCCCGAACCGGAAGCCGCCCCGCTGGAAGAAATGGGATTAGGCTGGAAGAACAAATTCGGCACGGGCAAGGGCGTCCACACCACCTCCAGCGGCATCGAAGGCGCGTGGAAACCGAATCCCACCCAATGGGACATGGGCTACTTCGACATGCTCTTTGGCTACGAGTGGCAACTGGTCAAAAGCCCGGCGGGCGCGCATCAATGGACTCCCGTGAACTGCAAGCCCGAAGACATGATCCCCGACGCGCACGACCCCTCGAAGAAATATCCGCCGATGATGACCACCGCCGACCTCTCGCTGCGCTTCGACCCGATCTACGAACCGATCGCCCGCCGCTTCCATGCGGACCCCGAAGCGTTCGCGGACGCATTCGCCCGCGCCTGGTTCAAACTGACGCATCGCGACATGGGACCCAAATCCCGCTACCTCGGTCCCGAAGTCCCGAAGGAAGATTTGATCTGGCAGGACCCCATCCCCGCCGTCAATCACAAGTTGATCGGCGCGAAGGACATCGCCGCGCTGAAGAAGGAGATTCTCGACTCGGGTCTTTCCATCTCCGAACTGGTGTACACCGCCTGGTCATCCGCCTCCACCTTCCGCGGCTCCGACAAACGCGGCGGAGCGAACGGGGCGCGCATCCGCCTTGCGCCGCAAAAGGACTGGGAGGTCAATCAGCCCGCGCAACTGGCGAAGGTTCTCAAGGTGTTGGATCGCATCCGCAAAGAGTTCAACAGCGCCCAGAAGGACGGCAAGAAAGTCTCGCTGGCAGACCTGATCGTGCTGGGCGGTTGCGCGGCGGTGGAAGCCGCGGCAAAGGCGGCAGGGTTTGCTGTGAAAGTCCCCTTCACCCCGGGGCGCATGGACGCCTCGCAGGCGCAGACCGACGTCAACTCGTTCGCCGTGCTCGAACCCGAAGCGGACGGCTTCCGCAATTACCAGAAGGCAATCTTCACAGTTTCGGCTGAGGAAATGCTGGTGGACAAGGCGCAACTGCTCACCCTGAGCGCCCCCGAGATGACCGTCCTCGTCGGCGGCTTGCGCGTCCTCGGTGCCAACTATGGCGGCTCACAGCATGGCGTGTTCACCAAACGCCCCGGCGTACTGAGCAACGACTTCTTCGTCAACCTGACCGACATGAGCGTGGAATGGCATCCCACTGACGAAAGCGCGCAGACCTTCAATGCCCATGACCGCACGACAGGCGAAGTCAAGTGGACGGGTACGCGCGTTGACCTGATCTTCGGCTCCAACTCGCAGTTGCGCGCCCTGTCCGAGGTCTACGCTCAGGACGACAACCAGGAAAAATTCGTGCGCGACTTCGTCGCCGCCTGGAACAAGGTCATGAACCTCGACCGATTCGATCTCGCCTGATCGTAGCAGTTCGGCTTTCGCTCGTTCACTCCGACCCGTTCTCCTTTCGAGGAGAACGGGTTTTTATTTTGGGCGTAAAATGGGGCAAATCTCATCGGAGGTTCGCCATGTCCAAATACGTCGCTGCCATTGACCAGGGTACCACCAGCACGCGCTTCATGATCTTTGACCACAGCGGAAATGTGATTGCCGTCCACCAAAAGGAACACCGGCAAATCTATCCCAAGCCCGGCTGGGTGGAGCATGATCCGCTGGAGATTTGGAGGAACACGCTGGAGGTGATGTCTGGCGCGGTGGGGAAAGTAATCAGTGAGCAGTCATCAGTGAGCAGTGATCAGTTATCAGTGATCAGCGCGATTGGCATTACGAATCAGCGCGAGACGACCGTTGTCTGGGACAAGCGGACAGGACAGCCCGTCTATAACGCCATCGTCTGGCAGGACACGCGCACGGACGAGATTTGCAATGAACTCGCCAAAGCAGGCGGGCAGGATCGTCTGCGGGCAAAGACCGGTCTGCCGCTGGCGACGTATTTTTCGGGACCAAAAATCAAATGGATTTTGGATCATGTGGAAGGCGCGCGCGCCAAAGCCGAACGGGGCGAGTTGTTGTTTGGCACAATGGACACCTGGCTGATCTGGAACCTGACCGGCCGCGAAGCGCACGTCACCGATGTGACCAACGCCTCGCGCACGCTGTTGATGAACCTTCACACGCTGGATTGGGACGATGAGATACTGGAACTGTTCGATATTCCCCGCGCCATGCTGCCGCAAATCAGATCGTCTTCGGAAATTTATGGAACGATTTCTGCTGGTCGAGTAGGCGGCGGGGTCTCGATGCGCGAAGAACGCTACTCGACCACCGCCGCCGTATCGAGACCAGACGCCTTCAGCGGCATTCCCATTTCCGGCGACCTCGGCGACCAGCAAGCCGCCTTGTTCGGGCAGACCTGCTTCGAGCCGGGCGAGGCAAAGAACACCTACGGCACAGGCTGTTTCATGCTGTTGAACACCGGCGAAAAAGCCGTGCCTTCTTCTGCCGGGCTGCTTACCACGCTGGGATATAAAATCGGCGCTCAGCCAGCCGTGTATGCGCTGGAAGGTTCCATCGCCATCACCGGCGCGCTCGTCCAATGGCTGCGCGACAATCTCGGCTTGATCGAGAAATCATCGGACATCGAAGCGCTCGCCAAAACGGTGGAAGATAACGGCGGCATCTACTTCGTCCCTGCCTTCAGCGGATTGTTCGCGCCCTACTGGAGGTCCGATGCGCGCGGCGTCATCGTCGGTATGACGCGCTACGTCAACAAGGGGCACATCGCCCGCGCCGCCCTCGAAGCGACGGCGTTCCAGACGCGCGAAGTGCTCGACGCGATGGAGGCGGATTCGGGCGTCAAACTTACCGCGCTCAAAGTGGACGGCGGCATGGTCTTCAACGAATTGCTCATGCAGTTCCAGTCCGATATTTTGAACGTGCCTGTGGTGCGCCCCAAAGTGGCAGAGACCACCGCCCTCGGCGCGGCATACGCGGCGGGACTGGCGGTCGGCTTTTGGAAGGATTACGACGAATTGCGCGCCAACTGGGGACGCGACCGCGAGTGGCGTCCCAAAATGGACGCAGAGACGCGAAAGAAGTTATACTCTGGCTGGAAGAAGGCAGTGACGCGCACGTTTGATTGGGTGTGACAAGATTGTCACCTTCCAGGTTTCAAGTTTCGCAATTTCTGTCCGCTTGATGCCTGACGCCTGACACTCGAAAAATGAAACTTGGAACATGGGACTTGAAACATGAACCGACAAAACATCCTCTCTCACCTCAAAGCAAACCCCGAAGTCTCCGTGCTGATTGTGGGCGGAGGCATCAACGGCATCGGCGTCTTCCGCGAACTGGCGTTGAACGGCGTGGACGTGCTGCTTGTGGAACGCGGCGACTTTTGCTCCGGCGCGTCGGCGGCTTCCTCGCACATGGCGCATGGAGGCATCCGCTACCTCGAAAACGGCGAGTTTCGTCTCGTGCGCGAAGCGGTGCGCGAACGCAACCTCATGATTCAAAACGCGCCGCATCTCGTCAAACCCCTGCCCACCGTCATCCCCATCTTCAAACGATTCTCCGGGCTGTTCAACGCGCCGCTCAAATTCATCGGCGCGCTCACCAAACCCGCCGAACGCGGCTCGGTCGTCATCAAAATCGGTTTGATGCTCTACGACGCCTACACGGGGAAAACGCGCGTCGTGCCGCGTCACACCTTCCTGCCGCGGCGCAAGGCATTGCAAAAATGGGAACGCTTGAACCCCAAAATTGTCCACGCCGCCGTGTATTACGATGGCGCCATCCTCCAGCCCGAACGTCTCGCCATCGAAACGCTGCTCGACGGCGAACAGGAAAACCCGCGCGCTCACGCCCTCAACTACATGAGCATGGTCAGCGGCATGGAAGAGACCGTCATCCTGCGCGACGAACTCACCGGCGAACACTTCGAGGTGCGCCCCAAACTGGTCATCAACGCCAGCGGCGCATGGATTGACCTCGCCAACCGCAAACTGGGGTTGTCTTCCCGCTTCATTGGCGGCACCAAAGGCTCGCACATCGTCGTGCAACACGAGGAACTTCGCCGGGCAATCGGCGAATACGAATTCTTCTTTGAAAACAACGACGGACGCATCGTGCTGCTCTTCCCGCTCTATGACCGTGTGCTCATCGGCACATCGGACATCCCGGTGGATGACCCCGACGACGTGCGCTGCACGGATGAGGAGATCGAGTACTTCCTCGGCATGGTCGAACGCGTCTTCCCGGACCTCAACCTGACCCGCCAAAACATCGTTTTCCAATTCTCGGGCGTTCGTCCGCTCCCCCGCTCCGGGGCAAAGAGCGCCGGGCAAATCTCACGCGACCACCACATCGAAGTGCTCAGCGGCGAATGGACACAACTTGCCTTTCCGGTCTATTCGCTGGTGGGCGGCAAGTGGACCTCCTTCCGCGCCTTCGCCGAGCAGACGGCAGACAAAGCCTTCGAGTATCTCGGCGTCAAACGCACCAAACGCACCGCCAGCCTGCCCATCGGCGGCGGACACGGCTACCCCGCCAATGAGGAGGAAACACGCCGTCAAATCCAGAGTCTTGCCGCATGGACCGGTTTGCCGCGCGAACGCGTGCAGACGCTCTTCGAGCGGTACGGCACGCGCGCCGAAGCCGCCGCCGGCTTCATCGCCGAGGGGACAGACCGCCCCCTTGCCGCGCTTCCCGATTATTCGCTGCGTGAAATTCAATTCATTGCCACGCACGAAAAAGTCATCCACTTGGACGACTTCATCCTGCGGCGTTCCATGCTGGCAATGCTGGGTCATCTGACGCGCGCAGGGCTGGAAGAACTGGCGGAGGCGCTCGCCGCCGCCCTCGGCTGGACGGAGGAACAGAAAAAGGCAGAGGCGGCGCGAACGCTGTCCATTCTGGCAGACAGGCACGGGGTCCGTTTGTGAAGCGGGTGGTAAAATCAAAGCCCTATGTCGCCACGCAAGTCCAAACTCCGCGTTGATTTGGTCATCCCCGTCTATAACGAGCAGGGAGTGGTCGAGCAGACCTATGAGGATGTCCGCAAGGTCATTGACGCGCTTCCCTACAAATTCACCATCTATTATGTGGACGACGGCTCGGAAGACGGCACTGTTGAGTCGCTCAATGCGCTTGCCCGACGGGACAAGCGCGTGGTGGTTCTGGAACTTTCCCGCAATTTCGGGCATCAAGCCGCGCTGACCGCCGGGCTCGACGCCGCACAGGGCGATTTCGTCATCTCGATGGATGCGGACGGACAGCATCCGCCCTCGTTGATTCCGCAGATGATTGACTTGTTCCTGCAGGGATACGACGTGGTACAGGCGCAGCGGGTGGAGGCGGGCGGAACATCTTTCAAACGCCTGACCTCCGCGGCGTTCTACCGCATCATCAATGCCATCAGCGGAACGCAGATGGTGCCCGGCGCGGCGGATTTTCGCGGGTTGAGCCGTCAGGCGGTGGATGCGCTGAAGTCCATGCCGGAGTATCACCGCTTTTTGCGCGGCATGGTCTCGGCGATGGGATACAAAAGCGTCATCCTGCCCTATCATGAAACGGGACGCGTCGGCGGACGCTCCAAATATTCGCTGGGCAAGATGGTGCGTCTGGCTATGGACGCCATCTTCTCCTTCTCGCTGGTGCCGTTGTATATCGGCATGAGCGCCGGGGTGATTTTTCTGTGTCTCGCCGCGCTCGAAATGGTGTATGTATATTCGTTCTGGCTCAAAGGCGACACAGTCTCGCTGGCGCCGGGCTGGAGTTCGCTCATGTTCGTCATTCTGATTGCCAGCGGCGTCATCCTGATTGTGCTGGGATTTATCGGCGTGTACATCGGTTACATTTTTCAGCAGGTCAAGCAAAGACCGGTCTATCATCTCAAAAAGAGGGCGGAATGAACGATACGCCTGTGTATCAATTCGTATTTCTGCGTCATGGCGAGTCGCTGGGCAACGCGCAGTCGCGCTGGCAGGGACAGTCCGATTACCCCCTCACCGACAAGGGACGCGCCCAAGTGCGCGCGCTGGCGGAACGCTGGAAAGCGGAACAGGCGAAGTTCGACCTCATCATCTCCAGCCCACTGGGGCGCGCCAAAGAGACGGCGGAAATCATCGCCGAGGCGCTGCAAGCGCCGCTCGAGTTCGACCCGATCTGGCTGGAACGCGCCATCGGCGAGATGGAAGGGCTCACCGCCGAGGAAGTGCGCCAGAAACCGCGCCCGCCCTACGTCACACCCTACGACCCCGTCGGCGGCGATGGCGAAGGCGATTGGGCGCTGTTCCTGCGCGCCGGGCAGGCGCTGCACAATCTGCTGCGCAGACCGCCCGGCAGTTACCTCATCGTCTCGCATGGCGGGCTGCTCAATCAACTCATGCACGCCGTCATCGGCATCGCTCCACACGTGGACCCTTCCGGCGTGCGCTTCCGCTTTGAAAACACCGCCTTCGCGCGGGTGTTCTACCACCCCCCTCAACACCGCTGGGTCATAGACGCCGTCAACGACCACGCGCACTGGAACTTCAACGGATAAACATGGCGCTTTCATCCTCATCCCCCCTCAATGCAAAACTCAAAGTCCTCACTTTTGGCGCAGGCGCCATCGGCACCTACATTGGCGGGAGCCTGGCGCTGGCTGGGCATCCGCTCGTTTTTGTGGAACAGCCCAAAGTGGTGGAAGAGCTGCGGCGGCGCGGCATGCGGCTCGACTTGACCCTCGACAAAAGAAGAAAGACCAACGAGGCAAGCCTGTTGGAGCCGTCCTCCTTCGTCATTGTGGGATCGCTGGAGGAAGCGCTTCGCTACGGACCCTTCGACGTGGCTCTGTTTGCCCTGAAATCGTTCGACACCCCAGCCGCTTTGGAAGGCATCAAGCCCTTCGCCGATAAAATGCCGCCCATCCTGTGCCTTTCAAACGGCGTGGCAAACGAGCCAGCCATCGCACAGGCGCTCGGCGCAGACAAGGTCATCTATGGCACGGTGACCTCCGCCATCGGGCGGCGCGGCGCGGGCGACATCGTCCTCGAAAAACTGCGCGGCGTCGGCATTGCCAAAGGACATCCGCTCTCCGAAAAACTGAACGACGCCTTCAACCGGGCATATCTCAACTCGCGCTTGTATGACGACGCCGCTTCGATGAAATGGTCGAAGATGCTGACCAATCTCATCGCCAATCCCACCTCCGCCATCCTTGATATGACCGCCGCCGAAATCTTTGCAAACAAAGACCTGTACCGCATCGAAATCGCCATGCTGAAAGAATGCCTGGCGGTGATGGAAGCGCAGGGCTTGAAAGTGGTGGACCTGCCCGGCACGCCGGTGCGCGCGCTGGCATTCGCAACGAAATTACCGTTGTGGCTATCGAAACCCTTCCTCAGCAAAGCCGCCGGCGCCGGGCGCGGCGCAAAGATGCCCTCGTTTCACATTGACCTGCACTCCGGCCGCGGCAAAAGCGAAGTGGACTATCTGCACGGCGAAGTGGTGCGCGCCGGCGAAAAATACAACGTGCCGACGCCGGTCAACAAAGTGTTGACCGAAACCCTGCTGGCGCTGACGCGGGGGGAAATTCCGCTCGAAGAGTTTGCGCGCAAGCCGGAACGATTGCTCCAAAAGTTGACCGCTTAAAGCAGCCCAGGCGTAAGCATGAAAAAGAATACGCCGTTACTGGTCATTGTTTTTCTGCTTTTTCCCATCACTCTGCTCTACGGCTGGCGCGTTCACGCCCCTTCGGATGACACGTATATTTTTCTCGTCTATGTGAGGAACTTCCTCGCCGGCAACGGTTTGACCTACAACGGCACAGTGGTGGAGGGATTTACCAGCGTCTTTTGGGTCTTTCTGCTCACCTTGTTTGGCGCGCTGGGCATTCCCCTGCCCGAACTGGCGGCTGGATTAAGCATGGTCTCCGCTCTGCTTGCTCTGCTGGCAACCTATCGCCTCGCCGTAAGCATGGGGATACAGCCCGGCTGGGCGGCGTTGATGCCTCCTTTCCTGCTTGCCCTGACCGGCGACTTTGCCTTCTACTCGGTCGTCGGATTGGAAGAAGTGTTATTCACCGCCCTGGCGGCGTTCAACCTGTCGTTGCTTCTCTCGAAACCCGTCAAGTCGTTGTTCCGAACCAACTACTACCCGGCGCTTCTGGCGGTGATGGTGCTTACCCGCCCGGAAGGCGCGTTGATCTGCGCCCTGTTCTTCCTGATGGTGTTGAAAAGGGAAACCCTTCCACTGATCTTACAATGCGGCGTCAAACTCTCGCTCTTTCTGCTGCCGGTCATTGTTGCCAAATGGGCATATTACGGTTATTGGCTTCCCAACACATGGTACGTCAAGGGAGGCACCGGGCTGGCAAACGCCGGGCAGGGATTGGTCTATGTGCTTTTCAATGGGGGCAGGTATGTCAGTGTGCTGGTGGTATTGGCGGCGCTGGTTGTCCTCATGAAATATCGCCGACAACCGCTCCCCGTTCAGCAGATCGCGCCTGCCGCTTTGATTGTGACCGTTTGGCTGACTTACATCACCATCCAGGGCGGAGACAACATGGTCGGCGGCAGGTTTTTCCTGCCCATCCTGCCCATGATGTACGGCATGTTGATAAAGATGATTCAGGAAGCCCGGCTGGGACAAACTGCCATGCTTGTCACCTCGTTTGCGCTGGGAATCCTCCTGTTCCTTGCTTATGTGACCAGCCCGGGTATCAAAGCGCAAGCCAACTCGTGGCGCGAGGTGTTCGAGACCCGCAAAAAAGCGGGATTGTATTTGCGTGAACACTATCCGCCGGATACGCTGGTGGCGTTGAACCAGGCGGGAATTATCCCCTACTATTCCCAACTGCCCACCATTGACATGCTGGGGCTGAACGATGTGTATATTGCCCATCACGGCAAACGGGATTACCGCCTGTGGTATGCGCATCAAGCCGGCGATGGCGATTACGTTTTGTCACGCAAGCCCGACATCATCATCTTTGGCGGGCGCGGACTGAACGCCCAGCCCGGCGAATTCATCAGCGACCGCGAGATTTGGGCTTCGGAACAGTTTCAGAACGAATATGTGCTGACCGAATGGGAAGGAATCGGTCCAGTGTACGTGCGAAAGGATAGTCAATGAAAAACATTCAGATTTCACAACCCAGCGATACCGTTCAAATCCACCTGCCCAACGGACAGACGCTCGAAGGTCCGCGCGGGGCAAGCGTGGGGGAATTTCTCTCGGCGGTCGAGCATCGCTCGCTTTTGGTGGGAGCAATCGTCAACGGTGAGTTGCGCGAACTAACCTACCCCATCCGCATGGAGGCGAAGGTCGAACCTGTGCTGATGGACTCCGCCGACGGCGCGCGTATCTACCGCCGCTCGCTGACCTTCCTGCTCGAAAAAGCCTTTGCCGACCTCTTCCCCGAAGGGACGCTGTACGTGGATCACTCTGTCGCCTCGGGTGGATATTTCTGTCAGGTGACGGGACGCGCCCCGCTCTCGGACGAAGAAATCGAGACGTTGAAAGCGCACATGCAAAAACTGGTCGAGGCAGATTTGCCCTTCGAGCGGATGGAAGTCCCTTTGCAGGAAGCCATCGAACATTTCCGTTCAAAGGGATATGAAGACAAAGTTTCGCTCTTGAAGTATCGCAAAAAGAATTACCTCACCCTCTACCGTCTCGAAGATCACTTGGATTACCACCACGGCTACATGGTGCCGTCCACAGGATATTTGCGCATCTTCGACCTCAAGGCAACCGACGGCGGCTTTACCCTCGGCTACCCGCGCCGGCACAAACCCAACGAACTTCAGCCCATGCCGGAGTATCCCAAACTGCTGGCGGCGTTCCGTCAATACGGCGGCTGGCTGACGCGCCTCGGCATCGAAAACGTCGGCTCGCTGAACGAAGCCATCGAGCAGGGACGCGCCGATGAAATCGTGTTGGTTTCGGAGGCGTTCCACGAACAAAACCTGGCAGACATTGCCCGCACGGTGGCAAATCATCTCGACAAGAGTCATCTGATTCTCATCGCGGGTCCGTCTTCGTCAGGCAAGACCACCACCTCGAAACGCCTCACCATTCAACTGCTGGCGCTGGGCATTTCGCCGTTTCCTCTCGAACTCGATAATTATTTCCTCGACCGCGACAAAACTCCCCTCGGCGCAGACGGCAAACCCGATTTCGAATCGATTGACGCCCTTGACCTGCCCCTGCTCTGGGACCAACTGCCGCGCCTGATTCGGGGAGAAGAGGTTCAATTGCCGCGCTACAATTTCAAGGAGGGAAGGAGCGAGCCGGGCAAGGTCATCCAGTTGAAGCGCGGACAGCCCATCATTCTGGAGGGGATTCACGGCATGGACCCGCGCCTCATTCCCGACAGCCTGCGCGGCGAGGCGTTTCGGATTTACGTCTCGGCTCTGACTCAGTTGAACCTGGACCGCCACAACCGTGTCTCCACCACCGACACGCGCCTCATCCGCCGCATCGTGCGCGACGCGCGCGAACGCGGTTACAACGCG
The DNA here is from genome assembly GCA_016223135.1 of Chloroflexota bacterium. GTDB lineage: Bacteria > Chloroflexota > Anaerolineae > Anaerolineales > Villigracilaceae > Defluviilinea. Next base: position 368,932 of record JACRPQ010000004.1, on the reverse strand, counting down.
GCGCAGACCATCGCCAACTGGGAGGCGGTGCGGCGCGGCGAAAAGCGGCACATCTTCCCGTTTCAGGAGAACGCGGACGTGATGTTCAACTCGGCGCTGGCGTATGAAATGGCGGCGTTGAAACCGTTGGCGGAACCGCTTCTGCGGCAGGTGCCGTTCGGCACGCCGGAATACATCGAGGCAAAACGCCTGCTGGCGTTCCTCGAATGGTTCCTGCCGCTGGATGTGAACCTCGTGCCGGATAACTCACTGCTGCGCGAATTTCTGGGCGGTTCGATTTTGAAGGATTTTACGGTGTGGAAGGATAAGTGAATTACGGCACCGTCGGTACTCTGAAGATCAACCCCACCACATAGCCTGCCAGCGCGCTGACCGTGCCGATGATTGCCATCTCCAGCCCGCTGCGGAAGGGTTTGCCGACCGTTACGCGGGCTTTGTAGAAGCCGACGAGGAACAAGGTCAGGGCGGCGATGAGGATCGAGAAAACGATGCTCAGTTTCACGGTCCAGAAGAAGAACGGGAAGAGCGGGATGAACGAGCCGAGCAGGGCGGAGAATCCCACCAGCAGGGCGGAGTTGAGCGCCCGCGACTTTTCCGGCGGCGTCAACTGAAATTCTTCCGACATCATTACGTTGACCCACACGTCCGGGTTGGAGGTGATGACCTCCACAATCTTGTCGAGCGTCTCGCCGTCGAAGCCCTTTTTGCGGTAGATGTCGCGGATTTCTTCGACTTCCACGTCGGGGGCGAGATGAATGTGGCGGTATTCGCGCTCGCGTTCGCTGTGATAGAGGTCGTTTTCCGCCAATGTGGAAGTGTAGGCGACCGCGCCCATCGAGATGGATTCGGCAAAGGTCGCCGCCAGTCCCGCCGCAATGACGATGCGGACATCGGCTGTGGCGGCGGCGACGCCGAGGATGACGCCCAGCACGTTGACCAGCCCATCCTGCCCGCCGAGGATGACATCGGAAAGGCGAAACTCGCCGTGATGCGGGTCGTGATGGTCGTGCCAGCGCACCTGTTGGATGATTTTTCCGTGTCCGGGTTCTGCGTTCGACATGGTTCTTCTCTTTAACTGCTATCTGTCCAAGTGTATATCCGCCATCGAGAGTTCGTCTTCGGCGGGTTCGAGATGCGTGAAGACGGTGACCGCGCCGCCCAACGATGAACGAATGTCGTCCTCAAAGTCTTCCACGATGTGATGGGCATCGTGGACGGTGGTGTCGCCGGGCACGAGTACATGCACGGAAATGAAGCGGCGCGCCGCCGCCTGCCGCGTGCGCAGGGCGTGGAAGTCCACGCCTCTTTCCTGATATTTTGCCATGACTTCCTGAATGAGTTTTTGCTCGCTCTCAGGCAGCGCCGCATCCATGAGACCCATCACCGAGCGGCGGATGAGTTGAAAGCCCGTCCACAGAATATTGAGCGCCACCAGAATGGCAACGATGGGGTCGAGCAGCGCCCAGCCCGTAATGCCTGCCAGCGCCACGCCGACAAGCACGCCGATGGAAGTCCACACATCGGTCATCAGGTGATGCGCATCGGCTTCGAGGGTGATGGAATGCCGCTGGCGGCCGGCGTTCAGCAAAATGCGCGCCACAAGGAAATTGAGACTGGCAGCCGTAACAGAGATTGCCAAACCAACGCCCAATTGTTCCAGCGGACGCGGCTGAAACAACTTTTGAACCGCCGCAGCGATAATCGCCAGCGCTGCGCCGAAGATGAGCGCCCCTTCGGTGACGCTGGAGAAATATTCCGCCTTGCTGTGTCCGTACACGTGGTCATGGTCGGCGGGACGCGCCGCAATGGTCAGCATGGTCAACGCCATGAGGGCGCCCGCCAGGTTGACCAGCGACTCGATGGCGTCGGAAAGCAAGCCCACTGAACCGGTCACGAGGTAGGCGGCGGTTTTGAGCACGATGGTCGCCAGCGCCGCCCCCACTGAAAGCCAGGCAAATTGGGTCAGCGAGGCGCGGTCATGCATGGGGTTGTTTTTGTCTCCTTTGTTTGCCATGCAGTGATGATACATCCCACTGGAACGATTGAGAATGGACAAAAGTCACAAATCAAAAAAGGTTGGGTTTTGCACCGGCTTAATGGTGAAGAACTTTCAAAACATCATTCGCTGCGAGCCGTATTTTTCCAGCGGGTCGCTGGCAATTTGCTCCTCGAAGGTCTCACGCGTCAGCACGGGCAATTCGATCAGGCTGCGCAGCAAGCGATATTTCACCAGGCGATACTGCTTCAGGCGCGCCGCCAGCGACGGATCGCGTTCGGCTTTATATTCGATCAGCCCTGCCCGTCCGCCGGGGATGACGATGATGGTGTGCGCCGGCGGATAAGGTGTTTCCTCCATTGCCCGCCCAATCAAAGCGGAAGCGAGAACATAGAACACACGCGCCACACGGCTGTTTTCATCCTCCCAGAGATAATTTCTCCCAGCCTGGCGCGTGGTGTAATTCAGCCGCTTGCCAATTGCCTCGAGCAGGGCAATGACCGTGTTCAATTCCCTGCGCCGCACGGCGGCGACATCCTCCGGGCGCAAAACGAACGCCGCCCCCTGCCGCAGCGCATACGAGTCCAGCACGGCATAGATCATCCCTTTCGAGGGCGTCAGCAAGCCGGGAAACTGGGGATACACATTGTCTTCGATTTCCAGGTAAATGCTGTTGGGGTTCTTTTGCAAAAAGGTGACAACGGCAACCTCCACCCGATCGGTGAGCGAATCAAACGAAGCATCCATCAGCCCCCACAGTCCCGTCTCGATGCCCTCCCCGCTCGAATAATGCACGAAGCGTTCATCCTCCAACAGCGCCTTTTGAATCAGCGAGTGTGTCAGGCGCAGGGTTTCATCGAACTCGCGCTCTTTTTCCTTCAGGGCATGCGCTTCAGCCAGCGCAATCAAACCCGCTGTATGCAGATGCAGATAACGAGCCGGCTCGCCGCGTTCCTTCAAATGCGAGACAATCGCTTCGCGCACAAGGGACACATCCGCTGCATTCGCCTCACGCTTCAAAGCCTCGCCGCGCCGCCAGACCGCCTGCACGGCGTCGTGTTCCGTGCGCAGGGCAAGCGAGATCAGGTCGAAGCCGGCGGCGCTCGCGGCGGTGAGAGCCGAAGTGAGGAACGCCGGCTCAGGTTCGGGCAGGAGACCCAAAAACGGCGTCCCCAGCGGAAGCAGTTCGAAGAGATGCGAAAACGCCGCATACAGCGCGGTGGCATTCCACGCCCAGTCATAGCGGCGGCGGCGCAGCGCCACCTTGAACGGTTCCACCGCCTCGCGCCCCCACAGCCACCCCGCCCACAGCGCCGAGAGCGTCCAAAACGCTTGATTCGGACGCGGCACCGCCCCAATGACCGCCGCAATCGGAATCTCCTTTTTGACTTCACGCGCCAACTCTTTGAGACGCCCCTCATAGAGACAAATCCCCCCGCTCTCTGGAAGTTTACGGGGCCACGCTTCAAGCGGGACGCCGGAACCTGTCTCTGCCCACAGGCTTTGTCCACGCTCGAGCATCATCCACAGATTATGTTCGCGGAACTGGGCAGGAATGTTGAGCTGCTTGGGTCGCGGTCGTTCGGAGGGATGCCCCCACAAGGTGTTGCCGGCGTCGCAGGCGACCAGCAGCAGGGCGCTCAAGGCGCGTCTGCGTTCCGGTGATAACCGCAATGAGTCGAGGCGGTTGATGACGGTGGTCAGGAAATAGAGAGGACGCGGGAGGTAATGTGAAATCGCTTCTTCGGCGTAGATGCGGTCTTCGTCGTCGAGCGCAGCCACCCGCTCGAAAGCGCGCGAGCGATGCAGACTGTCGGTGGCGGCAATCTTCTTTGCGCGGTCAATATCCTGTTGGGTGGCGAGGCGTTCCCCTGCATCGCCGCAATGCGGACAGGTGTAAATGCGCGCGTAGGGAGCGTCTTCGCCTTTGCGCCAGAGGAAGGCTTCCGCTTGAATTTCACGTTCGCACTTTTGGCAGGGGGTGAGGTAGAGGGATTGGAGATGCGCGCCAAGACGTTCGTCGCCTTTTTTGGCGGTTTCCAGTTCGGAGAGGGCGGCTTTGAAATCCGCTTCGGGGGGCGGCTGGGCGGAGGTCTCCAGCAGGAAGCGGGTGATGGGGTTGTTGACGGTGACGAGGACGCGGTAACCGGCGCGGGCGGCTTCGAGGGTGAGGCGGGGGGAGAATCCGAATGGGTCGAGCAGCCAGGCGCCGGGCGCGGCATGAAGCGGGAGCCAGCGCGCGATTACCCCCTCTTCCAGCGGAGGCATGAAGCGGGAAAGCGGACCGGGATCCGCCGGCTTCGTTCCGGGGAGGTAAGGTTGAGGCTGCATCGGCAGGTTTTAGCGGCAGCAACGCAGCGAATGTATCCGCTGCAACAGTAAAGCGGTTCAACGAGCGTTTAACACAAAGTATGGAGCATGCCGCTCAAGTAATCGCAGTTGAAGGGTCTGTTCAACAGGATAGTTTGTGATCACAAGTTCTGTAATTTTTCCGCGCTTCGCGCCGTTGCAATTAATGGCGCGGTTGGCTAATACTTCATCAATTGCGAAATATGCTGATCCGTAAAGCGAACGGATAATTTCAGTATCAGAGTTGGAGAGCGTGATATACACGTTGTTTCTACTTAATTCAATACAAACATCGCGTAAACGTTCCTGATCTTTCAATCCAAATCCGTTGGCATGATAAGAAGTAAAGTTTGCCGTTTGCGACAGCGGCACATAAGGAGGATCAAAATACACCCAATCGCCCGGATTGGCTCGTTCTAAAACTGTTTCAAATGGCACACAGAGAATCTCAACATTCTGTAACGCCTGGGAAACCGCCAGTAAATTTTTTTTATCGAGGTAGTTTGGCGATTTATATCGTCCAAACGGAACATTGAACATTCCCTGCCGATTGACTCGATACAAACCGTTATATCCTGTCTTATTCAAATAAATCATGCGCGCAGCGCGTTCGGGCAGGCTTAATTTCCATGGATTTTTTGTGCGAATATCATAATAAAATTGTTCTTCATGGGGGAAGTCAGAAAGAATTTTGACAACTTCTGAAACACAATCGCGAACAGCCAAATAAGTATCTATCAATTCCGCGTTCAAGTCGGACAGAACAGCACGCCGAATCTTTTGCTCGCGATATAAGCGAAAGAAAATCGCCCCACTTCCAACAAATGGCTCATGATAATCATGAAATGACATTGGCATACGCTCTAAAAGCGCATCTGCCAATTGAGTTTTCCCTCCCGCCCATTTCAAAAACGGTCGTGGAACAGGTAAATCATTCATTTTATAGTCCAAAATACAATCGCAGCCAGTCTTCCAGTTCGTCAAACCATACGACTTTACCGGTAGACATTAAATACCCTTGCATATTTGACGAGAATCCTTCCCCATCAATAACCACAATTCCTGGGATGGGCCAATAAGCAATATCTTGAATTGTGGCGGGGATTTTTTCTTCTGCTGTACCGCCGCTGGATTGATATTTACACTCAATGCCCAAGCGTTTGCCGCTTTTGTCGTCAGTAACAATTACGTCAATAAAGCGCTTTTGTCCCCACAGTCTTCTCGCCGCTTTTACTTCTGTATCTGCCCGCAAGCCCAAACTTTCAGCCAAAGCAACCACACGTCGCTTTAGCAAATCGCCGCTCTTCGGTGCAGTTCCTTTTCCTGGCATTTGAGACACTCCTGTATGATTTTCTTTTTGCGCTGTGGTGAAGATTTTGGGACCCTAAAGGTTTTCGTGGTGAATGAATAGGCATTCGGGACGGAACGTGCTTGCAAATTTCGTACTTAAATCGTTCGGAAAAACCTTTAGGGTCTGGCATTCAAGGCTAGGTGTATGGCAACACATTACACACAGAGAACTCTTTTTTATTTTACCATCTGCTCTGCTGCTGCTCTATTGCAAAAATTGGGAAAACACGTTCTTTCACACCGACGGCTGAAACTACGGAATGGCGCCCAGCAGGGGGGCGCAGACGATGTCGTAGTATTCGAGTTCGACGGCTTTGTTTTGTTCGGCGTAGGCGGCGGCTTCTTTGCCGAGATTGCGGACGTTGTCGAGTTCGGCGCGCACTTGGTAGGGCCAGTAGCGGGGGATGACCATGCGCGGGTCGTTCACGTAGCCTTCGGGGATGTAGGAGGGGCGGGCGGGGTCAGCCTGGTCGGCGAGGGGAATCCAGTTGTACATGACGGGTCCGCGCGGGTTGATGGTGAAGCCGAGGCGGTAGCCGTATTCGCGGGCAATTTGCACCGGGCGGATGCCAAAACCGCCGCCGGGCCAGATGATGGCGACGGGAGTCTTGTGGAAGTTTTGCTGGAGATCGGCGATGGATTTTTCGAATTCAGTGCGGATAAATTCGTCGGTGGAGGCGTCGGTCATGTTGATGTTGTGGATGTAGCCGTGCGATTGGTGATCCACCCAGCCTTCGGCTTCGAGGGCGATGTTGTCTTGCAGGGCGATGGCGCGGGGTCCGTCCTCGAGACTGATCCAGGAGTTGACGACAGTCCAACCCCATTGTTTGTAATAGGGACGGAAGTGTGTGTTGAAGTTTTCGCCGGTGCGGCGGTCATCCTGGATGAGCAGGACGGAGCGCGGAGGAATGTAGGCGTTATAGTCGAGGAAGTCCGCCATCTGTGCGGCGTTGATAGCTTGAAAGCCCTGCTCGTGCAGGTCGTTCATCATCTTGTGAAAGTCTTCGACGGTGATGTCGTTGGCGGTGACGTCCACCGCGTCCTTTTTGATGCCGTGAAGCATGACGACCATGACGATGGTGCCCGGGGCGGCGTTGTCCGATTTCCATTTGTTGTAGAGGTAACGGCAGGTGTCGGCTTCGTAGGCGTGAGGGACGTCAAGGGGGTTGATGCGGGCGGTAGTGAAGGGAGCGGGCAGGGCGGGCGGTGTGCGGACGGCAGTCGGCGAGGGGATGGGGGTATCAGTAGGGACGGGGGTGGCGGTGGGCTGGAGAGCGGCGAGAGCGGTCTGGTATGCCTGGGTGGAGAGGACGCCCACGTCGAGGGTGGGGGCGGAGGTTTGAGGCGTGCAGGCGGTCAATAGGATGGCAAGCAGGCTGAGGCTTGTCCAGAGCGCGGTCAAAGGAGGGAGGCGGCGGAGGAGGGGCATGGGATGGGGGGCAGTGGGCAGTGGATTATTCATCGCTTTTGCCGGAGATGAAGTCTTCCACTTTTTGCTTGGCGATTTCATCGCGGAATTGGACAGGAGGAGTTTTGAAGAAGTAGGAGGATGGTCCAACAATGGGACCGGCGAGTTCACGGTCGAGGGCGAGTTTGGCGCAGCGGATGGCGTCTATCATGACGCCGGCCGAGTTGGGGCTGTCCCACACTTCGAGTTTGACTTCGACGTTGAGCGGCACGTTGCCGAAGGTGGTGCCTTCCATGCGGATGTACGCCCACTTGCGATCGGTCAGCCACGGCACATGGTCGGAGGGACCGACATGCACGTTATCGGGGTCGAGTTTATAGGGGATCATGCTGGTGACGGCGTTGGTCTTGGAGATTTTTTTGCTTTCGAGGCGTTCGCGTTCGAGCATGTTGAGGAAGTCGGTGTTGCCGCCAAAGTTGAGCTGGTAGGTGCGTTCGATTTTGATGCCGCGGTCAATGAAGAGGGTGGCGAGTTGGCGGTGCAGGATGGTGGCGCCCAACTGGCTTTTGATGTCGTCGCCGAGGATGGGCAAGCCCGCATCCGCGAAGCGCTTGCCCCAGTATTCGGAGGAGGCGATGAAGACGGGAATGCCGTTGACGAAGGCACAGCCGGCTTCGATAGCCTGTTCCACGTACCATTTGGTCGCCATTTCGGAGCCGACGGGCAGGAAGTTGACGACCACGTCGGTTTTGGTTTCGCGCAGCAGGCGGACGATGTCGGCGGTGGGACCGGGCGCTTTTTGGATGATGCCGCTCAGGTATTTGCCGAGTCCGTCGTGGGTCATGCCGCGCACGACCGGCGCGTTGAGATGCGGGACTTCGGCGAATTTATAGGTGTTGTTGGGTTCGGCGAAGATGGCTTCGGAGAGGTCCTTGCCGACTTTGGTGACGTTCACGTCAATGCCGAGGGTAAATTCGATGTCGCGGATGTGATAATCCGCCAGTTGGGCGTGCATGATGCCGGGAATGACATCGTCCTTTTTGGCGTTCTTGTAGAATTGCACTCCCTGCACGAGGGAGGAAGCGCAGTTTCCCACGCCGATGATGGCGACGCGTACTTTTTTGTGTGGCATATGTTTTGATACTCCTTTTGTGTGGTTTTTATCCGAAGCGATAACTTTTCAGCGATGGCAAAAAACGATTGCAAATGTCACTGCGGGCGGCGTCAAGGCGTCACGAAGCAATCTCGTTTCTTCCACAAAAATCTGGCAGTGGGGAGATTGCCTGTCCTTGACGTCAAGCCAGGGCTTCCTCGCATAGAACGCTCCTCGCAATGACATACCTGAACAGTTATCAGAATTGTAACTGCCTTGGGCGATGAACATGGTTGCCGCCGGCAGGCTGCCGGCGCGCGGGTGTTGTATAATTCAAGCCATGCCAGCCAACGAACGCATCGAAAATTTGGAACGCCTGCTTGAGGTGGTGCGGGGATTGACAACCACTCCCGACATCGAATCGTTTTTGCAGACCATCATCACCGAAGCCAGCGAAATGACAGACAGCGAACTTGCCTCCATCCTCGAGTATGACGCCGAGGCAAAGGAACTGCGCTTTCTCTCCACGGTCTGGTTCGACCGCGACATTTTGCGTCCGATGGGGGTGCCGCTGGAGGGAAGCGTGGCGGGCGAAGTCTTCCGCAGAGGGCATCCGCTCATCATTCAAGATACGAAGGCAGACCAGCGTCATTTCAAAGTGATTGACCGTATCACCAAGCACGAAACGCACTCGCTGGCGGCGGTTCCCATCATTGTGCAAGGGGAAACCATCGGTGTCCTCGAAGCGCTCAACAAACGGGACAACGCTCATTATACCGAAGAGGATGCCGCCATCCTGGCGACCCTGGCGGCGATTGCCGGACAGGCGATGCGCAACGCGCATCTGGAGCGGAAAGTCAAAGCCGTGCGCATTCAACTGGCGGAACTCGAACGCCTCAAATCGGACTTTATCGCCATTACCTCGCACGAACTGCGGACTCCCCTGGGCTTGATTCTCGGTCACGCCACCTTCCTCAAAGAAATTGCCGGCAAGGAATACGAGGCGCAACTGGGGACCATCATCCGCAACGCTACACGGCTGAAGGAAATCATCGAAAACATCTCGGATATGGAAAACGTGCAGATTGGCACTGCGCGCGTGCGAAGCAACAAAGTATCCGTGACGAGGATTGCGGAGGATGTCATCCTGACGTTTCAGGACGAGGCGAAATCAAAGAATATTACTCTGCTGCGCGAGTGGAATAATGCGCCGTATTTCATTGAGGCAGACCAGACCAAAATCAACATTGCCCTTAGCAATCTGGTAAAGAACGCGCTCCAGTTTACCGAGGAGGGCGGCACAGTGCGGCTCAATATCGAAGAAGACAGCGGCTATGTGAAGGTTACTGTCAGCGATAACGGCATCGGCATCCCGGCGCGGGATTTGCCGAAAATCTTCGACCGCTTCTTCCAGGTGGAATCTCACCTGACGCGCAAACATGGCGGCATGGGGTTGGGTCTCGCCGTCGCCAAATCCATGATTGAACTGCATGGCGGGCGCATCTGGGCGGAAAGCGAGGAGGGCAAAGGCAGTACCTTCACCTTCTTATTGCCGGTGGATGGCGTGAAACAGCCTCCCAAAAGCCCTGCACCGTTTATAGAATAACCTGTGTTCAACCGAAAACAAAAAAGGCTCACGGCTTGCGTGAGCCTTCATCGTTTCAGGGTTTACCTATGCCCAGCCCTGACCTTTGATGAAATTGGTTAACATGGGAATTTCGACCATCTCTCCCTGATACGCCTTGTATGCCCAATAGAGGAAAACCAGCCACAACAGCGGCACGCACAAGCCGCCAAAGCCGATAGTCACTGTGGTCCAAACGGTGGCAATGATCCAAAAGACAACGCTTGCCGCAATGGACTGCACCGCATGAAACTTGATGAACGGCCGGGCTTTTTTCTCCTCCATGAGCAAAACAATGATACCGATGAGCGGGGCAAAGACGTAACTCAACGCCGCCCAAAGTTTGTCGTCGCTGGTAGTTTCCATGGCTTATTCCTCCGAATGAGTTGGTTTAGGGTCGGGTGTATTGTACAACCAATCAAGCTAAAAGGCAATCAGACCGCTTTATCGCCGCATCCCCCTTGCGTACCAGATGGGCAGTATTGTATAATCTGCACCATTCAGAAGGAGTACGCGCGTGGTTACCTGATAGAGAAGGAGACGCTGGTCGAGTACAAAGGTATCGAGACCAAACGGTGGAAGTCTCCGCAGGAAAACAGCGCCGAAGTCGTCTGAGTGAAACTGCCGAAGAACGTCAGTGATCCAGTAATCAGGGATCAGTGATCAGTAGAACGGCACGGGGTTGCCCGTTACAGCATGGGCTGATGAACACGTCAGCCACAGAGTGCGTTGGGTAGGCACGAGTCAATAGTCTGAGAGTCTGAGAGTCTAATAGTCTAATAGTCTGAGAATCTGATGGTTGAGACTATGAGACTGGCGACTATGAGACTATAAGACTATAGACTCCAAGACTAACCCCAACGAATTGAGGTGGTACCGCGGCACGCCTGTCGTCCTCATGTTGGACGAGGCGTGTTTTGTTTAAGTACACAGGTAGACACGTACACACGTCAACATGACATGCCCCAAACTGTGTACTTGTTTACGTGTGTACCTGTGTACGTGTGTACCTGTTTACGTGCGTACCTGTGTACCTATTACCTTCTCCAAGGAGCAAGAATGACCAAACACGAACTTCCTAAAGCCTACGACTTCAAATCCACCGAGGCGCGTATCTACGCGATGTGGGAGGCGGGCGGCTACTTTCAGCCGTGGAACGACCCCAACAAGCCGGGCTTCGACCCGTCCGTCAAGCCGTTTGTCATCACCATCCCGCCGCCCAACGTGACCGGTGAACTGCATCTCGGTCATGCCATGTTCGTCAGCGTTGAAGACCTGATGATCCGCTATCACCGCATGAAGGGCATCCCCACGCTATGGGTGCCCGGCACCGATCACGCCGGCATCGCCACACAACTGATGGTGGAACGCGACCTGCTCAAAAACGAAGAGGTGACGCGCGAAGAACTGGGCCGCGAGGAATTTCTCAAACGCACCTGGGAATGGAAGCACAAGTACGGCGGCATCATCACAAACCAAATCCGCCGGCTGGGCGCCTCCTGCGACTGGACGCGCGAACGCTTCACCCTCGACGAGGGACTGAGCCGCGCTGTGCGGGAGGCTTTCGTCCGCCTGTACGAAAAGGGCTTGATCTACCGCGGTCCGCGCCTCATCAACTGGTCGCCGGGGCTCAAGACCGCCGTTTCCGACCTCGAGGTGGAGTACGAAGAGGAGGAAGCGACGCTGTATTATTTCAAATACATGATTAAGCCCTCACCCCTGCACCCCTCTCCCAGTGGGAGAGGGGAGGGGGGTGAGGGGGAGTTCATCCCCGTCGCCACCATCCGCCCGGAGACCATCCTCGGCGATACGGCGGTGGCAGTCCACCCGCAAGACGAGCGTTACAAAAAATACATCGGGCGCACCGCCATTGTGCCAATTCTCGGACGCGAGATACCGGTCATTGCAGATGAATACGTCAGCATGGAGTTCGGCACTGGCGCGCTCAAAATCACCCCCGGTCACGACCCGAACGACTACGCCATCGCCCAGCGTCACAACCTGCCCGTCATCTCCGTGCTGGATGCGGAGGCAAAGGTCAACGAAAACGGGGGCAAGTATCAAGGTCAGGACCGCTTCGAGGCGCGGAAGAATCTGTGGGCAGATATGAAAGCCGCCGGTCTCGTCATCAAAGAGGAACCATACCGTACCACCATCCCGCGTTCCCAGCGCGGCGGCGAAATCGTCGAGCCGATGATTTCCACGCAGTGGTTCGTCAAAATCGAGCCGCTTGCCAAAGCCGCCATCGAAGCCGTGAAGGACGGGCGCATCCGCATCGTGCCGGAGCGCTTCGAGAAGGTCTATTTCAACTGGATGGAAAACATCAAGGATTGGTGCATCAGCCGTCAGTTGTGGTGGGGACACCGCATTCCCGTGTGGTACTGCCCCGAAGGTCACATGACCGTGGCGCGCGAAGACCCAACCCAATGCGCCGCCTGCGGCTCGAAGGACATCCATCAGGATGAGGACGTGCTGGATACCTGGTTCTCTTCCGGTTTGTGGCCCTTCTCCACGCTGGGCTGGCCCGAAGAGACGCCCGATTACAAATACTTCTATCCCACCTCCTACATGGAGACGGGCTACGATATTCTGTTTTTCTGGGTGGCGCGCATGATCATGAGCGGGCTGGAATTCACCGGTCAAATTCCCTTCCACACCGTGTATCTGCACGGACTGGTGCGCGACGAACACGGGCAGAAAATGTCGAAGACCAAAGGCAACGTGATTGACCCGCTCACCGTGATGGACGAATTCGGCACGGATGCGCTGCGCTTCACGCTGTTGGTTGGCTCCACGCCCGGCAACGACATGAACCTCTCGGTGAAAAAGGTGGAAGCCAACCGCAACTTTGCCAACAAGTTGTGGAACGCGGGCAGGTTTGTAATCAACGCCATCAATTCCCTCATCCCAACCCCTTTCCCTGAGGGAGAGGGGCAAGGGGCGATGGCTGATTACACCCTCGCCGACTCGTGGATCTGGGCAAAACTGCAGCAGCTTATCCGCGATGTGGAGCGGCAGTTCCAGAACTTCCAATACGGGCAGGCAGGGCAGCAAATTTACGATTTCCTCTGGTCCGACTTTGCCGATTGGTACGTGGAAATTGCGAAAGAACAGTTGAAGAACGAAGCGACCAAAGCCCAGACCGTGGAAACGCTGGCGCGCGTGCTGGATATTTGTCTGCGCCTGCTTCATCCCTTCACTCCCTTCGTGACCGAAGAGATTTGGGGACACCTCCGCCAATCCATCCTCGCATCTCCGATCTCCTCTCTTGCCTCCGATTGGCCCACCGCCTTAATCACAGCAAAATGGCCCCAGCCGCGTCCGCCGGAAGGCTGGGAGGAAGCGAAGAGCGCCGACTTCGAATTGATTCAGGAGATCGTGCGCTCCATCCGCAACCTGCGCGCAGAAAAGAACGTGACGCCCGCCAAGAAGATTGCCGCCGTTATTACAGCAGGCAATCAACTCGATTTGCTTGAAAGCCAGAAAGCCGTCATCGCCGCGCTTGCCGGACTCGACCCATCACAAACGACCATTTACCAATCGCTCCAGGAAAAGCCCGCCGATTCCGCCATTCTCGTTGTCGGCACGGTGGAAATTTACCTCCCCTTGGCAGGCATGGTGGATCTGGCGGAAGAAAGAGCGCGGCTGGAAAAGGAACTCCAGGAGACCGAAGCGCACATTGCCCGCCTTGAAAAACTCCTCGCCAGCGACTTTGCCAACAAGGCGCCCGCCCCCGTCGTCCAAAAGGAGCGCGATAAACTCGCCGCCTACAAAGCGACGGCGGAAAAAATCAAGGCGCAGTTGCAATGAAGGATTCTTGCGTTATAATCGCATCACCGCGCCGTTGACGTTCTGCGTCAGCGTCTGCGTCACAACTGAATACAAACCTTCGGGGCAGGGTGCAATTCCCGATCGGTGGTACAGCCCACGAGCAACGTAGGAATGACTAAATCGTTACTACGAAGCATGATCCGGTGGAACTCCGGAGCCGACAGTAACAGTCTGGATAGAAGAAGGTCAGGTACGCTCTATACGAGTCTGATTTGACTGTCCCGAAAACGCGCCATGTTTTCGGGACTTTCATTCGCTTCAGATCTCGCTGAGTCCTGATTCTGCGCCCCGAACCTTCGAGGCGCTTTTTGTTTTGCCTCCCCCCCTCTCCCTTTGGGAGAGGAAACCAAAAGGATATGACCAAACGCTTCTTACCCGTCTTTCTCTCCACGCTCGCCTTTCTCTTCGGCTGGCATGTGTTCACGCGTTACAGCGGCATTCCCAATTTCATCCTGCCCTCGCCGCTCAGCGTGTGGGCGCGTTTCCTCAAAGCCATAAGCGACGGCAGCCTGCAATACCACACCTGGATCACGCTGACTGAAATTCTGCTCGGGCTGCTGGCAGGCGTGACGTTTGCCACTGTGCTTGGTTACCTTCTCGCCAAGTCGCGTGCGCTGGAGAAGGTCTTGTCGCCGTATTTGGTGGCAAGCCAGGCGATTCCCGTCATCGCCATTGCGCCGCTGCTGGTCATCTGGCTGGGAGACGGCATCCTGTCGAAGGTGGTCATCTGCGCGCTGATTGTGTTCTTCCCCGTTCTGGTAAATACCGTCGTAGGGGTGAGGGCGGTGCCGGCGGCGCTCTACGACCTGATGCGCTCGCTCCACGCCAGCCGGGCGCAAATCCTTTGGAAGGTGGAGGTGCCAGCCTCCCTGCCCGTGTTCCTCGGCGGCTTGCGCATCGGCGCGACGCTCTCGGTCATCGGCGCCATCGTCGGCGAATTGGTGGATGCAGAGGAGGGGCTCGGCTTTTTGCTGCAAGTGGGTGACTTTCAGTACGACACGCCGATGGTCTTCGTGGCGGTCTTCACGCTGATTGCGCTGGCGTTGGCGCTCTATGGGTTTGTCAGAGCGCTGGAGGTCAGACTTTTGAAGTGGCAAGACAAAACATAACGTGATTGCGAAGCAATGACGAAAATCTAATCTAAAGGAGTATCCATGTATCGCAAAATTGTTTTACTCATGCTCGGGCTGGCAATCGTTTTGTCGGGCTGTGGCAGGTCCGAGGTCCAGAATGAAGCGGGCGCGTTGACGAAGATCCGCCTGCCGATGGGGTATATCCCCAACATCCAATATGCCCCTTTTTATGCCGCCATCGAAAAAGGCTATTTCAAAGAGGCGGGGTTCGAAATCGAGTTCGATTATTCCTTTGAAACCAAAGGCGTGGAATTGGTAGCGG
The DNA here is from genome assembly GCA_016223135.1 of Chloroflexota bacterium. Lineage (GTDB taxonomy): Bacteria > Chloroflexota > Anaerolineae > Anaerolineales > Villigracilaceae > Defluviilinea. The sequence continues at coordinate 353,886 of JACRPQ010000004.1, read as the reverse complement.
CGGGTGAACTGCCGTTTGCAGTGGTCTCAGGCGAGCAGGTTTTGCTGGCGCGCGCGCAGGGACTGCCCGTGACGTATGTGACAGCGTGGTATCAGCAGTATCCCGTCTCGGTGGTGGCGAAGAGCGAAGCGAACGTGCTTGTGCCGCAGGATTTGAAGGGTAAGAAGATTGGTCTGCCGGGCTTGTTCGGCGCGAACTACATCGGCTTGCGGGCGCTGTTGAACGCCGGCAAACTGACCGAAGCAGACGTGACGCTGGACGCCATCGGTTTCAACCAGGTGGAAGCAATCGCCGCCGGACAGCAGGACATCATCGTCGGGTATTCCGCCAATGAGCCGATTCAACTGCGCGCGCGCGGCATCGCCGTGACCGAAATCCGCGTAGCGGATTACGCTCAACTTGCCTCGAACGGTCTGCTCACCAGCGAAAAGATGATTGCGGAAAATCCCGAAATGGTGCGGGCGTTCGTCGGCGCGTTCCTGAAGGGACTGCAATACACGCTCGACCATCCCGATGAAGCGTTCACCTTGAGCGCGGCGTACATTCCCAACTTTGCCGACCTCGATGCCGAAGTTCAAAAGCAGGTGCTTGCCACGTCCATCGAGCAGTGGAAGACAGAGCGGCTTGGCTATTCCGACCCGCAAGCCTGGGAGAACATGCAAAACGTTTTGCTCGATATGGGCTTGCTCACCCAACCGCTCGATTTGAGCAAGGCGTTTACGAATGAGTTTATACCGTGAGGTAGACAGGTACACAGGTAGACAGGTATCATGTTTGTCTGTGTACTTGTGTACCTGTATACTTGTGTACCTGTATACTTTCCCCTCAAAAATCGAAGATTAAATGCCCCCCCCCATCCTCACCATCCGTAATCTGACCACCGTCTTCCCTGACGAGAACGGCGGCTTGCGCGCGCTGCGGGATGTCTCGTTCGATGTGCATCCGCGCGAGTTTATTTGTGTGCTGGGTCCTTCAGGTTCGGGGAAGACGACCTTGCTGCGGATTGTGGCAGGTTTGTTACAGCCTACCAGCGGGCAAGTCACGTTTGCGCGCAAACAGCAGCCGCGCATCGGCATGGTCTTTCAACAAGCAAACCTGATGCCCTGGCGCACCGTGCTCCAAAACATCATGCTGCCGCTGGAAATTCGCGGCGACGGCGATCATGACGCGCACAAAAAGGCGCGCGAGATGATTGAATTGGTGGGATTGCAGGGATTCGAGAACTCGCTTCCGCGCGACCTCTCCGGCGGGATGGCGCAGCGCGTGGCAATCGCCCGCGCCCTCATCCATGACCCCGACCTGCTCCTGCTCGATGAGCCTTTCGGCTCGCTGGATGCGCTCACCCGCGAACGCATGTGGACGGAACTCTCGCGCATCTGGCAGGCGCGCCAAAAGACCGTTCTCATGGTGACGCATTCGATTAGTGAGTCATTGTTCCTGGCAGACCGCGTGCTTGTGTTGACCCAACGCCCCGGCACAATCAAGATGGACCTGAACGTGGACCTGCCTCGTCCGCGCAGGGATGAGATGCGTTACACCGCCCATTTCGGGAAACTAGCGCGAAAGTTGAAGGAGGCGATAGAGTGAAAAAAAAAGCGGACGGCGCAACCCGTCCGCTTTTTATTTTGCCGGCTTTAACCCGCCGAGCATTCTCCTCGTCGCTTCTGTCACTTCCTCCACCGCCCTCTCGAACGCCTCCGCATTGACCTTCGAAGGCTTGCGGTAGCCGCTCACTTTTCGAACGTATTGCAGCGCCGCGGCGCGGATTTCCTCATCCGTGGCGGGGATTTCAGTATTGCGTAAGGTTTTGATGCTTCGGCACATGTTGTTGTCCTCATCGTAACGACTGAAGTCGTTACTACACTTTCCACTACACTTTCGGCAGATCCAGCAGCAACACTTCTGCCAGCAGGCGCGGGTTGACGTTCTTCTCCAGCCGTTCGAGCGCGGTTTCGAGATTCACAACCGTACTGCGCGCTGTGGGCAAATCGAATTGTTCAGCAAGACCTTCGATTTCCAGGTTGCGGTCCACGTTGACGAGCGGAGTTTCGGCTTTTGCAGTTCTCAACATCACATCGCGCCAGTAGGAGAGCCAGAATAAAATCGTCTGACGCATGGCGTCTTTGTCTTTCGCCAATTGTTCGGCATACTTGAATTTTTCCACGCGCGAGGCGGGGAGCAGGGAAAGCAAATCGTTCAGCCGTTCTTCGCGTTGACCGAGCAGGGCGTCCTCCTGCGCCAGCCGGCGAGCGTAGCCGGGACGCCCGCCGGAGATGTGGGCAATCAATTTTGCGCGCCCGCTTTCCACGCCCCTGCTTTCCAAGTCTCTTTGCACTTCTTCCACAGCCAGCGGTCTCAGCCGCAGGATTTCGCAGCGTGAGACAATGGTCGGCAGGAGCTGCTCCGGGGTGTCGGCGGTGATGATGAGGACGGCGTAGGAGGGGGCTTCTTCGAGCGTTTTCAGCAGGGCGTTGGCGGCGTTGTCGTTCGCTTCGTGAAAGCGCAGGAACAACGCAATGCGGTATTTCGATTGATACGGCTTGAGGGAGAGCAATTTGCGCGATTCGCGGATTTGATCCACCTTGAGAATACCGCCCTCCGCATCCGCCTGGACGACCGTCAGGTCGGCGTGCTGCATGGCTTCGATTTGACGGCACTCGCGGCAGGAGCCGCAGGGAATGCCGGGGGCGGATGGGGTCGGGCAGTTCAAGGCTTGGGCGAAGCGCAAAGCCAGTGTGCGGCGTCCCAGTCCCGGAGGTCCAGAGAAAAGATACGCATGGCGCGTCGTCCCGTGGATGACGTGCTTTTTGAGCATGTCCACTGCCCAGGTGTGACCGGTCAAATTCCAGTTGGTGTTCATTCTTCTTCGCCTGCGCGCAATCGCAAGTAGGAATCGTATCGCTGAGGGTGAATTGTACCTTCTTCAAGCGCACGGCGCACGGCGCAACCCGGCTCGTGGATGTGGGTGCAGTCGCTGAATTGACAGTGCGCCACCAGATGACGAAGTTCGGGGAAATAGGCGTCCAGTTCTTCGGGCTGGGTATCCCACAACGCCAGCGATTTCCAGCCGGGCGTATCGGCGACGTAGCCGCCGCCTTCGAGCGGGAACAGTTGGCGCGCAACGGTGGTGTGTTTGCCCTTGTCCATCGCCGCGCTGATTTCCCTGACCGCCAGCCCCAGCCCCGGTTGAATGGCGTTGAGCAGAGAGGATTTGCCCGCGCCGCTGGGTCCGGCAAGAGCGGAGATTTTGCCTTTCAGCGCTTCGTGCAGTTCGTCGATTCCGCTGCCGGTTTGGGTGGAGGTGTAGAGGACGCGGTAGCCGATGGCTTCATACAAGCCAAAAATTTCCTGCGGGTCTTTGACCAGGTCGGTTTTGTTGGCGACGATGAGCGCCGGCACGCGCTGCTTTTCTGCGATGACGAGGAAGCGGTCGAGCATGCGCAGGCGCGGGGCGGGATGTGCGCACGCAAAGACGAAGACCGCCTGATCGGGGTTGGCAAGCAACACCTGCTGATATTCGCCCTGCGGGCGCGGGTCGAGCCGGACGATTGCCCGCTGCCGCTCCTCGACCTTTTCGATCACGCCGCTGCCATCAGGCAGGACGGTGATTTGCACGCGGTCGCCGACGGCGGCGATGTCGCCGGTGGGGCGTCCCTGTTTGAGTTTGCCGCGCAGACGGCAGACAAATAAGCCCTGCCCGGTTTCCACAGTAAAGAAACCGGACTGGGCTTTGAGGATAAGACCGTGCAGTGTGGATGCGTTCGGCAAATCACTCTCCATTCACAGACTGCAGACTTCGGAAATCTTTGAGACTTCCGAAGTCTGCGAAGTCCGCTGGTTTTACGGTTTTGGTGTTTCGGTGGGGATGCCGCCCAAGGGCGTGGGAGTTTTGGTTACGCCAAAGTTGGACTCGAACCAATAGAAGGTGCGCGGCGTGCCATAATAGTAGGTCTCGACAATGCGCTTGAAGACCGGCGCGGCATAGTCGGAACCTTCGCCGGCGTTTTCGAGGATGACGACGATGGCGATATCGGGCAAGCCGGTGTTTTCTTCCGCCATGGTGAAGCCGGCAAACCAGGCATGGGGGTCGCCGCTTCCCGATTCGGCGGTGCCGGTTTTGCCCGCCACTGGAATCGACAACCCTCGCAAGCGGAAGTTTGCCGTGCCGTGCGGATTTTTGACCACTTCGATCATGGCGTTCTTGATGAACTCCAAACGGAAGGGCTGGAGCGGCAGTGTGCCGCGCGCTTCCGGCTTGAAGACCTGCACGGCGGCGCTGCTGTCCACCGGCTCGATGCGCTCCACCAATTGCGGACGGTAGAGCGTGCCGCCGTTGGCGATGGCGGCGATGAAGTCCACCACCTGCAGCGGCGTGACCAGCACGTCGCCCTGCCCAATCGCTTGGTTGACCACGTCAATGGCGGTGGGCGGGTCATTGATCTGCCCAGCCGCTTCGGGGATTTGCTGGATGCCGGTCGGCTGACCGAGACCGAAGGCGCGCGCCATGTTGGCGATGTCGTTGGGGCGGTTGTTTTGGTAGAGGGTATAACCGATTTCCCAGAAGAACGGGTTGCAGGAGCGCATCAACCCTTCAGCGAGGGTGAGTTGACCGGACGGCATGCTGTCGCTGGTATTACATTCCTGCCCGGCAGCGAGGCGGTCCTGGCAGTGCTGGTAGGTCCAGTCGTAGCGAATCTGGTCGGGCAGGCGCGTCCAAGTGTATTGGCAATCGTAGGTGCTTTCGGGAATGAAGAGTCCGCTTTCCATGCCTGCCGCCATGGTAATGATTTTGAACACCGAGCCGAGCGGGTACTGTCCTTGGGCGGCGCGGTTGAGGAGCGGACGGTCGAGGCGCTGGAACAATTCGGCAATTTGCGCCTGACTGTTGGGGTTGTTCGGTTCAAAAACGTTTGAATCGAAGCCGGGCGAAGACGCCATCGCCAAAATACGCCCGGTTTTGACTTCCATCACCACAGCGGCGCCGGTAAAGCCTTTGATGGCTTGCTGGGCGTAATACTGGAGGTTGTCGTCAATGGTGAGATAAACCGAGTCGGCCGGTTTGGGGGCGCTCTCGCCCACCCGCGTCACAATCTGACCTGTGGAGGGGTTCACGATATATAACGTGCCGCCATGCTGACCGGCGAGGTAATCTTCCGCCCATTGCTCGATGCCGGCTGCACCCACGCGCTCGTCGCCGCGGTAGCCAAGGCGGCGATATTTTTCCAGTTCGTCGGGAGAAATAAATTGGGTATATCCGACGATGTTCGAACTGGCTCCCTGGTCGAAGTAGAAGCGCGCGTTGTACTGCACCCACTGCAAGCCAGCCGGAGCAATGCTGCGGATGCGTTCAGATTCCTGCGCCGAGGCTTCGCACAAGGGGATGGCGAAGAAAGCGGGGGTGTTGGCAATCTGCTGCGCCAGCGCTTCCATGCTGTTGCCGCACAACCGCCAGACTTCAGCGAGCAGGGTGGGGAGGCTTTCGTCGGTGACGTTGCCGGGAACGATGCTGAAGGCGTAGGCGTCGCTTTGGGCAACGATGACATCGCCGTCGCGGTCGTAGATGTTGCCGCGCGAGGGGACGCTGTAGTCCATGCGCAGGACGTTGCCGCCCGCCAGTTCGGGCAGGATGAGCGAGTCGTCCCATTGCAGTTTCCATGCGCCGTTTTCGAGCGTGAGCCGCGCGACGATGTCACGCTGAATCTCACCGACCAGGGCAGTGTGGTAGGTCACTTTGTAGGCGACTTCTGCGGAGTACGGGTTCACCAGTGAGGAAAGCACTTCGTAGTCGAAGGAGGTGGCGCTCATTTCGTTGAGCGCATCGCGGTTGCGTTTGGCAAATTCTTCGAGCGGGAGGGTATCCTGTGTCACCTTGCTGACGAGCGAGTACATGGTGTTGTAGTCGTCCGCTTTGTAGGCGTCAAGGTAAGCGGTGAGGGTCAGGCTGGGGTCGGGGGCAGAGGCGATGGTCACGGCAGGAGGCGGGAGAGGGGTATCGGTGGCGCCGACAGGAATCAATCCGCTTCCGCCTGAGCCGCATGCGCTCAGGAAGGTCATGATGACGATAAGGTGTATCCAGCGGAAAAACTTCATTTTTTGCCTTTCGGTTGTTCGGTTCTATCATTGCGGCGTAAGAGAACGCCAAACATGTTTATGAAAGGATGGACTTGAATACTGGGCAGGTGTACTCCAGGAATTTCTGACAGTTCGATGGAACATCCGCTGCAGGGGGGATGTTCATGCGGCGCATCAGCCGGACGACGTGGCAAAGGGGCAATCCCATGACGCCGGCATAACAGCCGTCCATGCGGGCGACGGGGCGAAAGCCGGCGTGCTGGATGGCGTAGGCGCCGGCTTTATCGAGCGGGTCGCCGCTGGCGGCGTAAGCGCGGATTTCTTCGTCGGTGTAATCGCGCATGGGCACGTCGGTGATACAGAGGTCGGTGAGGAGGCGGCTGTCGCTCTTTCGAAGCAGAGCAATGGCAGTGAAAACTTGATGGGTGCGTCCGCGCAGACGCGTGAGCATGGCGACGGCTTCGGCTTCATCGGCGGGTTTACCGAGGATGTCGAGTCCGTCCACGACGGTGGTATCTGCCGCGAGGATGAGATGTTCGCCTTCGGTACGTTCGGCGATGACGCGCGCTTTGGTCTCTGCCAGCCTTAAAACGTAATCGGCGGGCGTTTCGTTCTCGAGGGGTGTCTCGTCCACATCGGCAATGGAAACAGTGAACTCCCAGCCGGCAAGGGAGAGCAGTTGACGCCGGCGCGGCGAGTTGGAGGCGAGAATGAGAGTCACAGGAGAAGATTCTAACACAGGGAAGATAAGGCAAATGTGAGTTTGCAATCCAGCGGCGCGCGTTGTAAAATGTCAATAAAATTGTCTGGTCATGGAGGCGGCTATGAAAGAGTTGGAGGAACGGATTCTGCGTGAAGGGAAGTCGCTGGGCGGGGGGATTTTGAAGGTGGATAGTTTCGTCAATCATCAGGTGGATCCGCTGTTGATGGATGCCTGCGGGCGCGAGTTTGCGCGTCTGTTCGCTTCGGTCGGCGCGACGAAGGTGCTGACTGCTGAAATCTCCGGCATTGCCCCTGCGCTGACAACGGCGATTCATCTCGGTCTGCCGGTGGTGTATGCCCGCAAGCACAAGCCAATTACGATGCCCGATCAAGTGTATCTGACCCTTGCCCCCTCGCACACGAAGGGACGCATGGTGGAGTTGATCGTCTCACCGGAGTATTTAGCAAACGGCGAGAAGGTGTTGATTATTGACGACTTCCTCGCCAGCGGTCAGACGATTCTTGGACTGGCGCGCCTGGCGGAGGCTTCAGGGTCGAAAATTGTCGGCATCGGGGCGTTGATCGAGAAGGTGTTCGAGGGCGGGCGCGAGGCGCTCAAGCCGCTGGGGGTGCCGATCCATGCGCTGGCATGTATCACTTCGATGGAAGGCGATAAGATTGTGTTTGGAGAGCCGGAATAGGAAAACGAAAAGGTGAAGGTTGTGTTTTTGAGGGGATGTGGGTATAATGCCGCCAATCGAAAATCCAAAACGCAATGACCGGGACGAGTAGGTGACGACGGTCTGACAGGGACAAGAAGCCGCAGATTGAGAGCCTCTTGCAGATACAGTCACTGAAAACCACCCGCGAGCGTTGAGCAGAAGAGTGATCAATGTTCGGTGAACAGTGGTCAGTCAGTAAGTGAAACGGGTGGCTCCGTTAGAGGCTGAAGAGATGTGCGGCGGGATTCATCCTGCCCCACAAATCGGGTGGAACCGCGTGAATTGAATTCTCGCCCCGTGTGTGGGCGAGAATTTTTATTACCCCCCCTCCGTCCTGCCAAAGCAGGACACCTCCCCCAAATCCCTCAGATTTGGGGGAGGCAGGGTGGGGGTCGAAAGGAAACGAGAATGGCACAACAAGTTCAGGAAAAATACGAAGAGTCTCATCTTTATCGAATCCGTCACTCGGCGGCGCACGTCATGGCGCAGGCGGTGTTGGAAATGTTCCCCGAGGCGAAGTACACCATCGGTCCGCCGGTGGAAAACGGCTTCTACTACGACTTCGACCTGCCGCGCAACCTGACTCCCGAAGACTTGGAAGCCATCGAAAAGCGGATGCGTCAGATTGTGCAAGGCAAACACGACTTCATAAAGAAGGTTGTGTCGGCGGATGAGGCGCGTCAGATTTTCAAAGACCAGCCCTATAAGTTGGAATTGATTGACGGTCTCGAACAGGGCGGGTTCGATGAGTATGGCAACCCGCTCAAGGAAAAGCCGGAAATCTCCATCTACCAGCACGACACGTTCATTGACCTGTGCCGCGGTCCGCATGTGGAGAATACGCGCGAGATCAAGCCCGATGCGTTCAAATTGATGTCCGTTGCGGGCGCGTACTGGCGCGGCGACGAGAACAACAAGCAGTTGCAGCGCATCTACGGCACGGCATGGGAGAACAAAAAACAACTGGAGGAGTATCTCCACCAGTTGGAGGAAGCGAAGAAGCGCGATCACCGCAAACTGGGCAGGGAACTGGAAATCTTCATCTTCGATGAGGAGGTCGGTCCTGGGCTGCCGCTCTGGCTGCCCAACGGCGGCGTGATGATCGAAGAGTTGGAAAAGCTTGCCAAAGAGATGGAAGAAAAGGCGGGCTATGTGCGCGTCCGCACGCCGCATCTGACGAAGGAGGACCTCTTCCTGCGTTCGGGACATCTCCCCTACTATGCCGAGAGCATGTATCCGCCGATGGAACTGGAGGGCGTGAAGTATTACGTCAAGCCGATGAACTGTCCGTTCCACCACAAGATTTTCGGCTCGAAGCAGCGCTCCTACCGCGACCTGCCCCTGCGCCTCGCCGAATACGGGACGTGCTACCGCTACGAGAAGTCGGGCGAACTCTTCGGCTTGATGCGCGTGCGCTCGATGCAGATGAACGACTCGCACATCTACGTCTCGGAGGAGTTGTTCGAGCAGGAGTTCCTGGGCGTGGTGGATTTGTATCGCAAATACTTTGACCTGTTCGGAATCGAGAAGTTCGTCATGCGCCTGTCGCTGCATTCGAAGGCGGGACTGGGCAAGAAGTATGTGGACAATGAACGTCTGTGGCTGAAGACGGAAGAGATGGTGCGCCGCGCCATGACGAACGGCGGCGTCCCGTTTGTGGAAGCGGAGGACGAAGCCGCTTTCTACGGTCCCAAAATTGACGTGCAAATCTGGTCCGCCATCGGACGCGAGTTCTCGCTGGCGACGAATCAGGTGGACTTTGCCGTCCCAGCCCGTTTCGACCTGAAGTACATCAACAAGGATGGACAGGAGGAGGTGCCGCTGTGCATCCACCGCGCGCCGCTCTCCACGCATGAACGTATGATCGGCTTTCTGATCGAGCATTATGCGGGCGCGTTCCCGGTCTGGCTCTCGCCGGAACAGGTGCGCGTCATCCCCATCACAGACGGGCAGAACGAGTACGCCGAAAACATCGCAAAGCAGCTGCGCGAGCAAGGCATCCGCGCCAGCGCGGACCTCTCATCCCAGCGCATGAACGCCAAAATCCGCGACGCGCAGATGATGAAAGTGCCCTACATGATCGTGGTCGGCAAAAACGAGATGGAAGCGGGGCAAATCTCGCTGCGCGTGCGCGACGGCAGTCAGCAGAATAACATTCCGCTGGCGGAGTTTGTGGCGCGGGCAAAGGATAAGATTGCGAGGCGGGCGAAGGAGTTGTAGGGAAAAAGCAGAGAGCAGAGAGTAGAGAACAGGCGGAGGGCTGGAAGGCTCTCCGCCTGTTTTACTTCACGACTTTTTGTCGTTTACAACTTCAGATAACAAACGGTTTGTTTCTTTCAAGCAATCAAGGATTTCCTTTTCTCGTTTCTGGACGTTGTGCAGGTTGATCAATATGACGAATGGCAAACGCCGGTCAAATAGCGCTTTTTTACCGGGCAACCCTTTCACGGCTTGAGAGGCGTGTCCTCGGGACTCCATTGTATTTCCCAGGGACCGTAAATCACCACTGACACATCACTGAGTCTGACCGTCAATTTACCCGAAGGCGGATTCCTATATTCGAGTTGATAATATATCCTGCCCGCCCCAAACCCATCATTCCCGCCGGTCCCGCTGCTGGACGGAAATCCCTTGATCTCCGGCATGAACAGCAAAATATTGGGATCAACCTTGAATTGAAATTCGTACCCCCTGCCAGTTCGCTTGATGGAAACCTCCCGAATTTCATATCCGGCAATTTCCACATTTGGATCGAGCGTCCAGGTTTGACCCACTTGAGGATTGTTCCCCGCATCAAACTCAAACTCTGCTGTAGTGTCTAGAAGATTTACATACACAGCATCCATCGTAATGGTCAGGGGCCATGTATGCTGTTTTCCCTTAATCTCATACGCCCATGTAAACTCGCCCGGCGTCTTGATTCCGGATTGCACACCCTCCGTGAACGGGAGGACGTCAACAATCCTCCCTTCTCCATCAGTGATCTTTACCCAATTGGTCTGAACATCATTCGGATCCACGTTCGACGGATACCCAATCAAACGAAATTTTCCCATCAGGATATAGCCGTCATTGGTTTCGATGACCTTCTCGATGGTCAGCGCGCTTTGCGATTCGCCGGTTGTGGTCGCCTCAATGACGGGGAAGATGGTCATATCCGGCGGGGCAGGTACAAAGCGCAGAGGGATTTCCCAGTTCTCAGGCAATTTGCCCGGTGTCGTGCCGTCAATACACGCGACGACAAAAACGGCTTGATTCACTTCTGACGGAATAGGATCATATTCGTAGTGGCTTTCGAATCCGGTAAGCCAGCCATACATTCCACCGCCACTCACACGAACAATTGAGCCATCAGGCAGAATCAGGTGTTCATCGGCAACGCATTGCGTTGAGACGCTGCTCGAATATTCGACATCCGGCGTCCCTTCCTGGATAACAGTACTCGAGGAGACCGAGACGGAATTCGGCTCGCCTCCCTCCCCCTCGCCTTCGCTTGCATACGCATCCACCGGAATCCCCTCCACTTTATAGATCAACACCGTTTTGTCCGCGCTAAGCACCGCCTGTTCTACGGTCAATGTAATCCCCTCGCGCGTGACCGTTACCGGTTCAGCCAAAACGCGCAATTGCACGCTTTGATCCACCATGCCGATACCGGGGATATAACCACTCATCCGCCCGATGGCATAGGCTGCGCCGCTCAACAGCGCGAGAGTCAGAAGAACCAACACAAGCATCAACACAGGTCTTGTGCGCAGGGTTGTCATAAGCGTTCTCCTTTCAAGTCCAGCCGCAATGTTGGGCATCAAATTCACATCCTCAGGCACGCCGCGGCGGGCGATGGCTTCCAGCGCGTCTTTCATGCGTTTCTCGTTCATCCTTCGCTCCTTTCCGCAAGCAGACGCCGCAAGCGTTCCCGCGCCGCGTTCAACAGCCACTTGATCGTACCGACCGCCGCGCCCGACTCCTCCGCCATTTCCTTCTCACTCATCTCTAAAAAATATTTTTGGACAACGACCGCTCTTTGTCGTGGCGACAACCTCCATAGCGCATCCCAGATTTGGTTTTGGACTTCAATGGACTCCATCTGCGCCTCAACCGACTCCACCCTCCTTGCCAATTCCGCCAAGATGACTTCATCCGCTTCATCCTCGACCTCCACCTGCTTCGCCGACCTCTGCATCATCTTCACCGAAGCATTGACCACGCTGCGCATGAACCACGGCTCGAAAGGGCGCGTCTCGTCAAAGCCGCGCACGGCGCGAAAGGCATGGATGAAACAATCCTGCACCACATCCTCAGCCAGCCCGAGGTCGCGTGTGATCAGCCAGGCAGTGCGCACCGCTTTCACCTGATAGCGGACAACCAGAAATTCCAACCCGCTGATGTCACCGTTTTTGAGGCGTTGAATGGCTTGTCGTTCGTCCACGTTGTCCTTATACCCTATATATCCATTTCCGGCTCGAAAGGTTGGGTGGGAAACAAAAACTTCGGAAGTCTCGCCGACTTCCGAAGCCTGATACTACGTGGACTAGCCGACAAGGTCGGCTTCACTTCTGGTTAAGGCGCTTCTATCGCATAGATCAAATTTCCGTTGACGATTCCCGCGCCTTCATGGTATCATCAGCCCGCCAAAAACCAGCCGAGTGCTGGTCAACTGTTTTGAAAAAAGGAGAGTCGTATCAGCGCTTCAGAATTTCGAGTCAATGAGGGCATCCGGGTTTCGGAAGTCCGTTTGATTGGGGCGGATGGCAGCAACATTGGCGTCGTTCCCATCAAGCAGGCGTTACAAATTGCCCGCGAGGCAGGGATGGATTTGGTGGAGGTTTCGCCCACTGCCAATCCGCCGGTTTGCCGTGTGGTGGATTACGGCAAGTTTATTTTCGAGCGCGCCAAAAAGGAACGTGAGGCGCGCAAGGCACAGACCAAGATTGAGGTCAAGGAAATCCGCCTGCGCCCGAAGACCAACGAGGCGCACCGCGGCTTCAAGGTGGACGACGCCCGCCGCTGGCTGCTGCAAGGCAACAAAGTCCGCGTGACCATCAAATTTCGCGGACGCGAGATGGATTATCCGGAAATTGCACTCGAAGACTTGAAAGAAATTGCCGAAGCGCTTTCGGATGTCAGCACGGTGGAACAGCCTCCCCAAATGGAGGGCAGGACCATGCTGGTGGTGCTGGCGCCCCTCAAAGGGGCAGGCAAAAAGAAAGAGAAAACAGGACAGGTTCCGGCGGAGAAAGCAGGCGCTGAAATTCAAAGCGAAGCGGAAGCCTGATCCTGAAGAAAGTCCCAAAGATGTCCAAATCCGCGGGAGCAAAGTTCGCCCCGCGGTTTATCTTGTCTGAAAGGAGCAAGTTCAATGCCTCGGAAAGCCAAATCTGGCAAAATCAAATTGAAGACCCACAAGGCAACGTCCAAGCGGTTTCGCCTGACGGGTTCCGGCAAGGTTGTGCGCACCAAAGGCGGCAAGAGCCATCTGCGCCGCAACACTTCCAAGCGCACCAAAGCGCTGCTGCCGGAAATGCTCGAAGTGCAGGGGCGCAAGATTATCAAGCGCATCAAGCGCCTGGCGCCCAACATGGAAAAATAAGGCGAAGTTCTTCGCCCATCATCGTATTCAATTTTTTAGTTGCGGCTTTCGGGTGTACGCAACTGACGGCGCTGAAACGCCGCCGACGCCCGCGAGTTTGCAGGAGGTAAAACGAAATGCGTGTAAAAGGCGGACCTCAGGGTCACCGACGTCACAAGAAAGTCTTGAAGATCACCAAAGGACAGCGCGGCGCAAAGAACCGCCTGTTCAAGCGCGCCAACGAGGCAATGCTCAAAAGCCTGTGGTATGCCACCCGCGACCGCCGCGTGCGCAAGCGCGATCTGCGCAAGTTGTGGATCGCACGCATCAACGCTGCGGCGCGCCTGAACGGCACCACCTATAGCCGTCTGGTGGCGGCGCTCAAGAAGGCAAACATCGCTCTCAACCGCAAGATGCTTGCCGATATGGCAGTGCGCGACCCGCAGGCATTTGCCGCAGTGGTGGCGAAAGCCAAATAAGCAAATAAAAGTAAACACGAAAAAAGCGAACATCCGGCGAGAGGCACTCCCGCCGGATGTTTTGTTGTAGAATTGCGTCATGAATACCGTTTTGGTGGAACGCGTTTTACAGTCGGGGCAAATCGTCCAGATTGTTCGCGGCGATATTACCGCCGAACGGGTGGATGCGATTGTCAACGCCGCAAATCAATACCTCCAGCACGGAGGCGGCGTCGCTTGGGCAATTTCCGAAAAGGGCGGAGCGACGATTCAGAAAGAATCGGATGCCTGGATTCGAGAGCATGGACCTGTCCCCCACTCGCATCCCGCGTGGACCTCGGGCGGGCGCCTGCCTGCGAAATATGTGATCCACGCTGTAGGTCCGGTTTGGGGCGATGGCGACGAGGACAGGAAGTTAGCCGAAGCGGTCAGCGGCTCTCTGCGCGTCGCCGATGAACTCCACTGCACTTCCATTGCCCTGCCCGCCATTTCGACAGGCATCTTCGGCTTCCCCAAAGAGCGGGCAGCCAGGGTCATCCTTGCCGCCATCGAAACGTATTTCGAGGGCAATCCCTCCGCTTTGAAAACCGTCAGATTGGTATTGTTCGACCGGGAAACAGCCGATGTCTTCCTCAGGGCGGTTCAAGCCAGCCAGACAGACACACCATGATTACTTCTTCCCAAAACCCCAAGCTCAAACTTGTCCGCGCATTGATGGGACGCGCCAAAGAGCGCCGCGAGGCAAACGCCTTTGTGGTGGAAGGCGTGCGGCTGGTGGAAGAAGCGATAAACAGTCATTGGAAATTGCGATTCGTTCTGTATGACGAGACGTTGAGCGAAAGGGGCAAATCGCAGGTTGAAAGTCTCAAGTTGCTGGGCGTGGAAGTGGATGAGATTCCCACCAGCCTGATGAAATCCATCAGCGAAACGGAGACCCCGCAGGGCATTCTCGCCGTCCTCGAATTCACCCAACTACCGATTGCCAATTACCCCGATTTCATCCTCATTCCCGACCGCATCCGCGACCCCGGCAACCTCGGCACGTTACTCCGTTCCGCCGCCGCGACCGGCGTGCAGGCTGTCTTCCTGCCTCCCGAAACGACCGACGCCTTTGCGCCGAAAGTTCTGCGGGCAGGCATGGGCGCCCAGTTTCGGCTGCCAATTCATGAAATGGAATGGGAGCAAATCGAGCGCATTGTCACATCGGCAAATCTGCAATTGTATGTTGCGGATATGAACGGCGTATCCTGCTGGGAAACCGACCTGCGCAAGCCGCTTGCCTTGGTCATCGGCGGCGAGGCGGAAGGCGCCAGCAAGGAGGCGCAGAGATTGGCTCACGGGAAAATTTCCATTCCCATGACGGGAGGGGTTGAATCGCTCAATGCCGGCGTGGCAGGCTCAGTGTTGATGTTTGAAGTGGTGAGGCAGAGAACCAGTAATCAGTGATCAGTGAGCAGTGAGCAGTGAGCAGTAGGCAGCGACAAGCATGAAAATCCGTTCCATCACTTACTTTTGCAATCCCAAATACCCCGTTGAGGAAAACGTTCTACGCAAGGCAGGCAAGTTCCTCGCCGAGGCAAAGTCTGCGTATGAGGCAGCAGGATATGAAGTGCAAACTGTCCGCCTGGCAACCATCCCCTTTCCCCGCTTGCTCGGCGAAGAACACATCGAAAAACTGCCCGCCCTCACCCGTCAAATGGCAGACCTCGTCCAATCGCTGGGCATCGCTTACTTCTCGCTTGGACCCGCCCTGCCGGAAATGCCGCGCAGTTATGAGGTCCTGCCTGATGCGATTTTCGTCTCGAAGGAGGCTTTCTTTGGCGGGATTATGGCAGAGAAAACGCGCGGGCTCCATCTCGCCGCCATCCGCGCCTGCGCTGAGGTGATTGTGAAGTGTGCGCCGCTCGAACCGAACGGCTTCGCCAACCTGCAGTTTGCCGCGCTGGCAAACGTCCCTGCAGGCGCGCCGTTCTTCCCCGCCGCCTATCACGACAAGGACAAGCCCGCCTTTGCCATCGCCGTCGAATCGGCGGACCTGGCGGTAAGCGCTTTCGAGAACGCGAAGACCATCGAAGAGGGCAGGAACGCTCTGACTACTGAAATTGAGAAGCACGGAAACAAACTGACGGACATTGCCCAATCGCTGCGCATCAAGTTCTACGGCATTGACTTTTCCCTCGCTCCCTTTCCCGACGACGCCCACTCACTGGGAAACGCGGTGGAAAAAATGGGCGTTCTCAAAATCGGACTGCACGGCTCCCTCGCCGCCGCCGCCCTCCTGACCGAGGCGGTTGACCGCGCAAAATTTCGCCGCACCGGCTTCAGCGGATTCATGCAGCCCATCCTCGAGGACTCGGTCCTTGCAAAACGCGCCGCCGAAGGGACGCTCACCATCAAAGACGCGCTGCTCTACTCGGCTGTATGCGGGACGGGACTGGATACCGTCCCCCTGCCGGGAGACATCACCGTTGAACAACTTGTGCCGCTGCTGCTCGATATATCTGCGCTGGCATTGCGCCTCGACAAACCCCTCACCGCGCGCCTGATGCCGGTGCCCGGCAAGAAAGCGGGCGATGAAACCAGTTTCGACTTCGGCTTTTTCGCAAACAGCAAAGTGATGGCGCTGGATTCGTCCCCGCTCCGTTCCCCTTTCAATTCCAACGAAACCCTGCAAATTCAAAAACGTTGAGACCTACAGGTGAGTCCACTGCAAAAACTCACCGCAGAGTCACGGAGCTTTTTTGTTTTTCTCTTCTTTACCGTACAGAAACCCTAAAGGTCTGCTTTCCCTTCGTGAATTTGAGAATTTCCAAAAAGACCTTTAGGGTTTTTCACGAGAGAAATGTACGGTAGAGAGTTTTTCTCTAGCGACCTGACAGTTTCAAATGGGACGCTGAAAAACGCAGATAAACGCAGAAAAAACAACTTAAATCAGCGTAAATCAGCGTTCCTCTGCGTCCCAAAACAAAAGTGTCGGATGGCTAGGTTTTTTCTCTATGTCTCCGTATCTCAGTAGTTCAAGCCTTTTTGGTTTCGGCTCGTCCGAGTTAGGGTCTCTTACTCTAACGTCACGACCTACGCAGCAGGTCAAATGTTCAAACCTTGAGCCTCCACAGCACAAACGGCTCATCGAATCCTTTCAACCTATCTGTAAATTGGGTCAACGCGCTGGGCGGGATGTTCTGCGCAATATAACTCAAGACCTCCGGATCGTTATAAAACTCTTCAGAAAAAATCAATTCCCCGCCTTTGGAAAAGCCCGGTAAACGCGCCGCGATGTTCACCGCCGAACCGAAGTAATCCAGACGGTCGTTCAAATTGACGACAATGCAGGGACCCTTGTGCAAGCCGGCTTTCAGCCACAACAGCGGCTCGCCGCGCCCGGCAATTTCGGCTTGCGCCTTCCAAACCGCCTTCAACGCGCCGGCGGGATGACGAAACGCCGCCATGACCGCATCGCCCATCGTCTTGACTACCGCGCCGCCTTCCTCCGCCACGTATTTCTCCAACACCTCAAAATGCTCGCGCACGCGCCCAAAGGCGGAGGCGTCGCCAATGGCGCGATACATGCGCGTCGAGTCGCGCAGGTCTGTAAACAACAACGTGACAGAACCGACGGAAATTTCCTCGCCAGGGCGAATCACCTCCGAGGCAAACAAATCGCGGAAAACCTGCAAGGCGGTCACGTCCGCCGCCGTCGAAGCCTGGTCGCTCCAGGCGGTGCGTTCCAGCGTAAAGGTTTGATCCGTTTCGGTTGCATTGACCAGGTTGAGGGTCGGCAGAAGCGAGACGTGTTCCTCCCCAAGAGTCCAGCCGTATTGAGTCACACGCAGGTCGGCGCTGGCGCGTCCGCTTTCATCCGCATATAACGCTTTGGAGCCCGGCGCGTGCGAGGCGCGCAGGGTGTAACGTCCCGCCTCGAGGCGCAGCGGCACAGGCAGCGACTTCAACGCCGAAATCACCTGCGTCATCACCACGTGCGGCTGCAACTGCGGACTGCCCACACAAAACACCGCATCGGTTTTCACCGCCCTCACGGAGGCGTTTGGCGTGAAGACCACCTCGATGTTGTGATCGAAGTTTGCGGTGAAATCAATCTGACAGGTGTTGCAATGCGACACGCCGCGCACCTCCGCCAGATGGCTGTGACCTTCGGTAAGCCCGCGGCAGGAGGGGCAAAGCAAATCCCAGGACATGTCGAAAACGCCCGCCCGCGTGGCGCGCAAGAACATTTCCAGCACGGCGCGGCGGCTTACCCCCCAGCGGTCTGCCAAAGCATACGGGCGGATGCGCTGAAGGGACAAATCGTCGGCGCGCTCCAAAAATTCTTCGAGACGCGCCAGCAGGGAAGCGTCAACGCCCTGACGAATCAACGCCTCGCTCTGGGACCTGAAGCGGGTGCGCCCGCCCGGGCTGAGTCCACGCCGATGACCAATCTCGGTCACGCCGCCGCGTTCGGACGCAATGCGGTCATACAAACGAAAGGCTCTTTCAAAGCGGCTTCTGGCAACGCCCCCAATCGCCAACGGAATCACCAATGGCGCAAACAAGCCATTGGCAAGGATGATCGTCTGATAGGTGAGCCGCGTCCCGCCGTTCTTGAGCGGGTCGAGGGTAACGCGCACCCGCATTTCCTCCAAAGGACCCCTGCGGTAATGACGCACCACGCCAAATGAATACGGATACGTCCACTCGAACGGCTCCTCCTCCCATTCCACCCTCACGATGGGAAGTTTCATCCGCATCTGCTTCACGCCTTTGACATTGCGAAGCATCTCCACTTCGGGTTGACCGGTGTCGCGGTTGAAGCGGTTCGTATCCGAGGCAAGCAGCCAGATTGCCTCGGGAGGAGACTGCAGGTCCCATTGCCAGGAAAAACGGAATTCTTGAGTCATACCCAATAGATGCCCAATCTGCCTCCAATTTTACAGGCAGAAGCATGAAAACATCATTACCGTTTTGTGTCTCTCATTAACAAGACCTTAACCCCAAGCGAAAAATGTCTTATGGTATAGTTCGTTAACAACCATGCCTGAAACCATCCTCATCGTCGAAGATGAACCCGCGCTCAGGGATACCCTCGCCTACAACCTCAAGAAAGACGGCTTCGCCGTTGAAGCAGTGGGCGATGGGCGCAGCGCGCTCGCCTCGGCGCGTACACTCAAGCCCGACCTCATCATCCTCGACCTCATGCTCCCCGAACTGGACGGCTTCGAGGTGGCGCGCATCCTGCGCAAGGAAATGACCACGCCCATCCTCATGCTCACCGCCCGCGACGACGAAATAGACCGCGTGGTGGGTCTCGAAGTGGGAGCAGACGACTACCTGACCAAGCCCTTCTCCATGCGCGAACTGATGGCGCGCGTCAAAGCGCAGTTACGCCGCACACGCCTCATTCAAGAGGAAATGGCAAAGTCCGGCGTCGCACAGGTTAAACAGGAAAAACTGACCTTTGACAACCTCACCATCAACCTCACCCGCCGTGAAGTGACGCTGAACGACAAGCCCATTCCGCTCAAACCGAAGGAATACGACCTGCTCGAATTCTTCGCCCGCCACAAAGGACAGATGCTCTCGCGCGAATTCATCCTCGAACGCGTGTGGGGCTGGGACTTCATCGGCGACAGCCGCACTGTGGACGTGCATGTCCGCTGGCTTAGGCAAAAGATTGAAGAGGATGCAAGTCGCCCCAAGCGCATTATCACAGTAAGAGGCGGGGGGTATCGGTTCGAGGGATGAAAGGGTAATTGGTAACTGGTAATTACCAATTACGAATTACCAGGAATGGATTCCACCTTTATTCTTGCAGTCATTTTTCTAGCCATCGCCGCGTGGTTCGCCTGGCGCTATTACAAACTGCGTCGCGAAGTGAATGATCTCGCCGCAAGGCTTCGTCAGCAGCGCTTCGATACCGACACCCAGGAACTCGAAACCCTCGCCAGCGTCATCGCCTCTCTTATGGCGACCTATGACTTTAGACTTTCGACATTAGACTCCGAGCGCGCCCGTCTCGCTGCCGTCCTCGAACAAATGACCGACGGCGTGCTCATCGCCGACGCGCAGGGCATCATCCAATTTGCCAACCCCGCCGCGGGCCGCCTCTTTCAAACGTCCCAGCTCGTCAATCGAAGCGTCACCGAAGTCATCCGTCATCATCAACTTGTCGAGGCTTGGCGGCGCTGTCAGCACACCCGCCAGATGCAGAGCGAGACCGTCGAAGTGCCAACCCGCCATCAATACCTGCAGCTCGTCGTCGTGCCTGACCAGCATTCCAGCGGCAGTTTGCTCCTCGCCCAGGACCTCACCCGCATCCGCCGCCTCGAGACCGTGCGCCGCGACTTCATCAGCAACCTCTCTCACGAACTCCGCACGCCGCTCGCCTCCCTCAAAGCCCTGACCGAAACCCTGCAAGACGGCGCACTGGACGACCCGCCCGCCGCGCGCCGCTTCATTGACCAGATCCAAATCGAGGTGGATGCCCTCTCGCAGATGGTGTCCGAACTGCTCGAACTTTCGCGCATCGAATCCGGGCGCCTCTCGCTGGACCTTCAGCCTGTTTCCCCCTTCGACCTGTTAACCTCCGCCTGCAAGCGGATGAAACTCCAAGCCGAGCGCGCCGGTCTGACCTTGCGCGTGGAATGCGCGAAAGACCTTCCCCGCGTGATGGTGGATGCACAACGATTGGAACAGGTGCTGGTCAATCTCATCCATAATGCGGTCAAGTACACCAAGCCGGGGGGAGAGGTGGTTTTGGGCGCTGAAGCAGGTCCGGGCGAGGTCCGATGCGCAGTGCGGGACACCGGCATCGGCATCCCCGCGGACGACGTTCCGCGCATCTTTGAACGCTTCTATCGAGTCGAAAAATCCAGAAGCGGCAGCGGCACGGGGCTGGGGTTATCCATTGCCAAACATATTGTCGAGGCGCACAAGGGGAAAATTTGGGCGGAAAGCGTGGAAGGACAGGGGAGCACGTTTTACTTTACACTTCCAACCATTTAGGTTTTGAGGGGGCGAAACCCCTCGCCCAGCGCTTCGTGAGCGTAGCCGATGACCATAAAGGCGCGCGGGTCCACCTCGTGGACGATGGCTTTCAACGTGACCACTTCGGAACGCGTAATGACCACATACAGGACGGGACGTTCAATGCCGGTATACGCGCCCGTGCCTTCGAGAACAGTCACCCCACGCAGGAGGTCATCCAAAATGCGCTGCGCCACTTCCTTGGGCTTGTTCGTGACAATCATCGCCGTGCGGACGGTGCCGCCGCCCTCGAGGGTGGTCTCGGCGACCAAGCCGCTCACGTAGAGGGCAATCATGGCGTAGAGCGCCTCCTTCCAGCCAAAGACAAACCCCGCGCTGAGGATGACCGCCGTATCTACCATCAGATAACTCTGCGTCATAGGAATGCCGCGCCAATGATTGAGGATGCGGGCAAGGATGTCGGAGCCGCCGCTGGAGCCGCGCGCCCGATAGACCAGCCCATATCCCACCCCGCTGAGGATGGCGCCATAAAGGGAGTTGAGGAAAATATCGCCCTGCAGGTCGTGGATGAGTGCAGAGCCTGCGCCGCCCGGCGCAAAGAGCGGGGTTTTGAGGAGCAGGTCGGTGGCGAGGGAGTAGGCAACGATGGCGGCTGCGGTGCGCATCGCAAAGCGGCTTCCCCCGAGGAAGCGCCAGCCGAGCAGGAACAGCGGAATGTTGCCAATCAAGATCATCACGCCGATGGGCCAGCCGGTGAAGTGATTGATCAATTGTGCGATGCCGCTCACCCCGCCCGAAGCCAGATTCGCCGGGACGAAAAACAAGCGCAGGGAGAGCGCTTGCAGAATGGCGGCAGCCACGATGAGGACATAATCGCGGACGGTGGGCAGGGAAGATTTGAGAGCGTTCATGTTTTTTGAGTCGGCAGGTTGACGGTTGGAAATTGGAGAGCGGGAAGGTTCAAACGATTTCGACGCCCGCCAGTTTTTCGATTACTCCCACGACGGCAGAGTTATCCAATTCGCCCATGCCGAGGTCAATCATTTGCTGGAAGAGGCTGGCGTTTGCCTCCGTGCCGGAAACGGGAATGTCGTATTCCTTTGCGGTTTCAAGGATGATTTTCAAGTCCTTGAGCTGCATGTGCGCCTTGAAGCCGGGCTGGCGGTTGCCGGCAAACAGACGCGGCGGCTTGACATCCAGCGTCCAGCATTGCGCCGCGCCGCCTTTGATGGCGTCCACCACCTTGCGCGGGTCCACGCCGGCTTTCTTCGCAAAGACCAGCAGTTCGCCCATCGCCACCATCTGCGCCGCGACCATGATTTGGTTGGCGGCTTTCGCCACCTGACCGGCGCCCGCCCCGCCGACATGCGTCACCGTCTTCCCCATCGCTTTGAAGACCGGCATGACCTTCTCCAGCGCAGACGCCTCGCCGCCGACCATGATGGTGAGCGTGCCGTCCCTCGCGCCAATGTCTCCGCCGGAGACCGGCGCATCGAGGGCAAGCACGCCTTTTGCCGCAAGTTTTTCCGCAATGCGGCGGGCAACGGCAGGCTTGATGGTGGAATTGTCCACGTAAATCAATCCCTCGTGCGCGCCTTCGATAATCCCGTTCTCACCCAAAACCACCTGCTCCACATCGGGGGAATCGGGCAGATTGGTGAAGACCACGTCCACTTGTGCGGCAACTTCACGAGGAGAAAATGCGGCGGATACGCCTTCCGCCACGAGTTCGTCCACGGCGGCGCGCGAACGGTTGTGAACGACGAGGGGGAATCCCGCTTTGAGGATGTTGCGGGCGATGGATTTGCCCATCAACCCAAGACCGATGTATCCGACTTTGAGCATGAACGACTCCTTTTTAGCCACAGAGCACTGAGAATTTTTGTGGGATTATAACCGTACCCCCGCCCCACCCGTCACTCCGTGACACCCTCCCCAAATGCCAAAGAATTTGGGGAGGGATGGGGAGGGGGTGCCCAAAGCAAAGAGCCTGCCTCTTTTGCAGAGACAGGCTCGAGGTCAAGAACGATGCGGGCGGCGGGTTACTTGATTTCGTAGGTCACATTGACGGTCACGGTAAAGGTCAACTGCCCAGGCTGGATCGGCACAGCCGCCGCTTCCGAAGCCGCCCCACCACCGCCCCTGCCGTCCATCATGGGGTAATACACGCTGTCCTGGAAACTGATGTTTTGAACTTCGCCAATGGCAACGCCTGCAGCGTCCGCCAGTTCGCGCGCTTTAACTTCAGCGTCCTTCACGGCATCGGCGCGGGCTTGCTTGAGCGCCTCGTCCTTGTTCGCCACATCGAACTGCACGCTGTTGACGGTGTTGGCGCCCGCCGCAATGACGGTATCGAGCAATTCGCCGAGTTTATCCAGCTCGCGCACCGTCACATAGACGGTGTTATCCACCGCGTAATACTTTTCGCCGGTCGAGGCGCCCGTAGCCGGGTCATACTTGTCGAAGGGATAGATGCTGAAATTCGTCGTGCGAATATCCTTGGCATCAATCCCAAAATTGCGCAGCGCCTCGATCATCTTCTGGGTTTGGGCATTGTTCTGATTCACCGCCTCCGAAGCGGAAGGGTTCTCCGTGTGCACGCCCACGTAAATGTAGGCAATATCCGGCACAAGATAGGCGGTCCCTGCGCCCGAAACGCTGATGGTGCGCAGCGGCGGCTGTGACGCCTGGCTGACAGCAGTCGTCCCACAAGCGCTGACGACCAGCGCAAGCAGGGCAACAACAGCAACGAGATAAAACTTGGTTTTCATGGTCAACTCCTTGTTGATGATTTTACGCAGGTAAGACGATGGCAGGCATGGAAAGTTCCTGCATTTTCCCCAATTTTTGGTACAATCCTGACACATTTGTTCTATCCCCAAAGGGGATGCCATGCCCATCAACTATCAGGAAATCCACTCCCAAATTCGCGCCATTGGCGCAGGCGCACAGGAAAGGCGAAAGAGAAAGGAAGAAGCGCAGGCGCAAGCGCGGGAAGCGCTCGCCTCCTTCAACACCCAACTGGACTACCTGCGCTCCAAAGTGGATTCAGCCAAAGAGGCGGATCCCAACCTGCGCTGCGCCTATCCCCTCGAGGAAGCGCTCGCCTCTTCCTTCGACGTTCAGCCTGTTTCTGTTTCCCCAACCCTCATCGCCGCCGACGGTTCCCAAATCAACCCAGACCGTCACGCCGCGGTGCAGTTCGGGCTGGTCAACGTTGGCGCAATCGTCATGCAGGCAAATTCCAGCGCAGCGCCGCTGACCGAGACCGAAAGCGTCCTGCTCTACGGCGATGACCTGCTCCCCAACGGCATCCCCATGTCTGAAGGCATGGTTGCCCTGCGGCGCGACCTCGCCGAGCGCCAAAAACTGGACGAATTATCAAAAGGTATAGAAGGGGCGGTGGTCACCTTCACCGATGGTCCCATCGAGTTATGGAGCGCCAAAGGCGAAGACGCCAGCGCCTATGAAGACTTCATTGAAAAATACAAAGGCGTGCTCTCCCGCCTGCAATCGCGCGGCGTTGTCACCGCCGGCTACGTGGACAAGCCCTCCGCCGACCTGGTGGTGCGCCTGCTCGAAATCGCCATGGCAGACAGCGAACAAATACAACATCTGCGCGAGTTCCATCCCCTGCGCGGGGTGAGCGACCGCTGGCTGTATGGCGCGCGAGAAAAACCGCTGCTGCCGCCCGGTCATCGTTCGGCAGTGTTCAGAATACAATCCAGTTCAGAAAAGCGCTACACGGGGGTTTTATCTCTGCACTTCTTCTACCTGAACGTCGGCACGCCGGGGCATCCGTGGCCCGTGCGCGTTGAGGTCCCCAAGTGGGTGGCAGACGACAAAGAGAAACTGGATTTGCTCCACGCGGTTCTGGTCGAGCAATGCAGGATGATGGGGAGCCGACCGTATCCGTATTTGCTCCATCGCGCGCATGAGACGGCAGTGGTCAAGAACGAAGAGAAACAGCAGATTGAACAGTTGCTGACGATGGAACTCCGCAAACACAAGGAAGATGTGGATGACGGTTCGTACAAACAGTCCGCAAAGGATTTAGGCGGGAGAAATAAGTATGTCTAAGAAGAAAATAGTAGGCGAAGGTCTGCTTCTTGGGATATTGGTTTATGCTGTATTTATTTTATTTCTTTATCTCCGAATGAAAAATGCAGAGAGTGCACTTGCAGATTACAACAAGCGATTATGTCCGTCTTCCTTTGATTGTCGCAACATTGTTGAAGCTGAAATAATAGATTACGGATCGAGCAAAGTGTCGTTTACAAATTATGGACCAAAAGGAGTTCCATTAGAAAGCGGCTCTTTTGAAAAGTATGTATTCAAAATGTTGATTGAGAATTCGGATGAAGAAATCATTGTTGTCTTGCCCAACGTGCCTTCTGACCTTGTCAGTTTTGACATCGAAAACATTTATATTCCTTCAAAGTCAGATGTTAATATTCTGAATGGCAATTTGTTTAAAGAGAAGGATGTCTACGTAGAGACGTGGCGCGGCAAAACAACTTTTATCTTGATCACCTCAAATGCAAATACCGATACACAATCAAATGAGGGTCAAGCAACCCAAGCAACTTTAATCGTTCCTTCAAAATCATTGATTATTGACTCGGCATTGCCAACAGAGAATCATCCTGTCATACTTGCCGAATTTGCCAGAAACAATTTTATTGGCTGGACAGGTGGAATATTATTCATGATCCTCTCATCTACTATCTTCTCCATACCTCTTGTGGGTATCATTTATGGAATTGACTGGCTTATCACACGATGGAGAAAACAATGACTAACCAAATCGAAATCGGACGACTCCTGCGCGCAGCGACGACAGGTTTTGTCGCCGGCTGCCGCGTAAACCAGTTGGACGCCCCCTCTTTCGGGGCGCTGGTGCGCGCGCCGCTGGGGGGCGGCTACCAAATCTTCGGCATCATCCACGACATCCACATTGACGACGACGGGCTGGTGCGGCAGCTCGTCACGGCGGAGAACGTCAGCCAGGCGGTGATGAACGACAACCGCGTCAACCGCATCGTGCCGGTGGAAATGTCGGTGCTGGCGGTGGGGTATGAGCAGAACGGCAGGATTTTCCATTTGCTGCCGCCGCGTCCGCCGTTGAGTTTGGATGTGATCTATCTGTGCGACGAGAAAGACACGGCGCGTTTTACCGAACGCTTGGGCTATTTGAGGCATATCGTGAATTCAAAGGATGTGCCGATTGGCGAAGTCATTGCAGCGCATTTGCTGCAGGCAAGCAGCGCGAGGGGAGCGGAAAGCAACAAGTGGAAAGAGGCAGCGACGCATGAAGTGATTATGCTGCTGCGTGACGATTATCCGACTCTAATGTCCGTGCTGGGCGCGTTGAGCGATGTGAGTGTGTAAAGTTTTCTACCACTAAGGGTCACAAAGGGGCACGAAGGAAAAACAAGGATTTAAAACCTTAGTGACCCTTTGTGGTCGAAAAGAGGTAATCATGGATAGAACAAAAATTGGATATTTAGTCGGCGGCGGGTTGAAGGAAAACTTCCGCGTCAGGCTCACGGTTTCCCCACAGGAGATTCAGGAGGGGGCGTTCGTGGTCATTCAAAGCGGCGAGTGGAATTATTATGGCATCGTCACCGATATTCAACTCGGCGCCACAGACCCGCGCTTTGCAGATGAACAGATGGAGGGCCGCTTCCCCACACACATCTCCAAGGCGCTGCAGGGGCAGACGCTCTATGCCAACCTCGAAGTGCTGCCGAATTTGATGCTGGAGGTGGGACCAGAGTTGGGGACGCCCGCCTACAAAGAGTGGCGCGGTAAGATCGATGCGGGGTTGAAGGATGAGCCGCGCATCTTGCCGGTCAAGAACGTGCCGCCGCATCACGCTCAGGTATTTCTCGCCAATGAAGGCGACATTGCGGAGATTTTTGGCAACCCGGGCGAGAAGGGCAACTTTGTCATCGGGTACACGCGCGAGCAAAATCATCCCGTGTGCATTGACTTGGAAAAGTTTGTACAGCGGTCGGCGGGGGTGTTCGGGGCAACCGGCACGGGCAAGTCGTTTCTCACGCGGCTGGTGCTGGCGGGGCTGATGCATTACAACAAAGCCTCGGTGTTGGTGCTGGATATGCACAACGAGTATGGCTTTGACGATGTGGCGTCAGACACGAAAAAGCCCGTGACGGGATTGAAGACCATGTTCAAGTCGAAGGTGCGAATCGTCGGCTTGGGAGCAGGGTCAACGATTCGGGGGCAGGTCCCGGACTTTAATCTGGAAATCTCCACAGGAGACATTTCCACAAGCGATATCGAAACGCTCACGCGCGAACTGAATTTACGCGAGACGGCGCCCACCGTCTTGAACGCGTTGTACACGTCGTTTCGGGAGGATTGGTTTGCGCGTTTCAAGGCAATGAACCGCGAGGAAATCGAAGTTGAGGATGAGAGAGGCAAGGTGAAGCGCGTGCCGCATCCTGAGAGTGTGGCGGCATGGGCGAACGCGAACGGCGTGAATGTGATGGCTGCCGAAGCGCTGCACGATAAATTGCGGCGATTATTCAACAAGCCGTACATTGTCGAGAAGCCCGCCGCGGACAGCGTGAAGGAGATTATTCAATCGCTGGAAAACGGACAGCATGTGATTCTGTCGTTCGGGGAACATGAAACCGATTTGGACTATTTGCTTGTGTCGAATTTGTTGACGCGCAAAATTCGTAACGCATGGGAGCATAAAACCAATGCGTTTAGAACGCACGGCAAGGAGGAGCCGCGCCCGCTGGTGATTGTGGTGGAGGAGGCGCACAAACTGCTCAACCGCGAGATGGCGGCGCAAACAACCTTTGCAACCATCGCACGCGAACTGCGCAAGTATTACGTCACGCTATTGATTGTGGACCAGCGCCCCTCGCAAATCTATGACGAGGTCATGTCGCAGTTGGGGACGCGCATCTCCGGCTGGCTGGGCGACGAGGACGACATCCACGCCGTGCTTTCGGGTCTGGCGGGACGGGAGGCGCTGCGCGGCATGTTGGCGCGGCTCCAGCCGAAGGAGGAGGTGCTGCTGCTGGGCTGGGGAGTCCCCATGCCGCTGCCGGTGCGGTCGAGGCGGTATGACGAAAAGTTTTGGAAGGAGCTGTTGGGAGAGAAGGCAAAACGGAGCAGGGAACAAAATTTGAAGGAGTTGGGGTTTTAGGTTTGACGTCCCGTTGTATACTATGATAATATACACACATGATTGATCTGAGTCAGCTCACTGGCTTTGATTGGGACGAAAACAATAGAAACAAGAACTGGGAAAAGCACGAGGTATTGGCAAGCGAATGCGAAGAAGTATTCTTCAACCTGCCCCTCCTGCTCCAGCCCGATGATGCCCACTCTCAGGATGAACCGCGATATTATGCACTCGGTCATACCATTGCTGGCAGACGCTTATTTATTGCATTTACCGTCCGTAAAGATAAAATCCGCGTAATCTCTGCCCGCGACATGAGCAAGAAGGAGCGCAAAATCTATGAGCAAGCCAATTCCTAAATTCAAAAATGAAGACGATGAACGGGAGTTTTGGAGCGAAAACGATTCATCGGAATACCTGGATTGGAAGAGCGCCGAGCGTGTACTGTTCCCTAACTTAAAACCTTCCACCAAGGCAATCTCACTGCGCCTGCCCGAATCGCTGTTGGATGCCATTCGCCAATTGGCAAACGAGCGCGATATGCCATACCAATCTCTGATCAAAATGTTCTTGCAGGAGCGAATCGAACAGGATTTCAAGTCCCGCCGGCTGCCAAGCGGAGGTTAATTAGAGGCGTGACGAGGAACTACAAAAATTATTCCTCCACCACTTCGTAATCGTGCGTGATCTCGACGGCGTCTTTCAACGTGGCATAGACCGAGCAATATTTTTCTTCGCTGAGTTGAATGGCTTTGGCGAGTTTTTCCACGTCAATGCCTTTGCCAACGGCGCGATAGTGAATGTGGATTTTGCGAAAGCGCCAGGGCGGGTCGTTATCTTGCACGCTTTCGGCGGTCACTTGCAGAGAGCGCAGGTCGAGCCGCTGCTTTCGCAGAATTTCCACCACGTCGTGGGAGGAGCAGCCAATCAACGACATGGGGAGCAGCTCCGAAGCGCTGACGCCCTTGGGCTTTTTCATGACAATCTGATAATTGTCGCTGTCGCTGAGGATGAATTGACTGTCGGGGTTCCAGTGAAGGTGTACGGTTTTGGCTGCCATGACTGCAATGGTATCCTTGTGTGAAAATGTGGGGAGCGGCAAACTATTTGGATTTGCGGGTCAGGTAATCGTCCAGGTTGAGGCGCTTGAAGAGACGTTCGCGCACGTCTTCGGGTAGATCGGGCTTTTCGAGGGGAGTCTGCACAAGGTCAATCGTCCGCTTGGTGGTGTTCAAAACAACGCGGCAGTTATTGCATTCCGCAAGATGTTTTTCGAGCTCCCGGCAAAGTTCGGGAGCGAGGGCGCCGTCAATGTATGCCGAGAGCGAATCCAGCAATTCTTCACATGTGGTATGGGTGTGTTCGGTCATTTCTCACTCCTCGCAGGCAGGCGTTCGCTGTAATAAGCAGAGAGCTGTTCGCGCAGCGCCAGGCGGGCGCGCAGCAGGCGGGTCTTGACGTTGGTTTCCGTCAGGTTGAGGGCTTCGGCGGTTTCTTTGATGGACAGCCCTTCGACATCGCGCAAGAGAAAAACAAGGCGGAGGGATTCGGGCAATTGCTGGATGGCATCATCGAGCGCCTTTTTTCCTTCGTCTGAAAGTAACTCGTCCTCCGGCAGTGCGCTCCAATCTACGAATCGGGCGGGATGCAAATCTTCGGCATCCTCTTCGCCCTCCATCTCTTCGATGTTCACTTCCGGCTTCTTTTTGCGGAGCAGCATCAGCGCTTCGTTGGCGGCGATGCGGTAAAGCCAGGTTGCCAGGCTGGAACGTCCCTCAAAGTTTTGGATATGGGTGAGGGCATTGAGGAAGGTGTTTTGCAGGACATCTTCCGCATCCTGCGGATTGCCCAACATGCGCAAACCAAGACGGTAGATGGGGCTGGAATATTCATCCACAAGGCGGGCGAACTCGGCTCGGTCGCCGGCGATGATCGCTTCCAGCGAAATCTCGTTCGAGGGTTGTCTGTTCATTAGATGCAATCCATGAGGAAAAGTTACAAATTTGATGTTACGCATCGTCCCGAAGGTTTTGGTCAAAATCAAGTCCAAACTCAAGGAACCTTCGGGACGTTCCGCGTAACAAAAGGTCTGAGGGGTCTATCTTGGATAATCCGATTTTGGAGCAGCAATTGACATCAACGCTGCTTGAACAGCCGTCGAATTCTCTTCTTCCAGCGTTGAGGTCGCGCAATGCTTTCGAGCAAGGGTTCGGGGAGAAAAAAGAAGAGGGTGCGCAGGCACAGTTCCAGTTTGCGAAGGAGGCGGGCAGATGTCAGTTTAGGTCGGGCAAGTGTACCATTCAACAACTGATGTGTGGCATCCAAAATTGTGTAGCGGATGTTTGCCTGTCCGCCCGCGAGGCGGATGTTTTCGTTTGTTTCGGGGTGGTCGTAGTGCGGTTTGCCGCCGGGCAAGTGGGAGTAATCGTGATTCTGATGGACAATCATCACGGACGGCGTACAGTCAATGACCGCCCAGCCTTCCCTGCGGGCTTTGTAAATCATCCAGTTATCCCAGCCGGCGCGACCAATGGCAAAGTTGGGGACTTCTTGAAAAGCGGCAAGTGGAAAGAGGAAAAAGTCGCTTCCTGCCGGACGGTGAAGCTGGTTCTGTTTCCTGACGTCTTCTCTCAGCCTCGACTCCCACCCTTCGGCAAAATCGAGCGGCGACGCAAGGTCATAGTCCCAGCGCTGGCTCACCATGACAAATTGATCCTTCAAACTCATAACTCGCTGCGCCGCTTCGACGAAATCGGACATGAGGATGATGTCTGCATTGATGATGCAGAGGAGCGGACTGTTCGAGTTCTCACGCGCAAGTTGAAACATGGAGGAGATGAGCGGCGTGCCGTTTGCACTGCGTGCCACGTGGGGGATGTGTCTTACGCCAAGTTCTTTCGCGGCTTCGGCAAGCCCTGTCTCTTCGCCAAGCAAAAGGACTTCTGCCTCAGGAAGCAGAGTCCATGAACGAATTGCATTGCGTTGAATCAACGCGACGTGAGGGTCGCTGAAGGGTTTGGGGGCGGAGAAGAGAGTGAGTAAAGTCATCAGTGTTCAGTTATCAGTTATCAGTCATCAGTCATCAGTAATCGGTAATCAGGAGGCGGTAGCCAGTGGGAAGTGGTCAGTTGCCTTTTGCTCTTTTGTCAACATCGGTAAGGGTTTTGTGTGGAACGCCTGCGTTGATTTTCATCAACTCAGGATTATCGTGAACCAATTCGAGAACTTCCCGCCAAGTGAAGTCATCTCGTCCATCAAAGTGACTATATACCTGCCGCATGAATTCCAAATCTTCAGGCGTATCCACCGTCCAGCGGTAATCGCCGAAGTCGGTGGTGTGATGGAGGAGGGCAATGTTGAATCCGCGGGGGGACGTGCCAGTTTGGAGTTGGCGGTTGACGGTTGTCAGTTCCACACCTTCATAGAAGTAGGGCATCACATGTTCGCGGTGATGAGGTTCTTTTGCCTCCCGCCAGGCACGTTCCAATGCGGCAAAGGTGCAAACTTCTGTATCCAAACCAATTGGATAGGTTCTTTTCCATGGAGGCGGGAGGCGATTCGCGGCAAAATCCACTGATGGCTGAGCATTGATTACCACATTGACCACGTCATCAATCAATTCAGGATCAATCACCGGGCAGTCGGCGGTAATCCTGACAACCACCTCCGCCTTTGCCTGCTTTGCGGTTTGATAGTAACGATCCAGCACATCGTAGAGGCTGCCGCGCGTGAAGGGGATGCCGCTGAAGTCGCAGTATTCAGCGACGGGGTCGTCGGAGGGATCGGTGGTGGTGGCGAAGATGGTTTGGGAAACAGAAGCAGCCCGCGAGGTCCGAATGAAGACGCGCTGCAACATGGGCTGCCCGGCAATGTCGGCGAGGATTTTGCCAGGCAGGCGCGAGGAGGACATACGTCCCTGAATGATGGCGATAACGTTTGGTTTCATAATTGGCTGCAAGTCAAAATTAGTTTCGGCTTACGAAGTCTGCGCCTCCGAGGGGACGGGAAGCGGGATGACGAATCCTTTTGCTCTAAATTTTTCGACATACTCGCGCACCGTCCAATAATCGAGACCGACTTGCTCGGCAATGTCGAAGACCGTGTGCTGACCCTCGAAGCGCATCATGATTTTTTCGATGGCGCGGTTGAGCGCCCAGTTTTCGCGCCAATCCACCCAGAGACCATGACCGCTGAGGAAAACGGGACCACGGAACGTGCGCTTCGGAATATAGTTGCTGGCGTAGATGCGGATGATTTGCTCGGCAATCTCCGCCGCGTTGAGGAGCATGTCTTCGTGAATGATGTCGAGGTTGTCGTCGGTGGTGTGATACTCGTCGTAGGGGAAGCGGTTGAGCGAGATGCACGGCACGTTGACGCCGGGTCCGTTGATGACGCGTTCATCGTTGGCGGGGGCGGCGGCAAAGTCACGTTCGTCATGTTCGATGTTGCGTAATTGGTAATCGGTAATTCGGTCAAGGAGGTGGTTATGCTGGCGGGTGTGATGCCAGGCAATTTTATTCTTGTTGCCCGTCATCTCCATGAAGATGCCGCCGCGCAGATTCGGAATAAGATGCTCATTGTGCGCGAGCCAGGCGATTGTGCCGATGGTTTCGGGTCCAAACCAGAAGCGGACGCTCATCGAGCCAGCGGGAAGAGGATTCTCCGCCAGCCGCCGCGCTAACTCAATGGCGCTGACCACGCCCGCGCCGTCGTCGTTTGCCTGCATGGGGTGACAGGTATGCGCCTGCACGAGGAACTCGCCCGCTTCGGGGTTGGGTCCGCCTTGGGGGTGGATCACTGCCGTGGCGACTTTGAAGCCTTGCTTCGGGTCGGTGATAAATTCGGATTTGATGACCGCGCGGTATTTCTTGTCTCGCGGGAGTTTGTCGAAGGTATTCTTCGGCAGGCAGAAGCCCCAATTGCGTTCGTAGTATTTGAAAATCCACGGCACGGCGTGCGGACGCTTCTCGTTGAAATACAGGTGCGGCTGGAGTTCCTCGAAGGTGAGCGTCTTGTCCACGGGCAGGGAATACGAGACGATGTGGAGCGGGTTGTCCTTGAAGTCCACGATGCGTTCGCCGTCTTCGGTCTCCAAATACGCCTCGTGAACGACGTAGCGCTCAGGCACTTGCCACGTCCAGACGGGGGTCAGCGGCGCGTAGGTCTCGATGGTGTAGTTGGATGAATCGGGCATGTACGAACCGATAATTTCCAACGTTTTATCATGCTCATCCGAAGCGAGCGTGCGATGCAGGGGAAAGAATTCCGCGAGGATGGATTTGAGGGAAGAGTAGGGTTTCATGGGGAACTCAACCGGGAAATTCGTTGGGCAGGTTCATCGTGATAGGCATGCCAGTATAGAGGTACACAAGTACACAGGTACACAGGTATACAGGTATACCTGTGTACCCGCCTGCTTTCCACTCGCCTCAATACTTCGGTTCTTCGATGTAATGCAGTTTTTCGGGATGCTCGCGCACAATGACCGACATATTATCGAAGAAATCGTTCGCCGTTGCGAAATGGACTTTCGCCGCGCCGACCTGAATTTCCTTGATGACGCCCGCCGCCAGCAATTCGTTCATCCCAGGCACGATGTACGTCTTGATTCGCTCGTCCTTGCGCACAAACATCGAATACATCTTAATGCGCGGCACGCGGTCATAGCCGACGTAGATGCCCGAAAACTCCTTCACGCGGCGATAGTCGCAGCCAACGTTGTACTCGATGTAATGGTGCATGGAAAACGTGCTGTTGAAGTCCAGACCAATGCTGATGATCGTCCCGTTGATTTTGTGGAACAAGGCAAAGGCTGAGTTCGGTCCGTAGGCTTCCACATCGTCAGCCGCGGCAAATTCGTCGGCGCGCGCGCCCCAAACCGAGAAGGAATAAATGGGATGTGGTGTCCGCTTGGCGTCGGGTCTGAGGCGGGCGAGTTCGGTGATGACGCCCATCTTGGAGGGCGTCTCCAAAACGTCAAAGTAGTGCGTCTCCGTCCACGATTGAAAATTGAAGGCGGGGAACAGCACCGTACCGCGCGGTCCCACCAGTTCGCGCATCACGTCAATGACGGTATCTGCGCCGCCCTCCACGCCGCCCAGCGATTTGTAGGACGTGTGAACCATGATGGTGTCACCGGCTTTTACGCCGGTCCGACGAAAGCCTGTCAGTAAATCGTCGTAAGTAAGCATAACTACCTCCTTCTGCGTTTGATGATCTGCTCGTAGGCGGCGAGCAAATGACCGAAATTTTTCTGCCAATCGGCGCGCCTCTCCGCGGACCTGCGGGCTGCTGCGCCGACCTCGGGCAGTTTCTCCCGTTGAGCGATGACCGCGAGAATCTTTTCCGCCAGCGCGTCGGCGTCCCCATCGGGAAAGAGCCAGCCGTTGACCCCCTCCTCGATCCATTCCCTGTTGCCGGGAATATCCGAAACCAAACATGGAAGCCCGCTTGCCAACGCCTCCAGCAGTGTGACGGAGGTACCGTCCACATGCGAAGGCGAGATGTAAAGGTCTGCCATATGATACCAGCGCGGCAAATCGCTCTGACTCACCTGCCCGCCAAAATGGACTCGCTCCATCACCCCGCCGTTCATCAGTATCTGGCGGATATGCCCGCCCTGCGAACCGCCCCCCAGCAAAATCAAATTTACATCGGGGTTCACGCTCGCCACTTTGACAAACGCTTTTGCCAGCACATCCACGCCGTAAATCGGCTCCCATGTGCGGCTGCAGAAGAGTGTAAAAGATTTGCGATTTTCGATTTGCGATTTTCGATTTTTGCCTGCCGTCTTTCCTCCCTTCGAGAGCCTCAGGGCTGCGCTTTCCACTTTCTTCGGTCGAAAGTATGCCAAATCAACTCCCCAGGGAAACACAACGGTATTTTCAGGGTTCATCCCCAGTGCAATCGCCTTTTCGCGCGTCACGTTGGCGTCGCAAGTGAAAAACGCGCTGCGCCGCAGTGTGTAACGCGTCACCCAACGCATCCATGCGCTTTTATCCGCATCCATCACCAGGTCATACCCCCACGACATTGTCAGCAGGCGGCGAAATCCACTCAACGCGACGAGGAACGCGCAATTCTGAATCGGTCCAGCGTGGATGAGGTCAGGCTGAATTTCGCGAATGACCCGCCGCAGGTCCAAGACCAGACGCGGCACGTCGCGCCAGCGGAATTCTCTCTTGCCGCCTGCCCACAAAATCTGCCGCACCTTCTCAGGGACGGGGCGGTCTTCCGTCTGGCGGTGATTTGCCTCCAACTGCAAAAAGAAGACCTCGTGTTCGGTCCTCGACAATGAATTCAAGAACCGAAAATCATGAGGGGTGTAGTTTCGAGAGAAATAGAGGATTCGCATGAAAAAATTAACCACAAAGGGTCACGAAGGTACACAAAGGTTTTAACAAAGAATCCTTCGTGATCCTTTGCGACACTTCGTGGTGAAAAATATTTACGCGCCGAGGTCTGTCCAGCGCAGTTCCTTGCCCTTCGGCATATCCACCAGCGCCCGCGTGCCGATCACGTTCTGGATTTCATGCGGCTTGATTGCCCCCGGCGTGGCGGGACGCAGTACATCAATCATCTCACGCGTGAAGACCTCACCCGCCTTGATGTCGCGCGCGGCGCGCAGACAGCGGCGCTGGACGATCTTCGTCTCCTGCTCGTTGCCAGCGATGAATTTATCGGAGGAGCCCAGCGCCCGTTCCAGTTGACGCGTCTCCTCCACCATGTGCGCCCAGGCATCGGGGTTCATCGCAAATTTGTGGTCGGGACCCTCCCGGTCGTTGCTGTCGGTAAAGTGACGTTCGATCATCCGCGCACCCAGCGCCACCGCGCCGAGAACCGTCGCGTTGCCGTGCGTATGGTCGGAAAGCCCCAGCACCACGTCGGGGAACATGACCGCATACGTTTTCAAGACGTTCAAGTGGATGTGGTCGAAGTTTTCAGGGCTGGCGGTGTAATTCGTGTTGCACTGCATCAGGCACAACTGTTTGTTGATTTTGAGAATCGCATGGACGGCGCGCTGTACATCGGCAATATCCGCCGCGCCGCTGGCGATAATCATCGGCTTCCCTTTGGACGCCATGTGTTCGAGCGTTTCGATCCAGTCAATCTCGCCAGAACCCACCTTGAAGGCAGGAATATACGGGTCAACGTGTTCGATGGAATCATAATCGTAAGGCGACGTGAAAAAGTGAATGCCGACCTTGTCGCATTCCTCTTTCAGGATGGGCGTCCAATCCTGGGGAAGCGAGGCAGCCGCATATACCTCCGTCACCGATTTCTTCCAACTTGCCTGATGGCTGACCTTGGAGTTCATGTGCGTAAAGCCGTATTCCGAAACGATCTTGGGCGCCTGAAAGTGCTGGAACTTCGCCGCATCCGCTCCCGCTTCTTTGGCGAGGCGGATGAGCAGTTTCGCACGGTTCAAGTCGCCGTCATGGTTTGCCGCGATGTCGGCGATGAAATAGGTCGGGTGGTTCGGTCCAATCCAGCGGTCTTGAATTTTGAATTCCATGTTGTCCTCCGAGTTTGTTAGGCTGTGACAGTCACTTTGCTCTCTGTGCTTCGCTTCAAGAGTGCTCTGCAAAAGCGACACATCTTTTCATCGATAAGCATGCGCCCTGTTTTGGATTTGAGGAGTTCAAGACGCATAGTTGTATCTATTGGTATCTGTTCGTTAGCTCTTGATGCGGTAAAACAACATCAATATATACAGTATATTCTTTTCCATCTTGAGTAAACACATAACCTTTATCCCCATACCAACTGTAAAGCTCTTTTGCTAGTTCGCCATCAGCATAGAGTATTTTTTCACTATTTGTTTCTAGTGACAATGATGGTTCTGTCCACGGAATAGAATTTTTTGGCAAATTGTTATCGTATGGGTTTCTGCCAGCTTGTACCCATAATAATACTCGATCAGGATAATACGGAGACATTCCATCTGGTTGATATTCATCTAAAAATTTCAATAGGGCTTTCATTTTTGGCACGAGAAATCTCATGAAAGGTTCATAAACACAAAGTTTTCTGGAATTGTTTCCATTTACTGAAATACAATACCAGAGTCCATCAAACACCCTTTCATATTGATCTCCAAAATCGTAAAGCTTATCTGTTGGGTCATGTTGTTGATTTGATTCAATTGAAAAAAAGCCCAAAGATTCCAACTGTATTAAAAACTGATTTATTTCATCCGCAGAAAGCATTTTTTGCAAATATGGTTTCCCTGGAATAATCATTTGCCCATCGGTATATAAAACAACAATAGAACTTGTGGAAATAAAATCTTGATAGAAACTATCAGTAGGTGTGTGATAACCATAAAAGTTGTACAAGAAGAGGACTTGTTTTATTGGGTAAGGTGGTAAAGGTGTAAGAGTAAATGTAGGAGTTATTGTCAAGGTCTGTGTCGGCAAGGTAAATGTTTGAGTAGCAGTTAGTTCTGATGTACCAGTAGGCGCTACGATAGATTGTGTACCCTCATCGCTACAAGCAATTAGAAACAAAACAAGTATTGAAACCCAAAATTTTTTAGCATTCATTGGGATTTTCCTTCTCCCGTTCCATACTTATTAGATCCTAATCCTGCCCAAATGCGTATTCTGAAGGGCATCTTCGTGCTTCAAGTCGCAACCGAATAACTCCGAAGGAGTGTCATCTTTTGCACACATATCATGCCATCCTTTCAGGATTTGGGTACGGGTTGGCGACAAATCTAGAATCTTGCCATCCCTTCGGGATTTCATCCCTCAATCATCCCCAAATGCGTGTTCTGAAATGCGTCTTCGTGCTTCAAGCCATAGCCGAGGACACGGTCAAGGCTGGAGTGACCGAGGAGGAACGTCCCTGCGAACATCAGCCAGGGGATGGAGAGCAGGGCGCCCAAGGCATAAAGCACAACCGAAAGCCCTTTGTGGTGGATCAGGTTATAGGTCCACGCGCCGAGGCGGGGATTTGCCAGATAGCCGAGCATGCTCAAGTCAGGCGCAAAAAACAGGAGCGCGTACCAGCCCCATCCGTAATCCAATCCTGAAAAAAGAAAAAGCGCGAGACCGAACAAAAAGAATTCTTCGAGTTTGAGCAGTTTTTTCATGCCTGTTGATAACTCCTGATTTTCTGTGGATAACCCTGCTGGAACTGTGTATAGAAACCGTCCAAGCCGGTGGAGAAATCGGGGAGAGGACGCCCCAAATCTGTGGACAATTTGTGGACGGACAGCCATAAATTGTGGGAACGTTTGGCGGTCAGCCCGGACCGTTCGACGGACTGCGGCTCGATGAGGCTTTCTCTCAGCCCAAACTTCCGCGCCACCTCCACCCCAAACTGATATTTGTTCATCGGCTGTGCGCCCACAACATGATACAAACCATGCAAGTCTTTTTCCAGCATGGCAAGCAGCGTCTGCGCCAGGTGATTGACCCACATGGGGCAGAACACCACATCGGTAAAACCATAGACGCGCTTCCCCTCGCTCAGGTTGTTGACGAAGAACTCGCCCAGACTGCGCTGTCCGCTCAGCGACCAGCCATAAAAATTGACCCGCGCAATAATGGCTTGCGGATTGACTTGTTGAACCGCCCGTTCGCCATCCAGTTTGGTCTGCGAATATACAATTTGTGGATTCGGTTCGTCCTCTTCGGTGTATGCGCCTTGCTTGGTCCCATCGAAGACCGCATCGGTGGAAAGGTGAACGAACTTGATATTTCGCTTCGCGCAAGCGGCTGCCAATTCTGCCGGCAAATCGGTATTGAGCCGCTTTGCCTGTTCGGGATGTTTTTCGCACTCCTCGAGGTTTGCCAGCGCCGCGCAGTTGACCAGCCAGTCGGGGCGCGCGGACTCAAGAATGGATTCCGTCTCGGTGCCTTGCGAAAAATCAGCCTGCATCACCCGAAACGGAGCGGACCTGAGCCTGCCCCGGTCAATGCCAATGACTTCATGCTCGCGCATCGCTTCGAGCGCAAGGTTAATTCCGAGGAGACCGCTTGCACCAGTGATGAGTATGCGTGCCATATTCATGCGGTAGATACATAAACAAGTACACAAGTAGACGCGTGTTTTCGTATCACCTGTATACCACCTGTATACCTGTGTACCTGTGTACCTGTTTACTTATCCTTCCAACTTCCCTTGCTTGAAAAGTTCCTCGAACGGCGCCACGAATTTCTTGATGCCTTCAATGTCGAGCCATTCGGTGTTATTGTCGCTGGTGTAGGTGAAACCTTCGGGAAGCGGCTTGCCCTTGTCCTTCCAC
The DNA here is from genome assembly GCA_016223135.1 of Chloroflexota bacterium. Taxonomy (GTDB): domain Bacteria; phylum Chloroflexota; class Anaerolineae; order Anaerolineales; family Villigracilaceae; genus Defluviilinea. The sequence goes on along the minus strand of JACRPQ010000004.1, from coordinate 314,963 downwards.
GAGTAGCCGAACCACGACGCCTCCGCAGGCTGGATGACATACATGTGTTCCAGTTCCACCGTGTGACGGGCTTCGTCTTCCGAAATCAAGTCTTCGTGCAGTTTCTCGCCGGGGCGGATGCCGATGATTTCGATTTTCGCATTCGGCACGATGGCGCGCGCCAGATCAATGACCCTGGTGCTGGGAATCTTCGGCACGAACACCTCGCCGCCTTCCATCTGCTCGATGCACTCGATGACGAACCGCACCCCCTGTTCCAGCGAAAGCCAGAAGCGCGTCATGCGCTCATCGGTGATGGTAACGGTGCCATTCGCACGCTGTTTGAGGAACAACGGCACAACCGACCCGCGCGAGCCGACCACATTCCCGTATCGGACGCATGAGTAGCGGGTTGCCGTTCCCGCCGCGTAGGCGTTGCTTTGAACGGTCAACTTCTCCGCTGCGAGTTTGGTTGCCCCGTAGAGGTTGGCGGGACTCACGGCTTTATCGGTGCTGATGGTCATGACCTTCTTCACGCCGGCATCCAGCGCCGCCTCCAGCACGTTTGCCGTGCCGATGATGTTGGTCTTGATGGCTTCCATCGGGTTATATTCACAAGCAGGCACCTGTTTGAGCGCCGCCGCATGGACGACAATATCCACACCGTGCATGGCGCGCACCAGCCGCTCGCGGTCGCGCACGTCGCCGATGAAATAGCGCAGGGAGGGGTGATCGAATCCCTGAAGCCGCATTTCATGCTGCTTCAACTCATCGCGGCTGAAGATGATGATCTTCTTCGGCTGTTTTTCCTCCAGCAGGGTCTGCGTAAACTTCTTGCCGAACGACCCCGTCCCGCCGGTAATTAGTACGACTTTGTTTTTCCAGTTCATATATTCTCCTCATGTCATGCGAGAACAAAGTCCAAAGCAATCTCCTGTACGAGAGGATTACTTCGTCGCCGCTCTGCTCGCAATGACTTAATTACTCACCTTACGCAGTTCCTTCGTAGGGCGGGTTATGTCGCCTGAAAACGCGAGATAAATCTCGCGCTACCGCGTAAGGTGAGTTAATTACTCACCCTACGCAGTTTCTTCGTAGCGCGGGTCATGTCGCCTGAAAACGCGAGGTAAATCTCGCGCTACCGCGCAACATGAGTTAATTACTTTATCGCCTCGAACAAACCAGAATCCTTCGAGATGAAAATTTCGCCTTTTTGCTTCAACATGTTTTGCCATTCCAGTTTCAATGCTTCGAGCCGGTCCTTTTGCAAATCGGAAACCGCAATCGCCGAACGAACATAGGCGACCAACGGCTCCACTTCGGTGACGCGCAGCGTGTCTGCATACCGCGTCATGGTCACTTGGGAAAAGAACGGCTTCAACTGCTCCATGCCATTTTCGAGCAGGAAGGAGCGAACCACCTGGCTGACATAATGACCGCCGCCCGCCTCATCCAGCCAGGCATTCATCTCTTGCATGTGCTTCGCGCCGACCGTCGTTGCGAAGAAGCGACCGCCTGTTTTCAAGACTCGTTTGATCTCAGCAATTGCCTTTGCTCTGTCGGGGACGTGATACAGCATGTGATTGGCGATGACCGCGTCGAAGGTTTCATCCTCGAACGGGATCTCTTGCGCGTCAATTTCCTTGAACCGATAATTGCGCCCGGTGACGACGAGGTTTCGCCATGCCGCATCGAGCATCCCCGGCGAAAGATCGCTGAGGGTGATGTTCCAGCCTGCGGGGATGCGCGCAGCGTTTTCCTTCCACAAATAGGCGGGACCGCAGCCAAGTTCCAAAATCTTTGCGTCGGCAGGCAGGACGAGGAGATGGTCGAAGACCCACGTCAGCCAGCCATAGGGGTTCGTGCTGAAGCGTTTGTGCAGTTCCACTCGCGCGTCGAGGTTGGAAGCGTCTTTGTATTGATCGGCTTTGAGAAAATTGCGGTCGGCAAATTTGGACATCTTACTTTTTTATCACGATTAAGGGATACTGCCCATTCTCACCAAAAAAACGCGGGAGGGTTTCTTCGAGCCAGAAGATGACACGCAAAAACAGTTTGCCGCCCAAACGCGGGCGCACAAACCAGCGCATGAAACGCGGACTCAAACTGCGCCACGGATAAATTTCGATTTTCACGACGCCATTCAATTCATCCTTCAGCCAGCGCGGCGTCATCTTTTCAACGAACGTGCCTGCCTGTTCTTCAGCGGCAGACCAATCCTTTTTCTTCTTTTTGGCGGAGCGACCTGAAAGCAGGCGTCCCAAAGCAATGAACGGCTCCACCAGCCGCATGAGCAGGGGATTATGCCAACCGTTGACCACCACCCCGCTCTTGCCCGGTTTCAACACGCGAACCAATTCCAGGTAGGCGCGCTTGTGTTCGCTCAGCGGCAGGTGATGGATGGCGTGCATGGATACCACACCGTCGAAGGCATTGGGCTTGAATGGCAGGTTGGCAATATCGGCGACAACGAACAGTCCTTTTTCGCCGAGGCGGGCGCGGGCTTCCTTCAGGGCGGTGATGGAGATGTCGGCGCATAAGCGGTATTTGTAATCTTCGGAATAAGTCAGATATTCGGGCCACTGCACAGGACCCGAACCCGCATCGAGTAAAATCTCGCCGCTGGGGGCGAGGTGCCGCTTGACGCGCATGTGACACTTGTGGATGTATTCGCGCGAAACGGGACGCAGGTCTTCGTAACGGGCGTTCTGATATAACCCGTCGCCGACTTGCGACCAGCCGATCTGGTCATAAAATTCACGCACTTGTTGTTTGGTGTTTTCTGCCATTGTTTCTCCCCCCTCTCTTTGTGGGAGAGGGGATGGGGGTGAGGGCTATTTCCACGTAAACGGCTCACCGACTAAAAAATTGAGCGTATCGCCAAATTGACTCATGCCTTCGGCGCTCAACACTTTCTCGACGGACCATACTTCAAGATCATCCCAGAAGTTCATCAGACGCCAGGGGAAGGGACGCGGATACTCGAAGAAAAAGCGGTAGGCGTAATTCCAGGCTTGGGCGGTTTGCTCCTCCGTCAGGCGCGAAGCGGGCAAATTGGATAACACATTTTCAAGCATGGAGAAGTATTCCCCCCACGTGTTCGGGTCGAGGGTGAAGCCGCGCCCGCGGTAGTGCGTCTTGCCGCACACTATCACAGGGATGCCGTTCATGGCGGTCTCGACGCCGACAGTGGTGGTGTATGCCAAGCCCAAATTCGCGATCTCGATCAGGTCGTAGGTGTTGACAGGGTCAAGCGCGCCGATGACGCGAATGTGACTCGGCATTTCGGGCAGCGCCTCGCGCACCACCGTCCCCATGGACTTTGCCTGCGGCACGAGTTTTTCGCCGGGATGCACGCGGATGACCAACTGGACATCGTTTCGCTTTGCAAAGTATTGGACGGTCTTTGTGATCCATTCGGACATGGAGGCGGCGAAGATGTTACGCCCCAGCGTGAGGCTATCGCCCAACACATTCGCGGCAAGCAGGACGACGGGACGGTCATCCAACCCCAAAGCCTGTTTCGTCGCCTCCGCCCCCTGCGCCGAGACGTACTGCCACAGCCGCTTCGACTTGCCCCACACGCGCGCGCCGCGGCGGGCGTTTTCCAGGTCGGCGAGGCGCTGGTACATCTCATCGGTCATCGGCAAGTGGCAGCGCGCTTGAACAAGGTAGTCTGTGTCCTGCTGCATGATGGAGGTGTTCTGCGCCAGCCAAATCTGCTCGCGCTGGTCGTTGAACTCAAAGGTCACGGCGGGGATGTTCAGGTAACGCGCCACGCGGAAGAGGATGCCCATTTCGAGGATGAGTCCGTTGGGGATGAGGACGACATCGGGCTTGTTTTGCCGCATCCAGTGGAGGGCGGCGCGGGCGGCGAAGGTGTTGCGCTTGAGGCGCAGGTCGTAGAGGGCTTTGTCGCCCGGGTTGTTCATGTCCACTTCTTCGCGCATGAGCGTGTATTGCACGTCCCACAGGGAGACCTCGGCGATGTCGGCGTGGAGAGAGGCGGGTAAGTCGGAGACAGGTTGAAGGTCAAGAAGAGAGGCGTGCGTCACATGAGGAGCAAGCGGCTTAAGTGCGTCCCGCGTGTGCAGGATGCGCTGTTTTTGAGTCAGTTTATCTTTCTCTTTATGCCATTCGGCATAGGGCAGAGTCAACAGCGTCACTTTGTGACCGAGTCCCGCAAGCACGAGGGAGATGTGCGCGGCTTGTTCGATCCAGTAATGAAGCGCGGCGAAGAAGAGAATCTTTTTGCCCGGCTTGGCGTTCTCCATGAACGGCTTTGCCTGCGCGACCGCATGAGGCAGTGACTTTTGCAGACGCGCAAGGTTGTAGTGATCCTTGCGGGCGCGATTTTTTTGCCGAAGGGTGTAATCCAACTCGGCGGCGAGGGGCAGGTCGCCCAAAAAGTTGCGGAGGGAGTTTTTGGTTAACATTTTTATATCGGTGGTCGAGTAGGGCAAAGCCCGTATCGAGACCACAGGTTTTCAAAAGTAATTTTGAAACAAGAGTTGCTTTGGTTATTGCTGGTCTCGATACGCCCTACGGGCTACTCAACCAGCGGGGCTAATCAATCTTTTCGATCTCCCAATTCAAGCGCGGGCGGATGGGACCCTGCCGCACCTCGGGCCATTGTGTGCCGGGCGCGCCGGAAATATCCACGTTGAACGAAAGCGCGTTTTCATCCATGAAGTAACGCTTCACGCCGAACGAACTGGCATTCACGCCGAGCGAGTAACGTCCTTCGTTGAAAAAGTCGGCGGGGATTTCACAGCGGCTGAGGTAGCGTCCAGCCTGGCGCGCGCCGAACTGTTCGTATTGTCTGGCGTCGTCGGTGTCGAAGGAGGTGAAGACGTATTCGCCGCGCATGGTGCTGAGATAGATGCCCACGCGCAGGGCGCTGATGGGCGCGTCGAGTTGATATTCCCATTCGACGGTAAGCGGCTCGGTGGAGCGGACGGTATCCACGACGTTCCCGCTTCGATCTTTAATTCGGATGGCTACCGGTCTAAAAGGCTGACTCGCCGCCGGGACCTCCTCCGCCTCCCAAACGCGCTGACCCGATTCCGCCTGCCCGGACGAGAGGTAGAAGTCCACGGCTTCGGGGGTGGGAGCGCGTTTGATGAGTTGTCCCTTTTTGAGGACGATTGCCTCCTGCGTAAGCCGCAAAATGGCAGACATGTTATGACTGACGAACAAAACCGTGCGCCCCTGCTGTGCCACGTCGCTCATTTTGCCGAGGCATTTCTTCTGGAATTCGGCATCGCCCACTGCAAGGACTTCGTCCACGACGAGGATTTCGGGTTCGAGGTGCGCGGCGACGGCGAAGGCAAGCCGCAGGTACATGCCGGAGGAGTAACGCTTGACGGGCGTATCAATGAATTGACCGACTTCCGAGAACTCGACGATTTCATCGAATTTGGCGTCAATTTCGGCGCGTTTCATGCCGAGGATGGCGCCGTTCATGTAGATGTTTTCGCGCCCGGTCAGTTCGGGGTGGAAGCCGGTGCCTACTTCGAGCAGCGAACCGACCCGTCCGCGCACGGTGACTGTCCCCTGGGTGGGTTCGGTGACGCGCGAGAGAATCTTGAGCAGGGTGCTTTTACCCGCGCCGTTGCGCCCCACGATGCCCAACACTTTGCCCTCTTCGAGGTCGAAGGAAACATCCTTGAGCGCCCAGATGGTGGAGGTGGCGGTCGTGCCGCGCATGCCCTGTCCGCGCAGGGCACGGTAGACGCGCACGGGGGTCATTAAAGTATCCATCAGCACGTCACGAAACATTCCATATTGGAATTTCTGCTGCGCCGCGCCGATTCTGTATTGTTTGCTGATGTTGTTTACGCTGATGGCGATGGTCATCTATCTATATTCCTGCGTAGCATGTGGGATGCGCTCTCTTGCGACATTCTCTAACGTTCTCATAGAAAGCGCACTCCACACGTTAGATCGTATCCGCGAAGGTCTTTTCCATGTTGCGGAAGTAGAACAGCCCGCCGATGAGGGTGACGATGGAAATCAACACCGAAACCGCCATCTCAGCACCGGGTCCCGTGTTCGTGCCGAGCAATGCCCAGCGGAATCCGTTGACCACACCCGCCATCGGGTTGAGGGAATAAATCAGTTGCCACTTTTCAGAGATCAAGTTCGAGGAGTAGGCAACGGGCGTGATGAAGAGCCAGAATTGGGTCAGGAAGGGAAGCGCATAGTTTACGTCGCGGTACTGCACGTTGATGGCGGAAAGCCATAACGCCACCCCCAGCGCCGTGAGGACGGTCAGCAGTAAAAATAGAGGCAATGCCCAAATTGCATTGAGAGAGGGCGTCACGCCGTAATAAATCATCAGCCCGATGAGGATGACGAAGGCAATGACAAAATCCACCAAGCCCGAAAGGATGGATGCCAGCGGCAAAACGAGGCGCGGGAAATAAATCTTCGTCACCATGTTCTGGTTGGAGGTCAGCGAACGCGAAGCCTGATTGAGGGCGCCGACGAACATGCCCCAGGGCAGGAGCGCGGCATAGGAAAAGATCGGGTAGGGGATGTCGTTATCGGTCGGCAGTTTGGCGATGCGCCCGAAAAGAAAAGTGAAGACAATCATCGTCAACACAGGCTGGATGATCGCCCACGCCGCGCCGAGCATGGTCTGTTTGTAGCGCACCTTTACATCGCGCCAAATCATGAAATAGACCAGCTCGCGGTATGCCCACAAGTCTTTGAGATTCAAGGCGGCAAGACCGGTGGAGGGTTTGATGTAGATGGTGGCGGGTTCGTGAGAAGAACCTTTAGTGATTTGAGCCATTTTTCCTCTATCAAAAGTCGAAAGTCAAAGGTCATGCGACTTTCGACTTTTGACCCTCGACTTATTTTATCTTCGACCTATTGGCTTTGAACCACTCGATGGTGCGGCGCATCCCTTCCTCGAACGGGACACGGGCGCTCCAGCCGAACAATGCTTTTGCGCGGCTGACGTCGAGTCCGCGGCGGGGCTGACCGTTGGGCTTGTCGGTCTGCCAGACGAGTTTGCCCTCGAAGCCCGTCATGCGGACAATCATCTCCGCCAGGTCTTTGATGGAGATTTCGTAGCCCGAGCCGAGGTTGACAGGCAGTTCGCCGTCATATTTTTCGGCGGCGGTGACGATGCCGTCGGCGGCGTCTTCCACGTAGAGGAATTCGCGCGTGGGGGAGCCATCGCCCCACACGGGCAGTTCCTTCTCGCCGCGTTCCTGCGCCTCGACAGCCTTGCGGATGAGTGCAGGGATGACATGCGACGATTGCAAATCGAAGTTGTCGCGCGGACCGTAGAGATTCACAGGCAGGAGGAAGATGGCATTGAAGCCATATTGCTGACGGTACGCCTGCGCCTGCACGAGCATCATCTTCTTGGCGAGCCCGTAAGGGGCGTTGGTCTCTTCGGGGTAGCCGTTCCACAGGTCGTCCTCCTTGAAGGGGACGGGGGTGAACTTGGGATAGGCGCAAACCGTGCCGGTGGCAACGAACTTGCCGACGCCGCGCTTCCATGCCTGATGCATCATCTCCACGCCCATGATGAGGTTGTCGTAGAAGAATTCGGCGGGATGCTCGCGGTTGGCGCCAATGCCGCCCACGTTGGCAGCCAGGTGAATGACGACTGTGTTTTTAGGGTCAACGCCCTGCAGGGCGTCATCGTACATGCGCTTGATGACGTTGGGGTCGGTCAGGTCATAATCGCGTTTGCGCGGGATGAAAATATCCGTCGCGCCGCGCTCCTTGAGTTTCTCGACGACAAAAGAACCGAGAAATCCTCCGCCGCCGGTGACGATGATCTTTTTGTTTTGCCAGAAGTTCTGGAGCATGGATTCTCCTTCTGTACCTGTGTACTTGTGTACCTGTGTACCTGTGTACTTGCGTATTTGTATACTTGCGTACCTACTCACTGCACAATAAACTGCGCATTCCGATAGCGCGCATCGGTCGGGTTTTGAATCAAGCCGGTCTTCAGGGCAAACAACAATTCACGAATGCCGTCGTCCACCGTGAGGGTGGTTTCAAAGCCAAGCACCTTTTTGATTTTGGCAAACGATACGGTGATGTCGCGCATGTCGCCGCCGAAGGTCAAGTCTTTGTATTCCACTTCCACCTCGGGCATGCGTTTCCGCACCAAAGCAACAATTTCGTCCTTTGAGTAGTTGCCGCTTTCCGTGCCGACATTGAAAATCTGCCCGCGAATTTTGGACTGCTCCGCCTCAAGTCCCATGATGACAGCCCGAACCGCATCGCGGACGTGCACAAACGAACGCGAATAGCCGCGCTGATAAATGATGAGCATGCGCTTGGTGAACGCCTCCAGCACAAACTGGTTGACGATCAGGTCGAAGCGGGTGCGCGGCGAGATGCCATACAACGTCGCAAAGCGAAACAACAGCGGAGCCACCGGCGCATCCTTTTGGGAAAGCAAATATTCCTCAGCGGCGATTTTCGTTTCGGCATATAACGATTGGGGATTCAAGGGCGACTCTTCGGTCACCGGTTTGCCGTCGGGGCTTAAGCCGTAATTGCTGTAGGTGGATGAGAATACGAATCGCTCCACGCCCAATTCTGCCGCCTGCTCGAAAACCATTTTCGTCGCCTCGACGTTGTACTTCCACGCGACCTGCCTCCCCACCGCCTGACAGGCTGGAAAGCCGACAATCGCCGCCAGGTGAACGATGGCGTTCGGCTTCTGCCAGCCGTCTTTGACCGCATCCTTGATGGCGCGGGGTTCGGTCACATCCGCTTTGACGAAATGGAAGTTGGGGTGATGGAAGAAAGGCACAAGCGACTCGCCGCCGAAGAGCAAAGAATCCAGGACAGTCACACGGTAGTCGAGGCGAAGCAGTTCCGAGGTCAGGAGCGAACCGATGTATCCTGCGCCTCCCGTGATGAGAATGTGGCGGTCAGTCATGTTATTCCTCCAATTGCAGTTGTACTTTGAAGCCGTCCACGTACAAGGCAGGAGCGTCCTTGTCGGTGACAACCTGAATACCCTGTTCAATGCAGGTCAGGCGGCAAATGTCCACCACGTCGCCTTTGCCGAGGATGCGCACGCGGTCATAGCCCGCTTCGCGCACTTTGGCGAGGTGGTCCTTTACGCGCTGACGGGTTTTGCGGTACAGCGAAAGAGAGCGCTCAACGTAATCCACTGCCAGGCGGGCGCGCAGGGCGATGCCCTCGGGTGTGATGAGATAGCGCAGTTTTTTGCGCTCGGCGCGCATGGCTTTGACATAGCCCTTGGCGATGAGGCGTTTGAGATGCCAGTTGACCGTCCCCACCGCCACGCCCAATTGCCGGGCTAATGCGGATTGGTTGACATCGGGGTTGTTTTCGATTTGTTCGAGCAGGGTTAGTTCGCGGAGTTCTTCGTTAGCGGTTTCCATATCATTTCACGGTTCAAAATTCAGCGACTGAATTATAACCGAGAATGAGGGGCTGTCAAACATAAAAACTTCGGAAGTTTGTCCGCTACGCAAACTGCTCCAAATTGACCGCCACAAGCGGCAGCGCCTCGTCCACGAATTTTTCGAGGGCAGGGCGTTTTTTGCTATGGCTGTAGTGGGAAGCCAGACCGTAGATTGCCCACGTGGCAACGGTGGCGGGAATTTCGGTGGAAATTTTCGTTTTGGTCTGTTTCAACCACAGGGTCAATAACTCGAAGATTTGATTCTTGATCGTCCCCTCCACCAGCGATTCGAACTGTTGGTGCGGCTGGGCGCAGCCGCTGTGCATGGCGGCTAAAAACTCGCAAACGGCGAGGATTAGGCTTTTCAGGTTCTCCGGCGTGTAATGACAGGCGTTCAGCGTCCGCTTTTCGATTTCCTGCCAGAACAATTGACTGACAAAGTAATCGAGCAGGGCATATTTGTCGGGAAAGTGGGCGTAGAACGTGGCGCGGTTGACCTGCGCCCGGTCGGTCACATCCTGCACGGTGATGGATTCGAATCCCTTTTCGGCGAGGAGCGATTCAAAGGCTGAAAGAATCAGGTTTCGGGTCCGTTTGACGCGGGGATCGAGTTTTTCTTCGGGCTTGGGCAACATTTCGTCTCCAGTGTTGTTTATCCAACAGATTCCAAAAGTTGATGGTTGACCGGGGTGGGAAGTTTCGGTAAATTATACAACACTTGTTGTTTACAAAACAACTGTATCCTATCACTCGTTTCAAGGAGAGTCAAGATGAACATTGCATTGTGGGTCGCTCAAGTTTTGCTGCTTGGCATGTTTGGGATGGCGGGCATGATGAAAACATTCATGACCGCCAAAGCCAAAGAGACCCTGCCCTGGGCGAAGGAGCGCTCGGACGGTTTCGTGCGCTTTGTGGGGACCTCAGAACTGCTCGGCGCGCTGGGGATGTTTTTACCCCTGCTGACGGGCATCCTGCCCTGGCTGACGGCGTTGGCGGCGGCGGGCTTCGCCATCATTCAGGTTTTGGCAATTTTCACCGTTCACGTACCGAGGAAAGAATACAACGTTCTGCCCATCAACATCATCATGCTGGCGCTCGCTGTCTTTGTCTCTTGGGGACGTTGGGGATTGTTCGGCGCATAACATCCAATTACCAATCACCAATCACCAATTACCAAACACCAATTCACTCATCACAAGGAGCTTCACCTATGGCAATACCCGAAATCACCCAAACCAAATCCAAACTCGTTCCGAACATGGCGTATGCGCAACTCGCCTCGAACGAGCAAATCGAACGCGCCGCCAAAGCGCTGGAAGCCAACGGCATCAAGGTCATCATCGCCGCCAACGGGGAGGAAGCCAAACGGAAATTATTCGAACTCATCCCCGCTGGCGCGGAGGTGTTCACCGGTTCATCCATGACGTTGGAGGCGCTCGGCGTTCCCGCCGAGGTGGACCAGCGTTACAACTCGGTGCGCGCCAAACTTGCCAAGATGGACCGCGCTACTCAGGGGCGCGAAATGATCAAGATGGGCGCAACGCCCGAATGGATGGTGGGCAGCGTCCACGCCGTGACCGAAGACGGGACGGTTGTCATCGCATCCAATACGGGCAGTCAACTGGCAGGATATGCCGCGGCGGCGGCGCACGTCGTCTGGGTGGTCGGCGCGCAGAAAATCGTGCCAAATCTGGACGAAGCCTTCAAGCGCATCCGCGAGTATTCTCTGCCGCGGGAAGACGAGCGCGCCCTGCAAGCCTACGGCATGAACAGCAACATCAGCAAGATGCTCATTGTTCACCGCGAGGTGATGCCCGGACGCACGACGATGATTATCGTCAAGGAAGAGTTAGGGTTCTAGCCGTAACGCGGAATCCATTCCATAACCAAAAGCGACATAAATGTCGCACTGCTCGGCATAATCGTCCCGAAGGCTGGTCTGCCCGCGAACCCGCTGCGCGCAAGCCTTCGGGACGATTCAAAAGCCTTATCCCTGATAGAATACACACATGAACCCTCCCCAACCCGCTGCCATCTCCCCGCATCGGATTGACCCGCAAACCCTGCCGGGCTACGTCCATCTCAAGGTTGCCAACCTTGAGAATCAACTCGTCTTTTACCAGAAAGCCATCGGCTTGCATCTGAACTGGCGCGATGGGGAAAGCGCCGGGCTGGGCGTAAACGGGCGCGACCTTGTCCGCCTGACGCAAATCGAAAACGGTAAACGCTACCGCGGCGTGACCGGCATCTACCACTTCGCCATCCTCTTCCCCAACCGCCGTGAACTGGCGCGCGCCATCGGACGGCTGTTCGCTCTCAAGTGGCCCAACTCCCCCACCGACCACGTCATGACCAAGACCACCTACACCAGCGACCCCGAGGGCAACGAAATCGAACTGTATTGCGAATCGCCCGAAGACGGCGTGTTCATCGTCAACACCGACGGGAGCTTCCATGCCCAATGGGCGGACGGGCGTCCCAGCGACGGACGCGAAGCGCTCGACCTCGACGCGCTCTTCTCCCACCTCCAGCCCGACGACCGCCTCGACCTGCCCGTCCCGCCTGAAACCCGCATGGGACACTTCCATCTCTACGTCTCCAGCCTGGCGGAAACGCGCCGCTTCTACCATGACATGCTTGGCTTCGACGACATGGGCACGGCGCGCGGCTTCCGCATGGGCATGGTCTCAGCGGGCGGCTATCATCATCACATCGGCTACAACACTTGGCAGGGCGAGGGCGCGCCTCCGCCTCCGCCCGATGCGCTGGGGTTGAAGCATATCTCCTTCACCTTCGCCAGCCCGCAAGCCTGGCACGCCTTCCTTGCTCGCGTCGAAGAACTTGAACTGCCTTACAACCAAACCGAAGAGGGAATTCTTCTCACCGACCCGGCGCACAATGCCGTGCTATTTCAAAAACCACAGGACGCATCTCAATCGTGAGTTTCCCCTGACTAGAGTGGACGCCTCCGCGTACAATCGCAGAGGCGTCCGCTTCTATTTCAGGACCTTGAGCAGATTCCTGCCCGCCGCGCCGCTGACTCCCCCTCCGCCGTGGACTCCGCTCCCGCACAGATAGAGATTGTCAATCGGCGTCTTGTGATTCGACCAGCCCGGTATCGGTCGCATGAACAGGAACTGGTCGAGCATGAGTTGACCGTGGTTAAGGTCGCCTTCGGTGAGACCGTAGGTCTGTTCGAGGTCGAGAGGCGTGATGGATTTGCGATTTACGATTGACGATTTTAGATTGGGGAAATATTCCGAAAGCGTGTTAAGCGCAAGATTTTCGACAGTTTCACGTTCCACGCCCCAAGCCTGCCCTGAGTTTTGTCGAAGGGTTCCATGTTTCAAGTGGTATGGCGCAAACTGGAAATGAATACTCACCACTTTGCCCATCGTCGTCACTTCGAGGTAGGGCTTTTCTGAAATCTCGCCGTATTTCGCGGCGTCGTAGGCTTTCTCCAAGTATTTGATGGAAGGGGCGACCACCAACGTCCCATCAGGGAGTCCGTGATTACCGTCTGTCAATAAATGCACCTTCGCCACCGAGCCGCGCATTTTGATGGATTGCACTTTCCAGACGAATTCCGGCGGCAGGTTGGGCGCGCCGACCAGTTCGAGGAACGTCCGTTTGGGGTCAACGGCGGAGACGACTGCATCGGCAAAGATTTCCTCACCGTTCGACAACACTACACCTTTACATGTGTACGTGTCTACTTGTATACGTGATACTTCCGCTTCGGTGCGAATTTCTCCGCCGAAGGATTTCACTGCATTTGCCAGCGCTTGAGTGATCGCGCCAATGCCCCCCACCACTTGCACCTCTCCCTCACCCCCATCCCCTCTCCCAATGGGAGAGGGGGCATGCGCCAGCCCGCCGCGATTCAGCCAGTTGTGGATGAGGGTATAGCCGGTCCCTGCTTCCATCGGTCCCAGCGTGTGGGCGTGGATGGCAAGCGAGGCAAGCGCCGCCTTGAGGACTTCTGATTCAAAGTATTCTTCCAGCAGTTCCTGCGCGGTCATGGGCAGGGCGCGGATGAAGTTGAGCATGTCCTTGCGCCCGGCGAGGCGCAGTTCGAGTCCCAGTTCGAGCAAGCCGTAGCCTTCGCGCAGGCTGAAGTCCCTGGGAAGGCGCGGCATGAGGGTGTCGTAGGCGACATCCAGAATGTACGCCGCCTTGTTCATGAAGCGGACGAAGTCGCCCCAGCGCGCGGCGTCTTTTTCGGAGAAGGGTTTGATGGCTTCGGCGGCTGTGGCAGGGTCAGGGTCGAGGACGAGGTGGTTGGAATCCGCCTGGAGGGAGATAAAGGCTTTTCGGACAGAGTCAACTCGAAGTCCGTGTGAGGCGAGTTTGAGGTCTTTGACGATGTCCGGGCGCAGCATCCCGCCCGTCCAGACGGGATCGTAGGCGGAGCCGTCGTCGAAGGTTTCGGTCACAACGGAGCCGCCGACGATGGGACGGCGTTCGAGGACGATGACTTTTTTGCCTCGTTTGGCAAGGTAGGCGGCGGCGACAAGTCCGTTATGCCCCGCGCCAATGATGAGGATGTCGCAGCGGTTTGTTGTCATGGCGGGAATTTTAATCCAACAGGCGTTTGAAGATGGAGTATGTTGAGGCGCAAGCAAAAAACGCTCCGATTGCCCGGAGCGTTGAACGTTTTATTGAAAATATCCCAGCGCCAGCCGCAGACGTTCCTCGACGTTGTCGGGCGCATCTTTAGGGATGGATTGAATCGCCGCCTGCGCCTCGACCACCGAATAGCCCAGCGCAGTGAGGGCGGCGAGGACTTCGCTATCTTTGTCGGACATGGCAGCAACGCGCGCCAGCGCATCTGTCGGCTTGAGTTTGTCCTTCAGGTGAAGCGCCATCTTTTGGGCGGTTTTCTTCCCCACGCCGGGGACGCGGCTCAACAGTTCCGCTTCGTCGGCGAAGACAGCGCGCTGCACGGCGTCGAGGGTCATGGTGGAGAGTACGGAGAGCGCGACTTTGGGACCGACGCCGTCCACGCCGAGCAGGATGGTGAAGAGTTCGCGGTCGGCTTGCGATTCGAAACCGTAAAGCGTCAACGCATCTTCGCGGACGATGAGGTGGGTGAACAGAAACGCCGCCTCGCCTGCCTTGAGTTTGGCGCGCAGAGGCGCAGGGACGAAGACTCTCAGCCCCACTCCGCCCACTTCGAGGATGAGGGCGTTGTCTTCGATTTGGGTCACTTCGCCGCGCAGGGTTGCTATCATGGGTTCAATTTAACCACAGATGAACACGGATGTACACAGATGAGTTGATGAACTTGTGGAATTACGGTTTGGGTATCTTCCAATTGGCTGAGGGGATAGAGTGAATTAACTGATGTTACGCAGTTTATTCGTACCGCGACATTTATGTCGCCTGAAAACGCGCTCTACGCAAGGTCTTGCGTAAGTTCTATGCATATCTCTTTGTATTCAAATGCGTAATTGCGACTGCCAGCGCGTCGGCGGCGTCGTCGGGCTTGGGGATGGAATCGAGTTGGAGCAGGGCGCGTACCATCTCCTGCACTTGACGCTTTTGCGCGCTGCCGTATCCCGCCACGGCTTGTTTGATTTCGTTGGGGGTGTATTCAAACGCTTCGATGCCCGCCTGCTGCAGCGCCAGCATGATGACGCCGCGCGCCTGTCCCACCGCGAGGGCGGTGGTGACGTTGCGCTGGAAGAATAATTTTTCAACGGCGGCGGTATCGGGTTTGTGTTCCGCGAGGAGACGGCGCATTTGGTCGTAGAGCATTTCCAGCCGCGCCGGGGCGGGGGACTCTTTGGGGGTGAGGATCACGCCGTATTTCACGGCAACCAGTTCCCCGTCGGGCATGAGGCGCACGAGTCCGAAGCCGGTGGTGGCGGTGCCGGGGTCAATTCCGATTGCAAGGGTCATGCGGTTAAATAGACTTCGGAAGTCGTCGAGACTTCCGAAGTCTGGCTAGGCGGTTTCGAGTGCGGCGAGCGCCTCGTCCGTCACCTTGAGGTTGGAATAGACGTTCTGCACGTCGTCGAGTTCTTCGATGGCTTCGAGCGCCTTTAGCACACTGACAGTCTCTTCGGGACCGAGTTCGATTTCCTGTTTGGGAGTGTAGCGCAGTTCCGCTTCGCTGGGCTGGACGCCCGCCTTGTGCAGGGCGTCTGCAATGACTTTGAATGACTCGACGGGGGCGAGGATTTCAATCGTGCCGTCGTCTTCCAGCACGTCGTTGGCGCCCGCTTCGATGCCGAGTTCGAATGCCTTGTCGTAACTCATTGCGCTGGAGGGGAAGGAGAAATAGGCAATCCGGTCAAACTGCCAGGCGACCGACCCCAGTTCGCCCATGTTGCCGCCCGCTTTGGTCAGGGCGTGGCGCAGGTCCGAGACGGTGCGGTTGCGGTTGTCGGTGACGGCTTCGATCATCACCGCCACGCCGTGACCGACGTACCCTTCATAGGTGATGGATTCAAACGCTGCGCCGTCCTTATCCTCGCCCGTGCCGCGTTTGATGGCGCGTTCGATGTTTTCCTTGGGCATGTTTTCGGAGCGGGCTTTGTCCACTGCCAAACGCAGGCGGAAGTTGCTTTCGGGGTCGCCGCCTTCGCGCGCGGCGATGGTGATTTCGCGGGCAAGACGGGTAAACAGCGCGCCGCGTTTGGCGTCCGCCGCGCCTTTCTTGCGCTTAATGGTGGACCATTTTGAATGACCGGACATTGGAACTCCTTGCTTGATAAACCACGTTCGTGGAGAATTTGTTGTTGAAAAAATTATACCATTTGCGCTGCCCTCCCTGTGATGCGCTCACGCTGAGCGCAATGCGCGACCGATTTTATCCGCATTTTGGCACCGTCCAAATCCCAAAACCTCAATGCGCATTACGCCGATGGGGCAGATTACGCGGATTCTTTGAAAAAGACGGACAAGGTATAATTTGATTCGCGTCTTGAAGAGGAACCTTATATAAATGACTGTTCCGAACTCCAAAAATACCATTACAGTTCTACTTGCAGACGATCATCCAACCACACGGGCGGGCATACGAGCAATCCTTCAGGGAACGCCGGATATTCAAGTCGTCGGCGAAGCGGAAAACGGATTTCAGGTGCAGGGAATGGTGGCAGAATTGCGCCCGAACATTCTCCTGCTCGACCTTGTTATGCCGGGACCCACCCCTGCGCAACTTGAGAAATGGGTGCGCGCGAATTTCCCCGAAACCATCACGCTGGTGTTAACCGCCCATGATCGTGACGCTTATCTGGCAAGCATGATGGATGTTGGCGCATCGGGGTTTCTCTCGAAAACAGAAACGGGCGAGAGAATAGTCTCTGCCATTCGCCGCGCTGCAAGCGGCGCTTCCTTGTTTACCGAAGAACAATTCGAGCGCGCCCGTCGCTGGAAGCAAGCAGCAGGGGAAAAGTGGCAGACCCTGACAGAGCGTGAACGCGAGATTGTTCGATTGCTGGTTGAAGGATACGACAACAAGGAAATCGCCCAACAGCTGAATATTGCCCCCAAAACCACCGCCTTTCATATAACGAACATCTTGAAGAAATTGGAAGTCAAATCCCGGCATGAGGCAATTGCCTGGGTACACAAATATTTGCCGGACAATCTCGAATAATTGTCAAATTAAAAACTGGTATTTTTCCCAGTTGAAAACGCTATCTCATTCGGCTACATTTGAGACAATCCAGTTCATGGAATTGTGACTGGCTATACCCAAATTACAAGGAGTCTCACATGAAGCATCAAATTATCAGAATACTGCTTGCGCTCACTCTATTCTTTATCTGGCTGGGTTTCCATTCAATGCCAGCGCTTGCTGCTTCCTGCTACAATGTAACTTGCGAAGGATTGAATCCAAATACGATGGGATGCGGAGCCGACGCGCAGACATCGGGCAGCAGAAAATATTTATCCGACGGTGGAACAAACCAGAGTTTCGTTGAAACTCGCAAATCGGCGGCTTGCGATGCCAAATGGGCAAGAACCACTAACAAATCAGGCGGTTATCGTTATGCCGCAGGGAGTCTGAGGTACGGTTGCGCCAATTACTGCTATGACCAAAGCATTTCATCTCCGGGAACAATAGCCAACAACTCGACAGTGTACACAATGATGCTTGCATACGTGGCAACGCCAACCAGATCCTGCGGGATTGTTTCCACCAGCGGCCCAATCAACATTCCCATTTCCATTTCAAGCACAAATTGTACTGGCGCTAACTAACCCATCAGAGATATTTACAGAGGATTCATCATGTATACAAAAAACAGAAAACTTGGCGTGACGCTTCTTGTCGGAATACTTACTGTTACAACGGTTTTGTCAATTGGCTGGTATGTATCCCGTCCCCAATCACAGGCTCTGGCAGTCAACAATAATCAACAACCAGAAGCAATTCAAATCACTGTAGCAACAAACCCCGTGGTATCAGACAAGCAAGCAGACATGAGAACAAAAACCGTAAACGGTATTACGGTTGAGATCATATCCGCCAAACTCATTGAAACAGGAATAGAGGTTGGAATATGCTACTCCACTCCAGACGGTGGAGATTGGTACACAATGCCGGGACCCCTTTCCTATGGCTTATATGAGGTTCTGCCTGATGAGGCTGAATTCATCAGTGAAGAAAAAGCGAACGGGAAAAATATGGGCAGGCGCTGCGAATCCATACGGTATCGAATAGATGACCTCGACACACTCACAATGCCACTTCAATTTACCATTTCAGGATTCTGGGCTGTTCCCAGAGAATTGCCGCCTTGTGAGAATTTTCAACAAAGACTGGATACAAATCCCCAAGCCCGGGCATTGGGATTGAAAGCCAAATGTTCCTACGACGAACAGACAGGCATCTCAGTCATGCTCGCAGAAAAAGCAGCTTCTGTTGCTCGGGAAAAAGCCCAACAGGTTTTGGATGGGATTGTCACAGGTGAGGTAAATGGTCCCTGGGAATTCCTGATCACAGAGTTAGATAAGTGACAAATTGAAATTCGATCAACCGCCCAACATTTGGGCGGTTGAGTTTTTACTTGCCGGCGTAGAGCGCTCGCTAGCGCAGTATAGGCAGTAGAGACCGCCAAATACGCGCTTGCGTGAAGTAAGGAATTGATGAATATCCGCCTTTTTTTGACGAGTTTCTTTCTAGGCATTCTAGCCACATTTTTCGCATGGGCATTTCAATGGACGCTGGATTCCTGGAAAGAAGTTACGTTCAATATGCCGGGGGAGGTCACTGTACTACAATTGCTCAAAGGAGCGCAAGCGATTGCGCCTGCTGATGCAAATGAAATGCAAGAGAAATTGAAAGCGTACCTCCGCGATCAGTCGCTTGCGCTCATCGTGTCCTCCTCCGGCAACGGGCATCCTGAGATCGTCGTGTATGACCCGCATAATCTGGTTCCATGGTTCCCGGGCTGCCCGTCTGAAGGCGCTCAACTTGCAGTGACTGATGTCTACCTTTTCCGTGGGACATATTCAGAGAAACTGTGGAAATCGTCTCTCGGTGTTCCGTTCTTGCCGCAAGGGGCGGTTGTAAGAGGAATAATTGCAGCTCCACGCCGCGTCGGCAACCTTCAATATGCAAGATGTGTAGGGCAAGGATTATTACCGGAGGGGCAGTATACATTCAACGCCAGCGACCCCGTCCAAGTACAACATATTCTCAGCATTCTGTATCAGATGGGATTTGTTACCCAGTCAAATACAAGACTTCCGCTCTTTTTGTATGTGGTGCAAAATCATCTAACGGTCATTACTGGATTCTTCCTGCTCGCAGCCTACGGTTGTGTTGTGCTTTATTGGTTTCTCTATCTGCATAGCCGCACGCGAGAGTTTGGCATTCGGAGTCGGCATGGCGCGCTGCCGGCGGATCTTGTGTGGGAAAATCTCCTGAATGGGCTGCCCGCTTTGGCAACCGGTATTGGAATGGGGGGACTGGTCGCCGGAATCCTGACAGCCGCGATAGGACAAATACCTCTCTCGCCAGAGGAGGTCTTTGCCATCGGCGTCGCAACCATTGTGACCATAATCATCATTGCTGGGACGTGGCTCGCTATTCTTTACATCGTCATTCGGTTTCGATACGAGGCAAACCTTGCTGGCTGAAATAAGGGACGGTTTCATTTTAGCGTTCCGCCGCTGGCATGTGATGTTAACGCTCGCGGCTTTGATTACTCTATCTGCGGCGGTGTTGTCTTTTGCCCTGGCTGATGTCTTGTCGGAAGTATATGTGCTTAAAGGGGCAAAAGAATTACGCGAACGTCATGCTGTGTTCTTTACCGCGTATTATCCCGAAGGCGGCGATGTAAGTCGAATAGACGATGAGACAGTCCAATACTTGATGGACTTGATAGAACGGCAGCAAGCGTATACCTCAATCGTATACAACATGGCTCTTGACAACCCCGATTTTGCGGGAGGATATCCTACATTGATCTTGTTCGGCGATGTTGTCCCAAATTTGTTTCCGGATATGCACCTGTGTGTTCCTGTACCATGTGCAATGCGTGGGGCGAAGGTTACCGGGGATGGTATTGATAGGGTGAATATAGGTGGAACAGATATTCCGGTGGAGCAAAGATTATCGCGAGGCGCCACATTTTTTGATGTCAACGCCGCCGGTTTGCCGTTGGACTATCGCATTGTCATTCGTGCACCGACATCGGTGATCCCCGTTCTTAATCCGATTGAACGGGAAGAACTGATCACGCGCACCGTTTTTTTAAATCCGCCAGGCACAATGGTTTACACTTTTATTTCCGGGGCGGCACGAGGCGGATTGTTTCTTGTCCCTCACGAGGTATCTATTGAACAACCGCAACAATTCCGCGAAATCATGATGCGCTCCGCGATGTATATTATTGGGATGGTGGCATTCCTTGCCCTCGCGTTTATGGCTTTTGTGTTATCTGCGCGTTTGGTCATGCAGCAGGAACGGCGTGGATTTAAGATTCGACAAATGTACGGGGCAACCCCTTTGCATATCAGTTTTCGCATTGGAGGTTTCCTGGCTGCAGTGGTATTGCTGCCTGAAATTGCTTTCCTTTTCCTTTTACAGAGATTTCTTGCGATAGCAGGCGCTCTTGAGCCGAATCCCCCCCTGTGGGTGATGTTATTGCTGGCTTTTATTTTTGCTTTCCTATGGTTTTACCTGGTGCGCGAGGTACTGTCAAAGGAAGGTTTGGGAGGTTGGTAGATGTGAAAGCGATGCTTGAAGCCCACAATCTTTCTAAGATCTATGGCAACGGACGTAGTCAAGTCGTGGCTCTAAAGGATATTTCTATGAGTATATTCCCCGGCGAGTGCGTTGCCCTTATGGGACCATCGGGAAGCGGCAAATCCACTTTGCTGAGCATACTGGGTTTGATCAGCCGTCCTAGCAATGGCTCTGTGTTGGTGCAGGGAAAACCGGCAGGAGATGATGAGCGCAGCCGTGCTCGACTTCGGAATGAATTTTTTGGATATATCCATCAAGAGTTCGCCGTCATCGAGAATGAATCAGTTGAAAGAAATGTAATGATTCCGCTTCAATATGCTCGTATCCGGCTTACACGCCAAGAATGTCGGAAAAGAGTGCTTCAGGTATTAGAGCAACTCGACCTGGCATGGGCTTTGCATAAAAATGTATCCCTTTTATCAGGCGGGGAACGTCAGCGGGTTGCCATTGCCCGAGCGTTGATCAATAATCCGTCGGGCATACTGGCAGATGAGCCTACCGCTGCTCTCGATGGAAGTTCAGCGGAAGAGGTTGTGCAATTACTCTTGTCGTTCAGAGATCAAGAAGGTTTCGTACTGATTGCCACGCATGACGAACGGGTTGTAAAAAAATGCGATCGCGTTTTGCATATTGTTGACGGTCAGCTCGTGTAAAGGAGGGAATCACTTTCTTTCCCGACGAGACAATATATTTTACGAGGCGGTAAATGGTTATAGCGGTGCGTTATGACATGGGAAATAGGTAACGCGCCAAACACCGTTTGCAACGAACACATTCGCCGCGCATAGTACAGGCAGAGGCAGCGCCCGCGCCGCCAGTATTCGGGGAGCAAGCCCGCGGCGCGCCTTACATCGCTTCGGCGCGCTGCGCCATCTGACGGCGCAGGTCTGCCGTGTCTTTGTCAATGGTGAAGAGCGCGCCGAGGTAGAAGAAGAAACACAGCCCCCACGCCACGATGCAGATGAGCAGGATGGCGGTCTTGAGGTCAATGGCGTCGGCGATGAGACCGGTCAGGATGGGAGCGAACGCCGCGCCGCCGTTTTCGATGAAATATTCCAGCGCCTGCGCCGTGGAGCGGACTTCCGGCACGGTCACGTCATACACGGTGGCGATGACGTTGGCGGAGGAAAGCGGCATGAAAACGGCGGTCAGACACATGAGGATAAAGAATTGCGTGCGGGCTTCGATGGGGGTGTTGATCGCAAGGTAAAAGAGAATTGCGCCTGCCGCCACCCCCGTGCTGGAGACAAGGATGCGTCCTTTTTTGGTGCGTTTGAAGGCAAAGTCGCCGAGCGCGCCGCCAATGAAGTATCCGCTGGCGAGGATGAGGATGACGGGCGCCATGGTGAAGAGGATGCTGCCCGCGTCATAACCGCGTTCCCGTTCGAGGTAGGCGAAGAAGAAATAGGTGATGACATTCCACGGAAAGACGCCCGCAAAACCCTGCAGAAAGATGAACCACATGGTGCGCTTGCGGAAGATTTGCGCCGCCTCTGCCCACGAGAACTTGAAGGTTTGCATTTCCGCCATGTTCTCGAATTCGGGTTCGGCTTTGCCGCGCGGCATCTCCTTCACGCCGAAGAAAATGAACAGGGCAATCACCAACCCCAGCGAGCCGGTGATGAAGAACACCGAACGCCAGCCGCCGATGGCAGGCGCGACCATGAGCGCCAAAATCATACCCACGAGGTAGCCGATGGGCTGCGCCAACTGCAACAACCCATACACCTTGCCGCGCAGGGTGGGACCGAAATAATCCGCCACCAGCGTGTACAAGCCGGGGTAGGAGGAGTCATCAATGCCGGTCGAGGCGCGCGTGGCAAGAAAGACGCCAAAGTTGCGGGCGAGTGCGTTCAGCCAGGTGGTTGCGCCCCAAATGAACGAGGCAAGCGAGAGCAGTTTGGCGCGCGCGAAGCGGTCGTAGAGGTATCCCCAAATCGGATACAAAATTGTGGCGACAATCAACGCCCCCGAATTGATCAGTCCCCATTGTGTGTTACTGATGTCAAAATCATCGGTAATCTGCACTTGCAGCGAGCCAATCATCAACTTGTCGGTCTGATGCAGCAGCATGAAGAAAAAGAAGATGGCAACAACGAACCAACGATAGCGTGAATGTTCCCTGGACATGGCGCCTCGATTTACGATTTTAGATTTTAGATTGACGATTTTAGATTGATGAACGATTTGCCCGATTATACTTCGCTGTCCGCATCTTCGGCGATGATTTCCCCCGCGAGTTTGAGCAGGTCACCGGCGTTCTCGGCTTTGACCGAATCGAAATACTGCGCCAGCAGGTCGAGCGGGCTCATACTGCTGACCACCTGTCCTTCGGGGATGCGCACGCGCGCTTCACTCTGCGGACGTTTGACCAGATGAAATTCGAAGGCGTCCTCGGCATATTTCCGTAACGCCGACTCGTCAATCAAGGTGTCCAACTCTCTGGGATATTCGACAATCAGACGGACAATCGCCCCGGACATCTTCTTCGGCTTCGGCAATGCAGACTTTAACACCTCGATCACGTTCTCACTGGACCTGAGAACTGCCCGCCCCTCCAAAAACGGACGCGTCCCCTCGATCTTTCTCCACTTAACCTTCGTCGAGCCGCGTTCCACCTCTGCGACGACGTAGAACTTATCGTCCTTTGCTTCGCCGAAATCCACGCGTTCGATGGAGCCCGGATAAATCACGGGCGGATGATGCCCTTCGTTCACGTCCTGCGGCTTGTGAATGTGACCCATCGCCACATAGTCGAGACGTTGATCCTTGGCGAGCGCCGCCGGCAGGACGAGGTCGCTTCCCAGCATAATCGTCCGCTCTGCGCCGAAGGTGGCGCCCTCGACGGAGGCGTGGGCGGTGAGGATGAGGGGCAGAGTCGGATCGGCTTCATCGATCCAGCCTTCGATGAGGTCCGAGATGCGGGCTTCGAGGTTGGAGAAAATTTCTTTTGTGTCGGCGGCGCTGGTTTCCAGAGAAGCCATCAGCCCGGAGCGCGTGATCCATGGCATGGCAATGACCTGAACCGGCACACCCCACAAATCGGCGGGCTTCAGAAATTGCGGCTTATCCAGCACTTTGACGAACGGCACTTGCAGGGTATCGAATTCCTGAATGGCGTGCGCCCGCCCGATGGCGGGTGAAAGGTCGTGGTTGCCGACCAACAACAGGGTGGGGATGTTCGCCTGCGACAGTCGAATGATGCGTTTGCCCCACTCGCGCTGGAAGGTCGGCGCGGGGGAGCGGTCTTTGTAGGCATCGCCGGCAAAGATGACCATGTCCACGCGTTCGGAGATCGCCGCATCCACAATCGTATCCAGCGACTTGAGGAAATCGAGGACGCGCAGGGGCAGTCCCGTTTCGGGGTCATGGCGTCCGTAGTTTGCCATGTCTATGTGGGCGTCGGCGAAGTGGAGGAGTTTCATAAGAAACTCAATTCCTGCGCTTTATCTCTGTAAGTTTCTTGAAATCCACAAGGTCTTTTGGTCTCCCGCTCGCCTTTTTGTTTTTCTTGAGGTTTTCCAGATCAATCAAGTTGACCTCGACTCCGTCCAGTTCGTCCACGATCCGCGTTCGATAGCACTCATCGAATTCAACCCCGGAAATGGATGTCGTAATTTCCAACCGTACAGGGGGCACACCCATGCGAATGATTTTCTTTTCTTGCAGGAATAGCTCGGCGCTTAGATCAGGGTGGTCAAACCCAAAAGATTTCAAGACATTCACCATCTTTTGCGCATTGTCGGGATGGATGGCAATCCAAATATCCATATCGCCGGTGGAACGGACATAGCCATGATAGTTGACAGCGTATGCTCCGATCAACAGGTAACAAACGTTATTTTCTTTCAGCAATTTCAAAAAATCTCTGAAGTCTGGCGGCAGCCGGATTGTAGCCATAAACGATTTGTCTCAATATTTCCAGGGCGTCCAACCGTTCGTAAGGTGTCTTGGAAAGCCAATATTCCATTTCGTCGTTATCGGCTTCCTCCAAGGATACGACTGAAAATGTGGTTCGGTCAATTCGGGGAAATCGGTTATCGTCCATAAATCAAGTATAGCATATGCAGAAGAATCCATCCGGCAATGCCGAAATCCCTTTACGGCTGGACACCCAAATCCTGCAATGCCTGAATGGCGGGCGCCCAGTTGGGATGCAGGCGGAGCGCTTCGCGGTAATCGGCAATGGCGCCGGGGGTGTCGCCAATCATGTATTTGGCGCGTCCGCGCCAGTAGATGCTTTCTTCGATGGTCGGCTTGGCGATGGTTTCCGTAAGGGTGACATCCGCCAGGCTGATGACATCCAAATAACGCCCGCTGTAAAAGTACGCCCAATAGGGACCGGTCTGATACCACATCATGCGGTAGGGGCGCTGTACTTCGTCCTTGCCGAGGTCGTTATAGACGGCAAACGCCCGGTCGTAGGCGGTCGCGGCGTCGGCATATTGCTGCAGAGCGACGTGACTCGTCCCTTTGGCAAACCAGGCGAAGAATTGTTCGATGCCGCTGGTGGTGAGGATATATTCCTCCGCATGGGTGAGCGCGGTCTGCGCCGCCCACATCGGGTCGGCATACGGACCGAGGACCTGCATCAACTCGCTCTCGCGCTCAGGCTGGTACACCACGATGAAGAGATTGTCGAACGAAAGCCAGGCGTGCGGCGCCATGAATTTGTCGTATGGAATGCGAAAGTTGGGACCGTCGTTCCAGGTATCCTGAACGATCAATTCGCCGCGGGCGTCGTCGTAACCGGTGACGAACTGGTAATGTCCCAGCCAGGCGACTTTGCCGGTGTAGTCCTTCTCGTAGTATCCCTTTTCGGCAATGAAGGGAAAGCCGGCGGCAAGCAGGCGTTTCGCCAGTTCGATGTCGCCGCCCAGGCGGTAGAGGGCGCGGAATTCGGTCTGTTCGTTGACAAAATCCACCATCTCATACGGCATGACGTTGACATCGGATTTGCCTTGCTGGATGAAGTCGAGTTTTGGGTCTTGGACGCCGGGCTTGATGGCTTTGGCAACGATGTCGCGGTTGCCGTCCCAGCCGAGGTAGTTGAGCGCCATGCTCAAGTTGGCGGGACCGCAATAGTTCCAGCGGTTCTTTTGGTCTTCGTAGCGGAAGCCGGTCAGGTTAACCGAGACCGGCAGGGGCGTGGGGGTGATCGTCGGTATCAGCGTGGCACCCGGCGTGGGGGTGAGAGTCGCTGTGAGGGCGGGAAGAGGCGTCTGAGTCGCAGAGGTCGCAGCGGGTTCGGCTTGACCCGACGGCTGAAAGACCGCCTCCTCCGGCGGTTTAATCCAATACTTGATGCCCGATTGCAGGGCTTCGATGCGCGGCATGACGCGCGAATAGACGGGCGGCAGCGAGAAGAGTACGATGCCCAGCAGAAGGGCAATCGGAAGAATCCAGATGCGGTTAAAACGGCGGTACATGCAGGGGATTATACTTGTTTGCGCCGCGTCAAGATGAAAAGCAGGTGAGCGGGTTTGGATTAACTGCGCGGCAAGCGGGGAGCGCGCGGCAAATAGATGGTAAAGGCAGTGCCAACCCCCACTTTGCTTTTGACTTCGATGCGTCCGTTGTGTCCCTGAATGATTTGCTTGCAGATGGAAAGACCCAGCCCGGTGCCGGAGGCTTTGCCTTCGTGTTCATGGACACGGTAGAACTTTTGGAACAAGTGCGGGAGCGAATCTTCGGGAATGCCCAGTCCGGTATCCTGCACAGCGATGGAAATTTCCGTGTCGGTGAAGTTGCCGGTAATGATGACGGAGCCGTTCGGACGGTTGTATTTTATGGCGTTGCTCAACAGGTTGAGGAGCACCTGCTTGATTTTGTCGCGGTCGGCTTCCATGAGCGGCATGTCGGAAGGCACATCCACGCGAATTTGGATGTTCATCTCCTGCGCCTTGGTCATCATCACATCGCGCACTTCGTAAATCAGGTCTGCCGAACTGAAGCGCGTCTTGCGGAATTGCACGCGCCCCGATTCGAGCCGCGCCAGGTCAAGGAAGGAGGAAGCCAGAGCGTTCAGCCGCAGGGTCTCGTTGTGAATGTTGTTGACGATTTGGTCGCGCTGTTCGCGGGACATTTCAGGACGAAGCAGGAGATAGGTGGCGGTGCTGAGCGATGCCAGCGGGGTGCGCAGTTCGTGGACAAATTCGGCAATCAGGTCGGATTGCTGGAAGAGGCGCGCGTTCTCGATGGCGACCGCCGCCTGCGCTCCCAGGACGGTGAGCATGGATTCGTCCGGGTCGG
Organism: Chloroflexota bacterium; assembly: GCA_016223135.1. Taxonomy (GTDB): domain Bacteria; phylum Chloroflexota; class Anaerolineae; order Anaerolineales; family Villigracilaceae; genus Defluviilinea. The sequence goes on along the minus strand of JACRPQ010000004.1, from coordinate 288,105 downwards.
TGAAGCGTCCGCGTTTTTTGTTGATGACCTCCAGCACGCCCACCACTTTGTTCTTGGTAATCAGCGGAATGCCCAGCAGAGAGCGGGTGGCATAGCCGACGGTCTGTTCGATGTCGCTGAAAAAGCGCTTGTCCTTGTGGACATCGTCAATGCGCACGGGCTGGCGGTTGGTGACAATCCAGCCGGCGATGCTCTTGTCGAGCGGAACGATGAGTCCGCGCATGGTGGGTTCGTCAATGTTGGTGGCGACTTGAAAGTAGAGTTGACGCGCCGTGTCATCGTAGAGCAGGATGGAGGCGGCTTCGGCGTGGGTGATGTCGGCGGAGGCGCGGACAATGTCGTTGAGCAGCGTATCCAGATCGAGGGTCGAGGCGAGGTCGCGGGCGATTTCGATCAGGCGCAGGTAACTATCGAGGGTTCGGGTTTTGATCTCAGCCATGGAGCGCTCGTTTTGCAATTTCAGGAAGGATCGAGGCGACATCGTCCATGATGACGACATCGGCTCGAACGTTGATGTAAGTGGGCGAGTTGTTGATGACTACCAAATGCGCGCCGCGGTCCACCGCCTGCATGGGAAGCCCCGCCACCGGCAAGACCTCCAGCGAGGAACCGGCGACCACCATCAGGTCGCAGGTGCGCGCTTCTTTTTGCGCTTCGAACCACGCCGACTGCGGCAGCTGCTCGCCGAACAGAATCACATCCGGTTTGAGGATGCCGCCGCAATGCGGGCAGACAGGCAGCGCGCCCTCCTCGATAAATTGCCGCACGTATTCGGCGGTTTCAAATTTGCGATAGCAGCGGGTGCAGGAAAGGGTTTGAAGTGTCCCGTGCATTTCGATGACATGCCGCGAGCCAGCCTTTTGATGAAGCATGTCTATGTTTTGCGTGATGATTGCGTGCATCATGCCTGCCTGTTCCAACTGTGCAAGCGCCAGATGCGCCGCGTTTGGCTGGGCGTTGAAGATTTGTCCTGCCAGCGGACGGAACCACTGGAAAAAACGTTCGGGGTGCGTGCGAAAGGTGCTGAGCGAGGCTACCTCCATCGGTTCATCGCGCGACCATAGCCCGGTCCCTTCCGAACGGAAGTCGGGAATCCCGGAGGGAGTGGAAATGCCGGCTCCCGTCAACACAACTGCGCGCCGGGCGGCGCGGAAAAGCGCTGCGGCGTCTTCAAGCGCATTTTCGGTGTTGGGGAAGGCGGGTCTCATCGAGGCAAGGCTTCTCTCTCTACAATGAAATCCACCAGTTTGCCGATTTGGCGCGCTGTGAGACTCTCCGGCTGACAGAGAACAGCGGGGGCTTGCAGCCGTGTGGCTTGCGTGAACACTTCCGGCGCAGGAGTCAGGGTGGCGGTGATTTCGTAGCCGAGTTTGTTTTGTACGATGCTGGAAGGCAATTGCGTATCGGAACGAATGCGATTGTTCAATACGACGTTGATGTTCCGTTTATTGACGCCCAGCGAGGCAATGTCTTCAATCAACGCCTTCGTGTGAATGATGGTGTTCGGCACACCCTCGAGCAGGATGAGGATTTCATTGCACTTCGGCAGGGTTTTGGCGGCAAACGGCTGAAGCCCCACTCCCAAATCGAGAGTCACAAAGCGGGCAAGTCCGCTCAGACCAGCCACCAGCGCCTCATAATTTGCCACCTGGCTGATGAGGTGCATATCCCTCGGGCGGTCGGAGGCAAGCAACAGGTCCAGCCCCGAGCCGTGATGGATGAGCATCTCCCGGATTTTGTCGCGCGTAATATCGCTCACACGGCTCAGGCTGAGCAAATCCACCAGCCCTTTGGTAGCGGTGATGCCCAATTCCAACGCCAGCGACCCCTGCCCGGGCAGCATTTCGGCAACGATGACCTCGCTTTTTGTCCTGGTCAACAGCCCTGCCGCCAGATTGACAGCAAGCGTGGTAATGCCCAGCCCGCCGCGCGCGCCCAGCACGCCAATCACATAACCGCGCCCCTCTTCGGCTTCGGCAATCTCTACGGCGGCTTTTTTCTTTTTCTCACCGGCGCGGGCAAGCAGCGTTTTCACGCGCGCCTGTAACTCGGCGGGATGGGTGGGTTTGGTCAGGTAATCGTTCACCCCCGCTTCAAAGCCGATGACTTTATCGTCCAACTGGGATTTGGCGGTGAACATCAGGATGGGCGTCTCGGCTGTGGCGGGATTCTGCCGCAGCCGGCGCGTGACTTCATAACCGTCTATGTCCGGCATCATTACATCGAGCAGAATCAGGTCCGGGTCCTCTGTAAACGCCTTCTCCAACCCCTGCTGACCGTTGGTCGCTGCGCTGATTTGGTATCCCTGGCGTTGAAGCATCAACCCCACCAGGCGCAGGGTGTCGAGGTCGTCGTCCACAATGAGGATTTTGTCAGCCATAAAGTGTCATCCTTGCCAACTTTCTCACAACAGTCTAGCATAAAGCCGCCCTCAGGGCAAGATAAAGTGCATTGCAAGTATGCTATAATGTTTTTGCACGAAGGGAACTCCCACTTTTTGGGGATGACAGGCTTCGACGGGAGAGGCTGGTCCCGGAATGCGAGCCGAGAGGCGCCGAACTCGTAAACTCAGCGCAAAAAATCAAGTGCCAACCGCACTGCTTACGCTGCCATGCCCCTCGCCGCTTAATGCGACGGGAACATGACAGTCAACATCCCTAGATGATGTTGCGTCCCCCGGCACCCATCCCCGTCGGGTGACGGGTCGGGCGAGACAAAGGCGGGGTGCCGCGCACGACGCCGCTGCATGCGCGAAAGATTAGCGGCTGGTCGCAGGGAGTTCCTGCCGGGTGAGATCCCTGCGATGACGAGCATCATCCGGCTACGCTCGTAGAGTTCCGAGGGTCGAATCTTTCGGACGCGGGTTCAATTCCCGCCATCTCCACTCACGTACTGCCTTGTGGCAGTACGTTTTGCTACCAAAGGACGCCATGAAAAAACTGCTCATCATCGGACTCATCCTCCTGACCTCCGCCTGCCAAACAGCGACTCCCACCCCCGCGCCTGCGCTTCCCCCCACGGCGACAGCAACGCTTCCTCCCACGCCGATTCCTGCCACATCCACCCCCGAACCGACCTTCACCCCGTCCCCCTCCCCCACCCCTTTTCCGCGCTTCTTCACCCAGGAATTCGACTCCCCCCTCGAAGGCTGGCTCATCCTGCAAGCGGGCAGTGAGACGCTTCCGAACGTCAGCGCAGAGAGCGGCGCCCTGCGCCTGCAAATGGACGTTCCTTACGCCTGGCTCTATGCCCTCTACGGCGCGCAGGAATACACGGACGTGTATATCGAAGCCGAATACGTCAACAGCGCCCTCACGCCTGCCGCCGCAGGGCTGGTTTGCCGTTACAGCGAAACGGACGGCTGGCTGGAATACAACGTCCTCACCGATGGAACATACAACGTCCTTTATGGCAAATGGCTGGAGGCTGGCATCGCCGACTACACCCCCATCCTCGACGGCGCTGCCCCCGGCATTAAACAGAGCGGCGATGTTCAACAAATTGCCCTGACCTGCAGCGGGACGACGTTGTATCTTTATCTCAACGGAAACGTCATCCGCAGCGTCAATGTAGAAAGTTATAACCTGCCAGCCGGCAAGGCAGGGGTGACAGCGGCATCCTTTGAAAATGCGCCGGTGATTTCAGTGTTCAACTGGGTCACTGTTCGCGAACCATAATCCCCTCTTCTTTCAGGAGAGGGACAGGGGTAAGGGGGCAATTTCGACTCAATTTCTACGCACCGTTAATAGTTTTCTTGCACTGACTGGGTAAGATGTGGGCGTTGAATATCATGCAAGGAGAAGCAACTATGGGAAAAATCATTGGCATTGACCTGGGCACCACCAACTCCGTGGTCGCTGTCATGGAAGGCGGACAGCCGACCGTCATCCCCACCGCAGAGGGCGGCAGACTCTGTCCCTCGGTGGTGGCATTCAATAAAAACGGCGAGCGGCTTGTCGGTCAGACGGCGAAGCGGCAGGCGGTGATCAACTCTGAAAATACCATCTATTCCATCAAGCGTTTTATCGGACGCCGCTATGAAGAGACCGAACAGGAACGCAAGATGGTTCCTTATCAAGTCGTGAAGGGACCCGCCGACGATGTGCGCGTAAAAATTCCTGTGACCAATCGCGAATATTCGCCGCAGGAAATCAGCGCCATGGTGCTGGCTAAATTGAAAGCGGATGCCGAGGCGTATCTCGGTCAGCCGGTGACGCAGGCGGTCATCACCGTTCCGGCGTATTTCAACGACAGTCAGCGTCAGGCGACCAAGGACGCCGGCAAAATCGCCGGTCTCGAAGTGATGCGCATCATCAACGAACCAACGGCTTCCGCGCTTGCCTACGGTCTCGATAAAAAGAAGGATGAAACGATTCTGGTCTTCGACCTTGGCGGCGGTACGTTCGACGTTTCGATTCTCGAAGTAGGCGAAGGCGTCATCGAAGTCAAAGCCACCAACGGCGATACCCACCTCGGCGGCGATGACTGGGATCAACGCATCGTCAACTGGGCGGCAGACGAGTTCAAGAAGGAACAGGGCATTGACCTGCGCCAGGACCGTCAGGCGTTGCAGCGTCTGCGCGAGGCGGCGGAAAAAGCCAAGATCGAACTCTCTTCGGTGATGGAAACCGAAATCAACCTGCCCTACATTACCGCCGACGCCAACGGACCGAAACACCTGCAATTGAAACTGACCCGCGCCAAATTCGAGCAGATGACCGAAGACCTGCTGGAACGCTGCCGCAAACCGTTTGAAAACGCGCTGAAAGATGCGGGCTTGACGGCGGATCAACTCGACGAAGTGGTCCTGGTGGGCGGCTCGACGCGCATGCCGATGGTGCAGGAACTCGTCCGCAAACTGACGGGCGGCAAAGAACCGAACAAAGGCGTCAACCCCGATGAGGTCGTGGCGGTGGGCGCGGCAATTCAAGGCGGCGTGCTGGGCGGCGAGGTCAAAGACATCCTCCTGCTCGACGTGACTCCGCTCTCGCTGGGCGTCGAAACCCTGGGCGGTGTGATGACCAAGATGATCGAGCGCAATACCACCATCCCCGTCCGCAAGACCGAGATTTATTCCACCGCCGCCGACAATCAGACGGCTGTGGACATCCACGTCCTGCAGGGTGAACGCCCCATGGCAGCAGACAATATGTCGCTAGGACGCTTCCGCCTCGACGGCATCCCGCCGGCGCCGCGCGGCGTACCTCAAATTGAAGTAACGTTCGACATTGACGCCAACGGCATCCTGCACGTCACCGCCAGAGACAAAGCCACCGGCAAAGAGCAGAAGGTGACCATCACCGCTTCGACCAACCTGAGCAAGAGCGACATCGAGCGCATGGTCAATGAAGCCCGCCAGCACGAAGCGGAAGACCGCAAGCGCCGCGAACTGATTGACGCGCGCAACACAGCCGACAACCTGATCTACCAGACCGAAAAAGCGCTGCGCGATCTGGGCGACAAAGTCCCCTCTGCCGAACGCGGCGCCATTGAAAGCAAGATCAACGATCTGAAATCCGCCGCGCAAAGCGACGACATCAACCGCATCCGCAAGGCAAGCGAGGAAGTGCAGCAGGCGTTACATGCGCTGAGTCAGCAACTCTACGCGCAGGGGCAGCCTCAAGCGGCTGGTGGTCCATCCACCCCGCCGCCGAGCGATGGCGATGTGATTGACGGTGAAGTAAAAGAGTAAACAAGCAAACTTCCGAAGTCTCAAAGACTTCGGAAGTTTTTTTCTATTCCGCCGCTGCCCAGCGGTCGCGCCCCTTTTCCTTTGCCTGATAGAGCGCCGTGTCGGCGCGGTGGAGCAATTCATCCCACGTTTCCTGCCCAACCTTGAATTGCGCAACGCCAATACTGATGGTCACAGACGTGACTTGCTCATTCACGTCAATGCGGAAGTTGCGGATTTGCTGGCACAGGCGCGAAGCCTGTTCCGCTGCGGCTTGCATCTCGCTGTTCGGCAGGACAATCAAAAACTCCTCGCCGCCGTAACGCCCGATGGTATCGGGATGGCGGATTTGAGTCCGCAGGCACGCGGCGACACTGCGCAGCACCTGATCGCCGGCGGTGTGACCGTAGGTGTCGTTTACATTCTTGAAATGGTCAATATCGAGAATGGACACCGCCAGCGGCGTGCTGTAACGGTTCGAGCGGATGACCTCTTCCTGTAATGTGGAAATGATTTTGCGGCGGTTCGGCAGGAAGGTCAGCACGTCGGTGTTGGCAAGTTCGTGCGCCTGCGCCAGAATTGCCCGCACCTCGATTTCCCGAATTTCCAGAGTGCGTTTGGTCTTCTCATACTCGCTCTCCAACTTCTGGAACTCCGCCAACAGTTTTCGGTATTTAGTGGCTAATGAAGTTTCAGCGTGCACCTCGCCTCCCAAATTGACGTTCCAACGTATCCACCGATAGGTGAATCATCGTCGGGCGTCCATGCGGGCAGGTCCTCGGCGACTCGCAGGTTTCGAGGTCGTTGAGCAGCGCGCGTTGTTCCTCGCCGGAAAGCGTCTGCCCGCCCTTGACTGCCATTCGCTTACACACGCGCGCCGCCAGCCGCGCCTCGATCTCATTTTGCAGCGGCGCTTCATCTTCTTCAAAATCCTCCACCAATGCCCGCAGCGCCGCGGCTGGATCGCTCCCTGCAAACAGAGTCGGCATTGCTCTCACTCGAAACGTGTTTGGACCAAATTCCTCCACGTCAAAGCCAAAACGGGTGAGAATTGGTAATTGGTTAAGTAGTAATTGCGCCGCCCCCGGCGGAAGGGTCACTATTTCAGGGTTCAACAGCGCCTGCGAGGGAATGTTCTTCCTTTCATGCTGCGCCATCAACTTCTCGAACAGCACCCGTTCGTGCGCGGCGTGCTGGTCAATGAGATACAAACCGTCGGGTCCCTCCGCTACCAGATACGTCCCGCCGACCTGACCGATGAGCCGCATCAATGGAATACGATCGACGATTGACGATTGACGATTGACGATTTTCTGTTGACCGCTTACCGATAACTGATCACTGCCAACTACCAACCGTCCATCACCCACTGCCTCGTCATGCCCAATTGCCCAGTCCAACCCAACGGATGATGACTTTTCATCCGAGGGCGTCGTCCTCGTCGTCCCCCACAAACTGGGCGCGACATTCGGCACCGGCGAATACGCCAGCAATGCCTTTCGCACCGACCGCTGCACAAAACTGAAGACCCGGTCCTGGTCTCGGAAGCGTACTTCGGCTTTGGCAGGATGCACGTTCACATCCACGTCGCGCGGGTTCATTTCGAGAAAGAGCGCCGCCAGCGGATAACGTCCCACCATGAGCAGGGTGTGATATGCCTGCAGCAAGGCAGTGTTGAGCGCAGCCTCCTGCACCCAGCGCCCGTTGATAAAGAAGGTAATCTCCTTGCGGTTCGAGCGCGTCAATGAAGCGGGGCTGATAAACCCCGTCAGGCGGTAACCGTCCTCCTCCGCCATGACCTCGAGCATTTGCTTCGCCACATCCACACCGTAGAGCGCGGCAAGGATGGAGCGCCGGTCGCCGTCGCCCGCCGTTTGCAGGGCGACATTCTTTCCTTCGGATAACTTGAAGCGTTTATTGGGGTATGCCAGCGCATAACGCGTTACCAGCGAGTCAATTGCCCGCCGTTCGGTCACATCGGTCTTCAAAAATTTCAAGCGCGCCGGCACATTGTAGAACAAGTCTTCCACGCGAACCGTTGTGCCAACCGTCGTGCCGACCTTTACCGCTTTTTCCGTTGTCCCGCCTTCCACACGAATGCGCGCCCCTTCCTTTGCATCCTTTACCCGCGAGGTGATCGTCATCCGCGAAACGGAACCAATCGAAGCCAGCGCTTCGCCGCGGAACCCCAGCGTGGAGATGGAAAAAAGATCATCGGAGCGTACCAGTTTCGAGGTCGCATGACGCGAAACGGCGAGTTCCAGTTCCTCGGCGGGAATGCCGCAGCCGTCGTCCGCCACTTCAATCAACTTTTTCCCTGCTTCTTCGATTGCAATCGTAATCGTCCGCGCGCCGGCATCCAGCGAATTTTCCAGCAGTTCCTTCACCACCGAGGCGGGGCGTTCGATCACTTCGCCGGCGGCGATCTGCGATGCAACCTCAGGAGCGAGCAAACGGATGGGCATAGGGCGATTATAATCTCCCCATGCGATTCACAACCATCTTTTTTGACCTCGACGATACGCTCTATCCCGCTTCCAACGGCTTGTGGCAAGCCATTCGGCAGCGCATGGACTTGTACATGATCGAGCGTTTGGGTCTGCCCGCCGACCAAGTGCCTGCCCTGCGCGAACAATACTTTAAGATGTATGGCACCACCCTGCGCGGCTTGCAGGCGCATCATCATGTGGATACGCAGGACTATCTGGCGTATGTGCATGACCTGCCGCTGGAAGAGTACCTCACGCCCAATCCTCGTCAACGCGAAATCATCGCATCGCTCCCGACCCGCAACCTGATCTTCACCAACGCCGACGTTCACCACGCCCGCCGCGTCCTTGCCATCCTGCAACTGAACGACCTGTTCGAGACCATCGTGGACGTGAACGCCGTCGCCCCCTATTGCAAACCGATGCCTGAATCCTTTGCCATCGCACAGGAACTCGCCGACGAACCCGACCCGCGCAAATGCGTGGTGATTGACGACCTGCCGCGCACCACTCGCGCCGCCTTGAACGTGGGCATGGCGAGCATCCTCTACGGCACCGAAGAACCCACCCCCGACGCCAGCGGCGTCTTCGTGGATTGGAATCATCTGCCCATTCTGCTGGGCGATTAAATCACCGTTCAACCTGCGCGGGGAACGCCCCCCCGACCTTATGGCTTTCTCATTATCGCTCGACGGAATCAATTTTTGTACACGGATCGCGCGGATGAAAAACAGAAAGAAATCCGTGTACAAAGAACACTCGCATCCAGACTTTGAGAAAGCCATACCCCCGACCTATGACCCTTGCCGAAGGGAGAACGCCGACTATACTTTACGGAGAATCTCATGGACAATAATCGCGTTATGCTTGCAGCCTTGATCTTCATCCTGCTCATCGTTGGCGCAAACCTCATCATGGTTGGCATTGTGCGCGGATTTGCGCGCGGCGGCAAAGCCAACTGGATGAACACCCTGCGCAATTCCTTCAACCAAACACAGGAGGGTCACGCTGAAAAATCCATGGACGAACTGCGCAAGAAAGTGGAGGAATTGCGGGGAAACGATGAGAAAAAAGTGGAATCATGACGTTCTAACGCTCCTCATATAACCAAATTCATCATTCTCTAATCAGGGCATAGTATCGTTCATCAACGGTCGCCTGTGGTGACCATCACCTTACCGGAGGCATTTGTGGATAAAACAACCAAAACCATACTGGGCGTCTTTGCAGCGCTCATCCTGCTGACAGGTTCGTTCGCTGGCGGCTTCGTCACACGCCATCTTTTGGACGGCACCAGCCTCTTCCCCGCCAACGAAAACCCGCCTCTCAACATTCTCCTGCCGCCCACAACCGCCCCCACTCAAGAGGGACAGGCATCCGCCACCCCTCAGGAATTGCAAGATCTCTTCGTCCCCTTCTGGGAGGCGTGGAACCTCGTCCATGAACAATACGTGAATCAACCGCTGGACGACACCCTGCTCATGCAGGGCGCCATCCGCGGCATGATGGAAGCCGTGGGTGACGATTACACCTACTACATGGACCCCAAGGTCTATGAACTCGAATCCACCTCCCTCTCCGGTCAATACGAAGGCATCGGCGCCTATGTGGACACCCAAGGCGAATACCTGACCATCGTCAGCCCCATCGAAGGCTCGCCAGCCGAGGCGGCAGGTCTGCGCCCCGGCGACCAAATCATCGCCATTGACGGCGAAGACATGACCGGCGTCGCCCCCGAGGCTGCCCGCCAAAAGGTCTTGGGGCCAGCCGGCACCACCGTCGTTTTGACCGTGGCGCGTGAAGGCGAGCCTGAACCGCTGACCTTTACCATCGTCCGCGCCAAAATCACCGTCCCCAGCGTCACCGGCGAAATGCGCGAGGATGGCATCGCCTATATTGACATCAACTTCTTCGGCGACCGCACCACCAACGAACTGCGCGCCAAACTGGACGAATTGCTGGCGCAAAACCCGAAAGGCATCATCCTCGACCTGCGCTTCAACCCCGGCGGCTACCTCGTCACATCCATCGAGGTCGCCTCCGAATTCATTGACGAAGGCGTGGTGCTGATCGAACAATACAGCGACGGATCGCGCGACACCTACAACGCCCTCGGCAACGGCAAAGCGACCGACATCCCCTTGGTAGTGCTTGTCAATGAAGGCTCCGCCTCCGCCGCCGAAATTGTGGCGGGCGCCCTGCAGGATTACGGACGCGCCCAACTCGTCGGCGTGCAGACCTTTGGCAAAGGTTCCGTGCAGACCATTCAACCGCTCTCCAACAACCAGGGCGCGGCGCGCATCACCATCGCCAAATGGCTGACCCCCAAAGAACGGCTGATTCAGGGCGTGGGTCTCACCCCCGATTACATCGTCGAAATGACCGACGCCGATTACGAAAACAACCGCGACCCGCAGCTGGACAAAGCCGTAGAAGTATTATTGGAAATGATTGCACAAAAGTAACCCATCGGCTTCCCGCCCGCGCGGGAGCCGGGAAAGGAGATACCCATGTTCTTCTTCGACCCAACCTATTTGATTTTCATGCTGCCTGCCTTCATCCTGATGAGCATTGCCTCGTGGTACGTGCGGCATGCTTATGAGAAATGGAGTCAAGTGCGCGCCTCCAGCGGACTGACCGGCGCCCAAGCCGCCCAACAGCTCGTCTCGCGCGCCGTGTATTCCGACTTCGAAGGCGGCGCCCAACTGCAAAACGTGCGCGTGCTTGGCGTGGGCGGACACCTCACCGACCACTACGACCCGCGCGACAAAACCCTCTACCTCTCGCCCGCCGTGGCAAACACCCCCTCGGTGGCGGCGGTTGCCGTTGCCGCGCATGAACTCGGTCACGCCCTGCAGGACGCAGAAGGCTACTTCCCGCTCCGCTTCCGCTCGGCGCTGGTGCCGATGGTGAACATTGGCTCCAACCTCGGCTGGATCCTCATCCTGGCAGGCTTGTTCCTGCGCTGGCTCGACCTTGCCTGGCTGGGCGTGCTGTTCTTCGCCGGCGGCGCGGTCTTTGCGCTGGCGACCCTGCCCGTTGAATTCAACGCCTCCGCCCGCGCCAAAGCCATGCTCACCGCCAGCGGCATCATCCGCACGGAAGAAGAAGCGCGCGGCGTCAACCAGGTGCTGAACGCCGCCGCCCTCACCTACGTCGCCGCGCTGGTCACCGCCGTCTTACAAGTCCTCTACTACGTCTTCCTGCTCGGCGGTCTCGGCAGGCGCAGGAACTAAAACGCAAACTTCGGAAGTCGCAATGACTTCCGAAGTTTTTTATAACGGGCGGACTATAATCAAACCATGCCCCTCGCCTCCCTGCTGGACTTTTGGAAACGCGACCCCGCCACCGCGCCCAACATCGCCGCCTGGCAAACGCTCCCTCCGCGCCCTGCCCAAACGCATCCCTTCCCGGACGATTTACCTGCTCCCCTCTCCCAAGCCTTGATCGCCGCTGGGATTCACTCCCTCTACTCCCACCAACTCGAAGCCTGGATTCACAGCCGCGCCGGCGCAAACATCCTGCTCACCACCGGCACCGCCTCCGGCAAAACCCTCGCCTACAACCTGCCTGCCCTTGCCGAACTCCTCTCGAACCCCAACGCCCGCGCGCTCTACCTCTTCCCTACAAAGGCTTTGGCGCAAGATCAGTTATCAGTAATCAGTAATCAACTATCGGTCTTGCAGTCACTGATGACCGATCACTGGTCACTGACCACTGGCATTTACGACGGCGACACCCCCGCCTCTGCCAGACCCACCCTCCGCAAGAACGCTCGCATCCTCTTCACCAACCCCGATATGCTCCACACCGGCATCCTGCCGCATCACGCCAACTGGCTGGACTTCTTCTCGAACCTGAAGTTCGTCGTCATTGACGAAGCGCACACCTACCGCGGCGTCTTTGGCTCGCACGTGGCAAACGTCATCCGCCGGCTCAAGCGCGTGGCAAAGTTCTACGGCAGTGCGCCCACGTTCATTCTGGCATCCGCCACCATCGGCAACCCTAGAGAACTTGCCGAGAAACTCATCGAAGAACCGGTCCGCCTGATCGAGAACGACGGCTCCGCCCGCGGACCGCGCCACTTCATCCTCTACAACCCGCCCATCGTGGATGAAGCCCTCGGCTTGCGAAAATCGTCCCTGCTCGAAAGCGTGCGGCTGGCGCAGGATTTGCTCCGCAGTGACGTGCAAGCTGTCGTCTTTGCCCGCTCACGCCGCAGCGTCGAGATCATCCTCACTTACCTTCAACAAAACCACTCTCCAGCCTCCAGCCGCAACTTACCAATTACCAATTACTCTTCACAAATTCGCGGCTACCGCTCCGGCTACCTGCCCTCGCAAAGAAGAGAAATCGAAAAGGGCTTGCGCGACGGCACGGTCAAAACCGTCGTCGCCACCAACGCCCTCGAACTCGGCATAGACATCGGCGGGCTGGGCGCGGCAATCCTCGTCGGCTACCCGGGCGCCGTCGCTTCAGCGAGACAGCAAGCGGGTCGGGCGGGACGCGGGCTTGAATCCGCTGTCAGCGTGCTGGTGGCGTCCGCCCATCCCATTGACCAGTTCCTCATCCGCCATCCCGAATACTTCTTCGAGCGTTCGCCCGAGCAGGCGCTCATCAACCCCAATCACCTCCTCATCCTGCTCGAACATCTGCGCTGCGCCCTCTTCGAACTGCCCTTCCAAAAAGGCGAAGGCTTCGGTTCCCTATCGGGCGAAACCATTGACGAATACCTCCACTTCCTGCTTTCCAGCGGCGAAGCGCATCTCTCCAACGACAAATTCTTCTGGATGGCAGACCAATACCCCGCCGCGAACATCTCATTGCGTTCCGCCTCGCCGCAAAGCGTCGTCCTGCAAACCATCGTCGAAGACCGCCCGCAAACCATCGGCACGGTGGACGGCGAAAGCGCTCCCTGGATGGTTCACCCCGGCGCCATCTATCTGCACGAGGCGCAGCAATATCTCGTCGAAGACCTGAACCTCGAAGAGCACATCGCCCGCCTCAAACCCATCCAAAGCGATTACTACACCGAGCCGCTGCGCCAAACCGAGGTTAAACTGTTATCCAACAATGCAGCCCTCCCAATCCCCGGCGGAGATAAACATTGGGGGGAATTACAAATTACCACTTACGTTGCCGGCTTCCGCAAGCGCCGCTGGTACACCCACGAGACGTTGGGACAGGAACCCCTCGACCTGCCTCCCTCCGAATTGCAGACCACCGGCTACTGGCTTTCCCTCTCCGAAGAGACCGTGACGCGTCTGCGCGACGCCGGAGCCTGGTCCAACGACCCGAACGACTACGGACCCGCCTGGGGCAGGATCCGCGAACGCGTCCGCGCCAGAGACGGCTACAAGTGTCAGGTGTGCGGAGCGCCCGAAACGACGCGCCAGCACGACGTGCATCACAAAATCCCCTTCCGCGCCTTCGCCTCGCGCGAGGAGGCAAACCGTCTCGAAAACCTCGTCACCCTCTGCCCTGCCTGCCACAAAAAAGCGGAAGCGAACGTCCACATGCGCAGCGGGCTGGCGGGGCTGGCATACGCGCTGGGCAGCCTCGCGCCGCTCCTGCTCATGTGCGCCCCCTCCGACCTCGGCACGCATATCGAACCCCTCGAAAACCCAACCTTCGGCGGCCCGACCGTCGTCCTCTACGACGCGGTTCCAGCCGGCATCGGCTTCAGCGAAAACCTGTTCGCACGGCATGACGAACTCATCGCCCGCGCCTTCGAACTGGTGAATGCCTGTCCCTGCGCCGACGGCTGTCCCTCCTGCGTGGGACCCGGCGGCGAGAACGGCTCTGGCGGCAAGCAGGAGGCGCTGGCGATTTTGAAATTGCTGTGGGAGAAATAGTGCTCTGATACTACTGCGTTGCAATGACGTTTTTACAGCGTACTGGGCGTTCTCTAACGCCCCCAAATTACGTGCTGCGCAAAGCGCGCAAACTGCGAGGGTATGATTGCAACTTCTTTACCGTACACAGAAACCCTAAAGGTCCGCTTTTCCTTCGTGAATTTTAGAATTTCCAAAAAGACCTTTAGGGTCTTTCCCGAGAGAAATGTACGGTAACGTCAGTTCGGGATAAGCGTCCCGAAGGCTGATTCTGCTTTCGAACCTGCTGCGTCAAAAGCCTTCGGGACGATTCAAAAGCCTTATCCCGAATTCAGGTTACGGTAGAGAGATTGCAACTAGCGACCTGACAGTTTCAAATGGGACGCTGAAAAACGCAGATAAACGCAGATAAACAACTTAAATCACTCACCTTACGCGGTAGCGCGAGATTTATCTCGCGTTTTCAGGCGACATAAATGTCGCGCTACGAACAAACTGCGTAACATCAGTTAAATCAGCGTAAATCAGCGTTCATCTGCGTCCTCCAAAACAAAAGTGTTAGGTGGCTAATGATTGCAACAAAGCAACTTTGAAACAATATATTCCACCTTTACGTTCTATTCACCAAAACCACAGAAAGAAAACATCACCGATGAATCAAAAAACTGCCTTCTTGTTGACCAGTCTCTTCGTTTTGCTCAGCCTCGCCTGCAACGTGACCTTCACCTTCGGCGTCCCCACGCCCATCGCCCCGCCGCCGACCGCCGTCATCCCCACCGCCACGCCCCTGCCGCTCAGCGCGCAGGTCACGTTGATTTCCCAGCCGTACATCGAAACCAATCAAAACCCGCCCTTCACCATCACCGCCCAAACCCCGCAGCTCACCGGCAGCAGCGACCCGCGCGTGCAGGCGTTCAATCAACGGCTGGCGGGACTTGTCCAAAAGGAAGTGGAGACCTTCCGCGCAAACTTTCTGCAAAACCCCAACCCGCCCCTGAGCGGCGGCAGCAGCCTCGAAGTGACCTATACCCTCGTCCATCAATTCGGCGAAATCTGGAGCCTGAAATTCGACTTCTCCTTCTACTCCGACGGCGCGGCTCACCCCGGTCTCTACAGCCTGACCCTGAACTACGACCTCGCTCACAACCGCGAACTGACCCTCGGCGACCTCTTCCTGCCTGACTCCAACTATCTCGAAGCCATCTCCGCCTATTGCATTGCCGAGTTGAGCAAACAGCCGTTCTTCGAGGGACCCTTCACCGAAGGCGCACAGCCGACGCTCGAAAATTACCGCAACTGGAACATCACCCCGCAGGGCTTGATGATTACCTTCGACGAATACCAGGTGGCGCCCTACGCGGCAGGACCGCAGACCATCATCGTGCCGTACACCGAACTCCACGCCATGCTTGCGCCGAGCGGTCCGCTGGCTGACCTCATCAAATAACCTGTCCCTACTCCTCGCGCATCCAGCGCTTCACTGCCTCGCGCGGATGTTCGTATGCCGCCATCGCATCCAGCAGTTGACGCGGGTCCGATTCGCAAAACAACGCATCACGATGCTCTTTGAAAATGAAGCCTTCCTTCACAGCATGGTCAATTGCCGCCAGCAAAGGAGCGTAATAGTTCCTCACATTCAGCAAGCCGACCGGCTTCTCATGTGCGCCGGTCTGCGCCCAGGTGATGGTCTCGAACAACTCATCGAAGGTGCCAAAACCGCCGGGCAGGGCAATATATCCATCGGCGAGTTCATGCATACGGGCTTTACGAGCGTGCATATCGGGGGTAACATCCATTCGGGTAAGACCGTCATGTGCAAGGGATTTGGTATTCATGGAGGGGATGATGACGCCAATCACATTGCCCCCCGCATCGAGAACGCCATCTGCCACAGCGCCCATGAGTCCGGTCTTGCCGCCGCCGTAGATGAGCTGCATCCCTCTTTCAGCGAGGATTCTGCCCATCGTCCGCGCAGCAGACAGATAGTCCGGATGAACCGCATCGGAAGAACCGCAAAAAACGCAAATCGAGCGCATAGAACCATCCTTGAAGCGAAAAGTCATGTGAATATTGTAACAGCCCTGTAAACAAACTCTAATCTATTTCCTACGGGGAGTTTCCCCCCTTTTTGGTAGAATCGCCGCAAGTATTCAGGAGAAAATTATGGCAGGAATGGAACGTTTTACACAGCGGGCAAGACGCGTGCTGAGCATCGCGCATCAGGAAGCCGAACGCTCCCGCAACAACAACATCGGCACTGAGCATATTCTGCTCGGCTTGATGGAAGAGGAAGGCGGCGTGGCGGGGCGCGTTTTGCGCGAACTCGGCATGACGCCCGAACGCGTCCGCGAGGTGATCCGGCGTGTGTCGGTGCCATCCAGCGGGTTCGATCCCAACCGCGTCGAACTTTCGGTGGAAACCCAACAGGTGCTCGAACACGCCGTCGAAGAAGCGCGCCGGCTGGGGCATCACTATATCGGTACCGAACACATCCTGCTCGGTCTGGTGCGCGTGGAAGGCACAGCCATGGAAGTGCTGCGCCGCCTCGGCGTGACCGCCGAACAGATTCGCCGGCAGACCCGCCGCGTGCTGAATGAATCCGCCTCCTCCGTCCCGGCGGCAGCCGGCTCCGGACCGCAGCGCGGCAACCAGCCCGGTCCAAAGACCCCGCTGGTGGATCAACTCGCCATTGACCTGACCGCCAAAGCCGAAGAGAAAAAACTCGACCCGGTCATCGGGCGGCAGATGGAAATCGAACGCGTCATTCAGATTTTGGCGCGCCGCACCAAGAACAATCCCGCGCTCATCGGCGAGCCGGGCGTCGGCAAGACCGCTATTGTGGAAGGGCTTGCCCAGCGCATTGTGGAGGGCGATGTGCCGGCGCCGCTGATGAACAAACGGCTTTTACAGTTGGACGTCGGTTCGCTGGTGGCTGGCACCATGTACCGCGGTCAATTCGAGGAGCGCCTCAAGCGCGTCATTGACGAGTTGAAACAGTCGGGAGCGATTCTGTTCATTGACGAGGTGCACATGCTCGTCGGGGCGGGAGCCGCCGGTTCCTCCGTGGACGCGGCGAACATCCTCAAGCCCGCCCTTTCGCGCGGCGAACTGCAGGTCATCGGCGCAACCACGATGGACGAATATCGCAAGTACATCGAATCCGATGCGGCGCTCGAACGCCGCTTCCAGCCCATCCAAGTGGACGAACCCTCGGAGGATGAAACCATCGAAATCCTCAAAGGCATCCGCCCCGCCTACGAGGAGCATCATCACCTGGTCATCTCCGATGAAGCGCTCGAAGCCGCCGCCCATCTTTCATCGCGCTACGTCACCGAGCGTTTCCTCCCCGATAAAGCCATTGACCTGATTGACGAATCCGCCTCGCGCGTGCGCATGTACAAGAGTCCCGCCGCCAAACAGGCAAAGGACCTCTTCAGCCAGCTGCGTCAGGCGCGCCAGAACCGCTCCCTCGCGCAGGAAGAAGGGAACATCGAGGACGTGCGCGAGTGGGAGGAACGTGAAATCGAATTGAGCGAGCAGATCGAACGCATCCGCACCGGCTGGGACCGCGCCAACAGCCCGGTCGTTTCCGCCGAGGACATCGCTGAGGTCGTCTCCATGTGGACCGGCGTGCCGCTGATGCAACTCGCGGAGGAAGAATCGCAGCGCCTGCTCAAAATGGAAGACGAACTGCGCAAGAGCATCATCGGGCAGGACGATGCCATTGTGGCAATCAGCCGCGCCGTGCGCCGCGCGCGCGCCGGCTTGAAAGACCCGCGCCGCCCGATTGGCTCGTTCATGTTCCTGGGTCCCACCGGCGTCGGCAAGACCGAGTTGACCAAGGCGCTTGCCAAGTTCATGTTTGGAAGCGAAGATGCGGCAATTCAGTTGGATATGTCCGAGTTCATGGAACGGCACACCGCCTCACGGCTGGTGGGCGCGCCGCCCGGATATATCGGCTATGAGGAAGCCGGTCAACTCACCGAGGCGCTGCGCCGCCGCCCGTATTCCATCGTGGTCTTCGACGAGGTCGAAAAGGCGCACCCCGAAGTTCACAACATGCTCCTGCAAATCATGGAAGAGGGGCATCTCTCCGACGCCAAAGGGCGCAAGGTGGACTTCCGCAACGCCATCATCGTCATGACCTCCAACATCGGCGCGGATGTCATCAAACGGCAGACCTCTCTGGGCTTTGCGCTCAAACGCGATGAAGCCACCGAAGAACGCCTCTCCTATGAGGACATGCGCAAGAAGTTGAACGAGTCGCTCAAGCGCGCTTTTCGCCCCGAATTCATCAACCGCCTCGATGCGACCGTCATCTTCCGCGCCCTCAACAAGGAAGACATCCAAAAGATAGTCTCCCTCGAACTGGCAAAAGTCGCCGAGCGCCTCAAAGAACACGATCTGACTCTGACCGCCACGCCCGAAGCCCTCGCCGCCCTGGCAGAGTTGGGCTACGACCCGGAATTTGGCGCCCGCCCCCTGCGGCGCATCATTCAAAACAAGGTGGAAGACCCGCTCTCGGATAAACTGCTGAGCGGCAAATTCCAGCAAGGCGACACCATCCTCGTCACGCTCGACCCCGATCGAGAAATCATCCTCGAACGGGTGAACGAAGGCGAAGGCGAGAAGGAAGAAGCGCCGGCGGTCTAAAAAACAGCCAAACCATTCGGCAGGGACACAGCAACTGTGTCCCTGCGTTTTTATCCAACGGAGAATTTCCCATGACCACTACTCTTCAAACCGCCACACTGGCAGGGGGATGCTTCTGGTGTCTGGAAGCGGTCTTCGATGAAATCAGAGGCGTGCATTCAGTGGAATCCGGCTATAGCGGCGGGCATGCGGCGAACCCCACCTACCGTCAGGTCTGCAACGGCGATACGGGACATGCCGAGGTGGTGCAGATTCGCTTCGACCCCGCTGTCGTTTCCTACCGCGACTTGTTGAACGTGTTCTTCGCCATCCACGATCCCACCACCCTCAACCGTCAGGGCGCGGACGTGGGAACGCAATACCGCTCCGCCATTTTCTATCACGATGAGGAACAGAAACGCACCGCCGAGGAACTCATCAAGGAACTGAACGCCCAGAAAATTTGGGACAGCCCCATCGTCACTGAAGTAACAAAGTTCGACAAGTTCTACCCAGCGGAGGATTACCATCAGGAATACTTCGCGCGCAACCCCTATCAGCCTTACTGCATGGCAGTCGTCGCGCCGAAGGTGGCGAAATTCCGCAAGTACTTCCTCGAAATGCTGAAAAAACAGCCGCTGTGAAAAACATCAAAAACTTCGGAGGTCATCGAGACTTCCGAAGTTTATTTAACGTCAGTTCGGGATAAGCGTCCCGAAGGCTGATTCTGCTCTCGAACCCGCTGCGTCAAAAGCCTTCGGGGCGATTCAAAAGCCTTATCCCGAATTCAGGTTATTTATCACACCCCGCCACCTCGTAGACCGTCGTCTCTGGCATCGAGAGCAGGGGGCGGTACCACTCCGGGCGCAAATCCAGCAAAGACCGGTCGAATGTCTGTCCTCTCTCACCAATGAAAAGATGACTGATTCCAGCGCGGCACAAAGAGTCGAGAGCGGCTGGTTGGCTGAAATCCACGTTGAATGGGATCAGGGTTGCCGCGCGTCCCGTTAGAGGGGTGATCCAGACTCCCGCGTCAGCGCCCACATCGCCCTCCAAGATTTCATTTGGCAGGACGTTGAGCTGCGTGGATGCAATGCCGATGTGCGCCTCCGGCGGCAGCTGTTTTGCCATCCAGTCCATTGCCGTCACGTCATCATTTCCTACGATTACACAGCAATCGGATGGATACAAGTCATAACCAAAGACCGCCCGAACGACGACCCATCCCGCCGCCAGGAGGATAATGGCAGCGCGCCATAGAAACCGTCCATGCAGCCGTTTCTCCAAGCCTGCCAGCCCCAGCCCGCCCAGCACAGAGAGCGGCAGGAAGAGAATCATCTCCACAAAGGGACGGTCCAGCAGAGTCCATCCGCGCCCAACGGAAAGGATGGTCGGAGGCAGGAACAGGCTTCCCAACAGCAAAGCGATTGAAGTCAGACAGACGAATGTGAAACGGGGAAAAGCCATCCACGCAAAAGCGAAGAGCAGAAGAACAAGCGCGGTAATTGAAATCCCTTTGACGAGATAGGGGTCGAAGAGGAGGGTCAGCAGGCTCTGGCGCGACGCCAGCCATCCCAGCCAGATGACGACTGCCGCCGTCACAAACAAGGCGGCGTGCATCCAGCGGCGGGAGCATTGTTCCAGCCATGCCGACATTGCCGAGGCAAGAATCACGATGCCCAGGACAATCAATGAGCGGCTGTGCGTGAGAACGGTGAGCGCGGCGCAGACTGCCAGCACGAGGTACAAAGTGCGGCGCTTTGCTCTGGAAAAGGCGCTTCGTTGTCGAAACACAATGAGAGTCATGCCCCACAGCCATGCCAACATGCCGGCGCTCATCAGGGCGGGGTACTTTCCCCAGTTGACGGCATGGGCAGGCATGTACCAGCCAAAGGCGGCGAGGAGCAAGGCAAAGCCGCCCGCCGCCTCGGAGTTCGTCTCATGCCGGACGATGAAAAAAACGGAAAAAGGAATCAACAGCAGGATGACCTGCCCGAGTATCAGCATGACGCGGGCAATCTCTGCGCCCGTCCCTGCGGCGATGAAAGCAGCAAGAAAATGAAAGCCAAAGTGATAGTAACTGGCGCTTAGCCAGTTCCACAAAATGGATGGGTTTTCCAGAAGAATGGTCTTGATGACGAGGTAATGCTGCGCCGAGTCAAAATAGAGGGGCAGGGCGGTTCGGGAGGCGTATGCCAGGCGGAGGGGCAGGGAGAGAAAAAGGAACAGGACGAGAAACAGGCTGGGGAGGCGCACAGCCGGTTTGAGGTCCGTGCGGAGGCGGAAGAGGAGGAGAAGAATCAGGGCGGCGGGAAGAATCCAAAAGAGTCCGTTCCATCCCGTAAAGTACCACAGCAGTGAAAGAAGAAGGAGGGGCAGTGTCCAGCCTCCCACCGCAAGGGCAAGGCGTTCGGAGGCGGCGAGGCGGTCGCCGAAAAAGGATTCGAGGAAAAGAACGATTAGGGCTTGAGAAGCAAACGCGCCGAGAAGAATGGGGAGAGTGAGCCGCCATTCGCTTGTGAGAACGGTCAAACCGTCCAGCCAGGGGTTCATGGGTAGGAGGGAGGCGGGTAGAAAGTGGGCGCAGGTTTGGTGCGGGTGGGCAGAACGAACGGCGGAGGAGATTCTGTTGAGAAGGGTTCGGGCGAGGAGACGACCGTCTCTATCGCAGAGGGCGTTTCCTGCGGCGGTGTGTAGAGAGCAACGCCCAAGGTGGGGAACGCCAGCCCGATGATGGAAAGGTTTCCTTCTGCGAAGAGTGTTTGGTCTTTACTGGCGATGAGGCGCAGCGTGAGAGGTTCGCCCGGCGGTTGTTTGGGACCGGCGCAGTAGGCGGTGTTGAGCGCATAACTGACCCGCTGACACGGATAGGCGGTTTCGACTCCGCCGCGCGCAATGGTGAGGTAAAAAGGCGGAAAGGACAGGTCGGGCAGCAGAAGGTTGACGAGCATGTTGTCCCAGGCATCCACGCTGAAAGAGACCACACAGGGCGCAAGCGGTTCATTCGAGCAATAGACCAGTTCAACGGGCGGCGTGCCGGCGGATGCCGCCGGTGGAATGTTCGGCTGCGCCTTTGGGAAAAGCAAAAGCCCGACGATAACGAGAGCCAGGACAATGCCTGCAATAATCCAATGTGTTCGATTCACGGGCGCCTCATGAGATTTCGATTTCGGCAGGGTTGACCAGCACATCCACCTCATCGCCGTATGTCAGCCCGGGGATGGGCAGCGCAATCACTTCCAGCAGGGAGGGGTTTTGGAAGTTGCGGATTTTCGTTTCGGGGTGCGGGTAATAGACCCAGCCGTCGTAGTCGCTGCCGGCATACCGTACCACACAACGGGAAAACGAGAAATGCTCCGGCGGGTGGAGGTCGGTCCATTCGACATTGTAAAAGGTGTATTGCGGTTTGAGGAGACGGAAGGTATGCGGGCGAATGTCCACGTTGAGCGTGCCGTTGAAGTAACGGCTTAGGTCGAGTCCGCGCGCGGCAAAGAGCGGACGCTGACGGTCGAGGGCGCCGTAGGGGTAATCTGTCGAAGGCCCCGAAGCGACGCGGTAGCCTTGTGCAATTCGTCCGTGAACGAGGAGCCAGTCTGTCATGCGGAGGATTTTACTGTACAATTCATCTGCCACACAAACCAAGCGGAGACTTTCCCCCATGCGACACACTCTTTTCAACATCTTGCTCATCCTGGGACTTTTCCTCGCCTCTTTCTCCCCGGCGGCTGTTTCCGCCGTCGAGGCGCAGGGATCCACCCCGACAATCGTCAACATCCCCGGCACCCATCAGGACGAACTGGGATGCCCCGGCGAATGGCAGCCTGCCTGTGAAGCCACCCTGCTGACCTACGACATCGAAGACGACGTCTGGCAGGGAACCTACGAAATCCAGCCCGCCAACGACGACGACAAAAAGGGACCGCGCTACAAGGTGGCGCTCAACGGCGGCTGGGGCGAAAACTACGGACTCAACGCCACGCAAAACGGACCCGACATCCCGCTGGTCGTCAGCGAGCCGACGCTGGTCAAGTTCTATTACGACCACAAGACTCACTGGATTGCCGACAACTTCAACAAGCCCATCATCGTGGCAATGGGCGATTTTCAAAAGCAAATCGGTTGTTTCAACGACAACGACGCCACCTGCCTGCGGGCATGGCTGCAAGACCCCGATGGCGACGGGCTGTATGATGTCACCGTGCGGGGAATCAAGACCGGCACCTACACCGTCACCTTTACGCTCAATGAAGATGCAAACAACGTCATCGGCGAGCCACAGTCATTCACCGTCACAAAGGATGGCGACGCAGTTTACTTTGGATATGACTCCGTGAAAAATCAATTCACCATCAGCGCCACCGGCGCACCCGTGGGCAACCTGAACAAACAGCGCGCCATCTGGATTGCCAAAGACACCCTCCTGTGGCGCATCAGCGGCGGGAGCGGATTGAAATACGCGCTCGTCTATTCCCCCGAAGCGGCTCTCGAACTCAGCCCGCAAGGCATTTTGAACGGCAGCGAAATCCCGCTGACATTCGTCGCCGAAAAACCCAGCGTGGACATTTTGCGCGAGTATCCGCACCTGCGCGACTACGCTGTGTTCCAACTCACCGACACATCCAGCGTCGCTGAAATCCTCAAAGGGCAAGTTGCGGTCGTGGCGCGCACACAGGCAGGCAAAGATGTGGACGCGACCGGCGTCCAAATCCCCGGCGTGCTGGACGACGTGTACCAATACGACGGTCCCCTCGGCGTGACCTTCGAGGGCGGCGTCCCCACCCTGCGCGTCTGGGCGCCCACCGCGCAATCGGTCACGCTGCACTTGTTCGACACCGAAAAAGCCTCCTACGCCAACAAAATCCCGATGCAATGGGATGCGTCCACCGGCGTGTGGAGCGTCACGGGCGAGGCGGATTGGAAGGGCAAATACTATCTGTATGAGGTCAAGGTCTTCGCGCCTGCCACAGGCAAAATCGAAACCAACCTCGTCACCGATCCGTACTCCCTCAGCCTCTCGATGAACAGCCAGCGCAGCCAAATCGTGGACTTGAACGACGCCTCCCTCAAACCCGAGGGCTGGGACACGCTCGTCAAACCGCCGCTCGCCACTCCCGAAGACATCGTGATTTACGAACTCCACATCCGCGACTTCAGCGTCAGCGACGCGACCGTCCCCGCAGAATGGCGCGGCACTTACAAAGCCTTCACCGTGAAAGACTCAAACGGGATGAAGCATCTCGCAAGTCTGGCAGAAGCGGGGCTGACCCACATCCACCTGCTCCCCGCCTTCGACATCGCCAGCGTCAACGAAGACAAATCCACCTGGCAGAGCGTGGACGAGGAACAACTCAAGGCACTCCCGCCCGACTCCGACGGGCAGTCCATCGCCGTCAGCGCCATTGCCGGAGCAGACGGCTTCAACTGGGGCTACGACCCGCTCCACTACACCACGCCCGACGGCAGTTACGCCACCGACCCGAACGGCGCGCCGCGCATCCTCGAATTCCGCGAGATGGTGCAGGCGCTCAACCAAAGCGGACTGCGCGTGATCATGGACGTGGTCTATAACCACACCAACGCCAGCGGGCAGAGTCCTAACTCCGTGCTGGACCGCGTCGTCCCCGGCTACTACCACCGCCTCAACGCCGACGGCAACGTGGAAAAATCCACCTGCTGCGAAAACACCGCCACCGAACATAACATGATGCGCAAACTGATGATCGATTCCGTCGTGACGTGGGCAAAGCAATACAAAGTGGACGGCTTCCGCTTCGACCTGATGGGTCATCACATGCTCGAGGATATGCTCGCTGTCCGCGCCGCGCTCGATGCCCTCACCCTCGAAAAAGACGGGGTGGATGGCAAGGCGATTTACATCTACGGCGAAGGCTGGAACTTCGGCGAGGTTGCCAACAACGCGCGCGGCAAAAACGCCACCCAACTCAACATCGCGGGAAGCGGCATCGGCGTCTTCAACGACCGCCTGCGCGACGCGGTGCGCGGCGGCAACCCCTTCGACGACGTGCGCCTGCAGGGCTTCGCCACCGGTCTCGTTCTCACCAACAACACCAGCGAAAAGCGCAGCGCCGAAGACCAGCAAATCACCCTCAACAACTACACCGATTGGATTCGCCTCGGCTTGGCGGGCAACCTCGCCGGCTACGAAATCGTCCGCGCCGACGGCAACAAAGTCCCCGGCCGCCTCGTTTCCTACAACGGCTCGCCCGCCGGCTACACCGCCGACCCGCAGGAAAACATCGTGTATGTCTCCGCGCACGACAACCACACCCTCTTCGACGCCGTCCAAGTCAAAGCCCCCGCCGAGGCGACCCTGCAAGACCGCATCCGCATGAACAACCTCGCCCTCAGCGTCGTCATGTTCAGCCAGGGCGTGCCCTTCTTCCACGCCGGCGACGACATCCTGCGCTCCAAATCCTTCGACCCCAACTCCTACAACTCCGGCGACTGGTACAACAAACTGGATTGGACCTACGAGTCGAACAACTTCGGCGTGGGACTGCCCATCGAAGGCAGCGGTCAATGGGACATCTACAAACCGCTTCTCGCCGACCCGAAACTTGTTCCCGCCAAAACGGACATTACCTTCGCCTCAGCCGTCTTCCGCGAATTCCTGCAAATCCGCAAGAGTTCCCCGCTCTTCCGCTTGCAGACGGCGGACCAAATCAAACAGTCCCTCACCTTCCTCAACACGGGACCCCAACAGACGCCCGGCTTGATTGTGATGCGCCTGCAGGATACCTCCAACCTCGACCCGAATTTCAGCGAGATCATCGTCCTCTTCAACGCCCGCCCCGAAGCGGCGACCTTCAGCGACGCTTCCCTTGCAGGCAATTATGTTCTGCACGCCGTTCAGCAAAAGTCGGTGGATGAAGTGGTAAAGCAGGCAGCCTACGCCAACGGCGCGTTCAGCGTCCCCGCACGGACAACGGCGGTCTTCGTCATCGAAAGAGCCAAGCCCGCGCCCGAAGCGCCCACCGAAGCCGCCCCCGCCGAAACACCCGCGCCGAACAACGCCATCCTCCTCTTTGGCGTCATCGCCGCCATCCTCGCCCTGCTGGGATTGGGAGTCTTCCTGCGGCGAAAGAAAGCGTAGTTGACGTTCTCCAACGTCAACCCTTATCCCCGCATGTATAATGCCTCCTCAAAAGGAGGCATTATGCAATTAAAAGACCGGGTTGCGTTGATTACGGGCGGGAACCGAGGCATCGGGCTGGCAACGGCGCGTCTCTTTGCGCAGGAAGGAGCGAGGGTCATGCTGGTTGCGCGGGATCAGGCAAAGGGTGAGTCCGAAGCGGCGCTCATTCCCAATGCAAAATTCATTCCAGCCGATGTCACCCAAGCGGGGGATTGTCGGCGCGCCGTCGAAGCAACCGTGCAGGCATTCGGCGGACTGGATATCCTGGTCAACTGCGCCGGAATCATCTACCGCAATCGCACGGTGGAACAAACAACGGAGGATGAATGGGATGCCACATTCAACGTGAATGTGCGCGGCACGTTCCTGATGTGCAAATATGCCCTCCCGCATTTGCGCGCGCGGAAGGGCAGCATTGTAAACCTGTCGTCGTATGTGGGGCTGGTGGGGTTTCGCGGCGCCTCCGCGTATGCGGCATCGAAAGCCGCCATCGTGAACCTGACGCGCTCGATGGCGCTCGACCATGCCCGGGAGGGGATCCGCGTCAATGCCGTTTGCCCGGGCAGTGTGGATACGGAGATGATCCATACAGCGTGGGAACAGTTTGGAGATGTGGAAACGGCGCGGCGTTTATGGGCGGACAAACATCCGCTGGGGCGCATTGCCCAGCCTGCAGAAGTGGCTCAGACCATTTTGTTTTTAGCCAGCGACGCGGCAAGTTTCATCACCGGCGCGGCGCTGGCTGTGGATGGAGGACTGACAGCGGGATAAGCCGCGAGGGCAACTTCTATCCCACTTCGTCATCCGGTCCTGTTTTGGAGAGCAGGTCGGCGAGGTGCTTCAGGCTCAACCACCACTGATCCTTTGGGCGCTGGAACTCAAGGTCAACCATGCGGTCGAAGTCGCGCATGTCGTGAAAAAGAATCTGCCCGTTCTGAATGCCGATGAAAGCGTTGTTGTGTTCGCCCTTTTCGCACTGCTCGACCAGATAATTGAGACACATGCCCGCCAGCCGCGTCGCCTGGATGCGGTCAAAGGGCGAGGGGTCGCCGCCCTGCTGCAAATGTCCCAGAATGGCGGGACGCACATCGAACACGCCCCTGCCCTCCTCGGTGAATAGCGAACACATGAAGTCGGTGGTGTAAACGGGATTGGCGTATTCGCTGCGGATCATCAGTCCCAGCCGCTTGCCGGCGTGAAAGCCGTTGAGCAGTTTTTCCACGTCTGCCTGCAAATCGCGCAGTTTGACGCCCTCCTCATGCAGGTACACGCGCTCGGCGCCGGTGGCAATGCCTCCCAGCAGGGCAAGGTAGCCGCAGTAGTGACCCATCACCTCCACCACGAAGACCCGCCGCGTCGCCACCGCCGACTGTTTGATTTTATCCACCGCATCCACAATGCTGTTGAGGGCGGTATCGGCGCCGATGCTGAATTCGGAGCCGGGCAGGTTGTTGTTGATGGAAGCGGGCAGGCAAATCATCGGGATGTTGAAGGATGGAAAGTTGGGACGTTCCTTCAGCAGATGAAAAGCGGATTCGTAGGCGGTCCAGCCGCCGATGATGAGGAGCGCGTCTATGTGGTGGTCTTCGATGACGCGGGCAATGCTGTAGAGGTCGCGCCCCTTGGGGACGCGGCGCGTCGTGCCCAGCATCGAGCCGCCGCGTATTGCCCATCCGCTCACGCTCATCCAATCCATCGTTTCGATTTCACCCTCGATCAACCCCTCGAAGC
This sequence comes from Chloroflexota bacterium, assembly GCA_016223135.1. GTDB lineage: Bacteria > Chloroflexota > Anaerolineae > Anaerolineales > Villigracilaceae > Defluviilinea. The sequence continues at coordinate 260,592 of JACRPQ010000004.1, read as the reverse complement.
CATTACGCACACCCAACATGATATGACCGCGATCCAGCCCCAGGCGGATGGCGGCGCGGGCGGCAGTGTTCATACCAGGAGCCGGAGCGCCGGCGTGCATCACCGCAATGCGGAAACGTTTCTTTGCCGGGTCAATCGGATGGGGCAGAGCGCGCACCATCGTCTTGAAGGTGAGGAAGGCGTCTTTGAAGGAGCCGCTGCGCAGGGAGATGGCGCGTTCAAAGTCCTTTGCCTCCACCGCTTCGGCAACGGCTTGCGTACGGCGGACGCTTTCCATCAGCGGCATGCGCGTCAGGCGGTTGTTGCGGATGCCAATGACCAGCGGCTCATCGCTCGGGCGCAGAGAGAGAAGCGCATTGACCGCCTCGTTGCCCATCATCGTTCCCAGAATGCGGTCATAGGCGCTGGGGCTTCCGCCGCGCTGAACATGTCCCAGCACGGTGACGCGCACTTCCTCGCCCAGCCGTTCTTCGAGGGCGCGCTGCACATCGCTGGAGCCGATACGATTGCCGTTTTTGTCGCGGGCGCCTTCAGCGAGGATGACGATGCTGTCGCGGCGTCCAGCCTTTCGTCCGGCTTTGAGGCGTTCGGCGAGCACGTCCTGCCAGTTTTCCACATCGGGCGGAGATTCGGGGATGAGCACCCAATCTGCGCCGGTGGCGAGCGCGCCCATCAGAGCGAGGTAACCGCAGTTGCGTCCCATCACTTTGACGACGAAAGTGCGCTGATGGCTGGCGGCGGTGCTGGTGATGGCGTCCACCGCTTCGGTAATGCGGTGCAGGGCGGTATCGGTGCCGATGGTCATATCGGTGCCGCTGAAGTCGTTGTCAATGGAACCGACCAGCCCAACAATGGAAAGGTGAGGGCAGGCGGCGGCTTCTGCGGGGGTGATTTCACCGCTGGCAGTCAGTTCGGCGAGAAAGGAGGACCATTCCTGCCAGAAAATGTTGGCGCCGGTCAACGAGCCGTCGCCGCCGATGATGATTAAGCCATTGATGCCGGCTTTGATGAGATTCCTTGCCGCCAGGCGGCGTCCTTCACGGGTGTAAAAGCGTTCGCATCGCGCGGACCCGATCATGGTGCCGCCCAATTGCAGGATGCCCCCCACCGAATCCCAGTCCATTTTGCGGATGTAGTCGCCATCGTCCACCATGCCCTGAAAGCCCTCGTAGATGGCGTACACTTCGAGTCCCTTATCCAGGGCGGTTCGCACCACCGAACGGACGGCGGCGTTCATCCCCTGCGCGTCGCCGCCGCTGGTGAGTATTCCAATTCGTTTCATTGCTGCGTTCCTGTTATTGAGATGTTGTGCGGATACATTCTACTGCAAAGTAAAACACGGAATGGGGAAATAGTTTTCGGTGTGTTTTATCTGACGGGCGGCGTGTCATGCTGCCACTCACCGCTCAAAGCCTGAATGCTCATGGGGATCATAATCAGATAGGCAGGCAGGAATTTTGCCAATTCCCATAAGTTTCCATAGACAAAGAAGAAGGCAGCGTAAGCCAGCAGGCTGAGAAAAGCCAGACGGTGAAAAGCATCGCTTTTTCGATAGGCAAGCGCCGACAGAATGACAAAACCGGCTACATTCGAAATCCACAAGGGGAGTATGGAAGTGACTAATCTATTCAAGTTTGTGTTGGAAGCCAGATGTAGCGCAGGCGAATAGGGGCTGGGCTTCAACCCAAAATACCAGCGGACGCCGGCAAAGACTGCCAGCCAGACCAGAAATGCCATCAATGCCAGCCAGATGCGGCGCAGCGTCAGCGTTTGCCGCCCAATGTGATAGAAAAGGTACCATGCCAGCAGAAAAACAATCTGTTCCCGATTGAGTGCGCCGACGCCCAACAGCACAGGCAGCCAGCTGTCTTTTTCCTGCCGAATGAGCAGGAGACCGAGGAGGTAAAACAGCAAGGTGATGAAATCGCCCTCCATAAAGTAACCGGTCGTGGCTAATGGGATGACCGCTTGAAGCGTCAACACCCCCATCAGCGAGGCGCTTATGGAGAAATTCATTCTGAGGTAGGCATAAAAGGCAAAGAAGATGCCCAGAAAAGTGATGAAAGAGAGCAATTCATAGGCAAGAACATGCCGCCAGATGCGATCTGGAATAATGGGGAAAAGCGCAGTTTCCAAAAAACTCCCCACGAGGGGTTTGAAGATTCGATATTGATAGGGAGGGGTTTGCTGGTTTGAAAATATCTTCGCTACATGGTCGAGCCGCATCGCCACATGAGGAAGAATCACTGTGCGGCTGACGTACCAGGTGGAAATCAGCGCCAGCGTCGTCAAGAGAATCAAAGTCGTTTTGTTTTTCACCGGAACCGCTCCTGTTCAACTGGGGGAGTGCAGCGCCACAGCAACGCAGTCATCAGCACGAACACAAAAGAACATTCGAGTATAAGAACCCCCGCTTACTCACACGGCGCGGACTGACGCTCCACCGGCAAGCCAAACGCTTCATAAACTGGCGCGCCGTCCCATTCGGGCGGGAGGGGAAGTCCCAGCGCAAAGGCGGCGGTGGCGGCAGTGTCCATGATGTTGACGGGTGCCGTCAGCGCTTTGGGCTGCACGCCCGGTCCAGAGATAACCCAGGGGATGGTCATATCTTCGGGCAGGCGCGAGCCGTGAGAGGTGTCGTGACCGCCGTGGTCGGCAGTGACGATGATGAGCGTTTCGCTGCGCAATCCGCGCGCGTCGAGTTCGGAAAGGATGTTGCCCAGCGCTTCGTCGGCGCGGGCTGCCACGCTCAACTGCTGCCACGACATCCAACCGTATTCATGCCCCATGCCGTCCACAAGGGGGAAGTGGACAAAGAGAACGCCGAAATCCTGCGGGAAGTTTTCGATGAGTTTGTCGGCGATGAGGAGGTCGCGGTCATTGATGTAGGCGAAGAAGTCCACGCTGGAGGGCTCGGTCGTCTGGCGGAGTTTTTCCTTGCCCACATACATCACGGTTTGCAGGCCGGCGGCATGGGCGAGGTCGAAGAGGTCGGTCCCCTGGGCATAGCCGAGGCGAGGCTGGTAATCGTTCCAGGTTACGCCATGCTTGGAGGGACAGGTTCCGGTCAGCAGGGAGGCGTGGGCAATCAATGTTACGCTGGGGTACACCGTCTGCGCGGAGAGGGTGTAGGCGCCGTTCTGCATCAGGTTGAGCAGGTTGGGCATGGGGGCGGCGGAGATGGCGTCGGGGCGGAGTCCGTCAATGGTGAGGATCAGGATGCGGGTAGCATGAGGCGGCGGCGTCGGGGTGAGGGTCGGCGCGAGGGTGGGAGTCTCTGGCGGCGGGGAGGTTGGAGTCCAGAGGGCAGTCTCCGTCGGTATGGAGGTTGGAGGGACAGCCGTCGGCGTTGCGAGGACGGAGGTCTGACAGGCGAGGAGGAAAAGGAGCAGCAGGGAAATCGGCAGGTATTTGTTACGCATGGGGGGAATGTTACCAAAGATTTTGAGAAAGCCGCGCTGGAACTGTATAATACGAAGCATTCATCTGCTCGGAGGCGCTCATGCTTACAAAGAAAATCGCATTCATCGGTCCTGGTGTGATGGCGGAAGCCATGATTGCCGGGTTGCTGCGCCAGAAACTGGCAAAGCCGCAAAATATCACGGCGGCAGGTCCGCGCGAGGAGCGGGGAACCGAATTGCAAAAGAAATACGGCATCCAATTCACGACGGACAACTCAACCGCCGCCGCAGGCGCGGACGTGGTGGTGTTGTCGGTGAAACCGCAAAGGCTGAGCGAGGTGATGAAGGGACTGAAGGGCATCCGCGCGGAGGCGTTGGTCTTGTCCATTGTGGCGGGCGCAAGCATGAAGAAGATTGGAAGCGGGCTGAAGCACAAGGCAGTGGTGCGCTCCATGCCGAACACGCCCGGTCAGATTGGGGAAGGCATCACGGTTTGGACCTGTTCGCGGGAGGTGACCGAAGAACAGCGGGAGATGACGCGCGGCATCCTCGGCGCGCTGGGGGAGGAGGTTTTCGTGGAGGATGAAAGTTACCTCGACATGGCGACGGCGCTTTCGGGCACCGGTCCCGCCTACGTGTTCCTTTTCACCGAAGCCCTGATTGACGCCGGCGTTCACATGGGCTTTCCGCGCCGCATTGCGGAGCAGTTGGTCTTGCAGACGATCAAAGGCTCGATTGCTTATTATCATCAGGCAGGGCGGCATCCTGCCACGCTGCGTAATCAGGTGACCTCGCCCGGCGGCACCTCGGCGGAAGCGTTGTACTACCTCGAAAAGGCGGGGTTTCGCACGGCGATTTCGCGCGCGGTGTGGGCGGCGTATCAACGGTCAGTGGAGTTGGGGAAGGAAAAGCCGGCGCACATTGACCCGGGTGAGGAGGAGAAATAAACCGCAGCCTGCTTTACAGGGGATAATTTGCGCCTTACAATCTAAAAAAGTCTAGCGACCTGACAGTTTCAAATGGGACGTTGAAAAACGCAGATAAGCGCAGAAAAAAACAACTAAATCAGCGTAAATCAGCGTTCATCTGCGTCCCAAAACAAAAGTGTCGGGTGGCTAGAAAAAAGTAAGAAAAGAGGTTGCATGCTGCTTCGTTTATCTTCCAAAGGTCAACTGGTCATTCCCAAAACGATACGCGAATCCCTGCGGCTGAAAAATGGCGATCAATTCCAAGTACGAGTCGTGGACGGCAAAATCGTCCTCGAGCCTGTCGCCAAAGGGCTTGTTGAAAAACTCTACGGCAAATACGCAGGTCATGATTTATTGAAGGAATTGGAAGACGAACACAGGGGGAGATCGAAAATGAGCGATAGATTTGCGCTGGACGCCTGAGCAATCCTGGCGTTTTTGCAAAAGGAAGAACCCGCCGCTTCCCGTGTTCGAGAGGTCATTGAGGGCGCACAAGAGGGAACAGCCCGCCTGTTTGTTTCCATCGTAAATATCGGCGAGGTATATTACCGCGTCGGGAAATTACAGAATCAAAAGGAAGCAGACTCGGTTTTGAAGGATTTGTATCTCCTCCCCATCGAAATAGTCTCTGCAGATGATGACACTGTTCTTGAAGCCGCTCGTTTGAAGATGAAACACGTGCTTTCCTATGCCGACGCGTTTGCGGCAGTCACCGCGCAGCAAAAGGATGCGATATTGCTCACCGGCGACCCAGAATTACTGGCGCTGAAGCGAAGCATGAAAATCGAAAAACTGCAAAGACAGGCAGCGTAAGAGAACGTCAAACATACACATCGCCTTCCAATTACCACGCGCAATTTTAAAAGTTTTGCCGCCGTTTTTTTGGATGACCTTCGAGACGGTGCGTGTACGTTGCGTCATTACTTTGTTTCGTGGCAGAGAACGCCCGCGCCTTATGGGATGGCAGTCGAAGGGAACGGCGTAAGCGGGACAGGCGGCACGGTGTTGGGTCCAAGCAGCCGCGCAATGACAAAGAGGGTCACCACTGCGGCAACGCCCAAACCATTCAGAATCAAACCAGCGGTGGCGGTGTTTCGAATCTTCTGATCATTGCCTTCTGCCTTGTTTTTGTGGCGGGCAACGGCGGCAATCAGCCAGCCAGGGATGCCCAGCACCACACCGCCCAGCATGAGGAACACTGCCAAAAAGCCAAGCGCAAAGAGTGAGCCGTCGTCGTTGGGTCCGCCGGGGAGTCTTACACTGATCAAAATACCAATTGCAACCAGAACCAGCCCAAACGACAGGATTCCCAATATCAGGCTGACCGTTGCCAGAAACGCGGTGTTACGGTTGGATTGAGTCTTCATGTTTGTCTCCAAATACCTGTAAATGACTGTTGGAAACATTATTGCACAAACGGATGGCAAAAGGCAATCAGCAATTCCGATTTATAATTCGGGGGCGCAATTACCATTTACCAATTACTCAATCCGCAGCACTTCCACACTGATTACTGCTCACTGATTACTGATTACTGATTACTGATTGCTGCTCACTGATCACTATTCACTGATTACTGCCCCCATGTCCCTCCTCACTGTTACTTCCCTTTCCAAATCCTTCGGCTCGGAAGACCTCTTCAAGAACGTGACCTTTTCGGTAGCGAAGGGCGCGCGGCTGGCGATTGTCGGTCCAAACGGCATCGGCAAGACGACGCTTTTGCGCATCCTCATCGGGCAGGAGGAACCATCGTCGGGAACGGTGACGCGCGCGAAGAACCTGCGCATTGGCTATCTTTCGCAGGAGGCGGATTTCGAACTGCAGGGTGCGCTGTGGGACGTGTGTCTCGAGCCGTTCGCCGACCTCATCCGCATGCAAGGGGAGTTGGAAAAACTCGAAGATGAAATGAGCGACCCCTCGAAACGGGACCAGGCTCTGGTCAAATATGGAAGCGTACAGCAGGAGTTCGAGCGGCGCGGCGGATATATCTATCCCGTCCGCATCAAACAGGTCCTCACAGGCTTGGGATTCGACGAATCCGCTTTTCACATGCCGCTCGAGCATCTCTCCGGCGGACAGCGCACGCGCGCGCATCTGGCGCGCCTCCTGCTCTCCAACCCCGATTTGCTGCTGCTCGACGAGCCGACCAATCATCTCGACATCAAAGCCGTCGAATGGCTCGAAGGGTATCTTTCGCAGTGGGAGGGCGCAGCGATCATCGTTTCGCATGACCGTTACTTTTTGGATCACACCTGCAACGCCCTGCTGGAGATGGCAATCAACGGCGCGGAGTATTACCGCGGCAACTACACCACTTATTTGAACGAGCGCGAGATCCGCTGGGCGCACCGCTTCGAGATCTTCGAAAGCGAAAAGGAAAAACTTCTCAAGGAAGTGGAGTACATCAAGAAAAACATTTCGGGGCAAAACACCCTGCAGGCAAAAGGCAAACTCAAACGGCTGACGCGCATGGTGCAGGCAATCGAACAGGTGGGGCTGGAGGCGCTCAACCAGAACTGGTCGCAGTTGGATGTGGAGACCACCACCAGCCCGTTCAGCGTGGAGGAAGCCGAGCGCCGCGTGCGCGCTCTGCGTCCGCCTCAGCGCACCATGCCAGACCTGCATCTGCATCTGCGCACGACAAGCCGCTCCGGCGACCTGGTCTTGCGCACGAAGAATCTGGTGGTGGGCTACCCGCCCGAAAACGGACTGCCCGCAAAGGTTCTGTTCTCCTGCCCCGATCTCGAATTGAGACGCCTCGATTGCGCCGCGCTGATCGGACCGAACGGCGCGGGCAAATCCACCTTCCTCAAGACCATTCTCGGTTCTCTCTCCCCTCTGGCTGGGGAGGTGATTCTGGGAGCGAGTCTACACGTCGGCTATTTCGCGCAGGCGCACGAGGGGCTTGACCCCGAAAAGACCGTGCTGGAGGAAATCATGTCGGCATCGGGCATGCTCCCTTATCAGGCGCGCGACTATCTCGGCAAATATCTCTTCTCCGGCGATGACGCCTTCAAGAAAGTATCCATGCTCTCCGGCGGCGAACGCGGACGCCTCGCCCTCGCCAAACTCGCCCTGCAGGATACCAACCTGCTCCTGCTCGACGAGCCTACCAACCACCTCGATATCCCCTCGCAGGAAGTGCTGCAGGCGGTTCTGGATTCCTATCAAGGCACCATTCTACTTGTCAGCCACGATCGCTACCTGATTGACGCGCTCGCCACCCAAATTTGGGAAATCAACCCCGACGAATCGCAGTTGACCGTTTTCAAAGGCACATACTCGCAGATGAAAGAGGAGAGGGAAAAGGAAGCGACAAGACTTGCGGCATTACAAGTGGAACAAACAGCAAAAGCGACATCAAACGTCAAACGTTCGGCGTCTAACGCAAAGACGAAAGAGGAACGCCGCCGCATGTCGCAATTGCAGGAATTGGAAAACACCATCGCCAATCTCGAAGCGGCGCTGGCGAATCTCACGGCGCAGCTGGAGAGTCCGTTTGTCACACCGCAGGAGGTCGCCAAACTGGGGATGGAATACGAGCGCGTGCAGCGAGAGATGGATGAGAAGTTGAACGAATGGGAGAGGATGCAGGGATGAAAACGAAACAATCCGAGTACGAACCTAAATATATAACATTAGAGAAAAAGTTGCGAGATTCTCAGCGAGAAGTTTATGAACTTGCGAAACAACGAGGCTATTTAAAACAAAAAGGTGGCAAAGGCGAAAAGATACAATCTGCCTTTTATCATTGGTGCGAAGCATTTAACCGTCCTTGTATTGTTATTGAAGAAGGAAGAGTCACATCTGTAATCAAGATAGATTATCCGTCGGAGAAGTATTTATCTGAATCAACACTTGAACAACTCTGGGAAATCATAATTAGATATTGCGATCCATTTGAAGATAACTATATTACATATGTTCGCCATGTGCCTAATGATGAAGTTGACCAGGTTGCCCAAGAAATCATAGATCTTATTAACGAGTCGCCCGATGAACCATCAGAATATTCTGATGAACGTTTGCACAAGAAAATGGGGCAGATGTTTGAAGAAAAGTTTCGACAAAGAAAAGGAAGGTCAACCTCCTCGACAAATAATCGCAACAAAGATGTTGTAACTGTTGCCAGAAATAAAGCAAGGGGAATTTGCCAACTCTGTAACAAGAAAGCCCCTTTCAAGGATCGACTTGGCAATCCATATTTAGAAGTTCATCACGTGAAATGGTTGTCAAAGGGAGGTGAAGACAAGGCAGAGAATGTGGTAGCTTTGTGTCCAAATTGCCACAAGAAAATGCACGTTTTAGATTTGCCCGATGACAGGATTTATCTTTTGAAAAAAGCTAAATCCCCGTTTTGATTGCATAAGATTGATGAGATAAAGACAGCGCTACACTATTCCCAGATAGGGGGATATTCCTTTTCAAAAGGAAGCATGCATGTCCGGGAAGAGCCGACTGCAATGTGCTAATAAACACCAAAGGCTGGAAGCGTTTCCAGCCTTTGGTGATTTGGGCTAAACCAAAGCATTTATGTCGCCAAAGCCAATTCCTTTATCAGCGTTTGTGGTAATGAGATTGGCGAGAAACAGCTGGCAGGAAATAGATAATCCTCGCCTGATTCGTCAACAACGCGAAGCATTTTGTGACTTTCCGCTTCTTTATCGGGAATGACTTGATAAATCTTGCGCGGCTCCAAAGAAGCCTGATAGCCTTTATTGTTGATACAGACCACAAATTGGGGAGTTTCTTTAGTCATAATTATTTCCCTAGAATACGTTTGATCTTGAAATCTTTCCTGCCAATTCCATGTGCTTCATACCAATGAATCTCAGCAAAGACAACTGCGTCATCTGCCAGGCGGACTGTAGCGACGCCCTTCAGTTTTCTCCAGCGTCCCTTTCCATACATCCTTTGCAGGCGATCCAGTTCACGAATCGAACGTCCAACGGCAATCGTTTTAACATCTGTAATCTCGCTGAGAATTTCGAGTCCAGAGTCCATGATTGTGCTGGTGTTCCAATATAATTATACGCCAATTCGTAACCGCCTCTTGAGCCCCTCTCCCGTTCGTACCGGGCATCGTGCCGCCATTTCTGCAATCCAAATGTATCGCTTGCGCTTCATGTGCCTCGTTATACTAGATTTCAGGCACTGGAGCGCAAGTGAACGTATCCCAACAGAAGTTCAACCGTTACGAAATTCTCGCCGAATTGGGCGTTGGCGGCATGGCAACCGTTTACCGCGCCTACGACCCGCTCTTCGAGCGCGAAGTGGCGCTCAAAGTCCTCAAACGCGAACTGCTCGAAGACCCCGAACTGCGCGAACGCTTCACCCGCGAAACCAAAATCATCGCCAAACTCGAACATGCCGCCATCGTCCCCGTCTATGACGTGGGTCACGACAACGAGCAGTTGTTCTACGTCATGCGCTACATGAGCGGCGGCTCCCTCGCCGACCGCATCGCCGCCGGCGACCTCGACCTCGACCAAACCGCCCACATCCTCCTGCGCCTCGCCGACGCCCTCGACTACGCCCATCGCAAAGGCGTCGTCCACCGCGACCTCAAACCCGCCAACATCCTCTTCGACGAGGTTGGCAACGCCTTCATCTCCGACTTTGGCATCGCCAAATTTGCCCAAGCCGCCACTCGCATCACCCACTCCGGCATCATCGGCACCCCCCGCTACATGAGCCCCGAACAGGCGCGCGGCGAAGAGACCGACGGGCGCAGCGACCTCTACAGCCTTGCCGTCCTGCTCTTCGAAATCCTGAGCGGCAGAGCCCCCTTCGAAGCCACCACCCCCCTCGCCCTCGCCTTCAAACACGCCACCGAACCCCCGCCCGACCTGCTCACCGTCAACCCCAGCCTCCCCGCTGAACTGGGCGTCATCCTCAAAAAAGCCATGGCGAAAGAGCCGGATGACCGTTACAACACCTGCGCCGAATTCGCCAACGCCTTTCTCGAGGCATTGCCCGCCAACGCCGCCCCCAACGCCAAACTCCTCACCCCCCTGCCGCTGCGCACACCTCCGCCGCGCCGGTCAGAGGCGCCCACCCAAGCGCCGGTTGCAAAACCAGCCTCCAGGTCCAGAAAGAACCGTTGGATGACGGCGGGCATCGCCGCACTGATACTGCTCCTGCTCGGACTGTGGACATATCGCGGCGCTCAAACGTCAACCCCGCCCGCCTCTCCTTCGGACCTGACCACTGTCACCGTCACGAACGTCCCTCCCTCCCCGACACCTTCTCCCACCGCCCCGCCCACCCTCACCGCGACCGTCACACCTTCGCCCACCGCCGTTCCCCTCTTTGCGCCCGGCGGCGCAGTGACGCTGGCGTTCACCTCCAACCGCGAGGTGTACCTGATGGACATGGAGGGCAAAACCTTCAAACAACTGACCAACAGCCGCCTCCCCAAATTCGACCTGCAATGGGTGCCTGGCGGGAACGACCTGCTCTATGGCGAAGGTCAGTGCGTCTATCAGGTAAACGCCGAGGCGGCTCAGCCTCAGCCCGAACGACTCTTCTGCTTCAACGCCGAATACTTTGAGGGCTTCCGTCTCTCGCATGATGGCAAATTTGTCGCCATCAGCATCGAGCGGCGGCTCATTGTCGTCCCTTATGACCCGGCACGACTCGCCACCACAAAAACCGCCTTTGAACTTCAACGCCTGCCGGACTTATGCGTCAACTATCCCGTCGTAGCGGTCAAAAGCGCGCAATGGTCGGCGGACGGCAAGCGGCTGGCGCTGCTCTACCAAAGCGCCATCGGTCAACGCATCGGCAATACGGTGCGCATTCTGCAAGTGGATTTGGAACGCTGTAAAGCAGTGGACCCGCTGGTGATTGACGAATTTCCCGCCAAGTACTTCATCCCTGAGGGGTATGCCAACTACCCCCTCATTCCATCCTATCACTGGGACGGCGGCAGCCGCTTCCTCTTCAACACCTTCATCCGCAATGGCGGATACGGCATGCTCTATCTGTTTGACATATCCTCCACGCAGGCGACCCTCCTCAATCCCGTACAGGGAAAATGTTGTTATCGCAGCGCAACCTTCAGCCCCGACGGCACATACATCCTCTTCGCCTTTCAAGATAGAAGCCTGGGCGCAAACAGCAGAACGGAACTGTACTACATCCCCCTGACCAACAGCGGGGATATTGCCCCCTTCCGACTCCCGCTCGGCTTCTTCACCGACCTGCGTGAGAACATCCTGTTTGCCCTGCGCCCCCCGCCTCAACCCTGACCTTTGACCTGCTTCCCCCTCCTCTACCCCGCCGCCCTCCCTGGCGGTTTTTTTTATCATCGGTCGTATAATCCGGCACAACCAACAACCACACAGGAGAAAGTCATGCAATACGTCAATCTCGGCAAAACGGGAATGAAAGTTTCGCGGCTGTGCCTGGGGATGATGAGTTACGGTTCGAAGCAATGGCGCGAGTGGGTTTTGGATGAAGAGGATGCCAAGCCTTTCGTCCGCCGGGCGCTGGAGGCGGGTATCAACTTCTTCGATACAGCAGACGTGTACTCCACCGGCGAGAGCGAACGCATCACCGGCAAACTGCTGCGGGAATTCGGCGTGAAGCGGGAAAACGTCATCATTGCCACCAAAGTCCATGGGCAGATGAGCGACGACGTCAACGACCGCGGACTCTCGCGCAAGCACATTCTGGACGCAATTGACAAATCGCTCAAACGCCTCGGCATGGATTATGTGGACCTGTACCAAATCCACCGCTGGGACTACGAGACTCCCATCGAGGAGACGATGGAAGCGCTCAACGATGTAGTGCGGGCGGGCAAGGCGCGTTACATCGGCGCATCGTCCATGTTCGCGTGGCAGTTTGCCAAGGCGCAATACACCGCCCAAAGTCACGGCTGGACGCGCTTCGTCTCGATGCAGAATCACTACAACCTCGTCTATCGCGAGGAGGAACGCGAGATGATTCCGTTGTGTCTCGATCAGGGCGTGGGACTCATCCCTTGGAGCCCGATGGCGCGCGGGTTCTTCGCCGGCAACCGCAAGCGCGAAGGCGGCGGGGAGACGCTGCGCTCCCGAAACGATCCATTTGCCGAGCGTCTGTATTTCCGCGAGGAGGATTTTGTCGTGGCAGACCGCGCGCGTGAAATCGGGCAGGCGCGCGGCGTGACAGGCTCACAGATTGCGCTGGCATGGTTGTTGAACAAACCGCACATCACCGCCCCCATCATCGGCGCAACGAAAATGGAACACCTCGACCAGGCGATTGCCGCGCTCGACATTCGCTTGACCGACGAGGAAGTGAAGCGTCTCGAAGAACCCTACAAGCCGCATCCGGTTTTGGGACATTCTTAACGTGAATTCGGGATAAGGACTTTCTCCCGCAAAGACACAGAGATTCTTTATTTCTTCGTGTGCTTCGTGCCCTTCGTGGATAATCGCCTGTGATCCCGAATTCACGTTTTTCAGACACTCTCTTAGCCGTCTTTTCATTGGTACAATTGCAGGGCAAATTACCCAAAACGGAGCCGCACCTTGACTGAGACCTTCAAAATCGCGATCCCCATGGCAGGCTGGGGAACACGCATGAGACCCCACACCTACAGCAAACCCAAGCCGCTCGTCAGCGTGGCGGGGAAGACCACCCTCGAACACCTGCTCGACATGTTCAACACCATGCCGAACCCTGAAAATCTGGAATACGTGTTCATCGTGGGTCCCTTCCTCGGCGAGATGCAAATCCCTGCCTTCATCAAGGAGAAGTACCCTCACATCAAAGCGCACTACGTGGTGCAGCACGAAATGAAGGGACAATCCCATGCGTTGTGGCTGGCGCGCGAATACCTGCACGGACCGATGCAAATGGTCTTTTCGGATACCCTCATCGAGACGGACTTCTCCTTCCTTGCGCATGAGACAGCCGATTCGGTCGCCTGGGTGATGCCGGTCCCCGATCCGCGCCGCTTTGGGGTGGCGGAGGTGGGCGAGGACGGTTATGTCAAACGCTTCATTGAAAAACCCCAAACGATGGAAAACAACCTGGTCATTGCCGGCTGTTATTACTTCCGCGAGGGACAGGAATTGATTGCCGCCATCGAGGAACAGTTCCGCCGCAACCACATGCTCAAGAACGAGTTCTTCCTCGCCGACGCCATGACCATCATGGTCGAGCGCGGCGCGAAGATTCGCGTCCATGAGATTGACACCTGGCTGGATACCGGCACCATCGAAGCCACGCTGGAAACAAACAAAATCCTCCTCAAACGCGGCGCGGCAAACATCTTACAGGATCAAAGGCAGGGCACCGTGCTTATCAACGCCCCCTCCTTTGTCCATCCCAGCGCGGAAATCGAACAGGCAATCATCGGTCCCTTTGCATCCATCGGACCCAACTGCAAAATCAGCCAAGCCGTCATTCAGGAAAGCATCATCGAGGCAGGCACAACCATCAAGCGCACAGCGCTGAGCCGTTCGTTGATCGGACGCAATTGTTATGTGGAAGGACAACCGAACAAGGAAGAACCGCTGATCTTGAACATCGGCGACGATAGTTCGGTCGTATCGAAATAAATGAACACCGTAGAATGCCGCTCCGATTCCACGTTTGCCGAACGCCCGCTCTCGCTCACCTGGCAGGGATGCCGCTACGAAATTGCGGAAATCTTCGCCCGTTGGCGCGGACCCGCCGAACGCGGCTTCCGCGTCAAAACCACCGACGGGCACGCATTTGAAATCACCTATCGGGAAGTTCCCGATGAATGGCACGTTCAACCCATCTAAGAGAGTGTTTTAAAGTCAGGATTCGCCACAGAGAAACACGGATAAACGCCGATACTCGGAAATACTGCCGCTAAAACGTTCCCGAATCCTTTTTATCTATGTTTATCGGTGGTTAAAAATGAATTTCAAAACACTTTCTAAACCTCTGGAGGTTCAATGCAGGAAGTAACCAATACAAGCCGTCTTTCAAAACGTGTGGCAGGACTCAAGCCTTCGGGCATTCGCAAGTTTTTCGACATCGCCGCCACCATGAAGGATGTCATCTCGCTCGGCATCGGCGAACCGGATTTCACCACGCCGAAGCCCATCCTCGAAGCGGGCATCCGCTCGCTGCAAAACGGCGAGACTCATTACACATCCAACTGGGGCAGGCTGGAACTGCGTCAGGCGATTTCCGAAAACCTGATGCGGCTCTACAACGTGAAGTATGACCCCACCAATGAAATCATCGCCACGGTGGGAGTCTCAGAGGCGTTGTATCTCACTTTCACCGCCATTCTCGAGCCCGGCGACGAGGTCATCATCCCCACGCCGTGTTTCGTCTCCTATCAGGCAGAGGTCATCATGGCGGGCGGTGTGCCGGTCGAAGTGGTGGCGCGCGAGGAAAATAACTTCATGGTGGACCCCGACGACATCCGCCGCGCGATTACGCCGCGCACCAAGTGCATTTTTATCGGTTATCCCTCCAACCCCACCGGCGCGGTCGCCACGCGCGAGGTGCTGCTGGAAATTGCCAAGATCGCCGAAGAGTACGATCTGCTGGTTGTCTCGGACGAAATCTATGACCGCCTGGTGTACGATTTCAAGCATGTTTGCTTCCCATCCCTCGGCGAAAGCATCAAACATCGCACGGTACTGCTTGGCGGCTTCTCGAAGGATTACGCCATGACCGGCTGGCGCATCGGCTACGCCTGCGGTCCCGCCGACCTCATTCAGGGATTGGTGCGTATCCATCAATACACCATCATGTCCGCGCCGACCACCGCGCAGGACGCCGCCATCGAAGCATTGAAAAGCGGAGAACCGTACGTGCAGGAGATGGTGGCGGAATATGACCGCCGCCGCAAATTACTGGTTGCCGGTCTCAACCGCCTCGGTCTGCGGACCTTTGAACCGCGCGGCGCGTTCTATGCTTTTCCCAACATCCGCGCCTCCGGCATGGACGACGAAACCTTCGCCGAGAAACTTCTGCGCGAGGAGCATGTGGCGGTGGTGCCGGGCAACGCCTTCGGTCCCGGCGGGGAGGGATTTGCGCGCATGTGCTACGCCACCGAATACAGCAAAATCGAGGAAGCCCTGCACCGCATGGAACGCTTCATGCAGCGATACGGATAACCGCACGCGAATCAAAAAGTCCCCGCAACGAATGCTGCGGGGACTTTTCGTCTGGTCAGGCTTCAGTCAATCAGCCAATGACGGTGACATTGGCGGCTTGCAGTCCCTTCGGTCCCTGTTCAACTTTGAATTGAACTTTCTGACCTTCCTGCAGGTTCTTGAAACCATCGCCTTCGATGGCGGAGAAGTGGACGAAGACATCCGGTCCGCCTTCGCGTTCGATGAATCCGTAACCCTTCGTTCCGTTGAACCATTTGACTGTACCGTTGATACGATCCGACATGTTTTGCCTCCTTGGCAAGAAAAGAATTTGGGAGGGTACTCATTGGGTATTGCATCGGAGCCGCCTCAACGGCGGTGAAACAAAATCGGCTCACGGATGTACCGTGAGCCGACCTGGCGCTTCCAAAGCAACTACTGGTATCCTACGCCCGCAAGGATAACATGGGGACAGCAGGGTGTCAATGAAAATGGATGAGAATTTTTCCACTCGATGGGAGGCGAAAACGCGCGGAGCGATTCCGCGCGCCTCGCCCAGGCACACAGAACCGCTCCGGCTTGGAGGGAACTGGACTTGAGATTGTTTGTGTGTTACCAACCCTAAAGGTATTGAAGACCTTTAGGGTTTGAAATCATCTTCGATTCCGCAGGAAGGTCGGGACGTCGAGGTCGTCAGTATTAAGCGGAGGCTGGGAAGAGGCGGGTTTTGTCTCCCCAGGCTGAGGGTCCGCATGAACCGAAACGGGGTCGGACGGGCGGAAGTAGGAGGCAGATTCCGGACGTCGGGTTTCGGCGCGCGGCTGACGTTCCAACAGACGGCGGGGCATGGAACTGCGGTCGAAACCGGTGGCAATGACGGTGACGCGGATGTCGTCGCCCATGTTCGGGTCAATGACGGCGCCGAAGATCATGTTCACGTCGGGGTGAGCCGTTTCGCGGATGATGGCTGCCGCCTGGTTGACCTCGAAGAGGGTCATGGACGGACCGCCGGTGACATTGAAGAGCACGCCGCGCGCGCCGTCAATGGTGATGTCGAGCAGTTTGCTGGAGATGGCGTCTTCGGCGGCTTTCTTGGCGCGGTCATCGCCGGAGCCTTTGCCCACCGCCATGAGCGCTGCGCCGCCCTCAGACATGATGGCGCGCACGTCGGCAAAGTCGAGATTGATGAGACCGGGCGTGGTAATCAATTCGGAGATGCCCTGAATGCCCTGATGAAGGACGTCATCCGCCAGGCGGAAGGCATCCTGCAGGGAAGCGCGTTTGTCGGCGATTTGCAGCAGGCGGTCGTTGGGGATGGCGATGAGGGTGTCGGCATGTTCCTTGAATTTGCCGATGCCGATTTCCGCCGCCTGCATGCGGCGCATGCCTTCAAATGTGAAGGGACGCGTGACGACGCCGATGGTGAGGGCGCCGCTTTCTTTGGCAATCTGCGCCACGATGGGCGCCGCGCCGGTGCCGGTGCCGCCGCCCATGCCGGCGGTGACGAAGACCATATCGGCGCCTTTCAGCACGTTATAGAGTTCGTCCGAGGATTCTTCGGCAGCTTTGCGTCCCACTTCCGGGTCGCCGCCAGCGCCCAGCCCGCGCGTGAGCTTGTCGCCCAGGCGCACGCGCATGGTCGCTTTGGAGAGCATCAAAGCCTGCGCATCGGTGTTGGCGACGATGAATTCCACGCCTTGAATTCCTTCGTCAATCATGCGGTTGACGGCGTTCGAACCGCCGCCTCCCACACCGATTACTTTGATGCGGGCGTAGGTTTCTGTTTGCTGTTCGGCGTTGTTTCTATAAGTCGAGTCCATTGCTTCCTCCGTTCAAACATTGGTCTGATGATACTTGCTTTTGATTTGGTTACACCATTTTTTAATGTGATGCATTGCGCCGGCATTCATCGCCTCAGGGCAATATTCTGCCGATGATTTTTTTGACGAAATTCAAGCCCACACGTCTCTCTCCTTTCATGCGGCGTTCACGTCCCATGCTGAGGTCTTGATCCTGCATGGACATGAGCCACCGCAGCAAGCCCACGCTGGTGGAATAGGCGGGGGAATTCAAACGATCCACCAGCCCCAGCAGATTTTCCGGCTGCGCCAGGCGGACGGGCATGTTCAGCACCCGCGAGGCAAGCCGCTTGATGCCCGGCAGCGCCGAGGCGCCGCCGGTCAACACCATCCCTGCCGGCAGAAGACCGTCGTAACCGGAACGTTTGATCTCCTGCAGGGTGAGGGCGAAAATTTCCTCCACGCGCGCCTCGATGATTTCCGCCAGTTCCTTGCGGTTGATTTGCACCGGGCGCTCCTCGCCGAACGGACGGATGGAGAAATACTCCTCCGCGCCCACTTCGGCGCGTACCGCGTGACCTTGTTGTTTCTTCACGTCCTCCGCCTGCGCCAGCGGCAGGCGCAAGCCGTGGGCAATATCCTGTGTGACATGGTTGCCGCCGACCGCCAGCACCATCGTGTGCCACACGTCGCCGTTGACGTAAATTGCCAGGTCGGTGGTGCCGCCGCCGATGTCGCAGACTGCCACGCCCATCTGACGTTCCTGCTCGGTCAGCACGGTCTCAGCGGAGGCAAGCGGGTTCAACACGAATTGTTGAATCTCCACCCCCGCCGCGCCCACGCACTGACGCAGATTGTCCACCGAAGCGGCGGAAGCGGTGATGATGTGCGCTTCGACCTCCAGACGGTAGCCGTGCATCCCTTTCGGGTTGCGAATGCCGTCCTGCCCGTCCACCGAAAAGCCGCGCTGAATGACGTGAATGATTTCGCGGTCATACGGAATCGCCACCGCCTGCGCCTGTTCGAGGGCGCGTTCGATGTCATATTGCTCGATGACGTTGCCGTTCACCGCCGCCGCGCCGCGGCTGTTGACCGATGAAACGTGCGCGCCGGCAATGCTTACCAGCGCCGAGGTGATCTCCATGCCCGATGTAGACTCGGCTTTTTTCACCGAACGGGTAATCGCCTGCGACGCCGCCGCCAGGTCCACGATGATGCCCTTGCGAATCCCATCCGATGGTTCGATGCCGACGCCAAGGATGCGGATGGACTTGTCATCCTCCACCCGTCCCACCAGGGTGCAGACTTTGGTCGTGCCTACATCTATGCCTACAATAATTTCTTCCATAAATCCTTATTCGCTCAATCTGTAATAGGGCGCGGTCGGGTACATGACGTTGATCAACGCCGGGCGGATGCCCTTCTGAGTCAATGAATTGACCATCGCCTCGTACACGCGCACCTTTAACTCGACATCGCCGGCGCTCACGCCGAAATACACCCGCCAGCCGCGCGGATCATTCCAGCCGAAGCCTGATCCTCTTTCATAGAGAATGGGCGTCCCCGGCGGAACGTGCGCCGCCAGCGCCTTCAACGCTCGAACCATCTCTGCCGAAATGAACGGCGCCGGCGAAAGAGGGTCCGCTGAGCCGCCTTCCTGAGCGGGCGGGGCGGAGAGCGCCACAACGGAAATCAAACCGTCCAACTCGCCGCGCGGACGGAAGGCAACGCCGTCTTCCGCAACCCAGGTATAGCCGCCGCCCTGCTCCCAGCGGATGAGCGGCTGGCGTTCCGTCACACTGACCGAGACTTGATTGGGCAGAGAAACGCTCACTCGGACGGAGACAAGTTCAGGGAAGGCGAGGCGGAGGCGGGTCTCCAAATCTGCCGGGTCGAGCAGGAAGATCGGCTGACCGGAAATGCCCAACACAGCGTTCACCTCCGCTTGGGTGACGATGCGGCTGCCGGTCAGTTGCGCCTCGCTCACGCGCAGTTCGGGACGGGTAAAAGCGAGATAGAGCAGGCTTCCCAGCACAGCCGCCAACAGCAGGGAAAACAACCGCCACCCCAAGGGAGGACGGGGCAGGCTGAAGGCAGGGGCGGTTGCGCGCGGCAAGTGCGGAATGGCAATTTCAAAGCGGCGGCGGGCACTGCGCGCCGGCTTGCGAACAGGTCGGGTCGTATCTTTCTTGGAACGCGTGACCTTCACAGGGCGCGCTACTGCCTGCGAGGCGCGCTGAATTTCTCTGGCGCGTTCCTGTTCACGGCGCAGACGGACGAGCTCGGCGCGGCTAAGCGTTGGTTTACCACTCATGTGCGCCTCCGGTAGGCATGCGATGTACGGGCACGTTCCGCTTTGCGTTCCAGCGCCAATTCGATGAGGCGGTCCACCAGTTGCTTGTAGGGCAGTCCGCTGGCTTCCCACAATTTGGGGTACATGCTGATTTTGGTGAAACCGGGCAGTGAGTTCAGTTCGTTCAGATAGATGCGGTGAGTATCCTTTTCGACAAAGAAATCCACGCGCGCCATGCCGGCGCAGTCAATGGCGCGGTAGGCGCGGACAGCGTACTCACGGATTTGTTCGGCAATGTCGTGAGGCAGAGGGGCAGGAATGAGCAGTCCGGAAGTTCCGTCAATGTACTTGGATTCGTAGGAATAGAACTCGCGGCTCGGCAGAACTTCGCCCGGCACGGAGGCAATCGGGTCGTCGTTGCCCAGCACGCTGACTTCGATTTCGCGGACGTTTTTGATTCCCTCTTGAATCAGCACACGGCGGTCGAAGGAGGCGGCTTCCATCAAGCCTTCCTGCAAATCGGAGCGGTTGTTGCACTTGGTCACGCCGACGGAGGAACCCAGGTTGGCGGGTTTGGTAAAGAGCGGATATTCGCTGAGCGCCTCGGCTCTTTCAATGACAGAAGCCATATCCTGCTCGATTTCGGCGCGCAAGACGACCAGCGTCTTCGCCACAGGGATGTTGTTGGCGACCATCACATCCTTGAAGACGCCCTTGTCCATGCCGACGGCAGAGCCGACCACACCCGCCCCCACATAAGCGGCGTCTGCCAGTTCGAACAAACCCTGAATGGTGCCATCCTCCCCGAAGGTCCCATGCAGGACGGGGAAGTACACGTCAATGTCAGCCACCTTCACATGACTCGCGTTGCGCGCCACGTACACGCCGCTCAGGCTGGGATCGGGCGCGATGATCACCTGTTCGAGGGCGCGGAACTCGCCCCGCTCGAATTTGCCAATCACATCCTCGCCGGTCAGCCACGTGCCGTCATGCGTGATGCCGATCTGGGTCACTTCATAGCGGGCGGGGTCGAGCACGGAAAGAATCGAACGCGCCGACATGAGCGACACTTCATGCTCGCCGGAACGACCGCCAAAGAGTATTGCCACGTGAAGTTTTTTGTCTGTCATCAAAATCAATCTCTGTCTTCTGGATGGTTTACCAACTTACCACTCACCAACGAGCTCAACTTCCAATTCCAATTCGACGCCCAATTTTTCCTTCACCGTTTTTTGTACCAGTTCAATCAGGGCGCGGATGTCTTCCGCTTTGGTGTTGGCATGGTTGATGAAAAAATTTCCATGCAGCGGGCTGATTTCCGCGTTGCCGATGCGGACGCCTTTCAGCCCCGCCGCTTCGATCAACCTGCCGGCATAGTCGCCGGGCGGGTTCTTGAACATCGAGCCCATGCTCGCGCCGGGCGGCTGGGTCGCTTTGCGGTGCGCGCTGAATTGTTGGATTTTAACAGTCACATCCTCTTTGGTTGAATTTTTTAACGCCAATTCAGCCGAAAGTACTATCGCTTTCACTTCGCCGCGTTTCAAGACGCTCGTGCGGTAGCCGTATCCCATCTGTTCGACGGTGAAAATTTCCTTGCCATTTTCAGTCAGCAATTCGGCGCGGATGAGGCTGCCTGCCACGTCGCCGCCGAAAGCGCCGGCATTGCCATAGACCGCGCCGCCCACCGTGCCGGGGACAGTCGCCGCCCATTCGAGTCCTGCCAGACCTTTGGACGCGCAGCGGTTGGCAAGATTGCTGAAGACGACGCCCGATTCTGCCGTAACGGACGGCTGGTCGCCCAAATGGAATTTAACTCCCTTTGCGCGGTTCAAGATGACCACGCCGCGGACGCCGCGGTCGCTGACGAGGACGTTCGAGCCGCCGCCCAAAATGATGAACGGCAGTTCATGCTTCCACAACAGTTTGACCATGCGCGCCAGTTCAGCCGAGGTATCCGCCGTGAGGAGAATATCGGCAGGACCGCCGATGCGCGCGGAGGTAAACGGCGCCAGAGGGACGTTTTCCCTCACTTTATCGCCGAATTTGGCGCGTAGCACATCGAGCGGGCGGGTGGATACAAGCATGGCAGATTTACTTTTCTTTTTCACTCAGCTTCTCAATCAGTTTTTCAATGGTCTTTTCGTCCATCTTTTTGCGGTCTTCGAGCGTTTCCGCTTTACGGCGCACGCGAACGGTCCTGTCCAAAAACGTCAGCGGCATGCTCAGCGGCGGCAGGAAGGTGACCTCGCGGCGGCGGGGTCGGGTGTCCGCGTTCATGCGCGCCTGCCTCGCTGTGTGACGAATGGCTTGGTCTTTTTGTAGCGGGCTTGCATG
The DNA here is from genome assembly GCA_016223135.1 of Chloroflexota bacterium. Classification (GTDB taxonomy): domain Bacteria; phylum Chloroflexota; class Anaerolineae; order Anaerolineales; family Villigracilaceae; genus Defluviilinea. The sequence goes on along the minus strand of JACRPQ010000004.1, from coordinate 238,716 downwards.
CGGGCAATCAACTGCATGGCGAGCCGTTCGCCGGCGTCCATGCGGCGCGGGCGGGAGGGGGTTCCGCTTTCAGCGAGGGTCAAAGCCGCTCGAAGCGGGAGCAGACTTGCCCTGAGTTTGACCGAAGGGGAGGGGTGAGTCCGAAGCGCAGTTTTATTCAGCATGGTTTGCCTGCCTTTCTTGGAGTCCTTTCAGCACATCGCCGCTGACCTGGTCGGCATCTCCGGCAGAAAGGACGAGGACGACATCGCCGGAGCGTAGATTCTCGATAAGGTAACGGGTGACCTCCGGCAGGGTGGCAATGTAACGGGCGGAGAGGTGCGGCATGGCGCTGACGATTTCCGCTGAGGTGAATTCCTGTTTCGGTTCGCGCGCGGCATAGACTTCGGTGACGATGACTTCGTCGGCGTCTTTGAAGGCGCGCGAGAATTCGAGGAAGAGGGTTTGGGTGCGCGAGTAAGTGTGCGGCTGCCAAACCGCCCAAATGCGCCGCCCCGGGAAACGGGCGCGCGCGCCTGCCAGCGTGGCGCGGATTTCGGTGGGGTGATGAGCGTAATCGTCGAAGATGCTGATGCCGTTCACTTCGCCGCGTAGTTGGAAGCGTCGCCCCGTGCCGCTGAACTCGGCGAGGGCTTCGGCGGTCTTTGTCCACGAAAGTCCCAGCGCTCCAGTGATGGCAAAGACCGCCAGCGCATTGCGGACGTTGTGCACGCCCGGCACCTGCAGGGAGACCTGCGCAAAGTTGGAGGTCTTGCCGCCAAGGTTGGAGGCGACAGTGAAGTCGAAGCCGCCGCGCTGGTTGGGCTGAACGTCGCGCGCCTGCACCCAGAAGGGCGTGTTGATGGTCATCTCGCTTTGCATCCCGTAGGAGATGACGTTCCTGCCGCTTTGGCGCACGTGGGGAATGAGCGCCATCGCGCCGGGGTCTTCGGCGCAGACGATGAACGTGCCGTCTTCGGGAAGCAGGTCCACGAATTTTTCGAAGGCGAGGTACATGGCTTCGAGCGTGGGGAAGAGGTCGGGGTGGTCATGTTCGAGGCTGGTGACGACGGCAATCTGCGGCTTGAGCCCGAGGAACATGTAGTCGTACTCGTCCGCTTCGATGACGAAGAGTTTGCCCTTGCCGGCGCGGGCATTGACGCCGAGGTTGTTCAACACGCCGCCGACAATGAAGGACGGGTCGCGCCCCAGTTGGGTCAGCGCCCAGGCGGTCATGGCGGTGGTGGTGGTCTTGCCGTGCGTGCCGGCGATGGCGATGCCGGTTTTATCTTCCATGAGACGCCCGAGAAAGTCGGCGCGTTTATAGACGGGGATGCCCGCCCGCTTCGCCGCCTGGACCTCGGGGTTGTCATCCGGCACGGCGGAGGAGCGCACCACCCAATCGGCGTTGCCGATGTTGCGCGGATGATGCCCGATGTACACCTGCGCGCCTGCCTTGCGGACTTCTTCGGCAAAGGGCGTGAGCGCGCGGTCAGAACCGCTCACCTCATAGCCGCTCTCCAACAGGAGGCGGGCGATGGCGGAAAGACCGCTTCCCCCAATGCCGATGAAATGGACGTGTGTCATGAGATTTCAGATTGTAGATTTCAGATTGTAGATTTTAGATTGCAGATTGCAGATTGCAGATTGCAGATTTTAGATGTACACAACCAACACAAAGACGAATGCCAGGATGATGGCAAAGTAGATGCCCGGTTCGCCGAGCAGTTGGGGAGGCATGTATTGCATCATTTGAGTGACCGTTTGCAGGATGTTCGGGTCGGTGGGTTTGGAAATAATATGTTCGAAGGGATAATCGGCGACATTGATGTAGTAAAGGATCGAACCGGCAATCAAATAGCCATTGATGCCGCCCAAGATCGCGCCGAAGAGCGTGTCTTCCAGCCGTTCGCGCGCCGCACGGGAAGCGAGGCGCGGAATGCTGACCACCGTTTGATAACCGAAATAGACCAGTACCAACAGAATGATCACCCGCACCCAGAAGAGGGTGGAGTCGGTATCGGGAAGATCGCGCGCAAGTGGGATGTACTTGCGAAGGACATGATTGAGCGCCAGAGAAAGAATCACACTGAAGGAGACCAGCAGTTCCTTTGCCCAACCGCGCATGGCGCCAATCACGCCAAACAGGATGACGTACATCCAAAAGAGGTACACGATGCTCATCATATTTACACTCCTGCCAGTTCCATCAGCAGACCGGCAATTTTTTCCGCCGCGCGCGGATGAGAAAGTTCGAACATGGCGGCGCGCATGGAGCGCAGTTTGTTCGGATTTTCCAACAGTACGTTCAAGGTATTCATCAGCTCGTCATTCAAAACCTGGTCTTCGAGAATGATTGCCGCGCCGCGGTTGGTCAGGTAATCGGCGTTGACTTTCTGATACCGCCAGGCATGCGGATACGGCACGAGAATGGCAGGCAGACCAAAGAGCGGATACTCTCCCAAACAGGAGGCGCCCGCCCGCGAGAGGACCAGGTCGGTTGCCGCCAGCGCCGCGCCCATTTCATGGAGGTAGGGCAGGGCATGGTAGCGGGCGGCGAGTTCCACCGGCAGCTGCTCGCGGTGATGGCGGACGTAGTTCCAGTCCGTCTCGCCGCACAGATGGATGAGTTCGAAGCGTTCGAGCAGTTCGCGCAGGTGATTCAGCACGGCGAGGTTGATCGAGCGCGCGCCCTTGCTCCCTCCAAGTACCAGCAGCACAGGCAGTTTGCCGCTGATGCCGAGGTGGCGATGGGCTGTTTCGCGGTTCCACTGCGCCAGGTCGGGGCGAAGCGGGTAGCCGGTGGGAATCACTTTCTTCTTGAAGTAGCGCTGCGATTGTTCCGTCGTGACGGCAATCGCATCGGCAAAGCCTGCCAGCGATTTGAGCGCCATGCCTGGCTCGATATCCGGCACGTAGAGCAGGCTGGGGATGGAGCGCCCGGCGAGCGCGACCGGCGCTGCCACGTATCCGCCGGTGAAAAACAAGACATCCGGTTGGAAGTCCATGAGGATTTTCCGTGCGGCAAGTACGCCGCGCGCCAGTTTGAGCAGGTTGCGCGGCAGGCGCGCAAGATCGACGCCATGCAGACCGGCGGCAGGGATGCTCTGGAAGGCGATACCCTGGCGTTTGACCAGCGCCTCCTCCATGCCGCCTTCGCCGCCCACCCACAGCGTATCTACATCGCGCAATCTAGCGCTGAGCGCGCTGTGAACGGCGAGAGCGGGATACACGCCGCCTCCCGTTCCACCGGCGCAAATCAACAACCGCACCGAAGGACCTCCATTCGTTTTCTTCGAGCAGAATCTGTTCGCTGCTCTGCCGCGAAATGTTCAAGATGATGCCGATGGCGGCTAAGGTCGAAACCAGGTTCGAGCCGCCGGCGCTGATGAACGGCAGGGCGTTGCCGGCAAACGGCATCAACCCCACCATGACACACATATTGATAAGCGCCTCGATTCCAATCCAGAAGGTGACGCCCGAGGCGAGCAGGGTGCCAAGCATATCGGGCGCGCGCCGCGCAATGACCAGCCCGCGCCAGACAAGCACACCATACAAGGACATGAGAATGACCGCGCCGAACAAACCCAGTTCCTCCGCTACCACTGCAAAGATGCTGTCGGTGGGCGCAAAGGGCAGACCGGTCAACTTGGTGTCTGCCTGTCCCAGCCCCACGCCGAAGATGCCGCCTTTGATGATTGCCTCGAAGGATCTCTGCACATGATAGGAGGCGTTGGTCGGGTCTTGCAAGCCGGCGAGGAATTTGTCCACGCGGTCCTGACCCGTCGCGCTGAACTGTACCACGACCCAGCCAATGACCACCGCCAGGAAAAGCAGAAAGGCAATCTGCTTCAAGTCTGCGCCTGCCAAAAAGAACAGCAAGCCGCCGAGGATAAGCACCGTTGCCGCCGCGCTCAAATCGGGCTGGAGGTAAATCAAGCCGCCGATGATACCCAGAATGACGCCCAGCGGAATCAAGCCGATGGTCACATCATGCAGGAACTGCCGCTTGGCATACAACCACACGGCGAGATAAATCACCGCCATCAGTTTGGCAAGCTCCGAGGGCTGGTAGGAACCGTTGATGAGCGTGCGCGAGGCGCCCAGCCGAATCTCATTCACTACCAGCACGGTCACCAGCAGACCAATGGTGGCAAGCATCGCCGGCAGCACCATGCGCCGCCAGTGGTGGTAATCGAAGAGCGAAAGCGCAAACGCTATCAGCCCGCCCAGCCCCAGCCAGCGCAATTGGCGGTTGAACATGTAGGTTGCCGAGCCGTACTCTTTGAACGAAAAATCGAACGACGCCGAATACAACATAATCAAGCCGAATACCAGCAATGCAATCACCGTCAGCATCAACGGCGCATCCACGCCGCGCCGGCGGCGCCGCTCCACTGCAGGTATCACACGTTCATTCGCTAAAGTTCCTGCACCCATGCTGTAAACCTCTCTCCGCGCTCGGCGAAATCCTTGAACTCATCGAAACTTGTGCCGCCCGGCGACAACAGGACGACATCGCCCGGCTCGGCAATCTCCGCCGCCTTGCGGACCGCTTCATGCAGACCGCCGGCACGCGTCAGCGAAAACCGCATCTTCCCGGACCTCAAGCCTGCCGCTGTTTTCTCGATCTTTTCCGCCGCCTCGCCAAACAACACGATGTGATCCACACGTTCGTTCGCCAGACGGAGCAGGTCTTCCCAGGGCAGGTCTTTGTCGCGTCCGCCGAGCAAAAGGACGATGGGCTCCTCGAACGAGCGGATCGCCGCCATGCTTCGCTCCGGGGCAGTGGCAATCGAATCGTTATACCAGCGCACGCCGTTCCATTCGCGCACCAGTTCCAGGCGGTGAGGCACGCCGCGAAATTCCTCCACCGCTTCGAGCATCGCATCCAGCGGGAACCCCGCCGCATGACCGATGACAAACGCCGCCAGCACGTTCTGCACGTTGTGGTCGCCGCGCAGTTGAATCTTCTCGCGCAGGAGCAGGGGCAGGTAGGCGTTCCCCTCGCGCAGGTTCAGCAGACCGTCGTGCAGGTAGGCGCCGTCCAAGCCTTCAGCCAGTTCGTTCATGCTGAAGGTGAGCAATCTGCCGCGCACACGGCTTCGCAGACCCCACGCGCCGGGGTCATCATGACCGAGGATGGCGGTATCCTGCTTGGTTTGAAACTCCAGGATGCGCGCCTTGGCGGCGGTGTACGCCTCCATCGTGCCGTGACGGTCGAGATGATTGGGCGTGATGTTGAGAATGGCGGCGATGTGCGGCGAAAGGGTCATCTGCTCCAGTTGGAAGGAGGAGAGTTCAAGGATGGCAATGTCTTCGGGCTGCATATCATCCACGTAATTCAACAGCGGGTCGCCGATGTTGCCGCCGACATAAGCCTTGGCGCCGTAAGCCAGTTTCGCCATATTTCCCACCAGCGTGGTTGTGGTGGTTTTGCCGGCTGAGCCGGTGATGCCGATGGTCTTGCAGGGAACGACTTCCATGAAGATTTGCGAGTCGTTCGAGAGGGGAATGCCCCTCGAGATTGCTTCAGCCACAATCGGCAGTGTGAGCGGCACGCCGCCGGAAAGACAAAGCACATCCGCCGAATCCAGCAGTTCGAGCGGATGTCCGCCCAGCGCCCAGGTAATCTCAAAGCCAGCCAGCGACTGTTTGGCGGCGCGCAAATCATCTTCGCCGCGCATATCGCTCAACGTGACGCGCGCGCCATGAATCGAAAGCCAGCGCGCCAACGCAAGTCCCTGACGGGCGGCTCCGAGAATGAGTACGCGTTTGTCTTTCCAGTTCGTTTTCATCGTTTAAACAAGCGCCAGCCCAATGCCAGCCATGCCAGCCAGCAGGGCAATCAGCCAAAAACGCTGCACGACCTGCGTCTCGCTCCAGCCAAGCAGTTCGAAATGCAGGTGGATGGGCGCCATTTTGAAGAAGCGTTTGCCGCCGGTCAGTTTGAAGTAAGCGACCTGAATGACCACGCTCAACGCCTCGCTCAACGGGATGACGCCGATGATGAGCAGGAGGGGCCACTGTCCCGTCATCAATGCAACGACCGCCAGCGTGGAACCGAGCGCCAGGGAGCCGGTATCGCCCATGAACAACTCGGCGGGATGCACATTGAACCATAAAAAGCCGAAGAGCGCACCGACCACCGTGAAGCAAAAACGCGCCAGAAAGATTTGTCCCTGCAGCAGAGCGATGCCGCCAAACGCCACGAAGGCGGTCGCCGCAATCAGGCCGGCAAGACCGTCCAAGCCATCGGTAAAGTTGACGGCGTTCGATTCACTGACGATGATGAACGCCGCCACCGGAATGTACCACCAGCCCAGTTCAATTTCCCCTTTGATGCCCGGCAGGATGAGTTCCGGTACATCGAGGAAAACTTTCAGCACGTAGGCGGTCCCCAGCGCCAACACCACTTGGGCGGCGAATTTCGTGCGGGCGCGCATTCCTTCACCCTTGCGTTTGCCGCGAATGCCTTCCCAGTCGTCAATGGCGCCCAGCACCCCGTATGCCACCATGACGATGAGCGGCACCAGCACCGAACTGCCGATGACATCCAGACCGATGAAGTTGGCGGCGTTCAACAGCCCGGTCAACAGGAGGATGGGGATGATGAAGAGGATGCCGCCCATGGTGGGCGTTCCCATTTTGACGCGATGCTGTCCCGGCTCTTCCACGCGAATCAATTTGCCGATGCGATAATGCCTCAGCACGCGCAGCAAAGGCTGTCCCCAGATGACCGTCATCACGAAGGAGAACATGGCAAGCCCCAGCACAAAGGCGCTGTTTTGCGTCATGACCGCACCTCCAACGCACTGGTGATGCGGTCCATGCGTAAACCGTGCGAGCCTTTGATAAGCACCACGTCCTTCGAGGTGAGGTTGTTCTTCAACCAGTCCAACAGCGGTTCCTGGGAATCGAATTCGAGGATGAGTTTCTTCTTGCCGTTGCCGCGGCGGGCGGCTTCAGCGATGATGCGGGCGCGTTCGCCGAGCGTGAGCAGCACGTCCACCACCTGCCCGGCGCGCAGACCGACCATTTCGTGTCCGCCGCGTTCGTACGGACCGAGTTCGAGCATGTCACCCAGCACCGCCACCTTGCGCCCGTCCAGTTCATCGAGCAGGTTGAGAGCGGCGAGCATGGATTCGGGGGAGGCGTTGTAGGTGTCATCGAGCAGAAGCGCGCCGCTTTCACTGCGAACGGCGACAAGGCGCAGTTGGGTGTGTCCCTGGCTCAAGCCTTCGAGAATCTCCTGCCAATTCATGCCTTCCACCAAGCCAACGGCGGCGGCGCGCAAAGCGGTATGCACGGAGTGACGCCCAATCAGCGGGATTTTGGCGTACAGCGTCTCGCCCTGATAATGCAGGCGGAAGCGGATGCCGTCCAAGCCCAAGCCTTCGACACGGTCCGCCCAGAGATGCGCTTCGGGCGACAAGCCGTAGAAGAATACACGCGCCTGTGTTTTTTCCTCCATTTTGCGCACCCAGGGATCGTCGAAGTTGAGGATGGCGACGCCCTCGGGCGCCGGCGGCAGCGCTTGCACTAATTCGGCTTTGCCGCGGGCAATGGCTTCCTGCGAACCGGCGCGCTCGGCATGGACGGTGCCGACGTTGGTCACCACGCCCACCTGCGGCAGGGCAATATCACACAGGAAAGCGATCTCGCCGGGAACGTAGAAGCCCATCTCCATCACGGCATACTGGTAGCCGGAACTCAGGCGCGTGACGGTCAGCGGAAGACCGATTTCGTTGTTGAGGTTGCCGGGGCTTTTGAGGGTGTGGTAGCGCGTGCTCAACACTTCCGCCACCATCTCTTTGGTGGTGGATTTGCCCACACTGCCGGTGATGCCAATGACGCGCAGGTTCAGTTTGCGCCGCCAGAAGCGGGCAATCTGTTGAAGGGCAGAGACGGTGTTGTCCACACGCAGGCACAGGGGGGACGAGAAGTCGAAGCCGGCGTAGGAGTCGGCTGAGGAAACGGCGCGCAGGTCGAGGGTCCGGAAAGAAGCGGTTAAGTCCCGCTGAATTAAAGCGAACGATGCCCCCCTGCGGAACGCCTCGCCAACGAAGTCATGCCCGTCCACTTTTTCGCCGGGGATGGCAACGAAGAGCGAGCCGGGGATGACCTGGCGCGAGTCAATCACCGCTTCGGTGATGACCGAGACGGCTGGCGGACGAAAGGTCGTCAGGGCTTCGAGGGCGTCGGCAAGGGTAAGCATCAGCGGGATCCGTATTGAAGGCGGACAAGATCGGGGGGGATGTTGAGGGCGATGACGGTCTGTTCGGCAACGCGTGAAAAAACCGGCGCGGCGGTTTCGGAACTCCAAATGGAGGTGGTGGGTTCCTGGAGCCAGACGTAAATCATAAACTGCGGGTCATCCACCGGCCCCCAGCCGATGAAGGAGACGTTGGTATGGTTGGGGTCATATCCCTGCGGGGTGGGGATTTGTGCGGTGCCGGTTTTGCCAGCCACGCGGTAGCCGGGCAGGAGCGCGCTGGCGGATTCGTTTTGCAGGGAGACGGCAAGCATTTCGTTGAGGATGCGCGCGGTCTCCGGCTTGATGGGCGAGCCGGCGTATTGCGAGGGGACGTTGTATTGATGCCCGTCGCGAAGCATGGCATACAGCACATGCGGCGTGACCATTTGACCGTCGTTGGCAATGGCGGTCGCCGCCATCATCATCTGCAAAGGCGTGACGGTGACGCCCTGCCCGAAGGCGTTCGTGCCGAGGTCCACAGGATACCAGTCCGCGTCGCCGGGGACCTTGAGCCTGCCCACCGCTTCGTCAGCCAGATCCACGCCGGTGCGATGCCCCAGCCCGAAGCGATCCATGTAGGAGTAGAAGGTGGGCGAGCCCATCTGACTGGCAACCCACGCCAGACACACGTTGAGCGAATATTGGAGACATTCCGTCATGTTGCGCTGACCCCAGGGCTGGCGGTTCCAGTTTTGGATGGTGATGCCGCCCACGGTGATGGCGCCGGTGTCAATGTAGGTGGTTTCAGGGGTGACGATGCCGCTGTCGAGCGCCGCCGCCATGGTGAGGATTTTGACCACCGAGCCGGCTTCGTACGCCATGCCGATGGAGCGGTTGTAGGCGCTGCCGTTGTCAAACACCTGAAAATAATCAAGGTAGTTGTTCAAGTCTATGCGCGGGGTGGATGCCATGGCAAGGATTTCGCCAGTCTTGGGATCCATGACGATGATGGCGCCGTTCTTTGCGCCGTATTCGAGGAGCGCTTCATCGAGGATGCCCTCGACCTTTGCCTGCAAGTCGCGGTGGAGGGTGAGGACAAGGGTGGTGCCGTTGGGAACTTTGGGAATATCGAGGGCTTTGTTGGGGTCGCGTGGCACCCACATCTGCACAGGGTTGCCTGCCAGCAAGTCGTTGTATTTTTCTTCGACGCCAAAGTAACCGCGTCCATCGCGCGCCACAAAGCCCAGCACGTTGGCAGCGAGGCTCTTTTCGGGATAACTGCGCTGGAAGTGCGGCTTGAAGCCCAAACCGTTCAGGCGGTCATCGCCCGCATCTTCCAACTGTTTGATGACCTGCTGTAAGGCGGCAACCGTTCCAGCGTCCACGTAGTCCTGGATCATGATGTATGTCCAGGTTTCGGGGGAGTTGAGCAGTTTATCCTTGATTTCTTCCTCGGTCATGTTCAAGTACACGCTGAGGACGTATGCCATCGCGTCCACGTCCTTCATGTCCGGCAGGCTGACGCCCACTTCATAAACCGTGCGGTTGCCTGCCAGCAAATGCCCGTTGCGGTCGTAGATTTCACCGCGCTCGGGGTAGAAGGTGCGGAATTCACTGGCGTAGAGATCGCCGTTGGCGAGGAAAATTTTGGCTTGTTCGCTGTTTTGGATACGCACGATCTGCACAATGACCGCGATAGCCATCATCAGCATCCCAGCCATGACCACCAGCGAACGGATGGCATATTGCTGTCTCACGGGAGACCTCCGCCGCTGTGAAGCCATTCATCCAGCCATTCCAGCAGAGACTGCGAATACTCATCGGGGAGCGTTTGCTGATAAAGAGGCGAATCGGCTGCCGCCAGCAGAAGGGGCGGTTCGGGAGCAACGTAACCTGGCACAAAGACATAATCCAATTCGCCGGGCTGAACGGGGCGGTAGCCCAGTTCGAGGGCGCGTCTCTGCATCACTGCCGAGGAGGTGATGTTGGCAAGTTCGGTCTCCAAATCGGCGTTGGAACGCTGGAGCGCGGCAATCTCTGCGCGCAATTCTTGAATCTCACGCCCTGCCAGGGCAGTGCGCGAGGTCACATCGAGGTATAAAGCCGCCACCAGCGCCAGCACAACCACAGTCAGCAGGAACGCGCCAACATACTGGCGTTGTACCCGCCAGGGAGCCTGTTTGTATGCATGGATGATCTGTGTTGCCTGCATGACGACCTTTTCTATTTGGGCGATGGTCGGTTATTTTTCACCACAAAGGACACGAAGGTCACGAAGGAAATACTTTTGGGCTCAATCCCACTCCCCTTTGTGTTGCTTTATGCCCTTCGTGGTAAAAAATTTATATTTTTTCGGCAATGCGGAGTTTCGCACTGCGCGCTCTCGGATTGTTCCGAATCTCTTCCTCCGAAGGCGTAATAGGTTTTCGAGTGATTTCTTTCAGCGTTGCCTTGCGTTCCTCTTCATAAATTCTTTCATACGGCGGATTGATGAGGTCACGGCTTTGTTCACGAAAGAATTCCTTGACGATGCGGTCTTCCAGCGAGTGAAAGGAGATGACAGCGATTCTTCCTCCGGACCTCAAGCCTGCCGCCGCCTGCGGAAGCGCCGCCCTCACCGACGCCAATTCGTCATTGACGGCAATCCGCAGCGCCTGGAACGTCCGCGTGGCGGGGTGGAGGCGTTCCCCTCTACGGGGAGAGACGGCTTCGATGACAGCGACCAGCTGCCGGGTGGTGTGAAGCGGTCTCGCGCGGACGATGGCGTGGGCAATTTTGCGGGCGTTCCGCTCCTCGCCGTATTCGTAAATCAGGTCAGCCAGTTCCCGTTCTGAATACCCGTTCACGATGTCGGCGGCGGTTTGCGGGGCATGCGGGTCGAAACGCATGTCGAGCGGGGCATCATACTGGAAGGAGAAGCCGCGTTCGGGCGTATCGAACTGCATCGAGGAGGCGCCCAAGTCGAGCAGGATGCCGTCCACGCCGTCCCAGCCGAGGCGCGTCAGCTGCGCGGCGAGAGTGGTATAGGAGGCTTGCGCCAGATGAACACGACCCTCGTAAGGAGCCAAGGTCTTACGAGCAATCTCCAGCGCCTGCGGGTCCACATCGAGACCCAGCAGCTGCCCATCTGGCGCACACGCCTCCAAAATGCCGCGGGCATGCCCGCCCGCGCCCAGAGTTCCATCCACATAGCGCCCGCCTGGTTTGGGCTGCAACGCGTGTATAATCTCTTGGTAAAGTACGGGTTGGTGCGGTGAGGTGTTCATGTCGGCAGGCACAGCAGGCGTTCTCTTACGCCAATCAGCGCATTAGAAAATGTGCCTTACGCGGAAACGTTCTTTGACAAGTTCAGCGTGGCAAAACGCTGGGCATTGGCTTCCACATCATGCAGGCTGTTCATTTGCGCCTGCCATTCGGCGGGAGTCCACACTTCAAAATATTCGCCCTGCCCTGCTACAATCAATTCACCGTTCGTCACGCCGAGGAATTCGCGCAGGTTTTGCGGGACGAGGATGCGCCCTATCTTATCCACTTCGACAGGATAAGCATTGGAGAGGATAAGGCGGCGCAGCATGCGCGCGGAGGCATCCGCCATGTTCAAGCCGTTGAGGATGGCATACACTTCATTGAAGTGCGCTTCGGTCATCACCATCAGGCATTTGTCGAACCCTTGGGTAATGTAGGCTCCAGCCGCAAGCAAGTCTCGATAGCGCGCCGGAATCATCAGGCGTCCTTTGTCATCGAGGTTGTGCTGGAACTGACCTAAGAACATTTGTGCTATACTGCCTTTTAACGGATGAACGCCGGCGCAACCGGCGTCCTGCTAATGTTTACCACTTTCTACCACTTCCTACCACATTATAACCTTTTCGAGGGAAAAATCAAGTAATTTTGACCATTTGTTAGCATCCCTCCAATGTCCTACCCGCCATGACCTATTCCCCTCCCTTCACCTTTCTCGAATCCCCGCATTGGGAAGACTATGCCCTGCTCGACAGCGGCGACGGATTAAAACTCGAACGCTTCGGCAAATACGTCTTTGTACGCCCGGAAGCGCAGGCGATGTGGAAGCGCGCACTGCCCGAAGCGAAATGGAAGAATGCCGATGCGGTGTTCATTCCGAGCGGCGAGGAAAGCGGCGGGCATTGGGATTTCAAGAGAAGGGTGGAAGAGAGGTGGGAGATGAAATACCCCCCTCTTTCCCCCCATCTTCAAGAAGATGGGAAGATGCCAGGCGGGCTGCGTTTCTGGGCGATGACCACGCCGGGGCGGCATTTGGGCGTGTTCCCCGAGGTGGCGGCGCATTGGGATTGGTTCTCCAACCTGATTCACCACGCAGTACGCGACAAGCACAAAGAAGTCAATGTCCTGAACCTGTTCGGATATACGGGACTCGCCACCCTCGCCGCCTCCGCCGCGGGCGCCAAAGTGACGCATGTGGACGCATCGAAAAAAGCCGTAGGCTGGGCGCGTGACAATCAGGCTTTATCCAATCTGACAGAGCGCCCCATCCGCTGGATCGTGGACGATGCGCTCAAGTTCGTCCAGCGCGAGGCAAGGCGCGGAGTCAAGTATGACGGCGTCATCCTCGACCCTCCAAAATTCGGGCGCGGACCGAAAGGCGAGGTGTGGGAAGTGTATAAATCGCTGCCCACCCTCTTGGAAGCGTGTCGTCTGTGCCTGAGCGATAATCCCCTGTTTGTCGTGACGACGATTTATGCGGTGCGCGCTTCGGCGATCCATGTGGCGCAGGCAATGGACGATATGATGGAGGGTTTCGGAGGAAAAATCGAGATGGGAGAACTGGTCACACGCGAGCAAAGCGCGGGGAGGCTGCTCTCCCAGGCGGTGTATGCGAGGTGGGAATCGGACAATAGATAAATTACTAGCGACCTGACAGTTTCAAATGGGACGCTGAAAAACGCAGATAAACGCAGAAAAAAACAACTTAAATCAGCGCAAATCAGCGTTCATCTGCGTCCCAAAACAAAAGTGTCGGGTGGCTAGATAAATCATAGGGAATTACCCTGCCCATATACCATCCACATCATTTTTCTTTGGGTGGTCAATTAATTCCTCCCTAACCTTTTCCTAGACAAAACCCATTGGGCATGGGAAAATTTAAATCCAATATTAGCAAAAGGAGTATGCTGCATGTCCCTCGAGAAGAAAAGCAAACGCCAGGAACGGCGCGAGAAAATGCGCAAAAACGCAATGAAAAACCGTCTGATCATCATCGGCTTGATCACTGCCGGCGCATTGCTGGTGGTGCTTGCTTTCATCTGGCCCCAGTTCACTACCGTTGACAACCTCATCGTTCCCGAAGCCAAGACCCTTCCCAACCCCAACGGACTAAGCCTCGGCGACCCCAACGCCCCTGCCGTCATCGAAGTCTTCGAAGACTTCCAATGCCCCGCCTGCCAATACTTCACCGAAAACGTCGAACCGCTCATCATCCAATACCTCGTCGAGACCGGCAAAGCCCGCCTGGTTTACCGTCACTACCCCTTCATTGACGGACCCGGCGCCGACAACGGCGGCGAATCGGATCAAGCCGCCAACGCCGCCATGTGCGCCAATGAACAGGGCAAATTCTGGGAGTTGAAAGCCGTCATCTTCGCCAACTGGAACGGCGAAAATCGAGGCAACCTCAGCGACCGCCGCCTGGTTTCCATGGCAGAAGCCATCAAACTCGATATGGATGCCTTCAACGCCTGCTTCGAGTCCAACAAATACAAAGCCGACATCCAGGCAGACTTTGACCGCGGCGAAGAACTCGGCGTCAGCGGTACACCCAGCGCCTTCGTCAACGGCGTGCAGGTGGGTCAGCCGGGTAAAATCCCCACCTTTCAGGATATCGCCGTGGCGGTGGATGCCATCGCCGGCGCAGGCGAATAACCTCTCCCCCATCAAAAAGGGACGCAGCGCTGCGTCCCTTTTTGATTCCCCGCCGGCGTTCAAGCGTTATAATGACAGCGGACGATGGATTTGGCTCATGTGTAATCTGTGTGCGCACGTTGGAAAACATCCGCTGCGCAATGACGATTTTGCACATTCTTACAAATGCGCCGATGATTTTTTTCTTTACGAGGACTCATGAGAAAAAACCGCTTCTTCCTCGCTCTCAACTGCCTGCTCCTCTTCAGCCTGTTCCTCGCCTCCTGCGGGGGCGCTCCCACTCTGCCCCAACTGCCTCAACTCATTGCCGCTTCTCCCACCCCCTCCGCGCCGACCTCCGCCGCCGCACAGTCAACCTACCCGCCCGCCCTCATCGAAACCGACCCGCCCGCCGGCGCCGTCATCGGACACCTCTCTTCCATCACCTTTTACTTCAACCAGCCGATGAACCGCGCCTCCCTCGAGGGCGCCATCCACGGACTGCCCGACGGCGTTTTCACTTGGAGCGACGACGCCACCCTCGTCTTCACCCCCACCCAGCCCTACCCAGCCGATACCCGCCTGAACGTTGAAATCGTCTCCACCATCCAATCCGCCGGCGGATTTGGCGCCCTCGCGCCGCAAACCCTCACCTTCACCGTCGCCGACTACCTGCGCCCGGTCAACCTGCTCCCCAAGCCCAACACCACCGATGTGGACGTGGACGCCGCCATCGCCGTCTCGTTCAATCAACCGGTCGTGTCGCTCGGCGCAAACACCGCTTCTCTCCCGCCCCCCTTCGTTATCATGCCAGCCGTGCAGGGACGCGGCGAATGGATCAACACCAGCACGTATATCTTCCATCCGCAAACCGCCCTGCTGGGCGGCACAGAATACACTGTCAGCGTGAAGGATGATTTGAAAACAGTAACAGGCGTCGGCTTGGATAGAACCGTCGTCAACGCCTGGAAGTTTGTCACGGCGCGTCCGCGCGTCGTCGCGTTGACCCCATCTCCCAACGACTTCATCCCTCCCGATGCCCGCCTCGAAGTCACCTTCAACCAGCCAATGGATCGTCAGAGCGTACAGTCCAATTTTTCATTCAGCGGACCCAGCGGCGAGGTGAGCGGAACGTTTGAATGGCTGGATGATAGTTCGGGTTTTTTCTTCATCCCCAAATCGCCGTTGACACGCGGCACAGCATATACGTTGAAGTTGAGCGCAGCGGCAAAATCGCAAGGCGGTGTAACGCTGACGAGCGATTACAACGCAACCTTGCGCGCCTATGACAACTTCGCCGTGCGCGCCGCCGAAACCAGCGTCAGCGGCATCAACTTTCGTTTCACTACGCCGCTGGCAAAAACAAACTACGACAGCCTGGTAAGCGTTTCGCCTGCGGTGGAAAACCTTTCCGTCAACGCCGACGGCTCGACTTTGTACCTCTCCAATCTTCAGCCCGGCACGACTTATCTCATCGAACTTTCGGCGCAAATTAGCGACTCGTGGGGGCAGCCGCTCGGCTCGCCCTACCGCATCGAAGTGCAAACGCCTGCGCTCACGCCCCATCTGTATGTCATCCCCTTTTCGTCCACCCTCTTCGTGCGCCCGGAGGAACCCCTGCTTTCCGCCAAGGCAGTCAACATCCAAAGCGCCGATGTGACCGTCGCCCCGCTGACGGTGCAGGAATACTTCACGCTTCAATCCTCCTTCGACCTGCAGCAGGCATACGCCCCAAACAACCCTCTTTCCTACACTCAAACCCTCAAACTCTCTCCCAACCGCGAGAGCAGGGTGGACCTGCGCCTGACGGAGCCGAACAATCAACTGCCGCCCGGCTTGTACTACGTCAACATCGCCTCGCCGCAACTACAGTCGAAATCCAAACTCATCGAGTTCGTTGCCTCCAGCCAGGTCAACCTGACCTTCAAACTCGGCGCGGCGGATGCGCTCGTTTGGGCGGTGGACTTGCCCTCGCAGACGCCGGTCGCCGGCGCAGCGGTCAACCTCTACGATGAAGCGGGAAACGTCCTCGCCAGCGGCGTCACCGACGCGAACGGACTGTGGCAGGGAGCGCTCTCCCCCGTCACAGGGCAGGTCTATGCCATGCTTGCCGCGCCCGGCGACCCGAACTTTGCCATCGCCGCCAACACTTGGAACAGCGGTTTCAATGCGTGGGACTTCGGTTACCAGCAAAACGTCCAGCCGCCGCACACCAAAATCTACCTCTACACCGACCGCCCCATCTATCGTCCGGGGCAAACCGTGTACTATCGCGGCATCGTCCGCGAGGCATTCAACGGGCGTTACGAACTGCCAGCGGTCTCTTCCCTCCCCATCATCCTGACCGACTCGCAAGGCACGCAACTGGCATCCATCAACGCCCAACTCTCCCCCTATGGCACGTTCACGGGTCAATTCGAACTCTCGCCAGAAGCCGTGCCGGGCTCCTACACCTTCCAAAACAACGCCCTCGATTTCTACTTCAACTTCGAGGTGGCGGAATATCGCAAACCCGAAATTGACCTCGGCGTGACCTTCCTGCGCAGCGAAATCGAGCAGGGAGAATCGGCGCAGGCAGACGTGAGCGCCCGCTACTTCTTCGACGCGCCCGCCGGCGACGTGGACGTCCACTGGGCGCTGTATGCCCAGCCTGATTCCTTTTACTTGCCCGGCTACCAAACGGGCTTGATTGACTTGGACTGGCTGGATGTCTTCCGCTTCCCCGCCGGAGCAGACTCCCGCTACTTTGGGAAACTCCTCAAAGAAGGCACGGCTCAGACCTCCCCCGGCGGGACTCTCGCCATCAGCCTGACCGCCCTCCCCAAAGCGGATACCCCCCAACGCCTCACCCTCGAAGTGACCGCCACCGACGAAAGCAGGCTGCCCGTCAGCGCCCGCAGTGAATTGACCGTTCATCCCGCCGCCTTCTACATCGGCATCCGCCCCGACCGCTGGGTGGGTTCGGCAAAATCGGAACTGGGCTTCGAACTCTACACCGTGGACTGGGAACGCAGTCCCGCCGGCGGCAAACTTCTCACCGCCGAATTCAAACAAGTGCGCTGGGAAAAGTCGCTGGATGAAAACGGCTACCCCAAATACACCCCCGCTTACACCACCATTGGCAGTGTCAACCCCGTCACCGGCGCAGACGGGAAAGCGCGCATCTCCTTCACCCCTCCAGCCGCAGGCACGTACATGTTGGAGGTCAACAGCGGCAATGCGCGCTCTCAAACGCTCGTCTGGGTGGGAGGCGAAGGCGCCTCCTCCTGGCCCGACCTGCCCAACCAGCGCCTCGAACTGACCGCCGACAAGGACTCTTACCAACCCGGCGAAACCGCCAAAGTCTTTATCCCCAATCCCTTCCCCACAAATGCCATCGCGCTGGTCACAGTGGAGCGCGGACGAATCTCAAAGGCGGCGGTTCTTCCCGTCAGCGGGAGCGGCGTCGAGTACGCCATCCCCCTCAGCGACGATGACGCGCCCAACGTGTACGTCAGCGCCACCCTGCTGGGGCAGGGCAACGACTTCCGTCATGGGCTGGTCAACCTCCCCGTCGTGCCCGATGCGAAAGCGTTGAAGGTGCAGTTGTTTGCCAATCCGCCCGAGGCGGGTCCGCGCGATCAAGTCACATTCGATGTCGTCGTCACCGACCAGCAGGATCAGCCCGTGCAGGGTGAGTTCTCGCTCGCTGTGGTGGACCTTGCCACCCTGAAACTGGCAGATTCCAACGTGGAGGACATCCTGCCTGCCTTCTATGGCAATCAGCCGCTCGGCGTCGAGACCGCCCTCTCGCTGGCGGCGTATGGCGGGCGCAACTTCCTCGAAGCCGGCGGGCTGGGCGGCGGCGGGGGCGAAGGCGCCTTCATCCGCGCAGACTTCCCCGATACCGCCTACTGGAATCCATCGCTCATCACCAACGCCGAAGGGCGCGCCCAAGTGACCATGACCCTGCCCGATTCGCTCACCACTTGGCAGGTGGATGTGCGCGGGCTCACGGCGGATACCAAAGTCGGTCAGGCGCAGACGCAAATTGTCTCCACCAAGCCTTTGCTTATCCGTCCGGTCACGCCGAGGTTCCTCGTCAGCGGCGACCATGTGTTGATGGCGGCGGTGGTCCACAACAACACGCCCAATCGGGTGAACGTTTCAGTCAACCTGCAAAGCGAAGGCTTCATACTCGATAACCCCGCTTCCGCCACGCGCACCTTCGAGATTTCACCCTACGCGCAGGCGCGCGTCGAATGGTGGGGCACAGCCGGGCTGGCGGAGGAGGCAGACCTGGTCTTCTCCGTGACAACCGACGGAACGCCCTCCCTGCAAGATTCGGCGCGACCGGTCTGGGGCAAACTGCCCATCCTGCAATATGTCTCGCCGCAGGCGTTCGTCACGGGCGGCGTACTGCGCGGCGCCTCGGCGCAGCAGGAGGTCATCTCGCTGCCGCGCACGGTCACGCCCGCACCCGGCAGCGGCTTGGAGGTGGAACTCAGCCCCTCGCTGGCTGGCAGTTTATTGTCCGCGCTCGAAGCGGTGGAGATCCCGCCCTACTCTGTCAGCGCAGAGGCGACTCTCTCCTTCCTGCTTCCCAACATCGAAGTCCACCGCGCTTTGAACAATGCCGGCTTGAGCGACCCCGAACTCCTGCAGCGTGTTGAAAAGAATCTCAACGCCAGCGTCAGCCGCATCCGCTCTTTGCAAAACGCAGACGGCGGCTGGAGTTGGTGGGGAACGGGAGGGGAGTCCGACCCGTATATTTCCGCGTATGTGCTGTTTGGTTTGCTGCGCGCGCAGGGGCTCGGAGCGCCGGTCAATGCAGAAGCGTTGAATCGCGCAGTGACCTACCTGCAAGGAACACAGCCGGAAATCACTGCAAACACCGGCGGCGCAGACCTCGATGAAGCCGCCTTCATTCAATTTGCCCTGAGTCAGGCAGGCAGTCCGGACTCCAGCCGCGCCGATGCGCTCTACGCAGCGCGCGACCGCATGAGTCCCGCCAGCCGCGCCCTGCTTGCCTCCATCATCCACACCCTCAACCCCGCCGATTCGCGCGTAAGCGAACTGCTCAACAACCTCACAGCAGAAGCCATCCGCACCGCATCCGGCGCGCACTGGGAGACGCCGCCGCAAAACATCTTGCGGCGCGGCTCGCCCATCTACACCACCTCGGTGATTGTGTACGTCCTTGCCCAACTCGACCCCGCCAATCAAGTCCTGCTCGACGCCGTCCGCTACCTCAACGCGCACCGCAATGTGCGCGGCTTGTGGAGCGCCGCTCACGAAAACGCCTGGGCGATGATGGCGCTCAACGAGGCGATGGTCGGCATCGGCGACCTGCGCTCCGACTTCTCCTACAGCGCCGCGCTCAACGGCAATCCGCTCACCAGCGGCGACGTGAACGGCATCCAACTCGAACCGCTGCGCGCAAACGTCCCGCTTGAATTCCTCTCACCCGCCTCGCCCAACCTGCTGACCATCCAACGCGAAGACGGGCTGGGACGTCTCTTCTATAACGTTGTCCTGAAGGTCAACCAACCCGTGCAGGATGTGAGACCGCTCAACGCGGGGATGGGGATTGAACGCGTGTATTGTCTCGCTCAATCAAAGGACTGCACGCCTCTTACCGCCCTGAAACTTGATCCTGATCAAACGGTCACTGCCCGGCTGACGCTGACTCTGCCTCACGACGCCTACCACGTCATGGTCGAAGACCACATCCCCGCCGGCATGGAAATCCTGAACCGCGCTCTCAAGACCAGTCAGTTGGGCGCAGACGCCAGCGACGTGAAAGTTCAATTTGACGCCGAAGACCCCTTCGCCGAAGGCTGGGGCTGGTGGCTGTTCAACGAACCGCAAATCCACGATGAGGGCATTCTCTTCACTGCCGATTACCTCCCTGCCGGCTCCTACGTGCTGACCTATACCCTCATCCCCGTGCAGGCGGGCGAGTTCCAGGTTCTTCCCGCCCATGCCTGGCAAGCCTTCTTCCCCGAAGTGCAGGGAACAGGCGCCGGGATGGTTTTCAAGATCGAGCCGTAAATAATTTGATATACTGAACGGACAGCAGGACAAATATGTCAACAACAAACTCATTCATCAGCGTGTCAGGCGTGCGGCGACCGCGAACCGTGCCTTTTGGATTGCAAACGTCTGTTGGGAAATCGCTGGGACCGGCGATACAAAAAATTGTTGATGAACTCAAACCCGAAAAGATCATCCTATTCGGTTCCTATGCGTACGGCTCACCCAATCCGCACAGTGACGTGGATTTGCTCGTCATTATGAAAACCAACGCACCGCTGAAAGAACGGAGTTGGAAGGTCTCGCGCCTGCTATTGCCTCGTCCCTTTCCGGTGGACATATTGGTCAAAACCCCAAAGGAAATAGAAAAAGCCTTGAAATCAGGGGATTTTTTCCTGGCAGAAATTCTTGCCCGTGGCAAGGTGTTATATGAGCGAAATAAATGATCCGCGTGCTTGGGCAGAAAAAGCCGAGGAAGATTTCGCCTTGGCGCAGACCGCTCTGAAACGAAAAAAGCCTTTTATCACCGGGGCGTGCTTCCATGCTCAGCAGTGCGCAGAAAAATACATGAAAGCCCTGCTTGTTTCCCGAAAGAAGGGATTTCCCATGACCCATGATCTTTTGGTATTAAACGACCTATGCTCACAAGCGGGGATATTCCTGGAAATCGAGCCTAAGCTTCTCAACTCTTTGACCGATTATGCAGTCCGCACGCGATACCCCGGCGAGGGACCGACAATGGAAGATGCAAAAGAGGCAATGGCAACTGCAAGACTCGTCCGAAAGTTCTCCAGAAGTTTTCTTGGTTTATAAATGAGTTCACTGCAAAAGGTTTTAACCACAAAGGACACAAAAGACACAAAGTACACGAAGATCAACAGATGAAGAGCATTTCCTTTGTGCTCCTTTGTGACCTTCGTGGTTAATGGGTTTTTTACAGTAGGTAAGAGGGGCAACAGACAAGGACAACCTTTGGCAAATCGCCAGTTACCAATCACCCACTCATCATCTTCCACGCCGCCAGCGCGCCAAAAACGACCAGCACCAGCGCCGCGCCGGTGATCACCTCGCCAACCGAGCGGCGGTCTGTCACATACAGCATGGGAGCAATCCCCTCAATTTCCCACAGCGGACTGGCAAACCAGGTGAACATCAACCCGCCGAGCAAACCGCCGATATGTCCCCAATTGTCAATGCCGGGCAGTGACGCCCCCAGGAATAGATTAATGGCAATAATAAACAGCACATTCCCAATAGCGTTGCGGAATGTCCCTGCCAGCAATCTGCGGTTGCGATAGAGAAAAACCGCCTCCGCCCCAACCAGCCCAAACACCGCCGTGGACGCCCCCACCGAGTAGCCGCCGGTCAGCAAAAACGAGGTGACATTTCCTGCAAACGCTCCCAACAGATACAGCGCGAGAAACCTGCCGCGCCCGAAAAACTGCTCCAGCGCGCTCCCAAACGAAAGGAGGGCGTACATGTTGAAGAAAATATGCGTCACCGAACCGTGCAATAAGACGGGAGTAAGCAGCCGCCAGAGCTGCCCCGCCTGAATGAATTCGTTGATGCGCGCGCCGTAGAGCGACAGCCAGTCAATGTTGGAAAAGGTGGTCGGATACCCGAACAATAGAACACTGGCAACCTGCAGGAGATATACCACCACCGTCACGCCGATGATGGCATACGTCACATACGGAATCGCTTGCGGCAGAGCCACACGAACGGGTTGTGGAACAGGCTGGGGGGCGGCGGGAGGCGTCTCGTAATTCACAAGGAGACCTTTCGATGGTGTACGCGATGATGTTCCGCCGTGATGATGGCGCGGATCACATCCACCGTTTCGTCCAGTTGAAAATCGCGGTTGATGATGACGTAATCAAACGCCTCCACGCGCTTCAATTCCTTCCGCGCGGTGGCAATGCGGATGGCGAGCGAATCGGCGGTTTCGGTCTTGCGCGTTTCGAGACGATGCACCAGTTCCTCTTCGCTTTCGGTGGTGATGAAAATCAGGAGCGCCTCCGGCGCCAGTTTACGCACCGTCTCCGCGCCCTGCACATCGAGGCGCATCACCACATCCTTGCCGCTTTCCAGCGCCTCGCGCACCTGTTGTTTCGGAATGCCTTTGTAATCGCCGTACACAATGGCATGTTCGATCAACTCATCCGCGTCAATCATACGCGCAAACTCATCTTTCGAGACAAAGAAATAATCCTTGCCGTGAATCTCATTGGCGCGCCGCGGACGGGTGGTGGCGGTGACCACAAAATGAAACGGCATGCCGCGCTCTTGCATGCGCTGCATCACGGTGTCCTTGCCCACGCCCGAAGGACCCGAAATGACAATCAACAGCGGCTGGGGGTGATGAAGATCGAACTCTGAATTGACAGATGAAGAAGACATGGCTGAAATTGTACCAGACGACAAACGCAGACGAAATCACGACTGGGACAGCGCCCGTTCCACCAGCAAGCCGATCTCTTCGCCGCCTCCTTCTCCAGCCTCAGCCGGGCTCAACCATACGAGAAACTCGGCGTTCCCCTTCGGTCCCAACAGCGGACTCTTGATCAGCCCGCGAACATCAAACCCTTCGCCTTGCGCGAACGTCAGCACATCCATCAGCACCTGCCTGTGAATCTGCGGGTCGCGGATCACGCCATCGCCGCGCGAGACATCCTTTTTGCCGGCTTCGAACTGAGGCTTGATGAGGGCAATCACCCCCCTCCAACTCCAAAGGGGCGAGGAGGGTATCCACTTCTTTACCACCGGCAATAATATCTTCAGCGAAATAAACGACGCATCAATCGTGACCAGCGAGAGCGGCTCCGGCAGCGACTCGACATAGCGCGCGTTGGTTTCTTCCATTACCACCACGCGCGGGTCGTTGCGCAGTTTCCAATGCAAAATGCCCTTCCCCACGTCTATGGCATAGACCTTCGCCGCGCCGCGCTGGAGCAGGCAATCGGTGAAACCGCCGGTCGAGGCGCCCACATCGGCGCAGACCAGTCCGCGCACATCGAGGGCAAAGGCTTCGAGAGCGGCGTCCAATTTTTCGCCGCCGCGCGAGACGAAGCGCGGACCGGAATCCACCGTCAGCGGGGCAGAGGCGTCTACGGTGGTGGCAGGCTTCAGGGCGGTCTGACCGGCGACGCGCACCTGTCCCGCCATGATGAGCGCCTGCGCCTTGGCGCGCGATTCAGCCAGTCCGCGCTCCACGAGCAACACATCCAAGCGTACTTTTGTCATGGTGTTGGTATTGTACTGCCTGGCGGCAAAAAAGGTAAAATTATTCCATGCTCAAACATCTGCTCAAAACCATGCGCCCCCGGCAGTGGATCAAGAACGGCTTTGTCTTCTTCGCGCTGATCTTCGATAAACAATTGTTTCAGGCGGAGCCGTTTCTGCGAACGCTGGCGGGCTTTTTTCTGTTTTGTCTGATTTCCAGCGCTGTGTATGTGGTTAACGACATTGCCGACATCCAAGCCGACCGCATCCACCCGGAAAAAAGACACCGCCCGCTGGCTTCGGGAAAATTACCGGTAAGCATCGCGCTTGCCGCCGCCGTGATTCTGGCGCTGGCGGCGTTGACGTTCGGCTATAGGCTGACGCCGGCGTTTGCTGGTGTGTTGACAGCCTATTTCGTCATCAACCTGCTGTATTCGCGCTGGCTCAAGCACATTCCCATCATTGACGTGCTAATCATTGCGGCAGGGTTCGTGCTGCGTGTGGCGGCGGGCGTGACGTTGATTACAGTGGAGCGCTTTTCGCCCTGGCTCTACATGATCACCGTGCTGTTTTCTCTTTATTTGGGGCTGGGCAAACGCCGCGCCGAGATCAGCCTGCTGGCGCAGGGCGCCGGCGCGCACCGCAGAGTGCTGGACGGCTACACGCTGCCCCTCCTCGACCAATACATCACCATCGTCTCCGGCACCACCATCGTCGCCTACTCGCTCTACACCTTCTCCGCTCCCAATCTGCCCGAAAATCACAGCATGATGCTGACCATCCCCTTTGTGGTCTATGGCATCTTCCGCTACCTGCAACTCATTCAAGTCGGCAACGCCGGCGGCTCTCCCGAAGAGGTGGCGCTCACCGACCGTCCTTTGCAAGCCACGGTCTTATTATGGGGGCTGGCAGTGATTACCATTTTCTACCTTGCATAAGGCGGAATGACCACAGCCTCCGCTCCCGGTAAAATCATTCTCTTTGGAGAACACGCCGTTGTGTACGGACGCCCGGCGCTTGCCGCGCCGGTCACACAGGTTCATGCGGATGTGGACATCGCCGCATCAGACCGCCCCGGCATCTGGATTGACGCCCCGGGCATTTCCCTCCGCTGTGAACTCAACGCGCTTCCCTCCGACCATCCGATCGCTTCGGTCATCCACAATTTTTTTCCCCCCCTTTCATCCCCCCATTTTCGAGAATCGAAAATGGAGGGACAGAGGGGGGTAAAAATAACAATTACATCCACCATCCCCGTCGCTTCCGGTCTTGGTTCCGGCGCGGCAGTGACCGTTGCACTGGTGCGCGCGCTGGCGGCGCACTTCAACGTGCCGATGAGCGCTGAAGAGGTCAATGCCTTTGCCTACGAAATCGAAAAAATCCATCACGGCACGCCCTCAGGCATTGACAATACCGTCATCACGTACGCCAAGCCGGTCTACTTTGTGCGGGGACAGCCCATCGAAACATTTACAGTTGGAGAGCCGTTCACCATCGTCATCGGCGACACAGGCATCTCAGCGCCAACGAAAGAAGCGGTGGGCGATGTAAGGAAACTATGGGAAGCGGACAGGGAAAAGTGGGAAGGGGTGTTTGATCAGATTGGCAGAATTGTGAAAGAGGCGCGGGAAAAAATAGAAAGCGGAAAATGGAAAGAGTTGGGCGGTTTGATGAACGACAACCACGCCCTCTTGCAGCAGATGACCGTCTCCTCGCCCGAATTGGACAGGCTGGTCGAGGCGGGACGCAAGGCGGGAGCGCTGGGGGCAAAACTCAGCGGCGGCGGGCGCGGCGGCAACATGATCGCTTTGGTCGAGCCGTCGGATGCCGAAGCAGTTGTCAGGTCGCTGAAAGAAGCGGGGGCGAAAAACGCCATCGTCACCCAAATCGGGTGACGGCAGAGGTCAAAACCAGTCACGTTTGTAGAAGATGTAGGTGGCAACCGCAGTCACCCCCACTGTCACGCCGATAATGAACAAAAAGGCAAGCGGATGATCCTGGGCGGGCAGGGTGACGTTCATGCCGTAAAAGGATGCGACAATGGTCGGCAGGTTGAGGATAATGGTGAGCGCGGCGAGGGCTTTCATCACCACGTTCAGGTTGTTCGAGATGATGGAAGCAAAGGCGTCCATCATGGAGGCGAGGATTTCGGTGTTGATGTTGGTCATCTGGATGGCTTGCTGGTTTTCGGTCAGCACGTCTTCGAGCAGGTCCTGGTCTTCCTCATAATAGTTGAAAATTTGCATCCGCTGGACGCGTTCCATCATCACCTCGTTCGAGCGCAGGGCAGTGGCGAAATAGGTGAGGCTTTTCTGATACTTGAGCAACTCCAGCAGTTCGCGGTTGCGCTGGGATTTTTGCAATTGATCTTCGATGGCTTCCGTTGCGCGGTTGATTTCGCGCAAATGAGTGAGATAGCGCGTGGCGGTTTCGAGAAAAATATACAGGGCAAAACGATAGCGTTTGCCTGTCTTCAACATGCGGTATTTGCCGTTGGCAAGCACTTTGAACATTTCCTTGTCGTACTTGCAAATGGTGGCAATCATGTTCCCGCGAATCATGATGCCCAGCGGAATGGTGATGTAGGGAGGGTCGCTTTCGAGTTGACGGTGGGGAACGCGCAGCAGGATGAAGGTGTAGTCTTCATCGCGTTCGATGCGCGGCATTTCATCGAGGTCGAGGGAGTAGTTGATGTAGTCAACATCCACCCCCCAGTTGACCAGTTGTTCGATCTCTTCCGGCGTGGGGTCCACAGCCTTGACCCATGCGCCGTTCACCATGGAGTCCAGTTGTTCGATGCCCCGCTCAGTGGTTTTGTAAATGGTGAGCATGAATGCCTCCTTGCGTGAGATCATCACGCAGAGGCATGGCTCATCTGCGTGATGTCATGGATGTCGCAATGCGTAAACTCCGTCCGTACTGGGCGGCTGGCTCTCGGTATTTCCTGAAGCGCTTTCGTTCGTAAACATTACATTTCCTTGCGGCGGTTATTGTACGCCTGTTGGATAAATTCTACAACGGCGACGCCTGTCATCCATGGCTTTCTCATTATCGCTCGACGGAATCAATTTTTGTACACGGATCGCACGGATGCTACGGAATTCTCCGTGAAAAACGGAAAGAAATCCGTTCATTCCGCGAAATCCGTGTACAAAGAAGGCTCGCATCCAGACTTTGAGAAAGCCATACTGTCATCCTGGCAAATCGGCAATCCCGCTCTTTTACTCTCCCTCATCCGAGGCGATGCCCGGTTGGTTGATGCTCAACACTTCGCCATGCACGTTGATCGTAACCTTGAACCCCATCATGCCCAGATATGCGCGTACATCCTCCGGGATGCCCATTTGCATCAATTGATCGAATTGCTTGTCAATGTTCTTCAACTGCTGCTCGATGGCGGCTTTGGTAAACACATCTTCCTGCCCCAGCATCTTGGCGGTTTCCTCGGAAATCAAGTCTTCGCTGCCTTTCATCAATTCGGCAATATGACCCAGCACCTGCCGGTCCACTTGTTCCGAGGGAATATGGCGGCGAAAGCCCAGATCATTCACCACGTAGCAGGGTTCATCACCCACCAACGCGGTTTCCACCGGGCGGTCCGATTCGTCGAAGACGAGACCGGCGAAGAGGGGAGTTTTCGTCATCAATTGCTCTGCCTTCCCTTCACCGCCGCCAGCAGGATGCCAGCCGCAATGCCCAGACGGCGATCGAGGCGCTGAGCGGGGTCCATGCTGAAATCGAGGTTCAGTTCGTAGCGGAAGAGGTTGAAGTTTTGCTTCAAGTCGGCGACGCGCGTATCGCCGAGGGTGATGTCGTAGTTTTGAGGCAGCCACGAGCCGAGCAGGAAGCGGCGCAGCAGCGCCAATCCGATGCTGTCTTCGAACAGCACGCCGATTTGATTGTCGTTCGCGTCCAGCACCTGCCACTCGTCACGCAGCATCGAACTCCAACCTTTGCGGCGCAGGGTTCCCACCTTCTGATTGTATGCCGTGTCCACCACGTCATACGCCGCCGAAAAGTCAATGATTTGCCGCGCCTTGATGCTCAACACCTCCTGGGATTTTTCTTCATCGGCATACACGCGGATGTCCTCGCGCAGTTTGAACATCTTCTGTTCGCTGAACAGCACCAGATTACCCTGCGGGTCGTAAATGCGAAACTTGCCGGTCAGGGCAAAGACCTGGCGTTTGAGCAAATAGGTCGGGAATTGAAAGATGGGATTCATGCTTCTCCTTTTTAGATGACCTGGACGCGCGTGCCTTCGCCCGGCATGTGCAGGTAGGACACATCAACCGGGACATTGGGCAGACTCCAGCGATACAGAAACTTTGCCGCCTCTGACGGCAGATTCACACAGCCGTGACTGCGCGGACGACCGTAGTCATTATGCCAGTACACGCCATGCAGCGCATGACCCGCCCCGGTGAAAAACGAGCACCACGGCACACCGGGCAGGTTATAGATGTTTTCGAGCGCGTCGCCTTGATTGGTCATATGCACGGCGGGACCCTTATGATAGGTACGGAATTCGCCGCGCGGGGTTTCAGTGCCTTTAGCGCCGGTGGAACAGCGCTGAGAAAAGACCAGCCGCTCGCCTTCAAAGGCGGTGACCATCTGGGTTTCCAGCTCGATGACGATCAATTTTTCTTCGTTCGGCACTTCGGGCGAGAGCAGGGTCAATTCGTCATAAGGCACGAGCCGCATGGCATAGGAAGGCACATACAAAGAGCGTTTGATTTCACTGTCGTAGATT
Source organism: Chloroflexota bacterium (assembly GCA_016223135.1). Taxonomy (GTDB): domain Bacteria; phylum Chloroflexota; class Anaerolineae; order Anaerolineales; family Villigracilaceae; genus Defluviilinea. Next base: position 210,673 of record JACRPQ010000004.1, on the reverse strand, counting down.
TCGTACCAGATGCTCTTTTCCTCGCGCGTGACGATAACCCGCTTCACCCAATGCGCGCTTCCGTAATAGACCCGGTACCCGCGCTCGGCATAGACGGAGGGCGACTTTTTCGTATCCACAAAAGGAATGGTGATTTCACCCACTCGTCCTTTTTCGGGAACGTCGAACAGCGGCTTTTGATAGCGGGTTTCCACGGGGAGTACCCAGCCGGAGTAGGTATATCCCTCGTTGTTGATTTGATACCACACGCGGTTGAAGGGATTCCCTTCGTCGCCGTTCTCCTCGATGGCGGTGATGTCCACCACCTTGTCTTTACCGAAGAAATGAATTTTATTGGCGTTGAACGAGGGTGCATCGTAGAGCGGAATGCCGCTGATGGTCATGCAGCCCTGTTTGGGGGCAGAGGCGGCAAGGGCGCGGTCAAGTTTCAGGTCGCTCAGGGCAAAAGCAAGCGAGCCAGCCGCCGCCAGTTTGAGAAATTCGCGTCGGGAAAGTTGAGGGTTGAGCATGGGATAAGTGTATCGCAGAAGATGAATTTTTTCGGGTTTTATCACTGAATTCTTATAGTCGCCCATTGATTACCTTACACGTTGATTCGGGACGCTGAAAAACGCAGACGAGCGCAGATTTTTAAGCGCAACCGCCAAAAAAAAAAGAAGAATCAGCGTTTTCAGCGTTCATCTGCGTCCAAATTTTGAAGGTGTAAGATAACCTGAATTCGGGATAAGGCTTTTGAATCGTCCCGAAGGCTTTTGACGCAGCGGGTTCAAGAGCAGAATCAGCCTTCGGGACGCTTTATCCCGAACTGACGTTAAGATAATCAGAGTCGCACAATTACTTTCGTTCCTACAAAACCATAAACGAGCGGCTTTTGCGGGGGGACGGGAGGAATCGTCCAGCGGTAAAGCCATTTGGCGGCTTGCGGCGTGAGGTTGATGCAGCCGTGACTGCGCGGACGTCCGAAATCGTTGTGCCAGTAGGTGCCGTGCAGGGCGATGCCGTTTTCCTTGATGTACATCACCCAGGGAACGCCGGGCAGGTCGAAGCCGCTGGAGGCGATGTCGCCGGCTGCCATGTGGCGCGTGGGGCGTTTGTGGTTGGTGAGATACTCGCCGACGGGAGTAGTGTACGTGCCGCTCAGTAAACGTCCGCCGGTGGAAGCGCGGGTGGCAAACACCAGGTTGTCTTTTTCGTAGGCAAGCACCAGTTGCTCTTCGAGGCGCACTTCGACGCGCTTTTCGCGGGGGGAAAGGTCGGGGGAAAGAGGAGCCAGCTCCCCGTCGGGGATGAGGCGGATGTGTTCGCCGCGTACGAAGTATTGCTGTTGGTATTTGTCGTCCAGCAGGGCGTACCAGACGCTTCCATCCGCCAGGACGGCGCTGGAGGTTGCCCAATGGACGGTCTCGTAATAGAGGCGATAGACAACTTCGGATTCGGGATTCGCTTCGAGATGGGCGTCGGTGTAAGGGACGCTGACCTCGCCCAGCACGCCTCCCGCAGGGATGAGCTGCGGTTCGTTCAAGATGGTGCGGACAGGCTGGACGCTCCCCGAATAGACGTAGCCGCCCTCTTCGAGTTCGTACCACACACGGTTATATGCCGTTTCGTCGTCGCCGAGGGCGGTGTTGGCAATTTGAACGATGAGGTCGCGCCAATAGAGTTTTTTCTTTTTGGATTTGCGGTTCGGCTCTTCATACGACCAGATGGTGCGGTCAATGATGCGCCCTTGAAGGGAAGTAAAGGGGTCGGCAGGCGGGCTGAGGGACAGCTCGGGCAGGAGAATCCCCATCAAGCCATAGCCGCTGAGTTTGAGAAAGTCGCGCCGGGAGATGGGAGTCTTGCTCATTGTGTAACTTGCCCTCATCCCCAGCCCTCTCCCTGCGGGAGAAGGTTAGGGCGAGGGAAAAGGCTAATAATGCACGTTCACCAGCGTGCCGACCGATGCCCAGTTGAACAACCATTCAGCGTCTTCGATGCGCAGGTTGACGCATCCGTGACTCATGGGTGTGCCAAAGTTATTGTGCCAGTAGGTGCCGTGCAAGCCGTAGCCTTTGTAGAAGTACATGATGTAGGGGACGTTGGGCAGGGAATAACCGGGACCGGACATTCTGGCGGAGCGAATTTTGACGTAGATTTTGTATTGACCGGTCACGGTGGGGGTGCGCCAGGTGCCGGTGGAAACAATAAAGGAGTTCACAACGACATCGCCTTCATAGGCGAAGACCATCTGGCGGCTGAGGTCCACGTCAATCCAACGGACGCCGTTCCCTGTGTTGGCAACGCTTGGTTGCTGCGGAGCAAGAGTCGGGGGGATGTATTGAGGCGTGGGGGTATCGGCGAGGATTTCCATCGCCAGCGGGGCGGGGGTTTCGGTCGGTTCGGGGGTGGAGGTGGGCGCTTCGGTGGGAGACTCGAGGGGCGGCGGCGTGAGGGTTGGGAAGGGAGAGGGTTCGAGCGCCGGCGCAGGGAGGTCGAGGGGTTGGATGTTGGGAAGATCAGCCTCAAGCGGCGCGGCGGCAGGCTTGGCAATTTCCACCTGCGCCCAGAGGACTTCCTGCTGGGCAGAGACCGCCGGCTGAGGGCTGAGAACGGAGGCAAAAACCGGGGTGCTAAACGCCGTCCATGCGGCGGCTCCAATCACCGCCAGGCACAGGAACATGCTCAAAGCGCCCCATAAAAGATATAACCGCGACTGGTTCGATTTGCCTGTTTTCATGATGCCTCATCTCTTCTCTACTCTAAAAGAACATTTCGCTTTTGTCACCAGCGAATCTCTACGGGCGTGCCGATCTCCGCCCAGTCATACAGCAGTTTTGATTCGTAGGATCCCAATACTACACAGCCGTAGGAAACAGGTCTGCCGAGGTATCCATCCCAGAGGGTGGCGCCGTTGGGCAGGATGGGCAGTGCATGGATTCCGTTTTCCAGCCCGCCCGCCCAGTAAATGCCAAGCCAGTTGGGCATCCAGATATCCCAAGTGGAGCCGTAGGCGTTGGGGATTTTGCTCTGGACGGCGAACGTTCCAACACGGGTGGCGTTGTTTATGCCGGTGGAGACGACGAAACTATAAATCAGCACGCCGTCTTCATAGACGTACATGTGCTGTTCGGAAATGTCAACAAGGATGTATTTCGAGCCGCCGTAGGAGACCGCCGCCGGCTGAGGCGCAACGTATTGCGGCGTGGGTGTATCCGGCAGCACTTCCATGGAGAGCAGGGCGGGCGTCTCGGTGGGAGTGGGGAGGGGCGCGGCAGTGTCGGCAGGAAGAGGGAGAGGCGTCTGTGCTGTGATTAACGGTGATGCTTCGGTAACGGTTCCCGGCGGGAGAGTGGAAGCAGAAGAACGCCGCGGCTTGGGAATTTCAACATACGACCAGATGTATTCCTGCTCAGGCGCAGACGGCGGGATAAAATATGCCTGCACGTAAGGGACGGCAAACCAGAATGCGGCGAGGAGAATGCCCACGAATGTCAGGAACAGGATGAGGCGGGGAAAGAGGCGGGCGGGTTTCACGGTATCGCTCCGGGGACGGGCGTCGGTTCGATGTTTTCGTTGTTGGCAAAGCACAGAATGCCGTCCACCACGCCGGCGGCGACGCGCTCGGTCTGTTTGGTGAGGATTTCGCGGTCGAGGTTGAGGAAGCCGGTCTCGATGATGGCGGCAATGGTGCTGGGGTCAATCTCGCGGAAGGCGTGATATTCGCGCATGTCGCTGGTAATGCTGCCGGCGTGGAAGGTGAGGTTGGTGGCGCGCTGATAGCGGTCTATGAGGCAGGCGGTCAGGCGGTTGGCGCGGTTGGGGTCGGTGGTGTTGAGCGCCGCGGCGACTTTGAAGCCGGTCGCTTCGTCGTTGACGTATTCGCAGGAGTCGTTGTGAATGGAAACAATGGCGAGGGCGCGATAGCCGTTGAGACGGGAGTCGAATTCGCGCAGCAAGTCCACCTGATAACCCGCCTCGATTAATTTCTGCTGGACGATTGCCGCAATCTTGAGGTTGACATCCGCTTCCGTGAGCGTGACCTGACCGTTGCCATCCACACAGACCGCGCCGGGGTCATTGCCGGCATGACCGGCGACGATGCCGATGCGCAGCTGCGGCTGGGAGGCAGGCGCGGACCCCTCCACCGGGCGGGGGGTGAGGATGACGCTCAGGCGGCTGTAAAAATCGCCAGAGACCAGCCCGCGCGAAGGAAAGGCGGTGAACAGGGTCGCCAGCAGAACGGCAATGCCAAAAACAGATTGCAGGATGCGAAGCGTGCTCCGGCTTTCGCCTTGCTGCCGGGGCGGGCGGGGATGGGATGCAGTTTCCATGCTGCTCCAGATGGTACCTTTGAAACGGGCAGGATGCAAGAGTTTTATGGCTCGATTTTTTATTCGGCTTGACGCTTCACCGCCCGCCAAGTATGATGACGCCCGCATTGGAGAACCTATGACACTCGACCCCGAAACCCTTCGCCGCGCCATGCGCGCCTGGACCACCGGCGTGACCATCGTCACCGCCGCGCACAACGGTCAACGCTACGGCATGACCGTCAACTCGTTCACTTCCATTTCGCTCGACCCGCCGCTGATTTCGGTGGCGCTCAGGCGGCTCACACACACGCACGCGCTGGTGGAACAATCCGGTGAATTTGCCGTCACCATCCTTTCCGCCGCGCAGGGCGATCTTTCCGACCGTTTCGCCGGCAAGATCACAGGCATCACTGACCGCTTTGAAGGAGTGGAAACCGAACGCCTCCTGCTGGAAGCGCCGCTCATCAAAGGCGGCGTGGCATATTTCAACTGCCGCGTAACGCAATCCATTCCCGTCGGCGAAAACACGCTCTTCATTGCCGAGGTCATCGCCGCCAAGGTGGAGAGTGAAGGCGTTCCTTTGGTGTATCATAATAGAGTGTATTGGAAACTGGTGAAATAGCCCCACCCCATCATCTCCAAATCCTTCGGGTTTGGGGAAAGCGCCCGAAGGGCGGGAGGGATCGGGAGGCAGCCATGAACGAAAAACTGACACCTGAAGAACAAAAGACCCTGCTCCGACTGGCGCGCGAAGCGATGGAATACGCTGTGCGTGGCGAAAAACTTCCCCCTCTCGATCTCGCCAGCCTGCCCCCTCGCCTGCGCGAAGCGGGCGCTTCATTCGTCACGCTGACCATCGAGGGGCAATTGCGCGGCTGCATCGGCACGCTCGAGGCATATCAACCGCTTGCCGAGGACGTGCGCGAACATGCCATCGCCGCCGCTTTGCAGGACCCGCGCTTTCCGCCGGTGAGAGAAGACGAATTGAGCAGGATTCAAGTCGAGGTCTCGAGGCTGACGCGCCCGCTTCCCCTCGAATACACCGACGCCGCCGACCTCCTCTCCAAACTGCGCCCCGGCGTGGATGGCGTCATCCTGCGCGACGGCTTCCGCCGCGCCACCTTCCTCCCGCAGGTGTGGGAGAAAATTCCCGACCCCGCCGCCTTCCTCGACAACCTCTGCCTCAAAATGGGCGCCAGCCCCGATCTCTGGCGGCGCAAACATCTTGACGTGATGACCTATCAAGTGGAAGAATTCCACGAGTAAGGTAAAATCAACGCATGGCTGACGATGTCGTTTTTCAGGAAGCGGTGGATGCCCTGCGCGGGGGAAACAAAGCCCGCGCCCGTGAACTGCTCACGAACCTCATCAAAGAAAACCAGACCAACGCTGAATACTGGACCTGGCTGAGCGCCGCCATGGAAACTCCCAAGGAGCGCATCTACTGCCTCCAAACGGCTCTCAAACTGGACCCTGAACATGCCGCCGCCAAACGAGGCTTGATCCTGCTCGGAGCCTTGCCCGCCGACGAAGCCGTCCAGCCGTTCCCCCTCAACCGCACGCGCGCCTGGGAGGAAAAACTCCTGCTTGCCCATGAAAGACCGAAGCCCAAAGGTTGGGCGGCAGTGCGCGCCAGCCCCGTCTTTCGCCTCGCAATTGTGATACTGTTCATCGGCGTCATTGCCAGCGGCATCGTCTTCGGGCTGGTCATTCCCAATTCCACACCCAACGCCAACCGCGCCCTGCCCACGCCGGGTCCCGCCCTGACCTTCACCCCCACCCCCACCGCCATCGGCGCAAAACCGCAGGCGGCTGCCACTGCGCGCGGACCCGCCCAGCCGCCCGTCCCCTACACCCCCACGCCGCTCTACGTCACGGTGGAACGTTCGCCCATCACTGCCGATTACCTCCTGCAGTTCGAGAACGCCTACAAACAAGGCAAATGGGATCAGGCAATTGCCGCGCTTGAAGAAGTGATCAAACTCGACCCCAACCTCACCTCTGCCTATTATTACCTTGGCGAATCCTACCGCTTCAAAGGGGATGTGATACGCGCCCAACAATACTACAACGAAGCCGTCAACCGCCAGCCGGATTTCGGTCCCGCCTATGTGGGATTGGCGCGCGCCCTGCGGTTCATGGATCCCAACGCCAACGTCCTGCCTCTGCTTGACCAGGCAGTCCGCAGCGCACCCGACTTCGGCGAGGCATACCTGGAGCGGGCGCAAGTCAAATTGCGCGATAACGACCTCGTGGGCGCCGTCTCCGACCTGCAAAAAGCCGATAAACTCCTGCCCGGCTCCCCGCTGGTGTATTACCACTTGGCACGGGCATGGCTCAAACAAGGCGACGCCTCCCTCGCCCTCGAAATTGCCCGCCAGGCGCTCGAACGGGACGTCACCTCCCTGCCCACTTACCTTCTGCTCGGTCAAATCCACGCCGCGCTGGGAAATTACAGCGACGCCGTCGAGTTCTACAACACCTACCTGCAATACGAACCGCAGGACATCACCGCTTTCATTGAACTCGGCAAACTGCACTACGCTCATGCAGAATACGAAGCGGCAGTCCGCACCATGGATGAGGCGCTGCGCGCCGACCCCAACCGCCGCGAAGCCATCCTCTACCGCTTCCTCTCCAACGTGGAATTGGGGAACGCCGCCGCCGCAAACGCCGACCTTGCCCGTGTGCGCTCCGCCTACCCCGATCTCTTCGAAGCCAACCTCGGCATCGTCCGCGCCGAACTGCTCAACGGACGCGCCGGCAACGCTTTCCTCGCCCTGGAGAAAACCCTCGCCCTCGCCGCTGACGACCGACAAAAAGCCCTCGCCTACTACTGGGCGGCAGTGGTACATGAAAAACGCGAAGAACCGCGCAAAGCCGCCGAATACTGGGCGCTCCTGCTCGACCTGCCCGAAGAGGCGATGACCGCCGCCATGCGCAAAGAGGCGCAGGAAAAACTCGCCGCGCTGCGCACCCCCACCCCCGTCTCCTCCTCTGCCCGCACGCCGACTCCCTCCGTCACCGCCTCCCCCACGCGGACGCCTACCTCCGCCGCCTCAACCACAACCGCCACCCCAACACCTACCCCCTAAACATAAAACGTCCCGAAGGCTTATCAAAACCTTCGGGACGTTTTGTTTACTGCTTTCCTCACCCCCTCCCAAACCTCTTGCGGTCCTCCTCACACGGACACAGCGCCCTCAGATAATGCCAGTTGAAGATGCCGTAATCATGACCGTCCTCCCAGACGATGGTCAGCGCGTAAGAGCCGACAGCGACCACGTTGGCAATACGCGTGGCAGGCGAATCTCCCAGACGCTTCTCGAACACATCCGCATCCGGTTCGGATTTCATGTTCTCGTGTCCGCCGCGGCACGAGGCGCACGGACACGCCGCCCGCAGCAACTCAAACGGATAGATGCTCACATGCCCATCGCTCCATGTGACTTGAAATTCCTTTGTCTTTTTACGAACAGTAATGTCGGTCGGTTTTTCGTTCATCAATGTCCTTCTTTCTTCTTTTTTTATTACTTCTTTCCTAGCCACCCGACACTTTTGTTTTGGGACGCAGATGAACGCTGATTTGCGCTGATTTAGTTGTTTTTTTTCTGCGTTTATCTGCGTTTTTCAGCGTCCCATTTGAAACTGTCAGGTCGCTAGCTTCTTTCCACTTTCTACTAATCCTCTGATCACCCTACACTTTCAAAATTCGGACGCAGATGAACGCTGAAAACGCTGATTCTTCTTGATTTTCTTGGCGGTTGCGCTTAAACATCTGCGCTCGTCTGCGTTTTTCAGCGTCCCGAATCAACGTGTAAGGTAATCAAACTAATCCTTATAAGGATCGAACTCATGCTCACCCGCCATCGCCACGCCAATGGGCTTGAGCGTGTGCAGAATACGAATGGTCGCGCCGTGAAAGCCCAACACCTCGGGCAGGCGCTTGTAACAATGCGGCGACTCGTCCGTGCCGGCGCCCCGCAGTTCCACCCCCTGCTTGCGTACCCACTCCATCATCATCTCACGCGTGACCGCCCCCGGCGTAATGACCTTGCCGGTCTTACGGTTGATCTTGCCGCGCGCCGCGTTGCGGCTCATCACCCGCCCCGCCCCATGGACGGTGGAATATAGCGCATGCTTCGCTTCCTCCGACTCCACGCCTTCCAAAATTACCGAAATATCGCCCATCGAGCCGCCCACAAATCCCTTTTGACCGGGGAACGCCGGCGTTGCGCCCTTGCGAACCACCCACAGTTCCTCGCCGCCGTGCGTTTCGCGCCAGGCGTAGTTGTGATGGTTATGCACTTCCTCCAAAATATGCGCCCCCAGCAGGCGCGCCACCTCGCTGCACACCCAATCGCGCCCGGCATAGGCATAGCGCCCTGCCAATTGCATACAAGCGAGATAATCCGCCCCCAAACTCGACTTCACCGGAATGACCAGCGGGTCCACATCCATGCCGTCCTTTGCGCCGCCGGCGCGCAGGAAAAACGTCGCCGTCTTGTATCCCAGTCCGCGCGAACCAAAATGGACGCCCACCCAGATGCGCCCCTGTTCATCCTCCAGCAGGTCCACGTAATGATTGCCGGAGCCGATGGTGCCCAGTTGGGCGCGCGCCATGTCCTTCAGCGGTCGCATCATCGGCAGCGACCAGGCGGGGTCGTCGAAGAGTTCGTGGTCCACGCGCTGTTTGTTCTTGAGACCGATGCCGAACGAAAGGTTGTTCCAAATGTCGTCCATGATGCGGCGGATGTTGGCGCGCACCTCCGAGGCGGGGATGTCGAGGCGCACTGCCTTGTTGCCGCAGGCAATATCGAATCCGACTCCCGAAGGGCTGATGCTGTCTTTATATGCCACCACCCCGCCGATGGGAACGGCGTAGCCTTTGTGGTGGTCTGCCATCAGCGCAGCGGCATCGGCAGTGCGGGCGCAGTTCTTGATTTGTTTCAGCGCGCCCTCATCCACCGGCTCGCCCCAGACGGGAATGTTATCAATCCAACGCATACAATTCTTTTACCACAAATCGTTTTGAATTTGCAAAGCGCGCGTTCTCGCGCGCGCCCGCTGGTCGGGGTGAGAGAACGCCAACTACATACCCTTAAAAAGATTTTGAAATTCCTGCTGGATATACTCGATCATCTTCAGACGGGACACTTTTTTCAGGCGGAAGCCTGCTTCCTCAGCGAGAGGCTGAAGGAGCAGGTAGAGCATCTCGTCTTTCACCAGAACTTCCGTGGGAGGGAAACCCTCCGCCAGTTTTTCCACGATAATGGCGGGTATCTCTGACCACATGGCTTCCATGGACGGCAGGGGCGTCAACAAGTCAAAGCCCAAGATCATATTGCTATCATGGTCTACCAGCATGAGCATGAAGGGGAAATAAGGTCTTTCGTTGGCTTTTTCTTGAACCGGTTCCATCATCATGTACAGGTCAATTTCCAGCGTCAGCTTTCCCGGCATCATTTGGCGAAGATGCGCAAGCGCCTCTTCGTTCATCATGAGGTTGAGCGTTACTTCCTGACGGAAGCTGATGCGCTGGATACTATCTTCCCATTGGTTGTTTTTCTTCACGCGCACGAGATATTCATTCTTGTTATCGGTCGGGGGGAATATGCGGGGGTCTTCCTTGAAACGCGGCGCGACATCCAGCAGCTGCTCCAGTGCGCAGATGAGCGTTTCGGCTTCTTCTTTTTCGATGTGCCAGGGGAAACAGCCGGGACGGTAACTGCGGAAAAGGGGCCAGGCGTTTGCGCCGCGAAACTTTAGCCCCAGTTCTTTCATTACCTTGCGGTCTTCTTTCGTAACCATATCGCGATCTTCAAAGGAAGCCTGTAGTTGCGGGGTTTGCAGAACAAGTTCCATCGGAGCATCATATCCCTGCGTTTGGATATTCCAGAATCCCCCCAATCCCTTTACACCCTGATAGACGGCAACGGCGAAATGCTCGCCCAGCATTCCCATCACACTGACGAAGCCCTGCTCTCCCGTCTCGGGCATTTGAATGCCAAAGATGTCATCCTCCTGCATCCATGTCCACGGCGCAAGTTCCTTGACTTGCCCCATCAGGTCGTACAATCTTTTCCACGTTTCAAGCGATGGAGTGTTATTCTTTGACATGCTTGGTCCTTTCTTGTTTCTCAAGTAATTCCTTCAATCGCGGATGCTCCGCGTAAAAACCGCGATACTTTTCCGGCAGCAGCGCCGCAATGCGGCACATGATTTCGTCGGTGTACTGTTTCAATGCCTCGTCGCGGTTCTCTTTGGGGAGCGGGGGGAGGGTAAAGGCAGGTCCGGCAGTGACCGTTATACGGGTCCGTTTGAGGCGTTTGAGGTTGGCGAGCAGGACTTTGTCTTCGGTGCCGGTCAGCGCCACGGGGACAATCGGGCGATTCAATTTCGCCGCCAGATAACTGACGCCGGGTTTCGCTTCGATTAACGACCCGACGCGGCTGCGCGTCCCCTCAGGGGCGATGACCAGGATATTGTTCGCTTCCATCAACTTGATGACCTTGCGCAGGGTTTTGACATCGGGGTTGTAGCGGTCAATGAAAATCAGGTTGAAATATTTGCTCAGCCAGCAGAACAGCGCCACCTTCTCCCATTTTTCCGCCACCAGCACGAACATATCCCAACGGTCGAGCGCATAGAACGCCATGGGCGCATCCACAATGCCAAGGTGGTTGGTGGCAATGACGAAACTGCCCTCTTTGGGAAGATGCTCATAACCCGTCAACTCCACATGCGCGACCAGATTGAACAACGCCCGAATCAGCCAGCGGAGAACATACTTCATGCCTTCAACAATTCCTTCAAACGCGGATGCTCCGCATACACGCCGCGATATTGTTCGGGGAGCATCGCGCCGATGCGGCACATGATTTCATCGGTTGCCTTGCGCATCGATTCCTCGCGCCCTCTGCCTTTGGGAATTTCAATGAAAAACGGCTCGCCGGCCGTGGCAGTGATTCTCAACCGCCGCAGCCGCTTCAAGTTTTGGACGACGAGCCGGTCCTCCGTCCCCGTCACCGCCACGGGGATGACAGGATACCCGCTCTTCGACGCCAGAAACGCCACTCCCATCTTCCCCTCCTGCAGCGCCTCAGTCTTGGACCTCGTGCCTTCCGGCGCGATGACAAGTAACCCGCCCTGTTCCATCCTCTCCAGAATCTGCCGCAGGGCGGAATAATCCGTCTCGAAGCGGTTGAGCCAGATGCCGTTGGCGGCGCGTCCGAGCGCGCCGAAAATCGGATGGTTCTTATATTTCTCGGCGATGGGCATGATGATGTCCTCGCGGTCAATCACAGCCATCAGCACCGCCGTATCCAGCCTGCCCAGGTGGTTTGCCGCGATAATCGCGTTCCCCTGGGGCAGGTGTTCCAAGCCGCGCACCTCGATGTGCGCCATCAACTTCATCACAAAACGGACAATGGAGCGTAGTGTTCTGTATTTCATCCCGCCAATTGTACAACATGACGGCAAAACAGAAACGGGCGGTATAGCCGCCCGTTTACACTGCATGGATCAAATTTACTTCCACAAATAATCGTTGCTGTTTTTTCGGGAGGCTTGCTCCCTGCCATATTTCTCAAAGATGCGCTGGAAAATCATCATGTCACTGGGCGCCATATTGATAATCTCGAAACCCACGTTGAAAGAGGTCGGGTCAATATGGTCGGGGTGACACCAGCGGCTGCGCGCCACAAAGACCATCGTCGTTTTATCCGCTACATCCGCCGTCAAGTCAATCTGCATACGGAAGTCCACCCCCGGCGGGATTTGCTTCGGGCAATCCAGTTTGAAACCGCCTGTGCTGATGTCGGAGAGATAACCGATAATCTGTTTGGTCGCCTCATCCTTGACCTGCATGTAATAGGTAAATTCGCGCCGATCCTTTTTTCGTTTGTCAGCCATGAGATACGCTCCTTTTCACTGCCGCAAGCCCGGCACACACAAGAGATTCCCCACCGCTACTCAACGATTCGACGAAAAGCATTGCAACGCTTTCGTAAAGGTATTTTACTCCGCTTTTAGAATGTGGGTAACAATGGTTGCACCCGAACCGCCGATGTTCTGCGCCATGCCAATCTGCGCGCCATCCACCTGTGTTTCGCCGCATTCCCCGCGCAACTGCTGCGCCACTTCCACAATCTGATACATCCCCGTCGCGCCGACGGGGTGTCCGCGCGCCTTCAAGCCGCCCCGTGTGCAGACCGGCACGCGCCCCTTCGGGCTGATCTCTCCCTCCAAACCCAGCCGCACACCCTGACCGCGTTCCGCAAACCCGCACGCCTCCAGCGAGAGCGCCGCCATGATGGAAAACGCATCGTGCAGTTCGAACACATCAACCTCGTCCTTTGTGACGCCCGCCATTTGATACGCCCGTTTGGACGACTCATACGCGGCGGCAAGAAACAACGGGTCCCGCCTCGAGTGGACGGCAATCGTATCCGTCGCGGACGCCGAACCTGCCACCACCACCCTGGGCTTTCCCTTCACTGAAACCACCCGCTCCGCCGGCACGATGACCGCCGCCGCCGCCCCATCGCCAATGGGCGAGGCATCCAGCAAATTGATGGGCGTAGCCACCATGCTCGATTTCTCGAACTTCTCCATGCTGATTCGTTCATGCAGGCGGGCAAACGGATTGTGCATGGCGTTCTCATGCGAGTTGATGGAAAATGGCGCAAAGTCGGCATGTTTCCAGCCGAACTCGTGCATATAGCGCCGCATGATGAGCGCGTTCAAACCGACGAACGAGATGCCCTGCTCCACTTCGTAATCGGCATCGGCGGCGGTGGCAAGGGCAGAGGTGACCTCGCGCCCGGCTTTGTCGGTCATCTTCTCCACGCCCACCACCAGTGCCGATTCGATTTCGCCGGCGGCAACCGCCATCAGCGCGGAACGAAACGCCGCCGCCCCCGAAGCGCAGGCGGCTTCCACTTTGACCGCTTCCTGCCCCCACAGCCCAATCCAATCCGAAAGAAACGTCCCCAGTTGATTCTGTCCGTTGACCATCGGCGAAAGCATGTTGCCGACGAAAAGCGCGTCAACCTTATCCAAACCGGCATCCTGCATGGCGGCAAAAGCGGCGCTGCCGCCGATTTCGCGCAGGGAAAGTTCCCAGTGTTCGTCTATTTTTGTTTGACCGATTCCCAAAATTGCTACTTTTCTCATGGTATCTCCGCTGCGTATTTTAACCGAAGGCGCTCTCATCTTCTATCAAATCCCCATCTGCCACTGCAGAGACAAAACCATCACCCAATCACGGCAGCCAGCCGGAAGCATCCTTTCTTGCACATCGTCATATAACCCCATATAATCAGCCCATGGAACAAACCGCCTCACCAACCAAAGCCGACCTCCTCGCCCGCTGGCTTCTTCCCCTTGCCGCCCTCATTGTCTTGGGCGTGTGGTTCTACATCGCGCCGCCGGGCATACTCGGCAAAGCGGATTCCATCGGCTACGCCGTCTGTCACCGCATTGATGAACGTTCCTTTCACATCTTTGGAAGACAGTTGCCGCTTTGTGCGCGCTGCACCGGCGAATTTTACGCAGCCGGACTGACGCTCATCATTCTCGCCATCCTCAGCCCAAAACGGAGCGGCATGCCCGGCTGGAAACTCGGCGCGCCGCTCCTTTTCTTTTTATTTGCCTTCGCGCTCGACGGCTCGAACTCCTACCTTTACCTGCTCAAGCAAACTTCCTCCGGCGTCTTCGAAAACATCCCCAACATCTACGTTCCCAACAACACCCTGCGCCTCTTCACCGGCAGCGGCATGGGGATTGCGCTGGCATCCATCCTCTACCCTGCCTTCAACAGCGCCGTCTGGAAAAACTACAACCCCGCCTCCGCCCTCGACTGGAAAAAACTCGGCGTTATCGTCGGCGTCGTCCTGGTCATTGACCTGCTCATCCTCACCGAACACCCGGCGGTTCTCTACCCCATCGCCATCCTCAGCGCGCTGGGGACGCTCTCGCTGCTCGTCATCGTCTTCAGCATGGTTTGGCTGCTGATGATGCGCCTCGAAAACACCTTCGACAGCCTGGCTCAGATGTGGATGCCCTTCCTCGCCGGCATGACCCTCGCCCTGCTCCTCATCACCCTCATTGACCTGCTCCGCCTCCGCCTCACCGGAACCTGGGGAGGCTTTCCCCTCGGCTGATCCACACCTTGACCCTGGAGACTCTATGGAACTACTCACCGGCATATTCACCGCCTTCGGGCTTTCTGCCAGCGCCGGGCTGAACGCCTACATCCCTCTGCTGGTTGTTGGCTTGCTGGCGCATTACACCAACCTCATCACCCTCAACCAACCTTGGGATACCCTCTCCAATCCCTGGATCATCCTGCTGCTGTGCATTCTCGTCATCATCGAAATGCTGGCAGATAAAATCCCCGCCGTCAACCATCTCAACGACCTGATTCAAACCTTTGTGCGTCCCACTGCAGGCGCCATCGCCTTCGCCGCCAGCACGGACGTGGTGACCGACATCCACCCCGCGCTGGCGCTTGCCGCCGGTCTGCTCGTGGCGGGAACAGTGCATCTCACCAAGTCCGGGGTGGTGCGTCCTGCCGTCACAGCCGCCACAGGCGGCGCAGGCAACGTCCCTGTCAGCATTGCAGAGGATGTCACCTCCACGGTGCTGTCCATTGTGGCAGTGGTTCTCCCCATCATCATCGGCACATTGCTGGTCGTCATCGCATCGTTCATCGTTTGGCGTATTTGGAAGCGAATGGACAAGGATGTTCCTTGATATAATCCCAAAAACCATCCATGCAAAGGAGAGAACTCATGAACGAGCAAATGCCCCCTGTTGCTGAAGAGCCCAAGAAGAAAAACACCACTGCCATCATCATTGCCGTTGCAGCCGTTATCCTGCTTTGCTGCTGTTGTGTCGGTTTGTGGGCAGCCTGGACGTATGGCGATGTCATCTTGCAAAACCTGAATTTCTAGAGTCCTAATGACGGAGACGTTATTGTATTTTTTCCCAATTATTCTGACAAAACCAGCGCGGTATCTGCCATGCCCGCACGGACGTGAACGTCCGTGCTATTCGTACAAAGTCCCGTCAAGGCGGGACTAGTCCGCTTGAGCGGACTTAGCAGGAATAGCACGGGGGTTAATCCCCGTGCGGCGCCAAGTGCAGGGGATTGTCAGGTTAATGTTAATCTGCAAGAACGCCTCCTCCGCAACGCCCCAAGCATGAAAATCCTCCGCCATCAGCGCGGAGGATTTTTTGTCGCAAAGTAGCGCTTCAACTCATCCAGCCCTCTTCGAGCGTTCTCTCTCAATTCGCGGCTTAATCCCATCTCTGCAAACTCATCCTCATCGAGAACGGTTTGCTTCCCATCCGCCGAAACCCATAAGTCGAGGGCAAGGTCAACATACGAGACAACGCCATCCTCGATCACCGCAGGCACACCCACGTTGCAATACCAGCCCTTGATTTGTCCGTCATCGCGGTCGTAAATCTCGAAGATGTTGTACCAGCGGTCGGAAAAGTAATACTCCACAAAGCGATCCCCTGCGCGGAAGACAACCTCTTGAAAAGGCATGTCTTGGCGGTCGAACAAGGCTTCGAGGACGATTGTATTGCCATCCCGCCGCACAAGGCTGCCTTCATATTGATAAATCACTTCGCCAGCGGGGTTCTTTTTTTGCACGATAACATTCATGCCAGGCATTCTACCTTAACCCGCACAGTGACATGCTCTCCAACTTTCGGCGGCGCATCCAGATAGACAAACAGCCCATTATCGAACGTGACTTTATAGCGATCCTGCTGGAAGATTACATCTGTGACCACACCCGAAACGGCATTCGCATCATCCTGGACCTTGAACGGGCGCGCCAACAAATGAACTTTCTCTCCCCTCGAATGTTTGTGGTTGCAACGGACATGGAAGATTCCAAAGCCGCTTTCCACTTGCCACTCGCCATTTTGTTGTCCCATCACCGCTCCCTCGAAAACCTTTCCCAACCCAAGAAACCCCGCCACATAAGCGGACTGCGGATACGCCCATACCTCCGCCGGCGTCCCCTCGCGGACGATTTGCCCGTCGTGGAGGATGAGGATGCGGTCGGCAATCGTAAAGGCTTCCTCCTGGTCGTGGGTGACGTAGATGGCAGGGATTTGGGTGCGGTGGAGGATGGCTCTCAATTCCTCGAGCAAACCATCTTTCAGTTTTTTATCCAACGCACCGAGGGGTTCGTCAAACATGAGCAGGCGGGGACGAATGGCAAGGGCACGGGCTAACGCCACACGCTGCTGCTCTCCGCCTGAGAGGTCGGTGACGCGCCGCTGACCAAATTCGCTCAGGCTCACCAATTCCAACGCTTCGGCTACACGCTCCCTGATTTCAGCCGGCGGCAGGCGGCGCATTCTCAATCCGAAGGCGACATTGTCGTTGACGTTCAGGTGAGGAAAAAGCGCGTAGTCTTGAAAGACCAGCCCAAAGTCCCGAAGATGAGGCGGCGTGGCGGCAAGGTCCATGCCGTTGAAGAGGATATTACCCGAGTCGGGTTCTTCCAATCCTGCAATCATCCGCAACAGCGTGGATTTGCCGCTTCCCGATGCGCCGAGCAGGCAGATGGTCTCACCTGTGTCCACGTTGAAAGAGATGTCGGTAAGGAGGGGACTGCCTTCGTAGGTTTTGTGGATGTGGCGGAGTTCGAGCATTAGAAGTCTCCCGTATGGGGAAGGCGAATTTTTTCGATGAGGAGGATGCCGGCGGTGGTGAGAAGCATGAGAAGTGTTGCCATTGCCATGGCTTGACCGTAGTTGAGTCCGCCGGGCTGGGAGAGGAAGCGTTCAATGGCGACGGGAATGGTGGGATATTCCGGGCGTGAGATGAGGAGAGTGGCGCCAAATTCGCCAAGGGACACGGTGAAAGCAAAAGTGGCGGCGGCAAGTGCAGCGCGGCGGAGGATGGGCAGGTCTATGCTCTTCCAGACTTCGAGCGGAGGAGCGCCGAGAGTGGAGGCGGCATCCCGCAGGCGTTGGGGGATGGAGGCAATGGCAGGCTGTAAAGTACGGATGACGAAGGGAAGCGCAACGAGCGTATGCGCGAACGGGACGAGCAGCGGCGAGGTCAGCCATTTGCCATACGCGATGATGAATCCCAGCCCAAGCATGACAGCGGATGAGCCGAGCGGGAGCATGATGAGCGGGTCGAGGATTTTTTCGAGGCGGGTGGGTTTGGCGAGGGCAAAGGCGGCAGGGAAACCAAGCAGAAGAGAGAGCAGGACGGTGGCAGAGGCATAGGCGAGGGAGTTGAACGCGGCGCGAATGGGCGGAACATAGAAGACGGAGCCGCGGCGATTGATGAAGAGTTCTTTGTAGTAGTCAGCGGTGAAGCCGTATTGGACTTCGGCGCGCTGTCCGCGGTTGGCTTCGAGGCGAAAGAGGGAACGAATGGGAAGGGAGGCAAGAGGCAGGAAGTAGAAAGTGGAAAGCAGCAGGACGATGGCAGAGACAAAGAGTTTTTGTTTGAGAGTGCGAGGCTTGATGACGGAGGAACGAGGGGAAAGGGGATATGAGTTACGAGTTATGAGATGGGAATAGAGGATGGAAAAGAGGAGGGTGCACAGAAGTTGAACGGCGGAGAGCAGGGCAGCAAGAGGCAGGTTGAGGAGTTTGACGGCTTGGATGTAGATTTCCACTTCGAGGGTGGCAAATTGGGAGCCGCCAAGCAGGAGGATTACGCCGAAGGAGGTGAAGTCGAAGAGGAAGACGAGGAGCGAGGCGGCAAGGATGGACGGGCGGATGAGCGGCAGAGTGACGTTCATCCACACGCGGAGGGAGTCCGCGCCGAGGGAGCGGGCGGTCTGCTCGAGTTTGGGGTCGAGGCTGGAGAGGGCGGCGCCAACGATGCGGATGATGATGGTGGTGTTGTAGAAGACGTGGGCAAGCAGGATGGCAAGGAAAGGATGAATGATGAAGGAGGAAGAAGCGGCAGTTGGTAATTGGTAATTGGCAATTGCATTGAGCAAGCCGCGGGAGCCAAACAGGGAATTGAAGGCGGCGGCGACAACGACAGTCGGCAGCATGAAGGGGACGGCGGTGAGGGCGCGCAGGAGGGCTTTGCCGCGAAAGTCGAAGCGGGCGAAGAGGTAGGCGGAGGGCAGTCCAAGGAGGAGGGTGAGGAGGGTGGAGAGAATGGCTTGATAAAAAGTAAATAGTAATGTGTAAGTGGTAATTGGTAAATTTTTAGCGGTGAGGGCTTCGGAGGAGAAGGTGAGGGCGAAGATGCGCGAAAGAGGAAAGAAGAAGAAGACGGCGAGAAAGGCGAGAGGGGGAAGCCATAGGGGTAAAGTGGACAGGTTGCCATGTAGGCGGGTGGACAGATACATAGGTACACAGGTAAACAAGGTTCTATTTCCCTGTGTACCTGTCTCCTTGTGTACCTGTGTACCTGTCTCTTTGTTCACCTATCCACCTGTTTCCATGTTTACTTCATCACTGCGTCCGTCCACTCTTGAATCCAGCGGTCGCGGTGGGCGGCGATGTCTGCGGGCGGGAGGGCGGCGGTTTGCGCGGGCGCTTGGGCATATTTGACGAATGCCTCCGGCAGGGCGGCGTTGGGGTTGACGGGGTAAACGAACATTTGCAGCGGCACGTCTTCCTGGAACGGTTGGCTCAGCATGAAATCCACGAATTTTTCGGCGAGGGCGCGGTTTTGAGTCCCTTTGAGGATGCCGACAAATTCGATTTGGCGGAAGCAGGTATCAGGTCCAAGAATGGAGGCGGTGGGGGCGTCGTCAATGGGCGGATTGGCATAGATGACCTCGGCGGCGGGAGAGGTCCCATAAGAGACGACCATCGGTTGAGGTCCCTTGCCCGAGGAGGCGCTGAAGTTGGTGTAATAGGCGGTCTCCCAGCCGTCCACCACAACGACGCCGTTGGCTTTGAGGGCGCGCCAGTAGTCGAGGTAGCCCTCTTCGCCAAAATGGGCGACGGTGGCGAGCAAAAAGGCAAGCCCGGTGGAGGAGGTGGCGGGGTTTTCGACGACGAGCAAATTGGCGTATTCGGGTTTGGTCAGGTCTTCGAGCGATTGCGGCACAGCGAGGGCATGTTCGGCGAAGTATTTCTTGTCGTAGTTGATGCACACGTCGCCGTAATCCACCGGCAGAGCGCGGTTGGAGGGGTCGAGTTTGAAGGGGTCGGGGATGGCTGCCAGAGCAGGCGAGGCGTAAGGCTCAAAGATGTCGGCTTCGAGGGCGCGGGAGAGGAAGGTGTTGTCCACGCCGAAGAGTACGTCGGCGAGCGGGGCTTCTTTGGAGAGAATGGCTTTGTTAAGCATGGAGCCGGCGTCGCCGCCTTGCAGGAAGGTGACTTTGACGTTGTTTGCCGCTTCAAATGCGGTCACCACTTCTTCACTGACGGCGAAGGAGTCATGGGTCATGACGGTGAGGGTTTGAGGGGAGGCAGGCTGGGATGTTTCCGTTGCGCGAGGGGCGCAGGAGGAAAGAAGGACGAGAAAAGCGGAGAGTAGGAGAGTAAGTTTTTTCATGAGGAACTCCTTGTGATTTACGATTTGCGATTTACGATTGGCGATTGGCGATTGGCGGCTGGTGATTGGTAATTGGTAATTGGTAATTAGGAGGCGCGGCGGTGGATGATGAGGAGGAGACCGGATTGGATGCGGATGGCTGCCATCTCGGCGGTCATTTCGTTGCTGATGCCGCGCGTTTTTTCAGGGGAAAGGGCTTCGCCGTTCAATTGCCATTTGAGATTTTCCGTGTGGATGCCTGTGACTGCTCCACCCCAGGGGAGGAGGGAAACGGTATCGCCGCTTCGCCCTCGGACTTGGGCTTGATCGCGGCAAAAGAAGATTTCCTCCACCCCATCATCGAGGCGGACGCTGCGCCCTGCGAGATACGAGCTGCTGAGCAGGGCAATGTTGGCGAGGGTTTGATCCATGCGCCCGCCAAGGGCGGCGAGGATGAGGATTTCATGCGGGTCGAGTTCAACGGCGCGTTGGATGGCGAGTTCGAGGTCGGTTTCGTTTTTGTCGCGCGGGAAGAGTTCGATGGAGACACCTTCGTCACGCAGTTTTTTCAGAAGCGATTTGTCGGCGGAGTCGAGGTCGCCGATGACGAGAGCAGGCTTGAGGTCCAGAGCAGAGGCGTGGCGCGTGCCACCGTCGGCGCAGATGATGTAATCATCGTGCCGGAGAAGCGCGCGGGCTTTGTCGAGGTCGGGCAGGTCGCCGTTGGCGAAGATGACGATGCGGTTCATGGTGTCTTCATCCCGGCTCCTCTCGCACGAGGGAGAGGGCGGAAAAGAAAAATCCTCCGACGGCGGAGGATGGTAGTGGATGACGTATGTTCCCTCCGCCAGTATGATCTGGATCAGGTGATGCGGGTCGAGCGCTTCACGCTCCTCTCAGCCCCGTGCGGCGGGGCTCCCCGTTTTGATTGTGAATTGTTTACTGATGTTACGCAGTTTCTTCGTACCGCGACATTTATGTCGTCTGAAGACGCGCTACCGCGTAAGGTGAGTTATTTATATGCCGCGTCGGTTGTTTTGTCAATGCAAAAAAAATAGTGCAAGCCCACAGACTTGCGCCAGGTCAACGGACGCGGCGCTTCCATTCGTCCTTCATTTGCAGTTCGCTGGGGCTGATGCCGGAAGGCAGGGCGAGGAAGTCGGTGAGCAGGCGGTTGAATTTGGCGGCTTCGTCGAGCATGGGGAAATGCCCCAAGCCTTCCAGCACAATCTGGTGGGTAAAGGTGGATGTGGCTGATTCGTAGGTGGGAATGGTGATGGCGGGGTCCTTTTCGCCATAGACCAGCAGGCAGGGGATGTCCAGCTCGCGAAAGGTGGCAAAAAGGTTATCTGCCTGCAAGGCAGAGACTGAGGCGGCAATCGCTTTGGGGTCGGCTTTGGGGGCGTCGGAGAGGGCGGCGGAGGCGTCGGAGGTGCGGCTCGAGAGCCAGTCGGAGAGTTCCTGGGGGGAGTTAGTCTTCAGGCGGGAATGAACCGCATCGTAAGTGAGGGGGCAGTTGACTGCCATGATGCGGTCCACGCTCTGGCGGAAGCGGGAGGCAAATTTCATGCCGACCAGCGCTCCAAGTCCGTGACCGACGATGGCAATTTTGCCGATGCCGAGTTCATTGAGGAAGGCTTCGAGCAGCCTGGCTTGTTCGTCGAGGGAGTATTTCAATTCGTTGTGCGCGGTGTCACCGAAACCCCACAGGTCAATGGCGTAGGCGCGGTAGGAGGTCGAAGCGACCTGCATGGAGGCGATCCAATACTTCCAGGAACCGACCCAGCCGTGCAGGAAGATGACCGGGCGTCCGCGTCCCAGCACCTCGTAATGCACAATGGAGTTATC
Organism: Chloroflexota bacterium; assembly: GCA_016223135.1. Classification (GTDB taxonomy): domain Bacteria; phylum Chloroflexota; class Anaerolineae; order Anaerolineales; family Villigracilaceae; genus Defluviilinea. The sequence continues at coordinate 189,037 of JACRPQ010000004.1, read as the reverse complement.
GAGAAGAACAGCGCTCAAAGGTCACTTTCCGAATTTGGCAAGAATAGCCTTGACACGTGCGGTCAACTGGTCGGGGGCGAAGGGTTTGAGCAGGTATTCCTCCGCCCCAGCCTCCATACCTTGTTGGATTTCGCTTTCCTGTCCTTTGGCGGAGAGGAAAACGACAGGGATGTCTCTCAGACCGGGGGTCTGCTTCATGATGCGGCAAGCGTCGTAGCCGGTCATGCGCGGCATACGCACGTCCATCAGGATCAGATCGGGGTTGACTTTGGGAGCCATTGCCACCGCCTCCTCCCCGTTGGTGGCGGCAAAGACTTCGTACCCGGCAAAACGCAGGGTAAAAGCAATCAGGTCTCGAATGTCGCGTTCATCTTCTGCAATCAGTATTTTTGCCATTTACGCCTCGTTTTTTTCGTAGAGCGGCAGGGTGAAGGAAAAGACGCTGCCTTCGCCGGGGACGCCGCTGCTTTTCATCCAAATGCGTCCCTTGTGCATCTCCACGATTTGTTTGACGATGGAAAGTCCCAGCCCTGTTCCCGGGGTTGCCAGAACGAGTGGATGTTCGCCGCGGTAGAACCGTTCGAAGATGCGCTCCTGGTCTTCGCGCGGAATGCCCACACCGTTGTCTTCCACATCCACCTGTACCTGGTTTTCGCCATTCAGCGCATGGATGTGGACGGTGATTGTGCCGTTTTCCGGTGTGTAGTGGTAGGCGTTAAAAACGAGATTGCTCAACACCTGACGCACACGCTCCATATCGCCATAGACGAGCGGCAGTTTTTTGGGCGCGTTGAGAGAGAGCGCCATGGGTTTGTTTTCCTCCTGAGACCGGCGCAGAACGTCTTCGATCACGTCTTCCGCCAGTTCGCGCAGGTCGAGCGCCTGAGGAGAAAGGGTGACGCGTCCCGATTCGATGCGGGAAATATCGAGCAGGTCATTGACCAGAATGTTCAGGCGCTCGGTGTTGCTTTTGATGATGTTGAGGAAGTGCGTCTGGTTTTCGTTCAAAGCGCCCGCAGCGCCCATAAGCAGGACATCGGTATAGCCGCGGATGGAGGTCATGGGGGTGCGGAGTTCGTGGCTGACCGTCGCCACGAATTCGGACTTGAGGCGATCCACTTCGACTTCGTGGGTGATGTCGCGGAAGATGGAGACGGTTCCCAGGAAGTCGTTCTGGAAGATGACCGGAGCAAGGTGGACGAGGATGATGCGTCCGTTTTGCAAGTCGAGTTGTTCGGCGTAGGTTTCGCCCTTTTGATATTTGGAGGGCGATTCAGACCAGACGCGGATGGTTTGCATCCACGAAGCGGCTGCCTTGCCGAACAGACCGGCGAACACATCCAGCGGCTGCCCAACCACGCGCTCGGCTTCGAGTTCGAGGATGTTTTCGGCAGAGTTGTTCATGAAGGTGATGCGGTTGTTGGCGCCGGTCACCAGCACACCGTCTGCCACGGCTTCGAGGATGGCTTGGGAGCGGCTGGCTTCCTCCTGCTCGCGGCGGAGCATGGCTCCCAAGCGTTCCGCCTGATCGCGGATGAGTTCGTAGAGGTGAGCGTTGTTGATCGCCACCGAGACCTGCCCGGCGATGGCTTTGACCATGCTCAGGCGTTCGGGGCTGAAGAAGTTGACTTTGCGGTGGAAGACCATCAACACGCCGATGACATCCTCCCCCACCATCAGAGGGACGACAATGGCGCTGCGGTGCTCGCGCGAAGAGGAGGGGTTGGTCACCCAGCGCGGGTCTTTCAACAGGTCGCCCACCAGAACAGGCTCGCGGTTTGCCACCACCCAGCCCGCCAGCCCCTCGCCGATTTTGAGTTTGAAGCCGCGCCGCTCGCCGCTCATCATATCGGAGAGGTAGCCGTAGCCGGCGCGATAATGCAACATGTTATCGTCGGCGCTGCGCAGCATGATGGTGCCTTGTTCTGCGCCAATGGCATCGTTGAGGAGCGCAAGCGTGCGGTTGAGGGCGCGGTCCAGATCGAGGCTGGAGGAGACTTCCGTGAGAATGCGGAGCAAGGTTTCGGTGTTCTGCTTTTCGCGTTCCAGTTCCGCCGTGCGTTCGACGACGCGCTGTTCGAGTTCCTGCGCCAGGCGGCGGGTTTCGTTGAGCAGGCGTCCGTTTTGAATGGCGACCATTGCCTGGTTGGCAAGCGTGCTGAGGATTTGCAGGTCGTCTTCGGTGTAGACGTTCGGCTGGTAACTCTGGGCGGAAAGCATGCCCAGCGCCCTGCCGCCGAGAAGCATGGGAACCGCAAGAATGGATTGGGGCGTTTCGGCTCTGCCATACGGAATGCCGCCCATTTCATCCACGGCGGCGGCGTCGTGGATGAGCAGGGGCTGCCCGCTGGAAATGACGCGTCCGCTCAAGCCCTGGTCGCGCGGGATGCGGGCAACAGGGGCGCGTTTATCGCCATCCACGAGATACACGCCTTCGATTTCGTCCGTCTCTTCATCCAGCAGACTGATGACAAAAGATTCAACCGGCATCAATCGCTGCGCGGCGCGGTGAACGGCGACGTAAATCTGCTCGGGGTCGAGGCTGGCGCCAACCTGATAACTGGATTGGTTGAGGATGGCGAAGCGTTCCGCCGTGGAGAGGGTGGATTGATACAGGCGGGCATTTTCGAGCGCAATGGCTGCCTGATTGGTGAGCGTGAGCGCCAGTTCGATTTCGGCATGACTGAACCGCACCGCCTCGTTTTGCTGGACGAAAATCAGCGCCCGCAAGTTGGAACCGCTGGCAAGCGGCAGGATGAGCACAGACTGGGTGCTTTCGCCCAGGAAACTGGAGAGGGGCGCCAAATCCGCTTCATTCTTGACTGCATCGGAGGTAAACACTCCCAACGACTCGCGCAAACGCTGGAAGATGGGAGCATCGGGGAGGGGTTGGGGCAGTTTGCGGGTCGGCTTGGGGTTGGAGAATTTCCAGACCGCTTTGCCGCGTTCGAACACCACCACCGAGACCCGCCATGCGTTGGCGGCATCCTGAATTTCGTTAGCGGTGAGTTGCAGGATTTTGTCTTCGTCGAGCAGAAGCCCCAGCGAGGAGGAGAAGCGGTTGAGGAGCGCCAGGCGCTTGGAGCGCTGGTCGAGTTCGGAGGCGCGGCTCAGGCTTTCTTCAAAGAGGCGGGCGTTCTCCAACGCCACAGCCGCCTGGCTGGCAAACGTGGTGCCAACCTGGATATGTTCGCGCGTATAGAAGTATGCCTGCCATTTTTCGAGCGCCAGCACGCCGATGACTTCTTTCTTGGAGACCAACGGCAACCCCAGCCAGGAAAGGCGCGGCGCTTCAAGCGCAGGGAAACGCGGGTCTTGCCGCACATCACCGATAAAAATGCCTTGCCCGGTGCGAATCATTTCTTTGAACAGGGCGCTGTCTTCCACGGGAATGGTCAAGCCGAGACGAGGTTCGGTATCGGGGAAACCGCGTGCAGCGGCAACGGTGAGGCGGTCTTTTTCACGGATCCACAAGGTCGCTGTGTCGAAGGGGATGACCGGACCCAGTTGATCGAGAAGCGTTTCCATAAGTTCGGCGCTTTTCAGGCTGGAGGTCAGGTTGGTGGCGGCGGTGGTGAGGGCTTCGAGCTGTGCGGCGCGTTCCTGAGTGGCTTGCACGAGATGAACGTTTTGAAGCGAAAGTCCAACCTGCTGGGCAAGCGAAAGGAGCAGGGTTTCGTCCTCTTCATGGAAAGCGGCTGGGGTATTGAAGTTATCCAGCACAATGACGCCCACCCGCTGGTCGCCCGATTGGATGGGAATGAGCAAACTCGAAACCGGCAAGCGCCCGCCGGTTGCCTGACGGTAGAGCAGCTGCCCTTCGGTGGTGAAGGTGTAATCGCGCGTAAATTGGACTTCGTCCACCCGCAGGGGGCGGTTGGATTCGAACGCCTGTCCCGGCAGGGATTCGCCGGAACGGTAGGCAATCTTTTTCATCGCTTCGTTGTCGGCGTAGCCGGCAACGGCTTTGGGGATGAGTTGAGCGGTGTGTTCGTTCCAAATCAACACCACGCCGGCGTGCGCTGTGTTCAATGCTTTGCGGGCGCTTTCCAACAGCGCTTTGACGATATGATCGGCATCGAGACCGCGCAGTTGACGGCTGAAATCGAGCAGGAGGTTCACTTCCTGCAAGCGGCGGCGGGTTTCGCTGAGCAGGGAGATGTTTTGCAGGATGACGGATGTTTGCCGCGCAATTTGGTGATAGACCTGCAGGTCTTCACTGGTGAAGGCGGGCATCGGTTCAGGGCTGACCGCCATCATCGCCGCCACGGTACGCTTGTCTATGCGGAGGGGCAGGCAAATCATGGATTTTGCCCGCAGGGCGGTGAGCAGAGGCGTATCGCGCCATTCGAGGTTTTCATCCAGCGCAGCAACGAGGATGGCTTCGCCGCTTTGCAGCACGGCGCGCAGCGGGTTTCGCTGACCGAACAGCGCTTCCGGGTTGGTGGCGCGCGGCAGGTTGCCCATGATGTGAGTTAACCGCGGACCTTCCGGGGAGGCTTCCGCCACCAGCGCGGCAGACATGCCCAATTGCGTGAGGGTTTCGCGCGCCAATGCCTGGAGGGCGGAGGAAGCGTCTAACTGACGGCTGACCGATTCGGTGATGGCAAGCCCCGCACGGACACGCTGCGCCCGTTGATCCAAGTTTTGGATGGCGATGGTCTGGTCGAGGTCTTTGCGAAGCAGAACGGGCAGGTCGTTTTGGGTATTGGCAAGCAGGCGCTGCTGGCGTTCAAGCCCGGCTTGCAGCGCTTCCACCTGACCTCTCAGTTCTGTGATGCGGTTATGACCGATGATCGCCAGCGAGGCTTGCGCCCCAAAAAGTTCAAGCGCTTCGATGGCGGCACGGTCGGGGCGCAGACCGTCGCGAGGCAAATCCACACTGATAATCCCCAGTGGTTTTCCCTCGTTATCTTCCAGCACGGTCACAAGGGTATCATCCGGGTCCCAGGCGTTGGGGGCGTTCTTTTGGCTTTCGTGCGGCTGGATGGTGACCATGTGCACGTCGGCGGGGACGATGGGAGATTGATCGGCTGGAATAAAGTAAGAACGACTGATACGGAACTGCGGCTTGAGGAGTTGTTTCAGGCTGGAAAAAGGCTGTTTGCGCCCCATGATTTCCACCATCGCTTCCGGCGGGAAGCCGATGCCGGTCACGCGGCGCAGCATGCCGCTCTGCGGTTCCAGCACGCTGATGAGAACAGCGCGGAAGGCGGTCGCTTCGCTGATGGCGACGGCAATCTGGCGCAGAGATTGTTCCAGCGGCTGTTCAAAGTCCAGCGAACCGCTTTGGGATAATCGCGCAACCACAGCGGCGCGACGGCGCAGGAGTTCAGCCTGGCGCACCTGCTCCTGGTAACGGCGGACGTTGGCAACGGCAACCGCGGCTTGCGCCGCCAGCGTTTGGATGACTTCGAGGGAGGCGGCATCGAAATAGCCAGGCTTGTCGGAGTGCAGGTGAATCAACCCTACGGTTCTTCCCTGACTGAGAATGGGGACGACCAACAGGGCTTTTACACCCTCGTGCGAAACGGCATAGGGCGTCTGCGCGATATCTTCGATGAGTTGCGGCTCACCGCTGTGGAAGGCATGTTTTTCGAGCGCAGAAAGAGTCTCAGGGAAGGGACAGCCGACAGTGAGAGAAACAGGCAGCGGGTCGGTGGAGGCGTTTTCGCCGAAGAGCAGAATACTGCCGCATTTGGCGCGGGTGACGCGCAAGCTTTCGCTGTGGATGATTTCCAGCAGGGAGCGCAAGTCAGTGACGGCGTTGAGTTCGCGGCTGACGCGGGCAATGGAGGTAAGTTGTTCGACGCGGCGGCGCAGGGTTTCATCGGTGAGGGCGGTGCGGGAGGCGCCATCGAGCGCGGAGGCAAGTTGTCCGGCGGCGGTGAAGATGATTTGCAGGTCGTAGTCGTTGAAAAATTCGGCTTTGCGGCTTCCCAGCATGAGTTCGCCCAGACTGCGATCACGGACGAGGAGGGGCACCACGACTGCCGATTCCACTTGCAGGGTGGTGACCAGCGGGAGATAGCCGGTGAGGATGCGGCGGTCACTGCTCAGACGCCCGGAGAGGAAGGGTCTTTGGCTGCCAGAGACGGTGAAACGATATTGAGAGGCGTCCATGTGCAGGCGGCTGAGGGCGGAGACTTCCTGTGGAGAGACGCCGAAGACCGATTCTTTATGCAGGGTGAGTTGACCGCGTTCGTCATCACGCAGGAAGATGGCAGCGAGGTCGCTTTGAAAGAAGCGCGCCAGTTCCTGAACGGAGAAGCGCAGAATTTCATCAATGGTAGCGTTGGAGGCTGCAAGGCTGGCGATGCGGCGCAGCGCATCAGAACGGAGGGCGCGCTGGCGGGTTCGTTCGAGGGTGAGTGCGTTTTCGAGGAGGCTTGCGGCTTGCCGTGCGATGGTTTCGATGAGGCGAATTTCGGATGCGGAGAATTCAGCAGCGCCTCCTTTGTGATTGGATACCTGAAAGTACCCCACCAGACGATCGTCGGCAATCATGGGGGCAAGGACGGATTCGTGCAGGCTGGCGGCTTGGGCAAGGGTTTGAAGCCCTAGTTGACGCCAATGAGGGTCGGCGGCGGCGTTGGAGGCGACGATGGTTTTCTTTTCAAGAATCAATTTTTCGACGGGGCTGTTGGGGGGAACAGACGCCCGATAAATATCTACGATGTGGGAGGGCAGTCCCTGAAACGGCGACTGGGCTTCCAAGGTCTGTTTGCCCGCATCGTATAAAAGGAAACCAAGAATATCAAAGGGCAAAAGAGGAGCAACGCTTTGAAGCAGCCGCCGAAGGATGTCTTTGTAATCGCGGGAGACACTTACCGCCTGGATGAGGCTGGCAAGCCCGCTTAATTCGGCGGCGCGTTTCTGTTCTGCCTGATGCAGAATGGCGTTGCGAATGCTAAAGGCAATTTGCGATGCGACCAACTGGAGTAGATCCAGGTCTTCCTGGCGGAAGGCATCGGCTGTGAAACGTCCCAGTTCCAACGTTCCAATTAGCTGCTGCTCGACGAGGAGAGGCAAGCCGAGGTAGGATCGAATTGGGGAGTTCTCAATTTGAAGCGATGAGGGGAGTGAGGGCGCAGTAGCGTCAGCGAGAAGAACGGGTTTGTTTTGCTGGAGGAGATAAGCGGTGAAACCGTTAAATTGGGAAAAGGGAGCGCGTTGAACGCCGCCCTGTCCCAGGGGATCGAGGAGGAAGGGCGTCAGTTGATTGGTCTCGGGGTCCTGTAGTTTGAGTTCCAGAATTTCGGGCGAAAGCAATTGCGAAACGTTCAACAGGACGGCGTGCAGCACGTCATCCAATGCCAGGCTGGCAGACAAACTGCGGCTGAAATCGGTGAGGATGCGCAAAAAGGAGGAACGCGCCTCCACCTCCTGCAGGTTTTTGGAAAACTCCACCGCTTTCATTGCCACGAGCGTCTGGGCATAGATGCCCGGCAAAGGGTAGGATGCGGCTTCTACCAGTTGACTGCCGACGGAGAGGCGCTTGCGGGAGGGGCTGGCACAAAGGCGGAAAAATTCCTCCGAGGGACGCACGCGGCGCGCCAGGAGTTCGAGATCGGGCAGTTCGTCGGGGCGCAGCCCAAACCATTCGCGCGCAAGTTCGTTGATATATTCCACGCGCCCGCCGGGCTGAATGAGCAGAATCGCTTCGTTGAGTTTTTGAGAGGAATCGGGAGAGGAAAGAGAAGGGTCGGTTTGTGGGGGAAGCGAGGGGGGGCGAAAAGCACGGCGGGACGCGACAATAGCCAGCACCGGCATCAGGAATGCCAGCGCCAGCAGAATCAAATAGTGACCGAGTCCCAAACCGTCAAACATCCTCTTCTATCAGCCTGTTTTCCCTGCCGGCGGGGTATCCTGACGGCGGGCTTCCGCCGCGAGTTCGGTGATTTCACGAATATCAGCAAAGGAATGTTCCAAAGGCGAGACCACCCCCACCGACAGGGTCATGAACGGCACTTTGGTGGTCGTCCCGTCGGCAGCGGGCGCTGTGATGAAGCCCTGCTGACGGTCCATGAAGTTGTAGTGCGTCTGCACTTCTTCGTTGAAGCGCGCTTTGAGGCGCTCGCGGATGGCGGCGGCTTTTTCGGCTTTGGTGATGATGATGAAGTTATCGCCGCCGGCGTGACCGATGAAATCGGAGGCGGTGCCAAGTTCGTCCACCACTTCGCCGATGAGCATGGCGGTGAAGCGCAGAACGTCGTCGCCCGCCACGAAGCCATAGACATCCTTAAACGGCTCGAAGTGGTTGACCCGCGCGTCAATCAGCGCCCAGTCCTGTTCGCGGATGATGCGGCGCAGCTGTTCTTCGATGAGACGCCCCGCAGGAAGCCCGGAGCGGGGATCGGTGAGGCTCTCGCGTTCGGCGCGGCGGATGGCGCCCTGCACGCGCAGTTTGAGTTCCTCGATGTCGAAGGGCTTGGTGATGTAATCGTCCGCGCCCAGTTCCAACCCCTGCAGCTTGTCGCTGCGCTCATCCTTCTGGGTGAGAAAGATGACCGGAATGTGGCTGGTGCGCATGTTGGTGCGCAAATTGCGGCACACTTCATAGCCGTCAATATCGGGCAGCATGATGTCCAACACGATCAGATGGGGCAGGACCTGCTTGGTTTTCTCCAGCGCATCCGAACCGCGTACTGCGACATCCACATCGAAACCCAGCCCGCTGAAGTAAATCTTCAGCATGTTTCCGATGTCGAGGTCATCTTCCACAACCAACAATCGTGATTTTCCCATACACAACCTCCGAAATTACGTATGCGCCGCGCGCAATTTTCTTGCCTGCGCCGCGTTACGCCTCACAGTTTCAATTTGTTCGGGTGTTACTTCGCGTTCGAACGAACGAAAGCCGCTCAAGCGGAAGCCATGTTTCCTGGCAATCGAACCGATTTCTTCGACGCGTTCCCTGGTGATGTGTTTGCCGAGCGTGTAATCCTCGAAACGTCCCTCCAGCGCCAGGGCAATCGTCTCCGCCATGCAGGCATACGCCTTGCCCGGCGGGAAACCGAAATTAAAATGGAAATCAACGGGTCCTGGCACATCCACCATTCCGCCGTCAATCACTAATATATCATCTCTCACCCGCGCCACCATTGCAGAAACATCACGGGGGCGGGCGACATCGCACACTACACTGCCGGGCTGTAAATGTTCCGGGCGGATGACATCGTGGATGGCGCTCGTCACTGTCAGAATCAACTGCGCTTCCGAGAGGACCTCCATCCGTGTGCTGGCGACCAATTCGGCTCTCGCGCGGACCTTCAGCCTGTCACGTAGTTCCTCAAGTTTGTCCTGCCTGCGGCCGATCAGAAAGAGACGCTGCACATCGTCTGCCAGCAGCTCGGCGCACACCTGACCGATGGCGCCCGTCGCGCCCACCACAGCGGCGGTGGCGCCTGCCAGCGGAATGTCCATCAACCGCGCCGCCTCCCGCACGGCTTCCACCGCCACCGTGACGGTGTAAGAATCGCCGGTCGTCACCGGCACATCCAGGGCTTTGGCAATGGTGAGCCCGGCGTCTCCCACCACCGAGGTAAACGCTCCCAGCCCAAGGATTTGCGCGCCGAGTTTTTCCGCCAGACGCCCGGTCTGGATAATCTTACGATAAACCGTCTGCTCCGGCAACTCCATCATCCGCCGAGGGGTGTAAGGACAGGCAATGAACCAGCCTTTGATTTCCTTGCCGGTTGCATCCGAACGTATCCCTTCGATTTCGGAAATGTACACCGGTGGAAAGAACGTGGAAAAAAAGTCAATTTGTCTTTCGCTCAGCAACCGCCCCAAAAGCGGAAACTTGCGGCTGACATCCCGTTTGGGGTCAATGGGATGAATGATGAACGCAAAGGTATCCATGCGCTACCATGATTCCAACGCCTGCACTTCTCTGCTCTTGGGGTCGTACAGCCGCTTGTGCAGCCCGGGATACTTGAACTTATGGTGGTCACTCTCTTCATAGCGGATGTTACGGTCAATGACGCGCCGCTCTTTGGAGGCTACCAAAACCACATCGGATTCGATGGTGCGCGCCGGATAGACAATCATTCCCGAACCGATGCGGCAGTTATGTCCCACGGCGCTCCCAATCACGGGGCGGTTCGCATAACTCAGGTTACCGTTCCCGTCCAGCGCGCGGATGGGTGCGGGCACAAGGTTGTAGTCGGTAAAGGTGGAGCCGGCGCCAATGAAAGTGTTGCGCCCAACGACGCACATCTGCAAACAGGTATTTTGCGCAATCATGCTGTTGTCCATCACGGTGGTCATGAACAGGGCGGCGCGGAAGGGTAGAAACGTCCCATCTCCCACCACCGAAAGCATCAACTGCACATCCTGCGAGATGTTGACGTTGTTCCCAATGATGCAATTTTCGATGACCGCGCCGGCGTTAATGGTCACGTTATCGCCGATGGTCGTCGGTCCATGAATTACGGCGCGCGGGTCAATCACGCAGTTTTTGCCCACCTTCACCAGTTCGGAACATTCGAGCACCTGCCGTCCTTCATAGAGGGCTTTGCTCAGAATCTTCAATTTGAATGCCAGGTCTTCGCTCAGGCGCTTTTCAAAACGTGCGCCGCGCGAGAACAGACCGAACACAATATCAGCAATGAAGATATGCACCCACGAGTCAATTGCCAGGAGGGCGCGCAAAGGCACTTGAAAGGTCAGGTCGCCGCTTTGGTCTGCCATGTAGGTGGGGACGTGGTAATAGCCGAGTTCGCGCGCTTCCAGGTCAATGACCAGGGGCTCCACATCCGCTACCGGTCCCTGCGGGTAATACCACAAATCTGCCAAATACAAGTTACCTGCCAATGTGTACGAGGTGGAAAGCGGCAGGGCATGTTCCTTGAATGCCGGGTCTTCGGCGGAGAAAGCCGCCCGCACCGCCCGCTTCCGTTTGCGCGCGGCAGAAATGAACGCGTGGATGTATTCCTCGTCGAAGAACAGGTTGTTGCGATAAACGAGCATTTCCACCCGTTCGTTGGGAAGGTGTTCGCGGGGTTCGAGCTCCTTTTCCTTGGTGGTGTAAGGCGCAAGGACATTCCTCTGATGCAGCCAGAGGGGATTGTTTTGGATGCGCAAATCGCGCGCAGGTTCGTTAAAGGGAGCGATTAACCGTGAATCTGGAATGATGATTTTATACATAACCTGCTGTATTATTCCATAAAACTGAAAAATCAGGGAATGCAAACCCGCCGCTTTCCTCGCCGGCAGTTTTGTTTGGAACGTTGTGGTTTCGTTACTTCCAGCCACCCGGCACTTTTGTTTTGGGACGCAGAGGAACGCTGATTAACTCATCTTACGCGGTAGCGCGAGATTTATCTCGCGTTTTCGGGCGACATAAATGTCGCCCTACGAAGGAACTGCGTAAGGTGAGTGAAAGTTGTTTTTTTTCTGCGTTTATCTGCGTTTTTCAGCGTCCTATTTGAAACTGTCAGATCGCCAGCGTTACTTCAACCCTTCCTTTCCTCGCAGTGGGACAAATGCCACCGGAAGCAGGGTTTCTTGGGAAAACTGCTCCCCCTCCCGCCGCCACAATTCCAGCACTTGAGCGCCGCGCTCGCCGACAGGCAGCACCATGCGCCCGCCATCGGCAAGTTGCTTTAGCAGAGGCGGCGGCACACGCGGACCGGCAGCCGTAACCAGAATGGCATCGTAAGGGGCAGCTGCTTCCCAGCCCAGCGAACCGTCGCCGATGTGAATGGAAACATTGGTCACGCCGATTTGGGCGAGGGTCGCGCGGGCGCGTTCTGCCAGAGCGGGGATCAATTCGATGGTGTGCACTTCAGCCGTCAGGGCGGAAAGAATCGCCGCCTGATAGCCGGAGCCGGTCCCTACTTCGAGCACGCGCTCCTTGCCGGTCAAATCCAGCAATTGAGTCATGTAGGCGACGATGAACGGCTGGGAGATGGTTTGACCAAAGCCAATGGGAAGCGGACCGTCTTCATACGCCAAATGGCGGTATTCTTCGGGGACGAAGAGATGACGCGGCACGGCTTCAAACGCATCCAACACACGCCGGTCACTGATTCCGCGCCCCCGCAATTGACGCTCCACCATGAGCCTGCGCTCTGTTACAAAATTCTGTTCCATGCCGCCCTCCTGCGGATGCCTGCTGAAATTATACGCCTGCTGCCAAATTTGTCATCGCAAGCGCACTCATCAAAAGGCAGTGAGGCGCACAGCCCTAACGAAATTGACAGGTGATAGTACGCTGGTACCGTCTATGCTATACTATCCGCAACGGAGGAAACATGTTAGATGCCGTCCAAATCCCCATCCTGTTGAAAGCGATAGACTTTGTGTTCGACGAGGGACGCCGCATCCTGGAAGAGCGGCGGGAGCGCAGAAAAGCGGAAGCCAACGCAGCCCAAGTACAAGTCCCCCAAGCGGAGACAGAGGCGCTCCCCCTTCCGCCTGAACAGGCAGAAGCGGTCAAAAACAACTTGGTCGCCGCCAAAATTGACGAATTGCTGTGGCAAAACCATGAGGCAGAGGTGCGGCATCTGGTCGCTTTGCTGGAGACGTACTCCCGCAACTATCATCTTTCCAAAGAGCAATACGCCAAATGGGGAAGCGCGCTTGTTCCTCCCATCATTGTTCACAATCTGACCGAAGCGGAAAACGCCATGTTGAATACGATCAAGCAATTGGAAAGCGCGCTGTCCAAAGTCTATAAAAAGGACATTCAAGCCACCCAGTAACGAGCAAGTGAACTATGGATAAAGAAGAAATCACCCACCTTGAGCGGTTGATTGAACTCCACAAGAAGAACCTCTACACACTCGAGGAAATGCTGGCAAAGTATGGCGCAGATCAGCCTCTTCATCTCATCAACAGCGTGACGATGGAGAAGGAGGCGATTGCCCGTTACACCAAGCAAATCGAGCATCTGACCTCCACCGGCAAAGAACGCGAAAAGAGCGCCCTGCTGGCAAACCTGCCGCGGCGTCCCTACTTTGTGGGGCGGGAGGAGGAAATCAAGACCATCCTGCAATCCCTCCAGCCCGATAACCGCACGTTCATCGTCGGCATCGAGGGCATCGGCGGGGTGGGGAAATCGGCGCTCGCCATCGAAGTCAGCCATCGCTGTGTGGAGCAGGAACTCTTCGAGTCGGTCATCTGGATTTCGGCGAAGGAATCCGTTCTGACACTGCACGGCGTCGAGCCGATCATCCCCGAAGCCAAGTCGCTGACGGACATCCTCATTACCATTGGCGCCGCATTGGGGAATCCCACCATCGGCAACCTCTCCCTGCCGGAACAAATCCGCCGCGCCTACAACCTGCTCGCCCGCCGCACGACGCTTCTCATTTTGGACAATTTCGAGTCGCTCTCGCGCAAGGAACAGCACGACATCCTCGAGTTCCTGCGCCGCTCGCCCATCACCCTCAAAGTGATCGTCACCTCGCGCGAGCGCGTCGCCGAGGGACAAATCATCCGCCTGCAAGGCTTGACGGAGGAGGAAAGCGCCGCCCTGCTGAAGTGGGATGCTCGTCAGAAGAACATCCACCTGACCGACAAACAAAACAAGCAATTGATTGAACTGACCGGCGGGCTTCCGCTGGCGCTCTTGTGGGTGCAGGGACAAATCGCCGTGCTGGGATATTCCGTCACGCAGGTGCTGGACAGGCTGAGCCTCGACTCGAACATCCCCATTCTGCAATACTGCTTCAATCACAGTTGGAACCTGCTCAAAGACAGCAACGAGAAAAAACTGCTCTTCATCCTGGCTCTTCACCCCGAAGCGGTCTCGCGCGAGGCGCTCAAGGAAATTTCCGGCATCGAGAACGAAGAAGAGTTCGAAAACGCTCTCAGCGACCTGCTGCAGCTCACCCTTACCGAGCACGAACCAGACCGCGACTATTTCAGCATCCTGCCGCTCACCCGCCGCTTCATTCGCACACAGTTTGCAGGCAACCGTAAATTCATCCAGCAGGCGGAATGGCGAACCGCGCAATATTACAGCCGGCTGGTCTCGCAAATGAGCAGTTTCAAAGAGTGGCGCGGTTACGAAAAACTCCTGCTCGACCGCAACAACATCCTGAGTGCAGCTCAGTGGTGCTACAAAGCCATCCAAAAAAAGACGAGTTCCAGCGCTCTGACGAAGCGGACGCGCGACATTGCCGCCACGCTCGTCCAAATCGGTCTTCAGTTTGGCAGTGTGCTGTGGCAGCGCGCCTACTGGTATGACCGCCTGACCCTCGCCCATGCCGCCCTCAAAGCCGCAGAACTGCTCTCCGACTGGAAATCCGTCAGCACCTTTGCCCGCAACATCAGTTGGATTTACTTCTACCAGGGCGACTATCTGCGGGCGCTGCGCTGGGCAGAAGAGGCGCTCTCCGCCACAACCCTGACAGAAGACAAACTGCTGATTGCCGCCGCCAAACGTTCACTCGGGACCGTGGAACTGCGCCTCGGCAACTTCGACCGTTCCCGCACCCTGCTCATGGACGTGCTTCAGACCACCGAGGAATTCCCCAAAGACGATTACGGCATTTACAGCCGCGGCTTTGCCCAATATGGTCTCGGCGACCTCGAATACGAACTGGGAAACCTGGAAAAAGCCCGGGAGTGGTACCAAAAAGCATTGGAGACGTGGCAGGATCCGGCGCGGAAAGACCCGATCCGTCACATTAGTTACGCGCTCAATGGGCTGGGATTCGTCGCGCTGATGCAAAAGAAGTACGTCGAAGCGGAGCATTTCTTCCGCGAGGGCATCCGCTCTGCCGAGGAATTTGGACGGGTGGACGAACTGGCACGGGGACAGTTCGGGCTGGCGTCCGTCTATTTTGAGTCGAATGGCGATTTGGACAGCGCCTTGATGCTTGTCAACGATTCGCTCGACAATTTCCAGCGTCAGGGCATGCAGCGCGAGATTCGGCAAAGCCAGGAGCTGCACGAAAAGATTCTGGAAACACTCTCGCGCAAACGACACTCGCAGCCTGACCATGGATAACGAACTGAAGATTTTCCTGCAGTCCTTCCGGGAACTGGAAAATCTCTTTCAGGCACTGCCCATCAGCGAAAACCAAATTCAGGAATTGAAGCGCCTGGTCTCTGTGGCTTTGAAAAACGCCAAGACTTTGGCGCTTTATGATTCGATTACGCACGCCTTGAACATGCGGGCGGAGAAATGGCTGATTCCAGCCAACCAAGTGCGGGGAATGGCAAAAGTGGATATTTACGACCTGCGGCAGGCAAACAAAGTGTATGGCGCCCTGGTGGTGGATGCGGAACTGCGCAAACTGGCATTCCAGTTTATGTCAGTGTTCAGCCTCGATACGGGCGATTTCGTCCGCCGCTCGCCCGGCAGCGATGAATTCCGCATCGTCTCCACCACCAAGACCCCGCGGGAACTGAACAATATCCTATCCAAGATGTATCATCGTCAGGAGCAGGATTCTTTGCTCACCTGGGATTACGGCGTTGGCATGACCGAAACCGAAACCGAAGCCGAACTTCAAAAACAGCGCAAAAAGTACAGACCGGTTGTCCTGCGGCAAACCATCATTGAAAGCCATTCCGAGATTCCGCGGCGCATCGAGGATAACGACGGCTATCAAAGCTGGAATGAGTTTAATATGCCCTACGTCAATCTTACGGCTAAAATTCATTCATTGAACCTGCCCGCCACGTTGAAACAGCAAGCCGTCACCCAGGTTCAAATCACCCAGAACATTGCCGAAAGCGTGGTCACCAAGGAATATTTGACCGGCACGCTCAATGGACTGGGCGCCAAATGGTACCTCGAAAACAAAACCATTCAGGGCGTGGCGCTGACCGACATGCTCAATATGCACGAAGGCAACGCCCGTTATGGCAGTTCCGCCATAGACCAGGACCTCAAGCGCTTCGCCAATTTGCTGCTCACGAACTTTCCCAAAAAGGAAGGATTTCTCGTCTTCCGTTCCGAACGCGCCGGCGACGAATTCAAAATCGTATCGCTGACAAGCAGCCTGACGGAATTGAAAGAAAGAATCCACGCCGTTTGGCAAAACGACCAAAACCGCGGCCTGCTGGCTTGGAACTACGGCGTCGGAAAAACTGACGTTGAGGCGCACATTGACTTGTATAAGAACCGGCTCAAGGAAATAGAACGTATGCAAGCATCCAGCCCAGACGGCAAATCCACCTTTATCATCATCCGCCCTGAAAACGAGGCGTATTCCAGCCTGTTCAAACTTTCCGAAGAGACCGCCAAAGTCGCCGACGGAACGCCCATCATTGACTTGCACCTGACCGTGCAAACGATACGCAATGTGAAAGACTTCGACGCTGTGAAAGAACGCCTTGCAGAGTACGCCCGCCAAATGAAACCTTTCCAAATCACGGTAAAGACCATCGCCCGCATGAACGTCAACAACCAGCAAGGGCGGCTGTGGATGCTGGCGGAAAGAAATGCCGCATTGGAAAAAATGTATAACGACCTCAACCAGATTGCCGCCGAAATGGGCTGCGAAAGTTACCCCTACCAGTCGCAAAACTGGCTCCCCCACATCAAAATCGTCGAACTCCCCGAAAACCACTCCACGCGCATCAAAGACCCCACCTTTGGCGCCCGCGAACCCATCACCTTTACCGTCAATCGCTTCGAATGGACCGTCCAAACCGCCGAAGAACGCTGGGAACTGCTTCATCAATTTTCCTTCGGCGAATAACTCAAAATTTGTACAAACAAATTCCTGATAAATTTGAAAGGGTGGACTTTCCCTACCCGCTGGCGACGGGGAACTGTGCTATGATTTTTGCCGAACCTCCCTGCCGGGGTACAAACAACTCACATCAAGGGATGTCATCAAATGGCAACCATACTCGTCGTAGACACCAACGCAACAGACCGCAACACCTACGTCGCCCTGCTGGGGAACTTCGGTCACCGCATCCTCGAAGCCAGTAACGGCGCCGAGGCGCTCGAAGTCGCCCGCGACCAGCTTCCCGACCTGGTCATTACCGACATCATCATGCCCAACATGGACGGCTTCACCCTGACGCGCCGCCTGCACGCCGAACCCCTGCTCATGAAAGTGCCTGTGGTCTTCCACACCGCCAACTATGACGATACCGAAATCCACAGGCTGGCGCGCGCGAGCGGCATCCAACACATCCTTCGCAAACCCAGCGAACCGCACGAAATCCTGCGCGTCGTCAACGACGCCCTCAAGCACCCCGCCGCGCCCGCCCGTTTGCCCCAAACCGGACAACTCCAGCGCGAACACCTCCAAGTGCTTGCCAACAAACTTTATGAAAAAGTCACCGAACTGGAAACCGTCAACGAACACCTGCGCAGCCTCTCCCTCACCGATGGGCTGACCGGGCTCAACAACCGCCGCGGCTTCATGATCCTTGCCACCGGGCTGATGAAATTCGCCCGCCGCGTCGGTTACTCCCTCTGCCTGCTCTACATAGATCTGGACAGCCTCAAACACCTCAACGACACCCTCGGTCACGCCGCCGGCGACGCCCTCATCCTGCGCTTCTCCCGCATCCTCACCGACACCTTCCGCGAGTCCGATGTCATCGGGCGGCTGGGCGGCGACGAATTTGTCGTCCTCATGGCAGACGCCACAGAAAGCGACGTGGAAGCCATGCGCCAGCGCCTGCAAGCGAACGTGGACGCTCACAACCGCCAGGCGGGGCAGGCGCTCATCACCTTCAGCCTGGGCGTCATCCGCGTGCCGCCCGAGTCCACCATCACCATGGAAGAACTGCTGGCGCAGGCAGACAAAGCGATGTACGAACACAAACAACGCCGCCGTCAAAAGGCATGACCACAGACGCTTCTCTCCGCCCCTGAGCCTGCTCCCCCAAAACGGCTTTCGCCTCCCCGAAACCTCTTACGCCCGCCACGCCTCCAGCGGATTCCCACCGCGCAGGAGCAGCCGTCCATGCAGGAGCAAACTGAACTGCGAAAGACCGAACCAGAACAGCAAGAGGGACAAGATGATCGAGGCGCGGTCCACCCAGGCGGGAAGCGCATCCATCAACGCTGAAAGTTGTTTCCGCCAGTTCGTCACCTTTTCCTGATACTCTTCCACCGTTGAAAGAAAATTCTGGAGGTTCGCGCGCGTCTCCGACAAGTCGCCGCCCAACAGATACGACGTGTCGCTGACAAAGGTGGAGGCGCGCTTTGCCAGGTCTTCGGCGCCGGCAATTTCCGAATCGAGCGTGTCCGCAGAGGCGATCAAGTCGGCAAGGACTTGGTCTGGAAACTGCAAGTCAAGAAAAGGCAGCGAAGCGATGCTCTGCAGCAGAGTGCGCAGACTCTCGAGCGCCGTGCGCGCCGCGCCAATGCGCTCGCGTGTTGTCCGCAGTTCGGGGAGAAGTTTATCGTCCAGTGACGATTGGATGCCATCCAGCAGGCTCTCAGCGCTGGAAGATTGCGCGGCAAGTTTTTCCAGCGCGGTCTGCGCCGCATCCAAGATGCGCAGGGCGCGTTCGAGTTCAGCCTTCGTGGAAGACAACGTGGCTTCCGCCTGCGCCAATTCGTCATCCACACGTTGAAGTTGGGAAACCGCCCGCCGCGTAAGAGGTTCGTTATAAACCCATGCCGCAAGAATGCCGGCAGCGCTCAGGAGCAAAAACAGCGAACTGAAGAGAATCAACAGCCGCGCCAAAATATTTCGAGCCATGGGAGTCTCCTTTGCGGCGATTATACGCCAGGAAACTTTGCCGTCATTCATCCATGACTTTACTGCAAAAAGGCTGTGCCGCCGCCGAAATCGCCGAGTATTATTCGTAGCGCAACATTCATCTCGCCCTGCAATGACTGAATACCTGTTTGGAAAACACACCTACCGACAAATGAACATCTCTCCCTTTCATCCATTTCGCCTGCTGCGCGAATATACCGCCCACATTCACGCCTTCACACCGAACGCACGGTTGTATCTGCTCAACGTCATCCTCACTGGCGCAGTGATGGGCGGCTTTCGCCTCATCTTCAACTTCTACGTGTTGAGCCTCGGCTTCGACGAGGCGCTGCTGGGCGGTCTCATCACCGCCAGCAGTTTCGTTGCTCTCATCGCCGCCCTGCCCATGGGCTACCTGGCAGACCTGCTCGGACGCAAAGGCTCGCTCCTGCTTTCCGGCGGATTGTTGAGCCTGTCCATCCTTGTCATGGCTCGCTGGCAAACAGAAACCGCCTTCTACTCGATGAACGTCCTCTCCGGCATTGCTCAAAGCCTGGCAGGCGTGACCATGTCGCCCTTCCTCATGGAAAACAGCGGCGAAAAAGAGCGCACCTACCTCTTCAGTTTCGGTCAGGGCTTGCAGATGACCATGGCATCCGTCGGCAACTGGATTGGCGGCTACCTGCCCACCTGGATGGGACAGGCGCAGGGCGCTTCCCCCACAAGCAGCCTGGCATACGGGAACTCGGTCCTTGTCATCGGCATTGGCGCGGGACTTGCCGTTCTTCCGCTTCTTTTTCTGCGGACCCCGAAACTGGGGCGCAGTCAACGCGCCGTTTTCGCCCCCTTTCAGTATGCCGCCCAACACCCCCTTCTGCTGACCAAACTCATCCTGCCCATGCTGTTGACCTCCCTCGGCGCAGGGCTGGTCATGCCGTTCATGAACGTCTTCTTCCGCGTCGTGCATCACCAGCCGGACCCGGTCATCGGCACACTCTTTGCCTGGGGTTCGCTGGCAATGGGCATTGGGCTGTTGATTGCCCCGCCGCTCGCCGAACGGACCGGCAAGATTCAACTGGTGGTCATTTCACAGGCGCTTTCCATCCCCTTCCTCATCCTGCTGGGCTTCTCGCCGCTTTTTTGGGTGGGCGCAGCCGCCTATTACATCCGCCTGGCATTGATGAACATGAGTTCGCCCGTCTATCAGACCTTCATCATGGAACACGTGGACCCGTCTGCTCGAGCCACCGTCGCCAGCCTGACCAGCATGGCATGGAACTTTGGCTGGGCGTTCAGCCCCACCATCAGCGGCTGGCTGCAAGTGCGCTATGGATTCGGTCCGCCCTTCATCGGCACAATCGTCCTCTACACCATCTCGGTGGTCATGTACTGGGCGTTCTTCTGGCGCGGACAGCCCAAGCCCGCTCCAGTCACCCTCGCCGCAGACTGAGTCACTGATGTTACGCAGTTTATTCGTACCGCGACATTTATGTCGCCTGATATGGCTTTCTTTATTGCTCGACGGAATCAATTTTGGTACACGGATCGCACGGATGATACGGAATTCTCCGTGAAAAACGGAAAGAAATCCGTTCATTCCGCGAACTCCGTGTACAAAGAAGGCTCGCATCCAGACTTTGAGAAAGCCATATGTCGCCTGAAAATGCGGGATAAATCTCGCGCTGCCACGTAAGGCGAGTGAGTCATTAGCGGAAGCGTATTCTCCTTTTCCCCTTCCCAAGCCTGGGCGGGGGAAAAGGTTTAATGGCAGAACCAACTTCCAGTTAAGAATCCGAAGCGTATGCCCTTCAGACTATAATAGATACGACGGCATCCACCCATTCAAAGGAGAGCGATATGCTTGTCATCATCAGCGACCTGCACTTGGGCGACGGCACGACTGCCGCATCCATCCCCGCCAGCGCCTTTTACCTGTTCGCCAAACGTCTGCGGCAGGATGCCCACTTTGCATCCATGCGGCGCGGCAAGTATCGCCCGATTGAGGAATTGGATGTCATCCTGCTGGGCGACATCATTGACCCGCTTCATTCCACCAAATGGCTGTTCCCTCCCAAAGGGCAGGAGGAATATATCGAAGTGGGCGGGCAGAAGCACATCCGCATCACCGAAGAGGGGGAACCCAACTACATCCGCCCGTGGAGCGACCCTTCGCACCCGCTCTTTGCGCCCAAACTGCTCGAAGTGACCCAAGCCATCCTCGAACACAACCGCGCCTCGCTGGAAGTGATGCGCAAACTGGCAAACGGCGAATTCATCGAGTTCGACCCCGCCGCCGAAAACGGCGAGCGCGACACATCCAGCAGTCAAAAAATTCCTCTCAAAGTGCGCTTTCACTACATGGTGGGCAACCACGACTGGTACTATCATCTGCCGGGCGAAGCCTTCGACCGCATCCGCCGTGAACTCATTCAGGCGATGGGATTAAGCAACCCGCCCGCTCCCTTCCCCTACGACCTGCGGAAGATTGACCCCAGCCGCCCATGGAAACAGGACGAAGCGCCCGACATCGAGCGGCTCTTCCGTGAATATCGGGTCTTTTGCCGCCACGGCGATTCCTTTGATCCCTTCAACTTCAACGCCAAACTGGGACGCGACCACGCCACCCTCGGCGACGCCTTCACCATGGAAGTCTGCAACCGCTACCCCGAAGAACTCAAACGCACAGCCGAACTCAACCCCCAAATTGTGGACAACCTGCGCCACATCACCAACGTCCGCCCGGCGCTGGCGACCCCGCTGTGGATCTCCGGGCAAATCAAACGCCTCGCCGACGAACACATGATCAACGGCTGGGACGAACGGCAACTCAAAAAAATCTGGGATGACCTCTCCGAAAAGTTCATCAACCTCCAATTCGTCCGCAGCAAAGACATCCCCTTCCGCATTGACATCGTGGATAAAATGCAGGCGGCAATCAAAATCTCCAAACTCATCTCGCTCGAAACCCTCGACAACCTCATCTACAAACTGCAAAACCGGCGGCTCTTCGGCGGCAACGGCTCCTTTACCAAATTTGCCCTCCAGGAACCCGCCTTTCAGGACGACACGGCGCGCTACATCGTTTACGGACACACCCATCATCAGGAAACCGTCCCCCTCGATTACGACGAGCGCGGCGGCAACCAAATCTATTTCAACGCCGGCACCTGGCACACCTACTTCGACCTCGCCCGCAAAAACCCAAAAGAAAAGAAATTCGTCCCCTACAAGGCGCTCAGTTACATCACCTTCTACAAAGAGGACGAACACGACGACCGCCGCTTCGAAACATGGAGCGGCGCCTACGCCTGACCCTTGCATGGAACGTGACACGCCCAAGCACGACATCCTCATCATCGGCGGCGGTCCCAGCGGACTCTCCACCGCCCTGCACCTCCAGCGAATCGCTCCGCATCTGACCCACCGAATCCTGCTCCTCGAAAAAGAACATTATCCGCGCCTGAAACTTTGCGCCGGCGGACTCACCCTCGACGCCGAAATCCTGCTCGAACGCCTCGGCTTGGACGTGAACGAAGTCCCGTACGCCTTCGCCGAGACGCTCCGCTTCGACTTCGAAGCCAAAGGGCTGAACATCCGAATCCCGGGGCGGCACGCTCTGCGCATCATCCGCCGCGACGAATTCGACCACTGGCTGGCAAAACAGGCAGAGAGCAGAGGCATAGAAATCAGGCAGGGAGTAACTGTCAGGAACATCATCCCCGAACCTGACGAGGTAATCGTCGAAACCGATCAGGAAACCTTCCACACCTCAATCGTCGTCGGCGCCGACGGCTCGAACGGCGTCACGCGCCGCTGCATCTTCCCCAAGGACCCACTTTACACCGCGAGGGTGTTGGAGGTCATCACCCCCTCCCAGCCTCCCCCATCCCGCCGGGGCAGGATGGGGGAGGTGCCCGCAAGGCGGTGGGGGTCCGCATATTTCGAATTCTCCCCCGTCCCTCACAACATCGCCGGCTACCTCTGGGACTTCCCCACACAGGTCAAAGGCGAGGCAATGCGCTGCTGGGGCATCTACGATACCAACCTGCTTGCAAACAGCCAACGCCCACCGCTCAAAGAACCGCTGGCTAAAGAGATGGCGCGTCTTGGCTTTGACCTGAACGACTACGAAATCAAGGGTCATCCCATCCGCTGGTTCAGCCCGGAAAACAGAATGTCTGTGCCGAGGGTACTCCTCGTCGGCGATGCAGCCGGCGCAGACCCGCTCTTTGGCGAGGGCATCAGCATCGCGCTGGGATACGGCGCGCTCGCGGCGCGCGAGATCAGCGAGTCGTTTCAGCGTGGCGAATTTTCGTTTCGTGGATTCAAGCGTCGGGTAGTGCGAAGCGCGCTCGGTCAAACGCTCATCACGCGCTGGGTCATTACCCATATCATCTATGCGTTCAAGTGGCGCTGGTTCCAAATCCTGTTGTGGCGGATGTTGAAACCGGTCATCGTGCTTGTCGCCTGGATTTTCGTTTTGAACTGGGGGAAACGGATGCGCCTGTAGGACGAGAGTATCTCGTCCTACTCCCTGATCTTCTTCAGGAAGCCCGGCGTGTTCAACTCGCGTTCGAGCAGATAGGTGAAATAGCCCTGCATGAGACTTTCCGCCTCTTTCTGGACCGCGGGACTGGGACGCGCGCGAGTCGCCTCTGCGTAACTCGAACGCTGAAAGTGGCGCAGGTACTTGAGCGCCTCCAGCGAGATATTGTGCAGGTGTTTCAATCCCTGCCCGCAGCGCGGACAGATGACCCCGCCCGCGCTGAACGAGAAGAACTGGTCTTCGGGCTGGAGGGCGCGCCCGCAATTCACGCATTCGAAGAGCTGCGGGCGAAAGCCAAGGTGGTCGAGCAGGCGCATCTCGTAGTAGCGAATGACCAGCCAGGGGTCGTGGCGCGAGGCGAGGCGGGAGAGGGTATCGGTGAGCAGGCGAAAGAGGGCGGGGTTTTCGGTCTGGTCGTCGTAGGTGAAGCGGTCGAGCAGTTCGAGGACATAGGCAGCCTGAGCAGTGAGGACGAGGTCATCGCGCAGGGGCAGGTAGGCGTCCACCGTGTCTGCCTGGGTGACGATGAACATGTCGCGCCCCTGGGCAAGTTGCAGGCGGACGTGGGTGAACGGTTCGATATGTCCCGCCTTGCGCGAGGCGATTTTGCGCGCGCCTTTGGCGATGGCGCGGGTTTTGCCGAGTTGGCGCGTGAAGAGGGTGAGCAAGCGGTCAGCTTCACCATAGTCGCTGTGACGAAGCACAACGGCATCCACGCGGAAGGAACGGAATTTGGGTTCGGGCATGGGCAGGGGAAGAAAGGTAGACGGGTAGAGGGGTAGACAGGTACACAGGTAGACAGGTAAACAGGTAAACACCTGTGTACGTGTGTACCTGTGTACGTGTTTACGTGTTTACGTGTTTACGCGTATACCTGCCTACCTCACCAACTTTTCCGGCGTAAACGCGCCCGGCAGGAGGTCGCGCACGGTTGTCTCCTGAACGATGTTCCCTTTTCCATCCGCCAAAAGGACGATGGTATCCAAACCGAATTCCGCCATCACTTGGCGGCATCCGCCGCAGGGCGAGCCGCCGTTTTCGGTGACGACCGTGATGACCTCGAACTCGGTCTCGCCTTCGGAAACGGCTTTGAAGATGGCAATCCTTTCGGCGCACATGGTTTGAGGGTAGGCGGCGTTTTCCACGTTGACGCCGGTGAACACGCGCCCGGATTTCGTGCGCAGTGAAGAGCCAACGGGATAATGCGAGTATGGTGCATAAGCGCGCTGACGCGCGGCGTTGGCAAGGTCAACGAGGGCTTGTTTTTCCTGTTGGGTGAGGGTCATAGATGTTTCCTTACGGGACGCGAAAGGCGGGGAGCGGACACATTACTTGCTTTTCTTTTTTCGTTCCAGTTTTTTAATGGCGCGGGCTGGCATGCCCACCACGAGGGTATCTTCGGGAACATTCTTTGTAACGACCGCGCCTGCGCCGGTGCGTGCGCCGTCTCCCAAAGTGAGCGGGGCAACCAGCATGGTATCCGAACCGATGAACACATCCTCGCCGATGACGGTGGGATGTTTCTTCTCGCCGTCGTAGTTGCAGGTGATTGTCCCTGCGCCGATGTTTGTGTTTGCGCCGATGACGGCGTTGCCAATATAGGAGAAGTGTCCCATCTTGACGCCTTCGTGCAGGGTCGAATCTTTGACTTCGCCAAAGTTGCCCATGTGGACATGACTCTTCAAGTGTGCGCCCTTCCGCAGCCGGGCAAAGGGACCCATGTCCACCTCATCCTCCAGCACCGCGCCTTCCAGCACGGAGGCAAGGATTTTGCAGCCGTTCCCGATGGTCGTATCGCGGATGATGGTATTCGG
Source organism: Chloroflexota bacterium (assembly GCA_016223135.1). Classification (GTDB taxonomy): domain Bacteria; phylum Chloroflexota; class Anaerolineae; order Anaerolineales; family Villigracilaceae; genus Defluviilinea. The sequence continues at coordinate 164,039 of JACRPQ010000004.1, read as the reverse complement.
TCCGATGACATTCCGCTCGCCAATGACGGTATTGCCGTGAATATAGGTGTTGGGCAGCAGCGTGGTATCGCGCCCGATTGTCACGCCTGCGTCAATGTAGGTGGAGGCAGGGTCGGTCATGCTGACGCCGTTCAGCATGTGCGCGCGGTTAATGCGCGCCCGCATGGCGGCTTCGGCTTCGCTGAGGTGAACGCGGGTGTTGATGCCGATGGTCTCGCTGAAATCGTCGTGCAGCACTGCCTGCACGGGCAGGTTATCCCTCACGGCAATCTCCACCACATCCGTCAGGTAATACTCGCCTTTCTTGGGATTCTTTTCGATGCGTTTGAGCGCGTCCCACAACCATTCGGCGTTGAAACAGTACGCGCCGACGTTCAACTCCTTGATTTTCTGCTGTTCAGGCGTGGCGACGTATTCCTCCACAATCGCCTGCACCGTGCCGTCGGGTTTGCGGACGATGCGTCCGAAGCCGCGCGGATCGTCGGCAATGACGGTGAGCAGGCTCAACGGTCCGGGGTTGAGGCGCTGGGTCTCCACGAGGCGGCGGAAGGTCTCGCCGCGCAGGAGGGGCATGTCGGCATACGTCACGATGACCAGATCGGCATTGCCCTTGAGGAGGGCTTCCGCCTGCATGGCGGCATGTCCTGTGCCAAGCTGCGGTTCCTGCAGGACCGTGCGGGCGGAATCGCCGAGATATTTCGTCACCGCCTCCGCGCCGTGACCAACGACCACCACCGGCGGCTCAGTGACCGCCTCCTTGAGCGCCTCCAGCACATGCCAAATCATCGGCTTGCCGCACAAAGGATGCAGGACCTTCGGCAAGTCCGATTTCATGCGGGTTCCCTGCCCCGCCGCCAATAAAACTGCGGTGATCTTCATAACATCTCCTACACCCCCACCCTGCCTCTCCCATCCCGCTGAGGCGGGATGGGGAAGGTGTCCCGCCTTGCGGGACGGAGGGGGTAACAAAAAACAGGCTCCCACCACTGCGAAGCCTGTCTTGAAAATAAGCCCCGCGAGAGCGGGAATTTGCTGGGGCACCTGGATTCGAACCAAGATCCACGGCTCCAAAGGCCGGTGTGCTGCCATTGCACCATGCCCCAATGCGGACGATATTTTATCACAAGAAATGGGACTATTTCTTTTTCTTCAACGAGCCGGTGGCGCTCAAGGGACCTGTGGTTTTGATGGGCGCTTCGCCGGGCTTCAAGCCGAGTTTTTGCGCGTCGGCAAAGGTGATGACATCGGGGTTGATGGGGATGTTGCCGGCTTTCTCGACCGCTTCCTCCCAGAAGGCATCCGCATCCTGGGTGATTTTCTTTTTGCTGGCGGCGGCAAGCAGGGCTTCCACATCTACTTCCGGCTCGGGAGCAGGCGGCTGCGGTAAGACAAAAGGCGGGACAGGCTCCGCCGCTTCCGCCTCAGGGACGGCTGATTCTGCGCCCGCTTCGCTGGGCGTCACCCCAAGCGACTTCAGAATATTCTCCACATCGCCGCGCACGAAGAGCATCCCATCCACTGTTTGCAAGAGGCGTTCTTGGTTGGCAAGTCCCTTGCCTGCCAGCAAAAGCGCATGGGAGCCATCCACAGGGATGAGGATGAGGTCATGGTCGCCGCCGCGGAAGACGTGAAAGTTATCCAGATGTTCCTGATGGATGATGCGCGAGACTTTGAATGCGGCGGAGTAGATGCCCATCAGCGCCGCCAGCAGGGAAACTTCCATGCTGCTGTCGTACAGATCGCCCGCCCGCGCCAGGACACGTCCGCGGTCGTTGATGAGGAAGACGGCATCGGCTTTGATTTTCTGGCGAAAACCGCTCAACAACTCGGCAAGCGACTGGCGGTGTATTTCGGTCTCTTTGGCGGTATCCATTGGGAAGATGGTGCGCACCAGCCCCAAGCCGCGCTCGACTGCATCGAGAAAATCAGCCAGGGGAATGGGCTTGTCAAAGATGGCAAGCGCGCCGGCGTTCAGCATCTCACTGCGCGATTTGCGGTCGGTGGTGCCGGTGATGAAAATGACGCGCATTTCCGGGTTGCGGGCTTTGACTTTGCGCATCAATTCCACGCCGGAGATGCCGGGCAGGAGATAATCTGCCACCAGCAGGTCCACTTTGCGGCGCGCCGCCACAAGCAGCGCCTCTTCGCCGGAGGGCGCATCCACAATCTCCATCTGATGTCCCAGCGTTTGCAGCGTGGAATGAAGGAGGCGGATAATATCGCGCTGGTCGTCAACAATCAAAACACATGGGGTAGTCATAACGTTTATTCTACCAGCCAGCACGCCACCCAATGTTCAGGAGCAACTTCTTTGAAGGCGGGTTCTTCCTGCGCGCATTTTTCCATTGCCACAGGGCAGCGCGGATGAAAGCGGCAGCCTTTGGGCGGGTTGAGCGGGCTTGGCACATCGCCTTTGAGGATAACGCGCTGACGTTTGAGGCGCGGGTTTGGAATGGGGATGGCAGACATCAGCGCCTGGGTATAGGGATGAAGCGGGTTGCGGAACAATTCATCGCGGGTGGTCAGTTCGACCATTTTGCCGAGGTACATCACCGCCACACGGTCCGATATGTGTTCGACCACCGAGAGGTTGTGGGCAATGAACAGGTAAGTGAGACCGAACTCCTGTTGGAGGTCTTTGAGGATGTTCAAGACCTGCGACTGAATGGAGACATCCAGCGCAGAGACCGGTTCATCACAGATGATGAAACTGGGGCGCAGCGCCAGGGCGCGGGCAATGCCAATGCGCTGACGCTGCCCGCCGGAAAATTCGTGGGGGTAGCGGCGGGCGTGATATTCCTCCAACCCCACCTTTTTCAGGGTCTCCAGCATGATGGCGACGCGTTCGCGGGGCGTGCCAATCTGGTGGATATGCAAGCCTTCCATCACGGATTCACCGATGGGAACGCGCGGGTCGAGCGAGGCGTAGGGGTCCTGGAAGATGATTTGCATGTCGCGGCGCGCCGCTTTGAGTTCATCCCCTTTCATGCGAAAGACATCGCGTCCATTCACCAGCACCGAGCCGGAGGTCGGTTCGACGAGGCGGAGCATGGTGCGCCCGACGGTGGTTTTGCCGCAGCCGGATTCGCCCACCAAACCAAGGGTCTCACCTTTACGGACGATGAACGAAACATCGTCCACCGCTTTGACGTGATTCACCACACGCTGAAGCAAACCGGCGCGCACGGGGAAGTATTTGACAAGGTTTCTGACTTCGACAAGGGTCTCCCCTTTGTGATTGTTGTTGTTCGGCATGACTGCATGCTCCAGGAAAGGGGTGTTAACTGACAGCGAGGGGAGGAACGTGTCCCTCGGCGCTCTGGTAGAGCCAGCAGCGCACTTTATGTCCCGGGCGGACATCTTCCAGTTCGGGTTTGCGTTCGGTGCAGATGGCGAGGTTGTGTTTGAGACGCGCCTGACAGCGCGCCGCAAAGCGGCAGCCCGGCGGCAGGTTGATGAGATTGGGAACGGAGCCGGGGATGACCTCCAACCGTTCTTTGACTTCGCCGAGGATGGGGATGGAGCCGATTAACCCCCGCGTGTAGGGATGCAGGGGTTCGTCAAACAAGCGGTACACGTCGGTCTGCTCGACGATTTCGCCGGCGTACATCACCGCCACCCGTTCCGCCATTTCGGCAACCACGCCCAAGTCGTGCGTGATGAGGATGACGGCGGTGTTCATCTCCTTGCGAATGTCGCGGATGAGGTCGAGGATTTGCGCTTGAATGGTGACGTCGAGGGCGGTGGTGGGTTCATCGGCGATGAGGAGTTCGGGAACGCAAGCCAGCGCCATGGCAATCATGACGCGCTGCGCCATGCCACCGGAGAGTTCGTGCGGATACGCTTCGACGCGCCGTTCGGGGTCCGGCACGCCAACCATGCGCAGGAGTTCGATGGCGCGTTTCCAGCCTGCCTCTTTTCCCAAATCCTGATGAACATTCAACACTTCTGCCAATTGGTCGCCGACCTTGAAGACGGGGTTGAGGGCGGTCTGTGGCTGTTGGAAGATCATGGAGATGCGGTTGCCCCGCACTTTGATCATTTCGTCTTCGGAAAATTCGAGCAGATTTTCGCCATCGAGCAGGATTTGACCGGCTTCAACACGACCGGGTTTTGAAATCAGCCGCATGATGGAAAGCGACGTGACGCTCTTGCCGCAGCCCGATTCGCCCACCAAACCCAGCACTTCCCCGGGATAGACTTCGAAGTCCACACCGTCCACCGCGCGGACGATGCCGTCTTCGGTATAGAAATAGGTTTTGAGTCCTTTGACTTCCAATAGAGGCTTGCTTTCATTCATCGGCGGATGCTCCCAAGTGCAGAAGTGGTGGCATTATAGCAAAGATTACAAAAGGCAAGAGTCGAGTTGTCGGCGTGGGAAAGGCCGGTTGTTGTTGGAGCAGGCATCGGCGCGGCAAGAAGCGAAGAAGTCATTGACATTCTGTCCCGTAATCGAAGTTCTCGATTTCCGCCAGAGGGTAGAGGGAGGAGGGGTCGAGTTTGAATCCGCAAAAATCGGGACGCGTAGCAGCCACTTTGAGGCGCATGTAGAGGGGGATGGCTGGCAGGTCGAGGGCAAAGAAGGTCTGCGCCCGCTGGTGCGAGGTGTAGCCCGCTTCGTTGGGAAGGGATTGGCTGGCTTCTTCGCAGGCTTGGTCGAAGTCGGCGTTGGAGTAGCCGCTGACGTTGGCGCCAACCCAGTTATTGGAGGTGGATGGAATCTGACGGGTGGTGAACCAGCCGCATTGCGGTTCAAGGGTGGCGGCGCCGATGGCGTATTGAGCGAGGTCGAACTGACGCCCAAAGAGGGGACCCTTGGGACCTTGGGCATAGAGGTCGGCAGCGGTGTGGTAGATGGGGTTCAAGCCGATGCCGCACTCGGCGAGAGACTGGGTGAGGATTTCCACCACTTGGCGGCGCTGGGTGGCAGAGGTGGTGTGGTAGTCGAGGATGAGGGGAGTGCCGTTGGGAACGCGGGTAACGCCCAAAGCGCGGCGCGGGGTGGCGGGGTCGTTGTCGTCGTCCACCCAGCCGATTTGCTGGAGGATTTCACGCCCGGAGGCGGGATCGTAGGCGTAGGTTTGAAGGCTGCCGTTGTGGAGAGGATGGTCGAAGGAAAGGTAACTATCGGGGACGCGCGAGAGACCGAAGAGAACGGTATCCACCACGCGCTGACGGTCGAGGCAGTAGGCGATTGCCTTGCGCATGCGCACATCGCTGAAGAGGTCGGGGCGGTCGGGATGGAGGCCGGTGGAGTTGAAGCCGTCGTCGTAGGAGGCGTGGCGGATGCCGAAGGCAAGCCATTCCATGGTGTCGCTTTGGGCGGTGAGGAGCTGCGCCTGCCCATCGGTCTGCATTTGCTGGAGGAGGGCAACCTGCCCGTCGAGGGGGAGGGAGGGGTCGAGGAGGTCGCAGTCGCCGTCCACGAGGGCGGTGAGGGCGGCGTTGGGGTCGGGGAAGAAGAGGAAGGTCAGTTCGTCGAATTTGGGAAGCCCGCTGTCGGCACGGAAGTAGTTGAGGTTTTTGACGAGGTGAATGCGTTCGCCGGCTTTCCAACTTTCAAGGGTGTAGGGTCCCCAGCCGAGCGGGGCGCGGGTGGAAACGTCCACCTGGAGGAGTTCGGCAGGGGTAAATTCTTTCCATTTATGTTCCGGGAGGGGCATCCAAAAGTTGGTGTAGTAGGCGGGGTCAATGTAGCCGGGCAGTCCCCACCATTGGAGGGTAATGTCGTCGGCGGCTTCGTAGGTTTGGGTGCGTTCGATGAGGAATTTGCTGACGGGGGTGTCGCTGCTGGAGGCGAGGGTGAAGGAATAGAGGGAGTCGGCGGCGGTAAGCGGTTCGCCGTCGGACCAGGTCAGCCCTTCGAGCATGACAAAGGTGACAACCATTTGGTCCATTTGGATGCTGCTCGTGCCGTCGTAGTTGACGGCGCACGAGTCGCTGCGGCAGCCGCTCGGGCGGACGCGGACTCCCGCTTCGAGTGCGACCACTTCGCCGCTGGAATCCACCACGCGGTCACCGGCGCGCACGGTGACGGGAGCGACCTGGGCGTCGCCGTCTTTGAGGTTGGGGATTTTCTCGAGGATGACGGCTTCGTATTGGTAGTTGGAAACGTCCATCGGTCCGTCGTAAATGGCGGAGAGGACGCTGCGGGCGGCGGCGTTCAAGCCGCCATAGGGGTAGAGGGTGGTCGGCTCTTCGCCGAGGCAAATGGTCAGGGAGCGGGGAGCAGGCGTCGGGGCGGGAGGAGGCGTCGCTGTCTCTGTGGAGGCGGGAGGCGGAAGGATGGGCGTCTCACTGACCGGCGAGGCGCAGGCGGAGAGGATTAGAATCAACAGGAGAATGAGGTAAAAGAGTCGAGGGTTCATCGGTGGTTTCCTTTGTCAGTTGCGCTGTTGCAATCGTTCAAATGCAGGGGCGTTAGAGAACGCCCAGTACGCCTTGTCCGTCCGGTACGTCTTCGTCAATCTTTGTACATGGGGTAAAAGTATTCGCCGGGAAAGATGGGGTTGAGGAGCGTGCCGTGCACCCAACGCTGCTCGAAGGTGTGTCCCGTGGCGACTGCCAGCAGAATGGTGGGCGTCTGATCATAGAAGAGGCGGTTGAGTTGTTCGTAAATCCTCTGACGGGCAGCCGGATCGGTCTCGGCTGCGCCGCGGTTGACGAGGTTTCTGAACTGGGTTTGAAGGTCTTTGGGAAGGCTCTGGCGCAGGGCGAAGGAGCCGATGGTATAGGGAACGTACCAGTTGTGGGGATCGTGGATGTCTTCCGCCCAGCCGCTGACGAAGTAGGGCGCCTGGCGGTTGCGGGTGGTGCGTAAAAAAGTGGGCCAGGGCAAACCAACGGTTTCAATCACAAACAGGTTATTGATGGAGGCGACATTGATTGCCAGAATGTCGGCGATGGTCTGGCGGCTGGTGTTGCCCTGATTGTATAAAGCCTGCAGGCGGAAGCCGGTCGTCCACACGTCGCCTTCGGGGTCGCTGCCGGCGGGGATGCCGTCGTTGTCGAGGTCGGCGAGTTTGAATTCCTCTTCGCACTTGGCGGGGTCATAGGAATAAACAGGGGCGTCTGCCTGGTAGCCGGGCATACCCGCAAGCGGAATGACGGGCGACTGCACTGCCTCGCCGTTGAAGACATCGCTGATGTACACATCCCAGTCGAAGCAGTAAGCGAAGGCACGGCGGATATGGACGTCCGAGAAGAAGTCCGGCGGAATGCCGTTGCCGTCCAATTTGCCCGAGCCGATGTAATTGGAGCCTTCCGCCACTTGGAAGTTAAAAAACATGTCGGTGCGGCTGAGGGTGGGGCTGCCCCGGTAGAGGCGGTAGGGCAGGGAATCGTTGACCACCTGGCAGGGTTTGTAGCGGGCGGTATCCGCATCGAATTCGCAGACCTCGCCGACCAGCGCGTCCATTTGGGAGCGGTTTTCGGCTGGCACGGCAACGATGTCGGCGTCACCCGCCTGCATCATGGCAAAGCGGGTGCCCCATTCGCTGACGTACTTGGTCACCACACGCGCCAGGCGGGCAGGTTCGCGCCAATAGTTTTCATTGCGGAAGAGGATGAGTTCCTCTCCCACCTTCCACTCCCCAAGTTTGAAGGGACCTGTGCCGTTGGCAATGCGTGAAAGCGGATTGCTCTCAGCGGGTTCGGCATAGTAATTCTGCCAGGTCTCGCACGAACCGTCCCAGGCGCCGTTGGCAATTGCCCAATCTTTATCCAAGATGCCGCCCCAGGTTTGGGCGATGGTGGGAAGGAAGGGTCCCCAAGGCTGAGCGAGGGTCATTGTCACGGTGCCGTTGGATTCATTCGCGGTAATCGCCGCTTTGACTTGCTGGCAGGCGGCAAGCAGCGCCGCCGAGTCCTGGGCAGCGAGCGCATCGCGGTCATCCATCGAGGCGCAGCCATCCACCAGACAGGTGATGTCTTCCACGCCAACGCCGAAGAACAACTCCGCCAGCAGCCACTGCGGACTGTTCCTGCCGCCCAGGAGCAGCCCGCGCTGGAAAGAATACGCCACGTCCTCCGCCGTCAATGTCTGCCCTTCATGAAAGGTCACGCCGGAGCGAATTTTGAAGGTGTACACGCGTCCATCATCCGACACCCTCCACGACTCCGCCAACAGCGGAACAAAGCGGTCGGTATGAATGCCATCGTAGAAGATCAGCGGCTCGTAAATGTTCAAAATCATTTCGTTGCTGGCGGTATCATAGCCAAGGGCGGGGTCGAGCGTTTCCGGCTCGCCAAAGGTCACTTGAACAAAGGTGGCGGGGTCGGGCGAGGTTCTCGCCGCCTCCTGCGTACCGGCGGGGTCCGAGTCGGGCACGGCAGTCGCTGACGGAATCCTCCCGCTGCATGCGGCGAGGAAGCCTGCCAGCGTCAACAGGCAAAGCGCCTTAGCACACAATCGCACGACTCGATTCGACATTCCTCAAATTGTAGCCTTGTTTTGCCTTTTTTTGAGGAAAACCAGCAGAAGACCAAGTCCCAGGACGACCAGCGCCGCGGCTGACAGCCCCCAAGAGAGCGCCCCGCTTCTTTCCTGGACCTGAGGCTGCTGCGGCGTCGGAGGCGGAGTCGGCGTCTGACGTTGGATTCTGACTCCGGCGGCGTTGGAAGCGTTGAGTTCCCCGCTCCCGTCCCAGAGTCCGTTTTGGCGCAGCAGGTAGGCGGTCACACGCCAGGCTTCCTCTTCGCTCAAACTGCCGGGTTTCCAAAAGGGCATCGCCGCGCGGATGTATGCCTGAAGTTGGGCGGCGTCGCTGAATTTGGCGAGCGCCTGCGGCGCAATGACAGCAGGGATGAACTTGGGCAGGGTAAAGCCGCTCTCATACGGATTTTCACCGTGACAGCCGCGTTCCCAGCAATACTGCTCCTCGGGCGGATAGGCGGCGCGGAATTCGTCGGTCAATCCCTGTCCGCGGTCGCCGTGACAGGGCAGACAGGAAAGCCAATAGACTTGCGCGCCATAATCCGCCTGAGTGGGGGCAGGAGGAAGAGTCGGTTCGGCGAGACGGTCGGGGGTGGGCATGGTTTGAGGGTTGGGAGCAGCCCCGCCGCCATCGAAAAATAGCCCTGCAATCAGCAGGGCTATTCCAAGAGAGAGTACAAGCAACCGGAGGAGAGAACGGGTTGTCACAAACGCACTAGATTTTGCCGCGCAGACGCGGGTCGAGCACGTCGCGCAGGGCGTCACCTACCAGGTTCCAGCCGAGGACGAAGAGTACAAGCGTGACGCCCGGCCAGACAATCAGATACCAATAGGTGTTGAGGCTGGTAATCCAGTTGCGGGCGAACGCCAGCACCTGTCCCCAGTCGGCGTAGCCCACTTCCACGCCAATGCCAAGGAAGGAGAGCGCGGCAAAGGAAAGCACCACGTCACCGATGCCGAGCGAGGCAAGCACCAGGGTCGGGAAGATGGCGTTGGGAATGATGTGACGGAAGAGGATGCGGCTGTCTGGCACGCCGATGACGCGGGCAGCGAGGATGAAGTCGCGCTGTTTGACAGAGAGGATGTCGGCGCGAATGATGCGCGCATATCCCAGCCAGCCGAAGGCAATCAGTGAGATCATCACCGGCAAAGTTGTGCGCCCATAAAGGGGAGTCAAGACCGCCGCCAGGATGAGGGTCGCCATGAGACCCGGCAGCACGTAGAGGACATCCACGATGCGCATGAGGATGTTATCCACAATGCCGCCGTAGTATGCGGCGACTGCGCCGATGATCACGCCAATGAGCACCGTCGAGATGACAACGGTGAGCCCGGCGCGGAAGGCTGTGCGCGTTCCCCAAATGACGCCGTAGTAAATGTCATACTGTCCCTGGGCGGTGCCAAAGATATGCACCCATTTGTCCTTGCCGGTGACTGCTTTCCACCAGAAAGGCAGAGGGGGCTGTTTGCTGCGCCATTCGGAGCCCATGGGTTTCGGTTCGGCTTTGAAGCCATCGCGCGGGATGGTGTAGGGATCGCCGAACGGCGGCGCGAGGACAGGCGCGGCGAGCGCGATAATGATGAAGAACACGATGAGAACCGTGCCCATGATGGCGGCGGGGGTTTTGAACAATCCCTGCACGACGCGATAGTTATCGGGACCGAGGAAACGTTCAAAGCGTCCGATTTTGCGCATGGCGACGGCTTCGCCAAGCAGTTCATTATTACCGGAGGGGGTAATGGTTGTCATGGTTTGTCTCCAGTTACGAAAGTCGGACGCGCGGGTCCACCACAGCGTAGAGAATGTCCACGACGAGGTTGGCGACAATGAGGATGAGCCCGTTGAAGAGGGCAAAGCCCAACACGGTGACCACATCCAATTGGACGGAGGCTTCCGCAGCGGCGGAACCGATGCCAGGATAGTTGAAAACGGTCTCAGTGATGATAACGCCGCCCATCAAGCCCACCACCGTGAAGCCCGCCAGCGTCACCACCGGGAGCATGGCGTTGGGCTTGGCGTGCTTGTGGATGACATCCCGTTCGGGCAAGCCTTTGGCGCGCGCCGTGACCACATATTCCTGGCGCAGGGTTTCGAGCATGGAGCCGCGCGTCACGCGCAGGAAGGTTGCCCAACTGATGTAGGAAAGGGTCAGGATGGGCAGGAACATGTGGCGCAGGGCATCCAGGAAGATGTCGAAGCGCCCGTTGAGCAGGGAGTCAATCGTCAACAAGGTTGTGTAGTGGGTGAACTGGTCGGAGTTGACGACGCGGGTGAATTCGTCGGAGAGCCGCCCCGGCGGGAACCATTGCAGGTTGGCGTAGAAAATCATCAACACCAGCAAACCGAAGACGAACGTGGGAAAGGATGTTCCGACGATGCTGAAGATACGCGCGACTTGGTCAATGATGCCGTTATGATGCACCGCTGCTTGCACGCCCAGCCAGATGCCGACAAAGATGACGGGACCGATTGCCCAGAGGGTCAGATCGAGGGTATTGGGGAAGCGGCGGGCAATCAACTGCGCCACCGGCTGCGACCCGGTTTTGGACCAGCCAAAATTGCCGTAGAGGATGCCGCCCTCGCGTTCGCCCGTGACCGTATCTACTGTGCCAAGCAGCCAGTTTTTATACTGGATGTAGAAGGGGCAATCGAGACAATATTTCTTGATGAAGGCGTTCACCTGCGCATCCGATTTGGGGTCGCCTCGGATGTATAACGAAACGCGTTCATCCGGATCCAGGAGCTGCAACATGCCAAAAATCAGGAGTGTGACCCCAAAGAGCAGAACTGGCACAAGCAGTAAACGACGAATGATGTAATTGGTCATGCAGTACCTCGTGTTGGGAGTTCAGACTTGCCATCTGGAGCAGGCTGGAGGCTGCCTCCGGCGCGCGCCGCATGACAAGGCTGTGAGGGAGTTCTGGGGACCCGTCGCCGGGTCCCCAGAAGTTTTCGTTCCTTACTTCCCGAACGGTGAATTACTCTTTATACATGGTGTAGAAGTAATCGCCGGAGAAGATCGGGTTCAGGAGGCGCCCCTTCACCCAGCGCTGGTCGAAGCCGTGGCTGGTGGCGGTGGCAAGCAGGATGGTGGGAACCTGCTCATAGAAGAGCTTGTTCGCCTCTTCGTAGATCTTCTGGCGCTCAGCCGGATCCGTCGCCGCGACGCCGCGGTTGAGGATATCCTGGAATTGCGCCTTCAGTTCGGCAGGCATGTTCTGGCGGCTCGCATAGGTGCCAACCATGTAGGGCTGGTACCAGTTGTGCGGGTCGTGGATGTCTTCCAGCCAGCCGCTCACGAAGTAGGGCGACTGCTTGGCGCGGATGGTGCGCAGGAAGGTGGGCCAGGGCAGACCGACGGTTTCGATTACAAATTTATCGTTCACTTCAGCGACGTTGCTGGAGAGGATCTGAGACACGACCTGGCGGGAGGTGTTGCCTTGGTTGTAGAGCGCCTGCAGGCGGAAGCCGGTGGTCCAAACATCGCCTTCGGGATCCTCACCCGCCGGGATGCCGTCCTTATCCAGGTCAGCCAGTTTGAATTCCTCTTCGCATTTGGCGAGGTCGTGAGTGTAGACCGGCGCGTCAGCCTGATAGCCAGGCATACCCTGGCGGGCAAGCACGGGCTGCTGCACCGCTTCGCCGTCGAACACATCGCTGATGTAGGTTTCCCAGTCGAAGCAGTAGGCAAACGCCTTGCGGATGTGGAGGTCCGAGAAGAAGTCCAGCGGGATGCCGTTGCCATCCAGTTTGCCGGAACCGACGTAGTTGGAGCCTTCAGCAATTTGGAAGGTCATGAACAGGTCCTGGCTGGCGAGGGACGGACGTCCGATGTAGAGGCGGATGGGGTTGCTGCTGGTTTGACCCGCTTCACAGGGGATGAATTTCTCCACGCCCTGCTTGGAGGGATCGTAACCGCAGACTTCCACTTCCGGTCCGTAGGTGTTGGCGGCAAGGTCGAAGACGCGCATCGAGCCGACCATGGCATCCACCTGGGAGCGGTTTTCGGACGGAACAGCGACGATGTCGGCATCGCCGGTCTGGAGCATGGCGAAGCGGGTGCCCCACTCGTCAATGTATTTGATGACGATGCGTTCGAGTTTGGCGGGTTCGCGCCAGTAGTTGTCGTTGCGGACGAGGACGAGTTCTTCGCCCTGGGTCCAGGATTCGAGTTTGAAGGGACCCGTGCCGTTCATGATGGTGGTCAGCGGGTCGGTCTCGGAGGGTTCGGCATAGAAGTTCTGCCAGGTATCGCAGGAGCCGTCCCACGCGCCATTAGAGACCGCCCAATCCTGATCGAGGACGGAGCCCCAACCCTGGGCGATGGTGGCGATGAACGGACCCCACGGCTGAGCGAGGGTCATGGTGACGGTGCCGGCGGCGTCGTCAGCCACGATGGCGCTCTTGACTTTTTCACAGGCAGCGACGAGCTGCTCAGCGGGCAGAGCGCTCAGACACTCGCGGTCATCCGCGCAGGCGCCTTCGCCGTCCACCACGATGGAGATGTCGTCAACGCCGATGCCGAAGAACGGTTCAGCGAGCAGCCACTGGGGACCACTGTAACCGCCGAAGAGCAAGCCGCGCTGGAAGGAGTAGGCAACGTCCGAAGCAGTCAAATCAGCGCCGTCGTGGAATTTCACGCCGGAGCGAATCTTGAAGGTGTAGACGGTGCCGTCAGCAGAGACTTCCCAAGATTCCGCCAACTGGGGAACGAATTTGTCGGTGGCTTCGCCGTCATAGAAGACGAGGGTCTCATAGACGTTCTGGATGATTTCGCCACCGGCGGTTTCGTATGCCAAAGCCGGATCGAGGGTTTCAGGACCGCCGAAGGAAGCAATCACCAGCGTGGTGGGGTCCTTGGATTTGAGCGCAGAGGGGGCAGGTTCCGCCGGGGCAGCGGGTTCGGACGGAGCAGCCGGAGAAGCCGGCTCGGCGGGAGCGGCAGGTTCCTTAGTAGGGGTTGTGCCGCCGCCGCACGCTGCAAGGAGCATGCTGGAAACGACCAACAGGCTCAAGAGGTAAAACAGTTTACGCATTGTTTCTTCTCCTCACGTAATTTAGGGATTTGACTTGACGTTACAAACATTCAGCGCAATGATAGTTGCGTGGGTCAGGCAATCACCTCCTTTCAAAGTTAGTTGACCAAGTGACAGGCAACAAAGTGGCCTGGCTGCACTTCGCGGAATTCAGGACGCGATTCGGCGCATTGCGGCTGGGCAATCGGGCAGCGCGTGCGGAAACGGCATCCTGAGGGAGGATTGGCGGGAGATGGCACGTCGCCTTCGAGGATGGTGCGTTTGCGTTTGGCGTCTGCTATCGGGTCCGGAATGGGAACCGCCGAGAGCAATGCTTGGGTGTAGGGGTGCAGTGGGTTGGCGTACAGTTCGTCGCGGTCTGCCAGTTCGACAAAAACGCCCAAGTACATCACTGCCACACGCTTGCTGATGTGACGCACCATCGAGAGGTCGTGGGCGATGAACAGGTAGGTCAGGTTGAATTGTTCCTGCAGGTCTTCGAGCAGGTTGACCACCTGCGCCTGGATGGAGACATCCAACGCCGAGATGGGTTCGTCGCAGATGATGAAAGAGGGATTTAGAGCCAGTGCGCGCGCCACGCCGATGCGTTGGCGCTGTCCGCCGGAAAATTCGTGGGGGTAACGGGTGGCAAAGGCGGGGTTGAGGTTGACCACTTCCAGCAGATGCGCGACACGCTCGGCAATCTCCGCACCGGAGGCGACGTTATGCACCATCAACGGCTCGCCAACCAGTTGACCGACGGTCATGCGCGGGTTGAGGCTGGCATAGGGGTCCTGGAAAATCATCTGCATTTTACGGCGCATGCGGCGCATTTCCTCGCCTTTCAGCCGCACGAGGTCCACGCCTTCGAAATGCACGTTTCCGGAGGTGGGTTTATACAATTGGAGGATGGTGCGCCCGGCGGTGGATTTACCACAGCCAGATTCGCCCACCAAGCCGAGCGTCTCGCCGCGATAGACATCGAAAGTAATTCCATCCACCGCGCGCACCGCGCCCACCTGACGCTGAAACACGCCGCGATAGATGGGGAAATGCATTTTCAAATCTTCAACGCGAAGAAGGACTTCGTTGTTATTGGCGTTCATGAACGGGGTCTCCCAGTTTTGGTATCCACCCAGCAAGCAACTCGGTGTTCAGGAGCAACGGGCTCAAGGGCTGGGTTTTCTTTCCAGCAGCGTTCCATTGCCCATTTACAGCGCGGCGCAAACGGACAGGCTTTCGGTTTTTGGTACAGGACGGGGGGCAGCCCCTCGATGGAATATAACCTGGTGCGCTCTTTGGCGTCCAAGCGCGGCAGGCTGCCCAATAGACCAATCGTGTAAGGGTGGGTTGGGTTGGCGTAGAGTTCATTCACCAAGGCTTCTTCGATGATGAAGCCGCCGTACATGACGATGACACGCTGCGCCAGCCCTGCCACCACACCGAGGTCGTGTGTAATCCAGATGACCGCCATGCCCAATTCCTGGCGCAGGCGTTTGACAAGGTCCATGATTTGCGCCTGAATGGTAACATCGAGCGCGGTGGTGGGTTCATCGGCAATCAAAATTTGGGGGTTGCACGAAAGCGCCATGGCGATCATGACACGCTGACGCATGCCGCCGGAGTACTGATGAGGGTAATCCTTCAAGCGGTCTTTTGCGTTGGGGATGCCCACCATGGACAACAATTCGGCAGCGCGGTCGCTGGCTTGTTTCTTGGTCATGCCAAGGTGCAGCATGAGCGGCTCTTCGAGCTGACGTCCGATGGTCAACACAGGGTTGAGCGAGGTCATCGGATCCTGGAAGATCATGCTGATTTGCGCCCCGCGCACCTGACGGATCTCGTCGTTGGACATTTTGAGCAGATCCCGGCCGGCAAACTTTGCCGATCCGGCGATGACCTTGCCCGGCGGGTTGGGGATCAAGCCCAGCACAGAGAGCATGGTGACGCTTTTGCCGCAGCCGCTCTCGCCAACTACGCCGAGCGTCTCGCCTTCCTTAAGCCCGAACGAAACGCCATTGACCGCATGGATTGTTCCATCCGGTGTCTTAAAGATGGTCTCCAGCCCTTGTACATCGAGAATGGTATCGGGCATTATTGAATTCCTTTTATGACAGTGGAATATGGGAACATGAAGTTCACGAAACCAAGCGCTAATTATACCTAATTCACAAGGTCAGTCAATCAAAGATATCACCGCCGCTAGGAAAAGGCGGGAAACTTTTCAAAAACCCTTCTGGGGTGTGTTTTTCGGCAATACTTGAGTAGGGGGAGGTTTGTGTGCCGCCAGCAAAAAAATGCGCCGCACGATTGGAGGGGATTTCCTACCCTTCGCCGCACAGCGCATTTGACCTGCAATATGAAATTATAGGTTGAAATGGTCGTCCTCGTCCTTTCCGCGTTTGCTTTGATATTGGGCAATACCAATGATTCCCAAGAACAATCCCGAAACTGACGCGGCAAAGGAAAGAAAATTCAGAAGGAATGTGGACGGTACCGCCTGCGTCACCATGAGAAACGGCATGATGCAGCCAAATAGAAGCAGGAAAACCGCAATCGTCAGCAGCCGCTCAGGACGTTCGATCATTCCTTATACAACCAGCAGGCAACCAAGTGACCGGGTTCCGGTTCGAAATCCGGCGGGTCTTCCTTTTCGCACAATCCGGCAATCGCTTTGGGACAGCGGGGATGGAATCGGCAGCCCGTGGGCGGTTTGACCAGGCTTGGCGGCTCGCCCGGAGGAACGTCGCGGAAACGTGTCGCGTTATCGGCATCGGGGTCGGATGTTGCCGCAAGCAGGGCGTGCGTGTACGGGTGCAGGGCGTTGCGCAACAATTGTTGAACCTTGGCTTTTTCTACCAGTTTGCCCGCGTACATCACGAAAATGCGTTCGGAAAAATAACTGACGGTTGCCAGGTCGTGGGTGATATAAATAACGGAGAGATTGTGATTCTCCTGAAGGCTGCGCAGCAGTTTCAGAATTTCGACGCGCACAGAAGCATCCAGCATGGAGACCGGTTCATCCGCTACAATGAGTTTGGGTTCCATGATCATGGCACGCGCGATAACCACACGCTGCTGCTGTCCGCCGCTCAGCATGTGAGGGAACTTCGACAGGAAATCCTCCTGCGGAGTAAGTTTTACTTCCTCCATGGCTTTGAAAATGCGCCGCTCACGCTCTGCCTTGTCCTTTACGCCTGCCACAATAAGGGGTTCTTCCAAAATACGTGCGACCGTCATAAACGGGGGCAGCGCACCATAGGGGTCTTGCTGAATGTACCCCACCCGCGAGTGATACCAGCGCATTTTAGCGCGGTCATATTCGCTCATCCTGGTACCGTCGAAGACAATATCTCCTTCGGTCGGTTTGTACAACCCGAGGATGCTTTTCATCAGGCTGGACTTGCCGCATCCGCTCTCGCCGACCACAGCGATGGCTTCGCCCGCAGCCAAATCGAAACTGACACCATCCACGGCACGCACCCAGCCGGCATGTCCAAAACCAAAGCGGCGCAGTTCGAACCACACCCGCAGGTTTTGGATGGACACCAAAGGCTGTTTATTAGGAGAGGAAACCATTTTTCCCTCGGCTGTATTTGTTGTTACGTTGCTCATGTCGCGTTCCTCCGTCAGGTTATGCATACAGCCAGCATTTGACTTTACGTCCATCCTGCTCGATGACAGGCGGCTCTTCGCTGCACTTCTCAAAGCGTTTGGGACAGCGCGCCGCAAAGCGGCATCCCTTGGGCGGGTTGAGCAGGCTGGGGGGCTGCCCGGTAATGAAATCCGGGTCATGTTCTTGTCGCAGACGCGGTACGCTTGCCATGAGTTTTTGTGAATAAGGATGGAGAGGTTCGATGAAGAAGCGACGGGCGTCAGATACTTCCACAATCTGTCCGGCATACATCACCGCCACATCGTCTGCCAGTTCGCTGGAGGTGGCAATATCGTGCGTAATCAGAATGAAACTGGTTCCCAGTTCCTGTTTGATGCGTTTGAGAACGTTGAAGATATTTGCCTGGGTAAGAACGTCGAGGGCGGAGGTCGGCTCATCCAGAATGATAAGCCCGGGCGAGGTTACCAACGCCATGGCAATGGCAACGCGCTGCCGCATACCGCCGCTCAGTTCGAAGGGATAGCGGTCAATGAAATCGTCCGGCACACCCACATGGCGAAACATTTTCAACGCCGGCTGGAGGGCTTCGGTCTTGCTCAAGCCAAGGTGAACGACAGCCGGCTCAGCCACTTGGTCTCCCACCCGGATGACCGGGTTGAGGGCGTTCATCGCCGCCTGCGGCACCAGCGACATGGCGACCCAGCGCACGTTTTGGCGGTATTCCTCATCGCTCAACTGCATGACATCGTTGCCCTCGAAAATGATCGAGCCGCTATATTTGCTCACATTGCGAGGCAGCAAGCGCAGAATGGCTTTGGCGAGAGAGCTCTTGCCGCAGCCTGATTCGCCCAGGATTACGACCGCTCGATTGTAATCGAGTTCGAAATCCACCCCGTCCACCGCCTGCACGTCACCTTTTTGCGTGCGAAAATGCAGCGTCAGATTTTTAATTTGGAGAAGTTTCTCGTGTTTCGACATGGCTTAGAGACCTCGCAAGCGTGGATTAAAGATGCGGTCGAGCGAGAAGCCCAGCATGGCAAATGCAAAGCCGGTGATCATCAACAGGGCGGCGGGTTCCAGCACCCAATAGTATTGACCGTTGTAGAGAGCGCCGTTGGCAAACGCATTGTTGATGATTTTGCCCCACGTGGGGAGGACGGGGTCGCCCAAGCCTAGCACTGCTAGTGACGCTTCGAGAAAGACAAAAGAAGGAATGCCAGAGATCAGGCCGGGAATCAGGACAGGGATGATGCGCGGAATCAGGTACAGGAAGATGATGCGCATGTCGCTGGCGCCATAAGCGCGCGCCGCTTCGATGTATGTTGTTTCCTTGATCTGCATGAAAATGGCACGGTAACTCTTGATGCCGCCTGTAAAGATGCTGAGCAAAATGGTTACGCCCAGAATGGTCCAAATGCTGCGGGAATAGAATGTGCCGACCATGATGAGAATTGAAAGGAAGGGCAACACCAGATTGATTTCGGTGATGCGTTGGATGAGTTCATCCACCCAGCCAGCATACCAGACCCCAAATGCCGCAATGAACATGGTCAGAAGCCCGGTGCCAAGCGATGCCACCAAGCCGAAAGCGAGCGCCACAGGGGTTCCCCACAAGAGCGGAATCATCAGATCGCGGCGCTGGTGGTCGGTGCCAGCCCAGCCAGCCAGTTTGCCTTGCATGACAAATTCAGCATTGATATCCGCTTGCGGTTCGAACACCACACCTTCGATGCGAATTTGGTACGTTCCCTTCAGCGGCACCGGTTTCGCAGGGTCGGAGTTCGGGTCGGCAAATAAGCCCACCTCAGGCGCCAAGCCGCCAAGACGCCGTTTCAGTTTTTCGTCCTGTGAGGCGCGATAGGTTTGGCGGGCGTTCAAGCCGAAATCAGCCACCCGCAATTCGCGGCCATCCGGCGTAATCCAACGAATGGCAACGAAAGGTTGTTTGGCGTTGAATTTGTTGTTGAAGAAAAAAGTGATTTCGGTAGGGAAGTCGTCGTACTCGTAGTCGAAGGTATAGAGGATGGTAATATCATGCGTCTCACCGCTGCCAATGTTGCTCGTTTTCTCAGCCTCGCCGCGTTCACTACTGAGGGTCAATGTAACCGGTTGTTTTTTGCGTGAGAAGAAATTGAACCAAGCGGGCGGCGCAACTTTGGGGTTGGCATACCAAATGTCCTCTCCTCCTCGCCAAAGGCGAACCGCTTCATCGTAGGGAATGGTCACCAAGGCGTAAATGGAAATGAGAACTAAAATGCCAATAATCACCAAGCCGGCTATCGCCGAGGGGTAACGCCCAATTTCTTTGAGAGAGTTCAAGAATGACTTCATGCTCCACCGCCGCTTCCGCCCACTTTGACGCGAGGGTCAACCAAGGCATAAATAATATCGAGCAGAAAGACTGTTATCGCCAGAAGGTAGGCGTAGATGATGGTTAATCCTACAATGACAGGGGTATCGTACAAACCGATGGCGCGAAACAAAGTCCGTCCCAAGCCAGGCCAGTTGAACACCGTCTCGGTAATGATTGCACCCGTCCACAGACCGATGAGGAGCAAAGCAAAACTCGTGATGATGGTAGGCAGAGTCGGGCGCAGAATGTAGCGGCGTTCGATGTCACGGGCGTTCAGCCCTTTGGCTTTTGCCATTTCCACGTAATCCTCGCTCGAGTAAATCAGGAAAAACGTAC
Organism: Chloroflexota bacterium; assembly: GCA_016223135.1. Taxonomy (GTDB): domain Bacteria; phylum Chloroflexota; class Anaerolineae; order Anaerolineales; family Villigracilaceae; genus Defluviilinea. Next base: position 144,284 of record JACRPQ010000004.1, on the reverse strand, counting down.
GCCAGTTATAAATGCTCAAAAAGATGGATGCCAGGATCAACGCCAGGGACGGCAGAATCATGTGCCGTGCAACGCTCAGGGCGTAATCGAACCAGTTGTCCGGCGGAGGGGCATCCACCATGCCGCCAAACGGCAGGATTTTCAAAAGGGCGGCAAAAATCAGAATGAGAAAAATGCCGTAGAACCATGGCGGCGCTGCCGAGGTGGGCGTGAGAACCAAAATGACCTTATCCCAAAAACTGCCGTAATGACGCGACAGGCTTAGCGCGATAAAAACACTGGAAAAGAATAAGGCAAGATTTGCGATGCCAAATAACAGCAGAGTGGAAGGCAGACGTTCCAGGATGATGAGAGTGACCTGCTTGGAACCGCTGTCGCTGGTCATGTTGATGGCGCGCCCCAAGTTCAAGGTCAGGGCGTTGCGTAAAAAGGCAAAACTGCGCACGGCAAACGGACGGTTCAGACCGAGGCGTTCCTCCTCCAGCGCCACCCGTTCATCAATGTATTTACTGCGTTCTTCGGGGGTGTAATCGCGAAAGGCTGGGTTATTCGAAACGCCAACAGCAATCCGCTCGCGGATCTCGCCGCGCAAAATCTCATCCACATAACCGCCCATGTTGGCAATGAGGATGGTGAGATAAATGCCAATAACAACGGTTACAAACAACGTAACCAGGCGCAGGGCGGTATATTTGGCAACGCGAGTCAGCGTATTGGAAAACGCCTTCCGTTTGACTTTAAGGGGTTGACCGGAGGACAGGGCTTGGGTCTCTGCGCTCATTATTTCACTCCTAACCTATACATACACGAGTGGGCAGGGTAGCGATAGGGGCAAGGGAGTTGCCCTTGCCCCTATCTTTTTCACACAGCGACGCTCCAGCCTACGGAGCAGTCACAAATTCAAACGGCGCGAAGGTCGGGATGCTGACCAGTTTGGAGACAACCACAACCTCGAGCTTGTTGGAGCCAGCCGGGAGCTTGGAGGTCACGTCGGCGGGCAGGGTAACGGTGTACTGTCCTTCACCGCCGGCGGCTTCCGCCACACCGGTCGCGGCAAGTTCGCCGTTGGCGTTGAACAGCAGGTATTTGACTTCAGCGATGTCGGCAGAGGCATACGGCTCGCCTTCGAAGGTGACGAAGACATCGAACACCGCTTCCTGACCGATGGTGACGCGGCCCTCGCCGTCAACTTCCGCCTCGGCAACGCGCGGTTTGGCAAAGCGCGCCCACTTGTCCGCCAGGTCAATGTAATTCTCGTTGTTCTTGAGGGTCAGGGTCTTCTCGACGGAGAACACTTTGTCGAGCATGTAAGGACCACTGTTAACCCAGTAGTGACCGTGCTCGGCATACCAGGCTTTCATGTTGGCATAGCGGGCGGCGGCTTCCTCAGCCGTGATGTACTGACCGAGGGTCGGCGCGTAGGGGATGTAGCTTTCGGCTTCCGCCTGATCGAGGTACTTGCCCAGGATTTCGAGGCTCGGACCATCAATGAAGCTCATCCACTCCACCTGCTTGGCGTCGGCTTTGTCGGCGGTGTACGCCAGTTCGCCGGCGGCTTCTGCCAGGTTGCCCATGGCGATCATATGCCACGGCGCATTACCGTAGCCATACTCGGGCCACAGGGTGGTGACATTCAATTCCGCGTCCAGAGCATAGGCGTCGGTGTACCATTCCGCCGTGAAGGGATCGGTGGAGGTGATGCGCACGCCCTTGAAGTTGGACAGGAAGAACTCAAGGTTGCTGACAGCCGCTTCATCAAAGATGGGGCTGGCTTCTTTGCCGGGATCGAACTGCATGATGAGCCACATGACGAAGTCAGCCGGGCTGAAGGTGCTGCCATCGTGCCACTTGTAATCGGTGAACAGCGAGGACGGGTAGGTTACAACGCTCTTGCGCAGAGCGGTGAGCCCCTCGGGATATTTCTCGCCGGCAGTGATGAAGGTTTGGGTTTCAGCGTTCCAGTCCACCCACGCATCAGCCGGAACCTGAATTTCAGGAACAAATTCGAGGTTCACCCAGTCGAGGGTCTTGCCGACGGGGAGTCCTTCCTTAACGGTCACTGTCGCAGATTCAATGCGCTGGGGCCAGGCAAGCCCGGTGAAGGGATCGGAGATTACGCCATAGTCGGAGGTGGCGCGTTTGGGGGCGGTATCGTACACCCAGTTGGAGCCGCCGACCGGGTTCCAGGGTTCAACCAACAGGTCAGACATGGCGTATTTCAATTCGCCGCCTTCCTGACCTTCATAGCGGGCGGTGAAGCCCCACAGTTGGGCGCCCTGAATACCACCAGCCAGGTCGCCGGTGATGGAGATGCCCTGTTTGAAGGGGCTGAAGGCTTTCTGGTCCACCAGCCAAACGCGGACGGAGTCCTTCATCGCCAGTTCGAGCGCCTGGGCAAACAGTTCGCGGCGTTCGTCGAGAGTCTTGAAGTCGTTGGCGGCAAGTTTATCAGCCAGCGCATCGAATTCAGCAGAGGGTTTGTAAGCCTGCCAAAGCGGCTGACCAAGACCCTTGGGAGTGTAGAAGAACTGGAAGTTGGAGCCATCGTCGCGGCTTACCGCAGTGGTGATCCAACCGCCGGTATAGAGGTGCCAGAGACCATCCGCCGGGTTACCACGGATCCAGATCGGGGAAGCCTCAGACGAGGTCTTGTACTGGCGGTCCACGGTGAAGCCGATGTTCTCAAGTTGGTTGGAGACATAGTCACCGATCGGGAGGCGGGTGCCGTCGCCATCGTTGCGGATGATGAAGATCAACTTAACCGGTTCGCCGTTGAAGGTCCACTTGCCGTTGGCGTCCTTGGTCGCGCCCAGTTTTTCCATTTCGGCGCCAATAATCTCAGCGGCTTTGTCAGGATTGTAGGCGTATTGGGCTTCCAATTTGCGGGCGACATCCGCCAGGAGAGCGTAGTCGGGGAAGGCGCTGTTGATGGGGAAGAACTTGGGCGCCGCCAAGCCACCATACACTTCCTGCACGATGTAGTTGCGGTCGACCAGCATGTTCATCGCTTCGCGGATGGCAGGCACAGCGAAGGGATTGAGTTCGCCGGTGGATTGATCGAAGGTGGCGCCATTATCGCCGCCGCCATAGGGGTTGAAGGTGAGTTCGTAATAACCGCCATACACCTGGAGGTATTGCAAACCGGCTTCCTGAGCGGCTTTGAAGTCCTCGGCGCGACCCAAAGCAGAGGCATACACGTCAATGGTGCCAGCCTGAAGTTGGGTCACCACAGCATCCGGGGAAACGGCGACCATGGTCACGGTATCCAGCCAGCCGCCGTGGCGCGTGGTGCGCGGAACGGGCGTGGGCTCGGGCGTGGGCGGCACTTCGGTGGGCTGAACTTGGGGCGGTTTAGTAGGCGCAGGTGCTTCGGTGGCTTTTGATCCGCAAGCGGCAAGTACCATGCTCAATACGATGAGCAGACCGAACACCGTCATGATTCGATTCTTCATGAGAATCCTCCTCCTTGAAATTTTTGAGTTGAAACGTAAGGTTCTTCTTTTGGAGTTACACGACAACTATTCTTCCCTTTCAGCCTCCTTTCATGGTTATAACCATTGTGACAAGCCTGATACAGACCGACAGGCTTTGCCTTCACGTTGGAATGGAATTATAACGAATTCCGCAGGAGCGTCAACAGCACTGTTTTTCATTAAGGTATCTGGACAAATGGTTTCTAAAAAAACAGTCCTGCAAAACTGGATGACAACATACTCGAGCAGGGGGTGTTTGTGCCGTTATTTAAGTTTCTCTTATCTTTTTCTGACTTCGTTGACATCCCCTTATCCAAACGGTAGAATACCTTCGTTCCATTATTCTCGGAGGAGGTAAATATGCTCAAGGAATTCAAGGAATTTGCCATGCGCGGCAACGTCATGGACCTGGCGATTGCGGTGATCATCGGTGGCGCGTTTGGCAAGATCATCGCTTCGCTCGTGAACGACATTCTGATGCCGCTCATCGGGCTGCTGCTCGGCGGACTCGATTTCAGCGGGCTGGCGTTCAAAGTAGGCGAAGCCTCCATCAACTACGGCTTGTTTCTCCAAACGGTGGTGGATTTCCTCATCGTCGCCTTCGTCATCTTCCTGCTGGTGCGGACGATGAGCAAGATGAAGAAACCTGCTCCCGCCGCCGCGCCGACGACGAAGGAATGTCCGTACTGTTTCTCGGTTATTCATATCAAGGCAACTCGTTGTCCCAACTGTACTTCTGAGGTCAAGTAGACAGGCATACAAGAGACAGGTACACAAGTACACAGGTACACAGGTATACAAGTACATACGCAGTCATGTCCCGCAGAATTTCGAGGTACATCTGCGGGACGTTCTTTCTTTACCTCTTTCCTTTTTTCATAATTCATCCTTCATAATTTATACTTTCCCTCATGGATTTTCTCGATAAACTCAACCAACAACAGCGCGCCGCGGTGACAGCGGGGAATGGACCCGTTTTGGTCATAGCAGGACCGGGGTCCGGCAAGACACGGGTGCTGACCCAGCGCATCGCCTACCTCATCGCGGAGGAGGGCATCCGCCCTTGGCAGATCCTCGCCGTCACCTTCACCAACAAAGCCGCAAAAGAAATGCAGGAGCGCGTTCAGAAGTTGTTATCGGCGCAGACGACCGAAGGCATCATGCTCGGCACGTTCCATTCCATCTGTGCGCGGATTCTGCGCCGCGAGGCGGAGCGCCTTCCCATCCAGTCGAACTTTGTCATCTTCGATTCGGACGATCAGGAACGCATCGTCAAGAACGTCATTCGCGAGTTGAACATCAATGAGAAGTTATACCGCCCCGCCAGCGTGCATGCCGCCATTTCACGCGCCAAGAACGAATTGATTGACGCCGATAATTACCCAATTACCAATTACCGGGATGAGGTGGTGAAGCGCGTCTATGCCGAATATCAAAAGCGCCTCATTGCCAGCAACGCCGTGGACTTCGACGACATTCTGCTCTACACCGCCCGCCTGCTGACCGAAAACCCCTCCGTGCGCGACAAGTACGCCCAGCGCTTCCGCCATGTGCTGGTGGATGAGTTTCAGGATACCAACCTGGCGCAGTATGCGCTGGTGAAGGAACTGGCGTCGCATCACAAAAACATCTTTTGCGTGGGCGACCCGGACCAATCAATCTACGCCTGGCGCGGCGCGGACTGGCGCAACGTACAGCGCTTCGAGCAGGACTTCCCCGACGCACAGGTGATTCTGCTCGAACAGAATTATCGTTCGCGGCAGAACATCCTCGACGCCGCCATGGGCGTCATCAACCGCGCCAAACATCGCCGCCGCAAGCAACTCTTTACCGACAGAGGCGCGGGCGAAAAAATCTTCTTTTACGAAGCGCCCGACGATTACGCCGAAGCGTCCTTCGTGGTGGACACCATTGCGCAACTGGTCGCCTCGCGGCAGTTCGAGCCGGGCGATTGCGCCGTGATGTACCGCACCAACGCCATGTCCCGTCTCATCGAAGAAGCGTTTTTGCAGGCGCGGCTTCCCTATCGTCTCGTCGGTGCGCAGCGATTCTACGGACGCCGCGAAGTCAAGGACATCATCGCCTTCCTGCGCCTCGTTCACAACCCCGCCGACGAAGCCAGCCTCGACCGCGTCATCAACGTCCCGCCGCGCGGCATCGGCGATAAGACCCTCACCACCCTCCATCTCGTTGCCCGCCAAAACGGATTGCAGCCCGGCGAAGTCTTGCTCGACCTCGCCCGCGGCGCAGCCTCGCCCTACTGGTCCTCCTTTACGGGCCGCGCGGCGCTCTCCCTTGCCGACTTCGGCGGCATGCTCGCCGACTGGCGGGTTGCCGCACAGTCGCTCACCATCCCCGAACTCTTCGACCGCATCGTCCACGACCTCAACTACAAGGAATACATTGACGACAACTCCGAAGAAGGCGAAGACCGCTGGGAAAATGTCCTCGAACTCAAACGCCTGGCGGAGGAATACGCCACGCGCACCCTCGACGAATTTCTCGAAAACATTGCCCTGATCTCCGACCAAGACACCATCACCGAAGGCAACGTCCCGACCCTGCTCACCCTGCACGCCGCCAAGGGACTGGAATTCGGCGCGGTCTTCATTATCGGTCTCGACGACGGCATCCTGCCGCACAGCCGTTCGTTCGACGAACCCGAACAAATGGAGGAAGAGCGCCGCCTCTTCTACGTGGGCATCACGCGCGCCAAAGACAGACTCTACCTCCTCCGCGCCATTCAGCGCGGCGGACGCAACTCGTTTGAAGAGACCTATCCCTCGCGCTTCCTGGATGACATCCCGGCGGATTTGCTGGTTGGGAAGACGCGCACCGGCAGAGGTCTAAAAGGAAGCGCGCCAGAAACCCACTGGCGCTCGCATCGGACTCACGACAAGCCTGCTCCCATCCGAGACTCCTTATACCGCCCCGGAACCCGCGTCAGACATCCTGCCTGGGGCGAGGGCATTGTCCTCGACAGCCGCCTTCAGGACGACGATGAAATCGTGGACGTGGTCTTCGATAGCGTGGGCATCAAACGATTATCGGCGGCTTTGGCAAACTTGAAAATCATCTAATGCCGCTCGAACAAGCGCGGATTACATTTCACACGAGCGTCTCATCCTGCTCATCTTGAAAGGGGTAAGGCGCGAAACAAGAATTTTACTTGCCGCTTGTCCGCTAAAAATCGGTATGGGTGCTCCCGCTTGGGATTTGCCGCAGGTCATAGGGTGTAACCTGGTAAACGTAATAGTTCAGCCAGTTCGAAAAAAGCAGATGAGCATGTCCGCGCCAGCGCACTTGGGGGGTGGCAGACGGGTCGTCACCGGGGTAGTAATTAACCGGGACATGAATGGGCAGTCCCTTACTCACATCGCGGTCATATTCGCTTTTCAAGGTGAGCGGGTCATATTCTGAATGACCGGTAACGAAGACATGGCGCCCATCCTTCGAAATGACCAGGTAAACGCCAGCCTCGTCTGATTCGGACAGGATTTGAATCTCGCTCACCTTTTCGATGTCGGCGCGGCGAATTTCGGTGTGGCGCGAGTGCGGGGCATAGAAAACATCATCGAAACCGCGCAGCAAGCGTTCGGTCGGCGCAAGCACGCGATGTTCGAAGACGCCAAACATCTTACGGGAAAGAGGATATTTCGGAATTCCGTAGCGATGATACAGTCCCGCCTGCGCCCCCCAGCAAATGTAAAAGGTTGATTCGACGTTCGTTTCAGCCCAATCCATGATGCGGGTCAGTTCCTGCCAATAATCCACCTCTTCAAATTCCATCTGCTCGACCGGCGCGCCGGTGATTATCAGACCGTCGAATTTCTCGCTCCGCACTGCCTCGAAGGTTTCGTAATGATTGAGCAGATGCTCGCGGTCGGTGTTTTTCGATTCGTGGGTGGCGGTGTGCAGCAACGTTACCTCAACTTGCAAGGCTGAGTTGCTCAACAGGCGCAGTAACTGCGTCTCGGTGGTAATCTTGGTCGGCATCAGGTTCAGGATAGCCATGCGCAGCGGACGAATATCCTGATGGTCGGCGCGCTCTTCGCCCATGACGAAGACGTTTTCTTGCTCCAGGGTGGCGCGGGCAGGCAGAGTGGAGGGGATTTTGACAGGCATACAACCTCTTTTCCCCTCACCCCTTACCCTTCTCCCGGCGGAGAGGGGCTGGGGTGAGGGCAAAATTACGCATTCAACGCTTGGTTGAGGTCCCACAGAATGTCTTCGATGTCCTCCAGACCGATGCTCAGGCGGACAAAATCGGGGCTAACGCCAGCGGTTATTTGCTGTTCGGGGGTCAACTGGCTGTGGGTGGTCGTGGCGGGATGGATGGCAAGTGATTTTGCATCTCCAACGTTGGCGAGATGGCTGAACAGTTGCAGACTTTCGATGAACTTACGTCCTGCCTCAACGCCGCCTTTGATACCGAACCCAAGAATGGCGCCCGTCCCTTTCGGAAGATACCGCTTCGCGCGCTCATAATCGGGATGGCTCTTCAATCCAGGATACTTGACCCACGCCACCTTTGGATGTTTCTCCAGGTATTCCGCCACTGCCTGGGCATTTTGGACGTGCCGTTCCATGCGCAGCGAGAGTGTCTCGATGCCTTGCAGGGTTTGCCACGAATTGAACGGCGACTGGCAGGCGCCGATGTCGCGCAGTACATGGACGCGGGCTTTGATGATGAAGGGCGGCAAACCCGCCCCGCTCAGCGAGGCATAGACCAAGCCGTGATACGAGGGATCCGGCTCGGTGAAATTCGGGAAGCGTCCGCTGGTGTAGTCGAAATTGCCGCCATCCACGATGATCCCGCCGATGCTGGTGCCATGCCCGCCGATGAACTTGGTGGTCGAGTGTGTGACTACGTTAGCGCCCCACTCGAACGGACGGAACAGGTAAGGCGTGGCAAAGGTGTTATCAATGAACAGGACGAGATGGTGTTTTCTGGCAATTTCAGCGACTTCTTCAATCGGAAAAACCGAAATATCCGGGTTGCCGAGCGTCTCACCGTAGATGATTTTGGTGTTGGGCTGAATGGCTCTCTCGAAGTTTTGCGGGTCGGCCGGGTCAACGAAGGTCACGTCAATGCCGAGTTTGGGCAGGGTGTACTTGAACTGGTTATAAGTGCCTCCATACAGGCGGCTGGAGGTGACGATGTGGTCGCCCGCATTGCAAAGCGTGAAAATAGCCTGCGCTTGGGCGGCGTGACCAGAAGAAGCCGCCAATGCGCCAACTCCGCCCTCGAGCGCCGCGATGCGTTTCTCCAGCACATCCGTGGTCGGATTCATCAGGCGGGTATAGATGTTGCCAAGCTCTTTGAGCGCGAACAGGTTGGCGGCGTGTTCGGTGCTTTTGAATTGGTAACTGGTTGTCTGATAAATCGGGACGGCGCGGCTGCCGGTGGTCGGGTCAGGCGAATAGCCGGCGTGCAATTGTTGGGTAGCAAAGCCAAATTTGCGGGTTGGGGTGGACATGATGTTGATCTCCTCAAGTACAGTATGTGTAGAGTCCGCCCTTACCAGGAGAGACAAAAGTACCTCTCCTGGAAGTACAAGAAGAGGTACGCGCGTTTACCATCCTCTCATCTTCCAGATAATACTGCCGGAATTGGCACCTTGACATTTCAGTCAGGTTGCCGAGGCTTCACAGGGCCGGTCCCTCCGCCTCTCTGGATAAGAGCGTTTATAAAATTGTATTCGCAATCCCTTTGCGAATTTCGCCGCTTATATCATCAACAAATTGGACTGTCAAGGGATAATTTCGTAATTGTATGGCTTTCTCAAAGTTTGGATGCGAGCCTTCTTTGTACACGGACTTCGCGGAATGAACGGATTTCCTTCCGTTTTTCACGGAGAATTCCGTATCATCCGTGCGCCCCGTGTACAAAAATTGACTCCGTCGAGCGATAATGAGAAAGCCATACCGATGTTTTCCCGTTTTGTTTTCCGGGGGAATGTGCTAGACTCTCACCAACCAATCACCAATTACCAATTACCATCATGGACATCCTCGAAACTTCCGTCTCCCCCACCTCTCCTCAATTCCTCGCCAACCAAAAACACCACCGCGCGCTTGCCCACATCCTGCGCGAACATCTTGCGGAGGTGCGCAAAGGCGGCGGCGAAAAATATCGCAAACGCCACGAAGAACAGGGCAAGCTCTTCGTCCGTGACCGCATCGAGCGCCTGCTCGACCCCGGCTCCCCGTTTCTCGAACTTTCTCCCCTCGCCGCCTTCGGCATGTATGACCTCGAAGCGCCGGGCGCAGGCATCGTCACCGGCATTGGGCGCGTAAGCGGGCACGAAGTGATGATCGTTGCCAACGACGCCACCGTCAAAGGCGGGACGTACTTTCCCATGACAGTCAAAAAACATCTGCGCGCCCAGCAAATCGCCGAGGAGAATCGCCTGCCCTGTTTATATCTCGTCGATTCGGGCGGAGCGTTCCTGCCTCTGCAAGATGAAGTCTTCCCCGATGCCAATCACTTCGGACGCATCTTCTACAACCAGGCGCGCATGTCTGCCAAAGGGATTCCGCAAATCGCGGCAGTGATGGGAAGCTGCACGGCGGGCGGCGCCTACGTCCCTGCCATGAGCGACGAGGCAGTCATCGTCAAAGGCACCGGCACCATCTTCCTCGGCGGACCGCCGCTCGTCAAAGCCGCGACGGGCGAGGATGTCAGCGCGGAGGAATTGGGCGGCGCGGATGTCCACACACGGCTCTCCGGCGTGGCGGATCATTTTGCAGAGGACGATGAACATGCCATCGAGATACTGCGCGGCATCGTCTCAACGCTGCAACGTTCAAACGTTCAAACGGCTCTTTCCGCGCTCGAAGTTGCTCCCCCCGAAGAACCCCTCTACCCCCCTGAAGAAATCTACGGTATTTTGCCCGCCACCTTCCGCGAGACCTACGACGTGCGCGAAATCATCGCCCGAATCGTGGACGGCAGCAAATTCCGCGAGTTCAAAGCCCGCTACGGCACGACCATCGTCTGCGGTTTTGCGCGCATTCACGGATACCCCGTCGGCATCATCGCCAACAACGGCGTCCTGTTCAGCCAGTCTGCCCTCAAAGCGACTCACTTCATCGAATTATGCGACCAGCGCGGCATCCCTCTCCTTTTCCTGCAAAACATCACCGGCTTCATGGTCGGGCGCGAAGCCGAAAGCGGCGGCATCGCCAGGGACGGCGCGAAGATGGTCCATGCCGTTGCCACCACCCGCGTCCCCAAACTGACCGTCATCATCGGCGGCTCGTTCGGCGCGGGCAACTACGCCATGAGCGGACGCGCCTACGGCTCGCGCTTCCTCTGGATGTGGCCCAATGCCCGCATCTCCGTCATGGGCGGAGAACAAGCCGCCAACGTCCTGCTCACCATCAAACAGGAGCAACTCGCCCGCGAGGGCAAACCTCCCATGACCCCCACCGAAGCCGAAGAATTCAAACGCCCCATCCTGGAAAAATACGAGAACGAAGGCAACCCCTATCACTCCACCGCGCGCTTGTGGGATGATGGCGTCATTGACCCTGTTGATACGCGTCAGGTGTTGGGGTTGGCATTGTCGGTGGTGCTAAATGCGCCGCTAGAGGAAAATAATTTTGGTGTGTTCAGGATGTGACAATGTTCTCCAAAATCCTCATTGCCAACCGCGGCGAGATTGCCGTCCGCATCATCCGCGCCTGCCGCGAACTTGGCATCAAAACCGTCGCCGTCTATTCCGATGCCGACAAAAACGCGCTTCACGTTCAATATGCCGATGAAGCGGTTCACATTGGCGCGGCATCGCCCAGGGAATCATATTTGAATGCGGATGTCCTCATCCGCGCCGCGCTCTCCTCCCAAGCCGACGCCATCCACCCGGGCTATGGCTTCCTCTCGGAGAACGCTTCTTTCGCCGCCGCAGTCGAATCTGCCAACCTGACCTTTATCGGTCCCTCCGCCGACTCCATCCGCGCCATGGGCGACAAAGCGGAGGCAAAGATTCGGATGAAAAAAGCAGGCGTCCCGACGGTGCCCGGAGCCGAGGGCTTGGAGTCCGTTTCGGAGTTTGAAAAAGCCGCCGACGAAATCGGCTATCCGATTCTCGTCAAAGCCTCGGCAGGCGGCGGCGGCAAAGGGATGCGCATCGTTTGGGAAGCGGCTAACCTGCCCGAGGAAATTCAGGCGGCGCGCCGCGAAGCGCTGCACGCCTTCGGCGATGACCGCCTGCTCATCGAAAAATACATCCCGGACGCGCATCACATCGAATTTCAAATCTTCGGCGACAAACACGGACACATCGTGCATCTCTTCGAGCGCGAATGTTCCGTCCAGCGCCGCCACCAAAAAATCATCGAAGAGACCCCCTCTCCCTTGCTCACGCCAGAGCTGCGAACGCAAATGGGCGAGTCCGCCGTCAAAGCCGCCCGCGCTGTAAATTATTTCAATGCCGGAACGATTGAATTTATCTTCGACCCCGCCTCCTCCACCTTCTACTTTCTAGAAATGAACACCCGCCTGCAAGTGGAGCACCCCATCACCGAACTCACAACGGGGCTCGACCTCGTTCAATGGCAAATCCGCATCGCCGCAGGCGAACATTTCCCCTATCGGCAGGAACAACTCACCCAGCGCGGACACGTCATCGAGTGCCGCGTCTATGCCGAAGACCCCGCCAACGGATTTTTACCCAGCACCGGCCGCCTCCTGCAATACATCGAACCGCGCGGGCCCGGCATTCGTGTCGATTCGGGTTTCCGCGCTGGCGACGAGGTGACCCATTTCTATGACCCCTTGCTGGCAAAGTTGATTGTCCATGCCGAGAACCGCCAAACCGCCATTCAAAAGATGCGAACCGCACTGCGTGAATTCGTCGTGCATGGTGTCGTCACCAACATGGATTTCATGCAGGCGGTGTTGTCTCACCCCGATTTCGCAAACGGAAAAGTCTCCACGCGCTGGGTGGAAAACACCTTCGACTGGAAACCAACCGCCGCTCCCTCTTTTGAATCCCTCGTTGCCGCCGCACTCGCGGATTTCACAATCGTAAATCGTCAATCTAAAATCGAAAATCGAAATGAACATGACCCTTACAGCCCGTGGAAAAATCCCAGCGGCTTCAGAAATTGAGCAGGCGAGAACTTGAAGATGAAAAAAAACGCATTCAACCAATACGCCGCCGGCGCGCTGCTCCTCATTCTCCTTTATTTTGGCGCCGACAGCCTGTGGACATCCGTAGGTATTGATTGGCGCGAGACCTATTACCCGGCGGCGCGCGCCGTCATCGCAGGCAAAAACCCCTATGAAGCAGCGCCCACCTTTCGCAATGTCCCCTGGACGCTGCTGCCGCTGCTGCCGCTGGCGTTGTTTTCGGAACGGGTCAGCGGCGTCCTGTACTTTATCGCCAGCCTCGCTCTGTATGCACTGACAGCGATACAATTGAAAGCCAGCCGCACAGCGTTGATTGCCTTCCTTCTATCCCCGCCGGTCGTTTATGGAATGCGCATGTTGAACGTGGACGCGCTCGTCCTGATGGGTTTCTTCCTGCCGCCGCAAATCGGATTGTTCTTTGTGTTGATGAAACCTCAAATGGGCATTGCCATGATCCCTTTTTGGATGGTCGAGACATGGCGCGCCGGCGGCTGGAAATCGCTTCTGCGCGTCTTTACCCCTGCCGCGCTTGCAACGATTCTCTCTCTCGCTCTATTCGGACCCTCCTCCATCGGCAGGTCAAATGACTTGCTCCATTCCTCGTGGAACGCCAGCCTGTGGCCCTGGGCTTTCCCCATCGGTTTTGCCCTGACGCTGCTCGCTATCCGCAACCGCCGCGCAGAACAGGCAATGGCGGCATCACCTTTCCTCTCGCCCTACCTTGCCTATCATTCCTGGGTCAGTGTGCTGGCTGGGTTGATGCGCCATGACGTGGAACTTGTCCTGGCTGTAATCGGCATGTGGCTGGTGGCGGTCATTCGCATTTTGGGATACGGATAATTCCTGATGAAACTTTCCTTCGGCTGCAACTCTCAATCCTTCCTCGTTGATCTGTCTCCCGCCCCATCGGGTAAATCTCACCGCGTCACGCTGGGAGATAAGACCGTCGAGGTCGAAATCCTGCGCGCGGATACGGAGCAAGGCAAATTGGAGTTGCTCATTGACGGCAAACGCGTCCTTGCCTACATCTCCTCCGACAGCGCCAAACGCTGGGTCACCGTCAACGGACAGACCTTTGTCCTCACGAAGCAAGCCGCCTCACGCAGAAGCGGAAGCGGTCACCATCCCACCGCCGGCGAACTGACCGCCCCCATGCCGGGGCAAATCCGCGCGGTGAATGTCAGCGAGGGCGAGACGGTCACAAAAGGTCAAACGCTGATCATCCTCGAAGCCATGAAAATGGAAATTCGCATCCAATCGCCGATAGATGGCAGGGTTTCGTCCATATCAGTCAAGGTTGGACAAACCGTTGAACGTGAGCAAACTCTTATCATGGTCGAACGTCTGACCATCGGACCTGTGACTTTCGACATTTGACGTTCAACGAAGGAGTCTTTATGGCAGGCAAATATTTCGACGAACTCGAAGTGGGGATGAAATTTCAACACGGCGGACGCACCGTCACAGAAATGGACAATGTCCTCTTCTCCGCCTTGACGATGAACACCCAGCCGCTTCACCTCAACGAGGACTTTGCCTCGAAGACCGAATTCGGTCAGCGGCTGGTGAACGGGGTCTTCACGTTCGGGCTGGTGGTGGGGCTCACCGTCCCAGACCTGACCGAAGGCACGATTGTGGCAAATCTCGGCTACGACAAGGTCGTGCATCCCAACCCCGTCTTCCACGGCGACACCATCTACGCCGAAAGCGAGATTATCGAAAAACGCGAATCGAAATCCCGACCCAACGCCGGCATCGTGCGAATCAAATGCCGGGGCAAAAAACCAGATGGTACGATTGTGGTCGAATTCGAACGAACGGCGATGTTTTTGAAAAGGTAAACAGGTATACAGGTATACAGGTACACAGGTACACAGGTAAACAGGTAAACAGGTAAACAATGCGATAACGTTTACGCGTCTACGTGTGTACCTGTGTACGTGTGTACCTGTGTACCTGTTTACGTCTGCACGTGTGTACTTACCCAGGAGACCCTATGCACTCACGACGCGCACTGCTCTACATGCCCGGCAGCGACCGGCGCAAGATTGAAAAAGCCGCCACCCTCGGGGTGGACTGCATCTGCATGGACCTGGAGGACGGAACCGCCCTCAGCAAAAAAGTCGAAGCGCGGGCGGTCATTGCCCAGGCAATGAAGGAACTGGACTTCGGCAATTCCGAACGCTGCATTCGCATCAACAGCATCGGCTCGGGGTTTGAGAAGGACGACCTCGCCTCCGCACTGGCGGCGAGACCCGATTCCATCGTCGTGCCGAAAATCGAGACCGCCGAACAGGTGAAATGGGTTAGCGAACAAATCGAGTCCTACGAACTCTCGAATGGGCTGACGCTCGGCGGCATCCGTCTGCTGATTGGCGTGGAAACCGCAAAGGGCATCTTGAACCTGAAGGAAATCGCCGAAGCAGATAAACGCCTCGACGCCATCATCTTCGGCGCGGAAGATTACGCCGCATCGGTCGGGGCGAGGCGCACAAAAGAGGCGACCGAGGTGTTATACCCGCGCCAGGCAGTCGTTGCGGCGTGCGCGGCAAACGACCTGCAGGCAATTGACATGGTGTACATTGACTTCCGCGATCTCGAAGGTCTGCGCCGCGAGGCGGAGCAGGGAGCAGGATTCGGCTTCAGCGGGAAACAGGTCATTCACCCGAATCAGGTTGCGGTGGTGCAGGAAGCGTTCACTCCATCCGATGAAGCCATCGAATATGCAAAACGGGTGGTCGAATCGTTCGAGATAAGTCAAAAAGAGGGCAAGGGCGCCTACGCGCTCGACGGCAAAATGATTGATATGCCGCTTTTGAAAAACGCGCAAAAGGTGTTGGAGAGGGCGCGCGCGGCAGGAAAACGATAACGCTCGCTGACGAAAAGGCGCATAACTTGTTACCCATCCTCTATGGACTGTTCTCTTCCGCATCGTGGGGTGCGGCAGATTTCATCGGCGGGCTGGCAAGCAAACGTACCAGCCCCCTCCGCGTTTTGTATCTTGCAGAGATTGCAGGCTTCATCCCTTTCCTGTTCCTGGCGCTCATCCTGCGCGAACCCATTCCTCCCGCCCGCGACCTGCTGATAAGCGCATTTGCCAGCCTGACCGGTCTGACGGGACTGCTCTTCCTCTACCGCGCCCTTGCCGAGGGACAGATGACCATTGCCGCACCCGTCTCCGCTCTCTTTGCCGCCATCATCCCCGTCATCTTCGGCTCGCTGACGCTGGGTCTCCCCTCCATTGAAACGCTTGTCGGATTTGGACTCGCCTTCCTCGCCGTCTGGCTGATCTCACAAACAAACGGGACGAGCGCCTCCCTCTTCGATACTTCGACTTCTGCTTCGACAGGCTCAGCACAGCGGCTCATTACAAGCCTGCGCCTGCCTCTGCTCTCCGGCATTTTCTTTGGCTTTTACTTTCTCCTCATCCACCAAGCCACCCTCCATGCCTTCTTCTGGACCCTGACCGCAGCGCGTTTTAGCGGCTTTGCCGCCCTGGGCGTGTTTGCCCTTCTCACGCGTCAATCGCCCATGCCCCCGCGCGAGACGTGGACGCTATGCATCTTCAACGGTTTGATAGATATTGCCGGCAACGGCTTTTACGTGCTTTCTTCTCACACGGGCCGCATTGACGTCGCCGCCGTGTTGGGCGCGCTTTATCCCGCCGCCACCGTCATTTTGGCGCGGGTCTTCCTCAAAGAACGCACCCTGCCGATACAAAATCTCGGCATTGCTTTTGCGTTTTTGGCAATCATCCTGTTCACGCTATAAACAAACGTCCCGAAGGTTGATGTTTTGCCCTTTGGTTTGCTTGAGAAAACCTTCAGGACGGTTATTTCAAATAATGTCTTCTTTACCGTACACAGAAACCCTAAAGGTCTGCTTTCCCTTCGTGAATTTGAGAATTTCCAAAAAGACCTTTAGGGTTTTTCACGAGAGAAATGTACGGTAGAGAGATAATGTCTAATGAAAGACCTCCCCACTGCTTACGCGAGGAGGTCTTTTATTCCACTTACCACTTACCACTTACCAGTTACCAATTACCAGTTATCAACTACTTCCCCAGCCTCTTCTTGAACTCCGCCGTCAGCGCAGGGACAATCTGGAACAAGTCGCCCACCACGCCGTAACGCGCTTGGGTGAAGATGGGCGCATCGGGGTCCTTGTTGATGGCAACGACCACCTTCGAGTTGCGCATCCCCACCAGATGCTGAATCGCACCGGAAATGCCGCAGGCAATATACAAATCCGGCGTGACCACCTTGCCCGTCTGCCCGACTTGATGCGAGTAGGGAATGTAGCCGCCGTCCACCGCTGCGCGCGAGGCACCCACCGCGCCGCCAAGCACGGCGGCGAGTTCGCCGAGCAAAGCAAACCCTTGTTGGGCGCGCCAAATCTCGGCTTGCTTTTCATCCATGCCGGCCGGCGGAACAAGCGACGGATTGTTCGAGACGCCGCGCCCGCCCGAGACGATGACCGGCGCGTCGCCCAAATTGACCGCGCTTTCGGAGGCGGAATAGCCTTCCACAGTCGTCAGCGCCTCGCCCTTGACCTCGACCTTGATCGGCGTCCCGGAGCGATTCGCATCCCGCGGCGGCTTGGGGAAGAAGCGCGGGCGGATGCTCGCCATCACAGGCTTGGCAGAGCAGACTGCTTTCTCCAGCACCTTGCCTTCGTAGATGGGGCGCGTCGCCACCAGCGCGCCGTCCACCACCTCCAGCGCAAAGATGTCGGTCAATACGCCGGTGTTCAAATCCACCGCGCTCATGGCGGCAAGTTCACGGGTGCGGGCGCTGATGGGAAACAGAATCAGGTCCGGGGTCTGAGCCGAGGCGAGCGCCGAAAGGGTGGAGGCATACGGCTCGGCGCGGAAGTCCTCCAGCGCCGGGTCGTCTGCCACGAAGACCTCGTCGGCGCCATATTCGAACGCCGCCTTCGCCACCGCATCCACGCTCGAACCGAACACCACCGCGCTCACCGAGCCAAGCGTCTTGCCCAGCCCAATCGCCTCCCATGAGGCGGGTTGAATCTCACCCTTGAAATGGTCAACATAAACAAAGGTTTTCATAGCACCTTCTCCGCGATGATTTTGTCCACAAGCGTTTTGGCGATTTCTTCAGGCGTTTCACCGGTAATCATTTCAATCTTGGTTTCGTTGACAGGCGGGTTCATCAACTCGATGCGCTTCACGACGGGGGCGGGCGCGCTCATGCCCAAGTCTGCCAGCGACCAGACGGGGATGTTTGCCTTCGAGGCTTTGCGAATGCCCATGAACGACGGATAACGCGGCTCGCCAATGCTCTGGACAACGCTCAACACGACGGGCATCTTCGCGCTGACGGTGACTCTGCCTTCCTCGATTACTCGTTCAATGGTGACGCTTCCATCCTGGACCTTGATCTGCCCCGCCAACCCAAGCAGGGGCCACCCGAGGACTCTCGCCGTCTGCGCGGTGGTGAGACCGGAACCGTTATCGAGCGTCTGCCGCCCAAAGACGACCATGTCTGCGCCGCCGATTTTTTGAATTGCTGCGGCAAGCACCCGCGCCGCGCCGACCGAGTCAATCTCATTCAACGCAGAGCCCGAAACGAGCACAGCTTCGTCCGCGCCCATGGCGAGGGCATGCTTGAGCGCCTCCTTGGCGGATTCAGGTCCGATGCACAGCGCCGTGACCGTTCCCCCGTGCGCTTCCTTCTGCTGCAGCGCGCCTTCGACGGCGTACTCGTCGAACGGGTTGATGACCAGCGGCGCGTCCCCCCACGTCACTTGCCCGCCCTCGGCGCGCACTTTCGCTTCCGAGTCCGGGACTTGTTTGATACACGCGATGATTTTCAAAGCGACCTCCTTGAGGATATAAGATTCCGGACAAACAAATCTTGCTTCTCAGCCTGTTATGCTAATTTTCTTTGGTTTTCGACGCTTTGTGAAGTGGAATAATTCCACTGTTTTGACCTAAAAGTCATTATCAGCACTTCACGAAAGCGCGTACCTGGCGGTCTCTGCCGTCTGTGCTGCGCTGGCGAACGTACGCTGGGCGAGATTATTCATCAACTATTCAGCCATGCCATCACCACCAACGCATCCACCGCCAGAACCGCCGCCGTTCCCAACAGGCTGAAAATTTTCTGCCAAAACACCCATCGCCGTTTGTTCTCCAGCCGCTTGAGGAAAAAGTCCCTAAAAGGGTAAATGGACGGTTCACGGGTAAGGCTGTCATACAGGGACTGGTAATACTCGTCCGTTTTGAACCACAGCCGGTAGGTGTTCGAAAAGAACAAGGCGCTGAATAACAGAAAGAGAATGACAAAGCCGAGAGAAGGTTCGTTCATGATTGGAGGTGGTTTTCAAGGGAAGGTCTTGTCAGCCGCAAGGGGGATCCGCGCAGTTGTTCGTACTGCTGAAGGAGAACCCACAGGATCGAACCTTGAACGAAGAGATGAATGAGAAAACCGGTGGTGAGGAAATAATAATCCATCTGAACCATCAACAATCCGATGATAACCCATAAGACCACCGTCTGCTCCATTTTCCGCCATCCCATCCAAACGAACAAGGGCATGAGCAGAAAAACGTAATGGTGGTACCACATCACGTTTGGCGAAACGGCGGCTGCCAAGCCAAGCGTCACAAACATCGGCACGGCGTCGCGCGACCTGGCAGAGAGGAGACTGCTTGCAAGGACAAGGCTTCCCAAATACAGCATGTAAATTCTTTGGAGGAGAATCGGCGGCATGTCCGGCGAAAAATTCACCCACACCTTGGAAACAAAGGACTGGGAATTCTGTGAAATGGGAAACGTATTCAAAAGTTGTGTGAAGACCTCGACGTACGTCAGATGCGGCTGCAAGCCGTACCGTCCTATGCTCGCCGCCACAGCCAGCGTCAGAATAATCAATGAAAGCAGGATGGTCTTGATATCCCTTTTCACAAGGCTGTACACCAGAAATACCGCCGGCGTGACTTTGGTCACCATCCCCAGCGTCAAACCGACCGCCGAGAGAATCGGACTCTTTGAGATAAAAAACAGAAGAATCCCCAATGCGGTCACAAGATTGATCTGCCCCAATTCCAGAGTCTGGAGCGCCGGAGCATAGAAAAACGCCAGCGGAAACCAGAACCAAATCGCCCGCGCCGAATAGCCGAAATATGCTCCCACCCCAAGGACAATCAACAGCAGAATCACAACATTCACCGCCGTAAAAAGCAATCTTCTGACGAGAGGCTCACGCAGGAGGTCGAGCGCTTCCACTATAAAAAGCGCAGGCGGCGGGTAGAGATAAGCGGGACCAATTTCGCGCACGTCATAGGGATCGGAACCTGACAGGGCTTTTTGGAGCGCCGTTTCGTAAAAGGTGAAATCATACTCAGGGTTTGTATTTCTGAAGATCAAATGCGTCTGAATCCCCGCAATAACGTAAATGCCCAACAGAACGCTGATTGCAATCTGGCTGGATTTTTTCAGGAGAAATAGACGGCGGAGGCTTTGCATCACTTCACCACAAGGCTGCGCCGCTCTCCGTACTCACCCGGCGCAACGCCAATGCGTTCATTGAATGCTGGTCTTGCTGAGGATTTTGCCGGTTTCCATGTCCAGGTCGCAGGCGTGACCGTGGATGGTGTAGGTGGAAAGCGTCCAGCCGTCTTCGTTGAAGCGCAAGCGCGAGTAGAGCGTGTAGGGGTCGGGTTTTTCGGCAAACCACAGTATCTTCCCGCTCGGAGCAACACAATAAATGTTGGATTCGCCCCGTGGGAACCCGGAATAATGCTCCATGACCACCGTGCCGTAAGAGGTTTGGATGGTCTTCTCGATTTTCGTATGAAGAGGCTGGATGTCCATCACGGCTCTCCCTGCCAGAACTCGGCATCATAGGCGGGCGCCTCACAGCGCAGGGGCTTGTCCATCCGCTCGCCGAGGGCATAGCCCGCTTGAATCAAGGTTTGGATTTCACTGGAACCTTCGTAAATCATCGCGCCGCGCGCGTTGCGCAGATAGCGCTCCACATCATATTCGTCACTGTAGCCGTATGCGCCGTGGATTTGGATGGCTTCGTTTGCGGCGCTGAAAGAGGCTTCGGTGGCGAATTTCTTCGCAAAAGAGGTCTCCCGCGTACAGCGTTTGCCCTGATTTTTCAGCCACCCTGCCTGATAATACAACAGGCGCGCAATCTCATAATCCTGCGACATTTTGGCGATTTTTTCCTGAATCAACTGATGCTCCGCGATGGGCTTGCCAAAGGTGGTGCGCGTCTTGGCATACTTCACGCTGGCTTCCAGGCAGGCGCGGATGATACCCGCCGCGCCCGAAGCCACAGTGTAACGCCCATGATCGAAGGCAGACATGGTAATTTTGAACCCCTCACCCTCCTCGCCCAGGCGGTTTTCAACAGGCACCCGCACATCCGTGAACGAAATCCAGCCGGTCGAACCCGCTCGCACGCCGAGTTTGCCGTGAAGGTCGCCGCGTTTCACCCCCGCGCTGTGCAAGTCAACGATGAAGGAGGAGAGAGCAGAAGAAGGCTTCGGGGAGGATAAATCCGTTTTGGCGGTCACCAGCGCCAGGTCCGCTTTGGAGGCGAGCGAAATCCACATCTTTTCGCCGTTCAGGATGTAGAAGTCGCCGTCCCGTTTTGCCGAAGTCCGCATCGCCGCCACATCCGACCCCATGCCCGGCTCGGTAAATGCGCCGCACCCAATCTTCTCCCCTTTTGCCAGCGGCACGAGGAATTTCCGCTTTTGCTCCTCCGTCCCCCATTGAAAGACGCTCATCGCGCACAAGCCCGTATGCACCGACATGACCACCCGCAGAGAGGTATCCACCGCTTCGAGTTCTTCGCACGCCAGCCCCCAAGCGAGGTAATCCATGCCCTGCCCGCCATAACGGACTGGAAAAGGCAGACCCAGGATTCCCAATTCGCCCATGCGTTTGAGCATAAAGGGGATGGGTTCCTGTTTGCGGTCGTATTCCTTGATAACCGGCGCGATTTCCTTTTGGACGAAGTCGCGCACCATCTTGCGGGTCATTTCGTGTTCGGGAGAAAGGGAAAAGTCCATGAGAGTTCCTGTGAAATTTTTCTTTATTATACCTTGCAGACCGTCCGCTTCTTTCTCAACCGACGGTTGATTCTGCTCGAACCGCCGTTTCTCCCCGCTGTCTTTCCCTCCCAAAATAAAAAATGCCCGACGCTGCTCAACCACAGCATCGGGCTAGGGAATGTGGGTGTCCTCGCTCATGGCTTCTTCTCGACACCCATGCTGCTCAACTCGTCCGAATTGAGGTTCGAGACGAGCAGGTCCGCGCCGGCAATGACAGCGAACACGAGCAAGCAGACTACGACAGCAACGACGAACATAGGGCGCCTCCTTTCTTTTGATGATTCTATTAACCTCGTTTTATGCAGTGCGATGTATCCCCTAACAGTACTGTTTTTTTCTGCGCGCAAATGATGATTTCAAAACTGCAAGGGTCATTTTCATGACGCATAATTTCCTTTTTTGTTCCATCAATTCATACGCACAGCGGCATCGAATGTTGCATATCCCCCGGCGCACTTATGCCATGACACGGCGCTTCCCCACTGGTGACGCCATACACAACCTGCCTTTGAACTTCACCCGTTCTGAGAGAGATAAAACACCGCCCCAGCTGGAAAACCTGTTGTCTCTCAAGAATGTTCGAGTCTCCTGCTCATATCTGCCATCATTCTTTTCACAACCTCGGAGAACAGGCGCTTCCGTTCCAGACGGGACAGGATGACGTTTTCCTCATCCAGGGCGCTTTCACATGCCTTCAGCATCATCTCGAAGACCTGCTCGCCGACAGCCGCCGACGCTTTTTTATGAATGCGTTCCGTGAGGTTGTGATACGAGCCGGGCAGCGGCTGGTCACCGAAAGGGTTTTTCATGGTTATTTTCCTCTGTTCTTCAGCCACTTCAACAACTTCTCTGTTGACCAGGCATTGATGACATCGTTCTTTGTCAGCCAGGCGCGGCGTGCAATGGCGACGCCGTAGAAGAGCATGTCGAAATCGCCTTCGGAGTGCGCGTCGGTGTTGATGCTGAGGGGGATGCCCAACTCTTTGGCGCGGCGGGCATACATATCGTCCAGGTCGAGGCGGGAGGGATGCGCGTTGATCTCCAGCGCGACGCCGCTCTCTGCCGCGGCGTTGAGAACCGCGTCCATGTCCAAATCTGCGCCTTCGCGGTCGGGAATCAGTCGTCCCGTAGGATGACCGATGATGTCCACGTGCGGGTTGCGGATGGCGTTGAGCATGCGTTCGGTCACCTTTTCGCGCGGCTGTCTGAGCGAGGTGTGCATCGAAGCCAACACCAGGTCGAGGCTGGCGAGGAATTCGTCGGGATAATCGAGTGAGCCGTCGGCTTTGATTTCCACTTCGCTGGCATGCAGAATCAAAATCTCATCGCCGAGCTGCTTTTGAATCGCTTTGATTTCCGCGGCTTGCTGTTCGTGCCGTTCGATGCTCAACCCGCCCGTGACGCCGAGACTCACGGAATGGTCGGTAAAGGCAATGACTTTGATGCCCCGTTTTGCCGCAGCGCGCGCCATCTCCAGCATCGAAAGTTTTCCGTCGCTCCACGTGGAATGCACCTGCAAATCGGCTTTGATGTCTTTGACCTCGATCAACTTCGGCAGTTTGTTCGCCTTCGCCGCCTGCACCTCGCCGCGGTCTTCGCGCAGTTCGGGCGGAATCCACGGCAAGCCCAGCGTTGCATACACTTCCTCTTCGGTGGCGCACAGAATTTCCTTTCCGCCCTTGACCTTTGTAAACGAGTGTTCCGACAACGATAGCCCCTTTTCGAGCGCGAGTTGACGCAACTGCACATTATGGTCTTTCGAGCCGGTGGCATATTGCAGCGCCGTGCCAAAGCGCTGTGGCGGATGCACCCACACCTGCGCACGGATGCCGTCCGCAAATTCGATGGAGACTTTCGTTTCGCCCTTTCCCAGCACGCGGCTGACGCCGGGCAGATTGACGACCGCTTCCATCACTGGCACGGAATCCTTTGCGGCGACGAGAATATCCAAATCGCCGACGGTGGAACGCATCCTTCTTAAACTGCCAGCGGGTTCTGCAGCGACGACTCCCTTCACCCCTTTGAGGGTTCTCACGATTTCCTGCGCCAGCGGATATGCTCTCCCAAGTGGAATCCGCCCCGACCTGCGGGCGAGGGAGGCAATCCCTTCGAGAATGGCGCTCTCGGACTTGGCGCCCATGCCGGGGAGGCTGCGAAGTTTCCCTTCTTTGGCAGCAGTTTCGAGGTCCGAAAGAGCCGTGATGCCGAGGGTCTTCCATATCAAAGCAATCTTCTTAGGTCCCAGTCCCGGCACGGCAAGCCAGGAGGCGAGTTCCTCCGGCACCTCCTGCTTGAGTTTTTCCAAAAATTCGAGTTTGCCGGTGCGCAGTAGTTCGTCTATCTTTTCGGCGATGGCTTTGCCCACGCCGGGGATGTCTTCGAGTTTGCCCTCCTTCCAATATTCGGCGGCTTCACGCCCCAGGCTCAGCAGGCTTTCTGCCGCCTTGCGGTATGCCAGCGTTTTATAAATGATCTCGCCCTTGATCTCCAGTAAATTGGCGATGAGGGTGAACGTGTCTGCCAGTTGACGGTTGTTCATCATGCGACACCTCCAGGGCGATTATAAGCGTGAAACTCAGCGTACCGTCAGCCAGACTCCAAAGAGGACGATTCCCAGACCGACGGCGCGGGTGACATCGAAAGGACGAATGACGGATGCCAACAGCCCGAAGTGATCAATCACCATGCCCGTCAGAATTTGCCCGGCTACAACGGTGGTGATTGCCGCCGCCACGCCCGCGCGTGGGATTGTGTAACTGATTGCCGCAATGACCACCAGCCCAAAGACCCCCGCGCCGAGCGTGTACCACGGCACGCTCCGCCACTGACTCAACTTCCCGCCGCCGTGCATCAGCAGGGGAATCAATGCCGCCGCCGCCCCGCCAAGATGGATGATGAAGACGCTTTCGAAAAGCCCCAATTTTTGGGTGAGAAGACTCGCCATCGGGCTTTGCAGCCCTACCGCCACGCCGCCCGCCAGACCGATGAGGATGATGAGGAGAATTGTTTCCATGGGTTGTCCTTCTTTTTGGGTGGTTGATCAACGCATTACAAAAAAACGTGTGCAATCTGGCAGTAGAGACCGCCAATTACACTTTGATGATACCTGATTTGGGGAAACAAAAAAATCCGAAGCCTTGACTTCGGATTTTTAGTGAGGAAGTTGCCCTCCTCAGGCGGTTAGCCACGAAGGACACGAAGAAATAAAGAATCTCTGCGGTGCCTCAAATGGGTATTTGACCTCCATTCGGGATAAACGCTCGCGTCCGAAAATTTACCGCAAAGACGCTGAGTTCGCAGAAATTTCTTGAGGTTTTCTCAGCGTTCTCTGCGTCTCTACGGTGAGAAAGTCCTTATCCCGAACTTGCTCTGTTGCAATCATCAAAAAAATCTGCGTAGTTTGCGCTCTCTTGCGCAAACCCGGCGGTAGAGACCGCCGAGTACGCTCGGGAAAATCCTTGCAACAGAGCGATTTACCATGCCTATCTTATGCTTGCAACAGAGCATCCCGAACTCTCTACCGTACATTTCTCTCGCGAAAAAACCCTAAAGGTCTTTTTGGAAATTCTCAAATTCACGACGGGAAAGCAGACCTTTAGGGTTTTTGTGTACGGTAAAGAAATCCCGAACTGACGTTAATTCAGGAATTTCGCCAGCACGTCGTTGGCTTCGAGCAGGAGATATTCCGTGCCGTCCAGTTTGAACTCGGTGCCGCTGTATTTGGCGAACAACACCTTGTCGTTGACCTTCAGTTTGATGTCTTCGTCGTCGCCCACTGCCACGACAAGACCCGTCTGCGGTTTTTCTTTGGCGGTTTCGGGCAGGAGCAAACCGGAAGCGGTTTTGCTTTCCTGTTCCAGCGGTTTGACCAGCACGCGTGTGCCTAAGGGTTGAAGATTGATTTTTTTCGACATGTTGACCTCCAGAGGTTGGTGTTACACATAAAGTTTCGACGCTAGAGAGCGTCTCTTATGCGGCGGGTTATTGGATACCAAGATATTTGTTGATTTTTACGCGGTCGAAGCCGACCACAATCTTTCCGCCGATGTCAATGACTGGCACGCCCTGCTGACCGGAGCGGCGCACCATGTCGCGCGCGGCGGCGGGGTCGCGGCTTACGTCCACGTCCTTGAATTTGATGCCCTTTTCGCGGAAATACTTTTTTGCCATGTTGCAAAAAGAGCAGGTGGGAGTGGTGAAAATGATAACACGGGGTTGGGGTTTTGTTTCTGCCATTTGCACCTCGAAACGTTGTAGGCTTGGTTTAATTGCCTTCTGCAATCAGTGGTGTGACATACTTTTCGAGCATTTCCATGCTGATTTCGCCTGTCCATGCCAGGCGGACGATTCCTGTGCGGTCTATCACGTAGGAGTTGGGGAGCGTGCCGTTGCGAAAGGCTTTTAACGCCTCACCGCCCGGATCAAGCCAGACGGAGAAATTCATCCCATAATCTTTCACAAATTGCCGAACGGTCTCTGCCGGCTCGCCCGCTTCGATGGCAATAATCGAGAAGCCATCTGCCGCGTGTTTGTTGTAATACGCCACCAGGGTGGGCATCTCGGCTTTGCAGGGCGGACACCACGTTGCCCAGTTGTTGACGAGGACGACTTGCCCGCGATAATCTGCCAGCGACTCGGTCTCGCCCGTGAGATTTTGCAAAGCGAGTTCCGGCGCTTCAAAATTGACCGCCATCGGTACGACCGAATTTTGCGCTCCCGCATTGACCTGTGCCTTGGGGGCAGCCACCATCAGAACAGCGAACCCCACCAGAAGCGCTCCCACTGCCACAGGAACGATGGGAAAAGCCTTCTTTTGCTTGCGGCGATATTTCTTCGTTGACTTGGTCATGTCACCGTCTTGTTTCATAATAACGTCCCGCAGGTTTGTTTGAGGAAGTGCATCGTTCGCAGGAAACCTGCGGGACGTTGTTCGTTAGTTTTGCAGCGCGCGCTGGATCTCCGCCAGCAGGTTGTGTTCGGGAACTGCGCCGACGACCATCCCTGCGCCGGAGTTGATCACGGTTTGCGGCACGCCGCGCACGTTGAAGCGGTCTGCCAGTTCGGGGAATTCAGTCGCTTCCACGCCTTCGGCGCGAATCATCTTCGGGTTTTCCATCGCCATTTGGTGGGCGAGCAGAACCGCGCGCGGGCAGTAGGGGCAGGTGGGTGTGACGAACACCTGCAAGTGCAGAGGCTTGTCGAGGTTTTTGAGATATTCGCGGGTTTTGGGGTCCAGTCCCGAGTCCCGTTTGGAAACGATGATGATGTCGTTGATGAGGGTGCTGAACTCGTGACCGGAGGGGATGCCGGAGAACTGGATGCCGAGGTTGGTCACTTCGGCGTTGTCTTTGGCGGCGATGACGATCCCCGGCGCATACGCGACGTTGAACTGCTTCGCCACGTCGGCGTTTTCCTGCACGTCGTACACGCTCAACTCGATTTTGTCGCTCAGGGCGCTCACTTCTTCGAGCAGTTGGCGGGTCTCGTTACAGTAATCGCAGTTATCCTTCGAGCCGAAATACAGCACTTGCACGGGTTCCTGCAAGCCGGCGAACACGTCGTTGATTTGCTTGACGATTTGGTCGTTGAGAACTCTTTCCATTTTTTATTCCTTATCTGCCTGTAATAGGTGGAGAGGCTTTGAGTTATGCCATCTCAATTTTGGTGGTTGTGATTTCGAAAGTGGGCGGGGTTTCAAGGTGTTTCTTTACCGCGCACAAGTCCGCCGCACGGATGAGCGAATCGCGGTACTTATCCGGGAAATTGGAGGGGACCTGAATGTCCAGGTCAATTTTGCTCACCATGCCGGTGAAGGGGTTGCTGTGAATGCGCTGAATGATGCGGATGCCGTCGGTGGGAATGCCGCGCTGACGGCAAAAGCCGAGGACGTAGATGCCCGCACAAGTTCCAATCGAAGAGAGGAAGACGGCAAAGGGCGTGGGGGCGCTGGCAGCGGGGGGCTGGTCGGTGGGGACGGTGAAGCCGCCAAAATGAGCGTCCACGCGCGAGCCGCCGGGGAAGTCAATGATCATTTCCATGTGAAATCTGATGCTCCTTGTCAGAAAGTATTCTTTGATAACCATCTTTTGGATGCGGCAGGTGTAAAAAAGTTGCAGAATTCACGAAACGGGATGTATACTGTGCGGACTTGAAACCTGAAAACTGGAACCTGAACCCGAGATGAGAAAAGGTCAAAACCCCGCCAAGTTCGTCAAAACCGTTGCCAAGCCGCAGCGTATCACTGCCGCGCTGCTCAACTACATCCCCTTCCTGAGCGGCTTCTACGCCGAGACGCTGGACGTGCTGAAGGTCTGCCTGGAATCCATGAGGAAAGATGCGGGTCTGCCCTTTGACCTGATGGTCTTCGACAACGGCTCGTGCGCCGAGGTGCGCGATTTTCTCGTCAAAGAAAAAGAGGAGGGGCGCATCCAGTATCTGATTCTCTCCGAAAAGAACGTCGGCAAGGGCGGCGCGTGGAACGTCATCTTCGGCGGCGCGCCGGGCGAAATCATCGCCTACACTGATAGCGACGTGTTGTTCTCTCCGGGTTGGCTGGCGCGCTCTGTGGAAATTCTCGAAGCCTTTCCGAACGTCGGCATGGTGACGGCGCGTCCCTTCCGCACGCCGCCTGAGTTCTACTCCGCCACGCTCGATTGGGCGCGGAAAAACGCAACGCTCGAAGAGGGTCAGTTCATCCCCTGGGAGACCTTCCTCGAATTCAATCTCTCACTCGGACAAACTGAAGAAGAGAACAAGAAAGTCTATGCGGAGACCAGAGACTGGAAAATAACTTATGATCCATCAGCCGATGGTCGAGTAGGCGGCGGTCTCGATACGCAAAGAACGCTACTCGACCGCCGCCGTACCGAGACCGAGGCGAAACCAATCGTCGCCTACGCAGGCGCCTCGCACTGGCAATTCACCGCCTACAAATCCACCCTCCAGCGCTTCCTGCCCTTCGACATGGACAAGCCGATGGGACAAGTCCGCCAGTTGGATCAGCGCATGAACGACGCGGGCTTGCTGCGCCTGATGGTCTCCGACCCGCTGGCGATGAACATGTCCAACACGCTGGGGTATTTGAGGGGGGAACTGGGGAAGCAAAAAGAAAGAGGAAAGAGGAAAGAAGGGGTTGGGAAGCGTTTGTTGGAACTGCCGCCCGTGAAGAAGATATTGCTGGCGGTGTATAACAAGATTTTCAGTTGGTATTATTCGTAATCGCCACGCCACCTAAAACGAACCTCCTGGCATATTCGCAGGAGGTTCGTTTTGTGTTACCCGATCACTCTACTTTTTTGTTTGCGGGTTTTTGTGTCTCGGTAGATGGCTTCGCCATACTCTCACGAATCTGTTTTCGCAATGCCTCTATTTCAGGCGAACGTTCTCCCTGATCGGTGACCGACGCGCCAAGTTTCTCGGAAAGAAGCATTGCCATCAGCGCCTCAATCACACTGCCCGTGCCTGTGTCACCATCAGCGCCGCCTTTGATGAGGACGCGCGGCACCACATCCACACCCGCTTGTTGAATGGCATCCGCAAAGCGCTGAAGCACTTGCTGCGTCACCTGGAATTGCGGACCGCCGTAGGCGCGTACCTGTTCCTCGATTGCCAGCGCCTGCGCGATACCGATGCGGGCGGTCTTTTCGGCTTCCGCTTCTGCCAGCGCACGGATCTGCGCAGCCTGTTGAATGGATTTCTGGTATTCGGCTTTTCCCTGATCGCTTTGGATGTTGATATTCAACTCTGCTTCGGTCATCTTCGTTTGCATGGCGGCGCGTGCCTCAGCCTCGCGCAGTTCGCGTTCCTTGACGGCGGCTTGTTGTTGGCGTCCATACGTCTCTACTTGCTCCATTGCGATCTGACGCAACCGCAACTGGGTCAGGATGGATTCGATTTGTTGATCATCCGCAGGCGAGGAAGGCGTACCGATCAGCACTTCTTCCAGTTCGAGGTTGTAGTGCGCAAACTTCTCCTTCATCTCCTGACTGGCAACCTGCTGAATCAGACTGCGTTCCTGCAAGAGTTGAATCAACGTTCGCGTCTGACCGACGTTCTTGAAGTACGCAGCCACCATCGGATCCAACGTCTGTTCAACGAGTTTCTTGATATCGCCAAAGCGTTGAATGACGAGCGGCGCCTTCTGATAGTCAATGTGGACGACAACCGAAAGCGGCAGAGACGGTTCGAACGCGTCTTTCGTGATGAGCGAAACTTCGGTCAGGTTTTCATCGTAACGATGGGCGCCCGTCTCGTTGCGAATCCACTTCAAGATGATGTTCGTGGTCGGGACAAGGATAACCTTGCCCGCGTACGTGTTGAACGCGTATTTGCCCGGCAGGAGCGCCTCGTTCCATACGCCGCGTTTGCCCTTCTCCACCAGTTCGCCATGACGGTATTCCTTGCCAGAAAGATCAACGCCCATCTCACCGGTATAGGAGACCACCACACCCACATATCCAACCTCAATGGTGGTCTTCGGAATCATCTCCACCGTGGCGAAGAGACGGTTGATGTAATATGTGCCTTCCACGAGAACTTGCAATTGTCGTCCGCGGAATCCGCCCGCCGCCAGGAAGCGGTCGGGGTTTTGGAATTTGTTGTGATACGTCTCGGGCTGGTTTGGGTCGTCCCCGACGATGGGAGCGATGATTTCGCCCTGCTTGAGCGACGGTCCATCGTGGACGGTCACAATGCCAACAAGGTCATCCGTGTCCTTGATAACGACGGGTGTGAAGCCATTGCGCTCGGCGATGGACTGCGCCATGTTTTGGATGATGACAGCCTCCTCGCGGTTGAGCGGCAGAGAATAGACGCGTCCCTCGGTGATGACGATGAATTGCAGCAAATTGATGGCATACGTTCCTTCGCGCAGGATCAATCTCTGAGGTCCGCGCTGACCGCCATTCTTGAGAAACGCCTCCACATCCTGGAAGTCGTTGGCAGTCACGTTGGATGCCAGCACTTGACCGGGTTCCAGCGGTTTGCCATCGCGGGCAAACACATATCCGATCTTGCCCTGCGTAATTGTCACCAGCGGCGCTTTGTGGATGATGTATTGAATCGGCATCAGCCAGTGTATGCCGCCGCGCAGAACGCGCGGTTGATACCCTGCCTCCCCGTTCAGGGCAATCAGCCCCGACTTGACCGAGCCGCGCCCGCTGAATCGTTTCTCCACCAACCCAATACGGTTATTGGGGATGAAACGAATTCCCAGCAGAAAAGTCAACACGCCCAGGCTCAGTACGAGGAAGCCGATGTAAGGAAGTATGGACAGTGTAATCGTCATGCATTTCTCCTTTGATGAAAATTGGACACTGAACGCCCTGCAGGCTATTCAAATTTGCGGGCAGTATAACATCCCGTAATTGGAGTGTGAATGCTTCCTCCCGTAAATTATTTTCTAGCCAGCCGGCACTTTTGTTTTAGAACGCAGATGAACGCTGATTTAACTGATGCTACACAGTTTATTCGTAGTGCGATATTTATGTCGCCTGAAAACGCGAGATAAATCTCGCGCTACCGCGTAAGGTGAGTGATTTAAGTTGTTTTTTCTGCGTTTATCTGCGTCTTTCAGCGTCCCATTTGAAACTGTCAGGTCGCTAGACTATTTTTATGGTTCTGCAAAACGCTCACAAACATCTGTTCACCTCCAGCGGAGTGAAATGTCGAGATACAATAGGCTATGTCTTGCTACACTTTCACTTTTGACGATCCGACTCTATGACTAAAAAAATCTTCATCTCCGCCGATCACGGCATGGCAATCATCTACTTCCTGCAAAGCGACGTCATCCCGACGCTGCTCAACGCGGGCGTCGAAGTTATCCTCCTCACCGATGACGCCCTCGCCTCGCAACTCGCCTCGCGCTTTCCGCAGCCCGGTCTCACCTTCGAAGGACTGCGGCTCAAACAGGCAAACGACTACGCCCGCAAAGTCGCCCCCCGCCTGCAATGGCTACTCGCCTACCTGCGACGCGTAGGTGGATCCAACCGCATCAACACCGAAGCCATGGACAGCCACATCTGGGAAGTGTGGGCGGAAAACTCGTGGAAGTTCCGCTTGGGGATTTGGATTCCCTCCGCGTTGATGATTCTTCTCTTGCGGAATTTTCGCTGGGCGCGCAAACTCCTCGTGCGGATGCAAAACCGCTTCACCCCCGACCCCGGAATCTATACCGACCTCTTCGACAAATACCAACCCGATTTGGTCATCACCTCGACTCCCGGCTGGCGCATGGACCGCTACCTCTTGCGCGAATCCGCCCGCCGCGGCATCCCCAACATGACCGTCATCGTCGGCTGGGACAATTCCTCCTCCTACAACATCTCCGGCGCCGACGTACAATGGGCGACGTGCTGGTCGCAATTGCAAAAGGATGAACTCGTTCTCGGCTCAGACTGGGACCCGGCGCATGTCCACATCGGGGGCATCCCCTCGTATGACGGTTACTTCCGCAAACAGTGGCTCATGCCGCGCGAAGAGTATTTCAAATTGCACAACCTCGACTCAAACCGCAAGTTGATTTCGTATGCCAGCAGTTTCGTTCATTTTGCGCCGAACTATCCGAACATCGAAGCGCTGGCGAAACTGGTTTCGTCCGATTCGCTGGCGGAGCCTTCGCAGTTGTTGATCCGCCTGCATCCGAGTCATTTTCAGGACAAGCCGAAAATCTTCGCCGAAGAACGCGCCCGCGTCTTCGACTTGGAGAAGAAGTATCCGCATGTCCACGTTGTGCAGCCCAAGCCGCTGGGCGGCTCGCTCGGCTACTACGGCGGCGAGGACATGGACGAGAAAGCCTCCATGCTCGCGTATTCGGATGTGTTCGTCACGGTCTATTCCACGATGGTCGTCGAAGCCGCCGTGCATGACACGCCCATCGTCGCGGCAGTGATTGATTCGCCCAACGGCTGGAATCACCCGAGGAAATTCTCGCTCTCGCTGAAGGAAATCGGCGATTGGCCCACCCACAAACGCTTCCGCGATGCCAAGGCGGGACGCGTGGCGGCAACCGAGGCGGAACTGCGCGAGGCTTTGAACCTCTATCTCAAAGACCGAACCATTGACTCCGCTGAACGCCGCAAATTCATCGAAGACGAAATCACCTTCACCGACGGCACGTCTGGAAAGCGGACTGCCGAGTTTATCTTGAAAGTGCTGCATGGCTAGACGCTGAATGGGAAACGGTGAGGCGGGCAACAGCGGTATAATCCCCTCGCCATGCCAAGACGAAAAGCCCCCGAAGAACTTTCTGTGGAAGAACTGCGCCGCCTGCTGATCGAAAAACGGCGCGGCGCACGGCGCGAACGCCTGGAACACTTCAAACGGACCGGGCGCGTGGTGGACGTGGAACCTGAGCCCATTGCTCCGGTGGTGGATACGCTCGAGGGTTCCAGCGACCAGCCTCCAGTCCAGGTTTCGACGCGCCGCCGGGTCTTTGACCGGCTCCTCTTGGCGGTGGAAGTCCTGGCAGTGATGGGTCTGGTGGGCGTCCTCATCAGCGGTTTGGGCATCCTGCGCGAGTTGAACGAAGAGGTTGCCTCCGCCCTCATTCAGGAGACGTTCACCCCCACCCCGCTGGTCATGGCGGTGGTGCTGCCTTCGGGACATACGCCGCCCGATGCCTTCGGCAACACCCGCCCCAACGACGCCGAAATCCCAGAGCATTTGCGCCCGATGGTGCAGTCGCTGGCGAACCTGCCCATCCCCACGCCCGCGCCCGACCAGGCGATCCGCATTCAAATCCCCGCCATCAACGTGGATGCGCCGATTGTGCAGGGCGACGGCTGGGAGCAGTTGAAGAAGGGCGTGGGGCAGAACATCGGCTCGGCGAACCCGGGGCAGAACGGCAACGTGGTGCTCTCGGCGCATAATGATGTCTATGGCGAGATCTTCCGTCACCTCGACCGGCTGGCGCCAGGCGACCAAATCATCATCTACACCCAACAGCGGCAGTACGTGTATGTGGTGGAACGCACTGTCATCGTCGAGCCGACGGCGGTGGAGGTGATGGCGCCCACCGGCAGCCCCACGGCAACCTTGATCTCATGCTATCCATATCTTGTCAACAATCAGCGCATTGTCGTCTTTGCGCGGTTGCAAAATTAAGGAGTAAAAAAATGGCAAAGAATAACAAACGAACCCCAACCGTCAGTGTGTCTTCCGCATCGAGCCGCACGGAGTTCAACCCCGATTACTCGGACGTGAAGAAAGACCTCACCCGCATTGGCACGCTGGCTGGTTTCTTTATCGTCGTCCTGATCGTCATTTCGTTCTTCCTGAAATAAGAACGTAAGGCGGCATGGATGCCGCCCTACATGGAGTGATCATGTCCCGCATGTTTGTTCCCGGTCCGGTGGATGTCGCCGATGAAGTCTTGCAGGCGCAAGCCAAGCCCATGCTGCCGCATCGCAGCAAGGAATTCGAAGCCATCTACCGCCGCGCCGCCGAAAAGGCGCAGCAGGTTTTCTACACCCAATACCGCGTCTTCCTCACCGCCTCCTCCGGCACTGGCTTGCAGGAAGCCGCCATCCGCAACTTTGTTCAGCGGCGCGTGCTTTCGGTGGTCAACGGCGCTTTTGCAGACCGCTGGTACGAGGTCGCCGTTTCGAACGGCAAGGAAGCCGAAAAACTCACCTTCGACTGGGACACGCCCGCCTCTCCCGAACGGATAGCAGATACCGTCCGAAAAGGCGGATTCGAAGCCCTGACCGTCGTCCACAACGAAACTTCCACCGGGATGCAAAATCCTGTGAAGGAAATTGCGGAGGCGGTTCGAGCCGTCTCCCCCGATACGCTCATCCTCGTGGATGCCGTCTCATCGCTGGGCGGCGCGAAAATCGAAATGGACGCTTGGGGGCTCGACATGGTGCTGACCTCCTCACAAAAATGCCTCGCCCTGCCGCCGGGCTTGGGCTTGGGCGCCGTCTCCGACCGCGCAATGGAAAAAGCCAAAACCGTCGAGAATCGCGGCTGGTACTTCGACCTCGTCCGCATGGAGAAGCACCGCCTGAAGGATTCCTCCCCCGCGACTCCCGCCATGTCCCTCATCTACGCCCTCGACTTCCAACTCGACCGCATCCTTGCGGAGGGACTCGACAACCGCTTCGCGCGTCATTCCGCAATGGCAAAGCGCGTGCAGGAATGGGCGGAGGCGCACGACCTCTCGATGTACGCGCCGCCGGGCTATCGTTCGCAGACGGTCACCACCATCAAAAACGAGCGCGGCATCAACGTCTCGGACTTGAACACTTTCCTCAAACAGCGCGAAATGCGCATTGCCGGCGGCTACGGTCCCATCAAGGAGACGACCTTCCGCATTGCGCACATGGGCGAGATTCAGATGACCGACATTGAGAAACTGCTCGCCGCGATGGAAGAATATTTGAAGAAGTAGTCGAACGTCGAAAGTCAAACGTTGGAGCTTGGTGAATTGAATTCATCGAGCTCCTTTTTCTTTCCAACAGTTTATAATGCGATTATGAACAAGAATTTTCCCAAGCCTTATTCGCTAAAAAAATACCTTTTGCGATTTCAAATGTGGATTGGCGCATTGTTGTTGCAAAGAGAATACAAAAACAATCCCGTCCTTCGAGAGTTTAGTACGCTTGATGCAGAAAATTTCCACAATTGAACCGACTTTCGACGTTAGACCTTTGACAATGAAATGACCCCAACCTTCGACATTCAACTCGAAAAACTGACCTACGGCGGCGAGGCGATGGGACGCCTGCCCGACAATCGCGCGGTCTTCGTCCCATTTGGGCTGCCGGGGGAGCGGGTGCGCGTGAGGCTGACGGAGGAGAAGAAGAATTTCGCCCGCGGGGAAATTGTGGAGATTATCGAACCTTCGCCAGAACGGATAGAAGCCAAGTGCAAACATTTCGGCGTGTGCGGCGGATGTCATTACCAACATCTCCCCTACGAAAGACAATTGCAGGCAAAGCGAAGCATTCTCATTGACCAACTCCAGCGCATTGGCAAAATCGAGAACCCGCCCGTTCAGCCGGTGGTGGCGTCGCCGCAGCCGTGGAATTACCGCAATCATGTGCAGTTTCATTTGACCGATGAAGGTCAATTGGGCTACGTTTCCCCTCTTCTGCAGGGAGAGGGGGGAGGAGTGATGGAAATTACCGAATGCCATCTTCCCGAAATTCCCATCAACGAGCTCTGGACCCAACTCGACTTTGAGCCGCGCACGGGCATCGAGCGCGTCTCCCTGCGCCTCGGCGCGGACGGCGAGCGGATGCTCATCCTCGAATCCGACTCCCCCGAACCGCCCGATTTGGGAATCGAAGCGGATGTTTCGGTGGTGCATCTCTATGAGGGCAATGCGGTAGTCATGGCAGGCAGCGACCATATCCTGATGCGCGTGCTGGGACGCGATTTCAAAGTCTCCGCCGCGTCGTTCTTTCAGGTCAACACCGTCATGGCGGAGAAAATGGTGGAACATCTCATTGCTCATTTACCAATCACCACTTCCCACACGGTTCTCGATGTCTATTGCGGCGTCGGTCTCTTCAGCGCCTTTCTCGCACCCCGCTGTGGGCGTCTCATCGGCATCGAGTCGTCAGAATCTGCCTGCGAGGATTTCGCCGTGAATCTGGATGAGTTCGGGAACGTGGAACTTTACGAGGCTGAGGCAGAGGCGGTGATTCCGCATCTCGAAGCGCAGCCGGATATCGTCCTGGTTGACCCGCCGCGCGCGGGCTTGGATAAGGCGGTCGTGGATGGAATCCTAAAGTGGAATCCGCGCATCGTCGCCTACGTCTCCTGCGACCCGTCCACGCTGGCGCGCGATGCGGCGCGGCTGATCAATGGGGGATACAAATTGAAGGATGTAACGCCGTTCGATATGTTCCCGCAGACGTATCACATCGAGAGCATCAGCTTGTTCGAACGATGAAGCCGCGCATCCTGCCGCTCGGCGATTCAGCCATGCTGGTTCAATGGGGAAACGAGATGGATTTCAAGGTCAATCAGCGCATTCACGCGCTGGCGCATCTCATCGAGGCTTCTTCAATCCCTGGGGTCATCGAAACCGTCCCTGCCTACGCAACCCTGCTCGTGCATTATGACCCGCTCATCGTTTCGTTTGCGCAGGTGAAGGATTTTTTGCGCGAGAAACTTGCTCAAGGGGAGACAGCCGCCGCTCGAAAGCCGCGGCAAATCGATGTTCCTGTGCGATACGGCGGCGAGTTCGGCGTGGATTTGGAATCCGTTGCGCGTCATTGCCGCCTGCGCGTTGAGGAGGTCATTCGCCTGCACACGCAGCGAACCTACACGGTTTTCATGATGGGCTTTACGCCGGGCTTCCCGTACATGGGGGAACTCGACAAGGCGCTGGTCATGCCGCGTCTGGCGACGCCGCGCACCCGCGTCCGCGCCGGGACGGTCGCCATCGCCGGCGCGCAGACCGGCATCTACCCGCTCGATTCGCCGGGCGGCTGGCATCTCATCGGCTGGACGCCGCTGACGCTGTTCAACCCCCGCGCCGATGCGCCCTTCCTGTTTGCGCCGGGCGATGAAGTGAAGTTTGTACCCGTGTAAAAATGTCGCTCGCAATCATCGAAGTCAACGGTTTAGCCACCCTACAGGATGCCGGACGCATTGGCTGGAGGAAATTCGGCGTGCCAGTCTCGGGTCCGATGGACTGGTTTGCCTTCCGCGCCGCGAACCGCCTGGCAGGCAATGACCCTGGCGCTGCCGCCGTCGAAATCGGTTTGGGCGGAATCACCCTGCGCGCCCTGCGCGATTGTGTGATTGCAGTTGCAGGCAGCGGTTATTCCCTCTCGATTTACATCTGGGACTTCCCGCTCTGGAGTTCGTACTACGTGCGCGGCGGCTGGACGATTCGACTCGACAAACTGGATGCCGGCATGTGGGCGTACCTCGCCGTCGCGGGCGGCGTTCAGACTCCGCCGACACTTGGTTCCGCCTCAACCTACCTGCGCGGTCCCTTTGGCGGACTCGACGGCAGACGCCTGCAAGCCGGCGATGTACTGAAGGCTGGCGCGCCGCCCCGTCCTCTCACCGACCTTGCCGCGCGGAGTCTGCCCACCCCGGCGCAGCCCGCTTATGCCGACAATCCGACCCTGGATGTCATCCTCGGTCCACAAGACGAGTATTTCACAGAGGAAAGTATCGCGGCATTCCTATCGCATGAATACACACTCAGCCCGGCATCCGACCGCATGGGCTACCGCCTCGAAGGTCCCGCGTTGACACATCGCAGAAAAGCCGAACTGCTCTCCGAGGGGATGGCGATGGGCGCCATCCAAGTTCCCGCCGGCGGACAGCCCATCATCATGATGGCAGATTGCCCGACGACGGGCGGGTATCCCAAAATTGGCGCAGTGATCAGCGCCGATCTGCCTTTGCTGGCGCAGTGTGTGCCGGGGAAAAGTAAAATCCGTTTTCAGCGGACGACGGCGGGAAAGGCGCAGAAGAAGTATCGGGAGATGATGAAGAAGTTGGAGAGGATCGTGGAGGAGTAAATGAAGATTGACCTCAACTGTGACATGGGCGAAGGCATCGGCAGCGATGTAGACATCATGCCTTACATTACGTCTGCGAACATCGCCTGCGGATTCCATGCAGGCGATGCGGTCACCATGCGCGAGACTGTGAGGCTGGCGAAGCGTTACGGCGTGGCGGTGGGGGTGCATCCGGGCTGGCGGGACCGGGAAGGGTTTGGGCGGCGCGAGATGTCGCTGCCGGCGGAGGAGGTGGAGGCGCTGGTGCGGGAACAGGTGCAGGCGCTGGCGGAGATTGCGCGCGCCGAGGGCGTGACGCTGCGTCATGTCAAGCCGCATGGGGCGTTGTATAACCAGGCAGCAAGGGAGCAGGAATTGGCAAATGCCATCGCGCGCGCGGTGAAGGCTGTCGGCGGGGAGTTGATTTTGGTTGGGCTGGCAGGCTGCGGGTTGGTCGAGGCGGGAGTCGCGGCGGGCTTGAACGTCGCCAATGAAGGTTTCCCGGACCGTAACTACAATCCCGATGGGACGCTGGTCTCACGCAAAGAGCCGCATGCCATCATCGAGTCGCCGGAGGAGGTGGCGGCTCACGCGCTTGAACTCGCGCGGTATGGGGTGACGTTTGGCGGCAGGCGCGTGCGCGTGGAGACGTTGTGCCTGCACGGCGATCATCCGCGCGCGGCGGAGAATGCGCGCCGGGTGCGGGAGGCGCTGGCGGCGGCTGGGATCGAGGTGCGAGCGTTATGATTACTCACCTTACACGGTAGCGCGAGATTTATCTCGCGTTTTCAGGCGACATGAATGTCACGCTACGAATAAACTACGTAAGGTGAGGTGATTATTCTTCGGCGATGACGATGACCTTGTCGGCAGGGCTGAAGATGACCTCGTGCGATTTGGGCGGGTTGGTGTGGATGCCGTGTGCGCGGGAGGCGTCTTTGGCTTCGGAGGCGAGGCGGTAACCGATGGCAGTTTCGCCGCGGCGGCGCGCCGCTTCGACCACCGTGTAGAAGTTGACGGGCGTTCCCGTTTCCACATAATCGCCGATGGGCTTGAGGTAGATTTCCGCGCCTTGGGGGGCGAAGATTTCCGTAAAAATGTTGTAGAGTTCGGGGTTTTCGGAGAGCTGCGCCAGCATCAGGCTGATGAGATGGTCGCTGACGATGAAGTCGTCCACCTGGGTAACTTCGGCGAGTTCGCGGTTGCGCAGGTCGAGCATTTCGCTGACGATGGAGAAAGGCGTGGCGTCGCGTTTGGCGATGTCGCGCAGGTGCAGGAGCGTGACGAGAGTCTTGGCGTCGGCTTGCTGAGGCTTGAGGGCGCTGTATGCCAGCACGATGACATGGTCGTACTCATGGATGCGCAGGCTGTCGAGCAGGGCGCGGTCGGTCGTGTCGCCTTTGCGCACGTCCAGTGTTTGATTGACCGTGCGCATGCTCTGCGCTTCAATCTGCTTTTCGATGTTGTCAATATCCGCGACGATGGTCAGCAGTGAGCCGGGAGGAACGTAGGCATCCAGTTCGCGGACGATGATGGCGCCGCTGCGATTCCAACCCAGGATCAGGCATTTTTCGGGCAAAGGGTTGGGGGAGGTGCGGCTCGAGCGGATGACCCGCTCATTGACGGGAATCAGCCCTCGTCCTGCATCGAGCGCGGTTGCATAGGCAGAGAGTTGAATCGTGTTGTCATCTTCCGAGAGAGCAATGACGTGGTCGCCGCGCTCGATGGTTGTATCCATCGGCGGGTTGAGGCGGATCGAGCCGTCTGCCCTGCGGAGACCCAGCAGGCAGGAATCTTCGTACATCAACAGCGCCTCGCCGAAGGTTTTGCCGGTCAGTTCGGTTTCGTTCTTGAAGTAGATTTCATCGCCGCCGAAGTTCAGCAGTTCGGTGTACACCACCGAAAGCCCCGATTGGCGCGAGGTCTGCGCCACGACGCGGGCAATCATTTCTTCCGTAAAGACGATTTGGAGATGGTCATGTTCGCCAACGATGCGGAGAATATCGAGATTTTCGGCTTTGCGAATGGAGGCGACGATGTTGTAGGGCTGCGGGCGGCGGTTTGGGTTGTTGGTGATTGCCATGACCGTCTTGATGACGTCGGCGTCGGGATCGTCCGTTTCGGGCGGCAGGACGATGATGGCTTTGGCGGTGTGCGGGCTGACAATTTCGAGGTCGTTCGGGTCGAGCGGGCTGCCGCTGCGGCAGATGATGCGCGTCCTGCCCCGATACCGTACCCGCTCGCGGATAACATCCTCCATTTTCACCTTGTCTTCGTCCGCCAGGATGACGATGCGGGCGTGAGGCTGGTTTTCGTTGGCAATCATCAACTCGTTGAGGATGGTGAAAATCTGCGGCGACCAGCCCAGCGCCACCGTATGGTTCGCTTCCAGCACGCGCGAGCGTCCCTTGCGCAGGCGTTCGATGTGTCCTTGAATGGCGTTGTTGAGCACGCCAATCAACGCGCTGACGATGAAGATGCCGCCCAGCGTCACGCCCAGCATGACCAGGCGAAACCACAAGCCCTGATCCTGCCCCATGGTGCCGGGGTCGAGCGTGCGCATCAGGCTTTCCCAAGCGGCTTCGCCAAAGGAGAGACGTTCGCCGCCCTGTGAGATGCCTGTCAGCGCGATGAACGCTCCCGCGATGACGACAATGGTCAACGAAAGCCCGAACAACATGAAAATCATGGCGGGCGTGCCGCGCGACATCCAATTATCGAACTGATAGCCGAGGCGTTGGCGCAGGGTGGGTTTCATGGTGTCTCCCGAATGGTTTTGCTCATTATAGGTTTTTTCAGCCAGCCTGCCAACAGGAATTGACTCCCATTCGATTTTGCCTATACTTGGATTATCCGTGTCCTGCACTTCCATCCACGCTGTCTGCGGGACGTTCACTCAGAAAGGAGGCTGATATGACGAACAAACTGACCTGGTACGGACATGCCGCCCTCGGACTCGAAACCGGCGGCTATAAACTTCTCATTGACCCCTTCTTCACCGGCAACCCCGCCGCTTCCACCTCCGCCGAGGCGGTGGAGGCGGACTTCATCCTTGTCAGCCACGGACACGGCGACCACGTGGGCGACGCCATCGCCATCGCCAAACGCAGCGGCGCGACGGTCATCAGCAACTACGAGATTGCCGGCTGGTTCGAAAAGCAGGGCGTCGCCAAGACGCACGGTCAACAGCACGGCGGCGGCTTCAAACATCCCTTCGGTTACCTCAAACTGACGCTTGCCTTTCATGGCTCGGCGCTGCCCGACGGCTCGAACGGCGGCAACCCGGCCGGCTTCCTGCTCACCACGAACGACGGCAAGAAAATCTACATGGCGCAGGATACCGGTCTGTTTGGAGATATGAAGTTGATTGGCGAGGAAGGTCTTGACCTGGCGGTCATCCCCATCGGCGACAACTACACCATGGGTCCCGCCGATGCGCTGCGCGCCGTCAAACTGCTCGAGCCGAAGGTCGTCATCCCCATCCACTACAACACCTGGGACTTGATCGCGCAGGACGCGGACGCCTGGGCGAAACGCGTGGAAAAAGAGACGAAGACCAAGGCGGTCGTTTTAAAGCCGGGCGAGAGGTATTCGCTGTAAGAGAAGAAAGAGAAAAGACCGAGGGCAAACGCTCGCGGTCTTTTTGATTAAAGTGTTTTGAAATTCGTTTTCAACCACCTATAAACACAGATAAAAAGGATTTGGGAACGTTTTAGCGACAATATTTTCCAAGACTCGGTGTTCATCCATGTTTATCTGTGGTGAATCCTGATTTTGACCTCTCTACCGTACATTTCTCTCGTGAAAAACCCTAAAGGTCTTTTTGGAAATTCTCAAATTCACGAAGGGAAAGCAGACCTTTAGGGTTTCTGTGTACGGTAAAGAAATTTTTAAAAAACACTCTCTTATGCCGCTGGACATGTTCGAAAACACGTCCGGTTGTTTCTGCTATCATAGACGATATGGACGCCTCTCGTTTCGCCGCCCGCAGCCTGCGCGACCCGCGCCTGCTGCGCATCCTTGCGGCGGCGCTCGCAGCGGTAGACCCCGCCGAGGCAGTGCGGCGCAGCCTGCCGCCCCTCAGCGGCAATGTCTATGGCTTGGGGATTGGAAAAGCCGCCATCCCGATGCTGACTGCCCTTGCGGAAGCGATTCCTCTCGCCGGCACGCTCGCCATCAGCAAACACGCCTCGCCGCTCGACCGCAGGCTGTTCCCGGTTCTATTGGGCGGGCACCCGCTCCCAAACCTGGATTCGCTCCGCGCGGGCGAAGCCGCCCTGCAATTCGTCTCCGCATTGCGCGAGGAGGACACGCTCGTTTGCCTTCTCTCCGGCGGCGGCTCGGCATTGATGACCGCGCCATACATCCCGCTGGAAGACCTGCAAACGCTGACCGCGCTCCTGCTCTCCTGCGGCGCGCGCATTGACGAAATCAACACCCTGCGCCGCCAGTTGGACCGCGTCAAGGGTGGAGGGTTGGCGCGCGCGACGAAGGCAAAGGTGATCAGTCTGATTCTTTCGGACGTGATCGGCAATCCGCTCGAGGCGATTGCCTCCGGTCCAACCTCTCCGAACCCGACGACAAGCGAGGATGCGCTGGCAATCATCGAAAAATATTTTCCACATTCCGCCGCAGAAACACAGAGAGACAGGGAAGTCTTGAACTCCGTAACTCAGTGGCTGCGCGCCTCGCAGCCTGCTGAAACTGCCTATGATTTTTCCCGCGTGCAAAACATTATCATCGGCGACAACCGCCTTGCCTCGCAAGCCGCAATGAAACAGGCAAAACGTGAAGGGTTCGAGGCGGAGGTCCTGACGAATGAATTGCAAGGGGAGGCGCGCGACGTTGGTGTGATGCTTGCCAAGCGGCTGAAAGAGGAACGCTCGAAAAGGGAACGTCCGTTTTGCCTGATTGCCGGCGGAGAGACGACCGTCACGCTGCGCGGCGGCGGCAAAGGCGGAAGGAATCAGGAACTGGCGCTGTCGGCGGTGGAGGAATTACAAGGGCAGGAAAATGCCATGCTCATCTCGCTGGCGACCGACGGCGAGGACGGTCCCACCGATGCGGCAGGAGCGGTTGTGACAGGCGAGACGTTTCAGCGTGGGAAAAGGCTTGGGTTGGACGCGGCAGGTTTCTTGTCCAGGAATGATGCGTATCACTACTTCGAGGCGCTGGGCGATTTAATCCGCAGCGGTCCGACGGGGACGAATGTCAATGATCTGGTCTTTCTCGTAACTGACCTTACGCAGAACGTCCCGAAGGTTCCTGGAATTCGATCTTGATTTTTACCAAAACCTTCGGGACGGTGCGTAACATCAGCTCATAAATCCCAGCGGGCGGGCGCGTTAGGAGCCGTGCGGCTCTTCTGCCTGCTGCGCCCGCCGCTGCTCCAGCAGACGCTGGATGCGCCCGTGTTGTTCGCGGGAAAGCGGGAACAACCAGGCAAGCAGGATGGCGCCGGAGAGCATTACCGCGCCAAGCGGGGAAACCAACAGGCGAATCATCCTCAGCGCCGAATCGGATTGGGTAAACTGAACCGCGCCTTCCGGCGGAGTGACGTAGCCCGACCAGCCGAGCAGCTGCAGCGTCACAAAAATCACCAGCGCCCCCGTCAACTTGCGGATGAGCGTGCGGATGCCGTAGAAAATTCCCTCCTGCCGGCGGCGGGTGCGCAGTTCGTCCCATTCGATGACATCGGCGAAGATGGCGTCGGGCAGCACATAAGCGGCAGAGACTCCCACCCCCGCCAGCGCGGCGATCCACAGCAAAACATCGGTCTGCCCCGGCTGAACCGTGAATATCATAATTTCCACCGCCACCCACAGACTCATGCCGAGCATATACGCCTCGCGTTTGTTACGCACTTTGGAAACCCACAGCCAGAACGGCACGAACAGAATGCAAACCGACATGAGGATGCCGAAGAACGCCGATTCATACGCCAGGTCGAAACCGAACAAGCGAATGGAAGCAAGCATGTCCCCCTGCGCCACCCAATACAGGAGAAAATACGGGAACGTCACTGCGACCATGTCCACCGCCGACCAGTTGAGCATGTGAATGCCCACCGCATAGCGGAAGGGGATGTTCTTCCAGGCGGCGCGCAGGGTTTGGCGGAAGGGCAGGCTTTGCTGTTGTTCTGGCGTGGATGTTTCGCGCACCAGCAGACCCAGCAGCAACAGCGGGATGGCGCCGATGACGCCGAAAATTGCGCCCACCAGCATGAATCCCTGCTGCTGTGTGCCGCCGGAACGAAGCACCATGTCCACGATGGCGGGCGCAGCGACCACCATCGAGAGCGCCCCCAGCAGTTGAAAGACCGAGCGGAAACTCGTCAGCGTGGTGCGTTCGTCGTAGTCGGGCGTCAGTTCGGGGGTCAGAGAAAGAAACGGGACGGAGATGAGGGTGGTCAGCGTATCCGAGAGCATGAAGGCGAGCGTGACGTAAATCAACAGC
This sequence comes from Chloroflexota bacterium, assembly GCA_016223135.1. Lineage (GTDB taxonomy): Bacteria > Chloroflexota > Anaerolineae > Anaerolineales > Villigracilaceae > Defluviilinea. The sequence goes on along the minus strand of JACRPQ010000004.1, from coordinate 99,651 downwards.
GCCGTCTGGCTTTCCCAATTGGGCGCCGACCATAGGATGACAAAACTCATCCCAAAGGGAATGGCAAACCAGAGCAGGAAGGGGCGGCGGCGTCCCCAGCGGGTGTGCAGCCGGTCGCTGAGGATGCCGATGATGGGGTCATTGACGGCGTCCCACACAATGCCCGCCAGCGCGCCAAAGGAGGCAAGGCGCGGCTCCAGCCCCACCACATCGGTCAGGTAGATGGCGTAAAAAATCGAGCGCATCATACCGATGCTGGAGATGCCCCAGTCGCCGGAGCCGTAGAGCAGTTTGAGCCAGAAAGGAAGCCGTTTTTTCGCAGGTTGATTCATGGGAGTTGCGCAAGTGTAGCATAGTATAGAACGTCCCTGCGCCCGAAAAGTGACGCGGCTGGTTATAATCGTTCATTGATTACCTTACACATTGATTCGGGACGCTGAAAAACGCAGACGAGCGCAGATTTTTAAGCGCAACCGCCAAGAAAAAAAACAAGAAGAATCAGCGTTTTCAGCGTTCATCTGCGTACAATTTTGAAAGTGCAAAGTAATCAGAATCGTTCATTGGATTGATATGACGGCAGAGAAACCCTCCCTGGCAGATAAACTCAAATCGCTTGGCGTGAAGACGGCGCGCGCGCTTCCGACTCCGCCCAAGCCTGATTCCCGTTCGATTGACTCGGTCGTGGCTGGGAGTTTTCTCTCCACCCCGCGCGGGGAGGTGTTCGTCGCCGAAAAGACGTATCCCCTCAGCCATATTTACGGCGCGTCCCCGCTGCTTTCATCCCTGCCTCTTTCGTTGATTGCTCAATGGGCAAATGACCCGCGGCTTTCCGCCTTGCCGCTCTCGAAGTTTGCCTTTCTCGATACCGAGACTTCCGGTCTGGCTGGCGGCACAGGGACGTATGCCTTCCTCGTCGGCGCGGCACGTTTTATGGACGATGCCTTTGTGGTGCGGCAGTTTTTCATGCGCGACCCGTCCGAGGAGCCCGCCCTGCTGGATGGGCTGGCAGGTTTCCTTGCGCCGTGCGAGGCGCTGGTCACCTTCAACGGCAAGGCGTTCGATGCGCCGTTACTGCGGACACGTTACACGTTGCACGCCGCGCCCTGCCCCTTTGACGGTTACTCGCATTTGGATTTACTTCCACTTGCGCGCCGTCTGTGGCGTGAGCGGCTCGAGTCGCGCGCGCTGAAGTTCCTCGAGGAACACGTGCTGGGGTTCACGCGTTCGAGCGAGGAGGTGCCGGGGTATGAAATTCCCTGGCTGTATTTCGATTATCTGCGCACGGGCGATGCGCGTCCGCTGGCGGGGGTGTTCTATCACAACGCCATGGACGTGGCGGCAATGGCGGCTTTACTGGCACACATGAACGACCTGCTCGAAAATCCCTACAACGGCAAAGTGCAGCACGGTCTGGATTTTGTGGCGCTCGGCAAATTGTTCGAGGACCTGGGTCGCTGGGAGGAGGCGGCGCGGCTGTTCGAGCGTGGACTCGAGCTGGGGTTGGATGAGTCAGATTTCAGCGTGGCAGTGAAGCGTTTGTCCATCCTGCAAAAACGGCGCGGCGATTTGGAGGAAGCCGTCCGTTTGTGGGAGCAGGCGGCGAAGCGCGGTCATCTGTATGCCTTCATCGAACTGGCGAAGTTTTACGAGCATCAGCGGCGCGATGTGAAGCAGGCGTTGAAGTGGGCAAAATCTGCGTTGAAGCAGGCGGAACAAACGGAGATGCCCGCTTATGTGCGGCGGCACTGGCTGGAGGAAATTCGTCATCGCCTGGAACGGTTAAACCGCAAAGCGGGGATATAATTCCGCCATGCGGAAGGGTCTCTGCGCGGCAGGTCCCGCCGCCCCAGCCAGAGGAGAGACAAATGGATATTTCCGTTTCACAGGAGCAGGGAAAGGTGCCGGTGACTGTGTTCAGGGTGGATGGGCAGTTGGATGGTCAGAATTATCAGAGCCTGATTGATATAGCCAGTGAAGTGTACGAAGGCGGCGGGCGTGACTTTCTGCTCGATCTGGGCGGGCTGACGTACATCAGCAGCGCCGGGCTGGTGGCGCTGCACACAATCGCCTTGCTGGCGCGCGGCGAGCCTTTGCCTGATGTCGAGGCGGGCTGGTCTGCAATTCATTCGGTGGGAAATGCGAGCGAGTCGGGCGTGCAGAGGCATGTAAAATTGCTCAATCCGCGCGCGGAAGTCCAAAGCGTGCTGGATATGGTGGGCTTCAGCGCCGCCTTTGAAATTTACACCGATTTCAAGGCGGCGGTGCAGTCGTTTTAGAGAGTGTCTGAAAACTCGAGTCAACCGCAGACCCTAAAGGTACCTGAATTCGGGATAAGGCTTTTGAATCGTCCCGAAGGCTTTTGACGCAGTGGGTTCGAGAGCAGAATCAGCCTTCGGGACGCTTATCCCGAACTGACGTTAAAGGTCTCCTTTGCAGTCGAAAATGTGTCCCCAACAAAAAATCCCCGTCAATCGTGGGCTTTACTTTGGGGGAAAGACCTTTAGGGTCTGAGTGGCATTTGCATTGCTTGTTGCTTGATTGGAGGAGCGCCCATGAAGCGATATGCCGGTAATCTCTTTATTGTCCTGTGCGTTTTGTTGACCGTTGCCGTGTGGCTGGTCTTCCCGCCTGTAAACGACGGGCGCGAACATTTCGCGCGCGCCTATGCCGGGGAAGTCATCGGTTCGGTCAACATCGTGCTGTTGGCTTTTTCGCTGCTCATTTCTGCGCGTCCCAAATGGGCGGAGCCGTTCTTTGGCGGGCTGGATCGGATGTATGTGACCCATCGCCACACTTCCACCGCCGCCCTGCTTCTTATTTTTGTGCATGTGCTGACGGTTCCCATCTCGTTGACAGGCTGGGCGCTGGGCAACTACCTGGCTGTGTTTGCCTTTACGGGCATCGTCGCCATTGCGCTGGTCAGCCTGTCGCCGCGCATCCCATTCCTGAACCGCATCACGGGCGGCACTTATGAAGGTTGGAAGAGGCTGAAACGATTCGTCGGCATCTTTTTCATCGCAGGCTTCCTGCATTCGCTGACGGTTCCGCGTCCGCTCAACGCCTTCATTGCCATCAACTGGGTGCAAATCTTTTTCATCATCGGCGCGGTTTCGTACCTATACACCGAGGTCTTCGGGCGGTTCTTCAAAAAATACCTCCCCTACACAGTGGAAGCGGTGAAGCATCCCACGCCTTCGACCACTGAGGTGACTCTGCGCCCCAAACGGGACTCCATTCCCCAACCCCGCGCGGGACAATTCATCTTTGTGCGTTTCCCTTCGAGCAGGATACTCGACGAATCGCATCCCTTCACCCTCTCCAGCGCGCCTCACGAGGACGTTTTGCGGGTGACCGTCAAAGCGAGCGGGGACTTCACCCGCGCCTTGTTCGCCCATCTCCAGCCCGGCATGGAAGCGGTGGTCGAGGGCGCGTATGGGCTGTTCGATTACAAAAGCGGCGGGCAGAAGCAGATTTGGGTGGCGGGCGGCATCGGACTGACGCCGTTCCTCTCTTTTTTGCGGGATATAAATGTTCTTGAAAAGGATGTGGAGTTTTATTATGTGGTTCGTCACCGCGAAGAGGCGCTGTTTCTGGATGAAATCGAAGCCGCGGCAAAGAAGCATGCGCGGCTCAAGGTTCATGTACGCTTTTCGGCGGCGAACGGCTCATTGACGGTTGATGAGATTTTGAAAAACGCCGGCGGCGATCTGCGGGAGCATCATGTGTATATGTGTGGACCGTTGGCGATGGTTCAAGCGTTCGAGAGAGGCTTTCGGGAGGCGGGCGTTGCCGCCCGCAACATCCATTTCGAGGAATTCAATTTTCGCTAGGGTATGAGAATGGCGCACAGGGTGTGCGCTTTCGCGTAAAATGGCGGTAGAAACTGTCCAAGATGCGTTTTCGTGAACGAGTGATTTTTATTAGAGGTGCCCATGAATGTTCAGGTTTCCATCGAACAGGGAAAATCACAGGCGGTGGCTGTGATGAAAGTGCGAGGCGAAATCAACGCCGAGAATTTTGTGGAAGTGGTCAACAAGGCGCGGGAACTTTATAACAACCCCGCCCGCAACCTCATTCTGGACCTGAGCGAGGTGCCTGCCATCAGCAGCACGGGACTGGTCGCCATCCACAAGATTGCGTTGATTTACAGCGGCATTCCGCACAAGGTGGAGGAGGACGAGAACCCCGATTTCACGCACAGCGGCAACGCCCGCAAGCATGTGCGCCTGCTCAGCCCTCGGGCGGAAGTAAAGGAAGCCCTCGAAAACGCAAAGTTGAATCTTTTCTTCAAAATCTATGATGACTTCGAGCAGGCGCTCCAATCCTTTTGATTGTGCAGGGAGATGACATGTCGAGAAGATATTATCCGCGCCGCCGGCGCAGAACTTCGCCGCAATTGCGCCGCTATCGTTCGGCGCTCACTCGCCCATCGGTGCAGATTGGCATTTTGGCGGTAACGGCGCTGATTGTGTTCCTGTTATTGCAAAGCGGGGGAAGATAAGCGAAGGCTTGCGGGGGTTACGATTCGACGCGGTTTCGTCCGTTGGTTTTGGCTTTATAGAGCATTTGATCGGCGCGGCGGAGGAGGTCTTCGAGCGAGCGGTCGGTGGATTCGGCTTGGGCGAGACCAATGCTGATGGTGGAGCGAATCAGTTCCCCGTCCAGTTTGACCGGGGAGGCTTCCCAGACGAGGCGGATGCGTTCTGCGACGACGCGCGCCTGGTCGAGGGAAGTTTCCGGCATGAGCAGTCCAAATTCTTCGCTGCCCAGCCGCCCGAAGGTGTCTTGGGCGCGTTTTTGCTCCAGCGCAGTGAGCGAAAGACTGCGCAGGACGAGATCGCCGGCATGATGTCCGTGCATCTCGTTGATCGCTTTGAAGTAATCGGCGTCGAGGATCATGATGGAAAGCGGGCGTTGATAACGCTGAAAGCGGCGGAATTCGCTTTCGGCAATGTTGAGGAATTGGCGGCGGGTGAGGCTTCTGGTAAGGGGGTCAATGTTGGCGAGGTATGCCACCATTTCCTTGGCGTCTTTTTCGTCCCTGAATGCCTGAAAGGATTTGCGGCGGTAGGTTTGCAATTGCAGGTGGGCAAGCCAGCCCAGCAGGTGGGTTGTGATGTGGGCGAAGATTTGAACGATGAGGGTTTGAAGGTCGGCGGCGGTTTGGATGTAGTGGGTGACGTATAACGTGCTGATGGAAAATCCAACCGCCATGGCGATTGTAGTGCGGAGGGACAGGGGGGAAGCGAGATAAACGACGAAGAGCAGGAGGATGTCGAGAAGGGCGGCGGCGGGACTGCTGGTAATAAGGTCAGGGTTTGGAATGATGCGGAAGAGCAGGGTAAAGAGGAGCCACGCGGTCATCAGGCGGTCATAAGTGCGGACTTTGGCGGCATGGTAGAGAAGCGCCGCAAAGAGGGCGGTGACGATTGTGTAGCCAAGCGGCGCAGCAAACGCCCAGCGGATGAATGGGATGTGCAGGGGGAGGCTGCCCGTACTGAAGAGGGTCAGGATTCCCAGACTGGCGACCAGCATGTAGAGGATTCCCTGGCGGATGTCGCTTTTCAGGTTGGCGGCGCGGTAGTCGCCTTCGAGGGGACCCAGGTCGGTCAGGATGTCACCAAGCAGTCTTTTGAGCATGGGGCGATAATACTTCATTCCGGCGAGCAGACGCTCCACAAATTCGTAATGTGCGGGGTGAAAGGGGGGAGTAAAATGTTACAATATTGTTCAAGATATTCGTCTACAGTATGTTTTAGAGGAAGGAGTGTGTATGTGCATGATTTGTGCCGCTATTCCCGCTGCTGCCGCGACGGGCGCCCGCCTGAGCGCCGCTCAACTTAGCAAGCCTGTGGAAGAGCGCAAGCCGGTGGCAAAGGTCACGGGCGGGGTGATTGTTTTGCTCGTCGCGGCGTCGGTGGTGTATCACACCCTGGCTTGGCGCGGCTAGCAAGCCGTATTGCCAAAACCGCCCTCCCTCGTTATAATGTCCATCCACCGGGCGGGTAGCTCAGTTGGTTAGAGCACTGCTTTGACATAGCAGAGGTCGTAGGTTCGAGCCCTATCTCGCCCACAATGTCGAACCGTTGTAACAAAAGTGCCCGTTTTATCGGGCGCTTTTGTTTTTGGGGATATTTCTTGCGGTTCAGGCTTTCTCTTGATCCTGCTTCTGCCGGCGCAATTTTTGTTTTTCCGCCTGTTCCTGCTCCAGTTTTAGCTGTTCCTGTTTACGCAGTTTCTGTTTTTCTGCCTGTTCCTGTTCGAGTTTCAGGCGTTCCTGTTGTCGCTGTAAACGTTGTTTTTCCTGCTCCTCTTCCAGTTGCTGGCGTTCTTGCTTGCGCTGTTCCAATTCTTCCTGTTGTTTTTTGGTCATTTTGTGTCTTCTTTCATTTACAAATTCCTCGCGGAAAGGGCGGCAAGGATGATCGGCTGCCCGCGGCTCGATATGCCTCATCTTACCAATTCCCACCATCCCTACAACTTCACGAACCAACTCTCCCCACCTTCGCCGCTGGGGAGGACGCTTCATCATTTTACCCCCAATTTCCGCCTGGCGAACTTTCGTACTGTTCCAGTGGCGGCGTATGGCGGCTGCGCTTGTTCCTTTTCTGTGAAATCGACCGGGTATAGGTGTTGACACTGCTCTTCTTTCCCGCTAAACTATACGAAACCAAGTAGGAGATGTCATGCCGGAAAACAAAATCACTTCCCATCTGACGCAAAACACTTCATTGGTTTCCGCCATCCTTTCGTGGGAAAGATTTCTCACCGATCAGGGGCGCTCGCCAAACACCATCAAAGCCTTCCTCTCGGATGTGCGCCTGCTTGCCTCCTTCCTCCCGGAAGAGACAGCGCTCGGGAAAATCACCACCAAAGACCTCACCCGCTTCTTTGACTGGATGGAAAAAGAGCGCGATGTACCGTGCAGTCCCAAAACGCTGGCGCGGCGCATTACCTCGGTCAAATCCCTGTTTCGCTGGTTGAGTCAATACGGCGTATTGACGGTGGACCCTGCCGAAAAGATTCCCCAGCGTTCTGTGGTTAGTCCGCTCCCGCTGGTGTTGACCCCCAAAGAATACGATGAAGTTCTCCTCGCCGCAGACCGTCACCGCCGCGCCGCCAAACCTGATGCCCGTCCTTATGCCTTGGTTTACCTTCTGCTGACCACCGGCATCAAAAAGAGCGAGACATTGGGGCTGCTGCTCGAACACGTCGAACTGGACTCTCCCAACGGACCGCAGATTTTCGTCAAATACCCCTCACCCGCGAATCGCTACAAGGAACGGAAACTGCCTCTGCCCGAAGACTGGATTCCCGCCTATGAAGAGTATCTTGCCCAATACCATCCGCAAGAAAAACTCTTCCCCTGGTCGCCGCGGCGGCTGGAATATCTGCTCGAAGACATCGGCAATGAAGCGGGCTTGAAAAAACACCTTTCCTTCGATATGTGCCGCTGGACGTGCGCCCTGAACGATTATCGCGCCGGCGAGGAGCCGGATAAGATCCGCCAAAAATTGGGGGTATCCAAAATTCAGTGGCGGGAGTTGTTCATCAAGTTGAAACAATTGGCGGGGAATAAATAACGAGAATGAAGAGACGGTCGCAAAGTGACCGTCTCTTTTTTATCCATGTGTCAGTGAAAAATACACAGCCTGCCGTGTGTTCTCCGTGAGACGGAAGGAATGAGCGGGGCGGTAACCCGGCACCCATATCACTTTATCGCCCATGCACAGCAGGGGCCAGCGGTCACGCGCGCGCTGGGGCAGTTTGACGTTGATGAAGAAATCGGACAACTTCATCTGGTGACCAGCCATGCCGAGCGGCTCAAAACGGTCTCCGTCGCGACGCACGCGCAGCTCGAGCGTGTCGTTGAGTTGTTTCGCATCCAACCAGACCTGGAACGGGTCGTCGTTCGAACGTGCCTGATCCATCGCCAGGGACGCCATGTTCCAGCGTTCGCTGGTCATTTTCCAACCGCCAGCCAACGAAACCACGCCAGGCACCGGCAGCGGGATGACATCCTGCCCTTCTGGCAGTTGGGGCCAGCGTTCAATGGGAAGATCGGAGTCGCCGGTGAGGAGGTAAACCAGCGCCCCCTCGCGCAGGAGGTGCAAGTCGCTGCCGAGTTCCATGCGCGAACGGTGGGCAGGGTCGTTGATGAAATGGACGGCGCGTTCCAGCGCTGCAAAGGTGACGTCCAAATTATCGGGGCGGAGCAGTTCGAGGGAACGGCGAATCAGGTGTCGTTGGAGTCCGAGCGGCTGTTTGGTCAGAGCGGGGATGTCGAAGGCGATGAAATTGTCCGTTTGTTGGACAACGCTCTCTGACCAGGCGCTTTCCACCACTTGCAGAAGGATTTCGTGATCAGCGGCAAGGGAATGGGCGGTACGCTTGAGGACCTCGCGGAAACGCGGGTTATAGGATTCAAGGATGGGAATTAATTGATGGCGCAGGCGGTTACGCAAGAAATCGAGCGAGTCGTTGCTTGGGTCGAAGCGCGGTCGCAGTCCGTGCGCCGCGCAATAGACGATGGTCTCTTCGCGCCAGGCATCGAGCAGGGGACGGACGATGGGAATTTGCGGGTCAAAGAGGGGAAGGATGGTGCGGTAGGTCATGCCTTTGAGTCCCGCCAGCCCCGCGCCGCGGATGAAGTGCATGAGTACGGTTTCCACCTGGTCGTCGGCGGTGTGACCAACCGCCACTGCCTGTGCCTTGAAGCGGCGCGCCTGCGCCATCAGGAAATGGTAGCGCATGTAACGGGCGGCTTCTTCGATGGAGAGTTTTTCGCGGGCGGCGTATTCGCGCACGTCGCCGCTTTCGATGACGGAAGCAAAGTTCATGCGGCTGGCGGCTTGTTCGACGGCATTGGCATCGGCGTCGGCATCGGAGCGCAGTTTATGGTTGAAGTGCGCCACAATGACGCGGTAGCCGTGCTCGCGCAGCAGACCGAGCAGGCACAGGCTGTCCGGTCCGCCGGAGATGCCGGCGATGAGGGGGCGGTCTTTGACCAGCCCGCATTGATCACGAAGGATGGAGACGATATTCTCAAACATTGATCAATTCAACCGCGAAGGTTTCTTCTTCTCTTTGTGTCCTTTGTATTACTTTCCGACGAATCAGATTTGGTAGAGTTCCACCAGCACGCCGCCGGCGCTTTCAGGGTGGATGAAGGCGTATTTCTTCCCGTCGGCGGCAGTGCGAGGTTCCTCATTGATGAGGCGCACGCCCTTTGATTTCAATTGCGCCAGCATGCCTTCGATGTCATCCACCTCCAGGCAGAGGTGGTGCATCCCCGCTCCGCGTTTGGCGAGGTATTTGGCGATGCCGGAATCCGCGGTGGTGGGTTGAACCAATTCCACCTCCGAGCCAAGCAGGGGCAGGAACGCCACCCGTGATTGTTCGGCAGGCACATCGCGCAGTTCGTGCAGTTCCATTCCAAGCGCGTCGCGCCAGAAGCCGAGCGCCTTCTCCATATCGTCCACCACAACCGCCACATGGTTGATTTGTTTCACTTTGGGCATGTAATTCTCCAATTCAAAGACTTTAGGCTTCAGACCCGATTATAGCCGCTTGCCAGAGCGTTCGATACCGATTAAGATAACCCCATGCCATCCCTTCCCATTCATGTGCGCCGTGTGCTGGCAGTCATTGGCATTGCCGTTTTGGTGTTTGTGATTCTCGAGTTCAACCGCCGCCTGGAGGAGCTCAACCTGCTGAGCCAACAGGCAAAAAAAATCCGCGCTGAGGCAACGCAGGCAGTGCAAACGCAGTATGCTCTCCAAACCGCCGTGGCGTATGCCAACTCCACTGCGGCGGTGGAAGAATGGGCGCGCGTGGACGGGCATTATATTCGCGAAGGCGACCTGCCCGTCGTTCCGGTGGAAGCGCCCGGCGAAGCCCCCATCATCCTCAGCACGCCTATTCCCACCCCCACACCTCTGCAAAATTGGGAAGTGTGGTACACGCTCTTCTTTGGGGATTGACGTAACGCTTCATGGACCGCCTCGACCTGTTCCCCGTTTCGACGAAAATCGAACGCGACACCCTGACCATTGCCGGTCATAACCTCGCCTCTCTCGCGGACCTGTATGGGACTCCGCTTTACATTTACGATCGCGCCACCGTCGACTTTGCCGCCAAAGCCTACACCGACGCGTTATCCGCCTACTATCCTGCCCCATCCCACATCACCTATGCCGGCAAAGCCTTCCTGTGCAAAGCCATCGCACAATGGACACAAGCACATGGTTTTTTTGTGGATTGCACAGGCGAAGGCGAGATCGCGATTGCCCTCGCTGGCGGCGTGCCGCGCGAAAAAATCCTTGTGCATGGGGTGAATAAGTCGTCAGCCGATTTGAAGTCGGCGCTGCAAGACGCGGGAACGATTGTTGTTGACAATTTGACGGAGTTGGAGGGGATAGGTAAGCAGGTAGACAGGTACACAGGTAAACAGGTGTCGCTGTGGCTGCGTCTTCTGCCCGGCGTGGCTGTCCATACCCATCACGCCCACACGCAGACCGGTCAGCACGACAGCAAGTTCGGCATGACGCGCGAGGAAATCCTCCAAGCCGCGCACATCTGCAAATCAAAAAATTTACCGCTCAAAGGGATTCACTTTCATCAAGGCTCGAACTTCCGCGACCCGGAGCCGCTCATTCCCGCAATTGAGTTGGCGCTCGACCTTGCGAAGGAAATCGGTTTCATTGGGGAATGGCATTTTTGTCCCGGCGGGGGGTGGGGGGTGGCATATCACGAGGATGAGTTGCCGCATCCGTCCATCGAGAATTACGTGCGTGGAATTGCCGAAGCAGTAGTGGAGGGATGTCGGGTGCGCGGGCTTGATTTGCCGCATTTGCACTTAGAGCCGGGGCGCAGTCTGGTGGCGCGGGCGGGGGTGGCGGTCTATCGCGTGGGCGCGGTGAAACGGCGCGACAGCAAGACTTGGATTCTCGTGGACGGCGGCATGGCGGACAATCCACGCTTCGCGCTCTACGGGGCGAGATATTCCTGTTTGCCGGTGCAGGCTCCAGGTCGGGAACGAAGCGAGAGAGTCTCCATCGCGGGACCATACTGCGAGTCAGGAGATGTGGTCATCGAGGATTTGCCGATGCCCAAAGTCGAAGATGGTGAATTAATTGCCATCCCCGTTTCGGGCGCGTATCACTTGAGCATGTCGTCCAATTACAACGGCGCGCGGCGCCCGGCGGTGATTTGGCTGGAAGAGGGAAATGCGAGGTTGATCGTGCGGCGGGAAACGGCGGCAGATTTGCTGCGGCGCGAGGAGAGTTTGTAAGCCTAGCCTCTGCGAAGCGAGAAGAAGGCTTCAACGACTTGGGGGTCGAAGTATTTTCCCGATTGGGCGCGTATATATTCGAGTGTCTGTGCTTCCGTCCATGCCTTGCGGTAGGGACGGTCGCTGGTGAGGGCGTCATACACGTCGGCTACGGCGAAGATGCGCGCCGCAAGGGGGATTTCCTCGCCCTTGAGACCGCGCGGGTAGCCAGTTCCATCCCATTTTTCATGATGGCACCAGGGTATCTCGAGGGCAAGGCGCAGGAATTCGATGGGCTGCAGCATGTCGTAAGCAAATTGCGGATGCCGGCGCATGAGCGCCTCTTCCTCCGCTGTGAGCGCGCCTGCTTTGTGCAGGATGGAATCGGGGATACCCATCTTGCCAATGTCGTGCAGGATGGCGCCGCGGCGGATGTGGAGGATTTGCTCTTCGCTCAAGCCCAAAGCGCGCGCCAGGCGCAGGGTCAGTTCTGTGACGCGGCGGGTGTGACCCTCGGTCGGTTCGTCACGCAGTTCGAGGGCGCGCGCCCAGCCCTCGAGGGTGCTGTCGTATGCTTCGCTGAGTTTCTCGAACAATTGCGCGCTTTCGAGCACGGCTGCGGCATGACCCGCCATTGCCTGGGCGAGGATGATTTCAGACTGGGTAAATTCGCGTTTGCGGCGGCTTTCCCATACTTCCAGCCCGCCCAGTATTTTCCCATGCGCCATGACGGGGATGAACAGGATGGAATGTATGCCATATTGTTCGCATTGCAGGCGCTCGGCGGCGGAAAGGCGCGGGTCGTCGGCGTGCAACACGTCCGCTTTGCCGCTCAGCAGGACGCGGTGAAAAATGGGGTAGTCTTGCAAGGGATAGATCCGTCCCAAATCCGGTTGCCGTTCGGAGGGAGAGGCGCGATCCGACCAGTATTCCGAAATCACGCGCAGTGTTTTTTCTTCCAGGCTGACGGATGTGATGTAGGCGCTGGTGGCGCCCAGAGTCTCGGTCACGTGGCGGGCAAGCGCCAGCAACAGGGAATCCGTATCGAGCAGGCTGGATGCCATATCCTGGGCGGCGGCATAGAGCGCCCCCAGTTCGGAGGCTTTGCGGCGCGTCTCGGCGTTGAGTTCCATGTTTTCGAGCGCCAAGCCAATCATGCGCACCAAGGTTTCGCCAGCGGCGAGGTCGGAGGCGGTGAACACGCCGGGGGCATTGCGATAGGCGGTGAACGCGCCGCTCATTCCTTTCGATGTGTAGAAGGGGAACACGGCGTAAGAGCGGAAGCCCTCACGCAACATCCATTCCCGCAAGGGGGCAGTGGCGGGATCGGTTTCCACATTTTGGATGATGATCGGGCGCGGTTCGCGCAGGATGGCGCTGCCGGGCGCCTCATGGAAGCGGCGGTTGATTTCGCTGACGTAGCTGGCTGAAAGCCCATACGAACGCGGACAGGAGAGGCTGTCGGTTTGGCGGTCATATCGGTAAATGGCAACCCGTTCGGCGCGCAAAACCTTTTGCACGGCGGCGATGACCTCCGTCCAGAGCATGTCCTCGTCGCGGGCAAAGAGCAGGTTGCCAGAGCGTTCAGCCAAAGTACGCTGCTGTTCTTCGGCGCGCAGGGCGGCGAGGGCATGCGCGAGGTCGGCGGTAAGTTCCTCCAGCATGGCGGTTTCTTCTTCGTCAAGGAAAACAGGAGATGTAGCATGATCTACCACTAAGGCGCCCAAGCCGCGATCCTCATAAATCATGGGCAACGCCAGGGATGCGCGCTGGGGGCAAGCGGTGAGCATAGGACAGTGTTTACAGAGGTCGTCTTGCGGGACACGGATGGGACGACGCGTCTGAAGGGCGTTGACAGCACAGGTCGGCGCGCCCGGCGGAAGGTCGAGGCGCGAAGCGAATTTTTCCAAGTCTATTTTCTCGCCCGCCGAAGCAGCGGCTTTCAGCGTGACGCCGTCCGGTTCCAGTAGTCCAATCCAAACGAAGTCGTATTCACGTCCGTCAACCAGGCGTTCGCAGACATGCTCCAGCAGCTGCAGCGGGTCGCGCTCGCGGACGATAAATTGGTTGATATCTCTCACCGTAAGCGTCATGCGCATCAGGCGCTGTTCGCGCGTCAGCGTTTGGCGTAGATGATTGAGGCTGTGTTCCAGCGTCCGTATCAGATAGGTGATGGAAATCAGCGCCGCGGCGCTCAGGATGATGAAGACGAGGGTTCCGCTGGTCCAGGCGCTGGCGTTGGTGGAGTTGATTTGCCGCTCGGCTGGCACGACGATGACGCCGCTCACCTGCAACCAGCCCATGCCAATCAAGGTGACCAGGCTGAGAGCGGCGGCGAACAGGCTGAAGCGCAGATCAAAGAAAACGGCGGAGAGGGCGATGAAGGCAAAGAGGAACACGCGCCCGTCGCCGCTCAGGGAAACGAGCGCCAGACCGACAGTCCCAAGGATATACAGGATGAAAAGAAACGCGCCGGCGCGCAGGAAATAGGGCACGCGGCGAAGAAAGGTGATGATGGCAATCAGGACGGTCACGCTAATGTAGAAAGCAATGGTTCCGATAGCGACCGATATTAAATGGGGAGAAATCTCCCGTTCCCGTTGGTAGGTTTCGATGACGTTGTAAATGCCGCTTGCCAGGGCAAACAACCAAATGATAAACACACCGCGCAGGATGTCCTCCAGCACACGCTGACGCCAGGCGGGCAGTTCTTGCGGCAAAGCAAAGGGAGGAGGATGAAAATCCAACAGGCGCAGCGAGAAAAGCCCCCAGGCAAAGGCGAGACCAGTCAGGGTGAGGGCGAAGGGTGTGGGGTCGAGACCGGGGACAGGAAAATCATACAAAACATAAAGCAGGTTGCCAAACCAAGGCAGGAGAACGCCGGCAATGATAACCAGTTCCCTTTTGCCGTGAGGGGAGGGCAGGCTGGCAAAATGGTGAAGCAGCAGAAAAATCCCTGCCGTAATGAGGACATACGAGTAGACAACGTTCACCCAATAAAGCGGACCTGTCACATTGTCCCATTCCAAGAGCATGCCAACCTGCCTCACCCCGTAATGACGCGCGAACAAACCATGCAGGTCGTTCGTCCACAGCAGGAGCAGCATGACGATTGGCTCGATGGCTAAAATCAGTAAAGCGCGGCGCGTGAGCCATTTTTCTCGTCCCGTGTATTGCAAAGCAAAGACCAGCCAGGCTGTGGGCAGGAGCAGAATGCCAATGTATTCGAGTTTCAGCCAGAAGACTTTGGTCGGCAAATCGGCTGCGCCGAGTTCCAGCGCGTTGAAGGCTGACCAAAGCGCCGCCGCCAACATGACCAACGCAAACGCCGCCGCCCCGGGCGCGTGCCGTCTGCGCCAGCCGAACCAAGCCAGCGAGGCGTTCAGGATGGCGGAGAAAGCGGGGACGAGGAGGAAAGGGTTGAAATGCCAAGTCATGTTGAATGGTTATTATACAATGATGGCTTGCTTTGCCGCCGCTCTGCCCTCCTTAATGCAGTGACATTGAAATTTGCAGCCCTCTTCCCCGCAAGAGGGCGAGGGGATACTTCTCTAACGGATATTTTTTGAGCGTCCCTCCTGCCTGACTTCCTCATGCAGCAGGCGCAGCGCTTCGCGGCGCAGTTCCGCAAAGCGGAGCGAACCTTCGGTCTCCAGCCAGTGACGTGGACGCGGCAGGTCCACTGTGATTTCCGCTTTGATGCGCCCCGGACGCGCGGTCATCACATAAATCCGATCCGAAAGCAGGATGGCTTCGTCCACGTCGTGAGTGACGAAAAGCACCGTCGTGCGGTCTTTTTGCCAGACCTCCAGCAGGAGTTCCTGCATCAGCATTCGCGTCTGAGCGTCGAGCGCGCCGAAGGGCTCATCCATGAGCAGGATTTGCGGACGATAGACCAGCGCTCGCGCAATCGCCACCCGCTGGCGCATTCCCCCCGAAAGTTGATTGGGATAGGCGGCGGCAAAATCCGCCAGCCCCACCAGTTCAAGATGGCGGCGCACCAAATCGTCCTGCTCCGCCGCGCTCAGATGACTTTTCTTCAGGGCAAAGCGCACGTTGCCGGCAACGGTCAGCCAGGGAAAGAGCGTGTAGGACTGAAACACCACGCCGCGATCCAAGCCGGGACCTTCGATGTCCTGCCCATCCACGCGGATATGTCCCTCACTGATTTCCTCCAGCCCGGCTGCCATCATCAGAATGGTGGACTTGCCGCAGCCCGAAGGTCCGAGCAGCGAGACGAACTCGTTCGGCTGCACCGTCAGCGAAACATCCTGCACAGCCAGCAGACCTTCCCCCCCTCCCAGGTCGAAGCGTTTGGAGACATTCTGGATGTGAAGTTTGGGGAGGCTCATCGCGATTGCACCGCCCAGCGGAAGAGTTTTTTGTAGGTGAGTTTGAAGAGATAATCGGTAATCAAGCCCATCGCGCCGATGATGAGGATGCCCAGGATGATGGTCTCGGTTTCCAGAAAGCGCTGGGCGCGCATGATGCGGTAGCCGAGACCCACGCTGGCGGCGACCAGTTCCGCCACGACCAGATACGTCCACGCCCAGCCGAGCGTGATGCGAAAGGTATCCCAGATGCCCGGCATGGCGGCGCGCAGGATGACATCCCGCAGAATCTCCCACTTGCTCAAGCCAAAGGTGGAACTGACCTGAATCAACTCGCGCGGCACGGTCTTGACGTTGTCCATGATGAGCAGCGCTTCCTGAAAGAACGTGCCGATGAAGAGAATCGCAAACTTTTGCGTGTCGCCCACGCCCAGCCAAAGAATTGTCAGCGGGACGAAAGCCACGGCGGGCATGTAGCGCACCAGGTCAATGAACGGTTCGAACAAGCCCTCGAAGAATTGAAAATTGCCCATCAGGATTCCGATGGGAACCGCCAGCAGGGTGGAAATCAGCCACCCGACGAAAATGCGGTACAGGCTGACGCCGGCATCCTGCCAGAGAATGCCGCTTTGCGCCTGGCGCAGCAATTCGTTCCACACCGCCAGCGGCGGAGGCAGAAAGATGCGCGACACCAGCCCCAGCGAGGTGAGGAGCACCCACACCAGCACGAACAAAGCGATGAAGCCCAACCCCGCTCCCCAATACCAAGCGGGGGGAATGGGACGGCGTAATTCGAGAAGGGGAGAGGAATGTTTTTTCATGACATGGCGCATTGACGTTCTCTAACGTCAACTAACTCGAACGTCAACATTGTAGGGCAAGTCTTCAGACTTGCCCTACAACAACCTACTTCAAAAACGATGTGTCCACCATCGTTTTCAGGTCGGGAATGGTCTCGAACAAGCCGATGGACTTGGAGACTTCCGCCACGTCCTGAATGGTCTCCGTGAAACCGCCGCTCAGTTCGGACTGATTGGCGCTCAGGTCGTAGAACTGCACGCCGTCGAAGGCGGTGGCGAGTTCCTCCAGCGAACTGCCGACCGCGTTGGCGATGATGCTTTTCGCTTCGTCGGGATTCGACTTGTAGAACGCCATCGCTTCATCCCAGACCTTGAGCAGGGCTTTGACCGCCTCGGGATTTTCCTGGGCGAATTTGTCGCTCACCACGAAGACATCCGAAATCAAGCCTGGGCGCTCCCCGGCGGTGTAAAGGACGTGTACGTCCTGGCTCTCAGCCAATGCCGCGGAAATGTACGGCTCATAGGTGACCGCCACATCCACCTGACCGGCAATCAACGCGGAGCCGGCGTCTGAAGCGGGCATGGGGACGGGAGTAATATCCGCCAGCGACATGCCGTTTTGCGCCAGGGCGTAGTTGAGGAGCAAATCGCTGGTGGAGCCTTCCTCATACGCCACGCCTTTGCCTTTCAGGTCGGCGATGGATTGCACGCCCGCTGAAGCCAGCATGGCATCGGCTTCATAAGAGGCGTCTTCGAGCAGAACCACTTTCAGGTCCACGCCGTTGGCGAACAACTTGATGGCGGTGTGGGTGGCGAGGTTGGCGGCGTCCATTTCGCCGGAAGCAAACGCGGCGTTGACTTCGGTATCCTGCACGAAGTCCACCAATTCCACTTCCAAGCCGTATTTGGCGAACAAGCCTTTTTCCTGCGCAATCCACCAGGGACCGTAGCCAATCCATGGCTGGGTACCGATGCGGACTTTGATAGGACCGCTCGGCTTGGGAGCACAGGCGCTCATCACTGCCAGCGCGATGAGCAGAACAACAAGAAGGATGCGGGATGTTTTCATGTTTCTCCTCCAGAATGGAAATATGCGCTGCATTATAATCGCTTCACAGTTAACGTAACGTCTGGTCGCAATTTGCTGACTCTCTGGGAGTTGCCGTGATTTGGTACACGGATTACGCAGATTTGCCGTCGCTTTCCATCAACGGCGATTCCCAATGAGCGAGTATGCCCAAACTTATTGCGCCGCTGGAAACATAACCCGGCTCATGTGTAATTCGTATGATGAGCCGACAACATCGAGGAACAACCTATGCTTTCTATTTTGGATTCCGAAACCGCCGCACGCACCATTTTGAAACGTCACGCCTGGGACGAATTTCCCGTTCCCGAATCGCTGCTGGCGCGTCTCGAAACGCTCTTCGGCGAGCGCGTCACGCCGGACGAGGCGGTACGCCGCATCCTGAACGATGTGCGCCGCGAAGGCGACCGCGCCCTGCGCGAATGGACGAAGCGTCTGGATGGGATTGACCTGGCTGCTATTGCCGTCGCGCCCGAACAAATTCAGGCGGCGGTTGAGTCGCTTGCGCCATCACTGCGTGAGGCGCTGCAATTGGCGGCGCGGCGCATCGAGGATTTCCACCGCCGGCAGCCAGCCATCAGTTGGATTCACAACAGCCAAGACGGCACATTGGGTCAACTGGTGCGTCCGATTCCCAGCGTCGGCATTTATGTGCCGGGCGGCACAGCGCCCCTGCCCAGCTCCGCGCTGATGGGCGTCATCCCGGCGAAGGTGGCGGGCGTGCCGTTCGTGGCTGTCATTTCTCCTCCACAGCGCGAAAGCGGACTGCCTCATCCGGCTGTGCTGGCGGCGGCGCACATCGCCGGCGCAGACGCGGTCTATTGCGCCGGCGGCGCGCAGGCGATCGGCGCGCTGGCGTTTGGCAGCGAGTCGGTGCGGCGGGTGGATAAAATCTGCGGTCCTGGTGGTCTCTTCACCACTCTTGCCAAGCGTCAAGTCTATGGCATGGTGGGGATTGACGGCTTGCCGGGTCCCACCGAGACTCTCGTCATCGCCGATGAAAGCGCCAACCCGCAGTTTGCCGCCGCCGATTTGCTGGCGCAGGCGGAACATGACGTGCTGGCTTCCGCCATCCTGCTCACCCCCAGCCGCGCCCTGGCGGAAAAAGTGCAGGCTGCTGTCGCTCATCAAATGGAAGCGCTGGGGCGAGCCGAGATTTTGAGCCAATCACTGACAAACAACAGCGGCATCGTCGTCACCCGCGACCTGGAGCAGGCTTTCGACCTCGCCAACGAGTACGCCCCCGAACATCTCTGTCTGCTGCTCCGCAATCCCTGGGAGCATATCGAACGCGTGCAAAATGCCGGCGGAATTTTCCTGGGCGAAACCAGTTTCGAGGTGCTGGGCGATTATGTCGCCGGTCCCAGTCATACCATGCCGACCGGCGGGACGGCGCGCTTTGCCAGCCCGTTGAACGTTTTGGATTTTGTTAAAATCATCAGCCTGGTGGGGCTGAACGAATCCGCGCTGCGCGCCATTGGACCTGCCGCCGAGGTCATCGCCCGCGAGGAAGGTCTCACCGCCCACGCCGCGGCAGTACGTCAACGGCTGCAGTGAACCTTCCCTCGCAGGAGAAGGGCTTTCCAGAACCCGCAATTCGCATATAATTCCACCCGCGAAACGCGAACCTGCCTTTCTGGCGGCAGTTTTGAGTTTTTGGAGAGAGTATGATTCAACTTAGTTATAGCACCTTCGGGTTGACCAACCTGAAATTTCTGGATGCCATTGACGCGGTGGACAAAGCGGGCTATGCCGGCATCGAAATTTCATTCCACCGCGATCAGTTCAATCCCTTCGACATCACCGACGAAGACATTGCGAACGTCAAGCGCAAATTGCAGACGACGCGCGTCAAAGCCGCCTGCGTGGCGACCGCTTCGCACTTTTTCACGCCTCAGCGCCCGCACGAACCGTCGTTGATGAGTCCCGATTTGGCGGGGCGCAAACGCCGCATCGGTCTGGTGAGGCGCGGGGTGGAGGTGGCGCGTCAGTTGGGCGTCAACCTCGTCACATTTGGAAGCGGGTTCATTCGCGATGAACACGTCTCCAATCCGTCGGTCAATCCCCGCGAGCTGCTCGTGGACAGCATCCACCAATGTCTGCGCACCATTCGCGATGACGAGGATATTACGCTGTTGATTGAGCCTGAACCCGGCATGTACATCGAAACGATGGAGCAGGGACTCTCGCTGGTAAAGGAAATCAATTCACCCAAGTTTGCCCTGCACGTGGACATCATCCACGCCTATTGTTCGGAGGTGGATTACGTCAACGCGCTGGGACGCGCCGCGCCCTACACGCGCTACATGCACATTTCGGACGCGCGCGAAGGCTGCAACCTGAAACTCGTCAAGAGGTCCGAAAACCTGACGATGGATTTGGACTTTGCGCGCTATCTCATTTACTTCCCCGACACCGCCGAATACCTGCTGGTGGATCGCGAACATCCGATTTACTTTTACGATCAGCCCGTGACCGCCGCGCGGAAAAACGACATCCTGCAAATTCTCGATGCCGCCGGCGTTCGCGCTGAGGTGCATTACGTGGACTATGACCGTCTGTATGCCGGCGCGACGCCCTTCGATAATGAAATCTTCGTCTATCTCATCTCCGTGCCCGGCTTAAGTTACGATGTGCTGGAACGCGCCAAGCCCATCGTCGCCTACCTGCGCTCTCCCGAAAGCGGCGGCGGCAAACCGATTCTGGATAAAATGGTCGCCAACACGCTGACGGGCATCGTCCACTTCCATGAAATCCCCGGCGAAGGCACGCTTGATTTTGCCTCCAGTTTCAAGGCGCTGACCGATAACGGCTTTTCGGGCTACGCCTCGGTGGAACTGTATCATCACGTCCAATCCTGGCAAAAAGCCCTGAACGACAGTTTCAGGCATTTGTCGCAATTTGTTTAATTGTTCCGTCATTGCGAGGGTCGAGTAGAGCGAGCGTTTTTCTCGCTCGTACACTTGCACCTGCATGCAAGTGCAGGTGTCGAGACCCAAAGCAATCCCCTCGCCATAGCGGAGATTGCTTCGTTTCGTTCGCAAGGACGGTGAGCCAAAGGAGTACTTACAATGGTCAATATCGAACAACTCGGCTGGCAGCGGGAAACGGTCGGTGAACTCGACCACCGCCTGCTCAAAGCCCCGCACGTCAAACTGCGCTCGTTCACCGAAGGACCGAACGGCGATGTGGTCTATGCGGTGGATTTACGCATCAACCGCCCCAACGTGGAATTCCTGTCTTCGACAGAAATGCATTCCTTCGAGCATTTCCTGCTGTGGGGCTTCCAGAAATACATGAAAGAAAACTTTATCTCCGTCGGTTTGATGGGATGCCAGACCGGCTTCTATCTCATCCTATACAATGAAGGACGAGCGGACAGAATCCTTAGCATCTACGAGACCATCCTGAACGATATTCTGGTTGCCAGCGAAGTGCCATACGCCAACATTCAACAGTGCGGCAACTACAAAAATCACAGCCTTGAACTCGCCCAGAAACTCGCACGCCGGGTGCTGGACGCAAAGGCGGATTGGCGGCGGGTTGTATGACGCACGCAAGGCAAGCCTGGCGCGTCAACTATCAGCGCCCCATCCAGTATGAAATTGTCAACTCGCCCAACGTCTTCGATCTGCGCAACACCGACCTGTTGTATCCGGGAGTGAGCGCCAGCGCCCGCCGCTTCGTCGTGGTGGACGCAAACGTGGAGAGGCACTTCGGCGCGGACATTCATCGCTACTTCCTCCATCACGGCGTGGATGCGAAGATCGTCACCTTCCCGGGCGGCGAGGAAAACAAAACCATTGCGTTCTATCAATACCTCGTCCGCGAATTGGATGCGTTCCCCATCCACCGCCGCGACGAGCCAATCATCGCCATTGGCGGCGGCGTCCTCACCGATGTGGTGGGCTTCGTTGCCAGCAGTTACCGCCGCAGCGTCCCGCACATCAAAGTCCCCACCACCCTGATGGGCTATGTGGACGCCTCCATCGGCATCAAGACGGGCATCAATTTCAACGGTCACAAAAACCGGCTCGGCTCATTCGAACCTCCCAAGCGGGTTCTGCTCGACAAATCCTTCCTCAAAACCCTGCCGCGCCGTCACCTGCTCAACGGCGTAGCGGAGATTATCAAACTTGCGGTTATCAAAGACGCCCGCCTCTTCGCCATGCTCGAAAGCCATGGCGTCGAGAGCGTCGAAGCGCGTTTCCAAAATACAATGGGCGGCATCATCCTCGACCGCGCCATCACGGGCATGCTCGAAGAACTCGAGCCGAACCTCTTCGAGGACGACCTCGCCCGCAAAGTGGACTTCGGTCACACGTTCAGTTATGGACTCGAAACCCGCAACGAGGCGCATCTTCTGCACGGCGAAGCGGTCCTGCTCGACATCGTCTTCTCATCGCTTCTTGCGCAAACCCGCGGCTTGCTCGCCAGCGCGGAAGTTGACCGTCTCTTCCGCCTCATCGCCGCACTCGGCATCGTCCTCGACATTTCCCTGCTCAACCCGCCGGAACTCTGGCAATCGCTCGAAGAGCGCACCTATCACCGCAACGGATTACAGCGCGTCCCCATGCCGCACGGCATCGGCGATTGCGTTTTCCTCAACGACATCACGCTTGGCGAAATCCAAACCGCCCACCGCGCCCTCGTTCAAAGAATGGCAGTAAATCCTTTCACCACTCTGGCGGTCGAAAGTGACCACAGCGCCGCCCTCTTGATTCGATGACTTCAATAAAGGTGAGAGCGTTCGGCAATTCAAATCAGCCACGGATAAAAGCGATGAAAGGGATAAGAAAATAAATCACTTTTATCCCTTTCATCCGTGGTTAAAACAAGAATTACAGAATCATCTCAAGGTATTTTCAATGACCCAATTCAATAATTTCGACGACAAAGAAATCAACAAGTTCGACAATGTGGCGCACATCTGGTGGGACCTGAAAGGCGAAATGCGCACGCTGCACGTCATCAACCCCCTGCGGACGCGCTTCATCACCGAACCTCTAACCGTCTCCTCGCCGGCGATTCTCGATGTGGGCTGCGGCGGCGGCATCCTCTCCGAAGCGCTTGCCAAAGCGGGCGCCCGCGTCATGGGCATTGACCTCTCCACGGCTTCCATCGAAGCGGCGCGGCAGCACGCTCAGGCGCAGGGACTCGCCATCGACTATCGCGTCGTCAGCGTGGAGGAGGTTGCCGAATCCCAGCCGGGGAGTTTCGACGCCATCACCTGCATGGAAATGCTTGAGCATGTCCCCGAACCGCAAAAGGTGATTGCGGCTTGCGCGCGCGCCCTCAAGCCCGGCGGGCATGCCTTCTTCTCCACCATCAACCGCACGCCCAAAGCCTTTCTCTTTGCCATCGTTGGCGGCGAATACATCCTGCGCCTGTTGCCGCGCGGAACGCACACCTATCGCATGTTGATCCGCCCCGGCGAATTGAAGGAATGGGCGCGCCAAAGCGGGCTTGAATTTGTGCGCCTTGCCAGCCTGATGTACAATCCCATCCTGAACACTTGGAAGGTCGCGCACGATAAAGAAGACGTCAACTACATGGCTCACTTCATCAAGAGATAAACGCCCATGAAACGATTCTTTGCCCTCTCCCGTACTATGCACGGCATCCTTGACCTGGCGGCGCCGGGATTCTCCGCCCTCTTATGGCTGGGCGCGTTCCCGCAATGGCAGGTCATTGCCATCTCCATCTTCACCGCCTTTGCCGCCTACACAGCCATCTATGCCCTCAACGACCTCGTCGGCTATGCGGTGGACAAGGAAAAGTTCGCCAGAAGCGGTTTGAATGAAGGATATTCCGTTGAAGCCTCCGACATGCGCTACCCACTCGCGCAGAGCGTGCTCGATTATCGCAGCGGCTTGGTATGGTTTGCCGTCTGGTTTGCAGCGGCGCTGGTCGGCGCGTATGTCCTCAACCCCTTCATCGTTTTCATACTCATCGCCGCGGCTGTTCTTGAAGCCATCTACTGTCTGCTCCTCAAGGTCACGTGGATGCGGATGTTCGTCAGCGGGCTGGTCAAAGCCAGCGGTCCCATCGCCGCCGTCTATGTGGTGGATCCTCAACCCGCGCCTGCCTCGCTGCTTCTGCTCTTTGCCTGGATACTCTTCTGGGAGATCGGAGGACAGAACGTTCCCGCAGATTGGAACGACACCGCCGAAGACAAACTCATCGGCGCGAAGACCATCCCGGTTCAATTCGGACCTCAAAAAGCGGGACTGGTCGTCCTGACCGCCCTCACGCTGACGGTGATTCTCAGCCTCTTCCTGCCGCGTCTTTCTCCGCTCGCGCTGGGTCTGCCCTATTTGGCTGCATCAACCCTTGCCGGCTTTTTCCTGCTCCTTCTTCCCGCCTGGAACCTTTACCGAAACCGGCAGGAAGGGCGCCTCGCCGCCAAATTGTTCGATAGAGCCAGTTACTATCCACTGGCGCAGTTGGTCATTGTGACGGTGTTTGTCCTGCTTCGGTGAGATTTGCAAAATCGCTTTTTCCATGCCGTTTTGCCGTCCCTACTGGGACGGCTTTTTTGTTGCCCTTCCGTCATTGCCCAAAAAACGAGAGAGGGAGATTTCATTACTACCGCCTTCGCAAATGCTTTTCATAAACTTACCTGAATTCGGGATAAGGCTTTTGAATCGTCCCGAAGGCTTTTGACGCAGCGGGTTCGAGAGCAGAATCAGCCTTCGGGACGCTTATCCCGAACTGACGTTAAACTTCACCACTAGCGGCATCTTCATGGGAATAAACTTGATGACATGCACAAGTAGACAGGCACACACGTACACAGGTATACTTGCCGCCTGAATTATTTACCTGTACACGTATTCACCTGTGCATCTGTCTGCTTCCAAAGGAGTTTGCATGACCGCCCAATTACCAATTACCAGTCTTCAATCTCCAACAGCCAAACGCCGTTCAAAGTTTGCACAATTTTGGCTGCTGGTGAAACCCCTGCAATCCGGCTTGCTCCTCGCCACAGGAATCGCGGGTTACATGAGCGCGCACACCCCGCCGAACTTCCTGCTTTTGCTGGCAATGTCGGCGAGTCTCTTCCTCGCTATCGGCGGTTCCACTATTATGAACATGTGGTACGACCACGACATTGACGCAAAGATGCGGCGCACGCAGAAACGTCCCAACGCCTCGGGCGAACTGACCCGCGCCGAAATCTTCCGCGGCGGCATGCTCATTTCGATTCTCGGCATCGGTTGGGCGGCGGCGATTCAACCCCTCTATGGCTTTGTGGTCTTCCTCGGCTGGTTCTTCGACGTGGCGGTCTACACCCTCTGGCTCAAACGCCGCACCTGCTGGAGCATTGTCTGGGGCGGCATTTCGGGCGCCATGCCCATCCTGGCGGGGCGCGTCCTTGCCGTCGGCGAAATCGAAATCATCGGTCTGCTGCTTGCCGCCTCGGTGCTCTTCTGGATTCCCACCCACACCCTCACCTTCTCCATCAAATTCTTCGACGACTACAACGCCGCCGGCGTGCCGACCTTTCCCTCTACTTACGGCTTCGAGACCACCCGCGCCGTGATTGCGCTCTCGTCCATCATCGCCGCCGCCAGCATCGGCACCGCCAGCGTGATGATCGGCGTGCAGGCGGGTATTTTGCGTCTGCTCATCGTGCTTTCATCGGGCTTGCTTTTGCTCTCCTTCGCCACCGTCTTCCGCCCATCCGAGCGCGTCAACTTCTCGCTCTTCAAATACGCCTCGCTCTACATGCTCATCTCGATGATTTTGCTTTCGATTTAGCCCTCCCATGAAAATGACTTCCACCGACCGCGTTCTACTCCTCCTCACCGGCATCCTCGCCGCCTATCAGGTTGCCGTCGGCATCAACGGGCTGGACGAAATCCCCATCATCGCCTACACCATCGCCTTCGGCGTCCTGCTTGTGGCGGGACTGCTCCTCATCATCCTTGGATTCGAAGCGCTGGATTCGCCCATCGTGGTCGTCGTCTCGACGGTCATCCCGCTTGCCCTCTCGCTTGGACTCGTCTGGCAGCACATCGCTTCGCTGCGGACCCCGTACCTGATCTTCGCCATCGGCGGTTTCCTCGCTGTGACCTTGACCCGCTCGATTCCCGTCCCCGGCAAACTCCCAACCTTTGTGCTTGCCATTGTTCACGGCATCGCAGGCATGACCATCTTCCTTCTGCCCTCCATCCTCGCCGCCAACGGGACGATGAAACCCGGTTTCGCGCTGGTCGGCTTGGGCGGCGCGATGATCGGGCTGGCGGGGTTATTGCTCTCGTTCCTCAAAGCCGGCAAGCCCATCGTCCCGCGCTCTACCATCCTCAAAATCCTTCCCAGCCTGCTCCTGCTCATGACGATTTGCTTTGTGGCAGGGTTCAAGTTGGGGTAATTCACAGACCCTAAAGGTTTCGGAAACCTTTAGGGTCTTTTCCAGGCAGCCTGAGTCGTTGCTTGCAGTAAAAAAATCCTTTCAAAGTTGTGATGAATCAACGTTGACCTGGTACCAATGGGGGGAATAAAATCTGAAATTGCAGCGGTGAATGAAGCAGAGATGCCCATCTGGGCGCCATGGTATCTCTGCCGAGCCAGTGGCACAATCAGCTGCCAATACCCATTCTGCCAACGGAGGGCTTATGTCGTTTCCATCTCTCTCTCGCATTCCTAACCGGTTGCGTTTTGTTTTTCGTTTTGCTCTTATCCTGATGTTTCTTGCCGGTCAGAGTGTGTGGGGAAATTCCCTTGCCTCTGCTGCGACGGATGAGAGACCGTCAGCCGCCTCCGCACCAGCAGTCAGCCTCAACGTGCCGGCTGGAGCATTCATCGGCAACAACGTCAACTTCACCGTTACCTTCGACAATCCCGACCCAACCGATCCCGGCTACGGTCCCCTCATTGACCTCATCATCCCACGCAACGGCGCCGACGGCAATCAAAACACGAGCACAATGGATGGTCTGACCTTCGTCAGCGCTACGTATCTTGGTGTTGCAGTCGAGAACACCATCCTAACTTTCCCCGGCTCCGGCGGCGTGACCTGCGTCAATCACCCCTACATGGTAAACAACACCGGTAACCCGGTACAAGTCTGTGGGAACGCCGGCGATACCTTCGTCGCCCTGCGCCTGCCTTTCGGTTCATTCACGTCCGATCAGCCGCCGGTGAATGTGGATGTCACTGTCTCAATGAGCAACCTGGCGGACTTGGGCACGCCTCTCACCATTCAGGCGCGCGGCGGCTATCAGTTCGGCTACACCCCGCTTAATGACTGGTGCTGCGGCGACGACCCCAGCCTGACCCTCAGCGCTTGGACGAGCGCCAGCGTCACCCCCACCCTGTTTACCCTCCAAAAAACCTACAACGGACCCGAAGACGAGACCGCCACGGGACCCAACTTCCCGCGCCAGTACACCGTCACCGCTGCGATTGCCCCCGGGCAGACGATGACCTCCTTCAACCTAAGCGACATCCTGCCAAACAACATGCAATTCGTCTCGCTGGTCAGCACCAACCCCGGCGGCGCCTCCTGTACCTTGCCTTCCACCACTACCCCCGGCGGCACGCTCTCCTGTAACTTCGCCTCCGTCAGCGGTACGGTGACGATGACCTTCGAGTATTACATCCCACTGCGTGATTCCAGCAGCGCTTCGGTGATTGACCCCGCCAGCGGCGATGACGTTACCTCCTGCAACAACGCCAGCGGCGGCGGGACATGGGCGCCCATTGACACCCGCGACACCGGCGGCACATTTACCCAGAACCCGACCGGCTGCGAACACACCCTGACGGACAAATCCATCGCCATCCAAAAGAGCGTCAGCGTGGTGGGCGGCGGCGACCCAGCTCCCGGCAAATATTTGGAATACACGCTCAATTTCCAGATTTCAGATTTCTTTGCCTTCAATGGCGTGGTAATCACCGATGTCATCTCGGATGGTCAACATTTCGCGCCTGGCTTCACCCCCACTTTGCAAATCAATGGCAATACATATACGCTTAGTGCAGCAGGGTTCAACGCAGCCAACTACGATGTCGCTTGTCATTACACCGGTGCCGGCGCAGAGTGTGAGAGCAATACTCCACCGATCAACGGTACAACAACTCTGATCTTCCGCGTTTCGGATGAAATTATCACCCGTGGTCAGGATGGTCGTCTCATCGGCGGCTGCGTTCCGACCGGCGGCGTCGCCGGCGACCCGTCTTGCACCGGTTACAACGACGGTCCCACCACCGGCAGCATCGTCTTCCGTACGCTCATCCAACAGAACTTCACGGACACTTTCCCCTCCGGCGATTCCAGCGTGGACCAGGGCGACACACTGGCGAATACTGTCTCCATTGAAGGACTCGTCCTCTCCACAACCGACGTATCCACTGTCACCGATCGGGAAGCCGATACTTCTTCCGCCTCGGTCACAATCGGTCGTGGCGTGCTGACCAAAACCATCTATGCCGTCAACGGTAGCACCTCCTTCGGCACACCGGTGGAGGTCAAACCGGGCGATAGGGTCACCTACCGTTTGACCTACACGTTGACCACCGGTGATGTGGAAGACTTGGCGCTCGACGACTATCTGCCCCTGCCCGTCTTCCACGTTGGCGACCCGGATGAGAACGGCACAGCGGGACCCGCTTGGACGTTCAACCCGACCGTCAACGCCGTCGCGCCTCCCGCCGGCGTCGCCAAGTTCGGACCCTCCGACACTTTCTACAACTATTCTCTCATCGTTCCGACCATCACCTCCGATATCACAAACAACCGCCTGAACTTTTTCTACGGCGACTTCGATGGACCCACCGAACAGCCCTACACGGTGGATATCCTCTTCACCGTCACCGTTTCTGACGACCCCTTCGCCGACCGCCTCTACCTGACCAACCAGGCGCGCGCCTACGAAGGCTCCACCAACGGCGCCCCTGCCGATGCCAACGCCATCGTGCAACTCGTCCTCACCGAGCCGGTGCTAACCACTACGAAAAGCGCCGTGGCAAGCGACCGCCCGGGAGCAGTCTTCACCCCTGCTTTGCCGGTCACCTTCACCGCCCCTGGATCGGCTGGTCCTCGTTGGAGCGGCACCATCAATTCCAATCTCCTTGCCAGTACACCGATTAACAGCGATATCAGCGGCGTGGACGCCGGCGACCTCGTCACCTTTGCCATTTTCTTGGAAAACAGCGGCTCCAGCATCAACGGCGCGTTCGACATCGTCATCCAGGATGTCTTCGATGCGCTGGCATTTGAATATCCCACCATTGGTGACCCGAACAGCATCAACTTGCAAGTTTATTACGGCAGCGGCACGGGTCCCATTTCTTATACCAAACCCGACAACACAGCCGCCACGCCCGCCGATTTGTTTGGCGGCGGGATCAAACTGGTGGATCCCGTTGGGCAGGGCGTCTGTCAGGTGCATGATCCCAACTCGGGCAATAACGTCATCGTTATTACCTACGATTTGCGCCTGAAATCGAACATTGCCCCCGGCACTTACACCAATACAGGGTCACTGACCAACTACTCCGGCTCAGAGGGCGGACCGAACTTCCTGCCCGCGCCGCAATCCGAGGATGCGACCGTTACCACTGTCGCCCCAGCCATCGCTAAAACGCTCATCTCCACAGAAATTAATGACACATCCAACGGCAGTACTCAGGCGGTCATCGGCGAGATTGCCACCTACACTGTCACGCTGACCATTCCCGAAGGCGTTACGTCTAACGCGCAACTGGTGGATACACTCGATGCGGGTCTGGCATTTGTCGCCCTGGATTCAGCAACACTCTCCCCCTCGCTTTCCATCACGGGCAGTACCACCCCCAGCGTTGCAGCGGGCGGACAGGCGGTCACGTTCAATTTTGGCGACATCACCAACAGCGACAACGATAATACGACCGCTGAGACCATCACCCTGACATACCGAGTCGTTGCCCTCAATGTGGCTGGCAATCAATCGGGAACGCTTCTTAACAACGCCGCGCGCTTCACATGGAATGGAGGCAGCGCTTCTGCCTCTGCTGCAAATCTGACCGTCATCGAGCCGACCGTCAACACCGCCAAATCCGTCCTGCCCACTACTGCCGACGCCGGCGACACTGTGACCTTTACCGTCACCCTGAGCAACCCCGCATCCGGCTCCACCACTGCTTACGATGTGACTTGGAGCGATGTCATCCCGACTGGGCTGAGCTATGTTTCAGGGTCTGCTTCCGGTTCGTGTGGGGCAACTCCTTTGCTGATTTCTTACGACTCTGGCACAAGCACGCTGAGCACTTCTGTCAGTCAACTCAATCCCGGCGGGACTTGCAGCATCACTTTTAATGCCACCGTGGGCTACTCCGTCTCGCCTGGGCAAACCATCACCAACACCGCCCAAACCCAGTGGACCAGCCTGCCCGGCGCAGTTGCGGACCGCTCAACCTACAACACCGATTCGGATGAACGCAACGGCACAGGCGGCTTGCTGGGTACCGGCGTGCTGAACGATTACCGCACGCAGGGACAAACCAGCGTGACCATCAACAGCATTGCGCCGCAGAAATTCCTGGCTGCCACTTCCGAAGCCCATACCGGCATCCCCTCTGGCGCAACGATTCCGCGTGTCGCCATTGGAGAAATCGTCCGCTATCGCCTGGTGGTACAGCTCCCCGAAGGCGCCAGCCCGAATTTCCAGATTCAAGACCAATTGCCCGCCGGCTTGACCTATCTGGACGACGGCACAGCCCGCCTGGCGCTGCTTTCCAACGGCGCGCCGATTGCCTCCACAGAGCCAACCGGCAGTACGCTCGCTTTGGCGCTGGGCAGCGGATCCTTTGGCAGCGGTCCCTGGGTCAACGGCGGCGACCCGACCGTGGTCACGCCCACCTACGCCTTGCCTGACCAGAACGTCGGTTCCTCCAACTCGCTCACCAGCGACCTCGACTCCTATGGAAGCGGCACAGACCCCTACTTCAAACTCGGCACGCTGACCAACAACGACAGCGACGCCGATGCCGAATACGTCATCATCGAATTCAACGCCTTGGTGGACAACACCGCCGCCGGCAGCAACGACGCCGGCGATGCGCGCAATAATACCTTCAGTGTGTTCATCAACAGCGTGCAAAACGGCGCGACCTCGAATCAAATTCAGGTCGTTGTTGCCGAACCTCTGCTCACCTTTGCCAAAGCTGTCGCGACTGCTCCTGTGGATGCGGGCGATACCATCGCTTATACCCTGACTATCTCTGCCGCCTCTGGCATCAACCGCTCCACCGCCTTCGATCTCAGCGTGACCGATTCCTTCAACTCGTATCTGACCAGCCTGGCAGTCACCAATGTGACCACCACCCAGGGCGCGACCTGCACCGGCAACGGCGGCGGCACGACTCCCTTCAGTCACAACGGCGGCTCGTTTACCGGCAACACCCTGACCTTCACCGCATCCTGCCTCGATCCCGGACAATCCATCACCGTCACGGTGAGCGGCACGGTTGCCGCCAGCGCCCCGGTCGGCTACACCATCCCCAACACCGCCAACCTGACCTACACCAGTCTGCCGGGGACGAACGGCACCATTGGCAACCCAACCGGCTCGAACAATACCGGCACGCCTGGCTCGACCACCGGCGAACGGGACGGCAGCGGCACACCCGCCCAAAACGATTACACTGCTTCCGGCAGCGCCAATACGCTGCTCGCTGTGCCGCAAATTGACAAACTCAATCCCGTCCCAACCCAGTACGCCATTGGTCAGCAAGTGACCTTCAACCTCCTCATCACCCTGCCCGAAGGCGTGACGCCTGCTCTGCAAGTCGTGGATAACCTGCCGCTCGGGCTCGAATACGTCAGCCACCAAATCATCACAACGGCGGCTGCCAGCGGCGGCATCCTGGCTGCCGACTACAACGGCACACTGCCTGCTCCCACTGTTACCGCTCCCGGCGGCTCCGGCGGCGACCTGACCCTCGTCTTTGGCGATACGACCACCGCCGCCGATAACGTGACGAACAACAACGCCTTCCTCGTCCAGGTTGTGGCGGTTGTCGTCAACGAGAGCGGCAACCAGAACGGCACGACTCTTACCAACGCCGCCACCGTCACCTGGACCGGCGGCTCAGCCAGCGACTCGGTCAATGTTACCGTCATTGAGCCTGAGCTGAATATTGCCAAGGCAGTGGACGATACAACCCCCGCCTACGGTCAAACCCTCACCTACACCTTAACCGTCTCACATCTACCGACCAGCACCGCCTCCGCCTACGACGTCGTTGTTACCGATACCCTCCCATCCGGTCTGACCTACGTCAGCGGCTCCATCTCCGCCCCAGCCGGCTGGACGACGAATGACACTGCTGCCCCCACCCTCACCTGGACCTGCGCCGCGCCCTGTTCGCTGTCCGTCGGCAACACCGCCTCGCTCACCTACCAGGTCACCGTCAACGGTCCTCCTGGTCCGCCCAACCCTGGCGACACGCTGACCAACACCGCCTCGATGACCTGGACCTCGACCAACGGCACGAATGCCAAAGAGCGCACCGGCTCCGGCGGCATCAACGATTACAACGACTCCGCCTCACAAACCGTCACCCTCACCTACCCCGACTTGACCATCACCAAGACCGATGGGCAGACCTCCTATGTGCCCGGCTCGCCGCTGACATACACCATCGTGGTCAGCAACATCGGCAACGGCGATGCTATCGGCGCGACGGTGAGCGACAACATCCCGCCGCAAATCACCTCTTGGAACTGGACCTGCACCACAAGCGGTGGCGCAACCTGCAACGGCTCAGGCGGTCCCATCACGACTGACTTCACGGATACGGTAAATCTGCCTGCCGGTTCATCCATCACTTACACCGTCACCGCCCAAACTGCCCCGGCAGCGACCACCGACCTGACCAATACCGCCACCGTGACACCGCCGGCTGGCATCACCGATCCGACTCCCGGCAACAACAGCGCCAGCGACACCGACACCGCTAATCCGCAAGCCGACCTCTCCGCCACCAAGGATGACGGCGTGACCCAATACATCCCCGGCAGCACGCTGACCTACACCATTGTTGTCAGCAATGCCGGTCCCAGCGATGCGCCTGGCTCGCTCGTCAGTGATGCTGTTCCCTCGCAAGTTACCTCCTGGACTTGGGCGTGCACTGCCCAAACGGGCGGCGCCAGCGGCTGTGACCCCTACAGCGGCAGCGCCAACTTCAGCGATACCGTCAATCTGCCCGCCGGTTCGAGCATCACCTACACCGTCACCGCGCAGGTGGCTTCCTCCGCAACCGGTAACCTGACCAACACCGTTACCGTCACCTCGCCAGCCGGCGTCACTGACTCAACTCCTGGCAACAACACCGCCAGCGACACCGACACGCAAAACTCGCAGGCTGCTATCTCCGTCACTAAAGACGACGGCGTGACGGAATACATCCCCGGCAGCACGCTGACCTATACCATCACCGTCACCAACACTGGTCCGAGCGATGCGTTGGGCGTGAGCGTGACGGATAACATCCCGCCGCAATTCACCTCTTGGACGTGGACGTGCGTTTCAAGCGGCGGCGCAACCTGTAATGGGTCAGGCGGTCCCATCACGACCGACTTCAGCGATACGGTGAACATGCCTGCCGGTTCCTCCATCACCTACACCGTCACCGCGCAAGTGGCTTCCTCCGCTACCGGCAGCCTGACCAACACCGTCACCATCTCACACCCCGCCGATTCCACCCCCGGCGACAACACCGCCTCCGACACCGACACGCCCAATTTCCAGGCTGACCTATACGTCACCAAGACCGACGGCTCAACCACTTACACCCCCGGTGTGGGCGTCACCTATACCGTGGTAATCGGCAACAACGGTCCCAGCGACGTGAGCGGCGCCATTTTGACCGACAACATCCCCTCCCAAGCCACCTCTTGGACGTGGACGTGCGCCGGCACCACCGGCGGCGCAACCGGCTGTGACCCTTACGGTCCCGGCAATGTTAATTTCAGCGATACAGTGGACTTGCCCGCCAATTCCTCCATCACCTACACCGTCACAGTGGTCATCCCCTCCTCGGCGACGGGCGACCTGGTCAACACCGCCAATATTGAACCGCCTGCTGGTGTGACCGATACTAACTCTGGTAACAACACCGCCAGCGACACCGACACGCAGAACTCACAGGCAGCCATTTCCGTTACCAAAGATGACGGCGTGACCGAATACGTCCCCGGCAATACACTGACCTACACCATTATCGTCACGAATGCGGGTCCAAGCGATGCGTTGGGCGTGAGCGTGACGGATAACATCCCGCCGCAATTCACCTCCTGGACGTGGACTTGTGTGCCGAGCGGCGGCGCAACCTGCAGCGGTTCAGGTGGACCTATCACGACGAACTTCAGCGATACGGTGAACATGCCCGCCGGTTCGAGCATCACTTACACCGTCACCACCCAAGTGGCTTCCTCCGCCACCGGCAGCCTGACCAACACCGTCACCATCTCGCACCCCGCCGATTCCACCCCCGCCGACAACACCGCCTCCGACACCGACACGCCAAACCCACAAGCCGACCTCTCGGTTACCAAGGATGACGGCGTGACAGTTGTCTCACCCGATTCGACCATCACCTACACCATCGTCGTCAGCAATGCCGGTCCGAGCGACGCCCTGGGGGCTGTGGTCAGCGACCTGAAACCGTCCCAATTTGATACGTGGGATTGGGCTTGCACGACGCAAACGGGCGGCGCCAGCGGCTGCGATCCTGTCACCGGCTCCACCACCGACTTCAGCGATACGGTGAACCTGCCGTCCGGTGCCTCCATCACCTACACCGTCACCGCCCACATCGCGGCAAGCGCCGCCAGCGGCAGCCTGACCAACACCGTAACCATCACCCTGCCCACCGGCGTGGACGATCCAACCCCCGCCAACAACAGCGATGATGATACGGATATTGTTGTCACTAACCCCAGCGGTGATCTCATAAAATCTCTCATCGCCACCAACCAACCCTTCACCACAGACCCCTCCGCCGCCATCGGCGAGATACTCACCTACGAACTCGTCTTCACCATCCCGGCTGGCGGCACGCTGCCGAACCTGACTCTGACCGACGTGCTGGATCGCGGCTTGGCATTTGTGGGCTGTCTGAGCGTCACGCCCTCCTCCGCCGACATCACCACCACCCTCGCTGGCGGCTTCGCGGCTGCCTGCGGCGACCCCACCAACCCAACGGTCCAGACCGAACCGAGCGGCAGCACGAACCCTGCCGATCCGGGGCGCCGCGTCACCTTCACCCTCGGCGATGTCAGCAACAGCGGCACGGCAGACGGTATAGTGACGATTCGGTACACCGCCGTTGTGCTGGATGTCATCGAAAACCAGGACGGCATCTCGTTGAACAACAGCGCCGCGCTCACCTGGTCCAGCGGCTCGCTTGCCGCCTCCGCCTCGGACGTGACCATCGTCGAACCCGATTTCGAACTCAATAAAACCGCAGACCGCGCGGTTGCCCTGCCCGGCTCCACCATCACCTTCACCCTGACCTTGCGCCACACCGCGCAGAGCAACGTGGACGCCTTTGACGTTGTCCTGACCGATGTCCTGCCAGCAGGCTTGACCTACGTACCCGGCTCGCTCACGATCATCAGCGGACCTGCCGGCGGCGTGACCGACGACACGGCTGCGCCTACGCTGAGAGTAACCTGGGCAAACTTCCCGCTGTTGACCGGCAGCAGCCGCAGTGAAGCGGTCGTGCAATTCCAGGCGACGTTGGGCAATCTCTCGCCCGGTCGGGAAGTGCAAAATACCGCCTCGTTGGCGTGGACCAGCCTGCCCGGCGATTTCAGCGCGCCGCAATCGCCGTACAACAACACCTCTACCGAGCGCTATTACGATCCGCCCAGCGCCGTAAACATCTATGGCGTGCAGGCAAACGTGACCATCACTGTGCCGCGCCTGCCGGCTACCGGCTTCGCGCCCGGTGTAGTGACGGACATCCCGCCGCAGCCAGCCGATAAGGCTTACACCGCTCTGGGCGATTTCTGGCTGGAGATTCCAAAACTGGGCGTGAAGATGCCCATCGTGGGCATTCCCGCCAAAGGCGAAGAATGGGACCTGACCTGGCTGTGGAATCAGGCTGGCTGGCTGGAAGGCACCGCCTACCCCACCCACGCCGGCAATTCGGCGCTCACCGCGCATGTGTCACTGCCCAACGGTCAGCCCGGACCTTTTGTGAATCTGGGCAATCTGCGCTACGGCGACCAGATTATCGTCCACCTCGGCGGACAACGTTACATTTACGAAGTGCGCCAGGTGCGGCAGGTTTCGCCCTACTCGCTCTCACCGCTGCAGCATGAGGAGTATTCCTGGCTCACACTCATCACCTGCCGCGAGTATGATGCGGCGAGCCGGCAATATCGCTATCGTCTGGCGGTGCGCGCCGTGTTGGTCAAAATTGTGGATGAGTAACTGATGCTGCGCAGTAGCGCGAGATTTATCTCGCGTTTTCAGGCGACATGCCCCCCCTTCGGGGACGATGTGCCGCGCTACGAAGAAACTGCGTAGGTGAGTGAGTAATATCGCGGCTGAATGAAAAAAGCCCCTGCTGAAGAAGCGGGGGCTTTTTGGGTGCGTTTCAAATTGCGCCGATTGGGGGTAGGCACGACTACAACGACAGCGGACGTTGAAAGAGTTCCCCTGCGCTCTCGATTCGTTTTTGCGCCAGCCGGCAATAGGCTTTATCCACTTCCACGCCGATGCCCCTGCGCCCGAGCATGCCAACCGCAATGAGCGTAGTGCCGCTCCCCATGAAGGGGTCTAGCACGGTATCGCCGACATAACTGAACATCTTAATACAGCGGCGAGGCAATTCCAGAGGGAAGGGCGCCGGGTGACCGATTTTCTTCTTGCTTTCACCGTTGAACGTCCACAAACCATTGGTCCAGTTCATGAATTCGTCGCGGGTGATGTCCGATTGTTTGCTTTCACCGCTCTTCTTCCAGGTGTTTTTATAGAGGATGATAATCAATTCCACCGGCGCGATGACGAAGGGAGCGGAAGCGCTCATCCATGACCCCCAGGCGGTGCGGCGCGAAATATTGCCTTCGTTCCAAATGATGGTGGAATGATACTTGTAGCCGATTTGCTTTGCCAGCGTGGTCAGGTCGGCGCCGACGCTTTGCTGACCGCCCTTGTTTTTGTCGAGCGGCACGTTGAGGCACAGCCGCCCATCGTCCCGCAGGAAGCGGAAGCACTGAGTCAGCCATTTTTGGGAGAAGGTCAGGTAATCGGCGTAGGAGATGTCGTCTTTGTGCGAACCATATTGAACGTCCACATTGTAAGGAGGCGAGGTGACGATCAAATCCACCGTCTCCGCCTCGATAGCGGTGGTGGTCAAGATGTTGTCGTTCAGGATGAGGAGGTCATCCTTTTGGTAAAAAAGAATCTTCTTTTTGGGCATGGATGAGTCCTTGCAGGAGATTTTACCAGTTCGCCTTGTGCTGTGCATCGCATCGCGCGCACCCTGCCCGCCTGTGCCTTTTCTCCCCGCCAAATGATGATGTTCATCACCACGGCAAATCGAGCGGGGCGGCACCAATTATTTTAGGAACTCATGGTACGGGCAGCGCAAGATTCTTGCCCTGATCCTGCCCAAGTGTATCTCGTGTGTTCAGGCGACATGAACGCCGCACTAGGCTCCGTATCAAACCGGTTGCCATTGCCTGCGAGAAAGGACGTGTACTGTTCAAGACCGCCATTGGCAGCAGCCGCGTGGTGGATATGCTGGGAGGAGAGATGCTGCCGAGGATTTGCTGAGGGTGTGGGAAAATCAAACGGCTCAAGGGCATTGCTCCCTCGAGCCGTTTTTTTTCTTGCGATGCGGTGGTTATTCGCTCAGGACGAGGACCGCTTTTGAGGAACAAGTCACCCGTATGGTGTCGCCATTCCCCGGCAATTGCAGGGACGGGCGGTTGAAGGTGTCCATGTTGAAAATGGTTTCGCCGACGCGAAGTTGAAGGCGAACGACGGAGCCGAGGAAGGTGATGTTTTCGACCCTGCCTTCAAAGACGTTTTCTTTTTCCCCTTCGGCGATAAAGCCAATGCGTTCCGGGCGGATGGCAATCATCACCTTGTCGCCTTTTCGCTTTTCCTTCAGGTCGCTCGTCGAGACGAGGCGGATGCCGTGCAGCGCTACGATGCCCCCTTGGGGGTCCACCACTTCGGCTTCGGCGGTGTTCAGGGAGCCGACAAAGTTGGCGACAAAGCGCGTGGTGGGGAAGTTGTAGATTTCGAACGGCGTGCCGACTTGTTCGATCTTGCCTTCGTGCATGACGACGATGCGGTCTGAAATGGAGAGCGCCTCTTCCTGATCGTGGGTAACGTAGATGGCGGTGATGCCCAGTTGACGCTGGATGGCGCGTATCTCGGCGCGCAGGGAAACGCGGATTTTGGCATCCAGCGCAGAAAGCGGCTCATCGAGCAAAAGCACCTGCGGGCGGATGGCAAGCGCGCGTGCCAGGGCAACGCGCTGTTGCTGCCCACCGGAAAGTTGATGGGGAAAACTGTTGCCCTTTTGTTCGAGGTGAATGAGCGCCAGCATTTCCGCTACGCGCTGTTTGATGGCAGATTCGGGTTCCTTGCGGATTTTCAAGCCGAAGCCGATGTTCTGCGCCACGGTCATGTTGGGGAAGAG
This sequence comes from Chloroflexota bacterium, assembly GCA_016223135.1. Lineage (GTDB taxonomy): Bacteria > Chloroflexota > Anaerolineae > Anaerolineales > Villigracilaceae > Defluviilinea. The sequence goes on along the minus strand of JACRPQ010000004.1, from coordinate 61,506 downwards.
GGCGTAAGACTGAAATACCATGCCCACATTGCGCTGGTTGGGGGGGCGGTCGGTAATATCCACGCCATCGAGGATGATTTTGCCGGTGGTGGGCGACTCAAAGCCTGCCACCATGCGCAAGGTGGTGGTCTTGCCGCAGCCGGAGGGACCCAGGAAGGAAATGAATTCGCCTCGTTCCACCGACAGGTCGAATTTTTCCACCCCGACCGCAGTGGGAAATACTTTGGATATATCTTCCAAAACTAAAAACGACATGTTGACACCTTCCAGCAGCAGGGATTAACGCGGACCCGCAGCGACGCTTCCATCGGCTGCGCCGCGGCGTCCCACGTAGTTGATCAAGCCCATGAGAACCCAGGTGATGATGAAACTGACGATGACCAGCGCAGAGGCTTCGTAGGCGCGGTTTTGTCCCACCTGCCAGATGACGGGACCGAAGGCTTTCAGTCCCACCAGGAAGGTGGCAACGGTAAATTCGCCCAATACAATGGCAAGGGTAAGGAAAGCCGCGCCCAACATGGCGGACCGCAGGTTGGGGATGATGACGCGGAGCATGATGGTGGGCCAGGATGCGCCCAGGGATTGCGCGGCTTCGGTCAGCGTGACTACATCAATGGCGCTCATGCCTGCATCCACAGAGCGGTAGAGGTAGGGCAAGCCAATGACGACATAACCGGCAATCAGCAGAAAATTTGTGCCGGTGTAGGTGTTGGTGAGCGGGAAAATGCCGCCGCTGTACGTGCGAATCAAGCCGAAGACCAGCACGATGGCAGGGATGACGAAGGGGAGCAGCGAGATGAACTCAATCACAGGGCGGAGGCGCGGGGCTTTTAATCGCACCCAGTACACGGTGGGAACCATCAACAGCAAACCCAGCAGAATGGTGAGCAAACCAATTTCGGTGGAGAAAATCAGAGAACGCAGGATGCGGGGGTCTTCCATCATTTGTTGATACGCCAGCAGGCTGAGTTCCCCTTTGCGCGCCTTCAGTGAAAAGTTGAACGTGGCATAGAGAGGAATGAAAAAATATGTTAGGCTGATGAAAATCCAAAACCAGTTCCAAAAGAGATTTTTCTTCATCTCGTCTTCCTTATTTTTTCAGCCAGTATTCGCTGCGGCGGCGGAGGACATAATAGATGGACATGACTACAGCCATCACCACCACCATACCAAACGCCAGGGCATATCCCAGGTTGGGGTTGTGCAGCACGTCGCCCTTGATCTGTGAACCGATGAGAATGGTGACGAGGTTGATCAAGCCGCCGGTCAGCGAGAGCGCCGTGGCGTAGGCGCCGAAGGCGTTGCCAAACAGCAGGATCATCGAACCCAGCAGGGAAGGCATCAGAACGGGAACGCCGACATGCCACCAGTATTGGGAGGAGGTGGCGCCCAGGTTTTCCGCCGCTTCGCGCCATTCCCTGCGCAGACCCTCGATGGGCGGTGTGATGATCAACACCATCAAGGGCAATTGGAAGTAAAGATAGGTGACGCTCAATCCCCAAAAACTATACAGGTTGAATCCCTGCTCGTAGAGGTCAATGTGCAGCGCCTCACGCAGAAAAACGGTGAGTAGCCCCACCCGCCCGAGGGTGAAGATAAATGCCTGCGCCAGCGGAACGCCGGCGAAATTCGATGCCACGCCGCAGAAGGTCATCAGCGACGAGCGCACCCAGTTGGGGACACCTCCCGCCACCAAGGCATACGCCAGGAAAAAGCCCACTATGCCCCCCATCAGCGCTGTGGCGAGACTGATTTTGATGGTGACCCAATAGGCGTTCAGGATGAACGGCGTGAACAAGCCCCGGATGTTTTCCAGGGTGAAGTTGCCTTTTGCGTCCTGGAATCCGCCCACGAACAGAGAGAGGGAAGGCAGGAACAGAAACAGAACGACAAAAAGAAGGAACGGCAACACTCCCAGCCATGCAAAGGAGGGAGGAGACTTGCGAAGGGAAGGTGGCTTCGGGCGGTTCCCGCCCGAAGCCACTATGCGTGCATTACTTGACATCTGCGCCTACAACTGCGTCCCAATTTTCAGTGATGATCTGTTTGGCAGTAGCGAGTTGATCAAGGGTCGGGAAGACAGCCTTGGCATACGCTTCCGCCGGCGGCAGTTTGGCAGCCATGTCGGCGGGGATGACGTTGCGCGCCACCAGGTCGTTGTAGCGAATCGGGTGGCAGTAGCCTTTCAGCCACAGCAGTTGACCTTCATCCGAATACAGGAATTCCTGCCACAGGCGGGCGGCGGCAGGCTGCGGCGCATACGCGCTGATGCCCTGCAGATAGACGCCTGCCACCGGTGTTCCGTCGGACGGGATGACGAATTCGATGTTGGGGTTGCCGGCGAAGGTGTCGCGGTCGGTCAGGGCGAGGTAGTCCCAGCGGATAACGATGGGGGTCTCGCCGGAGGCGATGGTGGCGGCTTTGGCGATGACCGGCACGAAGTTACCGGCTTCGTTCAGTTTCTTGAAGAACTCCAGACCGGGGGTCGGGTCCTCAAACGAACCGCCATTAGCGAGCGCCGCGGCGTTCACTGCCTGAATTGCCTGGTTCGAGGTGCGCGGATCGCCTGCCAGAGCGACCTTGCCCTTGTATTCCGGCTTGAGCAGGTCAGCCCAGGTTTGCGGCACGTTCTCGACGAAATCGGTGGCGACTTCAAAGCCCAGCACGCCATAGTAATCGCCAAACCAGTAGCCATCGGGATGCTTTACATCAGCGGGGATGGTATCCCAGGTAGCAACTTTGTAGGGAGCTGTGATACCTTCATCCACCAACTGCGGACCGAAACCGAAACCAACGTCAATGACATCGGGCGCCTGGGGTCCCTTGTTGTCCTTGTTGGCTTTGACGGCTTCGATTTCATCGCCGGAGCCGGCATCGGGGTTCAATTCGTTGACTTGGAGTCCGTACTTGGTTTTGAACGTTTCGATGGCTTCCCCATAGTTGCACCAATCGTGCGGGAGGGCGATGGTTGTGAGCGTGCCTTCGGCTTTTGCCGCGGCGACCAACGCATCCATGCCGCCACCATCCGTCACGGATTTGGCGGTACTCCAGTCGAAATCGGTGCTGGCGCCTCCTCCTCCACCGCAAGCGGAAAGCAGGGTTGCGGCAACCGTGAACAAGGCGATCAGGTGATACACAAACTTTGTCGTACGCATTCTCTATCTCCTTTTTGGGTTGGGTATGAGTGAGCGAATGAAGCAATACGTTGTAGTCTGTTTCTGGCACCTCCGATCTTAATTGACAATCATTGTAGCATTATCAACAGGGACGGTCAAACTTTGCTGGAACTCATTTGAACCCTGTTGTCCACACAGAAAAACCGCCTATTTCAGCCACCAGAAGATGGCGGCAGAAAGCGCTCCCGCCGCAGGGATGGTAATCAACCAGGCAGTGAGGATATCCGCCGCCACGCCCCAACGCACCTTGCCAAACCGTTCGGATGCGCCCACGCCAATGATGGAGGAACTTACCACCTGCGAGGTGCTGACCGGCATGCCAGCCACAGAAGCCGAGAGGATGACAAAGCCGGCGGTCAGTTGGGTGGCAAAACTATGCACCGGGCGGATTTTGTAAAATTTGCCGCCCAGCGTGCGGATGAGCCGCCAGCCGCCCAGCGACGTTCCCAGCGCCATGACCGATGCGCTCAGCAGAATCACCCAAAACGGCACGGAAAAATCCTTCAACCTGCCGCCGATAATCAGGCTCAGGGTGATGATGCCGATGGTTTTTTGGGCGTCGTTCGTACCGTGGCTGAACGCCAACGCGATTGCCGTAATCAATTGGCTTCGTTTGAAGAATTCATTGATGCGCGGCGTGGCATTTCGCGCCAGCAGGTGAATAAGGCGAAAGACCAAAAAACCTGCCAGAAAGCCAACGATAGGAGAGAGGAACAACGCCAGCAGCACTTTGTAAAGACCGGCGGGCTTGACCGCTGTCAGGCCGGAGGACATGAGCGCGGCGCCCACCAACCCGCCGATCAAAGCATGGGAAGAACTGCTGGGGATACCAAAAAACCACGTAAGCAGATTCCATAAGATGGCGCCCGCCAAGCCGGCGCTCAACGCTTGCAGCGAGAGTACGTTCGAGGCAACGATGTCGTCGCCGATGGTCTTCGCCACTGTCACGCCAAAAAGGAACGGACCAGCGAATTCAGCCAGCGCGGTGATGGTCAGCGCAGTCTGGGGGCGGAAGGCGCGCGAGGAAATCATGGTGGCAACAATATTACTGGCGTCACGCATGCCGTTGGTGAACTCGAACACCAGCGCCAGGATGATAACAAAGTGGAGGGCGGAAAGTGTTATCAACAAGTTAAGCTTTCTTGACCACAATATCAGCAATGATGTTGGCGGCTTCGTCGCCGCGGTCGGCGGCGTTGGAGAGGTGACGGTACACTTCGCGCATCTTCAACATCTCGACCACGTGATGAAGGTCCTCGGGTCCGCTGAACAGGTCTGCCACGGCTTCGCGATAGACTGCCTCCACGCGGTTTTCGAGCGCCTTGGCGCGCTGGGCGTGATCAATGGCGACGTTCGGGTGACGGGGTAGGCGCAGCACGCCCTGCCAGATTTCATAGGCGGCATCCCGCAGGAGCGAGGCGATTCGCTGCATGTAAACAGTGGGCTTGACCTTGAGAATGACCATTTCCATCACGGTGGTATCGGCGTAATCTATCACATCGTCAATCGAGCGCGAAAGGGCGAAAATGTCTTCGCGGTCGAAGGGCGTGATGAAGGTACGGTTCAATTCGTCAATCAGGATGCGCCGTACCTCATCCGCTTCTTTTTCCTTGAAGGCAAGTTCCTCGGCAATGTCGGGATCTGCCGTTTCCAGATATTTGACGAGCAATTTCAATCCCTCAAAGGCAAGCACAGCCTGTTGTTCAATCAGTTTTTGGAATTTATCTTCCTTGCGTTTAAAAATACGAAACATGGAAACTCTTTTCTATTGGATGGGTTCCAGCGCGCCGCTTACCAGACCGGGGAAACGGGCGCGCAGTTTTTCTTCGATCTCCGCCGGAATCAACGCCTCAGTGTGCTGTTTCATGATGTCGTGCACGCGGTTCATGGCGCGCGCATGGATGTTGAGTGCGCCTTTCTTTTCCCAGATGGTGCGCGCATCGCGGTCTGCCAGTTTGGTCAGGATTGCTTCGGTCTTCATGCGTTTGACGGTGTGTGGATGTACGATGAACGAGCCGCCTGGTCCGATTTCCTTGATCAACGGTACCGCCAGGTCTTCCTCGCTGAAACTCACGCCCCGCTTGAGACGCTTCATCATCAGCGCGATTTCGTCGTCAATCGCGGCTTTGGCGAAATCGAAGGTCTTGAGCGCATCAATCAGACCGCCGATGTTGAACATGTCCATGCCTGCCAACAGACCGGCGACGGCGGACATGCCGGTCTCATACCCCGCCTGCGCGTCGTTGAGCTTGGAGTTGGTCAGACCGATGTACCCACCACAGGGGACGTTATAGAAGTGCGCCATTTGAGCGTATGCCATGTGCAACATGCCGCACTCAATGCCGCCCGAAGCGTATGCGCCTGTGCGCATGTCGGCAACCGTGCCAAGCGTGGCGTAGATGAGGGGGGTGCCTTCGCGGCACATTTGCATCAATGTTGCTGCGGCGAGAAATTCCGCGTTGCCCTGGGCAATCGTCCCTGCCATGGACATGGGCGAGGTCAACCCGGCGTTCGGCACGATGGTGGGGTACACGGGCAATCCCTCGCGCGCAAAAAACATCACGTTCTCCGTGGAAAGGTGATCCATCGTCAGCGGCGAAACCACCGGGCAGTAGTGATGCGTCAGGAAGGGATGTTCCTTATACGCTTCCTTTCCGCCCGCCACCAGGTACACCATCTCCATCACGCTTTGCGTATCCTTCATGTTGGTGGTGGTGACGCGGATCGGTTTGAGACAATACTTGAGCGCGGGGAACAGCCTCGAGATTGTGAATTGATCCGGCGGAGCGTCGTCCGCAAGAGTCGAAATGGAGAAGACGTCGTAGCCCGGCAGTTCGTTGATGAGGTGCGCGATCTGCGCGATGTCGGATGAAGTGGCGCGTCTTTCCTGACCTGTGAGCGGGTCAATGATATCCGGCGCGGAACTCGCCGTGACGATGACCGGGCTGTCCTGAGGGATGGTCTTGTCGAATTTCGGGTCGCGCGCGTAGAAGGTGAACGAGGACGGATACATCTTTTGGTATTTTTCGACCACCGCGCGCGGAAAGCGCACGCGTTCGTCCTCGACGATGCAGCCATGCTGTTTGAAGAGCTCGCGGGCGGGGGCAAAGCGTACCTTCAGCCCCACTTCCTCTAAAATTTCCAGCGACGCTTCATGAACTCGTTCGACCTGTTCCCGGGTAAGTAATTCAGCAAATGACATTTTGAGCGTCCTTCGTTCTTTGATTTTTTTACCATTATTCCACGAGCGAACGTTTTATCTTTCTTCTTTCCACTTTCTTCTTGGGCATAATTTTCTGCGCCAGTTTTTGCCCTTCCCTGACCAGCGGGTTGTTTACAATGGGGCTGAGCGGCGGCAGGCGCAGGAACTTGCGAATGACGTGGAACTGGTCGCCGCGATACACCATGCGCTCGATGCGCACCGTGCGCGCCAGTCCCAGAATTTCCGGCACAGGGAACATCTTCAAGCCCGAGCGGGTTACCTTGAGCGACGCCGCCGCAATGGCAAAGCGCACGGTCTCCTCCATGTTCCAGCCTTGCAAGTAGCCGTAGATGTAGCCGGAGGAAAACGTCGCGCCTGCGCCGGAAGCGTCCACCACCCGCACACGAGGGGCATACGCGCGGACAATCTCCTCGCCCTGCACTACCATACATCCCTGACTTGCCATGGTGATGATGGCGGTTTGAATGCCTGCCTTGATGAGTTTGCGCGCCGTGCCGAGCATTGCCTGCTTTTTGCCAATCTGCGCCGCATCGGTCACTGCCTGGCAGACGGTGGCGAGGCTCGAATATTTTTTCAAAAGATCAGGATGGGTGTGCCCGTGTTCGAAATTCAGGAAGACTGGCACATTATATCGCTTTGCCTCTTCCATCGCGCGGACGATATGATCGCCGTCGTACCAGTCCACGTAAAGCAGTTTGGCTTTTTTGATGGGGGTGAGGTCTGCCGTATCCAGCGTGCTGAGAATCTCTTCGGAGCGCTGCCAGAAGTAGGTGCGCGCGCCCTTTTTATCGGAGACGTTCACTTCGAGCGGCGTCTTGTATTTTTCGGTGAAGCGCACCTTGCCCTGCACGCCGAGTTCCTTCAGCCTGTGCGCCACAAACTTGCCGAGCATGTCGTTTCCAACTGCCGTGCCAATCATTGCCGACGTCACGCCCCACTGACTGAGGTTGCAGGCGATGATTGCCGCGTCATCATAGATGTATTCGCTCACCTCGTGAACGATGGCGCCGGTGTTCACCTTGGGCAGGCGGTCCAGCGACATGATGTAAACCGGGGTTAACATGCCAAAGCCAACGTAGTCGGGAGTCATGAGTCTGATAGCCTGATAGTCGGATAGTAGGTGAGTGGTAAGGGGTAATTGGTAATTACCAGTTACCAATTACCCGCGTAAGCGCTCGCCCTTTGGGTCATATAGCACCGGGGCGGTCACTTCCGCTTCGCGGCGACCCTCAATCAGGTCAATGACGAAGCGGCTGCCCGCTTTGGCAAGTTCAACGGGCAGATAGGCGTACAGGATGTTCTTCTTCACCGTGAAGCCATATCCGCCGCTGCGGACGCGGGTGAGGACTTTGCCTTGATGATACACCGCTTCGCCGCCGTAGATTTGAGTGAACTCGTCCGTATCGGTCAGAACGAGGGTACAGAGTTTGCGCTTCACGCCCTCCGCTTTTTGTTTGAGCAGCGCCTCGCGCCCGATGAAATCGCCCTTCTCCAAATCCACGCAGAACCCCAGCCCGGCTTCGTAGGGCGTTTCGGAGGGGGTGATGTCGGCTGTGAAGTATTTGTAGCCTTTCTCCAGCCTCAGCGGGTCGAGTACTTTGTAACCGCCGAGTTCCATGCCGAACTCTTTGCCTGCCTCGATGAGCAGGTCCCAGACCATCGTCGCGCGGTTGTTGGGAATATACAACTCCCAGCCAAGTTCGCCCGCATAACTGACGCGCTGCGCCAGCACGCGCGCGCCGTTGATTTCGATGGGCTTCGTCGTCAGGTAGGGATGCGCCTGATTGGACACATCAGAATTTGTCACCTTTTGCAGCACATCTCTGGCTCTCGGTCCCCATAACGCGAGACAGGCATATTCCTGCGTGATGTCCCGAATCGAAACGTCGCCGTCGGCGTGCATTTGAATCCGCGCCAGGTCGTTGGCGATGAACGCCGAACCCGTGATGACCCAAAAGTAATCTTCGCCCAGCCGCGTGACGGTCAGGTCCGATTCGATGCCGCCGCGCGTGTTGAGGAACTGGGTGTAGATGGCGCTGCCGACCGGACGGTCTATGTTGCTGTCGGTCAGGCGCTGCAGCAATGACAATGCGCCTTTGCCCTTCACCTCGATTTTTCCGAAGGAAGTCAAATCATACAAACAGACCCGTTCGCGTGTGGCGGTGTGTTCCTGCCGCAGACGTTCGAAGAACGGCGGCTTGACCCAGCCGCCCCAGTTGCGCTGATCTTCGCCCATGCGGCGCGACGGCTTGCCGGGGTCAAAGTAGTTGACGCGCTCCCAGCCGAACTTCTCGCCGAAGACCGCGCCGTTTTCCATGAGGCGGTAATGCAGTGGGCTGACGCGGTGCGGTCTCGCCCATTCATGCTCGTCGTGCGGAAACTTCAAACGGTAGTAATACTTCACACACTCGCGCGTCCGTTCTGCCGCGTAGGTGAAATTGGAATAATAATTGCCGAAGCGCGTGGCACGATAGGCGTACACATCCATTGGCGCTTCGCCTTCGATGATCCACTCTGCCATGAGTTTCCCCATGCCGCCCGCGCCGCCGTAACCATTCAGCGACATGCCTGCCATCATCCAAAAGCCGCGCGCACCAGGCATCGGTCCGAGCAGGGGTTGACAGTCGGGCGTGTATGCGCCGGGGTGGCGCACCAGCGTGATGATGCCAGCCTGATCCAAAAACGGAATGCGGCGAATGGCGCCCTCCAGCAGCATCTCGAACTGCTCGAAATCGCCGGGCAGGCTCCTGCCGCCATGCTCCCACGGCGCGCCGTCAATCCAGCGGGCGATGGGGTTCGGCTCATAACCGCCAATGACCAGCCCCCCATGTTCCTGCCGCATGTACACCAGATTGTCGGGGTCGCGCAGACAGGGCGTATCGGGGGCAAATTCATGTCCGGGCACGGCGCGCAGGGCAATGTGCTGATGATCCACTGGCGTCGTTGGAATGTGCAGACCTGCCATCGCAGCGATGCGCGGCGCCCACATCCCCGCGGCGTTGACGACGATCTCGCATCGAATCTCGCCTTTGTCTGTTACCACCGCCTCGACCTCTCCCCTCGCTGACAGTTTGATCCCCGTCACACGCGTGTTGGTGTACACCTCCACGCCCAGTTCCTTTGCGAACTTCACCATTGAAGTCGTGGTGATATACGGATCGAGCTGCCCGTCACGCGGCAGATAGATTGCCCCGTAGAGATTCTCCCTCGAAATCTGAGGCATGATCTTCAACGCTTCATCCGGACCGATGACCTCGCACTCCAATCCCAGCGCCTTTGCCCGGCTGACACTGCGTTCCAACTCAAGGAGCTGCTCGCGGCTCGAAGCCACCCGCAAACTGCCAACGTGATTGAACAATCCCAACTGACTGTATAACTCCACACTGTACATGCGGAACTTGAGCATCGCCTGCGAGGTGGCAAATTGCGTCACCAACCCCGCCGCGTGCGACGACTCGCCGCTGGCAATCTCCCCTTTTTCCAGGATGACCACATCCTTGCGCCCATACTTTGCCAGATGATAGGCAACCTGCGCTCCGTAAATCCCTCCGCCGATGACGACAATTTCTGCCTGTGTTTTCATGGTTCTCCTTCGGAGGTATACAAGTACACAAGTACACAAGTAAACAAACGACCTGTGTACATGTGTACTTGTATCCTGTCTACCTTTGTACTTCCTCCAGCCACCCCTTGAACTCCGCCGAATCCATTTTCTGTACCGCCCTATCCCAGCGCTCGATTGCCCAACCCCAAAAATCGAACTCAATCGAGGAAATCTTCGCCTGAATCGCCGCCCATAATCCCCAACCCACATCAGACATGATCATGTTCAACTTCATGCGCGCGATCATAGACGGGGTCGCCTCGCCGAAATATGCGGCGCAGACCTCGCAAATCTGCTCCTCATTGAATTGCATTTCCTGACAGGTGTTCCCCAATTCAAACGTCGGATCGTTGTTGCCGCTATATTCGTAATCAATCAACCATAATTGCCTGCCATCGTCAATGTAATTTTCCGCCAGCAGGTCGTTATTGCAGGGAACAGTCGGCAATGGCTTGACATTCATCGCCCGCTCGATGAGCCTGACCGTCTCCAGCCGTTCGTTGTATCCGTCGGGGATTTTGATACCGCGGTCACGGCACAGGCTGAGATAATACTCCGTGAGGCGAAACATGTTGAAGTCAAGCAGGAAGCGCGGACCGCCGTGGAGTTGTTTGATTGCCTGTGCCATGCGCGCCGGCATGCCTGGCTCGTTTAGCGCATCCTTCGACATGGTTCTGCCATGGATAAACTCCAGCACCATCACATTGTATTCGGGCAGATGATACAAAACCTTCGGCGCGACGCCCGCTTCGCTGGCGGCTTTAGTGTTGTGATATTCGTTGGCGCGGTCAATGGCGAGCAGTTCTGTGCTTTCACCGGGGACGCGCACAAAATACGGGGTTTCATCCACCACCACTTTGTAATTGGTATTGGTCAATCCCCCTGAAAGCGGTTGAATGGAAACCTTCCTTCCCTGCCAGTTTGGAATCTTTGCAATGATCTCGTCAATGATTGGCATATCACACTCCGAAATATGGACGTTAGAGAACATTCGCTACGCCAACGACACGTAATGTACGTTCTCAACGCGCACTATAACTCAAATGGCGGACAGCGCCGAGGAAGCGCTGCCCGCACTCATGACCATTTATCAACTGCCAGACTATTCGGGCGGAATTTCCTTGAAGGCGTATTCCACATTGATGCCGCGTGATTTCTGCATGTTCTTGGCGATAAAGTACCATACTGCCGAAACCGCTAGCACCCCAAAAACGATGCCATATGCCAGCGGGCTGGTCAAACCGAGGCGCGGGTCGAACATGAACATCAACAGCATAATCGCGCCGAGGATGAAGCCAATGATGCCCAAAATGGTCACAAGCGGAACGCCGCCGAGCTTGTACTTCGCTCCGGGCGAGGCTTCGTACACATCCTTGGCGCGGTAGGGCAGCAGTGCGCCCGCCAGGCAGGTGACGACGAACACATAACCGCAGGCGAAGGTCACGCCCAGGGTCAGACCGACCCAGCCCGGATAGAGATTGTAGAGAAAGATGACAGGGATGCTGGCGATGAAATATGCCCAGTGCGCGTTGGCAGGGGTATGGCGTTTCTCGTCCACGCGGCTGACCCATTCAGGCAGCAGGCGGTCAAGCGACATGGCAACCATCACACGCGTCATGCCGATATAACAGTTGTGCACGATCTGATGCGAGTTGAGGATATAGCCGATCCCAATGAGGACAACCACCAACGGACTGGCTGTGAGGGCGACCGCGATGATGTTGGGCCACAGCCAAAAGCCGGCAATCGTCGCTTCACTCACGCCTGCCCAATAACCCGCCCCAGCAATGTATAGAAATTCCGTACCGACGGCTTTTTCCAGTGCTGCGGCAAGGAGCGCAAGCAGAATGCCTGTGAAAATCAACGAGCCGACGATGATAAACATCTGGCTATTGAAGGAACGGGCGTTCTTGATCTCACCGTTCTGCTGTGCGGAGTAAGTCGCCCACTGAAGGGATGTCCAGGCGATGGGCGCAACCAGCAGGGTGGCAATCAGGCTGAAGGGCGGATTGAGGTCAATGCCCGCGGCAACCGAAGCATCCCGCGCGGTTTGTACGAAATTATCTACGCCGGCAATCGCCTTGGCAAATGCATCCAAATGGGCGGCAGATGAGGCGGGATTGCCCGTAAACAAAACTACCAGCATGGTAAAGAACGCCAGAAGCGTGCCGACAATCATCACGTTTTGGAAGCGCACGTAGTTTTTGAATCCGCTGATAAGGATGAGCGCCGCGACGAAGGCATTCAAAATGCTGGTAATGATTATCCCTGTCGCACCGGTAAACCAGACTCCCAAGTTTGACAGCGCGGTATTCCCCAGTGTGGCGCCTAAACCGAGAAAGAGGGGGGCAAATCCAAGATATGAGAGCAGCCACCCTGAAAGCGCTACCCATTGCAAAATCCAGATCACATAACCAGACATCACAACGGTGAACGCTACCCCGCCGCCGAACACGCGGCTCTGGAACACATAGTCACCGCCGGAACGAGGCAGCGCCGTGGAGAGCCAGACGTACACCAACGCAATTGGAATTTCGATCACCATCGCCAGCAGAATACCCCAAACAAGTTTGCCGCCTGGTAATGCGCCCGGCGCCCACAGGTACGTCCAGGGGAAAATCAATCCCATCGTCAAAATGTTGTAGACGAAGGCTGAGAACGGAGACATGACACGCACCAATCCCGAGGCTTTTCGGGTGAAGACTTCTGGTTTTGCTGTAGCAGTAGCCATTACATTTCTCCTTTGGTTTGAAAATGATTTCAGCCGACAACAAAAGCGTCAAACAAAACTCACATCATGCCTGCCTCCTGAAATAGATTTGAATATATCATCCGCTCGTCATTTGATACCCCACAACCTCGCCGTCCACAAAATTTACCAGACAGCCGCGCAGGATTCCCTCTCCGTATTCGCTGCCCGGATTGATACATACTGTCCGCCCAATTCTCGCGACGGACTGGGATTCGTGAATGTGTCCATGCAGACCAAGCATGGGTTTGTACTTCTCAATCGCCTCCCGCACGGACCTCGAACCTGCACCATGCATAACGGGCTGTCCGCCCTGAACGATTTGCTCGGGCGGGTCTTTCGTCCAATCGAGCATGGGGCAGGTGTCGAGCGTCGAGTCTTTGGGCGGGTCGTGAAAATTGAAGATGGCTTTGTTCATGTCGGGCACCTTTGCCGCCATTTCTTCAATCATCTTTCCAAGTTCCTCTTCGGTTGTTTCGCGCGGCGTCTTCCAGGGGGTCGGCGTGCTGATACCGATGGAAATCATCGTATGGTCATTATCCACATAAACCATCTCGTTTTCGCAGGCAACAAGCGATTGAGTTCCCTCGCGTTTTAGCGACGACAGCACATCCCATTCGTCATCGTTGCCGCCCGTGACAAAACATTTGATGCCCGTACCGTTGAGACGTTCCTCCGCCAGATCCACCCAGCGGCTTAGTTTCTTGCGCGCTTCTTCGTGGAATAAGGCGTCCACCGCCTTTGGGTTGGCGGAAAGTGTGCGGAATTCGTCTTCATCCATTACTTTGTAGTAGAAACCAAGCGTATCGAGCCGTGCAGTGAGTCCCGCCAATTCTTCCTGTGTCGCCATGCGTTCCACGCGTCCCTGTACCGTGGCGCGGTAATGTCCGTTTGCTTCCTTGATAATCGGAATGAGAAGTTTGCCCTGAATATCGCCGCCCATCACAAGGACGTTCGCCTCATAGAACTTCCCGGCGTTGATGAATTTGCGGAAGGTACGCTCCGAGCCGTGCAGGTCGGTGGCAAAGAAGAGGCGGGTGGTTTTTTTGGCGTTTTTTTTGGAGAAAAATTTCATCGAGCTCTCCTAGAGAGGTATACAGGTGAAGTAGGTACTTATTGGCTTGTGTATGTGTGTACTCTCCAAAACAAAAAGCCCAACAACGCACAGCGCGTTGTTAGGCTTTGACGACATTGGTCGAGACAAGAAGCGTTTCGACGCCGTGCTCCGCAAGATCTTCGATGGCGGAAGGATCGAACTTCTCGTCGGTGACGAATATATCCACTTCGTCAATCGAAGCCACTTGGAAATTGGACACGACGCCCCATTTACTAGAATCTGCCGCGATGATGACCTTGCCTTTGGTACGTTCGATCATCGCGCGGACCACTTCCGCCTCGGCGTTGGTCGGAACCGTGCAGCCGTGCTTCAGACTGATCCCATCCACACCGATGATGCACTTATCTGCATAAACCTGCCGCAGGTTCTCGAGAGCGAATCGCCCCGCTGTGGATTTGGAGCGCGGCTGAAATTCACCGCCGAGAACATGATGCTGAAACCCAGCATCTCCAATTTCGAGAGAAGCGTTCAGGTTGTTGGTAAAAACGGTGATGGTGGAGTTGGCGCGGATGCTGTGTAACACCTGTGTAGTCGTCGTGCCGCTGTTGATAAAGACGATGTCGCCGTCCTCGATCAACGAGGCAGCAAGTGCGCCAATCGCCCGTTTCTCTTCGGGGTTCTTTTGGGCGCGTTGCAGATATTCTGGTTCAAAAGTGAGGCTCTGGTTAAGAATTGCCCCCCCGTGTGTTCGCTCCAAAATCCCCTCGTTCTCCAGCCATTCCAAGTCGCGCCGAACCGTTGCCTCCGAGGTTTCCAGCAACGCGCACAAGTCCGCAATCCGTGCGATTTGGTGAACCGCCAGATATTCCTGAATCCGTTCTCGTCTCTGCGCTGGGATGAGGGGTTTGCCCATGAGAACTATGGAAGTCCTTTTTGAGACTACAAAGAGCGTCCTTTAACTCTTTGCGGCAAGAAATTTTGTTTGATGAAAAATGAAAACTTTTGCTCGCCATTATAGGCGAAACCGATAAACTTTGCAAGATTTTGAATTTTTCATTATAATACCGCCAATCTCCTGACAAAATCAAAAGGATGGGCGTTAGAGAACGCTCACTACGCACGGGGTGCGTCTTTGGGAAGCCGTTCCCGCTTTGGACAAGACGAGTGCGTAAGCCTGAACAGGAGTTGGAATCATCTCTTCGGGAGACTCGCCATGACAAACAGTCCGATTGGGATGGGAAAGCAAGACCAAGCTGAACGCGAAAAATTCGAGAATGAGCTCAAACGGATTCTTACAGCCAGCGGCAATGCAGGCATTCTCCTGCGGGTAATCGGGTCGCTGGCTTTTCAAATGCACTGCCCGCAGTTCGGACACCTGCAAGCCGCACTTGGACGCGCCTATACCGACATTGACTTTGGGGCATACAGCAAACAATCCAAGCAGATTCAGGAAATGATGACCTCGCTGGGATATAAGGAAAACCGCGAGGTCTTTATCGTCTCTGAAGGCGAACGCGCCATCTTTGACAAGCCCGAAGCAGGCTTGCATGTGGATATTTTCTACGAGAAACTCGACTTCTGTCACACCATCTACTGGAAGGATCGCCTCGAGGTGGATTCCCCCACCATTCCGCTTGCCGAACTTCTGCTTGAAAAAATGCAAATCGTCAAAATCAACGAAAAGGACGTGATTGACACCATCATGCTCCTTCTTGAGCATCCGCTAGGCGATTCTGATCACGAAATCATTAACATCAAGCGCATTGCATCTATTTGCGCCAATGATTGGGGTTTCTGGCGGACAGTGACAATGAACCTGGACAAAGTGCGGCAACTCGCGCATCACTACCCCCAACTCACCGACGAACAAAAAAACAAAGTGGAACAGCAAGTGAATGACGCCTTGGCGCGCATCGAAGCCGAACCCAAGAGCATGGGCTGGAAATTGCGCGCCCGTGTGGGCGACCGTTTGAAGTGGTACAAAGATGTGGATGAAGTCGGATAGGAGAATACCATGACCAAACTTGTACGCGACCTCATGCACCCGGGCATTTTCACCTGCAAGCCCGATGCCACGCTGGGAGAAGTGGCAACTTTGCTTGACCAAAATCACGTTCACGCATTGTTCGTCGCCGACCATGAGGGGCGCATTTTGGGGGTCATTTCTGATTTCGATCTGATGGCAGGCGAATGGCTTTCCGCCGACTCTGAAAGTTTGGAAGTGATGCGAAAATTGACTGCGGCGGATTTAATGTCCCAGCCGGTTGATTTAGTGGAAGCAAACATGCCCCTCGCTGAAGCAGTGCGTATTCTTATCGAAAAGGATGTCAGCCGCCTGTTGGTGACAGAGAACGGCAAACCGGTAGGAGTCATTTCCCTTTCTGATTTTGTTGCCAGCCTGAGCGCACGCATCTCAACCAGACGAGAACGTGTCGGCGATGTCATGTCCGAAGCAATCCTCGTTTGTCGCGGCAAAACGTCCGTTCTCTCTGCCGCACGCGCCATGACCTCCGCTGGCTGGCGTTCCGTCTTGGTGGTAGATGCTAAAGGAAAGGTGTTGGGTGTGGTCAGCGGCAAGGACCTTCTGCACCTCGTTCAAAACGGAACGGATGAGAGTCTCGTCGTCCGCGACGTGATGCACCCCGCCCTGACGATTGACATCCATGCCAGCCTCCGCGAAGCAGCAGACAAGATGATACAGAATCATCATCACCGTTTGGTCGTGATTGACAAAGATGACCCAGACGCTTTTCCACTTGGGGTCATTTCGACGTTCGATATTGTAGCGGAAATGGCACGTCCCGATTCGGTATGGCAAAAATAATTTTTTAACCACCATCTAAAAAACTGGCGACTATTAGACCAGCGACTCTCAGACCAGGAGACTAACATCATGGCAGAACTACCAACACATGCGCAGGTTGTCATCATTGGCGGCGGGGTGGGCGGGGCAAGCATTGCTTATCACCTCACGCTGATGGGGTGGAAGGATGTGGTGATTGTGGAGCGGCACGAGTTGACCGCCGGCTCCACCTGGCACTCGGCGGGACTCGTCGGGCAGATGCGTTCGGACGCAAACCTGACGCGCATGATGCATTACAGCACCGACCTCTATCGCCGGCTCAAAGCAGAGACAGGCGTGGACACCTCCTGGCGCGAGGTGGGCGGCGTGCGGCTGGCTTCCTCGCACGAGCGTCTGGAAGAGACGAAACGACTCGTGGGCATGGCGCGTTCGTTCGGCGTGCCGATGGAGTTGATTACCCCCAAAGAAGCGCAGGAATTGTTTCCGCTGATGGATATCAAGGGCGTGGTCGGCGCGGCATACACTCCCAACGATGGCAGCATTGACCCGACGGGGCTGACCAATGCGCTTGCCGCCGGCGCAAAGAGTCGCGGCGCGAAAATCTTCACGGGGGTGAACGTCGAAGCGATTCGCTTGAAGGACGGAAAGGTCAGTGAGGTGGTGACCGATCAGGGGTCCATACGAACCGAGGTGGTCGTCAATGCGGCGGGGATGTGGGGACGCGAGGTCGGAAAAATGGTCGGGTTGAATCTGCCCGTCATCCCCATGGCGCATTTGTACCTTATGACCAAGCCCATCGCGGGCGTGACAAACAAATTCCCCAACCTGCGCGACCCCGATTTGCTCGTGTATTGGCGCGAGGAGGTCGGCGGGCTCATCACGGGCGGATACGAACGCCAGCCCGCCACATTCGGCATGAACGGAATCCCGCGCAATTTCAAGTATCAACTGCTCGCGCCCGATTGGGAACGCTTCGCACCGCTGATGGAAAACTCCATCCGCCGCGTGCCAGCCATCGAAAAAGCGGAGATTGTCAAACTGCTCAACGGTCCCGAAGGCTTCACGCCCGACGGCGAGTTTTTGCTGGGACCGACTTCGGTCAAGGGCTTTTGGGTGGCGTGCGCGTTCTGCGCGCATGGGCTGGCGGGCGCCGGCGGAATCGGCAAGGTGATGGCGGAATGGATTATTGACGGCTCGCCCGAATGGGACGTGTGGCGGCTGGATGTGCGCCGCTTCGGTCCCAACTACGACAGTCTCGACTACGCCGCAGCGCGCACGCTCGAAACGTACACACAGTATTACGATATCCACTTCCCCGGTGAGGAGCGCATATCGCGGCGCGGACAGCGGCTCTCTCCCACCTACTTCCGCCTGCGCGACCTGCGCTGTTCGTTCGGCGAAAAGTTCGGCTGGGAGCGTCCCAACTGGTTTGGCATCTATGAGGAAAAAGCCACGCACGGACACGAACCGCGCGGCTGGGCGCGTCACAACTGGAGCCGCGCCATCGGTCACGAACACCTGATGACGCGCGAGAATGCGGGTCTCTTCGACGAGACCTCTTTCAACAAGTTCGAAGTGCGCGGACCCGGCGCGCTCAAGTTCCTCAATTACGTCTGCGCCAATCAAATTGACGTTCCCATCGGCACAGTGGTTTATACTCAAGCGCTCAACAAGCGCGGCGGCATCGAATGCGATTTCACCGTCACGCGGCTGGGGGAGGAGAAATTCCTCATCATCACGGGAACCGCCTTCGGTCAGCATGATGCGTCGTGGCTCTCGCTGAACATGCCGGAGGATGGAAGCGTCAGCATTGAGGATGTCGGTTCGCAGTACGCGTGTATCGGCATGTGGGGACCGAAGGCGCGCAAAATTTTGGAGAAGGTGACGACGGACGACGTGTCGAACGCGGGCTTCCCCTACATGACCGCCAAACGCATCACCGTCGGCGATGTCCCCGTCCTCGCTTCGCGCGTGACCTATGTGGGCGAGCTCGGCTGGGAGTTTTACTGCCCGATGGAATATGGTCTGCGGCTGTGGGATACGCTCTGGGAGGCGGGCGTTCCCGAAGGGTTGGTGGCGGCGGGATACAAAGCCATTGACACTTTAAGGCTCGAAAAGGGTTATCGCTATTGGAGCGCTGAAATTGGTCCCGATTACACTCCCTATGAGGCTGGTTTGGGCTTTGCCGTCAAACTGGAAAAGGGCAACTTTATCGGCAGGGAAGCGCTGCTCAAACAAAAGACGGAAGGCATCAAGCGAAAATTGTGCTGCATCACGCTTGCCGATGACCGCACCATCGTGCTGGGCAAGGAGCCTATCCGCGCCGGCGGTCAGCTCGTGGGATGGGTGGCTTCGGGAGGCTACGGCTATTCGGTCAAAAAGTCCATCGCTTACGCATATTTGCCGGTGGAATATGCCGCTATCGGAACGAAACTCGAAATCGAATGTTTCGGTGAACAGGTGGAAGCGGAAGTCGCCCCGCCGGTGTTGTGGGACCCGAAAGGCGAGAGAATCAAGGCATAAGGGCAGAATCGGATTCAAATCCGAATTGAGGCAAAGCGCCTCCAAAATTTCATTGAGGAGTAAATGGAGATGATGACCACCCTTGCAATTGACAAAGCGATAGCCAAAGTGCCCTTCCTGGCAGAATCGAAGAACATCAAAAAGATTCCGCTCAGCGGCGGCATCACCAACCTGAACTTCAAGATCGAAGCGGACGGTAGAGCCTATGTCATTCGTCTCGCCGGGGATAACACGGAACTGCTCGGCATCAAGCGCGATGTGGAACACGCCGCCAACAAAGCCGCCGGCGAACTGGGCATTGCCCCCGAAATCATGTACTTCATCGAACCCGAAGGCTATATCGTGACGCGCTTCATCAACGGCAAAACCGTGCCTCCCGACGTCATCAAACAGCCCGATTACCTCGCGCGGGTGGTCAAGAAAATCCGTCTCTTTCACCGCCGCGGTCCCGAACTGAAAAACGAGTTCAATGTCTTCCACCGGGTCGAAATGCTGACCGAAGTCTCCAAACGCCATAATTGCAAATTCCCTCCCGATTGGGACTGGATTATGCAAAAAATGAACGAAGCGAGGAGGGCGCTGGAGAAGGACCCCTACATTCCCACCCCCTGTCACGACGACTTGTTGAATTTGAACTGGCTGGAGGAGGATGTGCCGGGCGAGATTGGCGAACTGCGCCTGCTCGATTGGGAATATGCCGGCATGGGCGACATCTTCTTCGACCTGGCGAACTTCTGCCATCATCACCGTCTGAACGACGAACAGGTGCGCTTCTTCCTGAACGAGTACTTTGGCGAGGTGACCCCCAAGCATTATGCCCGCCTGAGGCTGATGTGGCCCATGTCTGAACTGCACGAGGCGATGTGGGGAACGACGCAAACGGGCATCTCGAAACTGGAGGAGGACTTCCAGGGCTATGCCGATTTGTGGTTTGCGCGCTTCCGCCAGCACGTGACGGACTTCCGCTGGGAGCAGTGGTTGAAGGATGTGGCGGGAGGAGGCGTGAAAAAGAAGAGGAAGGTAAAAAAAGGATGAAGGATGAAAAAAATTCATCATTCATCATTCATAATTCATAATTCATTCTTCATCCCTCGATAGGAAAGAATCAAGTTTTGTAAATCACCCAAGCAAAAAGGAGTAAACCATGTCCATCGCAAATGCAAAAGAAATCATGATTGAAGCCGCGAAGAAAGGCTATGCCGTCGGCGCGTTCAACGTCACGGATCTGATTCAATTCGAGGCTGTCATTGATGCGGCTGTCGAGACGAAATCGCCTGTCATTGTGCAAACCTCGGTCAAGCCGTCACAGTTTTACGGAGCCGATGTGCTGGTCGCCATCTACCGCACACTCGCCCAGAAAGCGCCTGTCCCCGTTGTGCTGCATCTCGATCACTGCACCGATATTGACTACTGCAAGAAATGCGCCGACGCAGGCTACACCAACATCATGATTGACGCCTCCAAGCAGCCCTTCGAGGAGAACATCCGCCAGACGAAAGAGGTGGTGGATTACTGCCACAACGTCGGGGACATCTCCGTCGAAGGGGAGTTGGGAACCGTCGGCGGGGTGGAGGACCAGATCAAGGTCGCGGAGGACGAGGCGCAGTTGGCGAATCCCCAACAGTCGGTGGAGTTCGTCGAGCGCACAGGTGTGGACATCTTCGCCCCCGCCATCGGCACCGCGCACGGCGTTTATAAAACCAAGAATCCGAAGATTGACTTTGACCGCCTTGCCACCATCAACAAAATGTTGAACGGCGGCGGTATCAAGACCCCACTTGTCGTCCATGGCGGGACGGGCTTGCCCGAAGATTACATCAAGAAACTGCTGGCGGCAGGCGGCGCAAAGTTCAACGTCTCCACCGAGTTGAAGCATACGTTGATTGATACGAAGTACGAGTACATCACCGCTCATCGTGACGAGTATGACCCCGGTAAGATTGACAAGGTCGTGCGCGAAGCCACAAAGAAAGCCGTGATGCACTGGATGGAAATGGTGGAGTCGGTGGGTAAAGCGTAAACAAGTAAACAAGTACACAGGTAAACAAGTACACAGGTACACACCTCACGTGTCTACGTGTATACCTGTATACTTCCTCACTAAACAAAATTTTCAGGAGATATAGAAATGGCAAAGAAAAGCATTGAAGAATATTATGCCCCGTGGGTAAAGGGCATCCCCATGTACATTTCGGAACATATCGAAAAGGCATGGCGCAATCCGTCGCTGCACCGCATGATGTCGAATGAAAACCCGCTGCCCCCCTCCGACAAAGTGCTGGACGCGATGTATCGGTATGCAAAGATGGCAAACCGCTATCCTGATCAGGGATTGGTCGTTCGCTCCAAGATTGCCGAACTCAACAACGTGGACGGTCCCGAAAACGTAATGATCGGCAACGGCTCCAGCGAAGTGTATGACAACATCTTCCGCATGTTCATCGTTCCCCAGCAGGACGAGGTCATCCAGCACACGCCGTGCTTTGGCATTTACCAATTGCGCGGCACATTGCTCGGAGCGAAGATGGTCAACGTGCCGATGATTTACAAGGACAACTACCTGCACTTCGACCCGGACGGAATCCTGAACGCCATCACCGACAAAACCAAAATCATTGTGATTGCCAACCCGAACAACCCGACCGGCAACTTCATGGATGCCAACGGCTTCATCCGCATTGCGGAGACGGGTATTCCCTTTGTGATTGACGAAGCGTATGTCGAATATGCCGGTTTGGGCATGTCGCAGGTGCAGTTGACGAAGAAGTACAAGAACGTCATCATCACCCGCACGTTGTCGAAGGCTTACGGTCTGGCGGGGATGCGCTTTGGCTATGCCATTGCCGATAAGGATGTGATTGCGCAAATCTCCGGCTCGCTCCTGCCCTGGAACGTGGGGACAATCCCCATGTGGGCGGCGCTGGCGGCATTTGAGGATCAGGAAGGGTTGGCGGAGCGCGTCAAATTCAATAACGATGCGGTGGATTACATCACCGAGTCGCTGAGTGTCATCCCTGGGCTGGTCATCTTCCCGTCCAAAGCCAATTACATTCTCTTCGATTGCGGTCCCACCGGCAAAACGGGCAAGGAAGTGCTTGCCTACGCCGAGACGAAGGGCATTATCCTGCGCGGCGAGAGCAAGAAATACGGCTCCGACGGCTGGTTCCGCGTCACCATCGGCACGAAGGAAGAGAACGAGTTGTTTGTGAACACCATCCTTGAGTTTTTTGGAGTGAAGAAGTAGTCAGGTACACAAGTAAGCAGGTAAACACGTGTGTACTTGTATACGTGTGTACTTGTTTACTTGTCTACCTCCCACAAGGAGACAACCATGTCCAAGATACAAGCAGTGTTCTTCGACCAGGACGGCGTCATCATTGACACTGAACGCGACGGGCACCGCGTCTCATTCAACATGACCTTCAAAGAATTCGGCTTCACCGACGAGTGGAGCGTGGACTACTACCACGAACTGCTTCAAATTGCCGGCGGTAAGGAACGCATGAAGCATCACTGGAAGACAAAGGGATTCTCCAAGCCGATGACGGAGGAAGAGATTGACGCGCTCATCCCGCAAATGCACAAGCGCAAGACGGCGCTCTTCGTGGAGTTGATCGAGACGGGCAAACTTCCCTTGCGGCCGGGCATCCATCGGTTCATGAAAGAGGCGATGGAGGCGGGGTTGAAAATTGCCGTCTGCACCACGTCCAACGAGCAGGCGGCGAAAGCCATCACCGAAAAGATTCTCTCGGATGTCAAGTTCGACGTGGTGCTGGCGGGCGATGTGGTAAAGAACAAGAAGCCCGATCCCGAAATCTACAATCTCGCGCTGGAAAAACTTGGCTTGAAGCCCGATGAAGCGTTTGTGGTGGAGGATTCCAAGAACGGCGTCAAGGCGGCGAAGGCGGCGGGTATGAAGGTCATCGTCACTACCAACGGTTACACAGAGAAGGAAGACGTGAGCGCCGGCGACATCATCGTCACCTGTTTGGGCGACCCCGATGGCGAAAAGGCAACCCTGCGCAAAGGCAGCATCCCGAATTTTGACGGCGTTGTCCACGTGAAGCAGTTGGTGGATGTGTTTGGGGAGTAGACAGATTACAGGTACACAGGTACACAGGTATCCAGACAGGCAGAAAACCTGTTTACTTGTGTACTTGTTTACTTGTGTACATCCTACCCTCTCCCCCGCCAAAACAAAACGACCTCCCGAAGCAGGAGGTCGTTTTTGATTTGTTCAACTGAAAGCCGCAGGTTAATCGTCTGCCGCCATGAGCGCCTCGATCTTCCGCAGTTCATCTTCTGCGTGCGGTTTGGGACCAACGAAACGCTTCTTGGCATCCAAATTCCAATACAGGAACATGAACGCGCCCAGGATGAGGATGGACCAGCCAGCCAATTCGTTCGGCGGGATGGAGAACAGGATGGTGATGAAGATAATCCACGCCACTGCAATCCAGTTGAGAACAGGACCCCATTTCTTCAGGCTCCAGGGCGCGGTTTCGGGCGTGGTGTATTCACCCTGCTGCCGCATCTTGTTGCGTGCATTCAGGTAAATGGGAATGCCATACGCCAGATAGAGCGCCGTAGTGCTGACCGCCACGATGACCGAATACACTGCCGAATAAATGGTCAATAACACCGCCAGAGCGGAGGTGATGACGATGGACCAAATCGGCGTGCGCCACTTGGGATGAACCTGGCTGATGAGGGAATAGCCCGGCATCCCGCCATCGCGGGCAAAGGCGAACCACATGCGGCTCATGCTGGTGATGGAGGAAAGCCCGCACAGCCACATGGCAACGCCGATGATAATGGCAATGATGTGACCAAAGATTGGATTGTCGAAGTTGGAATAAACGATGTACAACACCGCCGGCGAATTCGCGGGGTCAATGGCAGCGGGAATGCCATCCAGCCCATTGGGGATGTGCAGGGTCAGCGTGAGAAGCATGATGTAACCGACCACAAACGAGACCGCCACCGAAAGGAACACACCCCAGGCGCTGTTCAGGCGCGCCATCACCGTTTCTTCCGCCACATGCGCCGAGGCGTCGTAGCCGGTGTAGGTCCATTGCGCCTGCAGCAGCCCCAGCACGAACGCCAGGGCGAGTCCGCCGCCTGCATAGAGCGGTCCCAGCGCTTTCATCATGATGGAATCAAACTCGTAGGGTCCCGCCGCGAAGGAAGTGAATGAAGTCAGATCGGTGTTGACGGCGCTCTGGAACAAGAAGGAGAATGGCTGCGAGGCTTTGCCGAAGGCAATCAGCAAAAACGCCATGATCGCCACCCCGCCGATGTGCCAGTACACGCTGAAATCGTTCAGTTTGGCGGTCAACTTGATGCCGAAGATGTTGATCAGCACCTGCGGGATCATGATGGCGATCATCACGCCGACCATCGTCATCGTGTTGGTGGTATCCAGATTGGTCCCAACGATGCGGTTCAGGGCGCCAGCGATGTAGATGGCAGCCGCGAAGTCAATGCCCGCCGTAATCATGATTTGCCCGAGCATGTTGAACCAGGCGGTCACCCATGCCCACTTGTAGCCTCCCAGGCGGTGCGCCCAAAAATAAAGACCTCCAGCCGTCGGGTAGGCGGAGGCTAATTCCGCCATGGAGGCGGCGATCGTCAGAACAAACAACGTAACCAGGGGCCAGCCAAACGTATTGATGATCGGACCCGCAAAGCCAAGACCATAGCCAAACAACAGAATGGCGCCGGTCAGAATCGAAATGATCGAGAACGAGATGGCGAAATTGGAGAAGCCTCCCATCTCCCGGAACAACTGCTGGGCGTAACCCAGTTTGTGGAGATCTTTCATGTCTTGCTTGATGATCTCCTCACGAGACATTTCTTTCTTAGCCATTGTTTACTCTCCTTATGGGGTATGGTGAAAGCGGGGGCAATGAAACATTCTTCGGCAATGGGCGATAGGCTCATCTCTCCTTTCCAGAAACGATGAATTTATGAAGAAAACACACGGAAATGGGGAAAGGTTCGGCTGGAGCCAATGTCAGGCTGGTCGTTTTTCGCCGTTCACCCCCAAACTGACCTATAATAAGCCCATGCCCGACGAACTTTTTGACATCGTGACCGAGGAGGATGTCGTCATCCGCCAGGCGCCGCGTTCGGTTGCCCACGCACAGGGACTTTGGCATCGCGGCGTACACGTCCTGCTCTTCGACCCGCAGGGCAGACTGCTCGTGCAGCAGCGCAGCCGCACCCGCACCCATGCCCCCCTCACGCTCGACTGTTCCATCTCCGAACATGTTCAGACAGGGGAAACCTACCTTCAAGCCGCAGTGCGCGGACTGGAGGAAGAACTCGGCGTGAGCGGGCTCGAGCTCCAGCCGCTCCTCAAATTCAAAATGAACTACGGGCCCAACGACAACGAAATCAGCCTGCTCTACCGAAGCGCCTTCAACCAGCAGCCGCTCCGCTTCGACCCCGAAGAGGTCGAGCGCGTGGAGTTTTTCACACTCGCCGAACTCGAAGAACGCCTTGCCAGCGAGCCTGCCGCCTTCAGTTACTGGTTTGCTCAAATCCTGCGCTGGCTCCTCGGTCAGCCCTCCGCCCTGCAGCCCCTCGACGCCCCTCCAAAATAACCGCCGGATGCGGCTATAATCCCTGCCCATGTTTGCGAGCATTTCCCGCTTTTTCAAACAGGCGGATATTCCGCCCGAATATCACACTACGTTTCGCCACCTTTACTACGACATCGCCTGGTTTGGCGTGCTGAGCGGCTCTGTCATCAACTTCCTGAGTGTCTATGCCACCCGCCTTGGCGCCACCAGCGTTCAACTTGGTTTGATTGGCGCCATGTCGGCGGTGGTCAACCTCTTCCTCGCCATCCCGGCCGGGCGCTGGCTCTCCAAACGTGATACCCGCCGCGCCATCTTCTGGACCTCCGTCTTCTACCGCATCGGCTTCCTTTTCTTCATTTTCCTGCCCTGGTGGCTCGACGCCTCCGCCCAGGTGCAAGCCATCATCGCCATCACCTTCCTCATGGCGATTCCCCTCACGCCGCTGGGTGTGGGCTTCAACGCCCTCTTTGCCGAAGCCGTCCCCGAACAGTACCGCGCGCACGTAGCCGGCACGCGCAACGTCATGTTCGCCCTCACCTACATTTTCACATCCCTGCTCAGCGGCTTCATCCTTGACCGCCTGCCTTTCCCAAGCGGCTACCAAATTGTTTTTGGGATTGGGGCATTCGGCGCGGCGATGAGCAGTTACCACATCTACTTCGTCCGCCCTGTGCAAGGCGATGCGCCTGCGCTTCCTTCCGCCCCTCAGCCTGCTTCTCCTCAAACAGCCGCATCTCCCCGCCGCCTTTCCTCCGCCCTCCGCCTCGACATCCTCTCCTCTCCGTTCAAAAGAGTTTTGCTGGCGCTCTTTGCCTTTCACCTTACGCACAACCTCACCACACCGATCTACCCACAATACAACGTACGCATCCTCGAACTGAGCGACAACACGCTTGGCATCAGTCAGGCGCTGTATTACCTCACCATGCTGATTGGCTCACTGCAGCTGCGGAACGTCGTTCACCGTCTCGGTCACAAACGGGTGACCGGCTGGGGCGTGGTGGGCATGTCGCTCTACCCGCTTTTGCTGGCGTTTACGCAGGAGGTCTGGCAGTTTTACGCCATCGCCTTTCTCGGCGGTTTTACCTGGGCATGGACCAACGGCGCCTATGCCAATTACATGCTCGAGCGCATCCCGCCGGAGGATCGTCCGTCACACCTGGCGTGGTACACGGTCGTTTTGAACCTTGCCATTTTGGTCGGCTCGCTGGGTGGCTCTGCCATCGCCGCTCAGATTGGTCTCTTTGGGGCGTTGATTCTGTTTGGCGTCCTGCGCATTCTGGCAGGCGTATACATTTTGAAGTGGGGGTAAGATTACAGCACAGCGCGGCGCTTTTCGCCGCCCCAAACTGACCTTGTCTTACATCGGTTCGGGATAACCATCCCGAAGGCTGATTTTTCCCTTGAAACTGCCGTCTCAAAAGCCTTCGGGACGGTGCAAAGAACATGTTGAGGGGAGGAAAGGCTTGGGAGGAGCCGGCAGGTTGAGGGTCCGCCGTGAAGCGTGAACAGACGGGGGTGTGTTAAACTCGGAGCAAAATCCTGGAGGCAATCCATGACCTATTCTTACATCTCCCATTTGCAATGTTCGAAATGCGGGCGGGCATATCCTCATCAGGAGGTGCAAACGTTCTGCAAGGAATGTCTGGCTCCGCTTCTGGCGGTGTATGATTTGGAGTGTGTCCGCCGCGAGGTGGATCGGGATGAAATTTCGCGCCGCGCAAAGGGGATGTGGCGCTGGCATGAATTGCTGCCGGTTGTGGATGCGTCGCATGTCGTTTTTCTGGGGGAGGGCGATACTGCTTTGTTGAAACTCCCCAACATAGGAGGGGAACTGGGGCTTTTCAATTTGTTTGTGAAGGATGAGAGTTCGAACCCGACCGGCTCGTTCAAAGCCAGAGGGCTGGGGGCGGCGGTGTCGAAGGCGAAGGAGTTGGGGATTGAGCGGGTCATTATTCCCACCGCAGGCAACGCGGGCGGAGCGATGGCGGCGTATGCGGCGCGCGCCGGGATGCAGGCGGCGGTATATATGCCCACCGATACGCCGCGTGCAAATATGGAGGAATGCCGCATTGCAGGGGCGGAGGTGGTTTTGGTGGAAGGGGTGATCAGCGATGCGGCAAAGCGGGCGGGGGAAAGGGCGCGCGCCGAGGGCTGGTTCGATCTTTCCACGTTCAAGGAGCCATACCGCACCGAAGGGAAGAAAATCATGGGCTATGAACTGGCGGAGCAGTTGGGCTGGGAGTTGCCGGATGTCATCATCTATCCTACCGGCGGTGGGACGGGGCTGGTGGGTATGTGGAAAGCCTTCGCCGAACTCGAAGCGCTGGGCTGGCTGAACGATACCAAACGTCCGCGCATGGTGGCGGTGCAGGCGGCGGGCTGCGCGCCGGTGGTGAAAGCCTTTGAAAAAGGCGCGGCGGTCTGCGATTTTTGGGAGAACGCCCATACCGTGGCTTCCGGTTTGCGCGTGCCGAAAAGTTTCGCCGATGCGCTGATTTTGAAAGACTTGCGCGCGAGCGGGGGGACGGCGGTGGCGGTCAGCGATGAGGCGATTCTCGAAGCACAGCGTCAATTGGGCAGGCTGGAGGGAATCTTTGCCGCGCCGGAGGGAGCGGCAACGCTGGCAGCGCTGAAAGAACTGGTGAAACAACAATGGCTTGACCCCGCGGAACGAGTAGTGTTATTCAACACCGGCACGGGGTTGAAGTATTTGGATCAAATGGGGTAGAAACTGGTCTTCATGAAAACAATTGCTGAAGAACTATCTTCTAATTTGGCTAAATCGGTCCAGCCCACCACCCTGATTATCAGTTGTCCTGTGCGCTGAGAGTGAGATTTACATCGGATACCCTCAAAAAACAAGACCGCCTTACGGCGGTCTTCTTGTGCCGAGGGTGAGATTTGAACTCACGACCAAGGGCTTATGAGTCCCCTGCTCTGCCGCTGAGCTACCTCGGCGTGGGGAGAGCGCCGCAAATATTACTATGGGAGGATATGTTTGTCAACTTTCTTTTCCATGAGGCGCAGTGAGCCGCTCCGATCTCGAATTTGTCGAAAGAGAGGGGTCATGCTACACTTTAGCTACACTGGAGATTTCAAACCTATGCTTTCCCGCCTCAAATCCGCCGCCCGTATCCTGCTCAAAGGCGAACAAAAAAACAAAGCCCGTAATCCCATCCCCCCCATCACGCCTGAAGAAGTGGCGGAGATCAAACAATTCTTCCCGCGCGAAAAGTTCTTTATCTTTGGTCACGCCCGTTCAGGGACGACGCTGCTCATGCGCCTTGTGCGCCTGCATCTCGAAGTCCATTGCAATTATCAGGCGCACTTCTTCACGCGCAAGCCCCTGCTCAAAGCGCTGGTGGACTCGCCCGAGATCGAAGAATGGCTGACGCGCAAATCGAACCGCTGGAATCACGGACGCGACCTCTCGCCGCTCGTCCTGCGCGCCGCCGCCGACTTCATCATGGAACGCGACGCCGCCCGCGAGGGGAAAATGATTGTGGGAGACAAAAGCCCCTCGTCCACGATTCATGGTCAGGTCGTGAGGGACGCGTATTCTGTCTATCCCGATGCGAAAATCATCAACATCGTCCGCGATGGACGCGATGTCCTGATTTCCGAACGTTTCCGCAACTTCGTCGAAGAATCCAAATTTCTCACCGCCGAAGACAAACGCATCATCGCCGACCTGCAAACTGATCCCACCCCCTTCAGCGACGGACGCCGCTCCATCTTCACCGAGGCATTCATCCGCAACATTGCCAAACGCTGGGCAGATGACCTGGCAGAAGTGGACGCCGAAGCGCAGCGACTTTACGGTAAAAACTACCACTCCCTGCGCTATGAAGACCTGCTTGCATCGCCATTTGTCGAGATGACCAAAGTCTGGAAGTTTCTGGGGGTGAAGAAAATCAGTAAAACATTGGCGAAGGCGATACAAACCGAAATGTCTTCCAACCCCGATGAGGAGTGGCAGGCGCAGCGCAACGAAGGCATCGCATCCTTCCTCCCGAAAGGACAGGCAGGTAATTGGCAGCGCCTCTTCACTGCACGCGATAAAGCCGTGTTCAAGGAAGTCGCGGGTGAGGTGTTGATCAAGTGGGGGTATGAGAAGGATTTGAATTGGTGACTTACTAACTTACCTTACGCGGTACCACGACATTTATCTCGCGCTTTCAGGCGACATAAATGTCGTAGTATGAATAAACTGCGTAACATCAGTTACGAAATATCCAGGACGCAAAGAAAAAAAGACTTCGTGTTCTTTGTGTCCTTCGTGGAAGAAGGCTCTATGAAATTCCTCATCGCTGGTCTCGGCTCCATCGGACGCCGACATTTCCGGAACCTCATTGCCCTTGGCGAAAAGGACATCGTCCTCCTCCGGGCGCGCAAAGCCACATTGCCCGACGACGAACTCACCGGCTATCCTGTCGAAACCGACATTCACGAGGCGCTCAAAAAGCACAAGCCCGAGGCGGTCATTGTTGCCAATCCCACCGCCCTGCATCTGGACGTTGCCATCCCTGCCGCACAGGCGGGCTGTGCCATCCTGCTTGAAAAACCCGTCTCCGATTCACTCGACCGACTGGATGTGCTTCAGCAAGCCGCACAGAACAGCGGGAGCAAAATTCTGGTCGGTTTCCAATTTCGCTATCACCCCACGCTCAACAAGGCGCGCGAACTCATTCAAGCAAATGCCATCGGCAAAATCCTCACCGTCCACGCGCATTGGGGCGAGTACCTGCCGCAGTGGCATCCCTGGGAGGATTACCGCCAAAGTTACGCGGCGCGCGCCGACCTCGGCGGCGGCGTCATTCGCACGCTCACGCATCCGCTCGATTATCTGCGCTACCTCATCGGCGAGGTCGAAGCGCTTTGGTCGTTCAACGGTCACATCTCGCCGCTTGAAATGGACGTGGAAGATGTCGCCGAGATCGGACTTAAATTTACCAATGGCGCCATCGGCGGCGTGCATCTCAACTACGTGCAGAGACCGCCGCGTCACACCCTGGAGATCGTCGGAACTCAAGGCACGCTGCGCTGGGACAATGCGGACGGCAGCCTGCATCTTTACCAATTCCCCGCGCCCTTCGGTTCCTGGTCGGACCTGCCGCCGGCTCCCACCACCCAAACCTTTTCCCCGCCCGAAGGTTTTGAGCGGAATCGACTGTTCGTGAGTCAAATGCGTCATTTCATTGAAACAGCCAGCGGTGAGTCTGAACCGCTCTGCACGCTCGAAGACGGCGTCATGGCACTGCGTCTCGCCCTGGCGGCACATCAATCTCAAAAAACCGGTCAGATTGTGACTCTAACAGAGGCATAAATGCGCAGATTCCTGACAGCCTATCGCACCCCACTCGTCATCTTGTTTTTAGCGGCAATTTCCGCCTTGACTTACCTGCCCTGGGTGAATCAGATCAGCTACATGAACGACGACTGGTATCTGATGTATTCCGCCAACGCATACGGACCGCGCGCCTTCATAGACATTTTCAGTGTGGACCGCCCGGCGCGCGCATGGGTCATGATGACCGCCTATGCATTGTTTGGGGATAATCCGCTGTATTACAACCTGAGCGCCTATGCCTTCCGTCTGATCTCCGCACTGGCATTTTTCTGGCTGTTGCGAATGCTGTGGTCTCATCGGCGGGATGTGAGCCTGCTTGCCGCCCTGTTCTTTCTGATTTATCCTGGTTTTCTTTCTCAAATCAACGGCATTGACTATCAATCTCAAATGGTCAGCCTGGCGGCGGCTTTGCTCTCGATTGCTCTCTCGGTCAGGGCATGGTTCAGCCATCGTTTGCCAGAAAAGGCAGCGTTCATGATTGCCGCTGCACTGCTTGGCTGGCTTTACCTGGGGCTGGTGGAGTATTTTTTGGGGTTTGAGTTTCTCCGTTTGGGGGCGTTATTGATTCTGGCGAATCGCGGGAATGATTCATGGCAGCGCCGCCTGCAAAACGGAATCAAAGCCTGGCTCCCAAACCTCTTCATCCCTCTGGCATTTTTGGTTTGGCGGCTATTCTTCTTTGAAAGCGAGCGCGGCGCAACGGATATTGGCTTGCAGTTGGAGAATTTTGCGAACTCCCCCCTGCTGACAGTGTTTTGGTGGGGAATCCACCTGGCGGCAGATGCGCTTGACGTGCTGTGGCTTGCCTGGGGAGTGCCTTTCTCGAATTTGCTGCCGCTTTTGAGACCTCGTCATATTGTCTCAGGTCTTGTGGTCGCCGTTTTTGCGACATATCTTGCCTACCGTTTGACCGAGGAACACCCGCACGTTCCAGACGAGGAAGAAAAAACTGCATGGCACAAGGAAATGGTCTTTTTGGGTCTAGGGATGTTGATAGCAGGCTTGTTCCCTGTCATTCTGGTGAACCGTGAAGTGGATTTTGTAAATTTCACGCGCTATTCATTGGCAAGCGCGGCAGGCGCCAGCCTCCTGATGGGCGTCTTTTTGTTCCATTTCATTCCCTCCAAGCATCTCCGTTGGACGTTGATTGCGATTGTATCCATTCTCTCTGTCCTTACGCATTACGCGAACGGCTTGCAAGCAGCCACCCAAACAAAGATGATGAACGAATTTTGGTGGCAGGTCAGTTGGCGGGTTCCCCAAATCGAGAAAGGGACAACGTTGGTTGCCAATTATCCAATCGGCAGCATTCAAGAAGATTATTTCGTGTGGGGACCTGCCAATCTCATTTATTATCCCAAACCGCTCGATGACAAGAGCCGCATACGCCCCGCCTTGTTTGCGGGGGTGCTAAATGACCAAATCACGAACAAAATTCTTGTTCGCAGCAGCAGCGAATATGATAACCGTCGAAATATAATCACCTATGCCGATTATGGAAACATTCTCATCCTGAGCCGTCCCTCCCTCGCATCCTGTGTTCAACTGCTCGACGGGGCGCAGCCGGAACTATCTGCCTTTGAAGAAAACAGAATCATGTTAGTTGCACCCTTTTCCCAAGCGGGGAACGTTCTCCTCGATGCGGAGTTTCACGCCCCTCCTGTGGTGGTCTTTGGCGGGGAACCGCCTCATACATGGTGCTATTACTACGAAAAAGCCAGCCTTGCCCGTCAGCGCGGCGAATGGGATGAGGTGATAAAACTGGGCGATGAAGCGCTCAAGAAAAATTTCGTTCCGCAGGATCCAATCGAATGGATGCCTTTCCTCCAAGCGTATGCACGGGAGGGCAACACCAACCGCTTGATCGAGATAAAACGGTATATGAAAAAGGCTGATCCGTTTGTGTTTTTACAGATGTGCAAAAGCCTTGCTTCCATGCAGGGGTTGGATGAGAAAACCCTTGAGATCATCAATATGTATTATTGCGCGGAATGACGCCTCTTGCGGTGTCGAAACTGTAGCCAATTCCAAAATTCACTCACTGAATTTTGAGTTATAATAGCGCCCTGTGTCTGAAAATTCCAGACTTCGGAAGTCCGCAAGGCTTCCGAAGTCTTATGCTCAAGGAGAACTCATGTCCAAAGCCAATCTCATTACCCCCTATGGCGGAAAATTGGTAAATCTGGTTGTGGAAGGCGTCGAGCGCGAGAAACTGCTTGCCCGCGCGCCCAAACTCCCCTCCATCAAAATTACCATGCGCAACTTGTGCGACCTCGAATTGCTCGCCACCGGCGGCTTTTCGCCGCTGACCACCTTCATGGGCAAGGCAGATTACGAACGCGTCCTGCATGAAATGCGTCTCGCCGATGGCACCCTCTTCCCGCTTCCCATCACGCTGACGGCTGACCCCAAGGAACTGCCCACCGTTGGCGAAGACATCGTCCTGCGCAATGCCAACAACGATGTCGTCGCCATTATGACCCTCGAAGAGGTCTATCACTGGGACCCCGCCACCGAAGCGGCGCTTGCCTACGGCTCCACCGACCCGCGCCACCCGATGGTCTCCGAAATGGAACGCTGGGGCAAGGTCTGCATTTCAGGACCGATGAAGGTCGTCAACCTGCCCAAATATCACGACTTTGTCGAACTGCGGCGCACGCCGGCTCAAGTGCGCGCCATGTTGGAAAAGATGGGCAACAATAATGTCGTAGCGTTTCAAACGCGCAATCCCCTGCACCGCATCCACGAGGAACTCACCAAGCGCGCCGCCGCCCAGGTGCAAGGTTCGCTCCTCATCCATCCTGTCGTCGGCATGACCAAACCCGGCGACGTGGACCACTACACCCGCGTCCGCATCTACAAGGCGCTGGTCGAGAACTACTACGACAAGAACAACACTCTGCTCAGCCTGCTTCCGCTTGCCATGCGCATGGCGGGTCCGCGCGAAGCGCTGCTCCACGCCATCATCCGCCGCAATCACGGCGCCAACCACTTCATCGTCGGGCGCGACCATGCGGGACCGGGCAAGGATTCCACCGGCAAACCGTTCTACGGTCCGTATGAAGCGCAGGAGATTATGCAAAAGTACGAGGCGGAAATCGGCGTCCGCATGATTCCCTTCGAGGAACTCGTCTATCTTCCCGATGAAGACCGCTACGTGGAACAAAAAGATGTGCCGCCCGGTGCGCGCACACTCAGCATCTCCGGCACGCAGGTGCGCGACGAATATCTCGCCAAGGGCAAACTCCTGCCCGAATGGTTCACCCGCCCCGAAACCGCTGAAATCCTGCGCGAAATGTATC
The DNA here is from genome assembly GCA_016223135.1 of Chloroflexota bacterium. Taxonomy (GTDB): domain Bacteria; phylum Chloroflexota; class Anaerolineae; order Anaerolineales; family Villigracilaceae; genus Defluviilinea. Next base: position 27,129 of record JACRPQ010000004.1, on the reverse strand, counting down.
CCCCGCGTCACAAACAGGGCTTCTGCATTTGGTTCACCGGCTTGAGCGGCTCAGGCAAAACCGCCACCACCCAAGTGCTTACCTCGCTTCTGCTCGAACGCGGACGCCAAATTACCGTCCTCGATGGCGACGTGGTACGCACGCACCTTTCCAAGGGTCTTGGCTTCAGCAAGGAAGACCGCGATACCAACATCCTGCGCATCGGCTTTGTGGCAGGCGAAATCGTGCGCGCCGGCGGAGTGGTCATTTGCGCCGCCATCAGCCCTTACCGCGCCACCCGCAACGAAGCGCGCAAGATGGTCGGCGAAAACTTTATCACGGTCTATATGGATACCCCTGTCGAAGTCTGCGAACAGCGCGACGTGAAAGGTCTGTATGCCAAGGCGCGCCAGGCAATGCAGGAAGGCAAACCCATGGGCTTCACGGGCGTGGACGATCCCTACGAGCCGCCGATTGACCCCGAAATCACCCTCAAGGGGTACGGCTCCACCCCTGAAGAGAACGCCCGCATCATTATCAAGTATCTCGAAGAAAAAGGATATTTGAACCACATCTAAATGGAATATTCTCACGGCTGGGCGGGGGAGACCCCGCCCTCCCTATTGTTTCCATGACCATCCGCATCCCTCTCCGCCTCGCCTCTTTCCTGACCCTGATCCTGCTTGCCGCTGCCGGAACTTTTCTCGTCCTCCGCGCCACCCCCGAGGGCTTGTTTCTTTCCGATGACTCAATTGCCTATATTGCCGGCGCGCGCAGTCTGCTGGCAGGCGAGGGTTACCGCGCCATCTGGCTGGAGAGCAGCCGCCCGGTGACGCACTTCCCGCCGGGCTTTTCCTCCGCGCTGGCGTTCATCGGCTTGTTTGGGTTGGACCCTCTGCGCGGAGCGCGCTTTCTCAACGCGCTGTTGTTTGGCTTCAACGCTGCCTTGCTGGGCATCCTCGTCTGGCGCATGACTCCCTCCTTGATTGCCGGGCTGGCTGCCGCCGCGCTCTTCATCAGCAGCGGCGACTTGCTCCAGGTCCATACTGCCGCCATGAGCGAGCCGCTTTTCATCTTCCTGTCGCTGCTTGCCTTCTGGGCATTCGACCTGTACTTTGAACTTCCTCCCTCATCGGTCGGGCGCGGCAACGCCGGCGAGTGGTGGTGGCTTGCCGTGTGCGGCGCGTTGACGGGTTTGGCTTACCTCACACGCTACGCCGGGCTGGCGTTGGCTGCCACTTTCCTCGCCGCCATCGTCGTTCTGCGTTCCACCTGGCGCAAGCGTTTCATCAGCATTGCCATCTTCCTGGGGGGCTTCCTGCCCTTTGCGCTTGGCTGGGCGCTCCGCAACCGCCTGGTCGCTGAAAGCCTCACCAACCGCGTCCTTGCCTGGCACCCCCTCACCAGCGAGAACCTGCGGCTGGGCGTGTACACCTTTTCCAGTTTCCTCATCCCGGTGGAGACATGGCGGCGGGCGCTGGCGAAACAACCGTACCTGCTCGAAGGGCTGATCCTCCTCCTTCTCGGCGCGGCGCTGGCGTGGACTGTGCTTCAGGTGAGGAACTATCTCTCGAAACCGAGACAGGCATCGGAGTTGAAAAGAGGCGGAAAAGAATCGCGCGAGGTGGTCTCGTTCACCAGCGGGCTCTACATCTTCGCCTACCTCGCCTCCATCATCGCTTCCATGCTGCTCTTCGATGCCGCCACCAAGTTCAAACTGCGCATTCTGGCGCCCGTGTTTGTCAGCCTGCTCATCTTGTTGGTTGCATTCGGAATTTGGATACGCAAAAAGAACCGCCCGCTGGCGATTGCCGCATTGATTCTGCTGCTTGGGCTTTCGGCATATAAACAATCCGTCACGCTGGCGCACTGGTCGCAGGGCGGGCTGGGGTATGCCTCTTTTCAATGGTACGATTCGCAGGCAATGGCATATCTGCGCGGTCTGCCCGAAGGCGTGAGCATTTACACCAACGAACCCGCTGCCGTCTATCTCTACACCGGGCGCGGCGCGCGCGTGCTGCCCAGCCGCTACGACTCAGCCACCGCACAGGAGCGCGCCGGTTTCGAGGCGGCGGTCGCCGCCATGCAAGCCGACATCCTGCAAGGCAGGGCGGTGCTGGCATTGTTTGACAGCGGCGAGAACCTCGCCAGCGATGTGGAACGCTTGAGCAACGGTTTGCGCCTTGCCTTCAAAGGGCAGGGCGATGAAATCTATACCCAACCATAGAGGCGTGTATGCACATCCAGAAAAAATTTGACTTAACCGGACGCGCTGCCGTTGTGACGGGAGGGGCGGGACTGCTCGGCGCAGAATTTTGCCGTACGCTGGCGGAAGCCGGCGCCTCGGTGGCGGTGGTGGACTTGAACGCTTCCGCTTCGCAAGGGACGGCGGATGCGCTCACGAAAAACGGATACCACGCCCTTGCCGTCCCCACCGACATCACTCAACCGGACTCGGTGCGCGCGATGGTAGAAAAAGTGACCTCCACCTTCGGGCGGCTCGACATCCTCGTCAACAGCGCCGCGCTCGACCCCAAATTCGACCCGGACGCCGTGAAAAAGGGCATTACCCCCGGCGCCTTTGAAGATTATCCGCTCGACCAGTGGAACGCTGCCCTGAACGTCAATCTGACCGGCATGTTCCTCGTCACGCAGGCGTGCGTCCAACCGATGCTCGCGCAGGGGAAGAAGGGCAGCATCGTCAACATCTGCTCCACCTACGGGCTGAACGGTCCCGACCAGCGCATCTACATCAAAGACGGTCAGCGAGTGGCGTTCAAGCCGGTCTATTACACCGTCACCAAGGCGGGCGTGCTGGGCTTCACCAAATACCTCGCCGCCTACTACGCCGGCACGGAGATTCGCGTCAACGCCCTCACGCCCGGCGGCATCTTCAACAACCACGAGGATTACTTCGTCCGCAACTATTCCGCCAAGACCATCCTGGGGCGCATGGCAAACAAGGACGAGATGAACGGCGCCCTGCTGTTCCTCGCCTCCGATGCATCCTCCTACATGACCGGCAGCAACCTGGTAGTGGATGGCGGCTGGACGAGTTGGTAATTGCCATTTACCATTTACCAATTACCAATGACAGAAATCCTCGCTCTCATCCCCGCGCGCGGCGGCTCAAAAGGAATCCCGCGCAAGAACATCAAGCCGTTTGCCGGCTTCCCGCTGATTGCCTGGAGCATCGCGGCGGGATTGCAGGCAAAGAGCGTCTCGCGCGTCATCGTCTCGACCGACGATGAGGAGATTGCAGCAGTAGCGCGTCAATATGGCGCGGAAGTTCCGTTTTTGCGCCCGGCGGAACTGGCGCAGGACCGCACGCCGGATTTCCCGGTCTTCGAACATGCCCTGAAGCGGCTGGCAGAAACCGAAGGATACAAGCCGGAAGTGGTCGTGCAATTGCGCCCCACTTCGCCCATCCGCCCGATGGACATGGTGGACAGTGCGGTCAAAATCCTGCTGGAGAATGCAGATGCCGACAGCGTGCGCGGCGTGGTTCCTGCCGCACAAAACCCTTTCAAGATGTGGCGCTTTCACGGCGCAGACAAACCGATGACACCCCTGCTGGCAGTGGAAGGCATCGCCGAGCCGTACAACACGCCGCGGCAAATCCTCCCGCCCGCCTACTGGCAGACCGGTCACATTGACGCCATTCGCACGACGACCATCACGCACAAACATTCATTGACCGGCAGCATCGTTTACCCGCTGGTCATTGACCCGCGCTACACGGTGGACATTGACACGCCCGCCGACTGGGCAAAGTACGAGGCGCTCGTCTATCAGGGCGGGCTCGATATGGTCACGCCGGACGGGAAACGCCGCCGCCCCATGCCTCAAAAGATTGAAATGATTGTCTTCGATTTTGACGGCGTGTTTACCGATAATCGCGTTTGGACCGACCAGGACGGGCGTGAATCGGTGGCGGCGTCGCGCAGTGACAGCATCCGCTTTGGGGAATTGCGCGCGAAGGGCATCGAGCTGTTGATTCTCTCCTCGGAGCCGAACCCGGTGGTGACGGCGCGCGCGAAAAAGCTTGGGGTGGAGGTCATTCAGGGGATTGGGCTGCAGGATAAGGGGCGCGTGATGCGCGAAGTCCTCGAGCAGAAAAAGGTCAAAGCGGAGAACGTCGTCTATGTTGGCAACGATCTTAACGACCTGTCGTGTTTCGAGGTCGCCGGCTGGGCGGTGGCGGTGGCAGATGCCTATGCCGAAGTGATTCAGGCGGCAGATTATGTCCTGAGCCGCCCCGGCGGTCACGGCGCGGTGCGGGAGTTGTGTGAAGTTGTTTTGAAACATCTTTCTGCGTAAGGCGACGTTCTCACGTCGTGAAAATACAAGAGAACGCAGAATATCCAATAAAAGGAGTATTCATGGCACGCGAAATCAAAATCGGAAACAGAATGGTGGGCGACGGTCATCCCGCCTATGTGATTGCGGAGATCGGCATCAACCACAACGGCGACTTGGAAATCGCCAAGCGCATGATTGACGCGGCAGTACACGCCGGCGCCGATGCGGTCAAATTCCAGAAGCGCACGCCGGAAGTCTGCACGCCGCCCGAACAGCAAAAGCAGATGCGCGAAACGCCCTGGGGCTACATCACCTACCTCGAGTACCGCTACAAGGTGGAGTTCAACGAAGACCAATATCGCGAAATTGACCGCTATTGCCGCGAGAAGGGCATCGCCTGGATGGTCTCGGTGTGGGACGAACCTTCGGTGGACTTCATGGAAAAGTTCGACACACCCGCCTACAAGATTCCCTCCGCCTCGCTCACCGACCACAATCTGCTGAAATACGCCCGCAAGACCGGCAAACCGCTCATCCTCTCGACGGGCATGTCCACCATGGAACAAATCAAGCGCGGCGTGGAGATGGTCGGTACGGAGAATCTGGTGCTCATGCACTGCACCAGCACGTACCCGTGCGAACCGGAAGAGTTAAATCTGCGCATGATCGAAACCCTGCGCCGTGAGTTTCCGAATGTACCCGTCGGCTATTCGGGGCATGAAGTGGGGCTGGTACCCTCGGCGGTTGCCGTCGCCTTTGGCGCCTGCATGGTGGAACGGCACCTTACGCTTGACCGCGCCATGTGGGGTTCGGATCAAGCCGCCTCGGTGGAGCCCGGCGGGTTTGAACGCCTTGTCAAATACATCCGCGTGACCGAAGCCTCGCTCGGCGACGGCGTCAAGAAAGTGTATGCCAGCGAAATGTCCTCGCTGAAGAAACTGCGCCGCGTCAACGGAGAAGATTAAGCAGGTAACCGAATGGCGTTGATGCAAGCCCTTCGCCGCTTTGCCCGCCCCTATGGGAAGACCGCCCAGGCAATTCTGCGCTGGCGGCGGCTGTCCTTTCACGAAGCGCCGCCGGTCTTTGGCAACGCCAAGCCGAAGAGCGGTTCTCATTTGCTGCTGCAAATCCTCAACGGCTTTACCCGCATCATGCCCTACCGCTATGTGGCTGCCGACCCGGTGCGCACCATCACCAAAGAAGGCAGGCGGCGCACGCCGGAAGAGATTTTGGCAGACTTGAAATCCATCCCCGCGGGCGTCATCGGCTGGGGATACGTGGACGCCACCCCTCAGAACGCTTCTTTCCTGACCTCCGCCGGGCGCGTCAACTATTTCATTTACCGCGACCCCCGCGACATGCTCGTCTCACACGTCTTCTTTGCCGCCGACATGCACGAGGAACACGGCATGCACGCCTACTACCAGTCCCTGCCCGATTTTGGCGAGCGGCTCAAAGTGGCAATCACCGGCATCGAACGCGACGGTTTGAAGATGGTCAGCGTGAAGCAAAGGTACGAGGGTGTCTTTCAATGGCTGGAAACGCCCGGCGTGCTTTGCATCCGCTTCGAAGACCTCATCAACAACCGCGATGCCACGCTCAATGACATGCTCGATGAGGTGGAAAAGACCGGGTACAGAATCCCCACCCCGCGCGAAAGGGCGCTCGCAGTATTGCGGGAAGCCATTCAACCGAAGAAGAGTCACACCTTCCGCTCGGGCAAGACCGGCGGCTGGAAGCAGTATTTCACAGACGAGCACAAGTCTCTGTTCAAGGAAGTGGCAGGCGACTTGCTGGTGAGGCTGGGGTACGAAAAGAATAACGATTGGTAATGAAAGCCCTCAACGAATTTTTCACCCAACGCATCAAGCGCGGAGTCGTCCGCAGGCTCAATAACCTCAAGATTGCCCGCCAGGCGCGGGAGGTTGCGCGGCGCGAACCGTCTCCTGCCGGCGCGCCGGTAATCTTTTTCAAGGCTTCTTCGGGCATTGACGACCTTTCATGGAACAGCGGCTTTCACCTGCTGGCTTCATGGGCGCTGCGGCTGAAGGGAATCCCGGTGGTGTATTTTGCCTGCCGCTCCGGCATGAGCAAATGTGTGCTGGGAACGAATCGGGACGAGCCGCACCAGCCAATGCCGTGCCGGTCGTGTGTGGTGCAATCGCGCGTACTGTATACAGGTGTACAAGTAGACAGGTACACAGGTACACGGGTACACTGGTTTGATTTTGAACGCGATGGAGAACTCGAATTCCGCATCGCGCAACTTTCGGTGCCGGAGCTTTCCGCTTTTCACTTTCAAGATATTCCGCTCGGACCTCTGTGCCTGCCCGGTCTGCGCTGGATATTGAGAATCCACCATTTGAAAGACGACGAACCTACGCGCTATCTTCTGCGCGAGTACATTTTGTCCGCGTGGAATGTGGCGCGGAAATTTTCAGAACTGCTCGATCAGACTCAGCCGAGGGCGGTGGTGGTATTCAACGGGCAGTTCTACCCCGAAGCGACCGCGCGCTGGGTGGCGCAGAAACGCGGCATCCGTGTCATTACGCATGAAGTGGGGCTGCAGCCCGCCTCCGCCTTCTTCACTGACGGCGAAGCGACCGCCTATCCCATTCACATCCCTGATGATTTTGAACTGAACGACGCGCAAAACGCAAAACTCGACGCCTATCTCGCCAAACGCTTTCAAGGCGATTTCACAATGGCGGGCATCAAATTCTGGTCCGAGATGAAAGGGCTGGACGAGGCATTCCTGCAAAAGGCGGCGGAGTTCAAACAAATTGTGCCGGTATTTACGAACGTTATCTTCGATACCAGCCAGCCGCACGCCAACACCGTCTTTGAAGATATGTTCCAATGGCTGGACCTGACGTTGGAGGTCATCCGCTCGCACCGCGGGACGCTGTTCGTCATCCGCGCGCACCCCGACGAACTGCGCGTGCGCAAATCCAGCCGCGAGACGGTTGAGGAATGGGTGGACCGGCACGAGGTCCGAAAAGAACCGAATGTCGTCTTCGTGAGTCCGAAGGAGACGCTCAGTTCGTATGAGTTGATTCAAAAGTCCAAGTTTGTAATGATCTACAATTCCACGATTGGGTTGGAGGCGTCCATTATGGGGGCGGCGGTGTTGTGTGCGGGGAAGGCGCGCTTTACGCAGTATCCGACGGTGTTCTTTCCGCAAAGCGTGGATGCCTACAAAACGCAATTGGAAACGTTTTTGAACGCGGAACGCATCGAGGTGCCGGCTGATTTTCGGCGTAACGCGCGGCGGTTTTTGTATTATCAATTGTTTCGCACCTCGCTGCCGTTCGACGATTTCCTCGAACCCTCCGTGCGGACGACGCAGGCGCGCTTGAAGTCTTTTGACTTGGACGCCCTGCTTCAGGCAGACGCCATACAAACGATTTTGGACGGACTTTTGAAGAAGGGGGATTTCTTGCTGAGGGAATGAGCCTCAAGAGCCGCCGCTGATTTGAAGGATGATCAGTCCCCCGCGTTCAATTTTTTTTATCCTGCCTGGATAGGTGGCGCCCAAATCTTCGAAGAGGCTCAAGTCAGCATTTTGCAGGAGCAGGAAGTGAATATCGTATTTTTCGATCAGGTTCATTTTCTCCTGCGGGGAGGACTTTTTCGAAAATAACCTTTGCATATCGGCAATTCTTTCCAGCCTTTGGCTTTCGGAAAAATAGGACATGCTCGAAGGTTGGGAGATTCGAAAGATAATCAATTTGGATTTAGACGACACGGCTGGAATAAGGTCGTTCAACTGTTCGGAACCAGCCACATACGCCTGACCATCTATCAACCGGTTCAATTCCTGACCTGCTTCCGCCAGTCCGCGATAGCGCTGTGTCTTGGCTGAGAACTTTTGCAGGTCTGGCAGGTTGTTTTCACGCATGTGGAGGAGGAAAAGTCCCAGCGTGAGAAAGGCAATGGTCAACAAAGACCAGGTTGAAGCGAGGGGTGAAGCGTTTGCCGTTCGATTGGGATGCAGAGAGGCTTTGAGGGATGCACGGATACTCAAAAGCGCATACATGGCGCTCAATCCAAATGGAAACAACCAAAGCGCCCGTTCGAGCATCCAGGCGGATAGAAAATAACCTATGACCCATCCGCTGAGGGGAAACCAAGCCAGCACAGCCAGCAAAAAGCACGCCAGTATGAAGCGAGCGGCTATTTTTGTTTTGGCTTCTTTCAAGGCAAACGCTGCCGCAAGGAACGGAAATATCAGCCAGCCCCGCGCAGCGATTGGTTTGGGAATCGGTATTTTCTCTGCAAAGGGTAATTTCATATCCAGTATGGTTGGGTTGAAGCCGTAGAATTGCGTCTTTCCCCACCTTTGGATCATATTCTCAAGCCCGCTTTGAGTGGGAAGATCTTGCAATGCGTAGGGAATCTCCTCTTGTGAAGGTGTATTGACAAAGCGGAGTGCAGCCTGAGGCAGAAGGATTGCGAATAGTATCGCTATGAGGATGACCTTTGGTAACAGTTGAGTCTTTTTCCAATTGAAAAGGACAAATGCGCCGCCAATGAAAGCGGAATATGCGAGGATAACCGGATGCATGAGCGTGAGACTGGCGCCTGTAAGCAGGGAAAGGACGAGATTGCCTTTTGTTGGTTGCTCCAGTGAGTTGACGAGGCTCTGAAAAAAGACCGGTGCGATGATGAATGCGGCTATGGTTTTGTCGGTACTCAGTTGTGCAAAAAAGGGTGAGCCGGGGTGCAAGTATTCGGAAAGCAGCAAGAGAAAACCCAGCTGCAGGATAACCGATGCGCCCGCCGCCCGAGGAGGGAATTTCAGTACACGTGCCAGTTCGTACCAGCCCAGAACGGAGATAAAGAGGAGGAAAGGCTCGTAATATCCATTCAGAAGGAGAACACCCGGCACGTTGCTAAGCCTTACCAGGAGCGCTTGTGCAAAGGGAGCGCTCATAAGCCAGAAACGGGGGTGAACGGGTTCCGGCACACCAAAGATGATATCGTTGAAATCCAAATGGGGGGAGTTTTGCCAGTTTGTGAGGTAGGCAAGGTAGGTCAGGTCATCGTCAGTGAGGACGCGCTGGATGATAATCAGACAGGCGGCAAGTGAGACGAGTGTTATGAGTGTTGCTGTCAGTAAGTCGCTTTTTTGAAGAATTTTTAGTCGAAAGTTGATACCACTTTGTATGGCGGGCGGCAGATAGAGGAGCATGAGTATAATCCCTGCCAGCGCCATGAGGAATTGGATGGTTTCAAAGGAAAGATGCAACAAACGCCCCGCTGTGCCAAGCAGGGCAAATATCAGGTGGGAGATGACAAATCCAAATGTGATGTGGCTGAAGGTGAATGTGGATTGACCGGCGAGCAGCCCATACACGCATATCCCCGGTATGATGAATAGGCTTAATCCAATTCCCAACCGCAGCCAGATGTAGGGGGACAGGATGGGCTGCCAGGGGAGATACCAACCAGCCAACCAGACAAGCACAACAAGAAAGACCCATATTGAGGGTTTCCATCGTTTCAGGGATGGCATGATGTAAGGTGGATTCACAAGTCAATTATAATGGTTTAAGTATTCAATCACTCCAAATAGAGCAGATGCAGGCATGCAACTCCCAAAAATTTCAATTGTTACTCCATCCTTGAATCAAGGGGAATTCATCGAAGAGACAGTCCTTTCAGTACTCTCGCAGAATTATCCCTCCTTGGAATATCTCGTCATGGATGGCGGGTCTTCGGATGACACGCTCAAGGTGTTGGAAAAGTATTCCGACAGGATTAAGTGGGTCAGTGAGGCGGATAAAGGTCAGACCAAAGCCATTAACAAGGGCTTACGGTTGACTGATGGGGCAATTGTCGGTTATTTGAATGCGGATGACACCCTGTTGCCCGGTTCGCTCTGGAAGGTCGCCGAGGCATTTACCCGTCATCCAGATGCGATGTGGGCAGTTGGAAAGTGCCGAATTGTTGACTGGCAGAACAACGAGATCAGGAAACCCATTACCAGTTACAAGAATCTTTTGCTCAAATGGGGCGGTTTCCCGCTATTGGTGGTGACAAACTACATATCCCAACCGTCCACGTTCTGGCGCAGGGACGCCCTGGAAACCGTCGGCTTTCTGGATGAAAGCCTGCATTATGTGATGGACTACGATTACTGGCTTCGGTTGTATTCGCGGTATTCCCCGGTGTTTATTCCGGAGTACCTGGCAACTTTCAAAATTCACCCTTCTTCAAAAACAACGAGTACCGGGCACAGGAATGTTTATATTGAAGAGGAAAGGCGTGTGATCAGGCGCTACAGCAACTCTCGGTGGCTCCTGTTCCTGCACGATGTTCATCGCTGGTTCATGACGACGGCGTATTCTGTCGTAAACCGCAAAGGGGTGTAGAATGCCTGTTTTGGCGCGGCAGGTGTGAGGTCTGATACGATGCGCCGCTTATTTTAGGTGGGCGTGTTGTCTGATTGATACGTCACTCTATATCGCGCTCATCGTGAAGGTTGGCGAGATGCAGGCGGATTGCCGCAAGCTGGCTGGCAATCAATCCGAGGAAGAAAAATAAGGTTCCCAGCATGATAGCCAGCATGGCGCCGACGCTCACGCCACGCCCGGCAATTACAATCGGTACACCCCACAGCAAACCTGCGGATATGCAGAATATGGAAAGCGGCAGGAAGATTCTCAGGGGATTTACCAGCATCACAAGTCCGAGAATCTCAATGATGGTTTCGAAAGCAGTGCGTGTGCTAATCGAACTTGTTCCTCCGATTCGTTTTCGAACCGTGATTGGCGTTTCCAAAACCAAGTGCCCCTGATTGAGGAACAGCAAAGTAATCACGTCGCTGAACGCCATCGAATCGGGGCAGAGGTGCAGGTAGCGTTTGACGAGGCGGGAACGGTAAAGTTTGAAGCCGGAATTCAGGTCTTTCACTCGAAGCGGCACGAGGATACGCGTGAAAGAACGGATAATCCATTTTCCCAGTTCGCGGTAGAGATTGACGTGTTCCATTTCAGCGCGCGAGCCGATCACCATATCCGCATCAGTCTTGACTGCAAACTGGTAAATCGCATCCAAGTCAGACAACGTGTGCTGACCATCGCCGTCCATGGTAACCACGTAACGGGTATGCGCCGATAGGAGTCCGGTCTTCAACGCTCCGCCGTAGCCCCGATTGACCTTGTGATGCAGCACTTTGACGTGAGTTTCATCTGCGAATCGTGCAAGGATGTTGGCGCTCTCGTCCTTTGAGCCGTCATTGACGAGAATTAAATCCCAGTTTTTGGCACGGCAGGTTTTCACCAGTTCCGGCAGAAAGTGAGGCAAGGACGGGGCTTCGTTGTAGATGGGAATGACAACGGTTAATTCTTTTTCAGATGACTGGGGATCTGACATAATGGAATTATACACTTCTCATCCTTGACGGATGCCCTGCTGTTTTGAGAAAATCAACATCAAATTAAAGGAGCAAACATGGATTCCCCTACCCTTCTCGTTATTGGTTCAATGCTTTTCTCTGTTCTATTGATTGATGGCATTTTACTGGGCATCATTTTCACGACGCGGCAAAGTGTAGCAAATGCGGCAACATGGATCTCCACGATGGGGACGGTGACCTATTCCGGAATCGAGCGGCGGCGTGGGAGCAAAGGGACATCGGTGGCATATCCCGTCGTTCACTATGCCTATCAAGTCATGGGACAGGCGTATCAGGGAAATAAAATCGCCCCGGGTCCCGAAGTGGGTGGGACGGGAGCGCAGAAGGTGGCGGGACGATATCCGATTGGAGCGCAGGTGATGGTCTATTACGATCCGAACAATCCCTCCGAATCGGTTCTTGAGCGTAGTATGCCGGGCTATGTCAATGTGCTGTGGGTGACCGTAATCCTGATTGACCTGTGCCTGTGTGGAATGGCAGTGTTTGTCGCATTCTTAGTGTGATAAGCAACATTTTTTGGTGTTTGTGGGTGTCAGGAATTTCAATTTGGGGTTTCGCTGCCGTACATCTCTTTTGTAAAAAACCTGAATTCGGGATAAGACTTTTGAATCGTCCCGAAGGCTTTTGACGCAGCGGGTTCGAGAGCAGAATCAACCTTCGGGACGCTTATCCCGAACTGGCGTTAAAAAACTAAAGGTCTTTTTTGAAAATCCCAAATTCACAAAGGGGAGAAAGACCTTTAAAACTTGGGTGTACGGTAGAGAATTTGGGCAAAGACTTTTGCTCGCTTGACCGATAAACCGTTTTTGGTAGGACCGACCATCGGCTTGTAAGTTTGAAAACAGCTGTCTTGACAATGGGGATAAAAATGAATATTATTAGTTTGTTGCCGCAACATACTAAACATGAAGAAAACGATTGATCAAGCCTTGGTTCGGGAAGCAAACCTGTCGCTGGTTCTGAGGAACATCCATTACCAGTCACCCATTTCCCGCGCCAAGCTGGCGGTGGTGACAGAATTGAACAAGTCCACCATCTCCAGTTTGGTTGAGGATTTGCTTGCGCGGGGGCTTGTGCATGAGGTGGGGATCAATTCAAAGGGCACGGGGCGTCCTGCCACGCTTTTGGAGGTCAATCCGCAGGCGGGCGGCGTGATTGGCGCAGAGTTGGGCGTGGATTTTGTAGCGGTGGCGCTGATGAACTTTGCAGGTCAGGTGTTGTGGCGGCAAAAGGTCAAGGCGGATCCGTCAGAGGCGCAGGCGAAGACGATCAAGCAAACGCTTGAATTGGTAGATGAGGCAATCCGCCGCTGCCACACTGAGGGATTGCGGCTGTTGGGGCTGGGAGTAGCGGCGCCCGGCACAGTGGATTTGCAGGAGGGGGTGATGGTCTTTTCGCCGAATTTGTGCTGGCGCGATGTTCCCCTGCGGAAGATTTTTTCGGAGCATACGGGATTGAGGGTGTTTATCGAGAACGACGCCAATGCGGCGGCGGTGGCGGAACATTTGTTTGGCGTGATGCGCCAGGTGAAGGATTTTATTTTCATCTACGCCGGGGTGGGAGTGGGAGGCGGTCTCTTTTTGAACGGGAAGTTGTATCGCGGTTACAACGGTTATGCCGGGGAGATTGGGCATACTGCCACCATGGTACAAGGACATGATGAGTTATGCCTGTGCGGAAACCCGGGCTGTTGGGAGACCTATGCCAATCAGCGGGCGGTCATCCGCGAGGTGGAGGCGGCGTTGAGGGATGGGCGTTCCAGCCGCATTCCGCAATTGATGGCAGAACAAGGGGATGGGATGCTGACACTGGAAGTCATCCGGCAGGCGGCAGAGGCGGGGGATGAGGCGGCAATTAGCGCATTTGGCAAAGTGGGACATGCCATGGGGCTTGGGGTTGCCGGATTGGTGAACATTTTCAACCCCGAGAAGATTGTGATTGGAGGAGCGTTGAGCGCGGCAGGCGACTATCTCCTTCCCGCAGTGAGGGAAGTGGTCTCGCAGCGCGCTTTGAACGATGTTTTGAAACGGACGGATGTGATTGCCTCCATTTTCGGCGATGACGCCAGTCTGTTTGGCGCAGTGGCGATTGTGGTGGAGGACATCATGTGGAATCCGTCGAGTGTGAATGCGAAAGGAGGTGATGGCACAGGAGGAAAATGATTTGTCTGTGTTGAACCGTCCAATTCATTTATCAAACAAGGAGAGAAGGATGAATAAGAAACTGTACACTTTAATGACCCTGCTCGTGGCAGCGGCATTGGTCCTTTCCGCCTGCGGACCCAAAGCCTCGAAAGTGGAAGTGTTTTCGTGGTGGACCGGCGGCGGCGAGGCGGCTGGTCTCGAAGCCATGATCAAGGTCTTCAATGAGAAATATCCCAACATCGAGTTCATCAACGCGGCGGTGGCGGGCGGCGCTGGGACGAATGCCCGTGCGGTGCTGGCGACCCGCCTGCAGGCAGGCGATCCGCCCGATTCGTGGCAGGGTCATGCAGGTCAGGAATTGATCGGCACGTATGTGGCGGGCAATCAGATTAAGCCGTTGAATGACCTGTATCAGTCAGAAGGCTGGCTGTCGGTCATGCCGCAAACGCTGATTCCGTTGATTTCGGATAATGGCAACATCTATTCGGTGCCGGTCAACATTCACCGCGCCAATGTGCTGTGGTACAACCCGGCGGTGCTGGAAGCCAACGGCGTCTCGGTTCCGACCACCATAGATGAGTGGTTCGCCGCGATGGACACCCTGCAAGCCGCCGGTGTGACGCCGCTGGCGCTCGGCGAGCAGTGGACCAAGATGCACCTCCTGGAAACCGTTCTGCTTGGAACGCTCGGACCCGACAAATACAACGGTCTGTGGACAGGCGCGACGGATTGGGGCAGCCCTGAAGTCACCAAGGCGTTGGAAAACTTCCAGAAAGTGTTGACCTATGCCAACAGCGATTCCGCTTCGCTCTCCTGGCAGGATGCCGCCAAACTGGTGGTTGACGGCGACGCCGCCTTCAACGTGATGGGCGACTGGGCAGAGGGTTACTTCCGCGAACTGGGCAAGACCCCCAAGACCGATTACGGCTGGGCGCCTGTGCCGGGCAGTGTGGGCGTCTTCCAGTTCCTGTCCGACTCGTTTGTGCTGGCGGTCGGCGCACCGGATGAAGAGGCAGCGATTGCCTGGCTGAAGGTGGCAGGCTCGAAGGAAGGTCAGGAAGCGTTCAATCCGGTCAAGGGTTCGATCTGCGCCCGCACCGACTGCGATAAAGCGCTCTTCGGCGAGTATCTGCAATCTGCCATGGATGATTGGGCAAGCAACGTGGTGGTCGGTTCGTTGACTCACGGCGTGGTTGCCAATGATTCCTGGAAGACGGAAATTGATACGGCGCTCGGTCTGTTTGTGCAGAATGGCGATCTGGCGGCTTTCCAGAACGCCCTGGTTGCCGCCTGCAAGAATTCCGGTCCGTGCAAGTAAAAGTTGAGTACAATATCGAGGCTCCGCGTTATGCGGAGCCTCGAAAGTTTGGCGAGAGGCGCATCTTATGTCCAGAGATAAAGACCGATATCTTTCCATTCTGCTGATTTCACCGTCCATCCTGGCGGTGCTGATTTTTATTTATGGGTTTATTGCCTGGTCGGTGCGCGTCTCGCTCAGCGAGTGGAAGGGACTCAATCCCGATTACACGTGGGCAGGGCTGAAGAATTACATCAACCTCTTTTCCGATCCGCGTTTTCATGTGGACATCCGCAACACGCTGATTTTTACCGGCGTGTTTGTCGTAGGCAGTATTCTGCTCGGTTTCTTCCTGGCAGTGATGCTCGATCAAGGCTTAAAGGGGGAGGGGTTCTTCCGCAGTCTGTTTCTCTTTCCGATGGCGATTTCGTATATTGTGACCGGCGTGGTCTGGCGCTGGCTGATGAATCCGGCGGAGGGGGACCGCTTGAGCGGATTCAATCTGTTATTTTCCTACCTTCATCTTGATTTCTTGATCAACAAATGGCACACCACCGAAAACTGGGGCATTGCGGCGATTGCGCTGGCGGCAATCTGGCAAATGTCCGGGTACACGATGGCGATTTACCTGGCTGGCTTGCGCTCCATCCCCGATGAATTGCGCGAAGCCGCCCGCATTGACGGCGCAAACGAACTGCAAATTTACCGTCATATCATCCTGCCGTTGTTGTCGCCGGTTACGCTCAGCGCGCTCATTATTCTGGGTCACATGTCGCTCAAGGTCTTCGATTTGATCATTGCCGTGGCGGGAAAACAACTCCCGCTGGACGTGCCTGCCATTTATATGTGGCAGACGACTTTCGACGGTCTCTTTTACGGGCGCGGCGCGGCAATCGGGATCTTGTTACTGGTCAGTGTGGCGGTACTGATTATCCCCTATATCCGTTACACGCTTAAGACGGAGACGCAGCAATGAAGAAATTCCGCCTCGGCAAGAACTGGCTGTATATCCCGCTGATTGCAATGGCGGTCTTTTATCTGATTCCCATGTATGTGATGCTGGTAACGGGTTTCAAGAGTTTCGCGGAGGTGGACTTAAAGACGATGTGGAATCTGCCTCAGGGCATCCACTTCGACAATTATATAGAGGCATACTCCAAACTGGCGCCGTCGCTCTGGAACAGTTTCATCATGGTCATCCCGGCGGCGGTCATCTCCTCCATGCTGGGGTCATTGAACGGTTACATCCTCGCCAAGTGGAAGTTCCGCGGCGCAGACTTTATCTTCCCGTTCATCCTATTCGGCATGTTCATTCCCTATCAGTCCATCCTGATCCCGCTGGTGATTTTCATCAACAATACGCTGCGCCCGATTGGTTTGGGAGGCATCCCAGCTCTGATTCTGGCGCACATTATCTACGGCATCCCCATTACCACGCTGACCTTTCGCAATTATTATGCCGGGATTCCGCAGGAGCTGCTCGAAGCCGCTAAAATTGACGGCGCGGACATGCTGGGAATTTATCGCCACATCCTCCTGCCGCTTTCCATACCCAGTTTTGTGGTGGTGCTGATTTGGCAGTTTACCTCCGCCTGGAACGATTTCCTCTTTGCCGTGGTGTTGACCGGCAACCGCTCGTGGCCCATCACGGTGGCGTTGAACAACATGGCGGGCAGCCAGATTATTGCCTGGAATGTACAGATGGCGGGATCTCTGCTTGCCGCCCTGCCCACGTTGCTGGTTTACATCTTCCTCGGGCGCTACTTCTTGCGCGGTTTGCTGGCGGGCTCGCTCAAGGGATAAAAGGACGTTTCAACGAAAAACGGGCTGTCGAGTGACAACAGCCCGTTTTTTTATGCCTGCTGGAGGTCATTGGTCTGTCTCATCAAACGTTGGTTTCCTCTCCAGCCACAGGAGGAGGAAAAGCCCACCAACGAGGGACGCCAGGAACAGGGTCAGGGCGAGAAGCGGGGGGAGGTAAAGGCTCAAAAACGCCAGCCCGCCTACGGTCAGGGCGGCAGCGTGGACTGTGAATACGGCGATACGGGGGGAAAGTCCCATTGAAATCAGGCGGTGGTAAGTGTGATCGCGCCGCCCCGTTCCAATGGATTGTTTTCGCTTCAGACGCGAGAGAACGACGAGGGTGGTGTCGAAGATGGGAGCCGCCAGCAGCATGATGGGGACAATCCACGACGACACGGGATTGCGGTCGAGCGGGTTATAGAGAATGCCCAGTGAGGCGAGAAAAAAACCGAGGGTCTGCGCGCCCGAATCGCCGAGAAAAAATTTCGAGGCAGTTTTATTCCAAAAGTACAATCCCAGGCTCACACCGCACAGCGCCGCCGACCAGAACGCAATCACCGGTTGACCTGCAAGCTGCGCCGCGCCCGCAAAAAAACCGCTGGCGATGACCCCCAGCCCGGCAGCAATGCCGTCCTTGCTGTCTATCATGTTGAGCGCGTTGGTAATGCCTATCACCCAAAACAGGGTGGTGAAAATGTTAAGCACCTGGGCAAAGACTGGCGTGATATAGCCTGCATCCGACAGGATGGTCATAAAATACACCTGCACACCGCAGGCAATCAAAACGGCGGAGGCGCTCAACTGACCAAGCAGTTTGGGCGCTGCCGATAATCCCTTTTTGTCATCCCACAGCCCAAACGCAAAGATAACAAATCCTCCTGCCAGCACTGCTTTGATTTCGTTGTTGATCCATTGCCGTGAGAGGAACGCCATGGAGAGAAGGGTGAGCATTAAAAGAATCCCGCCAGCCAGCGGCGTGGGGCGGGCGTGAGTTTTGTGCGGCGCGGAGCCGGGTATGTCCATCAGATTCAACCGTTTTGCCAGCAGATAGGCAGGGTATCCCAGCGTGAGACTGATGAATGCGCCAGCAATTAACGATAAAAGAGGCTGGTTCATGGTTGGCGATTGTATCATGCAGAAAGACAGAGATGCAGCGATTAGATTTTTCGGATTTGCCGGTAAACAGGGGACGAAAAGAATCGCAGGGCGCTCTGAAGGTGAAGAAAGAGAAAATATGGACTTCTGCGGCTGGCACGCCGCGCATCATGCCGGACCTGAACCTGCGTATCCACCAGGAGCTTCATCCCCTGCAAGCGGGCGCGGGAGCAAAAGTCCACGTCTTCGAGATAGAGTCGAAAGCGTCTGTCCATGCCGCCGAGTTGGCGGTAGGTTTCGGAGCGCATCAGCCAGAACATGCCTGCGATCCAATCGGGGCGGATCATACCGTTGCTGTCCGGCAGGTACGGCTTGAAGGTGTAACCGGGCAAACGGCGGCGAATCAACTCGAAGGGAGTGGGAAGCGGGCGGTAGGAATCCTGCACGGTTCCGGTTTCGTCCACGATTTGGGGAGCGATCAAATCCGCTTGGTGAGTTTGGAGGCTGCCGAGCAGACGTTCAAAAATGGGTCGTTCCAGGACGAGATCGGGGTTGAGGATCGAGAAATATTCGCTGCGCGCCTGCTCGAAGGCGCGGTTGTGATTTTCGGCAAAACCCAATTGCCGTTCGTTGCGCAAAATTTTCAGAGATGCCCAAGGAGCGGGGTCGAAATCCGGCAGGTCGTCCTTCAAGTTATCGGTCAGGATCACGTGAAAACGGGCGCGGGTGTCCGGCTCGTGTGCTTGAATGCTGGCGAGCAGACGCGTTATCCTTTCGGCGTCGCCATGGCTGACGATGGAGAGGGTGATGAGAGACAACTCTTTCACTTGGTTCGATTCCGCTGAAGAAATTCCAGATAAGGCTCCAACAGCCCGGTAGACATGACCTTGAGCAGTTCAGAAGAGGTTGCCCGACGGCTCTTTTGGACGATTTTTCTTTTTTTGAGAATAGCTGGCAGTCCCCGCGCCGCACCCCAGATTGCACGCAAGATGACTTTACCCTGTCCGCGCAATAAAAGATAGCCGAAGAAGAACAGCAGAGTGGCAACATGCACGGAAAAAAAGAACCAAATCAGCGGCGATGGCATATCTTTGAAAAAGGTCCAGATCATGTTGCGGTAACCATAATAGACCGAAAAATCGCTGCGTTTGCCCGTGCTGGCAGAACCAACATGGTGGACAACCGCTTCGGGCACGTACAGGCATTTTTTTCCCGCCAAACGCAGGCGGAAACCCAAGTCCACATCTTCAAAATAGGAGAAGTAATCCTCGTCGAAGCCGCCAACTGCAAGGAAATCCTCCCGGCGGTACATGGCGGCGGCGGCGCAGGCGCTGAAGACTTCCTTTTTTGCGAGGGCGTTGATTTTGGAAGGCAATTTATAGGCATTGCGCCACGCCAGCCCGCTGATGTGGTACGTATCTCCTGCGCCATCCAGCAAATCAGGCGTATGAAATTGAATCTGCCGTGACGAAAAGAATGTGTATGCCGGATTTTGCTCGGCTGCATACAGAAGTTGTTCAAGCCAGTCCGGCTCCGGGTAGGCATCGGCATTGAGCAGGACAAGCCATTCTCCGCGCGCCAAGCGGGCGCCAAGGTTGTTGGCGGCGGCGAAGCCGAGATTCGCCCCCAACTTTTCGACCCGAATGTGTAAGCCTTGTTGATGTATTTCTGGCAAGTCCGGGGAACTGTCGGTTGAGCCGTTATCAACAAGTATCAGTTCAAAATCCTGTATGGTTTGAGCGCGGAGGCAGGCTAAACAGCGGGGGATGTATTGAACGCTGTTCCAGGTGATGAGTATGATGGAAATTGTGGGAAACGACGGTTCCACTAGTTTAAATCTTTTTGATGACACATGTCTGCACGGATACGATCTTCCGAAAGGGATACTCTTCGTACGAGATACCGTTTTTCCAGCGATAGAACTCCAGGGGGGAGAGAAAATAGGTTTCGACGTCTTTTTGTAGTTGAGCATACAGGGCGTGCAATTGTTCTTTCGCATATTGACGGGCATCCGCAAGGCTGATGGCGGGATTCTGCAACCGATGTTGCAGCGCCAGGACCTCCCTGACTTCGTGGAAGTGCCAATCTGAGGTTGGACCTTCCACGACATCATCAACACAGTGAATCGAATACCCGCCGGGGTTTAGGAATTGTGCAACGCCTTCGAACAGGCTTTGTAATTCTTCGGTGGGGATGTGTTCCAAGACCGACACGGAAAAAATGCAGTCGAAGGTCTCACCCGTAAGCGGCGGAGCGTCCTTCTTGAAATATTCTTTGAGGATTCTTACTTTTGGATAGGTTCGTTTGAATTGCTCATATTGCCGCGGTCCATTGCCAGTGCCGTCATACGGATCAATCAAGGTAACCTGATATCCCAGCTGCTGCAGGAAGCCGGAAACCAGCGGTTCTCCTCCGCCGATCTCTAAAATCTTTGAACCGACAGGCACCGTGCCAAGGATGGCTTTGACCACCCAGGGACGCTGGACATCCTTCAAGGTCGATTCGAAGCGCACAATTTGGGGCAGGAAATCTGCGCTGTCACAAAAATCGGGCACGGTGGCGTACCCCAGTTCAGAGATGGGCTTGCCCTGGTATCTTTCAAGAACAGCAGATATGCTCTGCTTGTTTACCCGATTGCCCTTTCCCATCATATATCTCTTGATCTTTGACAAAGATTTTCTTAAATTCTCCATTTGTTTCTCCGTCAACCCTCTTGCGCCGGCTCACATCATCCACTTTCGCAGCACGTGGAAGATAACCTCATCGTCAAGGATTTTGTTTTACCGGTGTCAACGCCCAGCCACATTGCAGCATAAGAGACCGGCTCATCCGAATCCCATGAGGTTTTGCCCGGTTTTGTCTTATGATTCCTGCTAACCACGCGGTTACATATTTTTCGGCTGTAGCAGGCGGCGGGCTTGAGAGAGAAAAAAACTCTTCATGACACTTCGCCTTTGATGTTGCTGGAACAAAAGTCATGGCGGGGTTAGGGCGTCTCTATCTGCAAATCTTCTTTTGCCCATTTTCTTCTGAATGCGTCCAATTCTGCAGCGCTGTAAAAATGCTGCGCATATTTGGTGCCGTAAATTTTATTCACATACTCCAATGGCAGTGGAAGTTTTTTGAATTCATTATAAACATCCACATAGTCCTTCTCGTCGCTTGTGTTTGAATTGAGAAGCGTAAAATTTTCCAAACCGAGATACTCGAACATGGCTTGACTGGCACATCTGCTTAAATCTTCTGCGCGCATGACCAGCAAACGGCTATTCCCTGTTGCAGGATAAATTTTATATCCTGTCTGATGAGGAAAGGGAGTCTCAAAGACATCAATTCCAAACACAGGTTTTAGCTGGGAATCGAACCAAGTGGCAGGATAATTATGGTAATCATCTCCCAACGATAGGAATTTTTCCAGCAGCTCCTCAACCTTTAAGTCGCCTTTCTGATATCTTTCCTTCCAATCGGGAATGAATTGATTAACGCTTAGCGCCTGAAAGAACGAGGCAATGTTCCTTGCCACAGGGTCTCGCACCAGACTGATCAGTCTCCATTTGCGATTTGGATCGCTGTCGATCTTTTTTTTGAGCGCCATCATTTCATGGATGTGTTGAAGCCCCTGCCTTGAGATTTTGTTTTTTCTTCCATTCTGTTCCATCTCATCCAGGTAATTCAAGAAATGAGCGTGATACACCTCAACATCCATCCCTCGGCTTTGGTAATAATACCGGAGAGAATGTTCAATGGTCTTCGAACCGACCTTGCCCATTTGGTACACAATGACAGGCGGATGCTCGGTATCCGATGCCGCGTGTCCGCCTTTCGGGCCGCTCCACTTCAAGGTGAACCCGGCAATATCCGCCGGGGTATAAAATGTTTGCGCACACCGGCTGGAATACATTTCATTGATGTAATCCTTCGGCAGCGGGTTCTGCTTGAAAAGACGGTAGAGTTCGGCATACTCTTTTTCTTCCCCGATGTTAGTGCTGACCAGTTCAATGTCTTTCAACCCCAGAAATTCCTGCAGAGCAAGCGCTCCCACACGATTCAGATCCTCCAGCCGAATCAACAGCACAGGCATCCGGGAATTCGCATTGTAGATTTTATAACCTGTCTCCCGCGGGAAGGGCTCTGAGAATACATCCACACCGAAGACTGGCAGTAACTGTTCATCGAACCAGCGCACCGGCTCGCTGTGGATACTCCTGGCGTTCAAAAATGCCTGCTGGACTTCCTCCACGTGGAGCATACCGTTTGAATATTTTTCCTGCCAGTTGGGAATATGTTCGTCCAGTACTTGAAAGAACGTTCCAACATTTCGGGCAATGGGATCCCGTACAAGAGTAATGATCCGCCACTGACGTGTGGGCGAACTGTCAATTTCCCGGCGCAGTTCCCGTCCGGCGTTGATGACCGCCAGCGTCGGTCCCGGATTGATGCGTTCCTTTCGAATGATCGCTTCGGCGTTTTCAAAATTGCACAGGATGTGGCTGTGATAAATATCCACAGGTTGGCGGAGTTTTCGATAGGTTCTCACAAGCGATTCGTAAACCGTCCTGGAACCGACTTTTCCCATCTGGAACACAATAATCGAAAAATCCGGCGCGCCGGTAATATGCCCCCAAACTGACCGTAAAGTGCGGCTTGCAAATTGCCGAATAGCATGATGAGGCGCACGCAGCAATTGCTTCATGATTTGCCTTTCAAAAGTTTTTCATAGAAGCGCAGCAATTTTTCCGCGCTCAGACTCCACTTGAGATGTTTCTCGGCAAACAAGCGTCCTCCCTCCCCAATTCGTTCCCGCCGGGTCTGGTCCGGGAACAATGCTTCCAATGTTTGAGCAATCTCCAAAGCATTTCCTTCCTTCAGTAAAATCGCTTCCTCGCCGTCTTTCAGGAAACGCCCAATGTTTGCCGCAGGAAGCAGCACCGGCTTGCCAGAAGCGAGATACTCCGGCAATTTGGATGGGAAACGATACATATTAAACGCATCCGCCTTGCCGGGCTGCACCAGCGCATCTGCAATCGAAAGCAGCGCGGGCAGGTCAGTGCGCGGCAAATGCCCCAGCGGAACGCAATATTGGTCCAGCATCTTCAACTGTTTGTCATACAAACGGACATAATCCGTGCCGGTGCGCACCAGTTTTGTCGGCACGCCGCGTCGATTCAACAATCCAACCGCCAGATACAGACTGAAGATCTCCCGGCGATTAGCGTTATGAACGTTGCCAGTATACACAACCACATATTCCTGCGGCGCAATGCCGAGACGTTGACGCAGAGTCTGATCGGGCGGACGATGCCATTTCAACTCTTCCTCATAAGCGGGCCAAATCACCTCTTTCGCTTCATTCTCTGGACCGAAAACCTGCAACGTGTCAATCACCATGGTCACCCCCCGGGCATTTTTCAAAAACTGCTTGTACCGCAACGGATGAGACAAATGTTGCGGTATCAGGGAATTCAACCGCCCTTCTGGCAAGTCGCGTAACATCTCTACGGGCACCCCCAGGTTCGATTCCAGAATGGCTTCCTCGTTGTCTTCCAAGTGGACCACATACGGGGCGCCGCATTTTCGAACAAGACTCTCGGTCATTGCCCGGACGTTTTCCCGAGGCGTCCATGCATGAATCAAGTTCACCTGTCCCGGCTGCAGGATGCGTTTTGCCTCTTCAAAGGTTTGGACTTCAAAGTTGCGGATTCCCAGCGCATCCGCTTTTTCCTTATGGTCTGGCACGCACACCGTACAGGTCACGCCATGTTTTGATAATTGATTTGCCAGGTTAAAGATATGAATGCCGCTGTTGCTGTCGAGATGATGGTAATTAACAAAGACAATGTGCATGGGCTTCAACCGATGGAATAATCCGCTGCATTGAGTAAAAAATTAGGGTTGTAATACGGGTCGCCGCGCGCAATCACATCGCCCCATGTATCCAGAAGCAGAGCGCGATCCAGATGATCATACTCCCTGCCGCGGCTGGCGCCTTCATAATGGAGCAGCACAGCATATGGGACATAGACGATCCGCTTGCCGGCGGTTAGAAAACGCAGACAAAGATCAACATCCTGATAATGTGTGCCGTAGTATTCCACAAGTCCACCCGTACGCACGTAATCCTCCCGCCGCATCATCAAACAGGCGCCGGTAACCGCCGCGACATTTCGCGGGCAACTTAACGAACCGGCATAGCCATCGGCTTCAGCGGGAAACCCGCGCAGGATATGATCTGCCGTTCCGCGCAAGCCCAATACAATGCCCGCGTGCTGAACCGTTCGATTGGGGTAAATAAGCATGGGACCGACAATTGCCACAGCGGGGTCGTCGAGATAAAACAACATTTGTTCGAGCCAATCAGGTGAAACCACTTCGGTATCGTTATTGAGCAGCACAATCACATCCCCTTCTGCCGCCGCCACTCCCCGGTTATTGGCTTGGGAATAATTGAAAGGCTGATTAAAAGGCACAACTTTGACCGGGCTTTCCTTTAGAAGCCGTAACGTCAGTGGGTCGCTGGTGCCGTTATCCACCACAATGACCTCGTAATTGGGGTAGGTCGTGCGCTCGAAAATGGATTTGATGCAGCGTGAAAGATGAAGGTACGCGTTCTTTGATGGGATGATGATGCTAATCTTTGGGTAATCGTGGCGCGGTTTTGGCTTTATGACGACACGATGAGGGTGCCTCGGATGAGGAAAGGCTTCTGCTCTGCGTTTTGTGCGTTCGAGATGGGCATTTACAGCCTTTGCCTGGAGTTGCTGGATTTTGTCCCCTTTCTCATTCAACCCCAACGCCACACTGCCGGGAATTTTGCGCCAGTGATACAAAACCTTTGGAATATGTCCAATTCTGGATGTGTGCTCGCTTGCCCGCAGCATAAGCTCGTAATCCTGCACGCCGTCGAAAGCCGAGTCCAATCCGCCCAACTGGTCAAACAGACTCCGCCGCATTAACACCAAATGACCCACATACATGACCGAGCGGAAGTATTCCGGCGACCAGTCTGGCTTGAAAAACGGCTCACTTCGTCTACTGCGATGGTTGATTTTATCCTGATCCGAGTAAATCACATCCAGGTCAGGTTGTTGATTTAACAGGCGCACCATCTCAGACAAAGCATCAGGAGATAATTCGTCATCGTGATCCAGAAAGGCAATGAATTCTCCGCTCGAGTGCCGTACTGCCCGATTGGTTGCCGAGGAAATTCCCCCATTTTGTTCCGAGAAGATCACCTTCACCCTCTCTCCTTCGATGGAACTCAGCCAGTTCTTGATGGCTGAATGGGTTGAGGCGTCGTCACAAATGCAGAGTTCCCAGTTTTTATAGTGTTGTTGACGGACCGACTGAACTGCTTTTTTCAAATACGGAAGAGGGGTATTGTAAGTGGGGATTACAATGGATATCAAAGGCTGATAGGGGAATGCATCCGCCCTGCCGTCAATGGATGTACGCTTCAAACGATTTGCTCGTTTGCTGTAAAAAAAGAGGGAAAGTCTTCTGGCAAAAGCCAGGCGAATACTGCGAAACAGAGCGAGGAAGCCATGCTGCCGCCAGGTGGTCATACCATTTCTAACCACGCCTGGAAAGCGCAAGAGCGATCGGGCAAGGGAAGTCATTCCCTGAATACTTCTGTTGATCAATTTTCGCCCGTACGATTGTTCCGGAAACACAAGGCGAAAGAGTTTGCGAAGCAATGCCAACGCGCGAAAAAAAATGGTGCCTCTTATTCGCTCCAACTCAGCAGTTTTGAGACGAAGGTCGCTGCGAAGGTCTTGTTCTGTTTGCTCCTTTTCGATGAGCGTTGCGCTCAGCGCTACCCGCTGTCCCATCTCATAGAAAAATTCACGGATGAGCTCCGCTTCCTCCTGAGACGCGTTTAAAAGGGGCAGCAATCCTGGCGGCACCTCTTCACCTATAGCCACGATGCCCAATCCATGCCCATGTTTGAATTCAAAACACGGATATTGCTGCTGGAGTTCTTCCAGCAATCGCCACACGCCGAAATCCCCGCTTCG
Organism: Chloroflexota bacterium; assembly: GCA_016223135.1. Taxonomy (GTDB): domain Bacteria; phylum Chloroflexota; class Anaerolineae; order Anaerolineales; family Villigracilaceae; genus Defluviilinea. The sequence continues at coordinate 1,071 of JACRPQ010000004.1, read as the reverse complement.
TTCGTTTGTGTCGTGAAATATCACTACACCCCACCGGCTCAATTTGGGCTTCCATGTCTCAAAGTCATGTTTGACCGCTTCATAGGTGTGATAGCCGTCAATGTGCAGGAGGTCTATCGTGCCATCTTCAAATTCTTTGACGGCTTCATCAAAAGTGCTTTGGTGAAGGGTGGAAAAGGAACTGTAAAGCGGATCATGATGCCGACGCAAGTCGTCCAGGACGCTTATATCGTATCTGCCTGTGTGGGCGTCTCCACTCCACGTATCAACCGCGTGACAGGTTGTGGGTAATTTGAGCTCGTCCACAGCCTGGCAAAACGCGCAGTAAGATACGCCGTAAAACGTTCCCAATTCGACGAAAACTTTTGGGCGAAGAATATCCACAAGATAAAAGGCAAACGGGACATGTTCCATCCACGCCGACGGCAGATTTCGGCGCGGCATCTTTAAACAAACCGGGTGATCCAGCGGGTTAAAACGTATTTTGTTCTTTTGAGGCATACTCATATTCTAATCGAACTCATTGCCCTGCCATAGCCAGCGCCTGCTATGTTGCAAAGATTATCTGATGTTCATTTTGCATGTAAAGAGCGTTCACTGGCGCAAATTAGGCGTTAGAGAACGCTCGGTATGCTCTTTCGCGAAGTACTGATATTCCATAAATAAAGTCCCATCAGGATTAACCTGGAGGGGCTTTATTGTGGAATATGGGAATTTTATGGGTTACTAACCATCACCTTATTATTCATATACACCGAGTCATACCAGGTGAACCAGTATTCGGTGGTGAGCTGGTTGGCTGGGATGCCCATGAACTCGTTGAAGGCGTTGGTCGGCACGGTGAAGACGCGCTCCGAGGCAAAGACCGGAATGTCGCTCACCACCCGCACCGGTCCGCTCTGCACCCCCACCCAGCGCGGGGTGACGTTCGCCCCCGGCGCGATGGAGTAACTGCCCTGCAGTACGCCGTCCATGTAGATTTCCACGTTGGCAGTCTGCGTGGTCGAGGGGTTGCCCACCAAAATCCACGTGCGCATGCTGCTGCCGCTCACATTGGGATAGCCGTGATCG
>JACRPQ010000008.1 GCA_016223135.1 Chloroflexota bacterium | reverse complement strand
TGCCGAAGTCGCCGAAGTCGGGTTCAAATCTCCAAAGTCCAACATCCGCAGCGAGAAACTGCTCACCGAGGTCCCCGGCTCGAACGTGAATGTGTATAGATGCGGCTGTACCGCCTGCTGTGTCACACGGTCGCTGAAGCCGCCCGCCCCGATTGCTCCATTCCACACCGTATTCCCCACCCCTGCACCATATACCGCCGGCAGCACCCCTTCCTGAATCTTCACCGCCGTACCTTTTGCGTCAATGTTCAACCCCGTCGCCACCTTCCCCATCCCCTCCACCGACTCGCCCGGCGCTATCCCGGAAAAATCAACAGTTATTGTCTGAGGCACACATGCGGGGGTTGAGGTAACTGTTGGGGTTGGGGTAAATGTAGATGTGACGGGGGGCGTCGTTGTCGCAGTTTGCGTAGGAGTGGAGGTGGAGGTGGCGGTTTCAGTTGGCGGCGTGACAGTCACGGTGTCGGGGGGAGGCGGGGTAAAAGTCAACGTTTCAGTTGGCGTAGGCGTGGAAGTAACCGTTTCAGTCAGCGTGGGCGCAGTAGGCGTTGGGCTTTCTGTTACAGTAGGCGTGGGGCTTTCTGTCGCAGTAGGCGTGGGTGTCTCCGTTGGAGGCAGGTACAGGACTACTTCAATGATGACTTCCTGAACGCTCCTCTCATCTTGCAGCATTCCATCTGAATACACAATAAAAGCGACAGTATCGCCGTTCGCCGGCACAAAACCAGCATTGGCATTGGCTTCATCCACCATTTGCTGCGCTTCTGCACTGACACCGAACTCAGGATTTGTATCCCCCATCAGAATCCAAATGGCGGTCTGAACGTCTTTGAAAAATTCGAGGTCGGTTTTATCTGCACCCCGGATTTTGTGGTTCAACAGATAATTGATTTTGCCCCAAGGCAGCCCAGCCAAGTCGGCGGGTAGGCTGGCAGGATTGAAGCTCGAATAGATGCTCGCCGCTTCGCCGTGCAACAAACCGGTGATGCGCGGTTGAATACACCAACCGGAATACACGCCGTTCGGAAGAAATGCATCATCTGCAACATCGCTAATAAAAATGTCCAGTGAACTGTGAGTACCGGTCAACCAGTCGCTATACCGTACCATTGCTGTCGTGCTCGAAGCGAATGAAGTTTCCGCTTGAGCCGCCGCCACATAAACAGGCAGCAAAAGAGACACGAATAAAGTAAAAGAAAACAATAGGGAAATAACTTTTTTCACGCTACACCTCTCCGAGTAAGACATTCTGACTAAGCCTTTCAAACTTGTAAATCCTTTCATAATTGTAAGGCTATTACAAGACAACATCGAACAATAAAAGTTACACAATAAGTCTATACATATTTCGGTATCAACAGGCTTTATTCCCTCAGGCAATTGCCTGCTGCAATTAGGAGACTGCTTCGCAGAATTTACGTTGAGACTGTCGAAGCGCCCGCAGTGACAAGGCACATAGTTATAAAATCTCTGTGACCTTAGCGTCTCACGCAGCAGTAAATTTTCGGACTCGAGTGTTTATTCCGAATTGAGGTCTCTTATGCATTGCATACATCCCAGTGATACAATCGCGCCATGCTTCCCGATTTCCGCGTCCGTCAACGTGATTACCTGCTCGAAATTTCCCGCGCGCTCACCCAGGAACTCGACCTGGAAAAACTCTTGGCACGCATCTTGAAAATTTCCATTGAAATGCTGGCAGGGCAAGCGGGACTCATTGCCCTCAAAGATCAGGACGGCTGGAGGGTAGCTGCCGCGCAGGGAATTGCCCCCGCTTTTCTCAGTTATTTATCCCCTCTGCTGGCGGAAGAAAACGTCCGCGAACTGGACGTGCGTGAACTCAACCGCATGCTCAAGGAACTGACCTACACCGCCAGCATGGGACTGCTCAACGGCACCGCGCTGCCCCTCGCCGCCCACGGACAGGTCATCGGCGTCATCTTCATCTTCCGCAATTACCCCGATCTCTTCACCCAAAACGACCGCATCCTGCTGCAATCCTTCGCCGACCAGGCGGCAATTGCCGTCTTCAATGCCCGCCTCTACGGGCAGGTCTCTTTCGAAAAACAGAGACTGGATGCGCTGCTCGACTCCGCCGCCGACGGTATCCTCATCCTCCACGCCAACCTGACCATCGAACGCGTCAATGATGCCTTCGAGCGGATGTATGGAAAAACCCACGATGAACTCGCCGGGCTCCCTCATGATGAAGTCATCAAATGGGCAAATGAACCCCAAGGCTCCACACTAAAGGAAGCCATTGCCAACGGCTGGCCCCTCACCCCCAACGCCACCCTCTATGTGGAAGGCGACCTTGCCCGTGAGTTTCCATCCCCCTTGCCCGTCGGCATCACCTACGCCCCGCTCATGTCCGCGGATGGCAAATTGCGCAACATCATCGTCAGCGTGCGCGACATTACCCACTTTCGCACCGCGGACGAAATCAAATCCACTTTCATTTCCATCGTCAGCCACGAACTGCGCACTCCTGTGGCGCTCATCAAAGGTTACGCATCCACGCTGCGCCGCGACGACGCCAAATGGGACAAAGCCACCATCAACGAATCGCTGGCAGTCATCGAAGAGGAGGCAGACCGCCTCAGCAAAATGATTGACGACCTGCTCGACGCCTCGCGTTTGCAGGCAGGCGGCTTGAGCCTCAACCGCGCGGATGTTTCCCTTGCCGCGCTTGCCAGCCGTGTGGCGCAAAAATTCTCCACCCAATCCAGCCGGCATACCATCGTCACCGATTTTCCAGCGAACTTTCCCGTCATCCTCGCCGATGAAACCCGCATCGAACAGGTCATCTCCAATCTGGTTTCCAACGCGCTCAAGTATGCGCCCTCCGGCGAAATTCGCATCAGCGGACAGGCGCGCCCGGAGCAGGTCATCGTGTGCGTTTCGGATCAAGGTCCCGGCATCGAAGCCAAGGACCTGCCGCACATCTTCGACCGTTTCTACCGCTCAACCAAAGCCGTCAAGAATACCAAAGGCGCGGGGCTGGGATTGTATCTGGCGCGCGCCATCGTCGAAGCGCACGGCGGACGCATCTGGGCGGACCCGAAACCGGATTCCGGCGCCCGGATTTGTTTCTCCCTGCCGCGTTGACCTGCCGCCCGCCAGGGGAAGCGGTATCGGGATGGTAAAATTCATCGAAACAGAATCAAACCTCCGTTAAGTAAGGAAGCGGAAATTCATCAAAATCTTCGAATTGGAAATAACACATGGCTCAGACTCAAATTGCATGTCCCAACTGCCGCCGCATGATTACGGCGAATATCGAGCAGCTTTTCGATGTCACGCAGGACCCGCAAGCCAAACAGAGACTACTCGGCGGCGTCTCGAACATGGCGCGCTGCCCGCACTGCGGCTTTCAGGGGCGCATTGCCACCCCCATCGTGTATCACGACAACGAAAAGGAATTGCTGCTGACGTTCTTCCCGCCCGAATTGAACGTGCCGCTGAACGAGCAGGAAAAGACTTTCGGTCCGCTCATCAAAAAAGTGACCGACAGCCTGCCGCCCGAAAAACGCAAGGCTTATCTGCTCAAACCGATTGCCAACTTTTCCTATGACTCGATGGTCAAACTGATTTTAGAGAAAGACGGAATCACGCCAGAAATGCTCAAAGAGCAGCAGGACCGCGTGCAGTTGGTGGAACGGCTGCTTCAGGCAAGTTCCAAAGACGTGCGCAGCGAGATCATCAAGCAGAACGCAAACTTGTTCGATGAACAGTTCTTCGCCCTGTTCAGCCGCCTGGCGCAGAGCGCGGCTGGCAGCGGACAAAATCAAATTGCCCAGACCCTGCTCGAGGTGCAGGAACAACTTCTCGAAGAGACCGAATTTGGGCGTGAATTGAAGGAGTCGGTTGGGGAGCTGGAGGCGGCAAGCAAGGCGTTGCAGGAGGCGGGAAAGAGCCTCACGCGTGAAAAACTGCTGGAGCTGGTCATCGCCTCCCCCAATGATGCGCGGTTACGGGCATACGTCAGCCTGATTCGCGGCGGCATGGATTATCAATTCTTCCAAATGCTCACCGAACGGATAGACAAGGCTGCCGGTGAAGAAAAGCAGAAACTGGAAACCTTGCGCGAAAAACTGCTGGAACTGGTCAACGAAGTGGACAAGCAGTTGGAGGCGCGCTTCAAACAGGCGCAGGAACTGGTCGAAAAAATCCTTTCGCAGGACGATGTAGTCAAAGCGGTGCAGGATAATTTGCCCAACATCACACAGGATGTGGTGGACATCGCTACGCAAATGCTCAGGCAGGCTTCGGAACGGAACGATTACGCGCGCATGGGCAAACTGCAAAAGATGATTGAAACCCTGCGGCAGGCATCCACGCCGCCGGAAGTGGAATTCATCGAACACCTGCTGGACGCTCCCGATGACGCCGCCCTGGAAAAGATACTCGACGCCAACAAAGACCTGGTCAGCGATCAACTCATGGAAACGCTGATTGGCTTGGTCGCCCAGGTGGATCAGGCGGCGGAACAGGGCAACCCCGAAGCCAAGGCGCTGAGCGAAAAACTCAGCAAAGTCTATAGAGCAGCCATGAAGTTTTCGATGAGGAAGAATCTGGCGTAACCCAAACCACAGACCCCGGCGCGCCGGGGTCTTTTATTTCCGCCCCTCCGCATAGATACGCTGAAACTCCTGCATGAAAAACTCCGCAATGCGGCGGTCATACAGGATGACGATGTTTTCATCGTTTCTTTCCTCCGCCGAACGCGAGAAGTTATAAGACCCCAAAATGACAATACTGCCGTCAATGATGAAAATTTTATGGTGCATCTGCCCCTCGTTCCCATCAAGGCGAACATCCACCCCTGCCTGACGGAACGGATCGAATTCGGTTCCCGTGTTCGACCTGACCTGCTCCGCCTCCATCACCCCTCGAACCGTTAACCCATCCTTTGCTTTTTGACGCACGACCGCCCCCAGTTCATTGGACGTAAACGAAAAGGCGAGGAAATAGATGCTCTCCTGGGCGTTCTCCAGCAGAGGATAAATGGCGTTCAGCACGCCGTCATCCGGCGAGAAGTAGGTATCCACGCGCGTGCCGTCGAGTGTGATGGTCGGGTTGGGGGTTTGGGCAATGACGTTGGGTCCGAAACTGCCGCTCTCGAACATCTCCTTGAACTCGGTGGAATAGTTTTCGGCAATTTTGGTCGAGCGGATGCGAATCAAATTGTTGTTATCGTCATACGCGCCTGAATCGGTGAAATTCATCGAACCAAGCCAGACCTCCGAACGGTCAATGACCATGAACTTGTCGTGCATCAACCCTTCCTGGTTGTCGCCGACAATGGGAATGCCCGCTTCCAGCAGTTTCTGAACGTCCGACGTGTCCATGTTGTCCGACTCCATCACAATGCGGACGTTCACTCCGCGGCGGTGGGCATTGAGCAAAGCATTACGTACACTGTTCAACGTGATGCTGTACGCCGCCACATCCACGCTCAAGCGCGCCGCATTGATGGCTTCCACCAGCGGACCGTCAACGCCGCCTGTCCCTTGGGGAGAAAGCGGACTATTGGGGTTGGTCACATACAGTTCAAACCATGCGCCGCGCGCCCCATAGCCCGCCTGTAAATCAATTGGCGTGAGTTCATCTGTCGGCGGAGGCGCATCGCCGCCCGGCGTCACCGTTGGCGCGGATTCCCCGCAGGCAGTGAGCAATAACAGCCCAAGCATCAACGCAGTTCCAAATCGTTTCCAGTTCATAGGCTCCACTCAAAAAAGAGATTTCACGGATTATAATCCTCCCCCATGACCCACCCCCCTGCCACAGCCAACCGCCAAATTGCCCGCGCCGCAGGGACGGTGATGCTTGCCATCGTCTTCGGTCAACTGGCAGGATTGGCGCGCGGCATCATCGTTGCCAATGCGTTTGGCGCATCCATTACGCTGGATGCCTTCTACGCCGCCAACCGCGTCAGTGAGACGCTTTTCCTGCTGGTGGCAGGCGGCGCGCTTGGCTCCGCCTTCATCCCCACCTTTACGGGATTGCTTGCCAAAGACGATAAAGACTCCGCCTGGAGACTTGCCTTCTCCCTCGCTCATGCGGTCACACTGACCCTTAGCCTGCTCGCCGCGCTCGTTGCCTTATTCGCCCCGCAAGTGGTCCGCCACGCGCTCGCCCCCGGCTTTTCCGCCGACCCGCAAATTTTCGCCCTCACGGTTTCTCTGCTCCGCATTCAACTCATCTCGGCGGTGCTGTTTGGTCTCGGCGGGTTGATTGTCGGCGTCCTCAACGCGCATCAGGTCTTCCTCATCCCCGCGCTGACGCCCGCCATGTATCAGTTGGGTATCATCATTGGCGCTCTCCTCCTCGCGCCCTTCATGGGGATTTATGGGCTGGCTTGGGGCGTGATCATCGGCGCAATCCTCTACCTGCTCATTCAACTTCCATCCCTGACCCACCTAATTACCAATCACCAATTGCCCATCCACAACTTTTGGTCGCTGGATCTGAAAGACCCCCACGTCCGTCAGGTGCTTACGCTCATGCTTCCCCGTCTGCTGGGTGTGGCGGTGGTGCAGCTGAATTTCTGGGTTAACACCAACCTCGCCTCCCGCATGGAGGCAGGCAGCGTTGCCAGCCTCACCTATGGATTCTCGCTTATGCTCATGGCGCAAGCCGCCATCGCGCAATCTGTGGCGATTGCCGCCATGCCCACCTTTTCCGCCCAGCATGCCCTCGGCAAGAGAGACGAAATGCGCTCCTCGGTGGCGGCTTCGCTGCGGGGAATTTTGCTCCTGGCGCTGCCTGCCAGCGTCGGCTTGATGATTCTGCGCCAACCGTTGATTTCGCTCCTTTACCAGCGCGGCGAGTTCGACCAGCGGGCGGTCGAAATGGTGGCTTGGGCGCTGCTTTGGTATGCGGCGGGACTCGTCGGTCACTCCATCATGGAGGTATTGACCCGCGCCTTCTACGCCCAACAGGATACCAAGACCCCCGTCGTCATCGGCACGATTGCAATGGGGTTGAACGTCGCGTTCAGCATTGGGTTCTCGCGGTGGTTTGCTCAAATCGGCTGGTATCCGCTCGGCGGGCTGGCGCTGGCAAATTCGCTTGCCACCGCGCTCGAAGCGGCGGCGCTCTTTGTCTTCATGCGCCGGCGGTTGGGCGGCATCGAGGGCAAGGCGCTGGCAGACGGCGCGTGGCGCGCAGGGCTGTCCACGCTGGGGATGGCGATCGGTTTGGGAATGTGGATTCAGGTGGCAGGGAGTCTGAACCGCTGGCTGGCTGCGGGGGGAGGCGTTGCGCTGGGGGCGGTCATCTACGGCGCGGGAGTTGTGGTACTTCAAGTCCCCGAAGTAAAAACGGTCATTCACGCCATTACGAGGAGACTGCCTCGCCGGGCATCCCCCTCGTAACAACGCTGCTATTTCTTTTGCGCGCCTGCCAACATGCCCCCATGGTTCTTACAAAATTTTATTTCCACGCCAGCCACTGTGCAGTGGCGACGATTAACCCAAGCAGAATGCCCCCCGTCACTTCCAGCGGCGTATGCCCCAGCACTTCGCGCAAATCCTTTTCGCTGAAGATATGTCCGCGCAGGAGTTCGTCGAACAATACGTTGATGCGCTGGGCGTGAATGCCCGCCTGCCTGCGCACGCCGGCGGCATCGTAGGTGACAATCATGGTAACGGCAACGCCCAACGCAAAGAGCGGATTATCGAAACCGTAATACAAGCCGATGGCAAAGACGGTACCGGTCATCAGCGCCGAATGCGAGCTGGGCATGCCGCCCGAGGTTAGGAGCAGCGCCCAATTCCAGCGGCGCGTGTGGAAGTAATCCAACGGGATTTTGATAACTTGCGCCAACAGCCAGGCAATCAAGCCGGCAATCAGCGCCCGGTTTTCGAATAACGCCGACAGATTCATTCGGACTCTTCCTCAAAATCGGCGACCTCTTCACCGCCAATCTGCTTCACTTTGAGTTCTGCCGCCTCGAGCAGTGCGCCGCAGCGCGCCGCCAATGCCTGCCCCCGCTCGAACAGCCGAATCGCATCCTCCAGTTGACCCTGCCCCTCCTCCAGGCTGGCAACGATTTCCTCCAGTTCGGCAAGCGCCTCCTCGTAATTCAATTCTTCCACGGGTCTCTCTTTTTTAGACGATGACTTTGGCATGAACGCTCCAATTTTCGATTTTCGATTTGCGATTTGCGCTTTACGATTGCATGGACTGACGCACTTGAGACCGCAGGCAATTTATTCGCTTGTCACTTCCGCATCGAAGGCGCCATCAGCAACCTGCACTTGAAGGGACGTACCGGCTTTCACCTGCCGGACGTGCGATACAACCTTGCCATCCTCTTTGCGCGTCACAACGGCATATCCGCGCGCCAGCACTGCCAGCGGACTCAACGCTTCGAGCCGCCGCGTCAAGCCTTTGATATGCAAAGATTGTAATTCGATTCGGTGAATCAGAGATGAAACCATGCGGCGGGAGAGTTCGTCCACGCGCTGGGTTTCGGAGAGAACGCGGCGCTCCGGCGAAAAATAACGAAGTTGAGCGGCGAGGGAGGAAAGAGCCGCCCTTCGTTCCGCGATCAGGTTCAAGGTCGAAGAAAGGAGGCGGGAGCGGAGCGCGGAAAGCTGAAAGTACAAATCATCGAGCGTGGTCGGGGTCGCCAGTTCCGCCGCGGCGGTGGGAGTGGGGGCGCGCAAATCGGCGGCGAAATCGCACAGGGTGAAATCGGTCTCGTGTCCGACTCCCGAAATGACCGGCGCACGCGAGGCGGCAACCGCGCGCACCACGCGTTCATCGTTGAACGCCCACAGGTCTTCGATGGAACCGCCGCCGCGCGCAATAAGGATGACATCCGGCGATTGGGAATTGAGAAGTTGGATGGCTCTCACCAGCGCCGGCGGCGCTTCTGTTCCCTGCACGGACGAGGGAGCGAGAAGCACTTCCACCAGCGGCAGGCGGCGGCGCAGGGTGTTGAGCATGTCGCGCAGCGCAGCGCCTGTTGCCGAGGTGACAATGCCGATGCGCTTCGGCAGTTCGGGGATGGGACGCTTGCGTTCGGGAGCGAACAACCCCTCCGCCTCGAGCGCCGCCTTGAGCCGCAGAAATTCCTGAAAGAGCGCGCCCTCCCCCACCGGGCGGATTTGGTCGGCATAAAGTTGATACTGCCCTTGCGGCTCATACACACCGATGCGACCATGCACTTCCACTTCCATACCGTCGCGCAGGGAGAGAGTCAAGCGCGCCGCGCTCGTTTTCCACATCACACAGCGCAGCGAAGCGTTTGTATCCTTGAGTGTGAAATATACATGCCCCGAAGCGGGACGCGAAAGATTCGATATTTCGCCCTGCACCCACACGTCCTGAAGCGTTTCGTTCTCTTCCAGCAATTTGCGAATGTGAAACGTCAATTTGGAGACGGTGAAGGTTTGCGGAGTTGGCGGTGGAAAAAGGGATGGCTGCATCAGTGGGAGGATAACCGTCTTACAAGAGAATGTCAACATAAACACCAACAACACAGCCATTCCAAGTAATCCGCAAAATCCGCGGCGTCCGCGTTGGAAACAATTTTTGCCTAAATTTTGTCTAGTGACCTGACAGTTTCAAATGGGACGCTGAAAAACGCAGATAAACGCAGAAAAAAATCAGCGTTCATCTGCGTCCCAAAACAAAAGTGTTGGGTGGCTAGAATTTTGTATGGCGGAGAAATTGCCGATGAAGCGCACGAGTTTCTCTGCTAAAATTCACTCATCTATGAATCACCTCTGGTCACCTTGGCGTATGGAATATATCGAAAACAACGACAAAGAAGCCGGCTGCGTGTTTTGCAAAGCGCAAGCCATGCCCGACGGCGCGGAAAACCTCATCGCCTACCGCGGCGAGCGCGCCTACGTCATCCTCAATCGCTACCCCTACACCAGCGGACACCTGATGGTCAACCCTTTCGCGCACGTCGCCACCCTGGCAGAACTCGACGCCCAGACCCGCGCCGAGATGATGGAACTCACCTCCCAATGCACAATCGTGCTGAAGAACATCTACAAACCGCAGGGCTTCAACGTGGGCGTCAACATGGGCGAAGTGGCGGGCGCCGGCGTGCTTGGGCATGTCCACATTCACATCGTCCCGCGCTGGAAAGGCGACACCAATTTCATGTCCACCGTCGGCGGCACGCGCGTGCTGCCCGAAGCGTTGGAAGTCACCTTCGAACGTGTCAGGAATGAATTTCAAAAAATCAAGTAAGCGCCTGCTCTGGCTCTTTCTGGCATGGACTTTGATCACAAGCTGCGGGCAAACCCATCAGGCAGCCACAACACCCTCTTCTGCAAACGATAACGAAACGCCTCCCGCTCTTGCCGTCCAACCGACCCTCCCGCCAGTCACGCCCACCGTTCCCATTGCCACCATCAACCCTCTTACCGGGCTGAGCGCTGCCGACCCGTCACTGCTCGAACTGCCCGCCGTGCTGGTCTCCATCTCCACCTTTCCCGTCACTGCCCGCCCGCAAGCGGGTCTCTCTTTTGCCCCTTTCGTCTTCGAAATCTACATCACCGAAGGAACCACCCGTTACCTCGCCGCCTTCTACGGCGAATTTCCCGCTCCCGAAATTCCCCCCAGCGGCTCTTGTGCGGTGCGGCGCGAGCCATTCACCCAAACCAGCCTCGTCCTCGGCAGCCGCGTCTGGCTGGATACCAACCGCAACAACCTCCAGGATGACTGGGAGCGCGGCGTCGGCGGCGTGTGCGTCAATCTCTACGATGCCGAACGCAACTTCCTCCAGCAAACATCAACAGACAGCAACGGCTGGTATGGATTCAACGTTGAGGCAGGCAGATATTACGTCGCCTTTGAAAAGCCTGCGGGGATGGAATTTGTGCAGAAGGATGCCGGGGACGAGTCAAAGGACAGTGACGCCGATCCCGCCTCCGGGTGGAGCGATGCGCTGGATGTCTTCGCCTCGCTTCTCGATCTGGACCTCGGTCTGATTCGCCTCGAGGAGCCTGCTCCCCCCTCCGACCTTCCCCCCGCCCGTGTGGGACCCGTTCGTTCCGGGCGGTTGGTCTATGCCGACATTGCGGAATTTTTCGAAGGGTCGTGCCTCATCTATGCCTACGCCTCCGCCGAGGTGCTGGTGGAACTGCCGAAATGCTCCTTCGTGGATCACAACATTCAGGGCGGCGGCTACATGCTCGACATTTCGAGAATGCGCGAACTCGCCGAGCAGCGCCGCGACCCGCAGACGGCGGCAAAGTACACGAACAACGTCTTTTCTGCTGAGCCGCCCGAAGGAGGCGCCCCCGCCTCACGGCTGAACGTGTTCATCGCCTGGCTCAACCAAAGCGGCTGGGTCTATGACCCGCTCTCGCAGTCCTACTGGCGCTACGTGGACAACGGCGACGAGGCAACAGCGGGCATGCTGCACCCGGAGGTCGAGCGGCTGACCGGGCGGCAATTGCAATCCGAGAACGTCATCATCCTGTTTACCGAACACGACGTCATCTCGCCGACCAACCTCGACATCCACCTCGAACACGGACTTTCCGGCAAAGCCCTGCTCTTCCGCGACGGGCAGGTGTACACTATCGAGTGGAACACCGAGGACGCCGGTCCCATCAAATTTCAATATGAAGATAATCTCCCTTTCCCGCTCAAACCCGGGCGGACATGGGTAACAGTGGTCACGCCGCAGACGACGGTCATGGAAAAGAAACCCGGCGAATGGTACTTGCGTTTCAGCCAGCCGCCGGGCGCAAAATAAAGAATTCAACTTACGCGGTGGCGCGAGATTTATCTCGCGTTTTCAGGCGACATGAATGTCGCGCAACTATCTCATGGCATTGACGACTGTCATGCCAAGCGAGGTCATCTGTTCAGCCATCTGGCATTGGGATTGGACAGACAGGTTATTGCGTACAACCCGAAGTGTGACGCCTGTGGCGTCAATGACTATAGAAGGCATATTCAATCTGTTCGTTTCAGACCATCTGAGCAGTTGGGCTTCAATGTCCGCAATCAATTGCCGGGCAGTTGAGTCGTCAGGCGCCAGCGTCAAATACTTACTTTGGAAGGCTTCCGAGCCCACCGCTTGAGGCGAAGAACCTGATATGTCTATTCCAAGAGCGCGCAACATCTTGTTGAGAAATGTTGCCGCCATGGTGTTGACGCCATCAAAACCGCCCAAATTGGGAACTTCTACCATTTTTGGCGAAACAAAGATGGTTCCGTTCCTGCTTCCAGCCGCGGAGCTAAACCAAACAATGCTTTCAACATTCTCCCTGTTAAAGGTGTTAAAGGTCTTCTCCCTGTTGGTATACCTAAGTTCCCAGCGGACATCGGCATCTTGTCCCCGAAGAATGCAATCAACATACGCGGAAGGGCTTTTCACAAATTGCCATCCCTTTTGCAGGGATATTTCCGCCAGTCGTTTCATCGTTTGTTCCCTGCGGTAATTGACGACGGCTAACACAACGATCACAACGGCGACGATCAGCGCGAAGATAACCAAGCCTAAAGATTGATTCATCACATGTCTCCAAATTTTGTAATGGCAATCGTTGTTTGATTTCTTGCGGATGGCTGCGTTAGGGCGCTCTCATGCGGGGCATGCGGCTGCCCGCCGCAGCCATCCGCGCGGAATGATCCAGGTTTCATCAGCAGATCCTGACGAGGCGTATCACAACGAAGGTGGAACCGGTCTTGCCATCCTGGTCTCGGACTGTGAGAATCACAGCTGCCGACTTCTCCCCACAACTAAATGGCAGGGTATCGCTTGGCGTCCACGTGAAATTGTCGCCATTGCCGATAATATACGACTCCCCTCCATTTCCACCTGAGTCGGTTGGGTAACGCACGCTCCACTTGAAGGTATAGGGTTCTCTTCCGCCGCTGGCGGAACCGCTCAGTGTTATAGGGTTGGACGGGTTGAACACTGAGCCAGAAATAGGAGACAAGATCTCCACGTTAATCGCCGCCGGTGGCGCAGCCACCACATTCACTGTCACAGACGCCTTTCCACTGAGCCCGGACGCATCTGTTGCCGTCAGGGTGATTGTGCGGCTTCCTGCACCAATCCACTTGATCTTCGTCTCAGCGCAATTCGATGGATTCTTGATAACATCGCCGGCGGCGCTGCTTGTCCAGATGCACGTTAGAGCGCCGCCATCGAAGTCCAAAACATTAGCAGCCAGAAAGATGGATTCGCCTTCCTTGAAAACGCTTCCCTCTGCTGGATTAGAGATCTTCACCTGGGGACTATGATTGATCGAAACGTTCACCGTTGCGCTCGCGCTTGCCCCGGACGAATCGGTGGCGGTCAGAGTCAACGCACGTGAAGGCGAGCCTGACTCGAAGGCTGCGAATTTGATCGTTGCCTGAGTGCAGTTGGCGTCGGTAATGGTGTCATATGAGTTGCTGCTTGTCCAAACACAAGTGAGGGGCTGATTGTCAACGTCGCTGGCAGAGCCAAGCAAAGTTACGTTCGCATCCGCGGCGAGCGCGCTGCCATCAGTCGGACTGATGATGCTGACCGATGGCGGATGGTTTTCTCCATTGCCAAATGAAACGCAGGCGCTCCACAGTTCCTTATTGTAATGGAGATCAATCGCCTTGACCGAATCGATCCCAACATTGAGCCAGAGACAGCCATCTGCGTTCCAGAGCAGGTTTTTCGCAGATGGCAATCCATCCAGGTTTGCCTGTAAGTGCGCGCCGCCTTCCAGATTTCCGTAGGGACCAATCGCCCCATAAAGCATGATCTCGAATTGCACACCCATCATGGCACGCACGTCCAGCGCGCCGCTGAACGTGGGACCGGTTTGTTTGAAGCCCGACTTATATTCGCTCAAATCCTCAAAACCCTTGTCCGAGTTGTATTTGAATCCGGCGGCAAGTGTGAGGTTCTGATCAACAACGTAATCGAATTTCGCTGTGAGAGATCCGTCGCCCTTCAGGTAAATCTTCAACACCGGCACCAAGACAACGGGAACAGGTCCCAGGAAAAACGTAATCGGTGAAAACTCATGCCGGGCAATTTGATAATCTTCCTTGAACGTGTACGAAGACGCGCCTTTGACGACCAGATTGGCGTTTTCCTGGACGCCTACTTTGGCTAACACGTTCAGATCGGGAATTTCTTTGCACACCCGACCCAAAAAAGTGTTGACGACCTCATCGCAGGAAATATTCAACCCAAAATCCATGATCGGGTTGATGGTTGCTGTTCCGGTCACCTGTACCTGTCCGCCGGTGCCAAGATCGGTATTAAACCTGTAAGTAAGCCCGGCTGGGCGAAGCAGGGCGCTTGGAGCCATGCTCATCAAGCCGTGCGAACGCGCCGAGATTTGGCTTGAGGCGTCGAAGCCTTCGAAGGTCACTCCCTCCTGAAAGATTTGCGTTGACCGGATGTCCTCCGGTTTCAATTCCCTCGAAACGCTTCCCGAACCTTGATGCACAGCCTCGGTAATCAATGCATCCGTTGTTTCAACGATAATGCGTTCGCCTTCTGCGCGAACCGCGATGACTTTTTTCAACAACCCAAAGGGCGCGGCGCTGCTTGCCTCGGAAACTAGCACGTCTCCCGCTTTGAGCGCTTCAACCGCGGGCGTGGCCTGACTAAAATAAAGCGTTCCCTTCTCATCCACGCGCTCAAGCGTGGACAGGGATGCGGAATCGATTACCTTTGTGGTCGAAGGGATGATGACTTCATTCGGAGCCGGCGTGGATGCCTCAGATGTTGAATTCGGTTCAGGAGTGGATGCGCGGGGAGCCGCAACCGGCAGATTGCAGCTCAAAATCAATAATACCAATAAACAAAGCCTCAATACTGTATGGTTCTGGTGTGGGATCATGTTTTACTTCCGGTTTTTGAATTTTAGTCCCGCGGAAACAAAAAAGTTGTCATCCATTTGCGGAACAGGAATTTGGACAACAAGCGGAGCTTTCTTTCGGGAATTAACGTGCTTCCCGGGCCCATCTTTTTGCCTGCGGAACGCGTTTGTTTTGTCGCACATTATTTTTCCTTTTACTACTCACCTTACGCAGTTCCTTCGTAGGACGAGATAAATCTCGCGCTACCGCGTAAGGTGAGTTACTATTCATATAATAGCCGCTTAGATGTTGAATTCGTTGACTTTTGTTGCAGACTTTCCCCCTCCCTGCTGGTACAAAGGTCATGCCGCGTGCGGCATCCTGCTGTAAAATCGGACTATGACAGGCAAATCTTCCGTCATCACTCCCGAATCATTCCAGACGCTCGGCGAACTACTGCGCTACCTGCGTGAACGCGTTCATCTTTCCCAGCGCCAGCTGGCCGCGCAGGTTAACTTTCATTACAGCACCCTCAGCCGCATCGAAAAAAATAACTACATTCCCGATGTTTCCACTCTGTTGGGACGTTTTGTTCCCGCGCTGGATTTGGAGGACAAACCCGAGTGGATTGCCCGCTTGCGCGAACTTGCCTCCACTGGACCCCGCCTCGTCCCTGAACCTTCAGCGGCCGCCCCCGATTTGGGAGACTCTGCGCTTGTACCGCTGCCTGTCCCATTCACACCCCTGCTGGGCCGCGAACGCGAAGTCGACACTTTGTGGGAAATGCTCCGCCGCGCTGACGTGAGACTCATCACCCTAATTGGCCCGCCCGGCGTTGGAAAGACACGGCTCGCCATCTACGCCGCGGAACATGCCGCATCGTGGTTTCCAGATGGAATTGTCTTTGTAGATCTCACCCCCGTCACCGACTCGGCGCAGGTCATCCCTGCCATCGCCGCCGCGCTTGGCATTCCCGAAATCCGAGGCGCCTCGCTCGCCAGCCTGCAAAGCCGTTTGCGCGGCCAACACACGCTGCTCTTGCTGGATAATTTCGAGCAGGTGATGCCCGCCGCGCCGCAAATCGCGAGACTGCTTGCTGCCTCTCCCGAATTGAAAATCCTCGTCACCAGCCGCGAAGCCCTGCGCCTTTCCGGGGAATATGTTTTTCCACTTACCCCCCTATCCCTCCCTGAAACTGCGGACTTGAAAGCCCTGCTCGACGCTCCCGTCATCCGTCTTTTTGTGGAGCGCGCCTGCGCCATCTGTCCCGGCTTTGTTCTCACAGAGGAAAACGCCGCGTACGTGGCTGAGCTCTGCGCTCGTCTCGACGGCCTGCCTCTCGCCATCGAACTGGCCGCGGCGCGCGTCAATGTGCTGAGCCCGCGCGACATGCTTGAACAATTTGACCGCCGCTTCCAATGGCTGACGAACGGAGCGCGCGACAGTCGCGCTTGGATGCAAACTCTGCGCAGCGCGCTGGATTGGAGCTATCACCTTTTGAACAAAGAGGAACGCGCCTTCTTTCGCCGCCTCTCCGTTTTTTTGGGCGGATGGACGCTGCGGGCTGCCGAGGCGGTTTGCAGCCCCAATGCCCTGCCTTTGCTGATGCAATTGACAAACAAATCTCTTGTGGTAGCCGAGCCTGAAAACGGGCGGTATCGCTTGCTCGAGACCATACGCGAATTTGCGCTCGAAAAATTGAATTCAAGCAAGGAAATGGTATCTCTGCGTGAACGCCACCTAGCCTATTTCGCCGATTGGGCTGAAGAACTGGAAACGAAACTGGACACGCTGTCGTTATCCGACACGCAGCGTTTTGTTGACGCGGAACGCAATAACCTGCATGCCGCGTTGGGTTGGGCGCTTGAAAACAAATCGGCGCTCGCCGATGGGCTGCATCTTGTTACCGCCGCCGCGTGGATCTGGTTCCGTCACAGTCATTTCACCGAAGGTGCGGAATGGGCGGAGCGCTTCCTGCCGCTTTCCACCGACAAGAGGTTTCAGCCCCTTCGGGTCCGCTTGTTGTATCGCGCCGCCGCGCTGCTGCAATCCGCTTACTGGCGCGAGAAACAGAACAGGGTCAGAAACTACCTCGCTGAAGCCGAATCGCTGGCGCGCGAACTGGATGACAAGGCCGCGCTAGCCCATGCGCTCTATTTTGACATGGAAGTGAACCTGGATAACAAGGAGTGGGAAAAAGCCGCCCGCGCCGGAGAAGAATCCGTCGCGCTTTGCCGCGCCATTGACCGGCCGTTGCTTCTCTGTCTTGCCCTTGCCTATTTGGGCATCGCCCTGCATGGGTTGAATAAAAAAAGCCAGGCCCGCGCCGCATTGGACGAGGCTATGGAGATCGCCATGCGCGAAAAGAATGCCCATTGCGAGGGACATGTCCTGTACCAAATTGCCTATATCCTGCGCAGGGAGGGGAAATATGCCGAGGCGATCCAATGCGCCCAGCACGCGCTGAATCCAATCCGCGCCAGCGGCAACCGCATCAACCTCGGGCAGGTGTTGGTGAGCATAGCCACTCTTGCCGGCGCGCTGGATGATTTCGAGACGATGGGCTGGTTCGCGCGTGAATCCTACCATGTGTTTCAATCCATCGGCAGCGAATTCCAGCAGCCCTACCCCGAACGGTTGATGGGCTATGCCGCGCTTCACCGCGGAGATGCCGCCCGCGCCCGCGAGCTATGTCTCGATAGTATTAAACGCAATCTTGCCCTCGGGGAAGGCCACCAAGTTGGTGTATACGGCGGACTGCTTCTGTGCGCTGAAATTGAACTGGCGGAGGGCAGGACGGAACGGGCGGCACGCCTGTTCGGTTTCGTCGCTGCCCGCCACGCGGCCGATCCGATTCCCTTTCAAGAACCTGATATGCGCGCCCTGATGCGCGTGAGATCAGCCGTATTGAAGAAGGAAGACCTCGAATCGTTCCAACGCAAAGGCGCGAACATGACGCTGGAACAAATCCTCCGTTTTGCGGAAGAATAATTTTTGACGGTGGTATACACGTAAGTGTTCGGGCTAGGCGACCAAAGCCGGCAGAGTGCCCAAACACGATCGCCCGTTTGCGAAGCAGGATTTGGTCTATCAATGGCATGAGTGTGTTCTTCATGTTGGAGCGAACGCGAAGGGTCTCCCGCTCATCAACGTTGCCGGGCGTGAGCGCCAGATTGAGTAATTCGCCACGGTCATTGAAAATCAGATGAAGTTTGAAGCCAAAAAACCGGCCGGTGGACATGTTGCCACGCTCAGCCAGGAACAGCTTGGCTGCTCCTGCGCAGGCATCAAGCCACCCTTTGGGAGCCATGTGTCAAGTGCCCGGCGTGCGGAGACATAGTGTGAGGCACGCTAAATTACCGAATCCTCTCAAACTGTCAAGCGATAATGAGAAAACCATATTCTGCCCGTGCTTGGGCTATGACGTGACAGTCATATTGCGTTATAATTTTCACAATCTTTATCCAAAATGTTAACCGACACCCACTGCCACCTCGACTTCAACAAATTCGACGACGACCGCGGCGCCGTGATCCAGCGCGCCCTTGATGCGGGCGTGGAGCGGATTCTCATCCCTGCGCTGGACCTTGAGTCGAGCAAAGCCGTCATACGGCTGGCGGCTTCACACCCGAACCTGTTTGCGGCGGTCGGTTTTCACCCCACCGAATTGGACAAGTGGGACGACAAATCCATCGAAAATTTGCGAGAGATGATTTTCCCTCACCCTCCGCCCTCTCCCAGCGGGAGAGGGAACAAGATTATCGCCATCGGCGAGATTGGTCTCGATTACTACTGGGTCAAAGAGCCCGAAAAACAGGCGAGGCAAAGGCAGGTTTTGAAGGAGCAGCTCCAGTTTGCGCGCGAAGCGGGGCTGCCGGTCATCATCCACATGCGCGAAGCGGGCGATGTCTGGTTCGGGCAGGCATCCGTTGACCTGCTCGACATCCTGACCGAGTGGCAAAGCGGGCTGGCGGCGGAAGGACATCCCCTGGCAGAACGCCCCGGCGTGCTGCACTCGTTCAACGGCAACCTCGAGACCGCCCAAAAGGCAATCGCGCATAATTTCTACATCGGCGTCACGGGTCCCGTCACGTACAAAAATGCGGAGGAGAAACGTCAAATCATCCGCCAACTGCCCCTCGAGCGGCTGCTCATCGAAACCGATGCGCCGTTTCTTACCCCCGTCCCGCATCGGGGCAAGCGTAACGAACCCGCATTTGTGGCGCACATTGCTGATAAAATTGCAGAAATTCACAAAACAACCCGCGAACAGACGGCAGACATCACGACTGCCAACGCAAACCGCCTGTTCGGTTGGGGAGGCTGACGTTTGAACACAGTTACTTTTTTTTCTTCCGTTCAAGACCAATTGAAATTTGTCGAACAACGGATTCGAGAACAAGCGGGAGAGGAACACCATCCTGACCTTCATTCTGCGCTGGAACATCTTCTTTCTGCAGGAGGAAAACGCATCCGTCCGACCCTGAGCCTGCTCGTCGGAAATATGCTGGGCGCCCCCGAAGAAAAGATCATCACCCTCGGCGCCTCGGTGGAACTGCTCCATACCGCCACGCTGGTCCACGATGACCTGATTGACGGCGCGCTCCTGCGGCGCGGCATGCCCACGCTGAACGCCCGCTGGTCGCCCGCCGCCACCGTCCTGACCGGCGACTTCCTCTTTGCGCGCGCCGCCAAACTCGCCGCCGAGACCGATTACCTGCCCCTGATGAAACTCTTCGCCGACACGCTGGCAATCATTGTCAACGGCGAACTGACGCAGATGTTCTCGGCGCGCGGCGTGATTGACCGCGCCAACTACTATGACCGCATCTACGCCAAGACCGCCTCCCTGTTTGAGATGTCGGCGCTGGCGGCGGCAATGGTCGCCACCGAGAACGAATCCATCCGCGCCGCGATGAAAACCTTCGGCTACGAAGTGGGAATGGCGTTCCAAATTGTGGACGATATTTTGGATTTCACCGGCAGTCAAAGCACGGTTGGCAAACCCATCGGCTCCGACCTGCTGAACGGCTTGGTCACCCTGCCAGCCATCTATTACGCCGAAGAACACCCGGAGGATGAGGACATCCGCTCCCTCCCCGATGGCGGCTGGAAGGACACCGACCGCGTCCAACGGATTGTGGATAACATCCGGCGGAATGCCGCCATTGAGAAGGCAATGGACGAGGCGCGTCAAGCCGTCCGACGGGCGCTCGGCGCATTGGAAGAGGCACCAGCCGTCCCTGAGCGTGAAGCGCTGGCAGATCTGGCAAAGTTTATTGTGGACAGAAAAATCTAGCCAGACGCGCTTGTCTGGAGATTCCCATGACCAATCCCCGTAAACCGTTTCGACTCAACGTCGGCTTTATCGTGCATGAAGAAGTGGGGTACAGCCACAGGTTTCCGCTGGAATATCCCCACGCCGTGTTGGGAGATGACCTCACGCTGGATGAGTTTACCTGTCTGATTGTGATTGACCGCACCCAGCAGGGATTGCTCGTCCAGGGTGAGTTTTCCGGCGAGACGACACTGGAATGTGTGCGCTGTTTGAAGGAGTTCCGTCAGACCTTGCACGGCGAGTGGACAGAACTGTATGCCTTTACCCAAAAGTCGGTCAGCGAGTTAGGGCTGCTCATGCCGGAGGACGGTCACATTGATTTCGCACCCGTCCTGCGTGAATATGCCCTGCTCGAAGTCCCCATCAAGGCGCTGTGCAAACCCGATTGCAAGGGACTGTGCATCGAGTGCGGGCAGGATTTGAACGTGAGGGATTGCGGGCACAACCAGCAGGCGGACGACTCGCCGTTTTCGGTGTTGAAAAAGTTGTTATAGGCGCTCGTAAAACGACTTCGGAAGTCGTTTCATCGCTATTCTTTCGGCATTCCCACCTGAATCATCCCATCCACCACTCGAACCGGGTAAGCAGGGATGTCCGCCACAGCGGGCATTTGCATCACTTTGCCGCTGCGCACGTCGAACTCTGCGCCGTGACGCGGGCAGACGATGTTGTATCCCTCCAGGTCGCCATCGCCCAAAGGTCCATCGTCATGGCTGCAGACATCGCCAATGGCAAAAAATTGTCCGGCAATGTTGAAGATGACAATGGATTTGCCCGCGATTTCCACGAAGAGGCGTTCTCCGTTGGGGAGTTCGGAAGCGGGGGCAATTTCGATGTATTCCAAGTTTTCGATTGGGAGGGTGGTGTAGTTGTACATGGGGAAGGTAGATAGGTATACAGGTATACAGGTAGACAAGTAGACAGGTAGACAGGTATACAGGTAGACAAGTTGAATTCAGGTGTGTACCTGTTTACATGTGTACGTGTATACCTGTTTATGTGTGTACGCTTTTACTCAACAAGTTCATCGCTGGCTTCGCCAAGACCATATACGCCCGCCTTCAGCACTTTGAGCGAAAGCAAAGCGCACTTCAGGCGGACGGGTCCCAGGTCAATGCCGAGCAGATCGAGGATGTGCTGTTTGTTGAGTTGTTTGACTTCTTCGAGCGGCTTGCCGATGATGGACTCAATGAGCAGGTCTGCCGAAGCCTGCGAGATGGCGCAACCGTGACCGTCGAAGCGGGCGTCTTTGACTGTCCCATCTGCGCCGACTTGCATGGTGATTTCGATGTGGTCGCCGCACAGGGGGTTATTGTCTGCAAATTGAATGTCGTGCGGTTCGAGATGCCCGCGGTAACCGGGGTGCTTGTAGTGTTCGATGATGACTTCGCGGTAGAGATCGTCCATGTAACTCACCCAAACATCTTTTTGACCTTATAAATCCCGTCCACCAGCAGATCCACTTCGTCCTTTGTGTTGTAGAGATAGAAGGAGGCGCGGCTGGTGGCTGGAATGCCGAATTTCTCGTGTAACGGCTGGGCGCAGTGATGACCGGCGCGGACGGCGATTCCGTCCTTGTCGAGGATTTGCGCCACATCGTGCGGGTGGATGCCATCGAGCGTAAACGCCGCCACGCCGCCTTTATACTGGGCTTCGGGACCGAACACTTTCACGCCGGGGATTTCTTCCAGCCGTTCGAGGGCATAGGCGGTGATTTCATGTTCATGTGAGGCGATGGCGTCCATGCCCACAGAAGAGAGGTAATCCACTGCCGCCCCAAAACCGACCGCTTCCGCAATGGCGGGGGTTCCCGCTTCGAACTTGTGCGGAAGCGAGTTCGGGCGGAAGGAGCGGAGTTTCACTTCCTTGATCATGTCGCCGCCGCCGAGGAAGGGAGGCATGGCTTCAAGCAAATCTGCTTTGCCGTAGAGCGCGCCGATGCCGGTGGGTCCACACATCTTGTGCGCGGAAAAGGCGAGGAAGTCGGCGTCGAGGGCTTGCACGTCCACTTTGAGGTGCGGGACGGACTGCGCCGCGTCCACCAACGTCACCGCGCCGGCTTCGTGCGCGAGGCGAATGATTTCGGCGGCGGGGTTGATCGTGCCGAGGACGTTGGACATGTGCGTAAAGGCGACCAGTTTCGGGGTCCGGGCGAGAAGCGCTTGGTAGGCATCCAAATCGAGCAAGCCGGCTTCGGTCACCGGAATGAAGTCCAGTTCGATGCCGCGTTCCGCCTGAAGCATCTGCCAGGGAACGAGGTTGGAGTGATGCTCCATCTCAGTCAGGACGACGAGATCGCCCGCTTTGAGGTTCGCGCGCGCCCAGGCATAAGCAACCAGGTTGATAGACTCGGTGGTGTTGCGCGTGTAGATGACCTGCCGCGCGGAGGGTGCGTTGATGAATCGGGCGATTTTCTCGCGCGCCTCTTCATACAAGGCAGTGGCTTCTTCGGCAAGAGTATGCACGCCGCGGTGAATGTTGGCATTCGAACGGCGGTAGTAGGCGTTCATTGCCTCGATTACCGGCAGAGGCTTCTGCGAGGTGGCGGTGGAATCCAGATACACCAGCCGAATGCCCTTTGAGGTTTCGCGCTGGAGGATGGGAAAGTCGCTGCGGATTTGTTGAACGTTGAGGGTCATGAAAGAAAAGGGGAGGCTTGCAGCAATTCTTGCGGATGCCGCGAGCGTTCGCTAATACTCAGGGATAACCTTGGTCTTTTCCCTGGCGGAATTTTTTTTGCCCTGCAATGGGCGGATATGCTCGGAGTTGAGCGGATACCACAGAATGCGGTCTGGCACCATCCAACCGTCGGTAAGATAGACGTTGGAACGGAACTGGACGGCAACCATTTTATTGTCTACTTGGACGACGATGCCCGCAATCCAGCCGCGGATGCGCTCGCGTCCTTTTTCATGGTCGCAGAAGACTTCGACCTTGTCGCCCACTTGAAAATCATACATG
This sequence comes from Chloroflexota bacterium, assembly GCA_016223135.1. Taxonomy (GTDB): domain Bacteria; phylum Chloroflexota; class Anaerolineae; order Anaerolineales; family Villigracilaceae; genus Defluviilinea. The sequence continues at coordinate 39,382 of JACRPQ010000008.1, read as the reverse complement.
ACGCCGGGGGCTTTCATGTAGGCAAATTGATTCGACGCCCGCCCGCTTCGAACTGATTTACGTTCCTCGCCGTTATGGAGGCGGGGAGGAGCAATTTTATTCACGACGCGCACCGCTTCGTTCTGGACCTTGGGACGGGCTGCCGCCTTCGAGGCAACTTTTTTCTTCCCACTGTCTTTTTCCATTGGTTTTACCTTTCCACGGTTCGATGTTTTAGACTTTGTTGCCGTGTGTTTGGAAGCAGTCTTCTTTTTTTCTACCATAGGTTTCTCAACTTCCGATTTATGACATTTTATCAGCAATGTACTGCTGGAAGCGTTCGCGCACGCCTTCAAAGGGGATACGCTGGAAGATCGGGTCGAAGAAACCTTCCACTACAAGTTTTTCCGCTTCTGCCTGAGGAATGCCGCGCGATTTCAAATAGAAGAGCGGTTCCTGTTCCAGTTTACCAACGGTTGCGCCGTGTGTACAGCGCACATCATCTGCCAGGATTTCCAAGCCGGGAATGGAATCGGCGCGCGCCTGGTCGCTGAGGACAAGGTTGCGGTTTGCCTGGTAGCCGTCGGTTTTTTGTGCGCCGGGCGCAACGTAAATCATGCCCTGCCAGACGGAACGGCTCCTGCCCTTGAGCGCGCCCTTGAAGAGCAGGTCGCTGGTGGTGTGCGGGGCGAGGTGATTTTGCTGGGTGTCGTGGTCGAGGTGCTGGTCGCCGTCGGTGAAGTAGAAGCCAGACATGCGTCCAGTCGCGCCTTCGCCAGCGAGGTCGAGTTCGGAGAAGTTCTTGGTGAGGCGCGAGCCGATGGCGCCGAAGATCCAATCGAGGCTGCCGCCGCGTTCAACGCGGACACGCTCGTGGCTGAAGTTCCAGACGTGGCGTCCCCAAGATTGCAGCTCAACGAAGCGCAGGGAGGCATCCTGCATGACTTGAATCTCGACGATGCCCGCGTGCATGGAGTTGGCGCCCTTGAGGTCAGGCGACGCCGCCTCGTGAACATACGTCACCGAAGCGCCCTCGTCCACGAGGACGAGGATGTGCGAGACGTGGGCGAAATCGGGACCGGGACCCCAGAGGACGGAGTGCAGCGGCTCTTCCACAGTCACGCCTTTCGGCACGTACAACACGATGCCGTTCTGGGCAAACGCGCCCGCCAGCGCAGAAAATTTCCCCTCCTCCACGTTGACGGTTTTGCCCATCATTTTGGCGAGCAGGTCGGGGTATTTTTCTTCGGCGGTGCGCAGGTCGGTGAAGATGATGCCTTTGGCAGCCAGTTTTTCGTCGAGTTCGATTTTCGCTCCGCCAGGGACGAGGACGATCTGCCCGCCGTGCTGGTCTGCCACAAGGGGGCGAAGCAGGTCTTCGCGCACGGGAGGCAGGTCTTTGTGAGCGCCTTCGGGTGCAAATTTGAATTTGTCCACGGGCAGAGCGTGGATGTCGGTGCGCCGCCAAGCCTCGAGGGTGGTGTCGGGGAGGGGAAGCCTCTTGAAAGCGGACCAGGCTGAGGCGCGGTAAGAAGCGACGAAACCGCTCCCCGGGCGGATGTCGGCTTCGGTGAAGTTGAAGTCCTTTACGGCGGTTTCGGGACGCCGCGTCCTTGAAACAACTACTTTGGGTTTTTCCTGCATGTGCGTTTCCTTGGCAGTTACCAATTACTTCAAACTATTGGTAATTGGTAATTGGTAATTTTTAGCCGATGGAGCCTTCCATTTGAAGGGCGATGAGGCGGTTCATTTCGACGGCGTATTCCATCGGGAGTTCTTTGACGAGCGGTTCGATGAAGCCAGAGACGACCATGGTGGTGGCTTCCTCTTCGCTGAGACCGCGGCTCATGAGGTAGAAGAGCTGTTCCTCACCCACTTTACTGACTGACGCTTCGTGACCGATGGTAACGTCGTCTTCGTCAATTTCGATGTAGGGGTAGGTGTCGGAGCGGGATTGCGGGTCGAGCAGCAGCGCGTCGCACACGACGTTGGACTTGACGCCCTTCGCGCCCTTATAGACCTTGAGCAAGCCGCGATAGGAGGCGCGTCCGCCCGCTTTGCTGATGGACTTGGACGTGATTTTGCTGGAAGTATTCGGCGCAAAGTGAACCATCTTGGAGCCTGCGTCCTGAATTTGACCGGGTCCTGCAAACGCCATGGAGAGCATTTCACCGTGTGCGCCGGGCTCCATGAGGTAGCAGGAGGGGTATTTCATGGTGACTTTGCTTCCGATGTTGGCGTCCACCCATTCGTGGGTAGCGTCGGCGAAGACCTTGGCGCGCTGGGTGACGAGGTTATAGACGTTGGTGGACCAGTTTTGGATGGTGGAGTAGCGCGAGCGCGCGCCCTTCTTGACGATGATTTCGATGACGCCGCTGTGGAAGGAATCGGTGGTGTATTGGGGCGCGGTGCAGCCCTCCACGTAGTGGACGCTTGCGCCTTCATCCACGATAATCAGCGTGCGCTCGAACTGACCGACGTTGGCGGTATTCAAGCGGAAGTATGCCTGCAGCGGCAAATCCACTTTGACGCCTTTCGGTACGTACACGAACGAACCGCCCGACCACACGGCGCTGTTCAACGCGGCGAACTTGTTATCTTCAATTGGAATGACCGTGCCAAAATACTCGCGGAACAGGTCGGGGTGCTGTTTCAAGCCGTCTTCAATCGAGAGGAAAATCACGCCCTGTTCTTCAAGATGCTTTTGAATGGAGTGATAAACCATCTCCGATTCATACTGCGCGCCCAAGCCCGCCAGGAACTTGCGCTCTGCCTCTGGCACGCCCAGACGGTCGAACGTGCGCTTGATGTCATCGGGAACATCGTCCCACGATTTTTCCTGCTTCTCGGTCGGCTTGACGTAGTAGTAAATGTCGTCAAGATTCAATTCTTTCAGAGAAGGTCCCCAATTCGGCATGGGGCGCTTGAGGAAATGGTCGAGCGCTTTGAGGCGAAACTCAAGCATCCATTTCGGCTCGCCCTTTAGGTAGGAGATCTGCTCTACCACTTCGCGGTCGAGTCCCTTGCGGGATTTGAACGCATAGTAATCGTCACGGTCATGGAAACCGTACTTGTACTCGCCAATGTCTTCTAAAATCTTTGCATCTTCGCTCATAGGATTCACCTTTCACAGACGACAAGCCGCTTCTTTTCCAGCCGCCGTCTGTCTCTGTTCAACGAACCGTTTCTACGCTGCGGCTTCTTCTTCCACATACTTTTCGCGGATCCACTCGTAGCCCTTCTCTTCGAGGTGCAGGGCAAGGTCCGCGCCACCCGATTCGACGATCCGCCCGCCCATCATCACGTGGACGTAATCGGGCTTGATGTAGTTCAACAGACGCTGATAGTGCGTGATGACCAGCACGCCCAAGTCTTTGCCCATCAAGGCGTTGACGCCCTCCGCCACGATGCGCAGCGCGTCAATGTCCAGACCTGAATCGGTCTCGTCCAAAATGGCGATTTCCGGCTGGAGGGTTGCCATCTGCAAAATCTCGGCGCGTTTCTTCTCGCCGCCGGAAAAGCCGTCGTTGAGATAGCGCCCGGCGAAGTTTGGATCCATTTTGAGCATTGCCATCTTTTCCTTGAGCAGTTTGCGAAACTCAGGAATGGGAATGCCCTTGTCTTCAGGGTTTTCAGCGCGGCGGCGGGCATTGATGGCAGTACGCAGGAAGTTTGCCACCGTCACGCCGGGGATGGCAACGGGATATTGAAACGCTAAAAAGATTCCCAAGCGGGAGCGCTCGTCAGGCTCCAGTTCGAGAATGTTTTGCCCCTTGAAAATGACCTCCCCTTCCGTCACGGTGTAGGCTGGATGCCCCATCAGGGTGTAGGCAAGCGTGGATTTTCCGGTACCGTTCGGTCCCATAATGGCGTGGACTTTGCCCTGTTCCACGGTCAGGTCGAGACCTTTGAGTATCTCCTTCCCTTCAATGCTGACGTGCAAATTCTTGATTTCGAGTTGCGACATTCCTCATGCTCCTAAGGGCGTAACGTGCATTCTCGGGTGCACGGGGCGCTAGAAACGCCTGTTACGCTCAAAAATTATGCCATTTCTGGCGTTTTTATGATTGCGGCGGGATTATAGCAGGGACAGATGGAAAAGTCAATATTTATGATATTTTTCTAGTATATTGACAATACAAACAAGGACGGGTATACTCCCAGCCAATGAAAAGCACGAAAGACCGCATTCTTCAGACCCTGCTCCGCAAACCCCGCATTACCATCAACGAGATTGCAGAGGCGGTGGGCATTAACGCCATTTCGGTTCGGCATCACCTGTCGAACCTCGAAAAGGAAGGTCTCATCGCGGCGGAGGAGGAACGTCACGGCGTGGGGCGCCCGCGGCTGGTCTATTCGCTGACCGAAGAAGGCATGGAGCGCTTTCCCACGAAATATCTGCGCCTGACCACACGTCTGTTAGCACAGTTGAAAGAGACCATGCCGGGTCCTATAGTGACACAGCTTTTCAACCAGGTCGCTGAAGATCTCGCCAACCAGTACGCTGCCGACATCAGGGGACTCAGCATGGAAGAACGGCTGGATTTCGTCAAGGAACTGCTGGCGCAGGAAGGTTTTACCGTCGAATGGGAACTGAAGGACGGGCAATATCAAATCCACGAAATCTCCTGCCCTTATTATCAAATCGGCATATCGCATCCCGAAGTCTGCACCATGGATCAGACCCTGATCTCCAAAATGCTGGCAGTGCCAGCCAGCAAAGTACAGTGCATTCTGAGCGGAGGCTCACATTGCACGTATGTTGTACAGCCGGTAGCGGCAAAGAATTAATCCAAGAGGACATCCATGACCGAACAAACCGTCAAAGAAATTCAATGGAGCATCCATCAAACACACCCCGAATTGGTTAAGCCTGCGCGCGAAAAACTTTCCGAAGTGGTTGATCCCGAAATCGGGATGCACATCATTCAACTGGGGTTGGTGCGCGACATTTCCATCGAAAACGGCGTGGCGCATCTCAAGATGATTCTCACCACACCTTTCTGCCCCTACGGTCCCGCCATGATTGAGATGACCAAAGCCAAAGCGCAGGAGGGTTTAAACATGCCCGTCACCATCGAAATGGGCATGGATGTTTGGGATTTCTCGATGATGGAAGACCCGTCCGCGCTGGATTGGGGATTGTACGCATAACGATACTCTCTGGACCAAAAAAGACCGCCCTCGCCGGCGGTCTTTTTTTTATCGTTGTGGTTGCCTTACACTTCTAAAATTTGGACACAGATGAACGCTGATTCTTCTTGATTTTCTTGGCGTTCCCGCTTAAAAATCTGCGCTCGTCTGCGTTTTTCGGCATCCCTAATCAAAGTGTAAGGCAATCAACTTTGGACATTCTATTACAATTGAAGCCAAAAAGCAGAAGCCTCAACATTATGAAACGCATCATTGCCACCATCTTGTTTGTTTTCGCCTTTTTGGCGTCCTGTTCTCCCTCCAATTCAATTACGCTCTCCCCCACCCCGCCCAACCTGGCTGATTGTGTTCTGACAAATCCCTTCAGCACGCAATCCAGCATACAATTCGATGCGCGCTGCGGCACATGGAGGGTTCCCGAAGATCGCTCCAACCCTGACAAACGTCAAATCGAACTCGCTATAGCGGTTATCCCCGCCGTTACATACAATCCTGAACCCGACCCGCTCTTCCTGCTGGCTGGCGGTCCCGGTCAGTCAGCCATAGAAGTATTTTCCGCCACGCTGCCATTTCTGTTCAACATCCATCAAAAGCGCGACATCGTTCTGGTTGACCAGCGGGGAACGGGAAAATCAAATCCCCTGCGATGCCTTGATCCAGAAAATCAATTGGCGAATGATGAGGAAACGATTGAAAGTCTCCAGGCTTGTCCAAAAGAATTGAACGCCGATTTGCGCTTCTACCATACAGAAATCGCCATGAAAGATCTGGATGAGATTCGGGCTGCGTTGGGTTATGAAAAGATCAATCTTTACGGCATATCCTATGGAACCCGCGCCGCCCTGACGTATCTGCGCATGTTCCCGGAACATGTGCGTACCATCACTCTCGACGCAGTGTTGGACCCCGGCTTTGTGATGTACCAGGATACGGCGGCAGATGGTCAGTCGGCTTTGGAAATGTTCTTCACCCGCTGTGAAATGGACGATGCCTGTAAAACGAGTTTCCCAAATTTGAGAAATGAGTTCGACGAATTACTTGCCCGCGTAGAGAAAAAACCGGCAGAGGTCAACATCCGTCATCCGTTGACCAACAACCCTCTTCAACTTACTGTAACCCATGACCTCCTCATCACCTTGATATTCCAAACGCTGTATACACCAGACCTCGTTGCCACACTGCCCTTGTCCATACACACCGCATATACAGAAGAAAATTACACTCCGCTCATATCACAGACTCTCCTGATGAATTTAGATGTATATGACGGCATGTACTATGCTGTCACTTGCACCGAAGACGCGCCTTTCCTTTCTGCAGAGAAAATCGAATACCACAGTAATAAAAGCATCCTTGGCAATCACGCTGCGAACTTTATGGCAATTTGTGATACATGGCAAAAAGGCGAACTCTCGCCGGAATTTCACAAGCCGGTGACATCGGATGTACCAGCCCTGCTCCTTTCCGGCGCAGCAGACCCCATCACGCCGCCTCATCACGCAGAAGAAGTTGCCAAACACCTGACCAACAGCATTCATTTGGTCTTTCCCGGCATGGGGCACGGCAATCTTTTCAACCACTGCGGCATACAACTATTCAAAGACTTCATTCAAACCGCCTCTGTCCAAGGACTTGACACCTCCTGTGTCGAAAAAATTCAACCGCCGCCATTCTTTGTAAACTTCAGCGGACCCCGTCCATAACCAAAAAGGAACATCCATGATTCAAGTACAGGGTCTATCAAAATCTTTTGGCAAAATCAAAGCCGTTAATCAGGTGTCTTTTGTCGCACCCGACGGGCAAATCACCGGCTTGCTGGGTCCAAATGGAGCAGGAAAAAGCACCATTCTGCGCATGCTTTACACCCTCTTCAAGCCCGATGAGGGAACAGCGCAAGTGGACGGGTATGATGTGAACCGCTTTCCCTTGGAAGTAAAGAAGCGCATTGGAGTGCTGGCAGATGCGCGCGGTATTTATCCGCGCCTAACTGCCCGGGAAAACATCCGATACTACGGATACCTGCACGGTGTCGAGAAAAGCGTACTCGAAAAGCACATTAACATACTGATTCGCCTGCTCGATATGCAAGCCATTGCCGACCGCAAAGCCAAAGGGTTTTCAACCGGCGAAAAACTCAAGGTCGCCATTGCGCGCGCGCTGGTGCATAATCCCCAAAATATCCTCCTGGATGAACCGACCAACGGGCTGGATGTGATCAGCACCCGCGCCATGCGGCGATTGATCCTGCGCTTGAAAGAAGAAGGCAAGTGCATACTACTTACCAGTCACATCATGCAGGAGGTGGCAGCGCTCTGCGATCACATCATAATTATCTCCCAGGGCAGCATAACCGCCAGCGGCACAGCCGACGAACTGAAACAATTGACCGGGCAAAGTGACTTGGAAGACGCTTTCGTTGCGGCGCTTGGCGTAAAGGAGGAGTGGGGATGATAAGAAAAATCCTTGTCGTTACGCAAAAGGAAATACTCGACCACCTGCGCGATTATCGCACTGGGCTGACTACACTGCTTTGGGGACTCTTCGTGATATTCCTTATGGGCGGAATGACCATGCTGCTCGGTGCCAATCTACGCGAAAAACTTGAGAAGCCCTTCAGGCTGTCCGTCGCGGGAATGGAAAACGCCCCCAACCTGCTCGCCTTCATGGCACAGCAAAACGTTATCATCGAACCCGCCCCAGCCGACCCGAAAGCTGCCGTCATCGCAGGTGACATCAGCGTTGCCCTGATTATTCCGCCGGAATACAGCGAAAATTTCTCCAGTGGAAAGACCGCCACCATACAACTCGTCTATGACAGCTCTCGCACCTCTGTCGTACTGGACAAGATACAGGTGGAGGAACTGCTCAAGGCTTATAACCGCTATATCGGATTATTGCGGCTGAGCGTACGAGGCATCAACCCCCGGGTGATTGACGTTGTACAAATCGAGGGTGTTGACACAGCCACGCCACAAAGCAAGGCTCTACTTTTCTTTTCGATGCTGCCATATATAATCATTTCTGTTATTTTCACCGGCGCGGCATCCATTATTACAGACGCAACTGCCGGCGAACGGGAGCGCGAATCGCTGGAGCCTCTGCTGATTAACCCGCTGCCGCGCGGCTGGTTTGCCATCGGCAAGATGCTCGCCGCCATACCGTTCACAATGTTAACTCTGATAATCACGCTCGCCGCTTTTGCCATCTTGCTTCGCACCTTGCCGCTGGGGGAAATAATTGGCATTCGGCCTGGTTTCGACGCGGGCACGTTGGCGACAATCTTACTGCTCTGCCTGCCGGTTATCTTTCTTGCAGCCGCCCTCCAGACCCTCGTCGCCTCTTTTACCAAGACCGTCAAAGAAGCCAATACGCACCTGCCGTACATTGCGCTCATCGCCGCCCTGCCCGGCGCTCTGATTCCTCTCCTGCCCATCAAGCCAGCCCTATGGATGATGTTGACGCCTATTCTGGGTCAACAAGTTCTTATAAACCAAATCCTTCACTCAGAGCCCATCTCGGCAATCAATGTTCTTGTCGCCTCACTGGGGACAAGCCTCGTGTCCATTGGCATCACCTTCATCGCCGTTAAATTTTACGAGAGCGAACGAATCATCTCCAGATGAACGCTTGCACAGCGGCGCAATACCGTAACCGCGCGTAAATCGTTGCTCTGACATTCACTCCCATCCCCACCTTCCCCCAAATACGGACTGAAACCGCCTGTGTTTGGGGGAAGGGGCTTAAGTCGCGCGAAGAAAGGCGGGCAAGCGCGGCTCAAGCGCCCCGCTGCTGAGTATCCCCTGTTGGATAATCAAATTTGACGCAGAATTCCCCATATTAACCTCGTGACATTAATCAGTTTCTCATGTGACACTATCCACTATTGTGAAAACATTCACAGGACTATGATGTCTATGCTTATATTCGTTTATCCGCATACAAGAAGGCAATCATGGTCAGCCAAACCCTCACACAGGAAATCACCCAAATCGAAGCAGACTTCTGCTTCGCGCTCTCCGACCCAACGCGGATACTCATCCTGTATGCGTTGAGCGAACAGCCCATGAACGTGACCGAGCTGACCAACGAACTGGGCATTCCCCAACCCACTACATCCCGGCACCTCAAGGTACTGCGTGAGCGCGGGCTCGTGTACGCGGAACGTCAGGGCACGGTCATCACCTACCACCTGGCAGACAACCGCATTATTCAGGCAATGGACTTGCTCCGCGCCGCCATGCGCGCCCGTCTTACCCAACAGGCAGACCTTATCAACAAACTTTCACAGGAGAATGTATGAAGAAGCGCTTCCCCACCTGGACTTTGGGATTGATCGGCATCCTTTTGATCATCCTCGTCCCCATCCTCTACTTCCTCGGCGCGGGCGACCCTCCCACCAACCCCGCCGACTACATCCCCGAAAAACCCGTCCACGTGGACCACTCGGACATCGTCAAAGGCGACTTCAAGACCGGACAGGACGTGACCCGCGCTTGCCTCGAATGCCATGAAGACGCCGCCACACAGGTCATGGGAACTACCCATTGGAAATGGGAATCAAAGGCGTTCGATGTCCCCTGGCGCAATGAGCCGGTGACCATCGGCAAAATCAACCAAATCAACAACTTCTGCATCGGCACACAAGGCAATGAAAACAAGTGCATGTCCTGCCACGCCGGCTACGGCTGGGAACAGGGGCGTGAAGCCCAGCAAGCCAACCCCGAAAACGTGGACTGCCTCGCCTGCCATGCCGACACCGCTCTCTACGGCAAAGGCACTTACGGCAACCCCGCCGAAGGCGTTGATCTGCTCGCCGCGGCGAAGAGCGTCCGTGCGCCCACGCGCGAAAACTGCGGCAAATGCCACTTCGACGGCGGCGGCGGCAACGGCGTCAAACATGGTGACCTCGACGAAAGCCTCTACTTCCCCTCCGAAAACAACGACGTTCACATGGGCGGCGAACTGAACATGCAATGCACCGACTGCCACTGGACGAAAGACCATCAAATCCTCGGGCGCATGCTGGCAGACAACTACACCATTGACCCGAAGGAACAGGTCTCCTGCGAACAATGTCACGTGAACCAAAAGCACGCCGACGAGCGCATCAACACCCACCTCTCCGCCGTCGCCTGCCAAACCTGCCACATCCCTGCGATTGCACTTGAAGACCCCACAAAAGTCTATTGGGACTGGTCGCAGGCAGGTCAGGAGGGACGCGAAGATGACCACTTCACTTACCTCAAAATCAAAGGCGAATTTGTCTACGACAAAAACTTCGCCCCCACCTATCTCTGGTTCAACGGCAGCAACGAATATCGCTATATCCTTGGCGATAAGATTGACCCGAACGGCATCACCTACATCAACAAACCTGCCGGCAGCATCAACGACCCCGCCGCCAAAATCTTCCCCTTCAAAATCCACATCGCCAAGCAGCCTTACGACGCCGTCTATAACTACCTGCTTCAGCCCATCACTTCGGGCAAAGACGGCTTCTGGACCAACTTCAACTGGGACCAAGCCTTCCGACTCGCCGAACCCATCACCGGGCTGAAATACAGCGGACAATACGGCTTCGCCACCACCTACATGTACTGGCCCACCACCCACATGGTGCAGCCCGCCGAAAACGCCCTGCAATGCGACTCCTGCCACGGCGAGAACGGACGCCTCGACTGGCAAGCGCTTGGCTACCCCGGCGACCCCATCGAATGGGGCGGAAGGAAATAATTGGTAAGCAGTAATTAGTAATTACCATTTACCAATTACCAATCACACGGACATAACCATGAAACGATACCCCCTCATCATTGCTGGACTCCTCATCCTCGCCCTCGCCGTCGGAATTGGGACGGCTCTCGCCTCGCCCCAACCTGCTCCTGCTCAACAAGCCTCGCCCCTGCACCCAAACTTTGCCCTGCTCGACCAGAACGGCGAAAACGTGCTGACCTCCGGGGGCGCAGTCTCCACCATGCAAACCTGCGGACAGTGCCACGATACCCAATTCATCCAATCGCACGCCTTCCACTCCGACCTCGGACTGAGCGGCTACCAAACCACCACCGGCTTCAACGCCAGCACAGGGACCTTCGGCAAATGGGACTCGCTCACCTACCGCTACCTCTCCCAGCCCGGCGATGAGCGCCTCGACCTCTCCACCGCCGAATGGCTCATGCTCAACGGCGCGCGCGTCGTCGGCGGCGGACCCGCGGAAATCTCCCGCAGCGGACAGCCGCTCCAAGCCCTGCCCCTCAGCGCCAAAAACTACGAGACCGCCATCCTCGCCAAAAACGGCAAAACCGAAGCGTGGGATTGGAAAGCCTCCGGCACGATGGAGATGAACTGCTTCCTCTGTCACATCGAAACGCCCAACAATGCCGCCCGCACCGCCTTCATCCGCAGCGGTTCATTCGGCAGCGCCAACACCGGCACCCTGCTCGGTCTTGGTATCGTTGACTACGATGGCTCCAGCGGCGCATGGACTTGGAATCCCGAAGCCTTCAACGAAACCGGCGAAGTCAAATCCGAAATCCTGAAAATCCAGGATCCAACCAACGCCAACTGCGCGGCATGTCACGGCGAAGTCCACGCAGGCACCGAACCCCTCACCTACACCGCTTGCGACCTCAACTACCCACAGACCGCCACCACCGGGCAAGTAATTTCTGCTCAAAAAATCTCCGCCTCCGGCGTCAACCTGAGCGGCAAAAACGATCTCAACCGCTCCTGGGATATTCACGCCGAACGTCAACTCCAATGCACTGACTGTCATTACGCGCTCAACAATCCTGTCCATGCTACTGAAGCGCAAGGGGACAACCCTGAGCACCTCAAATACGACCCGCGCACCCTTGAAATCGGCGAATACCTCCAGCGCCCCGACCATAACTTTGCCCGCGGGCAGAGCGCCCAATTCAACGCCGCGCCTGAACTCAAAGGCACCATGCGCCGCTGCGATTCCTGCCACGATCCCGACAAAGGTCACGCCGACTGGCTCCCCTCTATTGACACGCACATGGCGGCAGTCGCCTGCGAAACCTGCCACATCCCGCAGATGTACGCCCCCGCCATCCAATCCTATGACTGGACCGTCCTCACAAGCGAGCGCGAACCCATCAAAACCTGCCGCGGCGTGGAAGGCGAACCCAATCAAGTGACATCCCTCGTCACCGGCTACCAGCCTGTTCTGCTCAACCGCAGAAACATTGACGGGAATTTGCTGCTCGCCCCTTATAACCTCATCACGACCTACTACTGGGTTTATGACGACGCCAACGGCAATCAACGCCCGGTTCGCCTGCTGGACCTGGAAACGGTCTTCTTCCAAAACGGCTCCTACGCCGCCGACATCGTTGCCGCCTTCGACGCAAACAGCGACGGCGTCCTCACCAACGACGAACTGGTCATCAACAATTCCGCAAAGGAAGAACTCATCAAAAGCAAACTCGCCTCGTTGGGATTGAACAACCCGCGCATCGAGGGACTTGTCCAGCCGTACAGCATCAACCACAACGTGACGCGCGGCGCGAATGCCGTCAATGACTGCAAAGCCTGTCACAGCGAAGGCTCGCGCATCTCCCAACCCATCAAACTCGCGGATTATGCCCCCAACGGCGTAACGCCGGTCTTCGACGCGAACAACAACGTCAATGCCAGCGGCGAGATTGTCACCGGCGCAGATGGCGCCGTGTACTACAACCCCGTCCCTGCCAACGATGGCATGTACGTCTTCGGCTCCAGCCGCGTAAGTTGGGTGGACTGGCTCGGCGCGCTGATGTTCGCCGGCTCGCTCCTGGGCGTACTCGGTCACGGGACGATGAGATACCTCTCGGCGCGGAAACAGGCTCAAGGTCCGAAGCGAACCGAGCGGATTTACATGTATGAGCCGTATCGCCGCTTCTGGCACTGGCTCCAAACCACATCCATCCTCCTCCTGCTGTTCACCGGTCTCATCATCCACCGTCCCGACATCTTCGGCGTGTTCTCGTTCCGCGGCGTGGTGACGGTGCATAACATCCTGGCGGTCATCCTGGTGGTCAATGCTGCGTTGTCGCTGTTCTACCATCTCGCCACCGAACGCATCCGCGAATTCATCCCGCACCCCTACGGTTTCTTCGACGACGCCATTTTGCAGGCGAAGTACTACATCAACGGCATCTTCAAGGGCGAGCTGCATCCGTTCGAGAAGCGCCCCGAGAGCCGCATGAATCCCATCCAAAAAGCGACCTACTTTATTATTCTGAACGTGCTCCTGCCGCTGCAAATCATCACCGGCGCGTTGATGTGGGGGGTACAGAAGGTTCCGGCGTTTGCCAATGCACTAGGCGGACTGCCCGTGCTGGCGCCGTTCCACTCGCTGGTGGCTTGGATGTTTGGAACGTTCATCCTTGTGCATGTGTACATGACCACCACCGGCGTCACCCCGCTCGAAGCCATGCGCGCCATGGTCACCGGCTGGGAAGAGGTGGAAGTGCATGAAGAAAAGGATGAAGGATGAATTGCAAAGGATGAAAATCAAGGTCACAAGTTAAAAGTCAAACGCCTTACCTTTGTGCTCTTTGTGTTTAGAAAAAAGGAAAAACCATGACCATACAAACCAGAAAGTCAATTTTCAAACGCCCCGAAAAGCCGTATATTCACCCTTACCTGGGCGGTGTGATTTTGGGCATCGTACTGTTCCTGGCGTTCTTTCTGACCGGCAACGGACTTGGCTCCTCCGGCGCCACCAGCCGCATTGACGCCCTCATCGTGGACGCCATCTCTCCCTCCCATGTGGACAACAACCCGTACTTACTGAAAATGGCGGGTGGGGATAAAAACCCGCTCGATGACTGGATCGTGCCGGTCTTCTTTGGCGCCCTGCTTGGCGGCTTCGCCTCCGGCTGGCTCAACGGGCGGCTCAAGTTCATGACCACCAAAGGTCCGCACATCTCTGACCGCACCCGCTGGCTGATGGCATTCCTCGGCGGAGTGATATTCCTCTACGGCGCACGCATGGCGCGCGGCTGCACCTCCGGGCAGGCGCTCTCCGGCGGGGCGACGCTTTCCGCCGGCTCGTGGGCAGTCATGTTTGCCATTTTTGGCGGCGCGTATGGGATGGCGTATTTTGTAAGAAAGTTATGGAACTAAACAATTACCACTTACTACTTACCAATCACCGGGTAAAGTAAATGGTAAATGGTAATTCTGGAGAATAATTATGAACTTCCCACTCCAAATCTTCAACACTGCCGCCACGCCTCACCCGTGGTACTTCTACGCAGTCTTCGCGCTGATTGGCTTTGCCTTCGGCTTCACACTCGAAATGTCCGGCTTCGGCGATTCGCGCAAACTCGCCGCCCAGTTTTACTTCACCGAACTGACCGTACTCAAGGTCATGTTCACCGCCATCGTCACCGCCATGGTGCTGCTCTTCGGCGCAGTGGGATTGGGCATCCTCAACTTCAATCAGGTGTGGGTCAACCCCACCTATTTGTGGTCTGGCATCGTCGGCGGGCTGATTATGGGAGTCGGCTTCATCATCGGCGGCTTCTGCCCCACCACCTCGCTGGCTTCCGCCTCCACCGGCAAGATTGACGGTATGTTCTTCATGCTCGGCGGCTTCTTCGGCGCGGCGCTCTTCGCCGAGACCGAACCGCTCTTCACCCATTGGTACAACAACGCCGGCTACTACGGGCGCCTGACCCTAGACCAGGTTTTCAACCTGCCGGTCGGCGTTGTGGTGTTGATTATCGTCCTGATGGCGCTCTTTATGTTCTGGGGCGCGGAGCAGTTGGAACGCATCATCGGCAAAAAGGACATGAGCCGCGAACCCAAACTTCGCATCATTGGCGCGGGCGCGCTGTTCGCGCTGGCGCTGGCGGTTGTCTTCATCGGTTCGCCCTCGCTCGAGGAACGCTATCAGAAACTCACCTTCACCCGCACCGAGACCATTCCCCAGTTGGAAGGGCAGCCGCCCATCGTCAACACCGTCACCTATACCGCCGACGAAATGCTTGCCAACCGTCTTGTATTTGTCTCGCCGGCTGAGGCATTCAAGGCGAAATATAACCAGGCGATGAATCCCGTCTATCTCGACGTGCGCTCCGAAGCAGACTACAACATCTATCACATTGCCGGCGCGGTCAACGTGCCGCTGGAACGCATCGAGGAGGTCATCCCTGTTTTGCTGACCGAACCGCCCGCCAACACGGTTTTCATCCTGATGAGCAACGATGAGACTGCCGCTGTGCAAGCGTGGAAGATTCTCGTCGCATCCAGCGTGCCGAACGTGTACATCCTCGAAGGCGGCGTCAACAACTGGATTGCCTTCTTCGGCGCGGAGGACGAAACGTTGAAAGACGTTCGTCCCGCCCCGCACCCTGCCCCCGATCAACTGGCATATCTCTTCCCTGCGGCTTTGGGCAGTCGTTATGAATCCTGCGATCCAAGCCCCATCAAGTACGAAGAACTGGAATTCGAAGCCAAGATTCAACTGCAGCTCAAACGCGACAAAAGCGGCGGAGGCTGCGGGTAGGAGGAAGCGTACACAGGTAAAACAGGTACACAGGTATACAGGTATACAGGTAAAAAAAGTAGTCGGAGGCGGGGGTACAAAAAAAAGAAGTCCTCACGAAAATTCATTCGTGAGGACTTCTTTCCTCCTTCATCCTTTATCCTTGTCTCTATTCCTCGGTAATCACAATCGTCTCAATCACATCCCCTTGATACTCCGGGAACTGTTGCGGGTCGCGGCGGGTAATGCCGTTGACTACATCCATCCCCTCGATGACCTGACCAAAGATGGTGTACCCCCCGTCCAACTGCGGGGCAGGACCAAAGGTGATGAAGAACTGACTTCCGTTGGTGGGCGTCGCTGCGCCGCGGTTTGCCATTGCCAGCACGCCTGCTTTATCGAACTTCAAATCGTTCGGCTCATACTCGAACTGATACCCCGGCCCGCCTGCGCCGGTTCCGGTGGGGTCGCCGCCCTGCGCCATGAACCCCTCCAGCACGCGGTGGAAGGTTGTGCCGTCGTAAAATCCGTCGCGCGCAAGGAAAACAAAGTTGTTGACCGTCTTGGGCGCTTTATCGGCGTAAAGTTCCGCCGTAAATTCGCCGCCCTTTGCCATCACAAAGCGGGCAAAGTATTTTTTCGTCGTGTCAATGACCATCGGCGGATAGGCGGTGTATTGCTTGGGACGGGCATCTCCCTGCCGCGCCGAGAACCAAATCCCCAGCACAATGACAAGCAGGACAATTCCCGCCCCGCCAATTTGGATATACCTCCTCTGCCGAGCCTTGTGTTCCGCCTCCAGCCGCGTTTCGATTTTCTTCTTGTTCGCCATATCAGTCACTCCATGCAGGGATAATTTTCCGCATTGTAGCACAGCCCCTCCTGGGCAGCGATAACGATCTGGACTTACGCAAAATGGCTTTCTTGTCCGCTAATCTACGCCAATCTTCGCGAATTTTGAACGAATTGGCGCAATCCAGTCAAGCTTGGTGGATTGAATTCAGGTTTTGCGTAAGTCAAGACGATATAACTCACCTTACGCACCGTTTGAAGGTTGGTTCTCTGGGAGTTGCCGTGATTCTGTACACGGGTGACACAGATTTCATGGATTCGCACGGAAAAAAAGCTAAAAAAATCCGTGTAATCCGTGTACAAAAGGTTTTTAACCACGGCGATTTCCAATGAGCCTGAAGGTTTTGGTCAAAATCAAGACCAAACTCAAGTAGCCTTCGGGACGTTCTGCGTAAGGTAAGGATATAATACAGCCATGGCAAACAACACTCTCTTTCGCAAACATATTGCCATCCCGCAGGATCATGGCTCATGGGTCTTTATCCTCAGCCCTCTGCTCATCGGTATCTTTGCAGGAGGAACGTTCACGCCCGCCTCACTCAGCCTGGTCATCGCCGCCATGGCGGCGTTCATGCTCCGCCAGCCCGCTGCCACGCTCATCAAAATCTATTCCGGGCGCCGCTCAAGGAACGAATTACTGCCGGCTCGGTTTTGGTTCCTTATCTACGCCGCCGTTGCGCTGACCGCCCTGATGGGTCTCATCCTGAACGGCTTTGGCGATCTACTCTACCTTGCGGTGCCGGGCATCGCCATCTTCGCGTGGCATCTGTGGCTGGTTAGCAAACGCGAGGAGCGCCGTCAGGTCGGGGTGGAGATCATCGCCACAGGTGTCCTATCGCTGGCGGCGCCTGCGGCGTATTGGGTGGGCATCGGTCACTACGACCCGGCGGGCTGGTGGCTGTGGGGACTGGTCTGGCTGCAAAGCGCCGCGAGCATCGTTTACGCATATCTCAGGCTCGAGCAGCGGGAACAGGCTGGAGGTCAGGAAAGACGCGAAATGTGGAAGCGCGGCTGGCGTGCCGCGTTGTACACGTCGTTTAATCTCGCTTCGGTCTTAATCCTGGGCTTGATCCATGTACTCCCCAGCCTTCTCTTCCTCCCTTACCTGCTTCAATGGGGCGAAACGATGTGGGGCATCACCCACCCCGCCGCCGGCTGGAAACCGACGCGCATCGGCATCCGTCAGTTGATTGTCAGCACGCTCTGGACTGTGCTATTCATTTTGACTTGGAGGTGAGATGGACGAATTGAAATGGGAACGACTAACCGAAGTGCAGGGGCGCGCAGAGGCGGAGGTCATCAAAGCTTACCTGCTCGGCAACGGCATCGAAGACGTGGAACTCTTTCAAGAGTCGGTGGGACAGCACATCTACCCCACCACATTGGACATTTTCGGCAACGTGCAAATCTTTGTCCCCAAAGAACAAGCGGCGGAGGCGCGCCAATTGCTGGAAGAATATAACAATTTCCCGGCAGGAGAAGCGTAAATCAAACGCATTGGGGAGGGGCGAATGGATGTCAGTGAATGTCACCCTGAGCCGCAGTCCTGAGCGCAGTGAAGGAGGAATGAAGGGTCTCTACGCTCAAACGCGAGACTCTTCGGTCGCAAAAAACGCTGCATCAGAGCGGCATAACTGAATTGATCTTTGTGAACGTCAATAGACCAACTAGCGACCTGACAGTTTCAAATGGGACACTGAAAAACGCAGATAAACGCAGAAAAAACAACTGAATCAGCGGAAATCAGCGTTCATCTGCGTCCCAAAACAAAAGTGTCGGGCGGCTAGTAAACCAATAAACAGCAAAGGAACACCATGAACTTCGATCTCACAGAAGAACAAAGACTTTGGCAAAAAACCGTCCATGATTTCGTCGCAAAGGAAGTACAGCCGAAGGCGCATGAAGTGGATGTGACCGGCGAGTTCAACTGGGAGGCGGCTCGCAAAATGGGACCGTTGGGCTTGCTGGGGTTGAATATCCCGGAGGAATACGGGGGGGCAGGCGTGGATGCGATCAGCGCGGCGATTGCCATCGAGGAACTGGGCTGGGGCTGCGGTTCGACTGCGCTGGCAATTGCCGCGCACAACGGGCTTGGCACCAGCCCGCTGGTCATCTTCGGCAGCGAGGAACTGAAGCGAACCTGGCTTCCGCGCGTGGCAAGCGGCAAACATAAGTTGTCGGCGCTGGCGCTCACCGAGCCGGGCGCCGGCTCCGATTTGCAGGGAGGCGTCACCACCAAAGCGGTCAAGGATGGGAATGAATGGGTCATCAACGGCGCAAAGATGTGGTGTACGAACGCCTCCATCGCGGAATACATCATCACCCTCGTTCGCACTGACCCTCGAGGCGGCTCCCGTTCCCTGAGCATGATCCTCGTCCCAACGGATACGCCGGGGCTGGTCATCGGTCCCGCCGAAAAGAAGATGGGGCTGCACGGCTCTCCCACCCACGCCGTGACGTATGACAACGTCCGCGTGCCGCTCGGCAACCTGATCGGCGAGGAAGGCAAAGGTTTGCAGCAAACACTGGCGACGTTGGCTGGCGGGCGCATTGGCATCGGCGCGCTCTCGGTTGGATTGGCGCAGGCGGCGTTCGAATACGCGGTCAATTACGCGCGCGAACGCAAAGCCTTTGGCAAGCCCATCGCCGAACAGCAAGCCATCCAGTGGATGCTGGCGGACGCCGTCACCGAAATCGAGGCGGCGCGCACGATGATCTATAAAGCCGCGTGGCTGAAGGAACAGGGACGCCCTTACAACAAGGAAGCATCCATGGCAAAGATGTTCGCCACCGAAATGGCGGAACGCGTTTGCCGCAACGCTATTCAAATTCACGGCGGCTACGGTTATTCGAGCGAGTACCCGGTGGAGCGAATTTACCGCGATGCGCGGCTAATGACCATCGGCGAAGGCACCAGCGAGATTCAGAGGCTGGTCATTGCGCGGCATGTGCTGGCGGGAGAATAAAATAACTGATGTTACGCGGTAGCGCGAGATTCATCTCGCGTTTTCAGGCGACATGTTGCAGATTAACAATCCCCTGCTCTTGGCACCGCACGGGGATTAACCCCCGTGCTATTCCTGCCAAGTCCGCTCAAGCGGACTAGTCCCGCCAAGGCGGGACTTTGTACGAATAGCACGGACGCCTGCCCTGAGCCGCCGGGCTGAGTTTATCGAAGCCCTGTCGAAGGGTTCACGTCCGTGCGGGCATGGTAGATACCGCACTGGTTTTGTCAGAATAATTGGGAAAAATATAAAATCTCGCGCTACGAAGAAACTGCGTAAGGTGAGCAAAATAAAAAGGCGGCTGGTTGCTCAGCCGCCTTTTGTTTCACCGCAGATAGAGTTCGTTCAATTCCCTCAGTCTGCCTGCCAGTTGCGGGGTCAGGTCGGATTCGCGCATGCGCCATTCCCAGTTGCCGCCCAGTTTGGAGGGAAAGTTCATACGGGCTTCCGAACCGAGACTCAAGACATCCTGCATGGGCGTAATGGCAAAGACCGCCACCGACGACCAGATGCCGCGGATCAGGTCCCAGGCAAAGTCGCTTCCGTCCACGCGCAGGTAACGGCGGGCAAAGTCTTTTTCGTGTTCCGGCGCGGTGCGATACCAGCCCAGCGCGGTGTCGTTGTCGTGCGAGCCGGTGTATGCCACGCAGTTGGGGATGTAATTGTGAGGCAGGAAGGGATTCTTTGCGCTATCGAAGCCGAATTGCAGGATGCGCATACCGGGGAGGTCGAAGTCGTCGCGCAGTTTCACCACATCGGGCGTGATGAGACCCAGGTCTTCGGCAATGATGGGCAATTTGCCATCCTTGCCTTTCAACAATCCCTTGTTCATCGCGCGGAAGAAATCGGCTCCGGGACCCTTGACCCAGCGTCCATGCTCGGCGGTGGGCGCACCGAACTTTACTTCCCAATACCCGGCAAAGCCGCGAAAGTGATCCAAGCGGACGATGTCCACCAGGTTGAGCGTGGAGCGGAAGCGTTCCAGCCACCAGGCATAGCCGCTCTCTTTGTGAACCTTCCAGCGGTAAAGCGGGTTGCCCCACAGTTGACCGGTGGCGGAGAAGTAATCGGGCGGGACGCCGGCGACTACCGTGGGCAGGCTGTCTTTGCCGAGGAAGAAGAGTTCGGCGTTTGCCCAAGCGTCGGCGCTGTCATAAGCGACAAAGATGGGGATGTCGCCGATGATTTTGATGCCGCGCGCGTTGGCGTAATCGCGTAATTTATGCCATTGCCGAAAGAAGAGGAACTGATAAAAGCAATGACGCTGGATGCTCTCTGCATGTTCTGCCCGCGCCTTTTTCATGGCAGCGGGTTTTCGTTTGCGAAGGTCTTCACTCCATTCGTTCCAGGCGCCGCCGCCATGCGCCTCTTTGAGCGCCATGAATAGGGCGTAGTCGTCGAGCCAGGAGGCGTTCTGTTTGCAGAACTTTTTGTATTCCGCGTGCAGGGCTTCGGGCACGGAGGAGAAGCGGGAAAAAGCCTTTTGCAGAAGAGAAAGCTTCCATGGGATGAGCAGCCCAAAGTCCACGCGTGAGGCGTCGAAGGCGGGCATGTCCGCAAAGTCATCTTTGGTCAACAATCCATCTTCGATGAGCGCATCGAAACTGACGAGATAGGGATTGCCCGCAAAAGCGGAAAAGCACTGATAGGGCGAGTCGCCGTAGCCGGTGGGACCAAGAGGAAGCACCTGCCAAAGTTTACAGCCGCTGGAGGCGAGCCAGTCCACAAAGTGATACGCCTGAGGACCGAGGTCGCCGATGCCGTAGGGACCCGGCAGACTGGTGGGATGAAGAAGGATTCCGCCTGAACGCTCAAATTTCATTGGGTTGTCTCCGTGTTTGGATGAATTGTCCCGCCCGCACGATTGTCTCGGGATAGTCGGAGGCGATGACGTCGGTTCCGACCACTCCCTCGGGTTCGACCACATAGCCAGCGGGGATGATGCTGTTTTTGCCGACCATTGCAATACGGATGTCGGGTTCTCTCACGCCCCAGCCAACGCGGGCGTTTTGCTCCACGCGCACGCGCTTGTCAATGACGGCGCGTTCCACGACCGCGCCGCTTTCGATGACGCTGTCGGTCAGGATGATGGATTCGCGCACGACCGCTCCTGCTTTGACGATGACGCCCGGCGAAAGGACGCTGCTTTCCACATGCGCGCCCGCCTCAATGATGCTGCCGTTGCAAATCATGCTGGCGAAAATATCGGCTTTGCCGGAGAGGTGTACGGGCGGACGTTCCTCCGTGCGGGTGTACACCACCCAGCGGCGATCATAGAGTTTAAGGGCGGGAGCAGGCGCCAGTAAATCGAGATGCGCCTGCCAGTAGGATTGCACCGTTCCCACGTCCATCCAGTAGCCGGTGTAGGGATAAGCAAAGACCCGCGCTTTGGATTGTATCAGGCGTGGAATGATGTCTTTGCCGAAGTCGTGGGAGGAGTTTTCATTTTGGTGGTCTTCCCACAGGATTTTGTCGAGCAGTTCACGGTTGAAGAGGTACACGCCCATGTTCGCCAGCGTGGAAGGAGGCTGGGCAGGTTTTTCCACGAACGACGTGACGCGGTTTTTCTTGTCCATCGAAAGGATGCCGAAGCGGGACGCCTCGTCAAGTGGGACGTTGATGACCCCCATCGTCAAATCCGCCTGGTTGTCAATGTGAAAGGTAATCATCGGCTCGTAATCCATCGTGTAGATGTGGTCGCCGGAAAGCACCAGCACCAGATCGGGCGAGCCTTGTTTGATGAAGGTGAAATTTTGCTGGACGGCGTCGGCAGTGCCGGCGTACCAGTCCGAGTCGTTGCGGGCTTTGTAGGGAGTGAGAATTTTGACGCCGCCGGTGATGTCACGGTTGAGGTCCCAGGGAGCGCCGGAGCCGATATGCTCGATGAGGGACTGCGGACGGTATTGCGCCAGGATCATCACATCGAAGATGCCGGAGTTGACGCAGTTGGAAAGAGCAAAGTCTATGATGCGATATTTACCGGCAAAGGGGACTGCCGGTTTGGTGCGCTTGGCAGTGAGGACGCTGAGCCGCGCCCCTTCTCCCCCAGCCAGGATGACGGCTCTCGTTTTCATTTTGCTCCTCCGATGACTGGTTTCTCCTCACGGATGCGGCTGGCACGTTCCGTGCGCCTCGCATACGCTTCACTGGACGGGGCGGCTGCCGTTTCGATCAGCCGCTTGTATAAATCGAGATATTTTTGCGCCGAACGTGTCCATGAAAAATCCTGCCGCATACCTGCTTTTTGGATGTTCTCCCAGCGCGCGCGGTCCGAATATACCTGCAAGGCGCGTTTGAGCGTATCGTTGAACGATTTGATTTTCTTATCTACAAAAACAAACCCCGTCTCGCTGTCGGTGACGGTGTCGTGCAATCCGCCCACCGCGCGGACAAGCGGAACGCTGCCGTAGCGCATGGCAATCATCTGCGAGATGCCGCATGGTTCATAGCGGGAGGGCATAAGGAAGATGTCCGAACCGGCGTAGATATGACGCGCCAGTTTAGCGTCGAAGCGGGTTTCCACGCGCACGCGGTCGGGCAGGGTTTCCTGCAGTTTCTTTGCCTGGTCTTCCAACTTGGGGTTGCCAGCGCCGAGAATGACCAATTGCCATTTCTGTTTGCTGAGCATCCTCAACCCTTGGAGGGCAATGTCAATGCCTTTGGCTTCGTCCATGCGTGAGACCATGCCGAGCAGAGGCACATCCGCCAGGACGGGCAAGCCGAGTTTCTCCTGCAGGGCGGCTTTGTTCGGCTGGCGGGCGGATAAATCGTCGGCGTGGAAACGGCTGGGGATGAACGGGTCCGTTTGCGGGTCGTAAGAAGCGGTGTCCAATCCGTTGAGGATGCCGTAGAGCGAATCTGTCCGGTTGCGGAAGAACTCATGCAAGCCGCTTCCAAATTCCTCGTGCAAAATTTCTTCGGCATAAGTCGGCGAGACCGCCACCATCGCATCCGAAGCCCACAGCCCCAGCGGCATGGGCAGGACGCGCGCCCACTCCGGCAGGTCGGTATTCGCCAGCGGCAGTTCGTAACTTGCCAAAATCTCTTTGACATCGGGACCCAAAAACGGCAGGTTGTGAATGGTAATCAGCGAGGCAATGCGGTTGGTTTTATCCTCCCAACGCCTCACCAGATTGCCATACGCGGTGAGCGCCGTATGCCAGTCGTTGGCGTGGAAGAGGTTCGGCGTCCAGTGCAGGAGAGAGGGCAGTTCGAGCGCGGCAAGCGAGAAGAAGACGTATTTTTCGGCGTCCATTTTATTGTTGGAAGAATAGACCGTGCCGCTGGCGCGAATTGGATCGCCGTTGATGAAATAGACCGGCATCCCATCCAGCGTTCCCTCGAACGCTTCCGCCTGGACCTCGGACCTGCCGCGCGGAATCGAGAAGATGCCCAGCGGCTTGAGCCCCTCCTGCTTGACAACGGTGTGCAGAGGCAAGACCAGCCGCACATCTACAATCAACTCATCGGATGAAAGCGCGCGCAAGGCGCGGGGAAGCGTACCTGCCACATCGCCCAGTCCCCCCACTTTTACAAAGGGTTCGGCTTCGGCGGCAAGAAAGAGAACGTTGATAGTTTGGGGCATGTAGCAATTTTACAACGAAAATCAAGAGACCCGTTGGTCATTTACAAAAAGACTTCCGAAGTGTGTAAAACTTCGGAAGTCTGAAGGTGGGAGCCTGATGGGTTTCGAACCCATATCATCCCTCGATGGGACAATCAGACACAAGAAAAAAAGCCTCCGCAAAGGAGGCTTTTCAGGGAGCCTGATGGGTTTCGAACCCACAACATCCACATCCACAGTGTGGCGCTCTGCCGTTGAGCTACAGGCTCCACAATCGAGCGGGCAGGATTATATCACAAGATATTTCGGATGGCATCTGCCACAGCCTCGCGCCGCACAATGACTTGTTCGCCGCTGGAGAGGTTTTTCACCGCCGCCAGTCCCTTTTCCGCTTCGTCGGGACCGACGGTCACGACCACCTTCATCTTCATCTTGTCGGCAAACTTGAATTGTTTGGGCAGTTTCGCCGGTTCCGGGAAGACCATCACTTTCAAGCCGGCGTTTCGCAGTTCTGCGCTCAGTTTGTAGGATTCCAGCCACAGCCTTTCATCGAACACTGTCACCAGCACCTGCGCCGGGCTCGGCTCGAAGGCGGGAGCCAGCCCCAATTCCTGCAAGATGATGCCAATGACCACGTCGCCCATCGCAAAGCCCACGCCGGAAAGCGGTTGTCCGCCCACATCGGCGAGCAGGTTGTCGTAGCGCCCGCCGCCAAAGATGGCGCGCCGCAGGGAGCCGCTCGTCTCGAACGCTTCGAACACTGTGCCAGTGTAATAGAGCAGTCCGCGCATGATGTTCGGGTCGAATTTGACATACTCCCTCACGCCCAATGCCTCCAGCGCGGCAAACAAGCGGACGAGTTCCTCGCTCTTTTTCCACAGGTCGAAATTAGAGAGGAGCACCTTCAAACCGTCCAGTTGCGGCGGGGTCAAACCGAGTTCGAGGGCATAGGCATCCCATTTGGCGGGTTCCATTTTGGTGCGGCGATCCACCAGGTTGGATACATCGAGGCGTTTCTCCGGGGCAATGCCGAGGGCGTCGAATTCGGAGTCCATCAGGCGGCGATTGTTGACGTAAATCAGCGCCTGCTGGGGGCTGAGCCCGACCGAACGCAGAAAGGTTGCGCCGACGGCAATCAGTTCGGCATCTGCCTCCGGCGAATTGACGCCCAGCATATCCACATTCCATTGAAAGAATTCACGCGCGCGTCCTTTTTGGGGCTGTTCATACCGCCAGAATGGACCGAACGACCACCAGCGCAGCGGGAAGGTCAACTCGCCCTGCCGCGCCGCAACCATACGCGCCAGGCTGGGCGTCAGTTCGGGGCGCAGCGTCACCAAATCGCCGCTGCGGTCTTGAAAGGTGAACGACTGCTTCTTGACCAATTCCTCGCCCGACTTCGCCGCATACAGTTCGATGGATTCGATAAAGGGAGCGTCCCATTCCTGATAGCCAAATGCCTCCGAGGCGCTGCGCACCTTATCGTAGATAAAATTGCGGAGCGCCATTTGCTCGGGGTAAAACTCGCGCGTGCCTTTGACCGGCGCAATAATCTTTTTCATGAGAGCCTCAATCCAATGGTTTCAATTTGCGGTTGATTTTAGCATATTCACGGACTGCTCAAAATTCAACGCTTGAATTTTGAGAGAGCGTTGGTTATAATCATGCCACCTCAACCAAGGAGAGACACATGGAGATCAATTACCAGGAAACCAGCAACGACCTTTTGACCCGCATTCGCATCCACGAAACCTACGGCACGCGCAACATTGACCAATGGAATACCGAAGTCCTTCAGCCCACCGCCGGCATGAAGATACTGGATGTCGGCTGCGGCGCAGGCAAACAATGCTTCCTTTACAGTGACTACACCAACCGCCAGGCAGACATCACCGGCACCGACTTCTCGGAAGAACTGCTGGGCAAGGCAAGGGAAAAACTCGCCGAGCGCGGCGACCCCAACGTCCGATTTGCCTTCATGGATTTCAACCAGCGCTTCCCCTACGACGACAATACTTTCGACCTGGTCTCCAGCGCCTTCGCCATCTACTACGCCTCCAACCTGGACTTTACGTTTGGCGAGGCACATCGCGTCCTCAAACCCGGCGGACGCCTTTTCGTGACCGGTCCCCTGCCCGAAAACAAGCAGATGTTCTACGACATCATCAAGGAAGCGACGAGCAAACCCATCCCGCCCATGCCGGGCTCTTCGCGCTTCAAAGGCGAGATTTATCAGACCATCGAACGCATCTTCGCCAGGACCGAGCTGCTCACCTTTGAGAATCCCATCATCTTCCCCTCTGTCGAGCCGTTCATCGAGTACGTCCGCGCCTCTCTGAGCGAGGACCGCAAACTGTGGACATCTTTGTTCAATGGCAAAGAGGAGTATGAAGCGCTCATCGGCAGAATCACCGAAGTGGCTACACGCTGGTTCAACCGCGACGGTAAATTGGTCATGACCAAGGTCGTCGGCGGGATTCTTGCTACAAAGTAATGAGTGATTGGTAAATGGTACTTACCATTTACCAATCACCAATCACCATTTACCACCATGAACTTCTTCGGCAAACGAGTCCTTTTCCTCGGCGCGCACCCCGACGACATCGAGCTGGGATGCGGCGCACTTCTGCATCACATCGTCAACCAGACGGAAGTGCTGTGCGTCACTCTTTCGGATAATCAGAAAAACCCCGACTTGAAAAACGTCAAGCATGAGCATTATGAAGCCATGGCTGTGCTGGGCGTTCCCCCGGAGAAAATCATTCTGGGTCCGTTCACGACGCGCGTCTTCCCGCATTCACGTCAGGAGATTCTGGAATACTTCCTGCAACTCCGCAAAGACTTTCAGCCCGACCTGATCTTCACCCACTCGCGGCAGGACGTTCACCAGGATCACAACACCATGACCGAAGAAGCCCTGCGCGCCTTTCGCGGCATCACAGTGCTGGGGTTCGACGTAGTTCGCTCTTCGTATGGGTTCTTCCCGCACTTTCTGGTGGAGGTCACGGAAGAGAATGTGAACAAGAAGATTGAAGCCCTCTCCAAATACGAAACCTACCGCGACCGTTACTACTTCAACAGCGAACTAACCCGCTCCATTATGGTGCGTCACGGCGCATTGGCAGAACGTCCCTTCGCGGAGGGTTTCGACATTATTCGTATCGTGGGCAAGTTTGGAGAGTGATTTGCCTGCGCTCACGTTGCGCTGCTTTTCTCCCTCATCTCATTCCCATCTTCCGCTGGGAGAGGGGTTGGAGCGAGTGCAAAAGCCCGCCTTCACAAGGACAGCGCCATGAGGCGCTGTCCTTGTTTATTTGCAGTAAGGGTAGAGGGACGCGAGAGAACGTCCATCCACGTGTAAATTAACCGCCGCCCGTCTTCCTCGATTTGCGCGTGAGCAACTTCCACAGCCCCCACAAAATGAGCGCGGGCGGCAGGAGGATGGGCAGGATAACCACCACCAGCCAAATCAGAAAGTCGAAGATTCCCTGATAAGCGCTGACGACCGTATTCCGGGCTTTATGATAAGTCTCGCCGGGCTTCCATGGTCGAGGCGTGGCGGTGGGGCTTGGCGTAAAGGTGGGGGTGATGGTCGGGGTGGGAGTCGGCGTCAGAACCGGCAGATCAGGCTCGAGGTTGACAGTGATCGTCGAGTAGGCGGAACGGTCGGCAAGGTAGTTCATGCGTCCCTTGATTTTTTCGATCTCGCCTTCGATCTCTGAAAGTTGCTGATTGATGCGCAGCGCCTCATCCACTGTCTTGGCATCCTTGAGAAAGCCTTGAATGCGGGCGCGCGTGGCTTCCAGGTTTTGCAATTGCGATTGCAAATCCACATACTGGTCGGTCACGTCTTCGCCCGAGGCATTCTCGTCCAGCACACGCATGGCAATATCACGGAAACGCTGAAGGGCGCGTTCAAACTGCTCCACCGGCACGCCGATGGTAATGGTGGCATACTTCAAGTTGTTGCCGTAATAATCCTGATACCACGTGCGCGAACTGACGATATATCCGCCGAGGTCGGTCACGATTTGCGTGGTGCGGTCAATCGCCGTATCCGTATCCTTGACCAGCAAACGCATATCGGCATTTTTGATAATTTTACGGGTGGTATTCTGTACGAGGATGTTCTCCCCCTCTTCGCCCGCAATCTCATAGATGGGTCCTGCGCTGCCTTCGATGGTTTTTGCCTGATCGGACTGAGGCTGCGCCGGTTCTGGAACAGAGGCTTCGGCAGGCGCAAACGTTGCGGGCAATGCGGCAGGCTTCTCAAATTCAGTCTGCGGCTGGGCAGTGGGAGCGACAGCGCCTCCACATGCAGTAAGGATGATGACCGCCAGCGCGGTCAAAGAAAGGAACAGAACAAGGTGGGTTTTCATAGTCTCCTCCGAAGGGTGGTTAACGGCGTTAATTCGGCGACGATGGAGACGCATGAAAGGTTCCCCCTTGAGGACATCAAAACCCTAAACTTTTCCCTCTGCAATAACAAGCGGTTCTTCGGGCCATCCGTCTGTCTGCGCTTTCAGGAGCAGTTCCTTCACCCCGGCAGGATACACATTGTCGTGGCGGCGCAGTTCCTCCAGCGGCATCCAAATGGGGATATAAATGCCCTCTTCCGGGTTATCCGGGTCGGCATCGGTGAATTCCTCGCCGGTACCGCTTCCAAACTCCCCGCCAACTTTTTCCACCAGAAAATAGATTTGTACGCTGAGATCAAAGTGAATTTCCGCCACCTTTTTCTTCACCGTTACATCCAACCCCAACTCTTCCTTCGCTTCGCGGACCGCCGCCTGTTCGGGCGTCTCGCCTTCGTCCACACCGCCGCCCGGGAAGACGAAATAATCCAGCCCTGCGCGATGACGCTCGATCAACGCGACTTTGCTGTCTTCGACCAATACAATGCCGGCGCGTGTTCGCATAAATTTCCTCCTAATCAATGGAATTTCTCCGCACACTATCTGGTTCGATTGATCTCATCTAGTGGTGCGCTTCTTGCAGTTTCGCACAGCCGCAAGGAAGGAGGTGGGCACGCGTGGATTGTAACATCAGGACTTCCTTAAAGTCGAGAGATGAGGGTCAAAGCAGCGTCTGGCAGGTGAGAGAAGTGAATGTTGCCGTGGTGGATACGAGCCCAATTACCAGGTTATTCAGGCAAACCATGACACGTCCCACATTCCTTTTTGTCAAGCGAGTTCGCTTTTCTCGTAAGGCAACATGCTGTCGGGAATGCAAACCATTTTCGATACCATATCTCAGGAAGGCCTTTTTCTCTATTCTTGTTCCCGACTTAAGAGAGCCTTGGATAAAAACCTCATCCCTTATTTGTTTCATCCTGTTGTACAATTGCGAAAGGCGCACCGCCGCCGAAAAACAACAGGAACAGGCGCGCCAGGCAAAAATGCAAACCGCCCATCAGCCCTACTGGCAGGATGAGCAGGGCAACCTCTCCCCCGCCTGGCAAACTGCGACGCGCGACGTTATTACTCACCTTACGCAGTTTCTTTGTAGCGCGATATTCATGTCGGTTGAAAACGCGAGATAAATCTCGCGCTACCGTGTAAGATGAGTTGTTAGAAACAGTCTCTTGGAGAACGCCTTCTACGCGGCATGAGAATGAACAGCGCCTTCCTCCGCCAAACTCCAAATATCAGGCGCTTATGTTACACTTTGGTCAAGACGGCTTCTTTGTCATCAACCAGCGACACGACATAGGACACATACTCTGGTTTGTCCGCCAGTACATAAGCAGAAGCAAACAGCGGTTGCATCACAGGAAATGACGACTTGCGCCTATGCGCAACTTTATTTTTGCGAGGTGAAAAATGGCAGAGAAGGACAAGAAAGAAACCGAAGTTCCAGATGTGGCAGACGGCAAGATCGAAGATATGGACAAGTATGTCTACGACATGTACGCAGACCAGATCGAGTATTACCGGCGAACGGGCGCTGCCAATAAGCGATATTACAAAAACTATCGTGCTTTCACCATCATCCTTGGCGCGCTGGTGACTTTGATTGCTTCACTGACGTCTTCCACGTTTGTCGAAAGTGTCGGGCTCGGCTGGCTGTTGGGCATTGCCACGCCTGTCCTGGCGGCGGCGCTGACCATCATCAACGGCTTGGGGCAAAACTTTCAGTGGGGCGCCACCTGGCGCGATATGATGCTCACCGCCCAACGCCTTGAAAAGGAGCGCGACCGCTTCCTGGCAACTCCGCCCGAAAAACGCAATTACCGGCGGGAACTGCAGATTATCAACGAGTTGGTTTTGCAGGAGACACGAGCGTTCTTCCAGCGGGTGCTGGATAGTGAGGCGATCCCCACCAATCAGCCGGCACCTGAAGATGGTAAGTCGTAACGCACCTTACGCAGTGCGCCGCACCATACGGGCAGATATACCCGCAAAAACAGTCAAAACGCCGCTTGGGACTTTCTTTAACGTCAGTTCGGGATAAGCGTCCCGAAGGCTGATTCTGCTCTCGAACCCGCTGCGTCAAAAGCCTTCGGGACGATTCAAAAGTCTTATCCCGAATTCAGGTTTCTTTAGCAGCGAAGGTGCGACGCACCCTCGGCGTAACATAAATTTCCAAGGCTTTTCGCAGACTTCCGAAGTCTCAAAGACTTCGGAAGTCTTGCATTATGGGCAAGCCACTTGCGCGGGGGTGACGTCGCTGCCTTGCGCCCAGACGCGCTCAAATTCTTCCACGTAGAGCCGCGCGATTTCGGGGTTGTCGAGGATGATAACGTTTTCGTCATTGGCGGTTTCGGCGCGGCTGGAAAAATTCAGCGAGCCGGTGATGACATAGCGTTCATCCACGATGATGACTTTGTGATGCATGAAGCCTTTGTTGCCGTCCTGCCGAACCGGCACTTCGGCGCAAAACAGGGTGCGTAATTCCGAAGCGTCGTTTTCGCTGCCAAAGGTTTCAAAGACACCCGCCACGTCCACGCCGTGCAGGTAGCGTTGAATCATGGCGTCGGCGAGGGGGTAGTCGGTGAAACTAAATGCCATAAAGTACACGCTTTTTTGCGCTTGTTGGATGAGAGGGATGACGAAAGGCTCAAGCGCCTGGTCTTCGGATGTGAAAATGACCTGAATGGGTGTGCCGTTGATGACGAGCGATTGTTCCGCCAGACGGGAGGGGGATTTTGCGCCAAACTGACCGTTCCACATTTCTTCGAATTCGCTTTCGTAGAGCTCTGCCAGTTCGGGCGAGCGGATGACGATGACGTTGTTGTTTTGGGCGTAGACTCCGTTGCGGGTGACGTTGGTGGAGCCGGTCCACACGATTTGGCGGTCGAAAATCCAGAATTTGTTGTGCATGAAAGCCGAACGACCCAAATCGTCGCGCACTTCGATGCCGGCTTCGGTGAGCATGGCGAACTGCCCGCGCCCAGGCTGACGGTCTGCCTCGAGTCCGTTTTCGCTGTCGGTGACCCAACGCACGTCCACGCCGCGCTGGTGGGCGGCGATGAGGGCTTGGGCAACGGCAGTGAGGTTGAATTCAAAGGACGCGATGTGGATGCTCGATTGGGCGGCATCAATGTAAGCAATCAGTTTTTCTTCCACTGAGCCGCTGATGACGTTGGGTTTATTGTGGTTGATGGGGTCGGTGAAGTATACCTGCCACCAGTCGGCGGTGAAGGGTGTCGGCGTGGGAGAGGCTGGGGAGGGGGCAAATGGGGTATCGGTCGGGAAGAGAGGCGGAAGGGTGGGGATGGTGGTGGGGGTATCGGTGACGAGTATGTCCGCCACGTCGGGTCCTGCCAGCGAGGCGAATGCCCCGCAAATCATGAGGAGCACTGTGAAGAGCAGGGCAATGATTCCACCCTGTGTTTTGGTTAGACGTTTTTTTTGTGACATGTGATTATTATAGGGGGTTGAAGTCGTTGGGATTGCCGAGGGGAAAGCGAGCGGCGGAGGGGGCGATGCGTTTGATCAGACCGAGGAGGACATCGCCGCTTCCTGCCTCGACGAAAGCCTGGATGCCCATCCCAAGCATGGTCTGCACCGATTCGGTCCAGCGGACGCGGGATTGCATTTGGGCTTTGAGGTCGGCGCGCAGGTCGCCGGCGGTGCGGAGCAGGCTGGCATGGACGTTGCCGATGATGGGGATGAGGGGGTCGCGCAGGGGGCAGGCATCCACAGCGGCGTTCCATTCCTGCTGGATGGCATCCATGAGGGGGGAATGGGCGGCGATGCTGACGGCGAGGGGCAGGGCGCGCTTGGCGCCGGCGGTTTTGGCAAGTTCGATGGCGCGTTCGAGGGCGGGTTTGTGCCCGGAGATGACGACCTGGCCGGGGCAGTTGTCGTTGGCGACCTGAACGGTTTCACCGGCGGCGCTGGCTTGGGCGCAGATTTGGTCGAGGGTGGGGATGTCCAAGCCGAGGATGGCTGCCATGCCGCCGGGGTTTTGTTTGCCCGCGCGTTTCATGAGTTCGCCGCGAGTGCGGACGAGTTGGAGCCCGGCTTCGAAGGGAAGGGCGCCGGCGGCGGTGAGGGCAGAGAGTTCACCGAGGGAGTGACCGGCGAGGGCGGCAGGTTTGAAGTCAGGATAGAGATGCGTGAAGACGGTCCAGGCGGCGATGGAGTGGAGGTAGAGGGCGGGTTGGGTGTGGAGGGTGTCGTCGAGTTCTTCTTTGGGTCCGTTCCACATGAGCTGGGAGAGGGGGAAGCCGAGGAGGGCGTCTGCCTGGTCGAAGAGTTGGCGGGCAAGAGGGTAGGTTTCGGCGAGTTCTTTGCCCATGCCAACGGCTTGTGAGCCTTGGCCGGGGAAGATGAAGGCTGTGGTTTGGGGATTGAGGGGCATGGGGTCTCCAAGACAGGCAGGATGAAAAAAATTTTTTATCCACGAAGGACATAAAGGTCACGAAGTTTGTGATCTTTTGGCAGTGTACAAGGTCAAACCTTCAACACGATATGGTTTTCTCAAAGTCTGGATGCGAGCCTTCTTTGTACACGGATTTCACGGGGAATTCCGTATCATCCGTGCGATCCGTGTACAAAAATTGATTCCGTCGAGCGATAATGAGAAAGCCGTATTCAACACGAATTATGCTGGCAGATTGCGCGGATTTTTTCAGGAAACATCTGCGTCATCCGCAAAATCCGCGACATCCGCGCTGGGAACGATCTTTGTCCAAAATTTGTACGGTGGAGAATTTCCAGCCACCCGGCTCTTTTGTTTTGGGACGCGGAGGAACGTTGATTGCGTTTTTCAGCGTTCCATTTGAAACTGTCAGGTCGCCAGGAGAATTTCCTTTTGGATATTTTAAACACAAACGGGTCGTTTTGGTCACGACCCGTCGGCGGCTGGGGGGTTATTCGCTTTGTTTCTTTTCTTTTTTGACTTCGACGACTTCGCGTCCTTCGTAGTAGCCGCAGTTGGGGCAGACGGTGTGGGGAAGGCGCATGGAACCGCAGTTGGAGCAGAGGGTGAGGTTGCGGGGTTGAAGTGCGTCGTGAGCGCGGCGATTGTCGCGGCGGCTCTTGGAGTGTTTGCGTTTTGGATGTGGGGGCATGGGTCTTTCTCCTTATTTGTTTCTTTATATCTTGTGTTTCCTGCAGTGCGCGAAGGGGGCTCGCTTTTTCTGGCAGTTGAGCGGGGGGATTATAGTTGAAGGTTGGCAGGTTGGCAAGTTGGAAGAAGGGGAAGTAATTCAGTGATCAGTGAGCAGTGAGCAGTTATCAGTTACCAGTTATCAGTGACCAGTTATCAGTGGGCGATGAGCGAGTGGGCAAGTGGTAAGCGGCGGTGGTCAAGTGTCCAGAGGGGGGTTGACGGCTAAGCCGCCTCTTTGCAGAACTTGGGTGTATTATAGGTATTGACCTATTGGGAAAGAGGGTCATATAATCTACTCATCTGGTTTTAACCCATTCTGTCTAAGCGCCCAAACGATTTGGGGGATTAGATGGAAGTTTCCAGCTAAAAGGAATTATACGGACGTCCGTATAAGCAATAGTTGGGTGCTACGCCTAACAAAACGGGTGTGCCATGAAAAAACACATCTCTTTCAGGACAATTGATGTATCGATTGTGCTAGTGCTACTCAGTGGTTGCAGTGCACCAGCAACGCAAGCAGTTTCAATCCAACCCGATCAGGGTATTCAGGTGATTGAAAGTAGCAGTGAAACTGTAAGCTTTACTGAAACCATTCGCATCAACAACTGTGGCGGTAAATCGGAAAGCGAACAAGTTTCTGAACGTTCGTTCTCAACCAATATTGAAGGAGCTGTCGAGCTGCAAATAGGATATGAAATCATTGAGGGAAGCGTGACTGCAAAATATGGGCAGTATAGGAATGTAAGCAAAAGCCATAAATTAAGCGCTCCTCCCGGGACAAACATGGAATTTGTTCTCAGATGGACGGAGCAGACATGGAGGGGGAGCATAATCGCTAACAACAAATCGGGAAGCTATCGTGTTCATGTCCCAATATCAGTAGAACAAGTATCGGGTCAAGATTTGGGTTGCGGAACTTTCTCTACACCGATTTCACAATTACCGGTTAATCCGAGCCCAACGTCTAATCTTCCATCCCCCACGATCGTTCAAGCTACGACTTCCCCGAAACAAATACTATCAGACGGCGATACTGCCTATGGCAATGGGTTAAGTCTAAAAGCCTCTGTTGTGTGTTTAGCTGATTGTGGTAATCCGACCTTCCCTGATTATGCCCCACTAATCACTATCAAGTACGTTCTAACAAACACATCTGGACAGAGAATAATTATTCCAAAGTTCGGGGGAGATGAATCTTATGTAGCACTCGATACGGGCGAGCGTTTGTATGTTTGGACAAGCATTGGTTGGTGTGACAGAGATAGTTATATAGAATCACAATCGCTAAACGCGGGCGAGTCCATCAAGTGGGAATGGGGTTACAAATTAAAAAACGATAAATGCGGAGGGGTTGGTGACATGCTTCCCCTTCCCAATACGTCAAGGACAATGACCATTTATTTTCCGGAAATTGGAGAACGATTTGCAGGAGCTATATGGCAAATTGAAATTCCAAGGTAGCAGCCATCTCTACCATCATTCAGGAAGCACCCAACACTGGCTGCAGGCGACAGCGGCTGCGCCGCTGAGGGTACGGGGCGCCTCGCCAGCAATCGCTCTGGTTTGCAAAGGTGTCTTGCCTGCCCCGCCGCTGCGCCTGAGCCTTGCCGTTGGGCGCTGAATTAATAGGAATGAGCGGACCTTATCCCACTTCGGTTACCCTTGTCAGTGGCAGGGAAGATGCAAACGAGATATTGTATGTTTGTGGTGCTTTTGTACATTATAGTTACAATAGCCTAGACCTAATCAGCAGAAATGCCGAAGCAGAGAAAGCATTAAACCTTGCGCCTTTCTTGATTCTTGACTTTCTATTTCCCATGGATTACCTAGATGCTGTTATTAAGCTACCGCTTCTTAAGGTAGAACAAGCATCTCCAAATACACTTTTTTGGATCGCACTCGATGAAAGTGGGTACAATTTAGCAAAAAGATTTTTTTACAAGCACAGGATTGACTTTGCTAAACCTGTTTACAAGAATGTGAAGAAGTTAAACCACATTGGCGGCAAGATACCACCTTATCCTTACCTGTCAAAAAAAGTGTGGATGAATTTGCTTGACGGAATCTTGTTGTATCGCCATGAGCGCAGAAGGATTCGGAATTCCATTGAAAGGCGAGAATTCTTACTAAAGCGTCTCCATCTATCTCCAGAAGTGGAGGCTTATGTTGAGTGGATGAACACCGTCGAGGAAATAATGTTGCCGTGGAGAAGGATTATTCAAGAAATCCAAAGCGACTGGTCATAAAGAATGCGCCCAACACCGTTTGCAGCGGACAGCGGCTTCGCCGCTGAGGGTATGCGCCGCGAGCCAGCGGAGTTGAGTGTAGGCGAAGGAGTCTTGCCCGTCCCGCCGCTGCCGCTAAAACCAACCGTTCGGCGGCTGGTAAAGAAAGAATGTGCTCCTTCAATAATGTTGTTATCAGCCTGCTTGATTTTTCATGTAGCGAGGTTATCGACAAGGGAAAATAAATGAATTCAGAGCAGAATCAATCAAATCAGAATAAGAACAAGTTTCCATTCAAGTTTGTTACTCGCATAATTGCTATAATTTTTGGCGTAGTGATTTTGTTGTGGTGTTTATCTTTTGGGGCACAAATAGCACTTGGTATTTATTTGGGTGTTGGAATGTCAAATAGCGCAGGCACGGTCTTGCATTCAGAGTCAAATCCTGATGGCACTATTATTGTGCATGTGGTTAGCACTAGTTGTGGCGCAACTTGTGATTGCTCAACTCGTTTGGATATTACTTATGGGCAAGAAACCAAAGAAGGAGTCTATCGAGTTCGTGACGCTTGCGACCTTGAGATAAAATGGCTTGACCAAAATAGATTCGAAGTGATCGACAAGTGGGGTGAAACAATCGTATTGGACGCACAAGATTTTCAACTAAGACCATGAGGCAATGGATTTATTGCAAAAGATTCAATTGTGTGTAAAAATTTAGCGTGTTGATTGTGGTGTTCTTTTTTCAGGCAAAGAGTCTTGAGTTCATAAAGCCGCCGAACAAAGCGTTCTCAGAAACCAAGTCGCCACGAGCGCCCTGAGACAGTCATCAGGCGCACTATGTCGAATGAAAGCGCCCTCATCATAAAGATCGACCGCCGCCCGGCAGGAAAATCTACGCCGGGCGGCTGAAAATTGTCGAGCGGTCTCTGCCAACATCTGTTTCCACAAGCGCATGAACCGCTTTACGCTCCGCACCAAGCCCAAGGTGGATGTGCAGTGGAGATTGTACGCAATGGTTCACAATATCGGCAAAATCCATGCCTTCGGGAGGTTGAATTAGCCATCCCAAACGGGAAAATGGCGGGGGTATAATCCCACCACAGCCAGAAGGACCGCTCCGCATGGCGGCGTGGCTTTGAAAAAAGGGAGTTTTTTGACAGATTCGTCGACTTGCCCCTCGCATAACATCGGTAAGGAAAATCAGTGTTTTATGAATCGAAGTCACATTCCGTCAGTTATTCAAGCCTTAATTGCCGCTCTTTTGTTTGGCGCAAGTGCGCCGCTTGCAAAGTTGCTTTTAGGTGAAGTTGAACCGATTCCGCTTGCGGCATTTTTGTATCTTGGCAGCGGCATTGGTCTATTTGGCGTAAAACTATTTCAACGTATGAATCAGAAGGGGCTGGATAGCGAAGCGCAAATTAAGAAGCCTGATTATTTATGGTTGGCGGGAGCAATTATTGCTGGCGGCATTGCCGCTCCAATTACCTTGCTTTTCAGCTTGCAAAACACACCCGCCGCAACAGCATCCCTGCTCTTAAGTTTTGAAGGCGTGGCAACAACTCTTATTGCATTTTTCGCTTTCAAGGAATCAATCAGTCATCGTGCATGGTGGGCAATTGCACTAATCACTCTTGCGAGTATTTTTCTTTCAGTAAATCCAAATGCGGAATGGGGGGTGTCTTTGGGCGCATTGGGCATTATCGCCGCTTGTGTCCTTTGGGGAATTGATAACAACTTTACTCGAAACATTTCTGCAAAAGACCCAATAACAATTGTCACTATCAAAGGCTTGGGAGCGGGAAGTTTTTCATTAGGAATGGCATTGGTTTTAGGAAAACAACTCCCCGCCTGGGAAGTTGTTTTAGGCGCACTGATATTGGGCAGTTTAAGTTATGGAGCAAGCATTGTATTGTTTATTCACGCCATGCGTGGTATTGGAGCGGCTCGCACAAGTGCATTGTTTAGTTCTGCGCCGCTGGCTGGCATGATATTATCTTTTCTTGTATTTCGAGAATTTCCAGGTTGGGTGTTTATTCTTGCCCTTCCGCTCATGGTTACAGGGACACTATTTTTAGTGAGCGAAGAACATGAGCATGACCATGTTCATGAAATGACAATTCACGAACATGCGCACATTCACGATGATGGACATCACGACCACGATCATGGAGGCATAAGTATCAAGAAACATTCGCACGTTCATAAACACAATAAATTAGCTCACGCCCATCACCACATGCCCGATTTACATCATCGGCATACTCATTCAAGCGAGTCGTAAAACTACATGGTTCTGGATGACAAAAAACAAGCCAACACACCGTTTCAAGAAACGCCTCCCGCCTACGCCGCAGAAACCGGCGCCAGCCCCAAGTGGGCGGCGCTGCAAGGAGTTCAACTCCCGCTGGTGGAATTTTTCTTCATACTCCCGCTCCACCCAACAGCGCGGTTTTGAAAAAAGGACTTTTTCGACAGATTCGTTAGGCGCTTGTCCTGCACAACTTTCTAACAAAATCTAAACAGGGAGATTGTATGACCGATAACACTGGAGAAGACTTTATCACGAACAAGCATGGCAGGTTAATGAACATCGCATCAGCAGCAAATATTTTTGCGTGGAT
This sequence comes from Chloroflexota bacterium, assembly GCA_016223135.1. GTDB lineage: Bacteria > Chloroflexota > Anaerolineae > Anaerolineales > Villigracilaceae > Defluviilinea. The sequence goes on along the minus strand of JACRPQ010000008.1, from coordinate 921 downwards.
TGCTCTTGTCTCTCAAGTTTTGTATGTGGGAGCAAGGTTTATCCAATTTCAAAGTTTGTACATGACGCAAACCATGCCAACGCGTTTTGGTCAACCCAATTTTATGGAGATGTTAAGCCAAAACCCTGTTTATACTTTCAGCCTTATTGTGGATTTGGCGAGTATTTTGATTCGGGGCATTATTTACTGGCTTGTTCTAAAAGGTGTTTCGTTAGGTTTGTATATGATTGTGGAAACTGACTTGAATTACAAAGATAAACTTGAAGGGGTGACCAATGAGTAACAGCCTTCGCAAGCAAATTTACAACAATTTCAAATCGAAAGAAACTGATGAACTGGTTGAAATCTGGCAAAAGAATGACCGCACGAAATGGTCAGAAGATGCATTCAGTGTCATTCAAGAGATTTTACAAGAAAGACTTGGCGAACTTCCTCCACAAAATGCGCCTATTTTAGAGCATGAAGATACCGAATGCGAAAACGATGAAGACAAAACTGATTTTGTTTTTTTGATGGATGATGAAAATCTGCCTGAATTTTATAATCCGTATGAAGTTTTACAGTTGGAAAATTGGTTGAACAAAGCCGCAGTTGCCTCAATCGTTGCTTCCGTTGTTTCCAGTTTGATAGTATTACCTCAAGCGCACAGAATTATATTGTCGTATTTCATGGGCGATACAAGTAAAAATTTTATTGCATGGTTGATAACGGTTGTATTTTTCATCTTCGGGGTAGGCTTGCAAAGCATTATCATCTATTTCCCGCTAAAAGCATTGGGTTCTGACCTGCTTTAGTTTTTGTGTCCAACTGGAATGAGAGACAGAGCAGGTTGAAATTGGGTAGTGTACTGGGCAGCAAAGGCTGCCGGAGTTTTATAACCTAACGAGCTGTGTGGTCGCTGGGTATTATAGTGCAAGCGCC
>JACRPQ010000010.1 GCA_016223135.1 Chloroflexota bacterium | reverse complement strand
GAGACCAACAATAACTTGAAAACAGAAAATTACATGAAACGTTCTGGTCTCGATACGGGTCTCGGTATGCTTCGCTACTCGACCCTACTCGACCAGCGGAAATAAGCGTTGGTCGAGTAGCCCCGTGCAAGCCGGGGCGTACCGAGACCAACGGATAACTACAAACCGAAAAATTACATGAAACGTTCTGGTCTCGATACGGGTCTCGGTATGCTTTGCTACTCGACCCTACTCGACCAGCGGAAAGAATTGGAGTTTATATGTCCACCTTACTCGACCTCTTCAAAACCCTCGAATACGGACCCGCGCCCGAGTCGCCATCCGCCGTGCATGCCTGGCTGGACGAGCACGGACGCAAGTTCGGACTCTTCATCAACAACGAATGGGTGACGCCCAAAGGGGCGAAGTATTACCCTTCCTACAACCCCGCCACGGGCGAACTGCTTGCCGAGACGGTGCAGGCAGGCAAAAAGGAAGTGGATAACGCTGTCGCCGCCGCCCGCGCCGCCTTCGAGACGTGGAGCCAAACCCCCGGCGTCGTCCGCGCCCGCTACATGTACGCCATCGCCCGCAACATCCAGAAACATGCGCGCTTGCTGGCAGTGTTGGAGAGCATGGATAATGGCAAGCCCATCCGCGAATCGCGCGATATTGACGTGCCGCTGCTGGCGCGTCACTTCTACTACTACGCGGGCTGGGCGCAACTGATGGAAACCGAACTGCGCGATTACCAGCCCGTCGGCGTGGTCGGGCAAATCATCCCCTGGAATTTCCCGCTGCTCATGTTGGCATGGAAGATTGCGCCCGCCATCGCCATGGGCAACACGGTCGTCTTGAAGCCCGCATCGTACACGCGGCTGAGCGCGCTGCTGTTTGCGGAAATCGTCGCCGAAGCGGGGCTGCCGCCCGGCGTGGTCAACATCGTCACGGGTTCGAGCAGCGCGGGTTCGATGATTGTCACCCATCCCGACGTGGACAAAGTCGCGTTCACAGGCTCGACGGATGTTGGGCGAATCCTACGCAGGCAGACGGCGGGGTCGGGCAAAAAACTGTCGCTGGAGTTGGGGGGCAAGAGTCCCTTCATCGTGTTCGAAGATGCTGATTTGGACGGAGCCGTTGAAGGCGTGGTGGATGCGATTTGGTTCAATCAGGGTCAAGTCTGCTGCGCGGGATCAAGGCTCATCGTCCAGGAAAACGTCGCGGAGCGCTTCATCCAAAAACTCAAGCGGCGCATGGAACACCTGCGCGTGGGCGACCCGCTCGACAAGGCGATTGACATGGGCGCCATCGTGGACAAAACACAATGGGAGACGATTGACGGCTGGGTGAAGACGGGCATTGCCGAAGGCGGCGAGTGCTATCAGCCGAACATCGCGCTGCCCGAAAAAGGGCTGTTTTACAAGCCCACGCTCATCACGGGTCTCGATCCCGCCGCCGCGACCGTGCAGGAAGAAATCTTCGGACCCGTGCTGGTCTCGCTCACTTTCCGCACGCCCGCCGAAGCCATTGAACTGGCGAACAACACACGCTACGGTCTCGCCGCGAGCGTGTGGAGCGATAACATCAATCTCGCGCTCGACGTTGCCAGCAAACTCAAGGCGGGTTCGGTGTGGGTCAATTCCACCAATCTGTTCGACGCGGCTTCGGGCTTCGGCGGCTATCGCGAGTCGGGCTACGGGCGCGAAGGCGGACGCGAAGGACTCTTCGAATACGTCCGACCGAAATGGACGGAGAGACCGCGTCCCGATTTGGGTCTCGATACGACTTCGTCTACTCGACCGGCGTGGGGCGAACACATTCCCCCGCATCCCGCCAGACCTGAAACGGGTCGGGCAAATGGGCATCATCTCCCCCGAATTGACCGCACCCCGAAGATGTACATCGGCGGCAAGCAGGTGCGCCCCGATGGGCAGTACACGCTGACGGTCATCGGCGCGGACGGAAAAATCGTCGGGCAGGTCGGCGACGGCAACCGCAAGGACATCCGCGACGCGGTCGAAGCGGCGCACAAAGCGCGGACTTCGGGCTGGGCGATGCGTCACGGCTACAACCGTTCGCAGATTCTGTATTTCATCGCCGAAAATCTGGACGCGCGCAACGCCGAGTTTGTCGAGCGCATTGTCGAGATGACCGGGCGCACGAAGAAGTCCGCGCAAGCCGAAGTGGACGCGGCGGTAGAGCGGCTGTTCACCTACGCAGCCTGGGCGGACAAATACGGCGGCACGGTGCAGGAGACCACGTTGCGCGGAATCACGGTGGCAGTCAACGAGCCTGTGGGCGTCATCGGCATTGCCTGCCCCGACGAATATCCGCTGTTGGGATTTGTCTCGCTGATGGCGCCTGCGATTGCGCGCGGCAACACGGTGGTGATGATTCCCAGCCAGAAACACCCGCTCTCAGCAACGGACTTCTATCAGGTATTGGATACGTCCGATGTGCCTGGCGGCGTGGTCAACATCGTCACCGGCGACCGCGACCACCTGACCAAGACTCTCGTCCAACACGAAGACGTGGACGCGGTCTGGTACTTTGGCACGGCGGAGGGCAGTTACTGGGTGGAGTACGAGTCCGCCGCCAACATGAAGCGGACGTGGGTCAACTACGGCTTGCCCCGCGATTGGATGTCCCGCGAGCAGGGCGAAGGTCACGAGTTCCTGCATGAGGCGACGCAGGTGAAGAATATCTGGACGCCGACGGGGGAGTGAGGGGAGGGGAGTGAGCGGTAGGTGGTAATTGGTAATTGGTAATTGGTGAGTAGACCTTCGAGGGGGGCGGAGGTCTTTAGTTTGCCATGCTATAATTTCGGCGCGGAGGCGTTCACAGCATGACCACTGACCTGACCTTCATCACCAACGAAGCCAACCAAACACTCAAAGACAGGTTTCACGCGCTCATCAAAGACGCGCGTTTTTTTGATGCGCTGGTGGGTTATTTTTTCACCAGCGGTTTTTATGCCGTTTACCCCGCGCTGGAAAATACCGAAAAAATCCGCATTCTGGTGGGCATTGGCACGGATGCGAAAACCTACGTGATGACGGTCAGAGCCAGGGAAGAGCGCCAGATGGAACTGCTCCTTTCTCACGCCGAAGCCAAACAGGCGATTGAAGAACAGGTTGCCCAAGAGCTCGAAGATTCGCTGGATACTCATAATGTGGAACAAGGCGTGATGAAATTCATCGAATGGATTCGCAGCGGCAAACTCGAAATTCGCGCCTATCCCTCGCAGAACATTCACGCCAAAGTGTATATCGTTACCTTCCAGGAAGGCGACCGCGATTTGGGGCGGGTAATTACCGGCTCCAGCAATCTGACCCAATCGGGGTTGGTGGATAACCTGGAATTCAACGTGGAGCTCAAAAACAGCGCCGATTACAAATTTGCCAGAGACAAGTTCGAGACGCTCTGGAAAGACGCGGTGGAACTGAGCGAGAAATACGTCCAAACCATCGAAACACGCACCTGGCTCAATTCGGACATCCCGCCCTATCACCTGTACTTGAAACTGCTGTATGAATACTTCAAAGACGAATTGAACCGCGCGGAAGATATATTTGCCGACTATCTGCCGGAAGGTTTTTTGAAACTGGAATATCAGCAGCAAGCTGTGTTGAACGCCAAAAAGATTCTGGAAGAATATGGCGGCGTGTTTATTTCGGATGTGGTGGGGTTGGGCAAGACCTACATCGCCACGCTGCTGGCGGGACAATTGGACGGGCGGACGCTGGTGATTGCGCCCCCGGCGCTGCTGGACGCCGAGAACCCTGGCTCGTGGCACAACGCCTTTGTGGATTTTGGCGTGCGCGCGGCTGATTTTGAATCCATCGGCAATCTGGACGCGGTTCTCAAAAAAGGAACGGAAAAATACGCCAACGTCATCATTGACGAGGCGCATCGCTTCCGCACCGAGACCAACGTCACCTACGAGAAACTGGCGCAAATTTGCCGCGGCAAGCGCGTGATTCTGGTCACAGCCACGCCCTACAACAATTCGCCCAAAGACATTCTCAGCCAACTGAAGTTATTTCAAAGCGCGCGCAAAAGTACGATACCCAATTTGCCCGACTTGGAAGCGTTCTTCGGCAAACTGCAAAAGCGCCTCAAAGGGCTGGACCGCCAAAAGGATTACGCCGAATACTTGCAGGCAGTGCGCGAAAACGCCCGCGAAATACGCGAAAAGGTCTTGAAATACCTGATGGTGCGGCGCACGCGCAGCGAGATTGTTCGCTACTTCGCGCAGGATTTGCAAACCCAGGGGCTGAAATTCCCCGAAGTCGCCAATCCCCAGCCGCTGTATTACGAACTGAACGAGCGGGAAGATGCGATTTTCACCGAGACCATCGAACTTATCTCACAAAAATTCACCTACGCCCGTTACACGCCGCTCTTGTACCTCAAGGAGGGTCTCGACCAGTTGGAAGAACAATCGCAGCGCAACATGGGCAAGTTCATGAAAATCCTGCTGGTCAAACGGCTGGAGAGCAGTTTCTTTGCCTTCCGCAATTCGATTGAGCGTTTCATCCGCTCCTACGAAATGTTCATTGCCGAGTACGAAAAGGGCAATGTGTATGTGAGCAAAAAGCACATCCACAAAATTTTCGAGGCGCTCGAAAGCGATGACGATGCCGCCGTGCAGCGGCTGATTGACGAGGGCAAAGCCGAACGGCATGATGCCAGCGAGTTCACGAATGCGTTCATTCACGATTTGCGCAGCGACCTGGAGATTCTGCGGCGGATACAACGCGCCTGGCAGACGGTTGACCGCGACCCCAAACTGCTAACCCTGCTGGATCAATTGAAAACCAACCCGCTGCTGCGGCAGGGAAAACCGATTCTCTTCACCGAATCGAAAGAAACAGCGGAGTATTTGACCCAACATGTCAATCAAATTTTCCCCAATGCGGCTTTATGCTTCACGGGCGGTTCGAGCGAGGCGGCGCGCCGGGCAGTGATTCAAAACTTCGACGCCAAGGCGCGTCATCCCCGCGATGATTATCGCATTCTGATTTCCACCGAAGTCCTTTCCGAAGGCGTGAACCTGCACCGCTCCAACGTGGTCATCAACTACGATATTCCCTGGAACCCGATCCGCATGATGCAGCGTGTGGGGCGCATCAATCGCGTGGATACGAAGTTCGACACGATTTACACCTTCAACTTCTTCCCGACTCAGCAGGCAAACGATGAAATCAAATTGAAGGAAGCCGCCGAAGCCAAGATTAACGCCTTCCTGACACTGCTGGGCGGCGACGCGGCACTGCTGACCGAAGGCGAACCGATTGGCTCGCACGAGTTGTTCGACCGTTTGATTTCGCGCAAGACCCTGACCGGCGAAGACGAGACCGAAAACAGCGAGTTGAAGTATCTCAACGTCATCAAGGCGGTGCGCGATGGGCAGCCCGAACTGTTCGAGAAAATCAAGCGGCTGCCGAAGAAGGCGCGCTCGGCGCTCACCCCAGCCCCTCTCCTGCAGGGAGAGGGCGCCCGAAGGACGGTCGAGGGCGTGCTGGCAACTTACTTCCGCCGCGGGAAGGTGCAGAAATTCTTCCTCGCCGCGCCCGATGTCGAAAGCGTGGAGTTGGATTTCCTCACCGCCGCGCAATTGCTGGAGTGCGCGCCCGATGTGCCGCGGCAAAAACTCCCCGCAGGCTTTTTCGACCTGCTGGAGAAAAACAAGCAAGCCTTCCTGAATGCTACGACCGAAGAAGAGAACGAGGGTCTCCCGCGCCGCGGCAGGGACAGCGCCTATCAGGTTCTCAAACTGCTGAAGGCGGTTTTCCGCAACACGCAGTCCTTGACCGATGAGCAGGAAGAGTACGTCCAAACGGTGATGGCGCGGCTGGAGGCGGGCAGTTTGCCCAAAGAAACCACCGGGCGGGCGCTGAAGGCGCTCAAAGCGCTGGGCAATCAGGCGGCAAACCCGCTCAAGGCGCTAGCGGCGCTGCAAACCGCCATCCCGCCAAGATTGCTGGAGAGCCACTTTGCCGAGCAAAACCCGCGTTCCAGCGGCAAGCGCGAGGTGATTTTATCCATGTATCTGGCGGGAGAATAACCCCCCTCCACCGCCTTCCCCTAAATCACAGTTCGGATTTGAAGAAAGGGGCAAAGGAATTATGAACCGACAACAAGCCATCCAACTCATCCAGCAGACCTTTGAAGCGCCCTTCGAGCGCGAACGTTACATCCGCTTCCTGCGTGAACTATTGAACGGATTCGACGCCGAAGGGGCGCGCGTCAACCAGGGGTCGCGCATCCCCGAAAAGTTTCAGGATTACGTCGAGAAGATGGAGCGCGTGGGCAAATATGTGACCGAAAAGAACGAGGTCATGCTGTTCATCGTCCATCTCAAGCGCGAGACCTCCATCGAGCGCGCCCGCACCATGCAGCGCAACTTCGTGGCGTGGTATTTGCAGCGCGATATGAAAGACGCCGCGCTGGTGGCTTTCGTCTCGCCCAATGCGGAAGATTGGCGCTTTTCGCTGGTCAAGATGGAGTACCGCATCGAGGAGGGAGCGAAGGTCAAAGAGGAGTTCACACCCGCCCGCCGCTGGTCGTTTTTGGTGGGCGTCAACGAGAAGAGTCACACCGCCCAGAGCCGCTTCGTCCCCCTGCTGGAAGATGACGAACACAAGCCCAGCCTGGCGCAGTTGGAAGAGGCGTTCAACATCGAGAAGGTGACGAAGGAGTTCTTCGAGAAGTACCGCGACCTGTTCGTGCGGACGAAAGAGGCGTTGGACCAAGCCGTCGAGGCGAACCCCGCCGCGAGGTCCGATTTTGAAGCGAAGGGCGTGGATACCGTCAATCTGGCGAAGAAACTGCTCGGTCAGATTATCTTCCTGTATTATCTGCAAAAGAAGGGCTGGTTTGGCGTGCCGCGTGACGCGGCGTGGGGCGCAGGCTCGAAGCGCTTTTTGCGCGAGTTGTTCGAGAAGCGGCACGGCGATTATCGGAATTTCTTCAACGATATTCTCGAACCGCTGTTTTACGAGGCATTGCGCATTGACCGCAGTCACGATGACCATTATTACAGCCGCTTCAATTGCAAAATCCCGTTCCTGAACGGCGGCTTGTTCGACCCGCTCAACAATTACGATTGGGTTCACACCGACCTGCTGCTGCCGAATGAGTTGTTCTCGAACACGCACAAGACGCGCGAAGGCGACACGGGCGACGGCATTCTGGACGTGTTCGACCGCTATAACTTCACGGTGAAGGAAGACGAGCCGTTCGAGAAGGAAGTGGCGATTGACCCCGAATTGCTCGGCAAGGCGTATGAGAAGTTCAACGCCATTCGCCCCGATAATTACGAGGCGTATTTGCAGGCATTGCGCAGCGGCAAGAAGGGCGAGGAGAGCAAGTTCAACAAGCAGTACGGCGTGTATTACACCCCGCGCGAAATCGTCCATTACATGTGCCAGCAGAGTTTGATTCAGTATCTGTATTCTGAAGTTTCAAGTTCCAGGATTCAAGGTTCAGGCGGGGAAAGCGGCGCGAATGCGATAGTCGAGTATTCGGAGGCTGAATTGGCGAATCTCGGCTTGCCAACCAAAGCGGAGATTGAAACGCTCATCCTGCGCGGCGAGCAGATTCGGGAACATGACGAGCAGGTGATAGCGGCGGGACGGGAGACGGAGACGTATTCCTTCCAAATGCCCGAATCGATTCGCAACAACGCCGCCCGCCTTGACCGTGCCCTGGCAGAAATCAAAGTGTGCGACCCGGCGGCGGGCAGCGGCGCGTTTCCGGTGGGGATGATGAACGAAATCGTCAAGGCGCGGCTGGCGCTGGCGGTGTACTACCCCCCTCGGTCCCCCCATTTTCAGGGAAAATGGGGGGATGCCCGTGAGGGCAGGGGGGTGGGAACGAGGGGGGCATACCACTTCAAGCGCGCCTGCATCGAAAACTCGCTCTACGGCGTGGATATTGACCCCGGCGCGGTGGAGATTGCCAAACTGCGCCTGTGGCTCTCGCTGGTGGTGGATGAAGACGACCCCCAAAATATCAAGCCCCTGCCCAACCTGGATTACAAGATTGTGTGCGGCAATTCGCTGCTGGGCGTGGAAAAAGACCTGTTCAACCACGCTTTGTTTGCCGAACTGGAACGCCTGAAGCCGCTCTATTTCAACGAGACTCAGCCTGCCCGAAAGCAGCAACTCAAAGCCCAAATTGACCGCCTGATTGACCAACTGACGAACGGACGGGCGCAGTTCGATTTTGAAATTTATTTTTCGGAAGTCTTTCACCAGAATGGCGGGTTTGATGTGGTGATTGGTAATCCGCCGTACCTAGATGGGCGGCAAATAAGCATTGAAGAAATAAGAACATATAAAAAACTATTTGAGAGTGCGGATGGAAAAGTAAACATCTTCAATTTATTTATTGAAAAAAGCATAAACCTAATTAAGAACAATGCCATTAATTGTTTTATTGTTCCTTCTCCTATACTTCGAAATTCACGTTATCATGCAATTCGTAATTTTATCCTTGATAAGGCACAGATACACTCTATTGTGTTACTTGATGAAATGCAGTTCGAATCTGCAGTTGTTGAAAATATCATTCTCCTACTTATCAAGAGGAACCTTACCGTGGCGCCTAGAGAAGTACATATATTTTTTGGTATAAACTCAGCTCCTAGGAACATCATACACCAAGATAAGTTTAAGACAATGAGAGCCAGCAGATTTCTCGTAACATTAACTCCGAGTGAGATGAAACTTCTAGAAAAAGTGCAAAAACAAAGCATAAAACTACAAGATATATGTCAAATAAGAGACGGCATAAGCACTGGATTTATGCCATTCCCTGAAATATTGTTAGGCAAATTATCTGAGAACTTATTTATAAGCAAAAGCGGCAATAAAGAAGAGTTCAACAAAAATATACACAAAAAAGTAATTGATGGTGGAGAATTCACGAAATTTTCTCCTATATTTTGGGAACAGAGATATATCAAATACGATAAGAGCATTGAACAAAATCCAAAGCCTCCGAACGGTAAACCTTTCAATTGCCAACTCCGTGAAAGAGAAATTTTTGAAGTTCCAGAGAAAATTATTAGCCGTCAAACGTCAGACAGATTGATTGCTACCCTTGATACTGAACAATACTATACAAGGAACTCTGTACATAACATCTCACTAATAGATGATAAATTTGACATCAAGTTTGTTTTGGGGGTTTACAATTCTAAACTTCTAAACTTTGTTTACCAAAAGACAACTGAGGAAGTTGGAAAAGTAATGCCACAAGTGCATATTGCTGACTTAAACGAACTTCCAATACCAAATGTTGAAATAAGCAGGCAGAGACCAATCATCAACCTTGTTGAGCGCATTCTCGCCGCCAAGCGCGCCGACCCGCAGGCGGACACGTCTGAGTTGGAGCGGGAGATAGACCGGCTGGTGTACCAGTTGTATGGGCTGACGGAGGAAGAGATAGCGATTGTAAGTCGAAATTAATTTCGACCTACGCGCGCCGACCCGCAGGCGGACACGTCCGCGTTGGAGCGGGAGATAGACCGGCTGGTGTATCAGTTGTATGGGCTGACGGAGGAAGAGATAGCGATTGTAAGTCGAAATTAATTTCGACCCACGCGCGCCGACCCGCAGGCGGACACGTCTGAGTTGGAAAGAGAGATTGATCAGTTGGTGTATCAGTTGTATGGGCTGACGGAGGAAGAGATAGCGATTGTAAGTCGAAATTAATTTCGACCTACGCGCGCCGACCCGCAAGCGGACACGTCCGCGCTGATTGCAGGGACGGAATAAATTCCGACCAACCGGCAAATTGTAGAGACGGGATTCATTCCGTCCGACGGAAAGCGAGGCTTTTACTATGGAGGATGACAAGCGTAAGACGGAATTAATTCCGTCCTACTACACGCGCAAATTACCCCACTGGCATCCCGAGGGCGCAATGTTTTTCATCACCTTTCGGCTGGCAAATTCCCTGCCCGCTCACATCCTTCAAGCATTGGAGGCGGAACATGAGCGGGAAAAGCAAATCGTCCGCGCCAAATACAGCGGCGCGCAACAATACCGAGAACTTTACAAGCTGGACAAAAAATACTTCGGGCGTTTCGACTCATGGCTTGACCGCTGTGTGGAGGAAAGTCCGCGCTGGCTGGCAAATGAGCGCGTGGCGCAAATCGTCGCCGAGGAAATCCACCGGCTGGACGGGGAACGGTATATGCTGATTGCCTATTGTCTCATGTCCAACCATGTGCATCTGGTTATTGATACGGCAGAGCGCTCCTTCCAACCAACGCACGCGGGAGTCACAGCCAACTATCCGCTGGCAGACACCCTGAAACTACTCAAAGGTCGCACGGCGCGGTTTTGCAATCAGGCATTGGGGAGAAGCGACTCGTTTTGGCAGGCTGAAAGTTACGACCATGTTATCCGCAACCAGAAAGAATACGAAAATATTGTCTGGTACACGCTCAACAACCCCGTCAAAGCGGGTTTGGTGGAGAAATGGGAGGACTGGAAATACACATATTTTGTTGGTCGGAATTAATTCCGACCAACGATGCATTTGGGGGGGAGGCGTTTACTGAAGGATCAAACTGCAGCAAGTCACGGCGCCCTCGGCTTTTGCCAGTTCATCCACTTCCACGCTGACGATTTTGCAGCCGAGGGTCTCCAGTTTGGCGCGGGTTTGGGGGAAGGCGGCGGGGAAGATAATTGCATCGCCGATTGGCAGACAGTTTGCCGCGTACGGTTCGGACGGGTCCACTTCGATTAGGTTGTAATCGGCGAAGAAGGCTGTGTCCACCCAATGTTTGTTGATGAGCAGGGTGTGGTCGTTCACGCGCGTGACGGCAGATTTGAGGTGCAGGCAATCGCGAAGAGGGACGCCGCGGACGGAGTAGCCGTAGCCGCCCAGAAGTTCCTGTAACTGGAGGAGCGCTTCTTCATTACTGCGGGTGGACATGCCGACAAAGATGCGCTTGCCAACGACAAGCACGTCGCCGCCATCGAGGGTGGCGGGTTCGCGGATGGACAGCAGTTTGACGAGAGGGGATAAGGCTTGGGCGATGGATTCGACTTCGGGTTTGCGCGAATCAGCCCCAGGTCGGGTAAGAACCGCCGCCTCGGGCAGGATGACGGCTGTGTCTTCGACAAAGACCGAGTCGGGCAGGTCGGCTTCGGCGGGGAGTTCCAGTACACTGCATCCCAATTGTTTGAGCGCGTTCACGTAGCCGCGGTGTTGGGCGCGGGCTTTTTCGACGTCAATGGGCGCGCGCTCGAGGTGGGTGAGTTCACACTCGTTGAAGCGCGGGCTGATGTCTCGCGTGATGGCAAGCGGCATTTATCTTTCCCCGGAGCGGTAGCGTTCGATGAGCGCCCTGGTGCGCGGGTCTTGCGGCTGGCTGAAGAGGACCTCGGGCTTTGCCTCTTCGATGATTTGACCGTCTGCCATTACAAGCACGCGGTCTGCCACTTCGCGGGCGAAGCCCATTTCGTGCGTGACGACCAGCATGGTCATGCCGTCTTTGGCGACCTTTTGCATGACGTTGAGCACTTCGCCGATGAGTTCGGGGTCGAGGGCGGAGGTGGGTTCGTCGAAGAGCATGACTTTGGGCTGCATGGTGAGGGCGCGGGCGATGGCGACGCGCTGTTTTTGCCCGCCGGAGAGACGGTTGGGGTATTCGTCTTTTTTGAAGAGCAAGCCGACGCTGTCGAGGTTTTGCTCGGCGAGTTCGATGGCTTGTTTGCGGTCCATGCCTTTGACGGTGACGGGTCCCTCGATGACGTTTTCCAGCACGCTCATGTGCGGAAACAGGTTGAATTCCTGAAAGACCATGCCGGTCCGCAGGCGGATGTCGTGGATTGCCTGACGGTGTTCGCGGGTGGTGCCGTTGTGGATTTCCACGCGAATGCCGTCCACTTCGATGACGCCGCGCGAGGGGTCTTCCAGAAAGTTGATACAGCGCAAAAGCGTACTTTTGCCGGAACCGCTGCGCCCGATGATGCAAACCACTTCGCGCGGCTGGACTTCGAGGGAGATGTCCTTCAGCACGTGAAGCAAACCGAAATACTTGTCAAGGTTTTCGATTTTGACGATGGGCGTCATGATTAGCGGTCTCCTTTGGCAAGGCGGGCTTCGATGATGCTTTGAATGTAGGTCAGGACGATGGTCATGAGCCAGTAGAAGACTGCCGCCATGATGAGCGCTTCCAGGTTGTTGAATTGGGCGCGTCCGACGCGGGTGGCGCGCCACATGATTTCATGAACGAAGCCGGTAGCGGAGACGAGCGCCGAGTCTTTGGTCATGGCGATGAAGTCGTTGCCGATGGGGGGGATGGCGAAGCGGAGCGCTTGCGGCAGGATGATGCGTTTCATCGTCTGCCAGGGGGTCATGCCGAGCGCCATGGCTGCCTCGCGCTGACCGCGCCCGACGGATGCGAGCCCGGCGCGGAAGATTTCGCTCATGTAGGCGCCGTAGTTCAATCCCAGCGCAATGACGCCGGCGAACAGCCCGGTCAGGATGATGCCCAACTGCGGCAGGGCGAGGAAGAAGAAGAAGATTTGCAGGTAGAGGGGCGTTCCGCGAATGAGGGACACATAGAACGTGCTGAGCGCATAGAAGGGCGGAAACTTGGAAAGCCGTCCCAGCGCAGCGATGAGGGCGAGAACGATAGCCAGCGAAATGGAAAGAAATGAAACCAGAAGAGTCTGCCACACGCCCCCTGCGATAAAGGAAAGGTTTTTCTGCATGAATTCCAGGTTCAGGGCAATTGCCTGAAAGCCGAGAAAACTTTGCCCGCTGAATAAATACACTAAAAGCAGGAACAAGCCCCCCCATGTGGCAGACACCCACGTGTTGAACTGGCGCGATTTGCGCAGCTGCGCCTCGTAGAGCAGTTCGGCGTGTGTCTTTTGCAGGGCAGGGTCGGAATGCATAATTGCGCTCATAATGACGCTTTGTTCCTTTCGCAGCAGAAAACGCAGGGAGGCGGAAAAATTCCGCCTCCCTCATGGTGGATTATGGTTCTATTTGGGAGACTGGGTGAGGTCTTCGCCAAACCATTTGATGGACAATTGCGAGAGGCGTCCGTCGCTGTGCATGGCGGTGAAGATCTTGTTGACCTCTTCACGCAGACTGTCGGTGGGCAGGCTGGAAGATTTGTCGAACGCCGCGGCAAGCTCCTCCGAGTAGACCGGCGAGCCAAGTTGAACCACCGGGAAGCCGGCGGCGATGTTGGCGTTGACCACCGTCATCGAGGTGACGTAGCCAACAAAATCCTGACGTCCGGCGGCAATCGCCTGCGCGCATTCCTGATCGGTCGGCAGCGGCACGATGGTCACTTGGGGCGGCTGGGCATAGATGGACGATTCGGGCAAGCCGAGACCTTCAAAGTCGCCGCTCAGCCATTGCTCGTAGGTGGTGGCGCTGCCAACGCACAACGCCTGACCGTTCAGGTCTTCCAGCGAGGTGATACCCGCATCCGCGCGGACGGCAATCACAGCCGGCGCATAGTAGTACGGCACGCTGAAATCGAGCACTTTCTGGCGGTTGGTGGTGATGGTCATCGAGCCAATGCTCACATCCCATTTATCTGCCCAGCTGCCGGCGGTGATGAGGTCCCAATCGGGGGTGGCGAAGCAGGTTTCCACGCCCAAGCCCTTGCCGACTTCCATGGCGACTTCAACGTCGAAGCCCTGCATTTCGGCGGTGGTCAGCGCGTCGGCTGGGCATTTGGTGTCGGCTGGGCGTTTACCGTCGGTGTTGAGGAACGATTGCGGTTCGTAGTTCGGGTCGGTGGAGACCAAGATGTAGCCGCGCTGCTTGATCGCGTCCAGCAAGGTCTCCGGTTTTGCCTCGCCGCCGCCTCCTGTGCAGGCAGCCAGCACGAGAACGGCAACAATCCCCACTGCAAGAATGTTATACAGCCTTTTCATTTCTCCTCCAAAGAATGGAATTGGTTAAGGCAATTGCATTGCCTTACGACGTGGTTTAAGCATAGACTATTTTCGGTAATTCTGCAAGGTTCGTGCTGTTTTTTTCAAATGGTAAAATTGCAGCATCATCATGATTTGGAGGCAACATGGCGGCTGTATTTCCGAGCGCAGAATGGTTGAAAGAATTGGAAGAAAAATTGAATTCCGATGAACGCTATGCGGAGGTTGCCAAGAACTGGGAGGGCGATTTGTTCTTCTTCATCGAACCGGATGGAAATCTCAAGGAGCGACTCACGTTCTATCTGGACCTGTGGCATGGGAGGTGCCGAAAGGTCGAATACCAGCCCGCGCCGGATTCTTACCCTCACCCCGCTTTCACACTGACCGCCTCCTATAACAACATCACCGCCATCCTTTCGGGCAAACTGAATCCCATGACCGCCATGATGACCAGCAAGTTGAAGGTCAAGGGCAGCATGGGTTATATGATGCGCAACGTGCCGACCGTGCTGGATTTTGTCCGCGTGGCGCAGGCAGTGACGACGGAGATTATGTAGGACAACATGAATGTTGTCCTGCCACATGCTATGCAGCCCATCCTCAAAATTGACCTCACAACAGGAAAAACTGAAGAGTATGTCATCCCGAAAGAATGGGAAAGGGATTTCCTGGGCGGCGCTTCTCTCGCCGCCCGTCTGCTCTACGACCATCTGACATCCGCTCTGGACCCGCTTTCGCCGGATGCACCTTTACTTTTCATGACCGGTCCTCTGACCGGCACCCATGGTCCCGCAACGGGACGTTTTGTCGTCTGCGGGAAAAGCCCGGCGACCGGGCTGTGGGCGGAATCCAACATCGGCGGCTTTTGGGGTCCCGAACTGCGGAAAGCCGGCTACGACGGGTTGTGGATCACAGGAAAGGCGTCAGCGCCGGTCTATCTTTGGCTAAACGGGAACCGGCTCGAGGTCCGACCGGCAGCGCATTTATGGGGCATGGATACGTATCGGGTGCAGGACCAGGTCAAGGCAGAGGTCGGCGTTACGTCTGCGAGAGTCTGCGTGATTGGTCCGGCGGGAGAGAAGGGAGTCTTGTTCGCCTCCATTATGTGCGACCATGGGCGCATGGCTGGGCGGACGGGCTTGGGCGCGGTGATGGGGGCGAAAAATCTCAAAGCGGTGGCAGTGCATGGAGAGCGCGACATCCCCGTGTTCGACCTGGCGAAGTACAAGGCGCTGCGTTCGGAGTCAAACCGCAAACTACGGGAGGATAACGAAGCGAAGGTACTGCGCGAGTTGGGGACGGCAAGCGCGGCGAATTATGCGGAATACCTCGGCGCGATGCCGGTCAAGTATTACACGCGCGGCTCGTTTCCCGCCGTGGACGAGGTCTCCGGCGCGAAGATGACCGAAAGCATTCTGGCGGGGCAGAGCGCCTGTCAGGGATGTGTGATTGCCTGCGGACGGGTGGTGAAACTGCCCGGCGAGGCGGCGAAGCGTAAAGGTCCCGAATACGAGACGCTGGTCGGCTTCGGCGCGAACCTGCTGAATGCGGATTTGACGGCGGTGGTGGAGTTGGGCGAGTTGTGCGACCGCTACGGCATGGACACCATCAGCACGAGCAACACCATTGGGCTGGCGTTTCATTTGTACGAGACGGGGATGATTACGAAAGAAGACACCGGCGGCATCGAATTGAAATGGGGCGATGTGGATGTCATCAAGCGGCTGGTGCAAATGACCGGCTCCCGCGAGGGCTTTGGAGATCTGCTGGCGCAGGGTGCAAAACGGTTCGGCGCGCATTTCGGCGCGGAAGAGGAAGCCGTGCAGGTGAATGGACTCGAGGCGGCGTATCACGATCCGCGCGGGGTTTCGGGGATGGCGCTTTCGTATGCCACCAGTCCGCGCGGGGCGTGTCATAATCAGTCCGATTATTTCTTTGTGGATTGGGGACATTCGCACGAGGAGATTGGCATCGAGTTCATGGAGCGTCATGCGCAGGCGGAGAAAGCCGCCAACGTGGCGCGGCATCAGAACTGGCGCTCGGTGGATAACGCCCTCGTGAGTTGCATCTTTGCCAATGTGGGCGCGCAGGAAAAAGCGGACCTCATCAACGCCGCCTGCGGGCTGGACTGGTCGGTGGAGGAGATGATGAGGTTTGGCGAACGCTCATGGAACCTGAAGCGCGCCATCAACAATCGCCTCGGTCTGACCGCCCAAAACGACAAACTACCGAAGGCATTCCTGACGCCTCTGCCCGACGGCGGCTCGGCGGGTTTTGTGCCAGACATCGAGGGGATGCTTTTTGCGTACTACGAAGCGCGCGGCTGGGACGAGGCAACCGGCAAGCCAACGCGGGAGAAGTTGGTTGAGTTGGGATTGGATGATGTGGCAGAGGATTTGTGGGGCGTTTAATTTTCATAAGAGGTGGGTGAAAGGCGGCGGGACTTGCAGTACAATTCCCGCACTCAATGGAGATTAACTATGAAACTTGTTACCGTCGCACAAATGCAGGCAATTGAAAAAGAAGCCGATTCCAACGGCTTGACCTATGACATGATGATGGAAAACGCCGGTCAGGGACTGGCGGATGTGGTCCTCGATTTATTTGCGGATGAAAGCAGTCTCGAGGCGGTGGGCTTGGTGGGTCCCGGCAACAACGGCGGGGATACACTGGTGGCATTGACCGCCCTGCTCGAGGCAGGCTGGAAGGCGCGCGCCTACCTTGTCAAGCGCAAGAAGGATGCGCTCGTCAAACGCTTCACGCAGGCGGGCGGCGAGGTCATTGCCGGCGAAGATGCGTTCGGAAAACTCGCCGATGCCCTCGAAGAGGCGGATGTCCTGCTGGATGGCGTGCTTGGCACGGGCGTCAAACTGCCTCTGAAGAAAGAGGTCGCGGAACTGCTCGCGGAAGTCAACGATGTGTTGGACAGCCTGGAGGAGAACGCGCCGCTTGTCGTCGCTGTGGATTGTCCCAGCGGCGTGGACTGTGACAGCGGCGAGGTTGCAGAGGAAACCATCCCCGCCGACCTCACCGTCACGATGGCGGCGGTCAAGCAGGGACTGGTGAGACTGCCCGCCTTTGAGTATGTTGGCGAACTCAAGGTTGTGGACATCGGCTTGCCCCCCGATTTGCCATCCCTGCAGGCGGTCACTGCTGAAGTTGCCGAAGCGGAGTCGGTCGCCGCGCTCCTGCCGGAACGTCCGCTCGAAGCGCACAAGGGGACGTTTGGCACGGCGCTCATCGCGGCTGGCTCGGTCAATTTCACGGGCGCCGCTTTGCTGGCGGGCGAGGCGGCGTACCGCGTCGGCGCAGGGCTGGTCACGCTGGCGGTGCCGGCGCCCTTGCATGGCGCGCTGGCGGGTCAATTCCCCGAAGCGACCTGGGTTCTGCTTCCGCATGAGGCGGGGCGCATCTCCGAAACCGCCGCCGATGTGCTGGCGAAAAATTTCGAGAAAACCAGCGCGCTGCTGCTCGGTCCCGGTTTTGGAACCGAGGCGACCACCAAAGTCTTCCTCGAAGATTTGCTTGCAGGCACGTCTGCTCAGAAAAAAGCCCCGGCGCGGATTGGCTTCATTCATCAGGAAAGCAGTCCGAAGTCCGAGAATGAAGCGAAACTTCCCCCGCTGGTCATTGATGCGGACGGGTTGAAACTGCTGGCGCAAATCAAGGACTGGGCGTCGAAGCTTCCCCCGCTTTCCATCCTCACGCCGCATCCCGGCGAAATGTCCGTTTTGACCGGCTTGTCGAAAGAGGAGATTCAAGAGAACCGGCAGGCGGTCGCATTGAAGTATGCGAAAGAGTGGGGGCATGTGGTGGTGCTGAAAGGCGCGTTCACGCTGATTGCCGCTCCCGACGGACGCCTGACGCTCATTCCCGTCGCTACGCCTGCCCTTGCCCGCGCCGGCACAGGCGACGTTCTGGCGGGATTGATTGTGGGTCTGCGCGCTCAAGGCTTGGACGCTTACGCTTCAGCCGTCGCCGGAGCCTGGATCCACGCCCAAGCCGGACTCTACGCTGCAGACGATCTTGGTACTGCCGCGTCCGTCCTGGCAAGCGACGTGTTGAACTCGGTCGCGGATGTGTTGAGCGACATCGAATGAGTACACGCCTGAGACCACTGTAAAAACTCATCGCGGAGACGCGGGGAGCGCAGAGTTTTTTGCCTCAGTTCGGGATAAGCGTCCCGAAGGCTGATTCTGCTCTCGAACCCGCTGCGTCAAAAGCCTTCGGGACGATTCAAAAGTCTTATCCCGAATTCAGGTTTTTTTTCATTATTGTATATCTCCGCGTACTCTGCGGCTCGGCGGTAAACGACCTTTTTGCAGTAAAGCCACGTCTGTTCTCTCTGTGGTGAATTTTTTGCAGTGGAAATCAATCAAAAAGAGGAGCCTGTTCCCAGACTCCTCTTTTCATTTACCACTTACCATTTACCATTTGCCGCTTACCAATCACCCCTTCAAAAACTCCTCCAGCGCCGCCTTGCTGATGCGGTAGGCGTTGCCGAGCTTCTTGGCTTTCAGGTCGCCGGCTTCGATGGCGGCTTTCACGTCCTCTTCGGAAACTTTGAGGATTGCCGCCGCTTCGGAGGGTGTCATCACTTCGGGGATGTTTGCCGCGGCGCCGCCTCCGCCGGATTGCTGTCCCTGCTGTTGCTGCATCGCGCCGGAGGTTGCCTGCTGCATGAGGTTGCCGATGCCCATGCCAGCGCCAATGCCTGCGGTGAGACCCGCGCCGCCGCTGGGGTTTTGCGCCGCGTCGCGCATCGCGTCGGCGGCTTGCAGTTGGGTGTAGGTTGCCATGTCGAGCATGCCCATATCGCGCAGTTCCTGCGCCGACTTGCTGGACGGTTTGAGGTTGCCGATGTAGAACGATTTCAATTCCAGCCCCAGCGCCTGGAAGTCATCCTGCGCCTTCGCCCGCACTGCCGCGCCCACTTCCTCCGTCAGCCCGATGAGTTCCACCACGCTCTTGGCGGCGGTTGTCTCACCCAGCACGTCTTGAAGCGTGGAAAGCAGCATCGTCTTCAGGCGTTCTTCGATGTCGGCTGTGCGGTATGCGCCTTGTGTGCCGACCACCTGCGTCACGAATTGCTGGGGGTCCTTTACCTGGAATGAGAAGGTGCCAAAGCCTTGCAAGAGCGCCACGCCCAACCCCATGCCCGGGTTGCGGACGATGATTGGCTGGGGCGTGCCCCACTTTTCATTGGCAAATTCCTTCATCGAGACGAAGTACACCTCTGCCGGGAAGGGCGTACGCTCGTTGAACAATTTGCCGAGCCAATTGATGAGCAGGGGGATGTTTGCGGTAGTCAGCGTGTGACGTCCGGCGCGGAACACATCCAGCGCCTGCCCGTCGCGGAAGAAGACCGCCGCCTGCGACTCGCGCACAATCAACTGCGAGCCGATGCGGTAATCGCCGATGCCCGTTTCGGGGAAACGATGGACGATTTCACCCTTCATTTCGCTCGGGTATTCGATAACGTCAAAAACTCTCGCCATGATATTCTCCTTTTTGAAGTCCGTTATTGCGATTATAGCCTATCAGCCTTGCCGGTCAAGAACCGTTTGTCTTATTTTTCTACGAATTCGGCATCCAAACGTTTCGCGCCTCAATCACTTGCTCACTGCCTACCGATTACTGATCACTGATCACTGATCACTGATTACTGATCACTTCATTCCCCTCCTTCATCATCTTCCCCGTCCCCCTGCCGCGCACCATCAAAATTTCCGCCAAGATGCTGACGGCAATCTCCTCGGGCGTCTCGGCGTTCAGTTCCAAACCGATTGGCGAATGAACCCTTTGAATCAATTCGTCCGGAATTCCCTGCTCTTTCAGCGCTTTGACCGTTGTCAGCCAGCGGCGTTTCGAACCGATGACGCCGATGTACGCCGCCTGCGAGCGGAGCAGCGCCGGCAGTCCCGCCGCGTCAATGCTGGACCCTCGGCTGGTCACCACCAAATATGTCTGACGCGTCACTTTGAGTTGATTCGGCAACTCTGCCATCGGGCAGGGGTAGTAGGCGTCTGCGCCCGGCACGGCTTCGGGCGTGCAGAACTCCGCGCGGTCATCGCTGACGGCGACGCGGAATCCCAGCCACTTGGCGAGATGCACAACCGCCTTGCCGACGTGTCCTCCGCCGATGACGACAATCATGGGAGCGGGAAGAATCGGTTCCACAAACACCTCCACAGTCCCGCCGCATACGCCGGGGTCGCCGCGGCTGGGGTCCACCATCGAATACTTGAGCAGGCGCGGCTGACCGTCGCTGATTGCCATCCATGCCTCATCGAGGACGCGATGTTCCAAATCGCCGCCGCCGATGGTGCCGATGAACTTGCCATCGGGATAGACGAGCATCTTACTGCCCACATGCCGCGGCGTGGAGCCTTCGCTTTTCACCACCGTGCAAAGCGCGGCGGCTTCGTTCTTCTTTTCCAGTTCGGAGAGGGCTTGGTAGAGGGATGACATTGAATAAATTCTATTCGATAGCGCAGCTATCTTTCCAGCAGGCCCAACACTACTGGCAGTAATTGCTTCTTCCTCGAAACCAC
Organism: Chloroflexota bacterium; assembly: GCA_016223135.1. Classification (GTDB taxonomy): domain Bacteria; phylum Chloroflexota; class Anaerolineae; order Anaerolineales; family Villigracilaceae; genus Defluviilinea. Next base: position 246,668 of record JACRPQ010000010.1, on the reverse strand, counting down.
GCCGGGGGCGTCGCGGGTGCCGTCGGGGAGGGGCGGGTAGGGCAGGTCGTTGAGGATGGGCGGCGGGTTGGAGGAGAGCAGCAGGCGGCTAGAGCCGCGCACTACGTCGGTGACGAGCAGCATGGCAAAGTCGAGCCCGCGCTTGTCGCGCAAGTCGTCGAGGGCTTGCGTGAGCGGTGCGAGATGCTCGGCGAGTTGCAGGAGGTCGGTCACTTCCGCCTGGGCAATGGCGAACTTGAATCCACCCGCTTCGTAGGGCTTGATGTCGGTGCTGACCACGTCCTCCGCTTTGCGGTTGGAGAGTCCCGCGCCGGCGCTCAAGACTGCCTTGCCGAAGGATTCGATGGTCTCGCCTTTGAGGGGACCTCCGCTGACGAACGCCCAGCGGGCAAGCCGCTGTGCGGCTTCCTTGTCGCGCGGCGTGGTGGTGGGAGAGGTCAGGATGAGGGTATCCGCTAAAAGTCCAGCGAGAAGCGCGCCCGCGAGGGCAGGGGGCATGGAGAGTCCCGCTTCGGCGGTCTGTTCGCTGACGAGGGTGGAGGTCGAGCCGACGATGTCCACCGTAAAACGAATCGGCGTATGCGTGTGCGGGTTGCCGAGGCGGTGATGGTCGAGGATTTCGAGCAGTTCGGCTTCTTCGAGCGAGGCGAGCGCCTGACGCGGTTCGTTGTGATCCACGAGGATGATTTTGAGGCGCGGCGGGTTGAGCAGGTCGCGCTGGCGGGCAATGCCGAGGTAGAGACCGTTTTCGTCCACCACCCAGTAATCGTCGTAGGCGTCGCGCAGGATGCGGTTGAGCGAGTCGCGGATGTGGGCGCCGGCTTTGTATTGGGGAACGGAGGTATCGGCGGCTTCGCGGCAGGGCGCGGACATCATCTCGCGCACGGTGGTGTCGCCGGGGCGCGGACCGAGGGTTTCGGTGAAGTATTTGAACAGGCTCAAGCCGTTGATGAGACCGTAGGGCTTGCCGTCCGCGTTGACGATGGGGGCGAGTCCGCCGGTTTTGCTGGCGAGGGTCCAGGCTGCGCCGAGTTGGGCGTCGGGGGGGAGGCTGTCGAGCCGCTGCATGACGGACTCGAAGCGCGGCGAGGCGTCGGTGAGCAGGAGGGGCGGTTCGAGCCCGAGGGTTTTCAGTACCCAGGATGTTTGCGGGTTGAGCGCGCCGGCGCGCGCCGCGACGGCATTGACTTTATCGCGTTCGCGCAGCAGCCAGGCGTAGCCCATGGCGGAGGCGATGGAGTCGGTATCCGGGTTGACGTGTCCGATGACGTGGATAGGGGTTGACATAAGCGTTTTTAATTCCTCGTGCGCGGGGCGGGGATGTATTCCACGGAGGGGCGGCGCTGGGCGGTTTGCGGGTAGAGCGCCATGATTTGATAAATCTCCGCCGGCATGTCTGTGCTGACCGGCAAGCCCAGTCCCTGCGCCTCTGTGACCGTGATGGGGTAATCGTGCGTCCATGTGCCGCTGGCAAGCGTAGTGGCAAGTTGGTCGGCTTTTTCGGCGGGCATTTTGTCCTGCAAAAGTTCGCTCACCGTGCGTTTGACCTGGCGGATGGCTTTTTCGGCGATGTCTGCCATGATGAGCGTCTCGTCGTCAATCTCGGCGATGGGTTTGCGTTCGAGGACTTTGAGGATGGACGCGGCGGGATGCTGACCCAGCTGCGGGTCCACCGGACCGAGAACCGCGTTCTCGTCCATGACGATTTGGTCAGCGGCGAGGGCGATGAGCGTCCCGCCCGACATGGCGTAATGCGGCACGAAGACCGTCACCTTGGCGGGGTGTTTGCGCAGCGCGAGGGCAATCTGCTCGGCAGCAAGCACCAATCCGCCGGGCGTGTGCAGGATGAGGTCGATCGGCACGTCGTTGTCGGTCATCTTGATGGCGCGCAGCACGGCTTCGGAGTCTTCAATGTTGATGTAGCGCACCAAGGGGAAGCCGAGCAGGCTCAACGTTTCCTGGCGGTGGATGAGGACGATGACGCGGCTCTTCCGTTTCTGTTCCAATTGTTGAAGCAATCGCTGACGCGCCATGTCCAACATGCGCTGACGAATGACGGGTTGAAGCGAGGAGATGACGAAGAACAGCCAGATGAGGGATACAAAGTCCATGAAAGTCTCCTATGTGAGATTACCAGGGATAATACTCGTCAATGTAGATGCGGCGGACGTAACGGCGGCGGGCAAAGAAGGGCGCCAGGAAGAGTCCTGCCGCAAATCCGCCCACGTGCGCCCACCAGGCGACGCCGCCGAAGGCTTGGACGCCCGCCATCACGGAAAACAGTCCGTTGAACAATTGAGAGAAGAACCACATTCCCAGGTAGAACAGGGCGGGGATTTCCACAAACCACGGCAGGAAGAAGACGGGAATCAGGGTAATGACTCGCGCGGTGGGGAAAAAGATCAGGTAAGCGGCAAGCACGCCGCTGATCGCGCCGCTCGCGCCTATGGTGGGAACGGGCGAAAGAGGGTTGAAGAAAATGTGAACAAAGGCGGCGGCTGCGCCGGAGAGCAGATAGAACAGCAGATAACGTCCGCTTCCCATGCGGTCTTCCACGTTATCGCCGAAGATGTAGAGCGCCAGCATGTTGCTGAACAGGTGCGCCCAGCCGCCGTGCATGAACATGGAGGTGAATAACGTCAGATATTCGTAGGGGTTGGCGAGGTCCAGCAGGAAGCGTTTGGGGATCAGCGCAAAAGAGGCGACCAGCCTTTCGCTGCCTGCGCCGGCGTCTGCCAGCCACAAAAAAGCAAGCACGTTGGCGGCAATCAGCGTCCAATTGACAATCGGAAAGGAGCGGGATGGAATGGTATCTTTGAGGGGGAGCATGGCGTTCCTTTTGGTTATTTTGTCCTCAGCGCCTCCACATTTTTTTCGGACGTAACTTGGTATATACTTTCGGGAAGAGCCGCTTCAGAAAGAATAATGACCATGACCATCGAAATGATTGTACCTTACCCAATGAAATTTTGGTACAGATGATCGAGCGGCTCGTCAAACTAATGGAGAGAGATGAAGTGAAATGAAATTTTCCCGCCCTGCCGTTCCGTCCCCTGCTGGTTTGCGCACTGTCTTTCGGAAACAGAATAAATTCAAACGACACGCTTACCTGTGGGCAGTCCTCCTGAGCCTGCCGGTCATCACCTGGACCTGGCTGCTGCACTTCGATATTTTTTTCTGGCGCGTTATTTACGGCGGATTGCTGGTAGGTTTGGTGATTGCCGGCATCGGCTTGCTCAACCCCAACATTCCGCTGCGCTGGATCGAGCGGTTCATCATTTTGGTCAACTTTGCTTTTTTGCTTAGCAAGTATATCTATCTTCTATATAACCCTTCATCGCATGAACTGGGCAATTGGTCTGGCGAAATCCAAGCCGTTTTTTGGTCCAGCGCCATTGGTTTCATCTTGGTTTATATTTTCTTCGAGCGTCGAATAGCCTTGTGGATTTGCATAGGGCAAATTGTCCTGTTTTTACTGGTCACCCTGCCGCTGTTTTCCGGATTTTCCGATGAGATTCTGCGTGAATTTTTCCGGCTGGAAACGCGCCTGATAGCGGTAGCCTTCATCACGCTCATCCTTGCGAAAGCCAAAGACGACTTGATAGAAACCCAAAACCGCGCGCTCCATGTGGAAACCCTGGCTTATCTCGACCCGCTGACCGGCGTTCCCAACCGCCGCGCCCTCAGCCAGATGATTGAAAAACGCATGACCGAACCCAGCATCCAGCTGGGGCTGGTAGTGGCTGATCTTGATTTCTTCAAACTTATCAATGATACCTACGGTCACGATACAGGCGACGCCATCCTGCGCGAAACAGTCGCTTTATTCAAAGGCTGCTTGCGGGAGCGCGACCTGATAGGGCGCTGGGGCGGCGAAGAATTTGTCATCCTGCTTCAGGATGGCAACACTGCCGCTCACATTCAGACTATCGAACGCCTGCGCCGCAACATTGAAAGCCAGGTTTTTGTGAACGGCTTGCGCGTGACCTGCTCGTTTGGCGGCTCTGATTACCAGCGGGGGGATACCTTCGAAAGACTCTTCTTCCGCGCCGACCAGGCGCTGTACGCCGCCAAGAGCAAGGGACGCAACCGGATAGAATGGCTCTGAGATACTCGAAGCTTATTTTCCCTTTATCGCCCGCCACACCTTCTCCGGCGTGATGGGATTATCGTCCACGTTGACGCCCACCGCGTCCAGCACGGCATTGCCAACCGCCGGGGCGACGCCGTCCATCGGGATTTCCGCCACCGCCTTGACCCCAAACGGGTGACTCGGCTCGAACGTTTCCACGAAGATGGTTTGCAGTTCGGGCATTTCGTCGGCGCGGAAGATGTGGTAGCGGTCGAAGTCGCGCTGACGGATGAGCCCCCGCTCGTCCCAGGTCATCTCTTCGCAGACGGCATAGCCGAGGGCTTGAGTCATCCCGCCCTCGATTTGACCGGAGGCGGTGAGCGGATTGACGATGACGCCCGAATCGACTGCCATGACCAGTTTATCCACCGTGACCTGACCGGTTTCCGTGTCCACGGTCACCTCGGCGAACTGCGCCGCGAAGGGCGGCGGGGAGGAAGGCGAGACGTAACTTGCCACGCCCATGATTTGTTCCTGGTTGTTGTGGTGGAGCGTGTCGAGGGCGATTTCGGCGAGAGTAACGCTTCTCCCATCAGGAGCATACGCCTTGCGATCAGCCAGCCGAATCTCCTCCGCCTTCACCTGTGTACCTGTATACCTGTCTACCTGTGTATTCAGCATCTTCGCGGCGCGGAGTTTGATGCGCTCGGCGCAAATCTGCGCGGCTTTGACGACGGCTGTGCCGGAAATGTAGGTGGTGGAAGAGGCATACGCGCCTTTATCGAACGGCGTGAAGTCGGTGTCGGAGGAGTAAACGAGGATGTCCTCCAGCGGCACGCCCAGCACTTCGGCTGCCATCTGAGCCAAGACCGTGTCCGAGCCTGTGCCGAGGTCGGTCGCGCCGACGAGCAGATTGAACGAGCCGTCATCGTTCATCTTGATCGAAGCCCCGCCCATGTCCAGGTAGGGGATGGCGGTGCCTTGCATGACGAATGCGACGCCGATGCCCCGTCGGGTCGAAGGTCGCAAGTCAAGGGTCGCGCCGCCCGACTTTCGACTTTCGACTTTTGACGGGTTGTGCCACGCCTCATTCCCAAACTTCTCATCCCATCCAATCGCGGCTTTGCCCTGCGCCACGCATTGCTCCAACCCCACCGTGTGGATGATTTCCGGGCGCGGCTCGCGTCCTTCGTTCCATGCCGTGCTGAAAGGATGATACTCGCCAGGGCGGATGGCGTTCTTCAAGCGGAATTCAATCGGGTCGAAGCCCATCGCCCGCGCGATCTTTTCCATGTGGCGCTCGAGGGGCCAGAATCCCTGCGGCACACCGTAGCCGCGATATGCCCCGGCGGGCGGCGTGTTGGTGTACACCACGTCCGCGTAAAAGCGGATGTTGGGACTCTTGCGATACTCGCCGTCGCCGACGTAGAGCGCCATTGCTTTGTGACCCGTGTTGCCGGTCACGGTCAGCGCGTGACAGCCGTAGGCGCCCGTGTCCGAAAGTGCATACATGGCGTTGGCGGTGATGGTGCCGTCGCGCTTGACGCCGGTCTTCATTTTGATTCGCATCGGGTGACGCGAGCGCGCCGCCGTAAACTCCTCCTCGCGCGTGTACTCGTACATGACGGGGCGTCCTGTGGCAATCGTCAGGTGCGCGGCGACGTCTTCCATCAGCACTTCCTGCTTGCCGCCGAATCCGCCGCCGATGCGCGGCTTGATGACGCGGATGCGCTTGATGGGCAGCCCCAGCACGGGGGCGAGTTGACGCCTCACATGAAACGGGACCTGAGTCGAGGTCCGGATGACGAGGCGGTCGTCCTCATCCCAATACGTCACACAGACGTGCGGCTCGATGTGCGCCTGCTGAACCTTCGGTACTTCATACTCAGCCTCGAAGATTTCATCCGCTTCGGCGAATCCCTTTTCCACGTCGCCGATGTCAATGCGGATGTGCGCGGCGAGATTTTTCTCGGGGTTGGAGTCGGCGAAGTTGACGTATTCGGGTTCGTCGTGAATCTTCACGGGGTTATCGAGCGCTTCGCGCGAATCGAGAATCGCGGGCAGGACTTCGTATTCGACTTCGATGAGCGAAAGCGCCTGCTCCGCGATTTCGGGCGTCTCCGCCGCGACGAACGCCACGCGGTCGCCCACGAAGCGGACTTTGTTGTCGAGCGAGAACGTATCGAGCGGACCCGGTATCGGGTCGGACTGCCCGGCGGTGGAATAGACGACGCGCGGGATGTCCTGCCAGGTCAGCACGGCGGCGACTCCTTCGAGCGCGCGCGCTTTGCTGGCGTCAATGCGTTTGATGCGCGCGTGGGCGTGCGGCGAACGCAGGACTTTGGCGTGGAGCAGTCCGCGCTTTTCGAGGTCTGCCGCGAAGGCGGGCTTGCCCTGCACGAGCTTGACCGCATCCACCTTGACCTCGGGCTTGCCCACCGTTTGCCATTGTTCGGTTTGAGGGGCGAGAATTACTTTGGGAGCAATTTTGGTAGCGGTCAGTGACCAGTCATCCGCAATCAATTTCTCGCCTGGCGGCGTATCGGTTTGAACAGGTAACTGCCCACTGCCCACTGATAACTGATCACTGCTCACTTCTCCGCGAAGTTCCGCCGCCGCTTTCATCACCGCCTGCACCGGCTTGAGATACCCCGTGCAGCGGCACAACACGCCGGCAATCGCCTCACGGACTTCCGCTTCGCTTGGGTTGGGATTTTTATCGAGCAATGCCTTCGCCGCGAGAATCTGCGCGGGCGTGCAGTAGCCGCACTGGATCGCGCCCGATTCGACGAAGGCTTTTTGCAGGGGATGAAGCCCGCCTGTTTGCTTCCATCCCTGTTCGGGATGTTCGCCAAGCGCTTCGATGGTGGCAATCTTGTGACCTTCCGCCTGCGCCGCGAGCAGCGAACCGGCGTTCACGGGTTTGCCATCCAGCAGGAGGGTATCCGCGCCGGTCAAGCCGTGCTCATCGCCAAATTTGACGCCGTGAAAGCCCAGTCCGCGCAATGCCGCCAGCAGCGTGGTGTGCGCGGGGACTTCGAGTTCGTGATCAATGCCGTTGATGTGGAGGGTGAGATGCATGGAGAGCTCCTAATCGTCGAAAGTCAAAGGTCAAGCGTCTGACTTTTGACCTTCGACCCTTGACTTGCTTACAAAACCTTCGTCACCTTCAACCCGACACCCGCCTCTTCCAGCGCGCTCTGCGAGCCCATCACCGCCACTGCATCGGATTGTGCGGCTTTTTCCAACACTTCGCCAAAAGCGATGAAATCCTCGCCGTTGGTCGAAAGCACCTCTTCGCGAATTTCCTGCCGCATTTCGTCCGTGCGCCCGGTGAGATAACGCATCATCGAAGTGTAGCCCTTGGCGTCGGGCAGTTGGTAGGCGTCCAGGTCGCCGATGGCGGCGATGATGGCTTTGGTCAACTCCTTGTCGGTCAGGCGGGAGGAATCGAGGCTCTTCAAGAACGCGCCGGCTTTGTCGTAGTTTTCGAGCGTCGAGGCGATGTTGGGGTCGCGGTAGGAAAGGAAGGCGAACACGCCGGAAGCGTCATCGAACGAGGAAAAGCCGCCGTAGGCGCCTCCCTGCACGCGGATTTTTTCCCACAGGTATGCCATTTGCATGTACCCGTTTACAACGAGAGCGGAACCGTCCAGCTCATAACCCACGTCGTACAAGTTCGCGCCCTTGCCCACGTAATTGACTTGCGCCGGGATGACCAAGCCTTCCTTTTGAGGGGCAGGTCGAAAATCGAAACTCGAAGGGTGAAAGTCTTTGAGCGGCAGAGCGCCGAGGAAGTCATCCAGTTGCGGTTTGAATGCGTTCCAGTTTGTGGCGTCGAGCGTGACGTTGCACAACAGCGCCTTGCGGTTGACCAGCGCCTCGCGCATCGCCTCCAGTTTCGCCAGCACGGCAGACCAATTCTTTTCGATTTCCTTTTCCAGCGCGCGCAGGGCGAACAAATAGCCGATGCCGCTCATCTGGTCTTGCGCCCAGCCCGCCTCGCTGAATTGCGCGTTCAGCCGCTTGTTGGTGAAGATGTGTCCCCTCGGAATCAGCATGGTTTCCATCCCCGCCTTTTCTTCGAGGACGATTTGCTTGAAGCGCTCCTTGTTGTCGAACTTTGTCGTGAGCAGGATGTCGCGCAGGATGTTCAACAGTTCGGACGCCTGTCCCACCGTCGCTTTGCCGCGCAGGAACAACTTCGTCACGCTCTCTCTGGACCCGAAAACGGTTGCGGCGACCGATTCGCCTCGGATTCCGCCGGTGCTTTTTCCGATGCGCTGGGCGAGTTTGACGTAATCTTCGGTTTCGGTGCCCATTTCGAGCAGGGCGCGTCCGAAGATTTCCGTCAGCGGCAGAAGGTCTTTGGGCAGAGCGTGCAGGTCGAACCCAAGGTCGAGATAGACGATGCCGTTGGTGAACAGGTCATGATACAAGACTTTGGTCTCTTGCGCCTCCGTCACTTCGATGGGAATGTTCTTGCTTTGCTTGTCGAGTTCTTCGAGTTTGAGGCTGGGAAGTTTGGCGAGCGCTTCGGGCGAGTCGGGAGTCTCCTGCCGCTTCTTGAGTTGACGGGTGTTTTCCGCAATCTGCGCGAGCTGTTCCTCCGTCAACGATTCGCGGACTTGCGCCAGTCGGGTTTTCTCCTCTTCCTCGAAACGGCGACCCAGCTGCGGGTCCGGTATGAGGCGCAGCGTGGTTCGATGCGGGTTGTTCAGGAGATATGTCTCGATGAGTTTCTCGAAGTAGCGCCCGTCGTTGGCGAGGCGTGATTTGATGGCTTCGAGCGGCGCTTCAAAGGCGAGCAGTTTGAAAGGGTCGTCGTCGTAGAGCCAGGTGCTGAGGGCGCGCAGCATGAGCGCAATGCCGCGCGGGAAGGAGCCGGTGTTGTTTTCGCGCAGGCGAAATTCGACTGTGTTGAGCGCGGCGGCGGTCATATCGGGGTCAATGCCTTCGCGGACGAGGCGTTCGAGCGTGTCGAAGATGAGCGTTTCGATTTTCTTCGCGTCGCGGGCGCGCGTGCCTTTGAGCCCGGTGGAGAAGATCATCTGACGTATGTCGGCTTCGAGTCCGAGACCCGTCAGGTCTTCGCCAAGACCGGAGTCGAGCAGCGCTTTTTTGAGCGGTGAGGCGGACGTGCCGATGAGGATGTGGGCGAGGATGCGCAGACTGAGGTTCATCACCGGGTCGGATGTTTCAGGCAGCACCCAGTTGACGGTGAGGTAGTGTTTCTTTTTGATGTCGGCATCTTGACCGGCGTCGTAAGCGTATTGCACTTTTTTCGGACGCTTGAACGGCTTCTTGAGCGGAATTTGCGATTTGACGCGCAATTTTTTGTACGGTTTGAGATAGCCTTCCATGAGTTTGAGGCGTTTTTCCGGGGCGTCGTTCCCGTAGAAGAAGATGAAGGCGTTGGAGGGATGGTAGTATTTTTCGTGGAAGGCTTTGAAGTTCTCGTAGGTCAGTTCGGGGATGTGACGCGGGTCGCCGCCGGAATCCACACCATAGACGTGTTTGGGGAAGAGCGAGTTGATGATTTTTGTTTCCAGCACGCCTTCGGGGGAGGAGTACGCGCCTTTCATTTCGTTGAAGACCACGCCTTTGTAATTTAGCGGCTGGGATGGGTCTTCCAGTTCGTAGTGCCAGCCTTCCTGCATCAGCGTCTGTTCCGAGATGAGCGGGTGGAGGACGGCGTCCATGTACACGTCAATCAGGTTGTAGAAGTCTTGCACGTTTTGGCTGGCGACGGGGTAGCAGGTCTTGTCGGGATAAGTGAAGGCGTTGATGAAGGTCGCCAGCGAACCTTTGAGCAATTCCACAAACGGCTCTTTGACGGGGTACTTTTCCGAGCCGTTCAGCACGGAATGTTCGATGATGTGCGCCACGCCGGTTGAGTCATGCAGGGGTGTGCGGAAGTTGATGGAGAAGACCTTGTTTTCGTCGTCGTTGATGACCGAGAGCAGGCGCGCGCCTGTCCGTTTGTGGACGTAGTAGCGGACGGTGGCGTTCAGTTCGGGGACGATTTGTTCCTGGAGGAGTTTGAAGGATTTGGACATGGGATACCTTTCGGGAGGGAGAAGGCTGGAAAGTAGAAAGTGGAAAGAACTTCACGGATTTATCGGGATGCCCGCCAGACATCTCTTTGCCAATATTGCGGCAACGTCCATTCTATATTCCGCGCTGGCGAATTCATCCGCCGCTTCGTGACAGGCGTTGCGCGCAGCGGCAGTCAAACCCTCACCCTCGTTCCCTCTTCCACTGGGAGAGGGGGGCAAGTCGCCGTCCATCGCCAGCGAGGGGGACTTGCCCCATCCGCCGAGCGCCAGCCGCGTGCGTCCCGAATTCCATTGCGTGAGCGCGGCGCAGACGATGGGCTTGTCGGAGGGAGTCCGCGCCACGTATTCAAAAGCGAAGTGGACATTGAGAGGAATAACAATCTGAGTAATCAATCCACGCGGGCGCAAGGGAAGAAACTCGCCAATACCGATCACTGATAACTGATCACTGACGACTGACAACTTTGCATCCAACGCCAGCATCGCGCACGCAAACGTGGAACGCCCATCGCACGTGACCAGCGTCCCAGCCACCGTTGCGGTGTTTCGCAAGTTCAACGGCGCTTCCAGTTTGATGGCAGTCTTCAGCGCGGGCGGACAATATTCCGATTCGAGCAATTGCTGGAGCGTGACCGTCGCGCCGATTTCGAGGGTATTCCCTTTGGGGCGGAGGTAGTTCAAGCCCAAGGCTTGTAAATCCACCACGGAAACGGGATCAGGCGAAGCGTGGGAAAGAAGCGTCCCGCCGCCGAGGGGGACGGTGTTCGGTTGGGAGAGAAGCGCGAGGGCTTCGTCGAGGGTCTGCGGGCGATGGTAGTTGGTGATCATGGCGCCTCCATGTGACGAAGCAATTATAAACGTACACGGGTAAATAAGTACACACGTAAATAAAGTACACAGGTAAACAAGTTCTTGCCTCCCTATGTACCTGTCTACCTGTGTACGTGTTTACTTGTGTACTTGTTTACTTGCCCGCCTGTGTCCCCTGTACTTACCCCGGCTGCGTGTACGGCGCAATCTCAGGCAATAGGAATTCCTGCTTCAGCGCCTGCACAAGGATGAAAAACGCCGTCCCGTCGCTGTAGTGACCGGTGAACAGCCACGCGGGTTGGAGGGTGAGGTGGTCGGGTTCGAATTCGCCGACATGGTAGCGCGGATCGGGCATGTAGTAGACCAGTTCAACGCGCTCGATGGTCATCGTCGGCGGGACATATTCGCCTGCCGCCGCCAAATCCACCGTGTAAATCTGGTCGGCAGTGACCTGTAACGGTTGAGGGCTGTCCGCCATTTGCGCGGCGAAGATGCGCAGGACGGGGTAGCCGCCAAAGGATTCGCCGGGGATAATCAAGGCTTCGATTTCAATCGGATCGTCGAGATTGCCAACGGTTGAGACATCCACGCCGCCGTCAGGAGTGAGTTGGATGTAGGCTTTGCCGTCGGTGGTGGTGAATAGCGTTGCAGGCTGCCCGTTCAGCGTGATGAACGTCTGTGTGCCGCGCAGAATTTGGAATTGCAAATCGGGGAAGGGGATTTCGTAGCGTTCCACCTTCAGCACAGGCTGACCGGCTTCGTTGGTCTCTACCATGCCCCACACATCCACAGGGCGATTCTGGTATGCCTGCAATGCTTCCAGGTTTTCGCCTTCCAGCGTCAGGTAAGGGAAGGGGGAGGAGTTGTTGATGAAGCCATACTCCACGCGTTGACTGCCGTCGGCTTGTTTGTAGATGGTGATGGTCATCAACCCGCGCACGCCTTCCACTTTCTGCGGCGCGCTGACGCCCGGAATGATCAGTTGCTGATCGATTTGCAAGGTGGAACAATCGGATGGCAAATTATTGACTGCCATCAATTCTTCGACAGGGATGTTGAACGCATCGGCAATGCTGCGGCATGTATCGCCCGCTTGGACAGTGTAGGTCGCGCCGCCTCCGCCACCACCGCCCCCGAATATCTGTGGTGTAGGTGTGGGGAAGGGGACGGGCGTACCCGTGAGATTCAGTTTGTAGAAGCCGAGTCCGCCTCCGCCGGCGCCGCCTCCGCCCATGACGTTGCGCTGGTCAATGGACTTCCACTCGAAAGTCTCGCCTTGAGGCACGCCGATGACGAAGGCGTTATCCAGCGGCAGGGGCAAATCGGCGGGAATATCGGGCAAGGTGAAGACGAAGCCCTCCACTGTGTTCAAGACGACCTGTCCGTTTTGCTGGCTGATGGTGCCGAGCAGACCTTCTTCATAACCGTCATAGGCTTTCCACGATTCGAGCGCGAAGGTTTTGACGCCATTCTCCTCGTGGAGTTGCCCCCTCGCTTCAACGAAGGTGGGGCTGTATTCTGGTGGGATGTTTTCGGTGCTGCCCGTGACGCGGATTCCGTCCAGCGTGACGAGCGGCGCGCCGCCCTCCGCCGAGGGGACGGAGGCGAGGTAGCCGTAGAGGGTCAGAGTCGTGTCGAGGGACCTCGCCCGCACCCAGGTCGGGATGGGAGGCGTGGGCGGATGCATCCCCTCCAACACGCCTGCGCCGCCGTTTGAATTCAGGAATTTCTGAAGGGCTTCCTCCGCGCTGATGATTCCATACTCTCCGATGACTTCATAGTTCGGCAGGATGCCGTCTACGTAGAGGATGCCCTGCTCATCCAACTGGAAATGCAAGCCCGCACATTTGAAGTACTCGTAGCAGATGAGGCTGCCGTCGGGCGTGAGCGGCGCGGCGACGTAGCCGCCGTAGATTTCGCTGGGCAGCAGTCGGTAATCGAAGTCGAAGCCGTGCGATTTCAGGAATTCGTCAATCACAGTTTCCGCATTCGCGGGAGGCTGCGCGGCATTGATGGACGAAACGTAACGCGGGTAATCGGGATAGTATTGGAAGTACTGGTCGGAGCGGACGTGCAGCCATTGATCCCCGTCCACAATGAGATAGTCTCTAGGATACAGTCCGATGGTATCACCGCGTATCCGATACACTGCGCCGTCCATGCCGAATTGCGCGGCGAGGGCGCGGGCGTCTTCGAGCGTGGCGTGTTGTTCGGGCTGGTAGTTGAACACGAAGGCTGAGGCAGGTCCATTTGGCAGATTGGTTTTCAACACAAGCGGCGTGCCGTGCAGGTCATAGGTCTCTTCGCTGGGCGGGAAGATGGTTTCGCTGACAATGATGGGTTCGGGAGTTGCCTCGAGCGTGGCTATGCCTTCGGCTGCGGGCTGGGGTGGAACCACCGTGCGGATGGCAAAGTTCAAAACCACAGCCAGCAGAATCAGCCCCACTGTCCAGCCGAGCGCCGGCAGAGCCTGGGCAAAAAATCCCTTTTGGGATTCGGGAGTTTGCGATTGCATGAGTCGTTTCTCCAGTTCCCGTTCGAAGTCCGTGCGTGGCGCGATGCGGTTCGCAAGCGACTCGAGTTGGTCAGCCAGGCGGCGGTCTTCGGGCGGGAGAAAATTCTTGTCGGTCATGATTCCACCTCCAACTTGAGGGAGGTACGCTCCCGCAGGTCGCGCAGTCCGCGTGAGAGCGACATTTTGACGGCGGCTTCGCTTTTCTTCAAAGTCTGCGCGGCTTCGGCGCAGGTCAGCCCTGCAAATAGGCACAAAGCGATGATTTCAGCGCGCTCGCGTTTGATCTGACGCAGCGCCTGCGAGACCGATTCCAGCTGCAGACGAAGCGACGCCTCGGATTCAGGAGAGAGTCCCGAGGTCGGGATGTGAAGCGCCGCCTCAATCGGGACCTCGGGCCGGCGTCTGCGAAAAAGCAGGGCGCGGCGTCTGGAAGCAATTCCCATCAGCCACGCCGTGAAGAGACCGTCTCCGCGAAACGAGCGGATACCCTCCAGCACAGCCAAGAAGGTCTCCGAGGTCAGGTCTTCTGCATCGCGGACATTTCCGGTGCGGACGAGGTGGTAGCGGTAGACGCGCGTCACATGGCGGCGGTAGAGTTCGGCGAAGGCGGCTTTGTCGCTGCGCGCTTGCTGCGCCAGATGCTCGTCGGAGGTGGGTTCGATGGTTTGAAACATGAAAGGGAGGCGGTCCTCCTGTTGTGTTGTGCGCACGATAATATGTTGCAGGAGGCGGGAGAAACGTAACAGGGAAAATGTCTTATCCCCGTATCTTCCCCAAGGGGAAAAGAAACCCCTCTCTCAAAGGGTTAGGGTAAAGAGTAATCGGGATACACTTTCCATCCCAATTCGTTCAGCCGTGAGCGGTCAAACTGTTCTTCGGGGACGTTGATGAGCAGGGTGCTGCCTTCGGCGAGCAGTTCGCCGCTTTCCGCATCGTAGATGCCAGCCCACGCTTCGGCAGACCTGGCTTTTGCCTTTCCCGCCCTGCCGATGATTTTGAGCGGTTTGCCCACTGGCACGTTCTTGCGGTATTTCACTTCGAGTTTGGCGGTGAACATGAAACGCGGGTTTTGAGGATCGCTGCCCATGTGCGCTCTGCCGGAGATTTCGTCAATGATGGCGCCAACGATGCCGCCATGCAGCACACCGGGGTATCCTTGAAAATGCTCCGGCGCTGTATAGGTGGTCTCAACTACGCCGGGTTCGGTTTCATAGATGTGCAGGTGCAAACCGACCGGGTTTTCAAGACCGCAAATGAAACACATTTTGGAATTGGGTTGTTTTGTCCGCATGCCATGATTATACATGGACGGGAAACCTTGCAACACTCCCTGTTGGCATTTGGCATTGTCAAGGCTTTATGGAAATATCTGCCATGTAATAGGCGTGTTCATAGGCGGTGAGGGCGCCGCCTTCACCGGGGATTGCCTCGATGGATTCGCTGCCGTTGACATCCACGCCGTTGAGGATTTGATTGGCAAGGACGACTGACTGGCGAATGGCGCTTTCGGCTTCGGATAACGAGCCGCTTCCCGCTACGACCATTAACTGGTCCCGCAATTGAGCCGTCCACCCGCTGACGTTTTCTGCCGCAATCTTGACGTGTTCGCCGTGAGCCAGCATGTTCTCTGTGGCGTCTGGGGATTGGGATGAGAGGTTGGCGTGCGAGAAGGTTCCCTGAATGTAACCGTTGTTGCTGCCGTTTAGGAGCAAGCCGTAACCGTCGCCGGCGTCGTCAATTGTGCCGTCCCCGTTCCAATCTTTATAGTCGGGGCTTTGCGAGCCGACAATGAGGTTTAGCATTTTCTCCGTTTGCAGGCGGACATTGTCTTCGTCGCCCGCTTCAAAGGCAGAGAGCAAGTCTTGGGCGAGGCTGTTCAGAAGTTCCGAGTCTCTGAGCAAGCCGCGCACAAAGGGCGTCTGGTTGGGGGCGGAACTGAACGCGGAGAGCAGGTGCCGGACATGCGCAAAACCGCCATGCGGCAGAAGCGCAAGAAAGGCAGTGTCGTTGGATGGGTTGGGGTTGTTATCGGGGTTGGGTTCGATGGTGATTTGTATGCCGTGATAAAGGGCGAGCAGGTTGCGTCCGTCAGGATCAACAAAGGTGAGGAAGGCGTTGTTCTCTGGGTTGAATTCAATGACGCCAATGCTGAACAAGGTCTCGCTGTCATCGGCGACCAACCAGGCTTCATAATGAGCGCCTTGCGGCGGAAGCGGCAGGCTGTTGGAGGAGAAGATGACCTGGTCGGCTGGCGCGGAGCCATCCTGAAAACGAAGCAAGCCAACGGGTGCGGCGGGCGCTGCCGGGGGCGGAACTTCCGCCGGCGGGGTGGGATCAGAGGTATGCGCTTGCATTTCAGTGGGAACTGACGGCGCTTGTGTAGGCAGCGGCGTTTGTTTGCTGGGCATGATTGCCAATATGCCAACGATGAGGACAAGCGCTACTGCAGCGACGAGGAGCGGAGAAACGAACTTTTTGCTGTTCTTTTTTTGAAGCGCCATTTCGAAGTTTTTCCGCGTCACAGTAATGGACTTGCTGATGGCAGACCGTACGTTCATGGTTTCGGATTCGGCGATGCGGGTGAGCGCGGATTCGAATGCTTCGGAAAATTCGAGCGGAGTCTGGAAGCGTTCGGCGGGGTCTTTGGCGAGGGCGCGATTGATGACTTCCTGCAGTGCGGGAGAAAGTCCTCTGATGGGCGGCGGCGGGTCATAAATCTGCATGTGGAGGACGGTCAGGGTGGAATCGGCTTCAAAGGGGACGCGTCCCGCCAGCATTTCGTACACGGTGACGCCGAGCGAGTACACGTCGGTGCGCGAGTCTGCGCGCTCGCCGCGCGCTTGTTCGGGGCTCATGTAGGCGGGCGTACCGGTGATGGTGCCGGTGCTGGTGTGAGTGTTCGATTGGATGAGGCGCACCAATCCAAAATCGGTCAGAATCGGTTCCACATCTTCCGGGAGGGGCTTGTCCACTGCCACAGGCGAGGTGCGCGAAGTGAGCAAAATATTGGCGGGCTTGACATCGCGGTGGATGACGTTGTTCTGATGGGCGTAGGTGAGGGCGGCGGCAATTTTTTTGAGCAGTTCGCGGACTTGTGTCAGGTCGAGGCGTTCGTTGCGTTTGTGCAGTTCGCGCAGGTATGCGCCCAGGGATGCGCCCGGTACGTACTCCATCACCAGATAGGGCTGATTCTCGTACGAGTCGAAATCGAAAATCTGCACGATGTTGGGATGCCGGAGCATGGCAATCACCCGCGCCTCGCGTTCGAAGCGCTCACGCAGTTCGGGTTCTTCCTGCAAATCGGCTTTCAATAGTTTGACCGCTACGGGGCGGTGGAGGGTAATATGCGTGCCAAGATACACTTCCGCCATTCCCCCTTTGGCGAGGAACATATCCACGCTGACTTTTCCAAGCATTTTGCCGCTGAGATTGGGCATATCGAAATTATACAGCAGGAAGACCGCTCGAGGGATTTTGAAATGCTCCGAAAACGGAGCGGCAGGGCTGAGACGCGGAGACACTCAAAGCGGTTTTTCCATACTGATGTCGTCCGGGTCATCGCCAAAGGCAGGAATTTCATAAAACCCCAGCCGTTTGTAGAACTCGAGAGCGCGTTTCTGAAAAACGGGATCGGTGCAGAGGCGCATGTACTTGTACCCCTTCTGGCGGGCGATAGCGAAGAGCTCCTGCATCATGCGGCAGCCCAGTCCCTGACCGTGATATTCAGAGAGCAGCCACAGCCGCTTCAATTCACACACGCCCTCCTCCAGAAAGCGGATGGCGCCTGTGCCGATGATGCGCCCGTCGTGGACGGTTACCAGGAAAGTCCCACCGTTTTCGAAGTAGTTTTTTTGCACGTCGTCCATTTCAGCGAGTTTGCCCTGCGCCGAAAACTTGGCGATGGATTCTTCGAGCGTATCGGCTCCCCCGAAAATTTCAAAAGCGACGGTGAAAATGACGCGCTTGGCTTGCGGAATTTCGTGTTCCTGAATGGGGCGGATCTCGATCATGCGCCGATTTTACTCGAACAGCCCGGCGTCTTCGGGCGTTATAATTCAGCCGTGACTTTCATCAATGCCTCGAGCGAAGAAGACCTTCGCATTCAAAAATTGAACTTTCGCTACGTGCAGATTGACGCGGTGGGGGTGAGTATTTCCAATGTCGCCGCTCCGTTTCTTCCTGTTTTTCTAACACGGTTGGGCGCAACCAATTTTCAGGTGGGGCTGCTTACCTCCATGCCCGGCGTGACCGGACTCCTGCTTGCCATTGTGGTCGGGCGGTTTTTGCAGTCACGCAGGAATATTGTCCCCTGGTACAGCCTGTCGCGTCTGCTGGTCATCCTGTGTTATGCGCTGACCGGTATGCTTGCCCTGCTTCTTGAGGAAAGGTATGTCATCATCGCTACGCTGGGCATTTGGGCGTTTGCCACCATTCCGCAGACGGCGCTGGCGGTGGCGTTTTCGGTGGTGATGAACGGCGTGGCGGGACCGACGGGAAGGTATGCTCTGCTCAGCCGCCGCTGGACCATCTTTGGGCTGACCGGTGTGATCGGGACGTTCATCGTCACCCGCCTCATTGACCTGGTTGATTTTCCCGTCAATTACGCCGCCATGTTTCTCATTCTGTCGCTGGGAGGCTTCGTCAGCTTTTACTTTTCACAGAAAATCACGCTTCCCAATCAACCCCCTCCGCCTCTCACCGACGCTTCCTCGCGGCGCGGTTTGCGGGGGCTTCTCGAACTGCTCAAGGCAAATCCCGCTTTTCTCTCCTTTTCGCTCAAGCGGTTTGTGTACTTCTCTGCTCTCACCCTGGGAACGCCCATCATGCCGTTGTTTCTGGTGCGCGAGGTCCATGCCACCGACGGGCAAATCGGCGCGGTCAGCATGGCGATGACGCTGGTGATGCTGGCGGGCTATTTTGCCTGGCCCCGCGTGTCTCTCCGCCGCAGCGGACGCTTTGTCCTGCTGGCGACAACTTTGGGGATGGTGTTGTATCCTGCCTTGAGCGCTCTCACACCGCGCATCGAACTGATCATTCTCTATGCGGGCATTGCGGGATTTTTTCAGGGAGGTCTTGACCTGGTGTTCTTCGACGAATTGATGAAGACCGTGCCTGCGGAATACAGCGCGACGTTCGTCTCCATTTCCCAATCCATGCAATACCTTTCCATGATTCTTGCGCCTCTGCTGGGAACATGGATGGCGGGTTATATCGGTTTGGCAGGCGCGCTGTGGGTGAGCGCCGGTTTGCGGCTTTTAGGATTTTTCCTCTTCCTGCTGCCGGACCGAAAGCAGCCCGCCTGATATGGCTTTCTCAAAGTTTGGATGCGAGCCTTCTTCGTACACGGATTTCTCGGAATGAACGGATTTCTTTCCGTTTTTCACGGAGAATTCCATATCATCCGTGCGATCCGTGTACAAAAATTGATTCCGTCGAGCGATAATGAGAAAGCCGTAGCCTGCCTGACGGCGCGGTTTGCCGGCTCTTTTGCCTCATGCTAGAATTCGACCGATGCTGATACGGGTCAAATTGATCGCCAATTACCGGCAAGCCCTGCCGCCCGGTCACAAACACGGCGTGGTGGAGTTGGACGCGCCAGAAGGCGCAACGGTCTATGACGTTATCTCCCGTTTTGATATTCCCTTAAACGATGAAAGCGTCATTGTGCTAAACGGTCTCACAGCGGACTTGAACACGCCCTTGAAGGAGGGCGACATGATTACGGCATTTTCCGCCATCGCCGGCGGGTAGCGCACCCCTAAACCACGAAGGACGCGAAGGAATTCTTTTCTCTCTCATCCTTCCTACACTCATCCTTTCAAAGGAGTTCCCATGTACGGTTGGCATCTCAAAATTTTGCGCGTGAACCTCACCACCCGAAAAGCCACCAGCGAAGACGTTGACCCAAAAATCGCACGCGATTACCTCGGCGGGCGCGGATGGGCAATCCATTACATGTACAAGGAGATGGATCCAACCGTTGACCCGCTCTCGCCGCAGAACATGCTCATCTTTGCCAGCGGTCCACTCACTGCCACCCCCGCGCCGACCGGCAACCGTTACATGGTGGTCACCAAATCCCCGTTGACGGGTGCGCTGGCGCACTCCAACTCCGGCGGCGACTTTCCGACATGGATGAAGCGCACCGGCTTCGACATGTTCATCTTCGAGGGCAAGGCGTCAGAGCCGGTCTATATTTGGGTCAACGAGGACCGGATCGAGGTCCGCTCTGCCGCGCATGTGTGGGGGAAAGATACGCACGAGACCACCGACATCCTGCTCGCGGAGACGCATCCCGATGCGCGCGTCGCCTGCATTGGACCGGCGGGCGAGAATCTCGCGCTCATGGCAGCCATCATGAACGACAAACATCGCGCGGCGGCTCGTTCGGGCGTTGGCGCGGTGATGGGCAGCAAGAACCTCAAAGCGGTTGTAGTGATGGGGAATAAGAACCCGCCTTTGTATGACCCCGAAGGAATGCGCGAAATCAGCGTGAACACTTCCAAGAATGTGGGCGTGGATGTCAAGAAAGGTTCGAACATGCGCATCTATGGCACGTCGTACGTGCCGCAGGTGACGAACACACTCGGCATTTTGCCCACGAGGAATTTTTTGCAAGGCACGTTCGAGCATGTCCACAACATTGACGGCGACGCGCTCAAGGATAACTACCTTATTCGTCACACGCCTTGTTACCGCTGTCCGCTTTCGTGCGGACGCCTGACCGAGGTGCCAGACGGTCCCTACAAAGGCAAGGGCGAAGGTCCCGAATATGAAACCATCTCGTCGCTGGGGACGGGGTGCGGCGTAAGCAACCTTGCCGCGTTGGTGAAGGCGAATTATCTGTGCAATGAATATGGATTGGATACCATCTCGACTGGCATGACCATTGCCGCCGCAATGGAAATGTACGAAAAGGGATATATCTCCGACGATGTAACCGGCATGCCGCTCCGCTTCGGCGATCACGATGCCATGATTGCCATGATCAAAAAGATGGCATACGGCGAAGGCTTCGGCAGAGATTTGGCAATGGGCAGTTACCGCTTGTGCGAAAAATACGGTCACCCCGAAATTGCTGTGACGACGCGCAAACAGGAATTCCCCGGCTATGACCCGCGCGGCTCGCAGGGCATGGGCTTGCTGTATGCCACCTCCAACAAGGGCGCCTCGCACATGGAAGGCGATGTTGCCTATGAAGAAGTCTTTGGCGTGCCGGTGAAGGAAAATCCGCTCACCACCGAAGGCAAAGCGGAACTCGTCAAGCACTTTCAGGATTCTTTTGCGCTGATTGACTCGTCAGGGTTGTGCGTGTTCGTTGCCATCCGCTATGTCTTCAACAAGAACCGCATCATCTGGCCCCAAACGCTTGCCGCCATGATGAACCTGTCCACCGGCGCGGGCTACACCCCCGAAGAAGTGTTGAAAGCCGCTGACCGAGTCTATACCCTTGAGCGCATGTTCCTCATCAAAGCGGGCTCGGGACCTGAGTGGGATACGCTCCCGCCGCGTATGCTGCATGAACCTCTGCCGGATGGTCCCGCCCAAGGCAGGGTGGTGGAACTTGACAAGATGCTGCCGGAGTTCTACGAAAAACGCGGCTGGGATGAGCGAGGGTATCCCACCAAAGAAAAGTTGATGGAGTTGGGACTGCCGTTGAATTAAACCTCACCTTACGCAGAACATCCCGAAGGTTCCTTGAGTTTGGGCATTGATTTTGACCAAAACTTTCAGACTCATTGGGAATCGCCGCGGTAAAAAACTTTTGTACGCGGATTACACGGACGAATACGAAAAAACACGGATTTTTAGTTTTTTTCCGTGCGAATTCGTAAAATCCGTGTTGTCCGTGTACGGTGCGTAAGGTAAGTTAAACCTTCTGGACTTACGCAAAATTGCTTTCTCGTCCGCTACTCTGCACCAATCTTCGCGAATTTTGAATGAATTAGCGCAGATTAGCAAAGATTGATGGATTAAACTCAGGTTTTGCGTAAGTCAAGATCTTAAAGCGGACGCGAGGAACGTCCGCTTCTTTCTTGACTGAGGGCTGTTCCTGTTGCAATTTTCTTTACCGTACACAGAAACCCTAAAGGTCTGCTTTCCCTTCGTAAATTTGAGAACTTCCAAAAAGACCTTTAGGGTTTTTCACGAGAGAAATGGGCGGTAGAGAGTTGCAATTTACCTTTTCCCCGCCTTCGGCAGAAAATCGAACGGCGGACGCTGGTTGAGTTTCAACAGCATGGCGCCCATCTCTCCAACAGCAAGCGCCGTGAGTGAACCGGTATCACATGCCAGCCTCTGGAACTGATCGAGCGGCAAGCCGATGTAATGTGCCACCGCCAGTTTGATGGGGTCGGCGTGCAGGACACATGCCAGGATGTCCTGCGGTTTGTGACGGGCAAGGATGCCGTCGAGCGTGCGGACGATGCGATGCTGACATTCGTAAAAAGTCTCGCCGTTGGGGAAGCGCGCCCGCGAAGGCGCCCGCTGGACCACCTTCCAATATTTGTGCAAAGCCAGCCGCTTCAACGACTTTCCCTGCCAATCGCCGACATCGGTTTCGAGCAGACCCTTTTCCTGTTGAATGGTCAGCCCGACGGCTTGGGCAATGGGCGCGGCGGTTTCCATTGCCCTCTCCAACGGACTCGCGTACAGCGCCTTGATGGGGACACCCTTCAACGCTTCGCCCAACGCCTGAGCCTGCTTCTGTCCGAATTCATTGAGATGCACCCCGGGCAGTCTCCCCGCGAGTTTATGCGATTTTGTGTAGTCGTTTTCGCCGTGACGGATGAGCAGCAATAAGGGCATTACTTGATTTTCCGTTTCATCTCTTGGATTTGTTCCTCGCTCATGGCAGGGACATTCTCTACTTTGGTGATGCCCAATGCCTTGCGCTGTGCCGCGCGCCACTGTTCCAGCCGCGCCGCCACTTGCGCCTCATAGCCTTCCTGTGATGGCGCATAAAAATAGGTTCCCAACAGCCGTTTGGGCAAATACTGCTGCGGGACGAAATGCCCCTCGAACTCATGCGGATACACATAGTCCTTGCCGTGTCCCATGGCGGCGGCGTCGCGGCTGCCATCCATGAGATGGCGCGGCACGGAAATTTGTCCCTCCTCTTCGATCTTTTTCATCGCTTTGAAGTATGCCCCGGCGCTGTTGGATTTGGGCGCAGTGGCAAGGTAGAGCGTCGCCTCGACGAGGGGATAGATGCCTTCAGGCAGACCGACGTAATCGAAGGCTTGCGCGGCGGAAGCGGCTACCACAAGTCCCAACGGGTCTGCCAAGCCGATGTCTTCCCCCGCCAAAATGAGGAGCCGCCGCAGGATGAAGCGCGGGTCTTCGCCGGCGTAGATCATCTTTGCCAGCCAATAGAGCGCCGCATCGGGGTCGCTTCCGCGCACAGACTTGATGAAGGCGCTGATGGTGTCGTAGTGCGCGTCGCCATCTTTGTCATACAGCACTGCCCGCCGCTGAATGGATTCCTGCGCCACCTCCAGCGTGATGTGGATGACGCCCTCTTCGTCCGGCGCGGTGGATTCGACTGCCAGTTCGAGCGCGTTGAGGGCGTTGCGGGCGTCGCCGCCAGCGACTTCGACGAGGTGGGCGCGGGCGTCGGGGTCCAGCAGGATGCGTTTGTTCCCGTAGCCGCGTTCCTTGTCGGTGAGGGCGCGGTCGAGCAGGATGCCCGTCTCCTCCTGGTTCAAACTTCGCAATTGAAAGACGCGCGAGCGCGAGATGAGCGCCTTGATGACTTCGAAATAGGGATTCTCGGTGGTTGCGCCGATGAAGGTCACCACGCCCGCCTCGATGTGCGGCAGGAGCGCATCTTGCTGCGCCTTATTCCAGCGATGGACTTCGTCCACGAAGAGGATGGTGCGTTCGTTGTGCAGGCGGCGGCGTTCAAGCGCCTCTTCGATGACCGCCCGCAGTTCTGCCTTGCCCGCCAGGATGGCGGAGATGGTGACGAAGTGACTCTTGGTGGTGTTGGCGATAACCTGCGCGAGGGTGGTCTTGCCGGTGCCGGGCGGTCCCCACAGGATGATGGAGGAGAAGAGCCGGTCGGCTTCGATGGCGCGGCGCAGGAGTTTGCCTTTGCCGATGATGTGTTCCTGCCCGACGAATTCCTCCAGCGTGCGCGGACGCATACGCGCGGCGAGCGGCGCTTCGCTTTTCATGCGTTCCTGCAAGGCATGGTCGAAGAGGTCGGTCATGCGGGAGATTATAGCAGGGGGCGAGGGCGGGGGGAGGGGAGGGCTGAGGCGTGGGAGAGGCTGGTTGAGGAGAGGCAGGCGTCGGCGGGGAAAGAAGCGGGGCTACCGTTCCGTTTGGTAGTGGCTTTGGTTGACCAGGTAAATTCCAATCAGCGCGACTGTCCCGCCAATCCCCTGCCAAATGTTGGGAATTTCGCCAAGCAAAGGGATGGCAAGCAGGGCGGTGACGACCGGCTGGAGTACCATGGTCGGCGCGACGATGGATGCGGGCAGATGACCGAGGGCGTAGGCAAGTGCCATGTAGCCGATGAGTTGTGAGACCAACGCGGTGGAGAGGAAGACAAGCCATGTGCGCGTGTCGTAGCCGCTGATGGGGTTGCCCATGAGTAGATTCGCGGCGAACAGGGTAAGGCTTGCGCCGACGCCGACCACCCAGATGTGCGCGATGGGGTTGAAGTGCAGTCGGCTTTTTTCGGTGAACAGAAAGTAGCCGCCATAGAAGAAGCCGGTAAATGCCGCCATGAGGTCGCCGATGCCAAAGCGCGGGTGAAGGAGAAAATCCGTCCCCACGATAAGCGCCGCGCCGGTGAGCGTCACTGCCAGACCGCGCCAGAATGTGCCGGAGAGTTTTTGTTTGAGGATGAGCCACGTGCCGAGCGCCACCCAAAGCGGCGCGGTGTTGCCCAACAGGGTGGCGTTGGCGGCGGTGGTGTAGGAGAGGGCGGTGGTCCACAGGGCAAGGTCGAGCGCGGTGAAGACGCCTGCCAGCAGGGGGAAGATCAGGGCGGAGGTGCGAAGCGCGCGGTTTTCGTTTTTGCGCGCCAGCAGAAACGGCGCGAGCATGAAGATGGAAAAGAACATGCGGTAGAACGCAGTGACGGGACCGGGCGCATTTGCCCAGCGGACAAACATGGCGGAGAAACTCAGCGCCAGGACGCCGATGCCCAGCGCGAGATAGGCGGGAATGTTTTTATTTGGCATGGGGGATTATTGGATTTGAAGGCGGTCGAGGATGGCGGGCAGTTCAAGGAGCGTGGACAGGCTCGCATCGGGCTGGACCTGTTCCTGCTTCTCCATCTCCGGGCTGGCGCGGCGGCTGATCCAGACTCCGTAGATGCCGGCTTGCTGTGCGCCGCGGATGTCGGCATCCAGGTTGTCGCCGACCATCACGGCTTCGTTGGGTGGGCAGTACCAATGCGAGAGCGCCAGTTCAAAAATGCGCGGATGCGGCTTGCGGTAACTGCACGCGGCGGAGGTCAGGATGAAGTCGAAGTAGTCGGTGATGCCGAAGCGGCGGGCGAGTTGTTGTACGTCTTCATCGTCGCCGGCGTTGGAGATGATGCCCATGCGATAGCCAAGCGAATGCAACTGCTGCAGGGCAGGGATGGCATCCTCCTCCAGCGTCCAGTTGGTCTGTGTGACGGAGAACAGCGTATCCAGCGCGCGGCGCAGGATGACGGGCGGGACGTCGTCGTAGCCTTTTTCGCGGAGCAGTTCGCGCAGGACGAAGGTGTAGGTGGTTTCGAGCAGGTCCTGTTCGCGCTGTTTGAAGTACTCGTCCAGCCGTTTGCGGAATTCGGTAGGGAAGGTGTTGAGGTTGATTTCCATTCCCTGTGAGCGGAGGTAGTTGGTGAGCGCCTCGTCTGCTTTGGCGATGATGGGCGTCCAGTCCTGACGCCCGTACATGAGCGTGCCGCCGAAGTCGAAGAGGATGGCGCGAATGAAGTTGCGGGGCATGATGAGTATTTTAACGTGAATTCGGGATAACAGGCGATTGTCCGCGAAGGACACGAAGAAAGAAATAAAGACTGGACTTACGCAAAATGGCTTTCTTGTCCGCTACTCTGCACCAATCTTCGCGAATTTTGAACGAATTAGCGCAGAGTAGCGAAGATTGGTGGATTAAATTCAGGTCTTGCGTAAGTCAAGAAAGAATCTCTGTAGCGCCTCAAATGGGTATTAGCCTCCGCGAGGCTCCGAGGACGGCGATTTTTGCGGCAGTGTGGTGACCAGCACTTTGTCCACGCGCCGCCCGTCCATGTCCATGATTTCGAAGCGGTAGCCGTTCCATTCGAAATGGTCGGTCACCTGCGGGACGCGCCCCAGCGACATCATGACAAAGCCGCTGAGCGTCTCGTACTCGTCCTCATGCGGCAGGGCGGTAAAGCCGAAGATTTCCTTGAATTCGTCCACTTCCAACATGCCGTCCAGCAGCCATGACCCGTCCTGCCGCTGGGTGGCTTGCGGCTCGTCCTGTTCCATTTCGCCGACGATTTCTTCGAGGATGTCGTTGATGGTGAGCAAGCCTTGCACGCCGCCGAATTCGTCAACGACCAGGAGCATGTCGGTGCCTTTTTCCTTGAGGATTTCGAGCGCGCGCGAAGCCAGCATGGTTTCGGGAATGTAGAAGGCAGGGCGCAGCATATCTTTGAGGTTGATGGGTTCGCCCTTCAGGCTTGGCACAAGCAAATCCCTTGCCTTGACGATGCCCAAAATGACATCGAGCGTGCCTTGCCGTACAGGGAAACGCGAGAAGTCGTTGGCTGCAATCTTTTCGCGGATTTCTTCAATGCTGTCCTCAATATCCAGCCAGACGATGTCGGTGCGCGGCGTCATAATCGAGTACACGCGCTGGTCGCCGAGGCTGAAGACGCCCTCCACCATGTCGTGTTCGGCTTCCTCGAATACGCCCGCCTGGGTTCCCTGATCTATCAACAACTGAATTTCTTCTTCCGTAACAGGGGGTTCTGCGCTTGCTTTCACGCCCAACAGCCTGAGAATCGTCTCGGTTGAAAAACTGAGAAAGCGCACAAAGGGCAAAAATAATCTTGAAAGGAACAACATCAACCCTGCAATGGAAGAGGCTGTCCCTTCCGGGTCGCGCAGCGCCAGGCGTTTGGGGACCAGTTCCCCCAGCACAAGCGAGAGATAGGTGATTGGCAGGATGCCCGCCAGCAAACTGATTACGCCGCTGTATGGCTGCAAGAGGGGCATTTTGTCGAGCTGAATGTTGAGCCAGGCGGCGAGGGTTGCGCCTGTGATGGCTCCTGCCAGCAGGTCAATGGACGTAATTCCGATTTGGATGGCTGAAAGGAATTGATTGGGGTCTTCTGTCAACTTTAGGGCGATGTTGGCGCCTTTATTGCCTTTATTGATTTCGTTTTGCAGGCGCGCTTTGCGCGCGGAGACGAGGGCTGTCTCTGCCATTGCCAGGACGCCATGCAGCATGAGCAGGATGGCAAAGGCGATCAGCCCGGAAGTGAAATTAATTTCTATGGGGATTTCAGACATGATCCTACGATTGGAATACCTTTGTTTCCTTTATTGTACTATGGATGAGTCCACTGAAAAAACTTACCGTAGAGACGCGGAGAGCGCAGCGTTCTTTATTGCCTCTGTATGCTCGGCAATCTCGGCGGTAGAACAACCTTTTGCAGTGCCCTTATGGATGAAGATGAACGCCTCATGCTTCGCCGAGGCGGGATTCTGTTTCCCAAACCGTTTTCTCCCCTGATGAGGGGATTACTGTTTTTCGTTTTGTTTCAGATGCTCTTCGATGCGGGAAAGTTTCTTGTAGATGGCATAGAGCAGATAGAGAACCCCCACTGGTATTGCCAGCCAGAGCGCGACGATAAGGAACGCACCAAGAAGTTCTGCAATGCCCGGTGTAAACATGCTCAACCTCCTACTTGAATACCTGAGCCTGCCTCGACGCGTCCCACCACCCACGCGGCTTGACCGATTTCCCGCGCCCGGCTGAGAAACGCCTCTACTTTTTCCTGCGGCACGCCCAGCAGGAGACCTCCGCTGGTCTGCGGGTCGAATAGCAGCATCTGGTTCGCTTCGTCAATTGACGCGTCGAAGCGTATCTTCGGCTCAAAGTATGCCTTGTTGTCGAATGCGCCGCCGGGAAAGCACCCCATTTCGGCGTACTTGCGGGCGCAGGCGATGAACGGAATCTTGCCGAACTCAAAATGCAGAGCCGCGCCCGAAGCCTCTGCCATCTCCAGCGCGTGACCCAGAAAACTATAGCCGGTGATGTCCGTTGCCGCGCGCAGACCGAATTCAACTGCCAGCTGTCCCGCCTTGTCGTTCAATTGCTTCATCCAATCCACCGCCTCGCGCACATCCGCCTCTTCTGCCTGCTCGCGCTTCAAGGCAGTGGTGGTGACTCCAAAGCCGAGCGGCTTGGTCAACACCAGCGCGTCGCCGACCTGCAATCCGCCTTTGCTCAACATTTTTTGGGGATGAACGAACCCAAGCACAACCAGACCATATTTCGGTTCCTTGTCCTTGACCGTGTGTCCGCCGGCGATGACCACGCCTGCCTCACGCGCCTTTTCCGCCCCGCCGCGAATGATTTCGCTGGAAATTTCAGGGGGCAGGTGGTCAGGAAGCGCCGCCACGTTCAACGCCAGGAAGGGACGCCCGCCCATCGCGTATATGTCCGAAAGGCTGTTGGCGGCGGCAATGGCGCCGTAGTCGTAGGCGTCATCCACCACCGGCGTGAAAAAATCGGTGGTGACGACGATGGCGCGCTCGTCGTCCAAACGCCAAACAGCCGCATCGTCCGGTTCGCGCAGACCAATCAACAGGTCCGGGAAGGAGGCGGCGTCGAAGATGTCTTTGAGGGGACGCAGAACCTGCGTCAGCGCATCGGCGCTTAGTTTGGACGCTCAACCCGCGCAGGCGGAAAGAGTCGTCAGGCGGATTTCGCGTCCGGTGTGAGGAATGGGCATAAGTAGTAACTCATGTTACGCAGTAGCGCGAGATTTATCTCGCGTTTTCGGGCGACATGAAAGTCGCGCTACGAAGAAATTGCGTAAGGTGAGGTAGTAAATAGTAAGTGGAAAGGTATTTTTGCTTTCCACTTACCATACTCTAGCAGGTCGTTTTACGGCGCTTCCACGCCCGGGTTGATCGTCGTGTTTGGCAAAGGCAGGATGAATTGATTGCCGCTGGGGATGAAGATGGTCTGCACGCTTGGCGCCAGTTTCAGGATGTATTGGTATTGCAGGATTTCCGGGTTGGCTTGGAGCGACTGACCGATCAGTTCGTTGGCTTTTGCCTGCGCTTCCGCCTGGATGATTTGCGCCTCTGCCGCGCCCTTTGCCGCAATCACCGCCGCATCCGCCTGACCTTGCGCCACCTGGCGGGCTTGTTCGGCTTCCTGTTTCTTTTGCTCCACAACGAACTTGGCTTGCAGCGCCAGCTGTTCGGCAATCTGTTTTTGCTCGATGGATTGAGCGTACTCTTCGGTGAAGGTAATGTCGCGCAGGACGAAGTCCACCAGTGTCAAGCCATTTTCTGCCATGACCTGCTGTAGTTGTGTAGTGATCTGGTTGGTCATGTCAAACCGCTTGGTGCTCACCACTTCTTCGACGCGGTATTGCGATACCGCGTCGCGGATGATGCCGCGCGTCTGCGGCAGAATCAGATCGTCCTGATAGCGGCGCTGCCAGGTCCTGTGAATCTGCGGCACAGCGGAAGGCTCGATGCGGTAAATCACCGACGAATCGACGAAGATGCGCTGACCGTCGGACGTGCGCGCCTCAACCGTGATGAGTCCCTGTGTTTCGCCCTCGCTTGCCGTCCGCGCCATGGTGAAGGTTTGGGTAGTGGTGGGGTACAGTTCCACCCGCTCCACAAACGGGACAATCCAATGCAGACCCGGCAGCAGCGGTTCGGGGCGCATGCCGCCCTCGCCCAAAATGGTGATGACAACGCCCGCGTGGGTTGGTTCGATAAAGACCAAGCCTGCGCCTGCAACAGTCAGCACCACCGCCAGGACAATCAGCCCCAGCACTGCCGATGTAATGCCTTTGGCGCTTTGTTTACGGCTCGCCCGGGCAATTGCCAGTATGCCCAAGCCAATCACCGCCATCCACGAAAAGCCCGCCAATGCTTTGATAAACTCCGCGATGTTCATGGTTCCTCCAGTTGGTAGTTGAAATTATTATACCGCCATGATAGCATAGCGCCATGCACAGCGGTTGTGGACAGGTCATCGAGTTGATTTTGGAGAGCGGCGAGGTTCAAGCGCGGATTGCCTGCCCGCCGCATCTGATTCCTGCACCGGGGCAGTATCTGCTCGCCTCATCCGCTTCCTTTCTCGACCCTTTGCCTGTTCCCCTTTTCTCTACGGAATCCACGCCTTTGGGTTTTATCGCATGTGCGCCCATCCCAAAGACTTGGACGCCCGGCGCTGAAATCGCTCTGCGCGGTCCGTTGGGGCGCGGCTTTGCCCTGCCGCCTTCGGCGCGGAAGGTGGCGCTCATTCCGTTCGACGGCAAGGCAGACCGGCTGAAAGCGTTAATTCAGCCCGCATTGCAGCAGGGCGCAGGGGTGGCGCTTGTCAGTGACTTGGATGTGGAGCGCCTACCGGACGAGGTGGAGGTCCAGCCGTTTTCTCTGTTGGAGGAAGTCCTTGCGTGGGCGGATTACGCCGCTTTCGATGTGCTGCGTGAGAATCTGCCGGGGCTGAGGGAAAGGCTGGGCGGGTCGAGTCAGGTTTGGGCGGGGAAAGAAGCGCAAGTCCTCGTGCGGACGCCGATGCCGTGTGGGGGAGTCGCGGAGTGCGGTGTGTGCGCTGTGACGTTGAAGTCCGGCTGGAAACTGGCGTGCAAGAATGGGCCGGTGTTCGATTGGGCGGAAATTCCAGCCGGATAGAATCCGTTCTCTACGTATTGTAACGTCAGTTCGGGATAAGCGTCCCGAAGGCTGATTCTGCTCTCGAACCCGCTGCGTCAAAAGCCTTCGGGACGATTCAAAAGCCTTATCCCGAATTCAGGTTATTGTAGGAGAGCATGAGGATTTAGAACCAGATTCGAAATGAGGTTATGGTGGTCGTCGTCAGCCCCTGGTAATTCACGCTGACTTCGATGGTGACGAGTTCCCCTGCTTTTTGGTTGTTGAAATCGAATGTGACCTGCCCGATGCCCCATGCGTTGGTGGTGAAGGTGTATTCCTGCGTCGAGCCATCGGTGAAGCGCACCACGGCTTTGACCGAGGCGTTTTCCAGCGCATCGGAAGTTTGGTCCTGTACGATGACATAAACGGTTTGCGAGCCGCTGTTGAGGGTGACTGCTTTCAACACAAAAGCGCGCGCCTTGAGGGAGAGCACCGGCTTAATGGCTGCCTCCGGCGGCGGGGCGGGGCGGAGGTGAGCGGGGTCTTCCTTTTGCAGGTCGAAGTAGAGGCGCCCGAGGTCGGAGATGACCACCCATTTTTCCGCGCCGCGGTCAGCGCGCCACTCGAAACGCGCGCCCTCGAAGTATTGCACAATCAGCCCATCCGCCGTTTCAAAGGGAGAGATGGGGTTGCCAAATTGAGCGGGTCCGCCATGGGCTTTGTAAAAATCAAGAAAGGTGAAGCAGACGCTGTAACCGCTGGGATATTTTTCACAGCCGTTGCTGTTTTCGATGGGTAGAGGGTTGCGGGGCTGATAGGTGAGCGTGCCTAATGGGGTGAGTTGCACGCGGTTCGCTGCCGTCAGTTCGAAGCGGGCGCGTTGGAAGTATTGCACGGTCTTGCCGTCCCGCGCGGTGATTTGTTCGGTGATGGGGTAGCCATAGACGAGGACGGGGTCTTTGGCGGCGTTATAGAATTGCAGGAACACCCCCTTGACGTAATGTCCCGTTTCGGGGAAGTAGCGCACATCCGCCGATTGCGCCTGCGCCGTCGCCTGCGGCGCGAACAGCAGCATAAGCGCCAATACGAATGCAGTGAAACGCCGAACCGCTTTCATCACGCTCATTATACTCACATTGAGGGGCGTTATGGCTGTCTTTACCCAATGTTTTCTGCCCGCTGGAGGAGCGCTTCAACGATTCGTTCTGCCGCGTGACCATCGCCGTAAGGATTGGACGCTTTTGCCATTTTCGCATACTCGGACTCATCATCCAGTAATCGCGTCGCTTCCTGGACGATGCGGCTGGTCTCTGTTCCAACCAGCTTGAGCGTCCCCGCTTTGACTCCCTCCGGGCGTTCGGTGGTCTCGCGCAGGACAAGGACCGGGATGCCGAAGGTGGGCGCTTCTTCTTGCAATCCGCCGGAGTCGGTCAGGATAAGGGTGGCGCGTTTCATCAGATGCACCAGCGGAAGGTAATCCAGCGGCGGCAGAAGCGTAATTCCCGGCACACCTTTGAGGAGGCGATAGACTGGCTCCTGCACGTTCGGGTTCAAGTGGACGGGATAGACGATTTCCACATCGCCGCGTTCAGCCAGTTGCAGCAGCGCATGGCAGATGTTTTCAATGGGTTGACCAAAGTTTTCGCGCCGATGGGCGGTGACGAGGATGAGCTTTTTAGTCTTTAGTCTTGTAGTCTCTGGTCTTATAGTCTCTAGTCTGATAGTCTCTAGTCTGATAGTCGTTGGTCTCATAGGACTATTCGACTCCCGACTATCAGACTCCCGACTATTAGACTCGAGACTATCAAACTCCACCCCTAACTTCTCCAGCAATTCTGTCACAAGGCGGGGAGCAGGTTGTTCTGCAACATATTTCAGCGCATCTATGACCGGGTTGCCGGTGACGACGATGTCTTTTTCGTCCACTCCCTCGTGGAGCAGGTTGCTGCGCGACCATTCGGTGGGCGCAAAGTGCAGGTCTGCCATGGTGGTGGCGAGGCGGCGGTTGATTTCCTCGGGGAAGGGATGCCATTTGTTATGCGTGCGCAATCCTGCCTCCACGTGTCCGAACTTGATGCGGCGGTAGAACGCCAATTGGCAGGTGGTGACGACGGTGGTCGTGTCACCGACTGCCAGCACCCAATCGGGTTGGACTTCCTCCAGCACGGGGTCAAGGTGCAGGAAGATGCCTGCTGTCAATTGCGCCAGCGATTGTCCTTCGCGCATCAGGTCGAGGTCGTAATCGGGTTGAATCTGGAATAGCTCCAATACCTGGTCGAGCATCTGGCGGTGCTGCGCCGTGACGCATACGCGCGACTCGATGCCCGGCGTTTGTGCGAGCAGACGCACGATGGGCGCCATCTTGACGGCTTCGGGGCGGGTGCCAAAGACGGAGAGGATTTTCATTCGATTTACGATTTATGATTTGCGATTTACGATTTGCGGTTTGGCGTCGCCGAGGCGGTGGAATTGGAAACCTGCCTTTTGCCATGTTTCCCGATTCCAGCCGTTGACCGTGTCTATGGCGATGCGGGCGGGTGTCTTGGCGGCAAGGTCTGTGGGATCGAGGCGGGTGAATTCGGTGTGACGCACGAGGAGCAGGACGGCATCCGCATTTTGCAGAGCGTCTTGCAGGGTGGGGGAGATGTCAATGCCTTTGAGTTGGGCGTGCGGTTTGAACGGTTCCCAGGCTTTGACCTGTGCGCCTGCCTGCTGAAGGAGATGCACAACCTCGACGGCGGGGCTTTCGCGCAGGTCGTCCACATCCGCTTTGTAGGCGAGACCGAGGGCGGCGATGCGTTTGCCGTTCAGCCTGCCCAGCGCCTCCTTGACCCGCTTCACAACAAAGCGCGGCTGTTCATCGTTGACTTTGCGGGCGTGGTAGATGAGCGGCGTGAGCTCCGGCGCGGTTTCGACGAAGAACCAGGGATCCACGCTGATGCAATGACCGCCGACGCCGGGACCCGGGTTGAGGATGTTTACGCGCGGGTGCAGGTTGGCGAGGCGGATGGCATCCCACACGTCCACGCCGAATTTTTCGGCGAGGCGGGCAAACTCGTTGGCGATGGCAATGTTGACATCGCGGTAAGTGTTTTCCATCAGTTTGACCATTTCGGCGGTGGTGGCGTCGGTTTCGACGATTTGCCCTTTGACGAAGGTGGCATACAGGTCACGCCCGGCGCGCGCCGATTCGGGTGTTATGCCGCCAATGACGCGGGCATTCTCGACGAGCTCGCGCAGAATTTGTCCGGGCAGGACGCGCTCCGGCGAATAGCACAGGAAGAAGTCAGAACCCGCTTTCAGCGTGGAACGTTCCAAGATGGGGCGAACCAGGTCAAGGGTGGTGCGAGGCGGCGAGGTCGATTCGAGGATGACCAAATTCCCTTTGCGAAGGTGCGGCAGGATGGCTTCCGTCGCTGCGATGACGGCGCTCATGTCTGCCAGTTTGTAGCGTCTGCCTTCGTACTCGGCGAATTTATCCTCATGAAAGGGAGTGGGGACGGCAATCAGAAAGGCGTCGGCTTCTTCGGGGTGTGAAGAGACGGTGAGTTTGCCCGAGGCGAGCGCCTGTTCGACGACTTCGCGCAAGCCCGGCTCGTGGATGTGGAGTTCGCCCCGTTTCAATGTTTCGACGACCAAGGGATTGATGTCCACACCGATGACTTGGATGCCGTGCGCGGCGAAGGTGGCGGC
Source organism: Chloroflexota bacterium (assembly GCA_016223135.1). Lineage (GTDB taxonomy): Bacteria > Chloroflexota > Anaerolineae > Anaerolineales > Villigracilaceae > Defluviilinea. The sequence continues at coordinate 212,675 of JACRPQ010000010.1, read as the reverse complement.
GGTGGGGAGCCCGATGTATCCCAGCCCCAGCACACAGATTTTGTTGAATTTCACATTGACTCCTTGAAAAGGACATGATTTGCGGCTGTATTATACAGCCTGCAAAGGAAAACTTTTTTCGAAGGTTTCCGTATAGCAAATAGAACGTCAACTGGCAGGAAAACGTGCCAAGTGTTGTATAATGAAATGGAGTAGCCCATGGATTTTTTACTGAATCCCAATATTGCCTATCTGTTTCTGCTGGCGGGAGTGTTGATGGCGATGCTGGCGCTTGCCACGCCGGGGACGGGGTTGCTCGAAGCGGGAGCGTTGATCAGCCTGACGCTGGCGGGATATGGCATCTATAACCTGTCTTTCAACTGGTGGGCGCTGACGTTGATTTTCTTAAGCGTCATCCCTTTTGTGTATTCCCTGCGAAAGCCCAAAGGTGAGTTGTACTTGGGAATTTCGATTATCGTGCTGGTGATCGGCTCGATTTTTTTGTTTCCCAGCCAAACGGGCGGACCGGCGGTCAACTTGTTTGTAGCGTTCATCGCGTCGGTGTTGGTGGCTGGTTTTCTGTGGATTGCGGTGAGCAAGTCGCTCCAAGCCGCGCGAATCAGACCGGCGCATGACCTGGATGCCCTGATTGGTCAGATTGGCGAAGCGAAGACTCGCATCCATGAGGAAGGAAGCGTGCAAGTCGGCAGTGAGTTATGGTCGGCGCGTAGTGAGAAGCCCATCAAGGCAGGGAGCGCGGTGCGCGTCCTGCGCCGCGAGGGGTTTATCCTAATCGTTGAAAAAGCGGATTGAAGGAAAACCTATATCAACAAAAGGAGAAAAACATGGAAGGTTATCTTTTGTTATGTTTGCTAGGCGGTTTGGTGCTGGTGGGTTTTGCCGTTTTAGCCAATGCCCTCCGCATCGTGCCGGAATACCAGCGTCTGGTTGTCTTCAGACTGGGGCGTTGTGTTGGGACGAAAGGACCTGGCATCGTCCTGCTTATTCCGGTCATTGACCGTGCTGTGAAAGTGGATTTGCGCGAACAGGTGCGCGAGATCCCGCATCAAACCTCGATTACCAAGGATAATGCGCCGATTTCGATTGATTTCTTGTGGTACTACAAAGTGCTCGATCCTGCCGAATCCGTTTTGCAGGTGGGCAACTTTGAGGTGGCGGCGCAGGGTATGGCAACCACCACGCTGCGCGCGGTCATCGGCGGTATCCCGCTCGACGATGTGCTTTCCGAGCGCGAACATATCAATACCATGCTCCGCACCCGTCTCGATGAAGTAACCGAACGCTGGGGCGTCAAAGTAACCAACGTGGAAATCCGCGAGATCATCCCGCCGCGTGAAGTGCAAGAAGCGATGAACCGTCAGATGTCGGCAGAGCGCGTCCGCCGCGCAGTCGTGACCGAGTCCACCGGTACGCGCGAGGCAGCCATCAATGTGGCAGAAGGCGAGAAGCAGGCTGCCATCCTCAAAGCCGAAGGTCAAAAGCAAGCCGCCATCCTGCAAGCCGAAGGCGAAAAGCAGGCGCAAGTCCTGCGCGCCGAAGGTTACTCGGTGGCGTTGGAGAAGATCTTCGGAGCGGCAAAATTGGTGGATCAGAAGACCATGACTTTGCAATACTTCGAGACCCTCAAGGCGCTGGGCATGAGTCCCTCCACCAAATACATCTTCCCGATGGAATTTACCAGCCTGCTCGATAACTTCCTCGGCAAGGATGTGAAGAAGTAAGCAGGTACACAAGTAGACAGGTACACAAGTACACAAGTAGGCTCGATTAGGCAGAAAGTGAAAAGTAGAAAGTGAAAAGTAGAAAGTAGGCTTTTCACTTTCTGCTTTTTTGTTGATAGAATTCCCCCGTATGGAAATCCAACCCGCAAACCTGCTCGATCTGAAAGCCCTGCAGCGGCTTGAACAGATCTGTTTTGAAAAAGACGCCTGGCCCCTGTTGGACTTGGTCGCAGTGCTGACCTGGCCCGCGATCATCCGCCTCAAGGCAGTGGAGGGTGACGAGATGATTGGTTTTGCCGCCTGCGACCCGCGTCCTTCCCACTCTGTTGCCTGGCTCTCCACCATTGCGGTGGACCCTCGCTTTCAGCGGCGCGGAATTGGGCGCATGCTCTTGCGCGCCTGCGAAGAACGCGTTCACTTGCCTTTCATCAAATTGTCGGTGCGCGTCTCCAATCATGGCGCGATTGCCTTGTACGAACAGGAAGGCTATCAGACCGTTGATGTGTGGGGACGGTATTACTCCGACGAAGAAGACGCCTTGATCATGGAGAAGCGCATCCAGCCGGCGAAAGCATTGCAGGCGGTGCGATATAATGACCGTCTATGACCGTAGAACCACTTCCACCGCCGATATGGGTGGAGGAACCCGTCAGCCTCAAGCACATGGTGGAGGACCTCGCCGCCCAACAACGCATTGCCGTGGATACGGAATCCAACAGCCTGCACGCCTACCGTGAGCAAGTCTGTCTCATCCAATTCTCTACGCCCGAAACGGACTATGTCCTTGATCCGCTTGCCTTCGACGACCTCCAGTCGTTGGCGCCGCTCTTTGCCAGCCCGCGCATCGAAAAAGTTTTCCACGCTGCCGAATATGACCTGATCTGCCTGAAGCGCGATTACGGTTTCGAGTTCAAGAACCTGTTCGATACCATGCAAGCCGCCCGCATTTTGGGATATTCCTTTGTGGGGCTGGATGCCATCTTGAACGAAAAATTTCATGTCAAAGTGGATAAACGCTACCAAAAAGCGGACTGGGCAGCCCGTCCCCTTACCCCTGAACAGTTGGACTACGCCCGCATGGATACGCACTATCTCCTGCCCTTGCGTGATTTGCTGGAAGCGGAACTGCGCGAAAAGGGAAGGTGGGGCTACGCCCTCGATGACTTTTCCCTTGTTTGCCGCGTGAGCGAGCCAAAAGAGAAAACGAACGGCTCATCCTGGAAGCGTTTTGGCGCCCGCAAGGACATCACCCCGCGTGAACTGACCATCCTGCGTGAACTTTGCCTGTGCCGCGACACTATCGCCGAATCCCTGAATCGTCCGCCGTTCAAGGTGATTCCCGATGCTCTCCTGTTGGACATCGCCAAGAATCCACCCGAAAAAGATGTAGACCTGGCGGCGCTGGGCTTGAGCCAAAAACAGATTCATCTCTGGGGCGGGCAAATTTTGGCGGCAACCCGGCGCGGGATGAAGAATCCGCTTGTGAAGGCAGAACAGGCTGAACGTCCGAAAGAAGCGGTAATCCGCCGCCTGGATAAGTTGAAGACATGGCGGAAAAAAGTTGCAGAAGGGATGAAGGTCGAGTCCGATATCGTCCTGCCCAAAGGCTTGCTGCACATGCTTGCCGAACATCCTCCGAAGAATCTTGAAGAGTTACGAACAATGATGTGCGAATCGCCGTTTCGTTTCGAACAATATGGCGAACAGATTTATCAACTGATTGGGAGATGACATGCGGATTACCTTTCATGGCGCAGCGCAAACGGTGACCGGCAGCCAGCATTTGCTGGAAGTGAACGGACGCCGCCTCCTTCTGGACTGTGGACTGTATCAGGGTCGAAGAGACGATACCTACGCCCGTAACCTTAACTTCGCCTATGACCCGCGCACGGTGGACGCGGTCATTCTTTCGCACGCTCACATTGACCATTGCGGTAACCTGCCCAACCTGGTGAAAAGCGGTTACACAGGTCCCATCTTTGCCACGAAAGCAACTGTTGACCTGGCGGCAATTATGATGGCGGACTCCGGGCGAATTCAGGAAGCAGACGCGGAGTTCGTGAACAAAAAACGCGCCGCGCGCAACGAAGAACCCATTGAGCCGCTCTACACTGAAGCCGACGCATTACAAGCGGCAGAGTTACTGCACGGCGTGGATTACGACCAGCCTTTCGAGGTCATCCCCGGCGTGACGGCGCGTTTCATCGAAGCCGGTCACATTCTGGGTTCGGCGGCAGTCTTGCTGGAGATCGAGGAAAAAGGAAAGAAGATTCGCTTCTGGTTCTCCGGCGACATTGGACGGTACAAACTGCCGCTGCTGCGCGACCCGGTTCTGCCTCCGCCGGATGTGGATTATCTGCTCATGGAGTGCACCTACGGCGACAAATCGCACCATGACCCATCGCAGGCATTCGATGAATTTCGGGAGGTGGTTTCGCGCACCATTGGGCGCGGCGGCAAGGTCATCATTCCGGCGTTTGCAGTGGGGCGCACGCAGGAACTCGTCTATAACTTGAATTTGATGATGTTCGAAAACGGCGTGCCGCGCGTGCCGGTCTTTGTGGATAGTCCGCTGGCGGTCAATGCTTCGGATGTGTTCCGGCGTCATCCCGAATGTTTCGACGCCGAGACGCGTCAGTTTGTGGAAGAGGCGCGTCACCCGGCGCTGGAGTTCAAACTGTTGACCTATGTCCGTTCGGTGGAAGAATCCAAAGCGTTGAATGAACGTAAAGACCCGATGGTTATCATCTCCGCTTCAGGCATGGCGGAGACGGGACGCATCCTGCATCACCTGCGGAACAACATCGGCAACCCCAAAAACACGATTTGCATTGTCTCGTGGCAGGCGCCGCACACGCTCGGACGCCGCCTCGCCGACCGCGAGAAGCATGTCAGAATCTTTGGCGAGCCGTACACGGTCAAAGCCGAAATTGCCACGATTGGCGGCTTGTCCGGTCATGCGGGGCAAAATCTGCTCGTAGAATATGCAACGGCGGTGAAGAAGAACGTCAAAAAGGTCTTCCTCGTGCATGGCGAAGAAAAACCTGCCCTGGCGCTGATGGAGAAGCTGAAAGAACAATCCATGCGCGAGGTATATTACCCCGAATTGCATTCCAGCGTCGAAATTTAAGTTATAATCTCGCCGCTGTGTCCTGTATTTGGGAAGGTGCCAGAGTGGTTGAATGGGACGGTCTCGAAAACCGTTGTGGGCTCCGGTCCACCGAGGGTTCGAATCCCTCCCTTCCCGCCAGAGGAAGCGCGTCCATTTGGGCGCGTTTTTATTTTCCACCGTGCGCCCCCATGAGAGGTGAATACTTGTAACTCACCTTACGCAGTAGCGCGAGATTTATCTCGCGTTTTCGGGCGACATGACCCGCGCTACGAAGAAACTGCGTAAGGTGAGCTTGTAGCTTACCTTAGCGTCGCACGGGGATTAACCCCCGTGCTATTCCTACCAAGCCCGCTCAAGCGGACTAGTCCCGCCTTGGCGGGACTTTGTCCGAATAGCACGGACGTTCACGTCCGTGCAGGCATGGCAGATACCGCACTGGTTTTGTCGGAGACGCCTTTGCGTAAGAGACGTTCTCCCATGGCAACGCCCGCTAGGGCAGTTGTAACGTCGGCTGACTTATGCAAGAGGTCAAAGTCTCGCGCCACTGCGTAACAGACGCTTATAAAACAAAACCCCTCCCGCGTTGGAGAGGGGTTGGAAGGATATTTACCAGCCGTTGATGTACGGCTCCCATTCCCGATATTCGTTCAAATGCCTGCCGAAGAGATACATGGCGCTCGCCGGCGGCTCCTTGGGCGGATGCAGCAACTGCATGTGTACCTCCTCCACCTTGCGCCCGCCCTTGCGGTGATTGCAGTGCGGGCAGGCGGTCACTACGTTCGTCCACTCGTGTTTGCCGCCCATGTGCCGCGGAATGACGTGATCCACCGTCATGCTGCCGTCGCGCTTGCCGCAATACTGGCAGGTATAATTGTCGCGTCGAAATACCTCGCGGCGCGTCAACTTGACGCGCGGTCTCGGACGGTGGACTTGCATTTCCAGCCGGATGATCGAGGGGCGCGGGATCAACTGCGATACGGTTTTGATGTGACCGCGTCCGTTCATCACCATGTCGGCTTTGCCCGCCAGGAGCAGCCCCACCGCACGGCGCGTGGTACAGACGTTGATCGGTTCGAAATTGGCGTTTAGCACCAGCACGGGTTCGTGCATTCTGCCTCCGCAACAGGCACGATTATATGCCAGATGCCATAATTCGTAAAATCCAACTTTTGGCTGTGACACCAACTGTCATGAAGGAACAATCATGAACATCCTCATTGCCGGCGGCAGCGGTTTCCTTGGCTCTGCCCTTGCCCAGTCCCTCGAGCAGGACGGTCACCGCGTATTTATCCTGACGCGCCAGCCTCCCCGCACCCCCGCGCAAATCCAATGGGATGGCAAAACAACCGACGGCGGCTGGGCAAGCCGTCTCTCTGAAATGGATGCAGTCATCAACCTGACCGGCTACGGGCTGGATCACTGGCCCTGGACCCGCCGCCAAAAACAACGCTTCCTCGATTCCCGCATCTTACCTGGACGGGCGCTTGCCGCCGCCATCCAAGCCTCTTCCCGCCGCCCGCGCGTCTTCGTCCAAGCCTCCGGCATCAACCACTACGGCTTGCGGAATGACACCGTCGCCGACGAATCTACACCGCCCGCCGACGACTTCCTCGCGCAGCTGACCGTGGCATGGGAGAACGCGACCCAACCCATCGAGGAACTGGGTGTTCGGCGCGTCGTGATCCGCACGGCGGTTGTCATGGCGCGGCGCGGCGGGATGTTTCCGCTCATGGCGCTGCCGGTGCGTCTATTCTTCGGCGGCAGATTTGGCGACGGCAGACAAGCCGTCCCCTGGATACACATAGATGACTACGTAAGGGCGGTTAAATTCCTGCTCCAAAATGAAGCGGCGCGCGGTCCCTTCAACCTGATTGCGCCCACGCCCACTTCCAACGCCGAGTTTATGCGGATTATTGCTAAGGAATTGAAGCGTCCCTATTGGTTTCACATGCCAGCCTTTTTGCTCAAAATCCCACTGGGTGAAATGAGCGTTCTGCTCACCGAAGGCAGTTACGCCCAGCCCAAGCGGCTGCTCGAACTTGGCTACACCTTCCGTTTCCCCGCATTGGCGGATGCCGTGCGCGACCTTTTCAACTGAACCTTTCCGGGAGCCTGCATGAAAAAAATCATCCTTGTTGTGCTGTTTTTTCTTTCCGCCTGCACGTTGCCCTCTGGTGCGCCGACAGAGCCGCCGCCTCCTACTGCTTACATTGACCCCTCTTATCCCACGCTGGAAGCGGCGTCTGCCTCGGCGGTTCAATCTGCCAGCGGCGTTGAAGTCCGTTTGGAGCGTGCCTGGCGCAACGGCAAGGAAGTTCACGCCGAGGTTTGCTACACCCTGCTCGACACATCCAATTGGTCTATTTGGAGCGCCAGCCTGCAATATGCCGGCGGTTCGCTCCTTGACTTTAGCTCGACTCTGCTGACCATGCAGGAAGCGGTGGAGGGACAATCCGGTCTGCGCTGCGACGACCTGACCTTCTTCAACGTGCCGCCCGACGCCGACCTGACCGCCGCCCTCCTCACCATTGACGCCATTGCCTCTCCGCCTCGCGCCGAGGAATATTGCACAATTTACCTGTTCAAAATTCAGCAGAAACTTTCCGAGCGCGGCATCCCCATCACGCTGGCGTGCGTGGATTCGGCCGGGGTGCAGACTCTGCAAATTGTGGGCAAACCAGACTCCATGTCCCAGGAGGAAGCGGAGCAAATCGTCTTTAGCGACGAATTCTATACGGTGCGCGGTCCCTGGGTGTTTTCCTTCAACCTTGGTCAGTGATGCTGTATAATAAGCGCATGTCCGCTGTTTGCTTTGCGTACGTGTGCTATTACTGCCATCCCTGACTTCCTGCGATGGTGTAGTCTAACGCGCCCACCATCGAGGGCGCGTTTTTGTTTGTCACATTACTCCATGGAGAGGCTTTCATGAATATCGAAGAACAAGTCGAACTTTTGATGCAAGGCACCGAATACGGCGATGAGGAATTAAAGCAGGCGATGACGAACGAACTGCGCCAGCGTCTGATCGAAGCCGAAAAGGAGGGCAGACCTCTGCGTGTGTATTGCGGCTACGATCCCACCTCCACCGACCTGCACCTGGGGCATACGATTACGATGCGTAAACTCCGCCAGTTTCAGGATTTGGGACACGAGGTGACGTTCCTCATCGGCAGTTATACGGCGCTGGTGGGCGACCCTTCGGACAAGAACAAGGCGCGTCCCATCCTGACCGAGGAACAGGTCGCCGAAAATGCCCGCACCTACGCCGAACAGGCTTTCCGCGTGCTGGACCGCGAGAGAACCAAAATCCGTTACAACGGCGAATGGTTGAGCAAGTTGTCGCTGGTGGATTTGATCCGCCTGGGGCAGAATTTCACGGTTCAGCAGTTTTTGGCGCGCGAGAATTTCGCCAAACGACTCGAAAAGGGTGAAGCCATCTATCTGCATGAGACCTTTTATGCCTTGATGCAGGGGTACGACGCCGTCGCCCTGCAGACCGATGTGCAGGTGGGCGGCACCGACCAGTTGTTCAACATCATCGTCGCCGGGCGGAAACTGCAGGAGGCGCTGGGGCAGAAGCCGCTGGTGGGCATCATCACCGGCATTCTGCCAGGCACCGATGGCGTTCAGCGCATGTCGAAATCCACCGGCAACATCGTGCCAATCAACAGCGGCGCGGAGGATATGTATGGCAAGTTGATGTCCATCCCCGACTTTGCGATGGGCACGTATATGCGCCTTGCCACACGCTGGACGCCGCATGAGATTGAGGCAATTGAGAAGGAAGTGGCTTCCGGCAGGATGCATCCGCGTGACGCGAAGATGAAGATGGCGTTTGAGATTACGTCCATTTTCTACGGCGAGGCGGAGGCGGAAGCGGCACAGGAAACCTTCATCCGCATGTTCCAAAAGAAGGAGACGCCGGACGAAATGCCCGAATACCAATTGCGGGAGGGGCAGACGGTTTTGGATGTCATTCTGGCGGCGGAGATGGCATCCAGCCGCAGCGAGGCGCGGCGTTTGATTGACCAGAAGGGGGTACGTCTGGATGGGGAGGTGCTGGAGCGCGGCGATACGCCTTTCCCGCATCCGGGCGTTTTGCAGGTGGGCAAACGCAAATTCTTGCGCGTGAAGTGATGACTAAAAAACTAGCGACCTGACAGTTTCAAATGGGACGCTGAAAAACGCAGATAAACGCAAAAGAACTTAAATCAGCGTAAATCAGCGTTCATCTGCGTCCTAAAACAAAAGTGCCGGGTGGCTAGAAAAAAAAACTACCGCAGAGCCGCCGAAGGCGTAGATGTCTTCATTGCCATATCTCGGCGATCTCGGCGGGAAGAACGACCTTTTTGCAGATAAGAAGTGATGCATAAAAAAAGATGAGTGACGCCAGCCGTCACTCATCTTTTTTTGCTTCTTGTTCGCTAATCATCTTCAGAAACGCCTCGACCACTTGAGGGTCTAAAATGGTGCCGGCGATGCTTTTGATGTAGGCAAGGACTTTTGCGCGGGGCCATGCTTTGCGGTAGGGACGGTCGGAGAGCAGGGCGTCCCAAATATCCACGACGGAGAAGATGCGCGCCGCCAGGGGAATTTGTTCGCCTTTCAAGCCGCGTGGGTAGCCGCTGCCGTCCCAGTGTTCGTGATGGCAGTAGGGGATGTCGAGTGCGGGGCGCAGGTAGGAGATGGGAGAGAGCAGGTCGTAGGCATATTGCGGATGTTTGCGCATTTCAGACCATTCCGTATCGGTCAGGGGACCTGTTTTCCGCAGGATATGATCTGGCACACCCATTTTGCCAATGTCATGCAGCAGCACGCCGCGATAGATGTGGACGAGGGCGTCTTCGCTGACGTTCATGTAGCGCGCCAGGTCCATGGTCAGGCGGGTGACGCGGCGGGTGTGACCTTCGGTCTCGCGGTCACGCAATTCAAGCGCGCGCGCCCAGCCTTCGAGTGTCGTATCGTATGCCTGGCGGATTTCCTGGTTGGAACGTTGGATATTTTCGAAGAGGTGGGAATTGTCAATAGCGATGGCGGCTTGCCCGGTGAGTGTTTGCATGAATTGCATCCAGTCTTCCGTGGGAGTAAGCGGCGAACGGTTGAAAATTTCGAAGAGACCTTTGATTTGCCCTTTCACGATCAAAGGGACGCCAACGTAAGAGACGAATCCCTCGCGGATGAGCAGCGGGTCGCGTCCGATTTCTCCGCTTGCCTGAAGTTCGGGGATATGTTCGATGCGCCCTTTCATCACGACCTGCCCTGCCAGCCCTTCGCCGAGTCTCGTTAGGGGGCGGGTGGGGGAGGCGGAACGAAAGCCGGCGCTGCACAGGTAGGTCAGGCTTTGCAGGTCGGGGTGATAAATTAGGATGTCCACTGCATCCACTTTGAGGTGTTTGAGCGTATGATCCATCAGGATGTTGAGGGTCACGCGCAGGTCAGTGGAGGAGGCGATGGCGGAGTCAATATCGCGCAGGGTGGTCAGTTTTCGGACCTGTTCCTGGCTTTGCTCAAACAGGTCGGCGCGGTGGATGGCATTGCCGGCGATTTCGGCGAGCGTTTCGAGCAGCGGAATGTGATCTTCCATGCGGCGGCTGGATTCAATCTGCACCATCAGCACGCCTAGGATGCCGTCGCTTGATTTGATGGGAATACCGCCGCCTCGATAACCTTCCGGAATCACGTCGCGGTTACCAAAGAAGAGCAAGGGGTCGTGTTTGAGTTCGGGGGAGATATGTGTTTTACCGGTGGTGAGTACATGTCCTACAATGCCCTGGTCGGGTCGGAGATGTTTGTGCTTTGTTTGAGCAGATGCGCCTCTTGCGGCGCGCTGAACAATGAGGTTGGTGGATGGGTCGTGAATCCAGACTGAGCCGCTTTGCGTGTGAAGCAGGTCAAGGGTCTCATCAAGCAGGATGTTACACATTTCGGTCTGGGATTGTGTGGCGCGCAGGGAGGAAGAAAGGCGGTTGATGGTTTCGACTTCCTGGAGACGGCGCTGCGCTTCGTCGTAGAGGCGCGCGTTTTTGATGGCGGTTGCGGCTTGCTGGGCGAGGCTTTCGAGGAAATTAAGATCGGAGAGTTTGTATTCGTTATCTGCGCCGCTGCGCCAGACCACCACCAGGCCGGTCAGTTGGTCTTTTTCCATCACTGGTACACCCATGATGTTCTCATGGGGATTTGACTCTGTGCCTTCAATGACGATGGCACGCGGGTCTTTTTCGGTGTTGTTGACAATTTCTCCGCTTTTGTTGAGGGCAATGCTGCCTAAAATGCCATCTCCCACTTTCAGGGGGAATTTCATAATTTGTTCGGCTTCGGTGCCTTGGGCGGCGATGGCTTTCAAAAGCTGCTTTGAGGGGTCGAGCAGGTAAACGGCGCTGCTTTCGCTGCTCAACAGTTCTTTGGCATAGACGGCAATCTTGTTGAGGACTACGTCCAATTGCAGGGTGGCGGAAATCTCGCGCCCCACCTCAGCGATGGCGGCGGCTTCCTGCGCCCGCCGCACAATTTCCTTGAACAGATTCGATGATTCGATGGCAACAGAAATTTGATTGGCAATGCTGGTCAGAAAACTTAACTCGACACGGGTGAACACGCCGTTGGAGAGCAAACGCCAGGCATTGACCGCCCCAATACACTTGCCGCGCAGAATCAACGGAGCAGACATCATTGTCTCGTATGCTGATTCTTCTTCTGGCGTGCCGGCGAGATGGACACGGCGGGTATCTTTGGCAACAACCTCTATGATTTCGGCTTTGCCGTTGGCTACCACACTGCCGGTGATGCCCTCTCCAACGTGCAGCACCTGGGCGAACAATTCGCGTTTATGTTTTCCCTGCGCGGTTATGACTTTGAGAGTGCGGTTGTCGTCGTGCAGCAAGTAAATGGCGACGTGATTGGCGTACAGAAGATCGAGGGTACGCTGTGTGATTTTTTCGAGGACGGGCATGACGTCTTGTGTGGTGGCGATTTCATTGGCAATTTCCACCATGGTTTCGATGATTTGGGTGCGGCGGCTTTCCCCTTGAAAGAGGCGCGCATTTTCAATGGCGGTTGCCGCATGGGTGGCAAGCATTTCCAGCAAAACCCGTTCCTCTTCTCCATAGGAATTCGGTTCGTACGATTGCGCCGAGATCATGCCGATGGTCTTTTCACCGATGCGCATGGGGACCGCCACCACCGAACGCACGGGCTTGGGCGATCCAAAGCGGACTGCCCTGGTTTTTTGGATATCCGTCTCATCTTTCAGAATGAGGCTTTTTCCACTGTTGATGATGTCGGCGCTGAAGCCCTTGTCAACGGGCACGCTTTCTGGCGTGTAGCGTTTTCCTGCCTCCACTGCATAGACTGCTGTGATTTGGGTCTTGTTGTTGTTGACCACTGAAATCAAGAAGACATCGCAGGGCATTAACTTTGCCGCTGCTTCATGGATGGCGGCGTAGATTTGTTCGGTGTTTTGTGTAAAGCGGACAATGTCCTGACTGATGCGATGCAGGATGGCGCGGCGTTCCGCTGCCCTTACGGCTTCCTGATAGAGCCGGGCATTTCCAATTGCAATAGCGGCTTGATTGGCAATGGCAAAGGCAAATTCAGCGTCTTTGGCTGTGTAACGGTTGGTTTGCCGGCTGTCCAAGGTTGCCACCCCAATGACTTCACCCTTGTAAATCAAGGGGATGACCATGAATGAGTTGACGTCTTCAACGCCTTGGATGAATTTGTAATCGTGATCTTGGTGCGTGTTATTGACCCAGACTGGCTGGAGGGTGTAAATGGCGCGCTGCTTAAGGACCGAGTCCTTCACTTGAAGTATCTGTCCGAGGGCAAGCACGCCGGCGGGAAAACCTTGTGTGGCGGCAATGCGCAGTTTTTCGCCTTCCAGCAGCTGAATCGTTCCTGAATCGCTAGGGATTAGATTCAGCATGTGCTGGAGGATGGTTTGCATGATTTTGTCCAATTCCAGCGTGGAGGTGGTGACGCGCATCAGTTCCAGCATGGATTCTTCGCGCTGCCGTTGTTCGCGTTCCGCTTTGAACAAGATCGCGTTTTGAATGGCTACCGCAGCGGAATTGGCAAAGGTTTGAATGAGCGTCGCGTCACGTTCGGCGAAGGCGTTGGGGCGATGACTGTCGAGGGTGATGAAACCCACCACCTCGTCTCGCGAAATCATTGGAGAGCCCAACCACCCGTGGATTTTCTCTGAAACATCCCATTTCTCAAAATTCGGATCAACCTGAACATCTGCCGTGATCATAGGCTGTCGCGTGTTGACCAGTTCCGTCCATTTGCCTTTGTTTGCCAGTCTTTTGCCGACCAGGTTGGCTTCAGGCGGGAAACCTTTTGTTGCAACGATTTCCATATCGCCATCTGAAGTTGCCAGGAAGATGGATGCGCTATCGTAAGCAACCAGCTTTTGTGCAGAGACCAAAATTTGATCGAGCAGTGGTTGGAGCTCGATGTAGGCGCTCAGAGACGCTGTTGCCTCGCGTAGCGCTTCTGCTTCCATGCGCTGCTTGCGTTCGGTTTCGTACAGCCGCGCATTTTCCAGCGCTGTTCCCAGCGTTCCTGCCACGGTCTCCAAAAACTGCTCATCCTCTTTGTCAAAAGCGTTGAGTTTTTTACTCTCGACGTTGAACACACCAATGATTTTCTTGTTGACGCGGATGGGAACGCACAGTTCGGAGTGTATTCCTGTGGCAATCTCGATAAATGACGGTTCCTGTGATACATCTCCCAAGCGAATGGATTTGCCCAATCTGACCGACTTGCCGGTAACCCCCTGGGTAATGGGGGCGCCATCCTTCCAGTTTTCGATATTTGCGCCGAAATAGGATGGATGGGGTATCAGTGTATCTCCCTGCTTGTTGAGCAGCAGTACACCACACACTTCGTGGTATACCGACGAGACAATTTGAACAACTCTTTCGATAATTTCATCCTCAGAGGCGATTTCCGTGCCAGCCAGAGTAATGGCGTTCAAAACCCTTAACTCCTGCAACTGCCGCTGCAGGGCACGTTCGGTTTCCTTGTCTTTGGTAATGTCTATCAGAACTCCCTGCCAGTATAAGGGAGTACCATTTTCATCACGGATCAGATTCGTGTCTTCCTTGAGCCAGATGACGCGTCCGTCTTTGCAGGTAAAGCGATATTCTTCTGAAAAAGGTTCCCCCTTCTTGTGCGACCTTCTGTCCGCCGCCAATATCCGTTCCCGGTCTTCAGGATGAATGTGATTTTCCCAAAAGAAATCATCCGACTTCCATTCAGCAGGGGTGTAGCCGGTAAGCTCCTCGATGCGGGGACTAATGTAAAGCGTCTTTTCAAATTCATCAGCCTTGTCCAAAAATACGATCGCTGGCATTTGTTCGACCAGCGTTTGGTATCTCACCTCGGCTTCGCGTTTTGCTGCTTGTTCGCGTTCCAATCTGTTCTGCGCCACCGCGTTGGTGATGACCACCGGCAGGCGGTGCAAATAATCGCTCTGTTTGACGAGATAGTCCGCGGCGCCCGCCTTGAGTGCGGCGACTGCCGCCTGCTCATCCCCCTGACCGGTCACCATTACTACCGCCGGCGGTATGGGCATTTCCTGGATCTTCCTCAACAGGTCCAGCCCCGAGCCGTCCGGCAGGCGCAAATCTGAGAGAACTATATCAATATCTGCTTCGCGTTCGAGAATGTTCAATGCTGATGCGATGGATGCACAATGAAACAGGGCAAACTCCGCTCCGAGGTTATCCTCCAGCGTGCGCTGCGTCAATTCCACGTGCGCGATTTCATCCTCGACGTAAAGTATCTTCATCACAGGTCAATTCCTCATCATGACGACAAGCAGCCCCTGGCTTTCCAAATTATGGTGATTATAAAACAAAGCGCAGATAAACTACGGGCGGCTGCCTTGCAGATATATTTCTAAAAACAAATTCTTTACCGTACACAGAAACCCTAAAGGTCTGCTTTCCCTTCGTAAATTTGAGAGAGAAATGTACAGTAGAGAGAAAACAAAAGACGCCTTGCGGCGTCAGTTGAAGTACGAAATTGAGCATAAAAAGGCGTCGAGGGGATTCGAACCCCTGAATGAGGGTTTTGCAGACCCTTGCCTTACCACTTGGCCACGACGCCGTGTTAAAGACCTGAGCGGGCGATGGGATTCGAACCCACGACCTTCTCCTTGGCAAGGAGACGTTCTACCACTGAACCACGCCCGCGCTTTCGACTAGCTTTCAGCCGAGAGTGCCGAGACACAGAATCGAACTGTGGACACCGCGATTTTCAGTCGCGTGCTCTACCAACTGAGCTATCTCGGCGATATTCTGTTGTTAAGCGTGCGGAATTTTACTTGGTGACTTGGGGATTGTCAAGCAAGGCGCGAAGGAATTTTCCAGATTGGTGTTTTTGCTTGTGCCTGTCATTTTCGCTGGAAGGATTGGACTTGCTTCGACAAGCGATTTCGAGAAGTCATGCTGCGGCTTTTTTTCTGCGTGTGATACAATAGAACACACGTTCAAAATTGACGCTTCCCATCCTGTACGGAGCGAGAGCGCATCCTATCCCCAACAACCATGGAATTCAAATTACAAGCCCCCTTTCAGCCCATGGGCGATCAGCCCGAAGCCATCCGCAGCCTCGTGGAAGGCGTGAGGAAAGGCATGAAGCATCAGGTCCTGCTTGGCGCCACCGGCACCGGTAAGACGTTCACCATCGCTTCGGTCATCCAGGAGGTGCAGCGTCCCGCTCTGATTATGGCGCACAACAAGACGCTCGCCGCGCAACTCTACGCCGAGTTCAAAGAGTTTTTCCCTCAGAATGCGGTTTCATATTTTGTCTCTTACTATGATTACTATCAGCCGGAGGCATACGTTCCGCGTCACGATCTCTACATCGAAAAAGAGACTGAAATCAACGAGGAGATCGAACGCCTGCGCCTTGCCGCCACCACTGCGTTAATGTCACGGCGGGATGTCATCATTGTCGCCTCCGTTTCGTGCATTTATGGCTTGGGAAGCCCGGAAGAATTTGGCAAAGGCACAGTGACCCTGCAGGTGGGGGAGTTGTACCGCCGCAACGCTCTGCTCCGTCAGTTGATCGAGTCGCAGTATCAACGCAACGATATGGAACTGCGCGCCGGCACTTTCCGCGTGCGCGGCGACACGTTGGAAATCATCCCCGCCTACGAGGATAGGCGCGGCTTCCGCATCGCTTTCTTCGGCGATGAAGTGGAGCGCATCACGCAGTTCAATCCTCTGACAGGAGAGGTGTATGAGGAATTGCAGGAAGTTTCGATTTACCCCGCCAAACAATACCTGACCGCCGCCGACAAGATGAAAGACGCCATTGCCGATATTGAAGCGGAACTGGAAGAGCGGTTGAAATTGTTCAAAGAGAGCGGCAAGTTTCTCGAGGCGCAGCGTCTCGAACAGCGCACCCGTTATGACCTGGAAATGCTCAAGGAAGTGGGTTACTGCTCCGGCATCGAGAACTACTCCCGTCACCTTGACCGCCGCGCGCCCGGTACGCATCCCTGGACGCTGATTGACTTTCTGCCTACCGATTACCTGCTCGTCATTGACGAGAGTCACATGACCGTACCGCAGATTCGCGGCATGTATAACGGCGACCGTTCGCGCAAGGAGACGCTGGTCGAGTATGGCTTCCGCCTGCCGAGCGCGCTCGATAACCGTCCACTGAAGTTCGATGAGTTCGAGCAGGTGATGGGAACCACAATCTACACTTCCGCCACGCCGGGTCCGTATGAGATGAGCAAGGCGGAGCAGGTCGTCGAGCAGATTATCCGCCCGACGGGGCTGGTGGACCCTGAGGTGGAGGTGCGTCCCACCAAAGGGCAGGTGGATGATTTGGTCGGAGAGATCAGGCTGAGGGTCGAAAGAGGCGAGCGCGTCCTGGTCACCACGTTGACCAAGCGCATGGCGGAGGACTTATCCGAGTACCTGCAGGAATTGGGCATCAAAGTCCACTATCTGCATTCGGAGGTGGAGACGCTCGAGCGGGTGGGCATCCTGCGTGATTTGCGGCTGGGGATCTTCGATGTGGTGGTTGGGATTAATCTCCTGCGCGAGGGACTCGACCTGCCTGAAGTGTCGCTGGTGGGGATTTTGGATGCGGATAAGGAGGGCTTTCTGCGTTCGGACACGGCGCTCATCCAGACCATTGGGCGCGCCGCGCGTCACGTTAACGGACGGGTCATTATGTACGCCGACAGGGTGACCGACTCGATGAAACGCGCCATTGACGAGACCAACCGCCGCCGCGCCAAGCAGTTGAGGTACAATGAGGAACACGGCATCATCCCCATCAGTATTCACAAAGCGATTCACGACCTGACCGAGGAGTTCTCTCAAAAGGCTGTGGCGGAAATGCGCGGCGAGTACAAGACGCGGGATAAGGGCGCCATTCCGCGCAACGAGTTGAAACAGATTATTCACGAACTGGAAAAGCAGATGAAAGAGGCGGCGAAGAATTTGGAGTTCGAGCGCGCCGCCGCTTTACGCGACGAGTTGTTCGATTTGAAGAGCCTGCTGGCGGAAGATGAAAACCTGAAGCCATGGGAGCGAATCAAGTTGATGACGGGGGATGAGTGAAGAAGTGATCGAGTAATCAGTAATCAGTGATCAGTAATCAGTGAGCAGTGAGCGGGGTCACGCCCAGCCCATGAGGCGGGCAAAACTGGCGGTAAGAAATGTGACGATGAATGCTGTGCCAAGCGTAATCAGCACACTGACCGCCGCCCATTTGTAACTCTTGGTCTCTTTGTAAATGGTGATGATGGTTGTGGCGCAAGGGTTGTGCAGCAGGGCAAACAACATCAGGTTGACCGCCGTGAGCATGGTCCAGCCATTTTGCACGACAAGCAGGTTGTAGATGCCGGCACTGGTGGCGGGAGCGTCAATCATCATGCCGGCGCCCATATAGACCATCATCATGGTGGGAACGACGATTTCGTTGGCGGGGATGGCAATGATATAAGCGAGCAGAATGACGCCATCCAAACCGAGCAGCAGACCGACCGGATTCAGCCAGTCGGCAATCAGGCGCGCCAAATTGGAATCGCCGATATGAATGTTTGCCAAAATCCAGATAACCGCGCCGGCGGGAGCGGCGGTTTGCATGGCGCGCCATAACACGAAAATGGTGCGGTCAATGATGGATGTATAAAGGATGCGCGTCACATTGGGACGGCGGTAGGGCGGCAGTTCAAGCGTAAAGGCGGATGCTTCACCTTTCAGTACGGTGCGGGATAACAGCCACGACATCAGGAATGTGAACGCAACGCCGATCAACACCACACCGACCACTGCTCCAGCCGCTGCGAAGGAGGTCAAGGCTGGGGGGAAGGCGGACGCCACGAAAACAGTAGCAAGCATGATTAAAGTCGGGAAGCGTCCATTGCAGGGGACGAAGTTGTTGGTGAGGATGGCAATCAGGCGTTCGCGCGGCGAGTCGATGACGCGCGTCGCCACCACGCCGGCGGCGTTGCATCCAAAGCCCATTGCCATTGTGAGCGATTGCTTGCCGTGCGCGCCGGCTTTTTTGAAGAGCCAGTCGAGGTTGAATGCGACGCGGGGAAGATAGCCGAGGTCTTCGAGGAAAGTAAAGGCGGGGAAAAAGATTGCCATCGGGGGGAGCATCACGCTAACCACCCAGGCAAGCCCAAGATAGACGCCGTCCCACAGGAAGCCGGTGATCCACCAGGGTATGCCAATTTGATTGAACAAGGCGCGTCCCCAGCCGCCGATGCCAAAGAGGACATTTGCAATCGCCTCCGAAACCACGTTTGCACCGGAGACTGTCAGCCAGATGATGATGCCCAGAAGAATCAACATGAGGGGCAAGCCGGTCAACGGGGAAGTGACGAGGCGGTCAATCTTTTGGTCGAGGTCGTATTTTTTCTCTTGCGCAGTTTTGACGGCGCGCCGGGCAATCTTTTCCGCTTCACTGTAAAGCGATTTGACAATTTCATCGCGGAAGCCGCTCGATAAACTGTTTCTAAGCGTTTCTGCTTTTACGAGTACATCATTTGGGTCCATAGTGTTTTCCTTTGAGTGGGGAGGTAGGCATGTACACAGGTCGCGAGCTAACTTATTTACCTGTTTACCTGTGTACGTGTTTACCTGTGTACCTGTGTACTTTCTTACTGCCTTCCCTCCACCGACATTTTTCGACTGAATTGCACGTCGGCTTGTTTTTGCCGCGCCACGCGCTGGGCGAGTTCGCCGGAGAGTAAAGCCTGCTGTACCTTGGCGTCTCCATCCAACAGGCGGATTGCCAGCCAGCGGGCATTGGGAACGCCGGGCGCCAGTTGTTCGATCATCGGGACGAGTTCGCGCACTGCCTTTTGGAATTCCGGCGTGCCTTCCACGCGCAGAGGTTTGGTTTTGATGTCCCCGTTGATGACATCGGCGACGGTGGCAAGCAGGGTGTGAATCCCTTCGCCGGTGCGGGCTGAGATAGGCACAGCCGGCACGCCCAGGTCGCGGCTAAGGGAACGCGCATCCACTTCGAGCCCTTTGCGGCGGGCTTCATCCATGAGGTTGAGCGCCACCACCACGCGGTCGGTGATTTCCATGACCTGCATCACCAAATTCAAGTTGCGTTCCAGAGCAGTGGCGTCGGTCACTACGATGGTGCAATCCGGCTGACCGAAGAGAATAAAATCGCGCGCCACTTCCTCGTCCTGTGATGCAGAAAGAAGCGAATACGTGCCGGGCAGGTCAACCAATTTGTAGCGCACGCCATTGAATTGGTAGCCTCCTTCTGCGCGGGTAACGGTCTTGCCGGGCCAGTTGCCGGTGTGCTGTTTGAGACCGGTCAGGGCGTTGAACAGCGTGGATTTGCCGGTATTAGGGTTGCCCGCCAGCGCCACCACGCGGTCGAAGTTGCCGATTTTGAATCCCATCTGTTCGAGCGTGTAGAACGCAGGACAGGTTTCGCAGTTTTCGGTGGGGAGGGTGATTTTGGTATTTGTTTTTGTCATGGTGTCCTCGAGGGAGGTATACAGGTACACAGGTATACACGTAGACACGTACACACGTACACACGTACACACGCGCCTGTCAAACCTGTGTACCTGTGTACCTGTCTACCTGTGTACTTCCTTAACCCAAATTTGAGATGCCTGATCTTTGCGTAAGGCAATCAGCGTACCGCGCACGCGATAGGCGCGCGGGTCGCCAAAGAAATTTCCAAGTTCGGGGTAGATGATTGCACCGGGGGTAAGCCCCAGGTCCAGAAAGCGGCGGCGGGTAAATCCCTGCACGGCGTCATCGAGATGCACGATCTCGGCGGGCTGGGCGTCGGGGAGGTCTGCCAGTGAAATCGCGTTGGTTTTGGCAATTTCGCTTTCCGGCAGAGGTTCCACCTCGATGTTTGCCGCCACCGCCGGCGCAAGGCGATATTCGGCTTCTCCGTCGCTCAGTACCACCCGCTGCGGCGTCTTTTCAATCATGCGGACGACTTGACCGAGACGGAGACCGGCTGCCAGGATTTGTTCATACGCAATGGATGGCTCGTCCTCAATGTGGACGATTCGCAGCGGACCCTCAGCCTGCCACGCCGTAATGGGCATTCGCTCCACCGACGGCATTTTCCCCTCCCTGGTGGGGATGGGATCGCCATGCGGGTCGCGGGTGGGATGACCGAGCGCGGCGTCGAGTTCATCGAGCTGCGATGCGGTGAGCGTATGTTCGCGTTTTTGCGCCGCTTGATGGATTTTTTCGAGGGGCATGCGCGCCTCGTCCACAAGATAGCGCTCCCACAAGCGGTGCGCGCGAACGACATGCATTGCCCAGCGTTCACCCTCTGCTGTGAGATGCAGTTGCGTTCCGCGCGTTTCCAGCAAGCCCTGCGTTTCCATGTCGGAGATCAGGCGGGTGACTTTTGCGCGGGGCAGGTTCAATATCCCTGCCAGCGATTCGGGGGAGGCGTGCCGTCCTTGCTGTTCGCGGTCGAGGAGATGTTTGAGGGCGTCCTCCAGCTGCTCGCGCTGGCGTGCATTTTGCCAGTTGCGATAGGTGGCAATGAGACCAAGCCGGGGAAAAAAGACGGCAAGTAACAGTAAGGCGAGGATGAATAGCGTCCAAAGATTCATATCAAGCTCCGCTTTCAACTTCGATAAAGATTTTGCTTGTGATGCTCAATCCAAGCACGGTTGTCTTGCGTCCGACCTTTATGGTCAGGTTATGATCGAACGGCGAATAATCCATGACCGTGATTTCGGCGTCTGGCACAAGTCCCAATTCTTCGAGATGACGCAATAAATCCGTTTCTGACGATTTGACGCAGGTGACGATTCCGCCTTGTCCGCTACGCAGGGCGGAGAGCGGCACGGATGTGTCTGCGGGCATTTTCAAGTCTTCGGTGGGAATGGGCTCGCCGTGCGGATCACGGGTGGGATGTCCCATGGCGGCGGCGATGCGCTGCTCGAAGTCTTCTGAAATGACATGCTCGAGCCTCTCAGCCTCCTCATGAACCTCATCCCAGGAATAGCCGAGCGTTTGAACCAGCCAGGCTTCGAGCAGGCGGTGATGGCGAATGACTTCGAGCGCGGCGCGTTTGCCTTCCCGCGTCAGTGTGACTCCCTGATGTTTCTGATATTCGACCAGGGCAGGTTTGGCGGAGGCGAGTTTTTTAATCATGCCGGTTACCGAGGGTGCGCTGATCTTCAATCTTTGCGCCAGCGCGTTGGTGCTGGCGCTCTCGCCGTTTTCGGTAAGTTCATAGATGGTTTTGAGGTAGTCCTCAGTGGAGATGGTGAGTTTCTTTTTCATTAATTTTGAATAAACAAAAATTTAGGAATAACTAAATTTTACGCGAAGCGAAGGGAACTGTCAAGGCTCAAAATTTTCTCCGAAGTTTCTTTACCGTACGCAGAAACCCTAAAGGTCTGCTTTCCATTCGTGAATTTGAGAATTTCAAAAAAGACCTTTAGGGTTTTTCACGAGAGAAATGTACGGTAAAGAGTCCAAAGTTTTAATCTTCTGGCGTATTGCCATGATTGGGGAATGTGTAATAATAGACTATATGATTGCAAATCAATCTTTTAAAAAGGAGACTGCTGATGCGCGTTTGTCTGTTGACCGATGAAGAACCCGAGGATTTCAACCCCGCCCCTTACTTGAAGGGTTACGATTGGGAAATGTTCACTGTGAAGGCGCCTGTTTTGCCATTCATCAAAGCGATTGCCGAGCAAAACCGCTTCGATGTGTATTTGAACATCTGCGAAGGCTATGAATTGGATGAATGGAACGAACATGCCTATCACGGCATTGACGTTGTCCGCGCGCTGGAGGAATTGAATCTTCCCTACACAGGCGCCAATGAAAAATTCTTCGATCCCACCCGCGAAGAAATGCAGGCTGTGGCAGAGGCGCACGGACTCGGTTTTGCAAAGGGCTATCAGGTTAAATCGGTGGAAGAAGCGGAGCGGCTGGTGAAAAATCTCCGCTTTCCCATCATGGTGAAGCACCCCAAGAGTTATGGCAGCACCGGCATGTTCAGGGAATCTCGTGTGGAAACCCTCGAGCAGTTGCGCGCTCAAGTGGAGCGAATCTGCTCTCAGTTTGGCGCGGCACGCATGGAAGAATTTATCGTCGGCAAGGAATTCAATGTCTTTGTGGTGGATAATCCAGACGATCTGTCCGACCCGTTTGTGTATCCGCCTGCGGAATTGATCTTCCCGCCGGGCGAGGAATTCTGGCACACCGACATCAAATGGGACTATAACGTACCGTTCGATTTCAAGCAGGTGACAGACCCTGTGCTGGCAGCCCGCCTGCAGGACCTGGGAAAGCGGATGTTCCTCGCTATGGACGGGGTGGGATATGGGCGTTGTGATATTCGCATGAACGAGAAGGGCGAATTGTTCATCCTGGAGATCAACCCCAACGGCGCAATCATGCTCCCGCCGGAGGAATATGGTCCGGCGGATTACATGATTTTGTACGATAAGGACGGCTACAAGGGTTTCTTTGACCGCATTTTCAAATCCGCATTGATACGCCACAAGATGCGCGCCAAAGCGTAAGGACTCGAAGCGTCTCGTTAGAGACGAAGGAACCGGCACTTTCGCAACGCCGGTCCCTTTGATTCAATCAGGATGTGCCGCGATGTAGGACAAGGCGTTGTAGATAATCCAGCACTGCCTTGGCGTCGTCGCCGCCTGCCTCGGCATGGACAATGAGCGGTATCCCGTGCGGTCCCGGCGTGTGAAGCGCCTGGGGGAATGCTTCGATGGCGGCTTGAACAATCTCCAGTTTGCCAAGCATTGCTGCGGCAAAAATATCGAGCCGTGCGCCGTGTTCGAGCAGGAAAACAGCGATGTCTCTGCGTCCCATGTGCGAAGCGGCGCCCAGGGCGGTCTCGAAATCGCCGCCGCCCCAGTCCCATGTTGCGTTGACCAGCCCTGCCTCCTGTGCCAGTAATTCCTTCACACGTTCCAAATTGCCGTGGGCATTGCCTACGAATTCTTCTACCAGTTGCGCATCTAAAGCCGGTTTCTTTTCCATGATTTGTTCCTGTGCCTCATCTTTTTCTTGGTTTCAGCCACCGCCCGCCAAGAGCAAGGGAGATGACAATGAACGCCAGCGCCGCCCAGGTAAAGGCGGTATTGTCGGTGGAAAGCCCGATGACCAGAAACGCCATTCCAAGTATCAGGAACACGCTGGATGCTTTTCGTTTGTTTTGTTTCATGTCGTTGTCCTTTGAAAATCTAAACATGGATTCTTTACCGTACACAGAAACCCTAAAGATCTGCTTTTTCTTCGTGAATTTGAGAATTTCCAAAAAGACCTTTAATGAGAGAAATGTACGGTAGAGAGAAAATGGATTACCTTTGTAACTTGCGACAGAGAAACACGCGCCTCGTGCAATTGTACATGAATCCCAGCTGTTCCTTCACCAAGACTTACAGGCTCTTTCCGCACGCAGATTTGATCTGTGCCAATCCTTGCTAGCCTGCGTTTATCAGTTTGAAAGTCGCAAGAGTAGCGCATAAGAAAGAAATTTTCCCTACGTCCGGATGTACAATTACGACAGGTGACGCCATGCTCATCTTTGCGCTCAGCATTTTCCTTTCCGCTTTTCTTCTTTTCCAGGTCCAGCCGATGGCTGGAAAATTCATTTTGCCGTGGTTTGGCGGTACGCCTGCGGTTTGGTCAACGGCGATGCTGTTCTTTCAAGCGGCGCTTATGGGCGGTTATTCCTATGCCTACTGGTTGATGAAACAGAGAAGGCAATCTGCCATTCACATTGCATTGCTCGCACTCGCTCTTGCTGTGCTGACGGTACAGGCTTTGAACTGGGAATCTCCAACCCTGCCTCCTATGGACTGGAAGCCGCAGAATGACACTTTGCCTGCCCCCGCTATTCTCAAACTGCTTATCCTTTCGATTGGCTTGCCGTATTTTCTGCTTGCATCGAATGGTCCTTTGATGCAAGCATGGTTCAGCCGCGCTTTCCCCAAAAAGCCTTATGCAAAACTTTATTCACTATCGAACGCTGGTTCTTTGCTTGGCTTGCTTGCCTATCCCCTTGTCGTTGAGCCGAATTTTGCGCTTCAGAGGCAGGGATGGATATGGAGCGCCGGCTTTGCCATCTTCGGATTGCTGGCTGGCTGGATTGCGCTTCAAAACGGACGCGCTGCGCTTCCTGCTTCGCCGACAACTGATCCTGTTTCCCGAGGCGCGCGTCCGTCCCTTGCCTTGCTCTCGCTGTGGGTTGGCTTAAGCGGCGCGGCGTCGTTACTGCTTTTGTCAGTCACCAATCAGATTTCACAGGAGGTGGCGGTCATTCCGTTTCTGTGGATTCTTCCGCTTGTGTTGTACCTCCTTTCCTTCATCCTGGCTTTTTCCGGCGAGCGTGGATACAACCGCAGAGTCTACGCTGCCCTCTTTATCCTTGCCGCCGCCCTGACGGTGATGGTCCTGCTCAATGCTACCCGCCTGCACATCTACTGGCAGATCCTGGCATACTGCTTTCTGCTCTTCTCTGCTTGCATGCTCTGTCACGGTGAGTTATATCTCCTGCGCCCATCTGCCGACCACCTGACCAGTTTCTACCTGATGATTTCTTTTGGCGGGGCGCTGGGAGGATTGTTCGTCAGCCTGATTGCGCCGCTGATTTTCGACGGCTACTGGGAATTCTTTATCGGGCTGGCAATGGCGGCGGCGGTACTCCTGACCATTCTCCGCCCGTCAGGCAAATATAACCCGACGGCTTGGTCTGCAAGCGGCGGCGATGGGTTGGCTTCGCCTCCTCCCACTGAGATAGCGGCGCGCGCGCGCTT
Organism: Chloroflexota bacterium; assembly: GCA_016223135.1. Taxonomy (GTDB): domain Bacteria; phylum Chloroflexota; class Anaerolineae; order Anaerolineales; family Villigracilaceae; genus Defluviilinea. The sequence continues at coordinate 187,552 of JACRPQ010000010.1, read as the reverse complement.
TCTCTTCTTTGTCTTCGTATTGACCACCGTCTTGCTCCTGTGGGTGGAGACATCCTTCTCCGGGTCGTTCTACGCCGAGCGGAATTTCTATGGCGTCATTCGCGTCCGCGAAAGCCTGGTGGGTGAGCCGCCGCGCCCCGCCTACCTGATGGCGCACGGCATCACCATTCATGGGCTGCAGTTCATCGGGAAAGACCGCAATCTGCCGACAACATACTACGTCCCTGAAAGCGGAGCAGGGCTGGCAATCTTGAACCATCCCAAATACGGCAAAGGGATGCGGGTGGGCATGTTGGGCGCCGGCGTAGGGACGCTGGCGGTCTATGGTCAGCGCGGAGATGCGTACCGTTTGTACGAGATCAATCCTGTTGTGGTCAATCTGGCGGAAGGGCAGGGCGGATTTTTCTCATTCGTCAACAACAGCCAAGCCGATGTAACCATAATTCTCGGTGACGCGCGTCTCTCCCTCGAACGTGAACTGGCTGAAATCGGCTCACAAAACTTCGACGTGCTCATCCTGGATACCTTCAGCAGCGATTCAATCCCCGTCCATCTCGTCACTGCTGAAGCCTTTGATTTATACCTCGCCCATCTTGCGCCCAACGGCATCATCGCCGCCCACATCACCAACCTGCACCTTGACCTTCAACCGGTCTTCTGGCGGCTGGCAAAGCATTACGGCTTGTATATGGTGCGCGTGAACTACGCCGGTGACGCCAATGGCGGCTACGCTTCCCATTGGGTTTTGCTTGCCCGCGACCCTGCTGTGTTGAACACGCCTGCCATACAAACCCGCGCGGTTGACTTGAGCGGCTACTCCACAACCCTCAGGCTGTGGACGGATGATTACAGCAACCTATTTCAAATCCTGAAGTAATTACACCGCCAAGCCCAGCACCGCCACATAGTGCGCTGCGGCAGCCAGCAGAACGAAAATGTGCCACATCTCATGGAAGCCGAACACGCCGGGTTTGAAATTGAAAATTTTGGTGATGTACACAATTGCGCCCAGCGTATAAATCACGCCGCCGGCAATCAGCCAGCCAAACACCCAGCCAGGCAGCGCCGCGAGCATTTGCCCCGCCGCGCCGACAGCCAGCCAGCCCATCAAAATGTAGATGCCGGCATTCAACCAGCGCGGCGCGCGGATGTAGAACACCTTGACTACAATTCCAATGAGCGCCAGCGACCAGATGATGCCCAACATTCCCCATTTCCAAAAGCCTTCGAAGGCATTCACACAAAACGGCGTGTACGTGCCGGCGATAAGCAGATAAATGGCGGAATGGTCAATCTTGCGAAAAATTTCCAAAGCCCTGTCTTTCACGCGCACCATGTGATAGGTGGCGCTTGCAGAAAACATGGCAATCAGGCTGATGCCATATATGGCGAGCGAAATGACCTTGGCGGGAGTATCCCAGCCTACCACAAGCAGGGCAATCAACCCTGCGAGCGCCAGCGCAGCGCCCGCCCAGTGGGTAAGACTATTAACAGGTTCACGAAGTTTTTTGAACATACTTTTCCTTTTTTTCAGCGACAATGATGATAAGCGTCCCCGAAGGTTTTTCCACTACATGCATCTTTGTCTCGAACGCCGCTTGAATGAGCGGCTCTTGTAATTTTTTCTGGATGACCTGCACTGCATCGGACGGCGCCTGACCTGTGACTCGAAACAGCCAGGCAAGGAGGCGGTTTTTGGGCAGCGCAGCGGGTAGGACGACAAACCTGCCTCCGTCCGAAAGGCATCTCCTCACCTCTGACAGCGTTCGCGGATCGGCGATGTACTCTGCGGGGAATGTGGCAATGACGGTTTCGAATGCCCCGTCTCGAAAGGGGAGCGCTTGCGCCAACCCGCGAGTTAGATTGATTTGCGTGTAGCCAGAATGTTGTGAGCGTGATTGTATGCGTGAGAGTGCTGATGGCTGGCGTGACGCTTGTGCCGCAATCACCCGCCGCCTGGCAAGCCGGCTCATCGTGGCAGATTCGTCCAAGGCAACAGCGACCAAGCCTCGGCGGAGAAGGAAGCGGTGCACGTGTCCGGGTCCGTGACCGATTTCGAGCGTCCGTGTCCCCTGAATGAAGGGGACTACTTCCAGCACCCATTCCTTCCAATGCCCAAACGAGACAATCCCTGCCACGAGATCATAGGCAAAGGCAAAGGGGTGATAGAGCAGGTGAAAGAATACCCGCAGAAGCGTTCTCATAAACAAAGCGAGGGCTTGACCGCCGGGTCAAACCCTCGCACGGATTCAAGTGCCTCAGCCGGCAGGCGTCTCGTCGGACTTTTTGCCCTTGCGCAGCGACTCGACCACGGTTTTACCGCGTTCGCTGGCTTTGGTGTAAACCTCGGTGCCGCGTTCCTTCAACTGTCGGGCGAGTTCATCGGCGCGGGCGCGGGCTTCCTGCGCGGCGGCTTCTGCTTTGGCGAGCGCTTCTTCAGCGGTTTGCGAAGCCTTGTCGCGCAGTTCGATGGACTTGTCCTTGATGAGGGCGCGGGTTTCCTCGCCGGATTGCGGTGCAAACAACAGGGCGACCACAGCGCCGGTCAGTCCGCCAACAATGAAGCCTACGAGAAAGGCTCCGAATTCATCACGATCAGACATGGTAACCTCCTTGGGGTGGGTTTATCTTTTTACAAAAGGCTTACTTCTTTTTTATGCCCATCAATTCTAACATACGGTTCAAGCCTGCCAGATAACCGTTCAATTTGATGACAGGCTCGACAACGTTTTCGCCCAAAAATTCCGCCGTGCCGCGCAGATTGTGGACGGTCTCGCTGGTGGCTTTGAGGATGGGACGCACCTCGTTTTGAAGCAGGTTGATCAGGCTTGCCATTTGAACGATGAGGATAATCAGCGCCACACCGATGACCAGCGATTCGAGCGCCACCACGATGATGAAAATATCGCGAATTTTGTCAGTGGGCGTGGCAGGTTGAAGCAGGAAGTAGATGGCTGCGCCCAGTAGAACCAAGAAAACGACCACGCCAGCGATGACGGCGACCGTCAAACGTTTCGTCTGCTTTTCGCGCTCTTGTTGCACGGCAGATTCTTCGGGGCTAGGATGGGATGCGTCAGTTTGTTGGGAGGGTAGTGGCGTTGCCATATTTTGATTATAGCATTAGAAGCGCGGTTTTTTCGTTCCGAATACATGCAGCCTGTTCAGTGTCATATGGTGTGTTCCATGCCGGTCCTCTGACCCGGTCGGCTATTTCCCTGTCAGTTTTCTCAAATCCGCGAGCGCAGATTTTATCTCTTCGACGGAAACCGCGCGGTCTTCGTCGCGATGCTTCAATTCCCCGTCTTTTGCCTTTTGGATTGCAACTTCCCGAATTGGAAGGTTGCGTTTCATCGCCTCTTTGACCAGCGCCGCCCCCTGCGCGTATCCGATCAATGGATTTAATGCGGTCACGATGATGGCATTCTTCTCCAGCCAGCCTTCTGCCTTCTCGCGGTTCGCTTGCACGCCGCGCACGGCTTTTTCCGTGAAGGCGCGCACCGATTCGATTGTGATTTGCATCTGCTCGAACAGTTCGTACGCAATCAACGGCATCATCACGTTCAGTTCCAGCTGCCCAGCCTGGGCTGCCAGTGAAACGCTCACCTCGCGCCCGACCACGTGCATCATCGCCATATCCAGCATTTCTGCCATCACCGGGTTGACCTTGCCCGGCATGATGCTCGACCCCGGCTGCACCGCAGGCAGCCGGATTTCATCCAGCCCGGTGGCTGGACCCGATGCGAGCAGGCGGAAGTCGTTGGCGATGCGGATCAGGGTTAGCGCCAGTGTTTTGATGGCAGATGAGAACGCAGCCATATCTGCCATGGATTGCATGGACTCGAACAGATTATCCGACTCTCTCAGTCGGAAGCCGGTCAGCATGGACAGCCTGGCGACCATGCGCGTGTGATATTCCGGATGGGCGTTCAAACCGGACCCTACGGCTGTGCCGCCAATCCCAAGCCGCCTCAACGCCTCAGCGGCGTCTCGGATGCGTTCTGCGTCGCGTTCAACGGCTTTCGCGTACGCGCCAAACTCCTGACCGAGGCGAACCGGCACGGCATCCTGCAAATGCGTCCGTCCTGATTTGACGATGTCGTCGAATTCAACCGCTTTTTCATTCAGCGCCTCGGTGAGATTCTTTAGCACGGTCAGCAGTTCATCCAACCGCCACAGACAGCCTAGCCGAATGGCAGTTGGTATCGTGTCGTTTGTAGATTGCGACATGTTGACGTGATCGTTTGGATGCACGAGATATTCCCCCAATTTTCCGCCCATGATCTGCGTGGCGCGATTCGCGATGACCTCGTTGACATTCATGTTGTGACTCGTCCCCGCGCCAGCCTGAAAAGGGTCAACCACGAACTGGTCGTTCCATTTGCCGTCCATCACTTCCTGCGCGGCTTGGACGATGGCTTCCGCCCGTTGAGCGTCCAGCAAGCCCAGGTCATGGTTGACTTCGGCGGCAGCCCGTTTGATCACTCCCATTGACCAGATGAACGCCGGCCGCGGTCTCAAGCCTGAGATGTGGAAATTTTCCACAGCGCGTTGGGTCTGTGCGCCGTACAATGCGTCGGCGGGGACTTGTACCTCCCCCAGGGAATCTCGTTCGGTGCGGGTCGAAGCCATGAGCAAAGTCTAACACAATAAAATGACCGCTTCAACTTCTTGACTTTACCGTCGGTTGGGGGTATTATCCGCTTACCGACCGTTCGGTAGGTAGCCTATGACCCGCGAAGATATTCTCGAAGCTGCTGCGCAAGTATTCCGCCAGAAGGGGTTTCATGGCGCGTCCATGAATGATATTGCCGAAGCCGTACATCTTCAAAAGGCAAGTCTGTATCATCATGTTTCGTCCAAGCAGGAAATTCTGCTCGAGCTGCTTGACCAGGCGCTCAAACTGCTCCTCGAGCGGATTTCCGCCGTCGCTTCCCAAGACCTCCCCGCCGACCAAAAATTGCGGCGCATGATTTCCGAATACTTGCAAATCCTCGACGAGAACCTCGACCTTGCGGCAGTTCTTCTGTTTGAGCATCGCGCCCTCGAGCGGCGTCAGCACGTCCGTCACGTTCCAAATCGTGACAAGTTCGAAATGCTGTGGCGGAATGTGCTGACCCAAGGGGTGGAGGAAGGCATCTTCCTCTGCAACGATATTCCCCTCACGGCGCGCGCCCTGCTCGGTTTGTTGAACTGGACAATCACCTGGTATCGCAGCGACGGAGAAAAGACCATCCAGCAAATTGCCGATGACTACGCCAGCCTGCTTTTGAACGGATTGTTGAAATGACCCAAGCCTCCTACGCCGTATTCGAAACTTCCAGCGGGGTAAAAATCCACCGCCTGCCGATCCAAGCATTTCCGAAGTTTTGGGCGTATGCGTATCTCGTCTCTGCAAACGGTCACAACATTCTCATTGACACCGGCTCCGGCTCCGAAATCTCACACGAAAATCTGCTGAACGGCTTGCAGCAGGCGGGATTACAGCCCGCCGATCTCACTCATATCCTCCTCACGCACGCCCACATTGACCATTACGGCGGTCTCGTCAAACTCAAATCTCTCACGAACGCGCAGATTGGATGCCACGAACTGGACGTACAGATCGTGGCGCATCACGACGCGCGGCTTGCCCTCATCTCCCGCCGCCTCGCCTCTTTCCTGACCGAAAGCGGACTCGCCAGCGACGAAATTGACTCACTCCTCGGCATTTACCGCTTCACCAAAGCGCTCTACCGCTCTGTCCCTGTGGACTTCACCTACGAGGCGCAGGGGATGCAGGTAGGGGCGTTGAAAATGATTCATTTGCCGGGGCATTGTCCGGGTCACGTGGCGATGCGGGTGGATGATGTTGTCCTTTGCGGCGACATGGTCGTGGAGGGCGTCACGCCTCACCTCGCCCCCGAGTCCATCAATCCCTATGGCGGCGTGGAACACTACCTCACCTCGCTGGCGCGTTTGCAGGAATGGGCGGAGGGCGCGCGCCTGTTCCTGAACGGTCACAACGACGCATTCACCAATTTGGCGGAGCGCATCGAAGCCACGCGGCAAAACCTTATCCGCCGCATGAGCCGCGCCCTGCGTGCCCTTGCCGAACCGCTGACGATTGCCGAAGTGTGCCGCGCCGTGTATGGCGAAATGAGCGGCTATAACCAATTGCTGGTCATCGAAAAGACCGGCGCATATATCGAATATCTCTACGAACGCGGCATGATTGAAGTCACAAACTTCGAGGAGGTGGAGCAGGGCAGCCCTGCCCGCTATCGAAGATTGCAGGAAATCTCGGATGACGAGATCCTTCCAAAGGAGAAAAGATATGTATTCATTTGACCCAACCGAAGAACAACAAATGCTCATTGACGCAGTGAGGAAGTATGCCGCCAACGACCTGCGTCCAGCCGCGCGCGAGGCGGAGGAGGGCGGCGAACTGCCGAAAAAACTCATCAGCAAGGGATGGGAACTCGGCTTGCTGCAAGCCTCTATCCCTGAGGCATACGGCGGCTTCGGCGAGCGCAGCGCGGTCACGGGCGTGCTGGCAGTCGAAGAAATGGCGTTCGGCGACCTGGCAGGCACCCTGGCAGTGATGACGCCGAGTCTGTTTGCCACGCCCATTTTGCTGGCGGGGACCGAAGAGCAAAAGCAGGAATATCTGCCAAAGGTCATCGAGGGCGATTGGGCTCCGTACACTGCCGCGCTCATCGAGTACGCCTTCGACTTCGACCCGCTCGCGCTCCGCACCATCGCAGCGCTCGCAGGCGATGAATATGTTCTCAACGGCGAGAAGGCGTTCGTCCCGTTTGCGAAGGAGGCGGAGGCGCTCCTCGTGTATGCCAATCTCGATGGGCAGACACAAGGCTTCATCGTCCCGAAGGATGCGGCGGGATTGACCATCGGCGGCGAGCGCGAAAAATTGATGAGTCTCAACGCGCTGCCGATGTACCGCGTCAAATTGGAGAACGTCAAAGTCCCCGCGGCAAACCGTTTAGGCGGCGCTTCGGGTCACGACTTCGAGCCGATTCTTGCTTCGATGCGCCTTGCCGCCGCTTCAGCCGCTGTCGGTGTGGCGAATGCCGCCTTCGAGTACAGCAAGAACTACGCCAAAGAGCGCGAAGCGTTCGGCGTGAAAATCGCGCAGAAGCAAGCCATCGCCTTCATGCTCGCCGAAATGCGGACGGAAATCGAAGCCAGCCGCCTGCTCACCTGGGAAGCCGCCTGGAAGCTCGACGCCGGCAAGGAAGATGCCTTCACCGAAGCGTACCTTGCCTACATGGGCGCCGCCGACATGGCGATGATGGTCACCGACCGCGCCGTGCAGATTCTCGGCGGTCACGGTTATATCCGCGAGCACCCCGTCGAAATGTGGATGCGGAATGGACGCGGATTCGCGATGTTTACGGGATTAGTCATTGTGTAATTACCAATTACCAATTACCAGTTATGCGAGCAGTGGGTGGTAATTGGTAAATAGTAATTGGGAAAGAGTAGTTGAAGGAGTTGAACATGCCTATCGAATTTGAACCCCCAAAACCTATTGTGCAAACGCAGTTTGTGTTGAAGACCGTCGCCGAAGAGATGATGCGCTCGAAGTCGCGCTACTTCGATGAACATGAGCACGAAATTCCCTGGGATTATATTGAGTTCATGCACACCGCCATGAAGGCGATGGGAGCCGGCTCGCTTGCGCCGAAGCAAAATGGCAACGGTCATGAAGGCGAGGAGCAGAAAGAAAAGCGACCGCCGATTGCCTATCAAGCGCTGGCGGCGCAGATCGAGGCGCTCGCCTGGGGCGACGTGGGCTTTTATCTCTGCACGCCGGGCGGCGGGTTGGGCGCGGCGGCGGTGCAGGCGGCAGGGACGCCCGAACAGCGGGCGAAGTTCCTGGCGCGCTTTGCCGGCGAGAAACCGACCTTCGCTGCCATGTGTATGACCGAGGCAGGCGCAGGCTCGGATACCGCCTCCATTCGGGCGCGCGCCGTGCTGGACGAGAAGACCAACGAGTGGGTGCTCAACGGCGAGAAGATTTTCGTCACCGCGGGCGACAAGTCCTTGACCCCTTACGAAAAACTCGGCAAGGGTTTTATCGTCGTTTGGGCGAGCATTGACCCCAGCGCAGGGCGGGCAGGGATGCGCGCCTTCGTCGTCGAAGCGGGAACGCCGGGGGTGCGCGTGACCAAGTTGGAGCATAAACTCGGCATCCGCGTCAGCGACACGGCGGCGATCTCGCTGGTGGATGTGCGCGTGCCGTTCGACCATATCCTCGGCAGCCCCACTGTTGAGAAGACCACCACCGGCTTCAAGGGCGCGATGGCGACCTTCGACGCGACCAGACCCCTCGTGGCGGCGTCTGGCTTGGGCGTGGCGCGAGCCGCTCTCGAGTTCCTGAAAGAGAAACTCGCCGAGAACGGTGTCCAAATCCGTTACGGGTTGCCGCGTCAGAAATTGACTGCCATCGAACGCGATGTGATTGACATGGAGATCATGCTCAAGTCGGCGTGGCTGATGGTCATCAAGGCGGTGTGGATGGCGGACAACAAGCACCCCAACGCGCTCGAGTCTTCGATGAGCAAGGTCAAAGCGGGCGATGTGGGGACTAAGATCACGCAGAAGGTGGTGGAGATTTTGGGTCCGCTTGGCTACAGCCGCGAGTTCCTCGCCGAAAAGTGGTTCCGCGATGCGAAGATTACGGACATCTACGAGGGCACGGGGCAGATCAACCGTCTCGTGGTGGCGAGGCAGATACTGGGATATAGCGGAGCGGAGTTGAGATGATGGTAATTGGTAAATGGTAATTGGCGGTTGGAGGAGCGATGGCGACGTTTGAGGATTTGCAGGTATTGAAGTCTGCCGAGGAGATTGCCGATTCGATTTGGAAGAAAGTCATCGAATGGGACGAGTTTGCGAGGGACGTGGTTGGCAAGCAGATCGCACGGTCAGCAGACTCGATTGGGGCGAATATCGCCGAGTCGGTTGGGCGGTATAACTTTGGCGAGAAACTCCAGTTCCTGTATTACTCACGCGGCAGTCTGTTCGAGACGAAGTACTGGCTCAATCGAACGCGGGTTCGCGGATTGATGAATGCCGAAGACGTGCAGAAATATGTGAATGAGTTGACTTCATTAGCCCGTCAGTTGAATACCTTCGCCAGCGGCTTGAAGGGTGTCCGCACCGAACTATCGAACAAGAAGCCTTCTGCTGTTCGAGAAGATTCGCCAGCATACATCGCAGTTAGCGCCGAAGAATTCTCTGGCGTTCTGTTCTCGGAAGACGACCTGAACAGCCTGAACTCCTAATTACCAATTACCATTTACCAGGCACTAAAAGGAGAAACCATGAACTATCACATTCACAAAGCCGTGGTCATCGGCGCGGGGACGATGGGAGCAGCGATTGCGGCGCATTTGGCAAACGCGGGCGTTCCCGTGACGCTGCTCGATATTGTCCCGAAGGATGCGCCGGAGGGCGATAAAGCGGCTCGCAATAAAATTGTCAATGCAGGGTGGGAGGCGTGCCTGAAGGCAAAGCCCGCCAATTTGATGTCGCCCGAGTTGAAGACGTTCGTCACGCTGGGCAATCTCGAAGACGACTTTGGCGCGGTCGCCGAAGCGGATTGGGTGGTGGAAGCCATCGTCGAGAATCTCAAGATCAAACAGGACCTCATGGCGCGCATTGACGAGGTCCGCAAGCCGAACGCCATCGTCAGCACGAACACATCGGGCATCCCCGTCGCGTCCATTGCGGAGGGACGCTCGAAGGAATTCAAGAAGCACTTCCTCGGCACGCATTTCTTCAACCCGCCGCGTTACTTGAAACTGCTGGAAATCATCCCGACGAAGGACACCTCGAAGGAAGTGGTCGAGTTCATCAGTCACTTCGGCGAGCATCGGTTGGGCAAAGGCATCGTGCTGTGCAAAGACACGCCCAACTTCATCGGCAACCGCGTGGCGTTTGGGACGGGCGCTTTTGCGCTGGACTTCATCCTGAAGAACGGCTATACCGTGGACGAGGTCGACTCCATCACGGGACCGTTGATTGGGCGTCCCAAAACCGCCACGTTCCGCCTGATTGACCTGGTGGGCATTGACGTGTGGGATCACGTGGGACGCAACCTCGCACCGTTGATTCCGCACGACAAACTCGGTCAGCAGTATCTCAAAGCCGAAGCGCCGAACAAGTTGATTTCGACGCTCATCGAGCGCAAGTGGCTGGGTAATAAAACCAAAATTGGCTTTTACAAGGAAGTCCGCAAAGAGGACGGGAGCAAGGAGTTCTGGTCGCTGGACTTGAACACGCTGGAGCATGTCCCGCCGACCAAGCCGCGCTTCGACTCGGTCAAGGCGGCGAAAGATGTCGAGGGTCTGGGCGACAGGCTCAAGGTCCTGCTTGAAGCGGACGACAAGGCGGCGAATCTTGTCAAGGCGTTGACGTATCAGGGCTTCCAGTACGCGTCGTCCATCATCCCCGAAGTGGCGGATACGATGAAGCCGATTGACGACGCGGTGCGCTGGGGCTTCATGCACGAGGCGGGTCCGTTCGAGACGTGGGACATGCTGGGCGTGCGCGAGACGGTCAAGAAGATGAAAGCCGCCGGCTATCCCGCCGCCAAATGGGTGGACGAGATGCTGAAGAACGGCTTCGAGACGTTCTATCAGTACAAAGGCGCGAACAAGGTCGGCGTGTACGACGCGGCGAAGAAGAAGTATGTGAAGATCAAGCATCCTGAGGGAATGGTCATCCTCAGCGACTTGCGCGGCACGAAGAAAGTCATCAGCGAGAACGCGGGCGCGACGCTGTACGACATCGGCGACGGCGTGGCGCTGGTGGAGTTCCACACCAAGATGAACGCGCTCGACGACGATATTTTCAATATCACGCTTGAGGCGTTGGATCGCGTGGAACGTGAATTTGATGGATTGGTGATTGGGAACGAAGCCGAGAACTTCAGCGCGGGCGCGAACCTGTTCATGGTGGTGGTTGCCGCTCAGCAAGGGATGTGGGACACGCTCGACGCGGCGGTGAAGAAACTGCAAGGCTTGAACATGCGCATGCGTTACTTTCCGAAGCCTGTTGTGGTTGCGCCTGCGGGACTGGCGCTCGGCGGCGGCTGTGAAGTGACCATGCACGCTTCGCGGGTGGTCGCTGCGGCGGAAACGTACATCGGCTTGGTCGAACTCGGCGCGGGGGTCATCCCTGCGGGCGGCGGCACGAAGGAAATGATGCGCCGCATCATCAACCCTGCCATGAAGACCGACAACGCCGAACCGTTCCCGTTCATCCAGCGCGCGTTTTTGCAAATCGGTCAGGCGAAGGTTGCCACGTCTGCGTATGAAGCGCGCGACATGGCAATTCTCGGTCCCGCCGACCGCATTGTCATGAACCGCGACCATCTGCTTGCTGAAGCCAAGAAAGAAGTGCTGCACATGGCGGCGTCTGGGTATCGTCCGCCCGCGCCCGAACTCATCTACGCTCCGGGGCGCGACATGTACGGCGCGATGAAGATCGGCGCGTGGTCATTCAAGGAAGGCAAATACATCACCGAATATGACGCGCATATCGCGACCAAACTCGCTTACGTCATGGCGGGCGGCGAATTGAGCAAACCGCAATGGGTCAGCGAGCAGTACATTCTCGATCTGGAGCGCGAAGCCTTCCTGTCGCTGTGCGGCGAGGAAAAGACGCAGGCGCGCATGTGGTCGCTGCTGCAGACGGGGAAGCCGTTGAGGAATTAGTAATTGGTAAATGGTAAATGGGACTTACCAGTTACCATTTACCAATCAAGGAGAGACTTATGACAACGAAAGAAGCCGTTATCGTTAGCGCAGTGCGGACTCCCGTCGGCAAAGCCAAGAAGGGAGGACTTGCCACGGTTCGCCCCGACGAGATGTCTGCCACTGTGATCCAAGCCTTGCTCAAGCGGACGCCGAATCTCGACCCCGCCGAAATCGAGGACGTGGTCTTCGGCTGCGCCTTCCCTGAGGGCGAGCAGGGCATGAACATCGCCCGCATGATTGCCTTGCGCGCGGGCTTGCCCGATTCCGTCCCCGCCGAGACCATCAACCGCTACTGCTCGTCGGGTGTACAGTCCATCGCGCACGTGGCATACATGATCAAAGCGGGCGACATCGAAGTGGGCGTCGGCGGCGGCGTGGAATCCATGTCCATGGTGCCGATGATGGGCTACAAGTTTTCGCCCAATCCGCACTTTGCGATGGAACTGCCGCACTACTACACCAACATGGGACTGACCGCCGAGAACGTCGCCGTCAAATACAACATCAGCCGCGAAGCGCAGGATGAGTTCGCCCTCAAGAGCAACCAGAAAGCGGCGAAGGCAGTCGAGTCGGGCTTGTTCGACCCCGAACTCGTCCCGATTGACGTGGAAGTGACCGAATACGTGGACGGGAAGGTGCAGAAGCGCTCGTTCACCGTGAAGCGCGATGAAGGTCCGCGCGCCGATACGAGCATGGAAGCGCTTGCCAAACTCAAGCCCGCGTTCAAAGAGGGCGGCACGGTCACCGCAGGCAACGCCTCGCAAATGTCCGATGGAGCCGCGGCGGTGATGGTCATGTCGGAGGAAAAAGCCGCGCAACTGGGACTCAAGCCGCTGGCGCGCTTCGTCTCGTTTGCGGTGGGAGGCGTCCCGCCTGAATTGATGGGCATCGGTCCCGTTGCCGCCATCCCGAAGGCGCTCAAGAAGGCAGGCTTGACCCTGAACGACATTGACCTGATCGAACTGAACGAAGCCTTCGCCGCGCAGTCGCTGGCGGTGATTCGACAACTCGAACTGGACGAGAGCAAGGTCAACGTCAACGGCGGCGCGATTGCCCTCGGTCATCCGCTCGGCTGCACGGGCGCCAAACTGACGACGCAACTCATCTATGAAATGGGTCGCCGCAAATCGAAGTATGGTATGGTCACCATGTGCATCGGTGGTGGCATGGGCGCGGCGGCGATCTTCGAGAATTTACAAAACTGAGTCAAAGGTCGAAAGTCCAAAGTCCAAAGTCGAAAGTTTGTTGACTTTTGACCTTCGACCAGCGACTCTCAGACTAATAAAGGAGACTAAAATGCCCCTCACAATAGCACAACTCATGGAAAAAATGCCCGGCGCGTTCATCCCCGAAAAGGCGGTTGGACTCGATGCCGTGATTCAGTTCAAGTTCACCGGCGCAGAAGCGGGTGAATGGTACGCCGTGATTAAAGACGGCAAGGTCACGGTTGAAAAAGGGACGCACGCCTCCCCCAAGATGACCCTCACCGCCGATTCCAGCGATTACGTCAAAATCTTTACCGGCGAACTGGACGGGATGCAAGCCTTCATGCAGGGCAAACTCAAACTTGCCGGCGACTTGAACCTGGCGATGAAGTTGACCCAGATGTTCAAAATCCGCTAGGATTTGCTTTCTCTCGAAAGACTCCCTGCACCCCAGGGAGTCTTTTTTTTTTACCCGAGAGCATTCGCGATACAATCGGTGTAACTTCATTATCTTTTCAGGAGCAACCATGCCGCTGACTTCACGAGAGCGCGTTCAGGCTGTTTTGAACCATGAGATTCCCGACCGTGTCCCGATTGTTGTAGGCGCGAGCAATGCCACTGGTATCAGCACGCCGGCATATCGCAACCTGAAACGCTTTTTGGGAATAGAGGCGGAAGATAAATACCTCTATGACTGGCCCGAACTGGGCGCATCGGCAGTGGACGAAGTCGTCCTCGAGCGCCTCCACAGTGACGTGCGCGGCGTCCATGACCGTGAACCTGCCTCCGTCCGAGAGCGGAATCGCACGCGGGAGCCGGGTTCGCCCTACTTTAACTCATGGGGCGTCGGCTCCGTTGAAGGCGACCCCGGTATGTGGTTTCCCGCCATTCATCCCCTGGCAGAGACCCATTCCATAGCCGACCTCGAAACCTATCCCTGGCCCGACATGAACGACCCGACGCGGTTCGCTCGCGTGCGGGCGGATGTGCAAAGGCTGGCGGCTGAAAACCAGTATGCCATCCTCGCCACACCCTGGCTGGCTTTTCCGCTCGAACGCGCCTTCGCCATGCAGCGCATGGATCGCTTCATGGCGAACCTGGGTTGGTACCCCGATTTTGCAAAGGCGCTGCTGGCAAAAATCACCGATCTGTGCAAGACGCTGATGGGAAACTTCCTGCGTGAGTGCGGCGATGACATTGACATGATCAAAATCGGCGACGATTTGGGGATGCAAAACAGTTTGTTGATGTCGCCCAAGATGTACCGCAGTATCGTCAAGCCTTTCCATGCCGATTACATTGCCTTCATCAAGGCGCACACCAAAGCCAAAGTGTTCTTCCACACCGACGGCGATGTCTTCCCGCTGATTCCCGACCTGATCGAAATTGGCGTGGACATCCTCAACCCCATTCAAACTTCAGCCGGGAAGATGGCAAACTTGCATGAGTTGAAGAAACAATTTGGGAAGAACCTTGTCTTTTGCGGCGCGGTGGACACGCACCGCATCCTGCCGTTTGGCACGCCGCAGGACGTGCGCGCCGAGGTGAAGCGCGTCATCGAAATCCTTGGCGAGGGCGGCGGGTACATGCTCGCGCCCGTCCACATCATTATGCCCGATGTGCCGCCGGAGAACATCCTTGCCATGGTGGATGCGGCGGTGGAGTTCGGGAAGTATTAGCCAAAATACAAGGGCGACCCTGACGAGGATAGCCCTTGTATTCTCACCACTGAGACACAGAGTCACGGAGTTCTTTCTCGTCTTTATCTCGGTGTCTCCGTGTCTTCGTGGTTTGATTTTTGCCTTTTTGCAGTGGACTTATGTATTTTATTTTCCCAGCCTTGCCCGTTCTTCCTCGACAATGCTTTCGTCCAATTTCTTGAAAAGCGGCGAGGGCTGTTTCAATTTCTGACCCGGCTTCAACTGGCTGGGCTTCCATTGCACCCCCTCGACGGGACGGTATCTCAGCCCGTTGTGCGTGCCGAGGGCGTCGTGAATCTCTTCGATGTATTGCTCGCCAAACAACGGCGTTTCATAGCCGAGGAAGGTGTGCAGCTTTTCCGCCGTAAACGGCAGGACGGGGGAGAACAGCACCTTGAGTGAGTCGATTGCCTTGAGGGCGGTAAAGACGGTCAGCGCGGCGGAATCTTTGTCGGTTTTGACAGCGCTCCACGGAGCGTTAAGGTCGAGGTATTGATTCACGGCAGTGGCGAGTTTCATCGTCTCCGCCACGGCGGAACGCAAGTGCACGGCTTCGTACTCCGCGCCCACAGTGTGGAATCCGTTTTCGATGGCGGCGAGCAGCTCGAGGTCCGCGGGGCGAAGCGCGTTTTCATCCACTGCCGGGACATGCCCTTCCCAATGTTTATAAGCAAACGAGAGCATCCGGTTTGCCAGGTTGCCCCATGTCGCCACCAATTCGTTGTTGTTGCGCGCCACGAACTCCGCCCAGTCCCAGTCGCTGTCCTTTGCTTCGGGCATGTTGACGGTCAGATAGTAGCGCAGGGCGTCGGCGTCGTAGCGGGTCAGGGCGTCGCGTCCCCATACCGCCCAGTTGCGCGAGCCGCTGATTTTCTTCCCTTCGAGATTCATAAATTGGTTGGCGGGCACGTCGAAGGGCAGGGTGAGGGGAGTTTCCTCGCCGGCAAAGATTTGCATGAAGGCGCTGCCGGCGCCCATGAGTTGCGCGGGCCACAGGGAGGTATGGAAGAAGATATTGTCTTTGCCAATGAAATAGAACTGACGCGCGCGGGGATTTGCCCACCACTCGCGCCACGCGTCTTTCTGACCCGATACCTGCGCCCACTCAATGGCGGCGGAGAGGTAGCCGATGACCGCCTCAAACCAGACATAAAGCTTTTTGCCCTCCCAGCCGGGTTCGTCCACCGGAACCGGGATGCCCCAATCGAGGTCGCGCGTGATGGGACGGGGCTTGAGCCCTTCCGCTTCGATTTTGCCCAATGACTCACCCAAGACCGTCTCGCGCATGTGCGCGGCGCGTTCTTTCAAAAACTTCTTGACTTCGGGTTCGAGTTTCGAGAGATCGAGGTAGAAGTGTTCCGTTTCACGCAGTTCGAGCGCGCCATCGCCGGTTTTGGCGCGGGGGTTGAGTAGTTTTTCGGGTTCGAGTACGTTGCCGCAGTTGTCGCACTGGTCGGAGCGGGCGCCTTCGAAGCCGCAGAGGTAACAGGTCCCTTCCACGTAGCGGTCGGGGAGGAAGCGTTTGGCGGCGGGGGAGTACCACTGTTTCGAGGTCTGTTTGAAGAGATAGCCGTTGCGCATGAGCGCCAGGAAAATCGCCTGCGAAACCTTGAAGTGGTTTTCGGTGTGGGTGGTGGTGAACAGGTCGTAGGTGATGCCGAAGCCTTGGAACAACTCCAGGAAGCCGTTGTGATATTTTTTATACACCTCCTCGACCGGCTTGCCCTCCTTGTCCGCCGCCAGTGTGACCGGTGTGCCGTGCGAATCGGTGCCGCTGACCATAAGCACTTTGTTCCCTTTCAGGCGGTGGTAGCGTGCGACAATGTCGCCGGGCAGGTGCGAGCCGGTGATGTTCCCGACGTGAATTTCGGCGTTGGCGTAGGGCCAGGCGATGGCGATTAGGATGTTTTCTGGCATTCGAGCCTCCGTGTTTTTTTTTAGGAAGGGCGCCAAGTTCACCAAGGATGTAAACCTTTGTGTACTGTGTGCCCTTTGTGTTGATTGAATGTTGAACCTGCAAACAAAAAGGCTGTCCGCAGCATGGACAGCCCGTTATGTCAGCAGACAGGGTGTACTAACGTGCCATCCAGACGCGCATCCATTGTTCCATGCACATGGGCATCAACATGGTTATTGTCACCATTGGGTAAGCGGGTCTGTTCTGCATGGCGGCAATTGTAGGCTGTGGGGGGTGGTTTGTCAATGGAAGAGGACGGATAGCAGCGCCATTGCCGCTGCGGCGGCGCTACACGCAAAATTGACCCAGTCGTTATCGAGCCATTTCCAGCCGCGAATGCGAACCGTCTGTGCGCCGCAGGTGTGGAGGGGGTGTTTTTCGGTTTCCTTTTGGTCGGCGGGACAGTAGTACATGGCTTGCACGGTCGCGCCGAGGAAGGAGTCGAAGAGGGAGCCGGCGAGACCAGCCAAAGTAATCAGCGGAAGGAGTGACCAGTTATCGGTGAGCAGCGAAGCGGGCAGGGCGATGACGGCGGCGCCTGTCAGCGAGGCGAGAGTCCCAAAGAGGGAGACTCCGCCCGAGGTCCCTTTTTCGACGCGCTTTTTCAGGTCGGTGATGAGGCGCGGAGGAGTCGGATTCAGGACTCCCAGTTCGGTTGCCCACGTATCCGCATTGACCGCCGCCAGCGCCGCCGCGAATCCGACCCAGCCGGCGATTGATTCTGGATACAAGGCATGGACCAACACGAAAGCCGTTGCCAGCCCGCCGTTGCCGAAGACCTGCCCGGCGTCGCGTTCATGCCCTTTGGAGAATTTTTCGTTGAGGGATTGCTTGCGAGTCTTGAACGCCCGGCTCAGCGCCGATGAAGTGACAAAAAAGACCATCAGCAGAATTGCCCACTGCAGCCCGCCCAGCCCAAATACGATTGTGCCGACGAGGGTCGCGGCAATTGCTCCGCTTGGGTTGAGGCTGTGGGCGCGGAAGGCGATGTAGGCAATGATGCTTGCGAAGATAAAACCGAGGAGTAGTTGCATGATTTTATGTCAATATTCGGCATTAGGTTGGCGCTGTCACCAAAAATAATACTGCCAGCAGGAAGAACACCGTGCTGATTACGCTGGAAATCCACAGGACAAAAGCCAGCGGTCGCTGCGGCTCGCTGCGGTAAAAATACAGCCCCGCCAGCAGACCGGCGATGTACAGAAAGCCGCTGATGAGCGGCAGTAGAATTAATCGCGCCGCGGGGGCAAATTCGTTCGGGTTGCCCAGCGCGTCGAACCCAAAGGGAATTTGCGACAGCGACGGTATCAACACCCCCACCCATACCACCAGCCCCAGGTTGAGCAGGAGTCCGCTTGTCCATAAAAAACGCGCAGCGGGGCTTTCCCATGCCTGCGTGACAATAAAGGACGGATAGACCGATTTGTATTCGGCGGGCGTCAGGCTTCCCAGTTCGATGGCGCGCGCGAAGGTTTGCACCAGCGCGGCGGGATTTTCCGGCGAAATGGCGAAGACCCGCTTGGAGGTGGCAACCAGGATAAGTTTTTTGGAATCGGAGGCGATGAACTCCACCAGCCCCAGGTCTGGATGGCGGCGCGTGCCGAGCACCGCTCCCGGCAGATGGAACAACGGCAGCGACAAGGGATGCGCCAAATCGGAGGCGGGACGCATCCATTCGATGTCGGTGAGGGGGATGTCTTCCACGCGCAAGCCCCACAGAATGGCAAGACTGTCGCGGTCAATCGAATAGTTGGCGCGCTGGAGGGCGTAGGCGCGATAGACCAGCACAGGGATGGGCGCGAACGCAAGCAAACCGACGAGCAGGTACATCACATAGGACGGACCTACTGCCGCTTGAGAGAGATTCCAAAATCCCCATACCGACATTGCGGCAAACGTCAGGATGAGCGTCACATGCAGGGTAAGCCCGGCTTGTTTGGCTGGGGGAAAGTTTCCGACTTTGGGATTGTTCATTGAATGTTGCACACGCCCGCTTATTTCAAAATGGACCGGATTTCTTCGACGATGCCATGCAGCGGCGCGAGACGATTCTCCTTTGACTTGCGGGACTTCAATTCTACCATCCCCTCTTTCAACGCCTTTTCACCCACCGTCACCCGCAGCGGACAGCCGATCAAATCCGCATCGTTGAACTTGACGCCGGCGCGCTCCTCGCGGTCATCGAAGAGAACCGAAATCCCGGCTGTTTGCAATTGGCTGTAAATCTCTTCCGCCTTTGCCTGCGTATCCATCTCTTTGCCCGGTACGTGCATGAGATATACATCGAACGGCGCAGCGGGGTGGGGGAGAGTCAGCCCTTTGTCGTCGTGATGCGCCTCCGCCAGCGCAAGCAGAAGGTTGAGAGGGGTGTCTGTCAACGCAAGCGCCGATACCGCCTCCAGCGGATTGCCGCACAGCGCACACAAGTCGCCTGCCTTTGCCTGCGCCAGGTCTGCCACGATTTCCGCCGAGTAGTCACGCCCGTAATTGGTATTCTTGAGATGCCAGCCCGGCTGATTTGCCCCCGCCACGAGATTTCTCGAAGCGGAAATCAAATCGTCCACGACGACCAGCGCTTCAGGACTCAAGCCGACGGCTGATGCGTAGCCCGCAGCCGCTCCTGCGCCGAGAATTTCTTCCTCCGTTGCCAGGCGCACCTCGCCCACCTGCGCCTTCAACTTTGCCTCGCTTAACTGCATGTCGCCGCGCAAGGCGGCAAAGATGAAACGCCCGTCGCTGAGGCGGGTGTACATCAATGCCTTGGCGGTTTTTTCTTTGGGAATGCCGAGAAAATTCGCCAGCGACTCAATCGTGTTGCATTCGGGCGTTGCCACCTTTTCCATAGGCAGCAGCGGTTCATCCTGCCCTTCGGGAGTTTTGGCAAAGCGGGCGAGTTCGAGTCGTTCCGTGTATTTGCAGCGCGGACAGTGGGCAACTTCGACATTCCCCGAAGCGAGGGGGAAGAAGATTTCCCTCTCATTGCCAATCGTGGAGAGATACGCCAGCGCCTGACCGCTATGCGTCTGCAGGTGTTCGATGGCAATTTGCCCCAGGCGGGTTGGGGTGTTGTCACGAGTCAAATACCCTGCCCGGACGAGGAAAGCCCATCCCTCCGTGCGGGCGTTGTTGGGGGCTTCGCGCAGGGTTTGAATATTGAGGTCGCGATATTTCATGGGCAATAAACTCCCTCTCCTTGTGGGAGAGGAGAGGGGCGAGGTCAGGATTCCGCCTTTTTCTTCCTCGGCAATCGTTGCGTTTTCTCCGTGTCGGGAATTGTGATGGGCGCTGCAGCAATGGATTCCGCCTCAGCCGCCTCCGACTGCGTCGTTTCGGTGACAGGACCGAGGTCCAGCTCGACCGTTTCTTCCATCCGAATTTGACCGCGCAGGAAGGCGCCTTCCTCCGTCACAAAAGCGGTGGTGACCACGTCGCCCCATACGCGCCCCGTGCCGCGGATTTCCAGTTTTTGGGTGGTGATGTTGCCGCGCACCGCCCCCGCCACGATGACCGTGTTGGCGCGCACGTTCTGGCAGGTGACGCGTCCCGTCTCGCCGACGACGAGCATGCCGCGCAGGGCAATCTCGCCTTCGAACGCGCCCTCGATGCGCACGCCGCCTGAGCCGCTGATCGAGCCATGCCAAATGACCCCCGACCCCAACACCGAGGTAATGCGCTCCACTGCTTGCACGGGCTGAGGGGTTTCTTTTGATGTAGGTATTGTGTTACGTTTGAACATGGACTTGATTTTACCGTTAAACAAAAAAAGGCGGCACGCTTCCGCACCGCCGCCTTCCTCTCACTCACTGCCCACTGTCCACTGATCACTGATTACTGATCACTGCTCACTGACCCCCCCTTCCTCTTCCTTCCCGCTGATTTGCACTCCCATAATGTTGAAGCCGGAATCAACGTAAATCACCTCGCCGGTGATGCGCGCCGAAAGGTCGGAGCCGAGGAACACCGCCAGGTTGCCCACGTCCTCAATGGTGACGTTTTCACGCAGGGGCGACATATCGGCGAAATGCTTGTACATATCGCGGAAGCCGCCCACGCCTGCCGCCGCCAGCGTGCGGATGGGTCCCGCCGAAATGGCGTTGACGCGAATCTTCCGCGGACCCAAATCATACGCCAGATAGCGTGTGGAAGATTCCAGCGCCGCCTTTGCCACGCCCATCACGTTGTAATGGGGGGCAACCTTGCTCGCGCCCGACCCGTAGGTCAGGCACATGATCGAAGCGCCGGGGTTCAGGATGGGCAAAAAGGCATTGGTCAATGCGACGAGCGAATACACAGAAATATCCATCGCATTCTTGAATCCTTCACGCGAAGTCTGATAATACGGGCGGCTCAACTCCTCGCGCCCGGCATACGCAATCGAATGCACCAGAATGTCAATCTTCCCGAAATGCTCGGCGGCTTTCTTTGCCACCGCCGCAATCTGCTCATCGCTGGTCACGTCGCACTGTTCCACCCACGTGCAGCCAACCTTTTCGGCGAGCGGCTTCACACGGCGTTCGAGCGCCTCGCCCGCGTAACTAATGCCGATATTCGCGCCTTCGCGATGAAACGCCTGCGTAATGCCCCACGCAATCGAACGTTCATTTGCCAGACCGAACACCAGTGCGTTTTTTCCTTCAAGCAATCCCATTGGTTCCTCCAAATATTTTGCGCCGTTCGGCGTTGGAGAACGCCGTCTGCGCAGATGGTATTTTCCAATCTTTCACCTTGAACCGCCACGGTTTGGACTTCCACGGCTCAGGCACACTATTTAAACCCACACGCGGGGATTTCGTCACGAGCGCAGAGGGGACGGAAACCCCCGCTTCGATCCACAAGCCGGAGCCTGGTTCCGTCAAATCAACCCCGTTCTCCCCTTTGCCGATTCCCATCGCCTGACAGAGTTTGCCGGGCCCAAACGTATCGCGCCCTCCGCGCCTCGCCAACATGACCTCCACCCCCTCGATGGGCTGTATTGCCCGAATCAACACCGCCGCCGGGAACCCTTCCCGTTCTGTCACCGCGTTCAGCATCCAGTGATTCCCGTAAGTGAAATAAACGTAGGCGTGTCCCGGCTCTCCATACATAACCTGCGTACGCGGCGTCCGCCCGGCTTTGGCATGGCATCCCAAATCCTTCTCGCCGATATACGCTTCGGTTTCGGTGATAAGACCGACCAATTTCACACCGTCCAGCACCCGCACCAGCCTTGCCCCCAGGAGTTCACGGGCAACGGTCAGTGTGGGGCGGTTATAAAAATCTCGCGGAAGAATCCCCCTCTCCCCTTGGGGGAGGGCAGGGGTGAGGGAAATGACGCGCATCACTTAAATCTATTATCCCTCTTTATCGTCAATCTCAACCCCTCCTCCAGTTTGATAGAGGGGCGGTAGCCGAGTTTTTCTCTTGCCAGGGATATGTCCGCGCACATGCGCAAGACGCCGCCCGAAGTCTGGGCGTTGTAGATGACCTCGACTTTGCTCCCCGTCACCTCCAACACTGACTTGATCAACTCGCGGATGCTGGTCTCTACGCCCGAGCCGATGTTGATGACCAGCCCGTTGATATTGGGAGCGGTCGCCGCGGCAACCAGCGCGCTGACCACATCGTCCACGAAGACAAAGTCGCGGGTTTGTGTTCCGTCGCCGTGCGCTACCAGCGTCCCGCCGCGCAGCGCCTGCTTGAGGTAATGTGGCACAACAGGCGGATGCGAGGGAGGCAGGTGTTGCCCCGGTCCATAGGCGTTGAAGATGCGCAGGCTGACCGTTTCGATGCCCCACAACCCGCCAATGGTACGGACGTAATATTCCGCCGCGAGTTTGGATACAGCATACGGCGAGCGCGGATTGGGCGTAAGGGTCTCTTTCAGCGGCTGGTCGGCTTGATTGCCGTACACAGCTCCGCTCGAGGCGAGAACGACGCGGCGCACGCCCACGTCGCGGATGGCTTCCATCAGCGCCACCGTCCCGCCCACGTTGACGTGGTTGTAGTCGCGCGGATACAGCACAGACTCAGGCACCGAGACGCGCGCCGCCAAGTGATAGACAACATCCACATCCTGAAGCAATGTCCACAACTTGGGGCGGTCGCTGACATCGCCGCGCGTAAAGTGCACATCCGGCGCGAGAGCCTGCGGGTCGCCTGTGGAGAGGTCGTCCAAGCCGCGCACCTGATGTCCCTCGCGGGCAAGCTGATTGGCGAGCGAAGAGCCGAGGAATCCTGCGGCTCCGGTAATCAGGAAGTTCATGGGTTGAATTATAAGCCAGTGTCATGTCATTGCGAGCCGCATCAAGACGCTGCGAATCCCAATAAAGGACTTTCTCACCGCAAAGACGCAGAGAACGTTGAGAAAACCAAAAAAATCTCTGCGAGATCAGCGTCTCGGCGATAAATTTTCGGACGCGAACGTTTATCCCGACAGGAAATGGATTTTGAGAAAGCCATGATAATTTCTGTATGGCTTTCTCAAAGTCTGGATGCGAGCTTTCTTTGTACACGGATTTCGCGAAATGAACGGATTTCTTTCCGTTTTTCACGGAGAATTCCGTATCATCCGTGTGATCCGTGTACAAAAATCCGATTCCGTCAAGTGATAATGAGAAAGCCATAATTTCTTCATTGACATATTCCCATTCCCCTGTTACTATCAGTTCCAGTAGGATAACGGTAAGTTACGTTGGTTAGAAGAACAACAGCGGCTCACGGTTAGACCCGTGGGCTGTTTTGTTTTGACCTCCGATGGAACGAACGGACGCCTAAAATCTATAAATTGCCATAGGAGGCAAAACATGTCTGAAAGAATAATTGGTACGGTCAAGTGGTTCAACGGTGACAAGGGCTTTGGCTTCATCGAACGCGAAGGCGGCAAGGACGTTTTCGTCCATTTCTCCGCCATTCAGGGCGATGGTTACCGCAACCTGACCGAAGGTCAGAAGGTCGAGTTCAACGTTGAACAAGGACCCAAAGGACCGCAGGCTAGCAACGTTAGAATGGTGTAGCCAGAAAACAAGACTTCGGAAGTCTTTCACAGATTTCCGAAGTCTGAACAAAAAGGAACCTGTTGTGAAAGCAACAGGTTCCTTTTTTGATTCACTTACGTCTGGGCGCCAGCCTGTTTTTTGAAAAACTCTTCGGCGTGGGAGCGGGACGCGGCGGGCGGGGCGCCCCGCGTCCATGGTCGCTGGCAGACCTGGGCGGAGGAGGAGTCGAGTAGTCAAAATCAGGAAGCGTAATCCGCTCGAGCGGCTGTTTCATGATGCGTTCCAGAGTCCGAATCATGTCGGTATCTTCCGGCGTGACCAGCGTAAACGCCTCGCCGGTGCGCTGGGCGCGTCCTGTTCGTCCAATGCGGTGGATGTAAGCGTCGGCGGTATCGGGCATATCGTAGTTGATGACGTGCGTGATGCTCTCGATGTCGAGACCGCGCGCCGCGATGTCGGTGGCGACCATGACGGGGAAATGTCCGCTCTTGAAACCGCTGAGCGCATTCTGACGCTGTCCCTGTGTGCGGTTGCCGTGCAGGCTTGTAACGCGGAAGCCTGCGTGTGCAATTTGCCGCGCCACCTTGTCGGCGCGGTGTTTGGTGCGTGTGAAGACCAGAACCGAATCCGAATTGATTTGCTTGAGCAGCTTGATTAACAGCGCCGACTTCAAATGCGGCGGCACGGGGTAGAGCGCGTGCGTCACTGTCACTGCGGGTTTGCTGATGCCCATCGAAATACGCTGCGGCGTGGTGAGTGACTGTGAGGCGAGCAATTCCACTTCAGGCGGGAAGGTCGCCGAGAATAACATCGTCTGCCGTTCGACAGGCACGGCTTTGATAATGCGCCGCACATCCGGCAGGAAGCCCATGTCGAACATGCGGTCGGCTTCATCCAGCACCAAAATCTCAATGTGATTCGTCTTAATGTGCCGTTGCTGGATTAAGTCTAAAAGTCGTCCCGGCGTAGCAACCAGGATTTCAACACCCTGACGCAACGCCTTGATCTGACGGTCGGCTCCTACGCCGCCGTAGATGGTTGCGCTCTTCAACCCCGTCCCCGTTGCGAGAGTTTTCGTCACCTGATGAATCTGTTCGGCGAGTTCACGCGTCGGCGTGACGATGAGCGCGCGCGGCGTCCCGCGTGGACCGTCGAGTAACTTGTTCAAAATGGGGAGGACAAATGCCGCCGTCTTGCCGGTGCCGGTCTGTGCCGTGCCGATGATGTCCCGTCCGCGCAGGGCAGCAGGGATTGCCGCCTCCTGGATGGGTGTCGCGGTTTCATAGCCCGCGAGTTTGATTCCCTGCATCAGGCGGGAATCCAAATTAAATTGTTCGAAATTCAAAACCTTTTCCTGTTCTTCAGAAGTCGTGCCCTTGTAAAGAATGAGTTTCCCTCAAACGAACACAGCGGTGGACTGCTGATATAGATGATTGATGACCAGATTATACCCTGCTTTTCCCCAATGACCCCGCAAATTTACTGCTCACTGCTCCCTGACCACTGATTACTGCTCACTGATTACTGATCACTGCTCACTGATCACTGCTCCCCCGCTCCACCAAAAAATCCATCTGATGCGCAATATACACCAACTCACCGCGTTCGATTTGTGTGCGGCGCACCTTCAGCCATTCTGCAAATTCCCCCGCATTCAATTCCGGGTGTCCCCTCAATGATTGCTCAACAAAATGCAAAATGAAATGCAGGAAATATGCTTCGTCGTCGGCGTATGCCCCCTCCCTCGCAAACACCACCCAATCCGATGCGCCTGCCGCAAGAATCTCCGCCCCTGCGTTTTGCAAATATCCAAACAAATGCCGTCCGCTTCGACTGTCGCCGCCCGTTGACCGCTTGTCCATTGTCTCGTGATACAGCCGCTCGATGCGCGCATCCAGCGCCGCCTCAATCGTCGGCTCGAACGTCGTCACGCCGTCGAAGTTGAGTGTCAGCCATGCCAGCCCATTTGTGAGCGTCAACAATGGAGACAGCGCCTGGGGCATCGGCAGCAAATCGAGAAATGCATGAGCGATCAACAAATCCGCAGGCTCCTCATTCTTCTGGATGAAATCGAAGACGTCTGCCCGCTCAAACTGGATTCGGACATCGCGACTCTGGTCGAACACCCGCGCTTGATTCTCCCCGCTTCTTTCCGCGCTCAAGCCTGCCTCCTCCGCCCAAGCCTTCACCCACGCCGACGCATATTCGATAT
The DNA here is from genome assembly GCA_016223135.1 of Chloroflexota bacterium. Classification (GTDB taxonomy): domain Bacteria; phylum Chloroflexota; class Anaerolineae; order Anaerolineales; family Villigracilaceae; genus Defluviilinea. The sequence goes on along the minus strand of JACRPQ010000010.1, from coordinate 161,739 downwards.
TTTCCGCCATCTCATCCACCATCACATACTCACATTGACGGATGACGTCCCACCGCACCAACCGCCTGACCATCGTCCCAACCCCCGCGCCGACCTCGATGATGCGAAGCGGCTCATTTGGCAAATTTGCCCGCAGCGCCGATAACACATCCTTGTTGAGCGCGCGGTCGTCAATAGATTGTTTGGAAAGCAGGTAGCAGGGGAAGGAATAGTCCATATCGTTTACTCATGCTGAGTGCGGCGCCGCCGAAGCGCCCGCCATTTGATATAAAAACTCTCTTATTTTCCTTGCTGTTTCCTCCCACCTTGGCTGTGACTTGTACCTCTTCAGCGCATTCAAAGACAGCCTCACGAGCAACTCGCGGTCATTTTCCAGTTCGTCGAGAATCCTTGCCAGCGTCACAGCGTCATCTGGCTTGATCAAGTATCCGTCCTCCTCATGTGTAATGACCTCGCCCGCTGCCCCGGCGCTCGTCCCAATCGCGGGCAGACCGAACCCCATCCCTTCGAGATAGACAATCCCGAACCCCTCATAACTCGATGGCACGACCATGAGGTGCGCGCGCCTGTACATCTCGACCAGCGGCTCGTTATCCAATGTGCCGTGAAATGTGACCGCCGACGCTAATCCATTGACCACTGCAAATCTGCGCATTTCCTCCGCATACTTTGGCTCAGCCGTCAGCCCTCCCACCACCTCCACCCTGACCTTCGATGTTTGACTTGCGACTGCCCTTAGCAGGGTATGCAGTCCCTTCCGGTAAATCACGTTTCCCAAAAACAAAATTCGCAGCTCGTTCGATTTTGCCCGCTCTCGAATTGCTTCTTCTGTAACTGCCTTGTCCCAGAACCTGTCTGTGGGCGGGTGGCCGATGATGAATGGTTTCCCATCGCCAACTACGCCGCTCACTGCGCCCTTTGTGGTTTTCGAGTTGAAAATGAAGCCGTCCACGCTTTGCAGGTATTTCTTTTCAACAATGCGATACAAGGCATTCTGCCAGTGGGACCGCAGTTCCGAACAGCGCAAATGATGAACGAGACCGACGATGGGGCAGGGGTGTGGCAGCTGGTTGGCAAACAGCAGAGAGGGATGATTCAGTTCGTCTTCGATGATCAGGTCCAGGTCAGGCGGGAGGCGGAAGCGTAGGTTATCGGTCAGGTGTGAAGCGTAATTTCTCCATGGCAAAGAAATAATCTCCACCGTGTCGCCTTGAGCGCGCAAATACTCGACCAATTTGCGGTCATATAAATATCCCCCGCTGACGGTATCGAGCGAGCCGTAGATGACGAGACCAATTTTCATGATGAAGGTCAAAGGTCACAATTCGCAAGTCGAACGTCAAACGTTCGACCTTTGACGTTCGACTCGAAACGCCGCCCACGCCGACGCGTTCTCCCACAACACCACTTTCAGCGCAGAGATATTTGCCGCCTTGATGCGGTTACTCAGTGAAGTGGCTAGTATCCGCGCGAAATGTTCAATGGACGGGTTCAGCCCGGCAAACTCCGCGCACTCGTTCAGCATCTGCTCCTTGTACGTACCAACCACTTCATCAAGATGTTTTTCGACATCCACAATGTCCACAAGATAGCCGTGCTGGTCGAGTTCCTTCCCTTCGAGTTGCAATTCGAGGACGTAATGATGCGAGTTGGGGAAATTCTCCGCCCCCCAATCCCCGCCGATGAGGAAATGCCTGGCGATGAACTCTCTTCTGACTCCGAGGGTGTACATGGAATGTTCCTTCCTGTCAATCTGAAACTTTGGTATTCAACCGGTCTTCTACTTTTGCAAAGGTCTCTTTGTCTGCTAACACGATCAGCGTATCGCCTGCGTGCAATGTGATTCCCCCGCTGGGCAGGATGAACTCGTTCTCGCGCGCGATCAGGATGATGAGAAATTCCTGCGGCAAGTACAATTCCACAATGGGCTTGCCGTCCGCGATGGAACCAGCAGAGATGGTGAGTTCCTTTAACTCGCTTTTGAATCCACTGACGGGGGTGAATTCGATGGGATAGATGGGTTTTTGGGTCACAGGCATATCCACGCCGAGCCATTTCGCCACATAGGGGATCGAGGCGCCCTGCACCATGGCGGAGGTCAGCACGACGAAAAAGACAATATTGAAAATGGAATCAGCCTGCGGCAGTCGGGCGAGAAGCGGATAAGTAGCAAGGATGATCGGTACCGCGCCGCGCAACCCCACCCAGGAGATGAAGGCTTTTTCCTTGACGGTCAGACTCGTCGGCAGGAGGGTGAGGAAGATACTGACCGGGCGGGCGAGAAAGATCAAGGAAGTGGCAACCAGCAGTCCCGTAGTGATGATCGGCGGGATTTCCGTCGGAAAGACCAACAGTCCCAGCGTCAGGAACATGGTGATCTGCATCAACCAGGCAATGCCATCGTGAAAGCGGATGAGGCTGCGGCGGTGAACAAAGTCCTGATGTCCCGCCACAATGCCTGCGATGTACACGGCAAGAAATCCGTTGCCTTTCAGCAGGCTGGTGACGCTGTATGCGAGGAAAACGATCGAAAGTGTCAGGACGGGATAGAGCCCCTCGTAGCCGAGTTGGGTGCGGTTGGCAAGGAAAGCCAGGAGCCTGCCAAAGAAAAAACCGCACAACGCGCCGACGATCATTTGCAGGAAGAATACCCCGACAAGGTCAGTGACCTGCATATTCGGCTGGGTGAGCAGTTGGATCATGCCAATCGTGAGGAATGCCGCCATCGGATCGTTGCTCCCCGATTCGAGTTCGAGGAGCGGGCGCAGTTTGCCTTTCAGTCCCAAACTCTTTGAGCGCAAAATTGAAAAGACCGCCGCCGCGTCAGTGGAGGAAACAATGGCGCCGAGCAACAGCCCTTGATAGAGCGTGAATTCCAACAGGTATTGTGCAGCGATTCCCACGATTACTGCCGTGATCAAAACGCCGAGTGTGGAAAGCGCAACTCCCTGTTTCAGCACGGGGCGCACGTCCTTCCAGTCGGTATCCAGCCCGCCTGCGAACAGAATCAGATTTAATGCGACGATGCCAATGAATTGGGCGAGTGTAGGGTCATCGAAATAGATCCCGCCAAGCCCGTCCGAGCCTGCCAGCATTCCGATGGCGAGAAACAACAAAAGCGCGGGAATGCCCGAACGGTCGGAGATCTTGCTGATCAGCACGCTGACAAGTAAGAGACTCGCGGCGATGATCAATATGAACTCAAACGACATGGTTGTACTCGAAAATCACCTGTATCGTCTCCCGCGGATTTTCATCGAGCAGGCGATACGCCTTCTCCGCCTCCTCAATGGGAAAACGGTGTGTGATCCATTTCTGCGGCTGGATTCGTTTCAACGCCTCCCACGCGACCTCGAACCTGCGCGCTTTGTCCCAGCGCCCGCTCAACGCCGGAGCAATGGTACTGACCTGCGACGAGATGAGTTGAATCCGTGAGCGATGGAACGCGCCGCCAAGGTCAAGCGGCGCTTTTTTCTCCCCGTACCACGAACCGATGACAATGCGCCCGCTGAAGGCGGTCAACGCAATGGCGTCATTCAACGCGGACGGCGAGCCGCTGAGTTCAAAGGTCAAGTCAAAATACTGCGCGTAGCCAGATTGGTGCGTATTTCCACTGCCGCTAAAATTTTTCTTCAACAGTCCGGGATCGAGCGAATCATCTGCCCCCATTTCCAGTGAAGCCTTCCGACGCAACGCATAACGGTCCGATGTAACCAGCCTCTCCAGCGGGAACTCCTTGAGCAGCGACGCAACCAACAGTCCAACAACTCCCTGCCCCAAAACCAAAACCCGCTCGCCCAGAATCGGCGCGCCGTCCTGGACCAAATTCACGGCGGTTTCCATGTTGGGGAGGAAGGAGCAGGCTTCAGGGGGGAGGGAGGCGGGAGGAAAAATCAAGGATGAAGGATGAGCGATGAAGGATGAAACATGCGGATGAAATCCAAAGACAAGTCTGTCGCGCAATTTCTTGTCCACATCCTTGCCTGTTTTGCGGATAATCCCTACACACGCATATCCATATTTCAACGGATACTGCAAATCACTGCTCAAGTTGTCGTGCGAATCCGCAAGATGCGGAAACTCCCCGCGATAGACCAACATCTCTGTCCCCGCGCTGATGGCGGAACAGATGGTTTCCACCAGCACTTCATCGCTTTTCAATGACGGCAGAGATTCTTCCCGAATCTCCACCTGTTTGGGTGCGGTGAAAAACAGAGTGCGCGCCTTCATGCTTGAATTTTATCTTTGAATCCGCGCCCCGCAAGAAGCAAACCGATACCGCCGTTCATGATGTCGCGCCCGCGGGGGATTCCTTTTTTCCTGTGGGAGAGGGGTTGGGGATAAGGCGCATTTTTCAAAGCGCAGATATCCCCTCGTCTTTTGGCATATCCTGCATCAATCCCCGCATTCGCTCGATGACTTTGGCATGGATGGCATCCGAATCCCTCGAGCCGACTTCGCCCAGCGTGATCGGCTTGGCAAACTGCACATTGACGGTCGTCGGGCGGGCGTCGCGCGTGATAATGGCGAGTAACTGCAGCGCCGCAGCAAGTTTCTCGCGTTCGAGGCGTGTGCGCTTGAAGCGCGTCAGCCAGTGACGCGCGGTCCGCTTCCAGATGACGCCGCTGACGAGGACGGGGACGATTCTCACGTCAGGTGCAAAGCGCAGGAAGACGCCGGCTGAGTCTGTCCATTTGGAGAGGGAATCCAATGCGCCGGGGTACACAAGCGGGTCAGGTTCGATTTCGCCCGCCGGAAAGGTCAGGGCGGAGCCGCCGTTCCGCAGGTGATTGGAGACCTGCCGCACGGCGCTCATGCGTCTGGCAGGGTCATCGTCTATGAAAAAAAGTTGGCGGGTGGTGTTCGTCAGCGCTTCCAGGAAGGGGCGATGCAGGGCAATGATTTTCAAGTCTGCGCGGTTGATGGCGGCGAAGAGACTGATGGTATCTGCCATGCCGGGGTGATTGGAGAGGAAGAGCGCAGGACTGCTTGGCGGAATATGCTCGCGTCCATGCACGCGGACATCTTGAACGTACTGCCGCCGCATGATTATCCGCGACGCTTCGGCGAGGCTGGTTTGTCCAACGAGGTTGTCGAATTCAACCATCTGGCGGGCGAACTTGCGCGCCGGGCTGGCGAACGCGCGCCGGACCAGCGAAGCGAGCAATGGCTTATCCTGCCAGCCGAAGGAGGAAACCAGGTCGTCGAGGTTGATGCGGGTGAGAGTATCGAGGGAGGAGGGCATGAAGGGGAAGGAGGGTGGCTGGAGGGTGAAAGATGGAGGGGAATTGGGGAATGGTAATTGGTAATTGGTAATTGGTAATTGGGAGAATGGCTATTCGGGTTCGATGGTGAATTTCAAAGGATACCCCGCGTGGTTTGCTTCGGTGTGCGCCCGGTTGACGCGTTTCTCGGCTTCGGGTTTGGCAAGTGTCTGCACGTATGCCGCGCCGTAGTAGTGGGCAGTGAGCATGATGTCGGTGGCTCGGTCGGTGGCAAGGTAAAAGACTGTCGTCAGGATATGGACCACAAAGCCCATCGGCGTGACGTGGTCGTTGTGAATGATGACGCGGTATAGCGGTTCGGCTTCTGTCTCGGTTTCTTCGAGTATCTCGATTTCAGGGAGGATTTGGATGTTCATGGACTGTTTACCATTCATCCGCAAGCTGCGACATTTCTTTGTCGGTGAGTTTGATTTTTACCGCTTCAAAGTTCTCCTTGATATGCTGTGGGTTGAACGACATGGGAATGGTAATGACGCGCGGCTGCATGACCAGCCATGCCAGCGCAATCTGAAATGGCGTGGCGGCGTGCGCCTCCGCGATTTGATTCAACGTGCTGTTGACGCGCAGACTCCTGAACTTGACGGGTGAGTATGCAGTGACAAGGATGTCGTTTTGCTGGCAGTATTCAATCACGCCATTCGCCACATAGGACTTGTCCGGCAGGCGGTAGGGGATTTGGTTCGTGAGAATGGGCGTTTCGGAAAGTTCCTGCGCGCGTTTGAGCCACTTGAGATTGAAATTGCTCACCCCCAAATGTTTGACCAAGCCCTCGCGCACCAGTTTATTCAAAGCGGGGAACGCCTCGTCGAGTTTCGAGAGGGAGCGCGGGGGCCAATGAATGAGGTACAGGTCAATGTAATCCATTTTCAAGCGCCGCAGCGACCCATCACATGCTTTGAGTACATCCTTGTACGAAAGATGCTCCGGCGAGACTTTGGTCGTGATAAATACCTCCTCGCGCTTCTTCCCCGATTCCCGAATTGCCCTGCCAACCAATTCCTCACAATGTCCGCCTGCGTAATATTCTGCCGTGTCGAAGTGGGTATAGCCAATCTCCAGAGCGGTGTGTAATGCGGTTAGAGAGGCTTCGTCCAATTTGGGATCGGGCGATGATTTGCCGCCAATGCGCCATGTGCCAAACCCGATTTTGGGAAGGGTGATTCCATGTGAGGTTTCATATTTCATGGCAGAAATTATACACGTGTGAAATAACTAGCGACCTGACAGTTTCAAATGGGACGCTGAAAAACGCAGATAAACGCAGAAAAAAAACTAAATCAGCGCAAATCAGCGTTCATCTGCGTCCCAAAACAAAAGTGTCGGGTGGCTAGTGAAATAAAAAACCCGCCTCTTTCAAGACGGGTTCACCGATTACCGATAACCGCTCACTGCCTTACACTGCAATCTTCTGCGCCGCTTCGTAGCCTCTCTTCAGCGCCTCATAATTTTTCGGCAGCAGATGCTTGTGTCGGGCAGGCAGGTGCGCCTCCAACGCCTTCTCCACATCTTGGATGGTTAATTCGGGCAGCGCTGTGAGCAATGCGCCGACCGCGACCATGTTGAGTAATTTACGATCGCCAATCTCTTCAGCGATTTCATTGCACGGCACAAAAATGACGTGAATGTCGTTCCGTTTTGCGCCGCGGTTCACCATGGATTGGTTGACAATCAACGTTCCGCCGGGGGCAAGCAGCTCCTCGTATTTGTCGAAGGACGGCAGGTTCAGGACAATTGCCAGCGGCGGATGTTTTACCAGCGGCGAGCCAATTTCCTCGTCTGCGATGACGACCGTACAGTTTGCCGTTCCGCCGCGCATTTCGGGACCGTAGGAGGGTATCCACGTCACCTGCTTACCCGTATCCATAGCGGCGTATGCCAGCACCTGCCCGCCGAATAAAACTCCCTGTCCGCCAAAGCCCGCGATAACGATTTCTTTTTGCATGAAAGCTCCTTTTCACCACGAAGGACATGAAGTGCACGAAAGAATCAAACCTCTTTCATCCTTCATACTTTAATTTGCGCCACTCCTGCCGCAACCTTGTAATCGCCGAGCGGATAGGCTGGTACCATATGTTCTTCAACGAATTTCAACGACTGTACCGGCGTCATGCCCCAGTTGGTTGGGCAGGTGGAGAGCAGTTCGACCATCGAGAAGCCCAATCCGCGCGCTTGAGTCTCGAACGCCAGACGGATAGCTTTTTTGGCGAGGCGGATGTTCTTCGGGTCATGCAGTGACCTGCGGACGACATAGCCGGTTCCATCAAGCGTGGCGAGCATTTCCGCCATGCGGATGGGGAAACCCTGCGTTTCCACGTCGCGTCCGTTGGGAGAGGAGGTGGTCTTCATGCCGGGCAGAGTGGTGGGCGCCATCTGTCCGCCGGTCATGCCGTAGTTGGCGTTATTGATGAAAATGACGGTGATATTTTCGCCTCGCGCCGCTGCGTGGACGATTTCGCCCATGCCGATTGAGGCGAGGTCGCCGTCGCCCTGGTAGGTGAAGACGATACGGTCCGGCAGGACGCGCTTGATGCCGGTTGCCATGGCGGGCGCACGTCCGTGCGGGGCTTCCACAAAGTCGGTGTCGAAGTAGTTGTAGGCAAACACCGCACAGCCGACCGGCGCAACGCCGATGGTGCGATCAGTAATTTTCATTTCCTCCAGCACTTCCGCAACCAGGCGGTGCGCCACGCCGTGCGTACAGCCCGGACAGTAGTGGGTGGGTGTATCGGTAAATGCCTCGGGACGTTCGTAAACCAGATTGTTGACAGCCATACGGCACCTCTTATACCTTTGCCATGCGTTCAAGCCAGGCGCTGTGCGGGTCTGTCTCGACGCTTAGTTTGCCCGCCGCAATGCGCTCGATTTCGCCCAGAATTTCTTCTGTGAACGGCACAACGCCGCCCAACCGACCATAGAACTCGACCGGCACGCGTCCTTTGACCGCCAGGCGGACGTCCTCCAGCATCTGTCCTGAATTCATCTCTGTAACCAGGAACCCGCTCACGCGCCCTGCCAACTGCTCGATGACTTCAGATGGAAAAGGACTGACTGTGACGGGGCGCAGTAACCCGACTTTGAGCCCCTTCTGCCGCGCCTGTCGCACTGCCGAAAGCGCTACGCGTCCTGCCGTGCCAAAACCGATCACAACATACTCTGCGTCGTCAAGATAATATTCCTTGTAACGAACTTCATCGCGTTGAATGGCTCTCCAGCGGGTCAACAGCCTGAGATTGAGTTTCTCCTCTTCGATGGGGTCAAGGTAAATCGAGGTCAGGACGCGGCGCTCGCGTTTTCCCATGCGTCCATTGGTTGCCCACTCCCAATCGCGGTGTTGCAGCGGACGCATTTCAGGCATCTGGGCGGGCTCCATCATTTGCCCCACCGAGCCGTCGAGGATGAGCATGCAGATGGTGCGGTATTTTTCGGCGAGGTCAAACGACAGCACCATCAGGTCAATGGCTTCCTGCACGGAGGCGGGAGCCAAAACAATGGGGTGATAGTCGCCATGACCGCCGCCATGCACTGCCTGGTTGTAATCGCCCTGTGACGGGGCAATATTACCCAGCCCAGGTCCCCCGCGCATTACATTGACTAACACCGCCGGCACTTCCGTCCCTGCAATGTACGAGAGTCCTTCCATCATCAGACTTACGCCCGGGCTGGAAGAGGAAGACATAACGCGCGCACCGGCGCACGCCGCGCCATAGACCATGTTGATGGCGCCCAGTTCTGATTCGGCTTGCACAAAAGCGCGCCCCAGTTCGGGCATCCGTCTCGAAAGATACTCCAACACCTCTGTTTGGGGTGTGATGGGGTAGCCGAAATACGCCTCCAAGCCTGCACGTACGGCGGCTTCGGCAATGGCTTCATTACCTTTCCAAAGTTCTTTGGTCATTGAGTCTCCAGTTTGAGGTACACAAGTACAAAGTACACAAGTACACAGGTGCACAGGTATACAAGGAATGTATCTATGTGTTTGCCTGTATACCTGTTTACCTATTACCGTTATACAGGCGCAGCCGCCTTCGTCACTTCGCGATACACCGTAATCGCCGCATCCGGACAGACCAGCGCACAAATAGCACACCCCGTGCATCCGTCCTTAAACGTGTGCGCGGGGTGGTAGCCTTTGGGAGTCAGCCTTGTCATGTCCAACTCCATTACTCCTTGCGGACATGCGTTGATGCACAACTCGCATCCTTTGCAGTACGTATCGTTGACTTCAATCCAACCTCTGGCAGGCATTGCATCTCCTTTATTTGGGGTAGGGGGTGTTTTCTTTCACGCCTCGACGTTTGAAACGTCTCCTACACAGATATGAGAAGTTTGACAGTAATTAGCGAGATTCAATCGCTTTGATTATGGCTTTTTCCATGCCGGCGGTGTAGTGCCATGCGTCACACGCTGGAGGTACGAAAATCATCCGTTTTGAAGATGGTAAAATCACTCCACCATGAATTTTGGAGGATGAAATGACAGATGTTGTCATTGTAGATGCGATCCGCACGCCCGTCGGGGCATTGGGAGGAAGTCTCGCTTCGGTTCGTCCCGACGATATGGCGGCTTTGGTGATCAAAGAAATTATCCAACGTTCGAACCTTGACCCCGCCCTCGTGGAAGAAGTCTTCTTCGGTTGCGCCAATCAGGCGGGCGAAGATAACCGCAACGTGGCGCGCATGGCGGCGCTGCTGGCTGGCTTGCCTGTGGAAGTGGGCGGCGTGACGGTCAACCGCCTGTGCGCTTCGGGATTGAACGCCATCAATCAGGCGACGCGAGCCATCAAAGTCGGCGAGGGGGATGTGTATATTGCCGGCGGAGTCGAATCCATGAGCCGCGCCCCCTACTCGCTCCCCAAGGCGGAAGCCGCTTACTCTTTCGGCAACCTCACCGCCTGGGATACGGCGCTGGGCTGGCGCTATCCCAACCCCCGCATGAAAGAGATGTACGGCACCGAATCAATGGGCGAGACCGCTGAAAACATTGCCCGTGAGCGTCCTCACATCACTCGCGAAAAGCAGGATGCCTTTGCCTTGCGCTCGCATCAACGCGCCATCGCCGCCATCGACTCGGGGCGCTTCAAAGAAGAAATCCTGCCGGTGCTCATCCCGCAAAAAAAAGGCGACCCCAAAGTGGTAGATACCGACGAACGCCCGCGCCGCGACACTTCGATGGAATCGCTTGCCAAACTCAAACCTGCTTTTGCCAAAGAAGGAGGAACCGTCACCGCAGGAAATTCATCCGGGTTGAATGACGGAGCCGCCGCCCTGCTCTTGATGAGCGCGGAGCGGGCGAAGTCGCTTGGGCTGAAGCCCCTGGTCCGGGTGGTGGCATCCGCCTCCGCCGGAGTCCCGCCGCGAGTGATGGGACTGGGTCCCGTGCCGGCGACGAGGAAAGCCCTCCAGCGGGCAGGTCTGCAAATGAAGGACATCGGTCTCGTGGAACTCAACGAAGCCTTTGCGGTGCAGTCGCTGGCGGTGATGGAAGATTTGGAGCTCGACCCTGAGATTGTCAACGTCAACGGCGGCGCAATCGCCATTGGGCATCCGCTTGGCTGTTCGGGCGCGCGGCTGATGACGACGCTGGTTCATGAAATGCGCCTGCGCGGGAATGTGCGCTATGGCTTGGCGACCTTGTGCGTCGGCGTCGGTCAGGGCGAAGCGACGATTGTTGAGTTTATCGGTTGATTTATATCGGTCAAACGTCGAAAGTCAAGGGTCGAGACTTTTGACCTTCTAGCGACCTGGCAGTTTCAAATGGGACGCTGAAAAACGCAGATAAACGCAGAAAAAAAACAACTTAAATCAGCGTAAATCAGCGTTCATCTGCGTCCTAAAACAAAAGTGTCGGGTGGCTAGTTGACCTTTGACTTGGAGCGTGTATGAAACGAATACTATCCTTGCTATTACTTTATTCAGTATCCTTGGTATCCTTGACCGCCTGCAACGCGCCCGCCATCTCTCAGCAGGCCGTCTCAAATACGCTGCCTCCCTATGCCCCTGATACGCCATCTTCTCCGCAAATTGACGCGCCGCTGGTGGAAGCGCCGGCGCTGGTATCCGTTCAGTTTTTCAACTCGCTGGACGGCTGGGGCGTGACCGAGACTCAAATCGTCCGCACCAATGACGGCGGCATCACCTGGTACAACGTCACGCCGCCCGCTGTCACCGAAGCCGGCTATCAGGCAACCCTGGCGTTGACCGATAACAATCATGCCTGGCTGCTCCTGCCCGATGAAAACAACGGCATGCTCCACCGCACCGCCGATGGCGGTCTTTCGTGGACATCTGCGCCGGTCCCCTTTCGCGGCGCCGACCTGCGCTTTCTCGACGCCGACAACGGCTGGGCGCTCGCCGACCTTGGCGTGGCGGCTGGCTCGAATGCCGTTGCCGTTTATCAAACCAGCGACGGCGGCGGCACCTGGACGCAAACATTCGTTATTGATCCCACCCTTGCCAGCGTAGATGATTCCCTGCCTTTTGGCGGATTGAAGGCTGGCATTGCTCCTGTCAACATGCGCACAGCGTTCATTTACGGCGTGATCTATTCGCCCGGCTCGCCCTACCTCTTCCGCACCGATGACGGCGGCGCACACTGGGATCCGGTCTCTTTGCCACTGCCACCCGGCGCAGAGTCTGCCGAGTTGAGCATTCTGCCTGGGCAGATGAAATTCATCTCCTCAACCGATGGTTTCATCGCCATGCGCCTCGCAAACGAGACTTACCAACTTGCCATTTACGCCACACACGACGGCGGTAACACATGGACGCTCGCGCCCAACACCCTGCCCGGCAGCGGCGTTGCCGATTTCCTGTCAGCGGAGGAAGCGGTTGTTTTCAGCGGCGACCAGTTTTACGTCACGGGCGACGCGGCGCACACGTGGCGCATTGTCTCGCCCGATGTCAAATTCGGCGATATGTTCGTCAGCATGGACTTCGCCAACATCATGAACGGCTGGGTCGTCACGATGACGCCCACCGCTCAACGCGCCGTATATCGAAGCGGCGATGGAGGTCTGACATGGTTTCCCGTCGTTCCTTGATTTGGATATTGACCGCCAGCCTAGTGCTGACCTCCTGCCGTACCTTCGCTTCTCCCTCCCCGACGCCTGATTCGGCTTCCGAACCAACCTCTCTCCCCGCAACCGCCACCCCTGCGCCCGATTACGCGACCCGCCTCCGCAATGCCGAATATCAACTTGGCTTGTCAGACGGTCTGCGCATCGTGCAGTTAACCGACGGCGTGTTCTCGCAAGGCGAAGCCGGCAGCGTGGACTTTACCTCCGTGACCATGACCGATTTCATCGCGCGCGGCGACCTGAACGGCGACGGCGTGGATGAATATGTGGCGATGGTGGCGGAAAACTACGGCGGCACCGGCACATTCGTCTTCCTGGCGGTTTTTATCGAGGCAGGCGGAACATTCAAGTTTCAGACTTCTGTGTTGGTGGATGACCGTCCTTTGCTCAACGAACTTTCGATTGCCAACGGCGAGATTTTCCTCGACGCCACCATCCACGCCGCAGACGACCCCATGTGCTGCCCGTCGCTGCGGACACAGCGACATTACCGCCTGACCTATAATCATTTGCGCATGTCTGACTACGTCACCTTCACGCCCGATGGCAGACCGCGCACGATTACCATTGACTTTCCCGCCAACCGCGCCGAAGTCTTTCGATCCATTCCCCTCAAAGGCAGTGTGGCAATTGCGCCGTTCGAAAACAACCTCGTGTATCGCATCTACGACTTGGGCGGCGTGGAACTTGCCATCGGCTCAATCATGGTGACCGCCCCAGAGTTGGGCGCGCCCGGCACTTTCGACCAGACGATTGCGCTGGGGAATATCCTCACCGGCACAGTCATCCGCCTGGAAGTGCAGGACATCAATGCCGAGGATGGGTCGCTTTTTGCGATGGATTCGGTCGAATTGGTTGTAAAATAATGGTGTGATGCGTGGTGTGTGGTACGTCTATTCAAACGCAAATCAAATCGTAAATCACAAATCGTAAATCACAAATCGTAAATCGCAAATCGCAAATCGTAAGTCGCAAATCGGAGGAGAACATGCCCCACACAGTCCGCGATTGGATGTCCAGCCCTGTGGTCGTTGTGGACCCGGATTCGAGCGTATCTTACGCGCTCACGCTAATGCGCCGCCGCAAAATTCACAGCGTGGTGGTGGACATCAGCGACAAAAACCCCGCCTATGGAATCGTCACCACCACCGACATCCGCGACAAAATTGTGGCGGCAGATCGTAACCCCGCCGAAACAACCGTGCGCGAGATTATGTCGGGTCCCATCATCACGGCAAAACCCGAATGGACGCTCAAGGAATGTTCGCAGGTTATGCAGCAACATCACATTCATCACCTCCCTGTGGCAGATGAAAGCGGCACGCTGATCGGGATCATTTCCGCCACCGATATTTTCACGGCGGTGGAAGAGACCGGCTGGAAAGACCGCGGCTAGCGCTTGAATGGCGTTTTACGGCTACAATTGGGGCATGCCAAAGGAAAAATTCTACGTTGTTTGGAAGGGACGCAAGACCGGCATTTTCAAGTCCTGGGCGGAGTGCGAGAAGCAGGTGAAGGGTTTTGCCGGGGCAGAGTTCAAGGCGTTTGGTACGCTCAAAGAGGCGGAAGCCGCCCTCAGGTCCGGATATGAGGCGCATAAGGGCAGGGCATCCTCTTCGGGAAAGTGGAAAGAAGCCAGCGTCCAGCCCATCCTTCCCTCGATTTGTGTGGATGCGGCGTGCAGCGGGTCGCCGGGCAAGATGGAATATCGCGGCGTCTTTTTGGAATCGGGCAGGGAATTTTTTCGCTTCGGACCTTTTCCAGACGGCACGAATAATGTCGGAGAGTTTCTTGCCATTGTTCACGCGCTGACCTGGCTGTTAAAATACAAAAAGACCATGCCGGTATATTCCGACTCGGAGAATGCCATCGCGTGGGTGTACACGGGCAAATGCCGCACACAACTCAAGCCCACCTCGCGCAACGCTCCCATTTTTGCGCTCATCCGCACTGCCGAAAACTGGCTTGCCGAAAACGAACTGCGCGATGACGCCGTCTTGAAGTGGGACACCAGCCTGTGGGGCGAAAACCCCGCCGATTTTGGAAGGAAGTGAACGTGAACACAGCCCTGCTTGTCATTGACATTCAAAACGATTATTTCCCCGGTGGAAAGTTTCCACTCGTCAACCCGGAAGAAGCCGCAAAGAAGGCGTATCTGCTGCTCCAATGTTTCCGCGAACATGGCGGTCATCACGTTCACATTCAGCATATTTCCCTCAAGCCTGATGCGGCGTTCTTCATCAAAGGCGACAGCGGTTCCGACATCCACGACTTGGCGGCGCACTTTGAGGGCGAACCGATTGTGTACAAGCATTACCCCAATGCCTTCCGTGAGACGAACCTGCTGGAAATGCTTAAGGCTTGGGGAGCGGAGCGTCTCGTCATTTGCGGCATGATGACCCACATGTGTGTGGACGCCACCGCCCGCGCCGCGGCTGACCTCGGCTTTCAGGTCATCATCGCGGAAGACGCCTGCGCCACCCGCGACCTGACCTATGGCGAGACCGTCATCCCCGCCGACTTGGTGCAAAAAGTCTTTCTTGCCGCGCTCAAATCTTATGGGAAAGTGATGAAAGTGGAAGAAATTCTTGCGTTGCTGGCGGGGGAGCAAATGATAAGTCGCAAATCGTAAATCTCAAATCACAAATCGTAAATCGTAAATCTCAAATCGAAAATCGCAAATCGTAAATCCCATGACTACTCTCGACCCCGAACGACAACAACAAGCCAAACAATATGCCCGTATCCGCCGCCGCTTGTGGCTGGTGGGCACCGCCTTCAGCGCAGTCTATGCCCTCGCTTGGTTGTTTTTGGGCTGGGCAGTTTCACTGCGCGAATGGTTGACTACGCTGACGACGAATGAATGGCTGCTCGTCGCCGCCTTTGTCATAATCTTTGGCGGGATTTCCTTCATCATCAAACTTCCCCTCGCTTACTACAGCGGATTTCTCCTCCCGCACCGCTTCGATGAGTCCACTCAGACGCTCAAAGACTGGATCGTGGACCAACTCAAGGGGCTGGCGATTCAGACCCCCCTCATCCTGTTCCTGCTCGAATTGCTGTATCTTGCCCTGCGCCTGACCGGCGACCTGTGGTGGCTGTGGGCGGCAGGCGGCTTGCTGGTCTTCAACGTCCTGTTTGTCAACCTTGCGCCGATTCTCATCCTGCCGTTGTTCAACAAGTTCGTCCCGCTGGAAGATGAGCACAAGGAACTGGCAGACCGCCTGGTGGCGCTCGCCAAACGCGCCAACACGAAAGTGCGCGGCGTGTTCAAGTTTGACGTCTCGCGGCGGACCAAGTCTGCTGCTGCCGCATTGACCGGCATTGGCAACACTCGCCGCATCGTGCTGGGCGATACGCTTATCAACGAGTTCTCCGCTGACGAGGTCGAAACCGTCCTTGCTCACGAGCTGGGGCATCACGTCAACCGGGATATTCCCCTGCTCATCACCACAAGCGTCTTACTTACTACAGGCGGTCTTTATCTCGCCTCGCTGGGACTGAAATGGGCTATCGCTTATTTTGGCTTCAATAGCGTGGCGGACGTGGCGGCGTTCCCCGCCTTTCTACTTATCCTCGGCGCGTATGGGCTGTTCACCATGCCGCTGGAGAACGCCATCTCCCGCTGGAGGGAGGGAAAGGCTGACGATTACGCGCTGCAGGCAACGGGTAAGGGCGAAGTGTTCGCATCCGCTTTGACGCGGCTGGCGAATCAAAATCTGGAGGAGGTGGACCCGGAAAAGTGGGTGGTCTTCCTGTTTTATTCACATCCCCCATTGGGCGAGCGGATTGCCAAAGCCCGCAGTTGGCAGGGTTAATCCGCTGGCGCCCAGGCTTTCCAGCGCAAAAGGATCGGGACCAGCACTATCAGGGCGATGACCCCGCCCATAACCACAATACCGTCGGTGGAGCCGATGACGGAGCGGTCTTCTTCGACAGGCGGCGTGGGGGTGGCTTGCAGGAAGTAGGCGGCGGTCGTCGAAAGAGCAGAACCGGGTCGCTTGGCTATATAGGTGACTGCCATGCTAAAGAGCGCAATCAGCAGGCTGAGAAGCAAGAGCAGGGCAGGGCGAAAAAGTCGTTTCATAGGGCAGGTAAAGTATAACATGCAGCGGCGCCGGTTGCGCCCGGCGGTTTTTGCAGTATAATCGCCCCGTTGCTGGCGGGGTTCAGTGACCCGAGGAGATTGAGTTGATGCCCACTCATTACAACTCGCCTGTTTTGCCCGCGCCGATGCCCTGGCGGTCGGGGTTTTTTCTTGTGTAGGTTCTGCACTTCGCAAATTGCTGCGTTGTTTTTCGAATGTGCAGTTTTTATTGGCTGTGGAATGTTCACATTTTTGATGAAATTTCCTTGATATAAAAACTTCGCTTTTTGTGAAATCAATCAATCACAGGAGACTGCATGATCAAACGATTTTTTGTATGGGCGATAAGCCCCATGGGGCGGATTGCTGTGGTCATTGCTGGGATGTTTGTGTTCAGCCTTGCCGCCTTTGGCATCTATCAGACACAACAAAACCCCAACCCGCAGCCGATCCAGTTCCCGCATAACCTGCATGTGGGACTTGGCATCCAGTGTCTCTACTGCCATCCCGGCGCATCCAAGGGACCTTCGGCGGGACTGCCAACCATCAGCAAGTGCTGGGGGTGTCATCAACAGATAGCCAAGACGCAGACCAGTCCAAAGCTCAAGCCGATGCTCGATGCGATGAACAACGGCACAAACTTCGTCTGGGCGCCGGTTGCCAAAGTGCCTGAATTTGTACACTTCAACCATCGCCCGCACATCGCAGCCGGCTTGAACTGCGAGAACTGTCACGGCGACATGACCAAAGTGACCATCGCCGAAAACCCGCAGGTGATGAACATGGGCTGGTGTTTGAATTGCCACCGTGAGCGGGCGGGCGACGATGAAGCAAAACTCATCAAACTCACCGACTGCGGAACCTGTCACTACTAACCCCGGGTGAAAAGGAAGAAATCATGAGCAAACAAATTTCCCGGCGCGATTTTCTCAAACTCGCCACTGCCGGCGCGGCGACCACTGCCGTGTTGACCGGCTGCGGTCCCACCTCCCGTTTTGTGAGCCGCGAACCCTACCTGAAAATGCCGGAGTACACCTACAACGGCATGAGCACCTACTACGCCACCACCTGCCGCGAATGTGCTGCGGCTTGCGGGCTGGTCGTTCGCACTATGCAGGGGCGCGCCATCAAAGTCGAGGGCAACGCCAACAACCCCGTCAACCTCGGCAAGACCTGCGCGCGCGGTCAAGCCACTCTGCAAGGGCTTTACAACCCCGACCGCGTCGAAAATCCCGTCAAACAGGCGCGCGGCGCTCAACTCTCGCAGGAAACCCTTGATTGGAACGCTGCCATTCAAATCGTCTCCGACGCGCTGAAAAACACCAAACCCTCCGAAATCGCTTTCCTCATGGGCATGGCGCCTGATCATCTTTTCGACCTGGTCTCCGACTTGGCGAAAGCCATCGGCGCGCCCGCTCCCATCCGCTTTGGCGCGCTCGGCATGTTCGAAGCCCGCGCCACCCTCAGCAAAGCCGCCGAAGACCTCTTCGGCAAAGCATCCATGCCGTTCTTCGACCTGGAGAACGCGGATGTCGTCATCTCCTTCGGATCAAACTTCCTTGAGACTTGGCTCTCCCCCGTCGCCTTGACACGCGGATTTGCAAAGATGCGCCGCGGCAATCCTGAACGACGCGGCTACTTTGTCCAATTTGAAGCGCGGATGTCGCAAACCGCCTCCAAAGCCGACGAATGGATTCCGCTTCGCCCCGGGACCGAGAGCCTGGTTGCCCTCGCCCTGGGCAGACTCATCGCCGAAGCAAAAGGCGGCTCACTTCCTCCAGCCTTTGCTTCTGTAGACCCGTTGACCGCCGCCGCTGACGCCGGCGTGCAACTGGAAGTCCTCGAGCGTCTTGCGCAGGCGCTGGTCAAGGCGAATCGTCCGCTTGTCATTCCCGGCGGCGCGGCGCTTGGGCAGAGCAACGGACTGGCTGTTGCCGAATCCGTGCTGGCGTTGAACGCCCTGCTTGGCAACTTCGGTTTGCCGGGCGGCGTGTTCATCTCACCGCTGGCTCCCGCGCAGGATGCCTATCACCGTCCCGCCAGCGCCAAAGAGATGACCGACTTCATCGCAAAGATGAAAAACGGCGGCGTGAAGGTTTTGTTCGTGCATGGCGTCAACCCTGTGTTTGAACTGCCGAAGCATCTTGGCTTTGCCGAGGCGCTTGCCGCCGTTCCGCAGGTCATCTCTTTCGCCACCTTCCCGGATGAAACCGCCCTCGCCTCCGATTACATCTTCCCCGATCATCATGGGTTGGAATCGTGGGGCTACCAGCGGGCGGTTGTCTCGGCAAAGCCTGTCCTTTCGGGGGCGCAGCCGGTGGTGACGCCGTACTTCAACACCCGCGCCACGGCAGATGTTTTCCTTGCCGCTGCTGCGCTGGCAGGCGGCAAGTTTGCCGAGGCACTGCCCTTTGCCGATGAAGTTGCCTTCATTCAAAGCAAACTGACCCAGTTGGTCGGCGAGGAAGGTTTCTTTACCGCGCCAGAAATCAACTCCTTCACCGCCTACTTCCAGCAATACGGCGGCTGGTGGACGTCAGACCCGGCGCTGGCGACCCCCTCTGCGGCAAATGCCATCGCCAAACGCTTCACCCCTGCTGCCGCCGAATTTGCCGGCGAAGGCGAATTCTTCTTCCTGCCGTTCGTCTCGCCGACGCTGGGTGAGGCGGGCGCGAACAAACCCTGGCTGCAGGAACTGGCAGACCCCACCACCACCGTCATGTGGAACACCTGGGTGGAGATGAATCCCGTAACCGCCCATGAACTCGGCATCGAAAACGATGACATCGTCGAAATCGTGAGCGAAGCGGGGAGCGTGGAAGCGCCCGTTTACTTGTATCCAGCCATTCGTCCAGATGTGATCGCCATGCCGTTCGGGCAGGGTCACACTGCCTACGGTCGCTTTGCTTCGGGGCGAGGCGCCAATCCCGCCGATGTCCTGGGCAGTCACTTCAATGAAGCCGGCGACTTGGCGTTTGCAGGCATGAAAGTCGCTGTGAAGAAGACCGGCAAGACGAAAGTGTTATCCCGCCTGGAAAGCCGTATCGGCGTATATGGCGAGGGACTTGAGAAAGAGTAGAGGAGCAATTTATGACTGTGGACTTGAACAAACTGCATGCAGTGGGCGCCATCGCTGAAGAGGCGGAAGGCAAATGGGGCATGGTCATTGACATGGACCTCTGTACGGGGTGTCAGGCTTGCGTTGCCGCCTGCGCGATGGAAAACAACATCCCCTATGTCGAAGAGGTGGACGCGGGCTATGGGCGTTCGATGCACTGGATCCGCACAGAGCGCTTTTGGGAGGGCGAATATCCCGAAGTGAAAATGTCTGCCTATCAGCCGATGCTTTGTCAGCAATGCGGCAAGGCGCCCTGCGAGCCGGTTTGCCCGGCGTTCGCCACCGTGCACAGCCAGGCGGAGCAGATCAACCTGCAAGTCTATAACCGCTGTGTCGGCACGCGCTACTGCGCGAACAACTGCCCCTATCAGGTGCGTTCGTTCAACTGGCGCGACTATCAGGACAGCCGCGTTCGCCCCGAAATCACCATTCTTGCCAACCAGTTCAACCCGGATGTCACCGTCCGCCGCCGCGGCGTGATGGAAAAATGCACCTTCTGCATTCAGCGCATCCACAAGGCGCAGGACAAGGCGAAATCGGAAGGGCGCGAGGTGGAAGACGGCGAATTTACCACCGCCTGCGCGCAAGCCTGCCCCGCCAACGCCATCACCTTCGGGCGCATTGACCATCCCGAAAGTCTGGTTGCGCAATTGGCGCGTTCGCCCCGCGCAGAACATCACTTGGAAGAACTCGGAACGCTTCCGCGCGTGACCTATCTCAAGGAGGGCTAAACCATGGCTGATCACAAACATCATACCTCCCATGAAGAGCATCTGCGCGAACAGCACCTGATGCTCGACCCCATGCCGCGCGGCAAGATGAACGAGATGGTCATGGAGTCCATGCACACCACCTCGTGGAAGTTCTGGCTGGTCTTTGGGCTTCTTGCGGCGCTGGTGGCATACGCCCTGTTCTATAAATGGGGCGTGATGATTCTCGAAGGGCTGGGTGTGGCTGGCGTCAACCGTCCGTCATATTGGGGTATTTTCCTCGTCAACACCGTCTTCTGGATTGGCATCAGCCACGCTGGGACGTTCATCTCCGCCATCCTGCGCGTGTTCAAGGCGGAGTTTCGCCGTCCGTTCACGCGCGCGGCGGAATTGATGACCACCTTCGGGCTGATCCAAGCGGGCTTTAGCATTTTCATGCACATGGGGCGCGTCTGGCTTTCGTACTGGCTGATGCCTTACCCGAACCAGCGGCAGTTGTGGCCCAACTTCCACTCGCCTCTCTCCTGGGACCTGTTGGCGATCACCACCTATCTGCTTTCGTCCACCATGTACCTGTTCCTGCCCCTCATCCCCGACCTGGCAATGGCGCGTGACCGCACTCCCGACGGCACCTGGCAAAAGGTGTTCTACCGCATTCTGGCGCTCGGCTTCCGCGGCACGGAGGGCGAATGGACGCACCTGCGCAACGCGTTGAACATCTTTGCCTTCGCCATCATCCCGGTCATGTTCTCCGTTCACACCATCGTTTCATGGGACTTTGCCATGGCGACCCGCCCCGGCTGGAATTCCACCATTTTCGGTCCTTACTTTGTTGTCGGCGCGCTGCACTCCGGTATGGGCGCCGTGGTGATGGTGCTGGCGGTTGTGCGCGGCACGATGAAGCACATGAAATACTTCATCCGCCCGGAACATTTCGAAGCCATCGGTAAACTCATGCTCATTATCTCCATGGCTTGGGGATACTTTTTCTTCAACGATTACATTGTGCAGTGGTACGGCGGCGACAAGTGGACGAAGGAATTACTTCACTGGCACGAAGCCGGTCCCATGGGCTGGATGTGGTTTGGAATGCTCATCTGTAACGTCGCCATTCCTTGGGCGATTCTATGGAACAAAAAATGGCGCTCCACCCCCTGGCTGCTCTTCCTGGTGGGAATGCTGATCAATGTGGGCATGTGGTTCGAGCGTTACATCATCGTTCCCATCTCGCTGACCATCAACCGTATGCCGTTTACGTGGCGGCTGTATCAGCCGGGCATCGAAGTCTGGCTGGGAATCGGCACGCTGGCGTTCTTCATCCTGTTGTATATGGCGGCGTCGAGGCTGATTCCGTTGATCCCGGTGTGGGAGGTGCAGGAAGGTCAGATGGCGCACTCCCTCAAGAAGTACGGACGCGAGACGGTGGTTGCCGTCAGCGATTTGGAATAGGAGTCGAAAAATGGCTGAAGAAAAGTCCCTTTTGGCGGTCTTTTCGGACCTTGATCCTGCCGCCGATGCCATCGAACAGTTGCGGATGTTGGGCATCCATGATGACTGCATGAATGTCATCTCCGGCATCCCCGTTACCGAGGCAATGCTGGGTCGCCCGAGCCAATGGACAAACGTCCCGCGCCTGGCGTTGGGCGGAGCGATTGCCGGCTTTTTGGTGGGCGCGTTCCTCTCATTTGTCACGCCGAACATGTACACCATCATGGTGGGCGGGCAGCCCTTTGCTCCGGTCCCGCCGGCGGTGATTGTTTTGTTCGAAATGACCATGCTGGGAATGTTGCTTTCCACTTTTCTGGGTGTGTTTCTCGATAGTTTGTTCCCGAATTACCGTCCCATGCACTACGTTCCCGAAATCAGCGACGGCAAAATTGCCATCCTCATCGAATGTCCGCCGCCCGATGCGCAGAAAGTCACGGAAGTTTTGAAGAAACTGGGCGCCGAATCTGTGAACGAAACGGAGGCGCAACACCTATGAGACTACTACGACAATTGTTTTTTGTGTTCCTGGCGGTTGGTCTGCTGGGCGGCATTCTGATGCTGTTTGCCTATGATGTGATCAAGGTGGAGTGGCCCTCCTTCATGGAGATTCAGCCCTCCTTCCGTCCGATGGAAAAACCGCTTCCGGTCCCTGAACGCTCGATTCCCGTTGAAGGCGCGGTTGCCATCGCGGGCTTGGGCGCGCCGGAGAACCCCGTCCCGGCGGATGAGACCTCTGTGGCGCGCGGCGCGCAATTGTTTGCCATTCACTGCCAGATGTGCCACGGTCCCGCCGGCGAGGGGAATGGGCAGATTGCTCCTTTCCTGGTCAACTTCAAACCTGCCAATCTGACACTGCCCATCGTGCAGGATAAAAGCGACGGCGCCCTCTTTCTCACCATCACCAACGGTGTGAAAGACCGCATGCCAGCCCTGAACGAAAACCTGACCGTCCGCGAGCGCTGGGATGTGGTGAATTTCATCCGCACGCTCAAAGCGGCGACACCCTAGGGGAGGAGTCATCCATGAATGATGTTCGGAAAACGATTTACGGAACCATTATTGGTTTCTTTCTAATGCTGGGATTTTGGTTTAGCATCGTTTATGTATCTGCCTGCGGCTTTACCTTCACCTGCAATCGCGGTCAGCCGCTGGTGGAGCGCACCCCGATTCCCACCTTGATTCCCGCCACAATGCCCGTGCAGGTGGGGGGCGGCGGCGCAGCCTTCAACAAATGTCAAATTGCGGCGGTGGACTTGATTGGCGCATGGGTGAACGCCGGCGTCCCTGAGACGGAGAAATTTGAGTTCACCGATGTCAACGGTCAGACTTGTGAAGCGGTGTTTAGCAGAGATGTCCAGCCCTTGTTCACCGAATCCAACGTGTGGTATCCCGGTTCCTTGTCTTGCACGTCTTGTCACCACTCCAATCTGGCGGCGGCGCTTCAAAACATGGATTTGAGCAGTTACGCTGGCATTTTGGCTGGTTCGGGGCGCGCCAACGGCGAGCCGAAAGGCAAGGACATTCTCGGCGGCGGCGTATGGGAGCAATCGCTGTTGTATCAAATGCTGCACGCCGAAAACGGCGTCTCGACCATCAACCGCCCCTTGATGCCGCTGGGTCGCTCTGCCGATGTGCCGGATAACGGTCCGCTCATCTTTGCAGGCAGAGTCGTGACGGAAGATACGGCAAATACGTCCAGCACTCCATCTCCGTAACTCACCTTACGCGGTAGCGCGAGATTTATCTCGCGTTTTCGGGCGACATAAATGTCGCCCTACGAAGGAACTGCGTAAGGTGAGTCCGTAAATCAAAGTTTGACTGCATTGGCAAAACCTTTTTCTTCCACGAAGAACACAAAGGTCACGAAGTTTTTATTGCCTTGTGCCGAATTTCAGATTTCTGAATTACTTCTTTGTGTACTTCGTGTTCTTCGTGGATGATGCCTTTTTGCAGTGGACTCAATGGTGCTTGTGAATTTCAAGCATTTGCGTAAAAAGAGCCAGCCCCGTTTACGGGACCGGCTCTTTTGATTTGATGGGCGGATATGACTCACCGCGCCGATGAGGTGCTTACGATTCCATCTTTCCAAACCAACCCTTGCGTTCCATCCACTTGACCAGTTCAAGAACCGGGGAAATGGTCAGCGAAAGAGCAAATATGATTGCCCAATCCACGAGCGGCAGGCTGAAAGTGTTGAACGGTTCATGCAGGGCGGGGACATACACGATCAAAAGCAACAGCACGGCTTCCCAAAGAATGGCAGTGTTCAGCCATTTGTTTTCAAACGGACGGTTGAAGATGGAGTGGCGGTCCGAGCGGAAGTTGTATGCCTTGAAGAATTGAACCAGCACCAGCGAGACGAAGGTCATGGTCATTGCCTCCGCCTGGCTGCGCCCGGAATTCATTGCCCAAATAAACAAGCCCAAATTGATAAGCGTTGACCACAGCCCGCCCGCAACCATCAGTGCGACGACAGGGCGGGTGAAGATGCCCGTGCGCGGGTTGCGCGGCTTGCGTTTCATCAAGTCCTTTTCGGGCGGATCCACCGCAAGCGCCAATGCGGGCAGACCGTCGGTGGCGAGGTTGACATAGAGAATTTGCACGGCGGTCAATGGCAGCGGCAAGCCCAGCAGGGCGGAGCCAGCCATCAGACCGATTTCGCCGATATTGGAGGAAAGCAGGTACATCAGATACTTCTTGATGTTGCCGAACACCCCGCGACCTTCTTCCACCGCCGCAACGATGGATGCAAAGTTATCGTCGGTGAGGGTCATGGCGGCGGCTTCTTTTGTCACGTCGGTGCCGGTGATGCCCATGGCGATGCCGATGTCGGCTTTCTTGAGGGCAGGGGCGTCGTTCACGCCGTCGCCGGTCATGGCAACGATGTGTTCGTTTGCCTGCAGCGCAGTGACCACGCGCAGTTTGTGAGCCGGCGAGACGCGCGCATACACGTCAATTGTTTCCACTTCACGCTTGAAGTCCTCATCGGAGATGGCATCCAATTCCGCGCCGGTGACGACGCGCCCGGTTTTGAGCAAGCCCAGTTCGCGCGCCACCGCCTCCGCCGTGACGGGATGGTCGCCGGTAATCATCACCGGGCGGATGCCCGCCTCTTCGCACACGGCAATCGCCGCTTTTGCTTCAGGACGCGGCGGGTCAATCATGCCCGCCAGCCCGAGGAAGGTCATGCCTGTTTGGGCAGATTCAAGTGTGGCGTCCGGTTTTGATGCGACGGCAAGCACGCGCAGCGCCTGGCTGGCGAAGTTCTTTGCCGTGTCCAGCACTTGCTGGCGGGTTGTTTCATCCAATTTTTTTACGCCGTCGGCGGTGAGGATGAAGTCGCAGTTTTCCAGAACGATTTCGGGCGCGCCTTTGGTGTAAGCGACGATGCCCTTGTCGGTTCGATGGAGGGTGGTCATGCGCTTGGATTCGGACGTAAACGGAATCTCCTGCACGCGCGGATAGATTTGATCCACCGCTTCTTTCTGGACCCCTGCCTTGGCAGCCGCAACGACCAGCGCTCCCTCCGTTGGGTCGCCTTTGATGTCCCAATTGCCGCTCGAGCCGTTGCTGCCATTCCTGACAAGTTTGGCGTCTGAAGCGAGCGCGGCGGCAGTAAGCAGTTGTTTGAGCTCGGCGCTGATTTCAGCCGGGGAGCCGCCATTGACGGAGAACTGACCTTCGGGCGCGTACCCTGATCCGCTCACGGTGAAGACCTGCCCCGCGACATAAATTTTACGCACGGTCATTTCATCTTTCGTCAGCGTGCCGGTTTTGTCGGAACAGATGACGGATGTGCTTCCAAGCGTCTCGACCGCAGGCAAACGGCGAATGAGCGCATTCCGTTTGACCATCTTCTGCACGCCGATGGCAAGCGAGATGGTCACTACGGCGGGCAATGCTTCCGGCACCACCGCCACCGCCAGCGCAATGCCGAAGATGAGCATTTCGATGAAGGGCTGTCCGCGCAAAAGACCGAGCGCCACAATGAGGGCGACAACCACGAATGCCCCGCGCGCCAGTGTTGCGCCAACCTTATCGAGATTGTGTTGAAGAGGAGTTTTGCTGGTTTCGACTGTTTGCAGAAGTTGCGCGATCTTGCCGAATTCGGTCTGCATGCCGGTGGCGACGATCAGCGCACGTCCACGCCCGTAGGTGACGGCGGTTCCGGCGTAGACCATGTTTTTGCGGTCGCCAACAGGCAGGTCCTGAGTTGGAAGCGGGTCGGTGTGTTTTTCCACGGGGACGGATTCGCCCGTCAACGCGGCTTCTTCCACTTGTAAATTGATTGACTCGATGACGCGTCCATCGGCAGGGATACGGTCGCCCATGTGCAGGATGACCACGTCGCCGGGCACCACTTCGCGCGCTGGAATTTTTATTTCTTCGCCGCCGCGTATTACAGTGGCGGTTGGCGCCGCCATCTGCCGCAGCGCATCAATGGCGCGTTCGGCGCGATATTCCTGGATGAAGCCGAGCAGCACGGCAAACAGCACGATGACCGCGATGACGATGGACTCGACCCCATGCCCAAGAAAAAACGAAAGTGCGGTTGCGCCCAGCAAGATGAGGATAAGCACGTTCTTGAATTGCTCGAGCAGGATTGCCCAGGGCGTGATGCGATGCGCCGACTGGATTTCGTTAGGACCATATTGGGTAAGCCGCGTCTGCGCTTCTTCCTGACTTATGCCTGATACTGTACTATTGAATTCGGCAAATACTTCCTCTTTGTTTTTAGTGTGCCAGTAATTACTTTGTTTCATGGTTACGATTGAACTCCTGTTTGGTTATGTCTTCTTTTTTGGGCGTGGCAGATTTGAACAAGAGATGGCTGAACAGCAGGATGGGACCTGTTACGATAAGCATCGCTGCCACAGAAAGAATATCCAGCCAAATGGCGAAAATTTCCTCGAGCCAAATAAGGACGGAGGCGCCTCCCGCCCCTGTGGCGAGGGCAGGCTTCCAATACCTTCGCAGGACGGATTTTGTGGACATGGCTATTTTCCTTTTTTTTGTTTGAGGCGGGGAAAAGAAAAAAGACCACCGCCTCGAAGGCGATGGTCTTGCGCTTTCATTCTGACAGCCGGTGGCGACTTGTGCCACGTCTTGACGACTACCAGACCCGAAACCGGTTCGGGGGCTACTCCCCATCGGAGTAATTAGAGTTTACAGTGGAACTGCGCTTATGTCAATTACAAAATCGTAAGTGTAGGACAAGTCTGTAGACTTGTCCTACACCAAATATCCTTCCGCCGATAGGATGCCGTTGAAGGCTTGATCGGCGTCAGCGACGGCTTTTTCCTTCCAATCGCTGGCGGCGGGATTGAAAAGTTCCTCGAAACCGTGTTTGGCTTTGGCGAGTAGTTCCTCATTTTTTGCGCCGTACCAGTAGGCGCGATTTTCATGAATCATAACGCGCGGACTGTGGAACAAGCCATACAGGGTATTGCCTAGCGTGCCAAACTCGAAGGCGGTGGCGAAGAACCGCTTTTCGGGAAATTCATGCTGCCAGAGCGCATATTCGTAATCCACCATGTCGCCGCGAATGGCGTAGAATTCGTCGGCGGTGGCGGCGACCACGAGCGGATAGTTGAAACGTTTTTCGTAATACGCCGAGGGATTCTTATCCAGCGCCGAATTGACCAGGCTCATCTGGTAGCGCGGACCGTAGCCGGTGTGCATGTCCAGGTGCAGAATTTGGTCGTAGGAGCTCATCATCTGTTTGTAGAGATTCATGAGCGCCTGGGTTTCTTCAGGGCGTTCTTTTCCGCCGTAATACAACCCCTGAGGATGGCGGTATTGTCCGAGCAGGAGGGCGTCGCGGAAGTTTTTCATCCCCATGCGGGCGATGTGCCAGAATAGCTGGAGCGTGTAGCCAATATTATCGAGTACGAGGTTTTTAATTTGTGTGCCGGGATTGAGAAACCTGGCGATCCCCTCGTACGCAGGGTTGAAGGCTGGGTCATGGTCAATGTTGTAGAGGAACGTGCGGTTGATGTCAATGTTATCGCGGTTGCCGCGGCGGTGATATTTCATTCCCCAGGGGTTGATGGCGTGGACGAGCAGGATGCCCGTCGTGCGCGGGTCGAGGCGGGACATGTATTTTTCGATGAAGCGCTGCATCATCGCCGCGCCGACATATCCCTCCACGCCATGTTCGCCGGTGGTCAGGATGAAGACCTTTTGGTTGGTTTCCACTGCGTCGGAATAAATCCAGTCAATGGTCAGGTCTTCTTCGCCGGCGAGTTTATGTTGGAATAGTTCCGCCTTGCTCCACATGGACCGAACAATGGGGAGGTTCTTCCGAAATCGTTCGCGCGAGGCTTCGTAAGTTTCAGGGAAGAGAGATTGGAATTTTGTCATGGCTTTTTTACTGCAAAGATGTCAAGACCGCGAAGGTTTAGAAATTTACTTGGCGCGCTTCGCGTCTTTGCGGTGAAGCATTATTAATACGGCTCGAGTTGATATTCCGTGTATTCCGTCTCGCAGGGGTGACCGCGCCCAATCCACGCCTTGAGCGTTTCCACCTGAATAATAATGCTGAAGACGGTCTGCGTTTCCGTGCCGTGCTTGCAGATGGAGGTTGGGTAGCCGGCGTGATCTGCCAGCAGTGACCGGAAGAGTTCGGGGGTCAATTTGCCGTAGTGCTGGCGGAGCAGGTATTCGGCGCGGTTGTGGCGGATGATCGAGTTGGCGATCACGCTGCGGTCCCGTTCGAAGCGGCGCATGGACGGAGCGACATAATGATTGGCGTGCGCCATGACATCGTCCTTGATGTAAATCGCCTCCATGTCGGTTGCCGAACCTTCCATCGAATAGACCTCGCCGCTCCCATCGGCGATGACGTTGTTGTAACTGGAGGCGCGCGTCGGAAGCAGGCAGTGGCTCATGGCTTCGCTCAGGGTTTTGGAGCCGAGAATGGCGCGGACGACCAGCAGGCGCGGCACGCCGGGGCGAACGTCACTGCTGTCAAGTTGATTGCCGGTCAGGCTGATTTTGGCGGCGTTGTAGCCCGCGCTGATGGCGATGCCGCCCACCGAAACGCCGAGAAATTCCGGTTCGTTCTCTGCCTGAACCTTGAGCAGGACCAGCAATGCTTCGGTCTTTGGCAGCAGGTCGTTCGTGTGTGCGATGAGCGTAGTCCCGTCGGCGGTGGCTTTGCCGCGCGCCGCCATGTCGGTGCAGCCGTGCCAGGCGAAACTTTCCCAGAGTTCCTCGCACATGGTCAGAAAGACCTCGTCGAAAGAAACCTGCGCGCCCTCGGCGATGCCCTCCAACTCTTCGATGTACTGTGGATAAACCGCGCGGCTGTAGGCGAGATAGACGCGGCTTTGGTTGAGCATCGCTTCCCATGTAACGCCGGGCGGCAGTTCGTGCCGCAGACTTGCGAACATGCTCTGAATGCGCTCGCGGCATTGCTCGCCAATCTGTCGTCCGACTTCGCGGTGCGTGCCGCGCGCTTCAATGATGGGGATGGGAGTGTTGGGCATAGGAATAAATTGCTACGCGGTAGGAAGAAACTGTGCAAGGTGAGTAATTAAATCGAACAATCCCAATTGAACCACGGAGACACAGAGTCACGGAAGTTTTTAAGACTTTTCTCTGTGTCTCCGTGGTTTGATTTTGGCTTTCGCAAGCCAGTTTTATTGTTCGATTAATTTGGAAAAGTGCAGCTGTTGCTCTTTCTATTCGACTTCCACCGCCATCGCCACCGCCTCGCCGCCGCCCAAGCACAGCGACGCAACGCCGCGCTTCAGCCCGCGATTTTTCAGGGCATGGATCAACGTCACCAGCACGCGTGTACCGCTTGCTCCCAGCGGATGCCCCAGTGCAATCGCGCCGCCGTTCACGTTGACCTTGTTCCAGTCCCAGCCTTGGTTGGCAAGGGCATAGCCGTCTGCCAGCACCTGCGCGGCGAAGGCTTCATTGAGTTCAATCAAATCCACGTCGGCAAAGGTCCAGCCGATTTTCTTCAGCAGTTTGGGTATGGCGTGGGCGGGCGCGGCGAACAGATATTTCGGTTCCACCGCCGCTTGAGCGTAGCCCACGATGCGCGCCAGCGGCTTGAGTCCGTGTTTCGCGGCATACGCGCGGGATGCAATCACCACTGCCGCTGCGCCGTCACTCATTTGGGATGAGTTGCCGGGGCTGACCTTGCCGTCCGCTTTGAAGGCGGGTTTGAGTTTGGAGAGCGCCTCCAGCGTCGTATCCTTTCGCGGACCTTCATCCTGCGTCACCTCGATGACGCCTTTGCGCCCCGCAATTTGGACGGGGACGATTTCAGCGTTGAACCAGCCCTTTTCTTGAGCCTCGACAGCCCGTTCGTGGGAGCGAAGCGCAAACTGATCCATCGCTTCGCGCGTGACCTCGTACTCGTCGGCGATAAATTCAGCCGCCATCCCCATCCCCCAATTTTCGAACGGGTCCCACAAGCCGTCGTTGAGCAGGGCGTCGGTGAGGGTCTGATTGCCGAATTTCAACTCGCCCGACCGACCCGAAATGAGATAGGGCGCGCGGCTCATGGACTCGAAACCGCCTGCCACGAACAGCTCGGCATCGCCTGCCCGAATCGCCTGCGCCGAAAGCATGGCGGCTTTCAACCCCGAGCCGCAGACTTTGTTGATGGTGCTGGCTCCCACCGTTGCAGGGACGCCGCCGTGAATGCCTGCCTGCCGCGCTGGCGCCTGTCCCTCGCCCGCTTGGACGACATTGCCCATGATGACTTCCTCGATTTCTTCGGGGTTGATGCCCGCCCGTTCCACCGCGGCTTTGACTGCAATGGCTCCCAACTGCGTGGCTGGGATGCCGCTCAACCCCCCTTGGAATTTTCCAATCGGTGTGCGCACTGCGCTGAGTATGACCGCTTCGTTTTCCTGGCTCATGGTGTCCTCCATTGTAGTTTCGTACAATCGTTTGTCTTTTGTTGAATGATGTCAAGTGGTTGAGTTGCTCAATGCCATTATAAAGCAAACATCCCCAACCTCGATTCGATTTTCAAGCGGCAATACTGACCTCCTGCACGCCTCTTACCGAATTGATGCGAAACAATTCCGTGTAAATGTTCAGGTCTTCCCGCCGGATAATCCTTTCCTCGGCTTGTCCGCTTTCCAGCAAATGCGCCCGAAAGGTACCGGGCAACAATCCGCACGAGACGGGCGGGGTGTAGAGTTTGCCGTTGATTCTGACGAGCAGGTTGCCGAGAGTAAACTCGGTCAATTCGCCGCGTTCGTTATAAAGGAGAACATCGTCCAAATTAGGGAAATCATGTAGGGTGGTTTCGTACACCCGGCGGTGAGTGGTCTTGTGAAAGAGAAACACATCGTTGGAATGGACGGGTTGTTTTGCAAGCGCGGCTTTCAGCGGTTGGATGCTTTCTGTTGGCAGGAGCGGCTGTGCCTCGAAACTCAACTTGCCATTGCGGGCAAGCAAAATCCTGACGCGCTGAGGCGATGTGAAGCGGGAGGCAATGTCATCCAGATACGCCTCAAGGGCAGGCTGAGGCGGCGCGGGAAAGTCGAAATATTCGGCAGAATCCAGCAGGCGGGCGATGTGCTTCTCGCGCAAAAAGAAACCTTCTGCGGGTGTCCAGCGCATGGTTTCGAGCAGGGAAAAGGAGGGGGCTGTTTCGGTCAGCACGCGGGCTTTGAGGAGGGCTTCGGCGTATTCGTCTGCGCTGGTGGAATCCCAGACGATGCCGCCGCCGACACCGTATTCGGCGGTTTGGGTTTGGCGGTCAATTTGTATTGTGCGTATAGCCACATTGAAAAAAGCCTTATATTGCGGAACAATATAACCAATAGCACCCGTATAGATACAGCGCGGGGTCGTTTCGAGCGCGGCAATGATTTTCATGGTGCTAACCTTCGGCGCGCCGGTGATGGAGGCGCAGGGAAAAAGCGCTTTGAAGATTTCCGTCAACGGCGCGCTGGTTTGAGCAGTGACGGTGGAGGTCATTTGCCAGAGGGTGGGGTATTTTTCGATTGTGAACAGTTCAGGTACGCGGACGCTGCCAATGCGGGCAATGCGGCTGAGGTCGTTGCGGATCATGTCCACGATCATGACGTTTTCAGCGCGGTTCTTTTCCGAGGTTTTCAGCCATTCTGCCTGTTCGCGGTCTTCGCGCGTTGTCCGCCCGCGGCGCGCGGTTCCTTTCATGGGGCGGCAGGTGATGGTCCCGCCATCGAGCGCGAAGAACAGTTCCGGCGAAGCGGAAGCGATGACAAAACGTCCCGTGTCAACATAGGCGGCGTGATTGTTTTGGCTTTGTGCGAGATGGAGGAAGAATTCCCAAGGCTCGGCGTTGAAGTCGGCGCGCAGGCGCATGGTGTAGTTGACTTGGTAGGTGCGTCCGCGGGCAATGTGGTCTTTGATTTGCGCGATGGCGGCGGTGTAGGTGTGACGGTCAACGGTGGGGGACCAGGTGAGGGTTGGTTTGGGCGCGGCAGGTTCGGGTAACGAAACGAGGCGGGGCGGGGGGTAGAGTCCAAACCAGAGGAGGGGGAAGCCGGTTGAAGGTCTGGTTTGAAGCGCGCTGTCGAAAGCCGGCGCGGCTTCGTAACTGAGAAAGCCTGCGGCGTACCAATTTCTGCTTTCCACCAAATCCTGAACCTGGCGCAAGGCGGGAATGACCTCTTGCAAAGCCTGCGCCTGAATGACTTGATGCGGTTGGGCGAAGTACAGCCATTGGTCATTTTCCCTTAGCAATACTTCGTTGATTTGTGGTTCAATTGTGTCCATGTTGCGAGGAATTGTACACCGATGGCTTCCCGCCTTGTTGTTGATGCTGGTGATTTTTATGTTCTCTGCCCAGCCTTCGGAAACCCTGCCGGATTTCAATCGCCTGGACGGGGTGGTGAAGAAGGGCGGTCACATGCTGGGATATGGCTTGCTGGCAGCAACGTATTGGCGCGGGCTGGGCTGGGATGGACGGCGGCGTCCGTTGGCATGGCTGCTTGCTGTGTTGTATGCAGCGAGCGATGAATTTCATCAGTCGTTTGTGCCGGGACGCAACGCTTCGCTTTGGGATGTGGTGATTTTCGACAGTCTGGGGGCTGTCATTGGGATTTGGCTGTGGAGCGTGTTTTTTAAACCGCGAGAGTTGCCGTGATTGTGTGCACGGATGACACGGGTTTCATGGATTCGCACGGAAAAAAAGATAAAAAATTCCCAGTCCCCCGACACTTTTGTTTTGGGACGCAGATGAACGCTGATTTGGTTGTTTTTTCTGCGTTTATCTGCGTTTTTTCAGCGTCACATTTGAAACTGTCAGGTCGCTAAAGAATTTCCAAAAAGACCTTTAGGGTTTTTCACGAGAGAAATGTACGGTAGAGAGTTCTGCGTGCTCTGTTGCAAACATGAGTAGGCATGGTAAATCGCTCTGTTGCAAGGATTTTTCCGAGCGTACTCGGCGGTCTCTACCGCCGGGTTTGCGCAAGAGAGCGCAAACTACGCAGATTTTTTTGATGATTGCAACAGAGCGAGTTCTGCGTTGTAAGGCGAGCTATTCAAATTCGATTTCGATTTCTTCCTCTTCCGACCAGTCTTCCAGACGGTCGAGTTCTATGTCGCCGAATAAGCCTTCCTGATGCGCCTGGATGCGATAGCGTTTGATGAGTTCGAGCATCGCCAGGAAGGTAACGACAATTTCAAGGCGGGACTTGCTGTCTTTGATGAGCGCACTGAAGGCGGTGCGCTGGACGGTCTTGAGCGTCTTTGTAATCAACTCGATTTTTTCGCGAATGGTCACACGAGGAGCGGCGATGACTGTTCCCAGCGGCTTGCGGGCTTTTTCACGGGAAAACACTTCCTCCGCCGCGGCGACCAGTTTTTCGAGCGTGATATTGGAGAGGTCGAGTTTCGGCTCCACTTTGGGAGGCGGCGCCACGCGCAGGTACGTCCGCAGGTTGGCTTGTTGGCGGGCGTTCAGCCATTCGCCAATTTCCTTGAATCGTTTGTAGAGTTTCAGTTGATCCACCAGCGCCTGACCGGCGTCTTCTTCGCCGGGTTCGCGGGCGGGCGGGCGCGGCAGCAGCGCCTCCGATTTGATTTGGATGAGTTTCGCCGCAATCACCAGAAACGCAGAGATTTCATCCGCGTTCATTTGTTCGAGGCTGTGGATGTGCGCCAGGTACTGGTCGGTAACGGATGCCAGGGAAACGGCGGTAATATCCAGTTCGGCGCGTTCGATCAGGCTGAGGAGCAGATCGAGCGGTCCCTCATAAACGGGCGTCTGCACTTTGTAGGTCAACTGGCGTCCCAGCAAATTTTCCATAGGGCAGGGATTATAACACTGCAAATCTTCGATATAATCAGCGCATGCCCAATCAACTGACTCATCTTGACGAACACGGACGCGCCCGCATGGTGGACGTCGGTCACAAGCCGGAGACGGAACGGACGGCGGTGGCGCGCGGCGAAGTACACATGAAGCGCGAGACGCTGGAATTGATTCGCGCCGGTCAACTCAAAAAAGGCGACGTGCTGACGGTGGCGCAGATTGCCGGCATCGCCGCTTCAAAACGGACCTCGGACCTGATTCCGCTTTGCCATCCTCTCTCCCTCTCCAAAGTGGACGTGGACCTCACGCTGGACGATTCACTGCCCGGCGTGGTCATCACCGCCGCCGTCAAAACGACCGGCAAAACCGGCGTCGAAATGGAGGCGCTGACGGCGGTCTCGGTGGCGGCGCTGACAATCTATGACATGGCAAAAGCCGCCGAGAAGACCATGCGCATTCAGAATATCCGCCTGATCGAAAAGCACGGCGGGCAAAGTGGAGACATCGTCAATGAATAAGATTCGTTTGTTGTTTTTTGCCACGCTTCGCGAGCGGGCGGGGACCAAAGCGCTGGAATTGGAAATCCCTCCGGATATGACCGTGCGGGGTTTGAAAGAGAAACTCGCCGCCGAATATCCCAGCCTGCGCGAATCCATGAAAAGCGTGTTGATTACCATCAACCGCGAATATGCCTTCGATGAAGCGGTCATTCCGGCAAATGCCGAAATGGCGCTCTTTCCGCCGGTCAGCGGAGGGTAACTTTCACATGCAAACTGCAAATCTTCCAACCGTTTTTTTTATCACCGAAGACGAAATTGATTTGAACGACCTGCTGGCGAAAATCACGCTTGCTTCTACGGGTGCTGCGGCGATTTTTGCCGGCATGGTGCGCGGCGAGACCAAACGAGGCGATGCTCACCAAACAGAGTACCTTGAGTACGAAGCGTATATTCCGATGGCGGAAGCAAAGATGAAACAGGTGGCGGAGGAAATCCGCGCGCGCTGGGAGAGCATCGAGGGCATTGCCATCGTCCAGCGCATCGGCAAACTTTATCCCAAAACGCCGACTGTCCTCATCGCTTGCACGGCGGCGCACCGCGATACCGGCGTCTTCGAGGCGGCGCGCTATGGCATTGACCGCCTGAAGGAGATTGTGCCGATTTGGAAGAAGGAGGTCAGCCCGGATGGTCAATTCTGGGTGGAGGGGGACTATATTCCAAAGGCGGGTGAATGAGCGGATTTACCCTTCGCCGGGCGGAGGTGAAGGATGCCAGCCGCATCGCGCATGTCCATGTTAGAGCGTGGCAGGAGACGTATCGCGGGCTGATGCCTGACAGTGTGCTGGACACCTTGTCCGTTGAGCGCAGGATGAAGCAATGGGAGCAAATTCTCGAAGGCACAGCCAACCTTTATCATCTGGTTTTTGTCGCTGAGGCAGATGGGCAGGTGGTGGGGTTTGCAAATTATGGGAAGGAACGCGAAGGCGATCCCGATTATCAGGGAGAGTTATTTGCAATCTACATTTTGAAGGAGTTTCAAGGGCAGGGGATTGGACGGGCGCTGGTTCAAAAAGCGGCATTGGGTTTGCTCGAGATGGACATCTCTTCCATGCTGGTCTGGGTGTTATCAAATAACCCATATCGAAAATTTTATGAGCGTTTGAACGGGCAATATTTGCGGGAAAAGTCCATCCAGATCGGCGACAGTGTTTTACAGGAAGCGGCGTATGGGTGGCGGGACGTCCGTATTTTGCTCGGTCAGGGCTGAGGGGAGATCAATGCTCCTTCAGTGGAAGCAGGTTCGGGCGGAGAGCGAAGCGGGATTCCATCCCAATGGCGTGACGTGAGGGAGGAATTGGGGTTTTAGTTATGCGTAAATCAACAGGAATGTGAGGTCTGAATGGAAAAAATTGTGATTACCGGCATGGGAACCGTCAATCCGCTGGGGTTGTCGGTGGAGGAAAGTTGGCAGAACGCGATCAATGGCGTTTCGGGTGTGGGGCGGATTACGCATTTCGACCCGTCGACACTCAATGTGCATATTGCCGCCGAGGTCAAGAATTTTGTCCCCGAAAACTATATGGACGCCAAGGAGGCGCGCCGCCGCGACCGCTTTGAGCAGTTGGCGATTGCCGCCGCAAAGGATGCCATTGCCAGTTCCGGGCTGGAGATTACAGAGGAAAACTCCGGGCGGATTGGCGTGCTGGTTTCGTCGGCGATTGGGGGCATCAAGTCGTTGAGCGATGCGGTGATTACCAATTACACGGAAGGACCGCGCCGCGTCAGCCCGTTTCTAATCCCCATGCTGATGCCGAATGGTGCGGCAGGCATGATTGCGATTGATTTTCAAATCAAGGGTCCGTGTTTTTCGGTGGCGTCGGCGTGCGCTTCGGGCGCGGATGGTATTGGCACGGCGTTCCTGATGCTGAAGGCGGGAATGATAGACGCCGCGCTGGCGGGCGCAACGGAAGCGACGATTTGTCCGGTGGGAGTGGCAGCCTTTGACCGCGTGGGCGCGATGTCGCGCCGCAACGATGATTTTTCGATGACGCCTCAGCCTTTTGACAAGAACCGCGATGGGCTGGTGATGGGAGAGGGGGCGGCGGTGCTGGTGCTGGAGCGCGAATCCCATGCCAGAAAGCGCGGCGCGACTATTCTGGCGGAATTGGCGGGCTATGGCGCAACCGCCGATGCGTTCCACGTCACTGCGCCGCATGAGAATGGGGCGGGCGGCGCAGCGGCAATCCGCATGGCGCTTGATTCGGCGGGGGCAAATGACGACGAGCTGGGCTACATCAACGCGCACGGGACCGGCACACCGTTGAACGATGTGTCGGAGACGCGGGCGGTCAAAGCCGCATTTGGCGAGCGGGCATATCAGATTCCAATTTCTTCCACTAAATCAATGACCGGTCACATGATGGGCGCGACCGGCGCATTGGAGGCAATTTTCTGCGTGCAGGCGGTGCGGGATGGCATCCTGCCGCCGACGATTCACTACCAGACGCCCGACCCCGAATGCGACTTGGATTACATTCCCAATCAGGCGCGCGAGAAGAAGATTAC
The DNA here is from genome assembly GCA_016223135.1 of Chloroflexota bacterium. Taxonomy (GTDB): domain Bacteria; phylum Chloroflexota; class Anaerolineae; order Anaerolineales; family Villigracilaceae; genus Defluviilinea. The sequence goes on along the minus strand of JACRPQ010000010.1, from coordinate 124,634 downwards.
GCTTGCCATCAGCAACGCCTTTGGGTTTGGCGGTCATAACGCTGTGCTGGCGATACGGAAGTACGCGTAATAAATGGCAGGTGAAATTTACATCTACTTCATGCGTCATGGACGCTCACGGGCAGACGACGAAGGCGTGCATGAAGGCAGGTACGACAGTCCGCTTACGGATGTTGGACGGGCGCAGGTAAAGGCGCGGGGCGAGGGTTGGCTGGCGCAAGGTATTCGGTTTGACCTTATCATTGCCAGCACACTCGTCCGCGCGCGCGAATCGGCGGAGATCATCGGCGGCTTGCTAAAGGCGCCTGTTGAGGCAGATGATATTTGGATGGAAATGGACAACCGTCCGTTGGCGGGAATGCCAATAGAGGAAGCAAAGGCCCGTTATCCGCGCCCCCAGTTTCGAGGTCCGTATGAACCGTTTCATGGGGTGGGGGAAAGCGATTGGGAGCTTCACTGTCGGGCAGTCTCCGCCGTCGAAAAACTTGTGCGGCGCGGAGCGGGGCAGTATCTTGTTGTGTCGCACGGCGGCATGTTGAATGCTGTCCTGCGGGGGATTGTCGGCGCCCAGCCGCCCATCAACGGTCATGGAATCTGGTTTGAGTTTGGGGATGCCGGGTATGCCAAATGCAGTTATGACCCGGGCGGGCATTATTGGGTGTTGCGGGAATTATGCCCCGGGGTTTGATGTCTCGCATTTCCGCGCAAAATTCTGCTTGTAAACCTCGAAAAGGCGTGCTATAATCCGCCCGCTCTGAAAACGAAATCATACGAAGGAAGAACGACAATGGCAGACATCATCAAGGCTCTCGAAGCCAAGAAAAACGAAAACATCCCTGCAATTCGCTCCGGCGACAGCGTGAGCGTGCACGTCAAAATCAAGGAAGGCAACCGCGAGCGCATTCAGGAGTTCAAAGGTACCGTCATCCGCGCCCGCAAAGGCGGCAACGACGAGTCCATCACTGTGCGCCGCGTGGCGTCCAACGGCATTGGCGTCGAGCGCACCTTCCTGCTTCGCTCTCCGCGCATTGACAAAATCGTAGTGGAGCGCCATGGCGAAGTCCGCCGGGCACAACTCTACTTCATGCGCGAGCGCACCGGCAAATCCGCCCGCCTCAAACAGAAGTTCGATAAATAGCCTGACTAAGGCCCTAAAGGTTTCCAAACCTTTAGGGCCTTTTTTTTTTTTGATTACAATTGGGGACATGAAACCACTCATCGGCATCACCACCAACCAGTCTACCAATGCGAATGGTCATCCGACCGTCACGCTAATGCAAGCGTACATTCATGCCGTCATGCAAGCGGGCGGCGTACCGGTTCTCATCCCATCCATGATTCATGCAGACGGATGGGATGCTCTTTATGCCCGCCTGGATGGGATTCTCTTTTCAGGAGGCGGCGACATCGCCATCGAACATTTTGCCGGCGTGCCGCATCCCCGCGTCTATGGCGTGGAACCGGAACGGGATGCCCTCGAACTGAAAATGATCCAAGCCTCAGCCTCCGACGGCAAACCTTTCCTCGGCATCTGCCGCGGCTGCCAGTTGGTCAACGTCGGCTTGGGTGGGACGCTGTACACCCACCTCCCCGACCAACTACCCGGCGCGCTCGACCACGCATACCCAGGTCATTTGCGGACGACGCTCGTGCATGAGGTCAAAATCGAAGAGGGGACGCACATCGCGGAGGTGTTGGGCGAACCCATCGTCAAGGTCAACAGCCTGCACCACCAGGGACTCAAAGACATCGCCCCCTCGCTGCGCGTCGCAGGTCGCGCCCCGGACGGACTGGTCGAGGCGGTGGAACTGCCCGGTCATCCCTTCGGCATTGCTGTGCAATGGCACCCCGAATGGCTGACCGATCAGGAATCCACGCGGAACTTGTTCAGGAAGTTTGTTGAGGCGGCAAAGCGGTGAATTTTCGGACGCGAGCGTTTATCTCGAATTGAGGTTAAAAAAGATTTCCGACTTCTTCTTGGCATCGCAGACGGCATGTGTTCAAGGTGTTTGCTGTATAATCGAAGTTAAGACATATGGCTTTACCTGCTATAACACTCTCAAACAAGAAACTCCTAAAGGAGGTTACGCGCCGAATTGTGGCTCTTGCCAATCCAAGACGCGTGATTTTATTCGGTTCTGCGGTGCGCGGAGGAATGGATAAGGACAGTGATTTTGATATTTTGGTTGTCGTTGACAAATCTGTTCATCGCCGGCAGACGGCACAGAAGATTTACCGCGGTTTAAGAGGCGTCGGAATTTCAGTAGATGTGATTGTGGCTACCGAAAAGGATTTGAAAAAATACGGTTCAAAAAACGGGACAGTGATAAAGCCTGCCTTGCAAGAAGGGCGCGTGGTCTATGAAGCATAAGGACCCTGCCAATCCACATACCTGGTTGTTACGCGCCAAAGCCAATCTGACCTTGGCTGAAAAAGGCGGCCGCTTGAAAGGCGTGGCATATGCTGTGCAATCCAGGTATCCAAGTGTGGCTGAAGATATTACAAAAGATGAATATCGAGATGCGTTGAAACTTGCATCGAAAGTGGTTTTCTGGGCGGAGAAGGTCATCAAGTAATATCCAGTTTTCTAGAATGATATTTACCCCTACATCTCCCATCGGCATCTTTGACTCCGGCGTGGGCGGACTTTCCGTCCTGCGGGCGATTCGCGCGCAGATGCCGGAAGAGCCCATTCTCTATTTCGGCGACCAGGGACACATTCCCTACGGTCCGCGCCCCATGGAGCAGATCCGTGATTTTTCGGAAGCGATTACGAAATTCCTGCTGGCGCGCGGCGCAAAGATTATCGTCGTTGCCTGCAACACGGCGTCTGCGGCGGCGCTGAAGTATTTGCGCGAGCGATTCCCCGCTGTACAGTTTGTCGGCATGGAGCCGGCGGTCAAACCGGCGGCGGAGACGACGCAAACGGGCAAGGTTGGCGTCCTTGCCACGCCGGCAACCTTTCAGGGAGCGTTATACGCCTCGGTGGTGGAACGTTTTGCCAACGGCGTGGAGTTGTTTCAGGATACTTGTCCCGGACTCGTGCAGGAAATCGAACGGGGAAATCTGCAGGGCGGCGAAACCCGCCGAATTCTGGAAAACGCCCTGCGTCCCATGCTTGCGAAAAACATTGACACCGTCGTGCTGGGATGCACGCATTATCCGTTTGTGATTCCGCTCATTCGGGAGGTTGCGGGGGAAAAGGTTCGGGTGATTGACCCAGCCCCGGCGGTGGCGAGACAGGTCAAACGTCTGTTGGAAGCGGGAGGGCTGAGAAACGCCTCGTCTGGGCGGGGAGAAGTCCGCTTCTATACGTCGGGCGATCCCAATGCGTTGAAATCTCTGCTGCCCGTGCTGTTGGGGGAGAGCGGCATGGTGGAGGGCGTCGAGTGGGTGGATGAGGTTTCCATCAAAGCGCCCACGCCAGCATAAAGCCAAAGATGGCAACAATCACGCCAAGGTGCAGGAACAGGTGAGTTCCTGTGATGATGTTATAGGGACCGAGGACGAACAGCAGGATGTAGTTGAGGATGACCAGCAGGATGCCAAGCATGGGCAGTAAGCCCTTGCGATGCGCGAAAAAAGTCGAGGCGCGGTCAATGAGTTTGGAAAGCCATTTCATATTTCTTCTTCCTCCTTCTCAGCGTGATTGCCCGAAACCTGCCATTCGTTGAACTGTGCCAGCAGCCGCCCGGGGATGCGTCCCTGCATATAGACTCCGCCGCGTCCATGTTCGACCAATTCCACCTGTCCCGCCTCATGAAACAGCGAGATGAGCGCGCCCTGCTGATAGGGAAGTTTGACGCGGATGGGGGTGTACGTCTCGTATAATTCCTCCTGCACAACTCTCAGCAAGTCGCGCAGACCGGTTCCCTCCACGGCGGAAATTGCCACTGCCTTCGGAAACTTTTTGACCACCTCCTGGGCGGACTCGGGATTCCGCAGGCGGTCAATCTTGTTCAATGCGGTCACAACGGGGATGTGGTGCGCTTCGATTTTGTCCAGCGTTTCCTGCACGGCTTCGAATTGGTTCATGGCGTTGGGGTGCGAAATATCCACCACGTGCAGGAGCAGGTCGGCTTCGGCGATTTCCTCCAAGGTGGCGTGAAAGGCTTCGATGAGCGTGGTGGGCAATTTTTGAATGAAGCCGACGGTGTCGGTGAAGAGCGCCTGGTAGCCGCCGGGCAGTTCCACGCGGCGGGTGGTGGGGTCGAGTGTGGCAAAGAGTTGGTCCGCCGCATACACGCCCGCTTTGGCAATGCGGTTGAGGAGCGTGGATTTGCCGGCGTTGGTGTAGCCGACCAGCGCCACAGTGGGGATGCGCGAACGCCGCCGCTGGGCGCGATAGCGCTGGCGATGGGCGCGAATCTTCTCCAGTTCCTTTTTGAGGTGGGTGATGCGTTTGCGGATGGCGCGTTTGTCCACTTCCAACTGGGTTTCGCCGGGACCGCGCAAGCCCACGCCGCCGGTCGAGCCGGCGCGCCCGCCGCCGCCGCCCGCCTGACGCTCGAGATGCGTCCATTGACCGGTCAGGCGCGGCAGGTAGTATTCGTATTGAGCGAGTTCCACCTGTAACATGCCCTCGCTGGTGTGCGCGTGCTGGGCGAAGATGTCCAGAATCAGCGCGGTGCGGTCAAGCACGCGGACGTTTTTACCGATTGCCAGCTGTAGTTCCCGCTGATGACGCGGGGAAAGTTCGTCGTCGAAGATGACCACTTGCGCGAGAGTCTCCTCAACGAGCGCCTTCAACTCCTCCACCTTGCCGGGACCGATATAAGTCTTGACGTGGGGACGGTCGAGTTTTTGAGTCAGTTCGCCGACCACCTCCAGCCCGGCTGTATCTGCCAGCAAGGCAAGTTCGGTGAGCGAATCTTCGAGTGAAAGCAGGGCTGTTTGCTGATGCAATTCCACGCCGACGAGGAACGCTCGTTCGCGCGGAGGTCGAGTGAATTCGGGCGTTTTCTTAGCCAATCGTTCTATTCCTTTTTTTCGAGTTCATCGAATAATCTTTTCATTTTTGTTTCGGCGGTCTCGGTGCGAATGGGAATCAACAGATGGAAGGTGGAGCCGGGACATTTCTCTTCGTCGCAGCCTTCCGATTCGACCCAAATCGAGCCGCCGTGCGCTTCCAGGATGCCTCGGGCAATGGGCAATCCCAAGCCGGCGCCTCCGCCTTTGAATTTTGTCTTGCCAGTGGAGTGCAATTCGAGCCGCCCCAACTGCCCGAATTTTTCGAAGATGACGGATTGATTTTCGAGCGAGATGCCGATGCCGGTATCCTGCACGGTCACTTCGATAAAGCCCGGCAGGGTTCTGCCATCCACGATGATTTTGCCGCCGTCGGGCGTGTACTTGACGGCATTCTCAAGAATGTTGCGAATTGCCTGCAGGATGCGCGCCGAATCCACATAAATCCATTGGTCGCTGCCTTCGAAATGCCGAATTTCCAAAGTCTGGCGGCGTCTCTGAACCGTACTGTGGAAATCGCGCGCGAGGATTTCCAGAAGCGTATCAAGCTGAATGGGCTGGATGTTCAAGTTGAGCAGGTTGTTATCAATCATTGAAACATCCAGCATGTCATCTACAATGGAGCGCAGGCGTTGGATGCCGCTTCGCATGCCCGCCAGCAGACTGTCCAGCGGCAAGCCTTTGCCTTCTCTCAGCATATCCTCCATCATGGAGGCGTAGCCATCAATCAGCGTGAGCGGGGTCTTGAGTTCGTGCGCCGCCACCGAAATGAAAGCAGACTTGCTGCGATCCACGCGCGCCAGTTGTTTTTGCGCTTTTTCCATTTCGCTCGAAATATATGCTACGCGGGTTTCCATTTCGTAGCGCGCCACCACGCCCAGCCCATAGGTGAAAATCGGAAAGACCGCCGCCAGCAGGTCGAGCGCCTGTTGTTTGGTCAGCGTTTCTTTTGCCGCTTGAATCATCAGCGCCATCATGCGGTTCAGCAGGAAGGTGACTTGATAGACGCCTGTCTCCAGATTCGTCTCTGTGGATGACTTTGCCCAATCGAGCAGTACCGAGTCCATCCATGCCGTGTCTCCGCTGTGAGCGGTCTGTATCAACAGGTCGAAGAAGCGTTCCAACTGCTCGTTGAGGCTGGCGCGCATCTCTGCATCCTGCGCCAGTTCCTCGCCCACAAGTTGAATCCACACCGGGCGGATCTTGACAAGAATTTTCTGAATGGGCTCAGGTTTTCTCGGCACAGACGTATTTTATCAGGGTTGGAGGCTTTGCCCTGTCAGCCAGGCTAGCAATGTCTCTCCCACCGCCTGCAAACTTTGCGGCGAGACTTTGTCCGGCGTATCTGCCAGGGTGTGCCAGTGAGGGTAATCAAAATCAATGATGTCCACCGCAGGGATGCCCGCTTCCAGAAATGGCGTGTGATCGTCGAGCATGGAGAACTTATATTCGGGGATGAACACCTCTTCATAGCCCAGCGCCTGCGCCGCCGCCCAGATTTCATCGGTCAACGCCGGCGTGGAATTGCGCTCCTTGTAAATTTGCAAATTGGCGTCGCCGATCATATCCACAATCACCACCGCCCGCGGCTGAAGCGGGTTGTTCTTTACAAACTCGCGCGAGCCGAGAATCCAATCCCAGCCTTCGATCCGTCCGTTGTCCTCCGCATCGAAGAACACCAGCCAAACGGGAACCGTATCCGGCGGCAGGACGCGCGCCAGTTCGAGCAGTACCGCCACCCCCGAAGCCCCGTCATTGGCGCCCGGCACCGGCAGAGAATGATTCGCCGGGTTGGGATCGTGATCGGCAAACAGGCGCGTGTCGTAGTGCGCCCCCAAAATGACTTGTGGAGGCGCTTCTCCCCGCTTTGCCACGAGATTGAAGACGGGATGCCCCATCGCATCCGATTCCTGAACCTCCACCTGCCAGCCCGCCGCCTCCAGTTCCTCCCGCATCCATTCTCGGACTTTGGCATGTCCCCCCGACCCGGGCGTCCGCGCCCCGAAACCGACCTGCGTGACTACATCGGCGTAGGCGCGTTGACCGTCGAATCGGGCAGAGTCAGGTTCCGGCGGAGTCTGAAACGCATAGACGTACCATCCAATGATGATGGCAAGCAGAAATCCGATGAACGTTAAATAGAGGACGATGAACTTGTTTTTCAAACTCGAACCCCATTGAGGATGGTTTGCAAGTCATTCAGGGCGCGTTCGGCGTAAGCCCTGCCGCGCTCCCGTTTGTGGGTTTTGACGTCCAGCGGCGGCAGGATGCCGAAGTTTGCCTTCATCGGCTGAAAGTCTTTGAGGTCGGCATGGGTCACGTAATGGCACAAGGCGCCGAGCATCGTGGTGGCAGGCAGGATGAGCGGCTCTTCGCCGTGAAGCAGGCGTGCCGCATTGATGCCCGCCAGCAGACCGGTGGCGATGTTTCCCATATACCCTTCCACGCCCGTGATTTGACCGGCAAAGAACAAATCGTCGCGCTGACGGAATTGCAGGCTGGGGCGCAGAAGTTTGGGCGACGCGATGAACGTGTTGCGGTGCATCTGCCCGTAGCGTAGGAACTCGGCGTTTTCCAAGCCCGGTATCATGCGGAAGACGCGCTTCTGTTCCGGGAATTTCAGATTGGTCTGAAACCCCACCATGTTATACAAACTGCCTGCCAGGTTATCCTGCCGCAGCTGCACCACCGCATGGGGGCGTTTTCCTGTGCGCGGATCGCGCAGTCCCACCGGGCGCATGGGACCGAACGCCAGCGAATCCAACCCGCGCTCGGCGATGATTTCCACCGGCAGACAGCCCTCGAAGAAATGCCCCGCCTTCACGCCGTTTTTAATCGCCTCCTCGAAAGCGCGCAGTTCGATGCGTTCCGCGTGCAGGAGCGCATCCACGAAGGCGTAATATTCCTCCTTCGTCATCGGGCAGTTGATGTAGTCGCCATCCTCTTGTTCGCCTGTGCCATAGCGCGAGGCGCGAAAGGCAATTTCCATGTTGATTGAATCCGCATGGATGACCGGCGCGATGGCGTCGAAAAAAAACAGATGTTCCTCGCCGCTCAACGCCGCAATGGACTGCGACAACGCCGGCGATGTCAGCGGTCCGCTGGCGACGATGGCAGGAGTATGCGGAATCTCGCGCACCTCCTCGCGCACGATTTCGATGCGGGGATGCGCCTCGAGACGCTCGGTCACTTTACGGGCAAACAGTTCACGGTCCACTGCCAGCGCGCCGCCAGCCGGCAGAGCCGCTTCTTCCGCGCACTCCAGCAGCATCGAGCCGAGCAGGCGCGCCTCTTCCTTGAGCAAGCCGGAGGCGCGGTCGGGCAGGTTCGAGCCGAGCGAATTCGAGCAGACGAGTTCCGCCAGGTCGGAGGTCTGATGCGCGCCCGTCTGCACCAGGGGGCGCATCTCAAAGAGACGCACATTCAGTCCGCGCTGGGCGGCTTGCCAGGCGGCTTCACTGCCTGCCAGTCCGCCGCCAATGATAATGAGATCAGCCATGAGTTGATTCTACCATTTCGCATCGGCGAATATCCCTGCTGTATAATTATCCCAATGCCCGAAACTGCCGTAATCAACTCCCAACTCAAAGAAGCCAGCCAATTGACCGGCGCTGCCTGGTCGGCGCTGGTGGAGCAGGAAGCGGGAAAGTGGCGCGTAACGGAGCAGTACCGCTTGGGAAAAAAATCCCAATCTGTGCTTGTTAAATTTCTCGAGGAAACAGAAGTGAATACCTGGCTTTCCGGCGCGTTGAGCGGTGGGGTAAGCCGTTCTGTCTCTCTTCCTGCGTCCACGCCTTTGAAAGCCGGGCGGTTATATGCCTTTCCGCTGCCGGGCATGTCTCACGTCGTTTTGGTCGGTGCGGCGCAGCTCAGCCTGACGGCACAACGCATCTGGCGGCTTGCCGCAGCCGCCATGCGTCCAGAGACGCGCTCTGCCGAACCTTCACCCGCCTCCTCGGTAGCGGCTTCTTTGCTGATGCCCGATCTGAACGCGGAAAGTCCCTACGACCTCCCGCGCGCCATCCACCGTGCATTGGATGCCTTTATCCGCCTCGTGCCTGTACAGGGAGCCTGGTTCGCCATCCGGCGCGCCGACTCCCTCGAAATCCGCGCGCAGTGGAATGCGCCTGCCGTTGCCGACCTGCTCCTCTCCATGGACGCCCACTCTCTGCTCCGCCGCATGAACCGCAATCTAACGCCCGTCACCGTCCAGCGCGGCGACGCGCTGTGGGCGCAAATTCCGCATAAGGGATTGAAGGCAAGTACCAAAGCCTGGATTTGTGTGCCGCTGGTTATCGGTCAGCGCATGATCGGCGCCGTAGGCATGTGGCGTTCCTTCGCCTTCAAAGCGGAAGAGTGGAAGCGTTTGGTGGATCTGGCGAATCAGATTGCCCCTGCGCTCGAAACGCTGATTACCATCGCCGAAATGGCGGGGCACCTGCGCCGCCTCGCCATGCTGAACGACTTTGCCCTCACCGTCTCCACGGGTCGCAGCCTCGACCAGATTGCAAGGCGCATGTTTGCTCTGCTCTCACGCGCCTTTGGCACCGAATTGATCATGCTGGATTTATTTTCCTCCAACGAGCAGGTCGTTCAGGAATACCGCATGGAAGGCGGAAACCTGGTCTCCATTCTGCGAGGCACGGAGGGTCACCCGATTTCACGTCTGTTCAGCGGCGATCAGATGATTCGGCTGAGCGAAGCCGGGACAGATTCTGGGCTGCCATTATATACCGGCGCGCTGTCTGGCATTTACGTGCCGCTGCGTCTGCGCGGTCAACCCATCGGAGCGTTGAGCGTGGAGAGCCGGCGGAGGAATGCCTTCAGTCCCTACGATGAAAGCCTGTTGACTGTGCTTGCCAGTCATCTTGCCAGTTTGGCAGATTACACACGTGTCCGCGAGGAGGCGGAAGGCAGGGCGCGCAACCTGGGCGTGATTCATGAAGTCGTTCAGCAGATTGTCGGGTTGACCGACCCTCGCCAAGTGGCGGAAGCCACTGCCAGCCTGTTGGCGCGTTATTTTTCTTACGAACTCACGGCGGTCTTCATTGCGGATGAAAATGGCGACCTCACCATCGGCGGTCTTGGCGGCGTCAGCCCTAATGTGGTGAAGCGGGCAATGAAATCCATCACCTATCCCTTGCGGGGCGGCATTGCCGGCTACGTCTTCGAAAGCGGACGCGGCTTGCTGGTCAACGACGTGCTGCAGGACGAACGCTACACTCCCATCAAGGGCTGGCAGGCTGGCTCCGAGATGTGCGTTCCCATCCGCGATGCATCGAAGGTGCTGGGTGTTATCAATGTGGAAAGCAGTTCACGCAACGCATTTACGCACAATGATTACATTGCTCTCGAGTCGCTGGCGGGCATCCTGGCGGCGGTCATCACCAGCGCCGACCAATACCAGCGTTTGCAGGAAACCATCTACCAACTGCGCGAAACCGAAATGGAACTCAACGCCCGCATGGAGGCGCAGCGGCTGGCGGAAAACCGTCTTGTTCAAGCCGCCAAACTGGCGGCGGTGGGTGAGATGGCGGCGGGCATCGCCCATGAATTGAACAACCCCCTCACTTCCGTCACCGGCTTTGCCGAACTCGTGATGAACGACCTCCCTGCCGATTCGCCTCTGCGCGCCGACCTGGACCTGGTCATCCGCGAGGCGCGCCGTGCGCGGGATGTCGTCCGCCGCCTGCTCGATTTTGCCCGTCAAAGCGAGAGCGCCCGCGCCAACGCCTCCCTGAACAAAGTGGTCGAAGATGTAGTAGCGTTGACGCGCCATCTCCTGCATACAAACGGGGTAGAATTGCTCCTGCATTTGCAAGATGACTTACCCTGGGTCTCCATGGACGAAAACCAAATGAAACAAGTCCTGCTCAATCTTGTCCATAACGCGTTACAAGCCATGCCGGACGGCGGCAAGTTGGAAATCCGTACCGCCGTCTCTTCCAAAGTGGGACGCGAGGGCGTTATTGTGTCGGTGCGTGACAGCGGCGTGGGCATCCCGCCGGAGATTCAAACGCGCATCTTCGAACCCTTCTTCACCACCAAAGCCAGCCGCGGCGGAACGGGGCTGGGACTCTCCGTCACCTATGGCATCGTTTCCGCGCACGGCGGTGAAATCGAACTTATCAGCCAGCCCGGCGCAGGCTCCACCTTCACCGTCTGGCTTCCAAAAGGATAGGGGACTTGCATGGAATCTGCATCCGTTCTTGTCGTTGACGATGAACCCGGCATTGCCTTGTTGTGTCACCGTGTTCTGACACGCGCCGGCTACGAAGTCCAATCTGAAACCAACCCGCGCGCCGCCGTCGAAATCCTCGGTCAGCGCCGCTTCGACCTGCTCTTGGTGGACATTCGCATGCCCGAAGTGGATGGTTTCGATGTCATCTACCGCGCCAAACGCGCCCAGCCCGATATTGCCGTGCTGGTGATGACCGGCTTTGGCACCGTCGAAACCGCCATTCGCGCCCTGCGTCAGGGAGTGGATGGGCTTTTGCTCAAACCGTTTGAAAAAGGGGATGAACTGGTGGCTGCTGTGGCGCAAGCGCTCGCCGACAACCGCCGCAAACGCGAAACCGCCCGCGCCCAGGCACTTCGTCCGCTCTTTGACGCCACCGAGCGGCTTTTCTCCGAAACCGACATGGACAAACTGCACCCCCTCATTGTGGATACCATCTGTGAGCATCTGCAATGTCCGAATGCGGCGTTTTACCAGGCGGAGGCGGATGATTTTGCGTTGATCGCCAAGCGCGGCAGCGTCCTGCCGTTGGAAAGAAACAGTTTTGCCGCAGACCTCCTGCGGCGGGTGGCGTCAGATGGGAAACCGATCCTCGTCAACGCAACAGGACCGGGGGAGAAAGATGCGCAGGCGCTTCTTGCGGACCTCAAACTGGGCGCCGCCATCCTCATCCCGATTGCACGCTCAGGCTGGAGCGCCGTCCTGTTTGCCGCCAGAGACGCCGGCGCTGCCACCTTCCGCGGCACCGACCTGGAGCTGTTCCACATCCTTGCCCGTCAGTCATTGGTGGCGCTGGAAAACGCCCGCCTCTACGCCGACCTGCGAGCCTATGTGCGTAAAGTGGAGGAATCCCAACAGGCGCTGCTGCGTTCCGAAAAGATGGCGGCGGCTGGCAGGTTGACGGCTTCCATTGCCCACGAAGTCAACAACCCTCTCCAATCCGTGCAGAACTGCCTGCACCTTGCCGGGCGCGAAGACCTGCCCGCCGAAAAACGCAAGGAATATTTTGAACTGGCGCGCTCCGAACTCGAACGCCTGATGAAAACCATGCACCGTATGCTGGATTTCTATCGCCCCGGCTCTGTCAAAATGGAAAAGGTGGATGTGCTGGAACTGCTGAAGCATGTGCTCAGCCTCACCTCCCAACAGTTGAGCCAGCGGCACATCGAAGTCATCACTGACCTGCCCGAATCTCTGCCGCCGGTATTTGCGGTGAGCAGTCAGATTCAGCAGATTTTCATCAACCTGATTCTCAATGCCTTCGATGTGATGCCCGGCGGAGGCGCTCTCATGGTCCGCGCCAAAGCGTTGGAAAACGGCGTGGAAATTCAGTTCGAAGATACCGGTCCCGGCATCCCTGAGGGGCTGCGCAACAATATTTTCGAACCGTTCTTCAGCACCAAAGAGGGCGGCACAGGCTTGGGGTTGACAGTGAGTTACAATATTGTCACCGCGCACGGCGGCACACTGGACATTGTAAAAGGAAACGGCGATGGCGCCTGTTTCCGCTTATTTCTGCCAAAGGGAGATGTATCATGAAACCCAACATCCTTGTCGTTGACGATGAGCCTGTTGCCCGGCAATCGCTTTCAGACATCCTGCGCCTTGAGGGATATGCGGTCAGCGCCGTGCCGAACGGACAGGCGGCGGTCGAATACGTCCGCACGCATCCCATTGACTTGATGGTAGTTGACCTGCGTATGCCCGGCATGGACGGGTTGGAAGTCGTTCAGGTGGTCAACCAAATTTCGCCGGAAACGGAAATCATCCTGCTCACCGCCTATGGTACAACGGAGTCCGCCATTCAAGCGCTGCGCCTGCGTGTACATGATTACCTGCTCAAGCCGGTAGCCCCCTCGCAGGTCATCAACAGCGTCAAAAAGGGACTGGCGCGGCGGGATGCCCGCTTGAAAGCAAAAGGCGGTTCCGTCTCGGCGGAGGTGGATGAGTCCCTGCTTGAATTTACACTTCAGGATGGTACCCGTATTGACCTCTCTCGCCGCCTGATTGAGAAAAAGGACCAGGTAATTCACCTGACGCCTGCTGAAGGACGCCTTTTACGCGTCCTCATCGAAAATCCGGGGCGCGTTTATACCCACCGTGAACTGGTTCTGCTCGTGCAAGGATACGATACCTCTCAGCGTGAGGCGCCTGAAATTCTGCGTCCATTAGTGAGCCGCCTGCGGCACAAATTGGAGGCGTTTCCATCCCTGGCGCGGGCAATTGTCAGCGTGAGGGGAACAGGGTATCTGTATGAATCCGAAAATTTATCCTCGAGGCGCTAAGTTCGCAGAGATTTTTGGTTTTCCCGCTGTTCTCTGTATCCTGGCGGTGAAAAAGTCCTAGCGACCTGACCGTTTCAAATGGGACGCTGAAAAACGCAGATAAACGCAGATAAAAAAACAACTTCTGGACTTACGCAAAATGGCTTTCTTGTCCGCTAATCTACGCCAATCTTCGCGAATTTTGAACGAATTAGCGCAGATCAGCCAAGCTTGGTGGATTAAATTCAGGTTTTGCGTAAGTCAAGAACTTAAATCAGCGTAAGTCAGCGTTCATCTGCGTCCCAAAACAAAAGTGTCGGGTGGCTAGAAAAAGTCTAATGCCTGTAAAAGTCGGATGGGAAATCGGGCGGCTGGAGCCATGATAAAAGTCCCTTGGCGCGAAGCGGGTGGGAGATTGGCTTCTCAAACCAAACCAACAGCAGACTGGCGCCCAGTCCAGTTGTGCCCATCCACTGCCAGCGGGTGAGCGTTTCACCGAGCAGCAGGTGGCTGAACGTGATAGCCACCAGCAACTCGGCGAGACCGAGCAGGGCGGTCTGCATCCCGCCGATGTTCTTGACGCCCAGAAACAACATGAGCCGCGATCCAAAGGTGACAGCCGTCAATCCCAGCACCGGCAGCCAGGACGGGTCAGCGGGCGGCGCTGGGCTGGCAATGAAATAGGCAGGTACGACAACAGCGCTCATCGCCAGCAAGGTGTACACGGTCACGGTGGGGGCGGGAACGTCGTACAGCACCCGTTGATTGATGGGCAGATGCAGGGCATAGAGGGCGGCGGAGATCAACATGAAGATCACGCCGGTCAAATTGATGTTCCCCGATTCAACTTTGGTAAGCAGGAATGCCGAACCGCCTGCAATGATAATTCTAAGGAGGGTCAACTTGGAGGGCGGCTGTCCATCCAGTTGCAGCCAAAGCGCCACGAAGAGGGGATAAAGGGCATACAGCATTTGAGCCACGCTGGCGTTCAGTTTGCTGAGCCCGACATAGTAGAAAATGGAGCCGATGCCGTTGAGCGCGCCAGCCAGTAGACATCCATATAGCCCGGCGGGGTAGATATACAAATACTGCCGCTTGAAGACGAGCATAATCAGCACAAGAAGCGCTGTTGCCATGCTTGTGCGAAGCGCTACCACCGCATAGGGCGAAAACTGCCCTTCTCCCATTGCGGCTTTGCCAAACACTGGCGCCATGCCGATGAGAGCGGCGGAAATCAGCGCAGCGGAGATACCCTGGGAACGGTTTTTCTTCGACAACTCAGCACCGGCTTTCAATGTGTTTTGGTTGGTAACTGCCTACGCTGGCGGCAGTGCGACATTATGAACTTTAGAAAGTAATCTTATAATGTGCGTAGGGCGCGTTCTCCATGGAAAGGCTTACGCGCCCGTTGGCGGTAGAGAACGCCAACTACGCACGGTTTCGGATTTCAATCCCAAAAGCGTTGATTTTTGTAACTGCTTGCCTTGGCGGCAGCGCGAGATTAATGCCGCGTCGCAATTATTTAAGCAGTGTGCGCACTTCTTCGAGAAATTCATCGTTCAGGAAGTCACCCTTGAGCATCAGGGACTGGATGCGTCCCTGCAGGCGGCTTTTCTCGTCCACGGTCAGTTCCTTGGCAGTGGCAACAATGACCGGAATGTTGACGGTCTGCGGCTGACTGCGCAAAACGTCCAAGACGGCAAAGCCGTCCATTTCCGGCATCATCAGGTCGAGAATGAGCAGGTCGGGCTGTTCGCGGTTCACCAGTTCGATGGCTTCACGTCCATTGACGGCTTCGATGATTTCGAAATCGCCCTGCGATTGCAAAATGCGGCGGATAAGGCGGCGCGCCTCAACCGTGTCATCCGCCACTACCACACGGGAGAAGCGGTTCGGCGTCACATTATTGAGAGCGGAGAGCAGCCCCTCCTGCGGTGTCTCGGCTTCCGCCTGTTTATGGCGCAGGTCAATGTCGCGCGTCCAGCCTTCACCAAACAGATACTGCTCAGCGGGCATAGTGTGACCGGTGCAATTGACCACAACCACATCATCTGGCTTGATGACACCGGACCGTACCAGTTTGAAGAGACCGGCAAAGGCGGTTGCCGAGGCGGGCTCGGCGGAAATGCCCTCCATTTTTGCCAGCACATGCATGGCGCGGAACGACTCTTCGTCTGAAACACTTTCAAAAACGCCGCCGGTTTCGTTGACCTGTTTGCGCAGCATGACGTAAGTGCGGCCGGGGTCGCCGGTTGCCAATGTCTCGATGCGGGTCTTGGGCGAGCGTACCGGCTCGGCTTTTTCGAGTCCTTTGCGCCAACTTTCCACCATCGGCGCACAACCGTCCACCTGAATGGGCGCAATGGCAGGGATGCGGTCTATCAACCCCAGCGCCTTCAATTCGCGGAAGCCCTTGTACACACCCAGCGGACCCAGCCCTCCGCTGATGGATTGAACATACCAGTCGGGCGTGCGCCATTTCGGACGGTCTGGTGTAGAGTCTGGCGGCGGTCCGTTTTGGAGGGTGAGTTGTTCGGCAATTTCGAAGGCAAGCGTTTTCATCGCCTCCACGGCTGTGACGGTGCGTGCGCCCATATCCTGATACAAACCGCGCTGGCGTGCAAACTCTGCCGCCATGATTTTTGCCTCGTCATAGGAGCCGGTGATTTTTACCACCTGACTCCCATACAAGGCGATTTCGCGCATCTTGACCCCCGGAACGAGGCTGGTGACGAACGCCCAAAGTTTGATCCCCGCCCGAGCCGCATACGCCGAAAGCGAAATGGCGACATTGCCGGTGGAGGCGGCGACCATTTCGGTGATGCCCGCCTCTTTGAGCGCGGCAATGGTCAGCGCTGCTTGCCTGTCTTTGAAGGAGGAAGTTGGTCCCTGGCGTTCGTCCTTGATGTACAGGTTGTTCAACCCCAGCATCATTCCCAGGTTGACGGCTTTGATGAGCGGCGTGCCGCCTTCGCCAAGCCGCAGGCTGGGATTGGGGTTATGGATGGGCAGAAGTTCCTTGTAGCGCCACAGGTCGAATTCCCGGTTTCTGAGTTGTGAGGGAAATGTCTTTGCGACCTCGGCTAGGTCATATTCCGCTTCACGCCATTGGCTGGAGCAATTGGGGCATTGCATGGAACTGGGCGTGAAAGGAGCGGCATATCCGCAATCGAGGCAACGAATCACAAATGGCATGGAAAGTATGTTCCTTTTGAACGCTGAAGCCTCCCGCAGACGCCAGCGAAGCAGTTTTTTTGTTTCCTGAACGGTTCAGCCGCCGATGCGTTTGAGCACACTTTCGATGCTGGCAAGCAAATCATTTTCGTTCAGCGAGCCTTTGGCGATGAGCCTCTTGCCGTACTCGGCGAGTTGTTTATGCTGTTCGCTGGTCAGTCCGCCGCCGCTGACGACCAGGACCGGTATATCGCGCAGCGCCGGCTCCTCCCGCAATTTTTCGAGGATCATGAAGCCGTCCATTTCCGGCATGAAAATATCGAGGATGACGGCATCGGGTGGGTTGGTATTGAGAATTTCCCAGCCGCGGCGTCCGCCTTCGGCGAGAATGGCTTGATATTTGCCGTGTTCGGTCAAAATCTTTTCGATGAGGCGCAGGTCATTGGGATCGTCGTCAATGACCAGCACGCGGCGGATCTTCCCGCTTTTGTTGAGGCGATCCAGCGCGTGGACGAGGTCTTCTTCGAGGATGGGCTTGACGAGGTAGTCTGCCGCGCCAAGGTTGAAGCCCTTGTCGGTCTGTTCGACGATGGAACAGATGATGACGGGAATGTCCCTCGTGGCGGGATCCGATTTGAGGTCGGTCAGCACCGACCAACCATCCACGTTGGGCATCATGATGTCGAGAGTCACGGCAAATGGTTTGAGTTCCTTCACCCGTTCTTTTGCTCTGGCAGGTTCGGTGAGCGCGACGACATGATAGCCCTGCGGGGAGAGGTAGCGCTCGTAGAGGCTGATGACCTGCGGGTCGTCGTCAATGGCGAGAACGATTTTCCTGCCCGACGGGATTTCGTCGGCAGGCTGGCGGAAGAGCGGCATGGTGAACCAGAAGGTGGAGCCTTTGCCTTCCTCGCTCTCGACGCCGATGCGTCCGCCATGCAGTTGGACGAGGTTGGCGCAGATGGAGAGACCCAAGCCGGAGCCGCCCGTTTTGCGGGTGGCGGAACCATCCACCTGGGAGAACGCCTTGAAGAGTTTTTCCTGTCCTTCAGGGGAGATGCCGGGACCGGTATCGGTCACTTTGATGAGCGCTTCGAATTTTCCACTGGGCGCTTTCTGAACAGATGTTTCGACGGTGATGTAGCCTTCATCGGTGAATTTGGCGGCGTTGGAGATTAAGTTGAGCAGTATCTGGCGCACGCGCATCGTATCGCCGCGGATGGTGGGCATTTCCGGCGGGACTTTTTCGATGAGCTGAATGGGTTTTTCCTTGACAAGCCCTTTGGCGGTGGAGAAAACGCTGTGGATCATCTCAGCGAGGTGGACTTCCTCGAAGTTGAGTTCCATCTTGCCAGCCTCGATGCGCGCCAGGTCGAGGATGTCGTTGATCAAGCCGAGCAGATGCTGACCCGAGTTGTAGATGGCGGTCAGGTCCTGTTGCTGCATGTCGGTGATGGGACCGTCAATGCCTTTGAGGATAACGCGCGAGAAGCCAATGATGGAGTTCAGCGGCGTGCGCAGTTCATGGCTCATGTTGGCAAGGAACTGGCTCTTGAGTTTGTCCACTTCCTGAAGGTTTTTGATGAGTTCCTGCGATTCGAGGTAAAGGGCGGCGTTGTTGATGGCAACGGCAACCTGGTCTGCCAAGGATTGAAGGACGGAGAGAACATCTGGCGTGAAGGCGTGCGGCTGGGTGGATTGGATGTTGATCACGCCGAGTGTCTTGCCGCTGACTTTGAGCGGGATGGCGGCTTCGGATTGAGTGTCGAGCAGGAGCGGGTTGGGCTGGTAGAGGCGGTCGGCGGCGGCGTTGTTGATGATGACGATTTCGCCGTTTGCCGCCGCATTGCCTACGGCAGTTGACGAGCCGACAGCAATCTTGTATTTTTGTGATTTCATTTTTTCGCCGGCGCCGCCTGTCGCTTCACGCAGGATGACGTGGTAGCCGTCTTCATCCATCTGATAGATGGCGGCGAAGTAAAAGCCCAGACGGTCGCTGATCAGGTTGACGGTCTGCGTGAAGATCGTGTTGAGGTCGAGGGTGGATGTGACGAGGCGTCCAATTTCGGCGGAGGCGGCAAGGTAGGCGTTGCGTTGTTCGAGCGCTTCTCTGGCTTGCAGGCGTTCGAGGGCGGCGGCTGTCTGGGCGGCAATCGCTTCGAGAATTTCTGTATGCTTTTCGTCGAGACGGATGACAGGGTCGTAGGTTTGAACCGCCATGACGCCTCGTACCGCGCCGCCGCTTTTCAGCGGGACCCCAATCCAGTCCACGCTGGCAGCGCCCTCAGCGACGACTTCGCCGCTGGCTTCAAGGTCGGCAAAGATTTCGGGGGTAACTCGCAAGGGTTTGGCGGAACGGATGACGTAGGAGGTAAGTCCGCGCCCCAGTTTGCGCGGCGCCCAGTCGTCATCATATTCGTCGGCATGATAGGGAAAGGTAATCAGATGTGTATCGGGATCGTACAGCGCTGCGAAGAAGTTCTTGGCAGGCATAATAGGCTGAAGGGATTCGTGAACAGCACGGAATAATTCTTCGACAGATTTCGCTGTCAACGCGCTTTCGGTGATGTGGGCGATGGCAGTCTGAACGAATTCATTGGTTTTACGGTCGGTGATGTCGCGCGCCACCCAGAAGACTTGGGTTTCGTTCAAGCGGGAGACGTTGGCGTCGAACCAAAAGCGGCTGCCCTTGATTTCCAAGGGGTACTCGATGCGCATAATTTCATTGCTGTTCAGCGCGCCCTGGATGGTTTTCATGAAGGGCTGATACAGTTCGGGGGGCAGCACGTCGCGGATGTTTTTTCCGACCATTTCGTCGGGCGGGCGGACGAGCAGCGAAGGATTGGTCGGCGCGATTCTGACGTAGTTGCCGTCCTTGTCGTACACGATGATGACATCGTTCATGGAGGCAAAGAGGGCGCGCAGCTCCGCTTCGGAGCGCTGAATTTCCTGGAAGAGGCGGGCATTTTCGAGCGCCAGCGCCAGTTGGTCGGTGACTTGGCGGGCGAGGAGTTGGTCCTCTTCCGTCCAGACGCGTTGATTTGTCTCGTCGAGGACTTGCAGGGTTGCCCAAGTGTCTGCGCTTAGTTTGAAGTCCAGCGCCAGGGCGGTTTCCGTGCGAGGTGCCGCTTCGATTGAGCGGACGGCAGGGACGCGCTTTACTGCGGGCGTAGTCGTCTCAGGAGGGGCTGCCGCAGGCTGTTGAGGCGCGCCGGCAGGAGCGACCGCCTGAGGTTCGACGCTCGGTTCCTCGTGCTTGATGTCTTCGAATAGTCGGTCAAGCCGCCTGGCGAGCGGTTTCTTCTTTGGCATATTCAATCAACTCCTGGGCAAGGACGCGGTATTGTTGTGCGCCGCGGCTGGTGGGCTTGTAGTGGACGATAGGCACGCCGGCAATCGGGCTTTCCCTGAGTTTGGTGTCAATTTCGATGACAGTGGTAAAAACACCCTGACCAAAAGTGGCTTGCAGCTGCTCGAAGATGTTGCGATGGGTGCGGTTGCGGCGGTCGAGGAGGGTGACCAGAATGCGGTAGGCAAGACCCGGGTTGACTTCCTGGCGGATGCGGCGGATGGTGCCCATCATGTTTCTCAGCGCGTAGGCGGAGAAGTATTCTGCCTGGGTGGGAATGATGAGCAGGTTGGCGGCGGCAAGCGCATTGAGAGTGATTGCTCCGAGGGCAGGCGGGCAATCGAACAGAATGTAATCATAGGGAAGCGCATCCGCCTCCAGGGCGCTGCGAAGCGTGGTCAGATAATGGGTGCGCATGGGCAGGAATTGTTCCGCATTCTCGATTTTAAAATTGGACGGCACGAGGGAAAGATTGCGAATCTCTGTGGTGCGGATGGCGGTTTTGAGGGCAACGCCTTCAATCAACACATTTGCCGAGGTGATGCTCGCCTCATCGGTTTCCAAGCCAAGGGCAAGCGAAAGGTTCGCTTGGGGGTCGAGGTCCACCAGCAGGACGCGGTAGTTCAATTCGGCAAGCGCGGCGCCCAGCGAAAGCGTGGAGGTGGTTTTGGCGACGCCGCCTTTTTCGTTCGACATTGCAATTGCGTATGCCATATCACTTGTCCTTTCCGTCCGAAGCCTTGGGCAGGATCTCCACGCGGGTGGCGCCAAGCGCCTGGCGCAGTTCCTGCAGGGCGGTTTCGATCATGGCTTGCGGGTCGTTATGGCTTCGTATCTTGCCGGTGATTTCGGAAACCAGCCGCTCGCGTTCGGCGCGGCGGGTGGTCTCTTCGAACAGGCGCGCGTTTTCTGCAGAGAGCGCCACACGTTCTGCCACTGCCTGGATGAGGTCTTTTTCGTCGGTTCCCCATTGTGATGCGGAGGGGGATTGGACAACCAGCCTGCCGATGACCTCTCCGCGCAGTTCGATCGGGACGACGATGGAGGCTGTTTCTGCCGCCTCGGTCTTTTTCTTCTCTGACAGCGCCGTTAACTGGATCGGCTCCGTGAGAGGGGAGGAGCCCATGGCGTTGTAGCGATAACCGAGTAGTTTTTGGCTGTGGGGCAGGCGCTTCCATGCCTCGCGCGTGGATTGGCGCATGAGTGTTTGCAATTCATTCAAGGTGCGGTTGGAGGCTTCGAACAGGCGGGCGTTTTCGATGGCAAGGCTGACCTGCTCGGCAAGCAGGCTGAGCGTTTGTATATCTTCTTCAGTGAAGGCGCCGGCTTCGGTGCTTTGCACATCCAGCGCGCCGATGACTTTGCCGCCGCTGAAGAGGGGCAGCGCCATTTCGGAGTGGGTGTCGGGGAGGTCGGGGTTGTTGAAGAAGACGGCATCCGCTCCCACGTCGAGGGCGATGCGCGGCTGTCCGCTGGCGGTGACGCTTCCTACAATGCCTTGTTCGCCCACTTTGAGACGGTGCTGCCTTGCCAGCATGCGCTGCCCGCCTTCACTATTGGCGGCGGTGAGAACCGCATATTCGTTGTTTTCATCGAGCAGGAAGACGCCCACGTGATAGAAGCCGTATTTTTCGCTGATGACCGACGCGATGCGCGGCAGAAGTTCCTTCAAGTCGCGGATGGAAGCGATGGATTGGGCGACCTGCGCCATTGCCTCGAATTGTGCGGCGCGGCGCTGAAGGTGCGCATTTGCGGTTTGGAGTTCCTGTCCGCGTTGTTCGACTTCTTTCGTGCGTTCGGCGACGCGCATTTCCAATGAGTCAATGGATGCTTTGAGTTCCGCCGCCATGGAGTTCAATGTAGTGGCAAGCGTGCCAATCTCGTCTTGTTCGGCGACAGAGGCTCTTGCTTCCAGGTTGCCTTTTGCCATTTCTTCGGCTGTGCGAGTGAGGGCAAGCAGCGGCGCGATCAGGTTGTTGCTGAAATTGCGGGTGACAAGCAGAGTCAGACCAAAAATGCCGAGAACAACGAAGATGCTGACGCCCAGCGCGTTGAGATTTTCGCGCTCGAGCTGCCGCCGCGCTTCCAGCGCTTTGGCGAGCATTTCATCCACCGGCACGATGATTGCCAGACTGAATTCCACGCCCCGCACCGGGCGATAGATGACAAAGCGGTTCACGCCATTCAAGTTGATTTCCGTAAGCCCGCTGTCACCGGCGGTCATTTCGGAGAGGACGGTTTGCAGCGTTGCAACGGTCGCTCCAAGGTTGGTGGCGGTCAGTTTGCCTCCCAAAGGCAGCAGGTCGGGGGTGATTTTCAGGTCTGTGTAGCCCGCTTCGGGCATGGCAATCAACCGCCCCTGGCGGTCAATGAGGAAGGCGTAACCGCTTTCGCCTACATGGATGTTCCCGACAAGTTGGGAGATTTTTGTCAGTTGAATATCCTGCGCCACAACGCCTGCCAGCCTGTCTGCCGAGTCATAGACGGGTGCGCTGTTGGTGATGATGATGCCATTGAGCGCCGCATCCAAATAAGGGTCAGACCAGACCGCGCCGCGGCTGGGGTTGGCTTCTGGTCCTGCCACTGTGTACCATGGGCGGCTCGTGACATTGAAATCGGGCGGCACAATGGCAGCAAGGTCTATGTTGGGGTAGTAAAGGGTGTAACCGCTGGAGCCGCCGAAATAGACGGCAATGATATCCGGGTTGGCTTGGAGAATGGAGGGAGCCAGCAAGTCCATGTGGCGGATGGCGTTTAATTCCGCCACCATGGATTCTGTAAGTTCGGCTGCGGCGGGGATGAATACGGAGCCGCTTTCGGTGTTGGGGTTATCCCAACTGCCTTTGTCGTTTCGGGCAAGCGAAGCGGCGGCGTCCCAATACGCGCCCGACCCAAATGTCTGCCGGTTTAAAAGCAGATTTTGATCGTATTTTTGCAGGGAGAGAATGTTTGCCTGTAAGTTGTTGAAAAAATTCGATAAGGTTTCCGCCTGCCGGTCTGCTGTGATGGCGAGCAGGTTTTCCGCTTCGCTGCGGGTGGTGACATCCAGGCGCGCGATGAGGGTAGCATGGGTTCGTCCTGTGCTGATGAATACAAACGCGCCCATGATGGCAATTGCCAGAAAAACGATGGCAAGACTGCCGCGAAGCAGTCTTCTGCGGATGGATGCACGCCCCGCGGGCAATGACGGGAAAAAGGCGGGTGTTTTCTTTTCGTCTGTCATTCGATACCTTCTCCGTCTGTGTCGCTGAATTGAATGATGACCTCCGAGCCCGGCAAGGCGCGACCCAATTCTTCAACGGCAGTTTGCAGAACGTTGCGCATGTTGATGGAGGCGCCGATTTTGGCAGAAACTTCGCCGATTTTTGTTTCCTTTGCGGCACGGCGCTGCGCCTCCAACAGAAGGCGGGCGTTATCGAGCGCAAAGGCAAGGCGGTCTGAAATGGCTTGGGCGAGGTTGACTTCGTCCTGACTCCAGCGGCGGTTTGGGAGAGGAGCTTTGATATTGAGAACGCCGATGGTCTGTCCGCGCAGTTTGACCGGCACAGCCATAGTTGGGTAGGACTGCGTTTCTTCCCCGTCCATTACCACCACTTGTCCTTCCTGGATGGCTTTGCGGATTTCTGCGGATAATACCGGCTGGGTGAGGCGTTTTCCTCCGCTTACAGTTTGCTGGTAGCCTATGCGTGTTTCCTTGCGGAGGAAAGCGCTCCATTCCCGGCTTTGGAGTTGGGTATATAGGGTTTCGGCTTCTTCGCGCGCTTGTTGTGTTTGACCAAAGAGGCGGGCGTTTTCGATGGCGATAGAAACTTGATCAGCAAGGATGCTGAGGGTTTGGGCGTCGCTTTCAGTGAAGGCGCCTGGCTGGGTGCTTTGCACATCCAGCACGCCGATGGTGACGCCGCGGTAATTGAGCGGCAGCGCCATTTCGGAATGGGTGTTGGGAAGGTCGGGGTTGTTAAAGTAAACAGGATCAGTCCCCACGTCCAGCGCGATGCGGGGTTTGCCGGTTTGGACGGCGGTGCCGACCAAACCGGTCCCAATTTGGAGGCGATGTCCGCGGGCAAGCATTTTTTGTCCGCCTTCGCTGTTGGCGGCTTGCAGATGGGCAAAGCGGCGCGCTTCATCCACCAAAAAGATGCCGACGTGGTAGAAGCCGAAACGCTCGCTGATGAGGTGGGTAACAAGGGGCAGGAGGGTGTCAAGCCGCTGTTCGGTGGAGATGAGGCGGGAGATTTCGCTGATGGCGTGCAGGTCGGCGGCGCGTTTTTCGCTGAGGATGACGGCGTTCTTCAAATCCGTGGTTCGTTCGCTGACGCGCTGTTCAAGTCCTGTGATTAGCTCGTGCAATTGGGATGTCATCTGGTTGAAGGCTTCTGCCAGGATGCCGATCTCATCTTGGGAGGTCACTGGCGCTCGTTTCAGCAGATCGCCAGCAGCGATTTGGCGTGCTGTCTCCGTGAGGCGGAGAATGGGATCGGTGAGCAGACGTGAAACGCCGATTGCCAGATAAGCGGAGAGGACGGCGGCGGCAAGGGCAAGCAGGATACTGCGGTTGATTTGTTGGTTGATGGGCGTCAGGAACACTTCCTGAGGCTGGGCAAAAAGGACAATCCATGGCTGCTGGCTCATGGGAACTGCCACTGCCTGCTGAGGGGTATCTTGTATGTCAATCATCTCAAAGAAAGGCGAGGGTGCCGCCTCGTTCAAGTGTTGTTCCACTTCAGGCAGGTTGACGGTAAATGTGTCTGCTGTGCCGGGCGGGTAACGCCCTTCTGTTTGCCACTTTGTCAGCAGGTCGGCGGTTAGCGGCGCAGTGGTTTTGAAGATTGTCTCCGCATGAAGTCCATGCGCCAGAATGACATGATGTTCGTCGAGCAGGACTGCAAACGATCCTTCTCCCGCCAGTCCGCTGGTCTGAACGATCAGTTGCTGCAAGAGCGATGCGCTGTAGCGTGCGCGCAGCACGCCGATGATGACGTTGTTCTTGTCGCGCACAGGGGTGGAAAAGTAGAGGCTGTTTTCCGAATACCAGACCGAGAAGAATGGCAAACCATCCTGCCGCGGTCTTTGAAAGTAGTCGCGCTGGCTCTCGTCCTGCCCGATTTCATTTCCTTCTGTTGAAACCAAAACGTTTCCTTGTGCATCCAGCAGTGCATAGGATGAAATAAAGATGGGGTCCTTGTTTTTGAGGGCAAGCAGGGTGATGGTTGTCTCCGAGAGGACATCGGCGTACTTGCTGTTTCGTGGAGAGACGGTCAACATCTCGGCAAAGTCGGGGTTTTGCGCCTCTGCGCGCAGCGAGTTCAGAATGGCGATGAGTGAATTATCAAGCAAAGAGGCGAGATTTTCTGCGGCATTGTGCAGTGAATTTTGCGCGTTGCTCAATAGAGTGTTGCGGGTGTAAAAAATATGCAGGCTGGAGACGAGGACAACGGTCAAAATGACAAGGGTTGCAGTCAGGGTGGTGGTTTTGGCGCGCAGGGTCAGGTCACGAAAGGCGCGGAAGATGAAGATTGTGTATAAGAGAGCTACCACCACGATTAATCCGCCGATACCCACGATGACATAAATGGGGAGCGGAGCGCGTTCGAAGGACCAGAGTTGGTCAGCGAGCAGATTGACCACAGCGCTGATGACTGCTGAATAGGCAGCGCGGGTGCGTTCCTGCTGTTGTGAGAACGTCAAGAAGGCAATGAGGAGAACGAGAAGGATAATCGCAGGCGAAAATAAGAACGAGGCATTTGCAAAAACGGTAAGGGGGGCGAAGAAGGTCAATTCACCGCCCAAGACCAGCATCCATATCGCCGGGCGAGGTCGCCCCGCCCGCAACAGCAGGAGCCCGCCGCCTGCAGCAGACAGCAGCAGGAGCGTGGCGCCACTAACGACAAGATAGCGCCTTTCGTTTAGCAGAAGGAAAAGCGCAAGGTAATAGATCATCGCCAGCAGCGAGGCGATGGCGGCTGTTATTAGTACGGAACGGGCGTTACGGTTGAAGTCCATGTCAATCGTCCAGAGGCTTGCGGAATCTCAGGGATTCCGCAAGCCTTTCGGTAAGTTAGGGAATGAATGCCATGACAGAAAGAGGCGTGCCGGAGCCGTCCTTCAGACGCAGAATGCCCAACACGAGGGTCGCGCCGGTGGGCGGAAGTTGATCCAGATTGGTCAGGCACTCCAAAGCGATGGCGTTTCGTTCGGCGATTTGGGTATTGGTGGCGTATGCCTCGTCCTGTCCGGGGTCCACGCCGTGCGTGTCAATGCCCATGCCAGCCGCCTGCCGCTCCTCGAAGAGGAAACGGGTGGTTTCACCGTCGAAGCCGGGGAAGTGCAGCCCGCCCTCGGCGTCCTCGTTGAAGAAGGCAACGGGGTCGTTCCATTTATCCTGCCAGCCGGTGAAGAGGATGATCAGGCTGCCGGTGGGAATTTTGCCGTATTTCTTCTCCCAAGCCAGCACATCATCCACGGTGAGGGCGTAATCGGGGTTGGCGGCGGCTTTCTCGCGAATGTCAATCACCACCGCAGGGACAACCAGCGATTCGGGCGGATAGGCGTCAATGCCCTGACCGTTTTCCACAAAACTGTTGGAGGCGTTCATGTGTGTGCCGCTGTGTTCACCGATGGAGAAGCGGCGCAGGTAGTAGCCGTCGGTGGCGAAGTCGGCGACTTTCTCGAATTCCACCGGCGGGTCGCCGGGCCAGAGGGGAATGTTCGTGTCAATGACCTGGCTGAGGTCCACCACCCGGGAATAGGTGATGGTCTTCTGCTTTCCGCCGCCTCCGCAGGCAGTGAGCGCCAGGACGGTCGCAAGCAGGACAATGAGGAAGACTGTACGTTTACGCATGTTTGATGGATCCTCCTTGACGTTGGAATTTTTGTCGGTATCGCATCGTGGAGACGAAATTTTGCGGTACAGGCGACACAAAGATGTGAAAATGCTCCATGGTTGATTCGCTGGTTATGGCTGCGGCAGGAAGGATGGGTCGAGCATTTGATTGATATCCGGACGCACAGTCAATAGACCACTGTCCACGAAGAACTGCACGTATAGCTGAGTGGTGTAGTAAATCGAAGTCGTATCGCTGCCTGGATTTTGAGCGAAGGCGGCACGGTTATCTTCAAGAGTGTAGAGGCGCACGCCGTCGAAGGAGATTTCCTCCGGCGCCATGCCGCTCAATTTGGCGATGCTGGCAATGGCTTCCTCGGGGTGCGCTTTGGTGAATTCCACTGCTTCCAGCCAGGCGGCGAGGAAGGCGCGCACGTCGTCCGGTCGTTCGCGCAGCACCGAGGTGCGCATCACCAGCAGGTCGGGGATGAGACCGGGCGTTTCGGCGCTGGTGAAGATGATGCGCTGTCCCTTCTGAACGGCTTGGGAAGTGGCTGGTTCCCAAGTGTGTCCGGCGTCTATCAGCGATGGGATCGCATCCGGTACGGCTTCGGCGTTGATGTCCACAAACGTGACCTCGGCGGGTTGAATCCCATTTTCGATCAGCATTTGACGCACAAACAGTTCTCCGAAGGTTCCCAGGGCAACGCCGATGCGTTTACCGCGCAGGTCAGCCGGCGATTGAATGTCGGGCGAAGCCACCACCTGGTCGGCGCCATCGGAGACATCTGTGAGGAAAACGGCGTGCAGGTTATCGTTGTTGAAGATTGGCACCAAATCACCGATGACGAACAATCCGCCGTCAATTTTTTCGGCAGCCATATCGGGGAAGACGTCGTCAAAGACCTCATAAAGGACGGGTTCCACTTGGACGCCGTGCTTTTCGAAAATGCCCTGATCTTTGGCAACCAGCAGAATCCAATCGCCGGGCCAGTAGGTCCATTCGATGCGCAGAGGCGGGCGCGGCGCGGCAGGCGCAGGTGCAAGCGAACAGCCGCTGACGAGAAGGAGCAAAAGGACAAACAGTAAGCGGGTGGGTTTCATGGTTGTTTTTCTCCTGTATCGGTATGGAGTTGTACCAGCACTTCAGAGCCGCCCAGGGCGCGGCTGAGTTCTTCGGCGGCGGTGCGGAGAATGGCGTCAATCTGAGTGGTTGATGTGATTTTATCGGAGATGTCGGTGGTGAGGCGTTCGATTTCCGCACGCCGCTGGGTGGCTTTGAGCAGCAGCGATGTTTCGAGCGCCAGGGAGAGGCGTTCTGCCACCGCTTCGGCAATGTCCACCTCGTCCTCGTCCCATTCGTGTTCGCTGGGTGTATGAATATCCAGCACGCCGATCACTTCACCACGCAAGCGGATGGGAACGGCGAGGGCGGCGTTCATTCCGCTTTCCGCCACGGTTTGCTTTTCCACCAACGCTTTGCGATTGTAGGGCGTCAGCCATGGGCGCAGTAACGGGGCAACTTCTTTGTCGGATGCCTTATAGCCGATATTTCCGCCGTCTGCTTGAAGAATGCGCCACGCATCCTGGATGTAGACGGTAGAGGCTTTCTGACTTTTTTCGAGTAGTTCCTGCAAAGACTCATAGACGCGGGCATTTTGAATCGCCACAGCGATTTGATCAGCCAGAGTCCGCAGCAGACGAATATCTTCTTCTTTGAAAGCGTTGGGCTGAATGCTTTGTACATCCAGCGCGCCGATGACTTGATCGCCGATGATGAGGGGCAGTGCGGCTTCGGAACGGGTTGCGGGGAGGTCGGGATTGTCGAAGTATGCCGCATCCGTTCCAACGTCCAGGGCGATGCGCGGCGCGCCGATGGCGGTGACGTATCCGACGATGCCGGTCTGCCCAACCTTCAGTTTGTGTCCACGTGCAAGCATTCTTTGCCCGCCGGGGCTGTTGGCGGCGCGCAACACCGCGTATTCGCGGTTTTCATCCACGAGGAAAATGCCGACATGATAGTATCCCATCCGTTCGCTGATGGCGGATGCGATGCGCGGCAGCAGGCTTTGCAGATTTTCGAGAGAGGTGGTGGCTTTGACGATGTCGGAAATGATTTCAAGCTGAGTGGCGCGTTGTTCCAGCAGGTTAACCGTTTGTTGGATTTCTTCGTTTTTTGCGTTCAGGCTGGCGGCTTGCCGCCGAAGTTGCTCTTCGTCCGCTTGTAGAACCTGCAGCAACTTGTTGAAACTGTCAATCACCCAGTTGAGCTCGCGGATGCCGGTGCGTAATTTCAGCCGGTTATCTGTTTTCTGGATGGCAGCCGTGGCTTTGGCAAGTTTCAGTATGGGCTCGGCAATTTGTGCGCCAGCCAGCCAGCCCAGCCCCGCTGCGCTTGCGGCACACGCCAGGAACAGAAGTATAAAAGTGCGGAAGAACTCCTGTTGCTGAGCGAGAATGTCCTGCGCCAAAATATCCACGCCGAGGATGCCTTCCACTTGCCCATTGGACTTGTATAAGGGAGCGTAGGCAGTCAGGTAGGTGCCGAATTCGTCGGTGTAGAATTCCGTTTCGACGGTGGGCGCGCGCAGTGTATCGAAGTTTTCCACGAGGAACTCGCTCGGGCTTTCATAGCGTGTGCCGATTTTCACCGGTTTATATTCCTCGGGCGTCGCGCCGGGTTCGTGACCGGCATCGAGGACAAAGTAGATTTCGCCCGCTTCGTTTTTACGCATGGTGTACACGTACAGGATTTCCGGGTCGGTGGCGGCGATGGCGAAACTCTTGTTTTGCAGTTCGCGGTAGATATCGGTATCCATATCGGCGGCGGTTTGCAGTTGAGCGTGGGCATCGCCGTTGATTTGCAGGGCGGCGTTCGCGGCGAGGGCGATCAGTTTATTTTGCTTCTCGCGGAATAGATGGTTGCGGGCTTGCAGATAAGACAGCGACACAGCCAGCGCGCTGGCGAGAACACCGACAATGGCAAAACCAATGGCAAGGCGGAAGCGCAGGCTGGTGAGGCGTTCGGCGTAATTTTTCATCCCGCCCTCCTTTCGACTGCATCGCTTTGCAGTTGAACGACAACCTCGGTTTCTGGCAGGATGCGTTTCAATTCGAGCGCCGCTGTTTTCAGCACTTCTTCCACGTCGCTTTGGGCAGTGATGCGGGCGGAAATTTCGCCAATGGTGCGTTCCTTTGCAGCGCGTTTCTGGCTTTCGGCGAGCAGGCGGGCGTTTTCCATGGCAATGGCGGCGCGTTCAAGAATGGCGTTGATAATGTCCAGCTCGTCCTGATCCCATTGATGATTGCCGGGTGCGCGCACATCCACCGAGCCGATGACCTCTCCGCGCAGTTTGATGGGGAGGGACAGAACGGCGCCTCCCAACCCCGCCTTGACCTGTTTCGCCGACTGGAGCATTTCCTGCGCCTCTTTGCTGTTTCGGGCGTAGAGCAGGGAAGTTTTGGCTCCCGTGTGCCGCACGCCGAGCAGTTTCTGCCGCTTGGTGAATTGACTCCATCCGCTGCGCACAAACTGCCTGGAAAGCGACTGCGCTTCTGCCAGCGCCTGACGGGTTTCCTCGTTTTGCCTTGCGTTTTGGATGGCGATGCTCACCTGGTCAGCGAGGGCGGTGAGGATGACGATATCGTCTTCTGTAAAGGCGTTTGGCTGCGTGCTTTGCACATCCAGTACGCCGATGACCGTTTCACCTGCCCGTAAGGGGAGGGCGATTTCGGAACGGGTGTGGGGGAGGTCGGGATTGTTGAAATAAACGGCATCTGCTCCGGTGTCCAGGGCGATGCGCGCCTTACCGCTGCCGGCGGCATAACCAACCAAGCCCATCTCACCGACTTTCAGGCGATGTCCGCGGGCGAGCATGCGCTGTCCGCCGGGGCTGTTGGCGGCGCTGAGAATGGCATATTCTCTGGCGCTATCGAGCAGGAAGACGCCCACATGGTAAAAGTCAAATTCGCGGCTGATGGTTAGCGTGATTTGTTTGAGCAGGCTTTCGAGTTCAAGGTTGGAACTGATGGTGCGCGCCACGTGCGCAATGGACTGGAATTGTTTTGCGCGTCGTTCGATGTTGACGTTTGCTTCGAGCAGTTGCGCGGTCCGTTCTTCGACGCTTTTTTCCAAGCCTTCGAGCATGCCGCGCAGGCGGGCGGTCATGGCGTTGAACGCCTGCGCCAGTGTGCCGATTTCATCCTTTGAGCGAATGTCTGCCTGGGCAGCCAAATTGCCTTCCAGAATTTGGTTGGCGGTTTGGGTGAGACGCAGAATAGGGGAGGCGATCAACTGTCCCAATCCCATGCTGACTGCTACTGCGCCTGCCAGCAGGATTACAAAAATAACAACGGCGCTGCGCAGGGTCCCCCTGACCTGTGTGGTGATGAGAGCGCGGGTGGCTGCCACAGGCTGGACTAATTCATCCACCGGTACGATCAAGCCAAGGCTGAAACTGCGGTTTGCCAGCGGTGCGTAGGCAACAAAATGTTCGACGCCGTTGATTTCGGTTGTGGCAATCCCACTTCCGCCAGCCGTCATGCGGTTGGCGATTTGCTGCAATTCAAAGGGCAAATTACCGTTGAAGATGGTTTGCTTGGGTTCTTCGTTCATTGCGAGCAGTTCGGGTTGCAACCCCAGCAGTTCGTATCCCTGCGGCGGCATGGCAATGATGTGACCGTCGCTGTCCACGAGGAAGGCATAACCATTGGTGCCTACTTTGATGGAATTGATTTGCTCCGCAATTTTTGCCAGCTGAAAATCCGCCGTTACGACGCCAAGAAATTCATCTTTGAAGTAAACCGGCACAGAAACCGACACAACCAACCCTCTGCCGGCCGGGTCCTGGCGGGGGAACGACCAGCGCGCAGCGCGGTTTTTGTTGAAGAGCGGGGTTGCCACGCGGAACGTCGGCTGAGCGGTGGCATCGTAATTGTGCGGCAGGCTTTCACCCAGGCGGATGTTGGGATAGTAAATGATGATTCCACGATTGTCGGTGTAATAGATTGCGGTGATTTGCGGATTGTTTTCCAGCACAAATGGCGCAGAAAAATCCAGGTACGCTGCCACGTTCAATTCCTGAATGATCCCCTCCGTCAACTCCACCGTCGAAGGGACAAAGACACTGCTGGGCGAATAACGGCTGTTGAAATATTGCCCATCACTGTAACGGGTGAGCCTCACGCTGGCGTCCCAATAGGAACCATTGCCGAGGGCGTTCTTCTCTTCTTGAAGCAATTCCAATTGATGGGCAACGCCCTCCACTTGGGAGACGGCATTGTTGAAGGCAATATTTGCGCGGCTGGTTTCGTTGTTGATGGTGTTGATAAGTTGTTCCTCTGCCAACTGACTGGCGAGCCGCTCGATACTGTCTGAAAACGTATCTACAAGCCTGGCGGCGCGATTCACCGCAAAGAGGGAAAGCGTCAGCAGAGAGAGGAAGCCAGTGGTAAGAATGCCCGCTACAATTTTCGAGCGAATGGTGCTACCGCCAGCCCGCGTTTGTCTTTCGCTTATCATGCTGTCCATCTCTTGCATTTCATTCATTTGTCAGCCTCTTTGTTTTGAAACTGGATCAGCACTTCGGCGCCGCCCAGGATGCGTCCCAATTCTTCGGCGGTGGTTTGCAGGATGTTTTCGAAATTGAGAGCGCTTCCAATTTTTGCAGACGCTTCCGAAATTACTTGTTCCTTGGCGGCGCGGCGGCGGGCATCCTGGAACAAGCGTGCATTTTCCATGGCGAATGCCGCCCGTTCGGCAACCGCCTCCAGCAAGCGAATATCATCCTCCTGCCATTTTTGGGAGGGGTCGCTCGATTCGATGTGTAAGATGCCGATGACTTCTCCGCGCAATTTGACCGGTACCGCCACTGCCGGGCGCTTCTCGCTCGACCCTTCAGCCGGTCTCAATGTTGCCTGACCCTTTACCGCCGCCGAGACCACTTCCGGCGTGCGCAGTTCGTTTTCCAGAATTTCGATGCGCCCGGCGTTATAGCGGAAGCCGGCTTGTTCGGTCCTTGCAATGGTGCGGTACCATTCCGTGTGCGTGAATTCGTTGTACACTTCCTGCATTTGATTGAGGGCAGCGCGGGTTTCTTCCAACAGACGGGTATTTTCAATGGCGATGGCAACCTGGTTGGCGAGGGTGATCAACACTTGCAAATCTTCCTCGCTGAACGCGCCCGCTTCGGTGGATTGAACATCCAACACACCGATGACCTCGCCGCGGGATTTGAGCGGGAGCGCCGCTTCGGAACGGGTTTGAGGGAGGTCGGGGTTGTTGAAGAAAACGGCATCCGCTCCCACGTCCAGAGCGATGCGGGGCTGTCCTGTTTGGGCGGTGTAGCCAACGACGCCGGTTCCCAGTTCCAACCTGTGACCGCGCGCCAACATGCGCTGTCCGCCTTCGCTGTTGGCGGCTTGCAGCACTGCGGCTTTCTTTTCGCTGTCTAACAGGAAAATGCCGACGTGGTAAAAACCAAATCGTTCACTGATGAGGCGGGTGACGGCTGGAAAGAGTTCGTTCAGGTCTTGAAATTGTGCAATGGCTGTCGAAAGTTGGACGACGGTCTGTAATTGCGCGGCGTGGCGGGCGGTCTGCTGGTTTGCCTTTTCGAGTTCTGTCGTTCGGTCGGCGATGCGTTGTTCCAGCATTTTGTTCATGATATTTACTTGATGGACCGCCTCGCTTGTTTTCACCATCTGACGGTGGAGCGGGATGATGGCAAAGCGATAGACAATAGGCGAGACCAGCAGGATCAATATCACTGCATCAGAGATGGACTCGATGAGCGGCGGGAGCGGAGGCAGGATCAGGAAAGCAGTCATGATCGCCAATTCTGCAATAAATATTGAAAAGACCACGATCAGCAGGACGCGATTCGGCGAAATATTTTTTTGATCGTCTGTGAGCGGACGAGATTGCGCGTCCAAGCTTCCATGATCGGGCGTATTTTTCATCATCGTGCCTTACTCCAAATTCGTCCTGCCCGCCGGTTCGTTGTTTTCTTTTCCCGCGGACGGGTATGCAGACGGGTTCACAAGCTGGAAGGTGACGGTCGAGTCTTTCAGAAACTGTCCCAGTTCTTCAATGGTATCCCGCAGGATGGAATCCAGTTTGAAGGAGGCGCCCAGTTTTGCCGCCAGCTCTGAGAGGAATTTCTCACGAGCGGCGCGTTTTTGTGCTTCATCGAGCAGGCGGGCGCCGTCCAATGCCAGGGCGAT
Source organism: Chloroflexota bacterium (assembly GCA_016223135.1). Taxonomy (GTDB): domain Bacteria; phylum Chloroflexota; class Anaerolineae; order Anaerolineales; family Villigracilaceae; genus Defluviilinea. The sequence goes on along the minus strand of JACRPQ010000010.1, from coordinate 90,594 downwards.
ACGTTCGGCGGCGGATTCGACAATTGCCAGTTCATCTTCGTTCCAGGTATGGGCTTCGCTGGAGGGCTTTATTTTCAGCCGCCCGATGGTCTGTCCGCGCAGTTGCATTGGAACGGTCAAGGTATCTTTTGCGGGTGTTGAAGAATCGGCTTTTTTCAATGGTTGTGGTTGGATGCCGTCGTAGCGATAGCCTTTTGTGCGAATGGCGTCAGATATGTCTTTCCAGGCTTGGCTTGTTAGGCGGCTGGATGCGATTGCCGCTTCACGAAGCGCACGCTGTGCCTGCTCGAAAGAACGCGTGTTTTGGATTGCTACGGCAATTTGATTGGCGAGGATGGTGAAGACTTCGATGTCTTCCTGTGAAAAGGCGTTGACTTCGGTGGATTGAATATCGAGTACGCCGATGACGTCGGTGCCAAATTTGAGCGGCAGGGCAACCTCGGAGTGTGTGTTGGGCAAGTCGGGGTTGTTGAAATAGACTGCGTCCTCACCCACATTCAAGGCGATGCGAGGGACGCCGCGCGCGGCGGCGTAGCCGACGATTCCCTGTTGACCAACGCGCAGGCGATGTCCACGCGACAACATGCGCGCACCGCCTTCACTGTTTGCCGCCCGCAGGAGCGCATATTCGCGGTTTTCATCGAGCAGGAAGATGCCGACATGGTAAAAGCCAAGCGAGTGGCTGATGAGGCGGCTCAGTTGAGTGAGGAGTTCATCCAGGCTGCGGATATTGACGACAGCGCGGGTGATTTCGGCGATGGTTTTGAGTTGTTCGCTGCGCCGTTCGATTTTTTGACCGGCTTCCACCAACGCTTTGGTTCTCTCTTCCACGCGTTCCTGCAGGGATGCCTGCAAAGCCTTGAGTTCTTTTTCGGCATTCATCAATATGGTATTTGTTTTTTGGAGCTGCTCGTGGCGGCTGCCAGCCAAGGCGGCGAATAAACCCAGAAAGAAGGGGGCTGTATCAATCACCCAGAGCAGAATTTCGGTGGATTGGACCTGTATGATGTTTGCGAATGAAATGTCAAGACCATTATCGAGTATTTTGATGATGGTCGCGCCGATGGGAAACAAGAATCCGAAGAGTACGCCAAGGAGGGCGTATCGCTGAGTGGTGGTAAAGGTGAGGATGCCTGGTCGCTGCATGGTTTGTCGTTTCTCGCCGATTATGTCGGTTCGTTTTCCAGCTCAAGGGTTACTTCGGCGGCGCTGCCGAGCCGTCGTCCAAGTTCTTCGACAGCCGCCTGCATGATGGCGTCCATTTCGCTGACAGAGCCAACTTTAGATGAGATTTCACTGATGATGCGTTCGCGTGCGGCGCGGCGCTGAGCGGAATCGACGAGGCGGGCGTTTTCGAGGGCAAGGGCGGCGCGTTCGGCGGCGGCTTCGAGCAGGATGCGTTCGTCATCTGTCCATTTGCGGTTCATGCTTTTGGGGCGCGCTTTGATGATGCCGATGATTTGTCCTTTGAGCCGCAGAGGGACAACCAGTTCGCCGCTGTCCTTTTCTGTGCTGAGGCGGCCCGTTTGGGGCAGGGTGGCGGTTTGGGCGCGTCCGTTTCGCTCTTCGAAAGGCACAGCACGCTGACCGTCGAACAGATAACCAATGTTACGCACTTGGCGTCTGAAACTGCTCCATTCCTGTTTGACGTAACGCGCGAAGGTTTGTTCGGATTCTTTCAGCGCCTGGCGGGCTTCGCTGAACAGGCGTGCGTTCTCGATGGCGATGGCAACCTGGTCGGCGAGGGTGGTCAGGACGGCAATGTCTTCTTCTGTAAAGGCGTTGGGTTGAACGCTTTGTACGTCAAGCACGCCGATGACGCGTCCGCCTATGTGGAGGGGGAGCGCCATTTCAGAGCGAGTGTTGGGGAGGTCGGGGTTGTTGAAGAAAACAGAATCAGTTCCCACGTCCAGAGCGATGCGGGGTTCGCCGCGCGAGGCGCTGTAGCCGACGATACTTTTTGTGTCCAGGCGAAGTTTGTGCTGACGTTTGAGCATCCTTTGTCCGCCTTCGCTGTTGGCGGCTTGCAGGACGGCGAATTCATGCGCCTCGTCCAAGAGGAAGATGCCGACGTGATAGAAGCCGAAGTGTTCACTGATCAGGCGTGTGATTTCGGGGAGGAGCAGACTGGTTTCCTGCAGAGATGCGATGGCGCGGGCAACGCTGGAAACTGCCTGCAATTGGGAGGTGCGCTGTTCGGATTTTTGTGTGCGCTCAGCCACTTGTGTTTCAAGGTTGTTGACGAGGTCGGCGAGCTTTTGCGCCATGCGGTTGAAACTACTTGCCAGGAGAGCGGCTTCCCTCGAGTTGGCAGACTCAGTCACTCGTTCGTTTAGGTTTCCTTCGGCGATTTTTTGTACGCTGCGGGTTAACTGGGCGAGAGGGATGGTGAGCTGTCTTGCGAGGAAGTAACTTAGCAGCGCGATGACCGGCAGGGATGCCAGGAAGACGAGCAAACTTTGGGTGAGTAAGCGACTTTCTTTTTGGAGGATGCGTTTGGCAGTAATATCCACGCCAAGCACGCCGACCTTTTCGCCGTTGGAAGCGTAGATGGGGGCGTATGCCGAAAGGAATGTGCCGTATTTGTCGGTGTAGAAATCGGGTTCGATGATGGTTCGGTTGAGGGTGTCGAAGTTTTCTGCAAGGGTGGGACCGGGCTCCTCGTAAAGTTCACCGAAGTCAGCGATGCCTTCGTCGCCTGGCAGGTTGGCGTCCACTACAAAGTAAATGCCCTGTTCGTTTTTGCGCATGGTGTACACGAATACGAGGTCCGGGTCGGAAGCGCGAATTTTGAGGTTTTGTTCGTTGATTTTGTTGTAATACTCATCGTTTCGGGCGGCTACTTTTACAAGGGTGTCGCCATCCTGCTGCAAGGCGGCGATGGTGGTGATGCTGACGAGGCGGTTGCGGATTTCCTGCCGCAGTTCGTTTCTAAAGTTATTGAAGAGGAACAGAATGATAGCGGCGGTGATGAACGCGCCGGCTGCAGTAAAGGCGACGGTCAACAGGGTCTGAAGGGAGGGTTGGCGGAAGAGCGGTCTTTTCATGACGTTCACTCGGGTTGTTCTGTGAGTTGGATGCTGACTTCCGCATCGCCGAGGGACCTGCCAATTTCTTCGACGGTTGTCCTCAGGATGGCTTCGAATTCCGAGGCGGAACTAATCGCGGTTGTGACTTGTGAGATTGCCTGCTCACGCTCGGCTTTCAGGCGGGCTTCTTCGAAGAGGCGGGCGCTTTCCAGCGCGCCGGCAAGGCGTTCCACTGCCAGGGTGATGGTCTTGATGGTATTGGGGTTGTAGTTTTCTTTTAGTTTCAAGGAGACGACGCCGATGGACTGTCCGCGCAGTTTGATGGGGACTGCCACTTGGACCGGTTGGGCGGCGTTTTTCCCGCTTCCTTCCTGGACGATGGGGCTGCCGGCGCGAATGGCTTCTTCGCCTCCCTCGGGCATTTCGGGGAGGGGCTGGATGCGCACGTTGTCGAAGCGGTAGCCGGCTTTGCCGCGCAAGTTGGTTTCGGCGAGCGTCCGCCATTTTTCGCGTGTGGTTTCGCCGTAGGCTTGTTGAAGTTCTCGCAGGCTTTCTTCCACTTGTTGCAGCAAGCGGGCGCGTTCGATGGCGATGGCGATTTGGTCGGCGATGATTTGGAAGATGGTGATATCGTCTTCGCGTTGGAATGTTTGAGGCTGGGCGCTTTGCAGATCGAGGACGCCGATGGTGCGGTTCGCTGCTTTGAGGGGGAGCGCCAGTGCGGAACGGGTGTCGGGGAGAAGCGGACGATTGGGCGGCGCAGTCAGCGGGTCCGAAACGGATGCGAAGGTGGGTTTGCCGCTGACGATTGTCTGCCCGATGAAGTTGGTTGGGACGGCGGCAAGTTTATATCCTTCGGCAGTCATTTGTTTGCCTTGCGGTGAGGATGCAGAGGCAATAACGGCGAATTCGCGGTTGGGGTCGAGCAGGTAGATGGCAACATGATGCAGGTGAAAGTGGGAGGGCAGGGATGTGGCGGTCAGGTCGAGTACGCTTTCGAAAGTGGATGCGGCGGCGATGTCACGGGCGACTTGGGAAACCAGGTAGAGTTTGTTCGCTTGGCTTTGAAGTTCCTGCGCCCGTTGGGCAGCCAGGGCTTCGAGGTTTTCGGCGTTGGTTTGCAACTGGCGGGCAGCATTGCTCAATTTTTCGATGAGTTGCGCGTTATCAGCAGTAATAAGCATTTGCCGACCAATGCTGAGAAAAACGGTCAGGGCGGTTGCGATGAAGAGTCCGTAGGCAGGGACGCCGAGTTCCTTGGTGGTGAAGGCGACGTATAGTGTGACGAGGACGCTAACGATAAGAGCGGTGAGGGAAAGGATGGCGCTTTGCCAGACGGTCGGAGATTTTGTGTCTGTGCGGGTTGGAGCGGACCGGATTTCGCTTTGGCGCAGGGCAGAAAGTCCGACAAGGTAGTAACTGACCATCCAGAGAATGTCGATAGGGTTTCCTGATGCGTAGGTTTCCTGCAGGACTGCCCATGCGTAGAAGATGTCTGCCAGGATGTAGGCGGTCATGCCGCCTGCCAGGAGAATCAGAACCTGGCGGATGTGGGGATAGTTTCTTTGAAGGAGAAAATGGATGATGCTGGCAATGAGGAGCGCATCCATGCCAGGATAAGCGCCTGCTACCCATTTTGCCAGCCAGGTTTCGCCGCCTGCCGCAGCCGTTGGGGCGATGATGGAATACCAGAGAATACCGGTCACGCTGGTCATGGTGATGACCAGGTCGAGGTTGCGGATGCGCTTGAGGATGGGGTCTTCTGTCGCAGCGGGGAAAGAGAGGATGCCTGCAAATGCGAGAGGGTAGAATGCCAGGTAGAAAATATCCGGCACATCGGGAAAGCCCACGCCCTTTGTGAGGTCAAGGGTGACGTACAAGATGTCGCCAAGGGCTAGCGAGAACAGGCTCCAAGCAAGGAACCACCAGGCACGGTGTGTGCGGGCATCCAGATGTTTTTGACGCGCGGCAAAAGCGGCGCTGAAGGCGGCAAATATGCTAAGCGGCAGGTAGCCGAGACCGGCAATTACTTCTTCGTAGGCAGAGCCCGTCCATCTGAAAACAATCCAGGATGAAAAGACGAGCAGGTACAGTCCTGCTGTTGCCGTCCAGAGGAATTTCCATCCTTGGAGCCAGAGGGGAATGCGGCTAGTGGGGTTGGTCTGCGCCTTGTTTGTGTGCATGTCCATTCGAGTTACCTTCGAACGCGCTTCTTTTCGGACGTTTGAGTGGGTATGTCGCCGACAAAGACGGTTGCTTCCAGTACGTCGGGGATTTGACCGAGTTCGCGGGCAGCGGTTTGGAGGAGGGCGTCAATATCCATCACTTGGCTGAAGCGCAGGGCAAGTTCGCTGACGGTTTGTTCCTGAATGGAACGCTGGGTCGCTTCTTCGATGAGACGCATGTTGTCCAGCGCAAGCCCGGTTTGGTATGCCACCTCCTGCACCATTTCCTTGTCAAGCTGGCTCCAAGGGGTGTTGTCTTTGCGGGCGATGGAGATGACGCCGATTTTCTGTCCGCGCAGGGTGATGGGAATTTTCAAGGCGTTGTCTTCGTTTTCCAATTTGCTGCCTGTGCGGACGCCAAGCGGGGTGTAGGTGTAGGCAACGCCGCCCTGCCGCGCGCGGTGTTCCCACGCTTCGCGTATGCGGGAGGCGGTGAGCGATTCGATTTGCATCAATGCCGTTTGAGATTCTTCCAGCAGGCGCATTTTTTCGATAGCAACTGCAGCCTGACTGGCAATGGCTTCGAACACGTCGAGGTCATCCTGGCTGAATGCGGACGGCTGGTCAGATTGGATGTCGAGGACACCGATCACGCGGTCATGGATCATCATGGGAACGGCGGCTTCCGAACGGGTATGGGGCAGGTGGGGGTTATTGAAGAAGACCGGGTCGGCGCCGGTGTCGAGGGCGATGCGGGGTTTCTTTTGCGCGGCGGCGTATCCGACGATTCCTTCTGCGCCGACTTCCAGGGAGTGCCCTTTTTCGATCATTTGTTTGCCGCCCTCGGAAGATGCGGCTACCAAAACGACTTCGCTGCCGCTTTCGTTCATGAGGAAGATGCCGGCGTGATAAAAACCGAATTGGTCAGTGATGATGCTGACAATAGTTTTCAGGATGGAGTCGATATCCTGTAGTTCTGCAGTCTGGCGGGCGATGTAGGATGCAGCGCGGAATTGTTCGGATTTTTGGCGCAGCCCGGCGGTTCGTTCTTCGATGCGCTTTTCCAATTCGGCGCGTTCCGAGGTGAGCGCGGCAAGCGCCGATTGGTATTGAGCGGCGACCGATTTGAATTCAGTCTTCAACAGATATATTGCCCAAACGACGGCGGCAGAGATGAAAAGATAATCTGCCAGGTAAGAGAGCCATTCGGCAATGTTGATTTCGGGCGAGACGGGGGCAATGAGGTCCAAGTAGCCAAAGGAATTCAGCGCGCCAATGGCGGCGATGCTGAGGGTATTTACCGCAAACATCCAGCGGTCTGCGCCGTGGTCGAAGAGCAGGGCGGCAAAGATGTTGGCTGCCAGCAGGTAGGCGGTGGCGCCGGACCAAGGTCCGATTTGGATGAGGACGAAGAGTCCCATCAGGTAACCGCTTGCCGTCAGGATGGCGGCTTTCAGCCTGTAGGGCAGGGGGGTAAAGGCGATGAGCAGTAACACCGCATAGACCGACAGGAAGGAGAGTATTTCACTGCGGTCAAGGAGGGGGATGTTGGCGGCAAAAAGAAGTAGTCCCAGTCCGGCGATGATGCGCAGGATCGCCGTCAGAAATTTTGCGCGCCAGCGGTCATACTGGAAGGAGGTGTTTTCCAGAGGGGCAGGTTTAGGCGTGGTCATGTTCCTCATCCAGTTTCAGTTCGATGGTAGCGGCGGAGGCGTCGAGGCGCTTGCCCAGTTCTTTCACCACAGTTTGCAAGATGCCGTCCACGGAACCGGAGGTCCAAATTTTCGAGTTGATTTCCGCCAAGGCGCGTTCGCGCTGAGCGATCTGACGGCTCTCGGAGACGAGACGGGCATTTTCCAACGCGATGGCGGCTTGTGCGGCGACGGCATCCACCAGGCTGCGCTGTTCCGGCGTCCATTCGACATGACCTTCCAGAGTAATTTGCCCGAAGACCTGATTGCGAAGTTCGATGACGCTTTGCAGGACTTGGCTGGCGGCTTCGCTTGGTTCGCCAATTTCGTATTCGAGCGCATCGTTATAGGAGCGGACGTTGCTCCAGCCTTCGAGCAGGTATTGTTTTTGAATTGCTTGAAGTTCCTGAATGCTTTGCTGGGCTTCCTGAAAGAGGCGGGCGTTTTCGAGGGCAACAGAGATTTGACTGGCGACGTTTTGCATGGTTTCGATGATTTCCGTGTCGAAATCAGCCGCTTTGGTGGAGTGTATGTTCAAGGCGCCGAGGACGCGGTCGCCGACCATAAGGGGGAGGGCAATTTCGGAGCGTGTATAGGGGAGTAACGGGTTTTCGAAGCGTTGTTTTTCTGCTGCGGTGTTTTGTATAATGCGCGGCATCTTTTCGCGGATGCAGCCTGCCACCATGCTTTTCCCGGAAATTTCGAGGCGATGGCGGTTTTGCTTGAGAACGCTGCCTGCCTGTCCGGTTGCTTCGCGCAGTTCCGCCCATTTTTCGGTGGGGTCAAGGATGTAAATGGCGGTGTAGTAGTAGCCGAATCGATCGGTAATCAGGTTGGCGACTTTGTTGAGCAATTGGTCAACGTCCAAAATGGAGGCAGCCACGCGCCCTACTTCGATGGTGGCAGTGAGTTGTTTGGTGCGGTCTTTGACTTGCTGTTCCAGCGTGGATTGCAAGTCTTCGAGGCGGGCGACCATGCGGTTGAAGTGCATTGCAACGGTGGCGAGTTCGTCTGTGGCAGTGACGGGGACGCGTTGTTTCAGGTCGCCTTGTTCGATTTTTTGAAAGGTTTCAATCAGGTCTTTGACCGGGTCTGATATGGAACGAGTGGCAAAGTAAGAAAATGCGCCGCCCAGCAAAAGCATGGAGATACTGAGCAGAATGGATTGAATCTGCAAATCCCTGAAAATCTGCAAGGGCAGGGCGTCGGTGTAAAGAGCTCGAATAATCTGGCGGAAGCCGATGGGAGCAACAACCGCCAACCCGATGACGATAAGACTTAAAAGCAGGATTTGAAATTTGAAGCCCAACAGGACACTGGTGCGCCCCTTGAATTGGATTTCAAAGTCTTGAGGGAGAAGAATAAGCCTGGCGGGCAGGGTGAGACGTTCTACTGTCAAAAGGGTGAGAATGATCCAGCCAAGTATGGAAGCAAACCCGCCAAGGAAAATATACACAGGAAGCGATGCGGAAAGGGAGGTGGGTTGAAAAATGGAGCCAAGCGTTTCTTCCTGTGCGAGTGTAATGATGAATGGCGGCAGAAGGAGAACGATAAGATTGACGACAAGGGCAATCACACCATATTGGGTGGTGATGTTTGTAATCTGCTTCCAGGCGGCGAATTCCTTGGCTTCGTCGGCATGCGGAATGCCCTGCCGCCATTGGTTCAAACGGTCTCTGGCATCGGGGGTCAGCCGCCAGATGGCAGCAAGGATGAGTCCCTGGCTGATGATCAGCAAAATGGGCAGAAGCGAGACGAAAGCGCGGCGGAGTTCCTCGCCCGGTGAGGTGGTGACAAGAATAAGCGCCAGTCCTGGGATGGTTCCCAGCAAGCCGATGATTTCGCTGGCGAGAATGGCAAGAGGGATGTACCATCCGCCTGTTCGCTTAAGGACGAGTTCGTTAGACGGTTTCATTGCCTGTCCTGGTTTCTTCATCCATGATGCCAAGTTTTGCGCGCACTCGATTGGCGCCGGTCACGCGGGTCAATTCGCTGACGGTGGTGGTGAGGATAGTCTGAATGTCGGTGGTGCGGCGAATTTTGTCGGTAATTTCGAACAGAGTTCGTTCGCGCTCTGCCTGGGCGCGAATCTGTTCGAGCAGCCTGGCATTGGCGATGACCGCCGCCAGGCTTCCGCCCAAGGTGCCGAGCAGTTCCTCGTCGCTTTCGGTGTAGGCGTTGAGTTGTTCGCTTTCCACGTTGAGGACGCCGAGCAGTTCGCCGCGGTAGATCATGGGGATGGCAAGTTCTGAGCGGGTGTTGACGCTGCTTTCGACGTAGCGCGCATCTTCCTGGACGTTATTGATGCGCAGGGTGCGGCGGTGCTCTGCCGCCCAGCCGGTGATGCCGCTTCCGATGGGGATTTTGACTTCGTAAATATCCGGCGCGTATCCCACCGCGGCTTTGACTTCGAGATATTTCTTTTCGCGGTCTGCCAGCAGGATGGTCACGCGGTCGCCGCCGAGGGTTACTTGCAGTCCACTGACGGCGGATTCCAGCGCCTCTTCCAGGGTGGTGCCAGATGCGGCGGAGGTGGTGATGTGATGCAGGAGACGGTGCTGCGCCAGGTGTTCCTGCGTTTCAGCGAAGAGTTCCGTGTTGACGACGGCGATGCCCAGTTGGTCTGCCAGGATTTGAAGCGTGCGCAGGTTATCTTCTGCAAAGGCATAGGGAGTTTTGCTTTGAACATCCAGCACGCCGACCACGCGGTCGCCCACGCGCAACGGAAGCGCCGCCTCAGCACGCGTGTCTGGAAGGAGTGGATTGGGGTAATACGTCGCGTCGCGGGTTGTGTCGTTGACGATGAGCGCTTCGCCTTTGCCTGCCGCAAACCCGACGATGGATTTCGAGCCGATGCCCAGTTTGAAGCCGGAGCGTTTGAGTTGCGCGCCGGCGTCGCCGGTGGCTTCGCGGATGACCACATATTCTCCGCTGGCATCCTTGAGGAAGACGCTGGCGTGGTAGAAGTTGAAGCGGGAGCGGATGAGGTTGACGGCTTTTTCCAGCAATTCATCCAGACGCAGCGAACTGCTGATGTCGCGGGCGATTTCCGCCGCAGTCTCGAATTGCAGCGCCGTGCGTTTGCTTTCCTCCAGCACGCGCACGTTGTAAATCACGCCGGAGACCTGATTGGCGACTGCAATCATGAAGTTCAGGTCTTCTTCGTCGAAACTGTGTTCGTTCTCAATATCCTGGATGATGAGCGCGCCGATTGCCTCGCCCTGCGCCACAAGCGGGACGCCCAGCCACGAACGGGCGGGTTTGCCGGCAATTTTGGCGCCCATGGCGAGGGCGCGGTTCATGGTGTCATCCACAAGCATGAGAGGTTCGCGGGTGCGAATTAGAATGGAAGTGAGACCCTCACCGAGAGGGAAGGATTCGATAGTGGAGAATTTTCCTTCCTCGTATAAAAACGGAACGCTGATGGAGTTGGTCCTTTTTTCGTACAGTGCAATGACAAACCCGTAGTCGCCGATGACGTTGCGAACATGTTCGTAAATGGTCGAATAGAAGGCTTGCAGGTCGCCGACAGAAGCGGCGTTTGCGGCAAGGGCGTTGAGCGCTTTCATTTCCGCCGCGCGGCGGTCGTCGAGCGGCTCAGTGGGGGATATTTTGGCGGTAAGCGAATTTGCCGTCAGGCGAATGGTACGGTTGAAGGCGGTGACGACTTCATCGTCAAGTTTTTGTCCTTCTCTCGCGCCAATTAACACAACACCGCGCAGTTGACCGTCTTGCAGGATGGGTACGTACGCGGCTTTTTCACATCCCAGTTGTTTGGGGTAGGCGAGCAATGGCGGCGGAATGGTGGACTGCCCCTTCAGATTGACCGTGACGGGTCCGTCCTTGAGGTAGCCCTCCATCACATCGCGCAAGAGTTCCACGCCGCGCGGGATGGTGGCTTGTGCATCCTGATTTTGCGGGTCTGAAAACTGAGTCAGTTGCAGTTGATTGCCTGCTGCCGTAAAGAAGGCAGTGACAAAAAAATTGCTGACGGTCTCGTTGGGGTTTTGGTTGGTCATCTTGCGATGGGAAGGTTAGTTGTATTCCCAGACCGGTTCGCCCGCCAGAATACGGCGAATCTGGTCGGGGAAGCGGTCGGGGTCGAGCGGTTTGCCGAGGAAGCCGTCGAAGCCGGAGGCGCGGGCTTTTTCCATTTGATCCAGGCTGGCTTCGGCAGTAACGGCAATAATCGGGATGTTCTTGAGGCGTTCGGAGGCGCGAATCTTTTTTAGCGCCCCATAACCGTCCTCGTAAGGGAGGCGAATATCCATCAGGATCAGGTCGAGGCGCTGGAGCGTATCGGCATATTCCACCACTTCGTAGCCGGAAGTCTTCCATTCGCAGTGAATACCCAGATAACCAAGCATGCGGGCAATCAAAACGAAATTCGCAACGTTATCTTCCACCACCAAAACCGTCGCGTCCTTGGGAATGCTGGGTTTCTTGATCGGCTGGGTATCAAGGACGTTGTCAGGCATTGGTTCTCCTTGCCAGAAATTTTTCGACTTCTGTTAGCAGTTCATCAAAGTCAATCGGTTTTTGGATATATCCGTCACACCCTGCCTGAAGGGTTTTTTCCTTATCGCCCCGCATGACATTTGCAGTCAGCGCCAGGATGGGGATATGTTCGAAGCCGGGCATGGCTCGAATTTTGGCTGTGAGAGTGTAACCATCCATGTCCGGCATGTTGATGTCCATCAGGATTAAATCGGGCGTGGCGGTCTCAAGCAGTTTGAGCGCGTGGTGTGCGTCCGTGGCTTCCAATAGCCGATAGTTTTCGGAAAGAAGAATCCGACGCACAAGCGTGCGATTATCAGCATTGTCTTCCACGTAGAGTATGGTGCCTTTTTCAGTGATTGGCGTCATTTCAGAGCGTCTCCGATGCAATTCTAATACGTCCCATAGGAGGGCGCATGACAGTCACCTTACAGTTGCAAAACAGAAATGCCGAGAGTCTCTCCTCGGCATTTTGAGCGGGTGATGGGACTCGAACCCACGATATCTTGCTTGGGAAGCGCGGGAGAGCAAATGCCGTTATTTTGCTGTTTTTTCTCTTGGTGTGGATTGTCAACTTGGGTTGGACAAGCGCTCATAGTATAGTCTCGTTCCGCCGCCGTGACTAGCCTCTGTTTGCCTCTACGCTTTGCGCTGTTGCGTTTTTCTGCTTTTCCCCGACCGTTGACACGTCTCAAACAACCTGGGGCTTCCTGTTGCCTCACACTTACGGAAACGCGCATATACGCAAGCGTTTTTTGCACCTTTTGCTGTGAAAAAATCGCCCGAACGGGGCTGGACAAAGAGATTCGCGTCCCTCTCTGTTTTTTGTCTGTTAGCAGACTCCCGCCCGTTATTCTTGCGCCTCGACCCCGAACTTGCGCCGCACAAATTCAGCCAGGACGCCCGCCTGTAACAGTTGGTTCGCGTCCCACTTCACGCCGTCCTGCCGAACGCTTCGCAGCGCCCTCCCGCCGCCTTTGACCAGCGAGCGCAACTCTTCCGCGCGCTTCGCCTGTTTGGGATTGTCCCAAACGTCATCTGCCCACACAAAGACGCGCTCGTATTTCGCCGCAATTGCCCGCAGTACGTCGAACCGTCCGCCGCCCTCGCTCCCGAAGGATAGCACACTCATGCCAGCGGGTCGGCATTGTGCAACGCTTATGCCGTTGAACTCGCCTTCGACAAGCAAAAGCGTGTGATGAAAACCCGGCAGGATGTCGAACATGCCAAACGGCACCTCGAACGTACTGCCCTTTTTGCTTGAATACCGCAATGCCTTCGGGTTTGGGTCGGCGTCAATAAAGCGATACTTCACAGCGGTTATCGTCTCTTTCCCCGCCTCGGCGTCCCGCCAGGGGATGACAATCGCAGGACGTTTACGCTCTACCACATGGTCGTACACCATGCCAAAGCCCAGCAGGAAGGTTTCCCACATCGCAAACGACAAGCCGCGCGCTTGCAGGAACGCCCGCGCCGCCGCGCCGTGAGGCGTGAAAAGCCGCGTCATCGCCGCGTCCACTTCGCGCCATGCTTTCGCCTGCCATTCGGCAGACGGCAGGCGCAGCGGCTGGGGCTTTGGACGCGCCGCAGGTCGAGCCGGCGCCGTTATCTCGCCGCCCAGGATTTTCACCGCCGCCTTGAAGTCGGCATTATCGCGCCGCATCACAAAGTCTATGACCGTGTGGTATTTGCCGCCCCCGCAATGCCGGCAATGCCAGCGGTCGCCGTTCGGCGTGTGCTTGACCGTGAAGCGGTCTTCCCCGCCGCAAAACGGACACGCTCCGACGTGGTAGCCGCCCGCCTTGCGAAGCGGATGCCCTACCAGGGGGAGAAGTTCTACCGTCCGATTTATGGTCATCGCGTCCATTTTTTACCTCAAACATCAAAAGGACAACTTTTCATTTTTTCGGTTGTTTTTAGTTGACTTGTCCTTGTCCCCCTTAAAGGGGGGGACAAGGGACAACTTTTCAACTTGTCCTTAAGGACAACTTAAGGACAAGTTAAGGACAAGGACAACCTCACAGTTTTGAGGCTTCCTCTTTGCCTTTGTCGGTTAGGATATAGGTCGCCTTTTCGCCTTGTCCGCCCTCGTCTGCTCGTTTGACGAAGCCCTTGTCTGCCAGGCTGTAAACGCTGTTTTTGGCGGTTCTTTCACTGCATGAATCAGCCTTGTGTATGATGTCGGTCATTTCGCTTGCGCCATTGACTAGCAGATACCGCAATACATAACGCTCACCTTTGCCAAACTCTTTTGTATCGAACGCGATGGACGGCGTCAGCCAAAACATCTTTGGTTCGATGTTCATAAAGTTAGCAGTTGCGAAAAATTCACCTGCCACAGTATCGCGCGCTTTTTCTGTCTTGAATGCAATCTCATTGCCTGCCGTCTTACTTTCAACGGATACCAGCAAGTCCAGCGCGCCTTTGATAGCCGAACTTCCCCGGTATCCTCCGTTTTTGTTGGAATGGTGAATGATGAGTATGGCGGCTTGAGTTTCCTCCGCAATTCGACGCAATGCTAAAAACACAGGCTGGACATCTTTTACCGAATTTTCGTCTCTTCCCGGCATGACATCCGCTAACGCGTCAATGATGACCAATTGCACCCTCAGCGCATTTATCAGATTATGCAACTCTAAAACATCGCCAGCCTCGCCAAAGTCAAACGATGCTAGAGACACACAATATACAGGCGTCTCATTATCGGCATTGTGTCCGCGCAGGACATCACCAAGCCGGCGCAAAATACGCCGGCTCCCGCTTTCCTCGTCAATAATCAAAACGCCTCCCGCTTTGGTTTTGAAGTTTAGCCAGTTTTCACCACGCGCTACACAAACCGCCATGTCAAGCAGCGCCCAGGTTTTTTTACTGCCTCCCTCGCCATAAAAAACACTCACGCTTCCCGTTGATATTAGTCCATCTACAATCCATTCGATAGGCGGTTGCGGTTGCAGGGCATTTTCAGCAGACAATATCTTGTAACGTGGTTTTGTCTGCTTCTCACCTTCGTCAGGCAACACATCCGCCTGTTCGATAATGGCTTTGAGTTCATCGGTCAGCATGGTTCACCTCGAAGAGAAGAGCGGCAGTTGTTTGCCGTTGAATTTCACCCCTTTGACGGCGCGGCTTTTGTAATGCAGCGGCTTCACGTCCTCGTCACGCGGCTCGCTGTCCCAAAAGGCAAGCGTCAGCCCGCGCTGTAAGCCAAAGCCCCGGTCAAACTCGAAACCGTGTTCAAGCAGCGTCGCCATGCTCGCCCGATAAGTGACGCCCGTCTCGGTGTTCGTGATGACCAGCCACTCGGCGCCGGCGTCCATCGCCGCGCGCAGTGTCACCACGTCCACCGCCAGGGCAGGCGGCTTGCGTAACATCCAGGACGAAACGATGTTCTTGCGCCACTCATTGCCGATGACGGCGCCGGCATACTGCCCGCGCTCCGAATACATCGGGATTCCGTTTGTCAGTTTTGGGTGTTTGGGGGTAAAATCTTTTTGCATTTGCTAGTCCTCCGCGTCTCGCCTGGTTTCCGCCCAGGCGATTCGCATTTTTAGGCAGGCTGTAATTCGTCGGCAGGTTCGCCCTCGACGATGGTGTTGGCAAGGTGTGTATCTAACAAACCACGCCGTACAAGTTCAGCGCGTAGAATGTAACGCACCTGCTCGCGTCGGTCTCTAAATTCGAGTATTGAAAGTTCCTCCAGTGCGCTGAACTCATCTAGCGTCAATGGAACTACAACTCGAGTCATGTTATTTTGCGCCAGCATTGCAGCCTCCTGCATAAATAAAAAAATCTCTGCGACATCGTCACAGAGATTACACCCTTCCCGCGCGCCGAAATAGGGCGCCGAAATATTTTGTCCTATTTTGTCCTTTTCGTCCTACGTTCGCCCTCTCGTTCCATTGCTTTTCTAAATGCTTCTCTGTCGCCTTTACTCGGATTTTTAATTCCACGTTGCAAACACCATTCAGCAAACGCTCGTTTTTCGGCATCTTCCCCACCGTCGTTTAGAATGTCATAGGCAATTGGATTCCATTTGTCCACATGTCGCCCTGGTGGTTTCATTTGCGGATTTGCTATTTTGTATACTGCCTTTTCTTCCACCGCCGGCGTGGGTATGGCTTCGCCCTCAGGCTTGGGCATGACTTCGCCCTCAGGCTTGGGCATGACTTCGCCCTCAGGCTTGGGAAAGTGCGAAACGTCTAGGCGGTACAACTCGAAATTCTCACGCTTTTCGTAGCGCTTGTTGTACTTCGCTACCTGTTCGTTCACGAATGCCCAAATATCGCGCCGTGTCCCCCTCCACTCACTCGCCATAATTTCGAGAAAATCTAAAATGACGGGCAGATAGATTCTGCTCTCGTATTTGAACACAACCTGCAGGCGGTTGTCCAGCGCGTACCACTCTATTACTATAGCGCCGTCGAGGTCTTGAATCACATCCCCTTCGGGTGTATTTACTTGTATTGCATTTTTCGCTTTCAATGAGATACGGCGCGCATCATTCGGCGGGGCAAACGGATACAATACGATGAAATAAATACACCGCTTATCGGCGGGATAATAGGTCTTGATGGTTATCTTGTTCAGCACCTTATCCAGCAGCCAGGCGCGGAATTGCTCTTCGGTCGTGTTGTCCAGGTAAACGATGAACTCTGTCATTTTGCACATCCTCCAACTGCCCCCAGATGTGCTACAATCCACACACCGAATCGGGCAGTTCGGTTCGGTCATGCCCTGGGCGCTTGCACGCCGCAGGGCGCTTTTTTGCTATTATATCAAGCCCCAGGTCTCTCACCATTGCCGGCGGGATTCCTGGGGCTTCCAGGGCTGTTTTTGTTGACGGTATGAGCGTCAACGCTGTTTCACTCTCTCACGGTAGGCGTATTCCCTGTGTGTGCGGTTGCAGTAGCGTTGTCCGTAGTGGGTGGTCTCAAACGGCTGTCCGCAGTACTGGCACGTCCAGGTGTAGGTCTTTACTCTGGCAGGGTCGGCGGGTCGAGATGTCCCGTCGGGGCTACTGGTTCGACTTGCCGGAAGTGTTCGCACAGGTCGCCCCCCACCCATTCCTTGCCCTCTTTCAGGCAGGACAAGCAGAACGCCCGCCGTTTCGTGCCGTCCTTCGACGTGATGGACTGCATCCACAAGCCTTGTGTTAGTCGTTTGACTCTGGAAAAGGGTCACGCGCCGCTTCGGGCTTATCCTCTTTTTCCCAAAGTTTGAGATATTGCTCCAGTTCCTCGACAGTAGGATACCCTTGCGACGGCTTCCACTGCGTACAGCGCGGATAATGTTTATCGTTCTTTCCTCCGCACTCATCGCAAACTTGGGGAGCAGTGGTCACGCTCTCGTACACTCGCCCGCTGCCGTTTGCCTTCACGCCTGCCAGCCAGTTCGCAAGCAGTTCGCTCATGGGCGCTTTGGCTTTCGGCGCCGGCGCCACAATGGGCATAGGCTTTTGCACGTCCTGGGCGGTCGCGTCAATGGTCGGGATTTTGCCCGTCCCCAGGAACGCCAGGTAGCGCGCTTCCGTTTGCTGCATCCAGTCTGCCGCCATTGTCGGAGCAAGCCGCGCGGCGAGCGCGTCCGCATTTTGAGAGATTTGCTTCAAGGTCGCCTCTTCCACTTTGGCGAAGGCTTCCTCTTCGGCTTGTTCACGGAGTTTGTCGGGTTCGGTCAGGTGGTGGGCAATGGTGGCAATGATGTTCAAGGCGATAATGCCCGACAAGGCAAGCACAGCGTTGTAAATCTCTTCGGGCGTCATGGCTTTGGTCAAGCCTGCTTTGCCTGTATTGTAGAGCGTGTCGAGCGTGAACATGGCAATTGCCCCCAGCGCATCCACGCCCACCATAAGCAGGCTAATGGCTCTCTGCCAGCCGCCGCGCGAGCCGTACAAGTACGCCAGAAGCCAGGCAACCAGCCCGCCGTCCAGCGCAGCCAGCCCAAAGTAGGCAAGGATTTTACGGTCATCGGGTAACGTCAGTTCGATGAAGTCCAGGGAGCGCGTGGCGCTGTATGCCAAGAGCGCCACACCCAGGACGGTCACAAGCAATAATCCGATTTTCTTGAACATGGTTTTATTATCCTTTCAGTGTAAAATGGTTATGCCGTGTTCTTTCCGATTTTCTTCACGGCAAGCCGTCACGGGCGCGAGCCTGTGGCGGCTTTTCTGTATGCGATTGAAGCGTCAACTGCAATGTAAACAACCCACGCAACGATGTACAAAAGCGCGGCTGTGTACCAAGCCAAATCTCCGCGAACCGCAGACACCAACACCCAAACATTTAGCAAAAATCTCAATGCTCTTATTAGTTGACGAACAGGACTTTTTTTCATGGTTTCACCTCACAATATTTTGAATGAATCCAGCCGGCGCCAATGTCGTACCACGCGCCGCGCTGGTTTTGAACGGATACACTCTCGCCGCGTGTCAGCCAGCCGATAACGGCGTATTCCACGCCAGCCCCCTGCCTAATGTGCAAGGCGGTTGCGGTAACGGTACAAACCGTCGGCTGTGCGGTCGGCGTGACGGTGGGCGTCTCCGATGGGGCAGGGGATGGGGTCGAGGGGCTTGCCGTCCCTGTGGGAATGGGCAAACATGCGACCAAAAACATAAACAGAATTAGCAGCAACAGCAACCAGTCACCGAATATGAACGTCAATATATTCTTTGGCTTCACGTTCTGCCTCTCTTTCGGTTGTGTTGTAATTCCAGGGTTGCCAAACCCAGCCTTGCCAGGGAAAATTTACACCCCAGCGGAGTTGCCCAAACTGGTTGCGCTGGATGGTGTATTGAATGCCTTTGTATGTTTGGATTGTATTAGTCATGGTTTCACCTCTCTTTCGGCGTATACGTTCGCGGACGGGGAGAGCAGACGGGGCAATAGCGCGCCGTGTGTTTGCAGTTCTTGAGTTTGCGCTCGAAGTCCTTACCCGCGCCGTCCCACGTCCGCACGATGTCGTACCCGATGCCGCGCTCATTGCACACGGCAAGAATGCGCGCGCCTGTGCCGTTCCTGTGGTGGTCGAGCCGCCGCTGGACGTGTTCGGCATAGCCCACATAATGCCGCGCGTGGTGGAGCGGGGCGTCCAGGTGGATGAGGTAAACGGTCATGGCGTCACCTGAAAATCGGCAAGCCTGCTTCCTGCCGCACCAACACCAACGCCGCCACGTCACCGCGCGCCGCCGCCTCGAGGGTCTCGGCAGGATACACACGATTCGCCAGCCACTCGTCGAGCAGGTCATCGGTGACTGTCTCGCCAGGACTGCCCAGTCCGCAGTCGAGTTGTTCTTGCCAGATTTGCAGGGCAAGGGTTCTTGCCTCATCCGATAGATTGCTTTTGTTCATCGTTCCTCCGTGTGTTGTGTTTGGTGGTTCGATACTTCGCGCTTGCCCCCGCGCTACTTGGTAGACTCCGCGCCGCCTTGAGCCTTGCTCTTCACACGGTTGCCAGCGGGCGGTTATTCGGTTGGTAATGTTCGGGTGAAAGTGGTACGGCGTTCCACTCACGCTAACGGCACAAAGTCCGATGCTGTACTCTCCAGGTCGAGCGCCAGGTTGAGATAGCGTTGCGTGGTGGCTACGTTCGCATGTCCTAAAAGGGTGGAGATTTGCGTTATCGGCACGCCTGCCTCATAGCCCAGTTGGGCGTAGGTACGGCGCAGGTCGTGGGGGGCAAGGTCAATGCCAAGATAATTGCCGTACTTGCGGACAATCTCGAACACGGCAACGGCGGACAGACTCTCGCCTAGTTCGCGCCTGCATCCCAGGCTTCGGGCAATGAGTCCGCCGCCGACAATCTCTTTCCACTCCGCCAGGTGAGCGGCGAGTTTGTCCGAAATGGGGATGACGCGGCTCTTTGCGCCTTTGCCCGTCACTTCAAGCACGGTTCGCATCCTGCCGCTTTTGGTCGGCTGCTGCTTCACGGCGTCAAAGGTGAGCGTGACCAGTTCCTCACGGCGTAAGCCGGCGCCCAAGAGCAAGCCCAGGACGATATAGTCCCGCTTGCCCTCGAGCGTGTCGGTGTTGCAGAGCGAAGTTATGAGTTTGACTTGCGCCTGGGACAGCCAGGTATGCGCCTTCACGCCCTTATGCGGCTTTACCGTCACGGCGTTCTGCATGGCGTCGAGCCGCAGCAGCGCCGCCTGGGTCTCGGCGAGATTGTGGGGCGCGGCGCCGGCTTTGACGGCTTGCTGGATGTCCCGCACCATGAGCCGCAGCGCCGCTTTGAGGAACTGCCGGCGGCTGGACTTCAAGCCGTCCGCGTATGCTTGCAGTTGCGCGTGGTTCGCTGGATTGACGCCCGCCGCGTGCATGGCTTCAATCTCGCGCTTGTACTTCGCCCGGGTAGAGGGCTGCAACGCCGCACGGTCGAGCGCCGTCAGGTCGAGAGCAGGGGAGGGGGTCAGGGCTGTGGTCATAGGGTGTCCTTTGGTATGTGCCTAAATTGTACTACCTAGTCGTTACTATGTCAATAACTAGACGCTTCAAAAAGTGGTACAATGTCGGTAAATATATTGCTTTGCCAGTACAAAAAGTGAGGTTACAATGTCTCCCGTTATGGCTATTCAAAACAGGTTGAAGGTTTTGCTTGCTGAAAAAGAGTTGCGCGAAAATCGCAAACTGACTTATCGCACGGTGGCAAAAGAAACAGGGTTAGCGATTGACACGCTAACCGCATACATGACTCAACGGGTCAACCGTTTCGATAAATCCACTCTCGAAACGCTATGCTCGTATTTGGCTTGTGACGTGGGGGATTTGTTGAAATATCTGCCCGACGAAGATGAACCGGTCAAGAACAAAAAAGCCGCCAAATGAGGCGGCTTTTTGTTATCGGTCGAGGTTGTCAACGGGGGAAAAGCGGGCGTGCGCCTGCAAGAGGTCTTCGTCTTCCAGGCTTGCGTAGTAGTTCACCATTTCGAGGTCAGTCCAGCCGCCCAGCGCTTGAACGTGTAAAACATCCATGCCTGCCCGCAGGGCGAGAATCGTCCAGGTACGGCGCAGGGCGTGAGCCGTGACATAAATGCCTGTGCGCTTCGACAATCGCCGAAAGATGAGCATAAGTCCGGGACCGGTGAGCCGTCCGCCGCCTTTGGAGCGAAAGAGCGCGCCGTCTCTGTCTTTCAGTGTGCGGCGATAGGCGAGAAGCGCACGGCGCGCCACTGCTCCAATGCGGGAAAGTCTTGGCTTGCGTCCTTTGCCGCGTCGGACAGTAATCGCGCCTGTCTGCATGTCCACGTCCTGCCAGTCGAGCGCGCATACTTCTGCGCGTCGAAGTCCAGAATCCACCATAAGCAGGACGATTGCCCTGTCCCGTGCGTTGCACGCTTTCAACACCTGGCGCAGTTCGTCCTCTGTCAGCCTCGGCAGCCGCTTTTTGACAATGCGCGGCATCTCGAAGGTGACGGCGCCGGGCAGGTAGTTTTCCTTGTGCCAAAAACGGAGCATTGTCTTTATGGCTCTGGCGTGGGCGTGGAGCGTGCGGTCGGCTTTGTCCGCCAGCGTTGCCAGGTATTGCCGAACAAGGCGCGCCGTGACTTCCTCGGGCGTCGTGACGCCTTGCGCCTCGCACCATGACAAGAAGCGTCCCGCCGTGTACTGGTAAAACGACAGGGTGGCAGGCGTGCAATTCATTGCCTGGCGCGAGAGCATGAAGTCGGTATAGGCGTCCAGCAGATGAAACGATGCCAGGGAGGCAAGATTCCATCGTCTCGTTTGTTTGGTTCGCTGGGGGAAGTCGGAAGAGGCGCTCATGACAAAAACGCAGTCTTTTCAGCAAAAAACGGCGTTTTTGGCATAACAGTCACCTTACAGTTGCAAAACAGAAATGCCGAGAGTCTCTCCTCGGCATTTTGAGCGGGTGATGGGACTCGAACCCACGATATCTTGCTTGGGAAGCAAGCGTTCTACCGCTGAACTACACCCGCATGATGGCTGGGATTATAGCGATCCGTTGGAGGGATGTCAAGCAACGTTCCTGCAACGAACTGCCGCCGCCTCATCACGGACCTGTTTACTGCTCCCGCTTAAGAAGCCTTTCTGCCAACTCGAAGAGCGCGTCGCCCGCTTCACCCTGCGGGTCTGCCTCCTGAAGATTCAGCAGCGCCAGGTCGGTCATCTGTTTTGCCGCCTCGTGAGCGATTTCATATCCACCCTCTGCTGCCAGCAGTTTTGCCAACTCTTCCACCTCAAAGGCATGGATAGGTCCCTGCCGCCAGCGCGCTGCGAACTTCTTGTTTGCTGCCAGCCCTGCCAGCACCGGCAGGGAGTTTTTTCCCTCCACCAGGTCACTTGCGGCAGACTTGCCTGTGATTGCTTCGTTGCCCCAGATGCCAAGAATGTCATCCTGCACTTGAAACGCCAGCCCCAGGTAGTGACCGAAGGAGCGGTAGGCATCCTGCCTGGCTTCATCTGCTCCGCCCAGCAAAGCCCCAATGTGACAACACGCCGAAAGCAGCGCCGCCGTTTTGCCGGTAATCATGTACCAGTAATCATCGGTCGTGAGGTCGGTTCGTTTCTCGAAGGACATATCCAAAAATTGTCCGCGTGTCAGGTCGAGACAGGTATTGTGCAGAATTTCCGCCGCGCGGACGACTGTCTCGGCGGGGTAATTTTCCTTCAAGTCCATGATCGCCTGGTTTGATAAAACAAACAGCGCGTCTCCCACATTGATTGCCATCGGCGCGCCCCATTGGAGCCAGACGGTATCTCGTCCGCGGCGCTTGGGGGAGTTATCCTGAATGTCGTCGTGTACCAGCGAAAAGTTGTGAACCAGTTCGACGGCGGCGGCAGCCGGAAGCGCCCGGCGCCAATCGCCTCCGCAAGAGGCATTGGTCAGCAAAACCAAAAGCGGACGGAGGCGTTTGCCCGTCGCTTCGGGACCCGCGCCTTTGCCTGTCCAACCCATGTGATAGGTCAGCATCTCGTGAAAGGGACGAGTGCGCGGCTGGTCGAGACGCGCAACTTGTCGCTGCAGTTCCTGTTCGATGTCGGGGAGAAGCGTTTTGATGTCCATGTTATAGAAGCCCCAGTTGGGAGAGTTCGGTTTTCAATTGTTCGGGGGTCTGGAAGTGAATGGTCTGGAAGCCCATTGTATTCGCCTGTTGGATATTTGGCAACGAATCGTCAATGAACAAACATTCGCCGGCGGAGCGTTGGATTTTCTCGAGCAGGATGGAATAAATCTGCGGCTCGGGTTTGACATAGCCGACATAGCCGGAGATGACGATGTCGTCGAAGAGGTCGAAGAAATCGAATTTTTGCCGCGCGTAGGGGAAGGTCTCGGCAGACCAGTTGCTCAGCCCGTAGAGCGGGTATCCTTTTTGCTTGAGAAGTTTGGCAATCTCGATGGTTTCCCAAAGCGCATTGCCAATTGATTCCTGCCAGTGGTCCTGATATGCCTGGAAGAGATGGGCGTAGTGGGGAAACTGCGCCGAAATGGCAGCCACGCCTTCCTTGAACGTGCGCCCTTTGTCCTGCTGGGCGTTCCAGCCCATGAAATCCACCTCTTTGAAAAAGCGCTCCATGCCTTGCGGGTCGTTGGGGAAGAAGCGGCGGTAGATGTATCGCGGATTCCATTCGACGAGGACATTGCCGAAATCGAAAATGACGGCGGTGATGGCTGGGTTTTCCATATCAAGTCGAATTTCAATAGGCGCTTTCGTGAAGCGCCGAGGGGGAGGGGAGCGTGGGGCGTTGACGAAACAGTTGTCGGCGGCGTATGAAGCGTATGTCTGAAAGTCTGATAAAAACTCCGGCGCGGCGCCGGAGTTTTTATTGTGCAGGGCATTATCCCGCAAATTCCTGCTGTAGTCTCTTCAAGTGAAGTTCGGTGTTCTCCAGCAATTCGATCATGTATTCGCGGATGTGTTTGTTCAGGAAGTGATGCTCCAGCGTGGAGAGCGGCAGGAAGCGCGCGCCGGCGACGACGTGGATGCAGTTCGCCGCGCCGCACAGACAAATGAACGGCGCATCCATCTCCCATTCGGTGGAGGGATAGAAGAACGAGAGTTCCTCGCCTTTTTCGATGTCCTTGCAGGCATAGACCAGCAGATGCTCGGTATCCAGAATCACGTTTGGATCGCAGGAGTGATTGAGCGCCGCCAGTTTGCCCACGTCGGTATGCTTGTCGCGGTCAATCTGGACGGTGTAGCGGTTGGGCTTGCTGACAATCTTATCGGTGGGAATCTCGCAGATGATTTCACCCTTTTTGTAAGCGCGCTTGGTAATCAAACTTCTAAATTTATTTTCTGTTTTGATTGTGAGCGTTTCCATGGAAGACATAATGATGTTCCTTTCTCCTCGTTTGTTTCCGTAACAGTATAACGTGAATGAAAATAATTTCAAGAGTTTTGGAGGTTGATAAGCAAAACTTTAAGGCAATGTCATTGCGAGTAACGTCAAGACATCCCTCGCAATGACATTCGCCAACCACGTCTCGAATGCCGCATACCCTCATTCGTTTATTCGTGGTCGTATTCGTGGATGGCTTTCTTTATCTCCTCCGCCCACGCCTCGGGCAGACCCGATAAATCCACCTTCCTCTCACCAAGCATGACCCTCTGCAAGACCCTGCCCAACTCTTGAAGTTCTTTTGGCGCGCTTGAATCCGCCGCCATCTTCTGCGCCGCTGTAAAGAACTGCTCCGCTTCCGGGCGCTTCTCCCTTGCAGATCGAATCGTCGCCGCGATGAACTGCTCGGCAGTCATGCCTTGCGACTCCCCTCTCCCTGTGGGAGACCCCCTAACGGGGGCAGGTGGGGCGGGGGTGAGGGTAGATTGCGCCAGCCAATCGGGAAGTTCTGGACTTCCTGTAACTTCTTCCCATAACAGAGCAAAGCGTTCCATTCCCAATGCCTGCTGGAATTGTTTCAACAGCCCGACTGCTGTTTGAATATCCAATTTTGCGCCAAGTTGAATTAAAATTTGCAGGCCCGACAAAATGGCTGATAACGATTCGGCATAGCGCTCATTTTGGAACAGTACAACTCCCATGTTAATCAGCGTGGCGGATTTGCCTTGCAGGTCGCCCAGCCCTTCCTTGATTTCGAGCGACTGCTGGTAGAGTTTCATCGCCCCGTCCAGGTCGCCGCGCGTCACGTAAATCTGCGCCATGTTATGCAGCGTGGCGGATTTGCCTTGCAGGTCGCCCAGCCCTTCCAAAATTTGCAGAGCCTGCTGGTAGAGTTTCATCGCCCCGTCCAGGTCGCCGAAGTGGGTGAGGAGGAAGGCGGTGTGATAACACAAATTGGAAGCGTCAGCATCCAACCGCAGGCTGGCAGCGCGGCGCAGATCGGGCAGGGCGCGGAAGGCAGTCAGCGCCAGCGAAAAATGGGCATATATGCCTCCTCCCTCGCCGGCAGGGTAACAAATCCTGCCCAGATGCCGCATGGCAAGGAAAAAGCCGTCCTCCGCGTCCTGTTTTTCTTCCTGTCTCAGCCGCGCCCGCGCAAAGGGGCGCAGGGCGGGGTGCAGGCTGTAGAAGGTCAGGCTCTCCTGTTCGTTGATTGGGAGCGTTTCGCTCTCCAGCAATCCGCCCTCGTACAGGCGGTGCAGCAGCCGGGCGGAGTCTGCAAACGCCTGCTTTTGGCTTGCGTCGTTTTCCAGAATCTTTCCCGCCCCAAACATCACCGGCGCTGCGAGCCAATCCAAAAAGGCGCCGGAGAACTCGCTCAGGCGGGCAATGGCGCTCACCAGTTCGGGCGCGCTGGACTCGAAGTGGGAGAGCGAGAAATCGAAACAGGCTTGCAAGGTGTCGTGCCGCGCGCCGTTTGCCAGCGTCTTGGCGGCGGCTGGCAGGATCTCGCCAAGCCGGGCGAGGAATTCTTCGATGTCCCGCCCCTCGCCGCCATCGAAGACCGGCGCAATCAAGCGGATGGCAAGGGGATGCCCGCCCACAGCGCGGCTGGCTTGGCGGCAGTCTTCATCGCTCAATAGGCTGCGGCGCGCCTCGTTCCGCACCAGCGACTTGAACAACTCGCCGCCGAAATAAGCGTCCAGCCCCCTGATATCCACAATCTGCTCGTTGGGCAGTTTGGTGTTCTCGCGGCTGGAGACCAGCAGGGTCACGCCGCGGGCAGGCAGTTGTTCGAAAAATCGGTAGAGCGCCGAGGCTTCAGCCTTTTTTTCTCCGCTTGCGTGAAATATGCTCTCGAAATTATCCAGGCAAAGCAGGATGTTCCTGCCGTGCATGGCGTTGGCAAGCGCCTCGAAGCGGGCGGCGCGGTCCGCGGAAAGGTCTGGCTTGACGCCCAGCAGTTTTTCCAGCCGTTCGAGCAGGCTTTCGGGGGAGGCTGGGAGGGGGTCCAGCGGGATGGCGATCACGCCGTTGAACCTCCAGGCAAAGCGTTCGGCGGCTTTCACCAGCAGGGCGGTTTTGCCGATGCCGCCCGCGCCGTGCAGGGTGACGGTCAGCGGGGGATAGGTTTCTCCTTGGCGGGGACGGTCGGCGGTCAACAGTTCGCCGATCCGCGCCAGTTCCGCGTGACGTCCAAAAAAGCCGCTCACGATGGTCGGAAGTCCCTCAAGCAGGGGGCGCGGCGTTTCGCGGACCTGCAAGCCGCTCCCGCGTGGACGGAGGATCCCCGCCTGCGCCGCATCTGTTGTATAAAGCACAGGGATGCCCATTGCTATTTCGTCAGGAAGGGTCGCCAGCCGCGCCTGCCGCACCGCTTCGTAAATGTCCTCGCCTGCCAGCAGGTAACGGTAAAACATGGTTGTGAACTGACGCGCCGCAAAATCCGGCACGACCATCTGCATGCCGAGCACGAAAGGCGCGCCCTCCTCGCACAGCAGGCGCGCCAGGTTGGCTTCCGCGCTCTCGCCCGGCACAGCGCTCAGGCAAGCGGAAAGCACAACAAGGGAGGCGCGTCCGCGCCATTGGGCGCTCACCTGCGAGGCGGTCACCGGGTCCGCAACGCCGCTCGGCTGTTCGAAGATCAGGCGGGCTTTGCCGTCATCGAGGTCGCCGTGTCCCGTAAAATGGACGATGACGTTCCGCTTGCCTGCCAGTTTTGCCTGCAGCGCCTTTAGGGAGGGCGGCTGAACTTTTTCCAAGTCCACTGCCGGCTGGCTTTCCTGCAAGGTCCTTTTAAGTTCGTCCCATTCCGCATCCACGCCAAGGTGATAACGCGGCGGGTCGCCGTTGTACAAAAGCGGGTCGGAGGGCAGGAAGAGCAGGGAAATACGGTCAGCCAGAGCAGGGTTGTTTCCTGCCTCGCCCCTCACCACCCGCACAAAGGGACGCTGCACGGCAAGATAATCGCTGCCGTCATGCAGATACTCCCAAGGGAGTTGGTTGAGCAAGTTGTGTTCGAGGCGCAGGGCAACGCGTCCCGCCTCGGTCAGGGTGCGCGGCAGCGCCCCGAGCGCGCGTCCTGCCTCGGAATTTTCAGCAAACAGGGCGCGATACAACCGCGAACCATATTCTCTTGGTGAGACAAAGAACTCCGCCACATCCTCTTTGGAGAACGCCAAGTCGCTTATGGAGAAAACATGACTTTGCGTCCCGTTGGCGGCGACGGTCACCTGTCCATTCGATGAATTGAGTTGCAGTGTAAGTTCCAGCACGGCTACCCCCGAAAGAGCAGGATCAGAATGAGAATGAACAGCCAGACCGTCCCGATGCCAAAGGCAATTTGCGCCCACAGCAGGGAGCGGTTCTTGCGGTCGAAGAGGGTGATGAGCAGCTGTTTCATCGCATCCAGGTCGGCGGAAGGAATGTCCAATCGCCGCGGCATGACCACATCCAGGGCGAAGAACAGCGCGGCAATGTACATGCCGGCAGAGAGCGCTCCGGCAAGTCGAATTGCATCCATGCCAAGGTAGGCGGGATTGTCTTTGAATGCCAATACGCCGAAGAACAACCCCAGCAGGGTGGTTACCAGGCTGATGATCTGTCGGGCGGCGCTTTCGAGCGTGTCCAGAGAATTCTTTTCGATGTTCTTGAAATAATCGAGCAAGTCTTCGTCCGCTTTGCTCAGTGGTTCTGATTCCGTGTAAATTTTAGGCGTTGGCATGGTCTTCTCCCTGGCTTTGAGGCAACGTCACTTTGTAGCGAGCGTGGCAATATTTACAGGTCACCACGAAACTGCGCTGTTCCCGGTCAGCGGGCAGGTTCACAGAGCGGAAGACCTTGGCGCCGGGTTTGGATGAGGTCAGATCGAGCCAGTTGTCTCGATTTTCCTTCTTGCAGTTTGGGCATTTTGAGAACAAAAATTTCGGCATAGAAACTCCCTTCATGCAACAGACAACAGAGATGACCAAGTTGAACCGAGTATAGATGCAAGACGTGGAACAGACAAGTGCTGATACGCACTTTTTGGAGAAAGCCGCAGTGGGGCAGGGGGGCTTCCAGTGATCAGTGATCCGTCATCAGTTTTCAGTCTGTCATCCAAGCATCGTTCTCTCTCACGTCAACGACTGATTACTGTCCACTGATAACTGATTACTGATAACTGCCGAGCAGGGGAGCGGTTTGCTTTTGACCAAGTGCGGCAAGCAATCGTAATTTGATTATGTTTTCGATAAGTATTATTATCAAAAACATTGACAAGAGCGCCAAAATTCGTATAATGACCATCATGACAGCCATCGAGGCAAATCCTCCGACCATTTCCCAGACCATCAGCCGCTATCTGGACATGATCAAGACCTCCCGCAGCAAGCACACCTGGCTTGCGTATAAAAATGCGATGCAAATCTTCCGCAGCGTGCTGACCGAAAAATGGCTGGACCCTGATACCGCTCCCATTACCAAACTCTCCGAAGATTTCCTCTCGCCGTTCATCGAATACCTGCACGCCTACTCGACCGCCACCGAACAACTCTACCTGCAGGCTGTGAAAGGTTTCTACCTCTTCATTGACTCGGAGCGACTGGCGGAAGTCAACCAGTCGCGCGTGCGTGTGCTTATACGCCAGCGTTCGCGCCGCCCCGGCGTCACCTTCCCCCAGTTCCCCACTTACGAAATCGAGCGGATTTTAGAAAAAGTGGAGCAACTGCCGAACCTTGTTTCCCTGCCCGATGACGGTGATTCCCCTGCCATTGTTCATCTACGCGCAATGCGTGACCGGGCGTTCCTGCTCACCCTGGCGGATACGGGACTGCGCGTTCACGAAGCCTGCGCTTTGCGCCGCGGCGATATGGACTGGAACGAGGGGCGCGCCATCATCATTGGCAAGGGCAACAAGCAGGCGGTCGTTCGATTTACCACGCGCGCCATTCGGGCAATCAAGGACTATCTGACGCAGCGCGCCGCCCTGGATGGAAATTCAGGAAGGCAACTCACCTCCCTGCCCCTCTTTGCCCGCCACGACAAGGGCGCCGGTAAAAAGGTCAAGCCCATCACGCCGACAACGGGACGCAACATTGTCAAAGAACGCGTGGAACAATTACTAGGCAAAGAAATGGTTGGCAAAATCACGCCGCACTCGTTCCGTCATTATTTTGTTACGACCGTCCTGCGCGGCTCGGGCAACCTGAAACTCGCCCAGGAACTGGCGCGCCACGCCAACATCCAGGTCACCCAGCGATACGCCCACCTCAGCGACGACGAACTCGACAAGGGCTACTACGAGATTTTCGAGAAAGGCAAATAGCCGCCCTCGCGTCTAAATCGTCTCTGCCTTCTTTCGGACATACGCCTCATACGCCGCCGACAACTGTTTCGTCAACGCCCCCACCCTCCCCTCCCCCACCGTTACCTCGTCAATCTGAATGACCGGCACAACCCCGCGCGAACTGGACGTGATGAACGCTTCTTTCACCGCCGGCAGTTGATCCAATTTCAGAGGCTTGTACCTCACCTCCACCCCTGCCCCTCTCGCCGCGCGAATGACCATCGTCCGCGTAACGCCGAGCAGAATCCCGCGCCGGGCGGTGTGCAAAACGCCATCCAACACATAGAAGAAATTGCTCGTCATCCCTTCCAAGATCCGCCCGTTTCTCACCAACAGCGCCTCGAAAATGCCCCGCTGAACAAGCTTTCTTCGCTCTTCCTCGCTTGCGCCGATGAACGCCGTGGATTTCTCGCGCGGGTTCGTCCGCTGGAGCGTTACGGTCTCCACGCAGACACCCCTTTCGTACACTTCGGGCGGCGGGAGTTTGAGCGGCTCGATGGAAATATAGAACCTGCCCTGTTTGGTCTCCATGAGGCGGACGCGCGCCTCACCGGGGCGATACGGCTCGAGAAGCAGGCGCAGGCTCCGGCGCAGAAGCGAAGCGTCCGCATTTGGCAGACGGTTGAAGTGGGCTTTGAGTCCGATGACGCGCGTGCAGGAGTCGTAGGTGCGGAAGGTGGTGTAATATCCTTCGGGCAGTTGGCGCGTGACCTCGTCCAGTGAGGAGGCGTTGGAGAGATGAATTTCCCTTGTTCCGCGAGCGGTGATTTGCCAGGTTCGTATCATAGGCGCGATTATATAATACCGAGTTATATCGAATCGAGCCTTGACAATATCCCCGCCGGCAGAGTACACTGGGCGGGCATTAAGTAAATTCTAAAGAAAGGAGCGCACTACATGAACATCATCATCTTTACCCCCTTCATTTCTCCCGTCGTTGCCGGGACATTGCCTTCTCGTAGTGCGCCTATAGACCGTTAGGTCGACCTTTCCTGTCGTTACAGGCTGTGGCGCACCCGCCACAGCCTTTTTGTTTAATTTTGTGCGTATGGCGCTCACTTGCGCCAACAATAGTTTGGAGAAACATCATGACTGCAACACAACCCGTTTACGAACCCGCGATCACCTTCGACTTCCGCCGCGCCCTCGACGAAAACCGCCTGAAGGGTTTGTGGAAGATGATGGTGGATTACCGCCTGCCCTACATCGGCGCGACGCTGGCGCTGGCTGTTTCGGCGCTGGCAAAGACCTTCACCTACCTGCTCCTGCGCTTCTTTGCCGATGATGTTCTCTCGCAAGGGAAATTCATCGGCGGAAGCCTTGGGACGACATCGCTTTGGATTGGCGCCGGCTTTGTGGGACTTGCCATCGTGGAGGGCGGATTCTCGTTTCTTTCGGGACGTTTAGCCGCCTACACCGCCGAGGGCATTACGCGCCGCCTGCGCGATTTTCTCTTCGACCACATTCAGCGGTTGAGTTTCTCGTATCATGCCAGCACCTCCACCGGTGACTTGATCGAACGCGTCACCTCCGATGTGGACGCCCTGCGCCGTTTTTTCAGCGAACAGGGCATCGGCATGGGACGCATCATCTTGTTGTTCGTCATCAACTTCGCCGCCATCCTGAACCTGAACGTGGAGTTGGGGCTTGTTTCGGTCGTCGTCATCCCGTTCATGCTGTGGGTGTCGCTGTGGTTTTTCAAAAAGGTGACGAAGGCATACGAGGAATATCAGGCGCAGGAAGCGGTGCTTTCCACCACCCTGCAGGAAAACCTGACCGGCGTGCGCGTGGTCAAGGCATTTGCGCGGCAGGAATACGAAAAGAGCAAGTTCGAGAAGGATAACTGGGGCAAGTTCCTGAAAGGGAAGATTCTGCTCTTCATGCACTCGATGTTCTGGCCCCTCTCCGACATCGTGCTGGGTTTGCAAATGCTGTTCGGCTTTGTCTATGCCGCCAACATGGCAATCAACGGCGAGATTACGGTCGGCATGTACGTTGCCTATGTGGGGCTGGTGGTGTGGCTGATTTGGCCCATCCGCAACCTGGGACGCATCATCGTCTCTGCCTCGACGGGCATGGTGTCGTATGGGCGTCTGATGGAAGTGGTGAAGCAGGCGCGGGAGCCGCTCCACGATGGGAAGTACCAGCCCACAGGTCCGGTGCGAGGCGAGATTGTCTTTGAGAATGTCTCGTTCATGTACTCGGACGGCAAGTCGGATGCGCTGAAGAACATCTCGTTCCGCGTCCAGCCGGGGCAGGCTGTGGCGCTGCTCGGCTCGACCGGTTCAGGCAAGACCTCGCTGGTCAACCTGCTGCCCCGTTTCCACGAATACACCGGCGGGCGCATTCTGCTCGACGGCGTGGAATTGAAGGATTACCCGCGCGCCTATCTGCGCCGGCAGATAGGCATCGTGGAGCAGGAGCCGTTTCTGTTCAGCCGCTCCATCCGCGAGAATATCACCTACGGCGTGGGGCGGGATGTGCCGCAAGAGGAAGTGGAGCGCGCCGCCAAAGCCGCCGCCATCCACGATGTCATCCTCGGCTTTCCCGACGGTTACAACACGCTGGTCGGCGAAAAAGGCGTGACACTCTCCGGCGGACAAAAGCAGCGCGTGACCATTGCCCGCACCCTGCTCAAGAATCCGCGCATCCTCATCCTCGACGACTCGACCTCCTCGGTGGACACCGAAACTGAAGCCGAAATCCGCGCGGCGTTGAATCGACTGATGGAAAACCGCACCACCTTCATCATCGCCCACCGCATCCAGTCCGTAATGAACGCCGACCTCATCCTCGTGATGGACAAGGGCGAAGTGGTGCAGATGGGCACGCACGATGAATTGCTCGCGGACTCGGCTGGCATGTATCGCCGGATTTATGACATTCAGACGAGGATTGACGAGGAGTTGGAGATGGAAATTTCGAGAGTTGAAAGATGAAAGATGAAAGATGAGATATGAATGAACGCCTGAAGCGGCGAAATCAAAATCAAATGGAGAATGCCAAAATGACAAACGAAAATCTGCAGGACTTGGGAGAACGGACAAGCGAGTATGCACTGCGAATCATTCGCCTGTATTCCAGCCTCTCGAAAAAGACCGAAGTGCAGGTGATTGGAAAACAGGTTTTGCGCTCTGGCACATCCGTTGGAGCGCAATATCGGGAAGGTCATCGGGCAAAATCTGACGCCGACGTAATTAGCAAGTTCGAAGGCGTTTTGCAGGAGTTGGATGAAACCGACTATTGGCTCGGACTGCTCGTGAAAGGCGGATTCGTCCCTGCTAAAAATTTGGAATCCCTCATCAGGGAAACGAATGAACTCATTGCTATCTTCGTGACTATCGTGACGAAGATCAAGAAACGGAAGAATAACCAAAGATGAGAGAGAAAACCTATCCTGAGCGAAGGCAAAGGGATGAAGAATAAAGCCGCACGGACTTTTATCTTTCATCTCTCATCTTTCATCTTTATTGTGGAGAATTACCCATGTCAGAAGTCATCACCGAACTCGAAGAAGAAGAACACACAAGCCAACTGACCGCACCGGTCTTTCGGCGCATTTTGACCCTGCTCAAACCTCATTGGAAGTGGGTGGTGGGTTTTCTCATCACCATTGCGCTGACCTCCATGCTGGACGCCTGGTTTACATACTTGAACAAACAGATTGTGGACACGGGCATTGTGCCGGGCGACAAAGCGCGGGTGATGGAACTTGCCGTCCTTTACGGTGTGTTTCAACTGCTGCAGGCGGGGTTTGTGTTCACGTTCATTTACCTTGCCGGCGTGCTGGGCGAGCGCGTGCAATACGACCTGCGCAAGATGCTCTTCAACCACCTGCAAGACCTGTCGCTTTCGTACTACGCACAGAACGCCGTCGGGCGCCTGATTGCGCGCGTGACCTCGGATACCGGGCGCGTCGCCGACCTGCTCACCTGGGGCGTGGTGGACACGACCTGGGCAATCATGAACATCATCACCTCGATCACGTTCATGGCGCTCATCAACTGGAAACTGGCGCTCATCGTGTTCACGGTCATCCCCATCATGCTTTTCATTGCCGTGCAGTTCCGCAAGCGCATTCTGGTGGAATATCGCACGGCGCGGCGCACGAACTCGAAAATCACCGGCGCGTTTAACGAGAACTTTCAGGGCGTGCGCGTGGTGAAAGCCCTGCTGCGCGAGGACGAAAACACCCGCGAGTTTCAGGGATTGACCACGCAGATGTACAACGCCTCGTACCGCGCGGCGTGGCTCTCGGCGCTCTTCCTCCCCACCGTGCAAATCATCGCGGCGCTGGCGCTGGGAGTCATCGTCGGCTATGGCGGTCAACAAATCACAATCGGGTTGATGACCATCGGCGGCATCCAGGCGTTCGTCTCGTACCTGACCTTCATGATGTGGCCCATCCAGGACCTGGCGCGCGTCTATGCCGAGATGCAGCACTCCATCGCTTCGGCGGAGAGAATCTTCAAATTGGCAGACACCCCGCCCGAGGTCCACGATAGACCCGGCGCGGTTGACGCGCAAACGCTGATGGGCGAAATCGAATTCGACCACGTGGACTTCTACTACGAAGACCGCAAGCCCGTCCTGCAGGATTTCACGCTCAAGGTCAAGCCCGGCGAAATGATTGCGCTGGTCGGACCGACCGGCGGCGGCAAGTCCACGATTGTGAATCTGCTGTGCCGCTTCTATGAACCGCGCGGCGGCGTCATCCGCATCAACGGACGCGATTACAGGGAGTACACCCTCGCTTCGATTCACAGCCGCATCGGCATCGTACTGCAGACGCCGCATCTCTTCTCCGGCAGCGTGCGCGACAACATCCGCTACGGGCGGCTGGAGGCGACGGACGCCGAGGTGGAAGAAGCCGCCAAAATCGCCGGCGCGCACGATTTTATTGTGACGCTGGAGAAAGGCTATGACCACAATGTGGGCGAGGGCGGCAATCTGCTCTCGGTGGGACAGAAGCAGTTGATTTCACTGGCGCGCGCCGTGCTGGCAAAGCCCGAACTCTTCATCATGGACGAGGCGACCTCCAGCGTGGACACGCTGACCGAAGCGCTCATCCAGCGCGGCATGGAAGCGCTGATGCAGGGACGCACGTCCTTCGTCATCGCCCACCGCCTGAGCACGATCCGCCGCGCCGACCGAATCCTGGTCATCGAGAACGGGCGCATCACCGAGCAGGGGACGCACGCCGAACTGCTGAAACTGCGCGGACATTATTACCGCCTTTACACCCAGCAGTTCCGCCATCAGTTGGAAGTGGCGTATGGAGTCGCGGAGCGGGAGGAGGAGGCGGAGGAAGTGAGCAGTGAGGTAGTGATCAGTGATCAGTAATCAGTGAGCAGTGAGCAGTGAAAAGTACCGCGAGATTTATCTCGCGGTACAAATTTATTGGCATACTTCCGATATTTGAATTGACGTATTTCGCGGCTCCATTCGTGGGCGGTTTTCACTTTTACAATTGCGCAATAAACCCTCGAAACGCTTCAGTAACAGGGTGGTTTTCCCCTGCCACTTCAACCAGCATGGGTAAAACTTGTCGCCGATGGCTTGCAGCACGTTGGCTTCGCCCAATTTTGCGCCAATTTCGCTATACAGCCCCAGCGCCTTTAGGTAACTTTCGAGCGCGGCGTCTACTTGCTTACGGAACTGCTGCACGTCGCCGATGGCTTTCAGCACGTTGGCTTCGCCCAATTTTGCGCCAATTTCGCTATACAGCCCCCGCGCCTTTTGGTAACTTTCGAGCGCGGCGTCTACTTGCTTACGGAACTGCTGCACGTCGCCGATGGCTTGCAGCACGTTGGCTTCGCCCAATTTTGCGCCAATTTCGCTATACAGCCCCAGCGCCTTTTGGTAACTTTCGAGCGCGGCGTCGCGTTCATCGCGGAACTGCTGCACGTCGCCGATGGCTTTCAGCACGTTGGCTTCGCCCAAACGGTCGCCAATTTCGCGAAACAGCCCCAGCGCCTTTTGGTAACTTTCGAGCGCGGCGTCGCGTTCATCGCGGAACTGCTGCACGTCGCCGATGGCTTGCAGCACGTTGGCTTCGCCCAATTTTGCGCCAATTTCCTCGAAGAGTTTCAGGGCTTCGTTGTAATAATCCATCGCCAAAAACCATTCCGCACGGTAGTAATGCCGCCTGCCGGCGCGGTATTGAATTTCGGCGAGCATGGCTGGTGGGAGGGAAAGCTCATCCCGCAGGGCAAGTTCGAACAGTAATCCCCACCGTTGATGGTCGAAGTGAAATGCCGCCTGCGATTCGATCTCCTGCCATATTTTGAAGGCTTCGTCTGGCGCGATGAAAAACTGATGGTACAGCGTTTCCAATCCTGCGGCATCCATTGCGGCAGAATACCGCATCGCCCGCCGGTTGACTTCGACAAATTTCGACGGTTGTTCACGCCGCAGGTGGGCAATCTGCACTTTGCGCACAAGGTCGTGCGCCGCCTTGTATCCTTCCCTGAGTTTGGATGGCACAACGAAGGAATAAGCAGTCAGTTTGCGGTATTCCTCTTCGGTAATCGGCGCATCGAGAATGGCGTTCAGCGCCTCGAACGAAAACCATCGCAGCACTGCCATCCACTGCGCGGCGGAACGGAGGGGTTCCTTCAGTCTGTTCAGGATGAACGTTTGAAGCCAGCCGACTGCCTCTTCGCGTCCTGAGAAATTCGGCACATCGCTTGCCGCGATTTCTCCAGCGGACTCTTTCCATACTTCCGCCGCCATGCGCGTCATAAGCGGGTGTCCGTTCGCAAAGCGATAGACGGCATCGCAAAAATGCGCGTCGGTGACG
This sequence comes from Chloroflexota bacterium, assembly GCA_016223135.1. GTDB lineage: Bacteria > Chloroflexota > Anaerolineae > Anaerolineales > Villigracilaceae > Defluviilinea. The sequence continues at coordinate 54,791 of JACRPQ010000010.1, read as the reverse complement.
CCCAATGCATCCAGCAGCGCCCGGCTATCTTCCCTGGAAAGGTCTCCCAAGTCTTCGCCGCTCAATCCGCGCCGCAAGGCTTCCACATGTTCCCTGTGAAGGACGACTTCACGACTGGCAAGAACGACGCGGAAGTTTGGAAGGAATTGCCGTGCGCGCTCCATCGTCGCCCAAAACAAACGGATTTCGTCGAGCGAAACCAAATCCTGATACACATCGTAATTATCCAGCAAAAGAACGAATTTCTCTTGCTGTGGGATTGTTCGAACGCAGTGCAGCCAGCGCTCGATGATAACAGCCAATGCCTGACTCTCCATCGCGCGGATCGCTTCCGCCACGTTCGCGCTCATGGTTTGGCGGCTGTCGGGCGAATGCTCGCTCACCTGACTTTGCTGAAGATGAAATTTTCTCTGATTTAAATCATCGAGGATCTTGATCCTTGCTTCGGAAAATTCCTTGACTGCATTTGTCGAAAGCGCAGTTGTCCTCGCCTCCGCGATACGCGCCAAAAACGTATCAAAGTCGGAAATGTGGTCGCCTATCGAAAGGCTCGCGTATTTCATGGAATTGGGAATGCAGCGATTGACTTCCAGCCAATCCAGCAATGTGCTTTTCCCTTGCCCTGAAACGCCGTTGAAAGCAAGTATCCACGGTGTGTCTTGCGTCCACAAATTATCGAAGGCTTGAATCGCCTCCTGCCGGTCTTGAAAGTGACTGAGATCTCGTGACATGTTTTTTTTACTTGGGTTATTCCATATTCTGCTTGCTTCGCGCCGAACGCACGCTTTTCTGTTTTTGTCTTCCTCCCTTGCCCTTCATGGTCTGCTCGCTGTCGGGGGAATCAATGACTTCCTGGATTCGTTCTTCGCTTCTCTGTGACTGCGGTTTTCGAAAATCCAGCCATCCTTTGAGTCCCGTGCCCACGCCGACCAGCGCGCCAAGAACTTTCAAAATTTGTTCGCCCAGCCCCGGCGCTTTTTCCGCTGTCATGCCGTCGAGAATGAAGAACACCGAACCAAGCAGTAACGCCGCTCCAAAGATGATAAGAACGATGGAAACGATTTTTCTGTTCATAGCCTCTCCTTCTTTCGGTTTTGCCGCTTTCGGCATGAATGTCCCTCCTGTGGAGGTCGGCGGAAACGGCTTTTGCGTATTGTACCCCCGCATGGATAAGTGTAGAGCAAGTCTATAGACTTGCTCTACACTCACTCACGTTTGCGGAGGGGATATTTTTTATAGGGACTGAAGGAGAAATATTCGGCGGTGTATTTGCCCACCAGCCACAAAAAGGCGGCAGCGAGGGCGGCAAAGAGCCATTTGATGAGGGTAAACATGGTCAACTCCGTTGGCGTGAGATTTGCAGACATGACGGAGAATCAAGGAAAAAGACAACAAACACGCCTTGCAAAACCCTGACAATGACGGGACGCGCTTCCCTATCCCCGCTGACGAACCGCCTCGTACACAATCAAGGCGGTCGAGACCGAGACATTGAGCGAATTGACCTTCCCCATCATCGGTATCTTCACCTTCACGTCGGCGTTCTTCATCCAGAAGTCAGTCAGCCCTTCGTCCTCTGTGCCGACAGCGATGGCGGTGGGCAGACGCATGTCCACAGCGGAATAGACGGTTTCAGCCGAGGGAGTGGCGGCGAGCGTTTGAATGCGATGCGCGCGCAGCCATGCCAATGCCGAGTCGTTATCGCATTCGACCACCGGCACGCTGAACACCGTCCCGCGGCTGGCGCGGACGACGTTCGGATTCCAAGGGTCCACGCGCGGATCGCAGAGCAGGAGGGCATCCACGCCGGCGGCGTCGGCGGTGCGCAGGATGGCGCCGAGGTTGCCGGGTTTTTCGATGGACTCGGCGATGATGACGAGCGGGACATCGGTTATTTTCAAGTCGGCGAGTGTGATCCGCGGGATGGGAAAGACCGCCAGCCAGCCGTCGGGATTGTCGCGGTAGGACATTTTCTCGAAGGCGGCGCGGGAGACGGTCAGGGTCTCGACAGGCTCGACCTCCGTTTCAGCGGAGGGAAAGGTCAGGGGACGGCTGGCAAGTTCCGGCGTGGTCAGAAGCGTCTGCGGAACGTGCCCGGCGGAGACGGCAAGTTGAATCTCGTCCCAGCCTTCCACGAGGAGCAAGCCGTCTTTTTGTCGCTGGCGTTTGTCCTCGCGCAGTTTGACGATGTGTTTGACGCGCGGGTTTTGAGGGCTGGTGATGTCGGTCATTGTCGGAGCAGAATGCACGCCGCCTGATGGGTTTCCGAAACGTTGATGAGCGAGGGGTCGGTGCGGCGGCAGGCTTCCACTGCCAGCGGACAGCGCGGATGAAAGCGGCAGCCGCTGGGCAGTTCGATGGGGTTGGGAGTTTCGCCCTGCAGGATGATGCGCTTTCGGCGCAGGCGCGGGTTGGGGACGGGGATGACCGAGAGCAGGGCTTGTGTGTAGGGGTGCTGTGGGGCTTGCAGGACCTCGCGCGTGGCGCCAATTTCGACGATGCGCCCCAGGTACATGACCGCCACGCGGTCGGCGAAGTAGCCGACGGTGCCGAGGTCGTGCGTGATGAAGATGACCGAGATGCCGCGCGCCCGGCGCAGGTCGGCGAGCAGGTTGATGATTTCGGCGCGGATGGAGACATCGAGCATGGAGACGGGTTCGTCCGCCAACAGGATGTGCGGTTCGAGGACAAGCGCGCCGGCAATGACGACGCGCTGGCGCTGTCCGCCGGAGAGTTGATGCGGAAAACGGTGGAGGTAGTCGGCGGCGGGTTTCAAGCCGGCGTCTTCGAGCGCACGGATGACCCGCTCTCTGCGTTCATTCGCGTTCGGCGTCAATCCATGCACCGTCAGCGGCTCGGAGACGATTTCTTCGATGGTCTGGGTGGGGTTGAGCGATTCGTAGGGGTCCTGGAAGACCATCTGAATGCGCTGGCGGATTGCCTTGCGTTCCTGCGGCGCGGCGTGGGTGATGTCCTTGCCTTCGAAGAGGATGCTGCCTTCGGTGGCTTCTTCGAGCAGCATGAGGGTGAGCGCGAGGGTGGATTTGCCGCATCCGCTTTCGCCCACCAGCGCAATGACCTCGCCGCGGTGCAGCTGCAAGTCCACCCCATCCACTGCGTGGACGAAGCGCTGCCGCCGTGAGAACCAGCCAGCCTTGCCCGCTGTGAAGTATTTTTTGAGGCTGCGGATTTCGAGGATGATTTCGTTTGACATTTTTCACAAAGCTAAGAAAGTGTTTTGAAGTTCATTTTTAACCACCGATAAACACAGATAAAAAGGATGGGGGAACATTGTAGCGGCAGTATTTTCCGAGTATCAGCGTTTATCCAAAACTCTCTAGGGAAAGCAGACCTTTAGGGTCTCTCCAACAAATGGCAGCCGACGACGTGACCGCTGCCCAGTTCGTGCAGGCGCGGCAGTTCGGTCTTACAGCGGTCGAACGCCAGCGGGCAGCGCGGCGCAAAGCGACAGCCGGGCGGCAGCGCGTCCAGTTTGGGCGGGTAGCCGGGGATGGAGGAGAGCCGCTTTTCGGGGTTGGAAAGGTCGGGGAATGCCTTGAGCAGTTCCTGGGTGTAGGGATGACGCGGCTGATTGTAGATGGTATCCACGTCGGCGTATTCAGCCGTCATGCCGCCGTACATCACCAGCACCGTATCGCACATCTCCGCCACCACGCCGAGGTCGTGCGTCACAAAGATGACGGCAAGTCCCAGTTTGCGGCGCAGGTCATCGAGCAGTTCCAAAATCTGCGCTTGAATCATCACATCCAGCGCGGTGGTGGGTTCGTCGGCAATCACCACTTGCGGCGAGCAGGAGAGCGCCATGGCAATCATGGCGCGCTGACGCATTCCGCCGGAGTATTGATGCGGGTAATGATTTTTATGCTCGGCAGAAATGCCCACCAGTTCCAACAGTTCGGTCACGCGGGAATCCAGCGCTGCTTCGTTTTCAATGGGCATGTGTTTCCGAATTGCCTCGGCAATTTGGTCGCCCACCGTGCGCACCGGGTTGAGGGCGTTCATCGCGCCTTGAAAGATGATGGAAATGCCGCTCCAGCGGAGGTCTGCCAGTTCTTCATCGCTGGCGGTTGTCAGGTCAATGCCGTTGAACAGCGCCTTGCCGCCCACAATCTGTCCGGCGGCGGGCAGCAGGCGGTTGACTGCCAGCATCAGCGTGGTCTTGCCGCAGCCGCTCTCCCCCACCAGCCCCATCATCTCGCCTTCGTGCAACTGAAAACTGACGTTTTGCACCGCCCGCGCCGGCGGTTTCCCTTCATTGATATATTCGACGGAAAGATTCTGCACATCGAGGATGACGGGCGTCTTGACGAACGCGCCCCGCGCGGGGACCTCTCCCGCTTCTTTCTGGACCGTGGGCTGACCGGGCATTAAATGATGCGCCTCCAGCCTCGGGTTAAGTACCTGCTCGAGCCCGTTCCCCAGCAGAGTCAACGCGAGGACGACCCACACAATCCCAAAGCCCGGCGCGACCAGCGCCCACCATGCGCCCACGCTCATCGCGCCGCGCCCGAAGGCAAAGTTGAGCATCTGCCCCCACGAGATGGCGAGCGGGTCGCTCAAGCCGAGGAACGCCAGCGTGGACTCGCTGAGAATGGCGAGCGAAATGACCAGAATGGCGTTGACTACCAAAATGGGCATGACCAACGGCAGGATGTGATGGACGATGATGTGCCGGTTCCCCGCGCCGATGGCGCGCGCCCGCAAAACGAACTTGCGCGATTTAACCGCCAAAGTCTGCGAGCGGACGATGCGGGCGGTGGTCGTCCAGCCGAGCAGACCGATGACGAGGATGATGTTCCACAGGCTGGGCTCGGTCAATGCCACGAAGATGACAATCAACGGCAGGTCGGGGATGACGAGCATGGTGTCGGTGAAGCGCATGAGGAAGGTTTCGATGCGTCCGCCGTAGAAGCCGGCAATGATGCCGAACGTGCCGCCAATAAAAATGGAAATGAACGCGGCGAAGAAGCCTACAATGAGCGAATTGCGCGCGCCGTAGATGAAACCGGAGAACACGTCCTTGCCGGCGTCGTCGGTGCCGAACCAGTGCTGCGCGCTGGGCGGCTGGTAAATGTCGCCGGCGCCTATGCCGGCGTAGGAACGCGGGTCATAAGGGGCAATGACATCGGCAAAGATGGCAGCGATGACGATGACCACCAACATCGCCAGCCCGGCAATCGCCAAACGGTTCTTGCGGAAAACATTCCAGAAACCGCTCAACGGCGAGGCGGGGACGGCGGGTTTGAGTTCCAGTTCCTGAATCGCCATGCGGTCACTCCGTTTGGACGCGCGGGTCCAGGTAGGAATAGGTCAGGTCGGCGATGAGGTTGGCGAGAATCACGCTGACCGCAATCAGCAGGAAGGTGCCTTGCAGGAGCGGATAATCGCGGCTTTCCACTGCCTCGAAGATGGCGCCTCCCAGCCCCGGCCAGGAGAAGACCGCCTCGATTTGAACCGCGCCCGCCACTGTGAAGCCCAGGTTGATGGCAATCAGCGTGACGATGGGGAGCATGGCGTTTTTCATGGCATGGTCTTTGAGGATTTGAAACGCGCTCAAGCCTTTTGCCTTGGCGGTCAGGATGTAATCTTCCGCCAGCACATCCAGCAGGCTGGAGCGCATGACCAGCATGTACTCGCCCATATACACGATGATGTAGGTCAGCGTGGGCAGTATCATGTGATTGGCGACATCGCCGATTTGGTACAAGAGCGGGTAGGCGCCGGTGCCGGGCGTTGCCTTGCCGCCAATGGGAAAGCCTTGTGTGCTTCCCCAGAAAAGCAGAATGATGCCCAGCCAGAAGGTAGGCAGGCTCCACGCCACCAATCCCGTGATGAGCGCGCCGTAGTCAATGGCGGTGCGGGCTTTCCACGCGGCAAAAACGCCAAAGGCAACGCCGACCACAATGGAAAGGATTTGCCCCGCGCCGATGAGGAGGACGGTATTCCAAAGTCGTTCCGCCAGAATATCGGCAACGGGACGATTCGTTTTGTAACTGATGCCCAACTCGCCCTGCAGCAGATTTTTGATGTAGATGAAGAACTGCGTATCGAGCGGGTTGACGCGGCAGTCGCCCAGTTTGAGGGGCGTGAGCGTTTCGAAGCAGTTGATGACCGGCTTATCCAGCCCAAAGCGGACGCGCAGAATCTCACGCGCTTCCGCTTTCATGCGCGGGTCGCGGGTGAGGGCGCGGGCGGGGTCGCCGGGCAGGATGCGGAAGAGGAAAAAGTTCAGGACGAGTACGAACAGAATCGTCAGCAGCGCCCAGCCGGTCTTTTGGAGCAGGTAACGGTATCGGTTCAATGCCAATGCCTTTCGGGCAGAGTCAGGCGGGAGGGCGGAAAGAACCGCCCTCCCGGTATCCGAATCCTCAGCGCACGGGTTCGACTCGAATCAGCGAGGTGACATCCGAAAGTTCCACTTTGGGCTGATCGAGGATGAAGCCGGTGAAGCGGTCTTTGCGGAATGCCTGCACGTTTTGTTCGTAGTAGGGGATGATGTACACCACGTCGTTGAAGACGATTTCCTGCATTTTCCAAACAAGCGCGCGGCGTTTTTCGAGGTTCAACTCCGAAGCCTGCTGGCGATAGAGGTCGTCGTACTCGGGGTTGGAATAGCCGGTCTCGCTGCTGCCGGTGGGGATTTCGTCGGTGGTCATCACGCTGAGCAGCAGATTCGGGTCGGGATCGGAACCCCAGCCCCAGATGATGATGTCGAAGTCGAAGGCGGGACAGCACACGGAGGTCAGCGTATCGGGGTCGAGCGCCTGCGCTTCGAGTTTGACGCCGACCTGTCCCCACATTTCGCTGAGCAGTTCGGCAAGGCGCGGCGAGTCAATGCTGTCGCTGGGCCAGTTGATGCGGAAGGTCAGCGAACGCGAGCCGTCGGGGGTTTCGCGGATGCCGTCGCCGTTGACGTCCTTGTAGCCGGCGTCATCCAGAATCTGATTTGCCTTGGCGACATCATAAGGGTAATCCTTGATGCTGGAGTTGTACCAGATGCCCAGCCCATCGGGGATGAGAGTGGTGCCGGGCGTTCCATAGCCAAGCAGGACGACATCAATGATTTTTTGTTTGTCGGTGGCGTGAGCCAGCGCAAGACGAACGTTGCGGTCGAGCAGGGCGGGGTGTCCGGTGCATAAGCCGTCCTCGGGCGGACAGTTTTCCGGCAGCACCTGGTTGATGATTACATCGGTGACGCTGGGGGCAAACGGCGCGCCGGTGACGACTTCGATGTTCGGGTCCTGTTTGAGGGTTTCCACAGCGGTGGCGGGCATTTCGGTAATCATGTCCACCTGCCCGGTTTTGATTGCCTGCACGAGGGCGTCCTGACTTTCAAAGGTCTGGAAGATGACCTCGTCCACTTTGGGCGCGCCGCCGAAATAGTCCGGATTCTTTGCGAGGTGGACGAATTCGTTCGGCTTGTATTCCACCATTTTGAACGGTCCGCTGCCAACGGCGGCGACGTTTTCAAATTCCAGCGGGTCTTCGTTTTCCCAAATATGCTTGGGGAGAACGTAAAGGAAGACCAGTTGGGCGTCAATGTTCGGGATGGGTTCCGAGAGGGTAATCACCACTTCGTTGTTGGGGGTGGCTTCGATCTTTTCGAAGTAGGTGGTGTAGTTGCCCATCCAGGGGTAGCCTTCCGTGTTTTGATAGAGCAAATAGGAGAAGACCACATCCTCGGCGGTGAGCGGCTGTCCGTCGTGGAATTTCACTCCATCACGGATTTTGTAGGTATAGACCAGCCCGTCATCGGAAACGCTGACGCTTTCCGCAAGGTTCAGCTTGAACGTGCCGTCCAATTGGAGTTGGTACATGGCGTCGTACACCAGCGCGAAGATGGTGTACGCTTCAGTAAGCACAGCCGCGCCCGGGTTCAACGTATCCGGACTGCCTGCCCACCCGATTCGCATGACGACAGGCTGCGACTGCCCCAACGCGCCGCAGGCGGAGAGCGCCAACGCCGCAATGGTCAGCAGCACAACGAATTTAACTGTGAGTTTCATCTTCCTCCTCCTTGAAGGTTGAATGAGCGGTTGTCCGCTTAAAACAAACTGCATCGGCAGGTTATCGCTGCGATGCAGATACAGCCGAAGCCGGCGGTTGTACACGCGCCTCTGAGGGAAGCAGGGGATTCATCGTGTATGATTTTACTTTGATTTTCGGGACGGTGAAAGGTGAAAAGTTTGGTGGAGCATGGCTTTCTCAAAATCCACTCGCTCAGCATGACATCTATGAAACATCATCGAGAAACTCCTTGAACCATTGTGTTTCACGGACTGAATCCAGGTCCGAATCCTCCTGCAAATGCTCCAGCGTCGGTAATTCTCCTTTATCCTTGCTCTTTATCAGCCACCTGCGGCATTCCTCTTCATTGCCGCTTAAGGCATACACACAAGCCAGACCGTAAGAGCCTCTTCCCTCAAGAATTTTCTCTGTCTCCAACAGCACGTCCCTGGCTTGTTTTAATATCTCCGCCTTTCTTTCCTCAGAAACGATACGGTACCACCACAATAGCGCATTGCCCCAGTTGTTGAACGCCTCATGCATATCGGGTCTGATCTTCACCGCCTCGGCCCGCCTCGGCATACTTCTCGCAGGCTTCCTTGTACAACCCGTCCGCTTCCCCGCCTGCCCTGCCCTGCGCCCACGAATAAAGCGCATTGCCCCAGTTGTTGAACGCCTCATGATCTTCGGGTTTGATCTTGACCGCCTCGGCATACTTCTCGCAGGCTTCCTTGTACAACCCGTCCGCTTCCCCGCCTGCCTTCTCCAAACCATTAAGATAGGACTGATTTCCCTGGTCAACATAAGCCCAGGAGATCACGTCAATCATCTCAGGATGCATGGCACCGGCATATTTTGAACGCAAGGCAATAACTTCCTCATGCCTGCCAGCCATCAAGTCATACCAGGCTTGTAGAACAGCAGAGTGTATGCCTTCCATTTTGTCAATGGCATCACGGACGAACGTGCGCGCAAATTTCAGGTTGTCCACAGGCACATCTGTCCTTGGGAAAACATAAGGAGTTAGTACGTCATAGAGGTCTTCCAGATATGAAAACGGTTTTCTAATGTAGTCCGGCGGGAAACACTTCAATTCCTGAGCCAGAGTAACAAAAAAACTGTCGGCATCAAAACCTTTCAGATAGAAGGCGTATTTTCCGCCCGTCAACAATGTATCCCGCAAATGTGCAGGAGGGTCGTTATCCTTGTAGCCGACCCAATAAAGATTATTATCAAACCGTTTGACACGGGCAAGATGGTCAAAGACCGGGTCATTTTGCCCGCTGTACCCGACAACGATCCAGACGCGTTCCACGCCTGCATCCTCAAAAATCGGCTTCAACAACTTTGAGTGTCTTTGAAATGCTTCCTCCGTGTTGATGAGAACAAAACCCGTCCGCTGCCCGTGCAAATGAAATACTGCATGATCGGGCACTTTTCCACGCTTGAAAAGTTGTGATGCCGCCACGTCGTAGATGGCAGGATAGATACGCGACAGCGTACAAGCGCGCAGGACAAGTTGGTCGAAATTCGTGGTCAGCACCCGATCCACGTAACCGTTTTTCATCAATTGAGTCAAAGCAATGTGCGCCCAGTTTATCTTTGAATTGTCCACAAACTCAGCAATCAGGTCATGCTGTTCCGAATCGGCAAGCTGCGCCATGCATTTGGCGTACGTTTTCTCTTCCGCTTTTTCATACTTGTTCGGAAACCGTTCCCTGATGATTTCTACAAACCCTTGGGCAGTGGGAATACCGGCAGTAACAGAACAGCCAGCGCCGATAAGCACGGAACATTTCTTACCATGCTCTTTCGCATTCTTGAGGGTTTCCACAATCTCCTGAACATTACAAAACATTGCTGTCCTCCTTTTGAGAGCGCCGGTAGATAACACAACTCGATGAGATTATACCTTCTTACTTCATCGGTTCGTGACGATCGCGGTGATAGAACGCAGACGACATGATTGGTTATTCTTGAAACCCCGTCTTGTACAATTCGTAATACATGCCCTGCTTTGCCAGCAATTCCGCATGGGTTCCCTGTTCGACGATTTTTCCATTGTGGATGACCACAATCTTGTCGGCGTTCGTAATCGTCGAGAGGCGGTGCGCAATGACAAAGGACGTGCGTCCCTTCAAGAGGGTTGCCAGCGCGCGTTGAATAATCTGTTCGGTTTGAGTATCCACAGAGGATGTCGCTTCGTCCAAAATCAAAATGCGTGGATCGGCAAGCAGGGCGCGCGCAAACGAAATCAACTGGCGCTGACCCACGCTCAACGTCGCGCCGCCCTCTTCCACCGAAGTCTCGTATCCGTTCTTCAAAGCCATGATGAAGTCATGCGCGCCGACCGCCTGCGCCGCGGCAACGACTTCCTCGTCCGAGGCGTCCAGCCGCCCGAACAGAATATTTTCCTTCACCGTGCCGTTGAACAGGAACGGGTCTTGCAGCACCATGCCCATCTGCCGCCGCAGGCTTTGCTGAGTCACCGTCCGCAAGTCCACGCCGTCCACGCGCACGCAGCCTAAGGTCGGGTCGTGGAAGCGCGCGAGCAGTTTGACGAGGGTGGTCTTGCCGGCGCCCGTCTCGCCGACCAGCGCCACCGTCTGCCCGGCATCCACGTGAAGGTTGATTCCGTCGAGGACGAGGGTTGGGTCATCGGAATAATGGAAAGAGACGTTCTCGAATCGGACCTCGCCGATAATGGGCGGCATCTCGACGGCGTTTTCCGCATCCTGAACCTCAATCGGGGTATGGAGCAGTTCGAGAATGCGCTCACCGCCCGCCATCGTGGATTGAAGCGTGTCGAAGCGGCGGCTCAGATCGCGGATGGGGTCGAAGAGGCGGTCAATGTAGAGGACGAAGGCAATCAATACGCCGGGCGTGATGGTGTCTCCCAGTACCGCCGTTCCGCCGGCGTACACAACCAGAGCGGTCGCCATTGCGCCCAACACATCCACAACCGGCGTGAACGCCGAGGCTACCTTCGCCGCATCGAGACTGGTCTCGAGGAAATAGCGGTTGACGTAATCCTTGAAGTTCGAGAAGTTGTGCGCCTGCCGCGAAAACGCCTGCACGACTCTCACGCCGTTGACGTTCTCCGCCAGCACCGAGTTGGTCCACGAAATGGCGGCGCGCACTTTGCGGTAATTGCGCCGCGCAAGGTTGCGGTAGAAAATTGTCGCCAATGCCATGAGCGGCACGACGGCAAAGGTGATGAGGGACAGCCGCAGATTGAGCGAAAGCATGGCAATGAGCGTGCCGATAATCGCCAGCAGGTTGCGCACAATCGCCAGCACCGCCCAGGTGATGAACTCGCGCAGAGTGCCCACGTCGTTGATGACGCGCGTGATGACGCGTCCCACGCTGTAACGGTTGTAGAAACTCAGCGAAAGTTTTTGCAAATGCTCGAACATCGCCGTGCGGACATCGTACAAAACGTGTTGTCCCACTCTGGACATGATGCGCACGCGGTAGAAGTTGGTCAGCAACTGCACACCCGCCACAATGAAATAGGCAATGACGATGCTACGCAGCGCGGGGATGTCGCTTTTTCCGATGCCCTCGTCAATTGCCAGTTTGACAAAGTACGGTCCCGAGACGGATGCGGCGGTGACGATGATCATGAAGATCAGCGAAATCACCATCTGCCTCGTGTATGACTTGACAAATTGAATCAGTCCGCGCGCCACTTTGGGGTCGTAGCCTTTGTCGTAGGCGTCTTCAGACTGGATGATGAATGCGGGAGGGGTGATACGTGTCATGGTTTGAGTTTCAGGCGTCAAGTTCCAAGTTCCAGATTGGAACGTTCGAAAGTTGAAAAGTTGGAGGGTTAGAAGGTTTCGTCGGCGCGGTTCAACGCGGATGGGATTTTGACTTCTTCCATCTCTTCGGCGAATTTGGCGTGATCCACCAATTGCAAATCGTGGATTTCCTTGTACAAGCCGCCGCGCTGAAGCAGTTCCTCATGTGTGCCGCGTTCGACGATGCGCCCTTTGTCCATGACCAGAATGAGGTCGGCGCGGCGCACGGTGGAAAGGCGATGGGCGATCACGAAGGTCGTCCGTCCTTCCATGAGTTTATCCAGCGCGGCTTGGATGAGTTTTTCGGTTTGGGTATCCACCGAGGAGGTCGAGTCGTCGAGGATGAGGATGCGCGGATTCATCAACAAGGCGCGGGCAATGGCAACGCGCTGACGCTGTCCGCCGCTGAGGGTCACGCCGCGCTCGCCGACGATGGTGTCGTAGCCGTTGGGAAAGCCTATGATGAAGTCGTGCGCCTGCGCGGCTTGGGCGGCGGCGATGATTTCATCCATCGTTGCATCGGGGCGGCCGTAGGCGATGTTGGCTTTGATGGTGTCGGAGAACAGGAGCGAGGTCTGAAGGACGATGCCAATCTGCCTGCGCAGAGATACCAAATCCAGGCGGCGCACATCCCAGCCATCCACCAGTACCGCGCCTGAGGTGACATCGTAAAAGCGCGGGATGAGGTTGACGAAGGAGGTCTTGCCCGAACCTGTCGGTCCAATCAGGGCGATGAGTTGGTTCGGCTGAACATGCACGCTCACATCTTCCAGCGAGGCGGTGTGTTCATTCTGATATTTCAGCCCCACGTTCCGAAATTCCACTTCGCCGCGCAGGGTTTCGAGTTTGACGGCATCGGGCGGGGATTGGATTTCGGGCTCGGTCTCCAGCACTTCGAAGACGCGCTGCGCGCCCGCCGCCGCTTCGCCGCCCGCATTGACCAGCCCGGTCAGCGATTGGGCTGGCTCCGCCATCATCAGCACGTAAGCGTTGAACGCCACAATCGCGCCGACGGTCAGCGTGCCTTCAATGACCATCTGCCCGCCGAACCACAAGATGAGCATGGTGCTGAGCGCAATCAGCCAGTTGGTGGTGGGCATGATTTTCGACCACTCGTCAATGACATGCACCCAAGTCTTGAACACATCCCGGTTGGCGGCATCGAAGCGTTCGATTTCGTACCGCTCGCGGGCAAACGCACGGACGACCTGCACGCCGACGACGTTCTCCTGCAAACGGTTCGAGACTTCGCCGATTGCTTGATCCACCGCGAAGAAGAGTTTCCCAATCTTTGTGCCGAAACTGGAAGTCATGAGGATGAGCGGAACCATCGGCAGCAGAGCAATGATGGCAAGGCGGGCATTATCCGCCAGCATGATGGCAAGGATGCCGACGGTCAGGATGACGAAGCGCAGCAATTCGGCGACCGAGCCGCCGGCAAAGCGTTCGATGGAGCGCACATCCTCGATGCAGCGCGAGATTAACTGTCCGCTTTGGACGTGGTCGTGATAGGTGAACGGCAAACGCTGAATGTGGTCGTACATGCGGTTGCGCAGGTCGTAGCCGACCCGGGCGGCGATCCACTCCGAAAGATAGCGGTTGCCCAAATTCAGGGCGGCAGAGAGGAGTCCAAGTCCGAGCAGAAGAAGCGCCGCGCGGACGAGGTAGCCCGTCTCGCCGCGCGTCAGCCCGTCGTCTATCACCGAGCGGATGATGCGCGGGACGATGAGCGAAAGTCCGGTAATGCCCAGCAGGATGAACAGGTTGAGCAGGATCTTTCCGAAGTAGGGTTTGAGGAAGGAGCGGAGTTTGAGGAGGTGGGTCATGAGTCTAATAGTCGGGAGTCAGATAGTTTAGAGTCTGATAGTCTGGAGTCGGATAGTCTGATAGTCTGGAGGCGGGTGGTCAATATGGATGGAGGAGAGGGAGGTTGGTAATTGGTAAGTGGTAAGTGAGCGGCAAATGGTGACTGGTTTAGGGAGGGGGTTTGGGGAAGAAGGCTTCGCGCAGCAAGCGCAAGGCGCGGATGATCTCTTGCGTCTGCGCAGGTGTGATGGCTTGGAAGCGCTCCGAGAGCCATGTTTCGGTCTCGGCATAGATGGCGGAAAGGACTCCCTCGCCCTTTGCGGTGAGGGAGAGATGAGCGCGGCGGCGGTCGCCGCTGTCGGTGAGACGCGCCACCAGTTTCCGGCGCACCAGCGCTTCCACGGCGCGGCTGGCTTGCGAACGGCTAAGCCGCCCCTCCTCTGCCAAGGCGCTGACCGAGTTGTATCCTTTGCGGATGCGGCGCAGCGCCTGGAATTGTTCGACGGTCAGCCCGAAGCGCTCGGCAGCCACGGCGCGAATCTTTGCCCGCGTCTGCCGCCAGACGGGAGGGAGGGTCTCCCAAAAGGTATCTATCAGGTCGGGGATGGTCATGGCTCAAAATAGTTGCATTTTGCAACTATTATTATAACACTCTCTCTACCGTACCTTTCTCTCGTGAAAAACCCTAAAGGTCCTTTTGGAAATTCTCAAATTCACGAAGGGAAAGCAGACCTTTAGGGTTTCTGTGTACGGTAAAGAAATAACACTTAGACTTCGGAAGTCTAAGGTCTGGCGGTAGTACAATTTGGACATCCGTCGCTGAAACGAGGATATTCAACAGAAGCGGCAAGGACGTTTCCATGCTATAGTTGAAACAAGCGAGAGCGACATGGCTGCCTCCCTTCCCCTCAAAGTCTTCCTCTGCCACGCCAGCGAGGACAAGCCGCTTGTCCGCGAACTGTTCGAGCGCCTCAAGGCGGATGGCTTTGCCCCCTGGCTCGACAGCGACGCCCTGCTGCCCGGCATGGATTGGGACCTGGAAATTCAGAAAGCCATGCGCGCCAGCGACGCGGTCATCGTCTGCTTTTCGAGCGTTTCGGTAAGCAAAGAGGGGTATGTTCAAAAGGAAATCAAGTACGCGCAGGACATCCAAAAAGAAAAACCCGAAGGGACGATTTTCTTCATCCCGCTGCAGGTGGAAGCGTGCGAGATGCCCTTCTCTCTGCGCGGGATTCAATGGGGGCATTATTACGAAGTGGGCGGCTATGAAAATGTTGAAGTGATTTACAGGCTTCCGAAGTCTCTCAAACTTCGGAAGCCTAATAACTCACCTTACGCGGTAGCGCGAGATTTATCTCGCGTTTTCGGGCGACATAAATGTCGCCCTACGAAGGAACTGCGTAAGGTGAGCTAATAAGTCTAACAAAAGGAGTACCCCATGTCCGAACCCCGCAAAAAAATCACCCTGCCCTATCTCTTCGACAAAGTGAAGAAAGGCGAGCCCATCACCTGGCTGACCTGCTACGACTATCCCACCGCGTATTTGCAGGAGCAGGCGGGCATCGAAATGATCCTCGTCGGCGACAGCCTCGGCATGACCATGCTCGGCTACGACAGCACCCTGCCG
This sequence comes from Chloroflexota bacterium, assembly GCA_016223135.1. Classification (GTDB taxonomy): domain Bacteria; phylum Chloroflexota; class Anaerolineae; order Anaerolineales; family Villigracilaceae; genus Defluviilinea. The sequence continues at coordinate 39,527 of JACRPQ010000010.1, read as the reverse complement.
GTCACAATGGACGACATGATCCGCCACACGCAAGCCGTGAGGCGCGGCGCGCCGACTGCTTTTGTCGTTGGGGATATGCCCTATATGAGTTACCAGCCGAGCGTCGAAACAGCGATCCGCAACGCCGGGCGCTTCATGGCGGAAGCCGGCTGCGACGCCATCAAACTCGAAGGCGGCGCCGCCATGGCGGACCGCATCAAAGGCATCGTGGACGCGGGCATCCCCGCCATCGGTCATTTGGGACTTACGCCGCAATCGGTCTCTGCGCTGGGCGGCTTTCGCCTGCAGGGCAAGTCCGCTGCGCTGGCGAAGAAAATCCTAGACGACGCCAAAGCCCTCGAAAAAGCCGGCGCCTTTGCTATCCTGCTCGAACTCGTCCCCGACCGGCTGTGCCAACTCATCACCGAACGCGCCGAGAACTGCATCATCATGAGCCTTGGCTCCGGTCCGCACGCGCACGGGCAGTTGCTCATCTATCACGATATGTTCGGTCTCTACCCCAAGTTCAAGCCGAAGATGGCGAAGGTCTATGGCAACGCAGGCGAAGTCATCCTCAACGGACTCAAAGCCTATCGTGACGAGGTGGTCAACCGTCAATTCCCTCAGCCGGAGAATTGGTTTGGAATGCCGGATGAGGAGTATGAGGAATTGAAGAAGATGGTGAAGTAATGTAAACACGTAGACAGGTACACACGTACACACGTTACCTGTGTACTTGTGTACCTGTCTACCTGTCTACCTGTGTACCTATATACCTGTACCTCTCCCCAGGAGCCAAAATGAACAACCTCCAAAAATCCCTCAAAATCTCCCCCGACAAACTCAAAGCCGTCAACGCCGTCTTCCTCGACCCCGATTCGCAAGTGATGAAAGACTTCCTCGCCGTTGTCGCAAAATATGGCACGCCGGAAGAAATCAACCGCAAGCACAGGCAGGCGCGTAAATTGGAGAACCTGTTCAAGATTGTGCAGGAACGCCAGCCGGAGGCAATCAAGGATTTGAACTGGCTGATCGAACAGCGCGACTGCGGCGCGTTCGTCTCGGTCAAGGATTACCGCCGCCGCGTGCTCGGACCTCAAGCCGATTCGACCAAATTCAAAGACCGCTACGCTGTGACTCTCGAAGTCTCCGCGCTGCAATACTTCCCCTGGATCCGCGTCATGGCAGAGCAGGCAATCGCAAACCGAACGCTCGTCCCCGGGCGCTTCATCGCCGTCCGCAAGATGAAAGAATCCGAGGCAGATGGCGACCTGCCCGCCATTGTCGCCGCGTTGGACATCATCGGCGCGTCCTTCGTCGAGACGCTCGATACCAAAGGCACGGATGGCTCGAACCCGCATTTGGGCGGTCCCGCCACCATCACCGGCTACTTCGGCGGAATCGGTCAACCCAACGAACACGCGCTGCAATGGCTGGACGAGTTCCTCTACTACTACACCAACTACGGCGTGCAGCACGTCCTCAACTTCAACGCGGGGACGATTCTGCTCGGTTTCCTGCTCTACAAACTGGGCGTGAACATCAACTTCAAAATCAGCGTCTTCTTCGGTTCCGATAATCCCTACCACGCGCTGTGGATTATGACCATGGCGAAACTCTTCAGCCGCGAAGACGGCACCAGTCCGCTCATCGGATTCAACTGGTCGAACTCGATCAACAATCAGACCATGGAACTGACCGCCCAATTCCGCAAGGCGCTCGGCTTCGAGAAGGTCATCCGCTTCGAGCATCACATCACCGAGACGTGGAAGAGCATCGTCGTCCAGCCCTACAACCGCCGCGCCGAACTCATCGAAATCGCCGACCATGTGGCGAACATCGCCGCCAAACACGAAGGCGCCGACCCTGAAGTGGAACAAACCCTCGCCCACCCCTCCGACATTCTCGACTACTTCCGTGAGAAAAAGGAAGTCATCGAAAGCGGCGACTGGGACAACCTGCAAAAGAACTTCCTGCTCAAAGTGGAAGCCGCCAACCGCACCGCTTGGGAGTTGACCGCGCATGGCTTGAGTTTTGTCGCGGCGAAGAATTTGCATAAGTAACTCATGTTACGCGGTAGCGCGAGATTTATCTCGCGTTTTCGGGCGACATGAATGTCGCGCTACGCAGTGCGTCGCGCCATAGGCAGCGAAGGTGCGACGCACGCTCTGCGTACCATCAGTAAGTACGCGAATTACAGGTTGAAGAATTGAAAATCGTTGCCTTCAGCGATACGCATGGTCGCCGCCCATGGTTCAACATACCGGATGGGGATGTGCTGGTATTTGCAGGCGACATGACCTTGCACGGCCGCCTCGACGAGGTCGTGAAATTCAACGAGTTTTTGGGAAGCCTGCCCCACACCCATAAACTTGTCATCGCGGGAAATCACGACATGTGCTTTGAAGCCCAGCCTGATGAAAGCCGCGCGCGGTTGTCCAACGCCATCTATCTGCAGGATGAGAGCGTAACAATTCAGGGGGTCAAGTTCTATGGCACACCCTGGCAGCCTATATTTCGGGATATGGCATTCAACCTGCCGCGCGAATCGCTCCGCGTAAAATGGGAGCACATCCCGCCGGAGACGGATGTCCTAATCACCCACACCCCTCCGTATGGACACCATGACCGTACCTTCTTTGGAAGCCGGGTGGGCTGTCGTGAGTTGCTCGAAGCGGTGGGACACATCCAACCTGCCCTGCATATCTTCGGGCACATTCACGAAGCATTTGGACAAAGCACAAATGGACGAACCGTATTTGCAAACGTCAGCATCTGCAATTTGTTCTATATTCCGATGCGGCGCCCGGTGGTTTTTGAAGGTGAAAATTGTAGTGGGTGTCGTAGTTTTGTTGTGCTATAATGGCTACACGCAAAATAATAGGTAAAACATGTACATCATCCTTGTTCACAGTCACGTCTATCCGGAGCATGTAGAACGCTTCAGGGAGATCACGCTTCAAAATGCAGAAGCAAGCCGCGGCGAGGCGGGATGCGTCCGTTTCGATGTCCTTCAACAGATGGACGATCCGACGAGGTTCACGTTCATCGAAATGTTCAAATCCGAAGCGGATGCACTCACCCACCGCGAAACGCCTCACTTCAAAAAATGGCTCGAGGAGGCGGTTCCGCTGATGGTCGAGGAACGGCGGCGCATCATCTATCGGGATGTGTCATTGACCGAAAAATGAGGGTGGTATAATGCGCGTGTTTTGAAATCAACCTAAGGGAAGATCATGAAACTTCACGAATATCAATCCAAAGCCATCTTTGCCAAGTATGGAATTCCCATCCCCAAGGGACGGGTGGCGGCTACCGCAGACGAGGCGAAGCAGATCGCCGAAGAACTGGGTGGCCGCGTTGTTATTAAAGCGCAGGTGCTGGTGGGCGGACGCGGGAAAGCAGGCGGCGTGAAAGTCGCCAAAGACGCCGACGAAGCCGCCGAACTTGCGGGGCAGATACTGACGATGACCATCAAGGGCTTGCCCGTCCGCAAGGTGTTGGTGGATGAAGCCGCCGCCATCGCGCATGAGATTTACTTTTCGATTACGAACGATCGCGCCGCGAAGAAACCGGTCATGATCGCCTCCGCCGCCGGCGGCGTGGACATCGAAGAAGTCGCGGCAAAGACGCCGGAAAAGATCGTCAAAATTCACATTGACCCACTGCTTGGTCTGCGCGATTACCAGGCGCGCGACATCGCCGCATCCATTGACCTGCCGCGTGAACTGTGGCGCGACTTCAGCCGCATTGCCGCCGGACTGTGGCAGGCATACAAGGACAACGACGCCGAACTGGCGGAAATCAATCCGCTGGTGATTACGAAAGACAACAAACTGGTTGCCCTCGACGGCAAGATGTTGATTGACGACAACGCCCTGTTTCGTCACCCCGACCTGGCGGAAATCCGCGATGTGGACGAGGAAGCGCCCGCCGAAACCGAGGCGCGGCGGCACGGCTTGTCCTTCATTAAACTGGACGGCAACATCGGCTGCATGGTCAACGGCGCAGGACTGGCGATGACCAGCATGGACATTGTCAAACTATTCGGCGGCGAACCCGCCAACTTTTTGGACATCGGCGGCGGCGCAGGAGCGGAAAAGGTGGCGGCGGCGATGCGCATCATCCTCGCCGACCCGAACGTCAAAGCCGTGCTGTTCAACATCTTCGGCGGCATCACCCGCTGCGATGAAGTGGCGCGCGGAATCTTGACCGCCATGGAAGAGGTCAAACCCAAAGTCCCAATGGTCGTCCGCCTGGTGGGAACCAACGCCGAAGAAGGACGCAAACTCCTCGAAAACGCAAACATGATTACAGCCGAAACGCTGGCAGACGCCGCCCGCAAAGCGGTTGCCGCGGCAAAGGGTTAACACATGAGCATACTCATCAACAAAGACACACGCCTGCTCGTGCAGGGCATTACAGGAAACGAAGGTCTCTTCCATACCACACAAATGGTCGCTTATGGCACTAACGTCGTCGCCGGCGTGACGCCCGGTAAAGGCGGCGAATGGGTGCTGGATGGCAAAATCCCCGTGTTCGACTCGGTCAAATTGGCGGTCGAAGCAACCGGCGCCAACTGCTCGGTCATTTTCGTCCCGGCGCGCTTCGCGCCCGACGCGATGTTCGAAGCCGCCGACGCCGGCATCCCCCTCATCGTCTGCATCACCGAAGGCGTCCCCGTACAGGACATGATGCGCGTCCGCAACTACATTGACCAAAAGGGCGTGCGCCTCATCGGTCCCAACTGCCCCGGCTTGCTGACGCCCGGCGAAGCCAAGGTCGGCATCATCCCCGGCAATATCGCCATCCCCGGCAACGTGGGCGTTGTCTCCCGCTCCGGCACGCTAACCTACGAAGTGCTGTATGCTCTGAAACTCGTGGGCATGGGCGCATCCACCTGCGTGGGCATCGGCGGCGATCCCATCAACGGCACCAACTTCATTGACGTGCTGGAAATGTTCGAGCATGACCCGCAGACCGAAAAAGTGGTGTTGATTGGCGAAATCGGCGGAACCGATGAAGACAAAGCCGCCGAATACATCGCCGCCCACATGACCAAACCGGTTGTCTCCTTCATCGCCGGTCAGACCGCCCCGCCCGGCAAACGCATGGGACACGCTGGCGCCATCATCGAAGGCAGCGCCGGCAGCGCGGCAGATAAAATCCGCGCGCTCGAAGCCGCCGGTGTGAAGGTCGCCAAACACCCGGAAGAAATCCCGTCCCTCCTCAAATAGTCCAATTGCCACAGGTCATTAAACGCGTAGAGCCGTCCGCTTTGGACGGCTCTACGGTTATAATCCCATCGAGCAGACTACTTGTGCGAGTCGATGTACCTGACTGCCTCGCCCACCGTCGTAATCTTCTGGGCGTCCTCATCTGAAATCTCCGCCCCGAACTTATCTTCAAACGCCATGATGAGTTCAACCAGGTCGAGAGAATCAGCCTCAAGGTCTTCGCGGAAGCGGGCATCCATGGTGATTTTCTCCTCATCCGCGCCAAGCAAATCCTTGATGATCGCCTTTACTTCATTATATGTGTCAGACATGACAACCTCCTTTAGAGTTTCGCGGCAATTGTACACGGTCTAAAAGCCGTGTCAAGCCAGAGATAATTACAAACACAGGAACACCCCCCCATGACAAAAGTTGCGCCCATTGACCAGCGAAAAGCCGACCATATCAAAATCAACCTGGAACAGGATGTCCGCTCCGCGCTGACGACCGGGCTCGAAAACTATCATTTCACGCACGAAGCCCTCCCCGAACTGGACCTCAACCGCCTCGATACGACCCTCAGCCTGTTCGGCAAACGATTAGCCGCTCCACTCCTCATCTCTTCCATGACCGGCGGGACAGCCGAAGCCGGGACCGTCAACCTGCGCCTTGCCGAAGCCGCGCAAGAGATGGGCATTGCCATGGGCGTGGGCAGTCAGCGCGCCGCCATCGAACACCCCGAACAAGCAAAGACTTTTCAAGTACGCCGCACTGCGCCCGATATTTTGCTCTTCGCCAATCTGGGCGCTGTGCAGCTCAACTACGGTTACACCATTGACCACTGCCGCCGCGCCGTCGAAATGATCCAGGCAGACGCGCTCATTCTCCATCTCAACCCGCTGCAAGAGGCAGTACAAGACGGCGGTGATGTGAACTTTGCCGGTCTCGCCAAAAAGATCGAAGAAGTCTGCAGGAAACTCGAAGTCCCTGTCATCGCCAAAGAAGTTGGCTGGGGCATCTCGGCGCGGACAGCCAAACTGCTCGCCGATTGCGGCGTCCAAGCCATAGACGTGGCGGGCGCGGGCGGCACAAGTTGGTCGCAGGTCGAAATGCACCGCGCGCCAGACGAATTCACCCGTCAACTCGCCGCGACGTTCATTGGCTGGGGCATCCCCACAGCGGACTCGATCTTGAACGTCAAAAAAGCCGTTCCCCACATGACGATCTTCGCCAGCGGCGGGCTCAAAGATGGTCTCGATATCGCCAAGTGCCTCGCACTCGGTGCAACGCTTGGCGGCATGGCAGGACAATTCCTCAAAACTGCGGCGCTTTCGACGGAGGCGGTCATTGAGATGATTAAACTCACGAAACGGCAGATTGAAGTGGTAATGTTTGCATGTGGCGCCGAAAGGCTGGAACAGTTGAAGATGGGAAAATTGATTGAATTAACTGATGCCACACATTAGCCCCAAGGGCAAGGCGAAAAAAATAATGTCAGTTCGAACGAACGACTTTTTCACCGTTTATTTTATTGAGCCTTCCTCTTTCAACCTTTTGTATGCCCCCCTCCAGGGTGTTCCCAGGCGGTGATTTTGCGCAATCTGAACCTTGCCCAGTTTCTGCGCAATCTGCGGCAGGAGCATGGCGATTGCCGCCCAATCGTCCGCCAGCACAGCTTCCTTCATCTTTTTTGCATACTGCCCCGTCCAAAGCCATTCCATGCGGAAGCGGTCCGCTTTGACCCAGTAACCGCGTTTTTCCCACGCCGCCACCGATTCGTCAATGCCCTCGGCAATGGCTTGCAAAGCAAAAGCGATGAAAGCAGCCAGGTCGCGGGCTTCGGCAGTCACTTCGGTTTGCCTGGCAAGTTCGCGCACTGCCAGCACAACGGATTTGGTCAGGCGTGTGCGGTCTTTTCCAACAGTATCGGTTTTTATCAGTCGGCTCAATGGATTCTCCTCAAGGCAAGTCTGCCTGCAAGCGGCATACAAGTGCGGGATTATACCCACCAATCGTAAATCGTCAATCGCAAATCGGCAAATTCACGTTATAATTTCGCCGCCCAACGGCAGCAAGAACATACCACAGTCACGTGGGGACGTGGTGGAACTGGCAGACACGCAGCACTTAGGATGCTGTGCCGCAAGGCTTGTGGGTTCGACCCCCACCGTCCCCACTGAGAACTTTCAGCAATTTCACACGTAGAGAGGCAAACTTGAACATCCAAAAAACAATCGAAGAAAACCACGAAGCCAAACTGGTGGTGGAAGTGGAAGCGGAAAAAATAGAACAGTACAAACGCCGCGCCGCGCGCAAGATCGCCGAGCGCGCTAAAATCCCCGGTTTCCGCCCGGGCAAAGCGCCTTACCACATGGTCGTCCTCAACTATGGCGAGCAGGCGGTCCTGGAACAGGCAATTGACATGTTCGTGGATGACGAATACGCCAACATCCTCAAAGAAGCGGGAGTGGAACCCGGCGCAGCGGGGACGCTCGAAGCCATCGACTCGCTCGACCCCGTCAAACTGACCTTCCGCGTTCCCCTCGCGCCCGAAGTGGACCTGGGTGACTATCACTCGCTTCGCATGCCCTACGAATGGACTGCCCCCTCTCAGGAAGAAGTGGACAAAGCCCTGGCAGACCTCCGCCAAATGTATGCCACCACTGAAAACGTCGAGCGTGAGGCGCGGGAAGGCGATTTCGTCCTTGTGGATGTCAAATCCGAACTTCCCGAATTGAACCGCGAAGGCTTCGCCACCCTGATCCGCGCCGAAGAGCAGGATGCCGAATGGCCCTATGCCGGCTTCGCCAAAGAATTGATTGGCATGAAGGCAGGCGACGTCAAAACCGTCAAGCACACCTTTCCCGAAGATTGGGATGTGGAAGAGTTGAAGGGCAAGGAAGCGGAAATGCAGGTCACGGTCAAGGTGGTGCGCGGAGTGACCCTGCCCGAACTCGATGACGAATTTGCCAAGACCGTTGGCGCCGGCGAAACGCTCGATGAACTGAAAGAAGCCGTCAAGAAAGACGTGGAAGCCCGCTCCAAAGCCGAGTACGACGACAAGTACTTCGTGGAACTCATCGAAAAAATCAAGGAAGGCGCCACATTCAAATATCATCAACACTCTCTCGACCATGAAAGCGAGCATGTGCTGCAAGACTTGAGCAACCGCCTCGCCCAACAGGGCATGGACCTCGATACGTATTTCAAATTCCGCAACACCACCCGCGAGAAGTTCATCGAGGAGGAAGTCAAGCCGGTGGCGAAGAAGCGCCTCGAGCGTTCGCTCATCCTCGATGAAATCGTCCGCCGCGAAAAATTGGAAGTAAGCAATGAAGCGCTGGATGCCGAATTCAACAGCACGATAGGCTCGCTGATCATGCAGGGACTGGATATGCGGAAGATTCAAGGCGGCAAAAAGGGACAGCAGGAATTCGCCCAGGCGGTGGCGATGGAATCTGCCAACCGTGTGTTGACCCGCCAGGCGCTCGATCTGCTCAAGTCCATTGCAATCGGCGAGTACAAGTCGCCGGAGGAGCGCGCGGCGCAGGCGGCGGAAGAAACGTCAGCGGAGGCGCAGGCTGAAGAAACAGAAGCAGCCGTCCCGATGAATGAAGCGCCGAGCGTCAGCGAGGGTTCATCCGAAGAGCAGGCAAAGAGTTAACGAATTTCCTACGCGGTGCAGGTATCATCGCCGGCATTCAAGGAGATAAATCATGATTCCCAATTTCAAAAGTGTGACCCCCTACGTCATCGAAACGACCAATTACGGCGAGCGATCCATTGATGTCTTTACACGCCTCATCAAGGAGCGCATCATCTTCCTCGGCACCGCCATTGACGACCAGGTGGCAAACGTCATCGTGGCGCAGCTGCTGTACCTCAACCATGAAGACCCCGAAAAGGAAATCTACATGTATATCAATTCGCCCGGCGGGCAGATTTATGCCGGCTTGGCGATTTACGATACGATGCAGATGATTTCCAATCCCATCAGCACGGTGGCGGTCGGCGTGACCGCTTCGTTCGGGACCGTTTTGCTTGCCGCCGGCACAAAAGGCAGACGCTACGCCCTGCCCAACGCCACCATCCACATGCACCAGCCGCTGGGCGGCGCGCAGGGACAGGCGACCGACATCGAGATTCAAGCAAGGCAGATCCTGCGGTTGAAGAGCCTGCTGCTGGGCATTCTTGCAAAACATACCGGTCAGCCGCTGGAGGTCATCGAGCGCGACAGCGACCGCGATTACTATCTCGAAGCAAAACAAGCGGTTGAATATGGTCTGGTGGACCAGGTGCTGGAAGCCTCAGATAAGATCATCAAGTAAGGCAGCGTTTTGCGCGTTTTGACAAGATACCGTCCCGGAGGCGCTCACCCTTCGGGGCGGTTTGTTCTGTGTAAGAGAGTGTTTCCAACCACAGATAAACACAGATGAACACAGATGAACACAGATAAATTTGATAAAGGGGACTTCATCGCTTTGTTCATCAAAGTCAGCGTTCGTCTATCTGTGGCGAAGCTCGAACACGCTCTAAGATATAATCCCCTTCAATCGCAAATCAAAAATCTAAAATCTAAAATCGTAAATCGTAAATCCCCATGCTTCCCTCCCACATCAAAGCCCTCATCCTCGATATGGACGGCGTCCTCTGGAAAGGCGACGCTCCCATCGGCGACCTGCCGGACGTCTTTCGCCGCATCCGTGCGCGCGGACTGAAGTTTGCCTTTGCCACCAACAATGGCACGAAGACTCCCGAAGAATATCAGCAAAAGTTGCGCGCCCTCGGCGTGGAGGTGGACGCCTCGCAAGTGGTGACCTCTGCGCTGGCTGCGGCGTTCGTCCTTTCGCAGAAATACCCGCCGGGGACAAAGGTCTTCATGATTGGCGGAAACGGAATACGCAAAGCGCTGGAAGAAAAAGGCTTCGAGATTCTTTCCCTTGAAAACGCGGCACAAGCACAGGTCTTTGTGATGGGCATTGACCGCGAAATTAACTTCCAAAAAGTGGCAGAAGCAACCCTGCTCGTGCGGCGCGGCGTGCCCTTCTACACCACCAACACCGACAAGACCTTCCCCACCCCGCGCGGAGAGATTCCCGGCTCGGGGGCATGGCTCTCGGTCATTACAACCGCCACCGGCGTTGAACCCATCTCGGTGGGAAAGCCTTTTCCTTACCTGATGGAACTGGCGCTCGAGCGGCTTGGGACAAAGAAGGAAGAAACGCTGGTCGTTGGCGACCGCCTCGAAACCGACATCGCCGCCGCTCAGGCGGCGGACATGCCCTGCGCCCTCGTGTTGAGCGGGGTCAGCACGCTGGAGCAGGCGGAAGCGTGGGAGAAGCGGATTGACGTCATTGCCGAGGATTTGAGCGAATTGGTGGGGTAAAATCAGCCCGAAGGGACCTTCACGATGAAATTCGATGTCTTCCTCAGCCACAACGGAAAAGATAAGCCCGCCGTCGAACAACTTGCCCGCAAATTGGAGGAAAAAGGGCTGAAAGTCTGGCTCGACAAGTGGAATTTGATCCCCGGCGAACCGTGGCAGGAGGGACTCGAAGAAGCGCTCGACGAATGTCAGACCTACGCCGTCTTTTTGGGACCCTCGGGCATTGGACCGTGGGAAAACGAAGAGATGCGCGCCGCCATCGAGGAACGCGTAAAAGACAAAAAGCGCCGTGTGATTCCCGTGCTGCTGCCCGGTGCATCAGACAGTACAGACCTGAAACTGCCTCGCTTTCTCTCCCGCCTGACGTGGGTGGATTTTCGCGGCGGGTTGAACGATGAAAATGCTTTGTACCGCCTGGAATGTGGGATCAGAGGTATCGCGCCGAAACCGCTTCAGAAAACGGGACCAGCCGTCCCGTCGGCAAACGAAGCGATCCCCCTCCCCGCCGACCTGCCGCTCGGCTCCTACCTCCCCTTTCCTCCCAATCCGCTCTTTGAAGGGCGTGTCCCGCAGTTACGCGCGCTGGCTGACTCTCTGCTCAACCACACGGGCGTCGGGACGGTCATCAACCAGACCGTCACGGGTATGGGCGGCATCGGCAAGACCCAACTGGCGGTGGAGTTCGCCTACCGCTACGGACGCTACTTTCGCGGCGTGCACTGGCTGAACCTTGCCGACCCGTCCCAACTCGAAGCGGAGATCGCCCGCTGCGGGCGCGAAATGCGCCTGCCGGACTTCCCCGAAGACCAACCCACGCAGGTGACCCGCACCTTGGACGCCTGGAAGAGCGACGGTCCGCGCCTGCTGATCCTCGACAACTTCGAGGAACCGGCGCGGACAAACGACGTCCTGCGGCTGTTTGGGCATTCCAGCCTGCGCCTGCTCATCACCTCCCGCCGCACGGACTGGCTCGCCACGAGCGGACTGAAAGCCCTGCCGCTGGAGGTCTTCACCCCAGCGGAAAGCCTCGATTTCCTCAAGCGGACACTGACCAAACGCAAAGACGCCGATAAGGACCTCGCCAACCTCGCCGAACGGCTCGGTCACCTGCCGCTGGCGCTCGAACTGGCGAGCCGCTACCTGAACGGACACCCGCGCCTCGCCCTCGACGACTACCTGACCCAGTCCCGAGAGGCGCTGGACCACCCCTCCATGCACGGCTGGCGCGCCGACCTGCCCGCCCCCACCGAACATGACCTCGACCTGCAGCGTACCTTTGCGGTTTCCTGGCTGCAGGTGAAGGACGAAACCGCCCAAAAGATATTCCTCATGACGGGCTACCTCGCCCCGAACACCCCGATTCCGCTTGAGCTCTTCGAAAACGCGCTGGAAATCTCGACCGAAACCTGTGACGAAGCGCTCTCAACCCTGTACGGCTTGGGCTTGTTGAAACTGGGCGAAGCCGATCTGCCCGCGATTCACCCCTTACTCGCAGACTACGCCCGCGGCTTGGCGAAGGAAGCGCCGGAGATTCTGGAAAAACTCGCCGATGCGCTCGCCGTTTTATCAAATCAAGCCAATGATACTGGCTTGCCCGCCCGCTTTGTTCCCTTCCGTTCTCACATGCCGATAACCGCTTCCCGCGCAGAAGAAAGCGGCTTGCAGGATGCAGGCGCCTTGTGGAACAACTATGGCTACCACTTGAATATGATTGCCGATTACGCGGGGGCGCGCGCCGCCTACGAGCGCGCCATCAAGATTTGGGAAGCCAATCTTGGACCAGATCATCCTCACGTAGCAGCGAGCGTCAACAACCTGGGCTTAGTGTTGAAAGACCTGGGCGACCTGGTGGGAGCGCGTGCCGCCTTCGAGCGCGCATTGAAAATTGACGAGGCGACCCATGGACCCGACCATCCCACTATTGCTAGCGACGTCAACAGCCTGGGCTCGGTACTGCAAGACTTGGGCGACCTGGCGGGGGCGCGCACCGCCTTTGAGCGCGCCCTGAAAATTGACGAGGCGACCTATGGACCCGACCATCCCAGTGTCGCCATCCGCGTCAACAACCTAGGCTCGGTGTTGCAAGACCTGGGCGACCTGGCGGGGGCGCGCGCCGCCTTCGAGCGCGCCCTGAAAATTGACGAGGCGGCTTATGGACCTGACCATCCCAGTGTCGCCACAGACGTCAACAACTTGGGCTCCGTGCTGCAAGACTTGGGCGACCTGGCGGGGGCGCGCGCCGCCTTCGAGCGCGCTATCAAGATTTGGGAAGCCAATCTCGGCACGGAACACCCGCAAGTAGCAACGGGGGTCAACAACTTGGGCTTAGTGTTGAAAGACTTGGGCGATCTGGCGGGGGCGCGCGCCGCCTTCGAGCGCGCCCTGAAAATCTTCGAAAAGCAGCTTGGAGAGGATCATCCGAACGTAGCCACACTCGTCAACAACCTGGGCTCGGTGTTGAAAGCCTTAGGCGACTTGGCGGGGGCGCGCGCCGCCTGCGAGCGCGCCCTGGCGATTTTCAAGAAATTCCTGCCGCCCGATCATCCGAATATCAAAATTGTGCAAGGGAATTTGGATTCGTTGGAGGACAAGACCCTCCACGAATGAGGCGCAAATGAATTGCCCGCCATTTCATCCTTCATAATTCATCCTTCATAATTCATAATTCACCCTTCCCTCCCATGCTCCTCTACGACCTCGACCTCCCTTCACTTACAAACCTCCTCGCCCAATGGGGCGAACCCGCCTACCGCGCCAGACAAATCTGGGAAGGGTTATACCTGCACCTGTACGATTCCCCCGCCCAATTTACCAATTTGCCAATTTCCCTGCGCGCCAAACTTGCCGAAGAATTCACCTTCAACCCTTTCACCGTCAAAACCTTTCTGGATTCCTCCGACGGCTTCACGCGCAAGACCCTCTTCCAACTCCCCGACGGTCACCTGATCGAAGCCGTCCTCATGCGCTACGGCGACCCGGCGGATATGCCCCCCTCCGGCTCCCCCCAAAATCAAAGATTTTGGGGGGAGAGTCCCAAAGGGACGAGGGGGGCCCGGCGCACCCTCTGCATCTCCACCCAGGCGGGCTGCGCCATGGGCTGCGTCTTCTGCGCCACAGGTCAACTCGGCTTCAAACGTCACCTCACCAGCGGCGAGATTGTGGCGCAGGTGCTGTACTACGCCCGCATGTTGAAGGACGTGAACGAATCGGTGACGAACATCGTCTTAATGGGCATGGGCGAACCGTTCCATAACTACGATAACGTCATGGCGGCGATTGACCGCCTGAACGACAAGGATGGCTACAACTTCGGCGCCCGCCGCATCACCCTCTCGACCGTCGGCTTGGTCCCGCAAATCCGCCGCTTCGCCGACGAAAAGCGCCAGGTCAACCTCGCCATTTCCCTCCATGCGGTGGAGGACGACGAACGCCTTGCCATCATGCCGGTGGCAAAGCGCTACAAAATAGACGAAATCCTCGACGCCTGCCGCTACTACATCGCCCAGACCGGACGCCGCGTCACCTTTGAATGGGCGCTCATCAGCGGCGTCAACGACACGCCGGAAGTCGCCGCCAAACTCGCCGCGCGCCTCAAGGGACTGCTCTGCCACGTCAACGCCATCCCCCTCAACCCCACCGCCGGCTACGCCGGTCAGGCAGCCAGCCGTCAGCGTGCGGAACGTTTCAAGCAAACGCTGGAGCAGGCGGGAATTCCCTGCACAATCCGCATGAGGCGCGGCATCGAGATTCAGGCAGGCTGCGGTCAGTTGGCGGGGGCTGTTGGTTTGTGAGGTACCTTCTCGTGTAAAGACAGTGCGGCGCGCCCTACGCAGTTTCTTCGCAGCGCGACATTTTGCAGATTAACAATTTAACCTGACAATCCCCTGCCCTTGGCGCCGCACGGGGATTAATCCCCGTGCTATTCCTACCAAGTCCGCTCAAGCGGACTAGTCCCGCCTTGGCGGGGCTTTGTATGAATAGCACGGACGTTCACGTCCGTGCGGGCATGGCAGATACCGCGTAAATCAGCGTTCATCTGCGTCCCAAAACGCGAGATAAATCTCGCGCTACCGCGTAACATGAGTTAAATATCAAATGAGCGCCGCTTGCAAGATGATTCGGAATACAGTATAGTCAACCAACCCAAAACCACGCTTCAGAGACAACGAATGAACAACAAATCGAACACCTGGCTTCAACGACCCATCCACCCTGCCCTGCCTGCCATTACCAACGAAATCGCAGTGTTCGCGGGCATCCTGCTCCTGGCGGTCTTCACGCGCTTCTACGACCTCGGCACGCGCGTCATGAGCCACGACGAAAGCCTGCACACCTACTTCTCCTGGCTGCTCTATCGCGGGCAAGGCTACCAGCACACGCCCATGATGCACGGACCGTTCCAGTTCCATGTCATCGCCCTCACCTACTTTCTCTTTGGCGTTTCCGATTTCACCGCCCGCATTCCGGCAGTGTTATTCAGCATCGCCACCGTCTGGATGGTCTGGTATTGGCGCGCCTATCTCGGCAAATGGGGAGCGCTGGCTGCCGGGCTGTTGATGGTCATCTCGCCCTACATGCTTTACTATGGGCGGTACGTGCGCAACGAATCCTATGTCGGCTTTTCGGGTATCGTCCTGTTATATGCGATTCTGCGGTATCTCGAAGGCGGCGAAAAACGGTATTTGTATTTCGTCACGGCGGCAACCGTCCTGCATTTCACATCCAAAGAAACCGCCTTCATCTACACCGCGCAGGCATTGATATTTTTGGGCGTCTATCTGATCGTCCGCGTGACGGGGCAAAGGTGGCAAAAGGGAGAGAACCTCTATAACCTCTTCGTCATCCTGCTGGCGGGGGCGGTGCTGTTGGCAGGCATCGGCGCGGGAGTTGGATATGTGAACCGGCAGGGCGGTCCCCTCAGCAGCGCCGAGACGGCTGCGCCGGCAAACCCCATCACGGGACCAACGCTTCCCGCCGCCCCGATGCCTGTTTCTGTTTCAACCGTCCTTTTCATCGCTGCGGCATTGATCCTGATCGGCGCGGCGGTCGTTCTGCTGATTGGCTATGGCTGGGAAAATTTATGCAGGGAACGTTCCTTCGACTTGATTATCCTGTTGATGAGTTTCGTCCTGCCCATGCTGGTCGCCTTCCCGCTCGAATGGCTGAAGGGACGGCTGAATGTGGTCGTTCCAACCAGCGCGGCGGCGGTGGCGGCGCTCGATGTCCGTTCGATGGCAATCATCGGCGGCTTTACGGCGGTCTTTTTTGTCATCGCCATCATTGTGGGCTTGCTGT
This sequence comes from Chloroflexota bacterium, assembly GCA_016223135.1. GTDB lineage: Bacteria > Chloroflexota > Anaerolineae > Anaerolineales > Villigracilaceae > Defluviilinea. The sequence continues at coordinate 23,651 of JACRPQ010000010.1, read as the reverse complement.
GGAGCCGCGATTGGTGGAAATACGCGCTGACGTTCTGGCTGCCTTTCATCATCTTATACACCACCATTTTCACCAACGCGCCCGGCTTCTTCACCGGTCTGGTCGGTTCGCTGGCATATTGGGTCGAGCAGCAGGGCGTGGAGCGCGGCAGTCAGCCGGAGTATTACTATCTCCTCGTGCAAATTCCCATGTATGAGTTCCTGCCCGCCATCGGCAGTTGGGTGGCAATCGGCTTGGGCGTGAAAAAACTCTTTGGGCGGCGTCCAGCCGTCCCTGAGGAAGAAGCGGACAAACTTTCCGATGTATCAGCCGTCACGCCAGACGTTTCATCACTTCCATCCACAGAAGAAGCAAGCACATTCTCCGAGGTGGCGGCGGATGAACTTTCTGATATGTCAGCCGTCACGCCAGACGTTCCATCACTTCCATCCACAGAAGAAGCAGGCACATTCCCTGAGGCGGCAGCGAATGGACTTTCTGAGCCAACGCTCTCCGTCGTATCCGAAGAAACCAAGTTTAAAAACTTCTTCAGTCTGATGGTCTTTTGGGTGGCGACGAGCATTTTGGCGTTCACGATTGCCGGCGAGCGCATGCCCTGGCTGACGTATCACATGGCGTGGCCCATGGTGCTGTTGACCGGCTGGGGGCTTGGGCAAATCATCGAGGGCGTTGGCGAAAAACTGGAAGAGGCTTCCCCATGGCGCACGCTGCTTTCGCTGTCGCTGCTGATTGTGTTCCTGACGGCGGTATTTCGCGCCGTTCGCAGTTGGTTTGGCGCAACGCCCCCCTTCCAAGGCTCCGACCTGGCGCAGTTGGAAGCGACCTCCGCCTTTCTCCTGCCGCTTGCGGTGGCGGTGATTGCCGCCGCGCTGTTGGTTTATTTGATGAAGAACGACTTCGTCAGCCTGGCGATTGTGGGCTTCACCGTCTTCGCCGTCGTTGCGGCGATTGCCAGCATTATCAACGGCGCTGCGCTGCTGAACCTGTTGTCCATTCCCGAAGCCGGAGCGCTGCTCGCGCCGCAGATTTTACGTTTTTCGGCAGTGCTTCTGGCATTGATTGCCAGCATCTTCGGAGCGGTTTATCTTTCACGCCAGCCGCGTCCCAGCGCGTTTACCGGCTGGGCAGCATTGGTGTTCTTTATCTTGCTCGCCGTACAAACCGGGCGCACGGCTTTCCGCGCCTCTTACATTTTCTACGACGACGCCACAGAGTATCTTGTCTATGCTCACGGCGCGACCGGGGTCAAGGATGTGATGGCGCAGGTGACGGAAATTTCCGAGCGCACCACCGGCGGCTTGAATGCCATCATTGCCTATGATGCCAGCGCCCCCGATACCGGCGTCTCCTGGCCCTTCGTGTGGTACCTGCGCGATTTCACCGCCTTGCGCGCCTTCGACCAGCCGACCCGTTCGCTGCGGGAGGCGGCGGCAGTCATCGTGGACCAGAAAAACTTCGACAAGATTTATCCCGCTTTGGGGAACGAGTTTTACGAGTTCAACTATATCCGCATGTGGTGGCCCAATCAGGATTACTTCAACCTCAACCGCGAGCGCGTGTTGAACGCCATCACCAATCCCGACATCCGCGAAGGAATTTTTGACATTTGGTTCAACCGCGATTACACCAAATACGCGCAGGCAACCGGCAACGGCTCCCTCACTCTCACCACCTGGCAGCCTTCAGACCAGATGAAACTTTTTGTAAGGAAGGAAATCGTCTCCAAAATCTGGAATTACGGTGTGGGACCCGCCGAAACCGCAGTGGTCACCGATCCTTACGAGGCAGGCACCATCATGCTGCCCGCCGAGCAAATTTTCGGCAGTGAGCAATATCCGCGCGGATTGAACGCGCCCCGTGCGATTGCGCACAGCGAAAGCGGCGACTTGTACATAGCCGACTCGCGCAACCATCGCATCCTGCACATTGCATCCGATGGAAGCCTTTTGCACGAATGGGGCACGTTCGGCGATGCCGTCACGGGTAACGCACCCATTGGCACGTTCAACGAGCCTTGGGGGGTGGCAGTCGGACCCGATGGCTCGGTCTATGTCACCGACACTTGGAATCACCGTGTGCAAAAGTTTACGCGGGATGGTCAGCCGGTGACAATGTGGGGACAATACGGTCAGCCGCAGCTGGGTGATCCGAATTCTCTCAGTTCGTTCTGGGGTCCGCGCGGTATCGCTGTGGATGCCAACGGAAACGTCCTTGTGGCGGATACCGGCAACAAGCGTATCGTTGTCTTCGACAAAGACGGGAACTATCTTACGGAGTTTGGAACAGCGGGGCTTGCACCGGGTCAATTCGACGAGCCGGTGGGCGTTGCCATTGCTCCAAACGGCACGGTCTATGTGACCGATACCTGGAATCAACGGGTGCAGGCGTTTACCCCCTCCGAAGATGGAAAGTTCTACTTCCCCACCCTGCAATGGGACGTCAACGGCTGGTTCGGTCAATCGCTGGATAACAAGCCGTTCATTGCAGTGGGCGGCAGCGGCAATGTCTTTATCACTGACCCCGAAGGCTACCGCGTGATTGAGTTCACGGCAGACGGGCAGTTTGTGCGAACCTGGGGAGACTTTGGAAACGGACCGGATGAAATAGGTCTCGCAGCAGGCGTCACGGTGGATCAGAACGGCTTCGTCTGGGTGACGGATGCCGGCAACAACCGCATCCTCAAATACCGCCTGCCTTGATACGAAACAAACAAAGACAGCCGCCTCGATGGCGGCTGTCCTTATCGTTGGTTTTTACACATCCACAGCGATGCAGGTCAAGGTCTGCTCGATGCCGGGGATGGGCTGAATGGACGAAGCAATCAGAGCGCCCAAGCCGCTGATGTCCTGCGCCGTAATCACCGCCACCGCATCATACGGACCGAACGTCATGTGCGCTTCGGCGACGTTATCCAATTTCATCAACTGCCGAACCACTTCTTTGACTTCCCCTGCCCGAATTTTGATCAAAACGTATGCTTTCATGTTGAACTCCTTTGCTGGATATTCTGTATGGTGAGTTACGCATTCGACGGGCGCAGGAAGATTGCCCAGTACACCGCCGCAACCAGCAGCGCGCCGCCGATGACGTTCCCGATGGTCACCGGGATCAGATTGTTGACCAGAAATGCCTGCCAGGTCAATTGATTGAGGTTAGCCACTTTGCCGCTCACTTCTGAAATATAGGCGGGGTCGAAATACTTGATAAACAAAGCGTAGGGGATGAAATACATATTGGCGATGCTATGCTCAAACCCGGCAGCGACGAATGCCGTAATCGGGAAAATGATGGCGGCAATCTTGTCTATGGTGCTGCGCGCGCTGAACGTCATCCAGACCGCCAGACAGACGAGAGCATTGCACAGAATGCCCAACGCCACTGCCTGCAGGAAGGTCAATTCCACTTTGCTTACGCCAATTCTCAACGCTGCAATGCCCACCGAGTTTGCGCCAAATGTGTATTGCTTTGAGAAAAACATCAGGATGACCGTGCCGATGGCGCCGACAAAATTGCCCAGATACACAATCAGCCAATTGCGCAGCATGGCGCGCCCTTTGACTTTTCCGCTTGCCCAAGCCATGACAATCAGGTTGTTGCCCGTGAACAATTCTGCGCCGCCTACCACCACAAGGATAAGCCCCAGACAAAAAACCAAGCCCACCAACAGGCGATTAAAGCCGTAAGGAAAGCCTGTGGTAAATGCCGCCTCCCCCTCGGCTGTGGTGATTGCCATGCTGCCGGCGCTGACGGTGGTGGCAAATATCGCACCCAAGGAAATAAACGCGCCCGCCAGAATCGCCAGCATGAACATTTTCAGGAAGGGCATTTCGGCTTTGCGCACTCCGAGGTATTCGGCGCGGGTTGCCATTTCCTGGGGCAGTAATGCGTCAATGCGGATTTCGCTCATAAGCACCTCTTTTGTTTGTTATATTGTGAAATTCTTCACATAAGTATAACGGAAGATTGTCGATTCGGCGGATAAGCAATTGTAATCAGATAACAGTGATATTCTTCTGCATCATCAACGACGAGCGCTTTTTAGCCGGCTGACTTCCTGCGGCGTTAGGTCACGCCATGCGCCAGGCGGCAAATTTCCCAGTTCGAGGCTGCCAATGGCAACGCGGACGAGGCGCAAGGTGGGTAGCCCCACAGCGGCGGTCATGTGGCGGATTTGACGTTTCCTGCCTTCGCGCAGTTTGATTTCGAGCCAGGTGGTCGGTCCGTGCGGGGTGACAGGCTTGGGTCGAGCCGGCAGGTTCGGGTCAGGGATGAGGCGGACTTTGGCTGGGAGCGTTCGGTAGTCTTTGATTTGGATTCCTTTTCGAAGATTTGCCAGCTGTTCCGGGGCAGGCTGTCCTTCCACCAAGACATAATATGTCTTTTCTACATGGCGCTTTGGATCTGTCAGGCGATGGATGAGGGAACCGTCATCGGTGAGGAACAGCAAGCCTTCACTGTCCCGGTCAAGCCGCCCGGCAGGATAAACGCCGGGAATGTCAACATATTGTTTTAGTGTGGGGTGACCGGTGCCTTCGTCAGTAAATTGGGAAAGGACGCCGTAGGGTTTGTTGAAAATGATATATCGCATACGCCGAATAAATTGCCGATGAATTGCAAGTTTCAGGATGTCAATCAACGAGCCGTATAATACTGTTGAAAGACCCAAGGCTCAAGGAGGCAGAGATGGCAAATGTGAAGTATAAAATCAAGGGGAACAATAAAATTCCGGGATACGATTCGGAGATTGAAGTCGAGGTCGATGATCAATATGAAGCATACAGCAAGGAGATACCGGAGCCGACACCCTATCAGGGCTTTATCATTACCTGGTTCAACAGCTACGGTGTGCGCGAGAAAACCAGCCGCAAAGACGCCAATGTTACCTACACGGTCAAACTCAAGAAACTGCCCAAAGGGAAACGGCTTTTTGCCCTTTATGGCGGCGAGGTGCACGAGCTGACCACAGAAGACGCCGGCAATGGCAATATCAAATTTACTTTGAATGTGGGTGATCCGCCCATCGGAGGTGGACCTTAACCCTGCTTTTGCTTGGTGTGAGCCGCTTCCCAAACTGCACGGCGCCAGGGGATGTTTTCAATGTAACTCCTGCGTTCGTCTTCATTTGTGAAGTTCGAAGCCCGGTCCTCCAGCAGGCGGCAGCCCTGTTGGAGGATTTGTTTTGCGCGCGGATCGTTTTTGCACTGGAGGTAGCGGTAGCAGGTGTAAAAAATGCGCACAGGCTCTTCAACGCCTTCAAGGGTATTGCCTTGCGCGAGAAAGTTCAGAATGACCTCGGCATGCTCGGCAGCAGCGGCAAGGTCGTTTTCTTCCAGGCAAATTTCCAGCAGCCCTGCCAGCGGCTCCATGGCGAGAGCGGTCTGCTTCATTTCCTCGCGGATTTGTATCGAAGTCTGGTATGCCTTGCGCGCTGACTCAAATTCCCGTTGCAGCAGACAGGCATGACCAAGGTAAAGCATTGCCCAGGCTTCTCCGGAACGCTCGGATGATTTTCGCGCCAATTCTGCCGCCCGTTCTGCATTGCGGCGGGCGGATTCAGCGTTTTGTTGGATGCCGTCCAATGCGCTCAGATTGATCAGGGTATAGATTTCCTGATATAGGTTGCCGTCTTTCTGCGCCATGGCGAGGGTTTTGTGATAGTATGAGCGTGCAGAATCAAAATCGCCCTGAATGCCAGCCACATAACCTAAATTCGCTAAAGCGGAAACGATGGAGACCTGATTGCCAATGTCGCGCGCCACTTTCAGGGTTTGTTCGTAGTATTGGCGGGCGAGCGCATAATTTCCACTCAAGAAACCTTCCAACATGGCTAAATTGCTTAGTGCGTTGGATTCGACTTCCAGGTTTTTATAAGCGTGGGCAATCTCCAGTGCAGCTGTGAGATACTTTCTTGCCTCAGGCAAGATACGCTGTTCCATGGCAATCCAGCCCATGATATTGAGGATGCGGCATTCTTCCCTATGATTCTCAAAAATTTGAATCCGCTCCAATGTGGACTTTGCAGCCTGCATGGCTTCTTCCAGCCTTCCCAACCGCAGCAATGCAGTTGCCCAGACCGTGTTGGTGTAAATTCCCAGACTGGAGTTGGCGAGTTCCGCGGGGGCATCCTGAGCACGTTTGGCAAATTCCACTGCTTCGAGATAATTGCCTCCAAAGTAATGATATGCCGCGCGAAGCATTGCCACCTTTACAAGGCGGAGGTTATCCTGCATTTGGACAGCCCATTGCTCAAGCACATTCAGGTCTTTTAATTGCAAATCGCGTTTGCCGAGACGGGAATACAACTCGACGCGCTCGGCGGTCAAATCAAAACGGGCAAGGAAGTCGTTGAAGGGTGTATAAGCCAGGGCGCGGGTAAAGTATTCGACAGCCTGCGTATTCTGGTAAGAAGCCGCGGCAATCCTGCCCGCCAGCGTATAGTATTTTTGGGCTTCCGAGGTGAGATCGCCCTGTTCGGCATGATAAGCAAGTTCAGGATAATGACTTGCCAGGTTCTCGGCAAAGATCGCTTCCAGTGCGCGTAGAGCGGCGGCGTGAAGTTCCTGCCGCCGGGCGCGAATCTGCATCGAGTATGCCGCATCACGCAGGAGACCGTGATAAAACAGGTAGCGTGATTCCGGGAGAGAAATCCAAATGGCGGCTTTTTCCGCCTCGGCAACATATCGAAACACATCGGTTTGCGCCCCAAGCATGTTTGCCAAAACACGGACATCGAATTCGCGCCCCAGAATCGAAGCGGCTTGCACAGCATCCCGAATCTCACGCGGAAGCTGGTCAATGCGCGCGACCAACAAGGCGCGGATGTCGCCGGGCAATTCAGAAAAACGTCTATGCCGCACCTGCCGCCAGCCTTCGGGACCCACTTCGAGTAAATTTTCCTCCTGCAAATAACGGACAATTTGCTCGGCAAAATAGGGATTTCCCTCGGAACGATCCATGACCAGCGCAATCAGGTCAGGCGCAGCCGCGCCGCCCAGCAGGATCTCCACAAGGCGGGCAGTCTCTTCAGCGGAAATGCTGGTCAGGCTGATTTCATCATCCACAAGATTACCGACAACAGAAAGGTCTATGCCCTGCTGACGATAGGATAAAATCACTGCCACCGGATAAATGTCCGCTTCGGCAGTGAGTGAGCGCTTCAGGCGGATGAGAAATTCCAGCGTATCCTGGTCGGCAAAATGCAAGTCGTCCACAATGAAAATGAACGGCTGGCGCAGACTTTCCGCTTTGATGAGCGTAGTCAGCGCAACGAAAGTGTTATTGTAGCGTCCCTCGGCATCCAATTGGTTGTAGAGGGAATTTTCTTCATAAACATCCACCAGAGCGGCGAGAAAAGAGTGTGTCCGCTTGAGTTCTTGTGCCAGGCTGGGGTCGGGGAGAGATGCGAGCAGTTCATCCAGCCGGGAATGGAAGGCGAGGCGTCGTTCCTGCGGCGATTGATCCTGCAAAATGCCGAAGTAACGCATGAGCCAGCCTCGCAGAGAACTGAAGGAACGCCGCAGTACCTGGTCTGCCGCGCCAAATCCCCACCGTACATTTCGTTGGTTGAAGGGGTTGGAAACATAAAACTCCTGAAGCAGACGGCTCTTGCCAATCCCTGCTTCTCCCGCCACCCCCAAAAACCCTGCAAACCTGCCCGCCCATAGCGGCTCGACAAACCGATGAAGACGGTTTAACTCGTCCTCGCGTCCGACCATTTCCCCTTGATACATGGTCGTTATTTCCTGTTTGCGCCGCCGCAAAAGATACACTTTTTGCTCGGAGGCAAAACCCTTGAAGGATTGCGAACCGAGATACTCAATTTCAAAGCGCTGGGAAACTCTGCGGGCAACACGTTCATCCACCCACACTGCTCCATCGGGCGCCCCCACCATGAAGCGGGAAGCGAGGTTGATGCCCCAGCCGTAACAGGTGTAATCCTCGCACATCTCGCTGCCGAGATAGCCGGCATGAGCAATGTAATAGGTGACTCCGGCAGTGATGGGAAAATCCACACGCGCTTGCAAATCGAGAACAAAGTTGAGAGCGCGCCCAATATCGTTCTCGTAGGCGACCGGCGCGCCCCACAACAGGAGCATGTTACAGCCTTTGTCGCCGAAGTCGAGCCGCGAAAGCAATCCGCCATATTTCGCGCGCAAGTCAAAAAGCGCCCCGGCAAATTCTTCCAGCTTTTCATCGGGCAGGTCGGGCAGGCGCATGAAGAGATTGACGATCTGTCGGAACTCCCCGCGAATATCATGAACGATGACCTCTTCCGGCACGAACAGGCGGGAAGTCTCCACATCCACCGACGGAAGAAGGTACAGCTCGGACGGTGGAGGCACTGCGTGAAAGCCGGTGAAGCGGTAGAAAGGACCATGAGGCTGAGCAGTGATGGCATCGCCAAGCAAATTCTTCAACGCCTCACTGATGAGAATCTCACGCGCCGCAGCATAATGCTCAGCCGCCGCCGCCTCATTCACCGCCGACCCGCGAAAGTAGTACATCGCCTGCTTGCCGTCGGGCGAACGCAAAATCCGCCACTTCACCACGCCAAGCGCAACGCCAATTTTGACCGAAAACGAAAACATCCCATAGACGGTGCTGCGGTCGGGGTTCTGCAAAAGCGCCTGTTGAACCTCCCAGGCAGAAGCCAGGGCGCGCAAAGCGGTCTGACGTTCATTCCGGTCGATGGGATAGAGCGCCATAATGCCGTCGCCGGCAAAACTGACAATGCGCCCGCCATGCTCAAAGACGCTCTTCACCAGCGGGTCAAAGACGCTGTGCATCAGCCCTGCCAGCACCTCCGCCCCGTGTTGTCCATGCTGCATGAGGGCATCGGTCATTCTCGAAAAACCCGAAAGGTCCAAAAACATTCCCACAGCCGGAAACTCCCCCTGAAACTTCCCAGCCCGAAAATTCTCTAAAATCAGCTCAGGAACGACGCGGTGCATGAACAAATTGTAGCATGTATAATCGCGGCATGACGCCTCTCTTTTACGAGATACGAACTTGTAATGCTTGCGGACTACGCTACCCTGTCGCCCAGGGAAATGCCTTTGGAGAACGTTGTCCTGCCTGCATGGGAGAGACCCGCCTCATCCTCCGCCGACAACTGATTCGCGAACCCCAGCCTTCCCTCCCCGATGCCTCCCCCTCCCCGCTCAAAAGAAGCAAAACCGCCGTCCGTGCTGTGCTGCTCGACAACATCCGCTCGGCGTGGAACGTTGGCTCGATTCTGCGCTCGGCGGAGGGATTCGGGTTTGCCCATGCCTATTGCTGCGGCATCACGCCCACGCCGGAGAACGAAGCGGTGACCAAGACCTCGCTGGGAGCGGAGGATACGGTCACATGGTCGCATCACAAGGACGCCGTCAAACTGGTCAAAGGTCTGAGGCGGGAGGGGTGGAAAGTGTACGCGCTGGAGGAAGACCCACGAGCCGCACCTCTCCGAAAAGCAAAAGGAACGGAGAGGATGGTTTTGATTGTCGGCAGTGAAGTGACCGGCGTGGACCCCGAACTGCTCGATCTATGCGATGCCGTGTTCTACATTCCCATGCGCGGCATGAAAAAGTCCTTCAATGTCGCAATTGCCTTTGGTATTGCGGCGTTTGCGCTGGCTGGGTAGCGGTCATCCCTGCGAAAGGGCGGCAATTTTTTCTCGAATTTCATTGAGCAGCGCTTGTATTTCATCCCGCTCGCGGATGGCGGTCTGCATGGATGTTTTGAACGCCTGACGCTGCGCCTCATCCAGCGTTTCGTAAAGGTGCTGGTCGCGGGCGATTTGGGTGTTTTTGTGCTTCAGTTTCGCCTCGAGGCGTTTTTTATACCCCTCATAAAACTGGAGTTCATCCAGCGGTTTGGTCTCCTCGGCTTTACCGGCAAGCAGGCTGTCAATTTCAGGGAAGAAGCGCTCCATATCCACCGGCTTCTCGATGAAGCGGGTGACGCCGATGGTGTGGGCAAACTCCTTATCCTCCGGCGCAACGTAGGTGGCGGAAAGAAAGATGACCGGAATATTCCGCGTGGCGGGGTCCAGCCGCAGGCGATGGACAAGGCTGAAGCCGTCCATTTTGGGCATCAGGATGTCGGTAATGATAAGCGCCGGACGTTCCCGCTGGACAAGTTCCAGCGCCTCCACGCCGTTGGTGGCGGTTTCCACGCGGTAGCCTTTGAATTTGAGCGTGGCAACCAGCAGGGTCAAAATATCTGGAACGTCCTCGACAACGAGCAAATAGCTTTTTGAAGTGGGCGGTGTGGTCATGGTTGGATTTTAATCCCTTCTGCAGGTTTGGTGAATAAAGACGTAAGTACTAGCATCCACGCAAGGGTTGGCAGCCGCCCGACACTGGAAATTGGTGAGCATCCGCTCCTGTCCTGCTACCTGCCTGTCAGCAAAAGTGTTATCATAGCCGTCATTCCACCAGAGAGAGGAGCATGAGCATGGCAATCAAATTGATTGTTCCGGTCAACGGACCCATCACCCAGTTGTTCGGCGAAAATCCCGATATTTATAAGAAATGGGGCTTTCCCGGTCACAATGGCATTGACTATGGCATCCCCAACGGCACGCCGGTCAACGCCGCCGCGGCAGGGACCGTCAGCCAGGTGTCATTCGAAAATGGCGGGTACGGCAACTATGTCAAACTCGCCCATCAGGATGGCTCAAAGACTTTTTATACCTACTATGCCCATCTCGCCAGCGCGGCAGTGGCGGCAGGGCAAAAGGTAAAGGCAGGGCAACTTATCGGCTACAGCAACAACACCGGCGCCAGCACCGGTCCGCACCTGCACTTTGGTCTGAAGATTGACGGTGAAAACCCTGCTTACAAGGGTTACGTGGATCCCATGCCCTACTTCGCCAGCGGAGGGACAGGGACAACCGCGCCTGAGACCCCGACAAGTGCGGAACAGGCTGCTTTCGTCTCGCTGCCCGACCTCAAATTTGAAGTCACCTTCGAGACTCTTAATGTCCGCAGTGGACCAGGGGTCGAATATCCCATCATTGGACAAATTGCCAAAGGCGCTGTGTTCACGAGCAAAAAACTAAGTTCCCGCAGTGTTTGGGTGGAGGTCGAACCGGGCAAATGGTGCGCCTTGCAATTCGAAGGCACGATATATCTGAAAGTGAGCAAGTGAGTCAAACGTCCCGAAGGTTGAACGTCTTCGGGACGTTTTTTTCTCTCTACCGTACATTTCTCTCGTGAAAAACCCTAAAGGTCTTTTAGGGTTTTTGTGTTTGGAACAGTCGGGTCGCTAGTTTTTTTACTCTCTCAACGCCCTTGCGACCAGCATAATTGGATGCACCGCATCCGCCTCCATCCCCTGCCGAACCTGCATTCGGCATGCCGCGCCCGTGCAAACAATTTCTGGATTCTGAATTCCAAATTTGGAATTGAAGAGTTTCTCCCCTACCTTCATCGAAAGTTCGTAATGCTCGGCTTCATAGCCAAACGTCCCTGCCATGCCGCAGCAGCCCGCGTCCAGTGTCTCCACCTCATAGCCGCACAAACGGAGCAGTTCCACCGTTGCACTCGTTCCACTGGGCAGACCATCGTCTGCCAGCCCCTCTGCACGTTGGTGGCAATGTGGTTGAAAGTGGATTTTTTGTTTTGCTATCGAGGTATTATTTGTTTTTATCTTATTGGCTACACGCAATTCATGAAAGCCGTCAGAACGAATCAGATACTCGTCGAGGAGCCAGGTTCGAGCGGAGATCGAAGCGATTTCGTCCCGCCGTTCGGGCAAGAGGTCAAAGTAATCGTTCTTCAGACAATAAATATCGGGCGGCTCAATGCCGACAATCACCGCCTCATGCTGCGGATCAATTTGATTCAACGCATCCAGCACCCGCCGCGCCTGACGCTTCGCCGCTTCGACAAAGCCCTTCGAAAGCAGCGACGCCCCTGCCCCCACAATGGGTAGAACATGAACGTCGCATCCGCACGCCGCCAGCACATCGAACGCCGCCTGTTCCACTTCAGGCTCCACATACCGCCCAAACGGATCGGACAAAAAAATTGCCTTTTCTCCGTCTCTCTGTGGCACCGTGGTTTTGACTTTTGCCCTTTGCACTGAGAACTTCGGGAACGGACGCTGCGCCGTGATTCCGAACGCCTTCGCAATTGCCTTTCTGAACAGCGGCACACTGGTCACCGCGTTCGCCAGCGGCGCAATGGATGAAGCCAACTTTGCCGTGAGGTCGAAATACCCAAAGAGATAATCGCGCAGCGGGCGACGGTGCGATTTGTAGTATTCGCTTTCAAACTCGTATTTCAACTTCGCCATATCCACACCGCTGGGACATTCGGCTTTACAGCCTTTGCAAGCGAGGCAAAGGTCAAGGGCGGCGAAGACTGCCTGTTCGAGTTCGGGTTTTTGGAAAATTGGTAACTGGTAACTGGTAATCAGCGCGCGCAGAAGATTCGCCCTGCCGCGCGTGGAGTTTTGCTCCTCCCGCGTCGCCTGAAACGACGGACACATCACGCCTGCCGCCTTGCGGCACACACCCTGACCGTTGCACTGTTCAATGGCGCCCGCCAGTCCGCGCTCGTGATTGAAGTGCAAGGACGGCTCCCAAACCTGAACCTGATACCCATCGCCGTAACGCAGATTCGTATCCATGGGCGGCGCGTCGAAGAGTTTGCCCGGGTTGAGCAGGTTATCGGGGTCAGCAGCGCGTTTGAGCAGGCGCATGGCGTCGGTCACTTCGCTGCCGTAAGTGCGCTCGATATATTCGCCGCGCGCCAGCCCGTCGCCGTGCTCACTGCTCATCGAACCGCCCAGCCGCATGGTGAGTGCAAAGACCTGCTCGCCGATGCTTCGCAGCGCCCGTACGCCTTCACCCGTCAGCAGATTCAACACCGGGCGGATGTGCAAACATCCCGCCGAGGCGTGAGCGTAGATACCGCCCTCTGTGCCGTGCGCCGCCATGATCCGCTCAACCTCACGCACAAACTCGCCCAAATTCTCCACAGGGATGGCGCAGTCTTCGATGAACGCCGCAGGTCTCGCCGCCTGCGGACGCGAGTCGAGGATGCCCAATCCCACCTTGCGGACGTTCCACACGCGCGCCTGTTCTTCTTTGGATTCGGCGATGGTGAGCAACGCCCCGCGTCCCGCATCGAGAGCACGAACCGCTTCTTTCAGGACCTCAAGCCTGTCTCCGGCAAATTCAACGACCAACACCGCAGCCGGATCACCCGCCACCCACCCCATCTGACGCGCATACGCCGGGACGCTGCGCGCCAACCGCAAAATCATTTGCGGAATCAACTCGATGGCGCTCGGTTTGAATCCCAACAGGCGCGGAACATCGTCGCAGGCTTCGGCGATGCTTTGATACGACAACACGCCCAGAATCGTATGTTTCGGCTTGGGGACAAGGTTCACTTTCATACGGCGGATCACAGCAAGGGTACCTTCGGAGCCGGCAAGCAGAGGAGCGAGATTGATGGTGTTTGGTTCTATGGGAGGATAGGAAGTGGTCAACGACCAGTGATCGGCGTTCCAGCGCGGAGGCGCAGATGGAGACCAGGGCAAAAGATAATTCAAGCGATAGCCCGCCGAGTTGCGCCAAGGTTTGGGAAAATTCTGTTTGATGGCATCGGCATATTTCCCCCGTATCATTGCCACCGCCGAAAGTATCGCCGCCTGCACCCCTCTTACTGACAACTGCTCACTGTTTACTGATAACTGCTCCCTGACCTCCCCCCACACCGCCAGGCTCCCATCGCTCAGGATGACATCGGCGGACAGGATGTGATCCGCGCTCATGCCATAGAGGATGGAATGTGCGCCGGTGGCGTTGTTGCCGATTACGCCGCCCATGGTGGCGCGTTCTGCGGAGGCAGGGTCGGGACCGAAGGTCAAGCCGAATTTGGCGGCGGCAGCATTCAGGTCCGCGAGAACGACGCCCGGTTCGAGGGTGGCGGTTCGGGATTCGGGGTCAATTTCGAGGATGGCATCCAGCCAGCGGGAGAAATCCAGAATGAGGGCGTGTCCAATTGCCTGACCGCCGAGGGAGGAACCCGATCCGCGCGGCAGGATGGGAACTTTGTATTTTGCGGCGAGTTCGACGGCGGCATGCAAGTCGTCCTGGGTTTTGGGAAGGGCAACGCCGAGCGGCTCGATCTGGTACAGTGAGGCATCGGTGCTGTAGAGGATGCGGGAAGCGGCGTCAAAACGAAGATCGCCCGTGAAGTGCTTGCGGAGTTCGTTGAGAAAATCGGGAGGAAGAGACATGCGCCGATTTTACCCCGCAAACATAACGTCCCGAAGGCTGCTTCGGGACGTTATGCTCACACCAGTTCAATGGTTTGCGGCTTCGCCTTGGGAACACGGCGGATTTCGCCGCGCGCTTCCATATCGAGTTTGACGGTGACGTAATACCAAGGGATCGAACCTTCGAACCTGCCTTTGAGTTTTTCCTCAACCGCCATATTCAACTTCATGAAGGTCATGGGACCGCGCGCCTTCAATACTTCAAGGATGGCGCTCCTCATCAAGTCGTATTTCTCTTTTTCGATGTTGACACCCTGCTTGCCGGGGTTCGGATGAAAGGCAGGGAACCTTGTATCCATATTATTCATGTCCTTGCGCTAAAGAGCGCCTGCTTGATTATTTGTGGCTTTACTGCAAAAAGGTCGTTTACCGCCGAGCCGCAGAGCACACGGAGATATACAAAATGAAAAAAACTCTGCGCTCTCCGCGTCTCCGCGGTGAGCTTTTGCAGTGGACTCATTTGTTAAATTGGGGATTCATGCTGGTGTAAAGCGCCAGGACGTTGCCAGTGGGGTCCTGAAAAACGCCAAACCAGCCCGTTTGCGGAATTTCCGTCTTGGGATGAAGCACCTTGCCGCCGAGCTGCACGACCTTTTTCAAGTCGGCTTCGATGTCGTCACTGTCAATATAAACCAACACTTGTCCGGCGGGATTTTCAGCGGAAACCTGCGGAAACCCGCCGCCTGAACCGCTGCCATCCTCCCACAGGGTGTAGTTCATCTCCGGCACGTGCTGAATCTTCCAGCCGAACAACGCCTGATAGAACCTGCCCGTCGCTTCCAAGTCTGCGGCAGGGATCTCCACATGAACAACGTTATGCTTGGACATTGCATTCTCCTCTCGTTAAATTAGTTGACGATAGTCATAGTTTAGAACTTATGTTCTAAACTGTCAAGCGCCAGATGTGGGAAGTTTGATTTTGCAGGGGGAAGATACAGGCAAAACGAAACGTTACTCGTATTTGAGCGCCATGACGGGGATCATGGTGGCGGCGCGCAGAGCAGGATAAAGACCAGAGAACATGCCAACCAGGGTGGAAAAAATCAGGGCAAAGACCGGCAGCCATACAGGCGTGTACACCGCCACGCTGGGCGGAATGCCGCCCTGCTGCCCCGCCTGATTGGAAAGATACACAACCGCCATCACATTAATGACCTGCCCAGCCAGCCAGCCAATGAGAACGCCGCCCAACCCGCCGAGGAAACCAATGCCCGAAGCCTCGCCGAGGAAAATTGCCAACACATTACGGTTGGTTGCCCCCACCGCTTTCATCAGACCAATTTCGCGCGTCCGCTCCAGGATGGACATTGCCATTGTGTTTGCAATGCCGATGGCGGCGACCAGCAGGGCAATCGCGCCCACGCCGCCAAAGATGACCTGCAGGATGATATAGAAATTATTGATGCCCTGCACGAACGATTGGGGCGTGTATGCTTGAAAGCCCATCTCGGTAATCTGGTCGGCAATATCCAGCACCTGATTTACGTCACGGACTTTGACGATGACCTGGCTGTACCCCTCTTTGTTGTAATTGATGCGACGGTTCTGCGCCCATTCGTTCAACGCCTTGACCTGTTCGAGCGGCATGTAAATCGTCCAATCCGATTCGCTGCGCGTTTCCTTAAGTACGCCAGTCACGCGCAGGCTGAGGTTCTTGCGCGTTTCATTTCCCTGCGCATCCCATTTGGAGACGATGAATTGAATCTGCTGGTCGTATAAATCGGGCGGAGGGGGCGGCTCCTGTCCCGGGCGGAGGCGGGGATCGTAGAAATTATTGGCGACCATCGGACCAATGACGATAATCGAGCGTCCGAGCGCCGTATCCCCCTGCGCTGCCTCCATGCCCAGGCTGGCAAGGTCCTTCACATCCACACCAATGATGGTTACCCAGCCTTCCAGTTTTCGATAACGCACCATGCCGCCCGCCATTAAGAACTCGCGCGGACTCACCCATTCGACTCCAGGAATGGCGCGCAATTCTTCCAACGCCTGATTGGTGAGCAGTCTGGTTTGGGACGAACCGCCTCCGCCTCCATCGCCACCTCCGCCTGGACCGACCATCACGGGACCTTCTCCAAACGACGGCATGACCTGAATTTGCGTCAGGTCGCCGATGCCATAGAGCTGCTCGTTGGCGTTTCTTTGCAAGCCAATCGCCAGCGAAACGAGAATCACCACTGCCGCCGTGCCGATGACCACGCCGATGGCGGTCAACGCCACGCGCGCTTTGCGGCGGCTGAGATTCCCAAAGATGAGACGAAGCAGGTCAAGAAACCGCATGACTATCCTTTTCCGGGTGGAAGCGGAAGCGGTTCGACGGGTACTTCTTCCACCCCGCCGCCTCCGCCGGGCGGCTGCCAGACGGGCCAGGCGCTATCCAAGCCAAGTAAACCTTTGATGAAGCGGAAGATTTTATGCAAGGTTGTTTCCTCTTCCACAAGGACTTCCCCGCCGTCCATCCCGTCACCGCCGCCCGAGGACGGTTCGAGCGAAGGGTCAACAAACGCCTCCATCACTTCCACTTCGAGCGTTCGTTCGAGGGTGCGCGGCTGGTTGAAGTCGTCCACGTAGTCAATCGTCACGTTGAGCGTGAGCGTTCCCGGCTGATCGGGCGTTAGCATGGCATCCAGCGTAAAGAAGCCGCCCGCATCCAGCGGACCGACGAGGCTGGTGCCGTTCTCGATGATTCCGCCCTCGGTGGTCACCTTCACATCGCCCAACACGGCAAAGCGCCTGCCCACATTGACAATTTGAATCGGAAGCATTCCCGGCTGACCGGCAACGAATGGGTCGGGCGGACGGTAGAAGCTTACATTGACATTTGGCAATCCATACACCAGCAGGGTGATAACCTGCTCATCGGAAATGACTTCGTTCTTGTCGTTTAGATACGAAAACGTGACGCGCAAAGGATACGCGCCCGGATTCGTCGAAACATTCACCACCAGGTTCTGCACCGCATCTATCTTTTCCCCGGCTTTGAGATCGCCCAGCGACTGCACATTCGACGCACCCACCGGCGCAAAATTCGAAAAATCGCCGCTGCCGCCTGAAACACCGCCCGGCACAGCCGTCCCTCCGCCGCCGCTCGAACCACCACCCACAATCATAGTGATGCGCTGGGCGTTGGCGTTGCCAACATTCTGAACGGTCATCTTCAGGGCAAACTGCTCGCCCGGCTGAAGCGGATCCACGCTGGACGAGTAGCCTGTAATCACCAACTGGGAGGTTTTCACCCCTGTTGGCGTGGCGGTGGGAAGGACAGAGCCGCCTCCGCTGGAGACCGTTCCGCCGCTAACCGGCAGGGAGAGCGTAAATTTGTCGGAGTAACTGGTTCCCTGCGAGTCGTAGTAAGTGAGCGTCATATCCACCACGAGGACGCTTCGCCCGCTGATTTGAGCAGAGACGTAGAAGGTTTGGCTGACTTCCACTTCCTGGTCAAAATCAACTGTTCCAACCACCGCAATCCCGCCGGTCTTCGTAGCGAGCAGGTCGGAGGAGGTGAACGTGGCTTGCGTGTTATAAGCAGTGGACTTTCCCACGTTTTCCATATGTACCTTCAAGGTGACATCGCCGCCGGTTCTTACATTGCCCGTCAGTTTCGAGGTGTACACCGCAAACTGCGGGCGGGCAAAGGGCAGAGGGGCTGTTGTGGGAGTAGGAGTGGGAGCCAGGATGGTCAATACAGCAAATCCGTTTGCAGGTCCTCCCGAGAGACTGACAGTAATTGTATAAGAACCGGCGGCAACACCGGCAGGCACAAGCGCTTGTAGCGTATTGGCGTCCACAAAGGTTGTGCTCAATGACGTCCCATCCAGTAAAACGACAGCCGTGGCATCGAAGCCGGCGCCGGTCACGGTGATGGTATTGCTCACGTTATTGACGATGGTGGTGGGAGAAATCGAGAACAGGTCTGCCGCATAGGCGGTATGAGGCAGCAATCCCGCAACCAAAATGGCACCCAACAACAAGGAAATGAGGCGAAAGAGTTTACGTTTCATATTTCTCCAAAGTTCAACAGATCACGAAAAACTCGCGTAGATTGCGCTCTCTAGCGCAATTTCTCCAAATTTGCGAAGGCTATGCAGGGGAAGCGACTTCCAAGACGGCGGACTGATACTCCGCTTCACTGACCACCCGCCCGTCGAGCAGGTAGATTTGACGAGTGGCAAAGCGCGTCATGCGGGCGTCGTGGGTGACGACCAGCACAGTCCGCCCGGAGCGGTGCAAGTCGGAGAGCAATTGCATAATCGCTGCGCCGCTGGCGGTATCGAGGTTGCCGGTCGGTTCATCGGCGAGGATAAGTTTGGGGTCGTTGACCAGCGCCCGGGCAATGGCGACGCGCTGCTGTTGTCCGCCGGAAAGTTCGGTGGGGCGGTGCGAGGCGCGGTCGCCGAGTCCCACCTGTTTCAAGAGAAAGTCCGCCTGTTCATCACGCTTGCGCGGATTCGCCCCCGCAAACTGCATGGGGAAGGCAACGTTTTCTCTGGCGGTCATGCTGGGAATGAGATTGAAGGACTGGAAGACGAAGCCAATCGTCCGCCGCCGAAAAAGGGCAAGGGAGTTTTCGTCCACATCGTTCAGGGATTGACCGTCCACCCAAATTTCGCCGGCGGTGGGGCGGTCCAGACCGCCGAGCAGATAGAGCAGCGTGCTTTTGCCCGAACCGGAGGGACCCATGACGACGGTGAAGGAATGCGGCTCGATTTCCAAATCCACGCCGTCCAACGCGCGGACGGTGGTGCCGCCCATCTGGTAATATTTTTTCAAACCCGATACACGGATAAATGGCTGGTTCATGAATGGAATTGATATACCCTTTTGGCAGGACGTTAGAGAACGTCCTTGCTGGCGCTTTTTCTGCCTAAAAGAACGGTCGCTGGATGCCGCCGCCGCCAATGTTGGAAGCAAACACCGCCAGCCACGCCTGCGCCAGCAGCGACAGCGCAACTACAATAAAAGTATTGGCAAATGCTTTGCCGCGCGGGAGGCTATCTACAATGGCAAAGCCGAGAATCAGCAAAATGAGGTACCAGAGAAAGAACAGGTCGGTGCGCGCGAGGAGGTGGTACAGCAGACCGCCGCTGGAAGCAAACCCGGAAAGGCTGGGGCTCGTAATGGTGTGCTGGGCGAGGAGCATGTAGGCGGCGCGCAGGAGGTCGCGCAAGGCGAAGGGCAGGCTTGCCCAGCCAACCACATTCAACGCGCTCTGCATGGTGCCGCGCCCGCCAAACAACGTGGAACCGAGGTGCAAAAGAGCGGCGAGCGCCAGCCACCCCAGCCATAGAGCGGTCAGAGAGCCAAACAGCGGCATGACATACATATAGACCGGTCCCTGCTGGATTTGCTGCGCCTGCATGTAACTGTTCTGCATATCCGGTGTCCACCCTTCCCAGCCGAGTGGAAGTTCGATTGCGCCCATCATGGCGGCGCGGGTTTGCAAATATCCGCGCACAATGACGACCAGCGCCGCCGTAATCGTCAGAAGAATCATGGGCGTGGACCAGACGGCGCGCGCTTCTGAAGCCATCTCGGAAAACGCCGCACGCGGACGAAACAGCACTGCCAACACACGCGGCAGGTCAAAACGACGGACAGGGGGTGGGGATGAGTTTGGAATGGTCATAGGCGTTGTAAAAATTGTAGCATGGTTTACCTTTCCCACATTAACGAAACAGCGGCTGGAATAGTTCCCAGCCGCCGGCTATGTAGAGGGCGCGCCGCAAATTACGCATCGTTGATTACCTTACACCTTGATTCGGGACACTGAAAAACGCAGATATGGTTTTCTCAAAGTCTGGATGCGAGTCTTCTTTGTACACGGATTTCGCGGAATGAACGGATTTCTTTCCGTTTTTCACGGAGAATTCCGTATCATCCGTGCGATCCGTGTACAAAAATTGATTCCATCAAGCGATAATGAGAAAGCCATAAAAAACGCAGACGAACGCAGATGTTTAAGCGCAACCGCCAAGAAAATCAAGAAGAATCAGCGTTTTCAGCGTTCATCTGCGTCCAAATTTTGAAGGTGTAAGGCAATCAAATACCGTCGAATAAATCGCTTTTCCGTTTGAAACTCCCGTTTACAGGCGGATAGACTTGCATGTAATCCTCATGTTCGCCAAAGACCTTCACCATGAAACCCATCAATCCGCGCCGCATTTGGATGCCGCCCTGTGAGGCGTGCTGTTCCCCCGCCCTGCGCTTGACCTCCGCCACAGAACGGATGTCCACGCTGGCATGGACGGGAAAATCCACCACCAGTTCGGTCAGGTCAATATCGCCGTTGCGCCCCCACTTGCGCGGGTCCTTGCCCAGGAGCGGCATCAGGCGCGTCATCCATTTGAGAAACCAGCGCGGGAAGACATGATAGTAGAGAGCGCGCGGTTTGAAAGGAGCGCCAGCCTCGGGGTGGAACGAAGCGTCGTCCGCTCTTTCAAAGGCGAGCGTCGTCGCACGTTGAATGTGAATGTGGTCGGGATGCTTGTAGCCGCCAATTGGGTCAAAGGTCAATACCACGTCCGGTTTGAGGTCCCGAATGAAGCGCACGACGCGCCCCGCCACCTCCTCAATCGGATGATTGATTTGCGCGTCGGGATGTTTGTTCGCTTCCATGCCCGGCATCCCCGAATCCCGATAACCCAGGAAGAAGACATCCTTCAATCCCAAAATTTTCGCGGCGCGCATCAGTTCATCCGTGCGCAGTTCAGCGGTATCTTTGTACCCCTTGAGATGCTCCTCATCCACCGACCCCGCCTCGCCGCGCGTGGCGCAGACATAGTACACGTCATACCCCTTGCGGGCATACAGGGCAAGCGTTCCGCCCATGCCAAACGACTCGTCATCGGGATGAGCAAGCACAGCCAGAATGGTTTTGGTCATATTTCCTCGTATAATAAACTTGAATTACTCGTTGCTCCACGAAGAAGCACGAATTCTTTTCTCTTTTTCGTGAAAATTCGTGTGTCTCGTGGATAATTTTTTTGGACAGAGTCAAATGTCCGAAATCTCAAGGTATAGAGACGCCTCATGAACATTGGAATTTACCTTTA
This sequence comes from Chloroflexota bacterium, assembly GCA_016223135.1. Lineage (GTDB taxonomy): Bacteria > Chloroflexota > Anaerolineae > Anaerolineales > Villigracilaceae > Defluviilinea. The sequence continues at coordinate 2,319 of JACRPQ010000010.1, read as the reverse complement.
CGACAATGCAGAAGTGCTGGACTTTGCCGGTCCTTTTGAAGTATTCACCACCGCCAGCCGTGTTCACGCCCGGCAGAAGCCCGGCGCTTCACTCTTCGACGTAAGCCTGATTGCCGAACGAGAAGGTTTGATCCACGCCCGGGCAGACTTCAAAGTCCAGCCGCACTATACCATTCAAAATCATCCCCGCCTCGATGTGCTGATTATCCCCGGCGGAGTTCATACCGCCGAGTTGGAAAAACCCGCCGTCATTGAATGGATTCGGAAAACCGCAAACAGCATTCAACTCACCGCATCCGTCTGTACCGGCGCGTTCCTGCTGGCAAAAGCGGGGATGTTGCAAGATAAATCTTGCACCACACACTGGGAGGACATTCCCGACTTGCGCGCCATGTTTCCCACGCTCGATATAAAAGAAGATGTTCCCTGGGTTGACAACGGTCGCGTCGTCACCTCGGCGGGCATCTCGGCGGGAATCGAAATGGCTCTGCATCTCGTCGCAAAACTGGCGGGCAAGGAACTCGCCCTCCGCACCGCCCGCCAAATGCAATACGTTTGGAACAACCAACACCTTTCCAAGGAGACTCAATGAAATTTGAAACCCTCGCCATTCACGCCGGGCAGGAACCCGACCCCAACAACGGCGCGGTGATGACGCCCGTCTATCTTACCTCCACCTACAAACAGGATGGCGTCGGCAAACCGCGCCAGGGATACGAATACTCGCGCACCAAAAATCCCACCCGCTTCGCCCTCGAAAACTGTCTCGCCGCACTCGAAGGCGGCGCTTATGGCTTGGCTTTCGCTTCGGGTCTCGCCGCCACCGATACCGTACTGCGTCTGCTGGATGCGGACTCACACGTCCTGGCAGGCAACGACGTGTACGGCGGCACCTTCCGCCTCTTCGACAAAGTCCTCCGCCGCTTCCGCTTGGACTTCGACTTTGTGGACACCACCGATCCTGAATCTGTCGCTGACGCCTTAACCCCTCACACACGCCTCGTCTGGCTGGAGACGCCCACCAACCCCCTGCTCCGCATCACCGACATCCGCGCCGCGGCGGAAGTCGTCCACGCCCACCCCAACAAGCCCCTGCTCGTCGTGGACAATACCTTCGCCACCCCTTACCTTCAGCGTCCGCTCGAACTTGGCGCGGACATCGTCGTCCACTCCATGACCAAATACCTCGGCGGTCACTCCGACGTGGTCGGCGGCGCGGTCATCGTCAAAGACAAGGGACTCGCCGAGCGGCTTTATTTCCTGCAAAACGCCGTCGGCGCCGTGCTTGGACCGATGGACTCCTTCCTCGTCCTGCGCGGCATCAAAACCCTCCCCCTGCGCATGGACCGTCACTTCGAAAACGCCGCCGCAATCGCCGACTTCCTGGCATCGCACCCCAAAGTGGAAAAACTCATCTACCCTTTCCACGAGAGCCATCCGCAATATCACATCGCCCGGCGGCAAATGAAAAACGGCGGCGGGATGATTTCCTTTCTCGTCAAAGGTGGACGCGAAGCCGCCGTTCGAGTGGCTGAAGCCACAAAAATCTTCACCCTTGCCGAATCGCTGGGCGGCGTCGAATCGCTCATCGAAGTCCCCGCCGCCATGACCCATCTCTCCGTCGCCGGTTCGCAACTTGATGTTGACCCCGCTCTGGTTCGCCTCTCCGTCGGCATCGAACACAAGGATGACCTGCTCGAAGACCTGCGCCAGGCATTGGATGCGTAGTTGACGTTAGAGAACGTCACCGATTACCTTACACTTTCAAAATTTGGACGCAGATGATCGCTGAAAACGCTGATTCTTCTTGATTTTCTTGGCGGTTGCGCTTAAAAATCTGCGCTCGTCTGCGTTTTTCAGCGTCCCGAATCAAAGTGTAAGGTAATCAAAGAACGTCAACTACACATGGAAAAACTCCAAAACACAGAGACCGGGTTTTAGCCGGTCTCTGTTTATTAGAGAAAAAAACCACTGCCTACGGCAGTGAGTCCCATGAAAAGGTTCTACCGTGAAAGGTAATTGGATGTGGGTATGATGGGTCACCCTGGAAGGTGTGCAACAATCCAAAGGAGACCCATCATGACCTCACGATTTAGGAAGTTATCACATTCGTTGTATGAGTGCAAGTACCATATTGTATTTTGTCCGAAGTATCGGTATCGGATCTTCAAAGATGCGATAGTTGAATATGTCAGGCAACAGGTGTATCAGTTGTGCAAACAAAAGGAACAGGTAGTTGTGTTGGAGTTGAATGTGCAGCCAGACCATGTGCATCTGGTAGTGGAGATACCGCCGAAGTACGCGGTGTCAGAGTTCATG